>NZ_CP047046.1 GCF_030408435.1 Corynebacterium auriscanis | reverse complement strand
GGTGATTGTTATTAAAAGTCTTAGCTGTTGGCATCTGTTGTTATCGGTGCTGAGCTCGTCCTTTAGGAGCAGCTCGGACGTATTTTCGGGGGTTGTTGCTTGGAGTGGTTATTAGGGGGTTAGCGGGCGGTTGTTAACTATGAGTGGGAACATCGTGCAGGCGGGCGGCGCCGACGGGTGGTTGGGGGTGAATTCTCGGTACTACGTCGCCCTTTCTGTCCACTGTTCTTCCACCGTTCGGTTCACAAGGCTATTTGACCATTGACTTGCGTTTCCACACCTTTATCCACACCTGTGGATAACTCTTGTTCACATGTTATCCCCAAGGTACCCGTCGCATGTGGATAACTCGAATTGACATACAAAAGGGTGTTTGACCAGCAATAATAAGGGTTAAAGCAAGGCTTTAGGGTTTGGGGGTAGATGAGTTATCCACAGGGTGTATCGGTTCTGTGGGATTTGCCCTGTGTACTGGGGAAACACCTCCTCAGTCCAAAATTTGTCTATTGCCCCTGTTTCGGCGTATTCTTAACGGGTCTATGGCACTCGCGCTTCAGCATTTCCACCTCGCTGTTCGCGTACTGCCGCAAGTGGTACCAAGCTGCTGGTTCCTCGCGCCCGACTGTGTGATGAATGGACCGTGTGATGAATGGGAGCAACAACGATTTTCGTTGGTAGCATTTCGCTCTCGCGTTGAACAGAGTTCGTTCTCATGTTGTCTGTTCGCTCCGATCGCGTCGAGCAAGAGTGAGAACCCGGTTTGGTATGTATGTCCAGCTTTGAATGCACGGGCATACCGATGACGTTGAGTGGGGTCTCCCCTCAGAGTTTGTCGTTATTCGCGTGCATATACCGATGTAAGGAGTGAAGTACCGTGGCCAAAGGCAAGCGTACTTTCCAGCCCAACAACCGTCGTCGCGCACGCGTTCACGGTTTCCGTACCCGTATGCGTACCCGTGCCGGCCGTGCAATTGTTTCTGCACGCCGCCGCAAGGGTCGTAAGTCTCTGACAGCTTAATTGAAACCTCGGTTTCCTTCTCCAGCTCGGAGGTGGTTCTACGCTCATGTAGCGTAGGCCGCCTCCGAGCTGGTTTCGTTTTAGATTCGTATTTCGTCTTGGGTGTGGCACCTGCAGTCGGTTCCTACGCCGCCGTGTCGACTCGGTATGGACTGGCATGCCAGGAGTCTGGGACCATGAATTCCGATTGATTGGCTAGGAACTCGCTAGAATTTACTTCCGAGGGTTGACCGAAGAAACGAGGGCGCATGTTATCACCGGAATATCGGCTCCGTTCCTCTACTGATTTTGGGCGCACTGTCCGAGGGGGCCGCAAAAAGGGTTCTCGATCGGTCGTCGTTTATATCCTGCCCCCAGCAGTTCCTTATCCGGAACCATCGACAAGACGGTTTCATGATGTTTCACGTGAAACACTGTCACCAGACGCGGTGGCCCTGTCCCCCCGTCCACGCGTGGGCTTAGTGGTTTCGAAGGCGGTCGGCAATGCCGTGGCCCGCCATAGAGTTTCTCGTCAGCTACGCCACGCGGTGAGGGATGCCCTTGTTGACCTCGAATGGCAATGTGCTCCGGGAACTACGATCGTTCTGCGAGCCCTGCCCGCTGCAGCATCAACAACCTACAAGGAGCTTGTGAAAGATGTGTACAGCTGCATCCGACGGGCACTCTGACTCCGCACCGCGCGCTAAATGGGCACGCCGAGCGGTTTTGGTTTACCAAGATCACGTTTCAGGCCTTAAAATGGGTCCAACGTGTCGTTTTGATCCCACTTGCAGCAATTACGCTCTGATTGCCCTCGGTCGACACGGGTTGTTCCGAGGAGGGCTACTTGCTCTCGGGAGGTTGGCTCGATGTGGTCCGTGGCACCCGGGTGGGTGGGACCCAGTCCCACCGCGGCGTCGACACTAGATAGGTCGCCGTAAACGACCAGGGTGCTCCCGGCTTCGTCGGGAGGGCTCGCGACCATTTTCCACTGACAACGACTTTTCACCGTGTCCATGCACTGCCTTGGAGGTTTTTCTAGACGTGCTTGATTTTATTTACTACCCCATCTCGGGAGTGCTTTGGTTTTGGCACAAAGTATTTAGCTTTGTGTTGGATCCCGCTTCCGGCATTACGTGGCTGCTAGCGATTGTGTTCCTTGTGTTCACGATTCGTGTTTTGCTGGTCAAACCCATGGCCAACCAAATGCGCTCAGCCCGTAGAATGCAAGAGTTCCAGCCTAAGATGCAGGAGCTTCAGCGCAAGTACAAGAATGATCGCCAAGCGTTGGCGATTGAGATGCGCAAGGTTCAAAAGGAAATGGGTGTTAATCCCCTCGCTTCCTGCCTGCCGGCATTGGTACAGATGCCAATTTTTTTGGGCCTTTTCCATGTGCTGCGTTCCTTCAACCGCACCGGCACCACATTCGGCGCTCCGGGCATGTCCGTTGAAGAGACGAGGAATACCCCGAACTACTTCTTCGGTGTGAACGAAGTTCAGTCGTTCTTGGATGCCCGCTTGTTTGGAAGTCCGCTGTCTGGCTACATCTCAATGGATCCGGCGAATTACAATGCTTTCTCCCCCGAGGGGATGGGCATTGACTTCACTCGCACCAATATCATCCTGCTTATCGTGCCTTTGATGCTGGCTTCGGCAGTGATGATGCACTTCACTGCGCGCATGTCGATTGATCGCACGAAGAAGCGTCAAGCCGCAAATCCAAAGAAGCCTGTCGATGAAAAGGCTCAGGCAATGCAGATGCAAATGGACATGATGCAGCGCTTGATGCTGTGGGTTATGCCTGTCCTCTACTTGACGGGTGGTTTCATGTGGCAGGTCGGTTTGGCTGTCTACATGTTCGCGAACAATGCGTGGACCTTGGTTCAACAGAAGCTTCTCTACGAAAAGATGGATCGTGAGGAGGAGGCAGAGAAGGAGGCCAAGTTGGCTGCCCGTCGCACGTCCGCCCCAAAGGTTGGCGCTCGCCCAGTTAACCCAAAGAAGAAGGGTAAGCGTTAGACCCACTTTGAACTCCAAGCAGCCCGCACCGCAATGGTGCGGGCTTTTCTTTTGCCTAATAAGGTAGCGCATATCCGGATAAGGTGACGCACATCTGGATAACAGGGGGCTCCTCCCATCGGACGTTCGTGCTGTGCGGCCCCGCTGATAAGTATTTCCCGCGCATGGTTCGGGACTGCCTTTTCCTCGCTATGTGATACCCCCGGTGCCTGGTGTTCAGCTTATTGAGCTAATGTTTCACGTGAAACCAAGCGGAAGAGTCTACTACTGGGCGGTACTTGGCCTTGTTTTTTCGGTTCGGTGGGGCGCCCCGCTTATCAACCTGGGTCACCTCGGGTTTAACGATTTCTGGCTATCGTTAGAAACCATCTTTTCTTCCCGGTCGTCTTCCTTTTCATCACCCCTATTACTTTGCTACTCGTTCACCATCCGACTGTTGTTCAATCGTTGAGGCTACGTCTGCACGGCTCCCGTTGTTAAGGATGAGGAACCGAGGACGTGGTGTCCAACGACCGTGAAGCCCGGAAGCTCCCGTTGTTATGGATGAGGAACCGAGACTTCTCTGTATGCCGACTAACCTTCTAGCGGAATTCCCTGTGAGCTCGCTCCCAAAGTAAAGTTCGGACGGCTCCGGGCCCGTTCTGAAAACAACGATGTGCTCACGCGTACAGTTCTCGTTTCGATGCATCCCGAGGAGGGACAACGATGGTCTGCATGGCCAACCCGATCCGTAGCTGTCCGGGTTTCACTTCGGAGCGGGGTGATGCAACCGGGTTTTGTTATGCGATCGTCTTGATCCACGGTTACTACCCTGGGTCTACTACGTCCAACGGCCCGACCTCATCGAGGGCTCGGCTCAATAATTGGGGCTCGAATTTTCGTAAACCCCTGCAGCCCAAGTTTGGGTTCGGTGATGTCAGGTTATTGGGCTTCGAACTGCTGTGAACCTTTGTAGTCTGGGTTTAAATGAAGTTTTGTCCGGCTGTTGTGGTTCGAATTTGCGCACTTTTGCAGTCGGGGTTTGGGTCCGGTGATGCCTGGGCGTGTGGATTCAAGGTTTAGCAATCTCTCGGCCCCAAGTGTCACAGTGTCGTTTTGGCCCGGGGTTTTTGTGTTTCCTGTGTGTCGGGCGGATTCTTGCGGTCGTGGAAACACATCCTATATTTCTGATAACCCTAGCAGGGCGGCCATTCGTTCTGCTGGAGTGTCGAAGTCGAGTGTTTTGCGGGGACGCCGGTTAAGCTGCATTGCTACGAATTCCAGGTCGTGTTCGGTGTGAACGCTTAAGTCGGTTCCTTTCGGGAAGTATTGTCGCAGTAGCCCATTGGTGTTTTCGTTGGTACCGCGTTGCCACGGCGATCCCGGGTCACAGAAGTACACTGGGCAGTCTGTGGCGACTGAAAAGGATTTGTGTCCTGCCATCTCACTTCCTTGATCCCAGGTCAACGATCCTTTGAGGTGATTGGGAAGAGTGCCTATGGCCTTGACTAAGGCGTTTCTGACAGCGACAGCGTCATGGCTATCAGGAAGATGCAGCAACATCACATACCTGGTAGTTCGTTCGACGAGAGTTCCGATAGCGGACTTGTTTCCTTTGCCTAGTATCAGGTCGCCTTCCCAGTGCCCTGGCACAGCTCGGTCTTCGACCTCGGCAGGCCGGTCCGAAATCATCACCATCGGATCGATGAATCGGTTCCTGGCAATACGTTGCCCGCGCGGTTTGCGCACTGTGCGTCCTTGGCGCAGGCATGATGCGATTTCTTTCTTCAACTCGCCTTTGGCCTGGAAGAACAAAGCTTGGTAGATGGTTTCAGTACACACGTGCATAGTGTCATCGCCGGGATGATCTTTACGCAACCGTCCAGCAATCTGCTCCGGAGAAAGCTTCTCACGCAGCATATCCATAACCGTTGGCCATAGAGCCGGCACGGAGTCGATCTTGCGTTTTTTGGGCCGGAATCTCCGAAGCACTGATTTGCGATGAGCATGAGTGGGCAAATACAGACCAAAGTCATCTTGGTTACGGCGTAGCTCTTTGCTGATAGTGCCGGGTGAGCGGTTCAACCGGCGGGCTATGGCACGCACTCCTACTCCCTGATGATGCAAATCAGAAATAAGCTCACGTTCTTCAATGCTGAGATACCGCGGTGATATGCGCTGATCAATACGAGCCTGGGGCACGATAGCAATAGGTAGTGACTGTCGGCCGTCTACATACTCAAGAACCTGCATGAGCCGGTTATACAGTGCTTTATCGGGCCCATCGGGTTCAAACGCTACGCGCTGTCTGCCCAGTTTGATCAGACCTTTGTCGATATCCAGAGCATCACGTTGATTGATGCCACACACCGATGCAGCATCCTTGCGCCCTAACGCATTGACTCTAAGCTGTAGGTACCCGCAGCGTCTGGTGGTTGCGGCAGCTCGTCGTCCATGCGGGTTGCGTTTCCACAAGCCCAGTTCAATACCGATCCGATAGACCACGCTCGAGTTGACCTTGCATTGACGAGCAATATCCATCGGCGCCCAACCAGCAAGCCACAACTGGCTGATACGCTCTGAATCCTCCGATGACGTAACACGATATCGTCGAACTTCCACGTCCAACTGCCGGGCAAGCCGATACGCCACAGAATGAGGCAACCCGACGCTGACAGCGGCAGCACGAACAGAGCTTCCTGCCTGCATCAAACTACAAAAACGTTCGACCACAACAGAATCCGGGTCCCACCGAGACTCCAAGACAACACCTCACACGAAGTCAGGTGTTTCCACGATCACTAGAACTTGCCTCGGTCCGGGGCGTTTGTCTGCCAACACGGAGTCGTAGTCGTTCTATAGGCCGTTTCTTCGGTCTGGTTCCTACCCGAGTGAGGGAAATGAGCACCAAAGAACGTAAACTATGGAAAGCGATTCGCTCCGAACACCGCGGGCTCTTGAGGTTTGTTTCACGTGAAACATCGCGGTGGGAAGTTTTGCTTTTTACTAGGAAGGTAGCCGCCTCATGTCCGACAGTGAACTGATCCAGAACTCATTAGGTCCCACTCCTCCGATCGCAAAGAAGGTTTTTGGAAACCGCCTTAACCTAGCAGAAGCCTATGCCGAAATGCTTGCAACCGATGGCATTGAGCGTGGATTAATCGGTCCCCGAGAAGTCTCCCGTATTTGGGAGCGCCATGTGCTCAACTCGGCGGTCTTGGGTGAGGTCGTTTTGCAGAATGCTCGGGTCATTGATGTGGGAAGTGGTGCGGGCCTCCCCGGGATTCCGCTCGCCATTGCACGTCCAGATCTTGAGGTCCAGCTACTTGAACCCTTGCTGCGACGCACTGTGTTTTTAGAAGAAGCAGTGGCCAAACTAGGACTGGATTGTTCCGTTCACCGTGGTCGCGCGGAGGATCCGCAAATCCGAAAAGCAATTGGAGGTGCAGACGTGGCCACATCTCGCGCCGTAGCCCCGCTTGGCAAGCTGACAGGATGGTCCCTCCCCTTGGTGCGCGTTGGAGGCGCAATGGTGGCTATCAAAGGATCTTCAGTCCATGAGGAAATTGAGCGAGATGCTGCCGTCATTAAGCGCACCGGGGGTGGACAGCCGGAAGTCCATAGCGTTGGCATGGGCATCCTAGAACAATCGACTTTTGTGGTCTCAGTTCCACGGGTCTCCTAGAATCCCTTTCGTCGTTGAATCATGACGTTTCCTCGTTGTTAGAGTCGATGAAGGGGCACGTTTGGCCCTTGAGTATCCGTGCAGCGGTGGCTAGTGGCCTGAAAACGGCCGGGAGTACTTCGGTTGTGGCCGCTTTCTGGTTCCTTCGCCGAATAACGGTTCTTGATAGCGCATGGATTTCATGTTGAACGCGTGGTTGACGTAGTTGTCCCTGGCTGACGTAATTGTTTCCGGTTGACGTTCGATCGGCAGGCTTTGGACGATCTGGGGTGTTTGCTAGGCAGAAAGGTGCGTTTGTCGTGATTCCTCTATCGGCTTTGTCACGGCCTACGGCCTATCTTCGTGGTTCTCGGCCATTAGTAATGCTCACTGTTTTGCTAGAGCGCACACTCGTAGCGGCGTATCGTTTGAAGCTAAATTCTGCAGCTGCGGGAGATTACCGTGCTACCACGGTGTCCAGTTCCCTGTTCGCATGGTCGCTTTCGGGTTTTTGCTTGTTATGAGTGCTTGGGTTGAAAGGAACAACCGGACAGCTTTATGCACCTCGACGAGCGCATAGCTTTGTGCACGTCGACGATAGGGGTATGGACATGAGACCCCTGGGTTTCACCGCAGACGCGCACATACATGTGGCTCTACGCTGTCACGGGTTGTTGGTGGTGCTTTTAATGGGTCACGAAGTGGGAGTAGTCCGATTCGGCCTCAGTTGAGACCTTTCCGGCGGGTTCGACGTTGTCGCATCGGTAGAATAATCTATTAGTTGTTGCTCTATTAGTGTCACGGCGTTTTCACTTCGCCGGAACACATGTTTTGGATCCTATTTTGTTTCACGTGAAACCGTGGAAACAGTGCAAACAGGTTTGAGATTGGAAGTGTATGGCACCCGTGGATTGGGATGACACACCGATTGGGCGCGCTGCTAGGCAAGCCGCGCGGTTGAAGAATACGTCCGGGCTTAAACTGCCAAAACCAGAACAGTGTCGCAAGCTCACGGTGGCTAACCAGAAAGGCGGCGTGGGAAAGACTACCTCCGCCGTCAACCTTGCGTGGGCGCTGGCACTGCACGGATTGAAGGTCCTAGTGATCGATTTGGACCCGCAGGGCAATGCATCCACAGCATTGGACGCTGAACACACCGTAGGCACTCCTGGTTCTTATGAGCTATTGGTAGGGGGCGTTGACCCCGCTGACACATTGCAACAGAGCTCGGACAACCCCAATCTCTACTGCATTCCAGCGACCATAGATTTGGCGGGAGCCGATATCGAACTTGTCAGTATGGTTCGCCGCGAGTACCGTCTTCGAGACGCTTTGTCCGAGGAATTTGTGAAGGAATACGGGTTCGATTTTATTTTCATTGACTGCCCACCCTCGTTGAGCTTGCTCACCATCAACGCTATGACAGCCGTGGACGAGGTGTTAATTCCAATTCAGTGCGAATACTACGCGCTAGAAGGTGTGAGCCAGCTACTCAACAACATATCTATGATCCGTGAAAGCTTGAACTCGAACCTCCACATTTCGGCTGTGTTGTTAACGATGTACGATGCAAGGACAAAGCTTTCCGCACAGATCAACGACGAGGTTCGGGACCACTTTGGTTCTGTCGTATTGGATAACCGCATTCCCCGCTCGGTTAAAATTTCGGAGGCTCCGAGTTATGGTCAGACCGTGTTGCAATACGATTCAGGATCACCAGGGGCTCTTGCTTACTTTGATGCTGCAGTTGAGATGGCAAAACGAGGGGATTATTTGCCTGGGATTACAACTGCTCCAGTCGGGATTGCACCAGAACTACACGATGGGATTAATTAATTATGGGTGAAGCCAATAATAAGAAGCCCAGAATGCCGAAGGTGATGCCGCAAACAGCTAACAGGCGTAGTGGGCTTGGTCGCGGCTTAGCATCTTTGATTCCAAGTGGAGATAACAAGCCGTCCTTGGGGGACGGTGCTGCAAACGTCATCCTGGGTGCAGGTAGCTCCAATGGTTCACAAGCTCAACGGATTGCGGGGCAGCAACGGACCGATGCTATCTCCGAGGGAAGGCCAGCGCACGGTCAAAGTGGAACCTCCAGAGGGGACCGCGGAGCTTATGGCCGACGGGCTACTGCAGGCAGTTTACGTGAGGATGACTCCAGCCACTCCCCTACCCCGGGTCAAACGAACCCATCAGCATCGCGGAAGGGCGAGGGAACATATCGTCACCGTGACGTAACTCAGGCTGGCATTGGTCAGGCCGAAAGTCGCGAACAAAAAGATCATAATGGCATCAAGGCAACCGTTGCAGAGGCCGGGCAAACCAATAGCTTTGGTGCGGAGTATCGAGAGTTACCCATTGGGGCGATTCGTACCAACGCAAAACAACCGCGTCAAGTTTTTGACGAAGAGGCTCTGAACGAGCTGGTTCACTCTATCCGTGAGTTTGGATTGATGCAGCCGATTGTTGTGCGGCACTCCCCTCACGGGGATTCGGAGTTTGAGCTCATTATGGGTGAACGCCGTCTTCGGGCATCGAAGAAGGCTGGGCTCCAATCTATCCCGGCAATTGTTCGGGAGACCGAAGACAATGCCATGCTGCGCGATGCGCTGCTGGAGAATATTCACCGCGTTCAGCTGAATCCGTTGGAGGAGGCTGCGGCCTATCAGCAATTGCTCGAAGAGTTCGGGGTGACACAGGCGCAACTGGCGCAGAAGCTAGGTCGATCGCGCCCCCTGATCACAAACATGATTCGGTTGCTGCAGTTGCCTGTGGCTGTACAACGTCGGGTGGGTGCCGGTGTCTTGAGCGCCGGTCACGCTCGTGCGCTTTTGGGGGTTCGGGCACCATCGGAAATCGCGGATGATGAAGCGACACAGTATGTGCACCGAGCTCAGGGCCAAATTGCTGATCGGATTGTGGCTGAGGGGTTGAGTGTGCGGGCGACGGAAGAAGCAGTAACTCTTCTGAACCGCGGCGAGGGAGCTCGCAAGAAGCCAAAGACCGGCCCATCTAAGGAATTGGCGCCCGAGGTCTCTTCGTGGGTAGAAGACATCTCGGATGCGTTGGATACGAAGGTCTCGGTCCAAATGGGGAAGAAGCGTGGCAAGATCGTGGTGGAATTCGGTGGCCCTGAGGATTTCGATCGGATCACCGATCTGCTGAAATACCGCGGCTAGGAAGTTTTAGACTCCCAGCCGGCGCATCCGCGCCCGGGCAAACATTGTTGGGAACCCGAGAAACCCCGCTGACAGAGGCGGCGCATCCGCGCCCGGGCAAACATTGTAGGGAATCCGAGAAACCCCGCTGACAGAGCCGGTACATCCGCGCCCGGGCCCAAAGCCCGGGCCTAAACACGGTATAGGCCGGGATCGTCGCTGGGTTTCTGTTTGCGGTGGGCTTAATGCAGTTGGCAATGGCTGACGGGCGATGTTTCACGTGAAACAATTGGTTCGAGGGGCACTACGGTTAGACGAAGGGATGATTCACCGTTCTTCATTGATGAGAGAAGGGACACCGACCTTGATAAGGCGTGCCCTTACTAATCGCCAGCAAACTCTTAATAAAGAATTCGACGATTCAATCCCTTTCCTGTGTTGTGAACAATAAAATAGGCACAAACGAGTGTTCCAACAAAGCGTGGTGAAGGGTAGGTCTAGGTGCGCGTTAACATCCATGCCGTGACCCCCTCCACAATGCGTTCGGTGGAGCCGGGGGCGTCGTCCGATATGTTTTGGCAGCGAGAGACCGAGCCAACACATCCGCAGCCAAGTCGAGCGGACGAGATCTTCGACAAGCAGGTCTGGATGCAAAATACGCATTTAACCTGGGGCATTTGCGGTTACACGGCGTTTGTAGATAATGGTGACGTTGATTCCAATCCTGTACCGGCGGCTACGGTGTTCTTCGCACCGATTTCGTACATGCCGGGAGCGAGGAAACTGCCGACTGGACCCGTATCCCCCGATGCGATTCTTTTAAGTACGGTGCACGTTTCGGATGCGTATATGGGGCTTTACTTGGAGCATCAGCTGATTGACACCGTTCTTAATGAGGCGACTCGGCGTGGTGTGAAGGCCGTAGAGGCTTTTGCGCGCGCAGAGGAATTTGATGACACGGTTATTCAACGGGCGATGGGTCTTACGCCTGGAAGCCCTCAGTCAGACCAGAACGACACTGCGAACGGGAAGGGCCACCTACTTATGGGTGGAGAGGAAGGTGAGCGCTCTGCGGCGATCCATGTTGCCAGTGAGGACGATGCCAACCGTCGCCGGGCATTGCCACTGACACCGTTGCAGGAGTTGCAGTTCATTCCCGAAGCGTATCGCGGGTGGGATCGTCAAGCGGCTAAGGCTAGTCGTGGGCAAGGTGTTGGTGAAGAGCAACGTGGGCAAGGTGTTGGTGAAGAACAACGCGGGCAAAGTGCAGGAGAAAAACGTCGTGGGGAAAGTATTGGGGAAAATCAACGCGGAAGATACACCGAAGGCAGAAATTCGTGGGACGATCAAGCCAACGAAGCGGCGCTCCGCGGAACGGCTGCTGGTCGATCGGCTCCCCTAGGTGGTACTGCAGGAGAGGGCGGCGCACAGGCCGACGAGGTGGCGAACGAGGGTGAGCAAGTATCGACTACTGCACCGGTCACAGCTGATACAACATCCCCGACCCCATCGCTGGCTTGCGGTTTGCCTGCAGCGCCGATTGCTGCGCTGCAGGAAGACCCTCAAGAGGTGCAGAACGTCGCGTTAGAAGACGCTCTGGAATGGGCTCCATTGTTGTCAGAGGACATCTTGGAAGCGGAGGGATTTAGCGTAGTGGCGCACCACCCCAAGTACCCGCGCTATCGCCGTGAGCTGCCCGAAGCCATGAGCGTGTTTGCTAGGTTCGAAAAGGCGGAGCACCAAGAACTCAACGGGCCAGAGGAAATTCATACTGTGTTAGGTGGTGACAACGGCCGTCTTAGCCCCATGCGGTCGGAAGTTTCCGGACCCTCGGCGTCCACTGAGGATGGGCAGCCGCAAGGATAACGCGAACTAAACTCCCAAATGTGCCCTAGTTCGGTAACTCGTCCCGAATAATTTCCGTGACGCTGAACGTACCGGTGCGGTGGTGGTCTTTATCCAGCAGGTACAGCCGTTTGACGGAAACCACAATGGCATCGGCGATCGTGTCGCGCATCGCGGGGTCGGTCAGCACGGCGATGTCGCCTGGATTCGTCAGGTAACCGGGCACGACCTGCACGGTCGGCATGCTGGTCAACCTCAACAGGTCCCACGTCTGGCCGTGGTTATAGCAATTCTGCAGAGGTGTGCGGGCTGAAATCTCGCGCTGAATGAAGCCACTGAGCTTCTCGCCCACCATTGAGGAGTAACCAGACAGTGACCCGAAATAGAACGAAGCACAACCGTTGGCGAGTTCATTCGGATAAATATCTGCCCGCAAACTGATCATCAAATCGGCACCAAAGGCATTCGCGATGCTCGCACGATCCTGATTACTCGGATTCGCGGAACGTGGGCGAGACAGAATCGTCTCCATTCCCGCAGCTATCATCCGCCCTTCAATGCGACCCGCGAGATCCCACAGGATCTCCTCCTCCGTCACCTCGCCGTAAGGCCCCTGTACGGCGAATCCCTTGTCGTCCCCTCCCAATCCCGGGTCAATGACCACGCGCTTGCCGGACAGTTGTGGCCCGGCTGTGCGAATCTGCTCCTTCTCCCGGATGGATTGCGGGGAACCTCCGGTTATTCGACGCCCCAAGTATGACAGCGCACGCAGGGTGTCTGGGCCCACGACCCCATCGTCGTTGAGGCCATAATTTAGCTGATAGGTAACAACCGCTGCGTGCGTCTTGTGGCCGAAATGGCCGTCCACGCGGTTGGTGTAAAAGCCCAGATCGTGTAGCTGTGTTTGCAGTTGCGCAACATCGTCCCCCACGAATTGATTACTCTGCAACGACAGTACGCGAGCGCCGAGAGTGTAAGAGGCCTCGCGCAGCGCGCGCAGAGTACCGGAGGTAATCATCCCGTCGGCAATGATGCCGCGTTGCTGCTGGAATGCCTTGAGGGCTTCGGCAAGATCGGCGTCGAACACTTGGTCCTCTGCTGACCAACGCTGTTTGCTGAGTCCGGTGGCGTCGCCCTTAAAACCCTCCAATAGACCCAAACGGGCCAACGTACCCCGAACCTCGGCGACGCGGGGGCTGCTGTCACCGACTTGAAGAAGCAAACGTTCCATGTGCCTCTAAAACTCCTTTGGTCTCATGGTCCGAGGGGTCGAATCAGGTTGTGTCTGCGCACCGGGCTGATCGGTCCGGTATCGCTTCGGTGGTGTGGTCGTGGTGTACTCAGAATTCATGGGTCCAAGCATCTGGGGTGGAATCCGGTGGCGCTAGCCAAACTGTGCGTGGCCTATCCCCTGCAGGGACAGCAGGTCACGGTGTTCCTCTGCGCAACCGAGCTGACTGGTTTACACCCACTTATCTAGGTGGGCCTGGAGTTTGTTCATCGGTTGTGCACCATTGAATTCAGCTACGCGCTCCCCCGCCTTGAAGATCATCAGTGCGGGAATAGACATGACCTGGAATTGCGCAGCCAAACCGCGTTCCTCATCCACGTTGACCTTAGCAATGGTCGCCTTGCCGTCATACTGCGCGGCCAGTTCCTCGAGTACCGGATTCATGGCTTTGCAGGGCTTGCACCATTCAGCCCAGAAATCCACGAGGGTGGGTTTGTCTGGTGACGCGATGGCCTCATCGAAGTTCGTTTGGTTGAGCTTTTGAATATCAGCCACTGGCGAGTCCTTCCTTTCGTAGTGCTCTGCTAAATCCCCCAATTCCGCAAAGACTCTTGTGGACTCTTTGTGGACGTAGACGATTCACACAGCGCGAAAGCCACCAGAAGATGATGGCCCTTACAACCGGCTACCCATTGATTTCCATTATCAGCCCAAAACATGAGCGAGAAATCAATATGCAGTCTCTAATCGGCAGTTTACCCAGTGGTTCGGTAACAACCAACGTTGCCGGGTACTGGCGCGCCACCAGTGCTTGAACGGCAACCCACCGAAGTGAATAAGTGGGCTATTCCAAGCCGGCCAGGTACGCCTCAACATCCAGTGCCGCGCGGCAGCCGGAACCAGCTGCAGTGATGGCTTGCTGGTAGTGGGAATCTACCAAGTCACCGGCGGCGAATACTCCCGGAACGTTGGTGCGAGTCGAAGGCTCGTCGACCTGCACATAACCGTTTTCCTTCAGCGCCACTTGGCCCTCGAAGATGGCCACACGTGGATCGTGACCGATGGCTACAAACATCGCGTCCATCTCGACGTCTCGCTGCTCGCCCGTGACGGTATCCTCCAACTTCAGGCCAGTCATAGCGGTGCTTCCCAGCACCTCCACGACCTTGGCGTTCATGACGAAGTCGATCTTGTCGTTGGCCTTGGCGCGCTCCTGCATGATCTTGGAAGCGCGGAACTCGTCGCGGCGGTGAATAATGGTGACGCTCGAACCAAATTTCGTGAGGAAGTCGGCCTCCTCCATGGCCGAATCGCCACCACCGACGACGGCGATCTTCTTGTCTTTAAAGAAGAAGCCATCACAGGTGGCACATGCGGATACACCGTGCCCCAGCAGCTCGGCCTCACCAGGTACACCCAGATAGCGTGGCGCCGCGCCCGTTGCCAGAATCACAGACTTAGCCAAGTACAGCTGGCCGTAGGCCCATAGCTTCTTCACTGGACCCGTCAGGTCGATGCGCTCGATATCCTCGCCGCGCAGGTCAGCACCGAAGCGCTCAGCCTGAGCTCGCATTTCCTCCATGAGGTCGGGGCCCTGAATGCCATCACGGAAACCGGGGAAATTTTCCACCTCGGTGGTCTGCATCAGAAGACCGCCGTACTCGATGCCCTCAAAAACGACGGGCTCCAGTTCCGCGCGAGCGGCATAGATTGCTGCGGTGTAACCGGCCGGGCCGGATCCCACAATGATTACGTCATGAATCTTTCCATCGACCGGTTGCTCGTCAGCCCCGGCACTAGCCGATTCCGGTCCTACCTTCTGTGCACCGGCTTCCTCAACACCCGCTGCCCCCACGCCGATAAACTGGGCGCCAGCACCCAGGCCCGGCGCCACCTGCGTGTTGGTGGCATCCCCATTTGCTGGTGCCCCGACCTTATCGTCGCTATTCGTATTGGCCTTCAAAAAGCCTCCACCCTGCAGAAATGGCTGATTCATGACTTCCTTCTCTTCTTCGTTAGCCGGGGCTATGCATCGTTAACTAAAATCACGTTCCGCCCACTAAAAGCACGTTCCGCCCACCCAGTCTAACTAGCTAAACGACACGCGTATTCCCCACCCCCGTCGGCCACCAGCAGTGCCTGCATCTGCTTTTTCCCCCTATTTTTTCGCGATTTCACAGTTCCTACTGGAATGCCCAGGCGGTTCGCGGTGGCCTCCTCGCTCAACCCGGCAAGGAAATTCAGGGCGACCACTTGCCGTACTTTCGGATCTAGTTTCTTGAGGTTGGCGTATACATCCAACCGTTCCACCGTGTTTTCTTCCCGAATAGTTTTCGCTGGCATCTCACGCAGAGTGACCTCCAATTCTACCGGCTGCGGGCTGGCCTCGCGCCGCAATTTGGCCACGTACGTCAGCGCGCAGTTGTACATAATCGAGGTCATCCACGTGGAAACGGATGATCCTTCTCCGCGAAATTGATGGGCATGGCGATGTATCCGCAGGAGGCCCTCTTGAAATATATCCATGTGGTGGCTGTCGTGAATATCCACGCGCCGTACGGCCCACCAGAGTTTCCGATGGTGCCGTTGAACTAATTCCCGAAACGCAGTCCCCCGGCATACTCCCTCTCCCGCGGGCCGGCCAATGTGCCACCGCAATAGTTGTTCATCACTCGCCGTCGCCAGCGCTGTCGCCGTTGGTGTGCCTTCGGCTCTTTGTGGGTCGACGCCACCTTGTTCCATGACAATGAATCCCCCTAGTTCTCTGGATGCTCAACCCCCGTCGCGCTCCAGAGTTCGTGTTGCTCCAATTGAACTTGGTATCTCTGAATCTGAATGTGAAGCTTAGGCGTGATTTGCACAAGCTCGTGATTCCGAAGTCTAGCGGGTAACACCACAGGGCGGGGAGTTTTCTCCCCGCCCTGTGGATAACTTGCTTATAGTGGCGCGCCAGCCGGTATGAAACCGGCGAATCTGTGGATAACTCTGGGGCGTAGGGCTACCGTGGGTGCTGTTCACGAAGCTGTGGCGTCGCCGGTGCGACGTACTCACCACGAACGGGCCCCACGAGCGGGACTCACGAACGGGACTCACGAACGGGACTCACGAACGGGACTCACGAACGGGGCCCGCGAACGGGACCCACGAACTACCGATGAACGTACTTCGCGAAGCGCTCAGGTGAGAGAGCTGCTGCAATAACCCCCAACGCGCGTTGTTACCGCGCGGGTGCCTTCGCGGGCTCCTCCGTTTCGGGCATGCCCCGCCACGTTCCCAGCACGTCAATTTCGCCGATGCTGGCGGTATTCTTCGGTTCCGCCACCTTCGTGACCCAGATGATCAGTTTCGTACCCTCGGTATTCGCGTTCTTCGGAAGGTCGATGACATCCGCTCCAGGAGGCACACCATCGCGAGCACCGCTGGTGGCCCGACCGGACCTATCCGCGTTCGAGCTCGCGTTACCTGGCTGCGCGGCAGACGATTGGGCCGTCGCGGATTCTCCCGCGCCACGCCGCTGCGAATCATCCAGCCGGATGATCGTGTGGGGCTGCTTTACGTCGAAGCCAGTGAGAACCTGGGTCTGCGCCAGCGAATCCGCCGAGTCCCCAGCAATCCGCACCTCTAGGTGGGCGCCGGGCGTCAAACCAGAAAGATCCAACTCCGAAAAGTGGGTTTCCGCCGGCATTTCCAGCAGCACACCGGTGCCCTGCTTGAAGGCCGGGGGTTGGGAGCCCAATTGATTGAGATAGCTCTCCGTAGACCACACCGTATTGGGGTCGCCGTCGATGACGAAGTGTGCCCGATCTGGATTATCTGGCCCGTAGGCTGGGTTACCAGAGTCGCCGGGTTTCTTCACCTCAGCATCTGCCGGTGCCCACGCGACCACGTTGGCGACGGGCACTGGACGTGGGGTCTTATCACCCAGTCGCTCCGCACCCTGGCGGATGGAATTGGTGGATAGCGGCGAATCATTCCTATCGCCGCCAACAACGCTTACCACTCCCGCGATAGCCGCCGCCAACAGGGCCACGATCAAGAACGTGACGAACGCGATGAGGGCCAATCGTGGCGCACGGGCCGGCTCCGCACCGAAACCGGCGACCTTTGTGGGTTCTGGAACGTCGTCCTCTTCCACGTCCAAATCGCCGCTGGTGAGCTTGCGCAGATGATTGGCGACCTTGTGCAGATCCACCTCTTTATCGGGATCCGTATTGATGGCCTTGAGCTCGCGGTAGGTTTCCACCAGCTCTTCCGGAATTTCTTCGTCCGGCAGGTGCTCCAACAGCAATCCCAACGCCACGGTAATACCGTGGGCATCTTGGCGCTCCGTGTTGTTCGGAAGCACACCGGGGAACGCTAAGAGCGCGTGACCGGCAGTGGTAATGCGCAGCCGATCGCGGTGATCGATACCCAGCGGGATGCCGGCCTTGTGAGCGTCATCGGCAGCATCGGCTAGGGCCGCTACTGCATAACCTGCGGCCATTGGATCCGGTCCGGACTGGGCCACGGTGGACAGCGGGGAACCCTGCAGCCAGTCAGAGACGATAACCACGAGGTTTCCGTTATCGATGACGCGACGCACAGTGGCCATACCCTTGCAATCCATGTCTTTGAGGGTGGCGGAGCGGCGTAACATATCGTCTTTCGCACGGGCTACGCGAACCATCTTGGTGGTGTGCGTATCGTCAGCCTTCACAGCATTCTTAACGTAGGCTGCGGGGTCCATAATCGTCAGCGCCACGATGTTGCCTGTGGACATCTCGCGGGCCTGCCACAGCCGGGTTGCCGGAGAACCACCGTGATCGGCCAGCAAGCGGTACTGTCCTTGCAGCATGGGAGCGCCGGGCACCAGGCGCGGACCACGGACTCGACCCGCGGACATGGGTGGCATGAACGTACCCGCGTAGTCGCCGAGCACACCGGTTTCCTGCATGGCCATTTGGGCTTGGTCCGCGGAATCCGGAGTTGCAATGGCGGCGGCGCGGTCGGCATCGACGGGGCGTCGAGGTGTAAAGAAACGACCGACCACCGGCATGCGAGCCAGCATGAGGCCGAACATGTCGACTTCCGGCAGCTTGGACCGCGACAGCACCAGACCCGTGACGATCAGGAAGATTGGCCCAACGATCAACATACGAATCAGGAACCATGGATTGGCCGGGGTCTGGAATACATAAGTGGCGAGTAATACATCCACCCGCCACGCAATGAGCGCACCAACCAGGGAAGCCCCCACGGTCCACAGTGCCGTTTTCACAACATCGCGGCCCTGCAAACTACCTAGCGAACGGCGCAGCAAGAGAGCACCGATGATCGAACCAGTAAGGAAGCCGAAACCGTTGGCGGCGCCCAGCAGGACCACGACGAGGCGCGGTTCAGTGGAAATATGAGGAGCCAAAAACGCCAGTGCCAGTTTCGTGGTGGTAATACCAGCGATGATGTAAGTGGGAGTCCACACTTCCTCGCGTGCATAGAACACGCGCAGGTGCAGCATGACCAGCGCGTAAGGAATCAGCGTGAACGCGGAGAAGGAGATTGTCCAACCCAGCACATTCGCGGTCTCCAGATCGAAGTTTTGGTACTGGAACAGCGCGGCGGAGACTAAAGTGCCAAAACCTGTGAAGAAAACGATGACCGGCAGGAGAGCTAGCAGCGTGAGTTTGGTTGCGCTGGTGAGATCGCGAACCACAGCCCGGTCATCGCCGTCTGCAGCGTTGCGCGACAACCGGGGCATGATGGCGGTCAACAGGGTCACACCGATCACACCGTAGGGCATCTGCAACAACTGCCAGGCCTGCATGTAGACGGTCACCGCGGCATCGGAGGCCTGGGAGGCAATGCGGTTATTCAGCATCCAGCCAGCCTGCGAAATTGCGACGTACACGATGATGGCAATCGCCATACCACCGAACGCCTTGAGACGCTTATCCACGCCCCACAGGGGCTTCATGTTGATCCCGGCCTTGCGCAGGAACGGAATCATGATGGCGGCTTGGGCAACCACGCCCAAGGTGGTACCTAGGCCCAGCAACAAGATGTGCGGGTTGGTGATCGTGACGGACTCGTTGGGGTTGAGCTTCGTCTCGTCAGGCAGCATGTAATACAGCACCAAAATGCCCAACGTGACCAGGTTGTTGACCACTGGGGCCCACGCGCCGGGTTTGAACATGCCCTTGGTGTTGAGCACCGCCATGAACACCGCAAACATCGCAAAGCATACGATCTGCGGCAGCACTAGGTAGGCGATTGACGTGGCGATATCAATGTTGACGTGCCCGTTTTCATCCAGGCCAACTTCCACCAGGAATGGCGCGGCCAGAATGGACAAAACCGTCACGGCCCCCATGAGGGTGAACGTGAGGGTCATCAGTCTGCGAATGAAAGCCTCGCCGCCGTCGGGGTCCTCCTTCTCTGCACGCACGAGCACGGGAACCACAAGGGACGTCAACACCGCTCCCAAAACCAGCTCGGTAATCAGGTGGGGCAACGTGTTGGCGGTGTTGAACGCCGATGCGATCGCCGGGCCCAATGCCGAGCCGATGAGCACTGTGCGCAGGAATCCCGTGATGCGCGACAGCAGAGTAGCGATCGCCATGGATCCACCCGCACGCACCACTTCATCGGTGGCGCTTTTGCCGGATTCATTATCAGCATCGTCGTTGTGAGCACTGGGTCCCGTAGAGCGTTTCGCCTCAACCACTCCAACGCTGCTGGCGCCGGAAGCTGCTTGGGCCTCGCCAGCAGCCTGTGTGGGCTCAGCTTTAGCTGTGCTACCCGCACTATGGTTGTCGGACCGTTGCGGTTCGCCGGCTTTTTCTACCCCATGACCGACGCCACCAGCTTCCCCAACACCGCTATGGGCTGGACCATCGTTGGCTCCGGGTACGATCGCCGGAGGCCGAGGACGGCGAAACCGGCCACGCTGGCCAGCTGGGGCTCGTCCGGGGTTATCCGCTTCTCGCCCGCGATGGGGGTTCTCATCGTTGTCTTGGGGGAAAGTCACTTCTCCATTTTGTGCCACAACCCCTGTTATGCCTAATGGTGCCGTGGGCGTGTCATCGATTAACCGGTCTCTCGGGCAGGTCTAGCAGGCGATTTTTGCTCCTCTGGCGGGTTCGGCGCACCCATGGCAAACGAGCGGCCACAACTATTCCGGCAAGAGCTATACCGGTTATCAGCAACCCGGAGATGTGCAATCCCGGCGCGGATTGCACGCCGAGGCGCACGGGCGTGGAGATTCGCTTGCCGTCGGCGGTCGCCAACCATAGCTCCATCTGCTGTGCTCCCTGGTCGGAAGGCATCTCTGTGGTGAGGGACATGGTGATGGAACCGCGCGCTGGGATGTCCTGGGCATCGGGAACGTCAATGGCAATCCCGGAGGACTGCTCGGTGGAGTATTCCAACTTCGCACGCACCGGCAGGGGCAAACCATTGCGCGCGACAACGATCAGGGGGGAAGAATCACTGGTGCGGGTAAAGACGTTTCCTGGGGGCACCAGCGTGACGCTGCGCTGGAGTTTATCGGTCACATCAGCTACGTGTGTGGCCCGGGCCACGCGGCCTTCGCGCTGTTCTTGCCACTGTGATTTCACCCGCATTGAATAGCCCGAAAGGCTGCGCACCAGGTCATCGAACAGTGGCCGGGTGAATACTTCGCGGCCCAGCGCGATCTTGGGATCGTTCCGCATCATCAGCGTGACATCCCACAGTTGACCTGCGATGTTGCTCACGAAACCGTTGAGTGCGGGCGAGGAAGCACCCGGATCGCCATAGGGTACGGTTGCTGCGCCGCTGGCGAGGTCCTGGTCCTTGAGCTCTCCTCGGGGCTCGGCGATGCGCGATAGTGGAGCAGGGCTGGCCGAATCGTTTGCGAGGTGCCCCGAAAGGTTTTGCAGGACCGCGCGGGCCTCCTCTTCCGTCACTCCCCAGTTTGCGGGAGGCACGGCTAAAACAGGTTGCTGGCGGGCAATCTCTAGGTCTAACCCGGCTAATGCGGTTCCCATGCGTGCGGCTGAGCTGTCTTGCTCCAATGGATAGCGCGATTCCGGGTTGGAGTAGGGCGCAACTTCAGGTGTTGCACCGGTAGCCCGTAGCAAGGTTCCCAGGTTTCCCGAAAATGCCACCGTGGTGAACTGGTGCCCGGCGGGCGCTGTTGATGCAGTAGGCGCTGTGGATGCAGCGGGCGCGCCGGGTCCGCTCTGCTGACTACTCAGACCGCCCTGTTGCCCACCCTGCTCGCCGCTCTGCTGACCACTCAGACCGCCCTGCTGACCACTGGGCTCGCTGTTCTGCTGCGTAGCCAGGCGAGTGATCCGCTGATTCCAGCTGTTATCGATGTTTGCCACTTGTTGCGCTTCGGTACTCCCCTGCCCGTCTGGGCCGCCCGTACCGGGCTCGACCGGCCGCGCTGGGCGTGTCTGATTAACCGTGTTGTCCGCCACTAGCGCTGTCACCGCACCCGCGGCTGGTAACACGGGTAACCCCGATTGCACGGCTTCAAACCGCGTAGACGAATCTACGTCGATTCCCTGGGTTACACCGGCGGCCAGCATCGGAACCGATTCCGGTGCTACGTAACCCGAACTCGGCACCACGATATTTTGTTGTGGCACTACTCCCAGCACTCGCTTAATGGTCTGCGCACCCGTGCCGAACGCCTGGACCCCCAGCCAGTCGTTGCCCGTGGCTGCCACTGCGTTGATATCAGCACCGGCATACGGCAGGGCTACGCTGCAACCGCCCTTGACTAGCTCGCGCAGATCCTTCAGCCACGCCTTGGCGGCCGCCACCCCGGTTCCCTCAACGGAGTTGTCCTCGTCCCCGCCCAGCAGCTCTCCCCAGGAATCGCGCAATCGGCGCTGTTCCTGGACAGCCTCCGGTGCCTTCGGACCAACCCGATAACCGTGGGTCATACGTTCTACGGTGTCGATGAGTTCGGGATCGATCGCCAAGCACGTCGCCGCGCGTAGCTCGCGCCCTTCTTGCCCACTGGTGGTATCGCGATAGGCATCCAACAGCCCGCGCAGTCGCCCGCCTGTCCCTAACTCTTTAGCTAGGTTCTCGTTGCGCAAGTACAGCGGTGCGGGCGTGGGCGCGTCCCCGGTGGTCCCAGATACCGCCGCCGTTTGTGCAGCTAGAGGCCACAGCATGGTGACGGGGGTCGGGGCTTCTTTTTTATCCGACGCCACGCTCACCGCGGTTCGCGTCACCGCTAGGGAACCAACGGGTCCCTCGGGGGTGTCGTCCCCTGTGATCGTCCCACCCACGTTGAATACCACGGGGTGTGCACCCGGTTGCAGTAGGCCCGGCGCGTTCAGGACAACCCGGTCCCCTTGGGCGATGTTGCTAGGTTGGCCCCGGGTGGCGTCGGAACCTAAAACCTCCACGGTGATATCCCGGCTCTGCCCTGGTTCGATAGACCCCTGCAGCGCCACAGCGGGGCTTTGACGTGGGTATTCGCCCAGGTTGGCCAATTGGGCGATGCGCAGCGATTCGATTTGTGCGGCTTCGCGCCACGCGAAGGAAACCGTGGGGTTGGTGATCGCGGTGGTGCGGTTGTTGGTGATGCGCAGGTGGAATGTGGCGGTGTTACCCTGCACGCGGGGTAGTTTTGTGAGGGTGAGCGCGGTGCGTAACTGGGGGTCCGTGGAGCGAGCGTTGGGGTTCGTCCATGGGGCGGGCAAGCCGTTGGTGTTATCCGAGGCGGCACCACCGGCGCTGTTGTCGTCCTCTATGGCGGGATTGCCGGGGAAGCTAGGCAACTGACCACCGAAATAGCGATCCAGATTGGATGGGGCCGGGCTTTGCGCTTTTGGTGCAGGCTGGGCGGCGCTAACTCCGGCGCCGGGGAACGTAAACCCAGTATGGCCAGCGGAATCCCCCAGTGTTCCCCAACCCCAAGAGCTTCCCGCGATGAGTCCCGAAGCCAGCACAGCTCCAGCAATGCGACGGGCCGTGCGGGGTCGGCGCGACGTGGAAACGCGTTCCGGGCTGTGGTAGCTAGGGCACGTGTGGCGTGGAGTCATGATGTCTTTAACGGGGTGTGAGCCGTCCTGCAGCGGCTTCTGCGCGGGCGTGATCTGGCAAACTGTCGAAGGCTAACCGGGCCAATCGGCGCTCGTCGGCATAGGCCAAACGCTCGATTAATTGATTGACCGGTAGCCAGGTGACTTCTGTTACTTCGGGGTCCTCATCATTGAGGTGCCCATCGACGAAGCGCAGCAGGTGGTGGTGGACAGTCTTGTGGATGCGAACGCCTTCGGAGATAAACCAGTAGTCAATCGTGCCCAATTCGCCGATGACTTTTCCGGCCACACCGGTTTCCTCCCAGACCTCGCGTTCCGCTGTGGCGTGTTGGGATTCATCTGGTTCTACGTGGCCTTTGGGCATCGACCACAGCAGGCGGCCGCGCCGGTCCAAGCGCCCAATGAGGGCCACGTAGATCTTAGACAAGTCCACGTCTCCATTGGGTCCCACGGCTTCTGCCAAGCCGGATAGGACTAGGCCACCCGCCGAAGTCTCCACGGAAATGGGCAGCTCTGAATGCATATCGTGGAATGCTTCGGTATCGCGTTCTGGGCGCTGGGTGATAGCAAAACCGGAATCGCGGGATTTGCCGTTGGGTCGCCTGGGGTTGTTGGCTCCACGGTTGTCAGCCCCGCCACGCCCAGCATTGTTCCGCCCGGAACCGTTGCGGCCACCGTTTCGCCCATTACCGTTGCGGCCACCGCCGTTGTGTGTGGCGCTGTTCTGGTTGCGTCCACCGCGCCGCGAGCTGCGTTGCTTGCGGTTGCCGCCCCCGTTGCCACCGTGGTTGGGATTGCTGTCCTTTTTATCCGACGCCCCACTGTTCCCCAGCTCCCGCGATCCCTGGGCGCCGGGGGACTCATTCAGGTTCTGTGAATTCTGAATGGAGTTGTTGTGGTTGGCATTGCCACGACCTCCGGGGCCACGCCCACCACGGCCACGGCCTCCACGACGGCGGCGCCGATTATTACCTCCGTTGCTTGGGCCGGGGATGTTCTGGTTCCGGCGCTCGCCGCGGCGGGCACCTGTGTTCCCCGATTCGGTGTGACCAGTAGTGGTTTCGTCAGTGTTCGACCTTCCCGCGTTCGATCCAGGGGCATTCGACCCGCCGGTCTTTGGTCCGGTGACTGTGGACCTGCTCGTGTTCGATTCACCAGCATGACCATTGCCACGATTGGACTTGTTTATGCCACCTTTACCGTTTGCTACACCCTTACCGTTGCCGGCATCGGGGCCGTGGTTGCGCGCAGCATTATTACTGGAATTGTCACGGGTGGGATTGCCCTGCGCGCGTTTTTGGTTCGGTCGTCGGGAACGCCGGTTCCGACGACGGCGCTGGCCGTCCGCGGCACCTTCGTTCTCATTCATTCTTATTAGGCTAGTCGGTTTAACCTAATTTATGGGAAACATGGCCGTGCCCTCCCCGTCGCGCTAACCTATCGCGCCAACCGGTCCCGTGCGTCAAGTCACCAAAGCACGCTCCCCAGATCCCGTTGTGCACCCACGAAACATACAAGGGCTAATCATCCCCCATTGACCGCACCTGTAAAGCCTGTCGCACGCTTTTGTAGAATCAACGGCGTGAACCACCAGCCAGAAAACCCCCGCACCCCCGCCACCATGATGGCGAACGCTTGGCAGGCTCTGGGTAAGCAGAACACAACTCTGCAGCCCCTCGCCAAGGCCTTTAACGCAGCCGGTTTCTCGCTGTTCTTGGTGGGCGGTTCGGTCCGCGATGCGCTGCTAGGCAGGTTGTCCCACGATCTGGACTTCACTACCGATGCGCGTCCGCAACAGATCATCGAGGTTGTGGAGCCTCTGGCCGAGAAGATCTGGGATACCGGCATTGAATACGGGACGGTCTCTGCCCTAATCAAGGGTGCGATGATTGAGATCACGACATTCCGCGCGGATCAATATGACGGTGATTCCCGCAACCCGCAGGTCACGTTCGGCGATACCTTGGAAGGCGACCTCATCCGTCGCGACTTCCGAGTCAACGCCATGGCTTTGGAGTTGAATCCCGACGGCGACCACCAGTTCCGTGACCCGCTGGGTGGCTTGGAGGACGCCGCTGCTGGGTTGTTGGACACACCGGATTCCCCCCACATTTCGTTTAATGATGACCCACTGCGCATGCTGCGTGCATGCCGGTTTGTCTCGCAGCTGGAATTCGCCGTGGCTCCCCGTGTCAGTGAGGCGATGGCTGCCATGGCGCCGGAGATTAAGCGCATCACCGTGGAGCGCGTAGCCGTGGAGCTGAACAAGTTGATGCTGGGCGTGGCTCCGTGGGAGGGCCTAGACCTGATGGTGGATTCGGGAATCGCCGAGTTCGTCATGCCGGAACTACCCGCGCTAAAAATGACGCAGGATGAACACCAGCAACACAAGGATGTCTACCGCCATTCTCTGCGGGTACTGCGCAACGCGGTGGAGCTGGAAACTAAGAACCAGTGGGAGCCCGATCTGGAGCTACGCATGGCGTCGCTACTCCACGATGTAGGAAAACCTGCGACCCGAGCTTTCACGGAATCTGGAACCGTAACCTTCCACCAGCATGAAGTGGTGGGTGCCAAGATGACCCGCAAGCGCCTGCAGAAGTTGAAGTATTCACGGCAGCTAGTAAAGGACATTTCGCAGCTAGTGTTTTTGCACATGCGTTTCCACGGCTACAGCGATGGTGGACCGCAGGGTGAATCGACGTGGACGGATGCCGCGGTGCGCCGATATGTCAACGATGCCGGTGAATTGCTGCCTCGCCTGCATCTTTTGGTGCGGGCTGATTGCACCACACGGAATAAACGGAAGGCCGATCGCCTGCAGCGCACCTACGACGGATTGGAACACCGGATCGCAGAACTACAAGAGCAGGAAGATCTGGCAGCGGTACGCCCCGACCTCGACGGCAACGCCATTATGGAGATCCTCAATCTGCCGCCCGGCCCGCAAGTCGGCAAAGCGTGGGCATACTTGAAGGAGCTACGCCTAGATCGTGGCCCGCTGTCTCGCGAGGATGCCATCGCTGAGCTGCGTGCGTGGTGGGCCGAGCAACAGGAGGCTAACTAATGGTTGACCGTTCTACTTCTTCTTTATCTGACGCCAACGAGCCCCGCGGCTCCCAACCCCAGCGAGCCGTTGATATTCGCCCGGGTGATGTGATCTACGTGCCTCCTCAGGTGATCTTCGATGATCGTAAGCGCGTGTTAGCCGGCGAGGTTCTGCTGGTCATCAGCGCCGATGAAGCCAACGTGGCAGGGGTGTATCTGGATCAGATGACGACAGAGGCGGTCGCGAACCAATTGCCCGCGCTGGCGCAGAAGCTGACGAAGCCGAAGGTGTTCTTCCTCGGTGGCGCGGATGTGCCGGGTGCAGTAGTGGCTATCGGCCAACTCTCCGCCGATGTCGATGTAGCGGCAACGGGTGCGGGAGATAATGCTGCAGAGGGTGCGGGAGATGATGCTGCAGAGGGGACTGAAAATGGCACGGAGCAACCCTCCGAGCGTGCTTTCCAACCTGCGATGATTTGTGACGGGCGTGCTCTTCTGATTGATGCAGAGGAGCGTTTGGCTCAGGTGGTGATCACCGAGAACCAGGATTTGGATGTGCCGGTGGAAAATCTGCGCCTATTCGTCGGATTCACGGAGTTAGCGCGTACGGAATTGGACGAGTGGCTGGCCGAGGGCTCCGTGCAGTTCCAGCGCGCGGTAGCGGAGGATGTATTCGGTTCTAAGCCGGGTGAGACGTGGCGGCAGTTGATGAAACGCCGCCCATTCCCGGAGAACCTGTTTTCCACGTGGGCAGAACACCCGGAACGCAACTAACACGTACCGCCGTAACCGCGGAGACTTGTTAGAGCCCTCGCCAATTCTGTGAGCATGGCTTGGCCAGTTTCGTAGGTACCGTCCGCGGGTTTCGCCGCAATAGCTACGCCAACGAAGCTGCCGGGTTTTTCACCTGGGATGAATCCGAACTGTCGGGTGAGGTAGCCGCCATTTTCGTCTGGCCCCCATCCGCCTTTGAAATGCGCACCGGGGATCGAACCCAACCCGTAATTCTGACCAGCGGCGATCTGCCCCATGAGATCACTGACTACGGATCCACCGGCTATGCACTGCAGATTTGCCGCGAACGTTGCTTGGTTCGCAAGCGACCAACGGGTTTGGCCGAAAGACGAGAAACCGGGGCGCGTGACCGCAGTGTGGATCGTGGTTACCTGGTCGCCACCCTCTCGCAGCACCATAGTGGCGGCCGCACCGGCTTGTGCAGGAGAACCAAGGGAGCGCCACAGGCTGTCAGCTGCCGCATTGTCCGACACGGTGATGGCTGAACGCATCGCTGGGGTAACACCGCCGTTCTTCGCAACCGCGATAGCCACGGGGATCTTCGCAGTGGACCACGCGGGCCCCTCATCCAACGAGCCGTAGCTAACCGGCGCGGTAGAACCGTTCCCGCGTGGATCACTGATAGCTAACCCAAGCTGGCCCGCGTATTTGCTCTGCACATGGCGGATTGCCGCGTTGAGATCTCCCGCCTGCTTTGCCCCCGGCGCGGGCTGGGAATCCCCAACGGTGGTCCTGGGCGCCGATTGTGTTGGGTTTGGCTTACGTGTGCTTGACCGGTCCCCACCCCTCCCCTCCTGAGGATCGGATTCGGCGTGGGATGCGGCGGACTGTTCAGAATCTGAGGAGCCACCGAAGCGCTCCTTATCGATCGTGCAGCCGGTAAGTACCAAGGCCGTGACCGTTGCCGCGGCTGCCAGGGCGAGGCCGCGGGTGACCATCGATCCAGTAGCGGGTTGCGGGGAAGTACTATGTCCTCGATAGGCACCCCCTGATTGACCGGGTGGCGTGCGCGGTTGCCAGGCTCGAATGCGCGCTGATGTCATAGTGTGCTCGCTCATGTTAAAGGATGTGAACCCGCGCGTTATTGCCACCGGAGCAGGTCACATAGGTGCCGTTGTCATGGCAGGACATGGTGTAGGTCTGGCCCGTTGTGGGACTGGTTGCCTCGACAGTGCCGTTGAGTTTATCGGTCTGGCGGTAGTAATCCACGAAGGCATCGCGCACATTGGTAGCGAACCCACACGTCGTGGTGTTTCCACCGTAATCCTCGGCGTAGGTCAAGTTAAGGTCCCCCGCTGCACCGGAACCCGCGCACTTGTTCCAAGATCCAGGTACTTCGAAGTCCCCAGCGCGCTTACTCTCGCTGGGTTTGGTGGACGTTTCGCTCTCAGTTGTCTCGTCTTCGGCCCTACTGGTTTTCGGGCCCGCGGATTCTCCAGCGCCCCCTGCGGAATTGGTTCGGTTGGTCGAAGGGGCGTCGCTACGAGAGCGATCACCAAAGAAGAAATACGCCGCCGCAGCAAGCAACAATAAGCTGAGGATAATGACCAAGATGCTGAGCACAATTGTTGAGGTGTTGCGCTGTGGTGGCGGGGTATCGGCACGATTGCGCGACCCGGGGCGACCTTGCGCGGGTGGGTGCTGTGGTGAATTCCGCGGTGGGCGCTGGTGCGGTCCCAACGGCCCCCCGGCAGGGGCTCGGTAGGCGCCATTGTTAGCAGGTTGCTTTCCCTGCTGGTACGGACTGTGCGAAGGTTCACCTTGCTGGTACGGACTGTGCGAAGATTCACCCTGCTGATATGGGCTGTGTTGAAATGGGCTCCGTGGGGCTTGGGGTTGCTGCATATAACGGTCGCCACCGGGCCCGAAATGGGCTTGACCTGCCGCTCCATAACCTTGCGCGGGGGCGCCCCACGAGCCGTTCGGATTGTAATCCCGATTGCCGAAACCCTGGTTGTCCTGAGCCGCACTTGTCGACCCGGGGCCCTTTTGGCCGTGACCACCGCGGTTGTAGTGCGGAGGTTCGCCGATGTGCGGGAACTGCTCGGTGTTGTCATTACCGTTTTTGGGCATCGTCAGCCTTTCTCTGGTGCGCTCCATCTGCGCAGCTACTCCCGGGCCGGGAGGTGTGTCGTTACTTGGTGGCGGACGCATTGAGAAAAGATGCTGGCCCGCACAGCGCTTTCTGCTCTTAAATTATCAAGAATGCATTGACCAGCGTTTCATACTCCCCAGATCCACTCGCGCCCTGAAGCAGCAAAACGGCGCTGTCGGTGTTCGGCGTAAGCTGACTCTCATGGCAACACCGGATTTTATTCTCGATCTACGCAAGCAGGTCGGGCACGCAGAACTGTGGTTACCGGGAGTTACGGCTATCGTGTTGAAACCCGTAGAGAACGACGCCCCGCTGTGGGCCGTTCCCGAGGTATTACTGGTTCAACGGGCCGATGACGGGCAGTGGACTCCCGTAACTGGGATCGTGGACCCGCGGGAAGAACCACACCGGGCGGCTGTACGGGAAGTGGCTGAGGAAACCGGTCTGACAGTGGAGCCCGCTGCCCTTCTGGGTGTGGGCCAAGTGGGGCCGGTGGAATACCCCAACGGTGACGTGGTCAGTTACGTGGACACGGCCATTCGCTTAGAGGTTCCGGATCCGGACGCGCCGGGTGCATTTGATGTGCACGTTAACGACGATGAATCAACGCGCGTGGATTGGTTTCCCATCAGCAACATGCCACCCATGCAACCGCGTTTCCGGTTGATCATCGCCGACGCTGCTGCGCAGATGAAACACCCCCAGGGATTCCGTCCCCGGATGGGTTACGTCAAGCGCAACTAACCAAGGTTACGCTGGCGCAATGGGCGCAGTTCCCTCAAACCCGGTTTATTGGGTTCCCACAACCAACCAAGACCACACCCATTAACCCAGCGCTGCAAACTGGAACCTCGCTCATTAAGAACACAACACTAACCAGGTTCACGTTCATGACGGAGGAAGAATGAAAATTGCGCTATTCGCCACGTGCATTGTGGACGCGATGTATCCGGAGGTCGCCAAAGATACGGTGCGTATCCTCGAGCGACTCGGGCACACCGTCGTCTTCCCCGAACAGCAAGCCTGTTGCGGACAGATGCACATCAATTCGGGAAAGTTCGCTCAAGCCTATCCGGTGGTGAAAAACCACGTAGAAGCCTTTGAGGGTGAATCGTGGGACTATGCGGTGGCTCCCAGTGGATCCTGCGTGGCGTCGCTAGGCCACCAGCACCCCATGATCGCCCAGCACGAAGGGGACGAAGACCTGGCGACCCGCGCCACCCAAATTGCAGATCGCACCTATGAATTAGCGCAATTCCTCACCGAAATTTGCGGTGTAGACAACGCGGCAGACCAGTTAGGCAGTTACTTTCCACACGCGGTGGCCTACCACCCGTCATGCCACGGAATGCGCTTGCTGCGTTTGGGTGACCGGCAGCGGGACCTGCTGGAAAGCGTAGAGGGGTTAACCTTGCGCCCCATTGAGCACGAGGATTCTTGCTGCGGATTCGGTGGAACATTTAGCGTGAAGAACTCCGGCGTATCCAGCGCCATGTTGGGTGACAAAGTGGAGGCCGTAATTGGGTCGCAGGCCGATGTGTGCACCGGCGGGGATGCCAGTTGTTTGATGCATATCGGTGGCGGACTGTCGCGCCAGGGACGGCTTACCCCGGGGGTTCGCGACACTCCATCGGCGGTACATATGGCCCGGATTTTGGCGTCGACCAAAGAAAACCCCCTGCGACTGCCAGCAGAAGGGGGCAAAGTGACAGGAGGTTCGCTGCGATGAAGGCATCATTGAATTCGGCTAAAAGTACACCGTTCAAGGGCACCCCATTGGGAATGCCATCGGTGCGGGGACAGGGGAATCTGTTCGAGGAATACCCCTTCCCGGAGGTTGCCGAGCACGAAATGGGCAACATGCAGATGCGCACCAACCTGCGGCATGCCACGCAGACGATTCGGAGTAAACGGGCTGCGCGCGTAGCGGAAATGCCAGATTGGCAACAGCTACGCGACGCGGGAGAGGCCATCAAGGAAGATGTGATGGCGCGGTTGCCGGAGCTGTTAGAGCAGTTCGAGCAACAATTCACGGCTCGTGGCGGCCATGTGCACTGGGCGCGGGATGCCGAAGAGGCCAACCAGATTGTGCGGCAACTGGTGGAGGACCACGCGCCGATTGGCGAGAGCGGTCAGCGCGAGGTCATCAAGGTCAAATCGATGGCCACACAGGAAATCGGGCTGAACGAGTACCTAGAAGAGCACAGTATTACAGCAGTAGAGACCGACTTGGCAGAGTTAATTGTGCAGCTGGGCGGGGATAAGCCATCGCATATTCTGGTGCCCGCGATTCACCGCAACCGCGATGAGATTCGCCAGATTTTCCTCAGCCAAATGGAGGATGTCAACCCCGAGCTCACCAATGACCCAGAGGCTTTGGCTGAGGCCAGCCGCAAGCACCTGCGGCAGAAGTTCCTCACCACGCCCGTGGCTATTTCCGGGGCGAACTTTGGAATCGCGGAAACCGGCACATTGTCGGTCGTGGAATCCGAGGGCAACGGGCGTATGTGCGTGACGGTGCCCGAGACTTTGATCACCGTGATGGGCATTGAGAAGCTGCTGCCGACGTTCCAAGACTTAGAAGTGTTCATGCAGCTACTCCCCCGCTCCAGCACTGGTGAGCGCATGAATCCCTATTCGTCGTTCTGGACTGGGGTGTCCGAGGGCGATGGCCCGCACAACGTCCACGTTGTTTTGCTGGATAACGGCCGCACGCGTGCGTTGGCGGATAGGTACGGCCGGCAGGCACTGCACTGTATCCGCTGTTCAGCCTGCATGAACGTGTGCCCGGTATATGAGCGCACGGGTGGGCACGCCTATGGTTCGGTCTACCCAGGGCCAATCGGCGCTATCCTCACTCCCCTCCTGACCGGTGTGGATGCTTCCGAGAATGGGTCACTCCCCTATGCTTCCAGCCTGTGTGGCGCGTGTTTCGATGCGTGCCCAGTGAAGATCAACATTCCGGAGATGCTGGTTCGCTTGCGTGCTCAAGATGTGGAGCAGAATCATCCGCTGGGCGGGCGCGTACCCACGTCGCAACTGGATGTGGCACTGGCCGGGGCGTCGTGGATGATGAGCGATGGTGCGCGCATGAATACCGTGGAGCGCGCGTTGCCCATCGCGAGCGGGCTTGCGCCTCAGAAAGGCCTGTTCAACTTACCGGGCGTGGCGGGCGAATGGACCCGATCGCGCGATATTCCCGCCCCGCCGAAGGAGTCTTTCCGCTCGTGGTGGCGGAGAAACCGTGGAGAGGATAATTGATCATGGCCGCTAAGCAGACAACGGCGAAACAGGATATTCTCGCGCGCATCAATTCTGCCCTTGGGCCTTCCGCCACCGGATCGCGGCCCGCTTCTGAGCCGTTTAGGTCTTATCGCCGCGACGGCTCCAGGCAAGGTGAAGAGCTGCGGTCTTTGCTGGTTGATCGCTTGGAGGATTACGACGCCACCGTGACCATCGTCGACGAAGCCGACCTGCCGGGTGTTATCCGTGACTTGGTGACTGGTGGGAGGTCCGAGCAGGGGTCTCTGGAACATGAATCGAATGCTGATGTGGAATCGGGGCCAGATGCTTCCCGCGATGATGTGATCATTGCGCCCACGGCGGTTCCGGACGAGTGGTTCAGGGAGCTTGAGGGCGCGGGACTTAGCGTGCTGCGGGATGGCGACGGTTCCGAACGCACTGGGCTAGCTGGTGCTGCTGGGGTAACCAGTGGTGCGGGGTTGGCTGGCGGCGCTGGGGTAACCAGTGGTGCGGGGTTGGCTGGTGATGCTGGGGTAACCAGTGGTGCGGGGTTGGCTGGTGATGCTGGGGTAACCAGTGGTGCGGGGTTGGCTGGCGGCGCTGGGTCAGTTGGCGGCGCTGGGCTAACTGATGACGCTGGGCGGCTTGGAAAAGCGCGAGCAGTCACCGCAGATTTCCTAACGCAGGAACAAATCAATGCAGCTGCTGCCGTCGTGACGGGGTCTGCGGTGACTATTGCCGATACAGGCACGATCGTGCTGGCGGGTGCGGAATCTGGGCGTCGAATCACAACATTGCTGCCGGATCATCACGTAGTAGTGGTGGCGGAATCCAGCATCGTAGAACTGGTCCCCCAAGCGATCACTTACCTGCGAGAACAAGGGCTGCACACAGAACCGATGACGATGGTCTCGGGGCCCAGTGCGACCGTGGATATTGAACTAATCCGCGTGCACGGTGTGCATGGGCCGCGGCAGTTAGATGTGGTGATTGTGGCGGATCGCTAAGGGGCTTCACGCTCACGCTCGCCAAGAGACTGCACGTTGATGGATAAGGGCTGATGCCAGATTATTGGTTGTCGATTGTGGAGTGGATGCGGTCGTCACGCATAGTGATGACTGCAATGAGACCGATAAGGGCAACGACCGAAACGTAAATGGGGAACACCCACGCTAGATTGATGTTCTTTAACCCTAGAGCCGCGTATTCTGCGGACCCACCGAAGAGGGAATTGCCCACGGCGTAGGTGAAGCCCACGCCGAGTCCGCGAACGTGTGTGGGAAACATTTCAGCTTTCAGAATGCCTGAAATTGAGGTGTAAAATGAAACGAAAACTAAAACGAAGAACACTAACCCGCCTGCAATCCAGACATTTTGCTGCCCTGTCAAGATCTTAAAAAATGGGATCGGCAGAATAACCATTGCAATGATGTAGATCAGCATCGTGTTCTTGCGCCCGATTCTGTCGGAGAGCCACCCGACGGCTGGTTGCAGGAGCATGAAAAGAAACAGGCACGCGGTCATGATCCGAGTGGTTTCTGCTTTCGAAATGTCATTAGTGTTGATGAGAAACTTCTGCATGTAGGTCGTGAATGTGTAAAACGTTAGGGACCCTACTGCAGTGATACCTAGCACGACGAGCACCGGGCGTGGGTAAGACAGGAGTTCCCGGAGACTTCCGGAATCATTCTTTGTTGTACTGCTTTCGTCGACGGTCTCCTCCAGTGTATTGCGCAACCATAGGGAAACCAGAGCAGCAATGGCACCCAGGACGAATGGTAGGCGCCACCATCCGTTAGATATCTGGTCTTCAGTCAGCACGGTACTCATGATGAGCGCTACCAAGCTGGCAAGAAGCTGGCCACCAATCAACGTGACGTATTGGAATGATGAATAGAAACCGCGCTTACCTGGGGGTGCAATCTCAGACATGTAGGTTGCAACAGATCCGTATTCTCCACCCACGGACAGTCCTTGGACACAGCGAACAAGCAGCAACAAAACAGGCGCGAGTGCACCCACGGTCGCGGCCGTGGGCAGTGAAGCGAGAGCTAATGAACCAGCGCACATCATCAATATGGCGATGAGCATGGACTTCTTACGTCCCTGCCGGTCGGCGATTCGCCCGAATATGTACCCACCCAATGGTCGCATAAGGAATCCGACAAAGAAGATCGCGGCGGTACTCATCAAAGCGCCAGTTTGGCCGGTTCCGGCGAAGAATCTCTCGGCAAAGTACACGCTGAAAAATGCATATGTGTAGAAGTCGAACCATTCCACCAGGTTGCCGCTGGAAGCCGCGATGATTGTTTTAGTCATCCGCTTACGATCAGTAGCAGAATCGCCACCATCGTGTTCCTCAGCCCTAGCCACTGACGCCCTTAATCTTGCGCTCTCGGTTCGTTCAGCCATAGTGTTTTTCCGTCTCGTTTGCTAAGTCAAAGCACTCTAACGCGGACCGGGCTCTGATAAGCACGTGTCCTTTGGTCAAAGCAACTAAATGGATACTCTATGCATCATCCCAAATAGCTTGTGCCTCTTTCATTAGCAACGTCTCGTTTCTCCCCCTATCCGAGGTGAGTACCTACCACGTCCGCGCGTCCTCAGCGATCTTGTCCCGCCCATCGGGGCCGGCTCCTTCGTCTACCCATTTCGCCAGGTAGGTAGAAGCCCGCATCGAACAGATAATCAATTGCACTTGGTGGAAAATCATCAGCGGCAGAATCAGTAGCCCCAAGCCACCGGAACCGAACATCACGGCAGCCATCGGCAAACCAGAGGCCAGAGACTTCTTTGTCCCGGCAAATTGGATCGCCACTTGGTCTTGGTAATTGAAGCCCATCGTGCGGGCCACGAAGCCGGTGATTGATAGCAGCAGGTACACCAGCACCACAGAGCCAATGACTAACCCGATCAAGGTCATCCAGCTTACGGAGCTCCACACACCTTCAACCACGCCTTCGGAGAAGCTCGTGTACACCACCAATCCAATGGAGATCTGATCCACCTTTTTCGTCAGTGGAGATGCCGCGAACTTGTGCACCCATGGGCGCAGCACCTGCCCCACCACAAACGGAAGCAACAATTGAACGGCGATGTTGATGAACGTGGAGGCGTCGATATGAAGGCCCCCGGAGTTGCTCATGAGAAGAAGCACCAGCAGCGGTGTAAACACCACACCCACCAGGGAAGAAACGCTGGCGGCGACGATGGACGCGGCAACGTGGCCACGTGCGATAGAGGTGAATGCTACGGAAGACTGCACAGTGGAGGGAACGAGGGTGCAAAACAGGATACCCAGGTACATTTCCTCGCCGACCACGGCCTTGAGAGGGTACATCGTCAACCCGATGAGCGGGAACATGACGAATGTAAAGATCATGATCAGGAGGTGCAGCTTCCAGTGCAGCAGGCCTTTCAGAGCTTCCTGGGGGCTCAACCGTGCGCCGTAGAGGAAGAACAACAGGCCAATTGCGATCTTCACGACCCAATCGGCAACGTCGGCAGCTTCACCACGAACTGGAACAATGAGCGCGGCAATCACCGCGACCACAATGAGGATGATGAGGAGATCCGGCCGGTAGCTAAGCACCCGCTGGATCACGCTGGGGGTTGTGTGATCGGACTTTCTCATTGCCTCAGGGTATCTAACATTTTTTCGACGCCTCCCCGTTTCGCCTTTTCAACCCCTTAATTGCACACCCGGGAGTCGGAAAAATGGAATTGGTTGGGAATAATTCTGCGGACGTTGGGGTTAAACCTCATATTCAATTTGCATCCAACCAAGGAGGAAGACCATGAAGACGATTGGTTTTATCGGAGCGGGCCTGATCGGAGCCACGGTTGCGCGTTTGTCAGTGCAGGCGGGTTACAACGTGGTGATGAGTAATTCCCGTGATCCTCGCACGCTGCTGCCCCTAACGCAGGCTCTGGGCCCCAACGCTCGGGTAGCCACCGCGGAAGAGGCCGCTGAGGCGGGCGATATCGTTGTGGTGACCATCCCCTTGAATGCTCTGAAGGATATTCCAACCGAGCCGCTAAAGGGCAAGGTTGTCATCGACACCAGTAACTACTACGAGCAGCGCGATGGGTTCATTGAGGAGCTCGCTAGCCGTAAGATCACGACCTCACAGATTCTGCAGGACCGCGTGCCGGAGGCGAAGGTTGTGAAGACATTTAACAACATCAACTTCCGTCACCTGGGTGAATTGGCCCGCCCGGCCGATGCCAACGAACGGACGTCGCTGGTCATCGCTGGTGATGATGAATCCGCCAAGGACGAGGTTCGCCGGTTCTTGGACTCGATTGGTTACGGCACGGTCGATGCGGGTCCGTTGTCGGAAGGCTGGCGCTATGACAACGGGCAACCTGCTTACGGCCAGCCTTACCTGCCAGAGGGTGCGAATCCCACCTCGCTATTGGATATGGGCCCAGGTCACTTGGCCACTGACGAGGAAATCAAGAAGGCGCTGGAAGCTGCTACGAGGTAGCGGTAACTAGTGCCCCATCGAGTTCGGAGGTGGTGGTTTTCGGGATGAGCATGCTGGTCAGCACGCTTACTCCCAACACCACTGCCCCGGCGATGAACGCGGTGGTGTAACCCGCCGTGGAATCCGATCCGGCCGGAGATCCGGCTACCATGAAAACCGGCAAGATAGCGAAGGATAGTCCGGCGCCTAGGTTGAAGGCTGCGGAGTTCATACCTGGCAGGAATCCCTCGTAATCCTTCGGGGAATTCACCACACCCAGGTTGTTCAGGACGATGTTTCCGATGCCCGCGTAAGTAACACCCAGCAGGATCACCACGGCGATGAGCGTTAGCTTGGAGTGCACGCCCACAAAGGCCAACACCAGCAGCAGTAGTGCGGAGGCTAGGTTGGCGATGCGGATCAAGCGGGAGTAACCAATTTTTGGCGCTAGACGGCCTGCGAAGGGGCCGACGAACCAGCCGACCAGTGCATAAGGTGTGAGCATCACAAGGCTGGCGAAGTCGGGCTTCATGCCGAATCCCGCATCGGCGTTTTGTGCCAGAGAGATTGCCACGCCGTTGACGGCTGCGAACACGCCGGTCATCGTCAACACTGTGGTAAGCAGCAGCGCCCATGTTTGGCGCAGGCGCAGGTACTTCGGTGCAACCAGTGGCTGGTCGTGCTTGTTTTCCCATGCCCAGAACAAGGCAAACACCAGCAAGCCACCCAAGATCAACCACCCCACCAGCATCCAGTTTGCACCAGCGGGCAGGGAGGCCTTGCCGATCTCATTGGCGGCCATGGTCAGCGAGAGCACGGAGATCACCAGCAAAACCGCTCCCAGCCAATCCATCTTCACGTTGTCGGAAGGCTTCGATTCGGGCGCCCACATGGCCACAACCGCGGTGGCGATGGCGCCGATAATGCCGATCAGCCAAAACACGGAACGGAAGCCCCAGTTCTCAGCCATCCAGCCGGAGATCAGAACGTCCAAACCGGCCACGCCACCGTTGACGGCAGCGATAAGGCCCATGAGTGTGCCTAGACGCACTTCTTCTTTCACCTGGCTGCGCAAGATGATCAACGTCATTGGGATGGTGGGACCGGCGATGCCCTGCATGGCGCGCGCAGCCATCAACACGCCCACATTCGGGGCCAGAGCTGCGATGATTCCGCCAACGGCCATCACCGCCAGCATTACGATCAGCACCTTGCGTCGGCCGATGATGTCCGACAGGCGTGGCAGGAATAGGCCACACATGGCACCGCCGGTGAAAAACGCGGTTTGGGATAGGCCCACGGTGGATTCGTCAGTATTCAGCTCTTCGGCCATGGTGCGAAGCACCGGTGACAACATGGAGGCATTGAGCTGGAACGCGACGGCGGCGGTGATCAGCACCGCCATGAGCAGCGGCAAACCACCTTTCCTCGAGTCAATGGGATCTGCAGTGGTTAGGGCAGCTGGCGTGGTCATGGGTTAGAGATTATCGCACCCCGGGCCGTAGCGTTAACCTCGAAAACCTGTGTTGCCGATTCGGCGTAGGGCGTCGACTAAAAGATCAAAGAAACGTTCCACATCAACATCCACACCCACACGGTGACGCACCGGTTCCTGCATTTCGCCGTAAGTTTCCAATCCCGCGGCCGCGTAGTCATCAGATAGGCCCAACGCAGAAGGATCACCGGGGTTCTCCGCAGTCTGGTGCTGTGCGCCCCAAGTGCGGCGAAGGTCCACGACTGTCATTCCGCGGGTGAATTCACCGCGAGTTTCTACTGCGACGGGTGCTGCCACCGTGGTTAGTACCTCTGGGTCGGCAACGGCGGCGACGGCAAGGGCATCGTGCAACGGTGGTCCCGGGTAGCGGCGCAGGTCCATGTAGGACGTGCCGAAGAATTCCACGAGTTCTGCCACGAACTCCGCCACATCGGTGCCCACTTCCCGGATCTGCTTCATCCGCGCGGGCACGGCGAGCACCTTGTGCGTGACGTCCAATCCCACCATCGTCACAGGCCAGGCGGCATCAAACACGATCTTGGCCGCCTCGGGGTCGGCCAGGATGTTGAACTCTGCCGCGGGGGTCATGTTGCCGGTGTGGTGCCCGCCACCCATGAGTGTCACCCCGGCCACACGTTCCACGAGGTGTGGGTACGTGCGTGCGAAGAGCGCAATATTCGTAAGTGACCCGGTGGGTACCAGCCTGATTGTCCCCGGTTCCGCTTGTTCGATAATGTGCGCCATCAGCTCAATTGCGTGGGCTTTTTCTAATTCGACGCCCGCCTCTGGCAACTGCGGTCCATCCAAGCCACTTTCACCGTGGATGGCCTCGGGGATCAGCTGGGGTGCAACCAGGGGGCGGTCAGCTCCAGCAGCGAAGGGCACACCGGTGATCTTGCCCACGCGGGCAAGAGCCCGCGCGTTGGCGGTGACCTTTTCGAGCGTTTGGTTACCTGCCACAGTGGTGACCGCAATCAGGTCGATGTTGGGATTCCCCCAGGCCAAAAGCATGGCAATGGCGTCATCGTGGCCGGGATCGCAGTCTAGGATGATCCGGCGCGGGGTGGAACAGTCTCCCGTTGCGTGGGTGCTGGTAGCTGCGGTGGTCGTCATCGGTTTTCTCCTTCAAGTTTGGCAGCGCCGTCCGCTGCCAATGTACGTACTTCCTGGCCCGTAACGTAAGAACCAGCCGCGCCGGGCTTTTGAGTGGCTAGGGAACCCGCGGCGACAGCCAGTCTCGTGGCCTCCGCCAACGAAGCGCCCGTCGCAACGGCCGCTGCCAACGTTCCGCAGAAAGCATCCCCCGCCCCGGTAGTGTCCACGATCGTGTCCACCTTCGGGGCGGGAACGCGGGTCACTCCATCGCTATCGATGACCGCAGCACCTTCGGCACCCAAGGTCACGACAGCGCTGCGCGAAACCCGGGCGAGCGCGGTGAAAATTTCCTCCATCGGAGTTTCGCGCGACACCCCGGTGATATCGGCGGCTTCCAGCTCATTGAGGATCAGCGGATCAGCCGCCGCCACGAGATCGGGATCCTTTGTTGTCACGGGCGCCAAGTTCAAAAACAGCCGCGCACCAGCAGCCTTGGCGAGCGCCGGAAGCTCCGCGGAATGAGCGGGTGTCAGCTCTCCCTGGGCCAGCACCACTGGCATTGGGCGGGTGGCGGAAAGCTCCTTCACCAGGTCCACATGTGCTGCGGGGTTGGTCAGCTCGTTCGCCCCAGATGTGACGATGATGATGTTCTCCCCGGAGGCGTCATTCATAATGAAAGCCTGACCAGTGGGTTCGTTGGTCCGGGCAATGAATTCCGTGTTCACGCCATGCTGCTGCAGCTCCTTGATCGCCAACAGCGCCAGCGGATCCAAGGGCTCGGTGGGATTATTTGCGCTGGTCTGCCCCACGGAAGCCAGCAGCAGGGTCTCCACCCCCATGTGAGCGGAAGCCACCGCCTGGTTGGCCCCCTTTCCGCCCAACCCCTGCAGACCGCGCCGGCCGATCACCGTCTCTCCCGGTGTGGGGAATTGTTGCAGGCCCACAAAGGTATCTACGTTGATGGACCCACACACCACCACGACGGGTGATTGATCTTGAATATCCCCCGCCGCCCCGCTCGGCCCCAGCGAAGCATTGGCTGTTTGGTTTCCGTGCCCGTTATCCATGTGCTCGATCGTAGTTCACACTTCGGACACCCGTCGGGCGCCCCTAGGCCGGTGCAATTAATCGCGCACAACGGCGATCGCAATCTGCACGCGGTTGCTGACCTGCAATTTCTCCAGAATCCGCGCGACATGGGTCTTCACCGTAGGGATGCTGATGTACAGCTTTTCAGCGATCTCGGCATTACCCATTCCCTGCGCGATGAGCAGCGCCAACTCCTTTTCGCGTGGGCTCAACACGTCCAAGCGGCGCGCAGCCGGGGACCCCTCAAAGCCCGCACCGGTCTTCGCAGTCACTGGCTCCCCTCCCCCATCGCTCGCCGCCGAGCCACCGCCTATACCGCCATCCCGTCCATGGCCAGCCATCCCAACCAGCTTCGATAGCACCTCGGCGCTTAGCAGTTGCTGGCCTGCCGCAGCCGCTTTGACGCTCCGCACCAGCGCCTCCGGAGCGGTCGTCTTCAGCAGGAATCCCACCGCCCCCGCCTCCAGCGATCGCAGAATAAACGCATCTGTATCGAAAGCCGTCAGCATAATGACCGGCACGTCTATCCCCAGCTCTCGAAGCGTGGCGACCGCCTCAATGCCCGTCATGACCGGCATGCGAATGTCCATCAGCACCACGTCTGGCCGCTTGCGCTGAATGACTTCTATAGCCATCTTGCCGTTGCTGGCCTCCCCCACCACGTCGATGCCCTCGGCGCCATCCAGCATCAGCACCAACCCTTTCCGCAACAGCGCCTCATCATCGATAACGGCAATTCGGGTCGCTTCTCCACTGGTTGTCATCTACGCATCCTTTTTCGTCGCGGTGCTTAGTTTTTTATCCGACGCCAACGGCAGCCTAACCTCTACCGTGAACTGGCCCGCATTCACCCTGGTCTCGAAAGACCCGCCACTGAGCTTCACGCGTTCCGCCAAACCTGTCAGGCCCAGATGGGCAGAATCCGAGAGGAAACTGGCCCGGTTCGCGGAATTATTCAACGGCAAGGGGTTCGAAAGCTGCAGAAAGAACCACTGTCCGTGATCACTGCGGCGCCGAGCAGTAATGGATACGGTCTGGCCGGGGGCATGCTTGCGCGCATTAGTCAGGCATTCCTGAACCACCCGATGCAGGGCGTGCGTAGCCAGCGTGTCCAACTCGGATGGGTCGGGAGCATCACTGATATCCAGCGCGATGGAGTTACCAGCAGCACGTGCTTGCTCTACCAATTGCTCCAGGTCGAGGCGTGGATCCACGTCCTGCGGCCCATCCTCATGGAGGGCTGTAAGGACTGTCTTCAGTTCCTCGACCGCAGCCTCAGCCTGTTCCCTAATGGTTGTCGCAGTCTGGCGGACCGAGGTGGCGTCGAGATTGTCCCGAAAAGCCAACGCGCCCGAATGTACGGCGATGAGGCTCAGCCGGTGAGACAGCGAGTCGTGCATATCCCGGGCAATCCGGGTGCGCTCTTCACGTTGAGCCAGGTGGCGTTGCTGGTCGATGTGTTCCGAGGAGAATCGTGCTTCCTCCATCAGGTGCCACCATTCGGTGCGAGCTCGGCCACGGTGCAGACCAATAAAAACGGCAGGTGATAGGACCAAAAGCGGTGCGCAGAGGTAACCGAGGATATACCAGAGATCCTTGTCTAACAGGCTCTCGGAGGTGGCCGGGGACCAGGAGAGGTAGAGGTCGGCACTGGCGGAAACAAAGAAAGCGCCCGCGGCCATCCACGTCCACTTGCTTAAAGGTCGGGCGGCCAGAGAGATAGCGGCGGCGAAGATGAAGGGTGCCGCACCGGAAGAAAATGCCAGCGCAGCCAACACGACATTAGCGATCATGGCCCAACGCGGGCCAGCGAAAACCCGTTGGGGATCTGTATGTGGCTGAGTGAGTTCGCGGGGATCGTGCCGCAGCGCAATAGGAAAAACGATAACGGCAGCAATGAACGCCATAAACTGGGCCACCATATAGAAGCCATACCCGATCGGAACGTCCCGATGGGCGTTCGTAAATTCGTCGAGAACCTCGCCAGTGCCCCACATCTGAAGTATCAGGCCGATGAGGATCAATCCGGTGCTGAACAGGAAATACGTCCACTTCGGGCGAACGAATTTCTGCCGAGCTACGTCAATCATTTCCACGCGGTGCATGACTGTCACAGTAGATTCGGCTTACTCGGTAGACTATCGGCCGAAGGAACGATTTATGGGAAGGCCACGTTGGGGGCGTGGGTGAGTTATATATTGCGTTGCGCTACCGCGCGCCGAGCAGCATCCATATCCACCTGGGGCTTGGCGGTGGTCGTCGCAGAAGTTTTGGCTGCATCGAAGGCCGCTCCCCCGCCCTCACACGAACCGTTGAGTGCACAGGAACCGCAAGCGTTTCCGCTCGCACATGCTTCGGCGCTGGCGACGTCCCCGCAACTGTCGGTGCCGGAATCGGCAGCCCCACTGCCGCCGCAGCAGCCACCCGCGGCATCCTCAGCAGCGACTTCCGCGTGCAGCCGCTGGGCGTCAACCCGGGCCATAGTGTGAGAAGCCAACGCCGCACCCAACCCCAATAGGAACACGGCACCGACCACCAGCAAAGCCAGGACCAGCCACATCCAACCGGAAACCCTCGCGCTCAGAAGTGCTGCGCCTAGGAGGACCGCACCTGCGCCCGCCCAGGCCGGCCCCGCGATTTTGTGTCCCATGATCCAGTTCTCTTTGGACTTACGAACCTCGGGAATCCGCAGGCCAACCGCGGAATTTCCGGGTAGGTTGCCCGTCAGCGCCATAATCCCCACTGTTAGAACAGCGATCCCAAGAATTGCCAGGACAATTGTCAGCACGATCATGCGTTTTAGTGTATTCCGCGTGCAATGGATTCACTAATTCTCGATAAGTCGGCGATGGAGGGCCGGGCGGGCGATCACAACAGGGCTTGTCACCACAATGTCTGCTCTACCCACTACAATTGCCAAGCATGAATACGCCTGCAGATAACTCTTTCCGCTACACCCCTGAGCTGGCGGCGCAGATCGAACAGCGCTGGCAGAAGCACTGGGCTGACCAGGGGACATTTAACACGCCCAACCCCGTGGGCGCGCTCGCCTCCGATAGCGGTAAGGACCTTCCGCAGGACCGTAAGTTCATCCAGGACATGTTCCCCTACCCCTCCGGTGTTGGTCTGCACGTTGGCCACCCGCTGGGTTATATCGCCACTGATGTGTACGCGCGCTTCCAGCGCATGAACGGGGCGAATGTTTTGCACACGCTGGGTTATGACGCATTTGGCCTGCCCGCCGAGCAATATGCTGTGCAGACCGGCACGCACCCGCGCACCACGACCATGGCCAATATCGAAAACATGGAGCGTCAGCTTGGGCGTTTGGGTCTGGGCCACGACAAGCGCCGCGCGGTGGCCACCACGGATGAGGACTTCTACCGCTGGACGCAGTGGATTTTCCTGCAGATTTACAACTCGTGGTTTGACCCGGAGGCCACCAACGAATCCGGTTCGAAGGGCAAGGCCCGTCCCATCGCGGAGCTGGAGGCAAAACTAGCTTCCGAGCGCGATGATTGGGCCACTCTCACTCCTGCACAAAAGCAGGCAATTCTCGACGAGTACCGCTTGGTGTACCGCTCTAACTCCACGGTGAACTGGTGCCCTGGTTTGGGAACTGTGTTGGCGAACGAGGAGGTCACAGCCGACGGGCGTTCCGAACGTGGCAACTTCCCCGTCTTCCGTAAGAACCTGCAGCAGTGGATGATGCGCATCACTGCGTATTCGGATCGCCTCATCGACGATCTCGATTACTTGGATTGGTCGGAGAAGGTCAAGTCCATGCAGCGTAACTGGATTGGTCGCTCGCGCGGCGCGGAGGTCACCTTTATTTCCGACGCCACCCAAGCCACAACCGGTGAATCCGCCGAAATCAAGGTCTTCACCACGCGCCCGGACACCCTGTTCGGCGCGACTTACATGGTGCTGGCACCGGAACACGAGTTGGTGGACCAGTTCGTGGCAGCCGCAGCTGCAGCGCATGGTGGTGATTCCGCTGGCGCATACGAAGGCGTGAACGAGCGTTGGACGTATGGTCAGTCCTCCCCTGCTGCTGCAGTGGAGGCATACCGCGACGCCATTTCCGCGAAGTCGGATTTGGAACGCCAGGAGAATAAGGAAAAGACTGGCGTGTTCCTGGGCGTGCACGCCACCAATCCAGTCAACGGCAAGCCTGTTCCAGTGTTCATCGCCGACTACGTGCTGACCGGCTACGGCACGGGCGCGATCATGGCCGTGCCGGCCCATGATGAACGCGACTATGAGTTCGCTCAAACATTTGATTTGCCAATCGTTGAGGTTCTCCAGGGTGGAAACACCCAGGTCGAAGCCTTTACCGAGGATGGACCGCATATAAACTCTGCCAACGAATCCGGTCTCGACCTCAATGGCCTGGGCAAGGAAGAGGCGATCGCCAAGGCGACGCAGTGGTTGGAACAGCGTGGCGTCGGTACAGAAAAAATTCAGTACAAGCTGCGCGACTGGCTGTTCGCGCGCCAGCGTTACTGGGGCGAGCCATTCCCGATCGTGTACGACGAGGACGGTGTGGCGCACGCGCTGCCGGAGAGCATGTTGCCCGTCGTGCTGCCCGAAGTAGAGGATTACAAGCCCGTTAGCTTTGATCCGGATGACAAGAATACTGAGCCACAGCCACCACTGGCGAAGGCCAAGGAATGGGTTGAGGTTACGCTGGATCTGGGTGATGGCGAAAAGACCTACTGGCGCGATACCAACGTCATGCCGCAATGGGCGGGTTCCTCGTGGTACCAACTGCGATACATCGATCCGAAGAACGACAATGCCCTGGTAGATATCGAAAATGAACGATACTGGGTGGGTCCGCGCGAGGGGCGCCCGGCCGGTGGTGTGGACCTGTACGTCGGTGGTGTGGAGCATGCCGTGCTGCACCTGTTGTACTCCCGCTTCTGGCACAAGGTGCTCTTTGACCTTGGGCACGTGAGTTCCTTTGAGCCTTACCACCGCCTGTACAACCAGGGCTACATCCAGGCGTATGCCTACACGGATTCCCGTGGCGTGTACGTGCCTGCCGAGAACGTGGAGGAACGCGACGGCAAATTCTTCTACACCCCAGCCGATGGTGGTGCAGAAGTTGAGGTCACCCAGGAATACGGAAAGATGGGCAAATCCCTGAAGAACTCCGTTTCTCCCGATGAGATCTGCGATAACTACGGTGCAGACACCTTGCGTGTGTACGAAATGTCCATGGGGCCACTGGATACATCCCGCCCGTGGGCTACAAAGGATGTAGTGGGTGCGCAGCGCTTCCTGCAACGCGCGTGGCGCTTGGTGGTGAATGAAGGCACGGGCGAGGCCCATGTTTCAGAAGCTGAGTTGACCGATGACGACAACCGCGCTCTGCACCGCGCGGTGGCCGGAATTCACGAGGATTACACGGAGCTGCGCGACAATACGGCCGTGGCCAAACTCATCGAATACGTAAACTATCTGACGAAGACCTACTCCGGTGATGCTCGGGCCCCGCGGGCCGCGGTGGAGCCGCTGGTTCAAATGATGTCACCGGTGGCGCCACACATTGCGGAAGAGATGTGGGAGAAGCTGGGCCACCAAGGCGGACTGACCTACGTGGCTTTCCCAACGTGGGATGAAAAATGGCTGGCAGACGACACGATCGAGTTACCAGTCCAGGTCATGGGTAAGCTGCGCGGACGCATCACCATCGCTGCTGATGCCTCCCGCCAGGATATTGAAAAAGCCGCCTTGGAAGAGCCCAACGTGGTTGGTCATATCGAGGGCAAGACGGTAGCGAAAATCATCGTTGTGCCAGGGAAGATGGTCAACATCGTCGCAAAATAGGGGAGGGCTACACGCCGAGCAGCAAAGCTGCTCCGGCGGAGGTAACCCACGCTAGCCCGTAGGGCATAAGGAACCAGATCACAGCGATCCATGGGCGCCAGCGCTGGTGGCGCCGCCACTTGTCGTAGGTGATCCACACGGACATGAACATGGCACCCATGGAGATCACCGCTGGAACAATCCAAAACGCCAGTTGCATGCCTTCGCTGCAGATCCAGGCGGATTCTCCCGCCTCGCACCGTGGGCCACCCATGAATCGGCTGATCAGGGCTATTGCTAAAGCGAAACCTAGGGTTAGCGCGATGGTGCCGAAGAAGAATACAAAGGCATTCCGGGTGGAACGATTGTTACGCTCTAGACGCAACAGCGGATCCTCAATATAGTCGTCCTCGGTCAGCGGGCGCGTGTATCCGCCACCGTGAACTTCGTCATCGTTGGGGGTGTACATTAAATCCTCCGATCACAACCGCATTTTAGGGTTGGTTTCCACCCTAGACGGAAAGGTTAAAACGCGGCAGCGATGGGGCTGGGAACCTCGGCCGAGCGTGAACAAACCCGCCAAGGGCATAGCGAGGGCATCGCTAGACGGAAAGGTTAAAACGCGGCAGCGATGGAGCACAGCGACCAGGGGAGGGGTCTAAACCGGGCTCACCAACACCGGCACGGGGCTGTGGCGCAGAATCTGGTTGGTGGACGGGCCAATGAAGACCCGGTTGAATTGGCCCAGCTCCGACGAACCCATGACCAGCAGGTCGCCCTTCTTCCATTTCAGTGCGTTAATGGCGCCTGACCAGCCGTAACCACTGCCCACATCCATCTGCACCTTCAGGTCGGGGTGGCGGGTCAACGCGCGGTCACGCCCACGGTCCAGAAGTGCTAGGGCTTGTTCGCGCCATTCCACCATCATGTCCGAGTTGCCATTGAATGGAACGTTGGTGGGGTACATGGTGGCGCCGGAGGGGGAAAAGGCGACCAAGCGCAGTGGGACTTTCCATCGTGCGGCGAGGTCGGATGCTCGGCGCAACGCCTCATGCGATTGCACGGTATCCACATAGGAGCAGCTCACGCGGGTTACTCCATTTTTAGCGAGCTTCGAGCTACGCGGTGCCAACAGCACTGGCAGGGGGGCACAGTGCAACAGGGCATCCGCAGTAGAACCCATGCGAAACCGTCCGCGGGGCGCCGCGGGGTGCGATCCCAGCAAAAGGCAATCGGCTGCAAAGTCTTCCGCGGCTTTGATCAACACCTTTGTCTCCGTGGGTGCGATATCGACAACCGCCGGGTCCTCTTCGGCCAGCATTCCATGAGGCAATCCCGCACGCCCCAATGCGCCCAAGGCAGAGTCCATGCAGGCCTGGGTTTCAGCCAGCACCCATTCGCGATACTCGTGGAACTCTTCAGAACCCGGCTGGGTCTCCCACGCACGCGGAATCACGGTGGCGGAGCGCACGCGAATCTCCTCGGTGCGGCCAATCCATGCAGCTACATCGGCAACTTCCTCGCCCGCGGACTGTGGGCGCCACGCGACCAACAGTCGCAAGGGAGACTTCGGAGCCGCATGCTGCTCTTCGCGACCGCCGTGCAGGTTGGCCACGGGACCGTGAGAGGCGCTGGAAATCTTGTCGGACTTAGCCAATTTAGATGTCTCGTTTGCGGGCGGAATCGTCCGAGTTCAGCTCTCCCTGTTTCTCGATCTGCTCCGTGTAGCGCTCTAGGATTAGTTTGATCAGGGGAGCGGCGGCGTCAGCGAGACGCAGCTCCTCCTCAGTCAAACCTTCCAACATGCTGGCTAATTGCTTACTGCGCTCCTCGGAGAGCTTCGCGAGCTCCTCGCGCCCTTTATCAGTCAGGTCAACGCGCACACCGCGGCGGTCGCTGACATCTCGAATGCGTTCAACAAGACCCATGGTTTCAAGCTGATTCACCGCGTTGGACGCGGTTGGCATACGGATGGACTCCGTCGCCGCGATAGCAGAGATACGCATGGGGCCGTTGTCATCCAAGATCATCATGATCGAGAGCTGGGCCATACTAATGTGCGAATGCTCCGCCTGGCGGAAGTACAGCAAGTAAAGGCGAGTTAGTGGCGGCCGCAGCTGGGCCGCGATCTCCAAGGGGTTCGTGGACATACTGTTAAAAGTACATCACTAGTGCAAGAAACGGGGAAAGGTACACCTAGGAAAACAACTATGGGCGGTAGTCAGACGCGCCATTGATGAACTCCTCCAGCTGCGCTCGGGCCACGTCATCGGGCAGTTGTACCGGTGGGGACTTCATCAGGTAGCTAGAAGCGGCGTTCACAGGACCAGCGAGACCCCGGTCCAGAGCGATTTTCGCTGCGCGCACGGCGTCGATAATAATGCCGGCGGAGTTGGGGGAGTCCCACACTTCAAGCTTGTATTCCAAGTTGAGGGGCACCTCACCGAACGCGGAACCCTCCAGGCGGACATAAGCCCACTTGCGGTCATCGAGCCATTCGACGTAATCAGATGGGCCGATGTGAACATTGCGATCATCGATCTTGCCAGCCAGCGGGCTGGTTTTGAGGTTGGAGGTCACGGCCTGGGTCTTCGAGATCTTTTTGGACTCCAAGCGCTCGCGTTCCAGCATGTTCCGGAAATCCATGTTGCCACCCACATTGAGCTGCATGGTCCGTTCTAAACGGACACCGCGGTCTTCGAAGAGTTTGGCTAGAACACGGTGGGTGATTGTTGCGCCAACTTGGCTTTTGATGTCGTCACCGACGATGGGAAGTCCCGCATCCTCGAATTTCTTCGCCCATTCGGGATCGGAGGCGATGAACACCGGCAACGCATTCACAAAGGCACATCCCGCATCGATGGCACACTGGGCGTAGAACTTATCGGCTTCTTCAGAGCCCACGGGCAGGTAGGAAACCACTACATCGGCCTGGGCTTCCTTCAACGCGGATACAACGTCGACGGGCGCTTCGGCGGATTCTTCGATGGCTTCTTGGTAGTAGCGACCCAGACCATCGTGGGTGGGGCCTCGCTTGACGGTGACTCCGGTGTGGGGAACGTCAGCAATCTTGATGGTGCAGTTGCGGGAGCTCTCAATGGCCTCGGAAACGTCCTTGCCAACTTTTTCGGCATCCACGTCGAAGGCGGCAACAACCTTCACATCATCGACGTGGTACGGGCCAAATTGGGTGTGCATCAAACCCGGCACATCTTCATCAACCTTTGCTTCGGCATACCGGTGCACACCCTGAATAAGGGAGGTCGCGCAGTTACCTAAGCCGACGATGGCGATATTTACAGTATTGGAATTAGCAGGCATGGATCCCACGCTAAGTCGCCGGGCCTTGAGGGCTTGCATCGTGGCGCTGGTGTACCGATCAAGCAAGCGTGGTGTACCGATTAAGAACAGTCTCTAGGAGCCGTAGAATGCGTGTCATGGACTTGAAGCGACACGTCGTGGGCAGGGACTTGGAGCGGGCTCGGGTGCTTTCGCAGTTCCGGTCGGGGGAGCTTAGGGCTTCTGATATTTGCGACGCCACCTCGTCCCTCATCGCCTCTGCCGAGGTTTTAGGGCATCGGGCTGAGCGCTTGTGCCCTGTGTGTGGCAGCGAAAAACTGTATGACACACGGTGGATTCACGGTGAGCTATTAGGTGAAAAGTCGGGTACAGCGCGTAGTGTTAAGGAAATAGACGTTGTGCTGGAAGATTTCTCTCAAGGGCGCCTGCAGGCAGAGATGGCTGAGAACCCGGGGGAGATTACCGTGCACATCGTTGAAGTATGCCTGCATTGCAGGTGGAACTTCTTGGTTAGGGTGGAAACGTTTTCCCACTGACCACAGTGCACTCCAGTGCAGAGTAAATAGTTTTTGCAAGCGATCGGGAGCTCGACTAGTTGAGTACTGACAACCAGCCTCCACGGAATCCGAACGGGCAGGGCCGTCCTGGCCCTCGTCGATCACCACAATCGGGCGGACGTTCCTCAGGCAGCGATGGCGCAGCGAGGCGCGGCCAGCCTCGTTCCAACCAGCCTCCACGCAAGGGTTCGGGCCAGCCACCACGTCGTGGCTCCGGCCAACCGCCACGGCGCGCAGCCGGGCAGGGCCAGCCACCGCGTAAACCTACTGGTCAGGGTCAACCTGGCCAGCCAGGTCGTCCGAACCGTTCTGGCCGCCCAGGTCAGCCGCGTCCGCAGGGTAAGCAGAGTAAGCAAGCAAAACGCGGAATGCTCGCCGGATCGGCGAAGACTAAGAGCCGCTCGGTGAAGAACGGGAATATCACGGTGCGTACGCGAAGGAAGGCGAGTCTGAAGGACAAGTCTTTCTTGCGTAGTCTCTTGGCCGGTTTTGCCGCGCTCATGGTCGTGGCCATTGTGGTTCCACTAGTGGCATTCTTCACTGCTTACGCGGTTACTAAGGTCCCCGAGCCGGAAGAACTGGTCAACAACCAGGTCTCACACATCATGGCTATGGACGGAAAGTCCGAGTTGGCGCGAATCGTTCCGCCGGAGGGCAACCGCCAAAACGTGAAATTGGAAGAGATTCCGCTTCCCGTGCGCCAGGCTGTGCTGGCGGCCGAGGATCGCGATTACTACAACAACCCGGGCTTTTCTATCTCCGGCTACGCGCGCGCGGCCCTAGGCGCCGTCACTGGTAAATCCAGCGCTGGTGGTGGTTCGACTATTACCCAGCAGTACGTGAAAAACGCACTGGTTGGTGATGAGCGGTCGATTACCCGTAAGGCCAAAGAACTGGTGATTTCAGCGAAGATGGCTCGTGAGTGGTCCAAGGATGAGATCCTGCAGGCCTACCTCAATACCATCTACTTTGGCCGTAATGCCTACGGCATCTCGGCGGCATCGCAAGCTTACTTTGGTAAGGATGTCAATAGGCTCACCCCGGCCGAAGGCGCAGTTCTTGCGGCTTCGATCCAGGCCCCCTCGGCGCTGGATCCGTGGACTAACAAGGAGCGCGCGCAGAGCCGCTGGAATTACGTGATGGATGGCATGGTCACGACGGGGGCGCTGAAGCCGGCGGACCGTCAGGCTGCCCGCTACCCGAGGGTTAAGGACCCAGCGACCACGGCAACTACCTCTATCGCCAAAGGTTCCAATGGTCTGATTAAATCCCAGGTCGTCCAAGAACTCGCGGCAGCGGGTATCACTGAGCAGCAGGTCAATACTGGTGGTTTGAAGATCACCACGACCATTGACCCTAGGGCGCAGGCCGCTGCGGTGGAGGAAGCCAAGAACAAGCTCGATGGTCAGCCCGATGACGTGCGAGCAGCTGTGGTCTCAGTCGATCCCCGCAATGGAGGTATCCGCGCCTGGTACGGTGGCGATGATCCCGTGGGTTGGGACTTCGCTAACGCCGGCGTGCAAACGGGTTCGACGTTCAAGATCTTCGCTCTGGCGGCCTACCTCGACCAAGGGGGCAGCCTGTACGACCAATTCGATTCGTCTCCAGTGACCACGGGCAATATCACCGTGAATAACTCCGAGGGCGTGTCGTGTGGGACTTGTTCCATCGCCCAAGCGCTGAAGATGTCTCTTAACACCAGCTTCATCCGCCTGACGCAGTCGCTGAAGGGCGGACCCCAAGATGTGGCCGATATGGCTCACCGTTTGGGCGTCGCCGAAGAGCTGCCGGGAATCGGTAAAACGCTGCGGGAAAAGAACGGCCCGCCGTACGAAGGTGTGACATTGGGCCAATACCAGTCGCGACCATTGGATATGGCATCTGGCCTGGCCACGCTGACGAACGCCGGTAAGTACTACCGCCCTCACTTCGTGCAGAAGGTGGAAAACTCCAATGGCGATGTGCTGTTGGACAACTCCAAGATGAAGGGTGACCAGGTCGTGAAGGAAGACGTTGCAGATAACGTGATTTCTGCAATGCAGCCCATTGCGGCTTATTCCAACGGCAATGTGTTGGCGGGTGGTCGACCATCTGCAGCGAAGACAGGCACCGCGCAGCTGGGCGATACCGGTGAGAATAAAGATGCCTGGATGATCGGTTCCACACCGCAGCTTTCCACTGCGGTGTGGTTCGGCAACCTCAAGAACAAGCCTCTCTACAACGCAGGTGGCGGTTCGATGTACGGCTCCGGTGATCCAGCGCAGGTATGGCGCGCCATGATGGACCGCTCCTTGGATGGTCAGGAGATCCAGTCGTTCCACACGAGCGACGGCACGGAACAATCAGTGCCGGATTCCGGTACGAGCGCTGGAGGGGCAGCGGACCAGGCTCCGATTGAACAGCAAGCTCCCGCCCCCGAGCAGCCCGCAAGCCAGGCGCCAGCACCCGCGCCCGCTCCGGCGCGACCGGCCACTCCGCGCGAGCCGCAGCCGCGCCCCAACCCGGCGCCGGCACCACCACCGCCGGGTGGCAATATCGATGACCTCATCGGTGACTTACTAGGTGGCGGGGGCCGATAGAATAACCCGGCTGTCGCCTCCCGGGCCCCTTTCCCCGGCTTCCCTCTGTAGCGTGGTGGAAGGGGATTAACTGGGCCGATCACTACCGCTAGGGCCTATAATGCCCACCATGACAAAAACCCCGACGCAACTCCGCCCGCTGGAAAGCAACCGTACTAGAGTGCTTCCCTCGGTCACGGAGCCTATGGCGTCGGGGTTTGTTGATTTCATCGGCGGCAAGCCGGGTAAGCACGCCCTGATTGGCCGAGCTCGATGGTGGACTCCGCTGCGGATCCTCGTGGCGGTTTCCGGTTTGTTCCTCACTCTCGGCTACCTACAAAAGGGCCAGTGTGTGCGCACAGGCCACGGGCAAAGCGGCCCGTTTGTTGACTGGAGTGGCCACAGGCAATACACCAGCGCGTGCTACAACGACACGATCACGCTGTACCATTCCCACCGCCTGGATGAACAGGTATTTCCGTACCTAAATTCGTGGACGGGATCGGATGGAACCGTGCGCCATATGGAGTATCCGGTCCTGTCGGGTTTATTCCAGTGGCTTAACTCGGTCATTGCGCATTTCATCTATTCCCTGTTTAAGCCCCTGGGCATGAGCGCCGTTCCGGAGGCATCCGTCTATTTTGCGGTGAATTGCTTCTTTTTGGCCTTGGCATGGATGGCAGCGGTGGCGATCATGTCACGCATGACGGACAATCGGGTGTGGGACACTCTTTTAATGGCGGCTTCTCCGCTGGTCATCGTGCACGCGTTCACGAACTTTGACCTGCTATCGGTACTGCCGGCCGTAGCCGCGATGGCTTTGTGGTTTAACCGACGCCCCGCGCTTTCCGGCGTGATGATCGGCCTAGGGATTAGTCTGAAGCTGTGGCCGGCTTTCATCGGCGGGGCCATCATCCTGTTGTGTTTGCGGAATCGCTCGTGGTTGCCGCTGGCGCGAATGTTGTCCGGAATGTTCATCACGCTAGCGGCCATCAATCTGCCGGTCTACCTGCTGGCCCCGCAAGGATGGGGGGAGTTCTTCCGCCTGAATTCACAACGTGGCTGGGAGGGCTCCACGATCTACGCGGTGATCGCGCATGTGACGGGGCAGCGCGCGTGGGATGGTAATTCCCCTTCAACTGCTGTGCAGGGCGTGGGCACATTCAACCTGATCACGTTTGTGTTGTTGGCGGTCTGCTTGGTGGCGCTGGCTTGGCTAGTGGTTTTCAAAGCGCCCGTCACGCCGCGGTTGGGGCAGGTGGCGTTCCTCGCACTGTTAGCGTTCATGGTGACCAACAAGGTGTGGAGCCCGCAGTATTCGATCTGGCTGGTCCCCATGTTGGTGCTGGCACTGCCGAGGTGGCGCCTAGTGTTCGGGTGGGCAGCGCTGGAAGCGGTCTATTGGTACGTCCGCATGTGGCAGTTTTTGCCGGCGGGGCACCGGGCGCCGGAGTGGTTGGCGGATACGATGACGGTGATCCGGTTGGGTCTGCTGGTGTTCATGGCGGTTGTAGTTATCCGTCAGATCTTGGGCAAGGACCCGGACCCGGTGCGGGAAGCGCACCGGGTGGGGCCCCAGCCCGAATTCCCAACGCGAGAAGCGCGCCCAGCCGAACCGCAACCGGACGAGCCGCGCCTAGCCGAACCGCAACCGGACGAAGCGCGCCGGGCCACCCCGCACACAACAGATACGCACCCGGACGAAGCGCGCCGGGCCACCCCGCACACAACAGATACGCACCCGGACGGGGCACGCCCAGCAACAGCACACCAGGCGATGACAGATACAAGGGAGACCGAATAACTATGAGTCCAACAATGTGGGTAACGATCGGCAGTGTGCTGATCGGGTTCCTTTTCTTTGGTGCGTCCTTCGCCAGCTTCAGCATGAACAAGCCACGGAAACTGGTGTGGACCTTGTTTGCCATCGCAATCGTATTCATGACGATCGTGCCAACCACGACGGCTATTTTCATCGCAACGAAGGGCTAGCATGGGCGTGCGTTTCTGATTTCGGTCCGCGCACTGTAGTCTGAATAGGTTGCTGACGCAACGACCCTCCTGCCATGCCCAAACCCGGGTATGGCCGAAAAACATTAAGACCATAGGAGGTGATGAGGTCCGTGCGTCAATACGAGATGATGATCATCATCGACCCTTCCCAGGATGAGCGCACCGTTGCCCCGTCGCTGGACAAGTACTTGGAGATTGTCCGCAAGGAAAACGGTACCGTGGAGAAGGTCGACATTTGGGGCAAGCGTCGCCTCGAGTACCCGATCAACAAGAAGGACGAGGGCATCTACGTTGTTCTCGACCTGAAGTGTGAATCGGCTACCGTGCAGGAGCTTGACCGCGTGCTTAAGATCAACGACGACATCATGCGCACCAAGGTGCTGCGCAAGGACGTTTAAGCAGTCCTTGTAAACCGGACATTGCAAGCAATTCCACACCCAACTTCCAAGGCGAGGTAAGACACATGGCACAGGGAGACATTCCAATCACTGTGGTCGGCAACATTGTTGCTGATCCCGAGCTGCGTTTCATTCAAAATGGCGCCGCTGTGGCTAACTTCCGAGTCGCTTCCACCCCGCGCCGCTACGACTCGCAGGCGGGTCAGTACGTGGATGGCGAGGCGGTCTTTTTGACGTGCAACGTGTGGCGCCAAGCTGCGGAGAATGTTGCGGAAACCCTGCATAAGGGCGACCGCGTGATCGTCACGGGCCGTCTGCGCCAGCGTTCTTATGATGACAAGAACGGTGAGCGCCGAACGGTCATGGAGGTCGAGGTCGACGAAGTCGGTCCATCCTTGCGTTTCGCAACCGCACAGGTGAACAAGGTTTCCCGCGGTGGCGGCCAGGGTGGATTCAACCAGGGTGGTCAAGGCGGCTTCGGCGGTAACGCCGGTGGCGGCCAGGGCAGCCAAGGTGGCTTCGGCGGTAACTCTGGGAATCAGGGTGGCCAGGCTCCACGTGGCAACCAGGGTGGTTTTGGAGGCCCACAGGGTGGGCGCGACAACGGTGGCAATCAGGGCAACCAAGGATTCAGCGGGCGTAACGCCGCGATGGATGACCCATGGAACTCTGCACCGCAGTCCGGTTTTGGTGACGGCGATGATGAGCCGCCATTTTAGAAATTAATCACTAAAACGAGTCAACTCCACGCACAACGAAAGGTTGGATCATGAAGCTGATCCTTACCGCCACCGTTGACAACCTCGGTGTCCCAGGCGACATCGTCGAGGTCAAGGCTGGCTATGGACGTAACTACCTGCTTCCACGCGGCTACGCAATCGTTGCTACCCGCGGCGCTGAGAAGCAGATCGAGGGCATCAAGCGTGCCCAGGAAGCACGCGCGATCCGCGACTTGGATCACGCGCGCGAGGTTAAGGCTGAGCTCGAGGCTCTGTCCGGTGTGAGCATCCCAGTTCGTACTTCTGAGGCAGGCAAGCTGTTCGGCTCCGTTACCGTTGAAGACATTGCAGCTGCAGTGAAGAAGGCCAACGGCCGTTCTTTGGAAAAGAAGAGCATCAAGCTGAGCAAGGGACAGATCAAGTCCACCGGCATGTACTCTGTCGAGGTCAAGCTGCACTCTGATGTCGTTGCAAACCTCAACTTCGAGGTTGTAGCCGAGTAATTCGGGTCGCTGCCTCTTTGTACTTTTATGTGGGACGACGCCTAGACAACGCCGTCCCAGTCGCTGCCTAGCACCCAGCTAGCGCCTAGACAACGCTGTTGCTGGGGACCCCCGTGGCGTCGGATAAAAATGCCGGCGCGTAGACACCGCCAAAAGGCGCCACTGCGGGTGAGAAAGCATATGGTACGGAGATCACGAGAGTGATTCCAAGGGGCAAGGTGTGTAACACACCGTACGACTCGTGGCTTAAGAACACTTACCTAGAGACATAAGACATATCTAGACAACAGCACCCAAAGAAGGGGCCTGGCTAGTTCCGTGCACGTTAATGGCGCGGAGACCAGCCGGGCCCCTTCTTTTCTCCTCGGGGAGTCCGTATGGCGGGGTCTGCAGATGTGGTCTAACCCGTGATGCGGGGCCTCGGGGCGGGTTCCCTGCCCGCACCCAGGACAGGCTGTAACGGGCCTTAGCCCGGCATGACTAGTGTTTCCGCGCCACCTCCACCTTGTCCGGCAGCAAGCGGAGCAGTCGCAGCGATTGCGGCATCCCCGAAGGCCATATCCACTGTGTTATCCGCTCCCAGGAATGTGCGGCGTTCCCGGATGTAGTCGTGCTCCATGCGCCACGGATCACGGGCCGCCTGCCGTGGCAGGTCGCCCACTGAGCGCACGATGTAACCAGATTCCATCTCCAGCATGGGGAGGTTTGCCTGCAGGTCGTCGGGGAGTACAGGGCAGGCGAAAGCCTCGCCGCGCTGTTCCATGTCCTTCCACAACTGGACCAGGTAACGCGAGGTCATATCGGCGCGTAGGGTCCACGATTGGTTCAGATATCCGATGGTGTAGCTGAAATTCGGGATCCGGTTTGCCATCATGCTGCGGTAAGCCACCATGGATTTGGTGGGTACGTCAGTGCCGTCCACGCTGAATCCCGCATTGCCGAACGCCTGCAGCTGCAGGCCGGTGGCCGTGATGATGATGTCGGCGGGGAGCGTGGTGGCGTCGGTGAGAAGAATGCCCGTGGCTTGGACCTGGTCGATAACCCCCGTAACCACTGTGGCGCCGCGCTGCACGGCTCGGAAGAAGTCCCCTCCAGGTGATTTACATACGCGTTGATCCCATGGGCCGTAGGGCGGGGTGAAGTTCCGTTTGATTTCCTCCGCACCGATGTAGGCGCGGTTCATTGCCCAGAATGCGCCCTTGGCGAGGGTGGGGAATGTTTGGCACAGGTGGTATTGCGCCATGTCCCGTACGATATGCCCGGAGCGGGCGATGCGCCCGGCGAGCTGACCGCGGCGACCCTTCGAGCCGATAATCGCGCCGGTGACGGTGCTGATCATGTCGGTTTCCGGCAGGGGAGCGATGTAGGTGGGGGTGCGCTGCAACATCGTGGTGTTGGCCCCCATGGCGTGCAGTGCGGGCAAGAGCGTGATGGCGGTGGCCCCGGAGCCAATGATGATGACGTTCTTTCCGCGTACATCTACGTCTTCCGGCCAGCGCTGGGGGTGGATGACTGTGCCCTCGAAGTTTTCTAATCCCGGAATTTTCGCGGTGAACCCTGCGCTGTGTTTATAGTAGCCCGCGGCGAAATGCAGGCGCCGCGTGTAAACGGTGTGCCCTTTGTCTTCTTTATTGACGCCCCGCAGGGATCCTTCTGCGTTATTGCTGCGGGGCGGGCCCTCCACTACATCGACTTCCCATAGGCCCAGCGCGGAGTTGAAGTTACTGTGGCGGACCCATGTACTGAGCGTAAGCCGGTCCAGAGCCCCAGCCTGAGCGGCTGCCTGGCGAACGTGTTCCTTGATTCGCGCTCCTGAGCCGAGCGTTCCTTGATGGGGCCAACGTTCGAAGGGGAAGGAGAAGGTGGCCATGTCCGAATCCGAGCGGATTCCGGGGTAAGTAAAGGTGTTCCACGTGCCACCCACATCGGAGTTGGAATCGACGATGGCCCAGGACCAATCGGGGAAGTTTTTAGCTACGTGGTGGGCGAGATCGATGCCGGAAATGCCTGCGCCCACGATGAGTAGGTCCAGTGGGTTGTCCGGGGAGGTGTTGTGCGGAAGAAGCAGGGTTTCCAGTGTTGTGGCTGCGTGGTTGGGGTTGCGGGATTCGGGCTGCGAATTCGTCATATCTTTAGGTTTAGTATACAAAATCGTATGAGGCGGGATTTTGGCTGAATCGGGGTTGACATGGGCAAAGAGGTAGCCTGTGGAAAACGAGGGCGGACCGGTGAGCTATCGGGGAAATGGAATCTTAATTGGGTGACCAGTAGGTATAAAAAAGTCAAAATCTCACGATGCAGTTAACATATGTGACGAAAGTTATCCACCGGGGGGTTTGTTGCTGGGTCAACCTCAAAAAGTCCCCTGACCTGCAGGAACTTGCGAACACGCTGGTCAGGGGGGTGTTTATACACAAGTTATCCACAGGCTGAGCTGGGGAAAGAGGTGTTGTTCACATATCTTCCACAGAGTTATCCCCAGACCCCTGTGGATAACTCGCTTTCAAGGGGGGTGTGAGTGGGTTCGGAATTGCTGCCAGTTGAGGTGCAGGAGAGTTGTGAGTTCGGGCGGGTGGGGTCCGCCGGTTGGGGTGCGGGAGACCTGTGAACCCACGAGGGTTACTAGTTCGGTATACGGGTCTGCGCACTATGGTTGAACGCATGAGCCCACAGAATCCAGACATCAACTTCGACGATATTCCGTTACCTGACGAACCCCCAATGGAACCCGGTGATTTCAGCATGGGCGCGGGCAGCTCGAATGATGCCTTTCAAGGTGGCAAACGCTCCGGTGGATTCAAACGCAATTACCGTGAGCAGGTTCAAGATGCGGGGCGGGAAATGCCACAGAACATCGGCGCCGAACAAGGTGTGCTAGGCGGCATGATGTTGGATAAGGATGCGATCGCCGATGTGGTCGAGATCCTCTCTGGTGATGATTTCTATCGTCCTGCGCACAAGACCATTTTTGAAACCGTGTTGCGGCTTTACGGTGAGGGCAAGGAAGTGGATCCGGTTATCGTCGCGGGGTATCTGGACCGCGATGGTGTGCTGGAAGCCGTGGGCGGGGCTCCGTACTTGCATAGCATTTTGGCGAAGACTCCCACCAGTGCCAACGTGGGGTACTACGCTGCACTCGTTAAGGAAAAGTCCACACTACGCAGGCTTGTCCATGCAGGTACGCGAATTGTGCAGCTGGGTTATTCCGGTATCGAGGGTGCTGAGGTTGCCACGGTGGTGGATAACGCTCAGCAGGAAATGTTCTCCATCACGAACGAGTCGGCCAGCGAGGATTACGAAATCTTCGAGGCGCTCCTAGAATCCACGATGGACGAAATCGAGGATCTGAGCTCGGGTGGGCAAGCGAAGGGGATCGAGACGGGATTCCGAGACCTTGACGACCTAACAAACGGTCTCAGTGGTGGGCAAATGGTTATTGTTGCCGCCCGTCCCGGCGTGGGTAAGTCCACGTTGGCTTTGGACTTCATGCGCAGCGCGTCTATCCGTCAAGGTAAGGCTTCAGCTCTATTCAGTTTGGAAATGAGCAAGTCTGAAGTCATGATGCGTATCTTCTCCGCCGAGGCGGATGTGCGCCTGTCCGCCATGCGCGGCGGAAAAATGGATGATGAGGATTGGAATCGGCTTACCGCCCGCATCGGCGAGATTGCCGAAGCGCCAATCTATATCGATGATTCACCCAATCTGACGATGATGGAGATTCGTTCGAAGGCGCGCCGCTTAAAGCAACAGGCGGATCTTTCGCTCGTCGTGGTGGACTACCTTCAGCTGATGTCGTCCGGTAAGCGCGTGGAATCGCGCCAGCAAGAGGTCTCCGAATTCTCGCGTCAATTGAAGCTATTGGCCAAGGAAGTCAACGTTCCCGTGATCGCTATTTCGCAGTTGAACCGTGGTGTGGAATCGCGTGGCGAGGATGCTTTGCCCAGGGTCTCTGACCTGCGTGAATCTGGTTCACTGGAGCAGGATGCAGATATGGTTATGCTGATTCACCGTCCTGATTCGCAAAACCGCGATCACGAACGCCAGGGGGAGGCAGACATCATCCTAGCCAAGCATCGTGGTGGCCCCATCGGTACGGTGACGGTGGCTCACCAATTGCAGTTCTCTAAGTTCAGTGACATTGCGCGCGATATTGCGCCGATGCCGTAGGTTGTTGGCGCTGTTGGGATGGTGAGTGTGGCCTATCAGCGGCGCAGCGGCTAGTACCGCGCCGATGCCGTAGAGGTACGGCAATCGCCGTGCCAGGGTATAAGCCTCTTTAGGCTCGGTCGTTTTCAAACTGTGCGGCGAGCTTGCGCAGAATGCGTTGAAGGTCTTCGCTGTCGCGCTGATCCAACTGATCGAAGAAGGAATCTTGCACGCACTTTACGTGACCGGGGGCAGCGGTTTTGATCGCCTCCATCCCCGCCGGTTCGATGACCACAAATGCACCGCGGCCGTCTTCGGCGCAGGACTCGCGGCGCACAAGTCCGCGTTTGGCCATGCGAGTGATCTGATGGGATAGCCGCGAGCGATCCCATTGCAGGGCCTCCGCTAAAGCTGCGATCCGTTCGCGCCGCTGGGGATGTTCCGATAAGGGCACCAGGACTGTGTAGTCAGCCAAAGAGAGGTCAGAATGACGTTGCAGCTCGCGGGCCATGGTGGCGTCGATACGAGAAGTAACAAAGATCCAGTCGCGCCAGGTAGCTTGTTCGGCGGCGGTGAGCCAGCGAGGCGCTTGTTCTGGCGTGGGCGCAGAACCGGAGGGGTTACGTGGCGCGAGGTGAGAATCGAGGGTGTTCTGCTGCGATGTGGGGGTTGGATCCGGCATGGGTACTTCCGTCGTGGTTATTTCGGGAACGACTGATGTCTGGAGTGAGTTTGATGTGTCTAGCAAAATTATCACCATAGAGCAGGTTGAGAACCAAAATTGGACGCGACTATTACACCACATCAACCGCTTTGTTGACACATCACCTACTGTTGTGTAGGTTAGTGACATGACAGCGAATGAGGCGCTACACTCGAGGACGGGTGGCCTACCGCTGTTGATGAATAACTCAATGTAAACACCAAACGAAAGGTCTAACCATGTCTGACTTCAGCAAGTACGCAGGTAACTACACCATCGATTCCGACCACTCCGAGCTGGGTTTCACCGCACGCCACGCAATGATTACCAAGGTTCGCGGTAACTTCGACGAGTTCAGCGGCACCGTTTCCGCGAACGAAGACTTTAGCAACGTCTCCATCAATGTGGAGATCAATACGGGTTCCATCAACACGAACAACACCGATCGCGATAACCACCTGCGCTCCGGTGATTTCTTCGAGACCGAGGCCCACCCACAGATCACCTTCGTTTCCAACGAAGCTAAGCCACTGGATGAGGACACTCTGCGCGTTACCGGTGACCTGACCATCAAGGGTGTTACCAAGCAGATCACCATCGACTTCGACTTCAACGGTGAGGCTACGGATCCATGGGGACAGACCCGTGTTGGCTTCGAAGGTGAGACCACCATTAACCGTCGCGACTTTGGTCTGACCTGGCAGACCAAGCTGGATAACGGCGGCGTGCTGGTTTCCGAGAAGATCGGCCTGAAGTTCGACCTCTCCCTCGTAAAGCAGCAGTAAGTTCTGCCGGAACCCGCATTACTTCGATCAGAGGTAGGGTTCTGAGCGCGGAATTTGTAGGCTAGAGGGGTGACTAGCCCCTCTGTAGCAACACAACCGACCCTGCCCCGGCAATACCTTTGGGTATTTGCCGGTGGCATGGTCGGTACTTTTGCGCGTTGGGTGCTGTCCACGGCGCTGCCGCGCGTATCTCTCGCCCCCAGCTCTGGCAACTATCTATGGGACATCTGGGGGCTGCCAGGGCTGTCGCTCATGCTGTGCAATGCCGTAGGGGCCGGGATGCTCGGTGCGCTGGTGAGTATGTACCCGAATGGGAACTCCAAGGCGCGCGTGCTGTGGGGAACCGGTGCGCTGGGGGCGTTTACTTCCTTCAGCGCGTTGGCTTCGGTGGCCGCTGGACTAGAAGCGAGCTCTGCGCAGCTGCGCGCTGGTTTGACCGCCATACCCACGTTTGCGGAGGTCGCAGGCGGGTTTTGCTACTGCATCGCCAGCTTGTTGGTCGGGGTGATCGCTGCGCTAGCGGGGCGCGTGTGGGGCGCGGGTATTCGTGGCACGCAGGTGGTGCACCAGGTGCCGCAGGGCACGCAGGCCAGCCAGGCGCCACAAGCCACGCACACCAGCACAGCACCGCAGGCACCCTCACCCGCACCCTCACCCGAGACCGAGGCCGAGGCCGGCACCGACGGGCAGCGCTCATGAACTCTCTGTTGGAAATTTTCGCCGTGATGATCGGCGGTGGCTTGGGCGCAATCACTCGTTTTGCGGTGGATCGCAGACTGAAGTCCTCCCGCGTGGGGATGTCGCCCCTCACCAGCCTCACGGTGATCAACGTGGCAGGCAGTGCGGCCCTCGGGCTGCTTCTGGGTGCGACTTACGTTTTCACGGGCATGACTCCCTTGGCCAGTCAGGGTGAATCGCTACCCAAAGCCAGTAGCTACAACTCAACCGTCGCTTTGCTGATCACCTTTTGGGGCACGGGCTTCTGCGGTGGGTTCACTACTTTCTCAACTGCGATAGTCGAGGCGCTGCCCCCGCGCTTTCGCTCTTTAATCGACGCCACGCCGAACCTCAATCACCCAACCTCTGGACCCTCGCGCTGGGTGGGCATGCGACAACTGGTGGTGATGACCGCCGCCAGCATCGTGGCCGCTCTTTTGGGCTACGTGGCAGCGTTGCTGATCATGTCGCCCTAGGGCGCCTTGGTTCTACTTTTTCGCGGTCACCCAAATGTCGATCTCCGCGTATACAGGTTCGTTGCCGGCAGCATCCTCAAAGTGAATAGTCACCGTGAGCGTCTGGCCACCAGATTCCCGCGTGATCTGGGAGAAATCGGGGAGGTCGGCGCTGGCGCGAGCGGTGAGCCCACCCTTGGACTTCGTGCGGTATTCCGTGCGCATGCCCTTGGGCAGCCAGCGGTGGGTGTTCGGCAAGGAGGCCTCCGCCAGCATGCCCATGGCGAACTCGGCCGCGTTGCATGCCGCGATGGCATGGAAGGTCTTGATGTGGTTGTTGACCAACCACCACTTTGGCACTTTGACCTCGGAGTATCCGGGGCGCATTTCCTGCAGGCGAGGCAATACCGTGGAGAAGTAGGGGGCTTTCAGGGAAACCGCGGCCGAAAACAGCGCCTTGCCACCCGGCTTCTTGGAAAGCTTTTTATACATGCGGAAGACGGGGGAGGGGTTCGTGTTGGCGTCGAACTGGGAAGAAGAAGGAGAAGAAGAAGTAGTCATAGAAAAACAGTAAACGATTCGTGGGGAATAAACCGGCTCTTGCGTATCGTTGGGTCTACTAGAGCAAAAAACTAGTGAATCGACAACGAAAGGAGCCTTTAACTATGGCAACGATTGAGGTTACCGGCGAGAACTTCCAGGACACCGTTTCTCAGGATGGCATCGTGCTACTGGATTTCTGGGCAGATTGGTGTGGCCCTTGTAAGCGTTTTAGCCCAATCTTCGAGGATGCATCCGAACAGAACCCGGATGCCGTGTTCGGCAAGATTGATACCGAGGCCAACCAGGAGCTTTCCGCAGCTCTTCAGATCCAGTCCATTCCAACCCTGATGGTTTTCCGCGACGGTATTCTGCTGGCGCGTGAATCCGGCTTGCTGCCTGGCGAGGCGCTTAATGACCTCATCTCCCAGGCGAAGCAGCTGGATATGGATGAGGTCCGCAAGCAGGTAGAGGCTCAGAACGAGCAGGGCTAGCTTGGCCTAGTGGGCTAGTTTGGCCGAAAGAGAATCCCGCTGCTGTGTTTGGCAGCGGGGTTTCGCTTGTGGGCTTTGGGTTTTGCCAGGGCGGGGTCGGTGGCCCGGCAGGGGTGGGCAGGGTTAAAAGGTTTTCGCGTCGATCACGAAGCGGTAGCGGACATCCGACGCCAACACGCGCTCATAGGCTTCGTTAATCTGGTCGGCAGCGATCAATTCGGCCTCGGCCGTAATGCCGTGCTCGGCGCAGAAATCCATCATCTCTTGGGTTTCGGCGATGCCGCCGATCATTGAACCGGCTAGGGACTTGCGGCCACCGATAAGTTGGCCTGCGCCAAGCTGCATCTTTTCCGGGGGAAGGCCCAACATCACCATCGTGCCGTTGCGGCGGAGCATTTGCATAAAGGGTTCGACGGGCATCGGAGCGGAGACCGTATTGATGATGAGATCTAGGCTGTTGCGGTGGGGCTTGTAGAAATCCTCCTCCGCAGTAGCTACATAATCGGAGGCGCCGAATTTCTTGCCATCTGCCTGTTTGGATAGGGAGTGGCTAAATACAGTGACCTCGGCGCCCATGGCCTTGGCGATCTTTACGGCCACGTGGCCCAATCCACCCATTCCAACCACACCAACGCGTTGGCCAGGGCCCACACCCCAGTGCTTCAGTGGGGAGTACGTGGTAATGCCAGCGCACAATAGTGGGGTGGCAGCCGCTGCAGCGGGATCGTCGAGGTCCGCGAAGGCCGCCGGGATCTTAATCAGGAAGTCCTCGCGACACACAATGTGAGTGGAGTAGCCACCCTGGGTGATCGAGCCATCATGGCGATCGACACCGTTGTAGGTTCCGGTGGAACCATTCTCACAGTAGTTTTCATCGCCTTCGTTGCACGCGGAACAGTCGCCGCAGGAATCGACAATGCAGCCGATGCCAACAACATCGCCAACACTGAATTTGGTCACCGCAGGACCCACCTCGCGGATAGTTCCGATGATCTCGTGGCCGGGGGTCATGGGGAAGTTCTCATGGGGCCAATCGCCGTTAACGGTATGGATATCGCTGTGGCAGATTCCCGCCCAGCGAATTTCCAGCAGGCAATCGTCTGCGCGCAGGTCGCGCCGGGTGATGGTTCCTTTTTCCATGGGTGCGCCAGCAGCGGGCGCGGTATAGCAAGCAACGTCCATAGCCTCCGACTGTACGCCGGATGGGAAAGGCAGGTCTGTAGCGCACGACGGCGGCAATCGCCGTACCATAGACGTCAGTAGTGTTTGGCCCCGAGACAATTGGTGCCCTCATGCCCTATTTATCGGGCGTGGGGATAACACAATATGGCCAGAACGAAACCCAAACACCGTCGAATTGACCGCACAACTACTGGGAGTGATCCTCATGGCTAATCCGTTTTCCAAAGGTTGGAAGTATCTGATGCAATCGATGGATACAAAGATTGAAGAAAACGCGGATCCTCATGTGCAGATTCAGCAGGCCACGGAGGCTTCTAAGCGGCAACATCAGGAGATCACTGAGCGGGCAGCCGCCGTCATTGGTAACCGCAACCAGCTGGAGATGAAGCTTCATCGCCTGCAGCAAGATATTGCGAAGTTGCAGGATAACGCGCGTATGGCTCTGCAGCAGGCGGATAAGGCTGCGGGTGAGGGCAATCAGGCTAAAGCGCAGGAGTTGAATAATACCGCGGAGGTTTTCGCTTCCCAGCTGGTTTCCGTGGAGCAGCAGTTCGAGGAGACCAAGCAGCTGCATGCGGGTGCCGTGGAAGCCGCGAAGCAGGCAGAACAGCAGCAGAAACAATCCGCTGCGCGCTTGGAAGAGCAGCTCGCCCAGATCAACCAGCTGCGTAGCCAGGCGGATCAGGCGAAGATGCAGGAAATGACGTCTCGCTCTATGCAAGAGATGCAGGGGATCCAAGCTGATGACAGCGTTCCAACGCTCGATGGTGTGCGCGAGAAGATCGAACAGCGGTACGCCAATGCCCTGGGATCTCAGGAGCTTGTTGAAGGTTCTGTTCAGGGGCGGATGCAGGAAATCTCCGCAGCTGGCCACGACATGAAGGCAACCTCGCGCCTTGATCAGATTCGTGCGGAGCTGGGCGCTGGCAAGTCTGACACGAAGGATTCTGCGAACCGGCAGTTGAGCGCGGGTGGGAACAACGAACTCACTGAGGGGCGGGACGGCAAAGAACAGGCCGCTGGCGACTAGGCGTAGGTCGGACGCGAACCGGGGAATGGCATGCCCGTGGCGCGGGGGCCGCTGGTGACTAGGCCCAGGACGGACACAAACCGGGGAATGGCATGCCCGTGGCGCGGGGGCCGCCGGCGATTAGGCCCAGGGCGGCTACTGGCAAGGGAGTCGAACGCCCGTGGTGTTGCACGAAGACCAGTGGCACGGGCTGGTCACAGCTAGGACAGCCTTGGGGCAGGGTGCGAGGCACCGCGTTGGCGACACTTCCAGTATTAGGGTTGCATCCATAGCTAAGCTATCCTTGTTTTCTTTCCTCGTTTCTTTTCCAATTGAACGGCTTAGCAAATGACTACCGCCCCGAAAACTAACTCCACGCTCCTCATCGGCGTGCTGGTCGCCGCTGCTTTCGTGGTCATTCTCAACGAGACCACCTTGGCGGTCGCACTGCCTGCGCTCATGAGCACCTTCGAGGTCAGCGCTGACACCGCGCAGTGGTTGACCTCGTCATTTATGTTGACCATGGCCACCGTCATCCCCATGACGGGCTACATCATGCAGCGCTTCACGTTGCGCGCCATCTACATTGCCGCGCTCGTCGCGTTTCTGGCGGGCACGGTCCTAGCCACATTTGCGCCGATCTTCCCCATCCTTCTTGTGGCCCGCATCATTCAGGCCACGGGAACTGCTCTGGTCATCCCGTTATTGATGACAACCATCATGCGCCTCATCCCCGTCGAACGTCGCGGTTCCGTCCTCGGCTACGTCACCGTCGTCATCGCGGTGGCCCCGGCATTGGGTCCCACCTTCTCGGGTATCGTTTTGCAAACACTTAGCTGGCGGTGGATCTTCGGCCTCATGATTCCGTTGGTGCTGGTGGCGCTGGGCGTCGGTGTGGCTTTGGTGAAAAACTTCGAAGAGCCAACCAAGCCCTACCTGGATGTGCCGTCGGTTCTGTTGGCGGCGCTGGGCTTTTCGGCCACGTTGTATGGATTGGCGGGGTTTTCCCAGCTCGCGGAGGGGCTGCCGGTCGGCCGGTTGCTTTGGTTGCTGTTGGGTTTGGTGGGGCTGTTTTTCTTTTTCCGACGCCAAGCGCTCCTCGGCCGCGAATTCCGCAACCAGGAATCGTCCCGGGAACCGCTTCTTAATCTGGAACCGCTGGGTGTGCGGGAGTACACGCTGAGCATGACGATGATGTTGTTCAGCTTCTTCATGCTTTTTGGTTTCATTATCCTCATGCCGATCTTCGCGCAGCAGGTCCTAGGATTGTCCCAGGTCGCGACCGGTTTGGTGACTTTGCCGGGCGGCTTGTTGATGGGGTTGATGGGCCCCATGGTGGGGCGGTTATACGATTCGAAGGGGGCTCGGCCGCTCATCATTCCGGGGTCTTTCCTGTTGGCGGTTTCCCTGCTGGGGCTGGCGCTGTTCCGGCAAACGCATGCGTTGTTCGGGTGGATCAGCGATGACCATCTGAGCTACCAAGTGCAGCTGATTGTCCTGTCTCTGGTGCTGCACTTGGGGCTGGCGCTGCTGTTCACACCGCTGATGTCTAATGCGCTGGCGGCTGTGCGTGACGAGATCGCCTCGCACGGGCAGGCCATCCTCAACACGTTGCAGCAGGTGGCGGGCGGTGCGGGTACCGCGGTTTTCATTGCGCTGATGACTGTGGGGGCGGGCGTGGCGGCGAAGTCTGATCCGGGGAAGCCCGCCGCGGACGTGCTGGAAAGTGGCATCCATATTGCGTTTATGGTGGCCGCGGTGGCTTCCGTTGTGCTGTTCGTTTTCACGTTGATAGTGCGGATTGATGTGCGGCACCATGAGCCGCACACGGTTAGTCACGGGGCGGAATAGCGGGGTGACGCGGCGGGGCGGTGTGGCTGTGTGGCTGAGCGGTTGGGTGTGGCTGGGTTACGGGTTGGAATAGCGGGGTGACGCGGCGGGGCGCCACACTGTTCTGGTTTGGCCGGGGTTGGGTGGTGTGGCACCACCGTTGCACCAGGATCCTTCGTGGCAACGCTCTTTTTCTTGGATTCCGGACTCCTTTTAAACCCCTGCGCAGTGGGGCCCGGAATCGGCCTCCACTTCGCACCGGACTGGGCGCTGACTCCTCCGGCGCGGCTTCACGCCGCGCCGTGGAACAGGAGCCCGCCGGAGGCGGGCCTCCTTTTCTTTTTAGATCAACGGTTTCATCTGTACGTGAAGTCCACTTGGGGCCACTTTTCCATCACTTCGTTTGCTCCACTTCTTGCTCCTGGTTCCGGCGCTTCCGTGCACCTCGATCTTGCGCTGGGGCGGGCCGTACTGTGATGATCTGCCGCGGCGGGCCGGTTCTGTGACGGTGTGTTGTGGCGGGTGTTTTGGTCGTTTCATTCTGCTTTTCGCGCATGGGGGCGACTGGGGTGGCCTTGGGGAGGTGTGCATGTCGATGTTGCAGAATGAGATGTGCGGTTGGGGTGTGTTTCGTTCTGCTTATTCGGCATGTGTTCGTGAAGCAGAGTGAGATGCGCGTTTCGGCGTGTGTTTCGTTCTGCTTATTCGGCATGTGTTCGTGAAGCAGAGTGAGATGCGCGTTTCGGCGTGTGTTTCGTTCTGCTTATTCGGCATGTGTTCGCGAGGCAGAATGAGATGCGCGTTTCGGGGTGTGTTTTGGTCGTTTCATTCTGCTTTTCGCACATGGGGGTGCATGAGGTGGCCTTGGGGAAGTGTGCATGTCGATGTTGCAGAATGAGATGCGCGGTTGGGGTGTGTTTTGTTCTGCTTATTCGGCATGCGTTCGCGAAGCAGAGTGAGATGCGCGTTTCGGTGTGTGTTTTGGTCGTTTCGTTCTGCTTCGCTGGCATTGAGGGGGGGTGGTGGCTCGTTTGGGGAGGAACAGTATGGAAGTCCAGGGGAAATGGTCGAGTGCCTTGCGTGAATCACCTGGCGAGATTGCCTTGGGGTGCTGAATCACCTGGCGTGACTGTCCTGGGGCGTGAGCTCCTAGGGTGCTGAACCATCTGGCGTAGCCGCCCAGGACGTGACCGCCCCGCGCGAAGCCATTAATGCGCGCCTTCAGCGGCCACAAACCCCATAGGTAAACCTTTTGATTCGGGTGTGGCCTCAGGGGGTAGGTTCAGCGTTCTAGCGTCTCGCTCTGTAGGAAAAATGCCCGGTTTTTCTGCTGGTTTACAAACTATTCTCGCTTGCCCGGCACCACGCGCGCTAATGGTTTACTCTATGTTTCAGCATTGTAAAAAGCTACATTCAACAAACGGAAATCCAATATACTCCGTCCCCGCGGTGTCGCAGAATGAGGCAAACAATGCAACGAACTTCCGCAGGTACTTTCAGATCCAAATCCTAACCTTCTGCTGGAAAATCTCTAGGGTTCCCAAGGCAGTTCGTACCTCTGAATTCTCCACAGATCTCCCTTCCTAGAAAGACTCGAGATGCCTTCGCTCACATCTAAAATTCATCGTGGGTCCCTGCGTCCCGCTCTGGCGATTGCGGTAGCTCTTGGCTCCGCTACCGCAATGACCGTTGTCCCCTCAACTGTCGCCCAAGAAGCACAAACAACGAACAAGACCATCACGGCAAAATGCAAGACCAGTGACTTGCCGCTCGTGGGGGCACAAGAAATTGCATTGACGGACCCGGTTAAGGTCGCAATCACCTCTCCCCAAGACGTTAAAGAAGGGGAAGCCTTCGAGGTCAAGGTGAAGATCGACCCCATCAGTATCGACATGAGCTCCCTGCCTAGCGGAGTAAGCCTGCAGCAGGCCTCGAGGTTAAAGATGGACCTCGTTCGTCCAACCAATCTGCAACTGGAAAGCTTCGACCTCAAGGGCGGCAATCTGCCTATTGACGGCGCCAAGATCATCACCGTCAATGAACAAGGCAAGGAGGACCCACAGGGAACCATCCTCCGCTTCACAGATGCCGGGCATAACACCACGGGAAATGGCCCCAACAGCGCCACCAATTCCCACGCGGGCCTAGGAATGGACCTGCGAAACAAGAAATCGATCGATCTGCAGTTCCCCGAGGTCACACTGCGTTTCAAAGCAACGGCCCCTGGTACAGCCACGGTTGGCCTGCGTACCAAGGGCGCAGCCGCGACCCTGGGTAACCCGGCAGATGCCATCACCGTGCTGGCCACCGCGAATGCCCCACTAATAGGAACTGCGTGGGCATCCGCTGGCTGCGTGCCCGCGGGGGATGCTGACAACTTGCTGACCATCAACGTGGCCGCAATACCGGCAACTCCAACTCAAACTGAGCTCACCCAACCAGAGCAGATTCTGGTCGGCCGACCCGCAGCTTTCACGGCGAAGGTCACCCCAGGTGCAGCGGGTAAAGTCCGCTTCACGGCTGGTACCAACAGCGTGGTCGCGGATGTGGATCCGCAGACCGGACAGGCCACCGCCAACCTCACCTTCGACGAGGCCAAGGACACCCCAGTCACAGCCGTTTTCGAACCTGCTGTGCCGAAGGAATTCGCCTCTTCGCAGGCGGAACTCACGGTTACCCCAGTTCAGCTGCAAGGCAAGCTGGAAATAACTGCCCCGCAAATTGCCACCGCGCAGAAAGCGGTTGAGGTCGCGGTGAACACCCCCGCTGGGGCCAAGGGACAGGTCGCTATCACTACGAGTGATGGTCAAGAGCGTCGCATCCCCGTCACGGACGGTGGCCAGGCCCGCGCCCGATTCACGTTTTCCACCCCAGGGGAGGTAACGATCAAGGCCGCCCTGGAGGCGTCGAGTAATAGTCCAACAACCGCCCCACCAGCTGAAACTAAGATTCAGGTGGAAGCTGCAGACCGCACCGGACTGACGATCAACGGCCAATTGGACGGGATTAAGGTTGGGGACAAGCGGGAGCTGACGGCGACCGTGACCCCTGCCCCGAACACCACCGACACGAAGGGTGTGGTCCACTTCATCGTTGATGGCCAGCGCAAGACCGCCCCGGTAACCGATGGGGTTGCGAAGGTCGAACATGTTTTCACGCGTACGGGCGATATCACCTTAAAGGCCACCTACGTGCCTGCCGCAGATTCTGAGCAAACGCGGGCGGAGGAGCAGATGACCGTCACCGTCGTCGCCGCATCGTCCACCGCCCAGGCCACTCTCACAGGTGAGGCTAACGTTTATGCGGGGGCGCAGTACTCGTACGATTTCACCGTTATCCCAGCAGCCAACGGCAAGGTTCGCATTTTTGTTGGCGACGCCCTTGTGGCCCGCGATATCGCCGTTGAAGAGGGGAAGGCGCGTGCCACGATCGATATCCCAGCGGATTTGATGGGCCAGTCCACCATTCGAGCCGAGTTCATCCGCGAGGGGGAAAGCAAGGTTTCCGCCCGCGCTACGCACCCCGTGACCGTGGTAGCTAATGCCGATGTGGGTGCCATCAATTCTGAGCTGACGTCTGCTACGCAGGAAGTGAAAGCTGGTGAGGCTCTTCCGGTGCGTTTTGAAGCTCGCCCAGAGAATGCCGATGCAGATATGAAGCGAATCAACGGTTACCTAGAGCTGACCAGTAACGGCAGCAAGGTGGAGAAGGACGGCCAGCCCGTTCGGATTCCCGTGGTGCATGGTGTGGCGGATATGAATGTGACGTGGAACAGCGCGAAAGAGCCAACCAAGATCTTGGTAGCAACCCTGTTTGATTCCGAGGGCACCAAGCTCAGTGAGGCAGAGAAGCAGTTCACGGTGGTGGGGGAGTCGCAGGGGCCAAACCCAGACGGCGATGTGCACGTGGAACCAAAGCCCGGTTCGAGCAGCAGCATGCCGTCGCCCAATGACGGGACAGGTTCTTCTACGGGATCCGCCAAGGGATTCTTCCAACAAATCATCGACTTCTTGGCCAACTTCTTTAAGAAGCTATTCGCCGGTGGCGGGGCAGCAAAGAGCTAAGTAGTTACATCCTCCACATATCCATCATCACTGAAAAGGACAGAATTCCCATGCGAGTTAAAAAGAACACGCCTGCGTACCGGCGTAACTCCCTAGCTGTTGTTGTGTGTCTCTCCGTCACGGCTTCCACCATGGGTGTGGCGCAGGCGCAGGACACGAAGGTGCAGAACAAGACCATTGCCGTTACCCACGATTGTGTGGGTACTGAGTACACCCGTGTTATCGGCCCGAGTCCGAAAACCCTCAGTGATTCGGTCCTGCAGTTCACGCCCAATGATTTCAAGGTGACCTACCCCGAGCAGGCCGCACCAAACGGACAGTTCGAAGTGACAATTGCCCCTAGTCAGATGAGCTTGAAAGACAATTCGGTAGCGTTCTTCGGCGCTTCGGATATCGGTCGATTGAAGTACGACATTGTTGTGCCAGAGGGTGTAAAGGTCGCCAGTGCCACCCTGGGCGCGGCTACCGGGTTGATGCCTGGCGCTGCAGCTCCGGTTGCAACGGTGATCGATGAAGAAGGAAATCCGGATCCCAATGGTCACATCGTCCGTGTGGATGGCGGTCACACCGTAAATAATGGACCGAATGCCGCTATCAATAGCCCCGCGGCTGGGTTGCGCATCAAGGCAAAGTCCAAGTTCACGCTTCCTTCGCTGACCCTAAAGCTAGTTGCGACCAATGTGGCTGGGCAGGAATTGTCTGTTGGGCTGCGTGGAGCAGGTGCGCCGGCAGAACGTGGCGGGATCAACAACTCCTTCTCTTTCGCCCAGGACGATAGCATTGCTGACGACGATTACTGGTGCGTACCCACCAACCCTGAGGCCGGGAAGCTGACCACCACGCGGGTGGTTGGATCGTCTAATATCGCTCTTTCAAAGACCGAATTGGATATCATTACCGGCGAAACTGATACGAAGTTGCAGGCACAGGTGACCACCACCGCTGGGAACAGCCAATTGCTGTCCCAGGGCAAGGTGGAATTCTTCGTCGATGGGAAGTCAATCGGGGAGGTTAATCCCGATGAATCCGGTCTAGCGGTTCTTACCCACACGTTCCCGCAATTGGATGATCGCGAGCCGAAGAAGTACAACGTCACCGCCCGCTTTAAGGGCGTGGATTCTCGCATTCTGCCTTCCTCAGATTCCGAGACAATGCGGGTGACCGTGAACCCCATACCACTCACGGACGTTGCTACGGCGACCACGTTGACCACCTGGGTTGCGGCGGTTGAGGATGCACACCTTCCGGTGGTTCTGAATGCCTCCGTTGATGCTACGGATAGTTCTGCGCTGCCAGCCAGCGGCGCCGTACAGTTCTATCGCGATGGCGAGGCAATCGGAAAGCCAGTGGCCGTAAAGAATGGCCGGGCTAGCTTCGTGGATAAGGTGTCTGCGGAGGAAGCCACCGGCAAGAGCTATTCGTATACCGCGAAGTTCTCTGAGGTCATCGATGAATCCGTGGCGAAGCGCTACTTGGAATCCGAGTCGGCGCCGGTAACCGTGGATGTTAATGGGCAGCAACAGACCCAGACCACGTTGGAAGCCTCAGCTACGGAGCTCGCACACGGTGAGGTAGCAAAGCTCACATCCACGCTAACGTTTGGTGAGGACAAAACGCCCCTCGCCGGGCAGAAGATTCAATTCCGGGTCAATGGATTGGATCATGGTGAACCGGTTGTAACGGATGAAAAGGGTGTAGCAACGCTGGAGACGAAGCTCGCACCCGGTGAGAACAAGGTCACGGCGCATTTCTACGGTGAGGATGTTGATAGCGTTCAATATGCGGGTTCCGAATCCGCCGCTGTGGACATCAAGGTCGCTGATAAGAGCCAGTTCGCCACCGAAGTCGACCTCGTGGTCAACCCCACCGCGGAACACGGTAAGGAAGCGAAGCTCACTGCGACAATTAACGCTGAAGATGCCCCGGCAGGCGCGTTGGATCGTGGAACGGTTTCCTTCTTCGTGGCAGGCCGCTTGGTGGGAGTCGCTCCGGCGCAAGCAGTCGATGGCAAGATTCAGGCGACTATTACGCACACCTTCAGTGGCGCGGGAGATCAAGAAGTTTACGCAGTCTACTCCGGTGTAGAAGACGACGATATCCAGGTGCTGCCTTCCCAATCGGGCAAGACCACGGTGGCGGTTTCTGCGGTGGATATTGTGATCGAGGAAACCACCCCACCCGCGCCTCAACCCGGAGGATCCGATTTGTCGGGCGCGCCGGGTTCGGATTCCTTGGGCGAGGGCTCACAGGGTTCGGATTCCCAGGGCTCCTCAAAGGTCGACAACAAGACCTTGCTGGCCTGGATCCTGGGCGGCCTGGGGTTGAGCGGTTTGATCGCCCTGGTTGTGGGCCTTTTCAACCAGTTTAACCGCTAGGCCTGGGGCATTTGAGCTACTAGGCCCGGGGCAGCTTAACCGCTAGGCCTGGGGCAGCCTGGCTTCGCCAATCCTCCCCCCCACGGGCCGTGGTCGCGGTGTGCCCTTGCCCATATCCCGGGGGCCCCGACTCTCCCTCGTTATTAGCTGCGGGCCTGGCCCTTTCCCCGGCTAGGTTCTTCCTCGTTATTTGTCGCAGGCCTGCTCCCTTCTCCGCCTGCGCCCTTTCTGATCGTTCTCGTTCTGCTCATTGGGCATGTGTTGGCGAAGCAGAATGAGATGCGCGTTTCGGGGTGTGTTTCGTTCTGCTTATTCAGCACGTGTTCGCGAAGCAGAATGAGATGCGCGTTGTGGCGGGTGTTTCAGTCGTTTCGTTCTGCTTCGCTGACCTTGAGGCGGGGGCGGCGCGTGTTTTGGTCGTTTCATTCTGCTTTTCGCGCCTGGACGACCTTCAGCCCACCCCACTCCCACTTCCACCCCACCTTCATCCCCCGGCCTCGCCCCTCCTTCGGGCGGATAAGTTGCTTGGTGCCAGCATCACACCTTGCACTACTTGGCGCTGCGCTCCGCGGTGACGGTGAAGCCGTTATCGTGCAGTGCTTGCGCGATTTCCTTGAGAGCATCCGCATCTGCCTGCTGGTCGAAGGACTCGGCCAAGGAGATGAAAGCGGTCTTATCATCCACAAAGTTCACTTCTACCAGGTCGTGCCCGGCCTTCGTCTCCTGCTCCTCAATCACGCGTTCGGCGGCAGCCTTGGCGTCCCCCGAGACAGGCTTGGTATCAGCTGCGGGAACTGTGACCTTGTCAGCATCCTCGACGCCCTCGCCGTTCGCCGCGCCTGCCGCGCCGCCGCCGTTCGCTGCGCCTTGGGCACCCGCGCGCTCAGCTCCTTCAGGCTTGTCGGCGCCGTCCGTACCTAGCGCAGAATCTTGATCCGCGTCCTCACTTGGAGCGGTGCTCGTCGCAGCATCGGGCTTCTCGGCTTGTCCGGTCGCGTCCCCAGCATCGGCCTCACCCTCACCCGTGGAAGGCTCGGTCGTGGTGGTGGTATTGCCCGAACTCAGCAGCTCCGATGCCGAACCCGCCAACTGCTCGAGATCTTGGGGCAGCTCTGCACCCTCAGCGGAGCCCGCCGCCTCACTATCGCCTGGCAGCAAACCGGGGAGGTACGCCAGCAAATCCGCGATGGAGCCCACAACCTCGTTCGGCTCGCCGGGCTTCTTCGTTTCGCCGGGTTTCTCGGTCTTTCCTGGCTCTTCCTTTCCTGGCTCTTCAGCATCGGTCGTTGCAGCCGGTTCGTCGGCGGTGGCTGGCGCATTTTGCGCGGCCGGGGCCGGCGTTGGAGCTGCGGTGGCTACCCCGGTCAGGCTGGCGGCGGACAGGCCCGCGATTACTGCGGTGGCGACAGTGTGACGGATCTTCATGCTTTTCAAAACCTTTCTTCGTGAGTGCGGCTCGTCGTTGTCCTGTTGAACAACGTTTGGCTACATTAAGTCGCCTTTTCTTTACGACGCCACCCCGTCCAGCACTTTCCGAATACCCTATGGGGCGCTAGTGAAGTTCTGATACGGTTCCGGACAGTTTCCCCCAAGGTCGCGAAAACCTGCAGTTGGGAAAGAAACTGCGGGTCAGCGTGAGTGGGCTAAGAAGTTGTGTGCACTGGGCACCGCGCGCATCAGCTACTGTGCGTGGCCGAGCTGCGCGTGCCTGGGGATCCGCGCCAGCATGATTGTACGGGTTGGATGAGTTGCTGCGCGTGGCCGAGCTGCGCGTGCTCGGGGATCCGCGCCAGCCCGATACGAACGGGTAATCCGCGCCAGCGCGGGCGGGTTAGATCGGCAGCTTGCGCAAGATCGGCAGTGGCAGGTGCTTGAGTACCAGCATGATCGGGCGGAATAGTGGGTGAACCCAGATGACCGTCTTGCGGTTGTCCACTCCTTTGGCAATCGCGCGTGCGACGACTTCCTTGTCCACGGTCAGCGGGGCGTCGTCCAAATCCTTGGTCATGTTGGTACGGGCCTGACCCGGCCGCACGGTCAGAACTCGCACGCCGGTATCGCGAAGGGCCTCGCCCAGCATGCGGTAGAAGCCATCCAGCCCGGCCTTCGCGGAGCCGTAGACGAAGTTGGAGCGGCGAACCATCTCACCCGCGACGGAGGAGAACGCCACGATTTGGCCGTGGCCTTGCTTCTTCATGTGCTCGGCAAGCAGCACGCCCACGCTGACGGCACCGGTGTAGTTGACCTGCACGGCCTGCACAGCCAACTTTTGGTTCTGCCACTGCTGCTCGTTATCACCCAGCAGGCCGAATGCCACGATGGCGATGTCGATGTCGCCATCGGCCCAGATCTTGTCGAACACGGCGGGGTGGGAGTCGAAGTCGAGGGCATCGAACTCTACCGTGGTGACCTCGGAGGCGCCGGCGGTGTTCATGCGCTGTTTAGCTTGGGCGAGGTCTTCGCCACCACGGGCGGCGAGCACGACGCGGGCGGAACCGCGGGTGAGGAATTCCTCGACAACGGCTAGGCCCATATCCGAGGCGCCGCCGAGTAGCAGGATGCTTTGGGGTTTGCCCACTGCGTCGATCATGGTTGAAGTTCTCCTTTGAGATTTAATTACGAGCGTGCGAAAGAAATTCGAGTATTGAATACGTGCGTGCGAAAAAGCTCTAAGAGCCCCAGCGCCCTAGAGCTCTAAGCGGCGCGACATATCGGAGGCGAACACACCGGTGGGGTCGATGTTGCGACGGGTTTCCAACCAACCGGGCAGGCCCGGGTACATCTTGTGGAAGTTCTCCGCGGACGTGCGGGATTCCTTTGCCAAGTACAACCGGCCACCGAATTCCATCACGCGGCGGTCCAAGTCATCCAAGAAATTGCCCAACCCCGGCTTAATGGGGAAGTCCACACACACGTTCCAACCCGGCATCGGGTAGCTCAGCGGCGCGCGGTTTCCTTCGCCGAACAGCTTGAACACGTTCAGTGCAGAGTAGTGACCCGACTTTTGAATATCGCGGATGATCTGTTTGAACGGCTCCACAGCCTCGGTAGGAACCACGAACTGGTACTGCAAGAAGCCCTTGGATCCGTAGCCACGGTTCCATTCACCGATCAAATCGAGTGGTTGGTAGAACTGGGTGAGGTTTTGCACCTGGTTGCGGTATTCACCGGACTTCAACCACCACAGTTCGCCAATCGCAACCATCGACAGTTTGTTCATGGTGAAGTTCGGGAAGATGTCCGGCACCGTCATCAACTGCGGTGCATTGAACTTCAGGGGGTTTTTCGCCAGCTTGGGGGACAGTTCCTTCAGCTGATCCAGCGTGGCCAGGGAACCGCGGGAAATCGCGGCACGGCCGAGCTTCGGCGCAGGGGAAATCGCATCGAACCACGCGGAGGAGTATGTGTAATTGTGCTCGGACCCATCGGAGTGAAATTCGATGGTCTCGTCCAACGTGTGGGTCATATCGCCATCGGCGATGAAGTACGCGGTCTCTGTGCGCGTCATGTTGATCTGCGCGCGCAGGACGATGCCGGTCAGGCCCATGCCGCCCACGGTGGCCCAGAACAGCTCACCATTGGGATCATCTGGGGTGCCCTCGGGCTCGAGGTGAAGCACGCGACCGTCGGCAACCAGCAGCTCCATGGACTTTACGTGGTTGCCGAAAGAACCCGCGGAGTGGTGGTTTTTGCCGTGAATATCCGGCCCAATCGCACCACCGATCGTCACTTGGCGCGTACCTGGCAACACGGGAACCCATAAGCCGTAGGGCAGCGCGGCCTTCATCAACTGGTCTAGGGTGACGCCCGCATCGACATCGACCACGGCTGTGTCTGGGTCAATGTTGTGGATCTTATTGAGGGCCTGCATGTCGATGACAAGACCGCCACCGTTCATCGCGGGATCGCCATAGCTGCGGCCCATGCCACGCGCGATCACACCACGTTGCAGGTGGGAAGGCTTATCCGCGTTTGAATCCGCGACTTGCGCGACCGCTTTGGCAATCACGTCGATATCCGGGGTGGATAGAACTTCCGCGGTGGAAGGCGCGGTGCGCCCCCAACCGGTGAGGGTCTTCGTGCTGGTCTGCAAAGTCATGGTTTCCACTTTAGTAGGCGGGCCGGACATCGCGGGGGAGGCGAGCCGGGGCCCGAACCCGTGGACAGCTGATCTGGAGGCCTAGTACAGCTGACCCGGCGGCCCAGTACAGCTGATCGGGGGGGCTAGTACAGCTCCATAATGTCGCGGATTTCCCCGGGAAGCTCCTCCACGCTGGTGATTTCCGGCCCGTTGTATTCCCGCAGAATATCGTTGACGCGCTGGCGGCTGGTGCTATCAAGAATTGGGAGTTCCTGCGCCATCAGGCGGGTCATGAATTCGTTAAGCGGCAAGGTAGTGCGGTGGGAGGCTTCGTACGAGGAGTTCTGTCCCACCCCGCCCACTTGTACGGGCTCGGCGCGTTGGTCTTGTTCTTCCTGGCTGCGCTGTTTCTTGGAGAAAATGTCGAAGATCGCCATGTCAATCAACGATAGTCTGCGGGCCCGCTGCTTCCTGGTATCGACAAGATGCTGCCTGAGGTGCTGTATGAAATGTTAATCAACGATAGCCTGCGGGCCGTCACTCTGTCTGACCCACTGACTACGATGGCAGGCATGTCCCAACAACAGGCAGATTCACGGGAAACCAAGGCCGAAACCACTGACACGGCAGGCACTCCAGCCACTGACACTCCAGCCACCTCCGCCGAGGCTACCGCTGATGCCGCGGACTACACGCAGTCCGAATCAGTGGAGGCACCAGCGCCCAATGGGCCGAGGTATGACCCGATAATGGTCGTGGCGGCGTCGGGTGAAAAGGAAACCAGTGGTGGAGGACAGTTGGACCTCGCGCACGCCACCGTGGCCGTGTGGCAGGTGGAGACCGACCCGGCCGTGCAGCGCGGCGATTTTTCGGGTGCTTGGGTGGTCACGCCGGAGGGGATCACGGGTTTTGCGGCGCAGGCGGAGTGGATTGCGGACCGCCAGGATCCTCTGGCGATGCTGCGCACGCTGCTGCGTTTTCCGGTGCTGCTGGCGCCGGGCACACCGCGGGCGCCGTTCCAGAAGTTGCTGGGCCAGGATGTTTTGTTGATTGATACCGACGCCACCACGGCCGCAACCCATCAAGAGTTTGAGCAGGCGCGGAAGGATTTCGCGCAGGAGTCGCCCGGCAAGCGCCAACCGGCTTGGGGTGAGGTGCCTGAACTCTCAGAGTTCATCGCGGCGGCGGGGCAGGGGGATGCGGCCGAGACTCCAGTCGCTGATGCTGATGCCACCCAACCCGCCACTGCCCAACCTGCCACCGCCCAGCCCGCCACCACCCAACCCGCCCCGACCCAACCCGCCACGACCCAGGACCCCAACCCAGAGCTTCCCCCAGTCGTCCGGGATGCCCTCGCCACCGCCCGTGGCCTGCGCGAATGGCTGATCCTATGGAATGCGTTCGATAAGCTGCGGGCGCGTCGGCTGGGGCAGACGAATCCGTTGCACAGCGAACCCAAGGGCGCGCCATTACGCTAAGTGCCATGGTTGCAACGAATGTGCATGGGGCAGAGGGGAATAGGCGGTTTTCGGCCGGCTCTTCCGCTCAATCTGCGCGCATCGTTGCCTTCCCGGGAGTGCGTACGGTCGCGGATGCGCCGTCCCATCTGCCGCAATCCTCAGTCTCGGCTGCCGTCCGGGGCGCGGAGGAAAATCTGTTGGCCGTTGTTGAATACGCCCAGCGCGGGGTGGGGTATTTTTCGCGTTTGATCAGCGTGACCAGCACTGCCAGTGTGGCCGAGCTGGCCGAAGCCATCTTGGTGAGCTTCCAATGGCCCTCCACCGTGGATGCCCTGGTGCCCACCAAGCCTTTGGTCACCAACTGGTCGTTGCGGGCGCGCCGGGATGGGGTGTTGCGAGTGTACTCCCGCACGGCGCATTCCCCTGGCACGGAGATCGGGGAAGCCCTCGCGGTCGGATCGGGTGCGGTTTTGAAGGTCGGGGATGCCGCATTCACGTTCACCGTGGCCAGCTCCGTGCCCCGGGGCGTGCCCATTCCTGCTGCCGGGGAATCGGTTGACGAATGGCCCAGCTACGCGGGCTTTTTTGATTCCGACGCCACCTCGGACCACCCCGACGCGCTGCTGTTGGGGGCGGACTTTATACCCGATGAGGAGGCCGAGGGGGTGGAACTCGCCCCAGTGTCCACCGAACAAGTGGGCTACCCCGCGAAGGACGTGGACATCGAGTGCGTGAATGTGGAGTTAGCCGGTGAAGATCCGGTGGAAAACGTGCTGGCGAACCTCAAGCCCGAATTGGCGCAGTTGCTTAAGAAGTATCAGTTGTTCCAGTTTATTCCGCTTCTACAGGCACTGGATTTGGATCGCCCGGCGATCGTGGATGAGCAGGTGGCGGAATACCTTGCGGATCTGCCTGTGGAGAAATCCCCGAAGGCCCGGGCCGCGGCTTGGGCGCGGATCATAGCGCTGTCGACGTTGGGCTCCGAAGACGTTGTGGCGGAAACTAGTGAGTCGTTCATGATAGCGCTAGCGCGTGCGAAGGAGCGTGGGAAGGCGGAGCCTAAGACTGCGAAGGCGTACCGAAAGGCGGAGTCCAAGACTGCGAAGGCGCGCGGGCAGGCGGAGTCCACGACTGCGAAGGCTCGTGGGAAGGCGGAGTCCACGACTGCGGGGACGCGCGGTTCGGCAGATATTTACGCGGTCAGAGCTAGCGGCAAGGAGGAGTCCGCTTACGGGGAGCGGGGGTATCTCTCGGACGTTGAAATCCAATCGTTGGCGCGCCCCACGATCAAGATCCTGGCCACGGCGGGCGCGGATTCGTGGGGCCCGACTGCTTCAGCCGACAGTGCGATAAACGGCGAGGCTGATCCGAATGAGGCCTGTGCACTTTTGGTGCCACGGCGCTCTATCGTGGAGCGGTTGGAAATGTACCGCTACATTCTGCAGCGCTAAAAAGCCCGAATCTGTCACTCTTCCTCAACTGTGACAAAACCGTGTTGGATTAGTGGGCCTCAATCCAACATTCCCCAGCTAGAGGACTCGATTCTTCGAATCTGGGGCGCGTCCGTTATTGATTCTGACCGCGCCGGCGTAATCTAGTCAGTCGACCAACTTCGATTACTAAACCCCAGCCCGGCGAAGGAAAACAGTGCGACCGACTACTGAGGACGCGAACGTGGAGGAGCGTGGCGTCGGAATGAAAAAAGATGCTGCCGCGACCGCAACGCAGATCAGCGGGGCCGAACATGGAACCACGGCGCAGACCGGTACCGCCGAACCTGCGCGCGGGGGCAAGCGCAAACTGTTTGGCCAATTCTTGCAATTCGGCATCGTGGGCGCCAGCGGGTTTGTCGTCAACCAGGCAGTGTTTGTGGTGGCACGCAAGCTGTTCGATGGGGCGTGGCACATCGGGGTGGAGGATCCGTTTGTAAACCTGCTGGGTTCGCAGTTCCACATGCGCTGGTACCACGTGTTTAGTGTGATTGCGTTCGTGATTGCCAACATTTGGAACTTCATGCTGAACCGGCGCTGGACGTTCAAGGACGCGAAGAAACGTGCGTGGTGGAAGCAGTTGCCGCAATTCATGGCGGTGGGTGTTTTCGGCCTGTTGATCACGCTGGCGGTAGCCACCTTGGTGATTAACGTGGAGTCTCCCTTGGCGCTGCCGCGCGACATCTTCGATTCCTCATCGGGATTGCGAACTCCTTCGTATTGGGGCAACTTCATCGGCGTGATGGTTGCTGTGCCTGCGAACTTCCTCTTCAACAAGCTTTGGACGTTCCGTGGCTCCAATAAGAGCGAACCGGAGAAGATCGTCCGCACCATAGAACCTCGGGTCACTGACGGAACCTTATTACATGGGGCTGCATCGGGCGGGGCTGCATCGGGCGGGGCTGGGACGACCGATGCTGACACGACCGATGCTGGGACGACTGGTGCTGGGACGACCGGTGTTGGGACGACCGGGACTGCGGCAGACGGCGCCGCAACCGATAGCGCCGCATCGGGCGGAAAAGTAGTAAACGAAACCCCAGCACACGGTGGCAACGCTACGCCCAGCAACCGGGAACCTCAGACCAACCAGAAAGGCTAGGCCTAATGGCAGATAACCTCACCGCGGCTGAGCGGAAGAGTCTCGCTACCCAGAAAATCTGGGAATCCTCCCTGTTCCGCTTCATCTTGGTCGGTGGATTTTCTGCGATTGTGGACCTGGGATCTACCCTGTTTTTCCGCTTCGCATTCGGGATGTCCGATAACCTCTCGAAGACCATTGGCTTCATCCTCGGCACGCTCACTGCGTACCTCATTAACCGCCGGTGGACCTTCAATGCCGCCCCATCAAAGCGGCGCTTTGTGATCACCATGATCACTTATGGGTTGACGTACCTGGTGCAGATCGGCCTGTACAAGGTTGGCATCCCGTGGTTGGAGGGCTTTGACCTCAACGAATTCTGGGTGCGCGTATTCAGTTTCGTCATCGCCCAGGGTGCGGCCACGATCCTGAATTTCCTCATCCAGCGCTTTATTATTTTCCGCGTGCGTGAGGAAGAAATGGACGAGGTCACGGGCGAGCGACCAGCGGTTTAGCTCAGCCACTTCTTCCCACCACTTCAGGGGCCTGCAACGTCCTGCCCCTGTTGTTGGATCTGTTGCTTCGCCGGGTCGTTTTTGGCGCCCCTGCGCTTGGCGCCCCGCTACTTCCCCGGCCGCCGGAACTGCTCCCTCCGTCCCATCGCGTGCAGCTTCAACCACTCGCGGAAGCCCTTCACATCCCGCTTCTGCACCAGGAAGAACCACGCAAATCGCGCATACTCCTGCGGCAGCAGCTTGCGCATCCCCGGCTGGCTCATCACGTACCCACGGTTGCGATAGGTAAAGAACCGCTTGAACTCGTTATCCGGGTACTGCGTATGCATCTTCCCGCCCAGGATCGGTTTGAACTCCTCAGACCCATCCGGATGCACATACGACGTGCGTAAACAGGTGCCGAACTTCAACCCGGATCGCACTAAGCGCCGGTGGTACTCCACCTCGTCACCACGAATAAACAGGCGATAGTCCGGCACGCCGATGACTTCCATCGCGGTGGCACTAATCAGCGCGCCGTTGAACAAGCTCGCGATCCCTGGCAGGAAATCGCCTTCGAGTTCATCGAGGCGGCGTCGCCACACCAAACCCTGACGCAGTGGAAACGCCAAGCGGCCCGGATCGTCAATGTTGCATACGACCGGCGAGATTTCATCCAGCCCCTCACGCTCCGCCACCTGCTGAAGAGTGGCCAGGACGTGGGGATCGGCGGGGCGGCCATCGTCGTCGGCGCACCAGATTGCATCCGCGCCCAGCGCCAGGGCGGTCAAAAACCCGTATGCGAAACCACCTGCGCCGCCTAAGTTCGTGTGCGACGGCAGGTACACTCCGCGCTCGCCGCACACGTCCTCGACCAGCGCTTTCACCCGTTGATCGGCGCCGTTATCTACAACCACAATGTGCTGGAGCTGCGGCGTGCGGGGGTTTTCTTCTCTTCCCGACGCCCCCCGCTGCTCCCCATCATTGCCCCCAGCAGGCAACGCGCGCTGCCCAGCGACCATTTTCAAGGAGGCTTCCAACAGCTCGACCCGGTTGTGGGTCACGATGACAGCGACGATGGAATCAGTACGGCTCAATGACATGGTTATTAGTGTGCCATAGCGGTCCGGTGCACAAGCTGTGGCGCTGCTGGTGCGGTTGCGTGTCTGCTTTTGCTGCCCGCCACTGTCGCCTATTGCTGCCACCCGCCTCTAGCGGCTTATGGCACGCCCGCCGCCGCGCGGGGCTTACTTGTCCGCTTGGCTCTGCACCAGGTCTCGCACCTCACGCCGGCGAATTTTGCCCATCTGATCCGCGGGGAGCTCGTCGAAGGCATAGTACGCCCGTGGGACTTTGTAACTGGTCAAGCGCTCCTTGGCGAAGGCGCGGAAGCCTTCCATATCCACTTTGGCCCCATCGGCCAGGACTAGGGCCGCCGTCACAGTTTCGCTGCCGTCGGTTCGCGGCAAGCCAACCACGCAGGCCTTTTCGATATCTGGGTGTTGTTCCAGAACTTCTTCTACCTCGGCAGGGTACACATTAAATCCGCCGGTGATGATCATTTCTTTGATTCGGGATGCGATGCGTACGTATCCATCGGATTCCATTACGGCCATGTCGCCGGTGCGGAACCATTCGCCCTCAAAGGACTCAGCGGTGGCATCGGGGCGGTTCAAGTAGCCCTTGAATACTTGTGGTCCGCGTGCCAGCAGTTCTCCGGCCTCGCCATCAGGCTGCGTTTCGGCTGGATTATCCGGGTTGGCGATACGCACCTCGGTGCTGGGGAATGGTACGCCGATGTAGCCTTCGCGCCCCTTGCCTACGGGATTACCCAAGATGATGGGGCTGGTTTCCGTCAGGCCGTAGCCTTCCACAATCGCGCCGCCGGTCAGGTCCTCCCAGCGCCGCACAGTCGCGGCGGGTAGGGCGGAGGCGCCGGAGAAGGAATTACGGATGCCCTTGAGGGATACGCCCTTTTCCTCGGCGGTATCCATGATCTTTTCGTACAAGGTCGGGACACCTGGCAGCCACGTGGGGTGATGCTTCTTGACCGCCTGCATCACTAACGGCATCTCCGGTGCCGGCAACAGCACCAGTTCAGACCCGGTGTAAGGCGCCAGCGTGATGTTCATGGTCAGCCCGTATGCGTGGAAAATCGGCAGCGCGGCCAGCATCACCTCCGGTTTTGCTCCCTTACCCAGATCCGGGACCCAGGCCACGCCCATAACCAAGTTTGAAACTAGGTTGGCATGGCTGAGCACAGCGCCCTTGGGTTTACCGGTGGTGCCAGAGGTATATAGCACGAGGGCGGGCTCTTGGGCGTCGATAGAAACGGGTGCAAACGACTTCGCGCGGCGCCGGCCACTAGCTAGGAATTCCTCCCAGGACGTCGCCGTGGGCGCGGGGTTCGTGAGCTTTTCGCGGGCGGCTTTCAGCGGCCCAATCGGCAGTTTCAGTGCCATGCGCTTCAGCTTCGGCATCGCCAGCAGCATGTCCACGGCCACCACCTTTTCCAACGGGGTGGTCTGTTTCAGCTTTTCCATCGTTGGATTGATCTTGTTCCAGACGATTGCCACGCGAGCTGCGTGATCGTTGAAGGGGTGTTCCAGCTCTGCCGCGGTGTACAGCGGGTTGTGTAAAACGGGCACAGCACCGATGGAGAGGATCGCATAGAAAGCCACCAGTGCCTGAGGACAGTTCGGCAGCAGGATCGCCACGTGCTCGCCACGCTTCACACCAAGCTTCAGCAGCGCCCCGGCAGCCTTTTTTACCTCGACGCCATACTCCTCGTAGGACGTTGATTTGCCGAAAAAGTTAAATGCCCGGCGGTCGCCGAAGTCGGAGACTGCATTCCAGAAGACTTCTACTAACGTTTCGCCACGGTCATTGAGACCGTCAATGGTGGGGGCAGTGCCCTCGGTGTAATGCTGCAACCACACTTTAGAGTTGAAGGCCTGTGATGCAGTTGGTTCGGATGGGTTCTGTGCGCTTTTCATCACGATCGACTGTACGCCGTGTGGGCTAGGCGCGCCCGAGCTCCTGGAGCACCCGGCGCACGTGTTCCCCCGCATCGGGGCCTTCGTAGGCTTCTACCACATCTGCTACCGGGCCGGCCTGCAGAATTTCACCGTGGTTGATCCATAGTGCGCTGTTGCACAACTGCGCGAGGAACTCGTTGGAGTGAGAAGCGAAAACCAGGATGCCGGAGCGTTCCACCATTTCCGTGAGCTTCTTACGGGCCTTGGCCATGAAGGCCGCGTCCACGGCACCGATGCCCTCGTCCAGCAGCAGGATCTCCGGATCGATGCTAGTGACCACACCGAGCGCCAAACGGATGCGCATACCCGTGGAATAAGTGCGCAGGGGCATGGACAGGTATTCACCCAACTCGCTGAACTCGGCGATTTCGTCCATCTTGCGGTGCATGGCTTTGCGTGTTTGGCCTAGGAACAACCCGCGGATCACGATGTTCTCGTACCCACTGATCTCCGGGTCCATGCCCACGCCGAGGTCGAAAACGGGTGCCACTCGCCCGCGCACCACAGCGGAGCCACGAGTGGGCTCGTAGATTCCAGAGAGCAGGCGCAGCAGCGTGGATTTACCGGCGCCATTATGCCCGACCAAACCCACGCGGTCGCCTTCCTCCAAGTGCAGGTTCACGTCTTTCAGAGCCTCCACCATGACGGTGTTGGAGGCATTGCGCCCAATAGCGCCACCCGCCGCCCCCAGGAACGTCTGCTTCATGGACCGCGATCGTGCGTCGAAAATGGGGAAATCCACGCAGGCGCCGTAGGTATCAATGCTGACCATCGTTGAAGTCCTTTCCTTAAACCCAGTACGCCACGCGGAAGCGCCATTGGCGCATCACCAGCAGAGTTGCAACGAGTCCAACAGCTGTAAAGCCCAGCACAACCCACCAGCTGTATGCTGCCACGGGTTCATGGATCATCGGCCCACGGACAATTTCTAGGTAGTGGTACAGCGGGTTAATCTCGGCAATCTTGGCGCGTTCTGCGACAGCCCCGCCCTGCTCCTTGAGGGTGGCGGTGGTCCACACGATGGGCGTCATATAGAAAGCCAGCTGCACCAGTGATTCCAGCAACGGTGCCACATCGCGGAAGCGAGTGGCGATAATGCCGAAGAACATGGACACCCAAATACCGTTAACAACCAGCAAGAACATGGCCGGGATTGTCAGCAAGACGTTCCAGCCTACCGGGATGCGGAAGATTGCCAGCAAGGCCAGCCAGATCACCAAGTTGTGGCACATGAACAGGAATTGCTTCCACACTAGCCGGTATACGTGCACCGATAGGGCCGAGGGCAGTTGTTTGATGAGGCCTTCATTATCGATGAAGACTTCTGCGCCTTCTTTAATGCAGCCGGCGATGAAGCTCCACAGAATCAGGCCCACCGCCACGTGGGGCAGGAATCGCGCCAAGTCTTGTTGGAATAGCAGGGAATACAGCAACCCTAGAGCCACCGCCATGACTGCGGTTGCGATGGTGATCCACAGTGGGCCCAGGGTCGAGCGACGGTAGCGCTGCTTGATGTCCTGCCAACCCAGCGCCAACCATAGTTCGCGTTGGGTGAATCCCCGAGCCAGGTCGCGCCACGCGGCGCGGAGCGTCTGGGACTTGGATGCGGGGATGTTGTGCGACTCGGTGGCGGCAGTCATGCGCTGTATATCCGCGTGCAGTGCCGCGCTGGAAGATTGCGACTGGGGGTTAACCGTCATCTACTTAACCAGTGCCTTATCTAATCGTCGTCTCATCGTCTTAAAAACACGCGCGTATGTGCGGTGGTTATTCGATGGGTATCCCATCATTACTAGTGCATTCAATGTACTCGCGACCGTTGGCATTGTTTAACAGCCCACGCCGTTCGGTGGGCCGCCCCGCGTGGTCGCTATCACCTGCCCCGGGCGCCCGCCCCTCCCTCCTCGAGCATCGGTGCTGGTAGAGGCGCACATCAAATTCACACAATCGACCCGTAAGATAAGGCTCGCTAATATCAGTCACATCATAAGGCGAGAGCTTTCACGAAAGGTGCTACCTGTGTTTGATACTCCGCGAGTTCGCGGGCTCTATTCCTCCCTTGCGGACGGTTGGATCTACCTTAACGCCCAGGATTTCCCGCAGATCCCGGAGCGAGTGTCGGCCGCCGCTGCTCGCAGCTTCCGCATTGCTCCTTTGCTGGAGACACAGGAGGCCGGTGCGGGGCAGCACTCTCGCCAACCGAAGTTGGGCCGTCGGGTTGGGGAATCTTTTATCGACGCCGCGCGCACCGCCATTGCTGACCTCACCGGGGCTCGGAAGGAATGTGTGATTGTGGGTGCCTCGCGGGCCAGCTTGTTAGATAACCTGGCCACCGCGTTGTCCCGTCGGCTGCGGTTGGGTGAGGAAGTGGTGCTGTCTCGCATCGACGATCCCGCGAACATTAGCCCCTGGAAGCGCGCCGCCGATCTGTACGGTGCCAAGGTGCGCTGGGCGGAAGCTGATTTGGGTACCGGGGCTTTACCGGCCTGGCAGTTCACGGAGTTGATCGGTGCGCAGACAACCGTGGTAGCGCTTTCGGCCGCTAATCGCTTGGTGGGTACCGTGACCAACGTGCATGCCATTGCGGAAACGGTGCGGGCGAAGAGCAATGCGCTACTGGTCGTGGATGTGAATTCTTACGCTCCTTACCGTCCTGTTGTGTTGGACGAGTTGGGGGCGGATGTCGTGGCGCTAGATGTATGCAGTTTGGGCGGGCCCGGTGTGGGTGCTTTGGTTTTTCGGGATAGGCAGACGTTGCGTAGCCTGGTGCCACACTTCAAGGCTAAGGATGTGGTGCATGGGCCTTCCCTGGAGGAAGCCCGTGAAGTTCTAGAAATTGGTGGGGTTTCTGAGGGCTTGTTGGGGGCTGTGCCCGAGGCCGTGGATCATTTGGCCGCACTGGATGATGGGGTGCGGGGAACACGGCGGCGTCGGATAAGAGGCGGCCTGCCGCAGCTCAGCGCGCATTTGAATGGACTGGCGCGCCGGGCGGTAGAGGGGCTGCAATCCCTTGGCACTGTACATGTGATCGGTGTGGATGGCGATGTGATCAACGACGAGGGGGAACACGGCGCGCACGGATCGTTTGACGCGGTGGATCGTGTGCCACGTTTCGCGTTTATGGTTGACGGGGTGCCGGCACCGGTGGTGGAAGAGCGACTTTTGGCCAGCGGAATCGTCACCGGCGTGGTACGCCCGGGGGAGTCCGAGCTGTTCAGCCGGATGGGAGTGTTCGAAGACGCCACGCTGGGTGGTGCGGTGGTGGTGGGCCTAGCGCCGCACAACACAATCCATGATGTGGATCACTTGGTGCGCGCGGTGGCGAGCTTGCGGTAGTGGGGCGAGCTTGCGGTAGCGGGGCGAGCGCAGGTCTTACCCCACTTCCAGCACAATCTTGCCGGTGACCTCCCCGTTGAGTAGCGCTTTGTGCGCCTCGGCAGCTTTTTCCACGGGCATTGTGCGATCGATGTGGTGGGTGATTGTGCCGTTTGCCAGGAGAGGCCAGATATCGCGTTGCGTTCCGGCGACGATGCGGGCTTTATCTGCGATATCGCGGTAGCGCAGACCGGTGGCGTGGATGCTGCCGCGTTTGCTGAGCAAGCGGCCAATGTTCAGTTCACCCTTCACACCGCCTTGCATGCCGATGATCACGAGGCGCCCGTCCTTGGCTAGCGCCTTGACGTTGCTGTCGAGGTACTTTGCACCGATGATGTCGAGGATAATGTCTGCCCCGCCGAGTGGCTTGAGCTCCTCAGCGAAGTCCTGCTCCTTGTAGTTGATCAAGGTGGTAGCTCCGTAGCGTTTGCAGACGTCCAGCTTTGCCTGGCTGCCTGCTGTTACGGCAACGTCCGCACCGATGGTGGTGGCATATTGGGTGGCGAATGTGCCGATGCCACCACCGCCGCCGTGCAGCAGAACGCGATCGCCGGCCTTCATGCCGGCCACATCGGTGAGGTTCGACCATACGGTGCAGGCAACTTCGATGATGCTGGCAGCTTCGGCCAAGCTAAAGCCGTCGGGGATGGGCAATAGCTGGCCGTGGGGGACCACAACGTGCGTGGCGTAACCGCCGCCGCTGAGGAGCGCAGCCACGTGTTCGTCTTTTTCCCACGGGGTGCCATCGGGTTTGGTCGCGCCGTTTGGATCCTCGATCACACCGGTGACCTCTAGGCCCATCACGTCCGTGACTCCCTGTGGCGGTGGGTAGTGGCCTTGCGCTTGCAGGGTATCGGCGCGGTTCACGCCGGCGAAGCGCACGCGCACCAGTGCTTCGCCGGTGGCTGGCTGGGGCTTTGCGATTGCTTTCCATTCCAAGGACGCCGCCTCGTCCGGATTCGCCTGCACGATCCCGAGGGCCTGGGTGCCGCCGGCGGCGCTATTCGTGGGGGGATTCGTGGCGCCGCTGTTGCCGGAATTGGGGTTGCTGTTGGGGTTCTGATTGGGGTTGTGATTGGGGTTCGCGTCTGAAGGGTTCATGGCGCCCACCCTAGCAACGTGGCTGGGTGGGAGGCACGAAGTGCGAATTTGGCGGAAGTAGAGGGATTTGAACCCCCGGATGGTTTCCCATCGCTGGTTTTCAAGACCAGTGCATTCGGCCGCTCTGCCATACTTCCAAGATTTGCTTCGGTTCTGCTGGATTTAATCTCCGCCAGTTGGTGAAGCACCCATAGCTTAGCCGGTTGTAGGGGTGAGTCACAAAGTTGTCGGGTAAGGGTGTGGGGAAGGGCGTAAGACAGGTGGTCAATGGCGAGAGCTTAGGTGCTGGGGAGGTGTCGCTGTATCGCCCCAGTGGCGCTCGATCTCACGCTAACTCACGAGGGTTAACACTCGGTAAGAGTTAAGCCAGTTTAGATAAGGGGCACTTACCCCCTACTTAATGTAGGAGATGTTCTACAATTCGCGGTTAAGGGGCACAGCTCGAGAGGTTCGCACGTAGGGTCAAAGCGGCTGTTAGGACGCAGTAGGTTGCTGTGAGTGGCAAAAGTATGTGGGAAAAATATTGTTCAACCTTTAAGGTTTATTAAAAAACCATAAAGTTTGAGGCTTCTAATTTCAGCTCCAAGGTGTAGTATCAGCAAATGTTCAGGTTGCAATCATGTGTATCTCACATTGAGAGCTACCTAACTTAAAGGATTCACATGCGAGTAGCAGGGCTTCAGCTTGCCACCCTGGTTCAGGTGGGCTGCATCACGGGCACTGCTTTTCAAGTGTGACGCCACACTGCACGAAGCCGGTGTCCACCGGCAATCTCGTCTTTTGAAAGGACACATTATGGCTAACCTGCGAGGCCGTAAGGCTCGTAACGCCGGATCGGGTGCGCTGGCACTCGGTTTTTCTGACAAGATGAAGTCCGTTGCTGCTGCAGCGGCAGTACTGATGCTGGCCACAACTGGCACGGTCGTTGTACAGTCGCAGGTTGCATTGCCTGCGGCGGTGGCCCAAGAGGCGCCGGTTGCTGATGGGCGGGAAATCATCGATGCGGACATGATTGAAAGTGGCCGTGTTACTACGGCGGGAAATCTCACCGATTCAGGTGGTGTGGGCAAAGGTCTGCTCTCAGGGCATGTTTTTGCTGCATCCGCCGATGGGAATCCGGGCGCTACGGTCGATAACAATTTGGAAACGGTGGACGGCGTAACCGTTTACGCTCAGTTCCGCGATGCAGACGGTAGCTACTCGCCAGTTTTCTCCGCCAAAACGCATACTTTGCCAGACGTCGTGGGTGGCAACGGTGGCGGAGGTACATACGCTTTCGGAAATGGCGATCGGGGAATGACGTGGACGGACGCCGCGGGTAAGGAGCACGAATACAAAGCGGCTGCTAATCAGCAGCACCGCGTTTGGGTAGAGCCATACCGAAATGTCAACGGCAATCAGATGCAAATGATTCGTCAGGCTAATGGATTCGTGCCAGGATCATTCAACTATCCTTCACAGTATCCGTTGGGTTCATTCGTATCTGCGGGTCTAAATATGCAGTTGACTGCGGTCTTCATGCAGGAGATGGCCCCTTCCCATGCTACCTCCTACATGGCAGCAAAAGGTGACAAGCTAGTCGAAGACCCGTTGGGTGCCGTGCGGAATCCAGCTACCCAACTAGATGTGTCCAACACCGTTTCGGGGCGAGTTTGGTTTGAAACCGGGAGGACTGACGCTGGTTTAACTGCAACTGGCCCAAATTACACTGGAACTGATGGTGACGTTGCCGCATCTGATCTAACAGTATTTGCATCTACCCTCACCAAAGATGGCGCTGCAGCGAATAATGCGCTGCGTGAACAGTACAAAGATGATCCCGAAGCGCTTGCCATTGAGACCAAAAAGATGCTCGAGGCGCATCCCGAGTACATTCTGAAGACGGTCCATGGAAAGACTAATAGTGACGGTTTCTATACCCTGCGGTTTGGCGAATATACCGACGCTGCGCAGAATCAGGCGGACATCCTCAATAGGGATCACCTATTTATGTGGGTTGAAAACCAGGATGGGGTGGTGCAGCAAGGTTACACCGGTTTCCAACGTCCAGTCTTCCAGAGTTTTCAGAGCGGTGGCGGGTTCCGTGCAGAGGTCAATCCGGGGGATAATCAGACAGTAACTAGTCGGGTGGAAGATATCGGTAAGCCGCGGTATGGCAAGCCAGTTGGGTCTTTCTACAACATCAACTTCGGTATCATGCCCTATGCGCCCGCGCACATCACGACCGACTACAACGCTACGGATAAGCCAGCTCAGCCCGGTACGACCGTAACTCCGACGCTGCGGGGGCAGCTATCCAAACTCCCATCTAGGGTTGAGTGGCGTGACAAGTCCGGACAGGTAGTTAAGACTTGCGAAATTGATCAGAGCCAAACCCCCACTACCCAGGTTGCGAGCTGCACATTTGATATTCCCGGTGACGCAAATGATGGTGACATTTACTCGGCAGTCCTAGTGTCGGGTGGGAATGATGTTTCTGCATCTTCTGTTTTGGTGAAGAAGGATGCACAAAATGGCCAATTCGAACCGAAGTATCCAGAGACTACGGGTAGTCCGAATGAAACGGTGGAGGTTCCGTCCCCGGTATTCTCTGATCCGGATGGTCAGGAGGTGTCTCCACCCGAGGGAACAGCCTTTGCACCCGGGCCTGATGCTCCGGGAGGAGCCCAGGTAAATTCCACGGGAAAGATAACCGTTAAGATTCCGGCTGAGGCTCAACCTGGCGATGTCATTGAAGTTCCAGTAGAGGTTACGTACCCAGATAAGACCAAGGACACCGTGATCGCGAAGATTACGGTTACGGATCCGTCTGCTCCAGCTGAGCAGCCTGATTGGAACGACGGTGAGACTCCAGCTGATACGCCAAAGAACATCCCTAACGAGGGTGGTGACGTTCCTGAGGGCTCGACCGTTGAGGTAACTGAGGGTCCTGGTACGGCGACGCTCAATGAGGATGGATCGATCACCGTCACGCCTAATGAGGGTGCTAAGCCTGGCGACAAGATCGTTGTTGAGGTCAAGAATGGCACCGGTGAGGTTGTGGATACCGTCACCGTCACCCTGACCGATCCGTCTGCTCCAGCTGAGCAGCCTGATTGGAACGACGGTGAGACTCCAGCTGATACGCCAAAGAACATCCCTAACGAGGGTGGTGACGTTCCTGAGGGCTCGACCGTTGAGGTAACTGAGGGTCCTGGTACAGCGACGTTGAACCCGGATGGTTCGATCACCGTGACGCCTAATGAGGGCGCTAAGCCTGGCGACAAGATCGTTGTTGAGGTCAAGAATGGCACCGGTGAGGTTGTGGATACCGTCACCGTCACCCTGACCGACCCTGAGAACACGGACCCCACCGATCCGGCGGGCGACGTTTCGGTTGACGCCGCACCGGATACTAAGGTTCAGCGCGGTGAGGAAGTATCCATCCCGGTTACATCCACCCCGAATTCCGTGGTTACGGCAGACGGCCTGCCTCCGTTCCTGAAGTACAACCCAGAGACCAAGGCTATTGAGGGAACCGTCCCTGCTGACGCGGAACTCACCAGCTACGACGTAGTCGTAAAGGCGGAACTGGATGGCAAGGAAGACCAGGACAAGTTCAAGATCACTGTCACGGAGCGCATGATTGCTGATCCAGACACCGATGGTGACGGCATCCCAGATTCTAAGGATCCTGACATCGACGGTGATGGTGTGAATAACTCCGATGAGAAGGCTGCCGGTACTGATCCCTACAATCCAGACACTGATGGTGACGGCACCAATGACGGTGACGAGGACACCGATGGTGATGGTAAGCCGAACAAGGATGAGTCCGATCCGACGAAGGATGAGACCACCGATACCGATGGTGATGGCATCCCAGACATCATTGATAAGGATGATCAGGATGGTCCTAAGGGTGACAAGGATGGCGATGGCATCCCTAACGCTCAGGATCCAGATGCCGATGGTGACGGTGTGTCCAACGATGATGAGAAGGCCGCTGGCTTGGATCCGTTGAATCCTGATACCGACGGTGACGGCACCAATGATGGTGACGAGGACACCGATGGTGACGGCAAAAAGAACAAGGATGAGTCCAAAGTTCCTGAAGGTCCTGTAACCGATGGTGACGGTGATGGCCTGGGTGATACCGGTGTCACGGATGAGAATCCAAAGGATGGCACCCCTGACATCATCGACGGTCCGCTTAAGAATGACACGGATGGCGATGGCATCGTCGACGCGGTTGATCCTGACATCGATGGTGATGGTGTGAACAACTCCGATGAGAACGCCGCTGGTACTGATCCCTACAATCCAGACACTGATGGTGACGGCACCAATGACGGTGACGAGGACACCGATGGTGATGGCAAGCCGAACAAGGATGAGTCCGATCCGACGAAGGATGAGACTACCGATACCGATGGCGATGGCATCCCAGACATCATTGATAAGGATGATCAGGACGGTCCTAAGGGTGACAAGGACGGCGACAAGATCCCTAACGAGGAGGATCCAGACGCTGACGGTGATGGTGTCAACAATGATGATGAGAAGGCATCTGGTCTCAACCCGCTCAACCCTGATACCGACGGTGACGGCACCAATGATGGTGACGAGGACACCGATGGTGATGGCAAGCCAAACAAGGATGAGTCCAATGTTCCTGAAGGTCCTGTAACTGACGGTGACGGTGACGGCCTGGGTGATACTGGCATCACGGACGAGAACCCGAAGAACGGTAAGCCTGACTTGCTTGACGGCACCGAAGAGAAGGATACTGACGGCGATAACATTCCGGATTCTAAGGATCCGGATGCTGACGGTGACGGTGTGTCCAACGATGACGAGAAGGTCGCTGGCCTGGATCCGTTGAAGCCAGATACCGACGGTGATGGCACCAATGATGGTGACGAGGACACCGATGGTGATGGTAAGCCAAACAAGGATGAGTCCAATGTTCCTGAAGGTCCTGTAACCGACGAGAACGGTGATGGCCTGGGTGATACCGGTGTCACGGATGAGAATCCAAAGGATGGCACCCCTGACATCATCGACGGACCGGCCGAGAAGGATACTGACGGCGATAACATTCCGGATTCTAAGGATCCGGATGCTGATGGCGACGGTGTGTCCAACGATGACGAGAAGGTCGCTGGCCTGGATCCGTTGAAGCCAGATACCGACGGTGACGGCACCAATGATGGTGACGAGGACACCGATGGTGACGGTAAGCCAAACAAGGATGAGTCCAATGTTCCTGAGGGTCCTGTAACCGACGAGAACGGTGATGGCTTGGGTGATACCGGTGTCACGGATGAGAATCCAAAGGATGGCACCCCTGACATCATCGACGGTCCAAAAAAGCCAGGCCTCTCCGACGGCAATAATGGTTCGGACAGCCTGCCTGGTTCCAGTGACGGCACCGGCTCGTCCGAGGGCCTGATTCCAGGCCTGATCGGCGGTGGCATCATCGGCGGCATCATCGGCGGAATCGCTGGTGGCAGCAATGCACCAGGTTCCTCCATGCCCGGCAAGCCAGGTGACATGAAGCCAGGCAAGCCCGGCAAGCCAGGCGACATGAAGCCAGGTAAGCCAGGTGCAGGTGACATGAAGCCAGGCAAGCCAGGTGCAGGTGACAACGGTGCTGCAAACCAGGGCGGCAACGGTGGCAACACCGGCGCTGGCAACAACAACGGTGGTAACACCGGTGCTGGCAACAACAACGGTGGCAACTCCGCAGCAGCGGACCAAGGCAACCGCGGTGGCCAGCTGGCAATGACCGGTGTATCCGGTGTGGCAATCACACTGGGCGCTGCAGTTCTCGCCCTTGCCGTAGGTGGCGCGCTGCTCGCACTGCGCCGCCGCGAGAGCTAACCACTCTCACCCGTCCTCAGCGAGGAACTAGACGCACGTCGCCCGCTGGGGACGAAAAACCCAACCCCGCCCCTTCGGGCACTCTGTCCCTGCAACACCACAGGACGGGGAGCCCGCAAGGCGCGGGAACGCCCTCGGGTTCGCGGGGGGAACGCTGAACACGTCGACTTAAAGAACACAGTTAACCCCACGGAACCCACGGGGCAACGCACTTCATCAAAAGACGAGACGAAGTAAACCAGCAAAGAAGAGGGGCTCACGTTTTCACAACGTGAGCCCCTCTTCTGGGCATTGCGGCAACAAATCAAACCCAATATTCACGTCTCAACCGCCTCGCGGGACTCACCGGGTTGAACTCACCCGTGCATCACCGCACCCGGATCACCCAATCCACTTGTCCGAACTGCATAGACTGGCCGTTAGCCAGATCCACCGAAAACCCTGCATCCAATCCCTGATCGGGCACGGCCGCAGCCTCCCCAGAGCTGAACTCCGCTCGCGTCCAAGGGTGGGCTGAAGAGGACAGAGTGCGGCGTCGGAAAGAAAAAACCACCAACCAGCGCCCCAACAAAACCAGAGAGCCATCCGTGCAACGAATCAACCACTCCTGGTTATCCAACAACTGAGGGGTTACGGGCATAGCTCCCTGCAGGGCACCACACAGGGTCTCAACGGAGCTAGTAGCAATGTCCGCATGCTCGGCCGGGAAACCCGCGACCGCAATCGAGGTGACCACACCCAAATGGTGGGAGATCCCATTAGCATCAAGCAACACTAAAGGCGAGCTCACCCGGCACGTCCGAATGCTGCAAAATTGCCACACGGTGGGATGCAAGACGTGCTCATCATGCTTATTGACAGGGTGAGTAGAGGCCCGAGCTTCTTTGATGGGAGTTAGCTTTTCGGCCCTATTTAAAGACCGCGAAATATAAGCGGAACTGCCCGCGACTGGCACAACCGCGACGGAACTCCGCGACAGGATAATGCGACGGGAAGGGCTTTCCGTTTGCACAATAAAGGCACGGTTAGCGAGGGCGGATTGATCCAGCGCGCTGGGGTGGGCGCACAGTTGGCGCTGAAAGAGCTCCCGAACATCATCATCCGTGCTGGTAATAGACATTCCAGCAGCCTGGAGCTGATGCACAAGTTGAGCGAAGGGCACATCTGGCAGTGCCTCCCATACCGACTGCAGCTCCGCAATGAGTTGGGGAATACGAGTTGGATCTTTCACGCCTGACTATTTTAGGGTGGGTGCACTGCAGGAGCGTTACTGCAGCTGGTGGCTGCAGTACTACGGGCGGGTGGTGTGACGCTTCTCAGCGTATACTTAACCCGAACTGCGAAGGTTAGTTTTTGGGGCAGGCAATATCGAGCGATATTATGTGAGTTAGGTGCTCTGTTAATATTTAGCTCCATCAAATCAAATTGTTACGTATTTGGTGGAGAGTTTGGAATTCTTGGTCAAACACCGGTGGTGACTAGGGCAATAGGGTAAAGAAAGTTGGCCGAATGAAGGGCATCAACTACGGCGCGGATCACTCCGCGAGTGCCACCGCAAAGCCGGTGGCGCATTCGGCGCACAAAGGTCTGCGCCGTCATGTGGTTGGTTTTGTCATGTCCGCAGCCGTGTCCGCAGCCATGGCCGGGGGGGTTGGCTTTAGGGTCGATTGCGCTTCCCGAAACCCTGGCCCAGGAAAACACCGGGGGTGCCAGCGAAATAGCTGCACCGGCCACCGATACCACCGAGCGCGCAGCAACCATCACTGTTTTGGAGGGGCGGGCAATTCGGCCCGTCACCATCCGCTTAAGTGGGTTCGCCGAAGGAGCAATGGCGCGCTTGGATGGGCTTCCCCCAGGGATGATTTACACCCCGGCGCCCGTTGGCCCCGGTCAAAACACCAGTGAGGCGGTATTGACGGGTGTGCCTACGCAAACCGGTTTTTTCGAGGTTACAGCTGTGGCGGTCGACCAGGCTGGCCAGGAAATCCGTGATTATCTAGGTAATCCGATCACTCGGACCTTCAGCATTGAAGTCATCCCTGTCGAGGTCACTATACACATCCAGCCCAGCACACAGGCGGCTACGGTCGGCCGCCCTATCGAGGCCGTATCCGTAATGCCTGGTTCCGGTTTCACAACGTCGGATCTTTCTTTCGACGCCACCACGCTGCCCCCAGGCCTGACCTTTGATCCGGTTACCGGGAAGATCACGGGAGTGCCTGCGGCAGCGGGACGTTATGCGACGGAATTTAAGCTGGTGGATAAGCCCACGGGCAAAGAAGCAACAGCGGTGGTCGCGTTCGATGTGGCGGAGGAATCCCCGGCGGAATCCTCGACGACGGAAGCGACGACAGAACCAACGGTAACTGTTACAGAGCCGACGGAGACGGTAGGGCCTTCGGGAACGGCAGAGACGACTGAACCTTCGGGAACGGCAGAGACGGCTGCCCCGACCTCGCGTGCACAAACGACTACCGTACAAGCATCACTACGCGCCACCGAGGATCCAACCGATACCACCGAGGAACCTGCCTATGATGAGACCACGGTTCCGCCTACGCCGGTGGCGGGGAACCAGCCAACACAGCGCCTCCCTGAGCAGCCTAATGAGCCGAGGATGGGCGTTCCCCAAGACATTCAAATCTTCGCTCAAGAAGATCAAATAGGCCGCACGAATGGTCCACAGTCACAAGATGGTACGAATAACAAAGCTGGCCGTGACCGGGCAGACCGTGATAGCGCTGGTCGAGAAAAACCCGATAAATTGGGTTCCCTCGATGAGGCGGACGACTCAACCCTCAGCAATGAGGCCTATGGTTATCCTGGCGCATCCGCCGGTTCCCGCGGGCCCGCGCAACTGGAAAACGGCCAGGGTATCGCAGCGGTGGCGGCAACCGTTGCCGTCTCGTTGGCCGTAGGCGTTGCTCTGCTGAGTTTGCGCCGCCGTTTCTAACGTAGCGATCCCCTAGTCCCGTGGCCCCCAGCAGGGTTGACTGGGTGCTTGAACTGGGAAACTCGCGCTTCCTACGCCCCCGCCACTGGGAGCGCTGCCCGGAGCGCCTCAATCAGTTGATCGGTTTCCACGTCATTCGTGACAGTTACGCGAACGCCCTCGCCTGCGAAGCAGCGTGCCACAATTCCGTTCGACTTCAGCGCCTCGTCGAATGCCTGCGCACTCTCGCCCAACGGCAGCCACACAAAATTTGCCTGACTGGGTACCAAGAGATCAGGGGCGGCTTCCGCAATCACGCGCTCTACCCGCGCGCGCTGCTCTACAGTGTGGTCCACGCGCTGTAGTAACTCGTCCCGTGCCTCTAGGCTGGCCACTCCCGCGACCTGCGATAGTGCATTTACCCCAAATGGGATGCCCACCTTGTTGACGGCTTCGATGAACTCCGGGGATCCCACCATGTACCCCAGGCGCAACCCCGCCAACCCGTAAGCCTTCGAGAACGTACGGCACACCGCCAGATTTGGGAATTCTGCTAACAGGGCATGCTGATCGGGCTGGTCTTCCGCGCGGTTGTATTCCACATAAGCCTCGTCCAACACCACCTGCACGTGTGCAGGGATGGAAGCGAGGAAGGTGCGCAGCTGGGCGTCGGTAATAGTAGTCCCCGAAGGGTTGTTCGGGTTACACACGAAGATCAACCGCGTGCGCTCGGTGACGGCCTGCGCCATCGCGGAGAGATCGTGGCCGTGGTCGGGGGTGAGGGCGACTTGTACGGGTGTGGCGCCGGCGATGCGCGTGAGAATTGGGTAGGCCTCGAAGGAACGCCAGGCGAAGATGACTTCCTCACCCTGCGCGCATGTAGCTTGGATTGATTGCAGGCACAGCGCCGATGAGCCGTTGCCGAGGGCCACATTCTCCGTGGTGAAGGTGGTGGGGCTGGTAGACGTGGGCTGGGTGCTAAACCACTCCGCAATCTTCTTTCGCAATGCAAATCCGCCCATGTCCGGGTAGCGGTTGATGCCGGAGGCGGCCGCGGTAATGGCCTGCGCTACCGAGGGGAGTGGAGCCAACGTGGACTCGTTGGACGCCAGCTTTAGCGCCCCCTCAACCGATGCGCCGGGGACATATGCGGGTAGGGAAGATAAATCAGCTCGAACCATTGCACCAGCTTACCCACCATGCAATCGATCGCGGCGGTTTGTAGACCCACCGGCGATTTGGGGCCGGGCGGTTTCCTGTGTAGGCTTATGCCGTCGAAACTGGTTGGTTCTTCTTGCTATCTAGTTGCTTTTTGTTGCTATTTAGTTCGACGCCACCCCGGTTCGAATGGAGGCGTGCCAGAGCGGCCGAATGGGGCTCCCTGCTAAGGAGTTGTCCCTCCGGGGACCGCAGGTTCAAATCCTGTCGCCTCCGCAGAGAAGTATTGCGCCGGCCCTGCTTAATCGAGTGCATCGAGGCGGGGCCGGTGTTTTTTTGGGTGCGGGGTGTGGGTGAAGTTCAGAGGGGGAGGTGCACCGCTTGCGGTTTGCGTGAAGCCGGTGGCGGAGCCGAATAGCAGAACTTGACGCATTGGGCGAGTTCGATTCTCCCAACGATTGCAAACGTGCCCCCAGGTGGGGGGTAGCGATATTGCTGTCGCGCAACATGTAAATGGGCATTGTTTTCACCCTGTACCCTGCCCATTCGCAGATGTATAAGATAGCAAAGTTTAGAATCGGCTGGAAGACTTTTTGGGGTTAAGCTTCACGAGTGTTACGATCGCAATTGGTTAACACCCTGTTGACCAGCGGAAACAGGGCCGGAGTCGCTTGCGATTTTGTGCCGCGTCTCCGTACCTTCGGTGAAATGCGAAGCGCCAGAGCTGCTCAGGTGCTGCCCAGTGACTTGTGGTGAGGTCTGGGTTCAGCGGCGGACAGTGTTGTGGGGCGTGTGGTGCGCCTGTGGTGGTCCGCGGGAGATTGTGCTCGGCTGCATCGCTTTCATCGCAAGGTGAAGCGCCCGTAGCTCAACGGATAGAGCATCTGACTACGGATCAGAAGGTTGGGGGTTCGAATCCCTCCGGGCGCACCATTGCTCATGGGCTGCGACACGTTTGAGGGGTGAGTCGCGTGTTCATGGGCTGCGACACATTTGACGGGTGAGTCGCGACAAAGTTGACATCGTCATTTTCGATATGGCTGAACGATGCTAGGGGGCCACATACCTCGGGGTACCACACCAAATTGAGTTTGCGGAATCCACGTACCCTAGATGCCATGCAGTTTCTTAGCTACGACGATGTCAATTCCGCTATTACCCCAGCCAAGGCCGTGGAGGCGCTCCGTCAGGTGCTTCGCAGTGGCTATGACCCAGCTGACGATCAGGCCCGTACGAAGGTTCCCCTGCATCACGGTGAGATGCACCTTCTGCCGTCAACGTTGCCCCACGTTGCGGGTGTGAAGATCATCCTGCTCCACCCAGAGGGCTTTGAAACCGACTTGCCGCTCGTTCAGGGCCAGTACCTGCTGGCCGATGGTGAAACGCTCACTCCGCACACCCTCCTTGACGGTGCAGCATTGACCACCCTGCGCACCCCGGCTGTATCACTCGCTGGTATCCGGGACTTCATCGTCGATGGTTCGGACCCGATCAACGTCGTGATTCTGGGAGCGGGGGCGCAGGGGCGCGGTCATGCTGAGACGGTGACGTCGGTACTGGAAGGCATTAGGGAGGTTTCCATAGCGTTCGTGAGCCGCAACGAACCGGACGATCTTGGGTACACGTGGCTGCGGTCAGGGAGTGCAGAGGCCGCCGACGCGCTTAAAACTGCCGACCTGGTGCTGTGCGCTACCACGGCAGCCTCCCCGATTTTGCAACTTGAGGATGTCTCCGCGCACGCCGTTATTGTCGCTGTTGGTTCCCACACCACCGATGCCCGTGAGCTTTCCGCCGACCTCGTTGGTGCCGCCCACGTCATTGTTGAAGAACCTAGGGCCGCGCTTGCCGAAGCCGGCGATATCACCCTTGCTATCGAAGACGGCACGCTTTCCGAGTCTGACTTAGTGTCGATGAAAGATGTTGTCAGTGGTGCGGTCCAGCTGGAGCGAGACCGGCCGATCGTATTCAAAACAGTTGGCATGCCGTGGGAGGACCTGGTGGTTGGCGAGGCGGTGTGGAAGGCACACGATTCGAGGGGTGAGTAGCGGGTTTTGCAGGGTTGAGCCGAACCGCGCGCTGGGTTGAGTAGCGGGCCTTGCAGGATTGAGCCGAACCACGCGCAGGGGTGAGCAGTGTGCGGCCCGGCCAATGAAGTTTTTTCTAGAAACATTCCCCGCCGAAAATATTCGGCGCTAGTGTCCTGTATGTGGCTTGCTCACCGGGCCACCTTGTGGCTTATAAAATGTGCTGTGGTGAGGATTCTCGTCGATTCCTGCCCAGCGGAACAGGAGAATACAATGCCCGAATCCTCCATGAGGCCCGGCGTCACCTCGTCAAACTGCGTCAGCGCTGGCTCGATCTCTAGTTCCAATGGAGCGTCCCGCGTCAGTCGTTCCCGTAGAACTTTCGCTGCGGGTGCTATGGCTGCAGGATTGATCCTTGGTGGCGTGATGGCGCCAGGTACTGCAAGTGCTGCGGATCAGTCATTGCCGGCGGGATCTACGTTGTCCGATCCTTTGAATAACCTGGCTGCTATGTCAGGGCCATCCACGGATGTTTTGGCGTCTATCACCCAGTTCCTGCATCAGCTGTTCCCGCCGCTCCTACCAGGACCCTTCATTGGTTCTACAGGCATGGGGTCCGGTGAGAGTTTCCTGGATTGGAATGTGCGCCGATAAAGGGGTGGCTCGGGCACAAAAATCTAGCGCATGACGTGCGGATTTGTTTAAATCTCACGGGAATGTGTAATGTTATCCCTCGTTGCGGCGGATGCTGCTGAACCTCGCTGGTTCGGCTTCAGGCATCTACGTGCACGGTTGCGCCCGTAGCTCAACGGATAGAGCATCTGACTACGGATCAGAAGGTTGGGGGTTCGAATCCCTCCGGGCGCACGAATCAAGACCCTGGCAAACTCCCTGTTTGCTGGGGTTTTTCTGGTTGCTTGGGGCAACCAGCTGGGTCTTTGAGTAGGTAGCGAGTCTTGAATCAGATACAGATGCAGCTGGTGGGGATAAGAATCAGCGTTGAAATGCTGGTGAGCTTGTCTTGTTGAAGGGATATAGTTCTGGTTAGAAAGGAGGCGAGCAAAGTGACAGTCGAAGTGACGATAAAACCTGAAGTTCTGAAGTGGGCGCTGGAGCGCTCTGGACTAGGTGAAAATGAGATTGAAAAACGATTTCCTAAATTGAAGGAATGGCAGTCTGGTTCGAAGAAACCCACCCTTCCGCAAGCTAAGACGCTTGCTAAAGCTGTTCGCCTACCACTTGGTCGGCTTCTTCTACCAGTCCCGACTCCTGATGAGCTTACGATCCCTGACTTTCGAACGGTTCGCAATGCAAACGTTGAGTCGATCGGCGCCGATCTGCGTGAAGTTATACAAACTGCTGAGCAGCGTCTGGATTGGTATGCCGAGTACGCGACCGAGATTGGCATAGCACCGCCCACGATTCTCGGAGTTGTGTCGCCCTCCACCCCACCTGAGAAAGCAGCAGAAGTTGTCCTAGAATCGTTGGGATGGGACTCGATAGGCCACCCTGAAGGGCCTGACAGGGTCAGGGATCTAGTCCATCGTATGGAAGATCATGGTCTGCTTGTAATGCGGAATACCATTGTTGGGAATTCGACCTCACGGAGATTGGACGTCCATGAATTTCGAGGATTCACCCTTCGTGAAGGCCCATATGCACTCGTCTTTGTAAACACATCAGATAGCAAGACTGCTCAGCTGTTCAGTCTGGCTCATGAGCTAGCTCACGTTGCTATGGCAGCGCCAGGGCTGTCAGGCGATCAAGGAAAAAGAAATCATGTGGAGCGATGGTGTAATAAGTTTGCTGCAGCTCTCCTAATTCCTGAGGCTAGTGTCAGGAGTATTCAATTCGATTCCGATCAGTTGGTAGTTCAACTTTCAACAACAGCAACTCGGTTTGGGGTCAGTAGAGAAGCGCTGCTCTGGCGACTCGTAGAGCTGAAATTGGTTCAGAAGAAAGATGCGGATCGCGCCGTTGGTCTTTTCAAGGGCGAGGAAGCAGCCCAAGCGTCTCAAACAGTTGGTGCGCCTCCCTTTCCTGTTTTGGTGCGTTCACGCGTCGGGCGCAGATTTCTGAATACCATCACGGGAGCAGCGCTTGCTGGTGATCTATCTGAACCTGCTGCCGCAGAATTCTTGGGGATTGGAAACAAGCAGACCTTGCAAGAGGTCATGGCGCTTGCGGATGAGGTTGTCTGACATGTACCTAATTGACTCCAATATTGTGATTGGTACATGGAATACCTATCCACCTGCAATTTTTCGGAGTTTATGGGACGAGTTCGCTGACCTCATTCCGGGTGGTGATTTGTATTTCCATAAGGAAGTGAAACGGGAGCTTACCGCCTGGTCTTCAGAGCAGAGTGAATGGTTTTCGAAACATGTTCCGGATGACCGGGTGTTAGCACCGATTCAGTCTGAAGTTGAAAAGTATGTCGAGGTATCGGCGTGGGCGCAGTTTGAAAGAACCCCAAAATTGACGCAGAAAGCTGTGGACAGTTTTCTTAATGCTGCAGACTCATGGCTGGTGGCTGGTGGCTAGTGGCGCGGTTCGTGGTGCGACCATTGTCTCCGACGAGAAATCTGCGCCTCAAAGTACCTCGAATTTGAAGTTACCTGATGCAGCTGCGCATTTCGCGGTTCCGTACTTGGATTTTTTGGGATTTCTCAGTGTGAAGGAGCTTTCATTCTGATCAGATTTGTTGGGCGCTGACTGATTACGGATCAGAAGGTTGGGGGTTCGAATCCCTCCGGGCGCACGAGATCTACCCCGGCCGGTTTTTACCGCCGGGGTTTTTCATGCTGAAGTCATGGGGAGATCAACCGACGGGATAGCGCCCAGCTAGCATCACCCCGGCCACAGCCCAGCTAGCATCACCCCGGCCACAGCCCAGCTAGGGGCGCAGCGACCCAGGGCCCCAGAGTCCCAGCAAGCAGCACCGCGCGAGCTAGAAAATCCCGATCTGCGCACCCATCGATTCCGCCGATTCCAGCTGCGACACCCAGCCTGTGCCACCCGGTTGCACACGGATGATCGGCCGATTCGGGCCCTCACCCTTCTTACGCCCCGCCCGCGCCTCGAAGCGCCCACGGGCCGCGTGCCCGACCTCCGTCAGGTCCCGCATGTCCTCATCCGGGTTCGCCAGCTGCTCGCGCGCTTGCTGCAGCAGTTCCAGCGTCTCATCAATCGCAACCACCAAAGAAGAGCGGTTGTTTTCACACATCGCCCGCACCAGCGCTGGCTCCGTGCCGGCCACACGGGTGCCATCTCTGAAACTCGACGCCGCCAAGGTCAGCGCCAGCGGACCCCCCTTGTCACCTGCGATCGCCAGCGCCTCCGCGAGTACATGAGGAAGGTGAGAAACGCGGGCCACCGCCCGGTCGTGCCGGCGCGCCAACGCGGGAACCACCGCCGCGCCTACGGCTTCAGCCATGGTGACCACGCGAGCCCACGTGTTCAGCCACAGCTCCTCGGCCTCATTAGCACCCTTACCCTTGCCATCCCCGGCGACCGCGTTGTCGTAGGTCACCACCCACACAGCGCCTTCGAATAGGTGGCTCATGGTGGCCGGCCACCCCGAGTTCGCGGTACCCGCCATGGGGTGCCCACCCACGAAGCGCGACGTTAAACCATGCTCTTCAACCAGGTCGTGCACCTCCTCCTTCACACTGGTGACGTCCGTAAACCCACAATGAGGGGCGTGGACCTTGATGGCGTCGAGTAAAGAAGAAAGAGCAAACATTGGCACGCCGAGAACCAGTAGAGCTCCGTCCTGTTCGGCGCGCTGTAACGTCGCGGTGAGGTCATTCGAGACATCAAAGCCATCGCGGCGGGCGCGGGTCACAGTTTTTTCAGAACGATTCCACCCGTAGCACGGCCATTCCAGGCGGCCGAGGTCGCGGAGCAGAGATCCACCGATCAGGCCTAACCCCAGCACGCAGATGGGGGTGCGTGGCTCAGCGGCGATGCTCGTGGGGTTCACGGGGTGGGATTCGGGGCTCTTAATGTCACTCACGCTCCCTATTTTCCCACAACACGACTAGCGTTGGGGACATGAGTGAGACAACCGAGCTGACCTTTGCCGCTGTCGCCGTTGCGGGCGAGGGTGGATGGCAAGTGCGGGAGCTGCCCGAAAAGGCCCTAGATAGCCTCCGCGATCTGGTCAAAGACCTGCGTGCCAACCGCGCTGAAGGCGCCCTGCTGGGATTCGTCTGCATGGATGACGACTGGTGCGCCGTCGTGCGGCCTGTCCCGGGTGGGGTGCGGTTGCTGATTTCGGATGCTACGGCGGCGCTGGATTACTACTTGGCGACGGACATTTTGGATGAGCTCGATGTGGATACTCCTACTGAGGATGAAGCCGAGAACTGCGATGAGCCATGGCCTGAGGGTGATTTTGATCTGCTGGAGGACCTGGGGGTGCCGGAGCAGTTGCTTAGCGTGATCTTTGATGACGAGGATCTTTATGCCTCCGAGCAGCTCATGCGGGTGGCCGAGGAGCTGGGTTGTGCCGAGGAGCTGGCGGACGCGATTGGTTTGGAACTGGAGTAGGCGGGCCGGGTTGGGGTTGGAGCGGCCGGGTTGGCAGGTTGAGTTGACTGGCACAGCGGCCGGGTTGGAATTGGAGTAGGTACACGGTGGTGAATGATCGCCATGCAGAAGCGGGGGCGTGGGTAGGCGGCGGGTTGCCTAGGCCACAGGTTGAGGTGCAGCACGAGGCTTGGATGCGTAGGGCTCTTTCAATTGCTTACTCGACGCCACGCGCTGACGTTCCCGTTGGAGCCGTGGTCTACGGGCCCGATGGGCGGGAGCTTGGCGTGGGGACCAACCGGCGCGAAGCTGACCGGGACCCTACGGGGCATGCGGAGATGGCGGCGCTGCGGGCGGCCGTGGACGCGCTAGGAGATTCGTGGCGTTTAGAGCGGTGCACGCTGGTGGTGACACTGGAACCGTGTGCGATGTGCGCGGGAGCGGCGCTGGGTGCACGTATCGGCAAGATTGTGTACGGCGCCAGCGAACCTAAAACTGGGGCTTGTGGAAGCGTATGGGATTTACCACGGGAAGCGCCATTACATAAGGCGGAAGTTTTCGGCGGGGTGCTCCGCGACGAATGCGAAGCGCTGGTGCGGGGGTTCTTCGAAAACCTTCGGTAGGGGTGTTCTTCATAGGATCTCAACTTTGCGGGACGTGTATCTTGAGGTCGCTGGCGAGCGTGCTGCGAGGTGGAGTGTGCTACGACCCCACGCCGTTTGGGAGGGGGTAGGGTGCTAGGCCGAGATGTGGGACGGTGCTGGGGGCTTTCTCGAACATATTGATGTCGAGAGCTTTCTCGGACGTTTCAGTGCTGGTATTCTCCCCGCTGAAGAAGGAATGTGCAGCAGAAGTCCAACAAAAACGCGTGATTTTGTCAGAGTTCTGCTGCACATTGTGTGAACGAGTGCGTGGGGCGGGTGGCGATCCGGTGGGGTGGGGCCGTAACCTTCGCCGTTCGGGGGCAGGGTGCTATGACCCCACGCCGTTCGGGGGCAGGGTGCTAGGCTGCTGCGACCTCCGGGGCTGTGGTGAATACGAGCCGCTGATTCGGGATTGTTTTAAAAACCTATAGCCGGATGTGTTTTGTTGAGGGTGCCGGCGAGCGTGCTGCGAGGTACGGGCAATATCACTAGCGTGGAAGGCGTGGGTGGAACGCTGAGTGCATTCTCAGGTTCGACCGCGGATCGTTATACATAAAGGATCGCCAGCCGGTGTAGCGGAAGCCGCGACCGGTTGGCGTGCAGAGCAAGCATAGAAGGAGAATCACAATGGGTTTCATGGATAAGGCTAAGGACCTGGCAGGTAACAACCGCGACAAGATTGAAGAGCAAGGCAGCAAGATTATTGATAGCAAGCTAGATGAGGGCAAGGCTGACAAGGCCAAGCAGGGCTTGGATAAAGGGCTGGACCGCGTTCTAGGTGAGGACGAAAACTAAGCGCATTAGTTTGCGCTCCTGGCTGGGGATTGTCGCGGCGGTACAGGGGCGGATCAGCGCAAACATTTTGGAGTCGGGTTCGCATGCAGTGTGATGCGGACCCGTTTTTCGTGCGTCGGCAAGCCGGTGTTATTCTTGATCGAGGTTTGCAAACCTAGACTTGGTGTGAGGCACAAGTTTCTACCGCATGTGGTTTGCGTAATCCGATGGTGGCGTGTCCGAGCGGCCGAAGGTGCTCGCCTCGAAAGCGAGTGTTGTGTAATAGCAACCGGGGGTTCAAATCCCCCCGCCACCGCCATTGCGAAGTCTCAAGACATTGTTCCTTATGGAAGATGTCTTGGGGCTTCTTTTTCGTTGTTTCTGTGGGGGCTCAGTTAAACGGGGGCCAGTTAAAGGGGCTCAGTTAACCGGGGGGGGCTTGGCTAAACGGGGGAGGCCAGTTAAACGGGGGGGGGCTCAGTTAAAGGGGCTCGGCTAAACGGGGTCCAGTCAAACGGGGCCTTGGTTAAATCCGCGGCCGGACGGGGGTGGGCTGCCCCCACCCCCGGTGGAATATATTTAAGCCGTGTGAGCAGGGGCGCAGTTGTTCAACAAAAAATCTGGTGCCAGGAGAACGTTAGGAACGCCTGTATATCACCGGATAGAGGCGTTAATCTCAGTTCAAGGTCAGATAATCGGAGGTTGATCGCTTCGATTGTTGTGGCCTCTCAACACCCCTCATTGTTCAACGCTGAAACGCCACAAAGGAGAGCACCATGAAAAGGCTCCTTTCAACCGCACTCGCAGCGGCCACCGCTACAGCGGGAGTTGTGATTCCCTCTGCGTTCCCCGCTGGAGCGGTACTCGACGGAACCATGCCCGCCGCGAATGCGGCTCCCGCATCTAGCTCCGGATCCACCACCCCGCCTCACGTGAAGGTGGAAAGCGATCCGAAGCCATCGCAGATCATACCTATCCCACCGAACCAACAAACCCAAAGCGGGCTTCGCTACGAGGGCCCCATGGCTGGCGCCCCCTTGGGCGGGGCATCCATTCGCCAATCGAATACTGCTTTCTACCACGAGTCCCGTGATCTCTCCGCATTCAAACCAGGGGATATCTTGGGGCAGCGTACTATTTCCTACCATGCATTGGGCCTGCAATTCCCAGTCAGCGTGGTGCAGATTCGCTACCGTACAACGGATGCACAAGGCCGGCCAAGCGTTGGGGTGACCTCCGTGGTGAAGCCTACCGGCAAGCCAAACGGCAGGCTGGTTAGTTACCATTCGGTGTACGATTCGCTGAATCCCGAGCATTCCCCATCCCGCGCGATCGAAGGAGACTTCGCACTGGGCACGTTCTCCAGTGGAATGGAAACCGCTGTTCTAATCCCATATTTGGCGCAGGGATACTCCGTTGCGATCCCCGATATCGAAGGCCAAACCGCTGACTTTGCTGCGGGCCCAGAATACGGCCAGATCACGCTTGATGGAATCCGGGCAGCCCTGAATTCCAAGAAGTTGCGCCTTGGCACGAAGGCCAAGGTCGGGCTGTTGGGATACTCTGGCGGTGCGATCGCTACGAACTGGGCAGCACAACTGGCACCCCAGTACGCGCCGGATATCAATGACAACCTCGTCGGCGCAGCTACCGGCGGCACACTCGTCAACCCCATCCACGATGTGAAATACATCAACGGCAGCCCGCTGTGGGCAGGTGTGCTTCCCATGGCGGTGGTTGGTCTGGCGAGGGCATACGATTTGGACCTAGATCCTTACCTCTCCCCATACGGCAAGCGGATCATGACCAAGTTGCGCAACGCCTCCCTATTCGAAGTCCACGCGCAGTTCGGTGGCGTGACCTACGAATCTATGTTCAGGCCGGAGTACAAGGACCCACGGTCCGTTCCGGGGCTCGTTGACGTCCTGAATAAGGTGAACATGAACCTCGGACCGAATCCGGACGTCCCATTCATGATCGGCCAAACCAATGGTGGCTTCATGGATGGCACCATGCCCGGACCAAAGGGAATCGGAAAGGGCGACGGAGTAATGGTGACCGGCGACGTTCGCTCTATCGCGGATAAGTACTGCAAGGCGGGTAACCCCGTGCTGTACCGTGAGTACGAAATCCTTCCGCACACCAGTGCTTTCGCGCTTTGGTACCCAGAAGCCACGACCTGGCTCATGGATCGGTTCAACGGGCGCCCCGCTCCGTCCAGCTGCGGGCACATCCCGCGTGGCAATAGCTTGGAGGCGCTGACCCCAGTCAAGCCGGCCCCTCACAATCCTAAGGCGCCGCAACCGCAACCTGGTGGCGTTGCAGGGATTCGTGACCAACTGAATATCTAGGCAAGAGCTGCGACAGCACGACGGTAACGGGGGATGCTGGCTTGGCCGTTGCATCGTGCTGGGGCGGTTGCTGTGGTTCGTTGGTCTAGCCGTGGGGGATTCTGGCTCGGCCGTTGCATCGTGCTGGGGCGGTTGCTGTGGTTCGTTGGTCTAGCCGTGGGGGATGCTGGCTTGGCCGTTGCATCGTGCTGGGGCGGTTGCTGTGGTTCGTTGGTCTAGCCGTGGGGGGATTCTGGCTCGGCCGTTACATCGTGCTGGGACGGTTGCTGCAGCTCACCGATCCGACCAGCGCGGCTTCGGCGCCTGCCACCTTTCGCAGATCGCGATCGTCTCCTCGGCACCATCGGTGACGATCAGCGAATCAATATCGGTTTGCCGGATGAACCCTTCCGTGGACATTCCGGCCAAGCTCTCCACCAGCGGTTGCCAGAACTCCGCGCCACACAATGCGATGGGTTTGTGATGGATCCCTAACTGTTGTCCGGTCCACACATCAAAAACCTCATCCAGCGTGCCAGTGCCGCCGGGAAGCGCCACAAACGCATCGGCCAGCTCTGCCATGAGCCCCTTGCGCTCGTGCATCGAGTGCACCACATGTAACTGAGTGAGTCCGGGGTGGGCGATCTCGCCATCGACGAGGTGTTGCGGAATCACACCAACCACGTGCCCGCCCACTGCCAGCGCACCGTCGGCGACCGCTCCCATCAGTCCGACTTTGCCGCCACCGTAAACAAGGGTTAACCCCTGCTTCCCTAGTGCGCGTCCGAAATCGCGGGCCATGCTCATGTACCTTTCGTCCACCCCGGGACGAGCTCCCGTAAACACTGCCACGGAATTAATCCGCCGGGCGATCGCGGGCAGAATGCGCTCCCGCATCAGGGGAGCGATGACGTGGGGGCGCTGGGTGGCGTCGTCTAAAGATAACCAAGCAACCTCAGCAATTTCGGCCCGACCAGTGGTGATGCTGGCGAACGCCTGGGTATAAGGGTGGGAAAAGAGCGTGGCCTGGACGGTGAAGCCGTTCTCGTTGGCGGCTTGGGCGGAATGCACGCCAAGGAACTGCAGGCTGTTTTCTTTTATTTCGACGCCAAGCTCTTCCCTGACCTCGCGGATGATGGTGTGTTGGCTGGTTTCCCCGACCTCGGGTTTGCCGCCGGGCTGCATGAAGAACTGCGAACCCTTTTTACGTACGCACAGAAGTCGGCCCTCTGGATCCTGAACGACCACCGCGCATACCTTGATTACGTTCGCAGCCACGATTACTACTTGCCCTACCTTTCGTCCATGCTTGTGTGGAAGCTGGTGCTGCATGCTCGCGTTCGAAGCTTGTTCTGAAGGCCTCTGCCCGAGGTCCTCGTTGTAAGCCCGTGTTGCGAGCCTGCAGCCCGAAGCTTACTCAACTATTTCGGCACTGTCGGAGATGGCCACTATGGTTGAGGACACGTCATTACGTTCAGTGAGGGTGGATAAAAACCACCACGTTCACCGCACTATTGCACACCAACAATTCCCAGTAAAGGACAAGGCTTTCCGTGGCTAAATTCCTCTTTCATACTGGCCGCTGGTCGTTCCTCCATAAGTGGATGGTTCTTATCTTCTGGCTCGTGACCTTGGCTGCCGTCGCCGGTAGTGCCTTGACGTTCCAGAAGGGGTTTAACGACCTTTTCGAGATCAGTGACGTGCCCACAACGCATGCCACCGAAACGCTCATGGAGAAATTCCCGGGGACGAAGAACCCGGCAGCCGCTGCGGATGTCAACGTGGTGTTCCAGGCGCCCGAGGGCCATAAACTGGACGAACCGCAGTACATGAAAGCTATGGACGAAACCGTCCAGCACGTCAAGGATCACGTGCCGCAGCTGGGCGATACCATGCGGTTCCACAACCCCGTCACGATGAACGCTGGGTTGGAGAAAGAGCTGGTCAAGCAGTTGACCGCGCAGGGTTTACCCGAGCAGACCGCGCGGGCCGATGCCGATAATCTGCGCACCTGGTCCGCCGATGGGCGCACGGGTATTGCCACTTTCAGCTTTGATGTGCCGCTGCCTGCGGACGTCACGGAGGAAGATCGCGATGCGGTGTACGACGCGATTGCGAAATCCCGTGATGCTGGGTTGACCGCTGAGGTCGGTGGGCCCGGTTTTGGGGATCCCATCGCGGTTGAGCCCATCAGTGAGATCGCGGGTGTGATCGTGGCTCTCATCATCTTGTTCATTACCTTTGGATCCCTTATTGCTGCCGGGTTGCCGTTGATTACCGCGGTGATCGGGGTGGGCATTGGCGCCCTGCTGACGGTGGGGGCCACCGCGTTTGGTCCGTTGAATTCCATGACGCCCACGCTGGGCGTGATGATCGGCCTGGCCGTGGGGATCGACTATGCACTGTTCATCATGTCTCGTTATCGTGATGAGTTGAAGCGGGGACGGTCCAAACCGGACGCCATCGGCCTGGCAACCGGGACCGCTGGTTCTGCAGTGGTGTTCGCGGGGCTGACCGTTGTCATTGCGCTGCTCGGCCTGCGCTTGGCCGGCATTCCATTTTTGGCGTACATGGGCTACTCGGCCGCCGCGTTCGTCTTCATTGCGGTGTTGGTGGCGCTAACTCTTCTGCCGGCCCTGGTGGGGATCTTTGCGGGGCGGCTCTTTAAGAAGGACGCCGCGCGGGCTGGGGTTGCGCTGGCTGATAGCGGTAACGCGGAACGGGGTGGCGACGGGGCTACCGGTGGAACCGAGGTAGCAGAGAGCGCCGGGGCGGCGCGCCGAGCTGGGGCTACGGACGGTGCTGAGGCCCCGCACCGAGCTAGGACAGTAGAGAGCACCGGGGCCGCGCGCCGAGCTGGGGCGCCAGACAGCGCTGAGCGCGAGGGGTTGAGCATGAAGTGGGTGAAACTGGTTCACCGGGTGCCTGGACTGATGTTGGCGTTGGTGATGGCGTGTCTGGCTGCGCTGACCACGCCGGCGATGGATCTGCAGCTGTCGTTGCCTTCGGATTCGACCTCGAACGTGGATAGTACGCAGCGCAAGGCTGCGGAGCTCACTGCCGAGGGTTTTGGGGCTGGTCGCAATGCGCCGTTCCTGGTGCTGGTAAACGCCACGAATGTCAACGAGAACGCGGAGGCGCTGAAGCCCTATGTGCAGGCGCAATTGCAGCAGGGCGCGCAGGGGCAACAGAGCCAGCAACGTAGTGGGGGCCAGGGCCAACAGGATGCGCAGCGGGGCGCGCAAGGCCAGGGCCAAGATAGACAGCAGAGCAGCGAGGACCAGGGCAAGTCGCACAATAACCGCCTCCAAGCCGCCCGCTCGGCCGCGTTCATTTATGCGGTATCCGAGCTGAGCAATAATGCGGACGTTAAGCACGCTCAGCTGGTGGGCCAATCCCCTGACGGCACTACCGCGCAGATCCTCGTCACGCCCAACGGCGGACCGATCGACGAGCGCACTGTGCAACTGATCCACGGACTGCGTTCCCAGCAGACGTTGATCGAGGCCGCCACCGGCGCCGACATGGGCATCACCGGATTCACTCCGATCCAGCAGGATGTGACAGACAAGCTGGAGGATGCGATGCCGATCTACCTCGGCCTAGTGGTGGGTTTGGCGCTGCTGCTCCTGCTCATGGTCTTCCGCAGTCTCCTCGTACCCATCATGGCCGCTGCCGGATTCCTGCTCAGTGTCGGTGCGGCTTTCGGCGTCACAGTATTAGTGTGGCAAAAGGGTCTGTGGGGGTTGTGGGATTCACCGGGGCCCTTGATCAGTTTCATGCCAATCTTCCTGATCGGGGTAACCTTTGGGCTTGCGATGGACTACCAGGTGTTTATAGTCTCTCGCATGCGTGAGAGGTTCATTCACGAATCGAAGCGCACAGCCCACAATTCCCCCTACACCCCCACCGAGGATTCGGTGATCTTCGGCTTCGGCCTGGGTGCGCGCGTAGTTACCGCCGCCGCGTTGATCATGATTGGTGTGTTTGCCAGCTTTGTGTTCCAGCCCTTGCCGTTCATCCAGATTTTCGGTTTCGCACTCGGCGCCGGAGTTTTATTCGACGCCTTCTTTATCCGCATGACCGCCATCCCTGCGCTGATGATTCTCCACGGACGGTGGACCTGGTACATGCCCAAGTGGTTGGACAAGATTCTTCCCACGTTTGATGTGGAGGGCGAGAAGCTGGAAGCGGCATTCAACTCTGGCGAGATTCACCAGATGGGCGATGACGCAGTGGGGGCGAGGCGCGGGTCCTGATTGGAACTTCCCACAAGCTTCCTACTTAACTTCCCACAGTAGGAGGTTAGTGGGAAGTTAAGTAAGAAGCCGGGGTGGCTGGCGGCCGAGGTGGAGTGGCTGGCGGCCGAGGTGGAGTGGCTGGCGGCCGAGGTGGAGTGGCTGGCGGCCGAGCCGGGGTGGCTGGCGGCCGAGGTGGAGTGGCTGGGGGCGAGCTGGGGTGGAGGGAGCAGGCCATCGCGTCCGAATTTGGGCGGCGGAGAAACCGCCACCAGCGCGGCCGCCTCTATGACGAACTACGCACCGGGATGACCAGCAACGATCCGACGAAACTCACCACGGCGCACAGTCCGTACAACCCGGGGTAACCACCGAGGTTGTGCAGGGCCAGCGCCGCTATGCCTCCCGCGACCATATTCGTGATGCCGACCGTGAGAGTCATGATGGAAATGTCCCGCGAGCGGTTGTACTCGCTAGGGAGGGATTCGTTGATGAGGGCTTGGTCCACAGACGTGAACACTCCCCAGGCCAAGCCGAGGATTACTGCCGCGAAAACGACCGTGATCATGTGGTGCGCAAATGCCATGAGCAACGTTGCGGCGGCAATTGCCCAGGAGCTCACAATCACGAATACCTTGCGCCTGCCCAGTCGATCCGAAAGGGAACCCCCGATGAGGCTGGTCACCACGGTGCATGCGGCGTAAATGACGGTGAGGATCATCACTCCGGTATCTGGATCATCGATGCCGATATGATCCGCTAAGTAATACAGAAGGTAGAACAGGGCTGTGTAATTGCCGATGTGAATAACAAAGCGGGAAGCGAATACCCACCAATAGTCGCGGTATGAATGGGTGCGCGGATTGGCGGAGGGATTCGATGGGGTTGATTCCGGGAGCATTCTGCTGCTCAGCGCCTGCTGCTCTGCGCGCAGAATAACTCTCAATCCGGAGCCGAAAATCATTTGGAGCGTGGTTGCAACTAATACTAAGGCGGTAGCCAAATACGCTGAGCGGAGATCCAGTGCAGACGCAATGACAGTTCCCATCACAAGACCCAGCGTGTAGGTCGCGCCCAACACTCCCGAAATCGTTCCGTATTGCTTTGGGGGAGCTACATCGGGACCGACGGTGAGCAGGTTATTAGTGACAAAGGCCATGCTCATCTGGAACACAGCCCACATGAGCAGCAAAAGGGAATAACTTGGGGCAAAAGGGGCGATGACCAAGCACAATGCGCACAGGGCTGAACCGGCCAGGATCCACGGCATGCGCCGGCCCATCGAGACCGGGTTCGGTCACTCAACGTGCCCGTGATGAGGCTGGTGACAACCATCACTGCTCCGCCGAGCATCATGAGAACCGAAAGTGCTGTTTCTTTGTCATCCGGTCGCAGAACCATCAATTGGTTGCCAAGCAGCAATTGGGAAGGGGCAGCCCATCCCACGCACGATCCGAAATAGGCTAAGCCGTACCGAGTCATCCAATTGCGGGTGACGTTTTCTGGGATTACTTCACTCATCGGTTCGGCCTGTTTTGGTTCGCCGCTCGCCGTCCGCCACGCGATTCCACGGTCGGCGATTCCGTGGTTGAAAGCCCGGCTGGCTGAGTCTCACACCCTGCAGGTAACCGCCGGGCTCTGTGTATTGCTCCCTGATATGCCGGGTAATGCCACCGGATTTGATGATGTCCCGCAGCATGTATCCACTGGGCTTGACCACGCGGTTCAGTGTTCCCGGTTCCATTCCTACGATGCCGAACCGCTGGGCCATCCCCTCGGTCCACTCCCAGTTATCAATGAAACACCAGTGGTAATAGCGTTCGATAGGAACTCCCTGGGCATGCGCGTCCGATAAAGCCGTTAGGTGGTCAAGCAGGAACCGGCAGCGAAACCTTTCACTCGAGGGTTCGCCCGATCCGTTATCGGCGGTCCCATTTTCGGTGATCCAGATCGGTAGTTGATAGGTGCTGCTTAAACGGCGCGAGACATCCACCAAGCCTTGCGGATACACCTCCCAACCCAAATCATTGACGTCTGCATCGGGAAACGTGCCGTCGGACGGGCCGCGGACTGCGGTGCGTGAGTAGTAGTTAATTCCAATGGCATCTGCGTAATGGCCAGGGCTAATCGTCGTGTGGGCCTTCCCCAACAGGGGCGAAAACGCCCCGGTGAGGAATGCTTTTTCGACCACGCGGTTGAAAGCCCATTCGTTGAAAGTAGTGAAAACCCGGTGGAGGGGATTCTTTGGATTAAGTGGTGCAAAAACGCGTACGTGATGTGCAAACGCCACCTTGATCTGCCGTTGCGGGCTATCCAATGCTTCATGGATCAATTGGTATGCCCGAATGTGCGCCACCGCCATGTTCCGCAACGTGCGTAGCAGCGCTGGCCAGCTGGTTTTCCCGGGCGGGGATTCACGGAACAGGTATGCCTGCGTGGCGAACACATTGGGTTCGTTGATTGTCACCCAGTCATCAACTACATCACCGAGATGTTGAATGACCGTGCGCACATAGCGCAGAAAGAGACTGACGTTTTCCTCACGGGTGAAGGCCCCCAAATCCTCGAACCACAGGGGATGCCCGAAGTGGTGCAACGTCACTAACGGGGCGATTCCCCGTTCCTTGAGGTCGGCAATTTCGGCGGCATATCGGTCCAGAGCGACGAAATCGAACTCGCCTCGCCGCGGTTCAATCCGAGCCCATTCCACGGAGATACGGGCAATCTGAAGACTGAGCTCCTCCATGAGCCGGTTGTCTTCCCGCCACCGGTTCCAATGGTCGGTCGTGACATCGGGCGATGTTCCGTCTAGTACATGCCCCTGATCCGCCCAGCGCGACCAATTGTTGGCGGGCAAGGATCCTTCGATCTGCAATGCCGCGCTGGCCGTACCAATTGAAAAACCAATGGGGTGAGAAAGCTGACTCATGAAGGTCAGTGTAGTTTTTCAGCAAAAACCTTTGGATCAATTTCCAAAAAGCGCTGCAATGCTGTGCCTAGCGAACCCCGTCAATGAAATTCGTGGGCACTACTCGATCCGCCCAATCGGGCCCGTAGTAGCGGCTCATGAATTCCGTGCGGTACTCCTCAAAGCGGCCTTCCTTCATCGCCTCGCGTATATTGTCCACCAGCTGGATCATGAAGTGTAGATTGTGCATCGTGCACAGCGTGCCCGCCAAAAACTCCTTAGCCTTCAGCAGATGGTGAATGTATGCGCGGGTGTAATTCTCGGATACGTACCCGCCGACCTCCGCATCTACCGGCGTGAAATCTCGCTTGAACCGCGCGCCCGTCAGATTCATCCGCCCGTCTAAGGTATACACACCTCCGCGCCGGCCCAGCCTGGTGGGTGCAACACAATCAAACGTATCCGCACCTGCAGCGATAGCGGTGAACAGGTCATCGGGCTCCGAAATCCCCAGCAAGTGCCGAGGCTTTTCCTTGGGAAGCTCATCGCAGACCCATCCAACAATCGTGCCCAGGTTTTCCTTCTCCAACGCACCACCGATGCCGAATCCTCCAAAGCCTCGGCGTCCAGCGGCTTCCGCCTGCTCCGAAAGTTCCACGAGGCCACGGGCAGCGAGGCGTCGTAAATCTTCATACTGCGCACCCTGCACCACGCCCCACAGCGACTGCAACGGCCGATGCGTGCGAAGGTTGGTGAGGCGGTCGTGCTCGTCCAGGCATCGCTGAGCCCAACGGCGGGTACGCTCCACGGATTGCTCTTGGTACTGGCGCGTATCCACCAGGGTGGTCAGCTCGTCGAACGCGAAAATGATGTCCGCGCCCAGTTGGTGCTGGATCTGCATGCTGACTTCCGGGGTGAAGCGGTGCTTCGATCCATCGATCACGCTGCGGAAATCCACGCCGTCTTCATCGACGTGCGCCATGCGGTCCTTGTTCTTGGCGCGGATGTCCTTTTCCGTTAGGCCCACCGTGTCCATCGCCAGCACCTTTTTGAATCCGACGCCCAAGCTCATCACCTGGAAACCTCCCGAATCGGTGTACGTGGGCCCGTGCCAGTTTTCAAAAGCGGAGACCCCGCCCGCTTCATCCACAATGTCGGGGCCTGGCTGCAGATATAGGTGGTAGGCATTCGAGAGGATGGCCTGCGCACCGGTCTCGCGGATCTGATCCGGCGTGAGCGTTTTCACCGTTGCCTTGGTTGCCACCGGGATGAACGCGGGGGTTTCGATATCGCCGTGCGGGGTGTGGATCACGCCCGTGCGCCCGTGAACTGCGCCTTTGGTGCCTGCGGGCGTGGCGGAGGAGGGATCCGAGATCTCCCCGAGCTCGTGGCCGAGGGTGAAGGTGGTGTCGGAGGCTTTGACATTGGTGCGGGAGCCGTTGGTGCCCTTGGCGTGGGATTGCGCAGTCATGGAGCATGAGTTTAGTCGGTCGCGCGCGAGGCTAGGGTTGGCGTGTCGCGGAACAGATCCCGATCCGTGCGATCGTTCCTACGACTGCACTTTCCCTCCTTCTTTCCCTTTGTCCCTTTCTCCCCTCATTTACTCGTTCCAACACGCCAACGGCTCCTTTTCTTCCATTCTTCTCTCCAATGGCTCCTTATTCTTCCTCCTCTCTCTCCAATGGCTCCTTATTCTTCCTCCTCTCTCTCCAATGGCTCCTTATTCTTCCTCCTCTCTCTCCAACGGCTCCTCATTCTTCCATTCCTCTCTCCAATGGCTCCCTCTCTTCCTCCCCTCCAACGCGCCCTTTCTTTTCTTCCCTCCCTCCTCGTAAAGAAGCAGAATGGGATGCGCGATGTTGTGGTTTGAGGTGTCGTTTCGTTCTGCTTTGCGGGGTTGTGCGGTACAGGGTTGGGCGGTAGGGGTGGGAAGGTGCGGGGTTGGGGGTGCGTGTGGTTCTGTTTTTTCGACGTGGAGCGTGGGGTGGTGGGGGGTTGGTGTGGAGAAGCAGAATGAGATGCGTGATGTCGCGGTTTGTCGTGTCGTTTCGTTCTGCTTTGCGGGGTTGTGCGGTACAGGGTTGGGCGGTAGGGGTGGGAAGGTGCGCTGTTGGGGGTGCGTTTCGTTCTGCTTTTTCGACGTGGAGCGCGGGGTGGAAGAGGTTAGGGAGTAGGAGAGCGGGGAGATTGAAGGGGAAACGCGGAGGGGGCGGGTAGCGCGTGCAGGGAAACCCTAGAATGCAAGTCATGACCTCATCGGACTCTCGCCCGGGCATCGACCCGAATGTTTCTGCTGCAGGCGGGGACGAAACTCCTGCCAGCCCCGCCGGTCGGTACGCGCCGTCCCCTAGCGGGGACTTGCACCTGGGCAATTTGCGCACAGCGGTGCTGGCATGGCTTTTCGCACGTCACGCCGGCCTTGCCTTCCGTATGCGCATTGATGACATCGACGCGCAGCGATCCTCCCCCACGTCGGCGGCGCGGCAGTTGGAAGACTTGGCGTCGTTGGGAATAGACCACGACGGCCCGGTGGCGAGCCAGCAAGAAAACCTCAACCACTACGCGGCTGCGCTGGGAAAACTGCAGGCCGCCGGACTGGTGTATGAATGCTATTGCTCGCGTAAGGATATCCAGGAGGCTAGCCGTGCGCCGCATGTGAGGCCGGGAGTATACCCCGGGACGTGTCGCTCGTTGAGCAGCGCTCAGCGCACCGCTGCCCGCGACCAGCTACGTGCACGAGGGCGGGTGCCGGCTTTGCGGTTGGCGTCCGATGTGGACTCGTGGCAGGTGGCAGAGCTTTTTTCCGCACAGGCCACGGATGGGGTGTACCGCGACGAAGTTGATGACATGGTCCTGCGCCGCGGTGGCAACGTGCTGCCGGGTTGCGCGCCGGACGAAGAGGGCGATGATGGCGCGGGTGGACACGCGAATGATTACGCGTACAACTTAGCGGTGGTGGTAGACGATGCCCTGTCGGGCGTGCGGCAGGTCGTGCGCGGGGATGACCTGCTGAGCTCAGCGCCGCGGCAGGCGTATGTGGCGCATCTGCTGGGGTTAGAACCGGTGGAGTATGTGCACGTCCCGCTGGTTTTGGGGCCGGAGGGCAGAAGGCTGGCGAAGCGGGATGGGGCGGTGACCTTGCGCGAGGTGGAGTCGCCGGCGGCGGCGCTGGGGTGGATTCTGGATTCGCTGGGGGATGCTGTGGGCGCGGGAGCGCGGCAGGCGGTGTGCGAGCTGGCGCGTGAAGTGGGCACGGGGGCGCCAAGTTTCCCGCCGAACCGCGCACATGAGGTCCTCGCTAGGGCGTTGGCCACGTTTGATCCGGAGAAGCTCTCGCGGGAACCGGTGCAGTGGAGCGGTATTAACCGGCCTCCTAGTGCGTCTTCGTGACGGAGATTTGCCAAGCACTTTCGAGGGGAATCCGCCACCATTCGGAATCCAGAATATTCCCAGCAATCCCGGGTCGAAAGCATTCGACAGGGGATTCGGTCATCCTTCAGATGCTTCCATCGACGATCCATTCTAGTAATCGCATACTTATACGTGTGCAGAGCAATTGCGAATCGTACATGTGAAAGCAATTGACGTCATTTATCTCCCACAATGATGCGGAAACATCTGAGTGGTAGCTCCTGCCTGTCCATGCGAACCCTACCTGTCCAGACGAACCCTCAAGATAATTCTGTTTGTCGAAAGCGGTCGAAATAGAGGTCTGGATCAATCGGTTGCGCTGTTGAAATGCGTGCTTTTAAGGTGACGGGACAGTCTCCATACATGGCTTGAATCACAGGCCACACGCTAAGGTTATTTCAGTTCCGCGGAAGAATCTTTCGAGTGGCCCTTTGGCCTAGAGTTCAACACGGCTCGTCGCCGTTTTATCGGGGCCGGACACCCGACCCCCCTTCCGTGCACGCTTGCTGCCCGAGGGCCAGTCGATGAAGAAATATGAGGCCCATCTGATCAGGGCTTGAAACGAAAAGGTTTTGGGAAAACCAGGGGATAAGGGGTCAGGGTGCGATTCCGCGGCTTGGTTTGGAGCCTGAGTTGGTTCGGCGGCAAGGGCATCGGGAACGAAGCTAAAGAGCCTGATAATGGCCATGCAAGTTCTGCCTAGGGTCGTGCGCACCGCCGCACCGCACCACCCCGCACCGCCGCGCCGCACCACCCCGCACCGCCGCCCCGCGCCACACCCATTGCAACGCCGTCCCGCCCAGCACAGCTCCTCCAAGCATTTAGGTCCGCGTTAACATCGCAGTAACCTCCAACCCCTATCCTCTCCGATTGTCCACCAATCCAATGTTTAGCACCCAGGAGAGGAACCCCTCCCGTGTCGCAAGAAAACCCCACGCCCGCCCGCAAGGTCAGTCGCCGCGCAGTCTTGGGAGGTAGCTCCGCACTGGCAGCAACCGCTGCGGCCACTGGCATCCTCGGCGCAGCTCAAGCACAGTCTGCACTGGGCTCAAGCATGCGGTCCAGTATGGGCTCTGGCCTCGGCTCATCCACGCCAGGCCACAGTGCCAACCCCGGCGAGAGCGGCACACCAGCCCAACTCCCGCTGCGTTTCCAGCCCGATGGCCGCTTCAAGATTGTTCAATTCAATGACACGCAGGACGATCATCTCACCGACCGCCGCACCATCGAATTCATGGGCAAGGTTCTCGACCAGGAAAAGCCAAACTTCGCGCTCATTAACGGCGATGTCATCACCGATGGCCCCCAGAACCCCCGCCAGGTCTACGAGGCGATCAACAACGTGGTCCTCCCCATGGAAACCCGCGGCATCCCGTGGGCGATCACTTTCGGCAACCACGATGAAGATTCCGTCGAGGACGCGAACACCGGTGTCTACGAGCACCACATGGCCGACTTCGTTCGCCAGTACAAGCACAACTTGAATCCCGTTGCACCTGATCGGCCTTTTGGTCATTCCGACGCCCACCTGCTCATCGCCTCCGCTAAGGACCAGGCTCGCGCCACATTCGGCATCTGGCTACTGGATTCGGGCAATTACTTGCCGGAAGCGGATCCGGTGCAGAAGAACGATGATATTCCACACTACGATTACATCCGACCAGCTCAGGTGGAATGGTACGTCAATGCGTCGAAGGCAGCGGAACAGCGTTACGGGGCGAGAATTCCGAGCTTAATGTACTTCCATATCCCCACCTATGAGCACCGCGATATGTGGTACGGCGGCCCAGCCAAGCATCTCGAGGTCAACCACATTAAGGCGAAGTCCACGTTCAACATCGATGGTGTGAAGAACGAGGATGTGTACTACGGCTCGTTCAACTCCGGTATCTATGGCGCGGTCCGCGACCGCGGCGATGTGCTGGGAATCTACTGCGGGCACGACCACATTAATAGCTACAAGGGTGATTACTTTGGTGTTGAACTGGGTTACTGCCCAGGCACAGGGTTCGCGCCTTATGGGTTGCACGATGGAACGTGGCAGCAGCACACTCTCCGTGGCGCCCGCGTGTTCGAGCTGAATGAGAATTCCGAGAAGATTTACGAATCCACTCGACTGATCTTCGCGAAGGATCTGGGCCTCGACATGCAACCGAAGAAGCTGCCCATCGCGAAGCCGGAAGCGCTGCCGGACTACGTGAAGTTGCCGAGCTAACCCGGGCTGCGGAACTACCCCCAGCTACCTGCCCGTGTGGGCGTGACCGCCATTGCCGTTAGCGAACCAGGTGGACTGCGCCCAGCTGCCGAGCTAACCCGGACGGCCGAGCTAACCCAAGCTGCCGAACTACCCCAGCTGCCTGCCCGTGTGGGCGTAACCGTCAAAGGCAGGTCCAATGAGAACCCCGGACTTGACCTCGGCTAACGCCCTCTGTACGGTTTTCCGTACAGGAGGTGCGCTGTGAAAACAATTAGTTACACTGAATCGCGCGCGAACTATGCGCAGGTGCTGGACGACGTGGTGAATAATCGGGAGGAAACAATCGTTACGCGGGCCGGCCATGAACCGGTGGTGATTGTTTCGTTAGAGGATTACGAATCACTGCGCGAAACGGCTTATTTGCTGCGTTCGCCAGCCAACGCCCGGCGTTTGCTGGATTCGATCGATCGTTTGGAAAACTCGGGTGGTTCTGAACACGGTTTGATCGAGGACTAAAGATGGCCCGTCTGGTCTGGGATGAGTCCGCTTGGGAAGATTATCTATGGTGGCAGCGGGAAGATAGGCGAACGTTAAAGAGAATCAATACCCTCATTCGCGATATCACCCGAAATGGTAACGAAGGCATCGGCAAACCAGAAGCTCTAAAACATGGGTTCTCCGGTTACTGGTCCCGCCGGATTACTGACGAGCATCGGTTGATTTACAAATTGTTAAATGACGAAGTCCGAATTGCTAGTTGCCGCTACCACTACGGAAAATGACCCCGTTGGATCCGCGGGGGTCGCATTCGTAACCGACTGCTCTGTCCGCAACCGCTAAACTCGCTGCCGGACTACCCCCTCGCCCGGTGGGGCTAGTAATCCAGACCAATATCGAGCGCGCGGACAGAGTGGGTCAATGCGCCCACCGCCAAATAATCCACTCCGGTTTCCGCGTAACTCCGGGCCACATCCAGCGTCAATCCGCCAGAGGATTCCAGCTTGACTACGGTGTCTCGGCCTTGGAGGGCGGCATCGCGGCGTCGAACCGCTTCGATAGTTCCACCCACGCTGAAGTTATCCAGCAAGATCAATTCCGGCGGCTGGGGGAGGGCTAATAGCGCGTCGAGCTGGTCGAGAGTATCGACCTCCACCTCGCAGGTTACGTGCGGTGCATCGGCACGAATGGCACGCAGGGCCTCGATTACGCCGGCGGTGGCATCTGCCGCGGAGTTGGTACCGGTCGCGCCGTTCACCTCGGCCACGGCAGACCTTCCAGCCGCCACACTCTTCCCGGCCGTTTTCCCCCGTTCCGTTGCCCCGCCAATTCGGCGCGCAGCCGCGGCCACGTGGTTGTCCTTGATCATCGCGGCATCCCCCAACCCCATGCGGTGATTGGTGCCCCCAGCTGCGCGAACAGCGTACTTCTGCAGTCCGCGCATGCCGGGCAAGGTCTTCCGGGTGTCACGGATTTCGGCTCCGGTGCCCGCCACCGTATCCACCCATCGGCGGGTTTCTGTAGCGACGCCACAAGCGTGCGTGAGCAGATTCAACATGGTGCGTTCCGCGGTCAGCAGCAGGCGGGTCGGCGCCTGTACCTTGGCGATGGCCTGCCCTGGAAGGACGCGGTCACCATCGTTGACCAGCAGGTTGATGCGCACACCGGCGGCTTCGCGGGCGAGGGCGCGCTCAGCGGCGGAACTCTCTGGGCTGGTTTCGGCACGCGCGGCCACCTCGGCTTCGGAGGTGGGCTCGTTTTCCAACAGGACGTCGAAGACCCAGCCGATGATTTCCAGTGCAGCGACCACACCGTTTTCGCGGGTGAGGAAACGCGCTTCGGAAATCTCTTGGGCATCTACGGTGGCAAGTGTGGTGATGTCTGGACCGTAGGCCAGATCTTCGCGTAGTGCGGCGCGGATCAGGCCGCGAGTGTTGTTTTCGTTGAGAGGCCGAATTGCAGCCATGAATTATTCACCACTTCCCGGGTTGCCGATGGCAATCATGGCTTCTAGCGAGGCGCGCGCTTTCGAGGCGACCTCTGCCGGAACATCAACTTCATCCATCCCGTCGGCAAGGCATCGCAGTAGCGCTGCCGGGGTGATCATCTTCATGTACACGCAGGATGCGCGGTCGTTGATCGGTTGGAAGTCCACCTCTGGCGCGGCTTGGCGCAGCTGGTGGAGCATGCCGATTTCGGTCGCGACCAGTACTTTGCGGGACGTACGCGACGCGCGCGGCGCGGTAGTGACGGCTGTGCCATTATGCCCACCAGAGCCGTTGGCACCGCCTTCCACCGCTTCGGTTGCGCCCGTATCGCGAGTCCCTCCAGTGCTTCCGGCCTGCCCGTCCAAACCAGCGGTTCCTTCCGCTTTCGCCATATCTAGCATCCCGCCGGTGGACAGCATGTGCACGCGTTCTTTTTCAATTGTGCCTTCGCCGGCGAGGTAAATGGCGGAGTTCGCGCATCCGCATTCCGGGTGAATGTATAGGTCAGCATCGGGGTTGGCCTTGGCTTGTTCGGCCAGTTCGGCGCCGTTGATGCCCGCGTGCACGTGGCATTCCCCAGCCCACACACGGATGTTGTCGCGGCCCGTTTCGCGTTGCACGTGGGCACCCAGGAATTGATCGGGGCAGAACAGGACTTCTTTATCAGGATCGATGGATTCCACCACATCGACGGCATTGGAGGACGTGCAGCAGATGTCCGTCAGCGCCTTCACATCGGCGGTGGTGTTGACGTAGCTGACCACCACAGCCTCTGGGTGTTCCGCCTTCCATTCGCGCAGTTCATCGGCGCTGATGGAGTCCGCCAGCGAGCATCCGGCTTCCTCATCGGGAATCAGCACGGTCTTGTTGGGGGAGAGGATCTTCGCGCTTTCGGCCATGAAGTGCACACCGCAGAACACGATCACGTCCGCATCCGTCTCCGCGGCCTTACGCGATAGCGCCAGCGAATCCCCCGTGAAATCCGCGATGTCTTGGATCTCCGGGATTTGGTAGTTGTGGGCCAGGATCACGGCGTTCCGCGCTTCCTTCAAGCGCTTGATCTCTGCGGCCCATTCTTCGTTTGCCTCGACGCCTCCCCATACTCCCTGTTCCCGTTTCACTTTGGGCAAAAGGGCAGATTTTAACTGCGGGAGGGGGGAATTCGTCATTGGTACACGTCCTTTCACAAGATCCTGCGTTGAGGTCTACGTGGCGTTTGTCCTATTTCCATGTGCGCGGTCTGCCGGTTATGGCTGGGTGGCCCGCGCGTAGCGTTGCGTTGATGCGCGCATGAACAGCGGTTTTGGGTCTATCGTACCGACCGCGGCAGGAACTTCGTCAATCGCCTGTTGTCTGCGCTGCTGTGGGCATTGCCGGTGGACTTGGTTTTTCGTCCCAGCTTCTGCGCGATTCGGGTGTTTTGCAGTGTGAGCAACCGCGCTTGGCGCACGCGCTCCTTGAAGAACGTTGCGCGTGGCCCCTTGGCCCAGGTTTCATCGAACAAGCGCTTGGCGTATGCCACCGAATCCGGGGAGCGCGCAATCAACTGATGGGCCAGCTCCTCCGCGGCAGCGATGGGATCGGATGAAACTTCACTGGCTAGGCCCAGCTCTGCTGCCTTTTCTCCCGTCAGAATCTCCCCAGTCATGGCCAGGCGTTTGGCCGTATCGATCGGCAGAATCTGCTTCAGCGAAGCGATGCCGGACATATCGGGTACCAACCCCCATTTGGCTTCGAGGACGGACCAGGAGGCGTCGGCGGAAGTAAAACGGTAATCCGCAGCGGCGGCGATCTGCACGCCTCCGCCGAAACAGTAGCCTTCCACGGCTGCGATCACGGGGATGGGAAGACGACGCCACGCCCAGGGCGCTTCTTGGAAAGTATTGGTGCCTCGCCACGGGCGGGGTGCGAAGGTGCGGGCGAGTTTCGCGGGGGATTTGAGGGCGGAGGCGAAGTCCAGCCCGGCGCTGAAGTTGCCGCCGGCACCGGAGAGGATGACCACGCGGATCGCACGGTCGCGGCGGATGGCGCGGGCAATGGAGATGAGTTCATCGAGGACGGGGAGGGTCAGCGAGTTGAGCTTGTCTGGACGGTTGAGCGTGACGTAGGCGATGCCGTTGGGCTCTCCGGTCCGCGGATCGGTGCCTTTGATGAGGCTGACAGCGCTGTCCGTGAGGGGCGCGGAGGTGGAGGAGGAGGTGGCGGCGGAATTGTCGGCCGAGTTGCCGGTGGGGGAGTTGCCGGCGGAGGTGGTGGAGGAATTGTCGGCCGAGTTGTCGATGGGGGAGCTGGCGGCGGAGGTGGGCTCGCGGCCTTGATCATGAGCGTTCATGCCTCATGACGCTATCGGTTGAGCGGGGCTGGTGTGCGCTAATTCCGGAAGTTGCTGGTGTGTGCTGATCCCCGGAGTTGCGAAAACGGCCCCGCTGGGATCCATCCTCCCAATGTGCGGGACATGTCGATTTTTTGCGAAAATTTCGACACGTTCGGCGGATATGTCGATTTGGTGTACATGTAGCTAATTGAAGGGGCGGCTTGGGAAGGACGCTCACTTCAGATAAGGATCTTTGCCTCGAAGATGCAGTTTCTAGATTGAATCTTCCGTTATGGACGGTGCTCGAGGTTAGGTCAAGGTCGGGGGCAGTGTTGAATGCAAAGGTGGATCCGACACCTATTCTTCGCGTGGAAGAATACTCCGAAAGAAATCCGAATGGACTCAATTCAATAAAGCTGTCCCCAATGGTTTTTAACTTGCTAAGCTCCGTTCAAAGTGATTTAAACAAAAGCTCCTCTTTTGAAGAAGGTTACAATGCAGATTCCGCCACGCACAGTGAGTTTTTGCGTTAGCTCTGAAGGTTGGGTTGCAGCCCGCAGCACACAAGCGCAATATCTCTGGGCGAAATCTGGTGACGGCGTCGAGTGGCTGAGCCTCCCACAACACATGCTGGATTCTGCGTGTGCAGCATCACTGGTGTTCCACAGGTGGCTCGCTGATTCGGTGAAGGATTTCCTGTGCAGCAGGCTGCGCTTCGAAAGAAATCAGTTGGAGGCGTTGTACCTGTGGTTGGCGGGCATACACGATGTTGGTAAAGCCAGCATGGCATTCCAAGGACTTGTACAAAATCACCCCCAGTTTGAATATCTCGTGTCTCAAGTAAAAGATGCGGGTCTTAATATCGCTCCCAGTGTGGCGGAGTTGAATCTCGGTAAGCTACCACACAACGTCGCCTCTGGGGTCATTGTTAGCCAATGGTTGCAAGCACGTGGGTGGTCGGCAGCCAAAGCTAATGGTCTGGGGGCTGTTCTCAACGCGCATCACGGTAGAGCAAGCCACCCCGGCAGAGATGTTGAGTTCGTTCTTGAGGAATACCCTGAGCAGTGGAAGGAGGTACAACGCGAACTCCTCAAAGCGATGGAGGCGCTCACAGGAGTCGGCGAAGCCTTAGAGGCGCTCAGTAGGCTGAAAAAAGTGCCGGTGCCGGTCGCGCAGCTGCTTTCCGGTCTTGTCATCGTCGCTGACTGGATCGCCTCTAATGAAAAGCTATTTGAGCTGCGTGCTGATGTATGCCAAAGAGAACGTGTGAAGATGGCAGCGCGCGGTCTCGATCTCACGGCACCGTGGGCGCCAGACGCGTTTCGCTGGGAAAACGTGGACGCGGGATACCAGAGTGCTTTTTCCTGGCCGGAGGAGTACCGTCCGCGCGGTGTACAGCGTGCCGTTGTAGAGGCTGTGCGTGATGTGAAAGAACCGGTGCTCGTCGTTATCGAGGCAGAGACTGGTGTGGGTAAGACTGAGGCCGGTTTAGCAGCAGCAGAGATTCTTGCTGCCCGTAATGGTGCGCAGGGTTTATTCTTCGCTGCGCCTAGTATGACCACGGCAAATGGTCTGCTGGAGCGGACAATTGAGTGGGCCAGAACCACAGCCGAAGATGGCGTGCGATCGATGTATCTAGCCCACTCTAAAAATGCATTGGCACAGCCTTATCAAGACCTTCGTTTCAAGGGAATTGAACAGGATGGTGATGACAGAGGCAATGAGCGAAAAGGCACCAGTCATGGGGTAGTGGCCTCCCAGTGGATGTCGGGGCGCAGACTCGGACTGTTGTCGAACATCGTGGTGGGGACTATTGATCAGGTGTTGATGATGGCACTTCAGCAACGGTTTTCCATGCTGCGCCACGCCGGTCTAGCGGGAAAGGTAATTATCTTCGATGAGGTTCATGCCTTTGACGTTTATACCTCCGATTATTTGTGTAGTGCTATCGAGTGGCTGCGCTACTACGGAGCGAGCGTGGTGCTGATGTCAGCCACGCTGCCACCGGCAAAGCGACGCCAGTTGGTGGAGTCTTACAGCGAGGGAGAGTGGGAATCGGATGAGGTGGAGGGTTACCCGCTCGTCACGGTGGCTTCTGAGTCAGCCGTGCGTATGGTGCCGGTAGAGCCTTCCCCTACTACCATGAAAACTCGCGTGGAAGTGATGGAAGATTCAGAAGAAGATCTCCTCCACGTGGTGGATTCATGGTTGACGGATGGTGGATGCCTGCTGATTATTTGCAACACCATCGCGCGGGCACAAACGGCGTATCGATTGCTGAGTGCGCGCTACCGCGATGAAGTTGAACTACTCCATGCGGGCTTTATGGCCTGGGAACGAGCCCAAAAAGAGGATGAATTGCGGGCTCGGCTTGGACCGGACGCCCACCGGGGGCGGGAACGCCCGCGCCGAGCAATCGTTGTAGCTACACAGGTCGCTGAACAGAGTCTCGACATCGACGCAGATGCACTTATCACGGACATTGCCCCAATGGACCTCATAATTCAACGGATGGGACGGGTTCACCGACATCGCAGACCGGTCACTGATCGCCCGCCAACGCTAGCGGAACCGCGAGTAGCCATCCGTGGTTTGCTTGCGCGTGAGCCATGTCCCGAGTTCGACCCCGGTGCAGAGGCCATCTACGGGCGTGCACTGTTATTGGCGACGATGTACCACTTGCCAGAGGTGTTCTGTAGGCCCGATGACATAGAAAAGCTCGTGCGCGCAGCGTATGGCACTGAGTGCACTCCGCCAGCGGGCTGGGAAGCGGCGTGGGAAGAAGGACGCCGCGAAGCGGCCGCGAAGGAGCTGGCAGCCCGCCGGCGTGCCGCCAGCTACCGAATCCCACTGCCGGAATCCGCGGAAGTTCTGGCCGACCTCTTTGTCGACGAGTCATCAGGGCCTCCGGCAGATGACGAGGAGCGCGGGGCTGCTCAGGTGCGAGATGCAGAACCGACCGTGGAGGCAATCCCGATCATGGTTACCGATTACGGTTACCATCCCTTGGGTTGGGAGCAGGAGTTACTTTCCGGTGCTTCGCTGACTCGCCCTGAGGCTTATCACCTCGCGTCTAGTACGGTGCGTTTGCCAGCAAGAATGACTCGGCATGACGGTGATTTCGAGGCGGTAGTTAGCCATCTGGAAAGCGCCACCCCAGCACAGTGGAGCGAGCATCCGCTGCTGCGTGGCCAACTTGCTCTGCCGTTAGCACTCGACGGTACGGCGCAAATTGGCAGGTTCTTAGTTCGTTACAGCAGTGAGTTGGGACTGGAGTGCGAATAGAAGACCGAACAAATGTGCGATGATCAATACCTGTGTCCGAGCTGATTACTACTGTATGAAACTAATGAATAGATCGAGAGTATTTCTAAAGAAAGGAGGACGTGAGCGTGAGTGATAGCCAAACGTTTAATCTCCTCAACGAACCGTGGATTCTATGCATGGATGAAAGTGGTGCGCAGCACGCGCTGAGTATCCGGGATGTTTTCTCTGGCCATGGTGCCGCCTACCGGGTGGTGGGCGATTCGCCCACCCAGGATTACGCAATAATCCGGTTACTGATGGTCATCTTCTGGCGGGCACATGCACATGATCTGGCTCAGCAGCTAAGAACTCGCCGGGAGCGGGAAGAGTTCACATGGGGTGAGTGGTTCGCGAACATGCGAGCCTTAGTGGTGGAAACAAGGCGAGACGATGTGGTGCTTGAGTATCTTAAGACCGTCGAGAATCGGTTTGACTTGCTTTCACCCATAGAACCTTTCATGCAGGTAGGCGATCTGCATACCGCGAAGCATGAGCATAAACCGGTGACGGCCTTAGTCCCTGAGGCTGCGGGAAGCTTTTTCACGATGAGGACGGGGATAGGACGTGAATCTCTGAGTTTGGCAGAGGCCGCGAGATGGCTCGTCCATCTGCAGGCTTATGACTTTTCTGGGATCAAGTCCGGTGCTGTGGGTGATGCGAGAGTAACGGGAGGCAGAGGCTATCCCATCGGAACGGGATGGACTGGCCGCACCGGTGGCACTTTAATCTTGGGGTCTAAAGGAGTATTGGAAACTCTCGTTCTCAATACGGTCCCCCAAGCGGTGATTGACACCAAGAGCAATGGTGCAGTAGACGGAGACAAGCCTGTATGGGAGCGTGCAACCGATACAGCAAGTCAGCGACCTGGTGGCGACGAGAAACTAGGTGTCGTTCCTACTGGTGCTAGTGACCTCGCCACGTGGCAGATACGACGGGTACGTCTCGTGGTTGAGCAAGGGCGGGTTATAGGCACGGTTGTGTGCAACGGTGATCGTATCCCGGATGCCGGCAGAAACGTGATGGATGACCCCCACACCCCATACCGGTTTAGTGCGAACCAATCGAGGCCAGGCAAGCCCGCTTACTACGCACGCCCTTATGATCCCACCCGAACCGTGTGGCGCGCGTTGGATGCGCTCATCGCGGTAGAGGGAGATAGCGGTTTCGATGACAAGAAGAATATGGCGCCTAAACGCCCCGAGAATCTGACCAATCTTGCTACGTTACGCGCGGATAAGTATGTACAGGAGGAGGTGTTCGATGTCGCATTGATTTCCATGGAGTACGGCTCGAACGACTCGTTGGTGGCATCGACCTTTAGCGCCACAATCGGCATGCCGTTATTGATTCTGCGAGATGATGATACCGGGCGCCTCGCCCGACAGGCGGTACGCGACGCCGCTGAGTGTACCCGAGCAGCGGCGATTAGTTTGGGTTGGTTCGTTGGCCAGCTCCATGTGGCTGCAGGCGGAGAGTATGAGTTCGGCGTCACAGAGACGGATCGCTTCTATGCCCAGATGGAACCGCATTTTTTGAATTGGATGGTGGAACTGGGTTCGAATAGCGGTTCCAAGATTGAAGAAGGGTTGAATGCCCTCCAACTGGTGTGGCAGCACCGCCTCCGCCATGCAGTACTCGAAATGGCTAAAGAACTTATCCGCGGTGCGGGTCATAAGGCCTTGGTGGGGCGTGAGGTGAAAGTCGATGAGGATACGATGCGCGTGATCAGCGCGGGTTCCCTCTACCGCCACCTCGAGCATCGACTGGGTAAAGACTTGCCACTGACTCACAAAACCCTCAAGGAGGCTCATGATGACACCATCAAGTAATCCCTCGACTACTTATCAATCGGATACAAATACACCGCGCCTTCGGGCCGCGGTGAGCAATAGCGTGAACGCATTACAGGGAGATTTTCTGCAGCCGAACAACCGCGTCACGCAAGCCCGTGCACGAGCCGTGCTGGCTCAGCTGCGCAAGTATGGTTCGTTGCCCTTGGCTGATCAACCATTGGCTCTCGAAGAGATCTTGTTGCTTCTTCAACCATCGCTGTCGGAATGGGAGGTGGGGCGTGGGGATAAACCTTCACCTTCTGAGCTGGCCGCATTTCATGCATTGACCACATTCGGTGTGCATATGCAGGGCACAACAGTGCCTATGCATACGCCTGACCGGAGCTTCGCGAGCTCGTGTGGCCACTTCTATGCACAAAGTGAGTCGAAATCCACGAAGCCACGATTCGACGCGATGATGGCTACGAATGATGACACTGCGCGTCTCGTACATATCCGTTCGCTGGTAACGCTGCTGCGCGGGATCGCCAAAGGCTTCGATTATGGATTATTCGCACAAGATCTTCGTGTGTTGTTGAGTCCCACGCTCAGCCAAGATCAGCATCACCGTCGGCAGAGCGTCCTGCTGCGGTGGGGTCGGGACTTCGCTACAGGTGCCTACACCTCGACCAGCTCTTAGACTTTATACACCTTCACGAAAGGAAACAATCATGTCCCTTGTTATTGATATTCACGCTCTGCAGACCCTGCCACCGTCATTGATAAACCGTGATGATACTGGCGCTCCAAAAACGGCCGTCTACGGAGGAGTGCCACGTCAACGCGTATCCTCCCAGTCCTGGAAGCGAGCTATTCGGAAGTATTTCCAAGATCATGTGAAGGCCGTTGAGATTGGGGATCGCTCCAAGCGCTTCCCACAAATAATTGCCGAGATGGTTCAGGCCCATGACGGGTGGGATCAAGCACGGGCGATTCAGTCGGTAACTGATCTGTTCAAGGCTGCAGGCATTGGACTGGATGACCCTAAGAAGCGGCTCAAAGAGGTAGAGAACTCCGATGCTGAGCACACCGAGGATGAGTTGACGGTGGCTGCATACCCACGGACAAAATACCTCATTTTCCTTAGTCCTCACCAAGTGGAACGTGCTGCAAAAGCCATCATCGAAAGCGATGGCGGAAAACTCAAGAAGAAGGATGCACAGGAAATCCTCGACACCGAGCATTCTGTTGACATGGCCATGTTCGGCCGAATGGTGGCAGATGACGCAGCTTACAATGTGGACGCTGCGGTGCAGGTAGCGCACGCACTGGGAATCCACCGCAGTGCGCCGGAGTTTGATTACTTCACTGCTGTTGACGACCTTGCTGCCAAGGGCGAAGAAACCGGTGCAGGCATGATCGGAACCGTTCAGATGATGTCTTCAATGCTCTACCGTTACGCGACCATTAACCTGAATGGATTGGTGCAAAATTTGGACTCTGCGGATAACGCCCGCCAGGCTGCAGTGCAGTTTGTAGAAGCTTTCATCGAATCCATGCCCACCGGCAAGATCAATACCTTCGCCAACCAGACCTTGCCCTCTCTTGTCTATATTGCAGTGCGCGATACGCGACCAGTCAGCTTGGTTACCGCATTTGAAACCCCCGTAGATGCTCTGGATTCCAATGAACTTCGTGTTAGTGCAGCACAAGCTATGGCTCGCGAGGAGGCCGAATTCGAGGAAGTCTACGGACTTCAACCGAGGGCGGCGTTCGTCTTGGGTATAAAAGACACCCGTGCGGCGTTTGCAGACCTGGCAAAGGAAGTTACGTTGCCAAACCTTCGCAGTGAACTCGATGATGCCTTGCGTGCCATGAGTGAGCAGAAAAGGTAGATCGGAATCACGACAATGACGTCAAGCTTATTACTACTTCTCAAAGGCCCTATGCAGTCTTGGGGTAACGAGTCGCGCTACGCTACACGAACTACAGCGTCGGTACCTTCTAAGTCTGGGGTATTGGGGATGCTTGCCGCAGCTCAGGGAAGGCGCCGCAGCGACGTTATCGAAGACCTTGCGGGTTTGCGATTCGCAGTGCGAGTGGATCAATCGGGAAGCTTGTTGCGGGACTACCAAACGGCACAGAATTGGCAACAGAAGAATAACCCGGATACAAAGCTGGTTACCCGTTATTTTCTATCCGACGCTGCGTTCGTCGCAGCAGTTGAGTCCGGAGATCGCCAGTTCATTGATACGCTGCGAGAGGCATTAACGCGCCCAGTGTATCCGGTCTTTTTAGGACGAAGATCATGTCCAGCGCCCCCAAACCTAGTGCTCGGGGTGGTCGATACAAACGCAGTTAAGGCTCTGCAAGATTACAAAACTTGGCACGCTACCAAAGACCACATGCGTAACTGCGGTGAAGAGGTTCTTCTGCCGATCTATCGGGATGGGTTGCCGGGCGAGGAGGGACAAACTAGCCAAGATGTTCCCATTTCGTTTGATCCACAGCATAGAAAGTACGGGTGGCGCACTGTAGTGCAGAAGGAATTCGTCCAGGTGAATAACCCTTTGGACAAGAATCAACTACGCCCCGACCCATTCATGGAGGCGGTGATGAATGTATGACTACTTTGACGAAAGTGATCCTAAATCCAAATCGCAGGCAGGGGAGGAGATTACTGGCCAATCCGCAGGCGATGCACGCTGCGGTACGCGCGGCCTTCCCACCAGACATCGATGAGCTTCACTCGCGCGTATTGTGGCGAGTAGACGGTGCGGAACATCAGCGCACGCTGTATATCGTCGGTCCCGAAAAACCTGTCGGCGAGCACATTGTTGAGCAGGCAGGCTGGGATACTCGACCAGCTCAATCGCTAGATTATGAACGCTTCCTTGGTGCATTAACTAAAGGACAGCGCTGGCGTTTTGAGCTAGTTGCAAACCCGACCTACTCGAAGTCGCAGACGAATCATGGGCGCGGAAAGGTCAAGGCCCATGTTTCAGCGGATCAGCAGCTCAGTTGGTTATACCAGCGTTGCCACATCGCAGGTTTCGCGCTAGCTCCTCGCTCCGGCGAAGAAACGGTATCAGAGGAAGAACGGGCTCGGTGGTCTGTGGAAGAAGAAACGGCCGTCGTAGAGCGTCGCACTCTGGATTTTCGTAAAGGTTCGGGGAGTAGGAGCGTGCGTATCGTTACAGCTCGCTACCGTGGCACGTTGGAGGTCACAGATCCGGAGGCTCTACGCCGTACACTAGTTTTGGGCATCGGCCGAGCCCGCGCGTACGGATGTGGTCTCTTGACGTTGGCCCAACCCACCGCAGTCTGATGACTACGCCGAGTGAAGTCCCCATAACGCGCCAAGCTTTGTCGCGAGTTGGGGATCGGTTGAGCTTTTTATATGCAGAGCGCTGTGTGATTAACCGAGATGGAAATGCGTTGACGATCACCGACCATCGTGGCATCGCGCACCTCCCGGCAACACAGTTGGCAGTTCTATTACTTGGGCCGGGTACGAAAATCACCTATGCGGCGATGTCATTACTGGGTGACGCCGGTGTATCCACCGTGTGGGTGGGGGAGCGGGGGGTGCGCTATTACGCGCATGGGCGCCCACCCGCCAAGAGCTCGCGCATGGCGGAGCTTCACGCGGCGGTGTTTAGTAACCAACGCTCGCGGCTGGACTGCGCACGACGGATGTATGCCCTGCGCTTTCCCGATGAGGATGTCTCTGGTTTAACAATGTCTCAGCTGCGAGGGCGTGAGGGCGCACGTATGAAGCGGATTTATGCGGTTGAGTCAAAACGCACTGGAGTGAATTGGAATCGGCGATCCTATGATCCCAACAATTTCAATGCGTCCGATGACATAAACCAGACACTCACGGCGGCTAATGCTGCTCTGTATGGCATCGCTCACGCAGTAATCACAGCACTCGGGTTCATTCCGGCATTGGGAATCGTGCATACGGGAACAGACCGTGCCTTCGTCTATGACGTAGCGGACCTTTACAAAGCGGAGATTTCTATTCCTGCGTCCTTTGACGCTGTGGCAATTGGGGCTGGTAATCCTGCGGTTGAGGTACGAAGACGCGTGCGTGATCAAGTGGTTTCGCGACGTCTAATGTCGAGAATGGTCAAGGATCTCAAGATGCTATTTGATGTTGACGATGATGAGGTCATTAGCGATGCGGAGCTGATGTTATGGAGTGAGCTCGAAGTTATTGCTTCGGGAATGAACTGGGCGGAGGAGGAAACACCGCAGTGATGGTTCTTGTTGTTACAGCATGTCCAGCGGGGTTGCGAGGTGACCTTTGCAAGTGGCTGACTGAGCTAACCCCGGGAGTGTTTGCTGGTCGGCCGTCGGCTCGTATTCGTGAGTTGATATGGGAACGAACAGTTAACCTCTGCAAGGACGGCCGCGCTCTGTTGGTTTATTCCGCCGCGAATGAGCAGGGAATGGAGTTTCGTACACACCGTCACCAGTGGGAACCCACAGATTTTGACGGCGTCACGTTGATGTTGCGACCGTTTAAGGGAAGCTCGAAGGGCAAAGATGCCCGTCGTACTGGATGGTCGAATGCTCGTCGCGCCCGGCGACAGTACCGCAAGCACACCTCCGGATAGGGACCGGAAGCATTGAAACTCTATATCACTTGGAAAAGCCCCCGCAGTAGAGAGCTCGGTAAAGTCGTAGCTAAAATGATGAGAGGGCTCACATCTGCACTGTTCAGCAAGTGTGCTCCCCGCGTGAGCGGGGATGAGCCCTACTCACAATCACCACACCAAAAGGCAACACCGTGCTCCCCGCGTGAGCGGGGATGAGCCCCCTGGCGATGTGCTCCTACCTTTTCGGTAGTGGTGCTCCCCGCGTGAGCGGGGATGAGCCCGTTGCGTCCCCAGCCCGGTATGTCACGTCGCCGTGCTCCCCGCGTGAGCGGGGATGAGCCCACAACAACAGTAGGCACACCACTAAGCGAACAGTGCTCCCCGCGTGAGCGGGGTGCTCCCCGCGTGAGCGGGGATGAGCCCATATGTGGAACGTAAGCAAGAAGTGGAGGGCTGTGCTCCCCGCGTGAGCGGGGATGAGCCCAACTCCTACTCGCAAACAAAACATCCCTCTATGTGCTCCCCGCGTGAGCGGGGATGAGCCCCTCGATTGGGTACACAACGGGGTGGATAGATGGTGCTCCCCGCGTGAGCGGGGATGAGCCCAACCCACAGCACTACGTGGGGTTCAGCAACGGGTGCTCCCCGCGTGAGCGGGGATGAGCCCCACACAAAACCATCTCCGGCGGGTTTGTCGACGTGCTCCCCGCGTGAGCGGGGATGAGCCGAGAATGGAGACGGTCTGGAGGGGTGCGCTTCCGTGCTCCCCGCGTGAGCGGGGATGAGCCCAAAAGCAAAAGCGCATGGAAACAGACGTAAGCGTGCTCCCCGCGTGAGCGGGGATGAGCCTGTGGAAATACGATGTGAGCGAGGAGAATGTAAGTGCTCCCCGCGTGAGCGGGGATGAGCCAGCATTGGCGGATTAAGGATGAGTTACTTCGCAAAGTGCTCCCCGCGTGAGCGGGGATGAGCCCCGGCTTCAAGTTGCTAGGCACCGTGACATCGCGTGCTCCCCGCGTGAGCGGGGATGAGCCCCGCTCCGTATGCAGCGTCCTACGAGTTCGGACGTGCTCCCCGCGTGAGCGGGGATGAGCCGCTGGTGGACGAGACGGGGCAGGTGACTGTCCAGTGCTCCCCGCGTGAGCGGGGATGAGCCCTAGTCACTTATATCAATCACCTTGGCGATATGGTGCTCCCCGCGTGAGCGGGGATGAGCCCGTTCCACTGCTCGTGGGTGAAAACCGGCTCTGGGTGCTCCCCGCGTGAGCGGGGATGAGCCCGGGGGTTCGCTGTCGTTTGTGGTGTTGGTGTTGTGCTCCCCGCGTGAGCGGGGATGAGCCCCCGCATCGTTGTAACCGGGAATCTACGCGCGTGTGCTCCCCGCGTGAGCGGGGATGAGCCGGGCGGCGGGGGCAAGGGACACACCGAGGGCGGGTGCTCCCCGCGTGAGCGGGGATGAGCCGCCAAGGTACCGGTCTTGCCGCGGTTAAAATGTGTGCTCCCCGCGTGAGCGGGGATGAGCCCTCTTTTTCGTTGCTATCGTCGCCTGCGCGTCCGTGCTCCCCGCGTGAGCGGGGATGAGCCCACATTCCCTAGCGTTGCGGTGGGGTCTACGCAGTGCTCCCCGCGTGAGCGGGGATGAGCCTAAAGAAGCACCTGCCAGGCGTGGGCGCCAACCGTGCTCCCCGCGTGAGCGGGGATGAGCCCCAGCGGGTGCGCGAGGGGCAGCGTATCGGGCGGTGCTCCCCGCGTGAGCGGGGATGAGCCCCCACAAGGGTGTTTTCCTGACTGAGGAGCACCGTGCTCCCCGCGTGAGCGGGGATGAGCCCTTAGACACGCTAACGCAACCTGGGATCTACTGGTGCTCCCCGCGTGAGCGGGGATGAGCCCCTGTGGTTTAGGGGGCTGATGTGCATAATTTCCGGGAGTTGCTAGTGCGCGTTGATTCCGGAGGTAGCTACTGCGCGCTAATCCCCGGGAGTTGCGGGTGTGCGCTAATTCCGGAAGTTGCGAAAACGGCCCCGCTGGGATCCATCCTCCCAATGTGCGGGACATGTCGATTTTTTGCGAAAATTTCGACACGTTCGGCGGACATGTCGATTTGGTGTACATGTCAGCGCATTAGGGCTTCTTCTGTGTACCTGTCGGCGCCCCAGGGGGGTGACCCGGATCACCCAATCAGGGATGAGATCGTACTTTGTAAGGTCGCGCCCCCTGTGGTGTTACTTCCCAGCGGGTTTTGGAAGCCCCGCAGCCCACAGCGCCGCAGCGATCAGCGCCGGCTGCCCGAACAGGCGGGCGAGGCGCTTGCCATCGGTGTCCAGCCCGAACGCATTATTGCGTTCCGCGTACTGGGCGATGTTGCCAGGGAAAATTGCAGCGTAGAAGGCGGCCAGCGCGGTGCCCGTCAGCTTGCGGTGACGGGGCAGGGCGAGAAGCGACGCGCCCAGGGCAATTTCCGCCACGCCCGAACCGAGAACGACGAGGTCCTTATTTACCGGCACCCAACCGGGTACCTGCGCCTGGAACTCCTTGCGCAGGAAGGTGAGGTGGCCGGTACCGGCGTAAGTCATGAAAGCGCCGAGGGTTAGGCGGGTAAGGGTTTGCGAGTTCAGGGACATCGGAATTCCTTGTATAGGGGTTTAGTGCTTACCTTCTGCGAATTCCTCGACCAGCTTCGCGTTGAAAGCCTCGAGGTCCTCCGGAGTACGGGAGGAGACCAGACCGTTATCCACGTGGACCTCCTCGTCAACCCAGGTAGCGCCCGCATTCTTCAAGTCAGTCTGCAGCGAAGGGTACGAGGTGAGGGTGCGGCCGCGGAGCACGTCGGCGTCGGTAAGAATCCACGCCCCATGGCAGATAACAGCGAGTGGCTTGCCGGCCTCGACGTGCTTCTTGACGATCTCAACGGCGGCTTCATCCATACGGAGTTTATCGGCGTTACCAGTGCCACCGGGGAGGATGATGCCATCAAATTCGGTGGAGCGGGAGTCCTCGGTAGAAGCGTCTGCGCTGGCCTTGGCGCCCTTTTTGCTTTCGATTTCGTCGCCGTTCGGGCTGACTACGGTAATCTTCGCGCCCTCGTTCAGAGCGGTCTTGATGGGCGAGTTGAACTCATCGTCATCGAAGCCGTTGGTTGCGAGAACCGCGATGCTTTTACCTTCGAGCTTTGCCATTTTTGCTGTTCACTCCTTGGTCTTTGTGGTGATGCACCGGCCACAACCTGGAAGGATGCGGCACCCGGTGAGGTGCCCGTGCAGGCCGGTTGGCTTAGTGAGCCATCCTCGACACTACCGCGTTCATTCCATTCGGTGTCAGGTGGAAGGGGATGTTTGCGGGTTTCGGCGAAGCGACCAGGGGTGCCAACCAAGGATCGCGCGAACACAAGTCGTGTCCGCGGGATGCGGCCTTGAGGGAAACATACTGTGCGCCCGTGCGCGCCGCTACGCGGTTTCCCATGGCCTCCATTGCACGTTCGACCTGTGGAACGCGGGAATCGAATACCTGCGGAGGAAGCTGCCCGATTACACAGCTGCCACCATTCGGTGCAGCAACGGTTGGGTAGCCCACTACCTTGATTTTCGCATTCGGTGCGGCTGCGCGGACACGGTTGACAGCGCGGACGGCAGCGGGCTCGATGTTTTGGATCACGCGGGAAACCGACTGGGACTGGCCAATAATACGAGGGTAAGTATCGTTGGCTCCGGCCAAGATGATGACCGTAGAAGTTTGACGCCCCAGTTTGCCCTGGGCAATGGCGAGGTTGATTTGCTGGGAAATATGCTGGCCAACCGTAACGAAGGAGGCGCCAGCGCATGTGTAGGAATAGGTTGGCTTTCCTGTGCGGGCTGCGAATCCGCGCCGGGCGACATCGTCTGTGGCACAACCGGAAAGGGTCGATTTCACTCGTGGATCACGAGGGTTGATATGACTGGTGATGTAATCAGGGATGGTGGGGTTAGCCAGCAAGCTATCGCCGAAGATGACAGCACTATTGGGTGCTGCGGGCGCGGCGTGCGCAACTGGAGCGGCCAGGAAGGCCAGAAATGCGGTACTGATAGCGGCAAATGCAGCGGTAACCCTGCGAGTGGTTCGTTTTTGCATGAAATACGACTTTAGTATGCGTGATATGTCAATCAAAAACTGCTGTGGAAAGGGTGGGGCGTGAGTAGTGCGCTATGAGAGTGCTGGTGTGCGTGGGTTGGGCTGCTGGTGTGCGTAGTTTGTGGTAGCGCGCGCATGGGTAGCGATGGGAGCGTTGTGGCGCGTGGGTAAGCTCAGCCCTTGCGAGGAAGATGGTTTCAGAAAGAAAAGACCCGGTTCAATGCTGAACCGGGTCTTTTCGAACTGCGGAGGATAGGGGATTTGAACCCCTGAGGGATGTGACTCCCGCACGCGTTCCAGGCGTGTGACATAGGCCGCTAGTCGAATCCTCCATGTCAAAACAAAACGAGCGTGCAAAAAGCGCGTCCGTCGTTCACCGGAAAGCGTACACAACGGCCCCCTTTATGTACAAATCGCAGGGTAGGTGGGCGCTTGGGGTGCCGCGGAAGGATGAGGGCAAAGAATAAGGATGGGATGGGCCGTTTCACAGGGTAGGTGGGCGCTTGGGCTGCTAAGAAAGGATGACGGCAAGGAGAAAGAATAAGGATGAGGTGGGCCGTTGTAGTTTCCGGTAGCGGTGCGCTAGGCTGTGGGGTGGATTCCGCGTGGCGTGTATCTTGTGAACTCCCCCAGGGCAGGAATGCAGCAAGGGTCAACGAGCTCTAACGGGTGCGCGGGGTCCCCTTTTTATGCCTTGTTCGGTCGCCTAGGGTGGGGTGGCTGTATCGAATTGGGGTGTGTATCGCAAACGCGAGTTATGCCCAGCACCAACTTTTCGTGTGCATCAGCATTTAGCGGCCGCCTCCGTGTCGCTACTATGGATTGAGTAAAAGCTCCAGCGGATAAGCGCCTCGGCAAACAATCACGCCGTAGCATCCCCCGCCTCGGCCATGTGACTACCCGGAAATCCCCGAACAGGAAGGCTCGGCATGCAGATCACGGACGTAAATGCAGACCAACTCCTCAACCTCAAGGACCAGGTCAATCAGGAATATGAAGAGCTCAAGAACCAAGGGTTGAAGCTGGATCTGACCCGCGGGAAGCCATCGGCAGAGCAGCTAGACTTCAGCACCGATCTGCTTTCCCTGCCTGGTGGCAATTTCACCACCTCGGACGGCGTGGATACCCGCAATTACGGTGGCCTTTTAGGCATCACGGATATTCGCCAAATCTGGGCCGATACGTTGGGCTTACCGGTGGGCAACGTGATCGCCGGCGATTCCTCCTCCCTTAACATCGCGTTTGATCTCATCAGCTGGTCTTACACTTTCGGCAACAACGATTCCCCGCGGCCTTGGTCTGCCGAGGCCGCCACAGGGGACAAGGTGAAGTGGATTTGCCCTGTGCCGGGTTACGATCGCCACCACTCCATCACTGAGCTTTTCGGGTTCGAGATGCTCACTGTCCCCATGACCGACGAAGGTCCGGATATGGATGCGGTGCGTGAACTGGTAAAGGACCCTGCAGTCAAGGGCATGTGGACCGTGCCCATGTTCTCTAACCCGACAGGGGCTATCTACTCCGGGGATGTCTGCCGCGCCCTAGCCGACATGGAGACCGGCGCACCCGATTTCCGCATCGTGTGGGATAACGCCTACGCGGTGCACACCCTGACCGACGAATTCCCACCAGTTGTCAATATCCTGCAGCTTGCCGAGGAAGCTGGGAACCCCAACCGTTTCTGGTTCATGTCCTCCACTTCCAAGATCACCTTCGCGGGTGCCGGAGTGGCGTTCTTCGCCTCCAGTTCCGAAAACCTGGATTGGTACAAATCCATCGCTAACGTCCGGGGCATCGGTCCAAACAAGGTCAATCAGCTGGCGCACGCTCAATTCTTCGGCAGCGTGGACGGGGTGCGCGCTGTGATGCGCAAGCACGCAAGCTCCCTGGCTCCGAAGTTCCAGCGCGTTCTGGACATCTTGGATGATCGCCTGGGCGGCCTCAACGTTGCACAGTGGACCCGCCCGGAAGGTGGCTACTTCATCTCCGTGGACCTCGTGGATGGAACTGCGGCCCGTACTGTGGAACTGGCCAAACAGGCCGGAGTAGTCCTTACCCCAGCTGGATCGACTTTCCCATTGAAGAAGGACCCCAACGACCGCAACCTGCGCCTAGCTCCTTCTATGCCACCGCTGGATCAGTTGGATACCGCAATGACGGTCTTCGCCATCTGCGTGCTGAAGGCTACGGTCGAAGCGTTGGAAAACGGCGCTGACCACGGACAGGGCGATACCCAGGCCCACGGGTCCACCTCCGCCGAATCCAAGCCGGAAGATTTCGCCACTGAAGGGGAGGGCAAGAATTAATACTGAAGAGACTCTCCACTGGGCCGAGGGCCTTTTACCCGAGGGGGCGCAGGCTTTCACTCACCGGATCGCAGAATCGTTTCCGGAGTTCACGGTGCTTCAGGTCCATCTTGGTTCCGACGCCGACAGCTCCGCGGAGACGGTCGCCATGACGACGGACGCGGCGCGCATCGAAGCGGGCCTGGAGACCGAGGACGGCTCCGACCTGCGCGTCGAGTTCATTACAGTCGTACGCGGGCATACCGATCGGGCCGCTCACTTGGTCTCGGGGGTCGCGGCAATGATCTCTCAGGACCCATTTACCCTCAGTCCCCAACCCGGACTGCTTTTGCCTGAATTGGCCAGTTCGCTGGACTCCACAATGACGGCCAAGCACGGTCTACTGGTCGTTCCGTTCCTCTGGGAAGATGGCGTACCGCACTTGCACGAGGTAGCCACCGCCGGGCGCCGTTCTAAGGAAGCACAAGAAGGCTTTGGCGCGGCGGTGGAGTTTACCCACCCCGGACGCCTTACGCTCCCCGTGCAGCTGGTGATGTTAACTGACGAGGAACTAGATATCGCGGAGCAGCAGGGCGTCGATAAACTTCAACAAAAGCTCGTGGAAACAGGAGCCGACCTGCACAACCCCTGGAGGTAGAAAGGGTAAGAGTCGACTGCGCGTAGCCCACTTCATCGATTGGATTGGGTGGGATGTCGCGGGCCGGCTGTAGTGTTAGGGGCGTGGCTCTTTACCGGAAATATCGCCCGTCCACGTTTGCGGAAGTGGTCGGCCAGGCGCATGTGACAGAACCGCTTTCCACAGCGTTGGACAGTGGCCGGATTAACCATGCTTATTTGTTCTCCGGCCCCCGTGGTTGTGGCAAGACGTCTTCGGCGCGCATCATGGCGCGGTCATTGAATTGTGTGGAGGGGCCCACCTCCACGCCGTGTGGCAAGTGCGATTCATGCCGGGCTCTGGCGCCTGGTGGGGCGGGGCACTTGGATGTCACGGAAATTGATGCGGCCACGCACAACGGTGTGGAAGATATGCGTGATCTGCGGGAACGTGCATTTTTCGCGCCTGCTGAATCGCGTTATCGCGTGATCATCATCGACGAGGCTCACATGATTTCCCAGTCGGGTTTCAATGCGCTGCTGAAGATCGTGGAGGAACCACCGGAGCACCTGATCTTTATCTTCGCCACCACCGAGCCGGAAAAGATGCTGGCGACCATCCGTTCGCGTACGCACAATTACCCGTTCCGATTGCTGACTCCCCCGGATATGCGCGGGCTGTTGGAAAGTGTGGTCTCGGGCGAGGGCGTGCCGGTGGAGGAAGCCGTGTACCCGCTGGTGATCCGGGCCGGTGGCGGATCCCCACGTGATTCCCTGTCCATCATGGACCAATTGCTGGCTGGTGCGGGGCCCGACGGGGTGACCTACGAGCGCGCCGTTGGGGTACTTGGTATGACCGACGCCACGCTGATCGATAGAGCCGTCGAATCCCTGGCAGACCAGGATCAAGCGGGCTTGTTCACCGTGGTGGATGAGGTCATCGATGCTGGCTACGACCCGCGCCGATTCGCTGAGGATCTATTGGATAGGTTCCGTGACCTGCTGATGGTGTTCGCGGTTCCCGATGCGGTGAGCAGGGGGCTGGTGAACGCGCCGAAGGACGTGGAAGAGCGATTGCTAGAGCAGTCGCAGCAGTTGGGACAGGCAACACTCACGCGATGCACGGCCTTGGTGAATGAGAGCTTGCAGCAGATGCGCGGGGCTACGGCGCCACGGTTGTTGCTGGAGATCATGTGTGCGCGCATGGCTTTGCCGGCAGCGGGCATGACCGTCGAATCCTTGGCGCAGCGCGTGGAGCAACTGGAGCGTGGCGGTGGGTTGCAGGTACCCGGTGCTGGTGCCAGCCGGGGTGCTGGTGCGGTCGGTTCGGGCGCTGTTGTTCCGGGTGCGGGGGCCGGTGCTGCGGGGGCGGCTGGTGGGGATACACCCCGGCCCCGATACGAGCGCCCGAAGGACCGTCGCGAGCGCGAGGCCCGCGAGGCCCGTGAGGCCCGTGAAGAGCAGGAGCAGTTGCAACGGCAACAGGCCCAGCCGGTACAGGTGGAGCAGCAGGTCGCGAAGTCTGTTGCGCCAGATGCGTCTGGAACGAGTGGCGCGCCGGGGCTGGGTGAGGATGATGTGCTGGCCCAAGCGCGTCATGCGCGCGAGATTCTCGATCGACACCGAGGCACATCCGATCAACCGTCTGGGCCTAATGCTGACCCTGCCGTTGAGCAACCGGCAGAACCCTACGGTGCTGCGTCGAGCGGTGAACAATCGGCACCACCCGAAGACGGTGCCTCCAGTGGTGAACACTTGGCAGCACCTACCGATGCGGCGCCCTCAGATGAGGCACCTACCGATGCGGCACCTACAGATGAGGCACGTACCGATGCGGCGCCCATAGATGCAGCACCTAGGGACCCAGCGCCGAACGATTCCGTGGCCATGGAGGCCGCGCCCGATGAGGATGGAACGGTCGCCTCCTCGGCTGCCGCGCCCGATGAATATGGAACGGTTGCTTCCTCGGCTGCTGCGCCCGATGCTGGTGCGCAGCCTGCCCCGAAGGCGGGTATCTCACATACAGGCGAGTTGTGGCAAGCACTCCTGGAGCAATTGAAGGCGGAGCACCTCTCGACATGGGTGGCTGCGCGTGATGCTCAGCCTTATCCCGAGCAACCGTCCCCGGTTGAATCACGGAAGCTCTACGTGAAACACCACACAGGAGCGCTGGCGAATTACCTCAACAACGGTGCGAATGCTGCTGTATTGGTGCAGGCAGCGCAAGCAGTGTCGGGCCAAGCAATTCGAGTGATTGCCTCCACGGGGCAAAGTGTTCCCGTGGGTGAGGATAACCGCGAGGTCAAAGCGGCCTCCGCGGAATCGGATTCCGCCGACGAGAGCGACCCTGCGGGAGCGAGATCCGCGGAGCACTACGATCCTGTGGACTCGGGACCGGCGCATGTAAGCGCTCCCGCGGAAGACCGTGATCTCACGGAACCAAACACCGCTGCAGAAGTCGCTCCCGCGGAATCGAACCCCGCGGAAGGCCGTGGTCTCACGGAATCAAAAACCGCTGCAGAAGACGCTCCCGCGGAAGCCAATGGGCCACATGAACCAGGTCCAGTCAGCGCCCTTGAGCGTGCCCGCGCTATGGCCGAAGCACGCGGACCAGCACACTCCGTGGCGCGCTCGGAGAGTGCAACCCATGGGGCCATTCAAGGAAAGGGACAGTTCGGGTCGGCGCCTAACGGTGCACCGGGTGCGGAGGGCTCCACACAGTCTGCTGCACAACCCGCCACACAACCCCAGGGTGAGCCAACCGGCTGGCGCGCGCGAATGGACCGGATGCGGTCCACGCAGGACTACAACCGAGCCAATGGTTTTAATGGGGTTCCTTTGCCTGATGAACCGCCTGAGGACCCATGGGAAAGTGGACCACCCGACCCCAATTTCTACGGGGGTGGGGCGGCCAGCGGGGCGTCGGTGGACAAGACGGCCAACCACCCGAACGGCAACGACCAACCGCACCCCGGTGCGGGATACGGAAATGGCAATGGCGAGGGCTCCCAGCCCGGGCAATCAGCGCGACAAGCGCGACCAGCCAGCGAGCAAGAGCTGCGGCGGAAGCAGGAAGAGGAGATCCTTGAGGAGCTCGGCCGCGGTGAGCGTGGCGAATTAGATCACCGCACACCCCTGGAGGTAGCGGGTGAGCTCATTGAGAAGCACTTGGGCGGCGAACGTGTGCGATAGGCTGTGGCAAGCGCGTGCGATAGGAAGGCACAGCAGAAGACAGAACCTTCGCGGCGGGCCCGCGCCCGATTGTGCATGCTGGCAGCGAACTTGCGCGCGATGCAGGGGACGATGTCTGAGGCAATCGGTACAGTAGTTCGGGTAAACGCAAACTTTTAACGAAAGGCGTGGCTATGACTCAGCCAGACATGAACCAGCTCATGCAGCAGGCACAGCAGATGCAGGCTCAGCTGCAGGAAGCACAACGCGAGATCGTTGCTTCCTCCGTAGAAGGCACCGCGGGCAACGGCCTGGTGTCCCTGACCCTGTCCGGCGGCGGCGAGGTTCAGAACCTCACCCTGAAACCAGAGGTCGTCGATCCAGAGGACGTTGAAACGCTGCAGGACCTCATCGTGGGCGCATTCCAGGATGCCAACAAGAAGCTACAGGCGCTTGCCGAGGAAAAGATGGGACCTCTGTCCCAGGGCCTGAACGGCATGGGTTTCTAATTGTTCGAAGGACCGCTGCAGGACGTCATCGACGAGTTCTCGCGCCTGCCCGGCATCGGCCCCAAAAGTGCGCAGCGCATTGCACTGCACCTCATGGAGGTCGAATCGGAAGACCTACGGCGCTTCCAAGAGGCATTGGGTAGGTTGCAAGACGGGGTGGCGTTCTGCCGTATCTGTCACAACATCTCGCAAGAGGACATCTGCCGGATCTGCGCGGATTCCTCGCGCGATAAATCCATCATTTGCGTGGTGGAAGAGTCCAAGGACATACAAGTCATCGAGCGCACGGCCGAATACCGCGGGCGCTACCACGTGCTCGGCGGAGCCTTGGACCCGCTGGCAGGGGTTGGGCCAAAAGAACTTAATGTGACGCCGCTGGTCCAAAGAATCGGTGGTGTTCTCAATGACGTGGCTCGCCCGGGAGAGGGCGAAGAGGTGGTCTACGATCCCGCTCCTGAGATCGAGGAAGTGATCATCGCCACCGATCCCAATACCGAAGGCGAGGCAACGGCCAGTTACCTCGGCAGGTTACTCAAGGACTTCCCGGGCTTGAAAGTCACCCGCTTGGCCTCGGGGATTCCGATGGGTGGCGACTTGGAGTTCGTTGACGAACTCACGCTGTCGCGCGCATTCGCTGGGCGCACGGCGCTGGGTTAGTACGGTACTGAGTTTGTTCGGTACTGAGTTAGTTCGGGTCGGGGTTAGTTGAGCACTGGGCTAGTTGGGGTTTGGGCTAGTTCGGCACTGGGCTAGTTGGGGTTTGGGCTCGTTGGACACTGGGCTAGTTCGGCACTGGTGCGAACAGACACACGGACATGCGCGCGCAGATACGAGCAAACGCGAACACATAGGAGCTGACGTGGGCAGACACGAGCAAGTGCATAGACACCAACAGCAGAAGGGCTAAATGAAACGGAAAACTATTATTCGATCGGCAGTGTGGGCGCAAGTGTTTGGCACCGCGGGTGTGCTGCACTTTGTGAAGCCCGAAGTGTTCGACGACTTAGTGCCTGAGGAACTGCCCGGGTCCCGCCGTGATTGGACCATCGGAAGTGGAGTGGTGGAACTGGGTTTGGCCGGTTTGATCGGCGGGCTCACCATCGCTGCAACGACGGGGAAGAACGTCTCGCGTCAGCGCTCTGCCCAGCGCACCCTGAACCAGGTGGTGGGGCCGGCCACCGCACTGTTCCTGTTGGGAGTGTGGCCGGGGAACATCAAGATGGCGTGGGATTATCGAAACAAGCCCGCACTGGCGAAGGGGATCGCGTTGGCACGTGTGCCAGCTCAGATTCCAATGATGCGCAGCGTTGCGCGGCTGGGACTTGACCGTTCTCACGGTGACGTCCGAGTTCATGATTGAGACAGGACAGTTGCGTGCTGGGAGAGTGTTCGCGACGTGCACTGCGGCGGCGTCCCAATCGTCGGTCAGGGCTGCTCTAATCTGCAGAGATCGGTAAGCTCGGTTGGTCGATGCGACGGTGGGGTTAAGTAGCAAAAGAGTCCGCAGCCCCTTCTGCTACTTAACCCGTTAAGTTCGTCTGGACACTTGGTGTAGCCACGCAAGCATAGGAGTGCGGGCGGGTAGGGTATACAACAGCGGGCGGCTTGAAAGGCATGGAGTTAGATCATTTTGTCTTCTTGCCTGAGTAGACAGTTAGAAGGAAAACGCCAAGAGTCCCCAGGGCAGTGGAGCCTGCGAACCGTGACCAGTCTAAACTCTCATCCCACCCAACAGCATCTCGAAACAGAACATACGCTCCAATGGTCAGGATCATGATAATCCACCTGATTAGGAACTTTCTCAGTTTTTCCATTCCATCGGTCCCTTTCATTCTGCTTAGAACACCGAGCGCTTACCAGCTACCTCGGCACTGCCAACCCCAGTATGCGAACATTCCAGCCAGAGCAGCAGCGTTTCTCTCGACAACTTTTGCTATGGTACGTCCAGTTTCTTTCATGGTTTGAGCTCTGTTGAGATTGGTCACGATTCGCTCGGGAGAAGCTTATTTAGAGAACTTCTTCATGTTGTCTAGTCTTCCTGCCCCTAATGGGACTATCGGGGAAAATGCTCTCATCTCGAATGGTCTTTCCTAACCAACCCACTCCACCCCGACTAACCCAGGCGCTCCCGACGCAGTTTCGCCACCCCGACTAACCCAGGCGCTCCCGGCGCAGTTTCGCTACCTCGCGGTCCAGCTGCACGCCGAATCCGCTTTCCACGGCAGGTAGCTCCGAGATAGTGATGCCCATCGCGGCAGCTAGCAGTGCATCGGCCAACTGGGGGTTGCGTGCCAGCACCGGGCCGTGCATGTACGTGGCCACCACGGATCCCTGTACGGCACCCTCGGCTTTGATCTGCGGCTCTACCTCGTGGGATCCCAATCCCACTCCGCGCGCCGCGTGCTCATCGGAATTACCCGTGCCCTTCGTCAAACGACCCAGCGGTGTGGCATCTTTGCCCAAGATCGTGGCACCCATGTGATTGGCGAAGCCCGTCAGCGGTTCAGATAGCTGGCTGGTCACGGGATGGTGCGGATCCGCGAGTGGGGTGGAAGCGATCTCCCCGATCATGCGCTTTTCTAGGGCGGACGTGGTGGCGTCGATCAAACCAAGACCATCAACCATACGATCCGAAGCCCGGAAGGACTGGCCGAATACCTGCAAGCCAGCGCAAATGGCCAGCACCGGGCGGCCAGCCTTGACGGCGCGGGCAATACCACCATCGGCGATGAGGTGCTCCGCGGCGAGGATCTGCGCGGTGTCCTCGCCACCACCTACCGTGTACAGGTCCAAGGATTCCGGGACGGCCTGGCCCAGCTTGATCGGGACAATCTCCGCGGTAATGCCGCGCAGGCGTGCGCGCTGGCGCAGCACGAGGGCATTGCCATCATCGCCGTATGTTCCCAACACATCGGGAAGGATCAGCCCGATGTGCAGCTGGGCTTTATTATCGCGCCCATCGGCGTAGATATCGCTCATCGTCGCTTACTCCTTCGTGGTGGGGTGGTCGGTGGTGGGGGTGGTGGGGCGAGTGTGGTCGGTGGTGGGTTCGGCGTTCGGGTGGTGGTTGGCCTCGTGAGCGTGATCCCCGCTGGGGCCGGCTGCGGGGTCCGCTGCGGGATCGGCGGGGGTAGTGTTAGTCGCCCTAGGGTCGGTCTCCGGGGAATCAATCACCGCGCCCTCGCGATCCAGCACGCGCTTCAGATCGCGGAAAGCCGTGTAGTTGGCCAGTACTTCCACGCGCCCGGGCGGGCATTGCTTGATGGCCTCAACCGTATCTTTCACCAGATCGTGCACCACGGAGGCATAACCCAAGCGCACAGCCAAGTCCGTACCGCGCTCGCCCGCAGCAACTACGTACTGGCTTTCGAACTTCTCGAACTTCACGTCCCACAGCCACGATAGGTCCTGGCCGTCAGCCACCTGGCCATTCACGCTAATCACAAGACTATCGGCGGTGCGATCCACCATGGATAGCGCTTCTTGCCAGCCTGCGGGGTTCTTGGCCAGCATCAGCCGCACTTGGTGCGCGCCGAATTGAACGGTGGAGTAGCGGCCGGCGACGTTATCAACCCGCTCGATCTGCTCGATCGCCCGATCTACCTGCACTGCCGGGTTCAGTTCCAGCGCACCCACCAATGCTTGCAGGGCGTTACCGCGGTTGGCGGCGCCAGGCAGCTTCAGGTTCAGTGGGCGCAGCTGGCTATCGGGGCCACGCAGTCCCTCGTCGGTGACGGTCCACTGCGGGGTGGGCCGGCGGAATTCGCGCCCATCGGGCAGCTTCTTGGTGGCGTACCATTCTTGGCCGTCCTGGATGATGGAACCACCCGTGCGCGGGCAGCTGGTGGAATCGCCTACCCAGCCGGCCCCTGCGGAAACCCACACGACGTTGGGGCTATCCCAGGCCACGGAGGTCACCTGAACATCATCGCAGTTCGCCACCACGGTCATGGAAGGCCGCGCCTCCACGCACGCGCGCAGGGCCCGTTCGATCTTGTTAATTTCCCCTACACGATCCAGCTGGTCGCGCGATAGGTTCAGCAGCACCAGCACGTCCGCGTCCAGCTTCTCGGCGATGGCGGGTACATGCAGTTCGTCTACTTCCAAGATCACGTGCTCAGCATCCCGGCTAGAGAGCAATGCGCTGATCACACCAGCATCCATGTTGTCGCCACCCTCGTTGGTGCACACACTTCCGGTAGTACGCACGGCGGCGGTCATCATGCGTGTGGTGGTGGATTTACCGTTGGTGCCGGTGATGAGAGCCACTGGGCGTTGGCCGCCTAGGTTAGCCAGCAGGTTCGGGTCGATAGCCCCGGCAATGAGGCCTCCGATCATGCCGCCCGCGCCGCGTCCCGTTTTCCGAGATGCCCACGTTGCCGCATCAGCTGCTGCGGTTGCCACCCGGGATCGCAAGCTCATTCGTCCGCGTCCCTTACCGGTTCGAGGTGATTCTGCTCTATTCACCCCAACCACGTTACTGCATGGTTCGGGTGACTTTGAGCACCCTTACCGGTTGTTCGCCGACCTCTGGTTTCGTTGGCCGCCGCTGCCGCGCCTTTTACCTCGACGCCTCGCTCCCCGCACCTTCGTCACTCCTACAACGGACGAACTGCGCGAAGGCGAGCTCCACCCGCGCGTATTCGGACGGACCCCAGCCCCAGGGCGCTGGGGCTTGTCCTCTAACTGCCCGGGCTGCACGTCTTCGAGGAGCGCTAGGAAATCCGTGTCGTTAACTAGCGGTATCCCTTTGCGATCCGCGTGCATCGCCTTGCCCCGCAGCTCGTGGTTGGTGTTACACACCACCAACGAGCTGCGGCGATTCAGCTTCTCCGAGTACACCAATCCCTCGCGCACTGCCGTGGCGATGAGGACATCGGGGTCCATCGCGACATCGGGGCTGATCACAAACTCCATGCCCTGCACCAGCTGCCCACCGCTGGGCAGCTGGCCGGGGTTCACGTGCGGCCGCGGGGCATTCGCAGCATCGACACGGATGGAGCTGCGCTGCAGACCGAATTGGTCGGCCGTGAGCTCCCCGGGGTTGATCTCCGCGATATCTCCACCATCAGCCGCGGCCACCTGCAATTGCATGAGCAACAGCGCTGTAACCAAGCGGGCGTCGGCTTCCATGAGGTCGATGGGATTCGTGCGACCGCGCTCTTGGGATGCCTTCGCCCCCAGCTCAGGCAAGGTAGAGGCGGGCAGGGTGGCGTCGTCCCTTCCCAAACGATCCACGTAGGCGGCCGTTACCGCCCGGATACGCGAGTCGAAGCACACCAGCGATTGTCGCCGCGAGGTGGCCAGCGTATCGATGATGCGAGTAGGCGCCGGCAGCGCGATTTTCGGCGGGGGATTGGACTGCCCGCGTCCACGGCCACGACCACCCCGACCGCGTCGCGAACGGTTGAGCGTGCGTTGGGCGCGTTTGAACTCCTGCATGATGAATCCCCACGTCATCGCGCATTGGTGCAGCACCACAGTGCGGCCGTCGAGGGCCAGGAACACGGAGTCGGTGGAGTTGGTGAAGCTCGGCTCCTGGGCCACGTCCCCGGTATGGAAACCGTGCAAATGCCACGGACCGATGTCCTCGCCCGGGTTGAAACGCAATGTCACCGCCGCGACCTCTTCGCCCGGGGCATCCGCATTGGTGCTGGGGCCGTAGAATACCAACGATGCCGCGATCAGGCGGGACGTGGTGGGGTGGATGCCCGAGGTCGATATTTCCAGCGTGACGAACGGTGCGGCTTCCTTGGTCGGGATCTCACCGTGACGTTTGTGCTCGGAGGAGCGGTTGGGGCCTGTGGACGAGGGAGCTTCGGCCGCTCGGCGGGAGGCCTGCGCGCTGCGCTTGGCCGCGAGATTCTGCGCAGCGGTTTGCGCATCTATTGGCCCGCCAGCGCGACGGGTGACGCGACGGCGAACGCGCCGCCGTGGCCCAGGGGTGTTATTTCCTCCGTTGTTCGCGTGGTTGTGTCCGCCGGGGGTGCCGTTGTTGGCGTGGTTGTTCCCGCCGGGCGTGCCGTTGTTCGCGTGGTTGCTCCCACCGGGCGTGCCGTTGTTCGCGTGGTTGTGTCCGCCGGGCGTGCCGTGACGAGCCGGCTGGCGCGATCCCGGGTTCGCCTGCGACTCGTGATCATTCATAGTTAGCGATGTTACGTTGACCGCCGGACATTACCGAATCAACCCCGCGTGGCGGATCCGCCACCGAAAAAGGGGCGCTTAATGGGGGCCAACCAGTGCGCTACACCGCAGGCTGCGCGCCGCGGTTGACTGCGGACGTGATCGCTTTGAGGGAGGCGTAAGTAATAGAGCCTGCAATGCCCACGCCCCACACCTTGGTCCCGTTAACGTCAGCCAGAACGTACGCGGCGGCCTCCGCATCATCACCCGAGGTACGCGCGTGCTGCGTGTACTCCTGAACTTCCACATCTACTCCCAGGGATTCCAGTGCGTTGCAGTACGCTGCCACCGGGCCGTTGCCACGCCCCTGCAGGGTTTGCTGTTCACCCTTGTAGATAACCTGCGCGGTCACCTTGGCTTCCTCACCTTCGCTCTGGCCGCCGTCCACGGTTAGGGAAATGGCCTCCAGCGGGTTCTCCCGGTCCAGGTATTCGCCGGCGAAGATATCCCACATTGCCTTGGTGTTGATTTCGCCTCCTTCGGCATCGGTCACGGCCTGTACAACCGAGGAAAATTCCACCTGCATCGGTCGCGGCAGATCCATGCCGTGATCAGTCTTCATGATGTAGGCCACGCCGCCCTTACCTGACTGACTGTTCACACGAATGACGGCCTCGTAAGTACGGCCCACATCCTTCGGGTCGATGGGCAGGTACGGTACTTCCCAGGTCTGCTTCCGGAATTCTTCGTCGGAAATGTCCTGAGGCCTAGCGCCTGGTTTGACCGCATTCGCGAGGGCGTCGATACCCTTGTTAATGGCATCCTGGTGTGACCCCGAGAACGCAGTGAACACCAAGTCGCCGCCGTATGGGTGGCGTTCTGGCACCCGCAGCTGGTTGCAGTACTCTACTGTGCGGCGGATCTGGTCGATGTCGCTGAAATCAATTTGTGGGTCGACGCCCTGGGTCAGCATGTTCAGGCCCAGCGTTACCAGGCATACGTTGCCCGTGCGCTCGCCGTTGCCGAACAGACAGCCTTCGATGCGATCAGCTCCAGCCATGTAACCCAGCTCGGCGGTTGCCACACCCGTACCACGGTCGTTGTGCGGGTGCAGGGACAGGATGATGGAATCGCGCCGGGCCAGGTTGCGGTGCATCCATTCGATGGAATCGGCGTACACGTTTGGCGTGATCATCTCCACTGTCGAAGGCAGGTTGATGATGACGGGGTTTTCTGGAGTGGGATCCAGCACCTCAATGACGGCATCGCACACTTCCTTGGCGTAGGCGACTTCCGTGCCGGTGTAGGACTCTGGGGAGTATTCCCAGCGCCAATTGGTATCTGGGTAGTCCTTCGCCACTTCTTTAACCAGATGCGCGGCATCGGTAGCCAGCTGCTTGATGGCTTCCTTGTCCTTCCGGAAGACTACGCGGCGCTGCAGCTTGGATGTGGAGTTGTAGAAGTGGACGATGACGTTTTTCGCTCCGGAGCAGGCTTCGAAGGTGCGGCGAATCAGGTGCTCGCGGGCCTGGACCAAAACCTGGATGGTTACGTCGTCCGGGATCATGTTGTTTTCGATGATCTCACGGACGAAGTTGAAATCAGTTTGGGAAGCCGAGGGGAATCCCACCTCAATTTCTTTGTAACCCATTTGCACCAGCAGTTCGAACATGCGGCGCTTACGTTCCGGGCTCATAGGATCAATCAGAGCTTGATTACCATCGCGCAGGTCCACAGCGCACCACTGCGGTGCACGGTCGATGATCTTGTCCGGCCAAGTGCGGTCGGGCAGGGTGATGTGCTCCACCTCTTCATGGAATGGCATGTAGCGACCGGAAGGCATGGTGGAGTTGCGCTGTTTGTTCCATGCGGGTTGATCGCTGGGGGTGGCACCGTTTGGTGTGGTGATCTGGGCGGGAGCGGAAATGAAAGTATCGTTCGTGGACATGTTGAAATCCCTTCCTTATGGGTTGGTTCCAGCTAATCACCGTTGCGCGATGGCTGGAGCGTTTTAACGAATGTGCGGGGGCGAAAGCGGTGTGGGAAAGCCTAGGGAACCGGTTTAATTCCGGCAGAGGTGCCGCTGTAGTTGCCGTGGCGGCTTTTCCGGTGTTTGGCTTTCGTCGTTCCCCGATGGTCGGCTGGGACGCACAACGAAGTGCGATGTCATCCGCGGAAGGGGCCGACCGAAACCCACTCTCGGCTTCCACCTGAGATTCGCCCTGCAGGGGAGCGGTGGAAAAGGAGGGTCAAACGTTACGAGGTCCCGCCGCGGCTCATAAGGAGCAGTAGCTGGAAAGTCATGGGTTCCATGTTAGCGGTATCTCACAGCGTGGCACAACCTAATTGAGAGTTCTCATATGGTGAGACTGATTTGAGGGTATTGGGTAGGGGGGTGTTGCCCTTGGGGGCCGAGTTGCTGTGAGTAGCATTAGAAATCACTTACAGAACTGGTTGCTATAGATGTGCTGTAGCCGATAGTGTTAAGTCGACTTTCCCTATTGTGCGCTGGGGATTGGATGAGTATAAACGCGCGTTAAGGAAACCATCGTGTTCGAAAAGCTAACTAAGAAGAAGCTGGCGGCTGTATTTGCGCTGCTGTCCAGCCTCGCGGTGGTCGTTGGGATGGTGCAGCCGACGGCATCGTCGGTAGACTCCCCCTTCACCGTTGTTGTGGGGGATGCGGCCTCTGTGGCGACCAATTCAACGGCTCAGTTCCCTGTGACCATCACCTGTCGACAGGCTGGTGGATGTGCCGGTGCCACCATTAATCTCTCTCGGCCTGTCTTGACCAATAATGGGATGACCTACCAACTGCAGGGCCCCATGGTCATCGGTCTAACGTCGGGAGCAAACCCGGCGATTACCTACACCACCAGTGGGCTTGCCGGGGATACCCCTTCGATGACGTTCACCCGTCTGGACCAAAACCAGTCGCAGGTGTTTAACGTGTCTTGGCAGACCACTGAAAACCGAATCATTCCTGGCACCTACACCATGGACTGGTCGGGAGTGTGGGCTGCCCACAACTACAACACGTCGGGGCGCTCCAGCGTTGCGGTAACAGGTACTCCCAAGGTCAACCTGGCCAAGAGTGATGTCACCAATAACGGTCCGGTCTATGATGGCTCATTCCGCCAATTCCAGCTGAGTTGGTTCCGTGAAAAGAACGGCACTGGAATTACCGGTGTAACTACTGAACTGGTGGATCAGCTTCCTCCGGAGTACACCTTCAAGGGATTCACCGAGACCGGTATCGGCGGTGACATGTTATTCCGTAACCTGCAGGGGCAGGGCGAGGGCACAGTCTACTTCTACGATGCCACGACCCACACCGTGCGTATTCGCATCACCGAATCGGTTGACCGGTATATCGCGCAGAAAAACACGGTCTACTCGAGGATTCGATACAACGTCCAAGTCGCCCCAGCCACGACCGCTAACTTGGCGGACAACTCCAAGATCACAAACACGGTCATCGCAACCACCCCAACCTCTTTGGACGGGAAACCAGTAACCGTCAATCCGTCTAGCGTATCTTTGACATATAAGAAAGCGCGCCCGGGGCTTTACTCGAAGGCACGTGTTGGTAGCGAGTACTCCACTACTACCACCGATATCGGCTTGGCTGATACAACCGGTCAGACAGATCCGGGATCGACGTTGGGGTGGACGCTTTCGGCAACCAATCCAGGTTCGGACCCTCGTACGCTGACGATCTCAGATACCACGTCCTGGGGTGCGACTGTGCCAGTCGGAAAGGACGGCACTCCATCCAACTACCACTATCTGACGAACATTTCTCTGAACCCAGTTCAGTACAACGACGGACCCGTAAACTATCCATCGCGTGTCATTGGCTACAGCGCTGATGGAACGCAGAAGTCCTACACCGTGGCAGCCGGATCTCCCTTGTCGATTCCTGAATCCGACAAGATCATCCGATTCGATGTCATCGTAGATAACTTGCGTCCGGTAGACGCGGTACCGAACACTGCCAACAATGGCGTTCTTACCGTCAACGTCAAGAAGAAATACCGTATCGAAACCAATCAGATCGTTGCGGCTAACAATGGCACGTCCGGCACAATTCGCTTGAATAACACGGCGACCTTCACGATCGATGGGTCTGCCCCTGTGAAGTCGTCGGCGTTCTTTACGCTTTTCGGGCGCCTGCCGGCACCTAGCGGGAAGGTTCAGGCTCTCAATGCGACTAACCTGCACCGTGGGGAGACCTTCTTGGCGAATGCTTCAGTTTTCGCGGGTGCGGAAGGCGGACCTTCGCGCCCGGAGGCTTTCTTATCTCTTCCTCCCGGATTCGAACTGGCGCAGCCAGAATTCCGACCAGGCCGCGATCAAGCTCAGTGTGCGAGCGCAGCTGGTGATTGGGCATTCGAGAGGATGCCAGATAAGTACGGCGGTCAAGTGTGGAGAATCTACCTCAAGGATTCAAATCAGTCCCTCAAACCGGTTGTCGGTGCCCCTAATGACTGCTTCCAGCTTGCCATCAAGGCAACTAATGCTCGCGCGGGCACGTATGACAAGGGGCCAATGACGGATCCTAAGCACACAATTCAGCTGTGGGTTCATGAACAACCAGACCCAGGACAGACGAATAAGCTGTCCCACCCTGGCGTTAATATTCCGGATTCCTACGACGTTAATTCGGACAGTAACACTGCGGGTCAGTGGCGTAATGCCGGAACCCCGGTTGCTGTCTCCTCCACCACTAGCCTCGGTGTGACTAAGCGAGCGCTGGGGGATCTGGATAAAGGGAACCCGACCACCTATATTCCCGGTGGCAACCAACAAACTTCATTGGCACAAAAGACCGTAAACTTCACGGTGACTGCGTCCACCACGGGCAGTACGCCAGTCAACGGCATGGTTTTGTACGACCTGTTGCCATCGGGCAAAAACTCTGGAACCGATCACGTCAACCTTGTTGATGGATTGACCAATGCAGACAACATCCACGTGACATTTGAGCCCAAGCTATCGGGTCCAGTAACTGCGTCTGGACACAACGAGAACGTCACCGTTTTCTACTCGACTGCGGCCAACCCGTGCCGCCCGGAGCTCGGAAGTGCCACCGGGACCTCCACCAATAGCTTCCCGACTTGCCAGACTTTTAACGAGCGCAACGAGTGGTCTACCACCCTGCCTGCAGACCCCTCCACTGTGACCGCGATCCGCATTCAGTTCAACACCACTGTTTTCGGGGAATTTGACTTCAACATTCCGATGAACATGCCCACAAAGGGGTTGGATAACCAGCCTCTGGGTACTGACGACGTGGCAACGAACCGCACCGCTGTGGCCGGTAAAACGGAAAGTGGCGCACCTATTCCATTCGTGGGCCCTGCGTACGCACGCGTGACTCCTTGGGGTGAATTGCTGCTCGACAAATCCACGATCATTAAGAACAAAAACTATGATGAAACCACGAAGGCCCCAGTTGTCCGCCGAGGTGACGAATTCCTCTGGGTTATCGAAGCACAGGCTAATCCAAAGGGAGTTGCTGTACCTGACCCAACAGTGATTGACCAGCTGCCAGCGGGTGTGGAAGTCCTCGGGGTCTCCAACGACGCGCCATATGCCACGACCGGCAGCGCTGACATCGGTGACGGGACCGTTACATGGAAACCTGGTGATCTGACGCCCGGCGGCGATAAGGCATACCTCTATCTGCGCGTAAAGGCGACTATCTGCGCGTAAAGGCGACGGGCAGTGCAGGGCAGTCTAACTTCACGTACTACGAGGATCCAAACGATCCAGAAAAGTACAAGCCGGCATGCACCCCTGGTGAGGGATCAGAGGAACCGAAGGCAGGTTGTGATGTCAACACGGTGTATATCGATGCCGGTAACGCGCAAGTAAGCGGTAAGTACTTCACCGATGTTGATCACAGCAACACGCAAATCGATGGGGATGGATCTCTCGAAGGGAAAACTGTCATCCTTTACGAAGTTGGGGAAGACGGCGCCCTGAAGAAGGTATCCGAGACAACCACGGGTAAAGACGGCGGCTACTCGTTTAAGGATCTGCCCGCTGGAGACTACCGTGTCGGATTCTTGAAACCAGAGAGCGCTGATTTCGCCTCGCCCAATATCGGCGGCGATGAGACCAAGGATTCTGATGTAACGGAAAACCGTGAAGAAGATGGCGTCGGCAGCGTGGGCCTTGTTGAGAAATTCACGTTGGCCGAAGGTGGAAGCAAGTCCAACGTCGATGCGGGCGTTCAGGGTAAGGCTTCGATTTCTGGTCTTGTATTCATGGACACCAATGGCGACGGCCAACGCGCTGAGGAACCCTCTCTGGTTAAGGATGTCACCATCCACTTGCTGGATTCCACTGGTTCACCAGCTACCGATGCTGCTGGGCAACCAGTTGCGCCGATTACCACTGGAGAAGAGGGGACATACTCCTTCGAAAACCTGTGGCCAGGCGAGTACAAGGTAAAGGCAACCCTCCCGGATGGAGCAACCTACACGTACTCTACGAAGGTTGCCACGCCAGATCAGATTGGCGATCCCGATTACAACGATGGCGCTGGTCCGTTTAGCGATAACCCCGGTGTAACGGATTCGTTTACCGCGGCGGAAGGCCGGAACCCCAACGTTGACTTTGCTGTACAGTCATTTGCCGGCATCGGTGGCGTGGTTTTTATCGACGCCAATGGTGACGGACAGTCGAAGGATGACAAACCTGCACAGAATGTGGCGGTCGAAGCTTATGTCGTTGTAGACGGAAAGCCCAAAAAGGTAGCGGAGACCACCACGAATGAAGAAGGTAAGTACACCTTTGAAAAGCTGGTGCCAGGGTCCTATACCACGCGAGTGGTGAAGCCCGAGGGATACCTAGGGTTCTCGCCACAAGTTGAAAACGCTTCTACCAGTACTGATGATGGTTCTGACGCTGACGGCGAAGGTAACATTGCCTTCGGAGCCATTGCACCGGGTAATACGGAGCATCAGCGCGGAGATGCAGGATTGGTGCAGCCGTCTTCGTTGTCCGGTGAGGCTTTCTACGATGACAACAACGATGGCGTCCGCTCCGACGACGAAGCATTGAACCCAGGGCCGGTTACGGTCAAGGTATTCCGCGTTGGTACGACTGATCCGATCGCCACCACAGAGGTGAAAGACGGTAAGTGGAATATCGATAACATCGCGCCTGGCGAGTACTTCATTCAGGTAATTAACCCTGGCAAGGCTCGCTTTAGCTCCTTAGCAGAAACGTACCCAACTACGGGCACGGAAGCTGAGAAACTGGTTCAGGAGAAGTTCAACGATGTGGTCGAAGCTGAAGGCGAAGGTGGTATCACCAAGAACTTCGTCGTCGCCGGTGGCCAGTCCTACCCGCACATTGACACGGGTGTTGTACGCCTGCAGGCTGTTGATGGCCATGTTTGGGAAGACACAAATGGCAATGGTGAGTGGGAAGACGGTGAAAAGCCCCTTGAAGGGATCACTGTTAATTTGACCCTGGCCAATGGTCAAGAGCGCACCATGAAGACAGATGGCAAGGGGTACTACCGTTTCGACGGTGTTTCTCTGGGGCAGGCGACCATCACGGTCGTCAGGCCGGATGGTACGAAGTTCACGCGTCAGGCAAACACCGATACGAGCTTCGAAAAGCTTATTGTCGAGAAACTCTCAGATGTATCGCCGACCGAAGGAACCGTTACGTTTGAGGTGAAGGGTTACACAGATCCCAACACTCCAAATAACACGGACGTGGTGAACATCGATGCTGGTCTGGTACCATTATCCAGCGTTTCGGGTGAGGTATTCAACGACCTCAACCGCGACGGAAGCCGCGGTGACAATGAGACGCCACGAGAGAACATAAAGGTCACGCTGTATCGCTCTGGCACAAATGATGTTATTGGCGAGGCTACAACTGGACCTGATGGCAGGTACACCATCGATAACGTACCTCCAGGGGAGTACTACGTTGGATTCACTGCCCCAGACGGAACTAAGTTCACGAAGATTCCGGCTGATAAGGGCACCGATGGCGTGGTCGGAACCGATGGCAATGACGCGGGAGAAAACGGGCAGACAGCCCCCTTCCGGGTTGTACCGGGTGTTGTTACCACCAATATCGACGCCGGCCTGGTTGTCGGTGCCAACATTTCCGGCTTGGCGTGGAAGGACCTCAACAATGACGGCAGACGTAATGATGACGAAAAGTCAGAGGACAGTCTGTTCGCCAATGCCCCAATCACGTTGTACAACGGGGCTGGTGATGTCGTAGATACCCGCTTGACCGGTACAGATGGAACCTACGAGTTCGTCAATGTGCCAGCCGGCGAAGGTTACTACCTGAAGGTGGAGCTGAAAGGTTCTGCAGTTTCGTTCCCAGCATCCAACGATTTGGCGGATAAGGATCACAATAACTTTGACGTCAAGGGTGTACAGGGGGGAACGACTGGTGAGAGCGCTAAGTTTACCGTTGTTGCCGGCGAAGACCACACGGATATCGACTTGGGTACTGTTCCTAAGGCCGGTGTTGCAGGTACGGTCTTCGAGGATCTGAACCGGGACGGAAAGCAGGATGACGGCGAGTCCGGCATCGCGGACGTCCCCGTTGAAATCCGCAAGGTCGATACCGACGAGTTAGTTGCTACCGTGAAGACGGATGAGTTCGGTAACTGGTCTACGGACGAGATCTTGGCGAACACGAAGTACTATGCCGCGTTCCCAACCTTGGACGGCAAGAAGATCACGCAGAAGTTGCCGGAAGCCAATAATGAGTTGGCTAAGGCCGGATACAACGATGCGAACCCAACGGACGGTCGCACTGAAACTTTCCAGGTGAATCCGGATAGTAAGTTCGACAACATCGACGCTGGTTACATCGTCAATGGTGGCATCAGTGGCCTTGCGTTCAATGATGCTAACAACGACGGCAAGCGCGGAACGGGTGAAGAACCGTACAGGGGATTCACCGTTATTCTGCTGGATAACACCGGAAGTGAAGTAGAGCGCACCACGACTGATGAGAAGGGTGCGTACCGCTTCCCGCGTGTTGTTCCAGGTGATTACACCGTGAAGTTTGAGCCACCGGCTTCGCTCCCGGGCCAGTTCACCAGCGGAACCTCGACAGACATCGAAGAGCTGAACATCTCGGATGTGAACGGGGAAGGCGTTACCACGAAGATCACGGTCGGATTGGGCGATACCGTTCCACATGTGGACGCGGGATTTGTCCAGCATGCCTCGATCTCGGGTATTGCCTTCGTGGATAACGACGGTGATAGCAAGAGCACGGGTGCGAGCGATTCACGCTTAGAAGGTGTGAAGGTTGTTCTGTACCGCGTTGAGGAAAACGGTGACATCACCCGAGTGCCGGGCCGCGAGGTCACAACCGGTCCGGATGGTGCCTATAGCTTCGACGGTGTGGTTCCAGGGAACTACCGCGTTCGATTCGTCAACGAAGTACTCGATAACGAGGCCGTCGTTGCGAAGGATGCCGACGCAGATGGTGGTTCCGACATCAACACCGATGGGTTCACAGACACCATTGAGGTGAAGCCTGCAATTGCATACAACAATGTGGATGCTGGTTACGTGACGACCGGCAATATCTCCGGCATGGTGTGGGATGACAACAACGGCGACGGGTTCCGCCACGACAATGAGCTTGGACGTGCGGGCGCTACCGTAACCCTGCTCAGCAGCGCGGGTGAAGTGATCGCTCAGACCACTACGGATTCCAATGGTAGGTACTCGTTCAATGATCAGCCCGCGGGCGACTACATCGTTCAGGTGGAACCAATCGAAGGGTTGGTATTCGCGCCAAAGAAGGGCGATGAAGCCATTACGGCCGGTCGACTCTCTGATGTGGATCAGTCTTCAGGACAGACCCAGGTGTTCCACCTGAGCGCAGGCAAGAATGTCAACAATGTTGATGGCGGCGTCGTCCCAACAACATCCATCAGCGGTCTGGCCTTCTACGACCAGAACGGCGATGGAGCGAAGGATGGAGATTCTCGTCGCGAAGGCGTGACGGTCATCCTGCGCGACGAGTCCGGCGCGCCAGTGGGAGAAACGAAGACCGATCCTTCCGGTAACTACGAGTTCACCAACGTACCGGTGGGTAAGTACACAGTGGAGTTCCAGAACTTCAACGGCGAAAAATTCTCGCCACGGGGTGTGGATTCCAAGGTGGACGGTAAGGGCCACGTGCCAGTTGTTCTCACCCCAGGCAATCCGGTGACCGGTATTGATGCGGGCTATGTAACCACTGCCCAGATTTCGGGGCTGGCATTTATCGATGCGAATTATGACGGGCAATACGGAACCTCGGCGTACCCGAACATCATTCCGGTGGAGGGCACTACCGTGGAGCTGCTTGATGCGCAGGGCAACTCGTTGCCAGAACCTCGAGTGGTAACCGTTGGCGCCGATGGTCGCTACACCTTCAACGTGGTTCCAGGAGAGTATCGCGTTCTGTTCCGCGATCCGTCCGGTCAGCCGATCACCAAGACAGTGGGCGATCCAAGCAAGATCCAGGAAGCTGGTAAGAACGACGCGGACGAAACAACCGGACAGACCGCGCCATTTACCGTCGCTGCTGGGGACGTTGTAAAGAACGTGGATGGTGGCTTCCGCTCCGCCACGTACATCAGCGGCCACACTTTCACGGATGTGGACGGCGACAAGCTGAAGATCAATGAACCCGCCTTAGGCGGGGTCAAGGTTGAGCTGCGGGATGAAAACGGTGAAGTGGTGAAGACCACAACCACCGATTCTGCGGGCAACTACCGCTTCGACGATGTACTGCCCGGTAAGTACACAGTTCACTTCCCATCGGAGGATGGAAAGCGATTCAGTGGTGGCGATTCGAAGGTGGATACAGACGGCAACGTTGCTGTGAATATCACCCCAGAGATGAGCCGCGTTGGCAAGGGCGTAACCGGCGTGGACGCGGGTTACAAGGTCGATACCGGCGCTATCAAGGGCACCGTCTTCTGGGACGATGAACGCGATGGTGTGTACGGCCCAGGTGACGAGTTGTACCAGGATCCGAAGGTCAGCGTTATCGGAGTAGGCGGCGTGCCGTTCGAAGGCACGGTCGCCGATGGCAAGTTCGACTTCCCGAACCTGCCAGTTGGCAAGTACACCGTGGTCATTGAGGCTAATAACGAGCGAATTGTTCGTGAGGTTGAGGTGACGGCGAATGATGTGGTCACGGTTGATGTTCCGCTTGAGCGGGATCCGGAACCGAGTGAGCCTTCGGAGCCGAGTGAGCCGAGCCAGCCTTCGGAACCTTCGGAACCGAGCGAACCGTCTGAACCGAGCGAACCGTCTGAACCGAGTGAACCGTCGGAGCCGAGCGAGCCTTCGGAACCGAGCGAGCCTTCGGATACGACGGAACCTGTTCCGGATCCGAAGTTCGATATCAGTGGTCGACTGTGGCACGACGAGGATCGCAACGCGATCGTTGATGGTGATGAAAAGGGCCTGGAGGGTGTGACCGTTGAACTGTGGGATGCTTCGGGCAAGGTCATCGCTACGACGAAGACGGATGCCGATGGTAAGTACGTGTTCAAGGACGTTCCAACGGGTGATTACGAGGTCGTAGTACCAAGGGAAGCCCAGGATCTGGACATCGTGAACTCTGCCGTGGACGGCAATAACGATGGTGACAACTGGGTTGTCAAGGTGAGCTCGAATGGCGAGAGCGAGGTAACGGGCGTGGACTTCGGTTTCGACCGAGACAAGCCAGCTCCGAGCGAGCCAAGTGAGCCGTCGGAGCCATCGACTCCAAGTGAGCCGTCGGAGCCGTCGAGTCCGAGCGAGCCAAGTGAGCCTTCGGAACCTTCGGAACCGTCGACTCCGAGCGAGCCAAATGAGCCGTCGACTCCGAGCGAATCGACTGAGCCCACGAAGCCCGGCAAACCAACGGATCCGTCCGATCCGTCCAAACCGGGTGTTCCAACGGACACCACCACGCCAGGCGATAAGCCGAAGCCAGGTGGCCCGGTGGATACGAGTGGCGGCGGTCATCCGCCGGTACAACCCGGTGGTAGCCCGAATGACATCGTTGGTGGTGTCACGGGTGGCCAAGGCGAAACCCCACCAGCGATGGCGCAGAACGCGCCACAGCGTGTCGTTGGTGGGCTGGCAAATACCGGTGTCAACATTGTTGGCGTACTGGTTGCAGCCTTGATCGCTACGACCTTGGGCGTTTACCTTGTCGCTAGCCGCAGGGAGGAGCGGGAAAGCTAAACCAGCGTTGATATTCCATCAGCGCAGGTGGCGCTAGCCTCCTCCGCCTGAGAATCCCCCGAGCGTGGGCTCACCCAGCCCAGGCCCGGGGGATTCGTCTGTCTGAAAAGCGCGTTAGCTAGGCGCGGGCCCGAGGTCAACTATTGACAGGTGTTGGTGCGGGATTGTAGGTGCTTTAGCCAAGCGCGGGCCCGAGGGGTTGGTCGACCTCGCGCAGGAGAGCGCTAGACGCGTCCCATTTGTAGCGTCTGCCTCTGCCTCATTTCGATTCACTGCTGACTTCTTCTCGATGCCACTCGATGCGTGATTTGCAGAGCGAGATGGCCGTTGGAGCGCAGGTTTTGTGCGTTTCGTTCTGCTTTGTGGGTGCGTGGGGCGTGGGTTGGGTGTGGGTGCGTGATGTGCAGAGTGAGATGGCCGTTGGAGCGCAGGTTTTGTGCGTTTCGTTCTGCTTTGTGGGTGCGTGGGGCGTGGGGCGTGGGTGGGAGTGCTTGGGGTGTGGATGTGTGGGGCGGCCCGGGGCAGCGCGGGACAGCTGGAAAAGGATCCCCCTTCGTAAAGTGAACATAAAATGTCGAACACTTTTGCGTAACAAATGTTATTGACGGCCAAAAATAAGCAGTTCAACCCCGTTTTCTAGAATTCTTACCCCACCCCTTGCGCACTAAAGTGTTCAACAGTAATCTGGCCCCGCAAAGCAGCTCTCCAGGTTCGCTCAAGGAGTTTACGGGGTGTTCAGCACGGTACTCCCGGCAAACGCTCCGAAGCGGGCCAGTTCCGTCAAGCCCCGCCCGGTTCGGAGGTTGCTGCTGATCAACAGTCAGAAGGCATCCTATACACCCCAGAAGGAGAGCACGAGTGTCACGGCATTCAAAGAGGGCCCCCGCGATCGGGCTAGGTCTCGCCGCCGCGTTGTTATCCACATCAGTGGTCGGGTGTGGTGTAAAGGAAAACAATGCCCAAACACCGGAGGAAACCCAGCGGGCCCTCACACACTGTGGCACTGATCCCCAAAACGGCCAGAACGTTGCCCAATCGGCGCCGGGGCAGGATCACCCCGACGAGGCCACAACGGACCGATCCAACACGAGCCTACGCATTGATGCCCCGAACGCATTCGCCATCGCCACCCCTGACCCATCGGCAACCTACGTGGGCTGTCGCGTGCTGGCCCAGGGAGGGACCGCCGCCGATGCCACCTTCGCTGCACAGATGATGCTGGGGTTAACTGAACCCCAATCGTCGGGCCCAGGTGGAGGCGCCATTTCGGTGTATTACAGCGCTGAAGAGAACAAACTATTTTCTTTCGACGGCACCGTAAACGCACCTACAGAGGATACGAACAATCCAGATCACGCTGGTGCCGTCGCGCGGGTGGGCGTACCTCGGACACTCGAACTGATGCGCGCGCTGCATAAGGACCACGGAAAACTCGATAAGCACGAGCTGCTTCAACCCGTCATCGATCGAGCAACTGCGGGATTCACTCCGTCAACCCGGTTACGCGAGGCAGTGGATAGTCGGCCTGAATTGTTTACGTCTACCCACACGCAGCACCTAGACTACCTTCGCACATTGGGGAACGCGGGTGATGGTGCCCGCGTCACCAATCTTGCATACGCCGAAACCATCCGGCGGATCGCGTCCGGGGAATCCATCTTGGATGTCGGGGATAGTGCTCGCGATAGTCTCGTCGCGCAAATCGGTGAGCAAACGCTGGATCTGCAACGCGCGGAGGATTCGGCGTCGTCCAAAAAAACCAAAAAAGAAGACCGGGTAAGCCAGCAGAAAACCCTTATTGGTGACTGGTCGGCGGCGGAGGAACAGCAGGCTACGACTCGTGCCGATGAGGCGACCTGTACCGACTACCGCGGCAAACAAGTATGCGGCAATTCGTCGCCCGCCACCGGCAGTGTGTTTGTGACCCAGGCACTCAACATTATTTCTCACCTGCCAGAAAACAAGGTTTCTGGAAATTCTTTTTTCTCGACGCCCACCGCGAAGCCGAACTCGAACAGCTCTAGTGGGACGGTAAACGGTGATGGTGTTTCTGTGAATCGTGAGCTGCTATCGGAAGTTCAGCGTGTAGTAATGGCCAATGCCAACACGTACATGGGGGATCCGCGGACTGCGCCCAGGGTTGCTGAAGAATATGTGAAAGCCATCGTCCGAAATGGTGACCGGGCGGGTAAGGATGCGGAGGACATCCTCAACAACCGAGTAAAAAAGGAGCCCGAGCCGCACAAGCTCACCGATGCGGCGGGGGATTACAACGACTTTGAAGAAGATGGCACATCGCAGATCTCTGTGAAGGATCGTTACGGCAATGTCGCCAGTACGACTACGACTTTGCAAAAGAACTTCGGAGCGGGGATTTTCATCCACGGGTTCTTCCTTAACAACAGTCTGGATAATTTTTCCTCGCAGCAGGCAGAAGGCGAACGAGCCAATACACGCCGGGCATCCGCACATCCCAAAACGATGATGGCGCCGCTGATTCTGGCCGATGGTGGGCGGGGCTTTGCAGCCTTGGGGTCCCCTGGCGGTTCAAAGATTCCTTCGTACGTTCTGAAATCGGTCATTGGGCTTGTGGATCTGCACCTTGATCCCACCGCAGCGGTTTTGCGACCAAATTACGGCGCGCTGACCCGGTCCAAGGTGTATGTGGAATCGGAGCCCCCGGAGGGGCCGGGCGCCCCGGGATCACAGGGGGCGCTGGAGCCTTCGGAGACCCCGCGAACCGGGAAAGACCACCCCGACGGCCGTCGTACTACTGCCAGCAACGACAACACTAAGGCCCGCCGCGTTACGGCTAAGGCGGATTCGGGAATAAGCATTGTTGCTACGACCGGCGATGCGCTGGAGGGGGCCGCTGATCCCAGGAGATCGGGATTAGTTCTTGGGGGGTCTAAAGATGCCTGACTGAACTTCAACCGTCGGACAGAGCCTCCGCCCGGCTTGGCTTCCCCAATCCGCCGAGTAAGCCCTAGAACATCCGGTGCCTTGCGCCTCCGATTTCTGTTTCTGACCTGCCCGCCCCGGTGCCCTGCGCCTCCGACTTTTGTTTCTGACCTGCCCGCCCCGGTGCCCTGCGCTTTCGACTTTTATTTCTGACCTGCCTGCCCCACGACTCTCAGAAGGAGTGCCCCATGTTCATCTTTTTCCTCCTGTCCCTCCTAGCCGTCATCGGCTTTGCTGTTTTCTTTCACCAGCGCGAGAAGGACCACAATGCGCGCCTCAATCGCCTGGACGTCAACGTTCATGTCAACGGGATTCGCGGGAAATCCACGGTCACCCGCATGCTCGGCGGTGTCATGAGGGCCGCTGGTGTTCCTAGCATTGCGAAAACTACCGGCACCTACGCTTGTGTCATTGATCCCGACGCCGACGAGCACCCGATCCGGCGCACTGGTCCGGCAAATATTGGTGAGCAGTTCAATTTCCTGCGTAAGTGGATTAGCCCCGAAGTCCGCGGGCTGGTCACGGAATGCATGGCGGTAAAGCCACGCTACCAGCTGATTTGCCAACGCGATATTCTCAAATCCCCAGTGTCGGTGATCACCAATGTCCGCCTTGATCACCAAGAAGAGATGGGGGACACCTTGGAAGAGATTGCACGCTCTTTGAGCAACACAATTCCTGTGAGGGGCGTCGTTGTGACAGGCGAACGAGACCCAGAATTGCGCCGTGTCATTGAAGAAGAGGCCATTAAACGCGAGTCCACGGTGGTGTTTGCTGACCCAAGCGAGCTGTCCCAATCCATGGTGAAGAAATTCAATTATCACCAGTTTGAAGAAAATGTCGCGGTTGCCTTGGCCGTCGCCGATGTGTTGGGCATCGACAGGGAGACGGCGTGCGAGGGAATGCTTTCGGCGAAACCGGATCCAGGAACCATTACTGTGACCGAGGCGGCGCTAAGCAGTGGCCACCAGCTGTACTGGATTCCCATGTTCGCAATTAACGATTGGGAATCCACAGTGAAGGTGTTCCGCTCCGTGGTGAAGGATACGCTTCCCGCGGACGCGGGCATCATCGTTGCGCTTAATAACCGCGAGGATCGTACTGACCGGGCCAAGATGTTCCTCGAACTGGTAGCCAATGAATTGCGGGATGAGGTCGATCGCATCGTTTTGTATGGAGAGCTCCAAGACGCTGTTTATCAAATGCTGCTTGATGAGGGATTCCCAGAAGAAGGCATCATCCGAACTAATGACATGGATGAGACAGCCAGTGGACGTGAACTCATCAATCGTGCCGTTGAAGGGTTGAATTACGACAAGGTTGCCATGTTCGGAATGGTCAATATCCACACCGAGCAAGTAACGCACATGCGCCGTTATGTCAATGCCCTTGTGGAAGGCCAAACAGGAAAGCTTGACTTGCTGGAGGAAGATCGGACGGGGAAGGTCAACGCGCTGGAGGCGGGGCAGACGGGAAAGGTCAACGCTTAAAATGAACGCCCTATACAAGGATTTCTTTAGTAACACAGAATTCACCGCTGCTTATATTCATCTGTCGTTTTTCTGTGGTTTAATCGTGGCTTACTTCTACTTCCGAAATAAGCAGATCGTAATTGGCGGAAGTCTCGGCATCGGCTACTTGGCCGCATCTTTGTACATGCCCTGGAAAGTCGCGTTTACAATTCTGGTCGCGTTCATTGCGCATACCATTATCCGCTACGGCGTTTTGAAAATATGGCTACCACGGCCACGGGTGATTTTCGCCATTGGTTTGTTGGTAGGTGTGTTCCTAGAAATAATTTGGCATCTTGTAAACACCTTCATCTTGGAGTCCAAACCGGAGGATCTGGGTTTGGCTGTCATTGGTGTGGTGATTCCCGGCATGCTGTGCAATTCCTTTATGAAACAGGGGCTTGGGAAAACCCTGCTGCCCGCATTGTGGTTGGTTCCTCTCAGCGCAGCTGCGGGCCTCATGCTGGCATTTCTTTCTCAATCGTGGCTTGGGACGGAGATTGAAGAGGAGCTGTTCGAAAGCGGTGGCGACAACACTTCCTTCATTCTCATGGCCGCAGCTTCCGTGTGCATTGCGCTGTTCATCCAGGAAGGTCCACTCAAACGTCTCGGGTGGCGAACTGGTGGTTACGTGTCAGCAGGATTCCTTGCGGTGGCGGTATTCAACATCAACTACCTCTGGGTGCTGTTGTTTTCCACAGCGGTGGTGTACACGGCGGGGAGGATCTTCTTTTCGGGTGTCCCGCTGTTCGGTAAGCACCGTTTCCTTCTGCTGTGCCTGTTTTCCTTTACATTCGTAACGTTAAGTGAATATGTGTTGATGCGCTATTTCAACGGTTACTTCTACCGGTTGGAGAACCTAGTCTTTTGTATTTTGCCGGCAGTCATCGCCAATGATCTACTGCATCACGGATTTAAACGAACCCTTCCAGGTATGGCTGCTGCTTCCGGAAGTATCGCGGCAGTAGCTTCGGTGATCGCGATGGCGTGAGTCGACGGATTGTCTACACGGTGCGCGGGGGGCTCGCGACGCACAGCGGGCAAGGCGGGGAGTAGGGAAGCCCCGCTCGCCGCGCTGCAAAAATATGACAAGGTCAACTCCTGATGGATGCCGGATAAACGTTTCAGCCTAGCTACGATACGTTTCGGTTAGCCCTGCCGAGTTGTCGGGCGGTTTGGCGGATGGAATAACTCTGATCCGGGCAGAATCTGATGTATACCCGGTCGAACGTGGCTAACTAGGCACCCCGCGGTTAGTGATGTAGTTCCGCAACGCACTCTAAATCGTGAAGAGCCCGTTTACGTCGCAGTCGTTGCGCGATGTCATCGCACAAAGAATCACCATATCAAGGATTGCTTGTGCATACCGACCAGGGATTTCAGCACCAGCATTCCAGCTGGCGCACACTCATCACGGGTATCGGCGGCACACAGTCGATGTCGAGGAAAAGAAACTGTTACGACAATGCGGTGATAGAAAACTTCTTCGGGCACCTCAAGTCGGAGATGTACCACGCAATTGATGAATACATCCGTTGGTACAACCATGAACGCATCCAGGACAGACTCAAGGGCCTGACTCCGATGCAACACCGGAACCCAACCCTGGAGCCTCGAATTAAACCAGTCCAACTTTCGGGGGCCCGTTCAAGCATGGGAGGCTTTTGAATTCGTCTTGTCTTATTTTTTCTGTTTCAGAACCTGCAGTGCGGTAAGTAGGATCCCTAAGAATATTAGGGACCCGATGCCCCACGTGGCTGCGTTCCATTGGATGACGTTGAAAACTGCGAGCAGGGCAAGCAGCGCGATAAGTACGATGAGCGTTGTCCCTGCTGTGCGCTGTTGCTGTGTATTCAAGAGTTTGAACTCCTTATATTATCGGCATTGCGCTCCGCGCACCGTACCGGCCCAGGTGGTTTCAATGAGTAGGCGCTTGTTGTTGTTGCAGATTCCACCATTTGCTCCGACCCATGCTGACGCTGATGCCACTATAGTCTCTGCTAGGCCACATCCAATTCCTTCTGTTGCACCACAGATAGTTGTTGCGAGGGCAGCAGATCCTCCAGCTACTAGGACTTGTTGTTCTTTGGGGGTGAACTCGATCCATGGTCCTTTGAGAGCGGGACCAGCGCTTATGTAAAATGCAATGTCTTCATCAGTCATGTTCTTTGGAACGCCGATGTGCCGTTGGTCTTTAGTGGTGTAGACGATGTAGGTTTCGCCGTTACGCTTTTCTTCGTAACGAGGGAGAGAAGAGTGTTCGAGTTCTTCCGCACCTTTCTTAATTTTTTGGGCACCGTCGGATTGTTTTTCGCTACTTCCGATGGAGTTGGATGCTTTGGGTAGCGATGTCGCCGCAGTATCGGCTGTAGCGATGCCTTGTCCAAGGCAGGTGAGAACTGTGGCGGTGCAGAAGCGGATTAACCTTTTCGAGTTTTTTTGTGCATTGAGCTGTCTCTTTCGATGAACCTAGGGTGTAGAGGATTCGTTCTGTGACTTTACCACTTTCCAATACAATTTGCACCCACTTTCAATAATTGGAGTCGATTGTTCATTGACATGTAGCCTTCGCGCTGTAAAGCGTAAAGGCGCGTGAATTAGCGTTGGTGGGTTCTAGTGGTGAATGCAACACCCTGATTTGTTCATGAGGTGTTGATGATGTCCTGCACTCCCGATCCTGCTGTTGTTGCCGCTTTCGACCTGATCGCGAACCACAACTACAGCGCACAGCACGCAGCCCAAACCACCGGCTGCACCGACCGTGCGTTGCGGGACTACCTCACTAACCGCGGGGAGCGGGGCTTCCCTACTCCCCGCTCCCTACTTCCCGCGAGCCCGCTGCACGTCGCGAGCCCCGTCCGCGCATCCCGCATTGCGTCGACTGCCCCGCGCGGCCCCGCTAATCCTCGACCGATTTGCGGCTGAGCACGAAGGTTCCCACGATCATGATCACAATAGACAGCAGGACGTAGGACCACTGCCAACCGGTCACGCGGAACTGCTCGCGAAGCAGCACATAACCCAGGGTGAAGGCAACGATGGGTTCTGCAATCGTCATCGCGGGCAATGAGTTTTTCAAAGCGCCGGCATTAAACGACGTTTGTTGGACAGCTGTACCCAACCCGGCGCAGAACAACAGGCCATACAGCTCCCAACTGGCGATCAGACCCGTGAACCCACTGTGAACCCACACATCAACCACAGCCTTGGACAGCACGGCCAAGTAACCCATAATTCCGCCGGTGATAAGCCCAAACACCAGCGCTTTCTCGCGACTATACTGGATGCGCGCGAAGCGATACATGCCATAAAGCACCACCGCGCCTATAGCCACAGCGATCGCCCATTTTTCTGCGGGTGGGGCGGATAAGCCGGGCGTCGGTTTACCAAAAATAACCAACACGCCGACGGCGATACTCAAAATGGTGGCCCACAACGTTTCGGACTTGGAGATGGGGCGGTGATCAAACTTGGAAGCCAAAGGCAATGTGAACATCAGCTTGAGGACCAGAATGGGCTGCACAATAAGCAGGGATCCGAACCGCAAAGCCACGATCTGCAGGAAATATCCGAAGAGAGCGCTGAATAATCCAGCCCACCACCATGGCTTTCGGATGGCCGCCAAGATGGGCACATTCGAGGTCTCGGGGTTGGATTCTCCGTTCTGCTCGGCGATACGGTGACGCACGACAGTGCCCCAAGCGATGGTCAATGCGGACCCGAGGGCAAACAAGATCGCCAGTACGTCATCAGTATTCATCACACCATAGGCTAAACGACTGCGTGGTTCCGTGAAACGTCGGCCATGGCTTGTTGTAATCTCTCAACTATCACTGTTTTAGATGAGCCCTAATTCCCGAAAGACCGAGAGGTGGGTGCCCCGTGGCACTGATCGTCCAGAAGTACGGCGGATCGTCGCTGGAGAATGCCGAGCGCATTCGGCGCGTAGCCGAACGGATTGTGGAGACTAAGCGCCAAGGACATGACGTGGTAGTGGTGTGCTCCGCGATGGGCGATACCACCGATGAGTTTCTGGAGTTGGCTGAGCAAGTTAATCCCGTGCCGCCGGCTCGCGAGATGGACATGCTGTTGACGGCTGGCGAGCGGATCTCGAACGCGTTGGTGGCGATGGCCATCGATTCATTCGGCGCCGAGGCGCAGTCCTTCACAGGCTCGCAAGCGGGTGTTTTAACTACCGAGCGCCACGGCAACGCCCGCATTGTCGATGTGACGCCCGGCCGGGTCCAACAAGCTCTGGATAGGGGCAAAATTTGCCTGGTTGCGGGTTTCCAGGGTGTGAACCGCGAGACGCGGGACGTAACCACCTTGGGCCGCGGCGGCTCCGATGCCACGGCGGTGGCGCTCGCCGCCGCGCTGAACGCGGATGTGTGTGAGATCTACTCGGACGTCGATGGCGTGTACACCGCCGATCCGCGCATCGTGAGGGACGCAAAGAAGCTGGATAAAATCAGTTTCGAAGAAATGTTGGAAATGGCTGCGGTGGGCGCGAAGGTGCTCATGCTCCGCAGCGTGGAATACGCCCGCGCTTTCAATGTGCCACTGCGCGTGCGCTCTTCGTACAGCACGGACATAGGCACCCTAGTTAGCGGATCAATGGAGGATATCCCAGTGGAAGAAGCAGTATTAACCGGCGTTGCACACGATCGTTCCGAAGCGAAGATCACGGTTCAGGGTATCCCCGACAACCCAGGCGAAGCCGCGAAGATTTTCCGTGCCGTAGCGGATGCGGAAATCAACATCGATATGGTCCTGCAGAACATTTCTAAACTGGATTCCAACCGCACGGACATTACGTTCACCTGCCCACGCGAGGATGCATCCCGCGCTATGCAGATCCTCAAGGGCATGGCTGAAAGCGCGGGCTGGCAGGATGTATTGTTCGATGACCACGTGGGCAAGGTTTCCCTGGTCGGTGCGGGAATGAAGTCCCACCCGGGCGTGACCGCTGACTTCTGCGAGGCGCTGCGCGATGCGGGCGTGAACATCGAGCTGATCAGCACTTCGGAAATCCGCATTTCCGTATTGATCCGCGATACGGAGCTGGATAAGGCCGTGAAGGCTTTGCACGATCGGTTCCAGCTGGGTGGGGAAGAGGAAGCCACTGTGTACGCCGGCACCGGGCGGTAGAGTTGCCGCGCGGGTTTGCCGCGCCGCGCTGGTTTGTCGCGCGGGTGCTCCCGCTTCGCCACCGTGGCCGAGCCTTGCCACGCGGGTTTGCCGCTCCGCCACTGCGGCCGAGCCCTGCTCTCGCCCCCTGCTTCCCCGCTAAACCGTGCTATTGCGGCCGAAGAGGAACCACGCAATCGGCCCCAGCAGGGGAAGTCCAAAGGAGATCAGGATCCAGATGGCTTTCCCGCCCGCACCGTAGTTAGCGGAGCGCAGGATGCTAAACATCGCCGCGATAAACAAGACCAGCCATGCGAGGGCCAGCACGGCCAGTAGGATCAGGAACCCGCCAGAGGCCCATTGAATAGTGGTGTCCTCGGCGGCGTGAATCAAAATATTAGGCATAGTTGTCCTTTCGGTGAGGTGAGGGTTTCGTGCCTACCCCTGTTAACTTATGACGGCTATGCATCGTATGCGTCCTACCTAGGGTGGACTTTTCGGGGGCTAGGTATGATTCGTGTACTAACGTCTATATCGACGTGCACATAGCTAACTGCGTGCTCATAGCTGAATTCTTCACAATTCATGTTGCAGCTATGACGGAAGAACGGAGATATTGAATCATGACCACCCTCGCCGTTGTTGGTGCCACCGGGCAGGTTGGGCGCGTGATGCGTCGCATCCTCGTGGAGCGTAGCTTTCCTGCGGACAAGGTGCGCTTCTTCGCCTCTGCGCGCTCGGCAGGAAAGGAAATCGATTTCCGAGGCGAGAAGATCGTGGTGGAGGACGTAGCGGCAACATCCACGGAAGATCTTAAGGGCATCGATATTGCCCTGTTCTCCGCAGGTGGCGGCACTTCGCGTGAGCACGCCCCCCGTTTCGCGGAAGCCGGCGCGATTGTCGTGGACAACTCTTCGGCGTGGCGTAAGGATCCGGACGTTCCCCTGATCGTGTCAGAGGTGAACCCGGAGGCTGCCAAGAACACACCCAAGGGCATCATTGCGAATCCGAATTGCACCACCATGGCTGCAATGCCCGTGATGTGTGCGCTGCACGGCAAGGCGAGCCTGATCAAGATGCATGTTTCCAGCTACCAGGCCGTATCTGGCTCGGGGCTGGCGGGTGTGCGGGCGTTGATCGAGCAGACTAAGGCGAATCTGGATCACCTCGAGGCACTGGTAGAAGATGGTTCCGCGTTGGAGGCTTCCAGCACCGATCCTTATGTCGCGCCGATCGCCTTCAATGCGCTGCCACTGGCTGGCAACCTCGTGGATGATGGGACCCTGGAAACTGATGAGGAGCAGAAGCTGCGCAATGAATCCCGCAAGATTCTGGGCCTCCCCGATCTGCTGGTTGCTGGCACGTGCGTCCGCGTGCCCGTTTTCACTGGTCACACGATGACAATTCATGCGGAGTTCGCCAACCCGATCACCGCGCAGGAGGCCGGGGATATTCTGACGGCCACCGCGGGTGTTGAGGTTGTAGATGTACCGACGCCCCTCGCTGCAGCCGGCAAGGATGAGTCCCTGGTGGGGCGTATTCGCCAGGACCAGACGGTGGCGAATGACCGTGGCCTCGTACTTGTCGTTTCGGGCGATAATCTGCGCAAGGGCGCGGCGCTGAACACGATCCAGATTGCGGAGCTGTTGGTGAAGTAGTCGGGGCGCGCGCCCGCGGTGCCCGTCGCACCCCTGCGCCCGCACGAGTCCTTGCCCCCATCCACGCCCACCCGTTGACCTCTGCGCCTACCCGTTGACCCCTGTGCCCCGCGGCCCCCATCCGTGCCCACCCGTTGACCCCTGTGCCCCGCGGCGTCCATCCACTCCCGCCCGTTGACCTCTGCGCCCGCACGAGCCCTTGCGTACCCGTTGACCTCTGTGCCCCGCGGCCCCCATCCGTGCCCACCCGTTGACCTCTGCGCCCACCCGTTGACCCGTGTGCCTGCACGCACCCTTGCCCCCATCCACGCCCACCCGTTGACCTCTGCGCCCGCACGCACCCTTGCCCCTGCGCCCGCACGCGCCCTTGCCCCCCATCCACGCCCACACCTCCCTTCTTAAAATGTGCAGCAGAACTCCGACAGAATTGCGTCTTTTTGTTAGAGTTCTGCTGCACATTGTGGGTAGGCTGCCCAGATAACGTCGGCGCAGTGTAGTTGGGTGCCTTTGGACTGTTGGTGGGCTGAACCTCGCACGGAAGAATAAATGTGCAGCAGAACTCCGACAGAATTGCGTCTTTTTGTTAGAGTTCTGCTGCACATTGTGGGTAGGCTGCCCAGATAACGTCGGCGCAGTGTAGTTGGGTGCCTTTGGGTTGCTGGTAGGCTGCCCAGATAACGCCCGCGGGGCTGAGACTTCCGTGTTTCGGCAGCTCGCGCTCAGTCTTGCGCGAAGTCGCCTTCCTTCGGATTACCCCTTAAGAGCACCGCCGAAAGCACCGCAGCCGCGAGCGCGAACACCGCTGCGATGACGAGCGTCCGCGCGTAGGCCGCATCGTAATCCCCGGTGAAACGCAAGAACATGGGCAGCAGCGAGGCCAAAATGGCCACGGAAATCAGTGAACCGAACTCGTAGGATACTTCCTCCAAGGCCGCGGCCATGCCAGAGCGGTGCGCTGGTGCGGATCCGATGAGCGCGGACGACGTCACCGACATGGTCGTTCCCGCGCCCAATCCGATCAGGACAAAACCTGGATAGGCCAACCATCCCAGCTGCACGACCAACAGCACACCCGCAGCCATCAGCAGGAATCCACCACTGATCAACGTGCGGAAGCCCAATCGGTGCAGCATTGCGCCTCCGATTACCGAGGCCGGGAAAGCCGCCACCGCAACGATGGCCGTGAGCAGCCCTGCCTCCAGTGGTGAATAGCCCGCGGCGATCTGAAAACGCTCGCTGGTGAGCAACCCCAGGCCTGCCACGACGAACATGGCACCGCCGGCACCGAGGAACCCCGCGGTGAACACACGGTTGCGGAAGATGTCCCAGGCGAGGAGGGGTTCGGTCAGACGCTTTTGGCGTCGGTTAAGAAGAACAGTGCCCACAACAACCATGAGTACGGCCACGGCAATGATCACCGCGTTGAGGGGCCGGTGGGTGACCTGCTTGATGGCCAGGACCAACCCAACCATTGCGATCATCGCGTAGATGGATGTGAGGAGGTCCCACGGCTTGTGAGGGTTGGGGCGGTTCGGGCCGGCGAGCCAGAAAGTGAGCAGCAGTGCCAGGATTGCGACCGGAACGTTGATGAGGAATACCGAGCCCCACCAGTAGTGTTCCAGCAGAAAGCCGCCGAGTACGGGGCCTGAGGCGGAGCCGATCGTCGCCACGGAACCCCAGATGCCGATCGCTGTGTTGCGCTCACGGACGTTGGTGAATGTGATTCTGATCAGCGATAATGTGGCGGGCATCATTATTGCTGCACCGACGCCAAGCCCCGCGCGGGCAGCGATTAACCACTCGGCATTGGGTGCTACCGTGGCGACGATGGATGCGAGGGCGAACAGGATTAGGCCAATTTCAAACATCCTGCGGTGCCCGATGCGGTCCCCCAGCGTGCCCGTGCCGAGCAGTAAACCGGAAATCACCAGGGGATAGGTGTTGATGATCCAGAGGACTTCCAGTTCGGTAGTGTGCAGTTCGCGGCGCAGGGTGGGTAGCGCGGTGTAGAGGACGGAATTGTCGATACTGATCATCAACAATCCCAGGGAGACCACGCCGAGGAAGGCCCAGCGCTGAGTAGCTGTGGTGGCATGCGGGGTTGGGGTGGGCGATGTTACATGCGGGGTTGGGTCGGGTGCAGTGGCCGAGGTGGCATGCGGGGTTGGGGCGGGCGATGCTACATGCGGGGTTGGGTCGGGCGCAGTGGCCGAGGTGGCATGCGGGGATGGGTCGGGCGCAGTAGCTGAGGTGGATCCAGTGGCCCTGGCATCAGCATCAGGGCCGTCGTGGTGCGGAGTTGGTGAAGTCAATTGATTTTCGGCAATCGTCTTTCTATCGGGGTGAATGGGTTTTACGTGAGTGCGGGTCTAGAGTGCGGGTCTAGCGTGCGGAGCCGCAGCATCCGGGCGCACAGGGCTTGCCATTGGTGGTGCAGCCGAAATCAGGCACGGTGGATAGCTTCGCAGCGAGGTCCGCGGCGGCCTGCTGATCAGGGGTGAGCTGACGGGTCGCGCTTGACGGGCTAGATGCCTCAGATGCGTTTGATCCGGCAGCGCCCATCGCATCAACCAATAGGTCAACCACCATCGTGGCAAACTCGGGGGTCAAACCTGGGGTGGCTACGCGGACAAAGGGGATTCCGGCTTCCTCGGCGGTCTCTTTGGCCTCGGTATCAAGGTCCCACATCACCTCAATGTGATCCGTGATGAACCCAACGGGGCACAACACGATGGGGCGAGTGTTGCCAGCTGCCGCGCGAGCCTCGATGTGGTCGCACACGTCGGGTTCCAGCCATGGTGTGTGCGGGGAACCGGAACGGGACTGCCATACCAATTCCACGTCATATTCCGTGCCTGGCCCCATGTCGATCTCTACGGGCACACCGGTATGGGCTGGCCCGTCGCCGCGGCCGCCAACGTTTTCATGCCGGGCAATGCGCCCGGTCCAGCTGATATCCGCAGCAGATCCAGGTTGTCCCGCGAAGGAGCTGGCCTGCTGGATGAGGCGAGAAGCATCCAGTACCTGCTGTGAGTACAGGTTGCCACCGAAGGTGTGGGGGCCAGCGGCTTCATCGGCGACGTTTGGTACCGAATGCGCTGTGAACACCAAGTCGGCCTGGGCTGCGTGGTCCTGGGACAGGCTAGCCCGGGCTCGGTCTACTGCAGCGGCAAAAGCTGCGATGAACGTGGGGTTTGCGTGGAATTGGGATAACCGTTGTACCTCGGGCGGTGCGATACCGGCGCTGCGACAGTAATCCAGTGCGCGGGTTATGTCTTCTTGGTACTGGTTGCAACCGGAGTACCCGCCCCACGCGCTGGTAGCGAAGACGTAAAGCTGGGTAATGCCGTCCTTCGCGGCCTGCGTGATGGCATCTTCCACGTAGGGTTCCCAGTTGCGATTGCCGAAGTACACCGGCAGATGCAAATCCCGTTCCTGCAGCTCTCGGGCAATATTGTCAATGAGCTGCTTGTTTTGATCATTGATGGGGGAGCGACCACCGAGCGTGAAGTAGTGTTCCCCGACCTTTTCCAAACGCGCGCGCGGGATTCCACGACCGCGGGTGACGTTTTCCAAGAACGGGACGACCTGTTCGGACTGTTCTGGACCGCCGAACGAGAGCACCAGCAGTCCAGTAGTTGCATCCCTGTCAGCGGAGTGCAGCAATGTGGGCGCGGAGGATAATTCGCCGGGCGCAGAACCGAGAACGGGGGCAGAAGCATCGCTGGTCTGAGTCATGTTTCTGAGTCTACAGACCACGCCCGGCACGGCTGCACGCTCGGCCGGATCGAGCGTTGGGGGCAGCTTTGCTACAGACCACGCCCGGCACGACTGCACGCTCGGCCGGATCGAGCGTTGGGGGCAGCTTTGCTACAGACCACGCCCGGCACGACTGCACTGCGTTGATCACACGACTGCAGCGTGGCATTGATGGAGAGACTAACAAATGGCCGCCCTGTGCCAGGCGGGGTTGCGCGTGCCGCCCGGCGCTTGGCCACCTTGTGCCAGGCGGGGTTGCGCGTGCCGCCCGGCGCTTGGCCGCCCTAGATCAGCGGACCGCATCGATCAGTTCACGTGTGCGCGCCCGCACCAACCAGCATGTGCCAGCCACCCGCACCAACCAGCCTCTACCAAGTGCTATCCCAGCAGTCGCTCGCGCAGCAGCTCATGCCGTAGCGCCGAACGCACCGTCGGATAACGGAACCGGTGGCCAAGATCTAACAAGACGTTCGGCACCACATTCTGGTCGGCCAGAGCCAATTCCCGCGCACCATCTTCACCTAACAGCAGCTTCGGCGCGACTTTCGGCACAGGAATGAGCGGAAAGCCTCCGCCGACTTTCGCTAATTGTCGCGTGAACTGCGCATTCGTGACGATTTCCGGTGCCACCGCATTGACTGGCCCGCGCAGTTTCTCATCCAGTGCAGCACGGATGTAGATATCCACCGCGTCATCAATCGCTATCCACGCAAAATGCTGGCGGCCGGAGCCCAGCTTGCCACCACCTATCCGCACATTGAGTTGCAACAAATCCACCAACGGCGACCCACCGGCGATCACAAGCCCACTGCGGACATTCACTACCCGCTTTCCGGCTGCCGTGGCCACGTGCGTTGCTTCTTCCCATTTTTTGACGACGCCCGCGAGCCGCCCTTCACCAACACCAGCTAGTTCATCAACTTCATTCGGGCGAGTATGCCCATAAAAGCCCACGGCAGAAGCGCAAACAAATGTTATGATGCTGTCTGTTTCCGCCACCAACTGCGCTAGCTTCTGGGTGGGGCCCACGCGCGATCCCTCAACTTTGTCGAGGTGGTCTTCCGTGAACCGCCCAGCAATGGGGTGACCCGCCAAATGAATCAATACATCTACGTCGCGCAGCAGGTTCGGGGAAGGGGAGTTCGGATTCCAAGCGCGTACTGTGGCGGAATCGTGTTGCGCATGGCGGCTGAGCTCGATCACCTTATGGCCTAGTTGGTTCAACATCGCGCAGACTTGGGTGCCGACGAGGCCGGACGCACCGCTGACCGCAACGGTCAGCGGCTGCGGCGCAAGCGCGGCGAGCTCTTCGCCGCGCTGTAAGTCTTGCTGCAACTGGTGCTGACGATAGGAAAAGACAGGTCGTAAAGCCCGCGTGGCAAGGAACGCGGGTAGGTTCGTGGTGATTTTGTCGGTGATAGTCGCCGAGCCGGCACCGGATTCAAAGAGGTTCGTGATTTGTGGGGAGGGCGTGGTTGGGCCCGGGGTGGCGTCGGAAAAAATATGCGTGTGGGTCCAACCCGAAAGTGCCCCGAGACCTGGAGTTTTGCAGACATCGCGGAATTGATGGCCATCCTCGAAAGCTGCCGGGTCGTGCTGGCCATTCCACGTGAGGGGTGGGGCGGGAAGGTCGAATACGGTGAGGCCGTCGCGTAAATTATCGGCTTGTTTGATGACCTTCATACGGCTGTAACCCGGGGTGAGGCGGGCGACGACCCCTGGGCGAGAGTGGTAATCCCACAGCTGCTGGGCGGTGTAGGGGAGGGTGTGGTGAAACTGTGTGGTGGAGCGAAGCTTGGTGGCCAAGCCCGTGGTGTATGCATTGAACATGGGCACCAGCCTAGCGAGGACACCCGACAGAGGTGGTGTAGTGCGGAGTTGGTCCCCAGCGCGGGTTTATGAGGACGAAGCGGCGCGGGGTTGTTGTTTTGCTACGGTGGCCATCTCTACAAGGTCAGCCCGGGCGCGGGCCACGCGTGAACGGATGGTGCCCACCCGGACGTTCGCGATATGGGAGGCTTCCTCGTAGCTGTAGCCCAGCATCTGGGTGAGGATAAGGGCCTCGCGGCGCTGCTCGTCCAGCTGATCGATGAGGGCGCGGGTATCCACCCATTCCGCCCATGCGGAACCGCCCGTGGTTTGTGGGGAGACGGAGGTTTGCGCCACGTCTTGCAGCTCTGCACCGGTGCTGCGGGGACGGGCCATTTCGTGACGGATGTTGTCTACCCACACGCGCCGGGCCAAGGAAAGGATCCACGTGCGCGCGCTGGATCGCGCGGCGAAACGGGGTAGTGCGCTGAGCACGCGCAAGTAGGTTTCCTGGGTGAGGTCATCAGCGCGATCAGTATCGGCGAGGTGCGCTAGAAGGCGCCACACGTCATCATGGGTCGCAGCGATAAACTCAGTGAGCGCGCCGCGGTCACCGGCGGCTGCGCGTAGGGCTAGATCGGTAACCGCAGCGTCTCGTTCATGCTGGGAAGAACGGTGCTGGGACATGCCCTTGAGTTTATCAGTGGTCCTATGGCCAACCTAGTAGGCATCGGGTGGGAGGAGTGAGGGTGTCGAGGCTTACCTTGTCCGATTCTTTAATTATTATTAAAACCCCCAGAATTGATGGCTACTCTACTAAGCCTTTGGGATTCTGATGTCTTTTTATTACCCCCGCTGTGTTGGGCTGGGGGGTGTTCCTATCTAGTTAGTCAAGCCCGCGGGTGGAGTGTTCAGGGGTGACCGTGGTGCTTGACTGTGTCTGATTAACGGCATGCTGAAGGGCCGGCTGGGGTTGACCTAGTCGGTTTTTTGAATCTGTGGTTTTATGCTGCGGCGATGACCTCCGGTGTGATCTCGCGGTAGAGCTCTCCGTTGCGCATCATGGCGAATAAGACGTTGAGCCGTCTGCGGGATAAGGCGACGACTGCGGCGTTATGTCTCTTGCCTTGTTTTCGCTTTCGTTCGTAGAATTGGCGTGAACGTTCGTGGAATCTGATTGATGCAAAAGACGATTGCCATAGAGCGTTCTTTAATTTTTTATTGCCAGCTCGGTTCAGACTGTTGGACATGATGGATGTGCCTGATTGATTTGTCCTAGGTGACAGACCTGCGTACGACGCCAAATGCGCAGCAGACGGGAAATCCGACATATCTCCCACAGTCATAAGGATCTGTGCTGCAGATTTCGGCCCGATGCCCGGCATCGACAGCAGAATCTCGGTGTGAGGAATGTCTTGAATCAGGGCGAGTACGTGGTCCTCGATTTTCTTGCGGTGCTCCTTTTTCGCAAGAGCATCAGTGGCTGACATCGCGACACCGAGTTCGGCGTATTCTGCCCCGGGTATCTGTACTGTTTGGCTGGTAAACGCTGCGAACATGGCATCAACGATGGCTTCTGGATTCCGTGCCCGATGGCGTCTGGCGAAGGCATTGACCCTGGATGTGCCGAGTCTGCGGATCTTGGTGGGTCCGCCATACTTGGCGAGGAGCTGAAGTATCCATTTGCGGTGGATGACCTGCCCGCGCAGGACTCGTTCGAACTCAGGGTAAGTTCCGACCAGTGCTGAGCGTATCTGGTTAATCAGGCGGGTGTATGCCCTGGCGAGATCTTCATCAATACCGTTAAGGGCCTTGAGTTTGAGGAAAACTTCATCGACACGGTCAACCATGCGCAGTGATTCCGGCAGGTTCAGCCCGGCATGGGCGATAACGTAGGCATCGCGGACATCTGTTTTGGCATTGCCGACATGGATACGTGAGAGTTGGCGCATCGCTAGACCTGGTAGGTAGCGCACGGTGGTGCCCATGGATTCGGCGATAGCGACGGTGAGTCGGCCGATGTTGTTGGGCTGGTCAACGACAACTAACACGTCGTGGGACTGGTCGACTTTGTCGATGAATGAGGCAAAGAGGTCCCGTAAAGATTTTTCGTGTTGGTTGACTTGCTTGGATAGGACCTGGGTGCCGTGTTCATCCAGGACGCAGGCGTGGTGAAAGTATTTGCCGACGTCCATGCCGATGACATAGCGGTATGTCATGGTGGTACTCCTAGCGATAGATAAGCGGTGATCTGCTTCGTCGCTGGGGTTGGTCGGACATACTTCGTGCTGGCATCCACATTACTTTGAGATCTCACACCAACCAGTGGCGTGGATCAGGTTCCTATTAGCAGTTGGAGTATGTCACTGCCTTCGGCGGCATCACCGGCCGGATCATTTTCAGACAGGGCAAATAAGAGCCATACCGAAGCCAGCGACTCGTTCCTCCAGTCCCGAAGGAAATGAGGGAACGGAGTAAACATAACCCGCTCTGATTAGGGGACTACGCAATGAATCCTCGGAACCCTCCGGTGGAACTACTTAGAACGTAATGGGGTAGAGAAAGTGCAGCTAGTTGTGGTGTATGGGTTGGAAGTGGGAAATATGCTGGCAATAAGGGGGTAAAGAAATTCCCGAGGGGTAGTTCAATGCTCTGCGTGGGGTGGGAAAAGTCTTTTACGTTGACATCCGTGACGAATCTGGTTTTCACTACGCTGCGCAGGCACACGACGTGTATCGCTGCTGCGACGCTGGCTACTGCCCTAGTGGCATCAACCCCTGCTTACGCCACGGTGGTGCATGGGTACCCCATCGGCGGCAGAATTGAGGAGGCGTTCCACCGTCTTGGGGGTGTGGGGCACTTCGGTAATGCCACTACCTCGGAGTCCATCGCCGCGAGTAGTGGTCGTTTTCAGCATTTTCGGAATAATGCCTCGATTTATTGGCATGCGAAGGTTGACCGTGGCATCGCTCATGCTGTTGAAGGCCGCATCCGTGATAAATGGTCTTCATTGGGCTGGGAACGGTCCTCGTTGGGCTACCCCATCACAGATGAAATCACCACACCCGACAAGGTCGGCCGGTTTAACCATTTCCAAGGCGGCTCGATCTACTGGTCGCCGAACTCTGATGCCCATCGCATCGGCGGAGCGATCAAAGACAAGTGGGCCGCCCAGGGCTGGGAAACCGGCAAGCTTGGTTACCCGCAAACCGATGAAATAGTAACCCCGGATAAGCGTGGCCGTTTCAACCGCTTCGATAACGGCTTTATTTACTGGACCGCCACCACCGGCGCATGGATCATCGAAAAGGACGTGTTCGATATCTGGGGTGCTAACGGCTGGGAAAAGGGAAAGCTCGGCTACCCCATATCCGACCGCTACGAGATCAACGGCAGTGTCAAACAAGATTTCCACAAGGGATCCATCCAGATCTTTCCTGCCACCGGCCAGGTCCTCCAGCGTTTCGACAACGCTGCTTATTCCAGCTACCGGCAGATCTATCCCCTGTTCCGTACCGACCAGGCTCCCGGTATCCATCCGGCAGGTGCTCACCGTGAAGTGACCCAGAACATGGGACAGTACTTTCCCTTGCCGGGATGTCCTGATGCCCTGACCGTCGGTGCCACCTGCACCCTCCCCACAGCTGGCGGGATCACCGGGCCAGCCACCGTCACCCGCATCGCCGACACCGGTTTCACCTTGACTACCCAAGCCGGCCACCCCGAAGGCCAAGGCCGGATCCTCAACATCCGCTTCGACACCGTCACCAACCCCACCACCGCAGAACCCGCCGTGGTGTTCACCGACGATACCCAGCGCAGTGCCTACGTGGGATCAGACAAAACCTGGGTGCGCCTGATCGTCGAGGCCTTTGGAGAGACCTCCAGCTCACGGGTGGCAGGACCGTTTATTTCTGATCACGTCGGCACCCAGGTCTTTAGCGAATTCGCCAGCACCCTGCGCACTTCCTTGCCCACGTCTACTACCGTTTACGCGCCCGTGACCCCTTAACACTTCTGCGCTGTTGTCCCTCGTTAACGAAAGCACCAGAAAACCCCCAACCATTATGTCTCCATCACCCCGTCACCGCTGCAGCCTAATCGGCTCTGCTCTCCTTGCTACCAGCATCAGCATCACCCCCACAGCCCACGCCGATGACGCTGTCGTCATCCTCGCCGGTGACGGCGGTATCGTCCAGCAGCACTGTGGGGCCCAACCCCAACAGATCCGTGTTGATTCCTCGTCGTTTTCCACCTTCTCGGCCTGCTTCGGGCTGGTCAAGCCCACCGGTTGGGCAGCGGTCAACATCACCGGGTCTTACGGTGTGGTCAACAACCTCACCGTTCCCTTCAACGTGGCCTTCAAGCTGCCCGATGGGGCTGTTTACTGGCAAGACACTGTTGCCCCAGGACAGGTCAAAAGCGTGGATGTCAACAACGCCGGATCCACCATCGTGGAGTTACACGTCTTTCCGGTGGGCACCAGCAACGGCGCGTCCACCGCGACCCTGACCCCGGGGACTACTGTCACACCGAACTACGTCTCCTTGCGCTCGGCATCGCCGACGACCCCCGGCCGAATCGTCCGGGTGACCTGGGCTGGAGCCACCGCCACAGCACTAACGCGCAACAGCTCATTCCTCGACCGCCTCGATGGATCCTTCCTTGTCACCAAGGGCCTATCCGATCCGGCCTGTGTGTCCCTGCAATCGGCTGCCTACCCCGGCATGTACCTGCAGGCCACCAGCCCCACCAGCTTCTCACTATCCCTGGCACCTAAGGCAGCGGGTGCCACCTGGTGCGCCAACCCCGCTACCACTCCGGTGACTTCCACCCGCCTGGTATGGGCCGCCGACCGCACCAAGGCACTGGCCGTGACCAGCCAAGGCAAGCTGACCCTCGGCACGGTGGATTCGGCCGATAGTCGGTGGTTTAGCGACCACGCCTTGGCACGCCCTTAACCCCTTTTTTCTGTAGACCAGTCTGCCTTTGTTCCTTTTTCCTTTCTGATTCAAAAGTCAAAGAAATGACACTCCCGTTATGACTCACCGCGTGCCAGCAGTACACACCCCCACCTCCTCCCCCGCCACGGCAACCCGACTGGCACGCACGCTCGCGACGTGGTGTGTCTCTATCATAACCATCATTGTGGTCGTGGCTTTGGGCGCCGAAGTCTCCGGTGCTCAAGGTATTGCTGCGGCTGATGAGTCGCGCGCTGTCAGCGACATCCACGACAAGCAACAAGCACGTGCATTCGCCGTCGACATGCTCGGCACTAACTTCACCTCCTCCCGCGCGGCCGCAGAAGCAGCCTTGCGCGGCGGAGACGCCGCACTGGAGGCCTACACACACGGCGGCATGCTCGAAGCCCGGATCCAAGACCTCCGCCAGATCGTGGTGACCATCTCTGCAGTCTCGGGTCCAGCCGTCCAAGCCGCGGCGAAAAAAGCCACCGATGCCGGTGACGAACAATCACTGGCCACGTTCATCGATTCCGGCTGGGCTCAAGCCCAACAGGTCGACGATCGGGATATCACCTGGCGCGCCTCCCAAGCACCAGCAGGCAGCAGCCTCAAAAGGGCAGCCGACCAAGCACTGCAGACCAACACGGCCGAGGCGCTCAGCGAGTTCGCCTCCACCGGTCAAGACGTCGCCACAGCCCACGATCGCCGTCGCGAGGTCTACGCCCTGACCCGGTCAACCTCTCCTGCCGTCGCCCGCGGCGCTAAAGAGGCAATCCGCACTGGCACCGATACCGCCATCGAGTCTTATTTGCGCTATGGACAATTCGTCGCCGCTGCTCAAGACGCCGAAAAGATGAGCATCGAAGAGCTCGTGGGCAGTGCTGTCACTGAAGCCGATAAGGCAAAAAACGCCGCCAGCCTGGCAGCCCAAAACGCCGATCAAGCCAAGCGCGCCACCGACGCCGCACGCCTGGCCACCGAACGGTCCAAGACCGAAGCCCACGCCGCCGACGCGGCCCAGGTCCGGGCAGGCAATGCCGCAGCACAAGCAGGCAAGCTCGCCAACCAATCAGCACTGGCTGCCGATAACGCGGTCGCTGCGGCCGCCGATGCACGCACCGCACTCCAACACACCGCTGATGCTCTGTCGCGGGCTGTTTCTGCGGCCTCTAGGGCGCGTATTGCTGCTCAAGAGGCCTCCGCCCGCGCCTCGGCGGCGGGGATGGATGCCTCCCAGGCCCGCCAGGCCCGCATCGCTGCGGAAAACGCACGCAATGCCGCGGCTGCTGCGGATAAGGCCGCGCGATCTTTCGTCCACGCTGATGCCGCGTGGGGTTATGCACAATCGGCAGGCTCGGCAGCCTCTTCTGCGGCAGGAAACGCCGATGCGGCGGCCGTTGCTGCCAGTGATGCTGCTGCCGCTGCCGATGATGGCGACGCCGCCGCAGCTGATGCCAGGGCCGGTGCAGCCCGTGCCCGCGCGGCCGCAGCACGCGCACGGGCTGCCTCCAACGAAGTTGATGGGCTTGTCGTTCGCATCAAATCACTGGTCGACCGAGCCCGGCAGGCAGCCAAAGACGCCGCCGAGCATGCCCGCCGTAGCGCCAAAGCAGCTGACGATGCTGCTGCTGAGGCTGATAAGGCCATCACTTCGGCGCGTAAGGCTGGGGTCAATGCTCAGGATGCGTACGTCGCTGCCAACAAGGCCGTTGAGGCGGTCACCCTGGCTTTCGAGATCAGCAAGCTCGCCCGCGACGCCGCGGATCAACGCCTCGCCCAGGAAGCCGCCTACCTCAAAGACCAAGCCACCCACGCCCGCGCAATCCAGGATGCTCGCGATGCCGCGGCCAGGGCACACAAAGACCAGCAGACCAGGCTCGAAAATGATCTTCGTCAACTCTCTGAATTGGCGGCCCACGACGACGAGCACGACATAGACCTCGGAAAGGTCAAGCAGCTAGCTGTCAGCGCCGCCCAAGTCGCAACTCCGGCTATTGCAGGCAGCGCTAAAGTCGCGTTGGCCTCGGGCCGAGATGAAGACTTCCAAGCATTCATCGATGAATACGAAGAGTCTAAATTCACCGATGCGCATTCGCGCGCGGAATTCCTCGCCCTCAACGATCCTGACCCTAAGGTTCGGGATGCAGCGGATATGGCCAGCTACGACAGTGGCGACAATATTCAAGCCTTCCTCAACACCGATCTGCCGGAACTACGCAAGCCGGGATTGATCACCCGGACCTGGCAGCTGCGCACCCACAGTGGCGCTGCTGTAGAACGGGCCGCCGATGCAGCGTTGCAAGCCAATACCTTTGAAGCCCTCGACGGTTTTGTCCACGGTGGCGGGTATGAGCGTGCTTTGTATCAAGATCAGCTCCAACAAGCCTACGAACTCGCCCGTACTGGCACCCCAGAGGTCAAGGCTGCAGCTCAAGCGGCGGTAGCAGGCGATCGTGAAGGGTTAGCCGAGTTCATCGGTATCGAAGCCGCACGCCGTGCCGCTGCCGATGCGCAACGCGCTACCCATGATGAATACATCAGTGGACTGCTTGACAAGGGCTATCAAGCAGCACAATCTGCTTCTCAGCACGCTGCAGACGCACAGCGGTCTTACTTCACCGCACGAGGTGACGCCCACACCGCGACACGGTATGCCAACGAAGCTGCTGGGTGGGCAGGCAAGGCCCAACAGTCAGCAACCAACGCACAAGAACATGCCCGCAAAGCAGGACAATCACTCCAATTCGCCTTACAGCAACAACAACGCGCCCACACAGCCGCCAACCAAGCCGAAAAAGATGCTCGCGCAGCCGCCAACAACGCTGACCAAGCAGCCAGCTACGCAGCACAAGCACACGAATCCGCAAACCAAGCAGCTGCCTTGGCTGCTCAGGCTCGTAGTTCAGCCGATGCGGCAGGCCACGACGCTAGCCTCGCCAGCCAGGCTGCCCAGCAGGCCTACAACACCGCGTGGGAAAAACAACTCCACGAGCAAGAACAGTACCGCGCCGCCGCAGCAGAAGGGGAGCTGAAAGCCAACAAAACCAGCCTTCTGGACACCATCAAACAACAAATCGGGCAGGAATCCCTCGACCTCCTCCTTGACCTCGTTGGTGTGAAAGATGTCCTCAACTGCGTCAAAGGCGAGGTATCTGCGTGCCTTTTGGCCGCCGTTGGAGCGCTGCCCATCGGGAAAAACGTGAAGTTCGGCAGAGCCATTCCTGCGCTCCGGAAACTCATCGGAAAAATCGACAATATCAAGGATGCGATCCGGAACTCCCGGTTCAGCTCCACGCTCGATAATGTCCTCTACCCTTCCAACTGTGTTGGTGGGCGCCAAGCAGCATGGTCAGCAACAGTAACTCTCCAACAAACGGTATGGCACCCAACGACACTGCCTGAGGGCAACCTTTGGCGCACGGTTGTCAATCTCTGTTCCCTGCAGTTAGTCAACGGTAGAAAGCCAATCAATTCGCGCTACGCTGATGGGAATTGGCGCGATGGTGATCCCAGCCGTATGCCAAAAGGGTGGATATATGATGATATACCGTTCAACAAACGAGGGTTTCCGGTTTTTGATGCCCATGTCGCACAACTACCGCCCACAGCTACATACAATCCTCATACGATGCCGGTCAAGGGTAGGGCAGTGGTAAGAATCTCTCCAACAAAGTCACGCGACGGCGATGTCGCAGAAGCTGATCGGATTCTCAACATTAACGCTGATTATAGGAGAAAGCACGGCTTCGTGTGGCACCATCATGAGGACAAAGGAATCATGCAACTGATACCTCAAGATCTCCATAGGGCTGTACGCCATACTGGTGGCTGGGCTATCTGGGGTAGCAAGAACTAATAAAGAGACATAACCAAGGAATTAGTATGAGACTACCGCAGATTACGCTACTATACCCCGGCGAACCCTGCAATGGCGGGAGAATCCGCGCAATCGAGCGTAAAATTAAACGAAAACTCCCAGACGACTACGCAGAGTTCGTGAAAACCACAGGCGGCGGTGTAGTCAGTTTCAAAAACTGTGTCCTCGACAATGTGAACCTACCTTCCGGGATGGAATTCGACAGCAAGCTAGACCGCATCTTCGGGAATGGAACCACCACAAACGGATCGGATAATGACTTAGTCGACTACGCCGGCTTCCTCACCGAAGAATGGGAAATCCCGAAGGGAGTCCTCCTAATCGGATGCGCAGAATCTGGAATGCATGAGTGCTTCGTCATCAACTATGAGCTCCGGGAATTCCCACCCCATAGCGTGCTTTACCTCGATAACGAAAGCGACGACGGCTTCGTCCTTGTTGCTGATTCTTTCAGTGACTTCCTTTCCAAACTGCGACCCGACCCTGACTACAAAGAGAGCGAACGATCCCCCTATCGCGGACACGAAGGTATCCAAGCTGCCCGCGAAGGCGAGCTCGGTGAAATCCTAAAGAAAGTAATCGCCTCCAGCTCACTACCCGATATGGAACCGGTTCTACGTAAAGCCATTGAGCCTTTAGCCAGTGGAGATTCCATTAAGATGTATGTGCACGAGGATTCTTTCAAATTCCAAGATCTTTTGTTCTACCTCGCTCAGACAGCAGAGAATTATTACAGCCTGGAAGACTGGAGCATACCTCAAGATGAAGGTCCACGTTTCTGTATTTATGAGCTACTTGGCTACAGCTTTATGACCCCATCTGGATGGTCAGCTGTTTCATATTTCGATGCCGCTCTCATTGGGTGGTGGGAAAGTCGAACCAAACTTGGGGTGCTGGTAGAAACACCACACGGTTACAAGCTCAAAGATGATTACATCGCTTCGCTCGTTAGCATGTTCCGACAGCCCTTCTAGAGATCTAAACTTAAAAGCTGTGGGAGATCAGTGTGTGTTCAGTTGTTCAGGTAGTTGTACAGTGTCGTCTTATTGACCTCTAATCGGCGCGCGATCTCTGTTTTCGGAACCCCCAACTCAACCCACTGTTTAGCGGCTCTTCGCGTTTTGGAGTGCGTAGCTGACCGCAGAGCCTGGTTCGGGGTGGCACAACATGTAGGGGTCCTAGCCGGTACAAGATGAGAGCTCCGAAACCGTCCATCTAACCGAACCAGGACCTACTGTGCAGCCTCGTGGCAACCTCGTCGCAGACCCCATCTGCCGCACGGCAGAAATCGGCTTGACGATCACCGGAACCGCCGACGCCGGAACCTTCACCATCATCGACGCCCCGCCCCGGTCGCTGTCGAGGGGCACTGCCCCGACTGCACCCAACCCGGGAAACTGCGTGATCACACTGTCCGCCGACTGGTTGATCTGCCGGTCGTGGGGTTTCCCACCCGCCTGCACGTTCGTGCCCCCCCCGATTCACCTGCACCAATCAACAATGTCCGAGGACAATCTTCCAAACCTCCCTCAACTGCGCCAATGACGGGGCCAAGCTCACCCACCGGGTGACCGGCTGGATCCTTTAGCGACTGGCCATCGACAGGATGAGCGTGGCCGCCACCGCCAAGGCCCTCGGGGTGTGGGTTGGGAATTGGTCAATCAAGTCGCTGTGGACGCCTGCCGACAGCTCGTCGACGACAACCCCTCCCATCTGGACGGGGTGCGCATCCTCGGGGTGGATGAGCACGTGTGGAAGGACACCCGAAAGCCAGGCCAGCCGTCCACCCTGGTGACGATTCTGGTCGACCTCACCCCGCTGGCCGATGGCCGTGGGCCGGCCCGACTAATAGATATCCGCCCAGGCCGCAGCGCGGACGTGCTGCGCACGTGGCTGCAGGAACGCGACCCTGGTCTCCGCAGCCAGGTGCAGGTGGTGACCGTGGACGGCTTCACCGGCTACGCCACCGCCGTCGACCGGGTACTGCCCCAGGCGAGGAAGGTGATGGATCCGTTCTACGTCGTGCATCTGGCCGCGGACAAGCTTACTGGCTGCCGGCAGAGGCTCCAACGTGAGACCACCGGGTGTTGTGGACACTAAGGATGATCTGCTGTACAAGCACCGGCGGACCTTGCTGCCCAGGAGGGAACTACCTCACCGAGCGGCAGAACAGGCGGCTGGACCTGTTGTGGGCCACCGATGACGAATACGCGGCACTCGAGGTCACGTGGATGTTCTACCAGGACATGATCTAGGCCTACGGGCACCCGAAGAAATCGGAGGGCAAGACGTTGATGGAAACGGATCATCAACACCTTGGGTAAGGGCGTGCCGAAAGGTCTGGAGGAGCTGGCCCCGGCTGGGGAGGACGGTGTGGCGTCGGCGCGAGGATGTGTGCTGGCTTACTTCGACATCGGGGCGTCCAACGGGCCGGTCGAGGCCATCAATGGCTGGCTAGAGCATCTACGGGGGACCGCCCTGGGGGTTGCGCAACCTCGGCCACTACATCGTGCGGTGCCTGATTCACTCCGGGCAGCTGCACACCCGGATCAACGCACTCTAAATCGTGAAGAGCCTGAATCACCGAACCGACTGGGGCGCCTTAGACTCGATATCACTGCCGTTCGCGTCAGTTTTCCGTAGGCTGGGCGACGGCAGAAGAACCTCGTAAATCCAAGGAGGATTGACTGAACATGAGCGATGCACTCTACGCAGCAAAGGCAGTTTCTACCGGTGGCGGTCGCGACGGCCACGTAAAGACCACCGATGGCCAAATCGACCTCGATGTCCGCCCACCCAAGGAACTCGGTGGCTCCGGTGACGGTGTCAACCCAGAGCAACTTGTAGCCGCGGGCTGGGCCGCCTGTTTCAACGGTGCTCTTCAGGCCATCATGCGCAAGGAAAGCGTTGAAATTGACCGCCAGCCAGAAGTCGCCGTCCAGTGCGCCCTTAATAAGGACGGTGAAGGCTTCAAGATCACCGCTGAAATCGAGGTCACCATCTACGGTGTTGATCAGGACAAGGCGCAGGAGCTGGCGGATAAGGCACACGCATTCTGCCCATACTCCAAGGCAATGCGCGGCAACGTGGACCCCGAGGTCAAGGCCACTGTGGCGTAAGTAATACTGCAAAAGCCCCCTGGGTATAACAAAGCCGTCGCCAGCCAGTGTCCTCACTGACTCGCGACGGCTTTCCCGTTGTCGCCGCTAACGAGGCTCCTTCGGCCGCTGACCACCGGAGAGTGGAACAGTATGATCCCAGTGCGTGGCGTGCAAGGCGCGCCCCATTGCGTATGAACCCACAGCGCTCATTATGAGCAGCGCGAAAATCGCCACGATCGCGCGAATCCAGTGCCCCAGCACGAACCCCTCAATCGACCACGAATACACCAAATTCGCGGCAATTAATAGGGGCATACCTACACCCACCGCTGGGCCCACCATGTTCAACTGCGACAGTGCATCGGGGGCTAGGTACATCGCGCGGGCGCTCACCAGTACGTAGATCGCTCCGATAATGGCCAGCGCCCCCGCAACGATGACGGCGAGCCAGCTGGGTTCATGGAACTCCACTTTTTCACCTGCGGCTGCCAAGAAGGCCACATTGTAAGTGCTGGACGTGGCGTCGACATGAAAAGGAAAAGAAACAGCGGACATTTAGCGCCTCCCTCGGGTGATGATGCGGGCATAAGCGTAAGTGCTCAAGGGGCCGAACAGCCCGGCGAAAAGCGCGACTTCATATGTGATGGACGTGCGGTGCGTAAGCGAATAGCACAGGAACAACGCGGCCATCGTCATGAAGAGCATGTCGCCCAGAACAGCGCGGCGGGCATCGTTGTGCGTGGTAGTGACACGGTACAAAACCGTGCACAGGCTCACCACCAAGATCATCCCGGCGATGCCCGCCAGAATCGTCATCAGGTTTGTCGGGGTCACTGGTGCTTCCTCCGCTCCTTCTTGGCACGGTTTTTGCGCCGTTTTTCTTTACTGGCCCGGCTCTGGCTGTCCTTGACGTACCACGGCAATGGATCTTCCAGGAACTTCTGCGAGCCGTCTACATCGTCCTCGTCGGGGTTATTGCGGGGATACAGCGGGTCGTACAGCGTCTCACCCGGCTTGGTGCGTCCCTGACGATCGGGGTGCGAACTGCCTAGCCGGTCGCCGTGGAAGGTATCGATATCGGTGTAGAACTGGTTATTTTTATCGACGCCACCAACTACCTCGTCACTCGCCTTCCGACTGGATGAGGACGTACCCGCGCGGTCGGTCTCATGTAGCTCAGCACGGGCGGCGGCAATGTTGGCCTCTTCGCGACGGACGCGACGGGCGCTGGCGCGTTTGGCCGCATTCGTGTCGTTGCCGCCGCCGTTGCCGTCGCCGGTGTCGCCGTCGGAAGTGTGCTGGCCGGAATCATCAACACCGGAACTGCGATGGCCGCCGGGCGCGCGGTCCTTGTTGCGCTCGGCATTGCGCGCTGCGACTTCGTAGCGTTCCTCACGGCTCATGTCCTTGAGGTCCTCCGGGTTCTTTTCTTCCTCATCGAGGCGCAGAATATCCGAAACGAACCCCACGGCGTGCGGTGTGGAATCCACCTTCTCCACGTCAAAGACCGTCTCATCAGACGCACGACCACCGCGGCTGCCGCGGAAACCACGAGGGCCGGGGCGACCGCGCTCCACCAGATGCTTCACGTGGAACCGCTGCGGGATGTGCTTAACGTACGGAGCCAGGTGCTCTTCCATATCCGCTAAGTCTCTGAGGATCTCCTCGGGATTAAGACCGTACATCGCGTGCACGGCCAAGAAGCGCTGGACGTTATCGAGACCGTGGGTGCGAAACTCGGCTTTAGTGACCGCCGAGATATCGTCGCGGTTCACCCCGCCCGCGGCTGCACCGTAGTCGACCTCCTTGGGGCCGGTAAGGCCTAGGGCGAGCGTGCCGGGGGTCATGGTGATGGAGGTAACGAACGCAGCGATTTCTACCTCGCTGCGGATGCGCAGGGGATAGTAGATCACCACGGGTGCGATGTGGCGGCCGGTTCCGAGAGTATCCATGGCCATGACCGTGGACTCTTTGAGGATTTGCCCAACCAGCCACACGCCGTAACGGAGTGCGTGAAAACCCATTTTCAACGGCTTCATGGCTTATTCACCTGTCTTCCGGGTTTCGGCTTCGGAGGATTTACCCTGGGGCGAATCCACGCGGGGGTCAGTGGAGCTGTGCTGTTCGGGGATGGTTCTTTCACGGCGTTCTTCGCGTTCCTTTGCGGCATTGGCATCCGCCGCGCTACGCATTCCCGCCGGCACGTTATCCATACCGGAAGGTCCAGGGGGCAATACACGTCCCACTGACGGGGCATCGTCCGGCCCCATGATGGCGCGAACATATCCGGTGGTATCGGTGAGGCTATCGGTTGCCTTACCTGTTAGTTCATACACTTGGCCAGCGCCGAAGAACATAGCCACCGACAGGATCATCATGGCTGCGCTGGGCATAACATAGCTAGTGGGAACGCGCAGGTCAGGTGGGCACTCATTTTTATTCATCTGCCGTCCCCAGAAGACTTCGCGCCACACGTAAATCATCGAGAACAGGGCGCCGACAGATGTGACGATGATCGCGCCGATGGCGATCCACGCCTTCCAGGAGCCATCAAAGGCCATGCCCATAACCAGCCCAACCTTGCCCCACAGGCCCGAAAATGGCGGCAGCCCCACGATCGCCAGAGCACCGGCAGCGAAAACTACGGACACAAACGGGTCCCGTCGCATGATTCCGGATAGTGGCTTGAGTGTGCCGGTGCCGTACGTTTCCTCGATCGCGCCCGAGGACATGATCAGCGCTGCGGCAACCACCATGTGGTGCAGCATGTAGAACAGGGCAGCGCTGAGCATCAGGTGTGGGTGGTTATTCAAAAACGCCAGCGCTACCAGCATGAATGGAATACCGTTGACCATTTGGTAGGCCACTACGCTGCGTACCGAGAATTCAGCCAGTCCCGCGAAAGAACCAACCATCATGCCCAGTACCGACAGCGCTAGGATTCCCCACGCCCACGATGTATCGCCTTCGAAGGTGGTCATGTAGATGCGCAAGATGGCATACACCGCAACCTTCGTGTGCAAACCCGAGAATAGGGCCATTACGGCCGGTGAGGTTGCCGGGTAGGCACGTGGCAGCCATGTGTGAACGGGAGCCAAACCCGCTTTCACTGCGAGGGCCAGCAAAACCATGCCCAAGGTAACGACCAGCTGCCACTGGCTACCAGGTACGCCCTCGGCAAAACCCAAACCACCGCGTGGACCGGCCGAACCCGCCAGGGCCGCCAGGTTGGTGGTGCCGATCACGCCGTAGGTCAACGTCACACCGGTCAGTAGCACCAGCGAGGTAACTAGGTTCACGATGATGAACATGCGTGCACTCGATAGGCGCGCCCACGTGCCGGTCATCGCGATCAAACCGAACGAGGGCATGAGCATGACTTCGATGAACACGAACAGGTTGAAGAGGTCCGCGGTGAGCAGCGCACCCCACGCGCCACCGATCAGCATTAGGGATAGTGCGGGGAAGAAACGCGCGCGGGTTTCACCCACGATGTCGGCGAACCAGGTAGCTGCGAGACACACGATAGCGGTGGTTAGCAGCATGATTCCGGTCAGTGTATCGGCGGCCAGGGGAATGGAGATGCCGCCGGGGAAGGCACCTACGTTGTCCGCTAACACCGTGGGCTGATCGCCGGCGACATGCGCGAGTAGCACCCCGGACCCCACGATTCCGGCGGTAGGGATCGCAAAACCAAGGACGCGGCGACCCAGTTCCCACGGCAGAATCGCTGCCACGGCGGCGGCTAGGAGGGGGACGACAATAAACAGTGCAAGAAGAGCTCCGGAGGTCATTTAGGCACCACTTTCCTTCTTCTTTTCCTTCTGAATCCGCCGGTCTGCACCGCGGGCGACACCCTGGCCGGTTTCTTCGCTGAGCCGCTGGTCGGCAGCTTGCTTCGCCAAGCGGTCACCGGATCCCGCACGGTTCAAACCATGACCCGTTGTGTTGAGCACCCGGTTGCGCCGTGCGGTGCGCTCCGGATCTTCCGGATGGCGGGTATCGTCATCACGCCCCAGGGCCGTCAACGTCAACATGACGGCCGTCGCAGCCATTGAAATCACGATCGCGGTCAGTACGAACGCTTGCGGTAGAGGGTCGGCAGCTTCACCTGCGGTCGCGCGATCCATGAGGGGATCTTGGCGCCACGCGGAGTTACCGGTGGCCAGAATCAACACATTGATCGCATGGCTGATGAGCGTCACGCCCAAGATGAGGCGCATCATGCCGCGTTGCATCACGAGGTACACACCACCGGCAACGAGGATGGCGATGATCGCAGCAATAATCATTGTTCGCGGTCTCCTTCTTCGTTGTTATGTGGTTCGTCGGGGGTGCGGTTGTTTACGGTTCTCGGTTTTTCTTTTTTACCGACGCCCTGCTCTCCCCGCGCGGGTCTCTCATCGTCAGAGGCAGCTGAATCCTGCGTGCGCTGTGTGTGTTCAGCGCTTTGCTGGTGAGGCGCGACTGAGCGTTGTTTGTGCCGTGTGTCTTCTGCGCCTTGTATGTCAGGTTCAGCTGAATCCTGCTTGCGCTGTGCGTGTTCTTTGACTGCGCTGGGATTCAGTGGAACATGCGATCCACCAGCGTGAATGGCCACGGGGCTGAGCTTGGTGGCGTTATCCGCGCGCTTGCCCTCAACAGGTTGGTGTTCACGGGAATTCTTAAGACTGCTGAGTTTGGGGCTGAATGTAGCTTGGCGTCGACCAAAAGGCATATCGGCAGGGTTGACACCGGGGCGTTCACGGCCGCCCATCTGATTCACCACAATGACGATCAGGCCGATCACTGCCAGGTACACACCGCCATCGAACAGCAGCGACGTGGTGAGGTGCACACCGGCGACCTCTCCGTGGATCGGGGCCAGGAAGCTACCTTTGGCAAAACCGGCCAAGCCCGTACCAAGGGCCAGCAGCACACCGGCACCCACCAAGCGGTAACCCATCTCATCGCTACCCAGTTTCCGGGCGGTGGCTCGGGAAAGGTAGACGTACAACAGTGCACACGCAGCGATAAGAGCCGCGAGGAAGCCACCGCCGGGGGCCTGGTGACCGCGCCAGAACACCACTGCGGACAGGATGAACAGGATCGGCAGCAGTGGGCGCAGCGCCAAGCGAGAGGCGATGGAGTTCAAGTACGTCGAGCGCAGGTACTTGGAGTAAAACGGTGCTAGCTCGGGGACCTTGTGCACGTCCGGGAAGCGTTGCGTGCCCGGCGCACGGAACAATTCCGCTGTAGAACCTGGGCCGTAACCGGGGAATGGCGATCGCGGAATAGAACCGATGATCGCAGCAATGACGATGCCGGCCATGCCCAACACGATGAGCTCGCCCATCGTATCGAAAGCACGGAATTCCACGAGGATGGCGGCGACTACGTTGTTCGCCCCGGAAATCTCCGGAGTGTTCTCTAAGTACCACTGCGCGATCTGCGGCTTATCGTGGCGACCGATGAGGAGCCACACACCGAAGAAGGTGATCAGGCCCATAACAACCGCCAGCGTGGTGGCGAACTTCGTGCGGTTTTCACCCTCGCGCAAGTACAGACGTGGCTGGTAGCGGATGACCAGCATCATGATGACGACCACGCAGAACTCCACGAGCAGCTGCGTTTGCGCCACATCGGGAGCGCCCAAGGTGAGCATGACCCAGGACACACCCGCGCCGACAACCCCCACCAGGATGACCGATGCGAAGCGCGACCGCGTGGCCGTCAGGCTGATGGTTGCAGCTGCGACGATGACCAGGCCGATGAGGTCTTCGGGACGGTCAATACCGGACACACGCGGGGTGAGAGCCGTGAGGCCCCCCAAACGGCCCGGTCCCATGATCGCGAAGGCCGCCATCGTGATGATCATGGCGAAAATCCATACGACGTGGCGGTATGGTGCAATGGAGATTGCCGGGCGGGATAGCAGTTTGCCGAGGCGCGCCGACAGGTCCTCGGTCTTCTGAATAATGTCCTCACCTGCAACGAGACCCAAGCGGCGATCTTCCAGCGGGTCAAAAACGCGGCGTCGGTTAACAACTGCCACAACGCCTACGGCAATGACAAGCAAGGAAATGATCAGCGGAAGTGTCACCCCGTGCCACAACGCCAAGTGAGTGTGGGCCTCGCCAGCGCCGGTGGCCTTGACCACGGCGTCGATGGCATGATCGGCCGACCCCATGAAAAATACCAGCGGCAAGCTGAACACACCGGGCAACGCAGCAGGTAGCAGCAAGGAAAGTGGAGCTTCTTTCACGTGCGACATATCGCGCTTACCGTCGACGAACGCCCCAAAAACATAACGCGCGGAGTACAACAGGGTAGCTAGCGCACCGACGCCCGCAACCGTCAGCAGAATGCCAATTCCAATGCGGTTAAACGGAGCCTCGGTGAAGGCCTCCAACATGCCTTCCTTGGATACGAAGCCAAAGGTAGGTGGGATAGCAGCCATGGAGGCCGCAGCGATAACCGCGGAGACGAAGGTCAACGGCATCTGGCGCCACAGGGGACCCAGGCGGCGAATATCGCGCGAACCGGCCTGGTGATCGACCACACCAACCAGCATGAACAGGGAGGATTTAAACAGTGCGTGAGCGGCCGTGTGCACGATCGCCGCGGAGATGGCGAACGGGGTGCCCACACCGATCGTGGCTACGATCCAACCCAGTTGCGAGACGGTGGAATAGGCCGTGAGCTTCTTCAAGTCCGTCTTTTGCATGGCAAACACGGCAGCCATGACGGCGGTGGTCATACCCACACAGATCAGGATGTAGTGCCACATGGCCGCGCCGTTGAACAGCGCGTTGAAGCGCAGCAGCAGGAAGATACCGGCTTTCACCACGGCGGCAGCGTGGAGGAATGCCGAGACCGGGGTGTCGGCAGCCATCGCCTCTGGCAGCCAGAAGTGGAACGGGATCTGCGCGGCTTTGGAGAACGCAGCAAGCGCCACAAGGATAGCGACGAGGCCGATTCGCACGGGCTCGTTTTCCCATTCTGGAGACGCGATGATTTCGGTGACACTCATGGTTCCGGTGGTGGCCACCATGATCGCCAAGGCCGCAACGAGGAAGAGACCGCCTGTGAACGTGAGCAACAGCGTGCGGATGGAACCCGCCTCACCGCTGGAGCCGGCGCGGGCGATAAGGAAGAAGGAAGCCAAGCTGACCAGCTCCCAGCCGATGAACAGCAGGACTACATCATCAGCGAGGAACAGGATAACCACAGCCACCATGAAGGTGGTCATGAGTAGATAGAAACTCATGATTCGGGAGCCGCGGTGCAGATAGCGCGTGGAATAGATGAACACGATCGCGCCGATGATCAGCGCGAGGAGCGTAAAAGCGAGACTTAGCGCATCCAGGCGCAGGGTGATCTGCATGTCGCCGCTGAAAGCGGTGTTGCGTGAGACGTTTTCGGGAACTGATGTGAGGCCCGTTGGATCTTGGGAAGTACTACCTGCAAGGAAGCCTTTGATCCACGTGTGCGTCCAGAAAACCCCGGCCCCGTGCAGGGCTTCTTCTGCTTTCGAAATCAAGAAACCAGCTAGGGCTAAGAACGCGATCGCGAGTGGCCAACCCGCGTTTCGATCGAGGATTTTAACCAGGAAGGGGACGCAGGCTAGGGCGATGAGAAGGACAGCGGGAATGGCGAGAATGGCCACGTTTAAGCAACACCCCGAAAGTCAATAGATCGGTTGGATGGGAAACCAGCCCATACAACAACCACACATCATGGTCGAAGGTGACTGTGGCGCTGCATGCACCGCGATTGCAATTTATGCGACTGTTAAGAAATCTTAGCAGGTGCTTTTCCACACCCATAAGGGGGGTGGGGGTGCAGGTGTGCGGGGTGGGGTGAGGACTGTTGCGGGGTGGGGGTGAGGACTGTGGCGATGAAATTGAAATCCCTTCAACACTGCAAAACCCCAGGAAGTTGTTTCAAACAACTTGGGCACATCGAAACAACAACTAGGGCGCATCGCGACAGCTGTGTGCGGACATCATAGAGCGGACACCGCGCCATCATGCGGCATTTGCGCTGCTCAACGTGGTGGTGCCTGGTTGTTGTCAGGTTGTTGCGCAGTTGTTTGAGGTTGTTTGAAGTTGTTGGAAGTTGTTTGAATGGTTGTTTATTAGTGCTTTTAGGCCGAGCGCCAGCGGGTATTAGCGCCGCGTCAACGACAGATCGTTGCCCCAAAGTTTTCGCCGTAGTTTTCGCCGTGCCTAGGTAGACAAGAAAATGAACCATTGTGCCGCTCTCGGGTGGAAAGCCGGCGGGTACACGTTTTGCCATTTAACCCCGTTTTGCTACCTCACCCCCTACCTAACCCCTGAACCCGGACATGACAAAACCCACCGCCGAAGCGGTGGGTTGAGCTGAAGGAATCAGTTTCCCACACAATTTCAATGAGAAGTCCGAAACCGTCAAAAATTCTGGTCGGGGTAACAGGATTTGAACCTGCGACCTCTTCGTCCCGAACGAAGCACGCTACCAAACTGCGCCATACCCCGGCTGGATACCGCTTCCGGATTTCACACCCCGAGCCTGCTATTCCACTCGGAATCTCATCTGGCTTTTCCGTAGAAAACGGGGCGAAAACCATTCGCTGTAACGATTGACAACTATATCGCCCAGCGATGTTACGGCGCAAAGCGCCCCTACGTTTTCGCTGTGGTTTTGGGCGGGGGCTCGCGCTGAGCTTGGGGCTAGCTCTCGAGTGGGGATTCCTCTGCGCTGGGTTTTCTCCTCGGGCTCCGGTCTACTTCTCGACGAAGTGCAGCAGCGTGGCGCTGGGGCGACAGAAGGTGCGGAATGGCACGTACTTGGAGTTGCCCAAACCATTGGTTACGTGCAGCCACATCCTCTCACTCCATCGTGATAACCCCTTGGCGCGACCGCGGTCGATTCCACAGTTGGTAACGATCGTCTTCCCGCCGGGCAGGCATAACTGGCCACCGTGAGTATGACCGCTTAGAACAATCTGGTACCCGTCAGCTGCAAAACGATCCAGAATATGAGGTTCGGGGGAGTGGCTCAGACCGATCTTCAGATCCGCATCGGGGTTGGCGGGCCCGGCGATGGCATCGTAATCGTCCAGCTGGTGGTGAGGATCATCCACACCAGCGATGGCTAGTTTGATTTCGCGCGCGTAGTCAGATTCAGCAACACCGGCTGGGGCGATGGTGAACTCCACACGTTGGTGGGTGGCATCGTGCCAACCACGTTCTACGAAGGCAGCGCGCATACCTTGCCACGGAAGCTTCTCCTCACTGGGCTTGCGCTTTTTCCCAAGCAGGTAAATGAAGGGATTGACCGGGCGAGGAGCGAAGTAATCGTTAGAGCCGAAAACGAACGCGCCTGGTCGGTCCATTAGGTCGTTCAATGAGCGGACCACCGTGGGCACACCGTCTTTGGAGCCCAAGTTATCGCCGGTATTGATGACCAGATCCGGGTTGGTGGTATCCAATCCTGCGAGGAATGCCTCTTTCGCTTTCTGCTCCGCCAGCATGTGAAGATCGCTGATGTGCAGAACCCGTACGGAACCCCAACCTTCGGGCAGCGCGCCGGGTTCGAAAACCGGCACGGTGACCTCGTGCATCTCGAATTGTCGGATTTCGCGGTTAGCCAGGTAGGCGGTAGCCAGCCCGGTCATTGCCAAGCCTGCAGTGGCGCCCAACAAGCTGGTGACAACGCGACTTTTGGAAGTTTGGTCGGTGGGTATCACGATGCTCCACCTTACCTGCGGGATGGGCGACCGCCGGCGGCTTGGTCACCGAAGGACTGAAGCCGATTCAGCAGATCGTTGATCTGGTTTTCAAAGTCCTGAAGCCCAGGTGGAGTCGCGGGTCCTTGCGAGGGACCGTTCCTGCGCTGTGGTTGCGCGGATGCTTGACCTTGACTGCTTGCACCGGCGTTCTTGGAAGCGAACTTTTCCGGGTTTGTACCCGTGTTGTACTTGGGGTCGTACTTGGGAAGGCCCGGGCCTCCACGGGCTGCTACTCCGGTTTTCGATGCTTCTAGGAAGGTTTGCGCGGGTTCGTTACCGCCGTACAAGTTGCCCTCACCGCATTGGCGCACGGGGGAGGTGCACAGGTTCTGGGAGCTTCCGCCGTCATTGAAGATGTAAGTGGAACCTGCCCATTGCGGAGTGAAGCCCATAAATGCTGCGGAAAAGCTTGTCTCGGTGGTACCCGTCTTTGCTGCGATGGGGCCGGACCAGCCAACACTGGCCGCAGCGCCTGCGGCGGTTCCGGAGGAAATGTCCGAACCCATGCCATTGGACAACGCATCGGCAACGTTCTTGTTCAGGGCTTGCTCGCAGTTACTCTTTCCCAAAGGCACTTCATTGCCAGCGTGATCGGTGACGCTGAGTACTGGACGCGGTTCGCACCACCGTCCGTGATCGGCCAAGGTAGCCGCCACGTTCGATAGTTCCAGAGGGTTGACCGCATTGGGGCCCAACACAAAGGAACCTAGGTTGTTGTCCTTCGTGTACTTGGCGATGCTGGTATCCCCGTGGCTACCTTTGTCGTCGTAGCTGCGCAGGCCCATCTTGACAGCCAAGTCCACGATGCCCTTTACCCCGGCCTTTTCCGCCATGGTTATGAAAGGGGTGTTTGGGCTGGTAGCGAGGGCTTCCTTTAATGTCATGGTGGGCTTGTAGGAGGTGGCGTTTTCAACACAGTACTTGCTGGGTGGGCAGTTCTTCGCGCCGCCTGAACCCATGTTGTCCACGTCCACTCGGTTCGGAACGTCGAGGACGGTATTGAGTCCTGCGCCTTGTTCAATAGCTTTGGCGGCCGCGAAGATCTTGAAAACCGAACCGGCTCCGTGCCCTTGGAGGGAATGGGTGATGGGCAGGACGGTTTCCTTCTTCTTTGTATCAAGGCCGTAGTTTCGGGACGATGCCATGGCGACAACTTCGTGCCCATTGCCCGTTGGTGAAATGAAGTTGCTCACGCTAGCCACGCCGGTTTGCGTAGCGGAGACGTGGTTCTTTGAAGCCTTATCCGCAGCTTCCTGGGCCTTTTTATCCAGCGTTGTGCGAACGGTCAATCCACCCTTGGCGACCTTGTCGCGGTCAATCCCTTTGGAATCCAGCCACTGCAGCACGTAATCGCAGAAAAAACCTGCATTACCTGCGCCGATACAACCGTTTGTATCTCCCTTGGGTTCCTTGCCCACACCTAAGCCCTGTTTTTTATACCGAGCGGCGTTGGTGGCGGAGATTTTGCCGGTGCTTGCCATCGCGTCCAGCACTGCATTGCGGCGCGCGAGTGCGCCATCGGGATTGGTGAAGGGATCGTGGCGGCTTGTCGATTGCACAATTCCAGCCAACAGCGCGGCCTGGGGAATGGTGAGGTCTTTGGCGTTGGTGCCGAAGTATGTCCGTGCGGCGGTTTGCACGCCGAAAGAGTTATTGCCGAAAGATACGAGGTTGAGGTACCGGGTCAGGATCTCGTCTTTGGAAAACTCCTTATCTAATTCGCTGGCCATCTTCATTTCGCGCAGTTTGCGCGGAATAGATGTTTCAATTGCCGCGGCCTGCTGTTCGCTGGATTCCGCTTTCACGAGCAGTAGGTAATTCTTCACATACTGCTGGTTGAGGGTACTCGCTCCTTCGGACACACCGCCGCTGGTCACGTTGGCGGCCGCGGCGCGTAGGGTGCCTTTTATATCGACGCCTGCATGTTCAAAGAATCGACGATCCTCGATAGCCACGATCGCATTTTTCATGTTTTGCGAGATTTCATCAGGCTTTACTTCGATTCGACGTTGGTCGTAGATGTAGGCCATCGTGTTGCCGTAACGATCAGTGATGTTGGACATCCTGGGTAGGTCATCGTTGGCGGAGATGTCCTGCACGTTCGAGTTCATCGTCTTGTTGGTCGCGCTAACGGCCCAGCCGCTCAGGCCCGCGAAGGGGACCATGGCGAGGGCGAGTAACAAACCACCCACGACAATGGCGGCAAACATCTTGGCGAGGGACGTCGAAGTATTCACATCGACTAACCCTAGTCGACGATGTGCAGCAACCAGAGGGGGCTCTCTATCTCGTAACAACTGGGTCGGAGGGGAATGCCGGGGCATATGAGACTGACGAAAAATGCCGGACGGACAAGGGGGTGGGGGTGAAAATTGTGAGCTGCGTCTCAAATCGTCAAAACCAGTTGTGTTATGCCCCTTGGGGTTTAAGATTCCCCGCTTTTCGCTCTCGGTCTTCTGCGCCGAAATCGCTGTGAGCTGCGGAGATGAAGCGATTGCGTGAGCTAATCCCTCTCGTGCGCGCGTTTTAGGGCGGGTTGGGCAGTGACGGGGAGCGCCTTAGCGCAGCTTTGTAACGCCTGCGGCGCTCACCCCCAAAATGTGACCCATTCGACACTTCTAAAAACGTGTGAATAAGATTACGTCCAACGTGAAAACAAGTTTTTCAACCGAAGGATTTCTCGGAGTAACCATGACTGCATCTCTCGCTCGCCCAGCTCGCACCGCTGCTGTTGACAGCAAGGCGTCGGCAAGTAAGCCAACTTGCCAGCCCGCCGATCAGGTAACCAGCCGTGAGTCCTTTAACAACCGCGGCGAGTGGATCACCCTCGCGCACTGCCGGAATGTGGATCCGGATGAGCTTTTTGTTAAGGGAGCGGAGCAGCGCAAGGCGGTCGCGATCTGCCGGCACTGCCCAGTGGTTTTGCAGTGCCGTGCGGATGCCTTGGATAACCGAGTGGAATTCGGCGTGTGGGGCGGCATGACCGAGCGCCAGCGTCGTGCCCTGCTGCGTAAGCACCCAGAAGTCACCAGCTGGGCGGACTTCTTCGCAGGTCAGCTGGAAGCGGCGAAGACCGTACAATAAATCAGCGGTCATCGGCGCTTACGAAGCCCACGTACGTAGGCGCACAGTCAAGCTGCATGAATATGGCGTAACAAACCAGTTCGCATCGGCGCCGGTTTTACCCACATAAAAGGTGCGCGGTCGCCAGTTCACATCGGCGCCGGCTAACCCCACATTAACCACCGCTCGGCTAATGTCGTGGCAGATAGGCATCCTTAGGGGATGCGGTTGACCAGCACCGTTGAACGCTCGGACAGAAATGATTGTCCGAGCGTTTCGTTATACTCGGAGGCATGACTAAATGGGAATACGCAACCGTGCCTTTGCTCACACATGCCACCAAGCAGATCTTGGATAACTGGGGACAGGACGGCTGGGAGCTGGTCTCTGTGCTCCCCGGCCCCACGGGCGAGCAGCATGTCGCTTACCTCAAGCGCGAGTTGGGATAGATCGGCATGGCGTTCACGGACAAGCTTAAAGAATTAGCAATTGAGCTGCCCTCCGTGGCAGCTCCCGTCGCCGCTTACGTGCCGGCGGTACACGCTGGTGGGTTCGTTTACACCTCTGGCCAGCTTCCCTTCCTTGACGGAAAACTGCCGGTCACTGGTCTTGTAGGGGGCGAAGTGGATGAGGAAGCCGCGTACGAACAGGCTCGCGTGGCTACCCTCAACGCTCTCGCTGCGATTCACGACCTGGTGGGAATCGATAGCGTCACCAAAGTCGTGAAAGTCAACGGCTTCGTCGCCTCAGCTAAAGGATTTAATGGTCAACCAGCAGTGCTCAATGGGGCCAGTGAGCTACTAGGAGAGATTTTCGGACCAGAGGTGGGAGCCCACGCCCGCGCAGCAGTCGGGGTTGCCGAACTGCCCCTCGGTGCCCCCGTTGAAGTAGAAATCATTGTTCAGGTAGCCACCAAGTAGCGCAGAAGAAGTAGGCTTAGAGTCATGGAGCACCCCGCGTACAGCCAACTACGTCCAGTCACTCCAAACGTCGGCGTCGTCCTAGCACCTAACCCCAGCTACGCCGCCCTGGAGGGAACTAATTCCTGGGTCATCCGTGGTCCTGAGGATAGGGTCTCGGTCGTTGTGGACCCAGGACCGCAAGATGAAGGGCACCTTAATGTCCTCAACACCAAGGCCACTCAGGATGATGGCGAAATTGCCTTGGTGTTGCTCACCCACCGCCACGCTGATCACGCCAATGGTGCTCAGCGGTTCCGCCAAATTTCCGGTGCGCCCGTACGCGCCTTCGAAAAGCAGTACTGTATCGCAGCCGATGAACTGGAAGATGGCGAAATCATCTCCTTCGAAGGATTGACACCAACCATTGAAGTCGTGCACACCCCGGGCCACACCCGCGACTGCGTGAGCTTCTTCATTCACTCCAACGGTGGCGACGACGATTCCGACGTGGAAGCTATCTTGACTGGTGATACCATTGCCGGTCGCCACACCACCATGATCTCGGAGACCGATGGTGACCTCGGAGAATACCTGGAGACCCTGGGAAAGATTAAGGAACGCGGCAAGGACATTCCGCTCCTGCCGGGACACGGTCCTGACCAGCCTGATGTGGCTTCCATCGCTGAGCGTTACATTGAACGCCGTGAGCTGCGACTGCAGCAGGTAAAAGAAGCCCTGCAGGAGCTCGGTGAGGATGCGAACGTGGGTGAGATCGTCGATTACATCTACACCGACGTCGATCCAGTGCTGCGCAACGCGGCAGCACAGTCCACGCGCGTCACATTGCGCTTCCTCAAGGGAGAGTAACAGCACGCCCCAAGTAGGGGAAAGTGGCTGAACCTCGCATACGGGGCTGGCCACCGGCCCCGGAGGGGCTCAGCTAAGAGGGGTTTGGTCCACCGGGAACGGTGGGTCAACCCCCCTTTTTTTGTTAATGCTGGGGGATTGGGTATCGAACCCAATGGGCCCGCGTGGCGAATGAACCTAAGCTGCGCGCTTAGCGCGCGTGCCTTGCAGGCAAAACCCAGTGCGCGAACTTAGCGAGCACGCTTGGCCAACCGCTCCGTATCCGAAATCAACACGGACTTGCCCTCCAGGCGGATCCATCCGCGGTGGGCGAATTCTGCGAGGGCCTTGTTGACGGTCTCGCGCGAAGCACCCACCAGCTGGGCGATCTCTTCCTGCGTAAGGTCATGGTGCACGCGCAGAGCGGGGCCTTCCTGAATGCCAAAACGGTTCGCGAGCTGCAAAAGCGCCTTCGCCACCCGCCCTGGCACATCAGTAAAGATCAGGTCAGCCAACGAGTTATTAGTGCGACGCAGACGACGGGCCAGCACGCGCAACAGCTGCTCCGAGATTTCGGGGTGTTGCTTGATCCAATCGTGCAGCATGGAGGAATCCATGGTGGCCGCGACTACTTCGGTCACGCAGACAGCCGACGAGGTACGTGGGCCAGGATCGAAAATGGACAGTTCACCGAACATATCGGAAGGGCCCATCACGGTCAGCAGGTTCTCGCGACCGTCCGCAGCGTGACGAGCCAGCTTCACCTTGCCACTAATGATGATGTACAACCGGTCGCCGGGCTCGCCCTCATCGAAAATCGTGGTGCCGCGAGGGAACTTCGTCGTATCCAGCTCTTCAATGAGCGCACGAACAGCAGTGGGGTCAACACCCTGGAAAATGCCTGCACGAGACAGAATCTCCGATACTTCGGACATTGCCTTTGTTCCTCTACTTTCCTTTAAGACCTGGGGCCTTGCCTTCTATTAAGCCCGGGGGCCTTGCCTTCCTTTAAGACCTGGGGCCTTTGCGATACGTCCAGTCCGTCTAAACACGCTACAAGCAATGATGTCTCGTTTGCGCGATATGGTGGATCCCATGCCGGATTCCCAGTCGCCGTCGACAAAACGACCTTCACTACCCCGTCCCGGAAGCCATCGGGCTTTCAAGGGCGAGGAAACTCCGCTTGGCACCACCAGACGCGCACGCAAAATAAACCGGATGTTGGCCGAAGCCTATCCGGACGCGCACGCCGAGTTGGACTTCAGTAATCCATTGGAATTACTGATAGCCACTGTGCTCTCAGCCCAGTGTACCGACGTCCGTGTGAATATTGTCACACCGGGGTTATTTGGGCGCTATCCCGATGCTCAAGCGTACGCCGAGGCAGATCGGGAGGAGCTGGAGCAGATCATCCGCCCCACGGGGTTCTACCATTCCAAAGCAAACAGCATTCTGGGCTTAGCTCGGGCCATTGTAGATAAACACGACGGGCAGGTTCCGAATAACCTCAAGGACCTGGTGGCCCTACCGGGAGTAGGGCGAAAAACTGCCAACGTGGTGCTGGGTAACGCTTTCGACATTCCGGGAATCACGGTCGATACACACCTTGGGCGCTTGGCGCGACGGTGGCGGCTCACTGACTCTGAGGATCCCGTGCAGGTAGAGCGCGACCTCATGGACCTCATAGAGCGGAAAGAATGGACCGAGTTCTCCCACCGGGCAATTTTCCACGGCCGCCGTGTTTGTCATTCTCGAAAGCCCGCGTGCGGTGCCTGCTTACTCGCCCGCCAATGCCCGAGCTTCGGGCAGGCAGGTCCGATTAACCCAGAGGAAGCGGCGCAGCTCATTAAATCCAACGACCGTGAACGATTGCTAAAATTAGCAGGATTCTCATGAATGATAATTCCTCGCAGCATACCTTAGATTCCCTCGCTAACCTGGCCCAGCCACCAGCCCCTGAGGTCTCGCCTCGCGCTCGGGCTCTGTTGATCGCGGTTACCGTTGTGGTTGGTCTGGTGGTCGCCGCGATCCCACTCATCGCGGGACTGCAGGGATCGGACAAAGGTCATGCGCCGCCGTTGGCGTCGGAACAAATAACCGACGCCCCCACGCCCCCAACCAAGCAAGCCAACGTCCAAGTCCACGAGCCTGTAACCTGCCCAACGGGCAGCGGGGATTTCTCCCCTCACTCGGAATTGGCCAAGATCCAGCTGCCGTGCCTGACGGAGGGCGGCGAGTTGCCTGCGGAAAAGACGGGTGCGGATGTGAAGGCCTCCACGTCGATGGCGGCGGCGGTGGCTGGCAAACCGACGATCGTCAATGTATGGGCGTGGTGGTGTGGGCCGTGTCGCACGGAACTGCCGGTGATGCAGGAGCTGCGGGAAAAACACCCTGAATACAATGTGGTGGGGGTGCACTTGGATGCGAAAGCACAGGCGGGTGCCGACATGCTGCGCGATTTGAAAGTGCACAATTTCCCTAGCTTCCAGGATTCTTCTCACACGTTTGATGCGCTGGGGAAACTGCCGAAAGTGGTGCCACTGACGGTGGTGTACCGCGGGGATGGAACGCGAGCCAAATTGATCGCGAAAGCCTTCGACAATGTTGATGATCTAGAGAAAGAGGTTGCACTCGCCCTAGAAGGTAATCCGGAGGAGGCCCGATGACTCAGCAGAGGGACCTGAATGAACAGGCTAGGGACCTGAATGAACAGGTTGAAGAGAGTACGACGACCCAGCAGCAGTGGCTGGAGCGCAATGCCACTCAGCCTCCTTTGCCCGATGATCTGCCGAAGTGGATCGAGGAGTTGGCGAAGACGGCGCGGTCGGGGGATATCCATGAGGCGCTGAACGATTCGGCGCGGATTGTGCCGGAGGTGGGGAAAGACGGTTCTGCGCCGAGATATTCGGCTGTGCTGGTGCTCTTTAGCGATGCCGACGAGATAGTGGCGGTGGGTGCGGGTGGTGCTGGCAGCGGGGGAGAGACCGACAGTGCAGTCAGGGCCAGCGAGGCCGGTGATGCCGGTTACGCAAGTGAGAATGAAGGGCCCAACGGGCCTGCGCGCTCGCTACCCCACAATGCTGCCTTGCTGCTGACCCACCGCGCGGCCACGATGCGTAACCACTCTGGTCAAATGGCGTTTCCGGGTGGTCGGCGGGAACCTCAGGATCGTGATGCCATCGCCACGGCCTTGCGGGAGGCCTGGGAGGAAACCAACTTGGATCCGCAATCGGTCACGCCGTTGGCAGTCATGCAACCGGTGTACATCGATCGCACTAACTTCGCGGTGGTGCCCGTGCTGGCCTACTGGCCCGCCGCCCATGAAATCTACCCGGCAAGCCCGGAAAACGATTGGGTGGAGATGGTTGCCCTATCTCACCTCACCGATCCAGAACACCGCTTCCGCGTGGGGTTCATGCAGTGGTCCGGGCCTGCATTTTCCATCGGCAACAGGTTGCTGTGGGGATTCACGGCAGGAATTGTCGATAGCATCGTGCGACTTGCTGGGTGGGAGCGGCCCTGGGCCGGTGAACCCGTGGTAGACCTATTCAACGCGTTGGAGCAATCGTCCAACGGCGAGTCCTTGCAAACCATGAAGAACCAATTCCGGGCCGCTGGTCCACAGGGAGGAGCACCATGACCTCAGGATCTTCCGGATCGATGATCATCGACGGTGTACTCATTGCTGTCATCATCGCCGCGGTAGCTTCTGGGTGGAGGCAAGGCGGGCTCTCCGCGTTTCTAGGGTTCGTAGGCGTGCTGCTTGGCGGTGTACTGGGCGTGCAACTCTTGCCTTACGTCCTTGAACAATCCAATCAACGCATTGGCGATAACAGCGGAACACGCCTCATCGTAGCCATTGTTACGATGACGATCCTCATTGTGGCGGGTTACCTTATAGGCTCAGGAACGGGCGCATCTTTACGCGATAAGATTCGCACACGCACCGGCATCACCGTCGATTCGGCCGTGGGTGCTGTGGTCCAGGTCGTGACATATCTGCTGGTCATCTGGTTAATTTTGGTGCCGATTGCCTCGGCCAACAAATCGAACTTCGGTCAGGAATTGCGGAATTCCCGGATCCTCAGCGCAGTGGGAACCGTGGTGCCCGAATGGATGGAAAACTTGCCGTCGCGGACGGCTACCATGCTGAATAACTCGGGCCTGCCGCTGATCGCCGGGCCTTTGGATAAACTTCCGGCGAGCGAGGTGGAAGCACCGGATAATGCCTTGCAGCGAGCTCCGGCTGTACGACAGTCCCGCGATGCCATCATCCGGGTGGTGGGCGAGGCCAACCAATGCTCCCGGTTGCTGCAGGGCAGTGGATTTGTGATTCAGCCCGATACCATTTTGACGAATGCCCACGTTGTGGCGGGAACCAACCAAGTGGAATTGGATACCACCAAGGGGCCTGCACGGGCGGACGTGGTGTACTACAACCCCGAGATCGACATTGCGGTCCTGCATTCCGAAAACCTCGGCATAGAGCCCTTAACGTGGGCAGATAAGCCGGCAGAATCCGGCGATAGCGCGATCGTGTTGGGGCACCCCAAGGGCGGACCATTTGTGGCAACACCCGCGCGTATACGCGAACGCTTTACCGTCAGCGGCCCCAACATCTATGCCACCAACCGTGTGGAACGCGAGGCTTACTCGTTGCGGGGCACAGTTGTGGAAGGTAATTCTGGCGGACCTTTGATCGACGCCCAGGGCCGAGTGCTCGGATTGATCTTCGGCGCAGATATCAATGATGAAGAAACGGGTTATGCCCTCACCAAGGACGAAGTGCTGAAGCACACGCGAGAAGCACTGCAGGCAGAGGTGCCGGTGCCCACTGGGAAGTGTGTGTTGAAATAGGCCGGCGCCGCACGCCCCGGCTATTTCTGTTCTCCGGTGACGTGGTCCTCGATGAGCGCGGCTACGGCCTCCGGATCTTCGACATGTGCGAAATGCCCCAGGCCGTACAGCAGCTGCGCTCTGCCCGATTGCGCGCGCCCTAGGGAACGCCGGGTGACGGCGGGAACGTAACCCGGATCCATACTCCCCTCGATGGCCAGCACATTGGTGGCCACTCGGGTTGGGAACGTGCGGTCGAACTGTGCGCCTTCGGGGCGGAAACGGGAACGAAACAGCCAACGCACGTGTTCATTGGCCAAGTGGGCAACCTTGTCGACCTGCATCGCTTGGCGCCGTTGCGTGACGTGTTCGTGATAACGCGGAGTATCCCGAAAACCTGGGGCCGTACCTTCGCGGAAGTAGAGCTCGGCCTGCGCGGCGTCGTTATCCAAAAAACGCTTTTCCGGCAAGCGAGGGAGCTGGGAAAAAAGGACGCGGCGCACCCGGCGCCATTGGCTACTCGGGCGTAGGGCGACTGAGCGTGAGAGGACCACCGGGTGAGCCGAGGAGATAGTGATGAGGGAGTTCACACGCTCCGGTTCATGGGCTGCGAGCGTCCATCCCACTAAGCCGCCGTATCCGTGGCCCACGATGGTGGCACTTTCGTACCCCAGTCGACGCACCACACCTGCGATGTCGCTGGCGGCAGTGGTGAGGTCGTACCCGCGCGGAGTTTTATCGGACTTGCCGTATCCACGCAGGTCAACCGACGCCAACCGCAAATTCGTATCGGCAAGCTGGTGGAAAACAGGGTGCCAATCGAAGCAACCTCCACCGAAACCGTGGATGAACACCACTAGTGGCGCGTGCCTCGGGCCCTGCTGTTCCGCATACAAGCGAATGCCCCGCGAGTGCACGTAGGTGCCTTCCGGGGCAATGGGGCCACCGGGGGAGGTGGCTGAGGAGAAGTCTTGGTTCTGCATGGACTCACATGGTTTGTAGTCGCAGGAAAGCCTTATGAAGCTTCATTAAGCTCTACACAACTCTAGGTGTACAGTCCCTGTTCGTTGTTCAACGCGCGGGCGGAGTTTGCACCACGGGAAGGGACCAGTTCCTTCATGTCGTTGACGGACTCGATGGTCTTTTCCGGCTTCTTCACGCCCTTGATCTGCTTGATGCCAATGGCGGCCAAGATGCCGACCAGAACCAACATGAAGGCGAAGACGATGAGGAACGCAGCCCACCGTGGTAGCCAGGTGTCCAGCAGCTCTGCCAAGAAGAAAAACAGGAAGAAGGAACTGTAAGCGGCGATAACGCCAGCGGCGCCGAACAGGCCCGCGGCAATGCCGGCCTTTTTGGCAGATTGGGTCAGCTCGGTTTTGGCCAGTTCGACCTCAGAACGAACCAGGCTGGAGAACTGGGAGGACGCATCCATCACCAAGTCTTTGATGCCGGCCTTGCCTTTAGGGTGGGTGTCCACATCGGATAGCGGAATGGCGTTGACCTGTGGATTGAAGCTGTTGGGATCGGTGTACAGGCCTTCGCTGTCGTTCTTGCTCACGTCAAAACTCCTCGAAGTATCAAATAGACTCTAGCCATTTTGCCATGCTTGCCGCCGATTTGCGCGCAGGGGTGAATTATTGTGTCTAGCATGACTGAATTTGTGGATCCCTTAGAACCGCTGCTGCAACTGGACGGAGTTCAGGAAGCAGTTGATAAGGCCAATGATTACGTGGCGCGCGTGCACCGTCACCGTGCGAATCTTAAAGGGTGGGATGTCACCGGTTCGGAAGCTGTTTTGCGCGGAGCTCGTGCTTCGGCACAGCTCGATGGCGGTACGCCACGACTGCCGGAGGACGGTCAGGTGGAGGACCCCGTGTTGGCTGGATCCCTGCGCGCTGCGGAGTTGCTGGCCCCGGACGGAATCAGCGATACGCAGACCACGTGGCGCCGTGCCCCATTGCAGGTGATTGCGAAGATCAACTCGGTGGCCAGCCCCCAAATGTCGGATGAATCGTTCCGTCGGAAAGTTGCGGGAAGCGCGGAATTTCTAGTGCCTGGCCGGCCCAAAAAGGCCACCGATGCGCGCTTGCAGCTGCTTGGCCGCCTGATTACGGGCGGGACCAAGGTCAACTCCGTTGTGTTGTCGGCCATCATTCACGGCGAGCTGTTGACTTTGGAACCCTTTGCCGACGCCAACGGGGTCACTGCCCGAGCGTGTTCCCGCTTGGCCACTATTTCTGGCGGATTGGACCCGCGTGGATTAGGTGTGCCCGAAGTGTGGTGGAATCGTCACCGGGATGAATACGCGGCCAAGGCTCAAGGTTTCGCTTCTGGCGAGCCCAGCGGGGTGGCTGATTGGATCGTGTTTCACGCAACGGGGCTCTGTGAGGGCAGCCTTGAGGCGAAATCTATCGCTGACGCGAAGTAACCTCCGCGCCCGACCTCGCGACACCGCGGTGCCCGACCCCGCGACACCGCGGCGCCGACTATGCAGCACCGTGGGCCGTGAACCGCGGCACCGGGCCCACGCGACTCCCGACTCTTATACCCCGGCCTCGGCTTCGCGATGCTCGCTCCGCGCCTACGCAGATTCGTCCCGCGACCTCACCCAAAACGCCAGGCCGGTCGCCAGCGCACCGAGCACCGCGAGGGTGGCCCCGGCGCCGGCAAGTACCGCCCCTTGCGCGAACAGGGGTTCGGGCTTATCGAATTTGTGAATGGGCCAATTGCGGGACATCGCGGTTTTCCGCAGGGGCCGATCCGGATTGACGGCCACCGGATTGCCCACCATTTCCAGCATCGGCAGATCGGTCGCAGAATCGGTGTAGGCAAAGCTTTCGTCTAGGTCATAACCGTGAGATTCAGCTAGGGCGCGAATGCGCTCAACCTTGGCTGTGCCTTTGTTGAAGTGCAGAACTTCACCGGTGAATCTACCCTCTGCCACACCCAATTCTGTGGCAATGAGGTGATCGACCTGCAGTTCGGAGGCAATCGGCTCCACCATGACGGATGCGGATGCGGTCACGATGGCAATTGCGTGCCCACGTTCGCGGTGCCAATCCAACAGCTCGCGGGCCTCGGCGTAAATATAGGGAGTAATTACTTCTGTGAGGGCATCTTGCGCCATTGTGCGCATGGCCGCTTCTTCCCGTCCCTTGATGATGCCCAGCAGTGCATCTTTCGTGGCGTTCATGTTTTCTTCGGTATGCGTGGTCAGCATGTAGTTGCCCAGCAAAGCCATCATGCGCAGCAGTTCTGACGTGCTAATTAACCCGCGTTCAGCCATAGGTCGGCGGTAGGCCATGGACGCCGAGGTATCGATAATCGTCTTGTCCAAATCAAAGATGGCCAGCACGCGGTGGGCCTTGCTGTCGTGGAGACGGCTTAGTCCAGGACGGGTGGGCTGACCCGCGGGCTGTCCATCTTTGGTCTCGTTGGAGGGCGTCACGCCTCTGATCCTACAGCCCTTCATGTCACATCTGTCACATCTGTCACAAACTTTGGAGTTGTCCACAACTTCTTTTCTTTTTTCTTGACGCCCCCCGCTACTTATCCACAGGTCCTCCTTCGGGTGCTACCGGGTTCGACGGCGGGGTGCCACACTGGCAGCCATGGGGTACGCAGAACATAGTCTTAAGCAGCGCATTCGCGAGTTTTCCTACGCTGGCCATCGCATCGAACCATCCGGGATTCATGGGTGGGCAGGGGCGAGCAGGCCCGTGATCCTGGACGTGGAGAATCAGTCGTGGGCCGAGGAGGCCGCGATGGTGGCCGAGGTTAGCCGTCGACGGTATCTCAACACATTTGGAGATGAATCCATCATCACCCAGCTGTCTGCGCATCTTGCAGCCGGTGAATCGGCAGTGGTCGTAACCGACCACGATTCGCCACTGTGCACGGCCGAAAGCGCGCATGTCATTAGGTTGGATCGGATGGTGACTGGCGCTGATTCGGCGAGTGCTGTTGGGGCGAGTGCTGGCGGGGCGAGCTCTGTTGGGGCGAGTGCTGGCGGGGCGAGTGCTGGCGGGGTGAGCTCTGTTGGGGCGAGCACCGGAAAAGGGGGATCTAACGAGGCAGACTCAGCCGGGGTTGGATTTGAGGCTGCAGGTGTGCTGGAACTGGCGCGGTTACTGCGTGTTGGTGAAGCACCTGTGGTTGCCGTGAGTGGCAGCGTGGGGGGTGCCGGAGCGTCGACGTTAGCATTCCTCGTGGCCGACGCCTTGGGGGAGACTGGTATGGATTCGGTGCTGCTCGATGCTTCTCCGGGATCCACAGGAGTAGATGTTGCCTTAGGAGTGGAACGAGTTGCGGGAACCCGTATGGCGGATTTGCACCGCGACGCGGAGCTCAAGCGCCTACCCCAGGTTGGTTTCACGCGATTGCTGACCCAAGCTCGCGACGAATGCGTGCCGGTTGACTTACCGGAATGCTTGCGGGTGATCGAGGAATCCGCAGTGGTCGTCGATTGTGGGCGCACAGACCCTCACGAACCGGGCCGTTGGCAGGGAAAAGTGCCCGATGCCCACGTAGTGGTTTGTCCGCTGACGGTCGCCGGTGTGGCTGCCGCGCTCGTTAATCGTGAGCGCACCATCGATGAGGGTTGGCCGGAACCGCTGTACGTGCTGCGCCAGGTGCCGCATTCCTCGGCGACATTGGCACTCGCAAGTGTGATTTTGGATGCCTTGCCCTCGGTGGTGATTGAGGATGACCCGCAGCTAGCGAAGGATATCGATAGTGGCCAGTTAGAAAACTACATCAACTGCTACCGGGATTCCCCACAGATCATTGCCGAACGCGCCGCCCAGATTCCCGGGGCACAACCGCGATCATTGCGAAGCGGCTTACAACATGCGCGGGCATTCACCGAGCGTGTTCTTGAAAACGTAGAGAGAGGTGCAGAACGAGGTATTGAGCGCGGGAGGGTGGGCACGCAAAGAGTGAAGCGCTGTGCCCCGCACCGCGCGGCACTGGAAGTGCTGACGGTCATCCAACGGCAACGCGCCAGCACCCACCTGGATATTGAAGGCTTGCGTTTAGATGCAACCGGGAAGGTGGCCTGACATGACACACTCATTCGCGCAGACCATCCGTCTGAGGTTGGCGGAACGGGGGATCAGCGAGGCGTCGGTGGAAAAGATCAGTGAAGTGATGCCGGCCGAAACTGACGTGGAAACGATACGGCAAGTGCAGCTGGAGCTCAGCGGGCTGGGGCAGTTGGGGCAGGTCTTGACGGATCCCTGGGTTACGGATGTGGTGGTCAATGCCGATGGCACTGTGTGGCAGGACCGGGGGGAAGGCATGGAGAAGCTGGCGGTGGAACTATCGGCGGAGGAAGCCCGCAACCTGGCTGTTCACATGGCGGCGACGTGTGGCACTCGGTTGGACGACGCCATGCCGTATGCGGACGGGGTCCTGACTGGGCTGCCAAGTGATATTCCGGCTACTGCCATCAGAATGCATGCGGTGCTATCGCCACCCGTGCAAGGGGGCACGTGTATCAGTTTGCGCATGCTGAAAACCAGCGGCTTGAGTATCGAGCAATTGGTGAAGGACAGGTTCGTCAACGCGGAGCTGGCCGGGGCCTTGCGGGGAATCGTGGATAGTCGGAAAAATGTGCTAATCAGCGGCGGAACCGGTACTGGGAAGACCACGCTGCTGGCGACGTTGCTGGGGGAAGTGCCCGGTTGGCAACGGTGCATTGTGGTGGAGGATACACCGGAGTTGATGCCGGAGCATCCGCATGTGGTCTCTTTGACCGCGCGCCGGGGCAATGCCGAGGGACAGGGTGCGATAACCATGCAAACGTTGGTGAAGCAGTGTTTGCGCATGCGGCCCGATCGGATCGTGGTCGGTGAGATCCGCGGGGCAGAGGTGGCGGATTTGCTGGTGGCGCTGAATACCGGGCACGCGGGCAGTGCAGGGACGATTCACGCGAATTCCCCCGGCGCGGTGCCCGGGCGATTGGATGCGCTCGGCGCGATGGCGGGGATGCCAGAGCGGGCATTGGCACGGCAGGCTGCCGATGGGATTGATGTGTTGCTGCATGTCGCGCGTACTTCCGAAGGGCGCAAGTTAACGCATGTGGGGCAGTTGGCTCTAGATGACCGGCATCGCCTAGATGTGCGGCTGGTGTGGGCGCATGGTCCATGCGATGGGTGGAGCAACTTTATGACGGGGCTGGGACGACAAGCGGCGTAATGCGCTAGCGGGGGATTTAAGAGAAAGGGGGGGTGATGTCGATGATTAACGCGACGGTCGGCGCAGCCGTGCTGATGATGTGGGGTTTAGTGGTCTACCGCGTGGTCCGGCGGATGCTGAAGGACAAACGGGCCCGTCAGGAGGTAGAGCTCGAACGGGAATTCGTGGGGGCCGTGGCTAGGGAATCCCAGGCGGGAGCGAATCCGGAAGACGCGGTTCTGGCGGCCGGGCTCTTCATAGAGGATGCGGACATAGCACTTCGCGCGCAGCAGCTGGTGGCGCGATATCGCTTGCAGATCGGCGGGGGCGAACTGGGTTACTTCCGCCAACTGTGGGGCATCGCCACGGAGCGGGGAATTCCGCTATCGGTGCTGGCCGAAGCATATGCCATGGATATCGACGCCGCCTTGGAGCGCCGAGAGAAGTACGAGTCCGCGATGGCAGGTGCGCGGCTGACAGTCACCGTGCTGCTGGCCCTTCCGATTGGTGCGGTGGTGCTGGGGCAAACCATGGGGTTGGATACCCCGCGATTTTTCATCCATAACCCCCTGGGGGCGGTGCTGCTACTAGTGGGATCGCTTTTGGGATGCGCAGGGGTGCAGTGGACGGAATTCCTCACGCAATCGCAGTGGAAGTTCGTAGGCGGGGGAAGCCGAGCCGGCCCCGACAGCCATGCCGGCTTAACTTCCCTCGATATTGCCCGTGGGCTGGACATCTTCACTGCAGCATTGCAGGTGGGGATGCCTACCAATCGGGCGTGGATGGTGATGACCCAGCAGTGGGACCCCGTCACACTGGCTGAACCTGATCGGGTCGTTTTTACAGTGGGGCACCTATTGGATATGGGGGCTGCTACTCAGGCGTGGGAGAGCTTGAAGACTCACTCCGGTTTTGGCCCCGTGGCCAGGCAAGCCTTGCAACAGACGCGATCGGGAACTGCCCTCACCGTGGGGGCAGGGGCGCAGGCGCAACGACTGCGGCAACACGCGAACAACGAAGTCACGGCAGCTGCCGAAAAGATGTTAGTCGTGTTGGCTGCACCTTTGACCTTGTGCTTCCTGCCGATGTTTGTGGTGGTGGGCCTATTGCCCTTGGCGATAGGCCTGGCGGGAATCTAATGCGGCGGGCGATCACCAATCCACACAACCTGGGGCTGTCGATCATGGACCAGGTCAGTCAACCTTCAATCCACAACCCAACCGAAACATTGCACGAAAGGACAACGATCATGAACGCTCAAACAGCAATCAACACAGGCACGATGAACCAGGATTCTTACACCGACGCCCTCGATCCATCCGCGCACATCTCCACCGGCACGCACGCGATTGCCCAGCAAGAACATGAAGGGGAGCGCGGGGAGGCGTCGGGAAAAGAACCAACGGCTTTCCACAAGCTGGTGGAGGCGATAAGGGGGTACATGGCAGACGAAAGGGGCATGTCGACCATCGAATATGCGCTGGGATGCGTGGCTGCCGCGGCGCTGGGGGCGCTCCTGTACACGGTGGTGACGTCGGACACGGTAGAGCAAGCGTTGAGCGGAATTTTTGAAAAGGCGCTGCAACAAGGTAACCGGCGGTAGCACTGGCTCATGAACACCGTTGAAGGCGCCATCGTTCTTAGCGCGATGACCTTGGTGGCGGCCGGGGCCGTATCCGGGTTTGTGACGTTAGCGGAGCATTCAGCTGCGCAGGCGTTGGCCAGGGATGCGGCTCGCGCCGGGGCATTGGGGCAGGATGCGCAGGCATACGTGGTACAGCGCGATCCGGAAGCCCGCGTGCAGGTTAGCCACGACCGTGTAGGGGAATTGCCGGTGGTGCGAGTGACCGTGAGCAAGGATGCACCCCTGATGGATGTCAGTGCGGGAGCCGTGGTGGTTGCCGAACCGACGGAATAGGGTGCGGTGAACGGGCACAGAGAGTTGAAACCCATAAAAATGGCTGAAGCCACGAGAATGGCGAAGCCCAGGGGGAATTAGAACCGATCGAAAGGAGCATCTTGTGAGCACCACCTACGGCGCAACGGTGATTCTCGCGGTGCTGAGTGTGGTGATGTACGTGGCCGTGGGTACGACGGATCTTATGGCACGACAGAAAGCGACGGTGGCGGCCGACCTGGCAGCGCTGTCGGCGGCCACCGACCTGTTGGCCGGCGGTGATGATCCGTGTGCGGTTGCCAACACCATTGCGGGGTTAAACCATGCGTCGGTGCGTGAGTGTCAGATCGAAGCCGAATTCGTTCGCGTGACAGTGACCGTAAATCAGCGGCGCAGCGGTTCCGCATCTGCCCTTGCGGGGCCCGTGGGTTAGCTGGGTTATCTGGGTTATCTGGGTTAGCTAATGCATCAGGATTTCCTTGCCGGTTAATGCTTCATGATTCTTTTGAGGAATGGCGTGGAATCCTTCATAGAGGCATACACTGTTCCACCGTGATCGGTCGGATACCAACGAACAACTACTCGCTTGTTACGTGGTGAAGCGGTGAACTGGTTCAGCCACATCTCGGAATTCAGTACCAAGCCGATCGGGGTGGGTACGTCTTTGTCCTTCAGTCCGTGACCCACGATCACCGGCTTGTCATACCCGGTCGTGGCTGTTGCCATGTGAGCTGTGAGTGCCCGCTGAATCCCCGGGATGCTCCGGACCGGCTTTTTGAATGCGCGTGCCACATTCGTGCCGTCAACCGCGTCGGCCATCTGGGTATAACACGCGGCCTCGGCCCACGTCACCATCTGCTTGCCCTCGTCCGTGAGGATCTGATCCACGTTGAGGTCCGGTCGCGCCTCCCTGATTGCTGCCATGATGTACAGCGCATAAACATTCAACCCCGTCGGCAAGACCACCGGCGGGAACGTCGGCCCGCCAGCCAGAACAATGTTTTCGATATAAGCCGGCGATCCCGTGGCGACCGTCCCACGGAAATCAATACCGGCCGACCGGCTGGCCTTCGTTGCGCGCTGAGCCACATGCAGCGCCGCGCCACCACCTTGCGATTGCCCGATCACCGCCCAACGCTTCGCTAGTTTCCCCTGTAGGGGTTCCAACTTCCGCGCGGCAATCACGGAATCCACCACATTGGCAGCAGTGGATTTGCCGTTAAGGTAGCTCATCAACCCATCGGTGCCCTGACCTGCGTAATCTGAAGCAATAATCGCATATCCTTGAGATAACCAATGATTGAGATAGCGCGCGTCCCGTTCTGAACGCGGGTTCATCGAAGGGGTACAATTATCACCAAGACCAACAGTTCCGTGCGCCCATGCTAGGACGGGCCAACCACCTGGCGGCATTTTCCCCTGAGGGAGAAACACCGCAGCCGTCGAGGGCGCTACCCTGCCGTGCTGGTTCGTCGTGGAATAGGAGAACCTATATTGTTTCGACGCCCCACTCAAACCCACCCGCGCATCCAATGGGGCCAGATTCATGGGCTGGCCGGTGGTTGCAGGCAGGGAACCGATCTGTAGTCCACTATCAATTGGGGTAGTGGGGAATGCAGCGGGTTTGTGCATCGGCTTGCCCAGCTTTACCGCTGACCGCGGGGTGAAATCCGCTACTGAGCCCAGGGTCTGCGCAGAACCCGTACTAGCAACAGCAGGTGCAACCGAGGTGGCAACGCCACAGCTCAGCAAAGCGGTGGCTGTGATGAATGATAAGACTGGTCGGCGCAGTCCACGTGCATTCGAAGCAGAAGTCTTTACCAACGTCAAAGAACCTACCGAAGCAAAAGTGTTTCCCATAAAAAACAATGTAACAGCACAGATCTCTCGATGTGGGGAATCGTGAGGTGCTGGGCACCTTTGGCTCGTGCCAAGTCAAGCCACGTTCTCCGGCGCTCATATCTCGTCGCTGCGAACAACGGCGATCGGTAACGGGTCCCATCGTGCGGGCAAATAATTGCATGTCGTCGCTGCGTGCATCGGTGATCGGTAACGGGGCGCATTGCGTCCCTGCCTCGCCGGGCGCCTACACCTGTCCGCTCGCCCTAGAAGCGTCCGCGAGGAATGTCAGCACCTCCACCGCGCCTGCCTTGAACAGAGGCTCATTACCGTTGCCGCACTTGGGGGACTGCACGCAGGAGGGGCACCCGCTGGAGCATTCACATGCTTCCACGGTTTCCTTCGTGACCTGCATCCACCGGCTGAAAGCTTCAAAACCGCGTTCAGCGAACCCGGCGCCACCGGCATACCCGTCGTAGACGAACACAGTGGGCAAGCCCGTATCGTGGTGCAGCACGGTAGACACCCCGCCGATATCCCAGCGGTCACACGTTGCAATCAGGGGCAGCATTCCAATCGCGGCATGCTCGGCCGCGTGTAAAGCACCTGGCCACGTGGGCTCGGGTAATCCCATACTGCTTCGCAAAACTTCGGGATCCACCGTGTACGCCACTGCGCGGGTAAACAGCCGCTCCGGTGGCACGTCCAATGGAACAACTTCCAAGATTTCTCCGCCGGGTAGACGTTTCCGGTAACCGGTCACCGTGTGAGAGACCTCCACATCCACGTCTGCCAGCCACACCCCATCAGCCAAACACTGAGTGCGGCGGGTACGGACAACCCGAATGTCCGTCTCCCGCACCACCTGCGTGGTGTACTCCGGGTAATCCGCGCGCACCCATGCCACGTTTGCTTCCAAATCCAGCGCATCGACCACATAGGTATCGCCCTGGTGTAAATACACGGCACCCGAGTGGACGTCATTGACGGCCCGTCCCGCATCGACCTCGCCCAGAAGCTTGCCCGTCGTTGATTCCACAATGGCTACCGATTTCACCGCCCCGCCGCGGATGGAGATGCCCGCGTGCACATCTTTAGCCACCGTAAGGTTGGCAAAAATCCCCTTGGGCCGGCGCTTCAGTCGCCCGGCTGCGATCAACTGTTCCACGACGTGTTCGCCTTGCCACTGTGCCACTTCGGCGTCGGATAAAGGCTTTTCGGCAGCAGCGCACACCAAATGATCGGCCAAGACATAAGGATTAGTGGGGTCGAAAACGGTATTTTCCACCGGGCGGTCCAGCAGTGCCTCGGGGTGGTGAACTAGGTAAGTATCCATCGGGTCGTCTGCACCGACCATCATGACCAGCGCGGACTGGCCGCGCCGCCCTGCCCGCCCGGCTTGCTGTCGGAAGCTGGCTATCGTGCCCGGGAAACCACTACTGATCACACAATCCAACCCGCCCACGTCGATGCCCAACTCTAAGGCATTCGTACTAGCCACGCCCAACAATTCGCCGTTATCTAGCCGTTGTTCCAGTGCGCGCCGATCTTCTGCGGTGTAGCCCGCGCGATAAGCCGCCACGCGTACCGCATCGGCCGCCCGGCCCATGGATGACAATTGCTCCGCCGCCCCCATTGCCACAGTTTCCGCCCCGCGTCGCGATCGGGTGAAAGTCAACGTGCGCGCACCGTGGGCGATAACGCGCCCCATGATCTCGGCCGCCTCCGTATTGGCGGCACGGCGAACGGGCGCGCCGTTTTCCCCTTCGACCTGTGGCAACAACCCCGGCTCCCACAGGGCTACCGTCGTCGAACCAGTGGGGGAGCCATCCTCAGTGACGGCCCGAATATCGGCCCGTCCGGTCAGTCGGCGCGCATGTTCCGCCGGATCTACGCTTGTCGCACTGGCCAGCGCAACCACCGGGCGCATCTGGCATAACCGCAATAGTCGCCGCAACACTAGCGAAACGTGCGCGCCGAATACACCGCGATACGTATGGCACTCGTCGACGACGATGAACTTCAAGCTGCGCAAAAAGCGCCCCCACACCTGTGGATTCCCCAGGATCGAAGCGTGCAGCATGTCGGGGTTGGTTACGATGACCTGTGCTTGGTCGCGAATGACTCGGCGGGCTTCCGGCGGGGTATCGCCGTCGTAGGTCGCCACCACCACATCGGATAATTCGTCGCACTCCACACACATCTGCGCGATCGTTGCCCGCTGGTCCTGCGCCAAAGCCTTCGTCGGGCTGATGTACAAGGCGCTAGCCGAATTCCCCGGCTTCGCTAGGTCGCTCAGAATCGGCAGCTGATAACCCAAACTCTTTCCGGAAGCCGTCCCGGTTGCGCAGACCACATCCCGGCCAGCCGCGATGTGCTGCGCCATCTCCACCTGGTGGCTCCACGGCTGCTGAATACCCTCCTGGACTAGATACTCCACCAACGACGGCGCCGCCCAATCTGGCCACTCCGCGGGTTTCGATGCGCGCGCGGGAATGTGTTTTACGTGAGTACAGGTAGAGCGTGTCAGGGCGCGTCGCAGTTCGCTGAGTACTTCGTCGCCTAGTCCAGCATTCGATCCCCGGTTTTCGACCGCTGTCATGCTGCACCTCCAGTCCGCGATTCCCCATACGGGGGTAGAAAAAATACATTAGTGCATGTCACGGGCTTAGTGAAAAACGGCTTGTGCTGCCGTTGGCCCGCAAAGCTTCACTGCGTGGCAGACTGTGGAGACGTTCTCATAAAGCCACGGTAGAAGTATTTCCGTGCGTAGTTCCTGTGGTCGTCGGCTTCAATAATGAAGTTTGCGTATCGCTGGACGGGGAACGAGCTTTCACAACAGTTAGGTTAGAAAATGGCACAGGGAACCGTTAAGTGGTTCAACGCGGAAAAGGGCTTTGGATTCATCGCCCCTGAAGACGGCTCCGCAGACGTCTTCGTCCACTACTCCGAGATCCAGGGCAATGGATTCCGCACTCTCGAAGAAAATCAGAAGGTCGAATTCGAGATCGGTGAAGGCGCGAAGGGCCCGCAGGCCCAGAACGTCACTGCTCTCTAAGGCTTAACCGCCTTGCCCAAAGCCTCATGCTTTAACTGTTGCGATAAAACTAATTCTCAAGACGTTATTGCCCGGCTGGCCGCTCAGTCCGCCCGATTAAAGGATCTCCTTTGAATCGGTAGTGGCTGGGCGGTTTTGTGTGTTCTACGTGCTCTCGCCCGCTGCTTTCGCTCTGCTTATCCTTCTTTTATCTCGACGCCCTGCGCACTCAGCAGATGCGAATGTGCGTTAGTGCAACGGGGGTAGCCAGGTAGGGTTTTGTGGCGAGACGCGAAGGCCAGTATGAAAAACCTTCATGGTAGGCGTTATACATAAGGTAAATAATGAGGGGATAACCCTGCCCCTGTGATTCGGTGAAGTTAGGAAGCGTGAGCAACACTAATGGCTAAGGACGATCTCAAGCGTCTGGTGATTGTGGAGTCTGCGACGAAGGCTCGCAAGATCGCTCCCTATCTGGGCCCCAATTACATCGTCGAAGCTTCTGTTGGACACATCCGCGATCTTCCCCGGGGTGCCGCCGATGTCCCGGCCAAGTATAAGAAAGAGCCGTGGGCGCGCCTGGGCGTCAATGTCAACAACGATTTCGAACCTCTCTACGTTGTCAGCGCCGATAAGAAGAAGAAGGTTTCCGACCTCAAGAGCAAGCTGAAGCAGGTTGACGAACTGTACTTGGCTACCGACCCCGACCGTGAGGGCGAGGCCATTGCCTGGCACCTGCTGGAGGTACTAAAGCCTAAGGTTCCGGTACGCCGCATGGTGTTTCACGAGATCACGAAGCCGGCCATTTTGGCTGCGGCGCAAGATACCCGCGAGTTGGATCAGGATCTGGTTGAAGCTCAGGAAGCCCGTCGCGTGCTGGATCGTTTGTACGGCTACGAGGTTTCCCCGGTGCTGTGGAAAAAGGTTATGCCACGCCTATCCGCAGGTCGTGTGCAGTCGGTGGCTACCCGGGTCATTGTCGAGCGCGAGCGCGAGCGCATGGCATTTGTCTCCGCTGAGTATTGGGATCTTGCAGCTCAATTGATCCTGCAGGCCGGCGGGCTGGACGGTGAACCCGATCATTTCGAAGCCCGCTTGGCTACCGTTGGTGGAAAGCGCGTCGCGCAAGGTCGCGATTTCGCAGACGACGGCACGTTGAAGTCTGATGCGGTCATCCTGGATGGTGGTTCCGCCACGGCGCTGGCCGAGGACCTCACTGGTTCTGATCTGCAGGTGCGCGGGGTAGAGGAAAAGCCCTACACCCGCCGCCCGTACCCACCGTTTATGACCTCGACCCTGCAACAGGAGGCCGCGCGTAAGCTGCGCTTCACTTCGGAGCGCACCATGCGAATTGCGCAACGTCTGTACGAAAACGGACACATTACCTATATGCGTACGGACTCCACCACGTTGAGTCAGTCCGGTATGCAAGCCGCTCGCGCCCAGGCTAAGGAGTTGTACGGCGCGAAGTTCGTCGCAGATGCACCACGTCAATACAACCGCAAGGTCAAGAACTCCCAGGAAGCCCACGAGGCGATTCGTCCGGCCGGTGAGACTTTCGCCACCCCGGGGCAGCTGTCGGGGCAACTCGATGCCGAGGAATACAAGCTGTACGAGCTGATTTGGCAGCGCACTGTGGCTTCGCAGATGGCCGACGCCAAGGGCATGTCGATGAAGGTGACGGTAGCAGGTTCGTCGTCCAAGACCACGGACATCCCCGGCGTGGATACACAAGACGTGGAATTCACGGCAACGGGTCGTACGTTGACCTTTCCTGGATTCTTGAAGGCATATGTGGAGTTCAGCTCCACGGGTGATGGCAAGGACGTGGCCGATAATGCCGAAAAGCGCCTGCCTGTCATGTCGCAGGGTGATGCCCTGAAGGCTCGTGAGGTTTCCGCCGAGGGTCACACCACCAACCCCCCGGCACGGTACAACGAGGCGTCGTTGGTGAAAAGGATGGAAGAGCTGGGTATCGGCCGTCCATCGACGTATGCCTCCATCATCCGCACCATCCAAGATCGTGGTTATGTGCTGCCACGTGGCAATGCGCTGGTTCCGTCGTGGGTGGCATTCGCCGTGGTGGGCCTTCTGGAGCAGAACTTTGGGTCCCTGGTGGATTACGACTTCACCTCGGCGATGGAAGACGAGTTGGATGCCATCGCCGAAGGCCGCACGGATCGCGCAAGTTGGTTGCGCGGGTTCTACTTCGGCGACGAATCACGCGATAAGAATTCCCCCTCATCTGCCATCCCGCGCCAGGGCGGTTTGCAGCACATCGTGGGTGATAACTTGGAGCAGATTGATGCTCGTCGCGTGAACTCACTGCACCTTTTCGACGACGCCGAGGGGAACCCGATTGTGGTTCGCGTGGGCCGTTATGGCCCCTACCTGGAGCGCGTGAAGCCGGTTCCCGCGGGCGCGCCGGAAGGCACGGAGCCGGAAGTTCAGCGGGCTAACTTACCGGAATCTATGACTCCCGACGGGTTGACATTGGGGGTTGCGGAGAAGCTGTTCGCCACCCCGCAAGGCGGCCGTGAGTTGGGCGTTAACCCTGAATCCGGGCGTACGATCGTGGCGCGCGAGGGGCGCTACGGTCCTTATGTCACCGAGCTGCTGGGGGAAGACGAGGAAGCCCAGGCTGTGACGAAGGCCGAAGCGCAGTGGGAAGCCGAGCGGGATGAGCAAGACCGCGAGCGCGAGGCCGAGGGTAAAAGGCCGCTCTCCCGTGAGACGAAGACCGCTCAAAACCAGAAAGCTAAGCGTGTTAAGGAGCTGGTGGAGGCATCACTGAAGCCCAAGACCGCTTCGCTGTTCTCCGATATGGAACCGGCAACCGTCACACTGGATGAAGCATTGAAGCTGATGAGTTTGCCACGCGAAGTTGGCGTGGACCCGTCGGATGGGGAACTGATCACCGCGCAAAACGGGCGGTTCGGCCCGTACCTGAAGAAGGGTAGCGACTCGCGTTCCTTGGACAAGGAAGAGCAGATCTTCACCGTCACGTTGGATGAAGCTCGTCGTATCTATGCCGAGCCAAAGCGACGTGGACGGGCAGCAGCCAAGCCACCGCTGAAGCAGCTCGGCGATAACGACGTATCGGGCAAGCCGATGAGCGTGAAGGAAGGCCGGTTCGGTGCTTATGTTACGGACGGCACGACCAATGCTTCCCTGCGTAAGGGCGATACGCCGGAGACGATGACGGACGCGCGCGCGAATGAGCTGCTCAGCGAGCGTCGCGCGAAGATGGATGCGGAAGGCACGGCCCCGGCGAAGTCCGCGCGTAAGTCTGCGAAGAAGACCACGAAGAAGACGGCGAAAACCGGGACGAAGAAGGCCGCTAAAAAGGCTGTAACGAAGTCAACAGGAAAGAAAGCCACGAAGAAAGCGCCCCCAACATTGACGAAACGGACCGTTAAGCGCTCTCGCTAGGCTGCCGGCTCCCGACGTGGCACGGGGCGCTTCGGAAGCGGGATGGTGCGGTCTCCCGCATGAATTCGCGCAGTGTGGCTGAGCGCGGCACGAATGGGTGTAGCAGTAGTGGGGTACTGACGCGCCGTCGTGTGCCGGGGCAATTTACTGAAACCGGCTGCGGGTGTCGCGGACGGGAACTAGTGTTGCCTGCAAAATAACGTTTGCAGCTTCATGAGGTGTTGCCCAATGTCTTTTATCACTGACTACCGCTCGCCCTGGATGACGGACGACCTGGACAGTCTTGCAGTACTTACGCGGGAATTCTTTAACCGGGAATCCGTGCCGCACTTCGAAAAATGGGCCCGCAACCAACAAGTTGATCGGGATTTGTGGACCAAAGCAGGAAGCGCCGGCCTATTGTGTTTGTCCGTGCCGGAGGAATTCGGTGGCGGTGGGGGTAGCTTCGCCCACGAAGCCGTTGTGCAGTACGAGCAGGCGTACGTGGGCGATTCCTCGTTCGGAAACTTTGTGCATTCGGGCATCGTGGCTCCGTACTTCACGAATTACGCCACGGAAGAGCAAAAGAAGCGTTGGTTGCCCAAGCTAGCTTCGGGCGAGTACGTGGGCGCTATTGCTATGACGGAACCCGGTACGGGCTCTGATCTGCAAGGGATCAAAACGACTGCGAAACGCGATGGGGATGACTACGTCATCAACGGCTCAAAAACCTTCATCACGAATGGATCGCACGCGGATCTCATTATCGTTGTATGCCGTACGGGAGGGGCCGGGCATGCCGGGATCTCCCTCGTCGCCATTGAGACCAAGGACTTGGAAGGTTTCAGCCGGGGTCGCGTGCTCAACAAGATTGGTATGAAGGGCCAAGATACGCGTGAACTTTTCTTCCAAGATATGCGAGTTCCCGCCGGTAACCTGCTGGGCGAAGAGGGGCAGGGCTTCATCTACCTCATGCAGCAGCTTCCGCAAGAGCGGCTTTCCATCGCAATCGGGGCAATCGCGGCTGCGGAGGCCGCTATTCAGCAAACGATTGAATACACCAAGCAGCGCGATGCTTTTGGGAAGCCCGTGTTTTCCTTCCAGAACACCCGTTTTGAGCTGGCGGAATGCGCTACGGAAGCCCTGGCAGTGCGAACCTTCGTGGATCACTGCATTCAGCAGCATGTGGCTGGCAAGCTGGATCCCGCCACCGCATCGGCCGTGAAGTGCTTGGCCACCGACAAGCAGGTGGAGATCATTGACCGTTGCTTGCAGCTCTTCGGTGGCTACGGTTACATGCTTGAGTATCCCATTGCCCGGGCGTACGCCGATGCTCGCGTGCAGAAAATCTACGGCGGCACCAACGAGATTATGAAGGAACTCATCTCCAGGGACCTGTAGGCGTCGGGAAGAAAAGAATATGACTACACAGCGAGAAGAACAGACTGCCGGTACGACTGCAGCAGGCACGGCAGCACCGCGGGCGGGGGAGGGTTTGGCGTTTACAGTCGTGAGCTTGGCGCCGAACCTGCCAGGGCCTTTAGCCGCTCGACGCCTGGCTGAACTCGGCGGTGATGTGACCAAGGTAGAGGCGCCGTCCGGGGATCCGATGGCGCAGTACTGTCCGCAGTATTACGAGGAAATGACGGAAACGCAGTCCATAGTTGCCCTGAATTTGAAGGATTCGAAGGGGATGACAGCACTGCAGGAGCTACTGGTGGATGCCGACATCTTGCTGACTTCCCAGCGTCCTGCGGCCCTGGAACGCATGGGCTTGGGGTGGGAAGACCTGCATGCACGCTTCCCCCGGCTGAGCCAGGTGGCGATCGTGGGGCACGCCGGGGAGGGTGCCGATGTGGCCGGGCACGACCTGACGTATCAAGCGGATGCGGGGACCTTGAGCCGGGACGTAGAGGGAAACCCAATCATGCCGCGGATTCCCGTGGCGGATATGGCTGGGTCGGAACGCGCGGTGGTCGAGGCAATGGCCGCACTATACGAAACCCACATCACCGGTGAGGGCACGTACCGGGAGGTGGCCCTGGCCGGGATGGCGGAGGTCTTCGGTGAACCCGCGCGCTTCGGGTTGATGACAGACGGGTTGCTGGGTGGCTCGTTGCCACAGTATTCGCTGTACCCGGCGGCGGAGGGATGGGTGGCCGTGGCGCTGTTGGAACCGCACTTTGTGAATGGGTTCATGCAGGCGGTCGCGGCCGATGAGCTAGCGAGTGAGCTGAGGGATGTCTCGGCGCAGGCCCTAGCGGATTTGTTCGCCACCAAGCCCGCGCAGTGGTGGGAAGCTTGGGCGCGGAAGCACGGGCTGCCCATCACAGCAGTGAAGGGTTAATTGCCGTGAATAGCGATGCTATGTGAACGGCTAGGCACCGCACACAAAAGGGCACCTGCAGGGAAAGCTAGGTACCCTCAGCCATCGTTTCGCGTAGCGGGCGGGCCAGCTGTGTCATCTCTCGGCGCCCGCGTAGCTCTACGGACTTCATGAGCGTCCATCGGCGCTGCTCGGCCTCATTAGCGGTGCGCAGGGTGGCAGCACTGGTGAGCACGCGGCCGGGGGTTTCCTTCGCCAGGTCAGTAATGCGAGCGGCTTGATTCACGGCGTCGCCAATAACGGTGTACTCAAAGCGGTCACGAGCGCCGATGTGACCTGCAACGACTGACCCGGCAGCCACGCCAATGCCCGCTTCGAATTCCAATCCGCGAAGTTGCTGTTGTAGTTCGCGAGCCGCGGCGAGGGCATGGCCCGCCGAGTCCTCCAGGGGGAAAGGAGCGCCGAATACGGCCAGAGCCGCATCGCCTTCGAACTTGTTGATGATGCCCTTGTTCGAGTGGATGACATCAACCACACGATCGAAGAAGCCGTTGAGGGCCTTCACGACGTGTTCTGGGGAGCGCTGCGCGGCAAAGCCAGTGGAGCCGATGACGTCGACGAAAAGGACGGCTACCTGCCGGGCCTCTCCGCCCAGTTCGGGTTTCTCCTCGAGGGCGCGCCGGGCGACCTCCGTGCCCACGTAACGGCCGAACAGGTCGCTGACGCGCTGGCGTTCGCGCAGACCGCGCATCATCTCGTTGAAACCGGCCTGGAGCACGCCGATTTCTGAAGAATCGTAGATGCGGACGGTGGTATCCACGGACCCGCGGCGCACGCGGTTAATGGCATACTGCAACTCGCGGATGGGGTCTGCTACAGCCATCGCAAACAGGAACGTGCCCGAAAAGCCGCTGAGCAAAGTGGTGATACCAAGCGCCAACAGGGCTGGCAGCAGTTCATCGCCATCGACGGGGAAGAAACCGCGGGCTTGTCCGAAGATCAGCAGCATCATGCCCACGACGGGAACGGCGGAGGTCATCAGCCACGTCATCATGAGGCGCCGTGACAGCGGGGCGGGGCGGGATTGCTCCAATGTGCCGCGCTGGAGAGCGCGCGCAGCAATGGGCCGGACCAGGCGCTCGGCGACCATGTAGGTGACCAGGCCGACCATGAATCCGCCGAATGTCGAGGTCACGGCCACTGTGATTGCCCACTCGGGCGAATACCTCGCGGCCACCACGGTGAACAGGATTACTCCGATGAACCACAACACAGCACCGGTGATCGTCTGCAGGAAAGGGATGCGCAGGACAAGATTGCGCATCATGTTCGGGTCGTAGGCCGTGGGATTGCGCTGCCACCGTAAAACAGGCGCGAAGAATACAAGGGTTGTGATTACGCCCGCGACAACCGCCAGTGCAAAGTACAGCGCATACAGGGTGGCGGTCGTGGGGTCCAACTTCATCAGGTTCCGGGCCGCGGGCAGCGGAATCAGGAAGCGGAGGAACGTGGCCACACCCAATGCGCCGATGACGTTAGTAAACAAAATCATCGCTGCGTACAAGGGCCAGGAGGTTCCCCAGGCCCAGGACAGGTAGCGAATGAATTGTTTCATGCTTAACAGAGTAATGGTTGTGCACCAGCCTGCACTAAAGGTTGTGCGAAGGGGTGGGAAGTGATTCGTGGAACGTCGGTGGCAGGGGGCGTGCCGGAGCACGGTAATTGCGCCAGCGTCCGTTGTCTGCGGCGGTGTCGGAACCCGTGACTACACTGGGTAGTCATGACGAGCAACGACGGTGTTTTCGCCACCATCACCGCCCCGGACGTGCGTGAACAGCTGCATCAGGCTGTGGTGGATCCGCAGGCGTTGACTCATTCGTGGTTGTTTACCGGACCGCCGGGTTCGGGCCGGTCCATTGCGGCGAAGGCATTCGCGGCGGCCTTGGTGTGCCCGAACGATGGGTGTGGGCAGTGCGAGCAGTGCCGGATGGTGAATGCAGGCACCCATCCGGATGTGATTTGGGTGAGTACGGATGGGGTGTGGATCCACGCCGATAAGGTTCGTGAGGTCATTTCGGATGCTGCGAAGCTTCCCACAGTGGGTCGTCGCCGTGTGATTGTGGTGGAGCACGCTGATCGGCTCAACTCCGCGGGTTCCAATTCACTGTTGAAGTCTGTCGAGGAACCCCCGGCAAGTACGTTCTTTGTCCTGTGCGCGCCCTCTACTGACCCAACGGATATCTCTATTACCCTGCGGTCGCGCTGTCGCCACGTCTACATCCCTACGCCGTCGCCGGAGGCTGTGGAGGGGGTTCTTTTATCCGACGCCACCTTGGACCTCACTCCAGAACAAGCTCGGTGGGCCGCGGGTGTTTCCGGTGGGCATATCGGCAGGGCCCGTCATTTAGCAAGGGATGAGAAAGCCCGGGCGAAGCGCGCGGCGGCGCTGAAAGTGCCCCAGTTGGTTTATGAGCCCGCGAAACTATATCGCTATGTGGGAGAGCTGGTGGCGAAAGCTCAGGAGGAGGCTGAGAGCCTCATGGCAGACCGCGACCAGCGCGAGCGTGAGGACCTCGAGGATGCGTACGGGGTGGGGGCCAAAGGAAAAGGGGCGGCGAGAGCCCAGAGAGGGTCTGCGGGTGCGGTCGCGGAGCTGGAGCGCAAGCAGAAGATGCGCCGCACCCGTCAATCGGGTGAAAGCTTGGATCTGGCGCTCATCGACATCGCGGGGTTGTACCGTGATGCGATGATGCTGGCCACGGATGCGGTGGCTGGCGATGAACCTGTGGGTGGGTTCCAACACCCGGACATGGCGGCCACGGCGCGCGAATTAGCGCGTCGGAACTCTGGGGCCGCGTTGGTGAGATGCATTGATGCTGTGACGGAGTGCCGGCAGCGATTGCTATCGAATGTGAAGCCGGAGCTGGCTTTGATGGCACTCGCGGGGCGCTTGCAGCAGTGCTGTGGGGTCGTCTAGCGGAATAGCTGTGCGGGGTGGTTTGGCTGAGCAGCCGTCCAGAGTTGCTTGGCTGGGCAGCTGCGCGGGGTGGTTTGGCTGAGTCGATCTGGGGGAGGGGGCACTGTGATGCCGCGATCACGGCCGTGCGGTGAGCGCTCGAGGAGGTCGAATGTGCAGGAGTGGGGGAAAGCCACCATCGGTTTTGTTCGTATGAACCACATCCGCTAGGATTACGCTTCGTACCTGAAGTTCTATCAGGATCGCGAGCGCCCTCAGTGCTCAGCCGTCCGCCATTAGAACTGCTTGTATGCGCCGCTTTAGCTCAGTCGGCAGAGCGTTTCACTCGTAATGAAAAGGTCGCGAGTTCGATTCTCGCAAGCGGCTCCATGTGATCAGTCGGGACATAGTTGACATCGTAAGTCGCGACATGGTTATTTTGCGTCGCAGGGTTAGAACACTGTTCTAGCTCTGCGGCGTTTGTGTTTGAGTGGGGCGGGTGTTCTTGACCAGGTTGGGTTGGTAGCGACGGCCGGTGTCGATGCTGTGTTCGACGATGATTTCGCCGGTGTCGGCGTTGGATGTTAGGGGCGTGGGTGCCGGTGATGGCGGTTAGTGTGCGTGTTCCTGTGTGGGCGCGGCCAATGCCGAGGTATCTCATTTCGGCGGCGAATCGGAGTGTGATGCGGCCTGCTTGGTCGACTTTGTCGTTGCGTACCGGGTTGACTTCGGTAACAAGAGGTTGGGGTGATGCTTTAGGTAGGGCTTCGTAGGCTTGGTGTGGGGTGCGACGAGATAGAGCAGGTATCGGGAGTGATCGTCGAGGAAGTCAAGGACATCGATGGCTTTGCCGTTGCGGAGTCGGATGTAGGTGACATCGGCCTGCCAGCATTCGTTGGGCAGGGTCGCTTCGAAGCGTCGTAGGGATGTTTTAGGTCGTTTGGTTGGTTGCGGGGTCACCAACCCTTGTTAAGTCAGGATGCGACGGATGGTGGATTCGGCAGGGGCGTAAATTCCGCGTTGGGTTAGGACCCAGGCGATTGTTTCGGGGCCGTTGTCTGCGCCTTTGGCGGTGAGTTCTCGGCGGATTGCGATGATGTTTTTGATGGTCGCGTCGGTGGTTTTGTTGGGTGTGGATCATGGCGCGGTGGATTGTGGCAGTACCGCATCAGGTCCGCCGGCGTGGTAGCGCTTAATGAGGGTATAGATCCATTGCCGGGAGCGTTTGAAGTGGCGGATTACGGCGAGCAACTTCGAACGGACCTGACCCCTTTTTGGTGGACACCTGATATCCATTCCAGTCGGGCTGGGAAGAAAGGTAATCTACCACCATGTCTAGGTACTCTGAATAGTTCACATGCGATGCTGTGGCTCTCTATGAGAACAATGGGGACCTCTCGCTGAACGCAGCATCAGCAGAGCTCGGTATCAACCGTGCCTCGCTGCATTCTTGGGTCAAGAAGTACGGCACCGGAAAGCGTGCGCGCATTAAAGCTGTGCATGATAAAGCCCAAGCGGCGAATGATTCCGAACAGATCCGCAAGCTAGAAAAGGAAAACGCACAGTTGCGCGAAGAACGCGATATCCTGCACAAGCCCGCGAGATCCTTGCGTTCCCGAACGGGGATTTGTCTCGTAATGAAAAGCTCGCGAGCTCGAATCTCGCGAGCGGCTCCAAAATGACCCGTCACCAGCAGTGATGCGGTGGCGGGTTTATTTCAATCCTGCTGCTGCAAGCGCCTCCCGCGCTACCGGTTCCGCCGCCGCGCGATCTGCCGGCACCAACCCGATCCGCGTGCGGCGATCCAGGATATCGGAAACCGTCCGCGCGCCCTCATGTGTCACTGCGAAACTCAGACGGCCACGTGTGACCGCCAGCCCCGGAACCACTGGTTCATCGGGGCGCGCAATCGAGCTGCCCTGATCCGTATCGCTGTTCGTTTCCGCGGTAGCTGCCGCGCCCATCGATTCATCGGTCACCGTGAGCTTTCCGGGCTGTTCGGGCCGCGCAGGTGGGCCAATCAGCGGTGTCTCCTTCGTCACGCAAGAACCAATATTGGCCTTCGTGATCAGCCCCTCCGCCAGCACTCGATCCACCGTCTGCTCGGCCATCAGGCGATACTCCGTCAGCTTGCCACCGGTCACAGTCACCATCGGTCCACGCACGAGGATCGCGTGCTCGCGCGACAGGTCCGCCGTGTGCTGTTCACCGTTCGCACTGTTTTCTTGGTTCGACGCCACCTTGCCCGGCTCCGCAATCTCCACCAGCGGGCGCAGCCCCGCGAACGTGCCAATCACATCATCTGCGGTCAGGTCCACCAGCAGCGCCTGGTTCACCACGTCCAGAATCCACTGCACATCTTCCTCAGGTGCCGTGGGGACATCCTCCAGCTGGGCCTGCTCATCAGTCAGCCCGATGTAGCAGCGCCCCAGCTGGGTGGGCAGGATAAAGCAGAAGCGATTGGTCGCGCCGGGTACAGGCACCGTCAGCGCGCCTTCGGGGTTCCCCAGCTTCTCAGCGGCAACGACTAAATGGGTTCCGCGGGACGGCGTGACCTTCACCGTCTCATCCAAATCCCCGGCCCACACACCGGTGGCGTTCACCACCGCGGAGGCGTTCACAGTAAGAACTTCACCCTCTACGTTGAGGTGGACGGCAGCATTCCCACCAGCTGAATTAACCGAGCCGTTACCGCGCAGATCATCCACGGATTCCACCCGGCAGTGCGTCAACACATCAGCCCCGAAACCCCCAGCCGTACGCGCGAGCGCGGTGACCAAGGCGGCGTCATCAATAAGTTGACCATCATAATTGAGGTAGCCGAACTTCACATTGCGACGATCGACGGCGGGACATAGCTCCGCAACGCGCCGAGCCGAAATCGTCCGGGAACGGGGGAGTGTCTTGCCTGACGTGCCGGCAGCAATACGTAACGCATCGCCAGCGATAAATCCCATGCGGGGCAGCACATTATTCAATGCGGAGAACTTCGACATCACGGGAACTACTTGCCCCAGGGCACGTGTGAGGTGTGGGGCTGTGACCTCCATGAGGATGCCGCGCTCGGCGGCGCTGCGCCGCGCGATCCCAACGTTTCCGCTGGCCAGGTACCGCAAGCCGCCATGCGCCAGCTTCGAAGACCAGCGCGAGGTGCCGAATGCCAAGTCTTCTTTGTCCACGAGCAGCACGCTTAAACCGCGCGTGGCTGCATCGAGTGCCACGCCCGCGCCGGTCACACCCGCACCCACTACTACGAGGTCATAGGAGGCTGGTTCGCCCGTCTTCCCAGCGCTCAATTTCTCGATCAACGCTGCGTGTCGCTGTGGAGACAGGGTTGCTCCGGCGTAATCGAATGAAACGTCGCGGGAGCTCTCGTTGCCCCGTGTGGTCTGGTTAGCCAGAGATGTGGCATTGGCAATGCGATTCATAATCTTTAACGTACTCCAATCAGTAAACTGGCGAGCATGAGTCACAACCAGAAGGCCGATCAGGTCCCTAATCCCGCCGTCAACCGCGCACCGCACAGCTCGCTGCCGGTGCCTCCGATGGTGTTCAACCTCTGGGGTACGGAGGATGAAGCCAAGCCGCTTAACGATTCGATCAAAAAGATGCTCGGCAAGCTGTTGGGCGTCGATGGTTCTTTACCTCGACGCCCCGCTGTTGACATTCGCCTGTCTGCCCCTCGCACTACCGAGGCGGACTGCACTGCAATGGCAGAAATTGTCGGTGAGGCCTTCGTCTCTTCCGATGACGAACAGCGCATGCCCCGTGCCCGTGGCAAGAGCTACCTTGACCTGCTCGATTGGCGGATCGATGGCGAAGTCGACGCACCTGACCTAGTTGTGGCCCCCGCCACCGATGAGGAAGTGCTGCGCATCCTCGAGTTCTGCACCCGAGAAAAGATCGCCGTTGTGCCCTTTGGTGGCGGCACCTCAGTCGTTGGTGGCCTGAATCCAGTGGACGGCGGCCACCGCGCGGTGATTAGTTTGGATCTGGCGCGCTTCGATCAGCTGGAGGACGTGGATCCCGTGTCCGGTCTCGCCACGCTGGGGGCCGGGCTATCCGGCCCACACGCGGAAATGCTGTTGAGTGAAGAGGGATTACAACTGGGCCACTTCCCGCAATCCTTCCCGTATGCGACCATCGGTGGTTTCGCTGCTACCCGCAGCTCCGGGCAGAACTCCGCCGGATACGGCCGTTTTGACGATATGGTGCGTTCGATGACTGTGGTCACCCCAAAGGGGATCATCGAGGTAGGGCAGGCATCCCCCGCTACTGCGGCTGGTCCTGCGCTGAAGCAATTGTTCCTAGGATCCGAGGGCACATTGGGCATCATCACCAAGGTGCGGGTGCGGGTGCACCCCATTCCACAGACGAAACTGTATGAGGCCTTCAGCTTCCCCACCTTCATCGACGGTGTGAATGCCCTGCGCGATGTGGAGCAAACCGGTGCGGGCCCAACCGTTTTGCGCTTGTCGGACGAGATCGAATCTAGCGTGAACCTCACTAGTACCGACAACATTGGCGAGCAGGATGAATCCCAGCACACAGGGTGCTTGGCGTTGACTGTTTATGAGGGCACTACGCAGCACGCGCAATCCCGCCATGCTGAAACCCGCGCCATCATGTTGGCCCACGGTGGTGTTTCCCTTGGCGAGGGGCCAGCGCGCAAGTGGGAACAGGGCCGTTTTGGTGCGCCCGTGTTGCGCGATTCCCTTATCGATGCCGGTGCGCTATGCGAGACCCTCGAAACCGCGACCGACTGGTCCAACGTGCCCCGTGTGAAGAAGGCAGTGGGTAATGCGTTGTCCCGCGCGCTGGTGGCGGATGGTTCACCTGCCCTGATTATGTGCCACGTTTCGCACGTGTACGCCGGGGGCTGCTCCTTGTACTTCACCGTTGTTGCAGATGCGGGCGAGGACCCGGAGGGGCGCTGGAAGAAGGCGAAAACGGCGGCGTCGGAGGCAATGGCAACCCACAACGCCACCGTGACCCACCACCACGCGGTGGGTACTGACCACCTGCCGTGGATGGGGCTCGAAATCGGCGAACTGGGAATTGCGGCGCTACAAGCTGTGAAGCGCGAACTGGATCCTGCAGGGATCTTGAACCCTGGAAAAACCTATGCACTGACTCCGGAACAAGCGGCACCGGACGCGAAACGCGAGCTTTAGTCGTTGAACCTCGGAAAACAGATCGTCCTCCCGATGGGCGACCAAGCACGCGCCACCACGTGGCCTGAAGAAATGAGTAACGCATGTCCCTGATTCATCACTCTGATGGACCATTCGAGGTTGGCACCGCCACCATCAAGCGTGTTGCGCTGCTGACCAATCCCGCCGCCGGCAAGGGCAGTGCCAGCAACGCCGCAGAGAAAGCCAAACAGCGCCTCAACCAACTGGGCGTGGACGTGGTTTCCATTCAAGGATCTAGCCCCGAGGCTTCTCGCGAGCTCGCCGCCGCCATGATCGCCGATGAGCGCATCGATGCCCTCGTGGTGGCAGGCGGGGATGGGTTAATCGCGCTGGCGCTGCAGGAACAGGCCCAATCGGGCAAGCCGCTGGGGATTATTCCCGCAGGCACGGGCAACGACCACGCCCGCGAATACGGCATTCCCACCGATCCGGTCAAGGCTGCGGAAGTCATCGCCCACGGCTTTTGGACCACCGCGGACTTGGGTGTAATGCGCGCATACCCCCAGGGCACGGATATTATCCAGCAGAAACTCGGCGAGCCCCACAGCACGTACTGGTTTGGCACTATCGCTTGCGCGGGGTTCGATTCCCTCGTTTCCGATCGGACTAACCAGATTAAGTGGCCGAAGGGGCGCAGTCGCTACAATTTGGCGATCGTGCCGGAGTTCTTGAACTTCCACTCTATCCCCACCACGCTAGTGTTGGACGCAGGCGAAGATACCCAGCGGGTCATTGATACCCAAGCCACTTTATGTGCGATGGGTGTGACTCGCTCCTACGGTGGTGGCATGTATATCTGCCCCGATGCGAATCACCATGATGGCCTGTTGGATGTCACCGTTATGGGGCGCCTGTCGCGCACCAAGGCCGCGCTGAAATTCCGCAAGATTTTCACCGGCGATATTCGCGACGAGGAAGGTTTGGACATGTACCGCACCAAGCGGGCCCGCATCACTATGCCACACATCAACGGTTATGCGGACGGCGACAGATTCGCTCCCCTTCCCATGGAAGTTGAAGCCATCCAGGGCGCTGGCAAATTCCTCGTGCCCCGCCCCTAACGGTCCCACGAGCCTTTTGACTCCCTCAACCCGCGGCCCAAAACCGTGGCTACCCCTGGGGTCGTGGTCACTTCTTTCAACCGACGCCACCCCGGGCCCCCAGCCGCGGATGTGCAGTTGGGGGCTAATGATCTACGTCGACGATCGCCCGCTCCAGCTCAAAAGCTGGAGCGGGGCGTGCCGCGGCAGCCTGAGCTGCGACGATACCGTTGGTGCGCCCGCTGGAAGGATACTGCGGGGCGTAGCGCTGGCCCGGTTGACCGATGCTGAGGGCGGGGCTGCGGTAGACGGCGTCGGAATCAAAAGAAGCGCTAGCGGCGCCCGACTTACCGCTGCCGCCGGTCAGCGAGCGAACCAACGCCCCGGCCAACACAGGGGCATGGACCTGCGGGAAAGTTAGGGCAGAGTTCTTTAGACGCGCGATGATGGGATTCATAACCGATAGTCTACCCAGCTACATCGGGTGAGTGTTTCGGCCAGCTACCTAGGCAATGTCATGTTCTGTCGTCACTGAGTCTTTCGTCATCGATTGTGCTAGCGGTACTGACAGGCCCAACGGAGCGGGCGTGACCAATGCGATCCACATTCCAGAGAGGGTATCCATTGGTAGTAGGAGGGGCACAGCGCGGATGAAGCGCTTAAGGCCACGTTCCTTCATAGAATGCACTAAATAAAACAGCCTGTAGGCGCTATCGCATAGGCGGGTGAGGTCATGGTGTCAAGGCTACGGAAAAAACTCCCCACCGTAGCTGACGGTGGGGAGTTCACGAGGGGAGAAGCTAGTACACAGGATCTCCTGTAACAGGGGATCTAACTGCGCTAGCTACTGATCCTCGGCCTCTTTCGTGCCCGATTGTCCTGCCGCCGGGCTGGTTTGGTACTTCGGCGTGAGGTTTTCCGGATTTTCCATCAACGTCACGTTGAGGATGTTGTCAGGGATACCGAACGCATCCACCAGCGGTTTGGACCATGGGCCGAGCGAATCCACCAGGTCATTCAAGGCTGCGCGCGCCGCCTTGGTGCGGGTGCCCGTGAGCAAATTCTGCTCCAAGTACCACGCGGCATTGGTCCGAATCATGTCAAGGAAGAATACGTGACGGACCTGCTCGAACACGCGACGAGCATCCTCGGATTCCACCTTGGACTCAGCTTCTAGCAGCGCCTCAAACAAAATGCGATCGACGTGTGCCCACGCGACCGAGATGAGGTGATCCTGCGCGCCGTCGACAACCTTCGCTGCCTCACTAATGTCCATCTTCTTCGCAGGACGGAGGCGTCGAGCCAGAGAAAGCATCAAACGATTTTCGCGCTCCTCGATCAGCTTGACCTGGAAACTTGGGTCGAACAGGCTTGTTTCCTCGGTATCGGTGAAAGTATCCACGAGGTTCTGGATCAAAGCATCCGCGGCGGTCCGGCGACGCAGCAAAGTGCTGAAGTTATCGAGCCCGAAACGCACCATTTCCATGGGGCGCAGGGAACCGACCTCACGGGCGAAACCGGTCATTAGCTCTTTTGCCGCCAGCTGCAGCATCACCACGTTGTCGCCCTCGAAGGTGGTGAAGATGTCCGAATCAGCCTTCAGCGTGGTCAATAAGTTTTCCGCCATGTAGCCTGCACCACCGCACGCTTCACGCATCTCCTGAATCGTATCTGTGGCATGCGCGGTGTTAGCAGCCTTTAGTGCAGCAGCGTGCGCCTCCACCTCACGCTGGTCGGACTGCTGTTCCTTGGTCATGTTCGTGGGGTCCAAGCCCAGCTGATCCAATTCGTGCACACGGGAGATCAGGTTGTTCGTCGCCAGCTGCAATGCATAGGCGCGAGCCACGCGCGGGATCAGGCGCAGACGGTGCTGGCGGTGCTCGATCAGGCGCTTTTCCGGCAAGGAATCATCCGCGGCGAACTGACGGCGAATGTTCGCGTAGTTCACACCAATACCCAGTGCGGTGCGTGCCGCCGAGGCTGCAGCTGCACCTACCGTTACGCGGCCGCGAACCAGCGCACTCAGCATGGTGAAGAAACGACGGTTCGGATTCTCGATGGGGGAGGAGTAATTGCCTTCCGCGTCTACATCTGCGAAGCGGTTCAAAAGATTCTCGCGAGGAACCCGGTAATTGTCGAAGCTCAGCGTGCCATTGTCCACGCCCTTGAGGCCGCCCTTGTAACCGTGGTCGCCCAAGCGAACGCCCGCGATAGCGGAACCGTCATCTTCACGAATCCGGGCCACGATGCAGTGCACGCCGTGGGATTCCTCGACACCTGGGGTGTACAGCTGGCAGAATACAGCCGCGAAGCGGCCGTCGCGTGCGGCATTGCCGATGTACCACTTCTCGGACGAGGCGGTGGGGGAGTTGATGATGAACTCTTGGGTCTCAGGATCGTAGGTCGCGGTGGTCTCCAAAGACTGCACGTCGGAGCCATGCCCGCGCTCGGTCATGGCGAAGCAACCCAGCGCGCGGAGTTCGATGAGGTCCTTAACCAGCTCTGCATGGCGCTCGGTGCCCAAGTTGCCAACGGCGCCACCGAACAGGCCCCATTGCACACCCGCCTTCACCATGAGGGACAGGTCGATGTGACCGAGCATTTCAATGGATGTCAGGGTTTGGCCGGTTTCCCCAGTTCCACCTTGGTCCGTGCGAAATGCGCCATGGGGCAGCTTAGACTCTAGAACCATCTGCAATTGGCCAGTGGTGTGAGCTCGCGAGCCTTCTAGATCCTGATCGTACACAGGCAGTGCGTCTGGGTTAGCGAGGACGTCCTGACGGATGCGCTCGCGCGCCTCGGGAAACTCACCATCGAGGACTTTCTGGATTTCCTTCGTGACGTGGTCCCGTAAGCTATCGCTGGGGGCGGAGTTCAGTGTGTCGGGGGCCGACTTGGAACGGCGGATATCTCGATTCCGAGCCTTCTTCTCCACCGAAGTGTCGTTATCCGTGACGTCGGTTTGGGTTCCTTCGGTCTGCGCCGTGGTGATGTTCTCTTCATCTGCGATGCTTCCATCGGTCAAGTTGGAAGCACCCAGGTCCTTAGGTTGAGAGTGTTGTGACATAACCCCACTGTACAAGCGCGCCTCTGGCGAAGTGGTTATTTTTAAATATACTGTGCGTGGTAAATGCGCTGTGTATGGCCTCTCACCATGCGCTTTGATCGGCAAAATATTTTCGGATCCTTGGTTCCTGTTCCCGCGTGGAGGAGCAGGGCTTAAAATCATAGCCATGGCTTCGAATCGAATGGCTGCGCGCAATTACTGGAAATTCATCGCCTTCGCCGTCTTTGCTGTGGCGTGGGGCGGCAACGAATTCACCCCAATGATGGTTTACTACCGTGGGGAAAACGTGTTTGGCAACGTCTTCGTCGATGCCCTCTTGGCAAGCTATGCCGCCGGCATCGCCATTAGCCTGTTGATCTCCGGCCCGCTTTCGGACAGGTTTGGTCGCCGGTTAGTCATGTTCCCAGCACCTGTCGTTGCCTTGGTGGGCAGTATTCTGATTGCGGTTGGGGAGACAAATTCGCCACTCATCTTTTTGGGGCGCGTCCTCTCCGGAATCGCTATTGGCATAGCGATGACCGCGGGCGGTTCGTGGATCAAAGAGCTATCTACGCCAGCCTTTGACCGAAATGCCACGCCTGGAGCTGGTGCTCGCCGGGCGACGATGTCCCTGACGGCAGGGTTTGCCCTGGGCGCACTAGTGGCTGGCGTATTGGCCCAATGGGGGCCGGCACCGGGTAAGACCCCGTATCTGGTCCATATCTTTTTGGCCTTGGTGAGCATGGTCGGGCTCGCCGGCGTGCCTGAGACGCGGCAGAGTGCCCACTTGAAGGTCAAAGGAAGTTTTTGGTCCGATATCGCCACCCCAACGGCATTGCATCCCCGCTTTTTGCTGGCTGTCTTGCCCATCGCACCTTGGGTGTTCGGGTGCGCCGGAGTAGCCTACGCGATCTTGCCGTCTCTCACCCAAGATAGGGTTTCAATTCCCATCGCGTTTTCGGCTGCGATCACGATGGTGGCACTGACTTTTGGCTTCGGTGTGCAGCAGATTAGCAACCTCTATCTGCGTGGACGTGGAGTAATGGGTCAGCAGCTGGGATTGGTGCTGATCATCGTCGGAATGGCTCTAGCTGTATGGACAGCGCAAAGCCGCTCTCTCGTAGGCGCAGCTATCGCGGCGGTCATCTTGGGCACTGCCTACGGTGTGTGTATGATCACCGGGCTAACGGAAGTGCAACGGCTGGCGGGCCCGGATGATCTGGGTGGGCTGACGGCAGTTTTCTATGCTTTCACCTATCTGGGTTTCTTCTTCCCAATGATTCTCACCAAACTCAATCAGTGGTTCACCTATGAAATGATGTTGGGTGTGGGCGTGGTCATCGCGGCAATCAGCTTGGTTCTTGTTTCTGCCGTGGGCCAGCGGTTTCTTCCCGAAGAAAAGATATCCGGTCAGAGTTAAGGAAGCTGCATGACTAGTTTTGATTTTATTCCGTCGTCTGCTCGGCATACGTGGCCCGGTGGAGACATCGTATCTCGGCAGTCATTTCCTGCCACGGGAAACTTCGATCTCGTCGCAAACGCATTCGGCTTGCTCATGGTGCACAACGATGATGTGGTTTCGCCAGGCGAGGGCTTTGATATGCACTTTCACAAGGACGTTGAAATCGTCTCATGGATTGTGAAAGGCGCGGTACGGCATCGAGATTCGGGTGCTGAAGAGGAAACTATAGTGCGTGCGGGGATGGCGCAGGCTATCACAGCTGGCTCTGGGGTTAACCATGCAGAGGTTAATGCCAACGGATACTCCAGTGGCTCGTTTCTGCGAGTGATCCAATGCTGGTTGCCCACAGACATTCCCAATGCCTCACCCAGCCACCACAGTTATGACTTCAACGCTGCGCTCGATGCAGGCGGGTTAGTGACGGTCGCAGGTGAAGGCGCTCCGCTGCAGATCAATACCGCTGGAGCCAGGATGTATGTGGCTCGGTTGCATGGATCCGCCAATCGGGTGGCGGTTCCCGGTGCTCCTTTTGTGCACCTTTTTGTGGTGAATGGGAATGTGCAGGCTGGTGATTATGATCTCGCTGAGGGGGACGTGCTGCGGTGTAGGAATCTGGATGCGGACTTACCAGTCAGCGGCCAGGGGGAGATTCTAGTGTGGGGCATGGATCGGTCGCTGAACGAATAACGAGCTGGGTTAGTTTTCGGGCTTGTCCACGGGGTTGACCACGGGGTTCCCGTGAGAGCCTTCCTCATCGCCGTGGGGTGTGACCGGATTTTGCAAGGCCACGGCACGCGCCAGGCGGGCATAGCGGAGCTCTAATTCGCGGAAGCGGATATACGTGGAAAGGGTGGTAAACATGAATGCCACCACCAGCACGTACAGTAGTAAATCCGTCCCTCGCGAAACGCCGACCCACTGTGCAACCACAGTGAGGTCATCAGGGCGCAAGATTGCCCAGATGGTGGCGAGAACGAAGATGACGAACCCTATTTTCACCCCAGCCCTCGCTCTAGCCTTCCGCCGGTTGGACAAGAAATATAGGGCCAGCCCAACGACGGCAAGAAGTAGAAAAATTTGAATCAATAGGGTTTCGAGCATCAAGGTAACTTCCTCGCGATTAAGCCATCGGCCAGAATATTAACCCCATTGAGCAAGCTCTGGCCCTTGCTCATGGAGTATTCGGTGTACAGAATATCCACCGGTTCCTCGCTTACGCGCCAATTATTCTCCACGATGGATTTCACAATCTCGCTGGCATGGCTCATGCCATTCATTCGCAAATTTAAACCGTCGGCGACGGTTTTATTGAACACGCGCAAGCCATTGTGTGCATCGGTTAAGCCTAGCTTCCGACTTACGGGGGACAACAGCACAACAGTTTTGAGTGCAAACCGTTTTAACCACGGGACTTGAGAATTCTTCTGCCCACCAAACCGTGTTCCAGTGATAATGTCCACCGGTTCGTGGCGCAGCCTCTCCAACATGTGAAGTACGTCTTTCACCTGGTGCTGCCCATCGGCGTCGAATGTCACAAAATATTTGGCGCCAGGTTGGTTCCGTGCGTATTCAATGCCGGTTTGCAGGGCCGCGCCCTGCCCCAAATTGACAGGGTGATTGATCAGGTGCGCTCCCGCGGCCTGGATAGCGTCCGCTGAATTGTCTGTAGAGCCATCATTGACCGCAACAATATTCGTGAAAGTTTTTCGGGCCTGGGAGATAACATCACCAATGACCGATCCTTCGTTATAACAAGGTATGACCAACCAGACATCGCGATGGTCGCCGTCGGTGGGCGCTATCGGCTGATTCATATAGGGGCTTTCTCGTGAGGCGGGAGTTGTAATTGTTAGGCGTGTGAGTCTCTTGGGCTCCCCGTGTTGTACTGGGAGCAAACCCAGGGTTCTATCGGGACCGCTGGAAAATGACCTTGTACGCCTTGCTTAACAGGGGCGTTGGTAGCGCGCGAAACGCGCTGCGCAGGCTGAAATTCACAATAGCCCTTGCATACCCAATTAACCCGTATTGAACAAGGTTGCGTTGCATCGAAATTTCGGCTCGCCACATCGCCTTACCGCTGCGACGTTGAAACATCTGATCCGAAGTGCGGAACCATGTGAGGGGACGTGGATCATTATGCATTATTTCTCCCCTTGCGATCATCCTTGCCCAAAGGTCATAATCCTCCATAAATGGCACATGCCTATACCCGCCCGCATCGACTACTGCCGATTTCCGGAACATTGCGGAAGGGTGATTGATCGGCGAATTTAATTTGACAGCTCGTTCGATCTGCCGGTGAGTTTCCGGCAGGCGGCGAACGGTTGTCTGCAACTGTCGAATGGTGGACAGATCCGCGTTCATATTTCCAACGCGCACGGGTTGGTCCGCCAGTTCCTCCGAACGGAACTCCGCGAGTGCGCTTCCTAGCACTGCCACCTCAGGGTGCATGTTCATGAACGCAACCTGCTGCTCGAATCGCTGTGGCATGGCGATGTCATCGGCATCTAACCGTGCAATTAAGTCGTGCGAGCACTCCCGCAATCCAGCCGTTAACGCGCGCGCAAGCCCGACGTTGTGGGCTAGCTCTACTACTCGGGTGGTGTTGCGGTAGCTTTTCTCAAATTTTTTGACGACGCCGCGCAGGTCCCCACCCACGGGGCCGTCTAGCACAATCACAACTTCCTGGGCCGGCTGTGACTGTTGGTGCAGGCTCGCCAGTGCCCATGTGAGGTCGTGAGGATCGATGCGATGGTAGATGGAGAGCAGCGCAGAAACTGGGCTATCCATGTGCTGGGGTTGGGGAGTGTTAGGCGAGGCCATGTTGCTTATCCTCCGTCGGTGGCGTTGCGTGGGAATCACGGCGAGCAAAAACTAAGACACCAAGGTGTGTGATGGCGCCTACAACGGGGCCGATACCGAGGGCCAGGAGAGCTCGGAGTTCCGGCTGGGCGTCGAGGAAGAGTGCGCCGATAGCTACGATAGTGGCAATCACCCAGCCGACCGAGTACAAGCTGTGGCGCTCGGCAGCTAGAGCTGCGCTTCCGGTGATCATCAGGATCGCTGTCGCACCGGATACCAGCGTGAACAGCCCCAGCCACAGGGGAGCAACGAGTAGCTCCTCGTTGAAGAACACCGCAAGTATTGGACGGCCCAGGAAGTAGGCGGCCACTCCACCGACGATAGCCAGGCCGGCGACGATTCCCAGAGGAAGCGCCGCGGCAGCTAGGACCCGATCGCGTGCTTTCGTGAAATGCACGATCAGTGCCGGTTGAAAGCGTTGCAACGGAACCAAAATTGGTGCTCGAGTGAGGGTGACTGCGGTAATCGTGGCGGCCAACGCACCCTGAGGAACAGAGGTATCGGTCGTGAATTTCAGTAACACCGGAAAACCCGTGATGATAACTGCATTCGCCCCACTGGCCACCATCGCCTTAAGGGTGCGCTGCAAAAATGCACCCTGATCCGTATCGGCCCGTTCGGAGAACAGCGCCCGTGTGGGGGCAGAAACTGCGGCGAATAGAAGCCACGTTCCTGCGCCCAATACGGTAACCAACAAGAACGCCACCGCATGCCACCCCATGGCCCACGCGAGGACGGCCAGTATTAGTCGAGACACCGAATCAATGGTGATCAAGGCGGCGAATCGGTTCCATTCCGCGGCCGCGGAAAGCAATCCACACACTAGGGCTTGGAATGCGTAACTGGCCAGACCGATAGAGAGCATGGCCGCACCCGCTACAGGCGAAGATGGGGACATGCTGCCGATGAACAGTGGGCTTAACAGCGCCGTTCCAACCCCTAGTACGAGCGCAATAAACCCCGCAGTACGGATGGGCTGGGCTCCCCGAGGTGCAGCTGCCGTAGGCACACCTCCCTGAGCGACCTCGCCCAGCGGGGACTCACCAGTCGAACGCCGCGCCGTCACCGCCCGAGTAGTTTCCTGCATCAACCCGTCTAGCAATCCCGTAAGGGCGAAGAAGAAACCCCAGTACACCAAGAAGATTTCATAGTCAGCTTCCCCGAGCGCGTGGGAAGCCACAATGAGGATCAAATAACCAGAAATCGCCACCAACACCGTGGCCAAGGTCATAGAACGCATCGAGGATGCCCCCTTACTTCCCGAGGGGATTCTTTCCGAGAGTGTTCTTAGCAGCGTCGATAGCGTTCTTGGCAGCAGTGCTGACAGCTTCACCGGCCTGGCTGGCCACATCCATTGCCTGCGAAGCAGCCCGGGCAGTTGCGCGGGCAGGGCCGCCCGAATCCACCTCCGTGTCCAGGTCAGCGGCGGGAAGCCCGCTGAGATCCTCATTCAGGGAGGAGGTGGGCGTCGTCCCAAAATAAACGGAAGAGGCAACGGCCGGGAAGTAAGGCAGCTCGGTGCGGCGAAGCCAGCTGTCGAAGAGGGAAGACACATCGGCGGCGGAAATGTCCTTGCGGTGCTGGATGATGTCAAGAACCAGGTTCTCCAAATCCCGAGTCTCCACTAGTCCGAAGCGGTGCTCGGAGGTCCAACGGCGCAGCAGATCGAAGAAATCGTCATCACCGAGCAATACCCTCAGCGCGTGCACGGTAAGAGCCCCGCGCTTGTACACACGGTCATCAAACATGTTGTCCGCACCCGGATCGATCAGCAGCAAATCCTGCGGTTTGTTGGCTAAGTGGTGGTAATGGAAACGCGCGTGCTTTTCAGCCGGGATGCCCTGCGAGCGCTCGAACCACAGCCACTCCGCGTAGCAGGCAAAACCCTCGTTCAGCCAAATATCGCGCCACTCCACCAACCCCACCGAATTTCCGAACCATTGGTGGGACAACTCGTGTGCGATCAGGCGCTCCCACGTTTTCTTGCCGTTGGCGTGGTTCTTGCCGAACATGCTCATGGCCTGGGCCTCGAGCGGAATCTCCATGACTTCGTCCGTGATCACCACACCGTAGGCGGGGAAGGGATATGGGCCGAACATCTCGCTATAAACCTCGACCATGGCGGACTGATCTGCGAAATCGTGCGCGAAACGATCCCGAATCAACCGTGCCTGGTGGTCGCCGAACGGCAGCCAGGCATGCACCGGAACGGTCTTCCGGCCCAGCTGCGCATCGGGCAGATTCGTTTGCTGGTACGGGCCCACGTACACCGCGACCAGGTAGGTGGCCATGGGATAGTTGACCTCGAACACCCGGGTTGTCCAGGCCCCGCGGTGAGAAATGGCAGTCTGTGTTCCCGTGGCGACGGCCGTGATGTCCTTGTTCGTTGTAAACGCGATGCGGTAAGTAGCTTTTTCATCCGGGGTGTCATCGCAAGGGAACCAACTGGGAGCGCCATTGGGTTGACCTGCGACAAGGGCTCCGTTGTTGGTTTCCTCCCAGCCAACCTCTCCCCACTTGGACCGCAGCGGGCGAGGGTTGCCGGCGTAGTGAATGACGATATCGAACGATAGATCCTCGGGGATTTCGTCGGTGAAGGTCAGGCGCAGCTTTTTGTTGGATTGCCGATAGCGTTTGAGCTGCAATTTGGCTTTTAATTCAGGTTCGGTTCGCGCAGCCCCGTGGCCCCGCACCTCTACTTTGCTCACGCGCAGGGCATCGGCGAGATCCAGTGTGAGCGATTTCAATGGCCGGTAATTCTCCATTGACAAGGTGGCTGTGGCGCGCAGGTGGTTCGGGTTCGCGTTGTAGGTTATCTCCAGGTTGTAGTGGAGAATATGGAACCCGAGGTTGAACTCCACGCCGGTGTATGTATCGATAGCGCCGGCGATGGGGGTACTGCGGTGGGGGCGTTGAACAGTCACACGAAAACCTTACTAGGTTGCAGTGGTTCCACCATGGTTTGGGCATAAGAAGAGGACCAGCTGGCCACTTGGGGTGGCACGGCTGGTCCGCGCTTGTCGTGGGTTTTTTATTGTCCGACGCCACCCTGATCCGCGCCGTCGCTGGACCATGGAAACCCACGTTTGGTGACTGCGCTGGGGCGATCCGGGTGGTCTATTCCGGAGGAAACCAGCGGGGCAGCACGGAGTTTCCCTGCCCCTGGAGTGGCGCGCCTACCTGCGGGCTGGTGCGGAGCCGGTAATCTGCGCAATGCTGCCGGCTAGGTCGCCGCCTGCGGACTGGTGAGGTTCGGCGGGACGCGCTACCTTCGTGCCCAGCCCCTTGGTTGCGACGGGCCAGAAGTCGCGCATGTCGTCCTGCCAGTAACCCCACTGGTGGGTGCCGGTGGGGCGGAAGTTGTAGGTCACGGGAATACCCAGCGCGCGGGTGCGTGCCCGGAATTCGTGGGTGCACCAGTTGGTTGCGGCTTCGATAACTCCGCCTTCGACGATCACAGTGGCGGATGCGGAGGAGTTCTTGCCCACGCGTTCGGAACCCAGCAAGTCGTGGGGGCCCGCGATGCCGGAACCGTTAGAAATGTACATGTTCTTCTGGTTCTTGAGCTTGGCAACGTTCAATTGTGGGTCGTTGTACCGTGCCAGAGCGGTGTTGCGGCCACCCCACATATCGTTGATGGAGGTGCCGCCGCGGTTGAGCGTGATATTGATCAAGTCAGGAGCCGCACCGGTGGTGGTGGCGGCGCAGCCGGAGAAGGAACCCACCGTGTCGTAGAAACCGGGGTTGTGCTGCGCTAGGTTCAGAACAGAGGTGGCAGCCATGGACAGGCCCGCAATGCCACGCTTGCCGTTGGCTCCCAGAAATGGCTCGATGCCCTGAGGCAGTTCCTTTGTAAGGAAGGTTTCCCACTTTTGGGGCTTCTTGCTGCCGCCCTGCAGCTGTGGAACGCTCTTTTGCCAATCGGTGTAGTAAGAGTACTTGCCAGCCATGGGAATAACGATGTTCGCACCGATGCCCGGAGATTTGTCGACATTTTTGAAGTTGCCGCGGTTACCGCCGTAGTACGTCACCACATCAGATTGCGCCAGCCAGTTTGCAGCACCCTCGCCGCCATCAGCGCCGTTGAGCATGTAGAGGGTTGGAGCGTTCTTACGCTTGGCCTTGTCATATGGCTGGATAACAACCACGGGAATGTTGCGATCCATGGATGGCGAGTACGCGGTGGTTTCAAAGACGTTGTCGTAATCGTGGGAATTGTACTCTGCGATGATCTTGCGCCACTTTGCGGTGGAATCGTCGGCCTTTTGCTTTTCTGTCAGCGCAGGTACCCGGGTGATTTTCGCCGGCGTGCTCGCTGCCGCTGCCGGCGCGGGTTCTGCGAAGGCCGCTGGGGCTGCGGCTGCGGGAGCAATGCTGGCGGCGATGGCAAGGCCTGTGGCGCCAATGCGGATCAACGGTCGCTTCATAATAGAGTCCTCAAATTCCTCTTGAAATCGCCTACCGGCGGTCATGCCGAAGTGGAAACGTGCATGTTTATAGTATTCGCTGTTCCCTCTACGGGCTTGTCTTACTTATCAACGTTTAAGTCATGCCGTACATTACCCTCCCGTAGCAAATTTTGGGAAGCAATAGTAGAAGGTTTTTTGTGTGCGTCACCGCGCCTTTCGAAGAACGGTGCAAGCCGAAGGGGACAGAAAGGGTAGGGCAGCCTAGGTGCAGCACACGATCTGGGCACCAAAACGCCAGGGATTAGCATCGACGGCAGACATCGGCGCCAGTCTTGCGTATCCTTGGGAAGCGTGGCTGAAGAACATTTTGACGTAGTAGTACTCGGTGCCGGACCCGGCGGATACGTGGCAGCTATTCGTGCTGCTCAGTTGGGTCTGAAGACCGCCGTTATCGAGAAGCAGTACTGGGGTGGCGTGTGCCTCAACGTGGGTTGTATCCCCTCGAAGGCGCTGATCCGCAACGCGGAGCTCGCACACACCATTACTAAGGAAGCGAAGACCTACGGCATTACCGGAGACAATATCTCCATGGACTTCAAGGTCGCTCACCAGCGTTCCCGCAAGGTCTCCGGCAACATTGTCAAGGGCGTTCACTTCCTGATGAAGAAGAACAAGATCCAAGAGATCAACGGCTTGGGTAGCTTTGTCGATGATCATACGATCGAAATCACCGAAGGCGATGATGCGGGAAAGAAGATCTCTTTCGATAACTGCATTATTGCAACCGGTTCCGTTGTTCGCTCTCTGCCAGGCGTAGAGCTGGGTGGCAATATTGTCTCCTACGAGGAACAAATCCTTGACGAGAACGCACCAAAGTCCATGGTCATCATCGGTGCGGGTGCAATCGGCATGGAGTTCGCGTACGTACTCAGCAACTTTGGTGTGGACATCACCGTTGTGGAGTTCATGGATCGCGTGCTCCCCAACGAAGACAAGGATGTCTCGAAGGAGATCGCCAAGCAGTACAAGAAGCTGGGCGTGAAGCTGAAGACGGGGCACAAAACCACCGCTGTACGTGACCTCGGCGAGGGCAAGGGCGTAGAGGTGGACATCGAGTCCGCCGACGGATCCAAGACCGAGACCCTCGAGGCCGACCGTGTCATGGTCTCCATCGGCTTCGCACCACGTGTGGAGGGCTTCGGTCTGGATAACACCGGTGTGAAGCTCACCGAGCGCGGTGCTATCGATATCGATGACGAGATGCGCACGAGCGTGAAGCACATCTTTGCCATCGGTGACGTCACGGCCAAACTACAGCTGGCGCACGTCGCTGAGGCCCAAGGTGTGGTTGCGGCCGAGGTTATCGCCGGTGCAGAGACTGAGCTGCTGGGTGACTACCAGATGATGCCTCGCGCTACCTTCTGCTCCCCACAGGTTGCATCCTTCGGTTACACCGAGGAAGCAGCGAAGAAGAGGGCAGAGGAAGAAGGGCGCGAGATCAAGGTCGCTACCTTCCCTTACACTGCAAACGGCAAGGCTCAGGGCTTGGGTCACGCAGTTGGCTTCGTGAAGCTGGTGGCCGATGCCGAATACGGCGAGCTACTCGGTGGACACATGGTGGGACCGGATGTTTCCGAGTTGCTGCCAGAGCTGACCTTGGCACAGCGCTTCGATCTCACCGCAGAAGAGATCGCGCGCAACGTGCACACCCACCCAACGTTGTCTGAGGCCATGAAGGAAGCCGCTCACGGCATTGCTGGTCACATGATTAATCTTTAATTGGTCTTCGCAGACAACACATAAAACCTGCTAGCCGGTGCCTCCCGTTCAGGGAATCACCGGCTACACTTATCTCCCGTGTCGGAGGTAATTGGTTTGCTCGTCGATCCCGGGCTGCCGGAAGCTAGGGTGCGCGGTTTGCTTCCCGAGCTGCGGGAGACGGCAAAGGAACAGGCGCAGGTGTGGACCCAGAACGTGGATCTGGGGACAGCGGGGGATTGGATTGATTCCGTGGATGATAGTGATCCACTGCCCGCGGGTAACACCGAAGCAGCAACGGTTTCGGCGCCCGTGCGTATCGACCTGCGGGTGGGTACTCTCCCCATGGATTCGGCCGGCAATGTCCGCCTTGCGCATTCTGCTTCGGGCATCATGAATGATCGCGGGTGGGATCGCATGGTTTACGTCACTGACCTGCCTCTTACTACTCGACGCCCGGTCATCAGCCAGTCCGTAGAAAACGGGCGTGCAACCATGCTGTGTTTGCCAGCCTTCGGTCTATTGCGAGCCCGCGATGCGCTGCGGCAAGAGTTGACTCGGCTAGTCAAAGGGCTTCCTGCGGGAGCAGGCGTGCCGGAAACTCAAGTTGCGGATATTGAGGGTGGTGACTCGTCCGCACAAACCACGCGGGTACTCGAAGGGCGCGGGCGCGTGCTGCGCTTGTGGCTGGGCATGATTCGCTGCAATCGCCCGGACAAACTCATTCGAGTGCTCTCGGGCTGTTTGGCCACAGGCGTGGCAACGGGGGCTTTCAGTATCTTCTACGGGTCGGTCTGGGCGATGTCTAGCCTAATCGCTGTGTGGCGCCTGAGCTTGATCACATTCGTGGCCATCGCGGCCCTGACCTTTTGGTTGATTTTTCATAATGGTTTGTGGAACAAGTGGCGCGGCAAGGACATGGATTCGCTCACGCGTTGGCGCAGCCGTATCGATAACTTCGCCACGGTTGGCACAGTGGGACTGGCGGCAGCGGGAATCTACGTGCTGATCTTTCTGACCCTGTTGCTGTTCGCCGCCACCGTGGTGCCGATTCCGTACTTCGCGCAGCAAATTAGTTCCAAGGTGTCCATTTTGGATTATTTGACGCTCGCGTGGTTTACCGCATCGCTGGGCACGATGGCGGGGGCGCTGGGCTCTGGCTTTGATTCGGATGATGCCATCCGCGAAGCGACTTATAACCGGCGCGAACATCGCCGTCGTGAGATAGCCGGGCTGTTCGACGATACTGGCGCCACCGGTTAGCGCGAGCCTTATTTGTCCCCAGTCTGCGGCTAATACGGCGCGATTGCTGACCGGTGGGGATCAATGGCCAATTGTTCGTGTATCGGTGGGAAAGCACGCTGTGGGCAAGCCTCGCGTGGGCATAACCGGCAACCCGACCCGATGGGAACGGCCGCCGACTGGTCCTCCAAGTCCAACCCGTCGGAATACACCGTGCGTTCTGCATGCCGGATTTCGCATCCCAACCCAATCGCGAACATTTTGCCGGGTTGGCCCCAAGCTGCGCGGTGGTGATTAACCGTGCGGGCAATCCACAAATACCGTCGGCCATCGGGCATCTGTGCAATCTGCCGCATGATCTTTCCGGGGTAGCTAAACGTTTCATATACATTCCACAGTGGGCAGGTACCTCCGGAGTGCGACAGGTGCAATCCAGAGGCAGATTGCCGCTTGGACATGTTGCCCGCTCGATCCACTCGCACAAACGTCCATGGAACCCCACGCAGCGATGGCCGTTGCAACGTGGATAGGCGGTGGCAGACTGTTTCATAGCCCACACCGTATTCGCGCATAAGAAACTCTAGGTCATACCGGGATTGTTCCGCGGATTCGTGGAATTGGCGGTAGGGCAACAACAAGGCTGCTGCCCAGTACGTGGCTAGGCCGCGGGAAGCCAGCGCACGGGCATCGTCGGACTGAAAATGTCCCAAGTCCACCAAGCTAGCGATGGTATCCCCAGCCTCTAGAAATGCCAGCTCGGTAGCTAAGCGAAATGCAATTTGTCCGGGGCGCATCTTCGTCGATACAAATAGTTCCCGCTTGGAGGAATCAAAGTAGTGCTGGGTATCGCCCAAATCCGTGGAATACGTCACGGGTACTCCATGCTGATCGATTAGCCGGGTGGCAATGATCTGCTCTTTGTGATGTATCTGCTGCGCTGGCCTACTTGTTTTATTGACGCCCCGCTGCATCCGTGCCAATTCTCCCGCTAGCGCCTCGGCTTGCACATCGAGGACGTCTACGTAGTTTTGCCTGGCGTAAAAGTAGTCGCGGACTTCTTCGTGCGGCATGGAGAAGGCTTCTGGTCCCGATGCGCGTCCAAAGAGTTCCCCGCGGGGGGTAATGGATAAGACGGCATTGCCCTGCAGGCGCTCGTCCGTGGCTAGGGAAAGCTTGTCCGATACATTGCGATAGCGAGAGTGCATCTCCACCATGGCGCGGGCCAAGGTGGGGTGATTGCGGACCAGATCCGCGAGTTCAGCCACGTCTACGGGGGTTGGGCACACTTCCCGATCGTGAACCACGTCCTGAACCTCGGCCAGCAGACGCGTGGCGTCTTCCCGAGAAAAGAAAGTGGCATCCACTCCGAAAGTCGCAGTGAGTTTAGCTAGTACAGCGACAGTCAGAGGGCGTGAATTGTGTTCAATTTGGTTGACGTAGCTGGCGGAAATTCCCAGTTTGTCGGCGAATTCGGCTTGCGATAACCGGCGGTCTTTCCGCAGCTCGCGCAAGCGAGATCCGACGAACACATGTGAGGAAGCCATGTGGACAGCATACTGCGTGAATGCGCCGGGATAATTCGCTGGTGCAACAGAAAACTACTGTGTGCTGATCATTCTTTGTAGTTTGCTGTGTAAGGAGGGTGGGCGCTCGCGATGGAGATGCGGTTGAACGCATTGATGGCGATAGCTGCCCACTGCGCGGCCGCCAACTCGTCCTCGTTGAGGACCTGCGCAGCTTCGGCGATGGCGGAGTCCAACGCTGGGCCACTCAGTGTGAGCTCGCCTCCAGCGGGGCGCGTGAGAGCCTCGGCGATAGTGAGGCACGCCCGCTCTCGCTCAGTGAAAACATCCGAATCGCGCCAGGCGGAAAGCAGGTCCAGCTTGAGCTGGGATACGCCTGCGCGCCGGGCAGCGGGGAAGTGGACACTCAGGCAGGCGGTACAGCCATTGATCTGTGATACCCGTACGTTGACCAGCTCGCTAAGCGCACGGTCGATTCCCACAGCCTCGCTGGCTTTTCGTACTTCCTTGGAAACCTCGACTATGGCTTTGTAAGTGCCGGGCTGGCTCTTGTCTAGATACGGCCGGTCAGCGGAGGGCATTGATTTCTACCTGATTCCTTTCCAACGAGGGAGGATTTTAGAGAGCGATAAGGGGCAAAGAGGGAGGAAACTAGTTCGAGTTCTGCACGAACGCTACATCGTCACGGGTGGCGCGACGGAACTCGCCTCCCTGAGCTGTGAAGTCATCTCCATTTTTGTCGAGGAATCCCTTGACCAGTGGGCAGACGGGTACGATAACGAGGTCATCCTTGCGGCTAGCCTCTAGTGCCTCGCGGACCAAGATCGTGGCCAAACCACGGCCTCCGTATGCTTCGTCGACTTCGGTGTGGTAGAAAATCCGCTCGCCATCGTGGTCGAGGAAGAAGGCGCGACCGGCGGTTACACCGTCAGCTACAACATCGATGCCGAATGCGCGGCCGTCGGAGGTTGGTTGAACGGTTACTTCAGCGCCGGTTTTGTCCTGCAGGTTGCTCATGGTTGTTCTCCTTATGGTTGATAATTGGAATGAATTGTTGGTGGCTCGAGCGAATTGTCGGTAGCTGGGGGGCTACTTCTTTCCGAACGAGACCGTCTCGGTGCGCTCACCCGGTTCTGGCAAGTCCGCACGAGCATGTGGTGCCGGGTTCTTGCGGGGCTTGATCATCACATTCGGCAGATCCGGGGCGGGCAGCCAACTTAAGCCATCCGCATTTTTGTTCGGCCCGCCGTGCCCCTCGTAGTTCTTCACTTCGCCAAAGCGCTCGGTGCGGGCTTGCCACTGTTCCCGGTACTCCGCGATTTCCTCACTGGACCGACCCACGAAGTTCCACCACATCACGATTTCTTCGGGGAAAGGCTCTCCGCCCAATAGCACTAGGCGGGCTGGATCGTCGGAATCGTTGCGGATTCGCAGGGTGGTGGTGCCGACACCGGTGTAACCGATCGCGGAGACTGGAACTGGGGTGTTTTCCAACGTCACATCGCCTTCGTCCACTAGTAGGCCGTGTTCAAACTCTGGGTTGACCTCGAGCGTGATAGCGCTATGGGGTTCGACTTTCAGTTCTGCGCCTAGCAGTGGGGAGTGAGTTTCAATCGGACTGGTGGAGCCGGCGAGCGATCCGATAAACACGAGCGCTGATCCACCCTCGATGGTCACTGGCTGGGGTGCGTAGTGATCCAGGGCGCGCGGGGCGGTTGAACGGACATCGTTGGGCAATGCCAACCACAGCTGCACTCCGTGCAAGGTTGTGACATCGGGGGTGGAGGTTTCCGAGTGGCATATGCCCGCTCCGGAGGTCATCAGGTTGACTTCGCCCGGCAGGACCATACCGCGGTTATCACCGGAATCAATGTGCTCGATCTTGCCTTCGAAAAGCCAACTCACAGTCTGCAAGCCGGTGTGAGGGTGAGGGGCTACATCCATTCCGCCTGTCGCCGAAACGTCCGAGGGGCCATAGTGATCCGCGAAGCACCACGCTCCGATGAGGGAGCGCTTCTTCTGGGGGAGCGTTCTGCGTACAGGCATGGCTCGGGGGCCACCGAGGGGAACCTCGCGGTGGGTGATGATTTCCACATCCGCGTAGTCGTGGTCGGCAGAAGTAGCGCTTTCTACGTTGCCACGATCAGCGTCCGGCTCGCCGCCAGAAGTGCAGACCCGTTCGAGGGGTTGGGGGTCGAGGTTGCTCATGCCGCCCAGTATAGGTGACTAATCACGCACTCGCATGGGTTTGTAAATTTTCGCTTGAATTAGCTGGCTTTAGTTCGTATCCGCCCGCCTCAAAGCTCCCCCTCCTCTTCGCTCCGCCGCACGGGTGGGGCGAGGTGTGTGGTGCGGTAAACTCTCGCACCCGGGGGTGGTAGGTTTTGCGCAAAGAAAAAGCCGGGAGGCTCACAACAATGATGTTGCGAACTTCCCGGCGGGCAGGTTCTACGTCAACCGCGCTTTCGCCTGGACCTTAAAAGATCGTGGCAGAGGTAGGCGGTTCTTAGTGGAACTGGCCTTCCTCGGTGGAACCCTTCAGGGCAGTGGTGGAGGAGTTTGGATCCACGGTGGTGGCGATCTGGTCGAAGTAGCCAGCACCAACCTCGCGCTGGTGCTTCACAGCGGTGAAGCCGCGCTCCTCGGCTGCCTTGAACTCGCGGTTCTGCAGGTCCACGAAAGCGGACATCTGGTTGCGGGCGTAGCCGTAAGCCAGGTCGAACATGGAGTAGTTGAGGGCGTGGAAGCCAGCCAGGGTGATGAACTGGAACTTGAAGCCCATTGCGCCCAGCTCGTTCTGGAACTTCGCGATGGTGTCGTCGTCCAGGTGAGCAGACCAGTTGAAGGATGGGGAGCAGTTGTAGGCCAGCAGCTGGTCTGGGTACTCGGAGCGAACAGCCTCAGCGAACTTCTTAGCGAGCTCGAGGTCTGGGGTACCGGTCTCCATCCAGATCAGGTCAGCGTATGGAGCGTATGCCTTCGCGCGGGCGATGCAAGGCTCGATGCCGTTCTGAACGTTGTAGAAGCCCTCAGCGGTGCGGCCACCGGTCAGGAATGGCTTGTCGCGATCGTCAACATCAGAGGTCAGCAGGGTAGCGGCCTCAGCGTCAGTACGTGCAACAACCAGGGTTGGGGTGTTAGCAACGTCAGCAGCCAGACGTGCGGAGTTCAAGGTACGAACGTGCTGCTGGGTCGGGATCAGAACCTTGCCGCCCAGGTGGCCACACTTCTTCTCGGAAGCGAGCTGGTCCTCCCAGTGGGTACCAGCGGCGCCAGCCTTGATCATGGCCTTCTGCAGCTCGTAAACGTTCAGTGCGCCACCGAAGCCGGCCTCACCGTCAGCAACGATTGGAACCAACCAGTTGTCAACGGAGGTGTCGCCCTCAACGCGAGCGATCTCGTCTGCACGCAGGAGAGCGTTGTTGATGCGCTGCACAACCTGTGGCACGGAGTTAGCTGGGTACAGGGACTGGTCTGGGTAGGTGTGACCGGAGAGGTTTGCGTCACCCGCAACCTGCCAACCGGACAGGTAAACAGCCTTCAGGCCTGCGCGGACCTGCTGAACAGCCTGGTTACCGGTCAGTGCGCCCAGTGCGTTGATGTAGGAATCGTCGCCCTTGTTAACGGCGTCCCATAGGATTTCAGCGCCACGGCGAGCGAGGGTGTGCTCCTCGACTACGGTGCCCTGCAGCTGAGCAACCTGCTCTGCGGTGTAATCGCGCTCAACGTTCGCCCAGCGTGGGTTCTCGTCCCAATCCTTCTGGATTTCTGCAGCGGTACGTGCCTTGCCGACGTTAGACATGTAAATCTTCACTTCCTTCTTCAATGGAGGAGTTCGTGTCTCGTGCACCTAGCCGTGGTGGCTGGCGCATCCCAGCGTGCTGCCGGGATAAACCCAGTACGGAACTGGGTGGGGGTGACGACACGGAGGCGGTAGTGCAGCCGACCGTGTGGTGTGAAGCACATCAGGCGGAAGCACCGGTAAGCTCTTGCAAACCCTTGGGGCCTCTGTCGCTGGTTACCACAATACCAATGCAAAAGTGCCCGTCAATGCAGTTTCCCGCGTTATTTGTGTGTGGGGGTGTGGGTAAATTTTGTGAAGTTTGTGAATTTTTTACGAACCTCCCAAAGGTCCATTCTGGTCCGACAGTGGCGTGATGTAGGTCTCTTGCTGGTGTAATGCGTGTGGCAGGGCATATCTGTCTAAGTTGAGACATATTTGGATCAGTATTGCCCCGTGCCCGTTTTGTCCCCGTGGTGGGGGTGGCAAAAATGTCGTCTGCGTTCCAATTCCAGCCACACGTGATGAAAGTCACCTAGGGTGGAGACGAAACTATAAGAATCTTGTCGCGCTGGACTGGGAGCGTTAGACCGAACTCGGTTTTCAGCGCGGAAAGATTCGACAATGATCACTGATCACTAAGGAGTCGCTATGACCATTGACCAGAAGACAGAACGCATCTCTGCAGGCGGACTGCAGGTTGCCAAGACTCTCTACGACTTTGTCAACGGTGAGGTTCTGCCACGGGTCGGTAAGGATTCCGCCGAAGACCAGAGCAAGTTCTGGGATGGCTTCGGCAAAATCGTTGAAGAATTCACCCCTCGCAACCGTGAACTTCTTGCCAAGCGCGATGAGCTGCAGGAGAAGTTGGACCAGTGGTACTCCAGCCACGCTGGCGAGCAGAACCCCGAAGAGTACACCGCCTTCCTTAGAGAAATTGGCTACCTCGTAGACGCTCCTGCTGATTTCAAGATCAACACCCAGAACATCGATACCGAGATCGCCGAGACCGCGGGCCCGCAGCTGGTGGTTCCAGTTCTCAATGCTCGTTTCGCTATTAACGCTGCCAACGCTCGCTGGGGCTCTTTGTACGACGCCCTCTATGGAACCAACGCCATTTCAGAAGAGGGTGGCGCTGAAAAGGGCAAGGGTGGCTACAACAAGGTCCGCGGCGACAAGGTCATCGCTTGGTCCCGCGATTTCCTTGACCGCGCTGTGCCACTGGAATCCGGCTCTCACAAGGATGTCACCAAGTACTCCGTAGCAACCGGCCAGTTCACCGCGGAGATCGATGGCCAGGAAGTTCACCTGCGCGAGCCGGATGTGTACGCGGGTTACGCCGGTGACGAGGCCAACCCAAGCTCCATCCTGTTGCGCAACAACGGCCTGTACATCGACATTCAGATCGACCCAGAATCCCCAGTTGGTTCCACCGACAAGGCTGGTGTGAAGGACATCGTTCTCGAGTCGGCTGTTTCCACGATTATGGACTTCGAGGACTCTGTGGCTGCGGTTGATGCTGCGGACAAGACCCTCGGCTACCGCAACTGGTTCGGCCTGAACACCGGTGAACTATCCGAAGAGGTCACCAAGGGCGACAAGACTTTCACCCGTCGTATGAACCCAGACCGCGAGTACACTGCTCGTGACGGCTCCACCCTGCGCCTGCACGGTCGCTCCCTGCTGTTTGTCCGTAACGTGGGCCACCTCATGCAAAACCCAGCCATCCTGGATCAGAATGGCCAGGAAATCTTCGAGGGCATCATGGACGGTGTCATCACCTCGGCATGTGCGATCCCAGGTCTGGATAAAGACAACGAGCGCGGAAATTCCCGCACCGGCTCCATCTATATCGTGAAGCCAAAGCAACACGGCCCAGAAGAGGTTGCATACACCAACGACCTGTTCGCTGCGATCGAGGACCTGCTGGGTCTGGAGCGTTACACGCTGAAGGTCGGCGTCATGGATGAAGAGCGCCGCACTTCCGCCAACCTAGATGCCTGCATCGCCGCGGTGAAGGACCGCCTGGCCTTCATTAACACGGGCTTCCTCGACCGCACCGGTGATGAGATCCACACCTCCATGGTGGCCGGTCCAATGATCCGCAAGGGTGAGATGAAGCAGTCTAAGTGGATGCTCGCGTACGAGGATAAGAATGTCGATGCTGGTCTGGAGCACGGCCTGCCGGGCAAGGCTCAGATCGGTAAGGGCATGTGGGCCATGACTGAGCTGATGGCTGAGATGCTGGAGCAGAAGATCGGCCAGCCAAAGGCCGGCGCGTCCACCGCATGGGTTCCTTCCCCGACGGGCGCTACGCTGCACGCTACGCACTACCACGAGGTCGACGTCTTCCAGGTACAGGAGAAGCTGCGCACGGAAGGTCGCCGCGATACTCAGGGCGACCTGCTGACCATCCCTGTTGCTGGCGCGGCCAAGGGTGAAGGCAACGCAAACTGGAGCGAGGCTGAGATCAAGGAAGAGCTGGATAACAACTGCCAGTCCATCTTGGGCTACGTGGTTCGCTGGGTCGAGCAGGGCGTGGGTTGCTCCAAGGTTCCGGACATCCACGACATTGACCTGATGGAGGACCGTGCTACGCTGCGTATTTCTTCCCAGCTGCTGGCTAACTGGCTGAAGCACGATGTTATCAGTGAAGAGCAGGTCATCGAGTCCCTGCAGCGGATGGCTAAGAAGGTTGACGCGCAGAACGCTGGTGACGAGGCTTACCGCGATATGGCGGCAGACTACGATGCCTCCGTCGCGTTCCAGGCCGCTAAGGACCTGATCCTCAAGGGCCAGGAGCAGCCTTCCGGTTACACCGAGCCGATCTTGCACGCTCGCCGTCGCGAGTTCAAGGCTAAGAACGGCATTGTTTAAGACCTAGTCTGAAATCGGCATAGCCATTCAACCCCATTGTTTCTTCCGCGGAAGAAGCGGTGGGGTTTTTCCTTGATCAGCTGATGTCGTCCGCTCCGACTACGATGGAAATCCGATGAAAGGACGCTGCATGACCAACAATCCACGGCCCCTGTTCGACTACCAAGCAATCCTCTTTGACCTCGACGGAGTTATCACCCCGACCGCTGAATTGCACCGCCAGGCGTGGCGCCGCATGTTCTCGGCATTCCTTAACGAGCGTGGGGCTGAGGCTTATACGGAACAAGACTATTTCGACTACCTCGATGGCCGCCGCCGTGACGAAGGGGTCGCTGCTTTGTTGGCCAGTCGCGGTATTTCGGTGCCCGAGGGGCAGATGGACGACGCCGCCACGGTCGATTCCATTCACGGCCTCGGCAGGCGGAAAAACGAGGACTTCCTTCAGCTCGTGGAAGAGGGCGTGGAACCGTACCCAGGATCGGTCGAGTTGTTGGATGCTCTCGCTGCTGCGGAAGCCGATGGGCAGCCCGTGCCACGGATCGGAATCGTCAGTTCCTCCAAGAACGCCAAGCAGGTGCTCGAATCCGCTGGGCTCTTGGATCGATTTGAGATTGTGGTCGATGGGAATGTGGCGTCGGACGAAGGTTTAAAAGGCAAGCCAGCGCCGGATACCTACCTGCGAGGTGCCGAGCTACTGGAATCAGAGGCGGAAAACGCAGTTGTCGTGGAGGATGCGACGAGTGGTGTGCAATCCGGTCGCGCGGGAAACTTCGGCCTCGTGGTCGGTGTGGATCGGGGCGCAGGTGGGGAAGCACTCAAGGCAGCGGGCGCAGATGTGGTAGTTGCCGACCTGGCGGATCTGCTGCCACGTTAAAATCATTCAGGCAACGAGAGACCAATACAACGGGAGCAATACGCAATGGGTGAGAAGAAGGACCAGCAGCAACTTCAGGAGTTTCTCGCTTCGCAGCGAACGAAAACCAACATTGGTCCTCGGCGCCCTATTGATGGGGAGGATCTGGCGGCTAAAGACTTCCGGCTGGACTGGAAGCACTACAAAGTAGAGCCCCGGAAGAAGATCGACCGCGAGAACAACCCAGTTGATGAATGGGCGTGGATCGAGACCCACCCGAACCGCATGGACTTGGGGGTTTCCGAGACCCTGTTCGCACTGTCCAACGGGTACATGGGCCTGCGCGGCAATCCCGATGAAGGGCGCGATTCAGCCCACCACGGCACGTTCATAAATGGTGTGCACGAGACATGGGATATCCAGCACGCTGAGAACGCATACGGTCTGGCACGCCACGGGCAAGGCATTATCTCCGTCCCCGATGCCAAGGCAATGCGCCTCTACATTGACGACGAGCCATTCCGATTGGGGAATGCTGAAGTCACGGAATACAAGCGCAGCCTCGATTTCCGTGAAGGCGTGCTGCGCCGCGAGTTGGTATGGCGCACGCCCGGTGGAAAGCACATTCGCGTGACCAGCGAGCGCATGGTGAGCTTCCAGGAGCGCCACTTGGCAATCATGTCGCTGGAAGTGGAGCTGCTGGATGACGATGCGGCCGTGGTGATTAGTTCTCAGCTACTCAACCGCCAAGACGGGGAGGATGAATTCCCCGACAGCAACGCCAAGTTCGATGAAGCGGAATTTGATCCGCGACGTGGGGAGCAGTTCCAAGAGCGCGTGCTGTTGCCGAAGTATCAGATGTCCTCCGAGCCAGAACGTGCGACGTTGGGTTATCAAGTGAACCACTCCGGGATGACCGTGGCGGCCTCCATGGACCATGAGCTAGACGTACAGAGCCCAGCGGAGGAAACCAGCGACGTGGATGCTGGTGCGGGGCTAGGCACTGGTGTGGAGATCTCGACTGAGGTGAAGGAGGACGTAGCCCGTGTGACTTATCACGTCAATGGTCGCAAGGGAATGAAACTGCGGTTGGAGAAGTTTGTTTCCTACCACTCCTCGCGCCATGTGTCCCCCGAGGAGCTGGCGTTCCGCTGCGCGCGCACGATCAACCGCGCGAAGTCCGTGGGGTTTGAGAACCTAGTGCTCAACCAGCGCGAATGGCTGGATCGTTTCTGGGATCGCTCCGATGTGAAGATCGGTGGTCAACCGGAGCTGCAGCAGGCGGTGCGGTGGAACATTTTCCAACTGATTCAGGCCTCTGCGCGTGCAGAGACCAGCGGTGTGCCTGCCAAGGGAATGACCGGCAGTGGTTACGGTGGGCACTATTTCTGGGATACCGAGATTTACGTTCTTCCGTTTCTGTCCTATACCAACCCCACGTTTGCGCGTAATGCGCTGCGGTTCCGTTGCGACATGCTGCCCGCGGCCAAGCAACGCGCGTTGGAATTGTCCCACGATGGTGTGCTGTTCCCGTGGCGAACCATCAATGGCCAAGAATCGTCCGCGTACTATGCTGCCGGCACCGCGCAGTATCACATCGATGCTGATATCGCCTTCGCCTTGATGAAGTACGTCTACGCCACCGGTGACGTGGACTTCCTGCTGGAACAAGGTGTGCACATTTTGGTGGGAACGGCCCGATTCTGGATCTCCATCGGGTTCTTCAACAGTGGCAGCAAACGTTTCGAGATTCACTCGGTGACTGGGCCCGATGAATACACCACCGTGGTGAACAACAACCTGTACACCAACGTGATGGCGCGCTATAACTTGCGTGTCGCTGCCGGTGTGTTGCGACAGATGGCTGAGGAGCGCCCGAAGGAATACAAGGCGCTGATGGCAGACGAGGACCTCTCGGATGACGAGATTGCGCTGTGGGAGCGGGCGGCCGAAGAAATGCTTATCCCGTTCAACGAGGAATTAGGGGTTAACCCGCAGGATGATTCCTTCCTGCTGCGCGAAGTATGGAACTTGGACGACCCCAACGGTGAGCCCAAGCGTCCGCTCCTGCTGCACTACCACCCGCTGACGATCTACCGATACCAAGTTGTGAAGCAGGCCGATGTGGTGCTGGCGCTGTTCCTCCAAGGGCAGGCCTTCCCCAGTGACATCAAGCGCGCCAATTACGAATACTATGACCGTTTAACTACGGGTGATTCCACCCTCAGCGCAGTTGTGCAATCCATCGTGGCTGCGGAACTGGGTTTGAAGGACACCGCTGACCACTTCTTTCAGCGGGGTTTGTTCGTGGATCTTGCCGATATGCATCACAACACATCTGACGGTGTGCACATTGCCTCGTGCGGTGGAGTGTGGACGGCCTTGACATTCGGATTTGGTGGGTTGCGCGATTACTACGGCCAGTTCTCCATTAGCCCCCGCCTGCCGGAGGAGTGGGAATATCTCACCTACCAAATCACGCTCCACGGCCAGCAAATTCAAGTCACTGTGCGCGAAGACGAAGTAGAACTCGCTGTGGTTGATGGGGATCATAAGATCGGTCCACTGTGGGTCATGGGTGAAGAGGTTATCGTCGGTCGCGAACCCGTCATTGTGAAGGGGGATACGCTCCTCACTGATGAATCAGATCGGGAAGCGTGGGGCGATCATGCGCGCGCACACCGTCGCGCGAACCACGAAGATGCCCGTGCTCAAATCGCCGTGCCCGGTTTTGCCGGGAATGGTCTTAAAGATTCAAACGAGCGCAGTGAAGTGAGTGCGGAGCAACCGGGGCAGCAACCGGAGGGGTAGAAATATTCCCCCTGAAAAGTTCCAGCCCCCGATAACCTGCCCCCATAACGGGGGAGGTCGGGGCCTGTGAATTACCGCAAAGTAGTCGTTAAGGGGGGTTCAGATTTACAGTATTCATGACACTGGAGGTGCCATGACTGTTAAATATGACGACCGGGACGCAATCGTCCACGGAAAGATAACGACGAAGCCTCTGCGCGAGAAAGCAGGGGTCCCAACTTGGGCGATGAAGCTGACGATGGCCGTGACTGGCGTCATCTTCGCTCTCTTCGTCTTGGTCCACATGCTCGGAAACCTGAAGGTTTACATGGGGGCCGAATCCTTTAATACTTACGCCGATTTCCTGCGTGAATTCGGTCACCCACTCTTGCCACACGAGTTGTTCCTCTGGATTGCTCGTATCGTGCTGCTGGTCTCCCTGGTGCTGCACGTTTGGTTCGCGTTCGCGCTGACCTCGCGTTCTCACCGGTCCCGTGGCCGCTTCAAGCGCAAGAACATGGTGAGCAGCTTCAATACGTTCACCGCGCGCACGATGCCGGTAACGGGCCTGATCTTGCTGCTGTTTATCATCTTCCACATCCTGGACCTGACCTTGGGTGTGAAGCCTGCGGCGTCCGGTGACTTCCAGGGTGCGGTGGATGGCTCTCATGCGGCCTACCAGAACTTGGTCGCATCCTTCGAGCGTCCTGTGGTTGCCATCTTCTATATTTTGGCGATGGTCATCCTGTTCCTGCACCTGTCCCACGGTATCTGGACCGCATCTTCGGATTTGGGTATCACTGGGCACCGCTGGCGCCAGGTCATGTTGTGGGTTTCCTACCTGCTGCCCGCGATCATCATGATCGGCAACATCTCTATCCCATTGGCGGTCATGTTCGGTTTGGTTGATCAGGCTCCGTTCGTCCCCATGCCTGGGCATTAATTAGCGCGAGTCTGTAAGGAGAAGAAACTTTCATGAGTGAAGTAATTAACCACCCGCACAATCAGACCGCGGACTTCAACTACGACGAGGCAGTGGCAGCATTCTCTGCTCCCGAGTCCTCCGTAGCTGGTGTGAGTGTAGGTAAGGTCCTCAAGGACAATGCTCCTCACGCTGTCAGCCAGGACAAGCAATGGCAGTACGCCAAGGAGCACTTCGGCATGGTTTCGCCGCTGAACCGCTCCAAGTTCCGCATTCTCATCGTCGGCACCGGCTTGGCCGGTGGTGCTGCAGCAGCCGCGCTGGGCGAGCTGGGCTACGACGTTAAGGTTTTCACCTATCACGATTCCCCACGCCGTGCGCACTCCATTGCCGCGCAGGGTGGTGTGAACTCTTCCCGTGGTAAGAAGCTGGATAACGATTCCACCTACTTGCACACCAAGGACACGGTCAAGGGTGGCGACTACCGCTGCCGCGAGAATGACTGCTGGCGATTGGCTATGGAGTCTCCCAAGGTCATCGACCACATGAATGCCATCGGCGCACCGTTCTCCCGTGAGTACGGCGGTACCCTGGCCACCCGTTCCTTCGGTGGCGTGCAGGTGTCCCGCACCTACTACACCCGTGGTCAAACTGGTCAGCAGCTGCAGCTGGCCACCACTTCGGCTCTGTACCGTCAGATCGGTGCTGGCCATGTGGAGATCTTCACCCACAGCGACCTCGTTGACCTCATTGTTGAGAACAACAAGTGTGAGGGTGTGATCATGCGCAACCTGATCACCGGCGAGCTCACCGCTCACACTGGCCACGCAACCGTTCTGGCCACCGGTGGTTACGGCAACGTGTACCACATGTCAACGCTGGCGAAGAACTCCAACGCTTCCGCCATCATGCGCGCCTACGAGCTGGGTGCTTACCTGGCGAACCCGTCCTTCGTGCAGTTCCACCCAACGGGTCTGCCAGTGAACTCCACCTGGCAGTCTAAGACCATCCTGATGTCGGAATCCCTCCGCAACGATGGTCGTATTTGGACTCCGAAGAAGAAGGGCGACGAGCGCAAGCCAAACGACATCCCAGAGGAAGAGCGCGACTACTTCCTGGAGCGTCGCTACCCAGCGTTCGGTAACCTCGTGCCTCGCGATATTGCATCTCGTGCAAACGCGCAGCAGATCAACGCGGGTTATGGCGTAGGCCCAATGAAGAACTCCGTGTACCTCGACTTGGGTGATGCAATCCAGCGCTTAGGCAAGGACACGATTCGTGAGCGCTATTCCAACCTGATTCAGATGTACGAAGAGGCCATCGGTGAGTCCGCGTACGAGACCCCGATGCGTATTGCCCCAACCTGCCACTACACGATGGGTGGCCTGTGGGCAGACTTCAATGAGATGACCTCAATCGAAGGCCTTTTCTGCTCCGGTGAGGCTTCCTGGATGTACCACGGTGCTAACCGTTTGGGTGCTAACTCCCTGCTGTCCTCCTCCGTGGAAGGCTGGTTCACCCTGCCGTTCACCATCCCGAACTACCTGGCTCCACTGCTGGGCGAGCCAGTTCCGGATGCGGAGTCCCCAGCAGCTAAGGCCGCTTTGGACCGTGCTAAGGGTCGGATCGAGCGCATCATGAGCATCCGCGGTACTGATCCACACGGACCGGAGTACTACCACCGCAAGTTGGGTGAAATCCTCTACTTCTCCTGTGGCGTGTCCCGCAATGTCGAGGACATGAAGAAGGGCATCGAGGACATTCGCGCCCTACGTGCTGACTTCTGGGCTAACGTCCACATTCCGGGTAATTCCGGCGAAATGAACCAGGTTCTGGAGTACGCAACTCGCGTAGCTGACTACCTGGATCTAGGCGAGCTCATGTGCGTAGATGCACTTGACCGCGACGAGTCCTGTGGTGCGCACTACCGTGATGACCACCTATCCGAGGACGGCGAGGCCCAGCGTGATGACGACAATTGGTGCTTCGTTTCCGCTTGGCAGCCAGATGGCGAAAACAAATTCATTCGCCACTCTGAGCCGCTGTTCTTCGACCGCATCCCGCTGATGACAAGGAATTACAAGTAATGAAACTGCATCTTGAAATCTGGCGTCAGGCGGGCCCGAGTGCTGAAGGCCACTTCGAGTCTGTCGATGTCGACGACGCCGTAGAGCAGATGTCCATCTTGGAACTGCTCGACCACGTCAACAACTCTTATGTCGAGGCCGGCAAGGAGCCATTCGCATTCGCCTCTGACTGCCGTGAAGGTATCTGTGGTACCTGTGGCCTCCTGGTCAACGGTCGCCCACACGGCCCCGACAAGAACAAGCCAGCTTGTCAGCAGCGCCTGTTCTCTTTCAGCGACGGCGACACGCTCAAGCTGGAGCCACTGCGTTCCGCCGCGTACCCAGTAATCAAGGACATGGTCGTTGACCGTTCCGCGCTGGACCGCGTTATGGAAAAGGGTGGCTTCGTCTCCGTCATGGCAGGCACCGCTCCAGATGCCGACTCCCTGGCTGTTAACCACTCCGACGCCGAAAAGGCCCTCGACCACGCAGCCTGCATCGGCTGTGGTGCTTGTGTGGCTGCGTGCCCCAACGGTGCTGCGCACTTGTTTACCGGTGCGAAGCTGGTTCACCTTACTCTGTCCCCAATGGGGCGCCAGGAGCGTGGGCGCCGTGCGCGCAAGATGATCGATGAGCTAGAAACCAACTTCGGCCACTGCTCCCTGTTCGGCGAGTGCGCTGACGTCTGCCCTGCGGGCATCCCCCTGACGGCTGTGTCCGCGGTCACAAAGGAGCGCGCACGTGCTTCTTTCCGCGGTAAGGACAACTAAGCTAGTCACTGATTAAAGAATTCTGAAGGAAAGTAGGAATAGACGATGGCTATCCCAGCTGAGCTCTACATGGAGAAGCACTACGCGGACGATTACGTTCCTGTGAGCTTCGAAGCGCCACACTCCTCCCTGCTGCGTACCGCAACATGGGTGGGTATGGGCTTCATCCTGACCTCCCTGGCATTCCTCGGAGCGTTGGTATTTGGTCTCGCCAATATGGTTAATGGAGTTCAGGAGAACGCCACGACCCTCACCATCGGTGCGGCTATCTTGGCCGCGTTTTTCCTGTTCGGTGGTTTCTTCTTGGTCCACCTCGGCCGGAAGAACTATCGCGAGTACGTCAAGCGCTCCGGGCGTATCCACTAGGGCAAGCCCCGTTAGACGGATAACGTCTGATTCACAGTTCGCCAGTGGCGCTGCCATAGCGCTGTAGACTGGCACCTCCACAAAGGCACCGTGGCCTCACGTAGGCACACGGTGCCTTTGCTTGTTTGTGCTCCTGCCCACCCTCCTCGTCCGACCTACGGGTTATTTTCCGTCGCCGGTATCACTACGGGGCATCCCAATGGAATAATGGGGCGGGTGACTGTGGTGAATGAAAATGGGGATAGCGTGGCGTCGGACCAGATAAACGGACTACCGGTGCCAGGGCCAAGCCCCGAGGCCGAAGCGGAACGGCGTGCGGACCTACGCAAGCACAAAGCGATTGCGACGGGGCTACTGGTCCTTGCGACCTTGATCTACGTGCTGATGCGCTGGATGGAATACCAAGGCAACCCGGGGCGATGGATTGGATATGTGCGGGCGGCATCTGAGGCGGGAATGGTCGGCGCCCTGGCGGACTGGTTCGCGGTGACGGCGCTGTTCCGCCACCCGCTGGGAATCCCCATCCCGCACACGGCGATCATTAAGCGCAAGAAAGACCAGGTGGGTCACCAGCTCAGCGAGTTCGTGGGGGAGAACTTCTTCAACTCCGCTGCGATTACTGAACAGTTGCGCAAAGCCAAGATCCCCAAGCTGATCAGCGATCAGTTGCTGGCCGGGAACAACGCGGAACGCGCCAGTGAACAGATTTGCCATGTGGTGGATCGGGCGGTCAATGATATCGATCCGGCGATGGCCGAGCACGTGTTGCGGGCGGTGGTGGTGGACAAGCTCAACGAGCCGATGTGGGCGCCACCGCTGGGCCGAGGGCTGGAGCAGCTGATCGAAGAGGGCCGGACTGAGCCCATCGTCGACGCCGTGGTGGTATGGATGGACGATCGTGCGCACAACAGTGAGGATTTTGTGGTGCGCCTTATCGACGAGCGCACCCCCACCTGGGCACCGCGGTTCATTCGAGACCTGGTGGGGTCGAAGGTGTACACGGAGCTGGTCGGGTTCACGCACGATGTGCGCCACAACCCGGACCACGATGCCCGCCGGGAGCTGCGGAAATTCATTGCCACGTTGGCGAAAGACCTACAGCACGATCCGAAGATGATCGAACGAATAGAGAAGTTCAAGAGCGAAGTCATGACGTCCGGACCAGTGCAGGCGCTTCCGGGGAAGCTCTGGGAAGGCGCGCGGGTTACGCTGACGGACATGGCCCGCGACGAGCACTCCGTGCTGCGGGTCAAGATTGCCGAATGGCTGCGTGAGGCCGCCGATAAGCTGCGCAGCGATCCTGAATGGGCCGCCCGCCTGGAGGACGGGATCGTGCGCGTAGCCAGCTATGTGGCGGAAAACCACGTGGATAAGGTCACGGGTGTTATTGGTGAAACCGTGGAACGGTGGGACGCGGAAGAGGCTTCCGACCGCATCGAATTGATGGTGGGTAAGGACCTGCAGTTCATTCGCGTTAACGGCACTGTCGTGGGCGCTTTGGCCGGACTGGCGATTTACACTCTGACTGAGTTGATCTTCGCGGTATCATAACCGTCATGACGGCGATTTGGGCAATAGCAGCAGGCATCCGATGGATCTACTTGGTCATCATTGCGATTGTGTTGATTCTTTCGATCGTCGGGCTGGTCACTGCAGTCGGCACGCGCGAAGATGCTTTCACGGTCATTGACCGCCAGAAGCAGAACTGGTTGATGCTCATGGGTGGCGCCACGGCTTTGTCCGTGCTTGCGCTATTCGTCAATTTCGACATGTTGTGGATCATCGCCGCGGTCATTGTGGGCATTTACTGGCAGGACGTGCGCCCGGGTGTGAACGATGCCTTGGGCAATGCGGGTGGTTCGTGGTGATCGACACATCCAATCTCACTCGGGACTTTGTCGCTGGACTTCTGGATTACACGCTGTTAAAGCCGGAGGCTACGCGCCATGATGTTGCTTCTCTTATCGACGCCGCCACGCGCCTGAAGTGCATGGCCGTCTGTGTGTCCCCGTCGATGCTGCCTCTCGCGGGGCGTGCGGGGACTGAGGGCGATGCGGCTCCCATTCGTATCGCAACCGTAGCGGGTTTCCCCAGCGGTAAGCACGCTAGCTTGATTAAAGCCACCGAGGCGCGCCTAGCGGTGCAGTGTGGTGCTGATGAGGTGGACGTTGTCATTGATGTGGCGGCAGCCATCGCCGAGGATTCGAACGCGTTGCTGAGTGAGCTGATGACTATACGCGAGGCGATCCCGCGGCCGGTTGTGCTCAAGGTGATTCTGGAGAGTGCTGCGCTTACGGAGCAGCAATTGCGCGTGGCGGTGCGCGCGGCGGTCAACGCTGGCGCTGATTACGTTAAAACCTCCACGGGGTTCCACCCTGCGGGTGGCGCCACCGTGGAGGCTGTGAAGATCATGGCCCAGGAACTACAGGCTATGAAATGCCAAGCTCCGTTAGGGATGCCCGATGAGGTCATGCAAGCCCAAGGATTGGTTGGGTTAAAGGCTTCGGGCGGAATTCGCGACTGGGATAGCGCTGTTGCCATGATCGCAGCGGGAGCTACCCGCTTGGGGGTCTCGGCTGCGCCGGCTATCCTCGAGGGCGTTAAGCAGCCCGGCTGGAACCGTAGCCCCCACCGCTAGAGCCGTACGGGCGATCTGGTTGAACGGGGTTTTCGTCTTGGTTGCTGTCGCTGCCACTGCTGCCACCACTGCCCCCCTGATCGCCGCCACCTTGATCCGTTGTCGCACCCTGGCCTCCGACCTTGGCCAGGTCGACATCTGTACCGTGCATGTGTATTTCCATACCACGCTCGGTGACCTTGACGTCCGTGACGTCCATGCCTTCAATCATCCCGCCTTGGGATTGCTTGGTGAGGGAGTCACGAATCGAGTTAACAATCGTTTCGGGCAAGTCGAACCCCAGCACTTTTCCACCTTCAACGTCCATGGTCAGATTGCCATTTTCCGCCTTGGGTTTCATCGAGAGTTTCGCTAGGCCGCCGCCGATCTCGAAGTCCAGTACTCCGGACTCCGGATCGGTTTTAATGCCGGTGAGCGTGAACATACCTGCCAGGGCGTTGTTGGAACTCGACGAGCTTTGCGATTGGTTTTTCTGAGCTTGGGCCAGCATCAATTCGGTAGGAATCTCGGATTGCATGGTCAAATCGCTTGCACGCATATCCGATTCAGATTTGCCCTTGATTCCCTTGGCAAGGATGTGCACTTCTGGGTTGCCATCGACCTGCGGTGTGCCCTGATCACCGTTTGGATGAGAGATCTTGAGACTGGAGGGGATTGTGATGTCCACCTGCTTAATGTTGCCTCCCAGTGCTCCGAGCAGAAGAGAACTGGATCCAAAGCTGACCTTCGGGTCGCTGGTAATAGCGGTGTTGGACTGTGCCGCTTGCTGCTTCACGCCATCTACGATTTGCCCCTTGACGTAAGCGCGTAGGCCGAATTCTGCTAGGGCGATGAGGAGCAGAAGAACTACCAAGATGCTCAGAAGGATTGTTAGGCCCTTCTTGGACTTCTTCTGGGGTTGGGGCTGGGCGTTCCACGAGGACTGCGCGTCCTGTGTGGGTTGCCCACCCCACGACGGCTGTGGGTTTGAGTAAGGCTGTTGCGGTGTATTCACCCAAACTAGTTTTCCCTAAACAGGTGGATTTCTCCACATGGTTAGGGAAGTTCCCATCGAAGATTTAGATTTACAGGTTCTCGTTAATCCAAGCTTCGAGCAGGCCGGCCTCGCGGGTCAGGAAATCTTCCAACCACTCGGCAACCTTGGGCTCCAGAACGGCACCCATCATGGGGATTTTCACATCTACGGTGGAATCTGCGTTCAGGGTGGTAGTTTCGCCTGCACCGGTCAGCTTGACCTCGGAATCGAAGGTAACGGGAGCACCCTTGATCTCTGCGTGCATCTCGCCTGTGGTGGTTTCCTCGGCAAGTGGGCCGAACTTTACTGCGCGCTTCAGCTTCAGGTCCTGCGAAACCATGGCGCGTACGGCCTCTGGTAGAGCGGCCTTTGGAAGCAGCTCAAACAGTACGACCTCGATTGGGTCGGGGGTGAAGGAATTTACTTCGCCAGGTTCGTCGCCGATCTTCTCGGCTTCGTAGTCCCAGTACGCCTTCGAGGACAGGGCCTCGTAGACCTTTTCAATTGGTGCGTTGATAGTTGCAGTGTTCTCACTGTGAGTAGTCATGACAACAGACTACCTTTATAAGAGTGACGAATTCGGATACTGAGCTAAAGACCATCGCTAAAGACCTCGTGGCCTGTGCACAATCTGCTGACATTGAGGCGGTAGACACGACATTTGCCGAGCTCACCACCCTTCGCATCGGTGGTCGGCCCGCTGGTGTTATCAAATGCCTCTCGCCCGAGGCTTTACGTTGGGTGGTTTCTGAACTCGACGCCACCCGCACTCCGCTTATTGTCGTGGGTGGGGGATCGAACCTGGTGGTGGGGGATGGTCCGCAGGTTTCCGATCTAGTCGTTGTTTGGGTGACAACCTCGGATTCTCCTGAAAACGGTTCCCACGCTGCTGTTTGGAATCACGGTGCTGCCGAGGGGCATGTTGCCATCGACAAATCCACTGGGCTTGTCCGGGCGTACGCCGGCGTGGAGTGGGACCAGTTAGTAGCAGCGACCGTTGCTGCCGGACTGGGCGGGTTGGAGTGCCTTAGTGGCATTCCCGGTTCGGTGGGTGCTACGCCGGTTCAGAATGTCGGGGCATATGGTGCTGAAGTCTCGCAGGTTCTCAAGCGGGTGCAGCTGTATGACCGCGAGGCGAAGACGTGGGAGTGGGTGCAGCCGGAGGCCTTAGACTTGGCGTATCGCTATTCCAATCTGAAATTCACTAACCGTGGAGTGGTCACCGCCGTGGAGTTCCAGCTGCGTACGGATGGCTTGTCAACCGCGCTGCGTTTCGGAGAGCTTGCTCGTCGTGTGGGCGTTACTGCGGAAGAGGCCACCGCCGATGCACGGCGTCCAGTCGCCGAGGTGCGCGAGGCGGTGCTGCAGCTGCGCGCAGGTAAGGGCATGGTTTTAGATCCGGAAGATCACGACACGTGGTCTGCAGGATCGTTTTTCACTAACCCCATCGTGGAAGGCGAGGCAGCCCGGGATGCGGTTATTGCCGCGGTCCGGCAGCGATGTGGCGACGAGGAAGCCGATTCCATGCCCGTTTATTCCGCGGGGCGCAGTGCGGTTGGGGATAATGCGGATAAGGGTAGGGCAACTACACGCAGCCTTTGTGCTCCGACTTCATCCGAGAGTCTCGAGGGGACCCTCGAAAGGAGCCTCGAAAGGAGCCCCGAGGAGAATCCTGTCGAGCGTTACAAGTTCTCCGCCGCATGGTTGATCGAACGCGCGGGGTTTTCGAAGGGATGGCACGTGGAGGGTAATACTGTGGCCTCGCTATCCACCAAACACACTCTGGCCCTCACTAATCGTGGCGGGGCCACCAGCGCGGATATTGTCCAACTGGCCCGCGCTGTGCGCAATGGGGTGTGGGAGGCTTTTGGAGTAGAGCTCGAACCTGAGCCGATTTGGCTGGGACTAACCATCTGATGTGGCTGGGACTAACCTTCTGATGTGGCTGGGAGCAACCATCTGATGTGGCCCGCCACGGTGGAATGAGCACTACTTGCGAAAACAGATCCAAGGAGAATCGGAGAACCAACATGACCGACTTTTTAACCCCACCGGCTGTCGTGGACTGGGAAGGTGTGGCCGGTGGCGTTGTGCACGCTTTGCCCGCTGACCTTGGGGAAGCCTTGCGGGCCGAACCCGCTACGCTCGAGTTGTGGCAGAACCTTACCCCACTGGGTCGCAATGAATTCATCTGCTGGGTGACCAGCGCTAAGAAAGCGGAAACCCGAGCTCGGCGTATTCGCCGAACCCGGGAGGAACTAGAAGAAGGCATGCGGCGCCCTTGCTGTTGGCCAGGGTGCGCTCACCGGGAGCGTACGGGCAAGGCCTAGGTACTTCCCGGATAGCTTCTCTGGGCTATCTACTTCTTGCCCTCAATCTCCAGCACCAGATCCTTCACCTCGCGGCGACGGATCTTACCGATCAAGTCGGCCGGCATTTCGTCAATGACAAAGTAGCGACGTGGCACCTTGTATCGCGTGAGGCCTTCACGGGCCCATTCGCGGACCTTGTCGGCGTCGAAATCAGATTCCTGAACCCCAGGGGCCAGAACTACCGCAGCAACGACCTCCTCCGAGCCATCGTCGAGTGGTAAACCGACCACACCGGCCTTTTGGATCTGCTCGTGCTCCTCGAGGAATTCCTCCACCTCAGCAGGGTAAATGTTGAACCCGCCGGTGATGATCATTTCCTTGATACGCGAGACGATTCGGATGAAACCGTCTTCCTCCATCACGGCCATGTCCCCAGTACAGAACCAATCCTCGAAGAACGGTTGATCCTCGTCTGGGATGTTGATGTAGCCGTCGAAGACCTGCGGGCCACGAACTAGCAGCTCGCCAGCCTCACCATCGGGCATGGTGCGGGACAGATCGTCGGGGTCAGCTACACGCAGCTCGGTATCTGGGAATGGAATACCGATGAAACCCGCGCGGCGGTCAGGCGTGATGGGGTTTGCCACAATGATGGGGGAAGTTTCGGTGAGACCGTAACCTTCCACGATCTTTCCGCCGGTCTTCTTTTCCCAGCGTTGGGTGGTCGCAACGGGTAGGGGAGCCGCGCCTGACAGCGCATTGCTGATGCCGCGCAGATCGATGTCGTGCTCGTCTGCGGCTTCCATGATCTTGTCGTACAGCGGGGGTACGCCTGGCATGTACGTGGGCAGCTCCTTATTGAGCTGATCCACGATGAGAGGGATTTCGGGCTTCGGCAGCAATACCAGCTTGCCGGCGGTGGCCACGCCCAGCGCAGCGGTCAACGTCAGCCCGTAGATGTGGAATAGAGGCAGGGCAGCTAGGTACTTTTCTTGGCCCGACGCCCCCAAGTCCTTAACCCAAGCCAAGCCCTGGACAACGTTTGCCATGATGTTGCCATGCGTTAGCTGCGCACCCTTGGGCTTGCCGGTAGTGCCAGAGGTGAACATGATCACGGCTGGCCAGCTGCCGTCCACACCATCGGCGGTGCGTACGTTTGAACCATTGCCACCGAAGCTCTTATCCAGCAACTTGCTGAAAGGAATGGTGCCGTTCGCGGGAGCGTGTAACTGGTCACGCTTCTCGCGGATAGCTTTGATCGGCAGCTTCAGTGCAAGGCGCTTGACCAGTGGCATCGCCTCGATCATGTTGACGGAAATGACTTTCTCCAGCGGTGTTTTCCCCACCAGCTGTTGACACAGGGGAGCGACCTTGTCCCATGCGATCACGATCTTTGCCGCGTGATCCTTGAAGGGGCCTTCCAGTTCCCGTGCGGTGTACAGCGGGTTGTGCGTTGCCACCACACCGCCCAAGCGCTGGATTGCGAAGAAGGAGATCAGTGCCTGCGGGCAGTTCGGCAGTACCATAGCGACGCGATCGCCCTTGCGAACACCCAGCTCACGTAAACCGGCTGCGACGGAGTTGACTTGGTCCCGGAATTCCCCGTACGTGGTGGATGCGCCAAAGAACTCGATGATTGTCTTGTCTTGGTTGGCATCCACCGTGCGATCGAGCATGTCGAGCAGGGAATCGTTGTTGTACTCCAGGCTGTGGGGGGTCCAGTCTGCGTAGTACTTCAGGTAGGGCTTCTCCTTCCAAGCCGTGCCTTCGGGGGCGTGGGCAGCCGGTCCGGATCCGGGGGTTTCGGTGGGGTTTGTCATCGTTTCAGTCCTTCACTACGCAGTAAAACCCGCTGGTGCGAGTTAATGGGCTGGGGTTGCATTGAACTAAGCCTAACGAAACAAATACGAATTCCACGCGGAATCCAATAATTCGTGCAAAGGGGGTGTAAAACAGTGCGAAAGGGGCACACTGCGGTGGGGCTTCGCTGCGACGGGCGTTCTACAATAGCGGTCATGCGCGTGGCGATGATTTCAATGCACACCTCTCCCTTAGAACAGCCCGGTGTGGGTGATGCCGGGGGGATGAATGTTTATATTCGCAACAGCGCCATGCAGTTGGCGGCCCTCGGGGTGGAAGTCGATGTGTTCACTCGGGCCACGCGCCCGCTGCAAGGGGAAGTTGTGCGCGTTGCGCCGGGTTTTCGCGTTATCAATTGCGTGGCCGGCCCTTACGAGGGGTTACGCAAAGAGGATTTGCCCACACAGTTGGCGGCCTTTACCGGCTCTGTGTGGACATTCGCGAAGGAGCACGGGATCACCTACCACCTCATCCATTCTCATTACTGGCTATCGGGTCAGGTCGGTTGGCTGCTTCGGGATCTGTGGCAGATTCCATGGGTGCACACGGCGCATACGTTGGCTGCCGTGAAGAATAACTCCCTGGCCGAGGATGACGTTCGCGAGCCGGAAACGCGGCGTATTTGCGAGCAACAGATTGTGGATAACGCCGATTTGCTCATCGTTAACACCGAAGCTGAGGTGGCGGATCTTGTTGCAGGGTACGACGCCTCCACGTGCTCCATCGGCGTGGTCGCCCCTGGGGCGGACGTAGAGCACTTCACTCCCGGCTCGGATCGTGCCACCGAACGCAGTCGGCGAGAGTTGGGTATCCCGCTGAGGGCGAAAGTCATTGGGTTTGTGGGGCGTCTACAAAAGTTTAAAGGCCCACACTTGTTGCTGCGTGCGGTGGCCGAAGTAGTGAAGCGCCATCCGGACGAGTTGGTGAGTGTGGTTATTTGTGGGGGGTCGTCGGGGTCCAACGGTAATAGCTTGGCGGAGCTGAAAGAGCTGGCGATTGAGCTGGGTATTAGTTGTTATGTGCGGTTCCTCGCCCCTCGCCCCCCGGAGGAACTGGTGTCCGTCTACCAAGCGGCCGATATCATTGCGGTGCCGAGTTCAAATGAATCGTTTGGGCTGGTCGCACTGGAAGCGCAGGCGTGTGGTACTCCGGTCGTCGCAACGCGGATCGGTGGGCTGCCTATCGCTGTGGATGACGGCAGGTCTGGCTTACTGGTGGATGGGCGCGAGGTTTCCCAGTGGGCCGACGCCCTAGGCGAGCTGGTGACGGACGATTCCCGGCGCATCAAGATGGGCGAGTACGCGCCGCAGCACGCCGCGAAGTTTAGTTGGGCGGTATCTTCGGCTCGTTTGAAGGAGATCTACGAAAATCTGCCACCCGCGGGATTCGGCGGGGAGCGCCACCCGGAGGGGTAGGGGCCTTGTAGAGGGGCAGCCCGGAGGGGGCTGGCAGCAGGGCGAGGGGTAGTGCCGACTGGCTGGGGCTTTCTGGTTAGTGCTCTCTGGTTGGGGCCGACTGCCTGGGGCCTTTTGGTTAGTGCTCTCTGGTTGGGGCTGGCTGCCTGAGGCCGACCGGCTCGCGCCCTCTGGCTGGCGCCTACAAATTAGCGCCTTCTGGCTTGAGTTTTGACTGGGATTTGCATTGTTTCACAGTGTATGTTCGATTTTCTAAACTTTTGTCAGAGGGGATGTCTGGCGCTGACTTTATAGTGGTAGCAGGTGTTGAAACCTAGAGCCCGATCAGGAAACAGTGCAGGTAGAACACTAGAGCTTGGCCAGGAAACAGTGCAGGTAGAACGCTAGAGCTTGGCCAGGAAACAGTGCAGGTAGAACGCCAAAGCTTGGCCAGGAACGAATAAACGAAAACAGCAGCTAAAAACCGCGAACGCTTTATCAGCGTGGATGGGGATTTCCGCGCCGGGGAGGAAAACGATGTTCGACCAGCCCACTCAGCCCTACGAAGAACCAGAAGACCGCCAACCGCACCAGCGACAACAACCAGGCCAGACAGACCCACCTAACACCCCCACTCAACCCAGTTCATCTAGCGAACCGCACCAAACCAGTTCACCCGACAACCCCGTTCCAACCGGCCGGCCCACGGATCTTTTCGGCGAGCCCGTTGGTCCGCCTTGCGAGCAAGACGGCTCGGCTGGTGAGTTCGCACGTTCCGGCCCGGTTCCCAGCTGGCGAGTGACCGATCCCGCAGATGCACTGAGCGCATCGATGTGTGAAATCAATCGGGCGCATGTGCGCCTGGCTCGATCGTGTACGCCGGATATGGACGATTGCGTATCGGACGTGCAAACGCGATTGTCTGTCAGGCTCGGGCTGCCGGAATTTCGTGCTCTCACTTTGATCGAGATCGGACTCACATTTGAGAGATTTCCTTCCCTCGTAGAACTGGGGGAATCGGGAGCTTATTCCTTGGATATCTGGCGGATAGTTTCGGAGGGGTTGGCAGCCGTGAGTGATGAAGTGGCTTCACTCATCGAGCCACTTGTACGCGAGGCGATCTCACCCACTGTGAACAGTCAGGGAATGCTTGGGACGGGGACGATTCGGCGTCGGATAAGAGAAATAGTCGAGCAACATGAACCTTCCGCGCGGCCGAAAGATCCGAACGAAGACCCGCTGCCGAGAGAGAAGCCACAGGGAAGTGACGGGCCGGCGCTGCGATTGGATATAGACGACCGACCGGATGAAACCACTGAATTCTTCTTGAGTATGCCTAAATTAGAAGCGGCTGAAATGACCGCGGCACTAGACAACGTGCGGGCGAAGGAAAACTGCTCCCGGGCGGAGGCGTTGATGAAGCTGATTCGCGGGGAGACGAAGGCCGAAATCCACCTGAACTTGTACCGCCGAGTGGATTTGCCAGACTCCAAGATCTGGGCCGCCGGAGGATGGCTTGGATCTATGGCGACCGAGGAATGGCTGAAGCGAGTGACACACATCCAAGCGCCGGGTAAAGCAAGCAACGAGGGGTACTCTCCAACTCCAATCGTGCGGGCTAGTGTCGAGGGGAGGGACGGGACGTGTCGATTTCCCGGGTGCGAGGTGCCAGCGCACAAATGCCAGCTTGACCATGTACAGCGATACAACCACGAAAGACCTAGTGAAGGGGGTGCGACGGATACGTCGAATTTGCATTGTCTTTGCGCGAAGCATCACAACGCAAAGACAACCGGCGCGTGGGACGTGTCTATTGACCAAGACGGCATCGAAACCTGGACAAGTCAGGGCGATGGCCACATAGTCATGACGGCGCCGAATGGTCCACTCGGTCGTGAGACCTTCCGCCACCGAGCGGTGCGGCGCACTCTGGCCCTGGCGGAATACAACCGCAGGCGCCGACAACGGAACTTGGGAGACGAGCCACCATTCTAAGGGAACGAAGCGGGGGATAAAGAGATGGCCCACGGAGAGCGCAAGGGGGATGAATTACCTGCGCTGACAGTAACCTGCCTAATTTAGGTAGCGTTAGGAGTATGGATCGCAAAGGTATCTGCACATTGCTCGACCAAGCTCAGGTGGAGTACCAGGAACACGAAGACAACGTGGTTGTGGTTTTGCCAGGCGAGAAGCGCCTCAAAACCAACTGCATCTTCATTCCGCAGCAGGGGACGTTCCGCGTCGAGGCTTTCATCTGCCGCAAAGTGGAGGAAGCGCACGAGGAAGTATATAAACTTCTGCTCCAAGCAAACCGGCGCAGCCTCGGTGTGCACTACACCCTAGACCACAACAACGATATCTACCTGGTGGGGCAATTTCCTGATTCGACGACGGCCGACGATATTCAGCGCATTCTGGGACAGGTATTAGAGCGCGCGGACGCGGACTTCAACCGCATCCTAGAGCGCGGTTTTGCTTCGTCCATTCGTCATGAATGGGCTTGGCGGTTATCGCGTGGAGAGCCGACGTTTAACTTAGCGGCATTCGCGCACCTTAAACCCAGTGAAGCTGAAGTCAGCTTGCTGGCGCCGCCGCCGGGATCCAAGTTGGCGTCGAATATCCATAACCCGCGTGAGGATGAGCCTGACGAGAAACCCCAAGAAGACAAACGCCAAGACGACGAACCCCAAGAAGACAAATCCGAAGGCGAGAAACCCCAGCCGTAACCTGTAGCGATACCGCACGCTACGGGGATTCAGCTGTGGCAATATAGAACTATGACTGAGCAAACCTCCCTGAAGAAGCCATCCGAAGCTCGTGGCACCCTTATTCTGCTGCGACACGGTCAATCCGAGTGGAACGCTTCCAACCAGTTCACTGGTTGGGTCGACGTTGCGCTCACCGAGAAAGGCCGGCAGGAAGCCGTCCGTGGTGGCGAGATGCTGAAGGAAGCGGGTCTCGAGCCTGAGGTGCTGTACACCTCCCTGTTGCGTCGCGCGATCACGACCGCTGCCCTCGCCCTGGATGCCGCCGACCGCCACTGGATCCCTGTGATCCGCGATTGGCGCCTAAACGAACGTCACTACGGCGCTCTGCAGGGACTGAACAAGGCCGAGACCAAGGAAAAGTACGGCGAAGACCAGTTCATGAGCTGGCGCCGTTCGTACGACACCCCACCACCGGCGATTGAACTGGACAACGAGTACGCGCAGACCAACGACCCGCGCTACTCCAGCCTCAACGAGATCCCGCGGACCGAGTGCCTGCTAGACGTGGTCAAGCGCTTCATTCCTTATTACCAAGAGGAGATTGAACCTCGTCTCGCCAACGGTGAGACTGTGCTGATTGCCGCCCACGGTAACTCCCTACGCGCCTTGGTCAAGCACTTGGACAACATCAGCGACGAAGACATCGCCGGACTGAACATCCCAACCGGTATCCCGCTGGTTTACTTCACCGACGCCGATGGCAACGTCCTCAACCCAGGCGGTAACTACCTGGATCCAGAAGCTGCGGCTGCAGGCGCTGCTGCCGTAGCGGCGCAGGGCGAGAACAAGTAGTTGCCGTCAGCGATAGTTGTAAGTAATCAGTGAGCGCTGAGCTAATCGCAGGAAGCCTTGGCGGACTAGTCTGTGGCATCGCCATTGGCCTCTTTGCCATGTGGGCGTACCGCAAGAACATTAAGGCGCGCCGCAATGTTCGGACCCGCCATGAGCTGCAGGGGGACCGCGTGTCCACGGTGTCCCAAGTGCTCCACTACGCGATTCAGTCGGCGCCAACGGCCGTGGCTGTCGTGGATAAGCGCCGCAAGGTTGTGCTGTCCAACCCGAGCGCGCACGAGCTGGGCTTGGTTCACGAGCGCGCCCTGAACTCCGCAGTATGGAGCGTGGTTGAGAAAGTGCTCGGAGACCATGAACCACGCGAGGTAAACTTCCTACCCCCGCCGCGCCGTAGCGATCGCCCGGTGATCGCCGTGGCAGGACAAGTTCAGCTTCTGTCTTTGGTGGATGACCGCTTTGTGGTGATCTACGCTACGGACGATTCCGAACACGTTCGCATGGAGTCCGCGCGCCGTGACTTCGTGGCCAACGTCTCCCACGAACTTAAAACACCCGTCGGCGCCATCAGCTTGTTGGTGGAGACGATGATGGAAGTCAAGGACGACTCGGAAGCCGTCGAGTACTTTGGCGGAAAACTCCATGCCGAGGTCGCCCGTATGAACCAGATGATCACCGAACTCATCAGCCTTTCCAAGCTTCAAGGCGCGGAATCGCTGCCGGATCCGGATATCCTCAGTGTGGACAAGATTATCGACGAGGCCATCGACCGCTCGCGCATGTCCGCCGAGGCCGTGGGCATCGAGTTGAAAACTGACGACAAGAGTGGCGCGATGGTCCGAGGTGATCAAAGTCTGCTTGTCACCAGCGTCACTAACCTGATCACGAACGCCATTAACTACTCGCCCGAATCCACCCCGGTTTCCATCTCGCGCGAAGTCGTGGATGGCAACGTCATCATCCGAGTTACCGACAGGGGGATCGGCATCTCGCAGGAAGATCAAAAGCGCGTGTTCGAGCGCTTCTTCCGCGTGGATAAAGCCCGCTCCCGCAACACGGGCGGCACCGGGTTGGGCCTAGCGATCGTCAAGCACGTCATGGCTAATCATGGTGGCCGCGTGACGTTGTGGTCCCGGCCTGGTACCGGCTCCACGTTTGCTCTCGAGTTGCCGGCTTACGACGAGATCAAGGCCAGCACCGGGCGCTCCGTTCCCGAGGAACCCGTGGTTCCAAAGATGAAGCAGATCCTGGTGGAGGACGAGGCGTCGGAAATAGAATCGCAGCCACAATCGCAGCGACAATTGCACGCAGAAAAGGATTCCTAGAGCCCCGTCTACCCCGTGTGCTGGTTACCGCGCACGAAACGTGCGATGACGGTAACATTCACAGCAGGTAAACCCGCAACTTGTGGAAGGTCAGTTTCGCATCGTGACGAGCGTATTGATAGTTGAAGACGAAGAGTCTTTGGCCGAGCCCTTGGCGTTCCTTTTGAAGAAGGAGGGTTTTGAGGTTCATGTGGCGGCTGACGGCCCGACGGCGCTAGATACGTTCGCCGCTGAGAATATCGACATTGTTCTCTTGGACCTCATGTTGCCGGGGATGTCCGGCACCGAGGTCTGTCGTCAGCTGCGGCAGACATCCTCTGTGCCCGTGATCATGGTCACCGCCCGGGATAGTGAAATCGACAAAGTGGTGGGCTTGGAGCTGGGGGCGGATGATTACGTCACCAAGCCATACTCCGCCCGGGAGCTCATCGCCCGTATTCGCGCGGTGCTACGCCGAGGTGGGGAGCAGGAGCAGCCCGAGCAGTTCGATGACGGTCAGATCTTGCGTGAGGATCGCGTGGTCATGGACGTGGAGCGGCACATCGTCACCGTGGATGGTGAGCCCGTTCCCATGCCACTCAAGGAGTTCGACTTGCTGGAATACCTCATGCGGAATTCTGGTCGGGTTCTGACTCGCGGGCAGTTGATCGACCGCGTGTGGGGCGTGGACTATGTGGGTGATACGAAGACTCTCGACGTCCACATCAAGCGTCTACGCTCCAAGATCGAGCGCCACCCGTCTCGCCCGCAGCTGTTGCTTACGGTGCGAGGGCTGGGTTACAAGTTCGAGGGCTAGTTCTTCTTTTCTTCCCGACGCCCAGCTGCGACCGCCGTCGCGGGGTGTATAGCAAGAAGTGGAAACCCGCTGGGGGAGACCCTCGCCATCGCTTCGCGCTGGCGGCAGTGATCGGCGAGCACTTCATAGGAGGACTCACCGATCAGCTCAATCAGCTCGTCCCGGTGAGTGGACCAGATCGCGGGGGAATCGGCAGTCGGGGTATCCACAACGTGACAGTTGGGGTCGGTCGTGCAGTACCAATCGAAGTCCTCGCCCCCGTCCCCCCAGCCACGACGGTTGTATTCGGTAATCGTGGTGCGCAGCTGCTCGCGGCCGTCGGGACGGGTTTCCCAGGCCTCGAGGCGCCGCAGGGGGAGCTGCCAGCAGACTTCAGGCTTGGCGACGGTCAACGGGACATCGTTGTTCAACGCCCACCCGTGGAGCGCGCAACCCTTGTTGCCGTCGAAATCGGAGCGGTTGGCGAACACGCAAGCCCCGTTTGAGGTGATGGTCTTGAGCGCGGGTTCCATGTCACCCTCGTCGTTTTCTAGTTCGTCCCACTCCAACCAGGGTTCGAGGTCGGCAATATCGCCAACGGAACCATCACCGCGCTCAGTCCGGTTCAAACACCACCGGCGCAGCTGCCAGTCTTCATCAGTGAGGGCCTCGGCAACGGTCTTGAGTGCCTCGCGGTCATCGTCGTCGGTGAGGAACGCGCCGTGACCGCAGCAGCCCGCATCGGGATTCGAAGAATCGATGCCACGGCATGCACTGGTCCCGAAATGGCACCGGTATGTTGACAGCATCCATGTCAGATCGATCTGAATGATGTGCTCTGAATCTTCTGGGTCGAGATATTCAAGCCATTCGCGCGAGAAATCTACCGGCAATTCCTGACCCGCCTGCACGGACAAATCCGCTTTGGTTCCATCGGGGAAACCGCTGGCCAGAGGGGTATTGGGGGCTGGGGAAGAAGGGGGCGTCGACATAGAAAAGATAGTAGGCGACGGCCACGGGGCAGAAGAGTTCGATGTTCCACTCACGATATTCACCGTAGACGCGTTACTGTAAAGGGGTGCGATTAGGTGTGCTTGATGTTGGCAGTAATACGGTCCACCTCGTGGTGGTGGACGCCCACCGCGGTGGCCCGCCAACCCCGATGAGTAACTGGAAAACTCCCATGCGTCTGGTGGAGTACCTGGATAAGAAGGGAAACATCAACGACAAGGGCGTGGATAAGCTCGTGACCGGGGTTGCTCTGGCGAAGGAAATGTCCGAGCAGTTCCGGTGCGAGCAGATGCTGCCTTTTGCAACGTCGGCGATCCGGTCTGCATCCAATTCCGAGGACGTGTTAGATACCGTCGAGGATGAGACTGGGGTCCGCCTGCGGATCCTGACTGGTGAGGAAGAAGCGCGGTTGACGTTCCTGGCGGTGCGACGCTGGTACGGCTGGTCGGCGGGGCGGATTTGCGACCTAGATATTGGTGGCGGATCGTTGGAGATGTCCGTTGGAGTGGATGAGAACCCGGATGTCGCGTGCAGCTTGGATTTGGGTGCCGGCCGATTGACCCGGCAGTGGTTTGAGACGGACCCGCCGTCGCGGAAGGCCGTCTCTGAGCTTCGGGAATATATCGACGCCGAGCTGGAAGTGCCTGTAGAGAGGCTCTTGGGTGCTGGACCGATCGATTTGGCTGTGGGTACGTCCAAGACGTTCAGGATGCTGGCTCGACTGACTGGTGCTGCGCCTTCGTCGGCAGGCCCGCGAGTGAAGAGGACCTTGACTCAGGCGGGTCTGCGCCAGTTGATTGCGTTCATTTCGCGTATGACTGCGGCGGACCGAGCTGAGCTGGAGGGTGTGAGTTCCGACCGCTCTCACCAGGTCGTTGCGGGTGCGCTGGTCGCAGAGGCGGCGCTGCGCAAGCTGGAGATCGATTCGCTGCATATTTGCCCCTGGGCGCTGCGCGAGGGTGTGATTTTCTATCACACTGATCAGGAAGAGCTGCTGCGGTAGCTTCCTTGTAGGTGGTTGCCGCCCGGCGCGTTTTCGTGCGTTCTAGGGGGCAACGGGTAACATATCTGAACTGTAGGTTGAGCTTTAGACAATGATGGGACAAAAGGGATGAGCGAAAAGCTGACCGTCGCTGAGCTTTTGGCGAGGAGCGGCCGCACTCCGAAGGACGGCGAAGCCGATCGTCCGCGCCGCCGTCGTCGCAGCTTGGAGCATGGCGGTGTTTCTGTTGCTGAATTGACTGGCAACATCCCTGTTGTCAAAGATGAGCATCTTGAAGGGGAAGAGGGGGCGGAAAAGCCTGCTGAAAAGGCAGCGGCCAAGCTTGCTGAGAAGCCTGCCGAGAAACCAGCGGCCAAGGTTGTTGAGAAGCCTGCCGAGAAGCCAGCGGCCAGGGTTGCTGAGAAGCTTGTCGAGAAACCTGCGGCTAGGGTTGCGGAGAAGCCTGCTGAGAAGCCAGTGACCAAGGTTGCAGAGAAACCTGCGGCCAAGGTTGCCGAGAAGCCTGCCGAGAAACCAGCGGCCAAGGTTGCAGAGAAGCCTGTCGAGGCTCCACAGACGGGTACCGCAACTAAGGCACCGCGCCCTGCTGCAGGTGTTGCGGCCGCGGGTGCTGGTGCGGCTTCGAAGCCTGGCGCGAAGACAGAGGGGAAGGTCCCGGCGGAGGCACGGGAGCGTGTGGCGTCGAAAGAAAAGAAGCTGCCAGAAGAAAAACTGCCCGGAACGAAGAGCAATTCAGCCCCCCTTCCCGACAACGAAGAGGTCCGTAAGCTGCAGGCCCAGCTCGGGGAGCACGAGGTTCTTGAATATGAAGACGACCGCATCTCCTGGCCCGCGATGATCGTTCAGGCGCTGCTGGCCGTGGTGCTCGGCGTTGGCGTGTTCTTCGGATTCTCGATGCTGTGGGACCGGATGGGCGCAGGCATCGTTCTCATCCTTGCTTTGGCAGTCACTCTGTTCCTAGTGGGAATCGTGCATGCAATCCTTCGTCACAAGGACAAGTGGATTCTACTGCTGGCATTCATCGTTGGTCTGGTGCTGACGGTGGGACCGCGACTTATTTTGGGCATGTAGTGGCACTGAAGCTGCGCTGGTTGGAAACGACCGGCGCAGCTTTTTTATGTGCACGTCAGGGGGCGACGGTGGCGAGCTATCACGAAGGCTGGCACGCTGGAGTGCATGACAAACATTGGAATTATTGGTGGCGGAAATATCGGTGAAGCACTCCTGTCGGGAATTATTGCCGACGGAGGAGACGCGAAGAAGGTCGTTGTTGCTGACCGTGCGCAGAAACGCCTAGATTACCTCAAGGATAAATACGGGGTTATCACCACTTTGGAGGCAGTGGAAGCTGCAGAGGGCGCGGATATCCTCTTTAACTGTGTGAAGCCCGACGTTATTGTCCCAGTCTTCCAAGAGGTGGCCGATACCTTAGACGACAACGATAGTGAAACTGTGGTTGTCTCTGTGGCTGCGGGTGTGACCCTGGAATCGATGGAGGCGGCCCTTCCCGCTGGTACCCCGGTGGTGCGCATCATGCCAAACACCCCAATGCTGGTGGGCAAGGGTACCAGTGCGCTGGCCGGTGGACGGTTTGCTGAAGAGAATCACCTAGAGGCCGTGCAGGAAATCATGGGTAAGGTCGGCACCGCGGTCATCGTCAAAGAAAAGGACCTAGATGCAGTCACGGCAGTGTCTGGCTCCGGTCCTGCGTACTTCTTCTTGGCCGTTGAAGCGCTCGTGGATGCAGGCGTGCAACAAGGCCTACCGCGACCACTGGCGGAGCAGCTGGCGGTCTCCACGATTGAGGGCGCCGCAGCCATGATGGTGCGCGGACAAGAGGAAGAAGGCGGTGATGGCCCATCCGAGTTGCGTGCCAAGGTGACCAGCCCCGGTGGAACCACCGCCGCAGCCTTGCGCGCCCTGGAGGAACACGGTCTGCGGAAGGCTTTCTTCCACGCGGCAGAGGATTGCGCTAACCGTTCCCGTGAATTGGGGTAACCCCGGTATAACCCCCGGAGGAGGGGGCGCAACGATCACATTGGTCACATGCGTCCCCGCAGGTCATCGGGGTTCTCTGAAGTAACAAAAACATATATTTCCCCCTGAGCTCACACAAGTCACTACATTCACGTTATTATGGCCAAGAGCGATTGACGTGTGAAGTCCTGCAGGAGGGGAAGCCTGCAGCGCATGGCAGCGCAAGGAAAGTGAATTTACATGGCTAATAACGACAATGGAGCATTTTTGACCGTCGCGGAGGTTGCCAAACTGATGCGTGTGTCGAAGATGACTGTTTACCGTTTGATCCACTCCGAGGAACTGCCAGCTGTTCAGGTTGGCCGTAACTTCCGGGTGCGTGAAAGCGCAGTTAACGAGTACTTGGGTGCATCGGTGTACACACCTTCCCAGACCGGCTAAGACCGCGCTATTTAGCCAAGCCCCCACTTGCTCGGCGTCCCGGCCGAGTTGGTGGGGGTTTTTGGTTCTCACCAGCGGGGCAGGGTAAAGTAATGACCATTCGTGTCGGCACCGCCCCCGGCACCGTGGCTGCGGACCAAGCGTGAACTTGCGCTCCCCAGTGGCTCCTAAAGTTCACCGGCTTCGGTGGCTTGGAGGCAACAACGCTGGTGAGGGGTGCAAAATCGCCGGTACCGCGCGTTAGAAGATTTGTAAGCGAAGCGACGAAAAGCGAGGTTCCCGTTATGGGTTCTGTCATTAAGAAGCGCCGTAAGCGCATGTCCAAGAAGAAGCACCGCAAGATGCTCCGCCGGACCCGCGTTCAGCGACGGAAGCTCGGAAAGTAATCTCCGCGCCGGCACCTCCGCCGGACTGTGGAGATCGTATCCGCCCTACCTTGTTCAACCTTGTCCAAGGAGGGCGGATTTTCCGTGTTCGCAACGGGTACGGATTCCTGGCTTAGGCCACTACCGCCGGCGACCCCGCAGCTGGAGTGCCTCAATTCGAGCCCGGTTGCCGGCGTACTTCGCACTCGATTTGGCTGACGATGCGCTGTTGCGAACGCGTTGCCATGCGCGCTTGCGGCGGCGATAATCCCGCACTTCCCAGCCACGCTTTTTAGCTTCGGAGCGCAGGGCGGAATCCGGGTTGACCGTCACCGCAGTCCCCACCATGGACAATAGGGGTACGTCATTGACGGAATCGGAATAGGCCGTGCAGCGCTGCAGGTCTAGGCCCTCGCGCTCGGCAAGCGCAGCCACCGCATACTTCTTACCGGGGCCATGCAGGAGGTCGCCGACCATCCGGCCAGTGAACTTACCGTCCTTCACTTCGGAGACGGTGCCTAACGCCCCGGTGAAGCCCAGTTCGCGGGCAATGACCTGCGCTAACTGCACTGGGGTAGCGGAAACCAGCCACACCTGCTGGCCCGCCTGCAGGTGCATATCCGCCAGTTCTCGGGTGCCGGGGAAGATGCGTTCGGCAATTGTGGCCGCCCAGATTTCCTCGGCCAATGCCACGACCTCAGATTCTTCACGCCCCTTCACAAACCCCAAGGCCTGATCGCGACCCTCAGAAATATCGCCGGCATTCTCTTCGCCCACCAGCTGGAATTTCAGCTGTTTCCATGCGAATCCCACGATCTGACCGATCGTAAAAAACCGCCTCTTCGCCAACCCTCGCGCGAACAGCAAAATGGACGCGCCACGGATTAGCGTGTTATCCACATCGAAAAAGGCGGCCGCGCCAGGGTCCTGCGGGATGTTGGGATCCGGGACATTCAAATGATGGCGACCTCGCGCCGCGGCAGCCGCGCCCTCCACGTTGGCGATTCCACCCTGCAGTTGCTCCCGGGTCACGCTATGCTTCCACGCCGCATGCCCCAACCGGTCGTCTGTTTCAGTGACGGTGGGCTGGAGGGCTATTTTTGCCGACGCCTCGCCGGCCTCCCTTTGTGCGCTTTCCCCACGTGCTGGAAAAACCCGGCGGCTGAGGATTTCGCGGTAAACCCCCTGCGCGCGGCCATTAATCGCACGTGCAATACGGCCCGCGGACTGCTCTGTCCGTTCGTATTGGGCGACCGCGGCAGTATACAGATGACGGGGCTCGAATTTCACAGTCCCTAACTTACCGCAGGCTGCCTCGCATGCTGACGCGGATCTGGGTAGAAGGGGTTGTCGCGTGAGAGGACTAGACTCACGGGGGAAACGAATACGGGAAGAGTGGAGGCAACGTTCGATGGATACAGGTGGCAGTGGCAACAGTGGCATGCAGCGCGAGATGACGGGGCTGCGCACTGTTACGCTCCTGACCCGCAAAACATGTGGCTCATGCGCGCGGGTCCGGGAGCAGATTGCGCCCGTGGTCGCGGAGGCCGGGGCCCTACTGGAGGTCGTGGATGTGGATGAGGGGGGCGTCGGTGGAGAGTTGGCATTGGAGTTCGGGGACCGTGTACCAGTAGTGCTGATCGACGATGAAGAGTTCGCGTGCTGGGAAGTTGACAACGATGAGCTTGCGGAGGCGCTGGGGTAAAAATGGGGTCGGTGGGCGTCGCCGCTGTGGTTGGGGGTTGGTGGGTGTCTTAGGGAACGTTCATATAACAGTTCCTCACCTTTTTGTTCCGTCGCCGCTGTGGTTGGGGGTTGGTGGGTGTCTTAGGGAACGTTCATATAACAGTTCCTCACCTACGTTTTGTCATCGGGGTGGGTTAAGGGATACCGTAGACGTTCGTAAATAAGTCTCTTCTAGGGAGGTCCAGATACCCATGGTCAGTAACGCCAGGACAGGGTCCGCGCAGGTGTTGCTCGTTGGGTTATCCTTCCGCTCCGCCCCGGTCATGATGCTGGAACAGGTTTCAGTGGCGAATGCAGACATGCAGAAACTGCAGCTAGCGCTCACCGAATCCGATGCGTTGAGCGAATCCCTCGTGCTGTCCACGTGCAACCGCATGGAGTTTTACACGGTTGCCAACGCATTCCACGACGGTTTGGACCACGTTGTCGAGACCATCTCTCGGTTCTCTTCCGTTCCTGCCGAGGAACTGGAGCCACACCTTTATGTGCACTATTCTGACGCCGCCGCGGAGCACATGTTGAACGTGGCATCCGGGTTGGACTCGATGGTGATGGGGGAGCAGCAGATCATTGGTCAGCTGCGCGGGGCCTACCAGAATGCGAAGGAAACCGGCACGGTTGGCCGTACGTTGCACGACCTAACCCAACGGGCACTACGTACCGGTAAGCGCGTGCACTCGGAAACTGCGATTGATTCCGCGGGTGCTTCCATGGTGTCTTTCGCAGTGGACAAGGCACTGGATTACCTCGCCCCAGGTGGGGTGGACGATTTGATGGGCAAGCGCGCCTTAGTAATCGGTGCGGGAGCCATGGCTTCGTTGGCCTCTACCCACTTGGGCAAGTTGGGAGTAGAACACATTACCGTCGCGAACCGAACCCTGTCGCGGGCGGAAAATCTGGTCGGCCATGCACGTGAGGCCGGAGTGAACGCGTCCGCGGTTCCGTTTAGTGCGATCGCCGATGTGCTTGCTTCCGTGGACATCGTCGTGTCCGCCACCGGAGCTGTGGAGTGCGTGGTTACCGGCGAGGCCGTCAGGGAAGCCATGGAGCCGGCCCGTCGTGGTGGTGACGAACGTATCCGCCCGCTCGTGTTGGTGGACCTGTCCATGCCACGGGACATCGAGCAAGCGGCGGGTGCGCACGAGGGTGTGACTCTCCTCAACATCGAAGAATTAACCACCATGGCGGGAGAGTCCGCGGCCGATGAAGACTCTGCGCGCTTCGTGGTGGCCCAAGAGCTTGAGGAGTTCCTGGAGCAGCAGCGGGCACAATCGGTCATCCCCACAGTCAAGGCTCTGCGCCAGAAGGCTGCCGATGTGATGGCTGAAGAGCTGATGCTGTTGGAAAAGCACACCGAAGGCATGTCTCAGGAACACCGCGCAGAGGTGCAAAAGTCAGTTCGCCGTATCGTGGACAAACTGCTGCACACACCGACCGTGCAGGCCAAGCGCCTGTCGGCCGGCGGGCAACAGGTCAGTTATGCCGATGCACTGGCCGCGCTGTTTCAACTGCCTACCGGTTCCGTCGTCAACGAGTCGAACGCAAAGACGATCCGGGAAGTATCCAACGAGGTTAAGGCCATTTCCGCGACCCGCAACCACACTGGTGAGGTGTAAACATTGTCACAGAACAACAACCCGCTCGCGGATTCGGAGAATAACGCGGTGACCGAACAGGCAGCGTCCCAGCTCTCCGGCCAGCGCACACTGCTGATCGGCACTCGCCGGTCGCAGCTGGCCACCACCCAATCTGGCCACGTCCAAGCCGGGATCACTGCCCAAGGGTGGGAAGCACAATTGCATATCGTGCACACCCCGGGTGACGCTTCCCAGGCCTCGCAGATTCCCGTTGCTCAAATCGGTGTGGGGGTGTTCACCGAAACACTCCGCAACGCATTGGCAGCCAAAGAATGTGACGTAGCGGTCCACTCGTTCAAGGACCTTCCCACCGCACCGGACAAGCGCTTCCGCATTGTCGTTCCCAAGCGCGTGGACCCACGCGAGGTTCTGGTCAGCGTGGATAACAAGGAGCTGGGAGATCTGCCCGAAGGCGCGAAGGTCGGAACCAGTGCGCCCCGGCGGGTTTCGCAGTTGCGCGCAGTTCGTCCCGATCTAGATATCCTGCCTCTGCGAGGCAATATCGACAGCCGCATGGGGCGCGTGGGTAACGACCTCGATGCCGTCATCCTTGCCCGTGCTGGGCTGGAGCGCGTGGGGCAGTTAGACCGCGCAGCGGAGTCGCTGGATCCGCACGTGCTCATGCCAGCTCCGGCACAAGGCGCGTTGGCCGTAGAGGTTCGCGCCGACGATGAAGAAGCCTGGCAAGCCGTGCTGCCACTGGAACACCTCCCCAGCCACGTTATGGCTGCCGCTGAACGCGCGGTGCTGGCCACCCTCGAAGCTGGGTGTTCCGCCCCCGTTGCCGCCCACTCCGAATGGTCGGGTAGCGACTATTCCGAGCTCACCGTTTTTGCCGGCGTGTTCGGAATGGACGGAAGCAAACAGCTAGTGGATAGTGTGAAGGTGACATTCGATGCGGGCCTAGGCCGAGAGAAACCGTCGCTCGAACAACGCGATCATTATCTGAAACGCGCCTTCGAAGCCGGCAGCTCACTGGGCTCAGCACTGTTAGATGCCGGTGCTAGCGCGTTAGTAGCAGAAGCCAGATAGCTCTTCATAAGCACTTAAAGACTTCTTTCACAATCCCCAGCGCCCCACTCAGTAATGCAGGCGGGGTGGCACGGGGTGGCGTCGGAACCAAAAAAGAATGGTTAGCCGGCCGCCGCTCAGCTTGTAGATACTCTCGTGCATCCAGCACGAGCAGCGAAAATAGAAAGCCATACGACATGACTGTTTCCGGATTGGACCCTGTGGGTCAGCAGGGCCGCGTGCTCTTCGTAGGTGCCGGCCCAGGTAACCCGGAATTGCTGACCGTCCGCGCGCGCGAGGTTATTGAGCACACCGCATACGCCTGGGTGGACCCAGCCGTTCTCACGGGAGTGCAGTCCCTCATTGCGGCCAAGGTGCCCGTGCCACAGCACAAGTTGGATGCTGCGGAAAAAGAGTGGGAACAGCGCATTGCCGCAGCTCGCGAGGCCGGTGCGCGGCGCCGTCCTCCACGCCCGGAACCGCCCACGGCCGCGGAGGTCGTGTTTGCCGCACCCGGAGTGGCAAGCGACGGGGAAGACGAAGACGTTCCCGACACCGCAGAGACCTCCGACACCGCAGAGACCTCCGAGGCCTCGGATGTCATGGCACCTGCCGACCCGGCTGTCATCGCCCAGCAAATGGTCGCGTGTGCCAAGGCGGGTAATGATGTCATCCGCTTGGTAGCGGGCAACCCGCTGAGCACGCCCGGGGTGTTGCTGGAATTGCAGGAGGTAGAGAACCTCGGAGTGGAATTCCAGGTAGTGCCGGGCATGACCGGGTCAGTCGCAGTGCCAGCGTTCACCGGTATTCGAGTGGGCCCGGACGTGACGACCGCCGATGTGCGCGGAGGCGCCGATTGGGATCAGTTGGCCGGCGCTGGCCTGCCATTGATTCTCACTGCGTCCCCTAGCGACCTCATGGGAATAGCCTCGGAACTAAAAGCCCGGGGTATAGCTGGATCCACGCCCGCGACGGTGACCTTGCACGGCACCACTCGCCGACAGCGCAGTTACGATGTCACACTGGATACGCTCAAGTCCATTGCCGCGGCTTCGGGCCCGGCTGCTCGGGAAGGTGAGCTGCCCGCGGAATTGATCGTGACCATCGGCAGTGAAGTGGGCAACCGCTCGAAGTATTCGTGGTGGGAAAACCGCGCGCTATACGGCTGGACGGTGCTGGTGCCCCGCGCCAAGAACCAGGCTGGACCCATGAGCGCGCGCCTTGCCTCCCACGGCGCCATTCCTGTGGAGGTGCCCACGATTTCGGTGGAGCCACCGCGCTCGCCCGTGCAGATGGAGCGCGCCATCAAGGGCATCGTGGATGGGCACTACCTCTGGGTGGTATTCACCAGCGTGAATGCGGTGAAAGCCACGTGGGCAAAACTGCAGGAATTCGGCCTTGACGCGCGGGCACTGGCCGGGGTCCGCGTGGCCGCGGTGGGTCCCAAGACTGCACAATCCGTGCTGGACTTGGGTATCATCCCGGAACTGTTGCCGAAAGATAACGCGCGCAATGCCTCCGGGTTGGTGGATGTATTCCCTGCTTACGATCCCGATGTGGACATGGTGGACAAAGTATTGCTGCCGCGGGCGGATATTGCCACGGATGTCTTGGTCGATGGCCTGATCGACCTAGGTTGGGACGTAGAAGATGTGGTTGCCTACCGCACGGTACGCGCGGCGCCCCCCAGCCCGGAGATCCGCGACATGATAAAGACCGGCGGTTTCGACGCAGTGTGCTTCACGTCTTCGTCGACAGTGAAGAACTTGGTCGGTATCGCGGGCAAACCCCATGCACGCACCATTATCGCGTGCATTGGGCCCATGGCAGCCCAGACAGCGCGCGAACATGGGTTGCGTGTGGATGTGATGCCCGAGGCCGCCGGGGTGCCCGAACTCGTGGATGCTCTAGCGGAACACGTCGCAGATCTGCGCGCGAAGGGTCAGCTGCCACCTCCGCGAAAGAGGCGGCGTCGACGTAAAAAGGCCAACAGCTAAGCCCGAGTCCGCCTGCGACAGGGCGGCAAAGGGACCCAGGGGACAATGGGGGGGGGCTGTCGTGGCAGTGGCGTAGCATCGGGGGCATGTCTGACGCTCAGAATGCTTTCAACGCACTGCCGGTTCGCCGGCCCCGCCGTCTGCGCACCTCACCGGTGATGCGCAATTTCACTGCGGAAACGGACCTGAACCCCAACCGCTTCGTCCTGCCCGCATTCATCGCCGATGGCATTGATGAGCCGAAACCGATTTCGTCTTTGCCCGGGGTGGTGCAGCATACAACCGATTCCCTGCTGCGGGCGGTGGAGGAAGCGATCGAGGCAGGCGTGGGTTCCATCGACCTATTTGGTGTGCCATTGGATGCGGATAAGGATGCGACCGGTTCTGTGGGGGCTCGGGAAGATGGGGTGCTCAACCGGGCATTGCAGGCGGTCCGGGATCGTTTCGGCGATGACATTTTGGTGATGGCCGATACCTGCTTGGATGAATTCACGGATCATGGCCACTGCGGTGTGCTGGCAGCCGATTCACGGGGTGATGTTGTTGTGGATAACGACGCCACGCTGCAGGCCTACGCCGAGATGGCCGTGGCCCAAGCACATGCGGGGGCGCACATTGTGAGCCCCAGTGGAATGATGGATGGCCAAGTTCGGGTTATCCGCGAGGCATTGGATGCAGCGGGGCATAAGGACGTGGCTATCATGGCGTACTCGGCGAAGTACGCGAGCGCGTTTTATGGGCCTTTCCGCGAAGCCGTAGGATCTTCCCTGAAAGGCGACCGGCGCACCTATCAACAGGATTGTCGTAACCTGCGCGAATCCATCTTGGAAACCCAACTGGATATCGATGAGGGTGCAGACATGGTGATGGTGAAACCTGGCATGCCGTACCTGGATGTTTTGCGCGAGGTTGCTAACATGTCGCCCGTGCCTGTCGCCGCCTACCAAGTCTCCGGGGAATACGCCATGATCTCCGCTGCTGCAGAGCGCGGATGGATCGACAAGGAACCGGCGATCATGGAGAGCTTGTACGGATTGCGCCGTGCCGGTGCCGATATCATCCTGACGTATTGGGCAACGTGGGCTGCGCAGCGCTTAAACCAGTAAGCTTAGCAACGGTATGAATGCTAATAGATTCCCGCAAAACCCCCACGCTCCGCAGCCAGCGCCACAGAACAATCCCGGTGGCGCGCGCGGTGACATGCCCAAACCCCCCAAGGTCGGCCGACCCGATGGATTGGCCCCCAGCCTTAAAGGCGCGCCCGAGGACGTGCGTTTTGGTGTGTGGGCATGGCTGAGTGTGAGCGCCATGCAAGTGTTGGACGGCGTAGTGCAATTCGTTGGCAACCTCACCGACGACCGGGCCCTGCGCGGACAGGTTGCCCAGCAGTTGAAAGACGACGCGTTCGCCAAGGACGTGATGGAGAAAAACAACCTCTCGATGGATTCCATGGTGGGGATGTTGAACTTGTCTATGACAGCCATCACTGTGCTGGCAGCGGCCCTGTGCGCGTTTTTGACGTGGCGTGCTGGGCGCGGTGGGAATTACTCCCGCATGTTCCTCAACGTGGGCTCGTTCTATTTGGCTATCAACGCGCTGCTCCTCTTGTTCTCGAAGGCGCCAGAAACCCTGCCGTTGGGATTTGTGGTTATCTCGGGCATCCTCACCATCCTGTCTGGGGTGGTTGCGATCGTGGGTGTGTATTTCTTCTCACGCCCGGGCAACGGAACGTGGCTGGGTTGGCCTACGTCGGAGGAGCTGAGGCAATATGCTGACGCTTTAGAAAAGAAGCAACGCGAGGACCGCAAGAATCGCGAGCGGGCTAAGAACAACAACCGGGCCAAGGCCAAAGACAAGCCAGAGAAATCATCTAAGTCGGATAAGCCCAGCGTTAACTCTCGAGGAAAGTAGGCTTTGCCGTGCCCAGCATGTTTCCCACCATGGCCAGCGCCAGCGACGATCGCAATCGCCGTGTAGAGCACTGGAAACCCGGTGATCCCACCCCTCGGTCCACCATCGCAGCGTTCGCTCTGCTGCTGGCTACGGGGGTGATCATGATCGTGGTGGGCGGGTTCCAGCTCGCCGCCTCATGGGATCAAAGTCCCACGTCACCAGAGGAAGCCGAGCGTATGCAGTCGGTCGCGAATAACGTACGTATTCTCGGTGGAGTCACCGCTGTGAGCGGTTTGGGTATCGCGCTGTTGTCGCCGCGGGTGCGCGATGGCTACCGTGGCGCGCGTCGCGGTGTGACCTACATCGCTGCCGTGGGAATGTTTTTCATGCTGGCCGGTTGGGTTTTCGGGTTCACGGCTATAGGCAACGCGTTGTTGGCCTTGCTGCTGGCTATCGGCTTGCTGCTGGCCTACCGTCCCGCGGCCGATCCGTATTTCGACGCCGGGCATCGCCTGGATACGCCCGTCGAAGGGGACGGCACTCTGCCCGGAGATGAGATACGTGGCTAATTCGTTGCAGCGCTCTACGTATCTGGGATGAGCGATACACTGACGTTTTAACTTGTCGTCCAACCCCGGGGCGGGATAGTCACGGGGGTTCTCACGTGTTAGGAAGGATTGCGGTCACGCGCTATGGCGGTTAATAGTCCCAACGATGTGCTGGGCCAAACCAGCTTTGCCTTCAAACTCGACGACGTAGAATCCGCTATTCACGCTACCCAGTTGGAACGTGAGCTCAACCGCATGGACAACGTGGAGGCTGTGGTTATTTATTCCACGGGTACCGCGTGGGTTTCCGCTGGTCCTGATGTGGATGTGGAGACCATTATCTCTACCATTAACACGTGCGGAATCCAGGCCCAGCAAACCGAGCGGTCACTGCGCCGGCGTTCCACACACGCTGCGGTGGCGCATACGCGGCGTCATATTCGAAGAAATGTCCATGCTGCGCAACGGGCTTGGTTGGCTGAACACCGCAAGCGGAACGACGCCCACGAAGCAAGCCACGAACGCTCTGGATTGGATTCCACCGAGGGCCTGCACACAGCTCGCGACCTCATCACCCGGGCGCGGCTCGCCATAGCTGTGCTTTTTGGTTTGCCGGTGGTCATCCTGCAGCTTTTCCCCGGGCTGCAGTTCGATTACTGGCAGTGGGTGTGCTTGGGTCTCGCCGCCCCCGTGATGTCGTGGTGCGCCTGGCCTTTTCACCGCGCTGTGGTGGGAGGGCTGCGCCGTAGGATGTCAGCGTTGGATGGGGCCAGCTCTTTGGCCATTTTGATCGCGTTCGTGTACTCGGCGCTCATGGTTCTGTTCACCGACGTGGGCGATCCGTCGTGGCGCAGCCGTCAGATCCTGTTAGCCGGTAGCTGGTCGGACCCAAACATTAACGGCTCGCTATTCCTCGACGTGTCGTGCGGTGTAACGATCCTCTTGCTGTTCGGACGATTGCTCTCACGGCGCGCGCACCTGCGCAGCAAGACCATTCTGAGTGTGCTCAGCTTGCCCGCCATCGAGGAACTCACCGTGGTTCGCAAAAACCGGCAAGGTAAAACCTGCCGTAAGCAAATCAGTTCCACGGAAATCCGCGTGGGGGATGACATGATCATGCCGGGCGGTTCCGTATTCCCCAGCGACGGCGAAGTCATCAGCGGCAAATCCGTGGTTGATTTGGGCCCCGTAGGTGGATTGCACCGTACGGTGGAAGTATCGGTGGGAGACCGGGTGTTCGCCGGTGGCCGCAACCTGGGCAATGAACTGAAGATCCGCGCGCTCACCACGGGTTCCCAAACCCGCCTAGCTGCGATGCAACGCTGGGTCGTCTCTGCCGTGCGCGACGAGAACCGCATTGCGCACCTCACCAACCGCACTGCCAGTTTGTTGGTGCCGTGGACGGTGGGCATCGCGGTCATCAACTTCTTCATCTGGTGGGGATTCGTCGGGTCGTGGGATGCGGCCATGGCCACCTCCCTTTCGGCTCTGGCCTGTGTGGCCCCGGTGGCGTTAGCTCTGTCGGCACCATTGGCGCTGCGCTTGGGCCTGTGGCGCTCCGCCACGCAAGGCACGCTGCTGCGCGATACCTCCACACTGCACCGCTTGGCGGACGTGGATTCGATCATCTTCAACCGGGTGGGCACCCTCACCACCGGCCCCATGAGAGTGAAGTCGGTGACGGCAGCAGACGGAGAAAACCCGGAGTTGTTGTTGCGCGTGGCGGCGTCGCTATCCATGGAGTCAGACCACGGTCTATCGAAAGCGATCGTGCGAGCAGACCGCGAAGCCCGCGATGCCAGCAGCGGTGACGGGACCGTGCCACAGTGGCTGGATACCGGTGATGTGAAGGTGACCGACGATGGCACCTTCATCGGCACCGTCGTGATTCCAATGGATGGGGACAGCCGTCATATCGAAGCCCGGTTGTGGCGGCCGCGCGATGTGGGGCAAGTTCACAATCCCAAGCTGGCCCACGCGCTGGTCGACGGGGGTTCGCCTGTGGTGATCTCCTGGCGGGGCCGCGATCGCGGTGTGATCAATGTGATCGACGATTTCAAGCCCGATGCGGCCGAAGCCATCGACGAATTGGAGGGCATGGACTTAGAAACGTTCATGCTCTCGCGTGACCCGTATCCCGTGGCCCGTCGGGTGGCAGATTCCATGCGGATTTCCACGGTGCTCGCTGGCATTGCCCCCAATCGTAAGGAGGCGACGGTTCGCGGGGTACACGCGCAAGGGGCGCGCGTGGCGATGGTGGGCGATAATGACATCCGCGGTGCATTGCGCGTGGCCGATGTGGGAATCCTGCTGGGGGCAGCGGATCAGATCGACAAGGCAGTGGGTGTTGCAGACGTAGTGATGCTGCGCGATGATGTCATGGCCATTCCCGAAACCGTGAATTTTGCCCGCCACGTTCGCCGCACAGTGGATTGGAATGTGTGGCTGAGTTGGGGCTACAACGCGGTGGCCGTCCTATTGGCGCTCCTGGGATTCCTCAACCCGATGTTGGCGACAGTGTTGATGCTGCTGAGTTCCACGCTGATTGAGTTCCGCAGCGCGCGGATTCTGCATCGGAACTTTTCCCGTTCGTCACTCAGCCAAACTCACCGCTGGGAAGGTTGGATCGCCCGATTGCAGTTGGCCCGTGAGCATCGCCGTCGAGAGGAATTGCGGGCTACCGCGATTGATATGGCCCGGGAGGATGCGCTGGAGGAGGCGCGAGAGCGCTAGGCTAGGGGGAGCACCGAATCGCCGAAACAATCGTAAGGAGCACACCTCAACGTGTCCACCCCTGCCGCACATTTGGATCACACTACTAGCGCAGCTTCCATGGAACGCGCCCGCAAGGTCATCCCAGGTGGGGTGAATTCACCAGTGCGCGCTTTCGGCTCCGTCGGCGGAACTGCTCCTTTCATCACCAGCGCCAAGGGATCCCACCTGCACGACGAGGACGGCAATACCTATGTTGACCTCATCTGCTCCTGGGGCCCCATGATCCACGGGCACGCGCACCCGGAGATCGTGGATGCCGTGGCCGCCGCCGCTGCTAAGGGGTTGTCGTACGGTGCGCCCACCAGCATGGAGGTCGACCTGGTCGACGAGATCGTTCGTCGTACGAGTGCCGAGAAGGTGCGGTTGGTGAACTCTGGCACCGAGGCCACAATGTCCGCCACCCGCCTGGCGCGCGGTTTTACCGGCCGAGACAAGATCATCAAATTTGAGGGTTGCTACCACGGCCACGTGGATTCCCTTCTGGTGGCCGCCGGTTCCGGTGTTGCCACCTTTGGCCTACCAGATTCCCCAGGCATCACCAAGGCCGCAGCTGCGGATACGATCGTGGTGCCGTACCGCGATTTTGAGGCCGTCAAGAAGGCCTTCGCGGACAACGAGGGCCAGGTTGCAGCAGTGATCGTCGAGGCCGCTGCGGGCAATATGGGCACCGTTAATCCCGGTGAATTTAACGCGCAGCTCAAGGAAGTTTGCCACACCAACGGCGCGCTGCTGATTCTGGATGAGGTGATGACTGGCTTCCGTGTTTCGGAGCAGGGCTGGTACGGAAAGGATGCAGTTGCCGGTGACCTCACCACGTTCGGCAAGGTCGTATCCGGCGGTCTGCCAGCGGCTGCGTTTGGCGGCCGGGCGGACATCATGGATCACCTTGCTCCGGTCGGCCCCGTTTACCAGGCAGGCACGCTCTCGGGCAATCCCGTTGCTGTGGCCTCTGGTTTGCGTTCTTTGCAATTGGCCGACGCCGCCGTCTACCGCACGCTCGATTCCAATGCGGATCGGGTTGCTCAGCTGATCTCGGATGCTCTGAGCGCTGAATCCGTTACCCACCACGTCCAACGGGCGGGCAGTATGTTCAGCTTCCGATTTGCGGAGGGGGAGGGGACGAACTTCGAGCAGATGCAAGCGGCCGAGACTTTCCGTTACGCCCCGTTCTTCCACGCGCTGTTAGACGGCGGTGTTTTTGCACCCCCGAGTGTGTTCGAAACTTGGTTTGTCTCCGCGGCTTTGACCGACGATGACTTCGCGCGGATCGAGAAGGCGGCCGCAGCGGCGGCGAAAGCCGCGGCCGCTGCGGAAGCGTGATCGCTGGCACTCCAGCGGTTTGGCAGGAAAACCCAAGGTCTCGGCAATAAACCCGCTTAGGAGACTGAGCCGAAGGGCGCTAAACTACAACACCATGGCAACGATCGTTCACTTGGTTCGTCACGGCTTAGTCCACAATCCAGAGAAGATTCTCTACGGGCGTATCCCCGGATATCACCTCTCGGAACGCGGGCGGAATATGGCTCACGCGGTCGCCCGGGACTTCGCGGATCACGACGTCACCTATGTGGCTGCCTCACCGCTGCAGCGCGCGCAGGAGACCGCGGCTCCGATCGCCAAGGCCACCAATCTTTCCATCGAAACAGATGAACGCCTGCTGGAAGCCGGCAACCAGTTGGAGGGGCGGCACATCAAGGGCATTCGCAGCGAACTGTGGAACCCAAAGTTGTGGCCACTGTTGAAAAACCCCACTGTCCCCAGCTGGGGCGAGCCTTATACTGAGATTCGCGATCGCATGTGGGCGGCCGTGGAGGCCGCTCGCGATAAAGCGCGCGGTCATGAAGCCGTGCTGGTGAGTCATCAGCTGCCGATCGTCATGATCCAGCGTGATGCCATGGGCCTGCCCTTGGCTCACAACCCAGCGGCCCGTCAATGCGAGGTGGCCTCTGTAACTTCCCTCGTTTTCGATGGTGCGCACTTGACGGATATCTATTACTCAGAGCCAGCGCAGGAGATTTAGGTAGCGATGCAGTCTAGGTTCAAGAAGATCGGTGCGACCATTGCCACGATCGGGCTCTCAGCCACTATTGCAGCCTGTGGCGAAGAAAACACGGCTGGGCAGAATGCCGTAGCTGTGGGGGGAACCTTCCAATTCGTTTCCCCCGGTGGACAAACAAGCATTTCTTACCCGCCCAGCGAGCGCAAAGAAGTGCAGAATTTTGAGGGCAAGGACCTGTTGTCCGATAAACCCATCCAGCTCAGCGATTTCGACAACAAGGTCGTCGTGTTGAACTCCTGGGGACAATGGTGCGGGCCGTGCCGTTCGGAATCCGACGACCTGCAGCGGGTACAGGAAAAGCTAGAAAAAGACGGTCGTGGCACCCTGCTGGGGATCAATGTGCGCGATGCAGCCCGTTCGAAGCCCCAGGATTTCGTCAAGGACAACGGCATTACCTACCCGTCTATCTACGATCCGCCGTTTAAGACGGCACTGGCGTTGGGCGGTGTTCCAGCCAGTGTGATTCCCACCACCATCGTCCTAGATAAGCAGCACCGTCCCGCGCATATCTTCCTGAAGGAAGTCACCGATGATGAGTTGTGGAAGGTAGTTCAACCGCTGCTGGAAGAATCCGAAAAATGACGTACCTAGCCGCCCAGTCGTCGATCGGGCAGTCGTTTGCGGATACAGCCGCGTCCGGCCCGATCATTCTGGCCCTGCTGGCCGCTGCCCTCGCCGGGGTGGTCTCCTTCGCCTCCCCGTGTGTGATTCCGCTGGTACCGGGTTATATTTCCTACCTGGCTGGCGTGGTGGGAGCGGAAACCGAATACACTGCCCAGGGCACCGTGGTGAAAGCGCGCCGGGCGAAAACCGCGTCCGCGGCGTTGATGTTCGTTGCCGGCTTCACGGTGGTTTTCGTCCTCGCCTCCGTCAGTGTTTTCGGCGCGATAACCGCGTTGCAGCTCAATCAAGAGCTGCTCATGCGCGTGGGCGGAGTGGTCACCATCATCATGGGAATCGTCTTTTTGGGATTCATCAAACCCCTACAGCGCGATACCCGATTGGCGCCCAAACGTTGGACCACCATCGCCGGGGCCCCCTTGCTGGGCGGTGTGTTCGCGCTCGGTTGGACTCCGTGTTTGGGTCCCACGCTGGCCGCGATCATCTCGGTTTCCACCGGCACTCAAGGCATGACGGCAGCCCGCGGAGTTGCCCTCATCATTGCTTATTGCCTGGGCTTGGGATTGCCATTCATCTTGGTCGCGTTCGGATCCTCCAAGGCCCTGACCGGGGTGGGCTGGCTGCGCCGGCACTCCCGACTCATTCAGATGATTGGCGGAGCATTGTTGATCATCGTGGGGTTGTTGCTGGTCACCGGCCAGTGGGCGGTTTTCGTGGAGTACATTCGCCAGGCATTTATTTCCGACGCCACGCTGCCCATTTAACCCGCTGGGAATGGGCGTCGAGAAAAGAAAGCGATTGACGGTTCGTGAAGAAGAAGTCAGCGAAGACAACGGAACTAGAGGCAATGAAAAAAGACAACACTGACCAGCGCCAGCCTGCAGCGACGGCACAGTCCGGGCCGAAGCGACGCAGTGTGGCCGCGCGGATTGTGGACTGGCCGAAGAGGGGGTGGCTGTGGCTGACCAAGATGAAGACGGCGTTGGTGCTGTTGTTCTTGCTGGCGATTGCCGCGATTCCCGGTGCGCTGTTGCCACAGCGGTCGCTCAACGAGTCCAAGGTGCTGGATTACATCAACGCCAATGGGAAGACCGCGCAGGTCTTCGACAAACTGGGGCTTTTCGATGTGTTCTCGTCCCCCTGGTTCACCGCCATCTATGTGCTGCTGGTGCTGTCCTTGATTGGCTGCATCCTGCCGCGCACATGGGACCACTACAAGGCCTTGCGCACTCATCCACCGATGGCGCCGAAGCGATTGACGCGCATGCCGCATTCCGTCAGTGGGGAAGTGGAGGTGGACGAGAGCACTGCCAAGAAGCGCGTGCGCGAGATGTTCAAGGGATGGAATGTCCGCGAAACCCCGGCCGAGGACGACCGTGCGGGCCACTGGTCAATCTCTGCCGAGAAGGGATATCTGCGCGAGGCGGCAAACTTGGTGTTCCACTTGGCGCTTGTAGGTATTTTGGCAGCTGTTGGATTGGGGCGCTTGGCCTACTATGAGGGCCAAGTGATCGTGGTAGCCGGCACGGAGCAATCCGAGTTTTGTAACTCCGCGGTCTCCAACTTCGATTCTTTCCGCCATGGTGCGCTATTCGACGGTACGGGGCTTACTCCGTTCTGCGTGAACGTCAAGGACTTTTCGGCCACTTATACGCCGAACGGCCAAGCGGTGGAGTTCGCATCCAACATCGATTGGGCTAACCCCGAACAGGCGTTTAAGCCGAAGGAAGAGTGGAACCAGGCCACGTTGAGTGTGAATCACCCACTGCGCTTAGCGGGTAACCGCGTGTACTTGCAGGGCCACGGTTACGCCCCCACATTCACCATTGAATGGCCGAATGGTGAAAAGCGCACGGAGACCACTCAGTTCCGACCTGATGATCTGACGTTCTTCCTGTCCTCCGGAGCGATGCGGTGGGATCCACCGGCGGGTATGTATCCGAACCTGCAGGATCGCCGCGCACACCAGATCAGCATCCAAGGTCTGTTCGCGCCGTCAGCGGAATTCACTGGGCCGAATAACAAGATCCTCAGCTCGAACTTCCCAGCGATGCGTGACCCAGCCGTGGCTGTGGACGTCTACCGCGGTGACACTGGACTGGATGGTGGTCGCAGCCAGAATATTTTCTCCCTCGATCCGGGACAGATGCACAGTGGCGCGATGCAAATGTTGGACCGCGTAAACCTGAAAAAAGGCGAGTCCGTAACGCTCGACGATGGCACTAAAATTACCTTCGATGGTGCTGAGGAATTTGTGAACCTGCAGGTCTCCCGCGATCCAACGGTGTACGCGGTACTGGTGTTCGCAGTGTTGATGCTGGGAAGCTTGGCGCTGTCTTTGATGATCAAGCGCCGCCGGTTCTGGGTCCGTTTGATTCCGAATGGGACTGGCACGACGACGATTGAAATCGCCGGTTTGTCCCGCACCGATTCTGCCGGCTGGGGCCGTGAATTCAACCGAAAGGCCGAGCGGTTGCTGGGTCTGGAGGAAGAGGACCTTGACGATACCCATGACGCAAGTAACTCGGATTGGGATCACCGGTACAACGACGGCTTGGACGACCATCTTGTTTAGGCCTAGTCAAACGGCTAGTTTTAGATCTATTGCCCCGCTTCGGATCCTCAGCCGGATTGCGGAACGAGGCGCGTATTCGCGAAGGATTTGAGTGGTTGAGATGAACATCGATCAGGATTTATCGCAGTTTTCCGATTTGGCCTACCGCACCACCGTGGGCATTTACCTATTGGCACTAGCTGTGTCGTTGGTCTTCTATGGCATGGTGCGTATCGCCAATGAGCTGCGCGCGGCACGCGCTGCTGAAATGAAGAAGCTGAGTAAGGGCGCAGAGGTCGCGTCGGCGGTTGGCGCTAGTGCGGCCACTGGGGGGTCTAGTGGTGTAGCCACGTTGGAACGCGGTGACGATTCCCGCGGTACAGCGCTGGAAGATCACCTGCCGGAACGCCTGCGTTCCGAAAACGTCATCGCACGCGTGAAGCGCGCCGATAAGTGGGGCGGTATTACCCAGGCATTGGTGTGGCTGGGTATTGCGGTGCATTTTTTGCAGGTCGTACTGCGTGGAACGGCAACTCATCGCTTCCCGTGGGGCAACCTGTTTGAATACATCACGATGGTCACCCTGTTCGGCATGGTGATCACCGCGTTCGTTATTCGCCGCAAGTCCATGCGCGTGATGTGGCCGTGGGTGCTGGTTCCCGTGGTGGCCGTGATGTTTTACGCGGGTACAAAGCTGTACGCCGAGACCGCACCGCTGGTTCCTTCCCTGCGTTCCTACTGGTTCGTGATTCACGTCTCTACCGTGTCTATCGGTGGTGGCATTGGCTTGGTTTCCGGCATCGCCTCCTTGATGTACTTGTTCCGCCGGACGCAACCCAAGGGTCAGGAGAAGGGGGTGCTCGGTGCGATCATTTCGCCACTGCCCGCAGCTGAGAAGCTGGATGCCCTGGCATATCGCGCGTGTGTGTGGACTCTCCCGATTTTCGGTTTGGGTATCATCTTTGGCGCCATCTGGGCTGACGCGGCATGGGGCCGTTTCTGGGGATGGGATCCGAAGGAGACCGTGTCCCTGATCACCTGGATCCTCTACGCGGCGTACCTGCACGCTCGAGCGACGCCGGGGTTCCGTAAGGCATCCGCCTGGATCAACGTCGTGGCATTTGCGACGATGGTGTTCAACTTGTTCTTCATCAACATCGTTATTGCGGGTCTGCACTCGTACGCGGGGCTCAACTAGTCCCCTCCCCGTGCGTGCCCTCTATGCTCTAAGTATGAGTGTCACCTCCACTGCTGCCTCTCAGTGCGACTCAGGTGCTGCCGGCGCCTTCACGGAACTGCTCGTCACGGGTGGTGCCGGGTTCATTGGCTCCAACTTTGTCCACCGCACGTTGGCGCACCGCCCCGAAGTACGCATCCTTATGGTCGACTCCATGACGTACGCCGCCAATCCCGCCAACCTCACCACCCCCGATGGGGTGCCACTTGTGCAGGCCTTTCCCGATCGCTTTTCTTTTTTGCAGGTGGATATTGCCGACGCCCACGCGGTCGCAACCCTAGTTTCCGATTGGGTGGCCGGTTTGCCGAGTACCAATTCCCATGCGGCAATCGTTCACTTTGCGGCTGAAAGTCACAATGATAATTCGCTGTTGCGGCCCGGGATCTTTGCCCGGACCAATGTGGAAGGCACGGTTAATTTGTGCGAGGCCGCCGTGCGGCATGGCATCCATGTGCACCACATCTCTACCGACGAGGTGTTTGGGGACCTCGCTCTCGATGATCCAGCGCGGTTTACCGTCGATACTCCCTACGCACCCAGTTCCCCGTACTCCGCCTCCAAGGCCTCTGCGGACCATTTCGTGAGGGCCTTTGTACGCTCCCGCGGGCTTTCCGCAACCATTAGCAACTGTTCCAATAACTACGGTCCGCGCCAGCATCCGGAGAAGTTCATCCCCCGGCAGATCACAGGCTTAATTGATGGCGAGAAACCGCGGTTGTACGGCACCGGTGCCAACGTGCGGGATTGGATCCACGTAGATGATCACAACGACGCGGTGTGGGCGATCCTCGATGCGGTGGCAGCGTCAGACCCCGCCTCCGTTGCCATTGAAAACGGACAAACGTTCCTCATTGGCGCGGACGGGGAGCGCAGCAACATTGAGGTTGTGCGGGATCTTCTGGAGGTCTTTGGGCGCAGTGCTGATGATTTCGTCCACGTGACTGATCGCCCAGGCCACGACCGCCGATACGCGATTGATCCGAGCAGTATTCAGGCCATCGGATGGCAACCGAGGTACACGGACTTCCGTGAAGGGCTTGTGGCCACTGTGGATTGGTACCAAGCCAACGAGCGGTGGTGGCGGGAGGCTAGGGTGGCGTCGGAAAAGAAATACAGCCAAACCGAAAAAGAGATTTAACGGTTCGGCGGCGAATAGGAGTGAAGGGTCCGGAAGGGGCTTACAGCTCGCGGGTGTGTAGATCCTTCGGTGCAGTCAACGTGGCAGCTGTAGAGATGGCCAGCAAGACCATGAGGTAGATGCCGATGGACCAGGCATGGCCGGTCTTATCCAGCAGAAGTTGCGCAATCATAGGTGCGAAAGCTCCGCCCAGCACGGACCCCAATGCGTATCCAACAGACACTCCGGAGAAACGGATGGAGCGGGGGAACAATTCGGCGTACATGGCGGATTGTGGACCGTAGCTCAGGGCCAAGCCAGGGATGAGCAACAGGATGCCAACGGTGAACCACACTATTTTGCCCGTATCGATCAGTAGCCAGACGGGCACGATTAAGACGAACAGGGAAATGTAGCCGAGAGTAAAGGCTTGGCGGCGGCCGATCTTGTCCGACAACGCGCCCGACCACAAGGTGAGAGCGGCCCACAGGAGGGAAGCCACGATGACGGCGATGAACACTTGCTGCTGGGGTAGTTTCAACGTCTTGGCTGCGTACGATCCCATGAACGCGATGACCATGTAGCCGATTGCGTTGTTGGCGGCGAAGATCAGGGCTGCTTTGACTACCAGACCAGGGTGCTCGCGCATCATTACGCCCAAGGGGGCACTGGACTGCTGTGCGCGTTCACGGATTTCTTCGAACACGGGAGATTCGGCCACGCGGGAGCGAACGATTGCACCCACCACCACGAGTGCGATGGAGAGGAGGAATGGGATGCGCCACGCCCACTCGATGTAACCATCTTTACCGACGATGGCCGTGAGAATCAGCAGAACCGCCGTGGCGGCGGAGAGTCCGAGTGGCACGCCCAGCTGAGGGTAGGAACCAAATAGGCCGCGCTTGTTGCGAGGTGCGTGTTCCACTGCCAAAAGGGCGGCGCCACCCCACTCGCCACCGGCGGAAAAGCCTTGGAGCACGCGCAGCAAGATCAGCAGGACCGGCGCAGCTATGCCAATGGAGGCGTAACTCGGCAGCAGGCCAATCGCCGCGGTGGATGCTCCCATCAAGATCAAGGTGGCGGCGAGAACGCGCTTGCGACCCAATTTGTCGCCGAGGTGACCAGCGACCATCGCTCCCAGGGGGCGGAAGAGGAAGCTAATGCCCAAGGAGGCCCAGGAGATGATCTGGGCAAGTGTGGCGTTGTCCTCGCCTAGGGGCTTGAAAAACTGGGAGGCAAACACCAGCCCGGCGGCTTGAGCGTAAATGAAGAAGTCGTACCACTCAATGGTCGTACCTACGAGGGTGGCTGCGAGAATCTTCTTTTCCTCATGAGCAGCGGGTTGGCTACGCGACGATGTTTCAGACATAACAGATCACGATAGTTGTTGGAGAAGAAATTCTGTGCAATAAATGCTATTTTTGTTAGCTTCCGTAGAAATTGCTGCGGGGGTGGGGGATTTGTCAGGCAACCCTATCTTTGGCTAGCCTTACTTTTCTAGAGCTAGGGTTAGCCATGCCTAATCCTTGGATGTGAGGCGCCGGCACAAGAGGAGTGGCCGCCCCACGGTCATTGGCTCTACAGCGCACCGGGTGACGGCCGGCGGCAAAAATCAGTTGACCAATCCTAGTGAAATGAGATTTCTCAATGACCTTCACCCGAACCAAGATTGCAGCTGCGCTTGTTGCAGCGGGTCTCACTCTTGTTGCTTGCGGATCCGACGATGCCGGCTCATCTAAAGAAACAACGTCTTCCGCCGATGCAAACGCCCAGAAGATCAGCATTGAGGATAATCACGGCACGCAACAGGTGCCCATGAAGCCGACCAAGATCGCCTCGACCGACAACCGCACGTTCGAGATTCTGGACAAGTGGGGTGTGGACCTAGTTGCCGCGCCAAAGCAGATTGTGCCCAAGACCCTGCCGAACATCCGCAACAACGATGACATCAAGGATATGGGCAGCCACCGTGAACCCAACATGGAAGCCCTAGTGGCTGCACAGCCAGATCTGATCATCAACGGGCAACGCTTTAAGACCAAGTACGACGAGATCAAGAAGCTGAACCCCCAAGCCGCGATCGTGGAATTCGAACCGCGTGACGGCGAGTCTATGGACAAAGAATTGAAGCGCGAGACCGAGGCCATGGGCAAGATCTTCGGCAAGGAGGCCGAGGCTAAGGCACTCGTGGATGACTTCGATAAGGCGATCGAACGCGCGAAGAAGGCCTACGACCCGAAGAAGAAGGTCATGGCTATCAACGTTTCCGGCGGTGAAATGGGCTATGTAGCCCCAGGTAAAGGCCGTTTCTTCGGTCCGATCTTCGATTGGTTGAAGCTGACTCCTGCGCTGGAGGTAGCTAACGCCTCCGATGACCACCAGGGTGATGACATCAGCGTGGAGGCCATCGCAAACTCCAAGCCGGATGTAATGCTGGTCATGGATCGTGATGCTGCGATTTCCGCTGCTGAGGAGCCCGGATACAAGCCCGCTGCGGACGTACTAAAGGGCGCGGATGCTCTGAAGAACGTCCCGGCTGTCAAGAATGACGTCGTCGTGTTTGCGCCGGAGGATACCTACGTCAACGAAGGCATCATCACCTACACCGAGATGCTGAACGCTATCGCGGACGCATTCGAGAAGGCCTAGAGCTGCTGAGGTGAGCACCCTCACCCAGGGCGCGCACTCTGACAACAAAGGAGGACGAGTTGGCGACGGCTACCTTGGAACGCACCACACGAAGTAAGCGACTGGATTTCAAGTTGCTTCTCGCCGTCCTGCTTGTTGCAGCGCTACTGGCCGCGAGTCTGATGACGGGCGAATACGACATCTTCTCCGGTGAGGATGGTGCCGAGATATTCGCCCTCACTCGCATCCCGCGCACCATCGCATTGGTGCTCGCCGGCGCGGCCATGGCGATGTCCGGGCTGGTAATGCAAATGCTTACGCAGAACCGGTTCGTTTCCCCAACCACCACCGGCACCACCGAGTGGGCCGGTTTGGGGTTGCTCTTGGTCATGATCTTTGCCCCCACCGCCTCGCTGACCGGTCGGATGGTCGGGGCTATTGTGGCATCGTTTATCGGCACGCTGGTTTTCTTCCTTTTCTTACGGCGGGTTTCCCTCCGGTCGTCGCTGGTTGTCCCCATCGTGGGTATCATGTTGGGTGCTGTGGTCTCTTCTGTTTCCACATTTATCGCTTTACAATTCGACGCCTTGCAGTCCCTAACCGTGTGGTTCGCCGGAAGCTTCACCAGCGTGTTTAAGGGGCAATATGAGGTGTTGTGGATCGTCGCTGGCGTGGTCGTCGCGGTGTTCCTCATCGCCGACCGCCTGACTGTGGCTGGTTTGGGCGAAGACATCGCCACGGGGTTGGGGTTGAACTACCAGCGCGTGCTTTTTCTTGGAACGGGCCTGGTGGCTGTCGCCACCGGTGTGGTCACGGTCGTGGTGGGCAACCTGCCGTTCCTGGGGCTGATCGTGCCCAATCTGGTTTCCATGATCCGTGGTGATGACCTGCGCAGCAATCTGCCGTGGGTAGCACTCACGGGCATTGCCGTAGTTGCGGTGTGTGACCTGCTTGCCCGCATTGTCATCGCTCCATTTGAAATCCCCGTGTCCGTCATCCTGGGCGTGGTGGGTTCGGCAGTGTTCATTGCAATGATCGTGAGGCAACGTCGTCGTGGCTAATAGGCTTTCCATTTCACCTACCGAGTTCTCGCCAGTGGCCGTTCGCGCAGAATCCGCGTCGCGATCGACCAGGTCCGCCGGCGCGTTCCCCACGGCGACGGCTCGTCGCACCTACTGGCTTATCCTCATTGGTCTGGTCCTCGCAGGTCTTGCCTTCGCGTTTGGGTTGCTGGCCTATGGAAATCCCATGCCGGTGGGAACCCCGGCTTTCTGGTTGCTCGCCGAACGCCGTATGAACGCGGTGATCGCCATCGTGATCGTTGCGCTGTGCCAGTCGCTGGCCACCGTGGCATTTCATACTGTGACCAACAACCGCATCATCACGCCATCCATCATGGGTTTTGAATCTCTGTACGTGGCGCTACACACCGCCACGGTGTACTTCCTCGGCATCGCCGGGGTAGCGGCTGGGCGTTCCACGGGAATGTTCGTGGCACAGATCGCCCTGATGGTGGTTGTGGCCGTCATGCTCTACGGCTGGTTGCTCACGGGCAAGCGGGGCAACATGCACTCCCTGTTGCTGGTGGGCATTGTCATGGGCGCAGGTTTAGGCTCCGTATCCACGTTTCTACAGCGCATGCTCACCCCCAGTGAATTCGATGTACTGACGGCGCGCCTTTTCGGCAGCGTGTCTAACGCAGACCCAGCATACTTCCCCGTCTCGGTTGTGCTTGTGGGCTTGGCGGGGGTTGGGCTACTGGTGATGTCGCGTCGCCTCAACGTTATTTCTTTGGGACCCGACGCCACCGCGAACCTCGGCCTCAATCACCGTAGGAACACGATCATGGTGTTGGTGTTGGTTACGGTGCTGATGGCCGTATCCACCGCGTTGGTTGGGCCCATGACGTTCTTAGGGTTCCTCGTGGCAACCTTGGCCTATCAATTTGCCGGTACGTATGACCACCGGCTGGTGTTCCCCATGGCGTTCGTCACCGCATTCGTGGTGCTGACCAGCGCCTACTTCGTGATGAACCACGTGTTCTATGCCCAGGGAGTGGTGAGCATCATCATCGAACTGGTTGGTGGTTCGCTGTTCTTGTACGTCATTTTGCGAAAGGGCAAACTGTGATTCATTTGGAGAATGTGCGCAAGGCGTACACCAGTGATGTGGCTATTGGCCCGGCAACTCTGGATATTCCCGCGCAGGGCATTACCGCACTCGTGGGACCAAACGGAGCAGGCAAGTCCACCTTGTTGACGATGATTGGGCGTCTGCTGGGTATCGATGAGGGACAGATCACGGTCGCGGGGATGGATGTCTCTTCCACGAAGTCCAAGGACTTGGCCAAGGTGTTGTCGATTCTTCGGCAAGAAAACCACTTCATTACCAAGCTGACGGTTCGCCAATTGGTCGGGTTCGGGCGCTTCCCGCACTCCCATGGGCGCCTCACTAGGCAGGACGAGGAGATCATCAGTCGGTACATTGACTTCCTGCACTTGACCGAGCTGGAGAATCGCTACCTCGATGAGTTGTCGGGTGGACAGCGCCAGCGCGCCTATGTGGCAATGGTGCTGTGCCAGGAAACTGATTACGTGCTGTTGGATGAACCCCTGAACAACCTAGACATTGAGCACTCGGTGCAGATGATGAGCCACCTGCAGCGCGCCGCCAAGGAATTTGGCCGCACAATCATTGTGGTGTTGCACGATATCAACTTCGCAGCCAAGTACGCGGATTACATCTGCGCGGTGAAAAACGGTCAGATCGCCCGTTTCGGCCCTAGTGCAGAGATCATGGAGGGGGAGATCCTCACCGACATCTTCAACACCGCCGTCACGGTTATCGACGGCCCGGATGGCCCCTTGGCGGTCTATTACTAAGCTTTTACCAAGCTTTGGATTCTCCATGCCGTGAAATCCAGAAGAGCAATCTTTCGTGTAAACCCACCCCGATAGAAACGCAGTGTGGGTGTGACGTGGCTTTGACGTGGGTCGGAGTAATGGATCGGGGAATCTTTCTGATTGCTTACCGAGGATGCATTCCGCCCACGCACACCCGCTAACATTGTCTCCATGAGCGATACCCAGCTGACCACCGTTGCCGACGGCCGTTCCATCGCCGAGGCCTTGGAACAAGCCGATCCCGGATCCATTGTGGATCTGCCCATTCCAGGCGCCTGGGTGTACGTACCGCGCGTGTTCGGGGATGATCGCGGCAGTTTCCACGAGGCTTTCCGTGGGGAGCAGTTCACGGAGAAGCTGGGGTATCCCCTCAATATTGCGCAGTCCAATCTTTCGCGGTCGGGGGCGAATGTCATCCGTGGCATCCACCTCGCAGAAGTTCCTCCCGGACAGGCGAAACTGGTCACGTGCGTGGCCGGAGGAGTAACCGATGTGCTGGTCGATGTGCGGGTGGGTTCCCCCACGTTCGGCAAGCACCTGCAGGTGCCCCTCAACGAACAGAACAATTTCGCCCTTTTCGTTCCCTTGGGCGTGGGGCACGGGGTGGCGTCGGAACAAAAAGGCGCCACGTTGTACTACCTGGTGACCGAAGCCTACGACCCAGACCGGGAGTTTGGCCTGCATCCTTTCGACGCCACCCTGAACATCAATTGGCCCGTTGAGCAGTCGGCAGCGGTATTGTCGCCGAAGGACGCCACGGCGCCGACCGTGGACCAGGTACGGGACCGACTGAGCAGTTATAACGACGTTCGGGGATGGGAAAAAGAACTGCGGCGCGACTGGGCCGAAGCCTTGGCCGAATCTGAAGCGTGGAGCGAGCCTTCCGATAACAGCGGCGCCCGGAACCCCAGTGGCGGGAGGGGCCGCTAGTGAAAGGCATCATCCTCGCCGGTGGGACGGGTAGCCGGCTGTGGCCCATCACCCAAGGGATTTCCAAGCAGCTGGTGCCCGTGTACGACAAGCCGATGATCTACTACCCGCTGACTACCCTCATGCTGGCGGGTGTGCGGGAGATCCTGGTGATCACCACGGCCGCCGATGCTCAGCAGTTCAAAGGACTTCTGGTCGACGGCAGCCAGTTCGGGGTGAGCCTGCAGTACGCGGTGCAAGATCACCCAGGGGGATTGGCCGAAGCGTTCATTGTGGGCGAGGACTTCATCGGCAAAGATTCAGTAGCTCTAGTGCTGGGGGACAACATCTTCTACGGTGCCGGGTTGGGCACGCAACTGCGCCGGTTCAACAATCCCGACGGCGGGGCCATCTTCGCCTACTGGGTAGCAGAGCCCCAGGCCTACGGAGTGGTGGACTTCGACGCCAACGGGCGGGCACTCAGCCTAGAGGAAAAGCCCCAGCGGCCGAAGTCCAATTATGCGGTTCCGGGACTGTATTTTTATTCCTCGGATGTGGTGGAGATCGCAAAGGGACTGTCTCCCAGCGCACGGGGCGAGCTGGAAATCACCGACATCAACCGCACGTATTTGCAGCAAGGCCGCTTGCAGGTGGAGATACTGCCCCGCGGTACGGCCTGGTTAGATACCGGAACCGTGGACGATCTGGCCGCGGCCGGCGACTTTGTTCGCGCAATCGAAAAGCGCCAGGGGTTGAAGGTCAGTTGTCCGGAGGAAGTCGCGTGGCGGCTGGGATACATCGATAATGATCAGCTGAAATCCAGGGCGGATGCGTTAGCGAAAAGCGCCTACGGGCGTTACCTGCAGCATCTTTTGGTGCGTGAGGAAGTAGGTGGATAACCCAACATGGTTGCGTTGAAAAAACTGCCGGATATGGTGCGCCGAACGTGGCGGGACTTATCGTGGACCAGCGAAGAGGTGCCGGAGCAGGGAATGGACCACGCAGTGATGATCCTGCGGGGAATCACTTCTGCTGAAGGGGAACTGCAGGGCATGGTCCCTGAATCTACCGTTGTGCGCGTTCCCCACGAGCCCGAGTATCGGGATCAAGCGCCGCTGGAATCCGCGTTGATCTCGCAGCTCTTCCGCGGGTCTTCCGTGAGGGTGCCAGAAACTGTGCGCCAAGCGTATGCTCGCGGCACTTTCAATACTCCAAACCCGGTCATGTTGACCTTGCAAACGGAGGTCACCGGGGTGCCCCTGACTAAAGAACTATGGGCCACCCTCAGCGATAGTCAGCGCGAATGGGCTGCGGAACAATTGGGCAGTTTGCTGGCCAGCATGCACACGATGGATCCGGATTTGCTGCCGGTCAGTCGCGTGGAGTGTTGGTGGTCCGATGGCCCGGCCACATCTACGCTCAACGAATCCCCGCGCACGCTGCCGGGGAAAATGGCGCTCATGAAGTCGCGGATGGCGGACTTTCTGGCCCCGAACCTCACGTCTCGAGAAATGGATGCCGTGGAGGAAAACTTCGCCCAGGTCGATGCGTTACTTGCCCGCCCACACCAACAGCGCTGCCTGACGCACTCCGATCTGTTCCAGTCCCACCTGCTGTGGAACCGCGATGGGGGAGTGGGGGTGATCGACTTCTCCGATATGACCGTGGGGGATCCCGCCGTGGACTACTGCCACTTCGTGGACATTGATAGTGGGTTGCAGGAGCGCGTGCTGCAGTTGGCGCTGGAAAATGGGCCGGAGGATTTGTACCAAGTGCACGAGGGTGTTCCCCGCTTGTTGGAACGTGCCCGGATCTTTAAACAGTGGGACAATATTTTCTTACTCATCGACCACTACCGAACGGGGCGCTCCCCGCGTGTAGAACTGCTCTAACGGGGAGTTGGCCCTAGCGGGGAGCCGGCCCTCACTACGATTCAGTGTCAGGTCGCGGCGCATCATCAGGGGGTGGGGTGCCGCCATCGGTGGAATCATCGCCGTGTGGCTCGCCGTCGCCATGCGGTTTGTCACCGCGCTGCTGCTGTTGCCGGCGCAGCCGCTCCAGCCTTTCTCGGCGCGCTCGCTGCTCGGCCTCCCGCTCGGCTTGCCGTTCTGCCTCGCGGCGCTGTTTAAACCTTTCTTTCTCGATATTCCATAAGAAATCAGGATCGTCGTCCGGCCCCTTAGCGCGCAGCTCAGTGGGGTTGTTTTTCCGGCCTATTTTACCGACGCCCCTCGCCGCCCCCGACTGGCCGGATCCTGGTCCAAATGCCTTCCACAACAACACGATCGTGATTATGATCAGCACGAGGAGAAGTAAGCGACCCATGGAAAACTCCTTGGTGGAAGGCAGCGGGGCGTCGTATACAAAAAGACGCCACAGTGTGGTGTGTATTAGTTCTTCGTACAAGTTGTAGCAGAACGCCCAGCGTTTACGGCAGCCCGTCCGACAACCGTGGGGTGTTAAGGCGGTCACTCTTCGCTTAAGCTGAGACGAGAAGTTGCTTCAGTAAAGCTTCATGTGTTCGCGAAGGGAAAACGTAATGCGCACATCGCAGGGATCGGTCACAGAACAAAGGCAGGCGCAGCGGCCTGCGCGTGGGCTGATCGTGACCGCGATCGTGGGATACGCGGCCGTGATTGTGGCGCTGACCACGCTTAAGGCGTTCTTCCAAATCGGGTATTTGTGGAAGCCGGAGAACCAGCGAACCCGAGAGCTCATGTTAGTGCCTTTGACCATGGTGCGACGGTCGACAACGTGGTTCGGCCCCGTCTTTGATTACGTGGGCAACGTAGCTTTTTTCGTACCCCTGGGCATGCTTCTATTCGTCGCACTGTTTCAACGGCAGCGGCCGGTGCTGAAAGTCACTGTGCTGTGTTTGGCCTTTAGCGTGTGCGTGGAAGTGGCTCAATACGTATGTGAGTTGGGCCGAACCTCCACCGATGACGTGTGGTGCAACGCGCTGGGCGCTTTCATCGGTGCGGTGTTCGCCAAAGCCTGTGGCCCGCGGTGGCACAAGGTGTGGGTGTGGTTGGCCTTAGCACTGACCGCTGTATTCGCGGTTCTAGTTGGGCTGGGTGAGAGGTTGGGGGATCCAGATAAGGTCGTGGACCTCCAAAGCCCTAAATAGCTTTCGCAGACCACCGGGCGCTAGGCTCGTAATTTGTGAGTGAAGAAGCAATCCCCCAGAAGAATCAACCGGTGCGACCCGAGGCCACAGAACAGCCTAAGTTGGCCTCGTCCACTAAAAAGGATGTTCTACTCTATGGGTTGGCCCGCCTGTTGCTGTTCGTTGTATTGACCGCGGTTATTCATGGCATTGTTTTGGCTTTGGGTATGGCGAACAGCTTCCCGCTGCTGATGAGCGCCCTGCTGGCTCTCATCTTGGCTTTGCCACTATCCATGTTGTTGTTTAGTAAGCTGCGCCGTCGCGTGAACAACGAGATCGCCGCGTGGGATGCCGATCGTCGGGCCCACAAGGATCAGATGCGCCGTCAGCTGCAGGAACGTTTGAACTAGCGCAACCCAGGCACAACCCAGGCGCCCCACGCGACTTATGCAGCCGAGTTGAGCAGAGCGCCAATCAGCATTGCGATTGACCACAGCAACATGCCGCGTCCCGTCATTCCCAATACGGGGATCAGCGCTTTACCCTTAGCCCCACCCATAACCGGGCGGGCCGCCAGAACAAATAGAGGCACCGCGATCAGCCCCAAGAGTGTGGCGAGATTCCCCACCGCCATCGCGATGGTCAGAAAAACTGCCGCTACGATGAGCCCAATCCACAGCTGACGGGTGCGGGCATCGCCTAAGCGTACGGCCAGCGTGATCTTCCCCGTTTCCGCGTCCGTCGGAATGTCCCTCAAGTTATTGGCCAAGTTCACGCTAGAGGATAGCGCGCCTACCGCCACGGCCATCCCCAGGCCTCGCCAAGAAACAGCCCCCGTCTGGGTAAATTCTGTGCCCAGGACCGCGACCAGTCCGAAGAAGATGAACACGGCCACTTCACCCAGCCCGCGATAACCGTAGGGATTCTTTCCGCCAGTGTAGAACCATGCACCCGCGATGCAGGCTGCACCCACCAGAATCAGCCACCAGGCAGACAGCAGACTGAGGATCACGCCGGCCACTCCCGCCACTGCGAAGCTGGCGAACGCTGCGTATTTCACTTGCTTCGGTGGAACCAGCCCGCTGCCGGTCAAGCGCAGTGGTCCGGAGCGATCATCGTCGGTTCCGCGAATCCCATCGGAGTAATCGTTGGCATAGTTCACACCTACGATAAGCGCCCAAGAAACCAGGCCTGCTAAAACGGCACGCAGCAGGTCGGCTTGCTCGGCCAGCACGGCGGCGGCTGTTCCCGCCAATACCGGTGCGAATGCGTTGGCCCAGGTGTGCGGGCGCGCTCCCTCCAGCCATTGTGCGGGAGTGGCTCCGGGGTAGTCACGAGACACGGTGGTCAATTGCTTCTTGGCTCCTCAACAATCGGGTTGTGCGCGCCATCGGGTTCATCACCCGGCGGAAGCAGCGCGAGTCTAATCAGTAAGCAGTGTAGTCTGCACCCATGCTTTGGCCCGCTGCCGGTCGATCTTGCCAGGCCCCGTCATCGGCAGTTCGGCGACTTCCCACGCACGTTGCGGGATGAGGTGCCGTTCCACTTTCCCGCGCAGCTGGTCGCGGACTCGCTGGGTCACGTCGCTTGGCGTGGCCGCGGTGTTGGCTTCTATGAGTAGGACGACGCCCTCTCCAAACCGCTCATCGTTCACCCCTAGGGCACATGTCAGTCCCTGGCTCACACCGTGGTCGCGGGCAGCCCGCTCCACGTCTTCGAGCAGCACCTTGTACCCGCCAATGTTCACCGCGCCATCGGCGCGGCCGTGGATGGACAAGGTGGCGTCGGGTAAAAGAACCCCCAGGTCAGAGGTGAGGAATGTGCCATCAGACGGAAAAGAGGCCCGGGAATCGACGTTGCGATATCCGCGCGCGACCATGGGGCCGGTCAAAGTGATGCGCCCTGAGCGCGTGGTGGGGTCTGGGTCTGTGATGGCGATGCTGGCGCCCGGTAGGGCCCGACCGTTATAGACCATGCCGCCGCTGGTTTCACTGGAACCGTAAGTGAGTGTGAGGTGCACCCCTTGGGCGCGTAGAGAGCGGATGAGTTCCGGGTTTGCTGCGGCGCCGCCCACGAGAACGGCGGCATAGTCCGATAGCGCACGGACGGCCTGGGGGCTCGTGAGGCGGTGTAGTTGGGCTGGGACCAAGGAGGTGTACAGATCCGCAGTAGGGTGAGTGGTTTTCAAGCGACGGGTATCAGCGATGAAGGATTCCGCCGTGAAAGGGGTCCCTGCAACCAGGTGCGATGCGGCGATAGGGGTGAAGCCCGCGTGCATGCTGCGTAGTAGGACCTGTAGTCCCGCGATGTGGTGGGCTGGTAGGGCCAGCAGCCATGCGCCGGGAGCGGTACCGAACGTGGTGCGCAGGTAGGTCTCGGTCGCGGTGATGGAGGCTAGGAGATTACTACGATGAAGGATTGCCCCCTTGGGGGTTCCCGTGGACCCGGAGGTGCAGGCGATAAGGCAGCCGGGTTCGATCGGCTCGTCCACGCTCATGAGGGTTGCCAGGTTGGGTGAGTTGGGTGCCGCGGGGCCCGATTGTGCCTGTCCTGAGCGTGGGTATCCGGTGGCCGGTTCCTGGGGGAGCGGGAGAATAGAAATCTTCCCTTGCATCACCTGGCGCAGCGTAGAGATCGAGGCGGGAAGGTGGGTGGCGGAGATCGTCGCGGCTTGCAAGGGGACTGTGGTGGACATGCCTTTTAGGCTACGCCTTGGCGCTTGTGGGGCTACGCTTCAGTGGGTTGGAGAGGGGGTTTCGGGCTAAGCGGATGACGGCACGTGGAGGTGGAATTCCTTCAGCATTTGCTGGGCGGTTTCGAATTCCAGGTCGGTGGGCAACCGATCGTGGATAGCTAGGTAGGCAATCTGCAGATCGGTATCCGTAGCTGGCGTGCGGCCGGTATCCACGAGGTAGGCCAGTACTGAGTGGAATGACGGGCTGCGGGAATCCAGAGCGTTCAAGCTGGGAGTGGGCAAATCGGCTTGTTCGGTGAAGTAGGAGGCCAATTCATGCTCGTTGTTCGGCAGAGTGGTGCCGTCGGACAGCACTATGCCCTCCGCGATGTTTTCACGGTTACGAAGTTTGCGGAGCAGTTGAACTAGGGGGTTGAACATAGTGCACCCCTTTCTTTTAAATCAGCGACCTAGGGGGCATGTTAGGTCAATGTGTTGGGTTCAGCACAATTGTTGGAGATGCCAACGAGCGTTCGTGCGATCTTTAAGTTACAACTTAGTGAACAATAGTGGGGGCAGTCAAGTATTTTGGGTAAGAACCTGAACAAAAGGGGAAAAATCCCCAGATGAACATCTGGGGATCAGGGGCGGGGTGGTGTTGTGGGTTTGCGGGGGTTTGGGTTTGCGGGTGTTGTGGGTTTGCTCGGGTTTCTAGCGATCCAGATTGTTCTGGCCGTTGTGCGGAGTGCGGAACACTTCCGTGGCCGTGTTGTCATTACCCTTCGCGGAGGAACCCGCAGGGAAGTTGCCGTTCGCGGAAGGAGCGGAACCATAACCGGTGGTCGGGTTTGCGGTGGAGGCTGCTGTGGAGGTGGTGGGATTTACAGCGGGATTGGCGGCGTGCAGATTGTTGTCGTAGCTAGAGGAAGGCATCTGAGCTGCGGCCTCTTGGTTGCGCTCACGCTCCTTGCGTGCCCGACGTGCGCGGAAGGGAGCAGCGAACAAGTGATCCAAGCTGAAAGCACCAGCGCCAGCCGCTGCGAGGAACAGCCCGGCGGCACCAATAACACCGGCCAACTCCCATCCGGAATCCTGCACGAAAATTCCGTTGCTGCGGTGCGCGATGATGACCGCGCCCACCATGTGGACGAAGAGGATCGGGCCGACAAAACGGACCAACAGGCCCAGAATGATGAGGATGCCCCCGACGAGCTCTACCCACGTGGCGATCTGGGAAGTGATCTCGGGCATGGGTGCGCCCATCTGGTCGAAATTGGACTGCGTTTGTTCTGGGCCCCACGTCTTGAGCTTTTGCCATCCGTGAGCGATGAGCACAACGCCCAGAATGATGCGACCAAGAAGCGTTGCAATGCTGTGGAGAGGATGTGGTGAATGGGTTGTGGTTTTAGGCATGACTTATAATTTAGCATTTTTGGCCATCCCGCCGGCTGGCACCAGATTGCGTCTTCCGCAGATGGCCACGCTGGCGAGCCTGCCCGTGGCTAACCGAACGTGCTGGGTAAAGGCTTCTCACCAGCAAGGTTAAGGCGTATCTGTCTATGCCTAGGGTAACTGCCTTTAGTAGTAGTAAGGGAAGTCGTCCCAACGCGGATCGCGTTTTTCAAGGAAGCTATCGCGCCCCTCCACGGCCTCATCCGTCATGTAGGCCAAACGAGTGGCTTCCCCAGCGAAGACCTGCTGGCCCATCAAACCATCATCGGTCAGATTGAACGCGAACTTCAGCATGCGCTGAGCGGTAGGGGATTTGGTATTGATCGCGCGGGCCCACTCGATGGCCACGTTTTCTAGCTCCGCGTGATCTGCTACCTCGTTGACGGCCCCCATGCGGTGCATCGTTTCCGCATCGTACGAGCGGCCGAGGAAGAAAATCTCGCGCGCGAACTTCTGTCCCACCTGCTTCGCAAGGTACGCGGATCCATATCCAGCGTCGAAGGATCCCACGTCGGCGTCAGTTTGCTTAAAACGCCCGTGCTCCCGGGATGCCAAAGTGAGGTCACACACCACGTGCAAAGAGTGGCCACCGCCGGCAGCCCACCCGTTCACCACGGCGATAACGACCTTCGGCATGGTGCGAATCAGGCGCTGGACTTCGAGAATGTGCAGGCGCCCACCTTCGGCTTTCACACGAGCTTCATCGACGTGATCCGCAGTGGCGGCCTGCACATCTCCATCGTGATTAGTGGCGTACTGGTAGCCCGAACGGCCACGAATGCGCTGATCGCCACCTGAACAGAAAGCCCAGCCACCATCCTTGGGGGAAGGTCCGTTGCCCGTCAGCAAAATCGTGCCGATATCTGGGGAGCGGCGTGCGTGATCGAGGGCGCGGTACAGTTCATCGACAGTGTGGGGCCGGAACGCATTGCGCACCTCCGGGCGGTCAAAGGCGATGCGAACAATGCCGTCTTTGCGCTCGGTGCCGATATGGCGGTGGTAGGTGATGTCGGTGAAATCGAAACCGGGAACCTCGCGCCACTGGGAGGCATCAAAAGGAGCAGCGGAATCACCGGCTGCGCCCGTGCCGGTAGCGGAGGTGGAATTCGCAGAATCAGTCATGTCCCGCATTCTATCGAGTCTCTGAGATCCACCATCCCAAGGCGGTGGCATGCTGGAGAACATGAACAATCAGCCCCAGCGCGACCAGGCCGCACAGGATCGCCCCAAGCGTGGCCAAGCCTCACAGGATCAGCCCACTGCTAGCATGTCCAGCGTTGACGAGCTTCTCGAGCGTGCCCACGTGGTTTCTCTACCTTTGCGCGTACCTTTTCGCGGTGTCCAGGTGCGGGAGGCTATATTATTCGACGCCTCCTTCCGCTGGGCGGAATGGGCCCCTTTCCTTGAATACCAACCGGAGGAGGCATCCAGGTGGCTGTGTGCGGCTGTGCAATACGGCTATACCCCAGCACCTGAACTGGCGGATTCCTGGGTGCCCGTCAATGCCACCATTCCTGCAGTGGATGTACGCGAGGACCCGGATGTAATCGGTGCCCTGATGCAGCGCTACCCGGGATGCACCACGGTCAAAATCAAGGTCGCGCAGAAAGGTCAGCAGCTCGCAGATGATGTTGCCCGCGTGCGGGCAGTTCGGCAGTGGTGCAGCCAAGCGGGAATTGACGACCCCAAGGTGCGCCTTGATGCCAATGGGGCGTGGAGCGTGCCCCAAGCTCTGGAAGCCATTGCAGCCATCACCGCGGAGGGTCCGCTCGATTATGTGGAGCAGCCGTGTGCCACTGCCGAGGAGTTGGCTGAGGTGCGCCGGCGGGTGGGCGTTCTGGGTGGTTCATCTGAGCCCGTGCGCATCGCTGCCGATGAGTGCATCCGGAAAAGCGCCGATCCACTCACCGCTGTCACAGACGTCATCGATGCCGGTGCTTGCGATGTCGTGGTGCTCAAGGTGCCTCCCCTGGGTGGAGTGGAACGCCTGCTCAGCATCGCCCGCGCTGTCGCCCCTCGTGGGGTTGCCGTGACCATGAGTTCCGCGCTGGACACCGGTATCGGTCTGGGCGCGGGCCTCGAGGCCGCCGCGCGCCTTCCGGAGGTGGGCTCGGAATCGCAGGCTGCCGGCCTGGCCACGGGGTCTCTCTTCGTTGAGGACCTCGCTCCTCGCCCCATCGTTGACGGTCGTATCCAAGCGGGGCCTCTTATTCCCGACGCCGACGTGCTCCACGAGTTCGCCGCCAGCGGGAGCCGGAAGGATTGGTGGTTCGAGAGACTTAAGGAGGCCTACCAGCACCTGTAACGATGTCGAGCACCTGTAACGGTGCCAAGCATTTATTCCGGTGCCCAGCATTTATGGCGTTGCCCGGCATTTGTGGCGTTGCCAAGCATTTGTGGCGGTGCTCGGCATCTATCCCGATGCCCAGCACCTATCGCGATGCCCCGGTAGGCCTTTAAAGAAATGGTGAGCGAATAGCTCTGCTAGCGAAACTCGGGCTTAGTTATCGGAACCGGAGGTGTTGGTGCCACCCTCGGACTGATCCAAGAACACCCACTCGCCCTCGCGTTCAACCTCAAGACCCCAGCCCAGGGAGTCGTCTGCCTTGGACTCTTCCTTGAACCAGTCGTAAGCCTTCTCGTCAGAGGCGAAGACAGGGAGATGGCCCAGTCCGCGAGACCGTCCAGAGTGAGGCAGCGGGATATTCGCGTTGTCGTGGTTGCTCGGTAAGTTAGACAATGTGACTAATCCGAAGGTGCCTGAAGTGAACGCCCCGCAACTCGATGTACCGTTAAGCCCAGCCATGACAACGGCTTTGGTGATTGTCGAAGAACTTATCCGGAGCGGGATACGCGAAGCTGTTGTGTGCCCGGGATCGCGGTCGGCACCCCTAGCGATTGCCATCGCGGAAGCTGATCGCGTGGGCCGGTTACGCATGCACGTGCGGACCGATGAACGCACTGCTGCTTTCCTAGCTCTCGGCCTGGCTAAGTACTCCCGCCGCGCGGTGCCGGTAGTCATGACATCGGGCACGGCGGTCGCGAATTGCCTGCCAGCAATGGTGGAGGCCACGCTGACGCACGTCCCCCTCATGGTGCTATCGGCTAACCGCCCGCTGAAAATGGTGGGAACGGGGGCGAACCAGACCATTGACCAGGTGGGTATCTTCGGTTCGCATTCAGTGTGCACTCGCACCCTAGATCAGATCGGAGAGACTTGTGCGCAGCGCGGGATCACCGAAGGACTACCGGCCGACCAGGTGGACTTCCTGCGCAATACCGTCGGCGAAGTGATTGCAGCGGCGATGCACCCCACTGAGGGAGGGGGAGTGCAGTTGGATGTTCCTTTGCGGGAACCCCTTGTGCCTGAGGACAGCGCGGTGGTGGGCCTGGGGGCGTCCGAAATTCAAGAAAGCCTAAGCCAAGGCCAGCACCAGGCAACCAACCAAGAGCAACCAGCGGGGCCGGCAGGCACCCAAGAAAAACTCGGGCGCCCCGGTGGCAGCGAAGTGGACATGCCCACTGTGCGAAAGACTGACACCGATGCGGTGGCGATCGACCTGGGAAAACGCACGTTGGCGATCGTGGGAGAGGTCACCGATCGGGCGTGGGGGCGCCGCATCATGGAGCAGCTATCGGGTGTGCCCACGATGGCGGAACCTGTGGCACCCGACGCGCCGGAGATTCCCGTGCATTCCGCTGCGGCAGCGATGTTTACGGCAGACACCGTGGCCCATGGAGAATATTCAGCGGTGACCCGGCCGGAACAAATCGTAGTAGTGGGGCGCCCCACGCTGCACCGGCCGGTGGCGCGCCTGCTGGCCGATCCGGAGATCCGCGTGGTGGTGGTCACGGATACCAATACGGTGACTGATGTCAGCGGCACGGCGGCAGCCGTCACACGTGCGATCACCTTGACGGGGGAGGTCGATCAACAATGGTTGTCCGTGTGCCGCGCGATCAGTGACATGGGGGCGGAAGCTGTGCGCCGAACGCTCGAGGAAAGCGACGAGTTTACTGCAATCCATGCCGTTGCTGCCGTGGCTGATTCGCTCCGTGATGGGGATGCAGTGGTGCTAGGAGCTTCTACAACGGTGCGCGATGCTTCGCGCGCCGGGTTGCCATTTTCTGGAGTTGCCGCCTATGCCAGCCGGGGCGCTGCGGGAATTGATGGGACAGTGTCTACCGCGGCGGGAGTGGCTTTTGCGCATGCCTCCAGTGAGCCGCACGCCATGCGCGCTCCCCGCACCATTGCAGTGATGGGCGACCTCACGTTCCTGCACGATATAGGTGGGTTGAATATCGGTCCCCTGGAGCCCCACCCCGATAACCTGCTCATCATCGTCACGAATGACAACGGAGGGGGAATCTTCGAGACCCTAGAGCCCGGGCGAGAGCAGCTACGGAGGTTCCCTGATGGCAGCGAGATGTTCGAGCGGATCTTCGGAACACCACTGCGCGCTAACCTCGGTGAATTGTGTGCGGGCTTCGGTGTGCCACACCGCCTGGTGACCACGCCAACCGAATTGGCTTTAGCGATCGAAGAGCACGCGGAGCTGGGATACCTCAGTGCAGATGACGACGCCATTGGCAGCGGTATTGCCGTGATCGAAGCGCAAGTGAGCCGGGCGGGGCGTCGAAATGTAGAAAAGGCTATCCGTGAGGCAGTAACTCCCCGATGAACCCAGCAGCCAAAGCTACCTTGGAGCAATCAGTGCCGGCCCTGCCACGCCGGGAACGGGTGGTGCGTCGCGCCCGGCAGCTGGTGATTGCGTTGACTATTTTTGGGGTGTTGGCTTGCCTGGGGATGATTGTGACCGCGGCTATTGATGACTACGCGATCTCGCGCGATCGGGCAACGGCGACTGCCGACGTGTTGGATACTGGTGCCTTGCGAACAACCGTGCGGTTCCATGACAGCCAAGGTAACTATCACCAGCCGGACAAGGGGTTGAAGTACCCAACGGGGTTGGTGAAAGGACAGAAAGTACGCGTGGAATACCAGCAGAGCAACCCCAAGAACGTGAAGGTCGCCGGGCGCGGTTGGACATTGGCTTTTCTGCCGGCACTCAGTTCGTTGGCGGTAGTGCTGTTCGTGGGTGGCGGGCTATGGTTACTCCTGAGGTCTCGTTTGTTTGCCAAAACTTCACCCGCGTAAACCGCTGTTCGGAATCATTTGCACAAAGCTTTACCCGGCGGTCATGAGGATGTGAAGTCAGTGGGAGAAGGTGAATCCTATGCGTGTTGCAATCGTCGCCGAGAGTTTCCTGCCCGTCGTTAACGGCGTGGTGAATTCCGTTTTGCGCGTGCTGGAGCACCTGCGTCGTCATGGACACGAAGCCCTGGTGATTGCGCCGGCTGCGAAGGACGGGCAGGAAGAAATCACGCACTACCTCGGCCACCGCATCACTCGCGTACCCGCCGTGGACGTTCCGGGGGTTAACTCCCTGCCCATCGGTGTGCCACTGCCCCGCGTCCTGACGGAAATGCGCGATTTCCAACCGGACGTGGTTCACCTCGCCAGCCCTTTTGTTCTCGGCGCCGCCGGCGCGGCTGCTGCCAAAACTCTAGGGTTGCCATGCGTGGCTGTCTATCAAACTGATGTTGCGGGTTTTGCGAACAACTACGGCGCTGCCATGTTGTCCCAGGCCGCATGGCGCGTCACGCGCGTACTGCACAACAACTGCACCATGACTTTGGCGCCGTCTTCTGTCACTATCAAAGAGCTAGAGGAACACAAGGTCCGCAACGTTTTCCATTGGGGCCGCGGTGTGGACATCGTCCGTTTCAACCCCGCTAAACGCAGCGAAGACTTGCGGTCTTTGTGGCTCGACGCCGGGCGCTCCAAACGCGCAGCCCTTCATAGTGGAAAGGTCGCATCCTTCGGCGCGGATCAGGTGACCGTGGTCGGCTTCGTTGGCCGCTTGGCAGCTGAAAAGTCCGTGGAGCGCCTAGCGGTGCTAGATGACCGGGATGATATCCAATTGGTTATCGTCGGTGATGGCCCAGAACGTGAAGACTTGGAAAAAATCATGCCAACCGCCGTATTCACGGGTGGCATGTACGGGGATGACCTGCCGCAGGCCTTTGCCAGCTTGGATATTTTCGTTCATGCGGGGCAGTTTGAAACTTTTTGTCAGGCCATCCAGGAAGCACAGGCCTCGGGCGTGGCCACCATCGGCCCGCGTGCTGGTGGGCCGATCGACCTCATTACTCCAGGAGTAAATGGTCACCTGCTGGATGTGGATTCATTTGAACGCGATCTGCCCAGTGCAGTTGAAGACATCATTAACCGCGGTGTGAAAGGTTTTGGAGCCGCGGCATTTGAAGGGGTGCAATCCAAGTCGTGGCCGGGGTTGTGCAGCCAGTTACTGGATTACTACGATCTGGCAATCGTTATGCACGGGCGCAAGGGGTTGCTCTCTCGGAAGTTCTTCCGCAAGGGGCCACCGGAGCGTTTCATGGGTGTGGCCGCGGATGTGGAATCCATGATGGCTGCCGCTACCAGTACGGGTGCTCTCGCAGTGGCGGCTGGGGAGCGGTTGCGTAAGGCACAGGAATCTCCCGCGCAGATCGCGGCGCAGCAGACCAGCCAGCGCCGGGCGCAGCACAGCGCTGCAGAACCAGCGCAAGGTTCAGTGCGCCGCCCCAGTGAGACGGACCAGGCTGCCCCGTTCTAACCGACGAGACCATTCGGTTCTTAACGCCCCCACGGCTGTCCCTGCGCGAGTCACCACGTCTAAGATGAGGGATTATGTCACGGGCGAGCTTGGATAAGAAGCCCCACGAAGTCGCGTCGATGTTCGACGGTGTGGGAAAGAATTACGACATCACCAATACGGTCTTGAGTTTTGGCCAAGATCGTATGTGGCGGAAGCGTACCCGTCGGCGCTTGAACCTGGGCCCTGGAGATGTGGTGTTGGACCTCGCCGCGGGAACCGCGGTTTCCACTGAGGAGCTAGCCGAGACCGGGGCGTTTTGTATTGCCTGCGACTTTTCCATGGGTATGCTGCGCGCGGGCGCCCACCGCCAAGTACCCAAGATCTGCGGCGATGGAACCCAGTTGCCTTTTGCCGATGCCACTTTCGATGCAGTCACGATCAGCTACGGCTTGCGCAACATCGTCGACTACCGCGCCGGCTTGCGGGAAATGGCTCGTGTGACCAAGCCCGGTGGCAAGTTGGCAGTAGCGGAGTTCTCCACCCCCGTAATCCCCGTGTTCAAAACGATCTACAAGGAATACCTCATGCGTGCCCTGCCCGAGGTTGCACGGGTCGTGAGCTCTAATCCCGATGCCTACATCTACCTGGCTGAATCCATCCGCGAATGGCCAGACCAAGAAGAATTGGCGCGCGAGATCGCGCAATGCGGGTGGGAAAATGTGGGCTGGCAGAACCTCACCGGAGGCATTGTTGCACTACACAGTGCCACGCGACGCGCAGACTAGCTGGCGCTGAGGGGCCGTGAACGGGTAGCTCCGGCACCATGTTCCTGCGGCGGTAGTCGGTAGCTCCGGCGCCACGTGGCTACGGCACCTTCCCATTCAAACTCCGGGTCGCATCGTCAGTTACAGCGCTATTTAACGACCGAATAACGGTCGCGCGTCTTGGGCAAGTAGTTTGTCCGCGCCCACGCTCAAGGCCCCGACCGCCCGCCACACGCGGGACGTCACGTCGCGGTCCTGCGGGGAGACTAGGTTACCCATCACACGGGTGGCCACCGCCATCACTGCGTGGGCCTGGGGTCCCCGCATTCCCACTGGTCCCAGAGCAGACATCAGCCCCGGCATTGTCAACCCCATCGCCAGGCGGCGCGCCAAGCTGAAAGCCTCGCCGTACTCTTCCCGCAACATCGCCGGCCACATGAAAAGCAATCCGTGGGGATTGCGTGGGGCGTCGGGTAAAAGTGAAATCACCAAACGAGCGGATTCGAGGGCATAGTCGATGCCCTCGCCATTGAGGGGGTTGACCAGTGCAGCAGTGTCCCCGATGGTGGCCCAGTTTTCGCCCGCGACCCGTGTGACAGCCCCACCCATGGGCAAAAGAGCGCTTGTGACACGCGCGGGTGCGCCTTCAATAGCCCATTCTTCGCGCAGCTGCTCAGCGTAGTGGCGCAACAGTTTCTTGGTATTCACCCCGGAGGGGCGTTTCGCGGTGGCTAACGCACCACAACCCAGGTTCGCCTGCGTGCCGCCAAGCGGGAAAACCCAGCCGTAGCCGGGCTGCGCAACATGGGATTCATCCCGCAATTCCAGGTGCGAGTGAATCCATGGTTCATCGCCGTGCGGTGTGCGGATGTATGAACGCGCGGCGACACCGTGCACCATTCCACGCAACCACTGCACACCAAGCTTCCTCGCGACCGTACTGCGCACCCCCTCGGCCAACAGCAGGAATTTAAAGTGGCACGTGACCTGCTCTCCCGTTGCCTGGTCCACCCCTGTGACTGCGGATACGCGATTGGCGCGGTCGTGCGTGGCGTCGAGAATTTTGATGCCTCCGTGAAACTCCGCGCCCGCAGCAACCGCATGGCGCAGAAGGGCTGAGTCCAACTCGGTGCGGGCGATCGCCGAGCCCCGGGTAGGGAAACTGCCGGTGGACGGCCATGGTTCAGTCACCGAACCTCCGAAACCATGCAGCTTCAGTCCGTTAATGTGTGGCCGGTCGTCAAGAACCCCCTGGGCGCCCATGTGGTGTAACGCCGCCACAGCTCGCGGGGTAAGGCCATCGCCGCACGTCTTGTCGCGCGGGGTGGTGAGGTGGTTTGCCATATCGACGACGCCCACGTGGTAGCCGGCTTGAGCTGCATACCAGGCGGCCGCACTGCCAGCTGGGCCGGCGCCGACGATGAGAACGTCCGAGGAGATGGTACGAGACATAAATGTCATTGTGGCACGTATCGGTAATTGCGAAGCGCTAAGGTAACCTAGTTGAAGAATCTGCGAGACTTATGTGCGCGAGCCGTGCAGGGCACCATACCCGGCACGTCGCACTGTGCTCCATATGGAGCAGTTTTTACACATCCACGACGAATGACGAGGCTGACCGAAGGAAATGGCAAGCACTGAAAACGCCGCCGTGAAATCTACCCCGGTAGCACCGCAACTGGGCAGCCCAGGGCTTAATGAGATGCTCCAGGCGCGTGTCGAGGTGGCGGAAAAGTTGCTGCGCGAATCGCTGATGGAAGGCGAGCCATTCCTGACGGATAAGATCAACCACTTGGCGATCGCCGGTGGTAAGCGGTTCCGCGTGGTGTTTACCCTGTTGTCCGCGCTGTACGGGGAAAAGCCCACGGCCGATGAGGTTTACAAGGCTGCGGTTGTGGTGGAGCTGACTCACCTGGCCACGTTGTACCACGACGATGTGATGGATGAAGCCGATCGACGACGCGGGGCTGACAGTGCGAACATGAGGTGGGGCAACTCCATTGCCATCCTGGCGGGGGATTACCTCTTCGCGGTGGCTTCGGACATGCTTGCGGACTTGGGTGCCGCAACTGTTAGCCACTTTGCTTCCACGTTCCGTGAGCTGGTTACGGGGCAGATGCGCGAGACCGTGGGATGCGCAGAGGGGCAAGACCCCATTGAGCACTACATGACCGTCATCCAGGAAAAGACCGGCGTGCTTATTGCCGCAGCCGGCTTCCTTGGGGCGGAGCATTCCGGCGCGCCTGTGGAAGTGCGCGATGCGCTGCACGCATTTGGGCGCAACATGGGCCAGGTTTTCCAGATCGTCGATGACATCATCGATATTTGGTCCGATCCCGAAGAATCCGGCAAGGTACCCGGAACGGATCTGCGCGAGGGCGTATTCACGCTTCCCGTTCTCTATGCAATGCGTCAGGATGACGAAGTGGGTGCTCGCTTGCGAGAGATCCTTACGGGGCCAGTTGAAGACGATGCGTTGGTGGAGGAAGCCCTTGAATTGATCAAGCGCTCCGAAGGCCGTGAGCGCGCGCAGGAGCAGGTTCAGATCTACCGCGATAGGGCAGAAGCCGAGTTGGGTAAGTTGCCTGAGTCTGAGGCGACTAGCGCGCTGCGGGAGCTTTTGGGATTTGCGCTGAAGCGCTTGGGTTAACCCGGTGTGTGGGGGAGTCGGGTGGGTGGTTGATCTGGTGCGTGGCTGAATCTGGCGCTTGGTTGACCCGGTTTGTGGGGGAGTCGGGTGGGTTGGGGAGTCGGGTTCGTGGTTGACCCGGTGCGTGGTTGAGTCAGGTGGGTTGGTGCCCCGGTGTGTGGGGGAGTCGGGTGGGTGGCTGACCCGGTGCGTGGTTGAGTCGGGTGGGTTGGTGACCCGGTGTGTGGCTGAATCCGACGCGTGGGGGAGTCGGGTGGGTGGCTGACCCGGTGCGTGGCTGAATCTGGCGCGTGGGGGAGTCGGGTGACCGGGTAGACCATGGCTCACCGACGCGGGAGAATGCCCAGCCGAACTGCTGATTTGTGCTTTTTGCGATAGTTCATAGTAAAGTATCGAGCGCACCCTTGAGGTGCACGCCAGATTGCCCGAGCGGCCAAAGGGAGCGGATTGTAAATCCGTCGGCATTGCCTACGTTGGTTCGAATCCATCATCTGGCACCATCAAAAACCCGGTGAAACTGAAAGCTTTCAGTCCCACCGGGTTTTGTTTTCGTGCGTTTTGGGTTGAGTAAAGAAAAGGGGTTAAGGGACAGAAAGTGTGTCCGGTCGGCGTGTCGTCGGCCGGGCCTTTTGTGTTTATCTGATGGTGCCTTTTTGTGTGCCGATGTTGTGTTGGTAGTCGGCTGCTTTTAGAAATGATGGGGGCAGGGAGCGCAGACGGGTGTAGGAGGTTTTCCCGATCGCTCCGGTGTTCGCGGATTGATTTCGGTGTGGATGTTCCTTTATTGAATCCGTTGCCGGATTTTTTGAGCTGATTAACAAATGTGCAGCAGAAGTCCAACAAAAACGCGTCATTTTGTCAGAGTTCTGCTGCACATTGTGTGAGCTGGAGCGTGGGCGGTGGGGTGTGGACTGGTGCGTGGGCGGTGGGGTGTGGACTGGTGCGTGGGCGGTGGGGTGTGGACTGGTGCGTGGGCGGTGGGGTGTGAGCTGGTGCGTGGGCGGTGGGGTGTGGACTGGTGCGTGGACGGTGGGTACTTCGCTCCCACGTCGTTCGTTACCGGGAGCGTTGGAAGCGCGCCGAGATCGACGAGCCGGAGGGTGTCAGATGGTTTGTGTGTGGGGTTCCACCACATAGTCTGAAGGATGAACCATTATGACAACTATGTCTCCGAAGAAACATCAGAACGCTGATCAGGTTAAGGCTGTTTCCAACAGGATCATGGCGAGCCCGGAATTATCGAAACTGATAGGTGAGCTAGCCCAGGCTGCCGATGGCGACATCAACGCGCTTGTCCGCGGGGTGCTGCAGTCATCGATCAACAGCGGCCTGGCCGCTGAAATGGAGGCGCACCTGGGTTATGAATCCGGTGACCGTACGGCAAAGGCCGCTGCGGGGCAGACAAACCATCGCAATGGTAGTTATTCAAAAACAGTCGATACGAACTACGGGCCGATCGAGATTGACATTCCCCGTGATCGTGATGGTTCGTTTATCCCGCGAATGGTTCCCAAAGGCGCCCGTCGGATTACAGAGCTGGATGACATGATCGTGTCCTTGTATGCCGGCGGCATGACGATTAGGGATATCCAGCACCATATTCACACCTCCTATGGGGTGGATATGTCCCATGAGACGATCAGCAACGTCACCGATTCGGTGCTGGATGCCGTCATGCAGTGGCAGCACCGCAAGCTGGATGCGTTTTATCCCATCATGTTTTTGGATGCCATCCGCATCAACGTCCGCGACGGTGGCAGAGTCGTCAACAAAGCGGCCCACATTGCTGTAGGCATTGACCTCGACGGAATCAAACACATCCTCGGCATCTGGGTTGCCGCCAATGAGGGTGCATCGTTTTGGTCAGGGGTATGCGCAGAACTAGCCAACCGCGGAATCGAAGACGTCTTCATCGTTGCCTGTGACGGACTTAAAGGTCTGCCGGAAGCCATTGAAGCAACCTGGCCGCATTCACTCGTGCAGACCTGTGTGGTGCATCTGATCCGTAACGCCAACAAATACGTCGCTTACGGTGACCGCAAAGCCGTCTCCGCCGCGCTAAAAGAGGTCTACACGGCAGTCAATGAGACCGAAGCACGCAGCGCGCTTAACCGGTTTGCTGACAGTGAACTCGGTAAGAAATACCCACAATCTGTCTTGGTATGGGAACGCGCCTGGGAGAGGTTTGTACCGTTTCTGCAGTTCACCCCGCAGGTGCGGAAAATGGTCTACACGACCAACGCGATCGAATCACTCAATAGTGAACTGCGTAAAGCCACCCGCAATCGCATCCAGTTCCCCAACGATATCGCTGCAGTAAAAGCACTGTGGTTGACGATCTGCACGATCGAAGACAAGCGAGCACTCAAGCGTGCAAAGAAAGCGAAAGGGGCACCGAAACCAGATAAATCAGGACGCATAATCGAAGGGAGAACAACCGTCGGCTGGATGGAAGCACTCAACCAAATGATCGTCGCCTACCCCGACCGATTCGCCCCATACATCTAGAAAACAAACCTCCACACACAAAAACTTGACACGCCCACGAGCCCATCAGGGGTAAGTAGCTGAAAGGGGTTGAGCAGCAAAAGCGGGGCTAAGAGGCAGGAAATGTGTTCGAACAGACACGCTTCTCGCCAGGTCACACGTCACAAAAACATGACGAGTCGCTAGCCAACTGGACAATTCCCCGTCGTGCTTAGCTTCGGCCCCATTATTCCCCGTCGTGCTTAGCCTCGGCCCCATTATTCCCCGTCGGATTAGCCCTAGCCGGACAGGTTCTAGTCTCGCTTGTTCTTGCCTGCAAACCCTTAATAACGGTGAGTTTGGGAAGCGATTCTGGGTGTCTAGCAGGCGATTTGTTAACTCGTGGCGGTTCTGGTTATGCTAACTCAGGCTTCGAGCGATACAGGCACAGGGTCGATATGGGCAAAGTGTGTGGGTCGTTGTAGTAACGAAGTTTTGCCCCCTTAGCTCAGTCGGCAGAGCGTTTCCATGGTAAGGAAAAGGTCGACGGTTCGATTCCGTCAGGGGGCTCTGTCATTTTTCCAGCGTCGCCACGTCAGTGGATAACCCCATAAGGCTGGTGGCCGGTGGTTAGAAAATGACTGTGGCGGTGTAGCTCAGCTGGTTAGAGCGCACGACTCATAATCGTGAGGTCCCGGGATCGAGTCCCGGCACCGCTACCACATGAAAACCCTCCCAGGTTCGCCTGCGGAGGGTTTTCTTGCGTTCGGATTTTCTTTCCTGGTGCCTCTTGCTTGCCTCGCGTCCTGACCTTGTGTAGCCCACGCCTTGCCCTTGAGCACCGCTCGCCCCACTTCTTGCTCGCTCCACACCCCGCCTCTTTCTCGCCTCGCGTCCTGACCTTGAGCACCGCTCGCCTCACACCCCGCCTCTTGCTCGCCGCACACCCCGCCCGAGTGCACCCCACACCCCGCCCTCACTCTTCCCGTGCTTCAACGCTATTTGGTGCTGAATCGCGGAGCTGATAAACTCGTTCCCTGTTGTGAAACCCAAGGCGATCACAGTGTGGCGTCGAGCCAGAGAATTCTGGTGGCCTGCCAAAGCCAACCAGCAACTGATCGCCGAGTGTGGGTGTGGCAACACCTTGAGGAGACGAAAGTCCGCGCATATAGCCGACATCGCGTAGGCTGTTAACGCAGATGATCAATCCGAATAGGGGCGTGGCTCAATTGGCAGAGCAGCGGTCTCCAAAACCGCAGGTTGCAGGTTCGAGTCCTGTCGCCCCTGCATATTTTTTGTAGGACCCTAAGGAGAGTTCCACGTGAGCGACGAGAGTATCAAGACTCCCGCTGCCGGATCCGGCGACGGTGCTGGCCTCCGACCAACTGGTAAACGCCAAAAAGTTGGCCAGGCCACCACGGCGCGTGCAAACTCCTCCTCCCGGGCCCCAGAGGTCGTTAAGACCCGCAAGAACCCTTTCTCCGCCATCGTTGACTTTTTCCGTGGCGTTGTTCGCGAGATGAGCAAGGTCATCTGGCCTACTGGCAAGGAGATGGTGACGTACACCATCGTTGTGCTGGTCTTTTTGGTTCTGCTTACAGCCTTGGTGGGTGGCGTTGATTACCTCACCAGCCTGCTAATGGGCGCTATCTTCCGTTAAACCTCGCTGACAGCCTAGTTACTAGTGGCTCAGTTCTAGCCACCACGGTTTTCGGTGGCACGCCAGAGGTTCCGCTAGTTGAAATTCTCCGCCCCCGCCGTGCTAGACTGGCATCATCGCAACCGCCTTCACCCCCTAGGGAAGGCGGATTTTTAATTGCTGATTGTTAATTGCGGAACGCACCTGAGCGCATCAAACCTGGATTGCATCAGGTCAGCGCCTGCCAAGGAGAGGAATTCAATTGTCCACTGACAAAGACATCACTGCCGAGAGCCTAGCCGCCGCTGCCCAAGAGGACGTGCAGCAGGCTGTCACCGAGGCCGCCGAGGCTCACCGCACTTCTACTGATTCCGACGCCCCATCGTCCGCAGCTGACGCCGCAGATCAGGCAGACGCCGCATCCGCGGGCGCCGAAGGTGCCGCCGCCGACAATGCCGCCGCCGACAATGCCGCCGCCGAGGGCACGCCCGCGGAAGAAGCAAAGTCCGATTCCGAGCAGGAGCTCGAAGACGCAGCTATGCAGGCCTACAAAACCCGCCTGCGTGAGTTCATGCGTTCCATGAAGAAACTGCCGGGCGAATGGTACATCGTGCAGTGCTACTCCGGTTACGAGAACAAGGTGAAGACCAACCTGGAGATGCGCGCGCAGACCCTTGGTGTGGACGAGCACATCCACGAAGTTGTGGTGCCCATCGAGGAGGTCACCGAGCTGCGCGATGGCAAGCGTAAGCAGGTCAAGCGTAAGTTGCTGCCGGGCTATGTTCTGGTCCGCATGGAACTGGAAGATGCGGCTTGGTCTGTTGTCCGTGATACCCCGGGCGTTACAAGCTTCGTTGGTAACGAAGGCAAGCCAACTCCTGTGAAGATTCGCGAGGTTGCCAAGTTCTTGCTGCCACCGGAGACCGCAAAGCCCGCTGCTGCCGAGGAAGGCGCAGAGCAGGCAGGCGCGGTGGATGTATCCTCCACCGGTGTGGCTACCCCTCCAAAGCCGGCCAGCGAAGCTGTCGTGGTGGATTACGAAGTGGGCGAGTCGGTCACCATCCTTTCCGGCCCATTTGCCTCTGTTTCCGCCACGATCTCCGAGATCGATACCACCGCTAATCGCCTCAAGGCCATGGTGTCCATCTTCGGCCGTGAAACCCCGGTGGAACTGGAATTTGATCAGGTGGAAAAGCTCAACTAAGCTTGACCGGTCCGCTAATGTGTACATTTTCCGGTGGCCGGTCTTAGTTAATCCGGCATCCGGTCGGTAGCTAGCGTGGGCTCACGTTCCAACCGTGGAGTGGTGAGCCTAAACTTTTGCCCTCGCGGACGGCACAGTTACCGATAACAGAAAGAGGTTTCATCATGGCCAAGAAGAAGGTCACGGGTCTCATCAAGCTGCAGATCCAGGCGGGTCAGGCTACTCCTGCTCCTCCAGTTGGTCCTGCTCTGGGTGCTCATGGCGTTAATATCGTCGAGTTCACCAAGGCTTACAACGCTGCCACGGAATCCCAGCGCGGCAACATCGTTCCTGTTGAGATCACGGTCTACGAAGACCGCTCCTTCGACTTCAAGTTGAAGACCCCGCCAGCAGCTAAGCTGCTGCTGAAGGCGGCTGGCCTGCAGAAGGGCTCCGGCGTTCCTCACACTGACAAGGTCGGTTCTGTGACTTGGGAACAGTGCAAGGAGATCGCTGAGACCAAGAAGGAAGACCTCTCCGCTAACGACGTGGAGATGGGCGCACGCATCATCGCCGGTACTGCTCGCTCCATGGGCATCACCGTGGAAGGCGCACCAGCTTAAGGATTTCTTTCTCGACGCCCCTCGCTTTTCACCTCAGCCGAACATGGCTAGGGCCCGGTTCTTGGCGTGGCGGGGGATGGCAAGGGGCGTCGGCAAAAATGAGAAAGAGTGGCGGAGCCGAAAGGTTCCCGCTTCGCCCGAGCGCAGTCAGCGTTAGGAAAAGAAAGAGTGGAAGGGCCGCTTGCTGGCCCGAGCACCACAACCTCCATCAAAAGATTGGAAGAACATTATGAGCAAGACTTCTAAGGCATTCCGCGCCGCAGCGGAAAAGGTTGACAAGTCCCGCCTGTACAGCCCACTTGAGGCTGCCAAGCTGGTCAAGGAGACCTCCTCCAAGAACTACGACGCAACCGTTGACGTTGCTATCCGCTTGGGTGTTGATCCACGCAAGGCTGACCAGTTGGTTCGTGGCACCGTTTCCCTGCCCAACGGCACCGGTAAGACCGTCCGCGTTGTTGTATTCGCCGAGGGTCCAAACGCCACCGCTGCTGAAGAGGCTGGCGCTGACTTCGTTGGTACCGCTGAACTGATCGAGAAGATCCAGGGTGGCTGGACCGACTTCGACGCCGCCATCGCTACCCCAGACCAGATGGCTAAGGTTGGTCGTGTAGCCCGCGTTTTGGGTCCACGTGGCCTGATGCCAAACCCTAAGACCGGTACCGTTACCCCTGACGTTGCCAAGGCTGTGTCCGAGATCAAGGGCGGTAAGATTTCCTTCCGCGTTGATAAGGCTTCTAACCTGCACGCCATCATCGGTAAGGCTTCTTTCTCTGAGAAGCAGCTGGCTGAGAACTACGGCGCTCTCATCGATGAACTGCTGCGTATTAAGCCTGCTTCTTCCAAGGGGCGTTACCTGAAGAAGGTCACCTTGTCCTCCACTTCTGGCCCAGGCGTGCCAGTAGACAACACTGTGATCAAGAACTACGCGGAAGAGGCCTAAGGTCTGCTTTCCACGCGATGCCGGTTGGGTTGTAACCCACCTATCGTGATGTGGTTCTAAGTGGCCCGAAGATTCTCGGGCCACGAGCGGGAATATTAAAAGCACCGAGACCGGTCCTTGATGAGGATTGTTTCTCGGTGCTTTTGCTATGCGCCCATGTCGCGTGCCGGATGATGGGGCAGAGTTTTAACGCCTCCGCCGTAGTTGCACCCGTCCCAGACCGGGGATGACGGCGGCCTTGATGGGTGGGTGGTTGCGACGGTAGGTCTCGGGGCCGCCTGGATCTAGGGCCTCCTGGATGAGGTCCAATACGCCCGGGGAGTACAGGATTGCCAGGTGATCCGAAAAGTCTTTGACATTACCGGTCTGGATTAGAACATTTTTTACGGTCGCGCCCGGGCCTGCCTCGAGCTGCTGGGTTCGCCACGGCGTGACTACCTGATCGAAACGCGAACATATCATTAGGTAGTCAACCCCGGGCATCGTGTCCCCGTTGCGGTTGAGGTGCTTCATAAATTCAGAACCAATTGTTTGGTCTACTGCCGCTCCGCCCAGCACTTTTTGCGTGAACTTGAGCCGGCCGTTTTTCCCCATGAGTTTTTCCGCCAGAGGCGCAATACCGCTCATGGTGGTGCCGTGGTTAGACCCGCCCAAGCCGATCAGTCGGCGCACTTTATTCTTCGCTGGATCATCTGCGTTGGCCCCGCCGCTGTCGCTTAGGTACAGCCGGGCTTGAGCTACGCCCTGGGAGTGACCAACTAAATCCACTTGGGGCGCACCCGTATGCTTTAGCACCCGGTCGATGAATTCCGCTACGTCCTTTTGGCCTTCCCGTAGCGGCGCCGACGCATGGACTGCCTTTGCTTTACCTGCCCACGCGGATGTATCCCGCCCGTAGTTCATGGCAAATACCTTGTGGCCTGCTTCTTGTAGTTGCGGGGCTAACAAGGACCAGGAGTTGTACGCGTTTAACCAGGTGCCGTGGATCAGGACCACGGGAAGTGTTGGCCTTTCTGTTCGGACGCCCTTCTCCCATTCGTCTAATGCCTTTGGGTAGTAATCCTTGGTCTGTTCCCACAGGTTGGTTCCCACGGGCTGCCATGTGGGGTTTCGTAGGGAACGGAGGAATGCAGTGATGAATGCGTGGCTGGTGCGCACATTGGCATGCAGTTTCGCCGCGTCCTCTCCACTGTTCGTGGTGGGGTGGTTCAAGGTAGTGCCGTTATCGCTCATACCTTGTCACGGTAGTGCAGGGGGAAGATTTTGCGGGGGAAACGGGGGTATCGGTAATAATTGTCATTAATTAACCTGCGGTATATCCTCTACTGAAAATGATGCCAAATTGAGGAGTTAGCATTCAGTGCTGCGGGGTTTGACTACTTGCCCAGCATCGGTGACGTTGACTTCTGTTCATGGCACTGCGATGACGTAAGCCGAAGAGGATTATCTAGATGGCCCAAAAGAGAAAACTGTCCGCCCGCCGCGCTACTCTCGCGACGACATCCGTACTGTGCCTGACTGCCCTTGGAATGGCTGGATCATTCGGTCTAGACGGTGTGGGACCCAAAGGGTTCGGCCCGGCCACGGCCAATGCACAGGAATCCCCGACCGTATTGAAAAATGGGCACATTGATGCGTTCAACGTGTCCGCAGATGATCAGGGATTGGTTCTGCAACTGAAAGAAGATGCCACGGGCCAGCACGTGAAGCGCGAACCCAGCAGTGTGGAACTCTGCGTTACCGAAAAAGCGTGGGAAGAGGGCACGGCTAAGGTGGACTTCATCGGGCAAGGCTCCTATTACCTGCCGCAGGGTTCTGATGGCAGCCAGACGATCTGGCCCGGTTGGGATACCAGCGACGTACGTGGTAGCGGCGCGAAAGCGGTGGACATCCACATTGCCAGCTTGCAAGGGCCCGGTGAAGTGTACCTGTGGCAGAACGCCAACCTCGGCGAACTGAAACCTGTGACCGGTAACTACCAAGTACAGTCCGGCGCAAAGATTAACGTGCCGGCTCCTGCACACGTGCACGCCAACTGGGCTTTTACCAAACCAGGGCGCTACACCATGCAGGTGCAGGCCAAGGCGGATAACGGTGCTACCTCCGCAGCGAAGAACTACTACTGGACCGTGGAAGGCGATGGCGTTTCCTGTGGTGATGGGATAGGCAAGCACCCAAAGCCGCCGTCAAGCGGGGATTCCAATCCCGGCGTTGATGATGAGTCCGGTGGAATCGGGAACAACGGCGAAACCGGTAACAACCAAAACGGCGGCGCTGCAGGTAACGGTGGGTTGAGTGGTAAAACTCCCGGCACGGGGAGCCGCTCCGCATCGTCTGCTGGAGCTTCCACGAGTGGCTCAAGCCGTGGGACATCAACCCGGGGCACCTCAACCAAGGGTGGCGGTGGAATTGTCCAAGGTGTGAGTAGCGCGAAGGGTTCGGCACCACAATGCAAGAAGGGTGAACCTGCCCTGCGCGCGCGAATTAAGGACGATCGTCAGTCCCCACCAACGTGGCGCAGCCCTAGCTCGTTAGTTTTCGGTCTGGGTGGTGCTGCTAAGGCGGAGGTTCCCCAGGCTTTGGGACCAATTAACCGTGGAACCGTATGGATGATTGGGTCCACCCAGCAAAACGGTGTGCCGTGGCTGGGTGCAAACACCATGCACCCTGACTTGCTAGCGCAGACAACGGGTGATGTGGCCTTCAGCCTGACTAGCTTCAGTGGCCCAGGCAATATGTTCGTGTACGAACAGGGCAACTTGGGACAGATCGTGGGAACTAAATGGTTCCAAGCGTCCGGCGGCCAGGCCAGTGGTTCACACACCGTTCCACGCAACAGCCACGTTCACCCCAACTGGGTTTTCGATAAGCCTGGCACATACAAGGTTGGGATCACCCAGACTGCTGTGCTGAAAACCGGCAAAAAAGTATCCGCACCAGCCGTGTTGACCTTCAATGTCGGCGGGGCAGGCAACGCGAACGCAGGCCACTTCGACTTCGGTGCTGATGTCACCACCAGTGGCAACTGTGATGGTGGAACTGGCGCGGCAGGTGCAGCCGGTGGAATGGGCGGCGCGGGTGCCGACGGTCTAGGGGCAGCTGGATCAGGTGCAGATGGCGCGGGATCGGGTGCGAATTCCCTGGCAAATACCGGTATGACATCGGGTACGTTGTCACTGCTGGTGGTCGGTCTTGGTATCACGGCGCTGGGCGCAGGAATCGTCTATTACCTGCGTTCTAGCCAGGCCATGCTGCGCGTATATGCACGCCGTTAAGTCCACATCCTTGCGCGCCTACCGCAGGGTTATAGGCGCTGCGGTGGTAGTCGGGGCCGTGTGGTTGACGTCCGCATGTGCATCCTCGCCGGCGGCTATGAACGGCACAACACGAGGTTCAGCCGGCGGTGCTGACACGCTGGCCGGAGTGCCTTCACGGGACGACGGAATCGTCGACGTGGTCACCACCACGCCGATAGTGACCGACCTGGCCCGCAATGTCGCGGGCACCCGCGCTCGGGTCACGGGCCTGATCCCATCAAACGCGGATCCGCATACCCACGAGCTAACGCTGCGCGATGTACGCAATATTGCCAACGCAGATGTGGCGTTCAGCAACGGTTTGTTGCTTGAACCCCAGCCGGTGCTGCGGGCGCTGCACAAAAGCTCGCTACCTGGAACCCCAGTGGTCCCCGTTGCGGAAGAAGCAACTACCCGCGGTGCCACCGTCATCCCGTTGGTAGAAAACCTCGCGTTGGATACCGTGTGGTTGGGCTTGCGGTCAATCTCCATCGGTTCGACCGGATCCGATGGGGAAGTCCAGCTGGCCGTCACTAACGTGGAAGGGCCAGGTGATGCGGCCGCGTATGTCACCGGCACGTTCGGCACTCCGGAAATCTTCTTCAACTCCGCCGATGGGTTCAATGCCGCCCGCGGGTACGAGGGGGATTCCACCACGTTGCCCGTGGATGCACATACACACATGAGCTGGGCTTTCAACAAGCCAGGTGTATACCGCGTGCACTTCGAAGCCTCGGCCATCACGGCTGCGGGACAACTCCCACAGCGCGTGGCCGAACAGACCGTGACCTTCGCGGTGGGAGTGCCACCCGAAGAAGCGGCCCGGTCCAGCGTTCCTGAGGGCAAAGAACCCGAGTTCCTGGACCATGGACATGTCGATGTGGCTGTGGGTGTGGATAAAAAGTCAATCAGTCTGCGCGACGATCGAAAGGATACCCCCGCCGATAGAGCAGTGGTGGTAGTGCCAGCAAAGGCGCTGCAGCAGATTCCACCATCACCCGCATTTCGGTTCTTGGGCAACCCAGGATCGGAAACATACATGCTGCCGCAGGCCGTGCTGGGCAAACACGTGCATGGCGAGTTGGATCCGCACCTGTGGCACAACGTGCGAAACGCAATGGCGATGGTCAAGGTCATTCGCGATGAGCTCATTGCCGTGGACCCAGGCGGAACACGGGAATATCGGCGCAACACCGATGACTACCTAGCTCGCCTGCGCCGGTTAGATCAAGACATGCAACGTGCGGTGGACACCGTGCCCAAACAACACCGGCACCTGGTGACCGCCCACGACGGATACGCCTATCTGGCGGACGCCTACGGGATGAAGATCGGCGGATTTATTTCCCCCAACCCAGCCGTGGAACCCAGCGCACGCGATGTGATCGCGCTAACCCGCACCTTGGAAGGGCTCAACGTTCCCGCCGTGTTCCTAGAACCGTCCCTGGCAGGGCAGGCGCGGGACCTCAAACAGATTGCGGAGAACCTCGGAGTGCAGGTCTGCACGATCCGCGGCGATGCATTCGACCCACAGGTGGCCAGTTACGAACAGCTCATGCGGGCAAACGCGGACAATTTCACCACCTGTTTGAGTGGCAAGTAACGCGCACACGCCCCAGCTGACGACGTGGCGGGACAAAAACACACACGATGAACGGACACGAAAGAAACACTATGGTTAACAACTCTGCAGCTGCACGGATGACCCCCACCCCGCGTAAGGTGATCGCGGCCGCGGGCTGCCTGGCCCTCGGTTTAAGCAGTGCACTGGGTAGCGCAGCTTCGCCAGCACTCGCGTTGTCACCAGCCACCAGCGCCCCAGGAGCCATGCTGGTGGCGCAGGGCGGGGAGGCGTCGGACCAAAATGGCCACACCGACCCAGCACTGCAACAAACGGTGAAAGACGACGAGCGCTTCGCCCCGCGGGGAGAAAAACATGCGTTTACCAAGGGGCACGCGGATTTGGGCGTGCGCCTGGATAGCAAGACCGAGGGCGGGATGACGATGATGCTGCGCGACGATGCGCAGGAACAACCCGTGTGGCGCCACCTTGAGGACGTGGCATTTGTGGTTGGGGATAACTCCAAGCAGCAATTGCCGGACGGTGGGGACTACGACTTCACGGGTGCGCGCGCCGGCCAGCAGGTGTACGTGCTGCCACAGACCGAAAAGCAGGGTGTGCCGTGGCTAGGTTGGAACACGCAATCTCCTGCGCTGGTCAAGGGCGTGAGCCGGGGTGTGACCATGCAGTTGCTGGGCCATCAAGGGCCGGGCCAGTTGACGATGTTCCTGCAATCGGGTGGCTTCGCAAAACCCCAGAAAATCTTCAACACTGCCGAACCCATGCCGCAGGGGATGTTCGTGGACCTCAACACGCACGCGCACGCCAACTGGGTTTTCACCGAGCCGGGTGTGCACCGCGTGGCACTGGGAATTAACGCGAAAACTAGCGATGGCAAGGATGTCTCCGGCACCAAGGTGGTGACATTCGCGGTGGGAGTGGACGCGCAGGAGGCGCTCAGTGCCGGTTGGCAAGGCCAGGTTCCTACGGTGGCCTCTGCCGACGACGCCACGCCGGGCGCTGATTCCAATTCCTCCCAGGGCGGAAACTCTCACTCGGCGGATACCGCAGGGAATTCCGCGGCTGGGGAATCGTCCGAACAGTCCGAAGGTATTGATCCCGTGGTGTGGGTGCTGGTGGGAGTTGGCGGTCTGCTGGCACTCATGGTCATCGGGGGCTTGGTGATGATGCGCTCAGGCCGTTCCGCGCGCCGGGAGGCGGAAGATCAGTTGCGGGAACTGCGTGCGGCCCGGGAGGCGCGGGAGGCCCGGGAGGCCCGCGGCCAGCGGGCAGAACACGGCCGCGAGGGCAATCCTGTCGACGGGGAGGATGACAATGACTAATAACGAAGACGATTCAGGGCATGTCGCCCCTGGCGGGGAGCCTATTCTTCGGATCCGGGACATGGACGTACGCCTAGCGGGGCGCGACGTACTGCACGGAATAAATCTTGAGGTCCGTGGTGGCGAGCTCATGGGATTGCTGGGGCCGAATGGTGCGGGCAAAACTACGCTGCTGCGTGCTGTGTTGGGGTTGATCCCGCGCAAGGCGGGAACAGTCGAGGTTGCGGCGGGTGCACGGGTTGCTGCTCAGGGTGACCACCCTGCTCAAACCAATCACGCTACTCAGACCAACCACGCTGCCTTAGCCGGCCCAACCGCCCAGCCAGCCCTCAACGCTCCGATGCTCTCCGGCCGGGCGGCCCGTGCCCAGATCGGGTACGTGCCCCAGCGCCACGAGTTCGCCTGGGATTACCCCATCAGCGTGTATAACTGCGTGCTCAACGGCCAGACTGGCAAACGCGGGTTGTTCCGCCGCGCCTCCGTTGCCGATCATCGCGCAGCTGCTGAAGCTCTGGATCGGGTGCATCTTGCGGACCTCGCCGATCGTCCGATTGGCCAACTGTCCGGAGGCCAGCGGCAGCGCGTGCTGGTCGCCCGCGCACTGGCCACCAAACCCTCACTACTGCTGCTGGATGAACCATTCACCGGAATGGACTTCCCCAGCATCGAGTTGCTCTGCGATGTGCTTGCACAACTACACCAGGACCAGGGCATGTCCACGTTGATGATCACGCACGATTTGCCTCAGGCCGTCCACATCTGCGACCGCATCACGTTGCTCAACGGCTCCGTGATCGCCACTGGCGCTCCGGTGGAGCTGAACGATCCCGAACCATGGACGCGCACCTTCGGCGTGCGATCCGATAGCCCATTGTTGAGCTCCCTGGGGCTGCAGCGTGGCGTCGAGAATAAAGAAACCCCAGGAAACGGTGCGGATGTGCACCCCGCCCACCTCAACTACGAAGGAGCTAAAGCGTGATCTCCCTGACGCAGTTTTTCCAGGACCTGACGAATCCCGCCTTGGCCTTCTTGCCGAAGGCGCTGCTGGTAGCGGTGCTGAGCGCCATGGTGTGCGGCGTGGTCGGCGCACACGTGGTTCTGCGCGGAATGGCTTTCATCGGCGATGCTGTCGCGCACGCCGTTTTCCCCGGTTTGGCCATCGCCTTTGCCTTGCAGTCCTCCGTGGTTGTGGGTGGGGCAGTGGCGGGCATTGTTGTGGCGGTGCTCATCGCCGTGTTCTCGCAGCGCCGTCGCATCAAAGAGGACACGATCATCGGTATTTTCTTCGCGGCCGCGTTCGCTGCCGGCCTGGTGGTGATTTCGAAGGTGCAGGGTTATACCGCTTCGCTCACGAGTTTCCTGTTCGGTTCCATCACGGGTGTCGCTACGGAGGACATCGTTATGGTAGCCGTCGTGGGCGCAGCGGTTTTGGTGTTGCTCACGGTGTTCCATAATCAGCTGATCGCGGTCAGCTTGGATCGCGAAACGGCCGCTGCCCAGAATATTCGTGTTTTTGCTTTCGACCTGCTGTTGTACTTGGCGGTCACCGCGGCCGTGGTGATGTCCGTCCGTACCGTGGGCAATATTTTGGTTCTGGCGCTGCTCGTCACTCCCGCCGCTACCGCGCGCCTCGTCACTGATCGCTTGCCCGTGATGATGGTGCTTTCTGCCGCGATTGGTGCCGTGGCCTCTGTGGTGGGCGTGTACCTGTCGTGGGCTTGGGATATCCCCACTGGGGCGACGATTGTTCTGGTTGTCACGGCTTGCTTTTTGCTGGCTTTTTTTGGGTCGTCGGTACGTTCTTTATTTTCGACGCCACGCGCTGCCCGACCTCGCCAGAAAACGCTACGTACGCGGGTGGCCGGTAGCGTTGCTGCAGTGATGCTGCTTGCCGGTGGGGCATTCATTGGTCCGGTTGTCCCGGGTTCACCGAGTGGGAGGGATGCGGGGGAGGCAGGGGATGCCCAGACTGTTCGGGAGGGGCGCAGTGCGCTGAGTATTGTCGCGCCGGTTGCAAGCGCGCAACCGAATTCCGACTCGGATGTTGGGGCGGGGGATCCAACGGACGGGATGAGCGCGGACAGCGCGGATGCTGAGAATGCTGACGGCACCGGAAATAGTGGATCCGGAAACGGTGGCGAAAGCAACGACGGCGCTGGTACCGATGGTCGCGCTGAAGAGGGGGAGCGTGGGGAGGGTAACTCCACAAACAATGGCGATGACTCGCGATCCGAGGGATTGACTCGTGATGATGAAACCCTCGTCGAGGGCTTGATCCGCGTGTTTAAGAAGTTGAATGTGGATATTCTTCGTCTAGCTCAGAATCTACCGGCGGTGGTGAAAAACATCATTGCGCTGACTGAGAGCCTGCGCGGGGACGACCACACCGATGCGCGGCGCAACCACGGTGATAACCGGGGCGGTGCTGCTGCGGATGCAACCAAGGACAAAGAACGAAAGAAACAAGCTGATCGTGTGGCCGGTGCGATCATTGACCGGACCAAGAATCCGGATGCTCACGTTAATGGTGGAACTGCCGGGGGTGGAAATGGCGCCGAAGGTGAGAAAAAAACAGCCGGCGGTAATACCGGTGGCGACAACTCGAACGGTGCGGCTGCGGGCGACCTGAATGGTGGCGGTGCAGTTGATACAGGTGGTGACATTGGAGGTGGCAATGCCGTGGGTGGCGGCGACGGTGATGCAGGCGTTGGTGAGGACGGTGCGAAGGGCGCCGATGATCTCCTTGAAATGGCGGCTGAGGACGTGCTGGCGGGGGACGGCGTCGAGGGAACAGGAGACCAAGCCGGTGGCATCAAGGCCCTAGGCTTCAGCGGTAAGCACGGTGAAGGTAACGAAAACCAGGCAGCAGGCGGTGCAGACGGCGGCTCCGCGAACGCCGCAAAGCAGGATCAGTCGAAGATCCAACAACTGGCGAGCAGCTTGACTGCCGGTGGGTTCGGCGGCGGATTCACCATGGGCGTGGGACTGATGGCGCTGCTGGGTGGCGGATTGTTCTTCCTCATGGCGGCCCGCAATATGCGTGAGATGAAGCTGGCGATGTTGCAAGCAGACCTAGAACGCGAACTGGCCGAGGAGCGACGCGCGGAAGCGGTGTATGAGGACGAGGGCGAGGAGCAAGGCTGGACGTAGGCTGACATGCTGCGTTGAGGTGCAGCTGGCCGAGTGCCTAGTGTGTTTAGTCTGTTTAGTCTGCCGGCGCCTAGCGGGGTGTCCAGGGGGTCGAGGCGATTTGGAGCACTGCCGGCCTGATAGCTGGTGCGGTTGTTATGCCGGCGCCCAGCGGGGTGAAGCCAGCGCTGGTCCAACGCGATTTGGAGCACTGCACCCTGCCGGTGTAATGTCCTCCAAGGAAGTTTGAATCAACGTTCAAGTTTTCACCGAAGACCGTCGGTCATTTCGGCGCCACCGTGCAGTGTGGTTCCCAGGGAATCGCACGAAAGCTGTGGCTAGTCGAGATTGAAGGTTCATCATCTCATGATGACGGCCCACGCAGGTAACACGAGTGACGTTAAGTTGGTTCCCTTGTAATAGCGCTTATACAACGAGCGCGGGCCCGCTACCAAGCGGAAGATCCCGAGGAGAAACCGGACTTAAGCGCCCTGTGCCCCTGCGGGTACGGGGCGCTTAGTCGTTAGTGATGTGTTGCCTTCACCAAGATCGGCGGTGCTACGTACAAAGACGTACACCGCAAACATCAGGAAGGAGGCGAGAGTATGGCTAACCCGAAGAACACCGCTGCACTGGCAGAGCTCAAGGAGCGTTTCGCGAAGGCAGACACCACGTTGCTGACTGAGTACCGTGGCCTGTCCGTTGCAGAGACCACCACGCTGCGTCGTGCACTGGGTGCGGATGTCACCTACTCCGTCGCCAAGAACACCATGATCAAGCTGGCTGCTCGTGAAGCCGGCGTTGAGTTCGATGAGTCCCTGCTGACTGGTCCTACCGCTATCGCATTTGTCCACGGTGAAGCCGTGGATGCTGCGAAGGCCATGAAGGACTTCGGCAAGGATCACAAGAACTTCGTGATCAAGGGTGGCTACATGGACGGTAACGCGCTGTCTGCTGCTCAGGTTGAGGCCTTGGCAGACATGGATAACCGCGAGACCACGCTGGCCAAACTGGCCGGTGCCATGCAGGGTTCCTTGGCAAAGGCTGCTGGTCTGTTCAACGCTCCTGCATCTCAGGTCGCCCGCTTGGCTGGCGCCCTGCAGGAAAAGAAGGACTAGTAAGCTCCCCGCCACTGCCAACGTGTGCGCAGTGGCACAACAAAACGTTTAAAACCACATCGCCGGCGGCGAAGCCAATCGCGCACAGTCCGATTGAAAGCCGGCAAACCAATGAAAGGATGCCATCATGGCTAAGTTCACCAACGATGAGCTCATCGAGGCTTTCAAGGAAATGACCCTGATCGAGCTCTCTGAGTTCGTCAAGCTGTTCGAGGAGACCTTCGACGTTTCCGCTGCTGCTCCAGTTGCTGCTGTTGCTGCTGCTCCAGGCGCTGCTGGTGGCGCTGCTGAGGAAGAGAAGGACGAGTTCGACGTCGTTCTCGAGGACGCAGGCGCTAAGAAGATCGGCGTTATTAAGGTTGTCCGCGAGATCGTATCCGGCCTGGGCCTGAAGGAAGCTAAGGAGCTCGTTGAGGGTGCTCCAAAGGCTATCCTCGAGGGCGCTTCCAAGGACGACGCTGAGGCTGCTAAGACCAAGCTGGAAGAAGCTGGCGCAAAGGTTTCCCTCAAGTAAATCCTGCTTGAGTAGGAGTGTGCGGACCGGGGGTACCCCCGAGCCTCTCCCTTACCTTGTGACTCCCCAACGGGTGAGTTCGGTTGTACCGAACCCCGAGGGGAGTTTTTTTAATTGTGATTTCTATCGGATTTTCCCGTTCGCCCCAATAAACCCATACGATAGAGCGCATGACTATGAAAGCTCGGTTACTAGCGGCCTTTACCCTATTTGTCGGTTGTGCTCTATTTGTGGCCGGCTGGTTGCTGCCCGGGCAGGTCTCCAAGGACAAACCAGTCCCGCTGACCTTGGCGGCCACCACACTCTTTCTCAAAGACCCCGCCGCCACCGTCGGCCCGGGCTTTCAGGGCCCCGACGCCACAAAGTCCGTGACAGCGCCAGTCAATCGACAGTTCAATCTGCTGCTGGGGGAGCCAGCCACGGAGAGCGAGGCGTCGGCCCGAGTGGGAGTTAGTAGTTCGCGCATGGACGTAGCAGACGACCTAAAGAGCTTGCTTAGCGCCGAGGTGTGGAGCTTCACCATGGACCGGCGTACCGGTGAGGCGAAAGGCGATGCCAAGGTGGCAGACACGCCTGCAACTCCGCCGACAGAGTCGCCCATCGAAGGATATTGGGCGAAGTTCCCGCAGGATACGCAGAAGCAAAGCTACCCGTATTTCGATCAGACCCTGCGCAAGGCCATTCCCGCCGAGTTCCAAGGGACGGTGAACCGCACCAATGACCAGGGGCGAGAGACTGAGTTATACGTCTTCCGGCAGACGATTGAACCGACCAATGTAGCCAAGTTATACCCAGGGGTGCGCCACGAGACGACCCTCATGAAAGATGGGAAACAGGTCAAGGGATACCTGACCCACGGCGGCTGGCGCGAGATCACGGTGGAGCCACGTTCCGGATTGTTGGTGAGTGTGGAAGAGAAGATCGACGACGTATACCTGACCGATAGAGGAGAAGAGGTTGGCGAGCTGCTGCGGTTCCACGGCAAAACTAATGAACCCGTAGAGCAGGCGATGCTGGCACAAGCGCTCCTGACCAGTGGAAAGCGCGAAACGCAGAAATGGGGAGTTGCGTTGATGGTTGCCGGTGCTATTGTGTCTGCAGCGTCGCTCGTGGTTGTCTTGTGGCCTGGGCGACGGAAGAAGCAGCGGGCGTAGAATAAAATGCTTACGGGTTGCGTTGGTCGCGCGGAAGACGGTGCTAGCCCGACACGCAATCAAAACCACCCGTGGTGAAATGCTTGACGGGTGGCACGTGGGGGTGTAGGGAATCGCTGGACAAGTGTGTCCATTTCCTATAGGATAATTCGTTGCGCTGGATTTTGTATCCGATGCTCTGTACTGAGTGGGACACACGATGATTTTTTCATCAACTTTGAGGCTTTGCCAAATTTGACACGAAGCGCCTGAACAGGTTGCAAAAAGTCAGTTTGACAAGGTCCGTTAGTCATTCCCTCATTACGGACCCCATTGGGTGCTTTTATCCGCTTAAACGACCATCACAAGACCGTACACAAATGTGGGCGGCTTCCACTACCGCAGCGAACTCCGCCGCGCGGCCCGGAAGTTGATCGCCCGCAGTGCTGGAAGGACCCATCTTGGCAGTCTCCCGCCAGACAAGCACAGTGGCTGGAATTCCTGGAGCTTCGCAGCGTTATTCCTTTGCGAAGATTGATTCTCCAATTGAGGTTCCTGGCCTTCTCGACCTCCAACGAGAGTCCTTCGCTTGGCTCATCGGTTCGCCTGAGTGGCGTGCCCGTGCCCAGGCAGAGGCAGGGGAAGACGTCCGCATTACCAGCGGACTTGAGGATATCCTCGAGGAACTTTCCCCAATTGAAGATTACTCGGAAAACATGAGCCTGACGCTCTCCGAGCCACGCTTTGAAGACGTGAAAAGCACGATTGACGAAGCGAAAGATAAGGACATCAACTACGCGGCGCCACTGTATGTGACCGCCGAATTCACCAATGCGATGTCCGGTGAGATTAAGTCCCAGACCGTCTTCATCGGTGATTTCCCGATGATGACCGACAAGGGCACGTTCATCATTAACGGTACCGAGCGCGTAGTTGTATCCCAGCTCGTTCGTTCTCCTGGTGTTTACTTTGACGCCTCGATCGACGCGTCTACCGAGCGTCCTTTGCACGGTGTGAAGGTCATCCCTTCCCGTGGTGCGTGGTTGGAATTCGACGTGGACAAGCGAGACACCGTTGGTGTACGCATTGACCGCAAGCGCCGTCAGCCGGTCACGGTTTTGCTGAAGGCTCTGGGGCTGACCACCCAGGAGATCACCGACCGGTTCGGCTTCTCCGAGATCATGATGTCCACCCTGGAAAAGGATGGTGTGGACAACACTGACGAGGCTTTGCTGGAAATCTACCGCAAGCAGCGCCCAGGTGAGTCTCCAACTCGCGACTCCGCCCAGGCACTGCTGGAGAATTCCTTCTTCAAGGCAAAGCGTTACGACCTGGCGAAGGTGGGCCGCTACAAGGTCAACCGCAAGCTGGGCCTCGGTGGCGATAATGAGGGCAATATGACCCTCACTGAGGAAGACATCCTCACTACCATTGAGTACTTGGTGCGCCTGCACGCTGGCGAGAAGACCATGACTTCTCCTGAGGGTGTGGAGATTCCCATCGGTACTGACGACATTGACCACTTCGGTAACCGTCGCCTGCGTACTGTCGGTGAGCTGATTCAGAACCAGGTTCGTGTTGGCCTGTCCCGTATGGAGCGCGTTGTTCGTGAGCGCATGACCACGCAGGATGCGGAGTCTATCACTCCGACGTCCCTGATTAATGTGCGCCCAGTCTCCGCTGCGATCCGCGAGTTCTTCGGAACTTCCCAGCTGTCGCAGTTCTTGGATCAGAACAACTCCCTGTCCGGCCTGACCCACAAGCGTCGCTTGTCCGCGCTGGGTCCGGGTGGTTTGTCTCGTGAGCGCGCTGGCCTGGAAGTCCGCGACGTTCACCCATCGCACTATGGTCGTATGTGCCCAATTGAGACACCCGAGGGACCAAACATTGGTCTGATCGGTTCCCTTTCCTCCTACGCTCGGGTGAACCCCTTTGGTTTCATTGAGACGCCATACCGCCGCGTGATTGATGGTCAGATCACCGACGAAGTGCACTACTTCACCGCAGACGAGGAAGATCGCCACGTCATCGCTCAGGCGAACACACCGTTCGACGAGAATCACCGCTTCACCGAGGAAACTATTGAGGTTCGCCTCCGTGGTGGCGATGTGGAGGTCGTCCCCGTCGCCGAGGTGGATTACATGGACGTTTCGCCACGACAGATGGTTTCCGTGGCGACGGCAATGATTCCATTCCTTGAGCACGACGACGCTAACCGTGCATTGATGGGTGCGAACATGCAGCGCCAGGCTGTTCCGCTGCTGCGCTCCGAGGCTCCTTTTGTGGGCACCGGTATGGAGCTGCGCGCGGCGTACGACGCCGGCGATATGATCATCGCGCCGAAGGCCGGTGTAGTGGAGTACGTTTCCGCTGACTACATCACCGTGATGGATGATGAGGGTATCCGCGATACCTTCATGCTGCGTAAGTTCGAGCGCACGAACCAGGGCACGAGCTACAACCAGAAGCCACTGGTTAATGAGGGCGATCGCGTGGAGGCCGGCCAAGTGCTGGCAGATGGCCCAGGCACTGCCGAAGGCGAGATGGCTCTGGGTAAGAACCTTCTGGTGGCATTCATGCCATGGGAGGGTCACAACTACGAGGACGCCATCATCTTGAACCAGCGCATGGTTGAGGAAGATGTCCTAACGTCCATCCACATCGAAGAGCACGAGATCGATGCTCGCGATACCAAGTTGGGACCAGAGGAAATCACTCGCGACATTCCTAATGTGGGCGAGGACGTGTTGGCCGATCTCGACGAACGTGGCATCATCCGCATCGGCGCCGATGTTCGTGATGGTGACATCTTGGTGGGTAAGGTCACCCCGAAGGGTGAGACCGAGCTGACCCCGGAAGAGCGCCTGCTACGCGCAATCTTCGGCGAGAAGGCTCGCGAGGTCCGTGATACGTCCATGAAGGTGCCGCACGGTGAAACCGGTAAGGTTATCGGCGTCCGTGTCTTCTCCCGTGAGGACGATGACGATTTGGCTCCGGGCGTGAATGAGATGGTCCGGGTGTACGTCGCCCAGAAGCGTAAGATCCAGGACGGCGATAAGTTGGCCGGACGTCACGGTAATAAGGGTGTTGTGGGCAAGATTCTGCCTGCTGAGGACATGCCTTTCCTGCCGGATGGCACACCAATCGACATTATCTTGAATACCCACGGTGTGCCTCGTCGTATGAACATCGGTCAGGTGCTGGAAGTGCACTTGGGCTGGCTAGCGAAGGCCGGTTGGAAGGTCGACACGGACTCGCAGGATCCAAAGATCCAGAAGATGCTGGAGACCCTGCCATCCGAGCTGTACGACGTCCCATCGGATTCGTTGACCGCAACTCCTGTGTTCGACGGTGCTTCCAACGCGGAACTGTCCGGTCTGCTGCGTTCTTCCCGTCCAAACCGCGACGGCATCCGCCTTGTGGATGACTTCGGCAAGGCACAGCTGATGGACGGTCGCTCTGGCGAGCCATTCCCGTACCCAGTCTCCGTGGGTTACATGTACATGCTGAAGCTGCACCACTTGGTTGACGAGAAGATTCACGCTCGTTCCACCGGTCCTTACTCCATGATTACCCAGCAGCCACTGGGTGGTAAGGCGCAGTTCGGTGGCCAGCGCTTCGGCGAGATGGAGGTGTGGGCAATGCAGGCCTACGGCGCTGCTTACACCCTCCAAGAGCTTCTGACTATTAAGTCCGACGACGTTGTTGGTCGTGTGAAGGTCTACGAGGCCATCGTGAAGGGTGACAACATCCCTGACCCAGGCATCCCGGAGTCCTTCAAGGTGCTGCTCAAGGAGCTGCAGTCCCTCTGCCTGAACGTAGAGGTGCTGGCCGCCGACGGCACCCCAATGGAGCTGTCCTCTGACGATGATGACGAGCTGGAGAACGCAAATGCGGCCCTCGGCATCAACTTGTCTCGTGACGAGCGTCCAGACGCTGACATGGATGTCAGCTAGGGACCTGAAGACCTCAACAAACTGACCTTCGTTCATCATCCAAGGCCCTCCGCATCAGGAGGGGAAAGGAAGTTCACGTGCTGGACGTCAACTTCTTCGACGAGCTTCGCATCGGCCTGGCTACGGCAGACGACATCCGTCGTTGGTCCCGTGGCGAGGTAAAGAAGCCCGAAACGATTAACTACCGTACTCTCAAGCCAGAGAAGGACGGTCTGTTCTGCGAGCGCATCTTCGGTCCTACCCGCGACTGGGAATGTGCTTGCGGTAAGTACAAGCGTGTCCGCTACAAGGGCATCATCTGTGAGCGCTGTGGTGTGGAAGTCACCAAGTCCAAGGTGCGCCGTGAGCGCATGGGGCACATTGAGTTGGCTGCTCCCGTAACGCACATTTGGTACTTCAAGGGCGTTCCATCCCGTCTGGGTTACCTGTTGGACCTCGCTCCGAAGGATCTGGAAAAGATCATCTACTTCGCGGCGAACATCATCACCTCTGTGGACGAAGAGGGCCGTCACAACGACCAGTCCACCCTCGAGGCCGAGATGATGTTGGAGAAGAAGGAAGTCGAGGCCGACCGCGATGCGGAACTGGCCGAGCGTTCCGAGACCCTCGAGCAGGATTTGGCTGAGGCAGAGGCTGCCGGTCTGAAGGCCGATGCCAAGCGCAAGATCCAGACCGCCGCAGAGCGCGAGATGCGACACATCCGTGAGCGTGCCGACCGCGAGATCGACCGCCTAGACGAGATCTGGAACACCTTCGTCAAGCTGGCTCCAAAGCAGATGATCGTCGATGAGAACATCTACACCGAGCTGCAGGACCGCTACGAGGATTACTTCACTGGTGGCATGGGTGCTGAGTCCATTCAGACTCTGATCCGCAACTTCGACCTGGAAGCCGAGGCCGAGTCTCTCCGTGAGATCATCCGCGATGGTAAGGGTCAGAAGAAGCTCCGCGCCCTGAAACGCCTGAAGGTTGTTGCAGCTTTCTTGCGCTCCGGTAACGATCCCGCTGGCATGGTTCTGGACTGCATCCCAGTGATCCCTCCGGAGCTCCGCCCGATGGTGCAGCTCGACGGTGGTCGCTTCGCCACGTCCGACCTCAACGACCTGTATCGCCGCGTTATCAACCGCAATAACCGCCTGAAGCGCATGCTGGATCTCGGCGCTCCTGAGATCATCGTGAACAACGAGAAGCGCATGCTGCAGGAATCCGTTGACGCGCTGTTCGACAACGGCCGTCGTGGACGTCCGGTCACTGGCCCAGGTAACCGCCCGCTGAAGTCCCTTTCTGACTTGCTGAAGGGTAAGCAAGGACGTTTCCGTCAGAACCTGCTGGGTAAGCGCGTGGACTACTCCGGTCGTTCTGTGATTATCGTTGGTCCGCAGCTGAAGCTGCACCAGTGTGGTTTGCCAAAGCTGATGGCTTTGGAGCTGTTCAAGCCATTCGTTATGAAACGTCTGGTGGAAAAGAGCTACGCCCAAAACATCAAGTCCGCTAAGCGCATGGTGGAGCGTCAGCGCTCCGAGGTGTGGGACGTTCTGGAAGAGGCCATCGCAGAGCACCCAGTGATGTTGAACCGTGCACCAACTCTGCACCGTCTGGGTATCCAGGCGTTCGAGCCAATCCTGGTTGAAGGTAAGGCTATCCAGCTGCACCCACTGGCATGTGAGGCCTTCAACGCCGACTTCGACGGTGACCAGATGGCAGTGCACCTGCCACTGTCCGCTGAGGCACAAGCTGAGGCTCGCATCCTGATGCTGGCTTCCAACAACATTTTGTCCCCAGCATCCGGTAAGCCGCTGGCTATGCCTCGTCTGGACATGGTGACTGGCCTGTACTACCTGACCCTGGTCAAGGGTGAGGACGAGTTCGGTGGGCAGGGTGCTTACCAGCCAGCTACCGAGGACGGTCCAGCAAAGGGTGTTTACTCTTCCCTAGCCGAAGCCATCATGGCGTACGACCGCGGCACCTTGGGCCTGCAGGCTCCGATTCACGTTCGAATCAACCACCTGCGCCCAACGGCTGAGGTTGAAGCAGAACTGTTCCCAGACGGTTGGCAGCGCGGTGAGACCTGGTTGGCTAAGACAACCCTGGGCCGCGTGCTGTTCAACGAGTTGCTGCCATGGAACTACCCATACGTTGAGGGCGTTATGGCCAAGAAGCCACAGGCTACGGTCATTAACGACTTGGCGGCGAAGTACCCAATGATCACGGTTGCGCAGACTGTGGACAAGCTCAAGGATGCCGGTTTCTACTGGGCAACCCGCTCCGGCGTGACCATCACCATGCACGACGTGTTGGTTCTGCCGAACAAGCAGGAAGTCCTAGACGAGTACGAGGCTAAGGCTCGTGTTATCGAGAAGAAGCTGGCACGAGGCAAGATCAATGAAGCCGAGCGCTACCAGTCCCTAGTTGACCTGTGGAAGGAAGCAACGGACTTTGTGGGTCAGTCGGTGGAGAACCTGTACCCGGATGACAACCCGATCCCGATGATCGTGAAGTCCGGTGCTGCCGGTAACATGCGCCAGATCTGGACCCTGGCCGGCATGAAGGGCATGGTTACTAACTCTCGTGGTGAGTACATCACCCGTCCAGTGAAGACCTCCTTCCGTGAAGGCCTGTCCGTGCTGGAGTACTTCAACAACTCCCACGGTTCTCGTAAGGGCCTGGCCGATACCGCTCTGCGTACCGCCGACTCGGGTTACCTGACCCGTCGTCTGGTGGACGTGGCACAGGACGTCATCGTTCGCGAGGACGACTGTGGTACCTCCCAGGGTGTCGTCATGGACGTCACCACGCCAATCCTCGATGGCGAGGGCAAGCCTACGGGTCAGTTCGTCGCCGCAGACTTCGTGGAGACCTCCGTACTGGGTCGCTACTTGGCGGCCGACGCCAAGGATTCCGAGGGCAACGTCAAACTCGAGGCTGGCAAGGTTGTTGGCGAGCTCGAGCTGAAGGCGCTCATCGATGCGGGTGTGGAGAACGTCAAGGTTCGTTCTGTTATGACCTGTGCGACGGCCACGGGCGTGTGCTCCACTTGCTACGGCCGTTCGATGGCAACCGGTAAGAAGGTTGAAATCGGCGAGGCCGTGGGCATCGTGGCTGCACAGTCCATTGGTGAGCCTGGTACCCAGCTGACAATGCGTACGTTCCACCTTGGTGGCGTCGGTGGCGATATTACGGGTGGTTTGCCACGCGTGCAGGAGCTGTTCGAAGCACGTGTACCCAAGGCAAAGTCCCCAATCGCTTCCGTTGATGGTCGCGTGAAGATCGAGGACGACGATGCGTTCTACACCCTCACGATCGTCCCAGATGACGGTTCCGACGAGGTCGTGTACGAGAAGCTGTCCAAGCGCCAGGGCCTGGCAACTTTGGGCACGGGTGGCGTAGAGCGTCCAATCCGCGAGGGCGATCGTGTCAAGATGGGCCAGCAGCTGCTGAAGGGTGCAGCAGATCCCCACGAGGTTCTGCGTGTTCTCGGCCGTCGTGGCGTGCAGCAGCACCTGATTAACGAAGTCCAGAAGGTCTACCGTGATCAGGGTGTGGCTATTCACGACAAGCACATCGAGATCATCGTTCGCCAGATGTTGCGCCGCGTGACAGTCATCGACTCGGGTTCCACCGAGTTCCTCCCGGGTTCCTTGGTGGAGCACGCAGATGCCGTGGCAGCTTCCAAGGAGGCCGTCAAGTCCGGCGGTCGCCCAGTCGAGGTTCGCGCTGAGATCATGGGTATCACCAAGGCCTCACTGGCAACCGAGTCGTGGCTGTCCGCAGCATCCTTCCAGGAGACCACTCGTGTTCTTACGGATGCCGCTATCAACAAGCGTTCCGATAAGCTGATTGGTCTTAAGGAGAACGTGATCATCGGTAAGCTGATCCCGGCTGGCACGGGTATTGCTCGCTACCGCAACATTTCTGTGGAGCCAACCGAAGAGGCACGTGCAGCGGCTTACTCCCTGCCCTCCACCTTCGGTGACGGTTTCTACGGCGACGAAGGCTACGGAGAATTCACCGGAGCTGCGGTTCCACTGGACGACATGGAACTCTAAGTCCGCGGGGGGGGCATGAGTGGGGCTTGAGCCCCACAACATCTGTCCCCCTAAGCAGGTGACTTGAGAACCAAGTGCCAACGCCCTCGCCTCTCAACCCGATTTGGGTAGGGAGGTGGGGGCGTTTTTCGCGTGCAGGCTGTGCATCCGAATATCTGCGGGCCCCTCGCATACTGCGAGTTCACCGCCCTTCGTCTGTACTACCCATTTGCTACATAAACCACTGCTTATGGGTGTAATATTTGCTACCTAAGTGGCCATTACGGTTTGGTTTGGTTTCACCCAACTTCACATAGGGTGCGAGTGAGTAAACGGGAAGGCGCTCGATGAGCGATTGGCAAGGTTCTGGGTTCAATCAACCCACGGGTAGCGGCAACCCGACTAGAAACAGCGGTGGCTTCAGTGGTGGTTTCGGCGGTCCAACCGGCACCGGCGCTGGCTACGGTGACTCCGGGTTCGCGGGGTCAAACAATAGCACTTTTGGCTCACGTGATGACTACTCACAAAGTGGTTTTGATAGCACCAGCCAAGGATTCGGTGGAAGTAGTTTCTCTCAGTCAGCGAGTGGACAGGGCGGACAGGTTGGACAAGGCGGCAATCTGGCCTTCACATCGGCCCCACATCTCATGCTTCTACCAAGTCTGGTCAGTAGCGTTATCTCCATCACCTTGTCACTGATTCTGTTTCTCGGAGGTTTAACCGTTTCCAACGGCATGTATTTCCCTTTGGCGTTCGGGGCGTGGGCGCTGGCTGGAATTATTGGTGTGGTTGGTCTGGGACCGTATTTTTCTGCTGATAACGCACGGCGGACAGCCGGAATTTACCAAATCGTGGGGTGGAAACAAGGCCTGTACTGGGCAACAATTTTCGCGGTTTTAGTGGGCGTTGTACTTTCGGCTATTCATCTTGGTATTTGGGTTGGTAAAAGCTAATGGCTATTTGGCGGAAAAACATTGAGCTTCACGCGGGAGCACGATTGAATAAAAACAGCTTTACTCAAAAGGTGCTGGCAGCAGGTTTTGCAGGGTTACTACTCACCAGTTTCGGCCCCGTGGCGCATGCCCAGAATGCTGGGAACGCAACCGGTGAAGCGAACCAAGGGAGCCACGGTCCTCACGCCTCCTCTGGCCGAAAGAATGCTGGCCTCAAACAGCTGGGTTCGTGTGTTTCGCAACGCAAGAATCTAGATGTTGTTTTGTTGATGGACGAGACCGGTAGCTTGGCATCAACCTACAAAGGAGGGCAGAAAACCGATAGACCAGGATCGGACTCGGAGAACAACCGCATTCCGGCTGCCCAAGGCTTTATCGATCAGCTCACAGACCTAGGCGTAGATCGGGGTGTGAAAACCCGTGTGATGCTGGCTGGTTTCGGTGGAAAGTACAAGTCTCATTCAACGGAGCCGGATGCCTACATCGGTTGGAAAGAAGTTTCCCCCGAGACCAATGGTGACCTTAAAGACGAGATCGAGAAGTTCGGATCGCGTGTTGAGGAAATGGAAACCAACCACGCGTTGGGCATTCAGGGTGCCTACAAAGACCTCATGAATGCCAACACAGAGGATAACCCCTGCCGCCTGCTCGTAACCTTTACCGACGGTGAGCTGGCGGTTACCCAAGGTCAGGAACAGGTGAAAAATGATCTGTGCCGCCCAGGTGGGTTGGCAGATCAGTTGCGCGCGCAAGGAATTACCCATGTGGGAATTGGTCTATCGGGGCGTAATAGTCCGCAGAATTTCTCTTTGATGAAAAAGATCACCGAGGGCGGTGGCGAATGTGGAAAACGACCGGGTGACGGTGCGTTTTTCGAAGCGACGGACGTCGGTAGTTTGTTTACCGGATTCCACCAAGCGCTTAATCTGGGCGGGGAAACCAGTGAGGAAGTCGAGGGCGACCAGCCATTCAGATTCTGGCTGGATAGCTCGATAACAGATCTTCGTTTCAATGTCATTTCCCAAGGGAAGCTGACGGATAAGGTGACCATTCAGCTTGTTGCGCCATCCGGAGAGGTCATCGACCTTAAAGAAACCGGTGAAGGCGAACTCGGTGGGTCTAAGGTGTCGTGGTCCACACACCGCGATCCGGTTTTGCGATCCAGTGGCAAACTCTCCAAGGGCAGCAATTCCCGCTGGGATGGAGAATGGTCTATCCGACTGGTGAACCTCTCTCCAGAGGAGAAAAGCACCAAAGTCTTCAACTCTGTGGAGATGCAGCCTGGTTTGAACATCCGGGTTAACGGAAAAGATTCGTCGCCAGTCGACGAGTCCAGCGGAAAAGGCAACCGGACGACGGACACCACCCAGCTTCAGCTTCGTGAGGATGGAAAGCTCAGTCTTGAGCTCGCAAATAACGAAGGTAAAGTACACGAAGTCGCCGGTAGTGCAGTGAGTGTTGTGAAGTTCCATCCAGCGGATGGTTCTACACCAATTCCGCTTGGCGGTCCGATCGACATGAAGTCGGGACGGGCAGAGATCTCCGTTGATCACATCAAGGATCTCCCTGCATCCGGACGTGTCGAGGTGAGCACGACCGTAACGACCAAGGGCCCCGAGGGACGCGAAGGTACCAAGCTGTCACCGATTGTGAATTCTACGGCACTGTCGGTGACGCCCAACGATCTTCCGCAACTGCCTGGGCAGATCACTTTCAATGCTCAGACGGATGAAGCAACGGTTGAGGTTCCAGTCCAAGGACCCGGTCGCGTGTGGATTCCCTCTGGCACAAAGATCAAAGCCGACGTTTTGCCAGATGGCGTGGATAGCCTCCCTGTCTCGGCTGAGAATCAGGATTCTGGCAGCGCTCTCAACCTAGACAAGGGGCAGTCCGGAACTCTCAAGATCAAACTGATTTTCCCGGAAGGTTCGGAGGGCACAGTCGGTGGCACCCTGCCAATCACTGTTTCTACGAAAGATGGTCAGAAAGAGTCCGTGGCACAGGTAGCTATTAAGGGCTCAAAGACCATCCCCTTGAACTCCACGAAGTTCACGATCGGGCTCATTGCCGCCCTATTGGGTGCCATTATTGTCCCGCTGCTGCTGCTTTACGCGATGCGGTGGTTTACTGCACGCGTTGATAAGAAGCAGAGTTTTGGCGCACAACGTATTTCTTTGACCAAGCAGGGGGCCAGCATTTCCTACAACGGTCAAAGCGCGCCTCACATTGACATCAATGAGGTCGCCGATAACCGTGTGCTGCACGATGGTGTGCGTTTCAACGCCACCGGTAGTGGGTTGGCGGTGAAGAAGTTCACCGCCAACCCATTTACGGTCCCGCCAGTGGAAGCCGTCCTTGCTCCATCCATCAGTAGTAGTGGCAAGCAGAATTCCAAGTTGCAAGCTCAGCTCCCTCTTGCAGTCCAAGGCGATTGGTTCCTGACCTACAACGAGGTTAGCCGTGGAATCGATTTGATTGTGCTTCCGCGCCTACCGCTTCTTGAGGAAGACCGGCAGCGAATGGTGAACGACATACTGGACAAGGCTCCGAGTTTGTATGACATATTGGAGGGACAGCTACCCCAGGGTTCCGGCGATTCGTACCAGGCCGACCCAAGCACCGGTGGTTGGAATCGCGGTAGTTTCGGCAGCGGCTCCGCATCCGGTGGGAGGGTAAAAGACGCCGACAGCGCGGGCGGTTGGAACACCAGCTCGTCTGGGAATAATTGGAATCAGGCTTCCCCCAATGAAGGGCAAACCAACCAAGGTGGATGGAACACCGGTAATTCCGAATCCGGATGGAACCAGGGCCCAGCTGATACCGGCTTTGGTAACGGTGCCAGTGGTGGTACGGGCTTTGCTGGGAACTCTGCTTCTGGGGGAAACCCGGGGAATGGATGGTCGCAGCCTCCGCAGAATGAAAAACCGAACGGTTGGGGTCCTCATCGGGAGTAACGAGTCAGGTTCGGCGAACAATTCCGCGAACTGAATTGAACGCACGTTAAGAATAAGTAATTCCTCATTCTTTGACCTTCTAAATAGCTACACACTGATATTCGATACGGAGTAACCATGAAAAAAGTTTTGATCGTTGGCTGCGGTGGTTCCGGTGCTGTGACCTTGGCTTACATGATGGACCAGCTCAAGACCATGCTGGCCGAACGCCTGCCCGAACGTTATAACTCCCCACGAGACGTAAAGCTTCCAGCAGCATGGCAATTCGTTTCCGTTGACGTACCCGTCGCTCCGGAAAAGGCAGGAAAGAATCTGGCGAACGTGGCCGAAGCTGGAGGTCACTACGTTTCATGTGGATCGCCCGCACGATATGCATCCGTAGATGCCACGGTCTCCCACAGCCTGGCAACCAAGAGCGCCCTAGGTTCGGTAGCTAGTTGGGCGATTGCCGATCCCAACCAAGAGACCACACCCATTTCTGCAGGTGCCGGACAGTACCGCGCAATCGGCCGCATGCTTTTGCTGAGCAAGTTGAATCTCGTTCAGAAGGAACTGAAGAACGCGTGGCAGATTCTGTTCAATGCAGAGACGGATCGTGAACTCTCCGAACTATCCGCCCAATTGTCCGGAAGCAACGTTCACGATGCCGATCAGTCCAAGGGCACGCCTCTCGTGTTCGTTGTCTCATCGATGGCTGGCGGTGCGGGTGCTTCCATGGCCATTGACATCTGCCGGTTGCTCAGCAGCTTGAACGGTAACAGCGTTGCCCTTAACTCCTTGTTCATGGTTACTCCGGACATCTTTGGGAAAATCGATGAAGACAAGGTTGCAGGTGCTAACCCAAATGCGTTGGCGATGTTTGCAGAGCTCGTATCTTCCCAACTAGGCGCAGCAGCACAGACCGATCGTCGTATTTTTGAAGCACTGGGCATCACCCTCAACGACGAAAGCATCCCCGTCGGACGTGTTTTCCCGGTGGGTGTGCGCTCAGGCGTTGAAGGTAAGGAACTCGGGGACGGTGAAGCGCGGACAGTGTATCGCGCTCTCGGCCGAGGTCTTGCCGCGTTGATGATCGATTCCAAAGCTATGGGGACATTCGAAGCCCACACCCTCGGCAACCGTGGTGGTTTGACGGGTGATCGCACCTTGTATGGCTGGGGTGTGCCGGATGCAGAAGAAAAGAATATCCCTTGGGGTTCCTATGGCTACGCCCAATTGTCGATGGGGCGTGATCGGTATGCGGAATACGCAGCACAACGTCTGGCCCGCCAAGCGGTCAATAAGATCCTGCAAGGTCACATCGACCCAAATGAAGAAGCAGCAGGAGACGTCCAGATTAAGCGACTGATGGACAATAACGCCCCGCTGTACTTTGGCGAACTGGAAAAAGTCATGCCAACGACACGGCGCGTGGATGACTGGTTGTTGAACTACTTCCGCCAGTCCATCGATGCTTGGTCAGCTGAGCAACTGGATTCCCTGCGTCGCCAACTTCCACCGGGTCACAATATGCGAGGTAACGAGTGGGCAGGGCATGTCCACGAAACCGTCACCGCCTTTAACCAGCAGTTGCAGCAGACCGATACTATGCGGTTGTACGGCGCGGTGAACCAGTGGGCGATGCCCGAAAATGTTCAAGAAGGTTTCTTGCGCGTGGTTCGGCGCGAGATTGCTCGCTATGGTGCGCCGTACGGCGCAGCAGTTGTCGAAAGAATTTTGCAGAGTATTCGAGAAGGTGTTACTCCACAGCTGCGAGGGCTTACGAGTGCGGGGAATATTGTGGTCCCGGATACCATTAATCGGTTGGGTAGAAACCGAGTCGCAGACACGAGCTCGTTGGTTCAGGAACTTCTGAACTCCGCGCAACATTCCCTGCGTTTTATCGCTGGTTCCCATATCGCCAAGCTCATGGTGCAAGTGCTGGAGGACTTCTGTCCGAACTTCATTGAGCCGCTGCTTCGCGTTATGCGCGAAGAACTGCGAGAACTCGAAAAGATGGCGGAACTGCAGCAGGATTCTAGCCTGGGTATTGCGCAGTTGAAGACAGATGTGCCGAATCTTTGGCCGGAAGAAAGCAATCTGGTTCCGAAGCGCTTCGACCAAGCGGCCAACGAAGTGTTCCTCACGGAAGTCCGCGAATTCCCCAGCCAGTTCCAGTCGGACCTCATCCGTTCTGTCAGTACCGATAGCTTTCAACCGGATTACAACACGTCTCTACACCTTGCGGCGCAGAAGGTCATTGATGGTGAATGGGAGTCCCTCGCAGGCGCAGAACAGGCACCCGCGAATCTACTGCGATTGGTTGAACCATGGGTTGCAAAAGTCCTCGTTCGCGATCCCGAAACTGGTGTGCTGCGGGAACCACACCAAAGTCGCTTCGACTTCAACATCGGTTCAGGTGCAGTCTTGAGTCGATCACGTGGATACATTTACCGACGTGGGTACTCGTTCCACGAATTCATTACACAGTCACTGCGTGATTATGTGATGAGTCCTGCACTAGCCGAAAGCGAACGCGCTGATCGTCGTCGTCACCTCATCTCCAAGTTCGAGCTGACCATGCGCAATGCGCTGCCTTTGGCGCAGGTCAATAAGGAACTGGTCGAGCGTATTTACAAGCGCGAAGTCAGTTACAACTTCAACTTCAGCACCATTCCTTTTGAAGGGGACGTGTTGGCCGACGAACTGCAAGCTTCGGTGGCTCGATTCCCTAACTTCTCTACGGCGGATTCAACTCGTCCGCTGGAAAACTATCTAGCCAATCAAGGTGAAGAGCGCTCAATCGACATTTTCGGTTCGTACCCGAATTATGCGCCTATCGTTTTCAGCTCTCTGCTGCCACGAATTCGCGATCAGTGGCAGCGCACGCCTGGCACCCGTGCGTCGTTCTGGCAGTCCCGTCGCGCCCGTCCCCTGCCAGCCGCCCTTCCAATGCACCCGGTCGAGCGCAGGGCGATGATCGGTGGTTGGTATGTCGGATGGATCACGGGTCGCCTCATCTTCCCGCTGGGACAAAAGCTGGATGTAAGCGATACCGAGCCAATTCAGGTGTTCGATTCCGAACGCGGACGTTGGCTGAGTTTCGAAGCGCCAATGCTGACTCCTCCGTCCCGGTTGCGGTCTCCGCTGGATTGGTTGCCCTCCGTTCTTGAATCCCAATCACTGGCGTGGACCGGGGTTCACGAAGCGCCACTGTTTGAATCGATTCGTCCGTATGCCGAACTTCGCAAGCTATACGATTCGGCGTCGACCCCAACCGTAGGATCGCGAACGCTGGAAGCGCAACGGTTGCTGAACGCCTGGATCTTTACCGGTAACCGGCCGACCGATCACAACGCGATTCTTGAAGAGACACCGGATACGACTGCGGAACAACGCAGGGATGAAGCAATTGCGTTCCTGGAAAAGCACCGAAACTTCACGCAGGCCTATGTCCCGAGCGACATTTTGTTCGACGGAAGTGCCCAAGCTGGCCATCAGGAGCGCGAATTCGCAGATATTCGCGATCGAGGAATAGCGTCCATCCTGCCGTTCTACGCAGATTTGGCGCCGGATATAAATGAAATGCTTGCTTCATTAATCGATTTGGTTAAGGCAGCCTACAACGATGGTGATCCTGCACAGCGCCAGGCAAAACCGATCGATCCGGTCACCCAAACGACGGAACGGCGAGTACTGCCAGGTGAAGGAGTAATGTAATGAGCTTTACGCTATTCGCCGGTCGCGGGCATATCGCTCGAGAGATCGTGGAAATCCTCGAAGATTTCGCGGCACTACAGCTGGTCGATAATTTCGCATGGGTCGATATCGATGCTTTCGAGAATAGTGATTCTCGTGTCTTCGCCGTCCAGCGGTTCCGAGACGAGTTGCGTTCCGGGTATTATCCTCTCACCGATGTTTTGAGTCGAATTGAAACCCGCCATTTCAACCGCGTCATTATCAATGTCCACGGTCAGGAAGGAGGCGGGGTCACCGCCGGGCAGCTAGGCCACTTTGATTCGGTCATGGAGGCTGTTAACCACAATCTACACATCACCTATGCCAACGTCGTGGTTCCTTACGACATGAAATCAGAGTCGGAATTGCCTCTATTCCGCGGTTACATTAACCTGCTAATTTCCCCAGAGGATAGTGACTACCCAGGCAAAGCAGCAGCGCCAATCGGTGGTAACGGCAAGCGCGGTGAAATCTCCACGATCTCGGCGACAACGCTTTCGAGCCTGTGTGGGTTGTGGGAAGGGGCCGTGGAGTGTCCCCTCATGAAGCTCGATTCCGGGGCATCGGATAAGTTCCGATTGGTTCGCGCGTACTACCACCGTGTGGATGGCCAGCAAGCCCAAAGTGTCATCAAATCCGCAGTGTTTGATACGACCGAGAATCCAATCCCTACCGTTTACCTGAATAGTGGTGGCCGTGCTCAGGTGGATTACACCGACAACCCAGTACGATTCGCCGAAGAAAGCGCGGCTGAGCTGTTCGACAATCACGCGACGGTGTTCGAACCCCAACGGACGTCCACCAGTGAACGTCGGGGGGAGAATATATCGGCGGCTGAAGCACGGAAGAGAATTCTCTCGGGCTGGGGTAAATCCTTGGTCAATGGTCCGAAAGACTTTTTCCTTGATGTGCGGGCAGCGTTCCAAGAGTTTTCCGATGATCAATTGCAAAAGCTTTACGGTCATGATTCGCGCATGGTGGTTGGTCGCTTGCAGGAATACGGGCAAGGAGGGGGACGGGACTACCCACCGTTGCCCGAACCCGATCAAATAGCTCGTGATCTGTCTGGTTTTTGGCATGCATACGAAAACACTGCACTGACGCTGTTGGACGCGCGTCCCCGCATGATTAGCGGGTCACGAGGGGAAGCAACCATGCCGAAGACGGTGTGGAACAACGATCGCAATGCTTATTTTGTTGCACGCTCCGCCCGAGATGTCATACCTGGTCCAAGTTCACGATTCGGCGGTGGTCTCTCGGTCGAACTGCAAGCCATCATGGGTGACCAGAAAGTTTCTCCATATGACATCCGGGGCGTACATGAATATGAACAGCGACTTCACCACAGCGGTCGAAGCACAGGCCGAATCATGGGTGAATTTGGCCGCTGGAAGCAAAACCACAGCAATAGCTTCGCGTTCTTTGTGGGCAGCCGCATTCAATCGGAAATTGCGCGAATGCACCAGAAGAAGCAACAAATTCTGGAGCAACTAGAACGTGAAAAGACCCGGACGATTAAGCAGATCCAAGGCACGCCAGGACTTTTCAGCCGCGTGGCGGGCTGGGTAACAGTTCTGACTTTCATCATGTTCTTCGGCGCTAAGCTCATCGTTGAACGTAAGGTTGAACAGCCAGATCGTGTCGGCCTATGGCATTTTGTCGATGCGTGGAACAGCATGGATTCTGAAAAGAAAACATGGATCCTGCTGGGATGGCTTGCCCTCTGGTTAGTTCTCTACTTGACCCAGAAATTCTCGGAAGCCAGGGCTCAGCTGGCGGTAGAGGGCAGCCGGAACCAGATTATTGATCGCATTCAGGCACTCGAGGATGACCTCTACCAGTGTGACGCTAGCCTGCGCCGACTTGAAGTGGCCTACGGGCAGTTTGTCTGCGTATCAGATTTCTGCGGCGCACTTTTGGAGAAGCCCTTCGGTGGGGTGTCGACTCACGTGGATGAATCTGCGGTTCCTTCAAACAAGGTGACTCGAAGTGTTAACTTCCGGGAACTCGATCCCGGTGATCCCCGCGTGGAACGCATTATTAAAGAACGCCGAACCAACTTGTTTAATCAGGGTTGGCTAGACACTTATGTGCAGCGAGGACAAAACGTCGCAATTGAAGCCTTGGCTCGAGAACACAATCGCGCAATTAGGCTCGATGGATTGTTTGCCGTTCAAGGTGGCCCGCAGATGCAGAATAAACTCACCACATTGGCGCAGTATGTGCAAAGTGAAGAGTTCAACGCCATCGATCGGTCGAGGGAAGACTGGGCCCGGATTACTACCGAATTGCGTGATCACAGTACTGAGCTATTGGACTCGGAGTTCACCGCGGATCCTGTGCAGCAGGATGAACAGTCACTGGGTGGGCTGGTAAACGAGGGACGGTTCGTCGGCAGTATTGCATCAGCGGAAGGTCGAACAAGCCGATTGCTCGATCTCGATCCCAGTCTCAGTAGTTACGAGCGACTCTCTTCCGAAGTTGACGCCGTGGGATCCTCCGAGCTGTTGGTCCAAGTGGGGCATCAGGCATCAGAGTCTGAGTTGCAGCGCGGTACCGCAGACAATGGGCATTCCGTGAAGTTCGTCGCGGGTGAGTCAGCGCTACCGGGCGAGGACGTGGTTCAACCCGACGAACACCGTTTTTCCAACAATGCGGGAGAGCCAGGGCCGGTCAATAGCAACAAGCCGACTGGATTCGCGATGCCCGGAGAGGATGTGTTCTAAGGATGGCTGTGAACCCTCCAGAGCGATTGTCCTATCTGCTGAGGTGGTTGAGGCAGGCAGAGGAAAGCGGTCTGAAAGCGCCTTTGCCCACGAAGCATGAACTGGCTAATTTTGCCACGCGGCGGGCTGAGCCGATGAGCACTCAACCTTTAAGGATCCAGCTGTGGGGCGATGCGTTGGAAACGATCAACGTTATGGCCGACACCAACCGGTTCAACCAAGGTTTCACGGCTTTCAACCAGGTCTTCTTTAAACCCAATCCTGCGATTGAAGCTCAACTCGCGGAAGAGGAGCGTCGGTGGAGGTTGGAGAGGTCCAAATTAGAGTCGGACTCCGCGGCACCACAGAGCGGCGGTAAACACGCGACGGGCGCTGTGTCGAGCCAGTCCACCCCCGAAGCCACGGCTGGGGAGCCACGGGGTCAAAGGGATTCTACGTATTTCGGGAACCCTGGAAACCAGGGTCACACTGGTACATCTGAACAAGCCGGGGTAAACACGGGGCAACCCATGATGAGCGTTCACACGGTGGGGCCACATGGGGCTGAAACGTCTGGTTCGACTCGTGGTACCGTTTTCGATTTCGATGAGGATGAATTCACCGAACTTGACGACCACGAAGATGTGGTTCCCATTCGCGGTGCTGAAGTCCGAGTTCGCTTGGACGAGGAAAATCGGCTGTCGGTAAGCTGGAGCATCCCAGATGAAGAAAAGGCTCCTGTAAACCTGTTCCGGGTTATTAGTTTCGATGAGCCCTTCGACTACGACCCTGCGGAAGGAGAGCAGCGGGTTGTAACTGATGGAACCCAATGGGAAGACACGGAGGCACTCACCACTGCGAGTAGGTATTTCCAAATCTGGGTAAACCAGGGAACCTCCGTTTCCGAGGCCGTTCGTAACCAACCCCGCATGCTGCGCGAGGAAGTTTACGTTAAGCCGATAGAACACATCGATCTCACCTTTGACGGTCGACAGATTAGTGGTCAGTGGGAGCCTACCCCTGGAACGGAGCGCGTTGAGGTCTATATCGCAGACGCTACGGAACGTAAGCTCAAGCGGCAGGCCAATCTTCTCGATACCGGGGATTCCCATATTCAAGGCTTCAGGCAAGAGCCAGAGGCTGAGGGAGTGGAGTACCATGTGGCCGCGGTGCGCGTCATTAAATACGAAAGCATGCTCACCGGCCAAATAAGTGAGCTGAAGTCCAGGCCGTCCGACGTGAAGACCATTTTTGTTCCAGCTGAGGTGGAGACGATCTCAATCGGGGTACAGCCCAGCATGGTCGATGAAACATCATTCGATGTCTCGTGGACAAACCCACTGTCTGGCGAGGTTCGGATCTACCGAACCGACGAGCCTCCAGCAGACGGTATCCAAGACGAAACTCCAGAACTCAAGCAACTGGATAATTTTGGGCTGCCAGTGACAGGCTGGGCCAACAATCTGCAGCGGGGGCAGGAATCATGCACCGTGGAGTGGCCAGAGGGATGGTTCTCGCTCTTCATCACCCCGGTTCATGTTGTGGGAGAACAATGTAAGGTCGGCCAATCGGCTAGCTATGTTCGGGTCGGGAAGATTGAAAATCCTGCGTTGCATGAACGTGTGCACGAACAATTGGTGACGTTTGGATGGCCGATGGAAGCGAGTGACGTTGTTGCATACATGATGCCTGCAGGTTCAGGGCATACCTTTGACGTGCGCAATAAGCCCATTGCAGAGGCATCTATCGATAGGAATACCTACGAGGATTACGGCGGGTTGCGCTTGAAGATGACGGCTCCGGCCGACTTAGTTCTCGTTCCTTCCCGTGTATATGGCGGAAAACAGGTGGAGGGTGACCCCACGGTGATTTTCTATCGCGGTATTGAAAAGTTCACCTACCGGATTGAACGCGATCACAACCTCAATCTGTATTTGCAAGTAGCCTCATTGGACCGTGTTGTCAACGGGGATTTGGACTTCACATTGGTCTACCACCCGAATCGATTACCTCTTGAACCAAAGGACGGACAGGAGGTGGAAATGCAGAAGCTGCAATGGGGGCAGGTTCAAAGCGCCCCGACTCTGGCCTGCTACTACACACGACTGGACCCAGTTAATGGGGACGGAATTGCCTGGATGATTGATCCACGGTGCGCCCACAGTGGCCAGGGGTTCTTGAGGTTGTTCTTCCGTGATCCGCAACCGACTAACGAACCAATGAGGGCGCTGATCGATCCACCAGTGGAACAACTCTCGCTGACTGGAGGTAGGGGATGATGACAACTCCACACCCCGAACGTCGTTTCGCGTGGGCGACGTATGCCTCCTTTTCGAATAATCGTGGCAGCGGCGGATGGAAAATCGGCCCACAACAAGACCTGGGGCCAGACGAAGCCCAGCTTTTTACCTCGGTAGCACCAACTCAAATCGATCCCCTCAATCCCGTTACTGAGTTTCTCAGTACGGATGAGATTGCCGATCTGCCGCGTCGTTTTGCGTATTTCGCTCCGAATGAGCAACACCCTGTTGGGTTGTATCTTCAATCGGTTCCTGCCGGTAAGGATGCGACCGGTAGGCCTGGGAACGTCTTTACTGTGTGTGCGGTTGACCGCCGACCCGAGTCTCCAATGGGGGAGGCTGGGTGGCCCGTTTGTCGCTATCAGTCACCAGATTTCCCAACACCTTTTCGATCCCCTGCCGTCAATAGCGTGACACTCGATGTGGTTTCAGAACCGAAGATCAACCAGGACGACCAAATCAATGCGGCGTGGTCGTTGGTCAATGGCATGCTGGGCGACGAGCGGACCGCACTGTATGCCTTGCAAATCGCGCTGGAGGATCCAGGCAAGCTTCCGGTGATTATCTCGCATTCTCCCTGGGATGCAGTCCTTTGGATGACGGCATTGAGCACGACAATGCCCCCAGGCTTCGCTAGGAAACACCTGAGCTTTAGCAACTTCGAGCGCGCCCACCGCTTAGACGTGGACGAATGGTTGGGCCGAGGGCCCGCCGTCGTGGCAGTTCCATTTGAGGACCAAGAATCATTGCGGGACCCCCGGCTGGAAGTGATTCACCCGCAGGATATTCAGAATCCACCCGAGAAACACACGTTGTGGACGGCATTGACCGAAGCCATTTTTGAGGTTAAAGAAGACACACTTGCCTTGATTGAGGAACTGCAGGCAGTAGAAGCATTTGAAGACTTTCAAGTTCGAGTCACGCCTACGGGCGAACGCGTAACTTTTGGTGAGGCATTGCTGCAGTGCTTGCAGAAGGTGTGTGACTCCGACGGGATAGACTTCGCGGATGATCTTCAGGCCAAGCTGGACGCGATCCCAGCAGAACTGCGTACATCGGTAGCAAAGGCCGGTCCAACCGGAGAATTCGACGCCCTTTCTGAGCAGCCTGGGTTCCCCGAATCGCCAACTGAGTTCACGGCACCAACCAGTAACAACGTAGGCGCGAATACGTGGATTGCGTGGGGGCACACATCGGGACATACCGAATCCGCTTCTCGTGAGGCGCGCTTGACCCCGGTTGATGAACCTCACATTGGTCAAACACGGAGTGATAATGCAGCCGAGAGGCAGACGCTTTCGAGTCTGATCAAACCGAAGGTACGGGAGCCACAGGATCCGAATGTAGATAATGGGATAGACCCTTCATTGGGTACAAAGACCGAAGGAAGTCCCCAAGGATTCTCGGAGCCCAGGTCTGATCGGGGAGAGGTTACTGAAACCGAATTCGTTGAACGTTGGCGTCAAATATGTAGTGGCTACCATGCAGAAGGAAGCCGAAGCATTACGGCAACGCTTGACCTGCTGATGGCTCGGGATGGCGAGGCGGGAATCGCGGATTGTAGATTCATCAGTCGTCAACAGCGGCTTCCGTTTGGCAAGGAAGAAATAAAAAGGCTATTTAACAATTTCTTCGCTATTGCCTTGCTCATTGAATCGCGACAATTGCCGATGACATCTGGCGGATCACATCTGAGCAAACTCGTCAGTGAAATGATTCCGGCTATCGGGCAGTTGTGGTCGGAATGCATGCCCGTCGGGGACGACCAACCCTCACGTAAAGCGGTGAGGAATCGTGTTGGAAGGTTGGCTGAATCTCTCTACCAGCATTTCATTGACGGCGGTGCCAACAATCCAGCTCAAGCAGAAACCATCGTTGCCCATCTAGGTGGATTCATTGCCGCCTGCGATGCCAAAGCCCCGGGTGATCCTTACTCTCCCACGCAGTTTTTCGTCTTGGAGCATGAATTGCGTGAATGCCACCGTGTGCGCCAACAGGACATCAGGGAAGGTCGGCAGTTGATTCGAGAACACCGCACACAGCACCCGCAGCAGGCACACTAGGAGGATAAGAATGAAGGAATACACGCTCTCAACAGGTGAATCCTACCGATTCAGTGGCGGAATAAGCCGGCTTCGTTTCGACTTGGATACCAAACACCGGCAAGGTTTTACGTCGTCGAGTACCGGTTTCGAGACCGTTAAAACGCGACGGAATAAGCTGTTGTGCCAGGGATTTCAAGGGCATAGTGAAGTCACCATTGCGCCCGACGACGAGGCAGGTACCTTCGATTACGAATTTAAGGTCTTTGCCACGGTTGTGCTGACCACAAACGCCGGGGAGGAATACCAGCTGCGCTTTCCGTCCTACGGTCTAGGTAACCGGCGTAATTTCGCTATCGCGAAAATCGATTCCGTAGGTGATGAAATTGTCATAACCGCGGCCAACGCCACCGAGTCCAAGCTGAGTGAAGGGCACAGTCAAGGTGTCGATCTCGTCGCTCGAAATGTCTTCGATCGAGACGATGTGAGCGCGGCGGCTGATGACCGACCAGTAAATATCGCCGTCATTATAGATGAATCAGTTTCGGCCCAACTTGCTTTTAACCAGGAACACCGACAGGCGATTGCGTACTTGGTGACGGGTGTTCTAGGGAACAAAAATTGGAGCATTGCGTTCACGACCAGCTCCGATCGCAGCAATGTTCATTCTTCGGTGAACGGGGATGAGCTGCTTGATCTGATTAGCGGCAAAGGAACCGGCCCAGATGCTTATATGGAGCGAAAAGAGGTTGGGTGGACTCGGGACGCTATTGCTGAGTTCCGGCACATTCCGGGAGTGCGGTTCCTTGTTGTCTCCGACAACGTGCCGGCATGGACCGAAGATTTCCGCGGTGATGCGCATGTGATCTGTACGGAGCGCCCAGAATTTCCAACGAAGGCCCGCTTTACCGTGCTAACCGCCCCGCTGGTTAACGCGCTGCTTTCAAATAGTCACCAAGGATATACAAACGCGGTGAAGGAAATCGGCCACAGCCTGCGGTTAGGAGTGAAATAAGGTGAACCAGGTTCCTAGAGAATTCAACCGTAACGGTGGGGGAAACCAGAACGCAGGTAACCACAATGGGGCGGAGTTCCCTTTTCATCTGCTGACGAAGTGCCCCTATACGTTTCGCGCGATACGAAACCCCAACTCCAACGTCTCTCCGTATGTGAAGGATGAAAACGGTCAGCCTCGCCAGCTGCCGCAAGGATGGGCCGGTTCGGGCACGATCACGATTGCGATGGCGGGCGCTCGTTCGTCAGGTAAAAGCCTGTACATGGCGGTGGTCATCAAGCTTCTCAAGCGGTTAGTCATTACGAAGGGGCACACTTTCCGTCCTGCGAATGCCTACACCGAGCGAACATATCGTGAGCACTACGAGGAACCCCTATTTGAGAACATGGGTATTCTCCCGCCCACGCCACCGTCTGCTCAGAAGGACGCATATCAACGTGAACCACTGATCTTCGACATCGGTGCGTACCCTCGTGGTCCACGCGGTGACCTGCAGAAGATTTTTGTGGTATTCCGAGATGTAGCGGGCGAAGATCTCAAAGCAGAAGGGTTTGAATCTCGGCGTGAGTCCCTTAGCTTTTTCGGTTTCGCAGACCAGGTGATCTTCCTTTACGACCCCATGGCGGTGCCCCGAATTCGCGATTTGCTGGCGGGTACGGTTTCCACTCATGAGGTGGGCGCCGATGACCCGGCAGACGTTCTGCGGAATCTATTAAGTGTATTGGGGCCCAGCCAGCGACCGTTTATCGCTTTAACCTTGTCCAAATTCGATACCCTGCAAAACCTTGAAAACATTTCGTTGCCTAGCTTTGATGGAGCTCCAGGTCGGAACATCAATTGGCAACGCGTAATGGGCAATAAGGGTGCCAGGTTTAGCCATGAAGGATCCGACCTAGATGGCCCATTTGACTTAGCGGATCACTCACTGTTGAACGCGGAAGTCAAAAGTCTTTTGGAGTGCCTCGAGGCCACGGAACTCACCAATCAGATGAGGATCCCGCTTTTCGGTGAAAAACCATATCTGTACAGCTGTTTTGCGGTTTCTGCATTGGGAGATTCTCCAGCCAGCGGGAAGATCAGTCGTTCGGGAATCGCTCCCTTTAGGTGCCTGGATCCGATTCGGCACTGCTTGCATTACATGCGAGTTTTTGAGTAAAGCATCTTTGGCATCGCGAAACGAGGAAAAATGACGAATAACAATAGTTTCGGTGGTCCTAGGTATTCTCCCCAGCAAGGCAACGCGTACCCACAGCAACCCAATGGAAACGCCTACCCGCAGCAACAGAACGGAAACGCCTACCCGCAACAGCCGAACGGCATCGCGCACCATCAAAACCAAGGTGGACCAGCCCCTTACACGGGAGCGAACGCTGGCCCCCAATGGGCAGCAGGGGCCGGCCAGCAGTCCTTTAACGGCCTCGCCAAAAATGCCAGCGCGTACTCCAGCATCGATGGTGGCCGCAGGCTAGAGGCGCGTAACCAGGTCACGGTAGATCACAATGATGCGCGCCAAGATGCTCTGGTTGCGCGAACTGTTGATCGAGCACGACGGCGGCGACGGTTGCTTACTTACACAGCTCTAGCCCTAGTGATCGCGTTGGTTTTGACCATTGTGTTGATGTGGATTTTCAGCCAGCTTCAATAAGCCCCAGTGCGAACCCTCGGCGTTGAGGCTGGGGGGAAATCCTCTGCACTGGGGTCGGGCGCCAGGACCCAACACTAAAACCGAGCACCAAGACCTAAAACCAAACGTGGTTGAAAGCTTTGGCGTGCTATTTCAACGTGGGTATTCTGAGCACACTAATTCTGGGATACCGACATGATAAAAGAAGGAGCGGAGTAATGGCGGACAACAATGCCGATGAGAACTTCGACATCGATGAACTAATCCGTCAGGCGGAAGCATTGAACCGAGAGGAGGACGAAAAACGGAAGCTCCGCGGGGGCGAACCCGTAAAACCACTGTCGGCCCCGTCGGCTGAGAGTTTGCCTCGGATTGTGCAGCCGAGTGGGCCACCGAGTCCACCGCCTAGTGCAGCGCCGAACGCACTGCGGAAGACATTACCTAGTTCGGGCAAGAACCCAACTCCGCCCACAAACCCAGCCACGGCAGCGAACCGAACTAAGCGCGCCGTCCCAACTCCGCCCACCGACCTAGCTCGACCAACCAACCTAGCTCGACCAACCAATCTAGCTCGACCAACCAACCCAGCCTTCCCAACCCCGTCAGCACAGCCATCTCAGCCGACGAAGTTGTCGCAGCCGGTGCAACCAGCTCAAACAAAGCAGCCCAGCTCCGCCACGGAGTCGGGCCAGTACACCGCTACCCTCAATCCTCACAGTCGACTCGTTGGCCTAGCGCTGGGTTTGCCAGTCATTCCCACGGCTTTTTTCGGCTTGCAGCACTTTTACTTCCGTCGTCCGTGGTGGGGAATCGGTACGCTGATTGCGACGTTTGTGGTCACTGACCAGCCTCGCTTTCTTCCTCTTTTTCTGTGCTACCTTGCCGTTGAATGGGTAATGATGCTCGCGGGTACAGATCGCTACAAAAAAGACGGCAAGGGTATCCCAATTAAGTAGAGACTCAGCAGATTCTGAGTCGGCAACTGTGTTAATTTAACTGCATGCTTCAACGACGGAAATTCCCCCTCATCTCCACTCTGCTGGCCAGCCTGGTGGCGGTGGGTATTAGTGGTGGGGGGAGCGTGGCGTCGGCCCAAATGGCAGGTGCCAACGCCGAAACGGCGCAGGTAGCTGCAACCCATGCGGCGGTGGGATCTCCTAGTTTTGACGCCACTCGCACCACGACTACGACCGGCCCGGGCGCAAAGACGTTCATGGGCGCGTTTATGCAGACGTTGGCCCAGCCCCGGTTAGCACCGGTGGGTACCAATGATTGGACCTGTAAACCTTCTGCGGAGCACCCGAACCCGGTGATTCTTATTCACGGCACGTGGGAGAACGCCTACGTCAACTGGTCCGGTATGGCACCACAGTTGAAGAAAGATGGATACTGCGTGTTCGCTCCGAATTTGGGGCGCGCGCATATTTGGAACAAGGGCGGGGTGGGCTCGCTGCTTCCAAACACGTTCGGCGTGGCGCCCGTTGATGTATCGGCGGGGCAGTTAGCGCAAGTAGTCGACGCGGTGCTGGGGGCGACTGGTGCTAAGCAAGTTGACTTGGTTGGGCATTCTCAGGGCGGGGTCATGGCCCGCTACTACGCGAAATTCGGTGGGGGAGTGGACGCGACCGATCCGAAGAAGAACAAGATCGGTAAAATCATCACGCTTGGTGCCACTAACCATGGCACTCAGGTGGGAGGAAAGTACCCGCAGAAGAAGGGCGGGAATGAACCTCAGGCAGTTGAGCGCGAGCAGGCTGCGGGTGAGCCACGCCCGCACGGGGCTGGTTCGAAGAAGCAGGCGCTAGGGGTGGGTAGCAAGGCGGCCGGATCGGACAAGCAGGCGCTTGGGGCGGGTAGCAAGGCGGCCGGATCGGACAACCAAGCTTTTACCGACGGTTACGCCGAATTCCGGCAGTGGTTCGGCGGTGTTGCGGGTTACCAGCAGGAGTATGGTTCAGAGTTCATTCGGAAACTGAATGAAGGTGGCGAAACACAGCCGGGTGTTGAATACACCATTATCGGGACGAAATACGACGAAATTTCCACGCCGTACGACGCCACGTTCTTGAGCGCAGGGCGAGGTGCAACGGTTCGAAACATCACCATGCAAGACGGGTGCGTGGAGGACCATTCCGATCACATGACTATGTCGTACTCCCCGCGGGGAGTGGACTTGGTTCGTCATGCGTTAGATCCCGAATTGGTTCCGGCTGATCAGATTCGATGCACCGGGCAGGGCGATGTGTGGGGTAGTAGCTAGGGCAAATTCTGTGCGTAGACTTCGGGCACCCACCATTTCAGTCACTGTGTCTGCAGTAGCAGATAGACTGCGCGTATGGGAATTTTCTTTCGCAACTCAAAAAAGATCGGGCCGTTCCGCGTTAACACGTCCACTGGTGGTGTGGGCGGTTCTATCAAGATCGGGCCGGCTCGCATCACGCGCCGCGCTAATGGTAGCCACACGATCTCCTTTCGGAATGGCAGTGGGTTGAGCTACACCAAGTCTTTGGGTGGACTGTTTGGTAAAAAGAAGCGCTAGTCCCCGATAGTTGGCGGTGCTCGGTTGTGCGTCAGTAGCGATTTGGATGTGAACGCGCTAGGCGCTAATATCTGCTCTTGTAGATTGCATTTCTATCACTGAGTGCTTCTAAGGATGTAAGTCACTTGCTGTGGCAAACGTTCCAACACAGTGATGGATAACGCAAAGATCCTTGTGTTGAGTGCGCAGGGTGATACGAAGCGGAAGAGGCCCCGGGAAAGAGCCCCTATTTTTTGTTGTCTCCAAAACATGGATCCCTCATCGTGGGTATTCATGATGGAGCACTGCAAAGGATCGGCGGAGCTCGAGGGAAATGCCTCGTTGTCGTCACGAGGCGCAACCCGCTGGAGTCTGCACCGAAACGAACAACAGGAAAGTTCATAAATGCCAACTATTCAGCAGCTGGTCCGTAAGGGCCGTCATGATAAGTCTCAGAAGGTGGCTACCGCTGCGCTGAAGGGTTCCCCACAGCGTCGTGGCGTGTGCACCCGTGTGTACACCACCACCCCAAAGAAGCCGAACTCCGCGCTCCGTAAGGTTGCCCGTGTTCGTCTGACCTCCGGTATCGAGGTTTCTGCTTACATTCCAGGTGAGGGCCACAACCTCCAGGAGCACTCCATGGTGCTCGTGCGTGGTGGTCGTGTGAAGGACCTCCCTGGTGTGCGTTACAAGATTGTCCGTGGAACCCTGGATACTCAGGGCGTTAAGGATCGTAAGCAGGCTCGTTCCCGCTACGGCGCGAAGAAGGAGAAGTAAAACATGCCTCGTAAGGGTCCAGCACCTTCCCGCCCCCTCGAAAATGATCCAGTATACGGCGATGTGATCGTCTCTCAGCTGGTGAACAAGGTTCTGCTCGATGGTAAGAAGTCCACCGCCGAGCGCATCGTTTACGGTGCCTTGGAGCAGTGCCGCGAGAAGACCGGTACCGATCCGGTACTCACCCTGAAGAAGGCTCTCGACAACATCAAGCCTGCACTCGAGGTTCGCTCCCGTCGTGTCGGTGGCGCTACCTACCAGGTTCCTGTTGATGTTCGTCCAGGCCGCTCCACCACCCTGGCTCTGCGCTGGTTGGTGACCTTCACCCGACAGCGTCGTGAGAACACCATGATTGAGCGTCTCGCAAACGAGATCCTCGATGCATCCAACGGCCTCGGCGCTTCCGTGAAGCGCCGTGAGGACGTTCACAAGATGGCCGAGGCCAACCGCGCCTTCGCTCACTACCGCTGGTAAAACGCGGATGTGCCCTACTGCTTCACGTTCCCTCGCGGCGTAAAGTAGTGGGGCTATTGCCCTTTTTGGGTAAAAACTGCAGCCTGACCAATAGTTGAATGAAACAACAAATTCCGTTGGTGGGTTGCGCCCGGGCCAGCGTGGCGTCAAGAAATAAAAAACCACGTAAAAAAGTGAGCTATCTTGCAACGACAAATAGCCGACTTGCTGGCACAATAGAAAAAGTACGTAAAAGCCCGCGACCTTTGCGGCATCGTTTCGGAGTTTCGAGACGAAGCCCGGGTTGCTCAAGCAAACGAAATGAGCGGATTCCCCAGTGGCACTTGAAGCGCTAACTGACCTGAAAAAGGTTCGCAATATCGGCATCATGGCACACATCGATGCCGGTAAGACGACTACCACCGAACGCATCCTGTTCTACACCGGTATTAACCGCAAGATCGGTGAGACCCACGATGGTGCGTCGACCATGGACTGGATGGAGCAGGAGAAAGAACGCGGTATCACCATTACCTCCGCGGCCACCACCTGTTTCTGGAAAGAAAACCAGATCAACATCATCGATACCCCAGGCCACGTGGACTTCACCGTTGAGGTGGAGCGCTCCCTGCGTGTTCTGGACGGTGCTGTTGCCGTATTCGACGCCAAAGAAGGCGTGGAACCGCAGTCCGAGCAGGTTTGGCGCCAGGCAACGAAGTACGACGTCCCACGCATCTGCTTCGTCAACAAGATGGACAAGCTCGGTGCTGATTTCTTCTTCACCGTAGACACCATCATCGATCGTCTGGGTGCAAAGCCATTGGTTATGCAGCTGCCAATCGGTGCAGAGGACAACTTCGACGGCGTTGTTGACCTGCTGGAAATGAAGGCACTGACCTGGCGCGGTGTCACTGAGATCGGAACCGAGGCTACCGTCGAGGAGATCCCAGCTGACCTGCAGGAAAAGGCTGAGGAGTACCGCGAGAAGCTCATCGAGACCGTTGCAGAGTCCGATGAAGAGCTCATGGAGCGTTACTTCGCTGGTGAGGAAATCACCGTTGACGAGCTGAAGGCTCAGATCCGCAAGCTGGTTGTGAACTCCGAAGTTTACCCAGTGTACTGTGGCTCCGCTTACAAGAACAAGGGTATCCAGCCAATGCTGGACGCAGTTATTTCCTTCCTGCCTAACCCAATGGACGTTGGTTCCATCAAGGGCCACGATCCAAAGGACGCAGAAAAGGAGATGCTGCGTAAGCCATCCAAGGATGAGCCATTCTCCGCTCTGGCCTTCAAGGTTGCCGTACACCCATTCTTCGGCAAGCTGACCTACGTACGCGTGTACTCCGGTTCTGTTGAGTCTGGTGCCCAGGTCACCAACTCCACCAAGGACAAGAAGGAGCGCGTCGGTAAGCTGTTCCAGATGCACTCCAACAAGGAGCAGCCAGTGGATAAGGCTTCCGCTGGTCACATCTACGCCTTCATTGGTCTGAAGGACACCACCACCGGTGACACTCTGTGTGACACCCAGAACCCAGTGATCTTGGAGTCCATGGACTTCCCAGACCCGGTGATCGAGGTGGCCATCGAGCCTAAGACCAAGTCTGACCAGGAGAAGCTGGGTACGGCTATCCAGAAGCTCGCGGAAGAGGACCCAACCTTCACCGTGAAGCTGGATGACGAGACCGGCCAGACCGTTATTGGCGGCATGGGCGAGCTTCACCTGGACGTGCTGGTTGACCGCATGCGCCGTGAGTTCAAGGTCGAGGCAAACGTTGGTGCGCCACAGGTTGCCTACCGCGAGACCATCCGTAAGCCAGTTGAGAAGCTGGAATACACCCACAAGAAGCAGACCGGTGGTTCCGGTCAGTTCGCGCGCGTGATCATCGCTCTGGAGCCTTACGAGCCAGAAGAGGGCTCCGACGAGACCTACGAGTTCGTTAACGAGGTCACCGGTGGCCGCGTTCCTAAGGAGTACATCCCATCCGTTGATGCGGGTATCCAGGACGCAATGCAGTACGGTTACCTAGCCGGCTTCCCACTGGTGAACATCAAGGCAACCCTGCTTGACGGTGCATACCACGAGGTTGACTCCTCGGAAATGGCCTTCAAGCTCGCCGGTTCTCAGGCACTGAAGGAAGCCGTTGCAAAGGCTAAGCCAGTTCTGCTGGAGCCACTGATGGCCGTTGAGGTCATCACCCCAGAGGAGTACATGGGCGACGTCATCGGCGACATCAACTCTCGCCGTGGTCAGATCCAGTCCATGGACGACCGCGCCGGCGCCAAGCTGGTCAAGGCAAAGGTTCCTCTGTCTGAGATGTTCGGCTACATCGGTGACCTGCGTTCCCGTACCGCAGGCCGTGCGAACTTCTCCATGATCTTCGATTCTTACGGTGAAGTTCCTTCGAACGTTTCCGCTGAGATCATCGCTGAGCGTACCGGTGGCGAGGTTAAGTAAACCCTCGGTCTGCTAGCTCCCCAAGCTAAATCGGGCAGTTATTGAAACAGCTCGATCTAGCCTCCCTTCCCGTCGCGCATATGTGCGGCCGGGTAGGGGTCAGCACGGCGTATCCAAACTCAAAAGAGCACGCAGATCGGCCAAATTGGAAAATGCACCCGAATATGGGTAATCGTTAATTTTCTGATTAGAGCCAGATCGCGTAGGATGCGGTGTGCTGGCCGTTACCCAGTTTGCGCCTTAGTCGGCTTTACTCCTCTCGATTAGAGGATCGCTGGGCGCGCGAAAAGACTGTAACCGGCAAGAAAGAAAACTGACCGGAACCCATGCTCCACAACAGAAGTGGGAGCGTGACTCGGTTAGAAACAAAAAGATATGTGGCTGCGAAAGTCGTAGCCACCGAGCAGTCCAGGAGGACACAAAGTGGCGAAGGCTAAGTTCGAGCGTTCCAAGCCGCACGTAAACATCGGCACCATTGGTCACGTCGACCACGGCAAGACCACCACCACTGCCGCCATCACCAAGGTACTGGCTGACAAGTTCCCAGAGGCTAACAAGTCCTTCGCTTTCGACGCCATCGACAAGGCGCCGGAGGAGCGGGAGCGTGGTATTACGATTAACATCTCCCACGTTGAGTACGAGACCGAGAAGCGTCACTACGCTCACGTCGACGCTCCAGGCCACGCTGACTACATCAAGAACATGATCACCGGTGCTGCCCAGATGGACGGCGCGATCCTGGTTGTGGCTGCTACCGACGGCCCAATGCCTCAGACCCGCGAGCACGTTCTGCTGGCTCGTCAGGTTGGCGTTCCTTACATCCTCGTTGCACTGAACAAGTGCGACATGGTTGACGATGAGGAGCTGCTGGAGCTCGTTGAGATGGAGGTCCGCGAGCTGCTGGGCGAGCAGGACTACGATGAGGAAGCTCCTGTCGTTCACATCTCCGCACTGAAGGCTCTCGAGGGCGACGCAGAGTGGGCTGAGAAGATCGTTGAGCTCATGCAGGCTTGTGACGACTCCATCCCAGATCCAGTCCGTGAGACCGATCGTCCATTCCTGATGCCAATCGAGGACATCTTCACCATTACCGGCCGCGGTACCGTTGTTACCGGCCGTGTTGAGCGTGGCGTTCTGAACCTGAACGACGAGGTTGAGATCCTGGGTATCCGCGAGAAGTCCCAGAAGACCACCGTTACCTCCATCGAGATGTTCAACAAGCTGCTGGACACCGCAGAGGCCGGCGACAACGCTGCACTGCTGCTGCGTGGTCTGAAGCGTGAGGACGTTGAGCGTGGCCAGATCGTTGCTAAGCCAGGCGAGTACACCCCTCACACCGAGTTCGAGGGCTCTGTCTACGTTCTGTCCAAGGACGAGGGTGGCCGCCACACCCCATTCTTCGACAACTACCGTCCTCAGTTCTACTTCCGCACCACCGACGTTACCGGTGTTGTGAAGCTGCCAGAGGGCACCGACATGGTTATGCCCGGCGACAACGTTGACATGAGCGTTACCCTGATCCAGCCAGTGGCTATGGACGAGGGCCTGCGCTTCGCTATCCGTGAGGGTGGCCGCACCGTTGGCGCTGGTCGCGTTACCAAGATCACCAAGTAAATTCATGTGCTCGGCCCTTGCCGAGTAGATGGAATTCGGTTTCATTCGCTGAGCTTTTCTAAAGTTAAAGCGAGAGCCGAATAAACCCGGAGGTTCCCGTCAGGGAGCGTCCGGGTTTTTGCTGTTTCAGGTGATGCCATCGTGCTACGAGTTCTTTACGCTACGAGAGAGCCAACTGGAAACAACCGAGGGCGAGAGCCAACCGGTAACAACCGAGGGCGAGAGCGCGCACTATCGCCAGACAAGTAAAGCGGAAAGATCGGGGTGCGCGTAGGCCCGCTGAGTTGCCGGCTACGGAACTGCCCCGACAATGCTCGATGCGGTATTTCAGACTGCGTTTTAGTTTTCTTTCTTGTCGCTATTGTTTTGACGATAGCCACGCAAAAACTCACGGGGTAGGCGCCCGTAGATCGTTTGCCCTACGCTCCCCGCGACCTTGCCTGCGCGATTGGCGAGTGATCCAACAAGGTTGACGGCATGTTCCGCTACGGCCAGGGCTTGTTCCGTAGCGTGCTCGGGAATGAAGTCAGGGCGGTATTCTTCCACCTGTCGGCGAATGCGCGCGCGTCTGTCCCATTGATCGTCCAATGCATTCAACGCGGCGATAAGGTCCGCATCAGAGCCTCCGGCATCGGGGTGGTGCGCTCTAATGATGGCTCGTCGTTGTCGCAGGTACTCGGGGTCATGGCGGTAGTCGGTCAACTTGTTTCCTTAAGGGCAGCTCTACCAATCTGGGCAGGATGCGATGCGTTCTACTACTCCGCGAGTCTACTTTATGACGGAAAACCCCCGAGCGGTCCCCCGAGACCCCACATGTGATACTTGGAAGTGGCGAGCTGCCCTCGGCGTCACCGCGGCACTTGGGCTGGCACCGCTGTACTCGGCGCCACCGCTGCCCTCGGGCTAGCACCGCAGAATTCGGCACCACCGCTGCACCGGGCTGGCACCGCGGCACTGATAACTGAGAAAACCCCTCCCGGTACCGCTTCACGGTAGGGAAGGGGCTGGGTGCAGCAGCTGTCCTGCGGGAACGATCTAAGCGAACAGCTTGCGGCGGGACACCACTGCTGCAGCTGCAATCATCACAGTGATAGCCAAAGCTGCGAGACCGCGAGCGGCGGTGTTGGAACCGGTTTGTGCCAGCATGCCACGGCCGGTCTCCTTGGTTGCGGTATCAGTAGCACCACCATTGGCGGCCGCGTTCTCATCGAGCTTGCCACCCTGAGCGATGACCTCGTCCTTGTGTTCGGCCAGCATTTTCTCGGACGCGGCCTTCTCCTCAGCAGTTGGCGCCTGGTTAGCGCGGTTCTTGTCCTTAACGTAGGTCTTGCCGTCTTGGCTGAGGTACCACAGTACGCCACCAATGGTGAGTACAGCAGGGAGCGCCAGCCAAGCCAGTTGCTTCTTGTCAAATCCGGGCTTCTGCGCTTCTTCCTGTGTTTTTTCAGGGAAAGCCTGGGCATATGCAGTGCGCATCTCATCGGTGATGTCCTCGTTCACCAGGGCGGCATCCTTGACGTAGAGGGACTTGTCCTGCATGTGTTGGTACCACTCGTGTCCGCTGGAATCCTTCTTGGTTGCGGGGAGCGCAGGGCTGTCCTGCTCCGGAGACTTTTCAGGTGTTGTCTCTGGGGCGGGAGCGTTTTCAAATGCCTTCTTGTATGCATCGCGCATCTCATCGGTGATGTCCACGTTCACCAAAGCAGCATCCTTGACGTAGAAGGACTTGTCCTGCATGTGTTGGTACCACACGTGGCCCGTGGTGTCCGTCTTCGTTGCAGGATTGTTCATGTTTGGCTGCTCAGCTGGAGCCTGCTTTTTGATAATTTCGTCAACTTTTTCGGCCGGGAGGGTTACAGAATTGCCGCCGAATTCTGGTGTGTAGACGTAGCTGCCGTCTTCCTGCTTGGTGTAGACAGTGCCATCGAGTTCGATGGTTGCTGGCAGATCCTGAGCGTTGGCGACGGAGATGCCGCCGAATGCGAGAGCGGTGGCTACTGCGGCCGCAGTTAGGGTTTGGTGAAAACGCTTCATATTGTCTCCTCTGAGTGAGTCGGTGCGCCGTTTGAACGGCTTACTTCAGCAGACGTTAACATGCGTTTCATTCTTCACGTCAGTCACAACTGTCACATTTGCAGCAAAGCGAACAAATTTACCCCCAAAATAGTGTGGTTTTGAAAGACAAAGTGCTTTATTAATATCTAAGGCGACCCTGATGTCTTGGTTGAATGCGACACTCCTTGGAACTGCCATCCAATAACCGCGTTACGAGCCGAGGAGGCCAAGGGGTTAGCTGGCTGAATGCAGCTGATGGTTAACAACCGGCCTGGGCGAGGCCCGTCGCCCCAAATCGCCGAGTCTTCGGCAAGTCCTTCCTTCTTCGGTTCATGTAAATCGGTCGCGGAATATACCAACCAGTTGTCACCGGAATTCGCGGTGCGTAGATACATCTTGTCGCCAACGGAAATGGTGTGGCGGTTCGCTCGCCCGTCATACAGTTTGTCGAAAACGGCGTGTACGCCCGCCCCGGTGTGTCCAGCCACTACCACGATGTCTGAAGCGTCCGTGCCAGGCAGGGAATATGGACGGTCATCAGACGTGTACGTGCAGGCTCTATCTAATGTGGCGGGGTTGATTGCGTTGTCCTTGACGCGGCATGAACCATCCTCGAATTCTGCCCGCAATCCAATCCGCGGCACAACGATCTCCTTGGCCGCTGCCGGTGCGATCACAGGGGAATTCTCCGCCATCACCTCGTTGCTCTCTAGTCCGGCGGGAATATCGGCTTCATCTGAGTTGGGCCATAAAGAGAAGGCCACAAGCGCCACGAGGGCAGCGAGCACAACGCGAAACGCGATCGAATTCTTCCATGCCGACTTAAATCGGTCTTGTAGTGGTGTAGCTGGCGTGGTCTTTGCGGGTCGCCGGACATCGGTCCTGCCCCTAGGTCCCTGCGCGCCACTTCTTTTCGTAGTCCTCGCTTCTTGCCGAGGGCCCACCCCGACTCTTTGCTTCCGCGCACTCAGGCTCCCCGGTGTGTTCGCTACTGGCCGAGTTGGCGCGGGCAACGGATGTCGCTGGTGCGTGTGTCGAACTGAATTCTGGCTGTTGCCAATTGCTTCAGGGTGAGGGCGGTCAGGCGAAGGTAATGGGCGCCATTGAATCACGGGGCGCCGGGCGTCTCGCACGTCGGGGCGGGAGCGCTGGTCTTTCATGGTTGCACCTTCTTTTTTTCTGTTTGCCGACGCCAGCTCCAACCGGCCCTGCGCCATTTCTGACTGCAATGGGGCCTAACTTAAGCTTCTCCTGCGCCTTCTGGCAGTTTAGAGGGTGATTCTAATGTGCAGCCCCCGCGAACAGTGGCTAACTGTGGGGTGTGTCGATGGGGCCTGCAGGTAGAAGATCGTAGATTTGGAGACCCGTGGATCCTGTGGTTAGATACTTGACGTTGCTTTAACACGATGAATGAGGCTTAACCTCGTTCTAGATTGGACAGATTCTCGAAGTCTGCAACCCAACTAGACGTTATGTGAGTCAAGAAGGCATCGCTGGTGAAGTGAGCATGATCCATCGTCAGTGAACACCTCGCGGATTCAAGAAGCGAGGCAGCTTTGCTGTGCGGTACTTTGCGCGGAAAAGGCCAACACGCCTCACCGCGGGTGCCGGAGTGGGACATGGTAAATGAACAGCGGCAGTAAACGAAGGACCTCCACGGGTCCGGTGAGCTTACAGCGGATTAGTTATGATCCGGGTGGGTTGCACAGGAAAACGCAGGGAAAACCTCGCGACAATTTAACCCGTGGCTCAATAGGCCCCTTCCGAAGCGAGGTACACGCCTTACCCAACCAAGGGGGAGGTGGGCACCAGGTGGAACCTGCATTTTTCAATTGTTCACGAAGCCGTGTCTTTCACAACGGCACGTGAACAAGAGAATGTAAGACACCATAAGCGAACTGGCGACTGGACCAGGCCCCACGGCCGGACAGCGTTAAGACAAGATATAAGGCGTGTGAGCCCGAACGACGGAGCTTCCGAAAGGAAGGGCCGCGGGCGCGCTAGGAAGAGGACAAGCGTGGCGGGACAAAAGATCCGCATCAGGCTGAAGGCCTATGATCACGAGGCAATCGACGCTTCTGCCAAGAAGATCGTTGAAACGGTCACCCGTACCGGCGCTCGTGTCGTTGGCCCGGTGCCTTTGCCAACTGAAAAGAACGTTTACTGCGTCATCCGTTCGCCGCACAAGTACAAGGACTCGCGCGAGCACTTCGAGATGCGTACGCATAAGCGTCTGATCGACATTCTCGACCCAACCCCGAAGACCGTTGATGCCCTCATGCGCATCGACCTTCCGGCCAGCGTCGACGTCAACATTCAGTAGGCCAGGACAAGAGTCTGATACTGAAGGCAGCGGAGAAAAATTATGAGTGATATTGAGATCAAGGGCATCCTGGGCAAGAAGCTCGGCATGACCCAGATCTTCGACGACGAGAACCGGGTTGTCCCGGTCACCGTCGTCGAGGCTGGGCCATGTGTCGTCACCCAGGTGCGCACCAAGGAAACCGACGGCTACGACGCCGTCCAGATCGCTTTCGGCGAGATCGACCCACGCAAGGTAAACAAGCCTGCTGCTGGTCACTTCAAGAAGGCTGGCGTGACCCCTCGTCGCCACGTTACGGAGATCCGCGTTGAGGATTCCTCCGCTTACGAGGTAGGCCAGGACGTCACCGTCGAGATCTTCAACGACGTGAAGTTCGTTGACGTAACCGGCATCACCAAGGGCCACGGCTATGCCGGCGCTATGAAGCGCCACGGCTTCGCTGGCCAGGGTGCTTCCCACGGTAACCAGGCTGCACACCGCCGCGTCGGTGGTATCGGTGCATGTGCCACCCCAGGTCGTATCTTTAAGGGCAAGCGCATGGCAGGCCGTATGGGCAACGCACGCGTTACCCTGCAGAACCTGAAGGTTGCCAAGGTAGATGCAGAATCCAACCTGCTGCTCGTTAAGGGCGCAGTACCAGGTAACAACGGCGGCATCGTCGTTGTGAAGACCGCAGTGAAGGGCGGTGCACACGCATGAGCAATCTAAAGCTTGATGTCCACACCGCTGACGGTAAGACCAACGGCTCTGTAGAGCTGCCTGCTGCCATCTTCGACGCCGAGGTTAGCGTCGCACTGATGCACCAGGTGGTTACCGCTCAGCTCGCAGCCAAGCGTCAGGGCACCCATGCCACCAAGACCCGCGGCGAGGTTCGCGGCGGTGGCCGTAAGCCTTACCGCCAGAAGGGCACTGGTCGTGCTCGTCAGGGTTCCATTCGTGCACCACACTTCACCGGTGGTGGCACGGTTCACGGACCTCAGCCACGCGACTACTCCCAGCGCACCCCTAAGAAGATGAAGGCTGCTGCACTGCGTGGCGCGCTATCTGACCGCGCACGTCACGCTCGCATTCACGTGGTTGAGGATCTGGTTCCAGGCCAGACCCCATCCACCAAGGCTGCACGCGGATTTTTGGAGCGTCTGACCGGCCGCAAGTCTGTGCTTGTGGTTCTCGGTCGCGAGGATATTAACTCCCGCAAGTCCGTGCGCAACCTGCCAAATGTCCACACCCTGGTTACCGACCAGCTGAACACTTACGACGTTCTCAATGCAGACGATGTTGTGTTCTCCGTGGAGGCATTGAACGCGTTCATCACCGCCGCTCAGAACACCAAGGAGGAGGCAAAGTGAGCACCGTCGCAGATCCACGTGACATCATCCTGGCCCCAGTAGTGTCTGAGAAGTCCTACGGCCTGATGGAGCAGAACGTTTACACGTTCCTGGTTAACCCAGCATCCAACAAGACCCAAATCAAGATTGCCGTCGAGCAGATCTTTGGCGTCAAGGTTGCAAGCGTGAACACCCTCAATCGCGAGGGCAAGCGCAAGCGCACCCGCACCGGCTACGGCCGTCGCAAGGCAACCAAGCGCGCCATGGTGACCCTGGTCGCCGGCAGCGATCCGATCGACATCTTCGGTGGTTCTGCTGCCTAAGGGCAGAAGAGACCGAAAGGTAAAGAGGAAGCAAAAGTATGGCTATTCGTAAGTACAAGCCGACTACGCCGGGTCGCCGCCAGAGTTCTGTCTCCGAGTTCAACGAGATCACCCGTTCGACTCCTGAGAAGTCTCTGCTGCGCCCGCTGTCGAAGACCGGCGGCCGTAACGTTCACGGCCACATCACCACCCGCCACAAGGGTGGCGGTCACAAGCGTCGTTACCGCGTTATCGACTTCCGTCGTAGCGACAAGGACGGCGTCCTGGCAAAGGTTGCTCACATCGAGTACGACCCGAACCGCACCGCAAACATCGCCTTGCTGCACTACTTCGACGGTGAGAAGCGCTACATCATCGCACCTCGTGGTTTGACGCAGGGCACCGTTGTTGAGTCCGGTCCAAACGCGGACATCAAGGTGGGTAACAACCTGCCTCTGCGTAACATCCCAGCCGGTACCGTTATCCACGCTGTGGAGCTGAAGCCAGGCGGCGGCGCTAAGATGGCCCGTTCCGCTGGTGCCTCCATCCAGCTGCTGGGTAAGGAAGGTAAGTACGCAGTTCTGCGTATGCCGTCTTCCGAAATCCGCCGTGTTGACATCCGTTGCCGCGCCACCGTTGGTGAAGTTGGCAACCAGGATCAGATCAACATCCGCTGGGGCAAGGCCGGCCGTATGCGCTGGAAGGGTGTTCGCCCAACCGTCCGTGGTGTCGTGATGAACCCTGTTGATCACCCACACGGTGGTGGTGAGGGTCGTACCTCTGGTGGTCGTCACCCTGTGTCCCCATGGGGCCAGAAGGAAGGCCGCACCCGTAAGCCCAACCGTCCAAGCGACAAGATGATCGTTCGCCGTCGTCGCACCAACAAGAACAAGAAGCGCTAAGAGGAGGTAGTAGAGAATGCCACGTAGCCTCAAGAAGGGCCCATTCGTCGACGAACACCTCCTCGCGAAGGTGGACGCTCAGAACGAGAAGGGCACCAAGCAGGTCATCAAGACCTGGTCCCGTCGCTCGACCATTCTGCCTGATTTCATTGGCCACACTTTCGCCGTCCACGACGGTCGCAAGCACGTGCCAGTGTTCATCGATGATTCCATGGTCGGACACAAGCTAGGCGAGTTCGCCCCCACGAAGACCTTTAAGGGTCACGTGAAGGACGACAAGAAGGGTCGTCGATAATCATGACTGACACCGTGAATTCCGCACGCGCAACCGCGCGTTTCGTGCGCGTCACCCCAATGAAGGCACGTCGCGTGATCGACTTGGTCCGCGGCAAGTCCGTTGACGACGCGCTGGCTATCCTGAAGTACGCTCCGCAGGCTGCTTCTGAGCCGGTTTACAAGGTTGTTGCATCCGCAGCAGCTAACGCAGAGAACAACTACGGCCTGGACCGTCGCTCCCTGGTTATCTCCGAGGCTTACGCCGACGAGGGACCAACTATGCGTCGTTTCCGTCCGCGCGCTCAGGGTCGTGCTTTCCACGTCCGCAAGCGCACCAGCCACATCACCGTGGTCGTCGAGAGCCAGAAGGGAAGTGCTCAGTAGTGGGCCAGAAAATCCACCCCCACGGCCTCCGGCTGGGTATCACTTCCGAGTGGCGCTCCCGCTGGTACGCCGACAAGCAGTACGCTGACTACCTCGCCGAGGACATCAAGATCCGCGACTTCCTGTCCAAGGGTCTTGACCGCGCCGGCATTGCCGACGTTGTCATCGAGCGCACCCACGACCGTGTCCGCGTGGACATCCACACCGCCCGTCCGGGCATCGTAATCGGTCGTCGTGGTTCCGAGGCCGACCGCATCCGCGGTCAGCTCGAGAAGCTCACCGGTAAGCAGGTTCAGCTGAACATTCTTGAAGTTAAGAACATCGACGCCAATGCACAGCTGGTGGCACAGTCCATCGCTGAGCAGCTGACCAACCGTGTAGCCTTCCGTCGTGCTATGCGCAAGGCTATCCAGGGTGCAATGCGCCAGCCACAGGTCAAGGGCATCAAGGTCGTATGTTCCGGCCGCCTCGGCGGCGCAGAAATGGGTCGCACCGAGCGTTACCACGAGGGTCGCGTTCCACTGCACACCCTGCGCGCCGAGATCGATTACGGCACCTACGAGGCCCACACCACCTTCGGACGCATTGGCGTCAAGGTGTGGATCTACAAGGGTGACGTTGTCGGTGGCCGTCGTGAGTCCCTGATGAACGCACGCGACGATCGCCCACGTGGCGGTCGCCGTGAGCGTCCACGCCGCGGTGGTGCACGTCGCCAGCGCGCCGAGAAGAAGCAGGAGGGCTAAAGCTAATGCTTATCCCTAAGCGCGTTAAGTTCCGTCGCCAGCACCGTCCGCACCGCAGCGGCGTGTCCAAGGGCGGCAACCGCGTGACGTTCGGTGACTACGGCCTGCAGGCCCTGGAGCCGACGTACATCACCAACCGTCAGATCGAGTCCGCTCGTATTGCCATTAACCGTCACGTTAAGCGTGGTGGCAAGGTATGGATCAACATCTTCCCTGACCGCCCACTGACTCAGAAGCCACTTGGTGTTCGTATGGGTTCCGGTAAGGGTCCAGTCGAGAAGTGGGTTGCTAACGTCAAGCCAGGTCGCATCCTGTTCGAGATGTCCTACCCCAATGAGGAGATCGCTCTCGAAGCTCTGCGCCGCGCTGGCAACAAGCTGCCTTGCAAGGTTCGTATCGTAAAGAAGGAGGATCAGTTCTAATGGCTACCGGAATTCCGGCATCTGAGCTCCGTGAGCTCACGAATGAAGAGCTGACCACCCGTCTGCGTGAGTCGAAGGAAGAGCTGTTCAACCTTCGCTTCCAGGCTGCGACCGGCCAGCTGTCCAACAACCGTCGTTTGGGTGTAGTAAAGCGTGACATCGCCCGCATCTACACCGTTTTGCGCGAGCGCGAGCTCGGGCTGTCTACCAACCCAGGTGGTGACGCAGCATGAGTGAGGCAACCTTGACTAAGAAGGAAAAGGGCGCACGTAAGAATCGCGTGGGCTATGTCGTGTCCGTCAAGATGAGCAAGACGATCGTCGTCGAACTCGAGGACCGCAAGCAGCATGCCCTGTATGGCAAGATCATGCGCACCAACTCTCGCGTGAAGGTTCACGACGAGAACGACACCGCCGGTGTTGGCGACCGCGTTCTGATCGAAGAAACCCGTCCATTGTCCAAGACGAAGCACTTCCGCCTCGTCGAGATTCTGGAGAAGGCTCGCTAGATTCCTCTGGTTCGCGAGGGAGACCTTGTGACCAGATTGACCCCCCATCTACTTGGCGTTTCCGCCGAGTGGGTGGGGTTTTCTTTTTGAGGTCACCCTAACTATTGTAAGCGTAGCCTTACCTTGGTAGTGTGTGCGGTCGTACCCCTTTTGTGGGCGTCTGCTGTCGTTCTCCGGCTTTTTTATCGACGCCTGCAGTCCGTGCGTCTATTCAGACCGCCATATTTCAAGGAGATTCACATATGACCCACCGATCCACCCCCCGCCGCTGGGCCCGCATCACCGGCGCGCTGTTAACTACGTCGGCGCTACTGTTGGCTGGCTGCTCTCGTGCTGAGGACAATGCCTCCACCGAGGCTGGTGGCAAGAGTCAAGAACGCATCGCCAGTGTCGGTCTAGGCGACTCGGATACACTGCTGGCTCTAGGCATTCAGCCAGTACTCCTCGCGCCGTGGGGTGCAGAGGGAGATGTAGCGGACTCGGGCGTGGGTCCATGGGCTGAAGACCTGCTCAAGGGAGAAAAGCCAGCCAAGGTATTCAACACTGCCTCCGGTTTCACCTCGGAGGTTCTAGAGAAGATTAGTGCTGCTGATCCCGACAAGATCATCGCGGTGAACCAAGCCGTGGATGCGCAGGCAAAGAAGTCCCTTGAGGACATCGCGCCCACCACCGTGAAGCCCGAGGGGGCTAAGGATTGGCAAATTCCGTGGCAGGATCAGGTCGAGCAGATCGCCGATGCCGTGGACAAGGAGGGCGAGGGTGACAAGCTCATCAAAGACACTCAAAAGTCCTTTGATGATTTCGTAGCTGAGCATCCGGAGCTCAAGGGCAAGAAAGCTGCAATCGTCATGCCTTACCAGGGCAAAATTGGTCTTTACACCTCTGGCGATGGACGTGGTCAGTTCATAAAAAACTTGGGGTTTGAAATCCCGGCAGATCTCGAAGGCAACAAGGGCGAGTTCTATCGTGATATTGCTCCCGAAAACTACGACCAGCTCAACGCCGTTGATTACCTCTTTGTCTTGGATTACAAGGGCGCAGCGGATGCCTTGCGAAAAGATCCGACCTTTAGCGCCCTGGACGTAGTGCGGGAAAACAAGGTGCGCTGGCTGTCCGAGGATGTGGGTAACGCTATGAGCATGCCTAACCCAGTGACTATCCCGTGGGCAGTGAAGGAATTCAACTCTGCCCTCTAACTGCAAAGACACTTGCAGTGTGCCCCTACCATCCCTGTAGAGAGTCTCATGTCCTCATTAACCCGCACCAAAGTGTTCACGCTCTGTGCCGGTGTGTGCGTGGTGTTGTGCGCCTTGGCCTCCGTGTACTTGGGCGCCCGTTCTTTTTCTCTTTCCCAGACCACCGCGATACTCCTTGAGGGGCCCAATGCATCGGGGAGCAACTCCGTTGTGAACCAACAAGATCATGGCATCATTTGGGATTTACGCGTGCCCCGAACTCTCTTGGCGCTCGTAGTTGGCGCGTCGCTGTCAGTTGCTGGCGCAGTGGCTCAGAGCTGGACCCGGAACCCACTGGCCGATCCCGGCATCATAGGTGTGAATGCGGGCGCAGGTTTCGCTGTGGCGGTAGCGCTGACGGCGGGCGTAGCGAATTCCATAGGAGAACGCGCGGTGTGGGGCATCGTCGGGGCGGCGCTCGCGTCGGCGATTGTGCTGATCGTGTCCCGCGTTTCGCGCGATCCGCTGACCTTGGTGCTCGTGGGAGTTGGCGTGACGTTCGCGCTGCAAGCTGCCACACACTTGCTGAGTTTGTATTCCTCGGACACGTTGGAAGGGCTACGCCGCTGGACTGTGGGTTCTACCGCAGGTCGAGGGATGCAGGATGTTGCCTTGGCCACGGTGGGTTGCGCCACGGGGTGCGTGATCGCAGTGATCGTGGCTCGCTCCTTGGACGTGTTGGCGATGGGTGAAGAGACCGCGCAGAGCCTGGGAACATCTCCAGAACGCGCGCGCAGCCTCGCGGCGCTGGCGATCATTGTCCTGGCAGGTACGGCAACGGCCACTGTGGGGTTGGTGACGTTTGTGGGATTCGCGGTGCCTCATATCGTTAGACGTTTCACGGGCCCTGCGCTGAGTCGTATGTTGGCGCCGACAGCGCTAGCAGGAGCTGCGACGGTGCTATTTGCTGATATCGTGGGTCGGTTCGTCCTGCAACCAAATGAACTGGAGATGGCGATTGTCTTAGCGATCGTCGGAGCACCGTTGATGATCGCCGCGGTGCGTTCGCCACGTCGCTCCAAGGCACTGCTGCAGGAGGGTGTGACCGTATGAGTTCCGCAAATACAAACCCCACAGAGGCCATGGGCTCGACAGAGCCGAAGAACCCTGCTGACCCCACTTACCCGGCCAATCTCGCGGACCCTGCGGACCCCACTTACCCGACCAATCCCGCGGACCCCACTAACCCAACTAGCCATAATCCCGCCGACCCCTTGCAGGTGCAGCGGTGGCGGCGCATCCGGCGCGTGTGGCTCACCGCCGCGGGCTTCGCACTCCTCGCATTGCTGAGCTTCTTCGTCCTCCTGGGTATCGGTGAACTATCGCTGACTCCCATGCAGGTCGTGGAGATTCTCACTGGTGGTGGGGAGCGACAAGCGGTGAACGTCGTGTGGGACTTGCGCCTACCTGTGGCGGTTGCCACGGTCGTGGTCGGCGCGGCGTTGGGATTCGCTGGCGCATGGACACAAACCATGTCCCGCAATCCCTTGGCCAGTCCCGACATCCTCGGTGTTTCTGGGGGTGCGGCGGTCTTCGTCGTGGCCGGCACGGTCTTGGCCCGTCCACAGTGGAGCGAGGCCATCCCGACGATGTGGTGGCGTGCGGCACTGGCACTGGTCGGGGCCGGGGTGATCGTGGTGTTGTTGCTGATACTCGGCGGTTTCGGGACCTCCCAGCGCGTTATTATTGTGGGTCTGGCTCTATCCTTCCTCACCCAGTCCATCGTGCATTATCTACTTCTGAAAGCCGACATCACCCGCGCTGCCGATGCCCAGACATGGCTGGCCGGATCAACAGGTTTCGTTCGAACGGAAGCTCTCCCTCCCTTGTTCCTGGGACTGGTCCCCAGCCTTATTCTCGGCGTGTTGTTCGCCCGCGATCTTCCCTTGCTGGCTCATGGCGACGCCACCTCGACCAGCCTGGGGATCAATGTCCGTAGGACGCGAATGTTGATTCTTATCGCATCAACGGGGATGGTCGCGGTCGTGGTTTCGGTCGTAGGTCCCATCGGATTCGTCGCCCTTCTTGCGCCGCAGATGGCCAGAATCGCCGCCAGCACCCCGACACCCTCTCCGCTGGTATCTGCCACAGCAGGAGCTGCACTCATGACGATCTGCGCGATCATCGCGGGTTTGTTGCCGATTACCGCCCCGGTGGGCTTGGTCACTGCCATTGTCGGTGGGCCCGCGCTGGTCTGGCTTGTCTGGAATGCTGCCCGCCGTAGTGGCCTGAAAGGAGTTCGTTAAATGAACGTCTCGATTGAACACATCACCGCCGGTTACGGCGATGGTCCCACGATTGTGAAGGATGTGTCCCTCACTGCACCACAGGGGCGCGTTACCACGTTGCTGGGCCCCAATGGCTGCGGAAAATCCACGCTTCTCAAGGCCATGTCGCGATTGCTCACTCCCACGTCTGGTCGTGTTCTCTATGGTGAGATCGACATTCACACTCTGAGGGCACGCGAAGCAGCGCAGACTGTGGCACTGTTGCCACAGCATCCAGTTAGTCCTCCCGGGTTGACTGTTGGGGAGCTAGTGGAAAGAGGGCGCCACCCTTATCGAAGCCGAATGTGGGGGGCCACGTTGGCGTCGGATAAAGAAATCATTCGGAAGGCCTTGGAACAGACGGATACGGCGGCGCTGGTAGACCGCGACGTGGCGGAACTCTCCGGTGGTCAACGTCAACGCGTGTGGTTGGCGATGGTGCTGGCACAAGATACTCCGGCGGTGTTGTTGGATGAACCAACCACGTTTTTGGACCCCGCGCATGCGATTGAGGTGCTCACGCTGGTGCGCCAGTTAGCGGAGCAGGGAAAGACCGTGGTGATGGTGCTGCATGACCTCACGCTCGCCGGAATGTTTAGCGACCAAGTGGCCGTGATGAAAGATGGGCAACTCATAGCGGAAGGTACACCGCGACAGGCTCTGACGGAGCAGGTCTTGGCCGAGGCCTACGGTTTACGGGCCGAGGTGTGGGAAGACCCGCAAGGGGCAGCACCGATCATCGTGCCACGGTCGGTGGTGTAGCTGGGGCTGGGGCCGGTAGCGGGTTGTGCCCCGCTACTCGGACAGGGGGTTTGCTATATCTCCCGCGTAGATCAGTGAAGAGTTTTGGTCGCCCAGATCCACCATTGTCAGGGGATTGCGCAACTGCAGTCGGTTTAGGCAAGAGTGGCGGAATGTCTCGCTGAGCAGGGGCAGCCGATCGAGAGTACCCGGGTGACTGGTCTCGTAGTCTTCAACACAGGTACGCACGGCTTCCCAGAACTCGGCGTCCGTCAGTAAGTTGTGGTCCGCCATGAGGGCGGCGAGGTGGCGCAGCACGCCATCGAGGATGTCCGTGTGGATCGAGAGGGCGCGTTGTGCGTCATCGATATCACCGTGGTCGGCCTGGATCCGGGAGATCTCGTCGGGCAAGTCTTGTTCCCGATGCACCACCGCCACTTCTTCGCCGAGGTCCTTGAAGAATGACCCCACCGGCAGGCCCTGTCGCAGACGGAGAATGATGTTCTCCCCGTGGGGCATGAACACAATATTGTGGCTGGCTAGGGCGTGAATGGCCGGCCAGAGATAGACATCGAGTAGGTGGCGCAGCCACGTGCGGGCGTCCGTGCCCGCTTGGTGGATCCATTCGCCGACGAGGGTATTTCCTTCCGCGTCGACGTGAAGGACCGATGCCAATGTGACAGCCAGCTCCGTCGATTCCAATGAACCGATGGGCGATTCGCGCCACAACCCCGCCGCCATCTTCATGTGCTCGCTGGGCTTCGAACCCGTTAGGGGTTGACTGCGGTGGTAGACGTCGGCCACGTATCCCACGGTGGCGATTTCGCGGAGCAGCAGCACGCCGTGGTCCACAAACTCGGAACTGGTGCCGATCGTGTGTTGCAGCCAGTCATTGATCGCCGGTGTGGATTCCATGTAGGTGGAGGACAGGCCACGCAGGAAACCCATGTTCCGCACCGCAACCGCAGTTTTCACATAGGGCTGCAAGGGGCGGGAGTGATTAAAGAACGTGCGCAGGGACTGCTGCGGGCGGTAGAGATCATCGCTGGTGCCCACAAAGAGAAGCCTTCCGCTGGCGATATCGCTGGCAAAGGTTGTGGTCATGCGGTGATTCCATTGCCACGGGTGGATGGGGATCGGTAGGTAGTCCGCGGGGTCGCCGCCCGCCTTTCCCACTGTGGTGCGGAAGCGTTCCCACATGTTAGCGCCCAACTGTTGCTCCCAGAACCGCCAGTCTTCCTGGGGTAGGTCGTGGCTGAGAGCGTGGACACAGGAGGACTTGTGGGCCGCCAGCCACACCAGAGGCCCCGCGGTTGAGAGCTCCGGGGCCCAGGAGTTGAGATCGCCCTCGCTCATTCCGCCTCGGCCGGAGTTGGCGATGAAACTGGGGTGCCCGTCCACCATGGATGCTTCCACGAACTGCAGATGGTCGGCTTGGGTCTGCGGGTTCATGTGCTCCGGAAGATCACGGCCACTGAGCTGGCGGGCCGTGGGGCGTTCACGGTGCAACACCCGGCCGCGGGCGGCCAAGGTGGCCTGCACTTCTTCGAGGTAAGTATGTAAGAACTCCGGGGCGATGCGCAGTTCCTCGCTGGCCTCGGCCAGAAGGTCGGGCAGCATCGGAAGGGCGGAGGAATCCGCGCAGCGGAGGCTGGATGGATCGATACTGAGGTGCTCCAACCGGTGCGGGGTGGCACGGAATGCAATCACACGGGAGCCGAATCGGACCTCATGGGTTGGCGCACCGGGATCGTCCGACGTACTGTCCATGCAGGTGGCGGTGAGCAGGCGCTCGTGGACAAACTCGCGGATGGCCTTGGCGAGGAGCTGGCGGTTGGCTTCCTCCATGGCTGCGGAGGTGAGGTGCTCGGCGGGCGTCGCCGCCACTGCGCGCTCGGTCACTGCATGACTGGCCAGTTCCGACGCCCGAAATCGCAGAGCGTGGCAGTGCTGAATGCGGGCAATCTTTTCCTCGCCCCCGAGGGTCAACGGCGTGCGTTCTAACCCAGGGATGTCCACAAAACCAGCCAGGGCATTTTTGGCCAGGATCTTGTGGTTGCCCGCATCCGGTTCAACCACAACCCGTTGAGCACCGCGCTCATCGAATAACCAACGCATCGTTGCTGCAAAGATCGAGTTCGTGAAACCGGGGCGGGGCTCTGTGCCTGGCGGCGCCACGAGAATGTGCATACCCATGTCTCCGGCCGCATGGCCAACACCCGGAACATCATTCACAACGACCTCGGCGGGATCATACGTCTCAACCAGCGCCACGGGTTCGTCATTGAGGTGCAGCAACCATGCTGCCTCGTGTGCTGCGTCTGCGATGCGCCGGTACTCCCGTCCTACCTCGTCAACATTCGCATTCAGCGAACCCCAGTAAGCAGCGTGTGGTGATGTAAGCCAGCTGTGCAACAGCGCCACATCACGCGGTATCCGCACAGGCGTGATCGTAATGCGACCGTGAGGTGTGAGGATTCCCCGCATCACAGGCCCTCACCTCCGAACGTTTGAAACGCAATGTCCTTTTCTATCGGATAAACCTCACGACCGGTGATGCTGGCCAAGATGATCGAGTTACGCCACGGGCCCATGCCGAGGTCCGGAGAAATCAACGAGTGAGTGTGTTCTTCCGCGTTCTGTACGTGAACCGTGCCGGCGTCGTTAATAGAAAAATCAGTGCCCACCGCACAACGACCAGCTGCATCGACATTGAGTGAGCCGTGCACAGAGGAGAGGAAAGGGGGAATTGTGGGAGCGCGGTATCCGGTGGCCAGAATGAGAGCATCGGAAGCGTGTACCCCGGTGGAGCCGGACTCCGTGTGTTCTACTCGCAGCCGATGAACCCCGGTGGACCCGTCCGTAGGTTCCGCGCCGGGAGCCCACGCCACCGCGCATCCCGCGCGCAGAGTCGAGGGCAGGTTGCCCGTGCGGGAGAGGCGATAGAGAGTGTCGTAGATCTCGTTGACCGTGTCACCCGAGATGCCCTTATAGAGGCTGCGTTGTTCGCGATTCGTACGATCGCGGGTGGCCTCCGGTAGTGCGTGGAAGTAACGGGCGTAATCCGGGCTGGTCATTTCCAGGGTGAGCTTGGTGTATTCCATGGGGAAGAAGCGCGGGGAGCGGGTGAACCAGTCTAGGCGCTTGCCCTGTTCGGCTCGCTCCTCGATAAGGTCCAAGTAGATTTCCGCAGCGGATTGGCCGGAGCCGATGATGGTGATGGAGTTGGCCGAAAGAACCTGCTGCTTGCGATGCAGATAATCTGCGGAGTGCAGGACGTTAGGTGCGTTGAGTGCGGCGGCGAGATCGTCGGGTACGAACGGTTCCGTGCCCACACCGATCACGAGGTGCCGCGCGTGAATCTGGCCCGTACCGCCGGGGTGAGAATAGGTGACGGTGAAGGTGCCATCTGCTAGTTGATCCACGTGATCTACGCAGTGTTTCCAGTGCAGGGTGCCCAGCTGCCTGGCGACCCACGCGCAGTAGTCAGAATACTCCGCGCGGAGAGGATAGAAATCTTCCTTAATGAAGAAGTGGTGTATACGGCCCTGCTGCTTGCAGTAATTCAAGAAGCTATACGGGCTGGTGGGATCGGCCATCGTGACGAGGTCGGCCATGAACGGCACTTGGATGGTTGCCGTGGGCAGCATCATGCCTGGGTGCCAGCAGAATCCGTCCCGCTTATCGAACACGGCGAGGCTGAGCTCCCCGGACTCCACGAGGGGCTGGGCGAGGGCCGCGAAGCCCAGATTGAAAGGGCCCGCGCCGATTGCGAGGACATCCACCTGCTGGGGTGCGGGATGGGATGGGCGAGGGTCGGGTTGGGATGCAGGTTCTGGCTGCGATGTGGGCTGTGGTTGAGGCTTGGGCTGTGCGTGGGATGCAGGCTGTGGTTGAGGCTTGGGCTCTGGCTGGGTGGCAGGTTGTGGTTGGGATACAGACTGCGGTTGGGATACAGACTGCGTTTGGGGAAGGGAATTAGGCATGAGTTGGAGCCTCCATTGTTGAGTTGTCGACAGCTGGGGTGCCAGCGGTTGGGTTGGCAGCAGCCGAGGTGGCGCAACCCACGATGAGGTCGAGGATGAGCTGGATGTCGTTGGTGGAAAGAGTTGGGTCCAAGATGGTGAACTTCAACCAGCTGTCGCCGTCTATGACCGTGGTGGCAATGACGGCTTCTCCTCGGTTGTGCAGCACTCGCTTGATGTGTTGCGGGGAGGGGGCATCGGGGTGTGTCGGACGGAAAACGAGCGTGGTGAGCTGCGGGTGTTCCAGTAGTTCGAGGTGGGGGTTGTTCTCGATCAGTGCGGCTGAGTCTCGGGTGATCTTGCAGCACGTGTCGAAGGCAGTGCCGATCGCTTCGGCTCCGTGTGTGCGCAAGGTAAGCCAGAGCTTCAGCGCATCAAAGCGGCGGGTTGTCTGCAGGGAGAAGTCGGCGAGGTTGAGCTCGCCGGAGCCCTGCGGATTGAGGTAGTCCGCGTGCCACGAAATGTGGCGGAAGTCCTCCGGGGTGCGCAGCAACATGGCAGAACACGCCACGGGTTGGAAGTAGGTCTTGTGGAAATCCACGGTGATGCTATCGGCAGATTCGATTCCCTTCAGGCGGTGCCTTTGAGTGGGGGAGACCAGCATGGCACCCCCGTACGCGGCATCCACATGCAGGTGCAGGGAATGTTTACGGGTGATGCTGGCGAGGTCATCAAGAGGGTCGATGGCACCGAGGTCCGTTGTGCCGGCGGTGGCAACCACCGCCATGGGAACTAAGCCGTCGCGGGAACACTCAGCGATGGCTTCTTCTAGTGCAGCGGGTGACATCCGATGGTGGGTATCTGTGCCCACCACTCGTGATCCGGTGGTGGGGTGAAGCCCCAGGATGTTGGCTGCCCTGGCCACTGAATAGTGCGTGTCGGCCGTGTGCAGGATGCACAGGCGGGAAAGCGTGTCATACCCGTGGGCTGCCAGCGCCTTGTTACGGGCTGTGAGCAGTGCTTGGAGATTCGATTGAGTTCCACCGGAGGTGAACACTCCGTGGATGCCCGTGACCTGCCAGCGGAGGCTTTCACACAACCAGTGGACGATTTTCTGCTCAATGAGCGCCGCGGATGAGGCCTGATCCCACGACTCCACCGCTGTATTGACTGCGCTGGCGATCGTTTCCCCGGCCACAGCAGTTGAAGAAATGGGGCAGTTGAGGTGGGCGATGTAGCGCGGGTGGTGGTACCAGACTGCGTGGTCGAGCCAGAGTGTGCGCAGTTCCGCGATGCTTGCGCGGAAGGAGCCGAGCGGGTTTGCGAGGTCAATGTTGCGGACTGCGGCCTCGAGTTGCCCCACCGGGGTGGCACTGCAGGGACCGTGTTCCTCGGTGAGGTAGTCCGTGGCTACGTGTGAGGCTGCAGCGAGCACGTCGCCAAGGCGCGTGGGTGACATTCCGACGAGGTCATCGGTGAAGCTGATGCGTTCGGGGACTGTGCCACGGGGATGCCCGGGGTCGGCCGGTGGGCCTTCTTGGGGTGACCCGACGTGGGTTGACTCGTGAGTTGAATTGAGCATGTCCCGCAGCGTAGCAAGGGTAGGCTTACCTAATATAAAAGAAAGGCGAGGGTATCCTAAGAATCCCTATAGGGGGCTGTGTCCTGCGGTTATGTGGCGGTTGCTTGGATGATTTAGTTATAAAAACACCCCCAATGCAGGGGGTGGTTGGTCGCTAAGGTCGCGCTTTCCCTAGGAACCAGTATGGGCACCACTGCACGGCGGAGGTCTCAAGCTTCCATGTGTAAACACAGTGGCGGCGGACGTTCTTGCATAGGTCACCCTCACCGGCAACCCAGACGTACTGGGAGAACCGAGCGGGATGCTCGACGGCATCGATGCGCTGCAGTAACCGCACGGTCTGCGAGGTGAACTCGGCGACCGGGCAAAACAGCAGTTCCACGCTCCCTAGTTTTTCCTGCCATTCCGAAAGCAGATGTGGCTCAATATCTTCGGCGGTTTCAGCAACTGCGATAACGTGCATGTCGCGCAGCTGTTTCGGGGCAAAGGTCTGGGTGTATTCCAAGATCGCACGCAGTGATGGCAGCGCTGAGGGGTCGGCGATAAGAGTCTGCGCCGGAGCAGCGCGATGCCACAGTCCGTGCGCGGTCCATAGTCCAACTTCTGAACCCACCTGGGCTGTCAGGCACCAGCGCAGCCCAGGGCCAATGTCGTGCCCGACCTCGAGGTCTTCCAGGGTGACACCGTGCGTCACGATGTCGAAGGTCAGTGTGCAGTTCAGGGGATCGAACTGCCGTACTGTGTACCAACGCAGGTTGGGCCGGATCTCTGCGGGCATCTCGGCCACTGCGGCGCGAAGGTTTTCGCCTTTAGTTTGCTGTGGGAGGTGTAGCGGGGTGCCGGGTTGTGGCATGAGGAGGCCGAAGAACTCGTCAGGACCGGAGAGTTGATACGTCGCGAAGGAGGGGGAGTGGAGCGTGATGCGGCGCAACCGGTGTGATGGAGACGTGATCTCGTGAATGGTGGCTCGGAACAGCTCATGCCCCGCGGCTTGCGGGGGATCGACCAGCTGGTGGTCGGTGAAGGCGTTCCGCCGGGTGGGGGAGACGGTCAGTTTGCTGACCTGCGGTGTGGCAACATTCATAGCGATGGTTAGCTTACCCTTACCTACCCTGGAATGAAACCCTTCGTTGGAATGAAGTGAGGGTTCAACGATAAAACCCCTAATTGGTCGTTTAACCCTGAGGTGAGAGCTTAGAAATATGAAAAACTCGCTAGAGCAGCATGTGTGCCTAGCGAGTTTCGGGTGTCAGCGCTTTAAAGAGTGCTGGGGCCACGATGTGGGTCGCAGAAGTGCTTACTTCTTGAAGGAATCTGCGATCTTCTGGAAGCTAGCGACCAGCGTGGCGATTCCACCAACGACAGTTACGATGATGCCGAACGCTTCCGCGATTTGCTTGAGCTTTTCCATGGGCTTAACGGTCTCATCCCAGCCGAACAACTCGTCAGAGCTGGAGGTGTCGGAGCTCTCGGTGTTTGGAGCCTCGGTGTTTGGAGCCTTGTCCTCCTTGCTGGAAAGAGCGGCAGACACGGATCCGGGGGTTGTATTCTCTTCTTCAGCTACGGCAACGGAGGTGCCTGCGAGTGCAACGGTGGAAGCGGTGGCCAGAGCCAGGAGAGTCTTCTTCATATTAATCCTCTGAAGTGAATGAAACGTGGTGGCACGTGGCGTTTAGTCATCCACGGCCTAGGTACGAAAGATAATCTAGCACGATTATCAACAGATCACACCCCCAGTGACGAAGATCATGCTTCTAATTCAATTAACATTCACTAAAAACTAAGTAGGAGTAATCGGGGCGAGATAATGATAGGACACTAAAAATCCGGTCGTTGACCGAAGTCTTCAGCGTCTGCCGTTGAGCTACCGCGTGCCATTCGGTGGTGGGGTAGGTTGGGGGAACCGTCAATAACGTTCCCGACCTACTGGAGGGGATTCATACTCCGATTGCGTTCTCGGGGATCTTGAGCGCCCCATCGGAGCGTTGTGGGGTGGGGTGCGGGGTGGCGTCGAGAAAAAAAGGGGGAGTGGGTGTGGTGCTGGCGTATGGGAAGAAAGCAAAACCGCCGGCGCGGGCTGCGAACCTGCGACGGCGGTTTGGTGTTCAACAAAAGTAGTTAGCTCCTCAGCGTGAGCTAATAACCTTAAATTAGTTGGAGGAACCCAGGGAAGGGATGCCCAAGATGGTCTTGACGATGCTCACGATCGTGTTGAAGATGGTCTTGAACTTATCCAGGCCACTGGTGTTCTCGTCCCAGCCGAAGAACTTGTCGGAGGAGCCCTTCAGCTCAGCCTTCTGCTCTTCGGAGGAACCTGCAGGTGCCTCGGTGTTGGAGGAGCCGGTTGCGCCCTCTTCGGTGGTAGCTGCGTCATCCTGGGAAGAGGAGGAAGCGGAAGAAGAGGTGGTAGCTGGGGCCTCAGCAGCGTCTGCTGCGAAAGCGGTAGGGGTAGCGGTCAGTGCCAGAGCGGTGGCTGCAGCAACTGCAACCAGGTTCTTCTTAGTAGCCATGGTGATCCTTTCGGGAGGGGTGTCGACATCGAAGCGATGAAGATCGATCTTGATGTGAATGCTGGCGTAGCCTAATCATTGGGTTCGCGAGAGAGTGGCTATGCCAGCACTATGTGCTTCATGTTGTTCGAAGCGGGGTAGTGCCTCGGACGTGTTTTAATCTAGCGGGTAAAAAAGCAAATTGTAAGACAATCTGGCAAAAGTGTGACATAAGTCATATATATATTCATCGGAATTGCGAATCCGAGAAGGTGGCCCGCTAGCAGATCGTGCGGCTCGACCGCTCCGGTGTTGTGCCGCGCGCCTCGCAGCTGCATCAGCTGGAGAGTGTCTTTCTCTGTGTCGTCAAGCCACCGCGTTGTCGCCGAGTCACTGCGTTGTCGCCAAGCTGGTGTGTTGTCCTGCCGCTGTGTTGTCCTGCTGCGGTGTGGCCATGTGGTGGTGAATGCCGGATTTGGAAGGCCACCCCAGGGCATGGAATAATTACCAAGTTGCCTGCGTGGAACCGCCGTTAATTCAATGAGCGCTCCCACCGTCTGCTTCAGCTTACGTGTTCTTACTGAGGTGCGCTGGGTAGATGGAATTGCAGGTCAACGGACCGTGTGCGCGAGGGTCGGTAATCCCACGCACGTGAAACTTAACTAGGTCAAACAAGGAGACTCATAGTGATTCAGCAAGAATCGCGCCTGCGAGTTGCCGATAACACCGGTGCCCGGGAAATCCTGGTCATCCGCGTGCTCGGAGGCTCTGTTCGGCGCTCCGCTGGTATCGGTGACATCGTTGTTGCCACGGTAAAGGAAGCTACCCCAGGTGGCACCGTAAAGTCGGGCGACATCGTCAAGGCCGTCATCGTTCGCGCCAAGAAGGAAACTCGTCGTCCAGATGGTTCCTACATTGCATTCGACGAGAACGCAGCTGTCATCATCAAGGCAAACGACAACGATCCACGTGGTACCCGTATCTTCGGCCCAGTGGCTCGTGAACTTCGTGACAAGAAGTTCATGAAGATCATTTCTCTCGCTCCGGAGGTGCTCTAAATGAAGATCCGTAAGGGCGATACCGTACTGGTTATCTCGGGCCCAGACAAGGGCGCTACGGGCAAGGTCATCCAGGCTTTCCCGAAGCAGGACAAGGTCCTCGTTGAGGGCGTAAATCCCATTAAGAAGCACGTTGCAAACTCTGCTCCAGAGCGCGGCGCAGAATCCGGCGGCATTGTCACCCAGGAAGCCCCAATCCACGTATCCAACGTGATGGTTGTGGATTCCGATGGTAATCCGACCCGTATCGGCTACCGTTTCGACGAAAACGGCAAGAAGATCCGCGTCTCCAAGCGCAACGGGAAGGACATCTAACGATGAGCGAAAACTACACCCCACGCCTGAAGACTCGCTACCGTGAGGACATTCGCGAGAAGCTGAACACCGAGTTCAACTACGACAACGTTATGCAGATCCCCGGTGTGACCAAGATTGTGGTCAACATGGGTGTCGGCGACGCTGCTCGTGATTCCAAGCTGATCAACGGTGCCATCAATGACCTGACCCTCATCACCGGTCAGAAGCCACAGATCCGTACCGCGAAGAAGGCCATCGCTAACTTCAAGCTGCGTGAAGGCATGCCAATCGGTGCACGCGTTACCCTGCGTGGCGACCGTATGTGGGAATTCTTGGATCGCCTGCTGACCGTTGCTCTGCCACGTATTCGCGACTTCCGCGGTCTGTCCGATCGCCAGTTCGACGGCCACGGTAACTACACCTTCGGTCTGTCTGAGCAGACCATGTTCTACGAAATCGACGTGGATAAGATCGATCGTCCACGTGGTATGAACATCACGGTTGTTACGACCGCTTCGAACGACGACGAAGGCCGCGCACTGCTGCGTGAGCTGGGCTTCCCATTCAAGACCCAGGGCTCCAACGACTAATTAGTCACGGAAGCTTTTGGGCTCCGGTGTAAACCCGCCGGATTGAAAACCCGCCGTCCGCCGACAACATGTCGGTAGGTGGCGGGTATTTCTGTATCCAGGTGCGGCGAAGGGGAGCCGGCGCAGGAGCGGCGTAGGCGGAGATTTGCCTATTCCTCCGGAACGACCAGTGGGCCACCGGTAACAGGATCGGGAATCACGCGGGCCCGCAGCCCAAAGACATCATTCAACAGCTCCGGGGTGATGATCTGTGCAGGCGCCCCTTCAGCGATGATGCGGGAAGCTGGGGAATGCACGTGGCTGCCAAGGCAGATCATGTGGTCAGCAAACCGCGCCGCTAGGTTGATATCGTGCAGCACCATGACAACGGTCCGGGCCGTAGCGGACGCCTCCGTGGGATCGCCACCGAGGACCGGACTATCAGGAAAAGTACCCTGCCCTGCGCCCGTCAGCATCTTCACCGTCCTTAGCACCTCAAGCGCGGCGGGAAGGTCCAAAAATGTTGTCGGTTCGTCCAACAGCAAAGTCTGCGCACCCTGTGCGAGGACGAACCCCAGCCACGCGCGTTGTCGCTGACCACCGGAAAGCTTCGCCACCAACCGGTCCGCCAAGCTCGCGCATCCCGCGTGTTGCATGGCGCGCTCTACCACTGCGTCGTCAGTCGGAGACCACTGACGCAGCCACGACTGGTGGGGGTGCCGACCCCTGGCCACAAGGTCTCGTACCGTTACCCCATCAGGGACGACAGCAGATTGCGGCAGGTAGGCCAATGTTTGGGCGACCTGCCGGCGTGAGTACCGTGAGATCGATGTCCCACTCAGCTGTACGCAGCCACCTGTAGGTTTGATCAACCCCGCGAGGGTCTTCAACAGCGTGGACTTTCCGCAGCCGTTTGCCCCGACGATGGCCGTGGTTTTCCCGGCTGGAATCTGCACGTTGATGTCTTGCAACACCAACCCGGCATGGCCATAGCCTACGGAGAGTTCGTGGGTGGATAGAGGGGGCGTCGGCCCAGAAGTAACATTCACAGCACACTCACTTCACTACATGTAACCGAGTACGTGCGTGAAGGGGCCAGCATCGCCACGGGTAAAGATGTCACAGCACACTCACTTCCCTACATGTAACCGAGTACGTGCGTGAAGGGGCCAGCATCGCCACGGATAGGGCGCTCATGCCAAGACCTCCTTTCGCCGCCGTTGTATGAGCAGGAACATGAGGAATAGACCCCCGCCGGAACTGGTGATGAGACCAACGGGAATGTCGGTGGGCGTGACTGTGCGCACGAAAAGGTCCGCCGCGAGTAACAATACGGCGCCAGTCAGCATGCTCGTGACCAGTGGCGGGGCGGGCGTGCCCGCCAACAATCGCGCCACATGAGGAGCTGCGAACGCCACGAACCCTATCGGCCCCGCCGCCGCAACGGCTACGGCTGCAAGGATTATAGCGACGCCCAAAGCGACCAACTGGGTGACGCGCGCCCGTTGGCCCAGGCTCTGGGCTAGCTCGGTGCCCAATAACAATGCACGAAACTGGAACGCCAACCACCATGCGACCGGGATGGCGACGAAGGCCACGATGACAGCGGGCCATGCGCGGGCCCACGTGGAGTTCGTCAGGGATCCGGTCAGCCAGAATTGCGCGGCGGCGGCATCCAACAGTTTGGCGCGCACCATGAGGAAATTGATGTACGCGCCCAGCATCGCCGTGAGCAAAATGCCGATGACGACCAACCGGGCGGGGTCGGGGCGCCCACCTCGAAATGACAAGAACCATACGACAGCTGCGGACGCGGTGGCGCCGCAGAATGCTACGACGGGGATTCCCGCACCCGAGAGCCACCCCAGCACGCCCGTAGTGGGACCCACGATGATGACGGTGACCGCGGCGGCTGAAGCCCCGGCGGTCACGCCTAAAATATCTGGGCTGGCCAGGCCGTTTCTGGTGAGGGATTGCGTGATCGCGCCCGATAATCCCAGGGTGGCACCCACGGCCAGGCCGGTGATCGCGCGGGGCATGCGCCAGCTCAATACCACGGTGGCCTCGAAGCGGGAGGAGCGATCGCCTAGGAGAATCGCGCACACGCGCGGAAGGCTGAGGGTGTATTCACCGATTGCTACGCTCAACGCCAGCAGAATGAAAACGAGGATTCCGAGCGTCTGCGGCAGCAGCCGCGAGCGCAGTAGCCCCCGCCGTTGGATAGCAGCGAATCGGGGTTGTGACCCCAATGCCGGCGATTGGTCGTGCAAGGAACTGCTGCGGGATGAACTCACGGGCGCACCAGTCGCCTTCTGGCCATCATGGCGATGAAAACGGGCGCGCCCACGAAAGCCAAAACGATTCCCACCTGAATCTCGCCCGGGTGGGCAATAAGGCGCCCCACGATGTCCGACGCCAGTAACAATATGGCCCCGGCCAGAGCAGATGATGGTAAAAGCCAGCGGTAATCCGGCCCGATCGTGCTGCGCATCACGGGTGGAACCAACAACCCTACAAACCCGATGGGCCCGGCTGCGGCGGTGGAGATACCCGCCAGAATCGCGATGAGCCCAATGCCCGACGCACGAGCAAAGGTCACGCTGATACCAAGACTCTCCGCCACGTCTTCCCCCAGCGCTAGGGAATTCAACTGCGGCGCGCTACATAGCGCTAACAGGATCACGACCAGCAGCGCCGGAGTGATAGCTGAGACGAAAGACCCATCGCGGCCAATCAGGGACCCCACCGTCCACATACGCATGCGATCCAGGTTGTTGCTGCTGGAAAACACGATGGCGGTGGTGGCGGAACTCACCACCGCGGTCAAGGCAGCCCCGGTCAGCACCAACGTCAGCGGATCGGAGCGATTGCCCACTACCTGGGCCACTGCGAAAACGAGCACGGTCGCCACCAACGCGCCGATGAGGGCTAGGACGCTCGTAGCCAGCACCGTCGTGGCACCCAGCCATGTGAACCCAATGACAACCGCTAAAGCAGCGCCGGCATTGACACCCAGCAATCCGGGATCGGCGAGCGGGTTGCGGGTATGGCCCTGCACCAACGCGCCCGCCACTCCCAAGGCTGCCCCCACGACGAGAGCGAGCACCGTTCGGGGTAAGCGCAACTCAGAAATGATGCGCTGGTCCCAGGGATTATCGGGGGAGGGGTGCAGGAGGGCGTCGGGAAGAGTAGAAAGAGGCACCGCCCTCGTGCCAAAAGCCAGTGAAGCAGCACTGAGTAGCGCGATGACCAGAAGGAGAATAAGCAGTACAGCCGACCTGCGACGTGTGGAACCATCGCGACGTGGGGTGGTGGGCTGAGCGCGCATGAAAAGTATTTTAAGCATTCTGCCTCTCAACGCGGGCCAGCTCCCTAGCCTGTAATTGAAATGTATTTTTATCTTTAAAACTAGGGTGAGGTAGCGCATGAATAAGAACACCAGCATCGCCATCATCGGCAGTGGCTTCGGGGGGTTGGCTACGGCCATTGAGCTCAAACGAGCGGGGTTCCACAATTTCACCATCTATGAAAAGGCCGGGGACATCGGTGGAGTGTGGCGAGATAACGACTATCCAGGTGCGGCCTGTGATGTGCAGAGCTACCTGTATTCCTTCTCCCACAATGTTAGCGCCGAATGGGAGGATATGTTCGCACGTCAGGGGCAGATTTGGGAGTACTTGCAGGGTGTAGTGGACAAGGAGGGGCTGCGGCCACACGTGCGCTGTAATACGGAGGTGATCGCCGCGCAGTGGCAACCCGAGCGTGCCAGTTGGCGGATGGAAGTAACAGCGGCCGCGGCGGCGCAGGCAGCGAATCCAGAAGTAACAGCAACCACACCGGCCCACACCACATCCATAGAAGCGGATCACCTCGTGGTGGCAACGGGCGCGCTGGCGCAACCGGTGATTCCGCGGTTGCCTGGGCTGGATGAATTCCAGGGCGAATACTTCCACAGCGCCGAATGGAATCACGATGTTGACCTGCGCGGTAAGCGAGTAGCCGTAGTGGGGACCGGGGCATCGGCAATCCAGATTGTCCCAGCGATCCAACCGGAGGTGGAAAGCCTCACACTGTTCCAGCGCACCCCGGCCTGGGTGATGCCGCGCCACGATCGGCCTATTAGCGCTGCGGAGCAGCAGCGATTGCGTAAGCTGCCTATTCTGAACCGGTTGCGCCGCTGGAAGATCTACCTACAGCGCGAGGTCACTGTGTTGGGCTTCCGCCACCCCGTGCTGATGGGCCCCACCCAAAAGCACGCGCTGCGCCACCTGGAATCGCAGGTGACGGATCCTGATAAACGTCGAAAGCTTACTCCGAGTTACCGGATCGGTTGTAAGCGAATATTGCTGTCCAACACTTATTACCCCGCGGTGAATGCGGAGAACACGACGGTGGTCTGCGGCGGGGTGAAGGCCCTGACCGCACACGGGGTGGTCGATCAGGACGGTAAGGAACACCCCGTTGACGTGGTGATTTTCGCAACCGGCTTCAAGACCGACGGCCTGCCCCTGACGGATAAGGTCCGCGACGCCTCCGGACTCTCCCTCGCCGAGAAGTGGGGTCCGAGCCCGCGCGCCTACCTGGGTACGTCCGTTGCGGGCTACCCCAATTGCTACCTTCTGCACGGACCGAACATTGGATTGGGGCACACCTCGGTCATCCTCATGTTTGAGGCGCAGGCCAGGTATATTCGCCAGGCCGTGGAACTAGCTTCTTCCCGCACGGTGAACTCTGGCTCTGTGCCGGTGAAGGCCTCTATCGCACCGACGCCCCGCGCCCAGCGCAACTTCGATCACCTCGTGGGCCGGTTGACCAATGGGACGGTGTGGACGTCCGGTGGCTGTGACTCGTGGTACTTGGACCAGACGGGGCACAATAGCAACATTTGGCCGGGGTCCACCCTGGAGTATATTTTGCGCACACGGCGAATCTCGCAGAAGGATCACGAAGTGGTGCCATTGTTGACGGGCCCAGCGGACGGTGCGTTGCCGCCGGGCGCGGCGGCCCCGGCGGCTCCGGCGGCCCCGGTGACCCCGGCGGCTGGGGAAGCTACCGGTGTAGCAAATGGGGTGCAATTGGACGGGATGCAATTGGACGGGATGCAACTGGCTAGGGGCGGAAACAGTTTTGCGCCAGGAACGGCTGCGGGCGGGAGTACTGCCCCTGTGGTGATGCTCCACGGCCTTGGCGGCAGCCCTGCCGCCTTCGACCGTTTGAAGGAACAACTGGATCCCCGCGTGAACACGGTGGCGCTGGCACTTGGTGATCCGCGAACGATAGAAAGCGATGCGCGCTCGGTAATTCCAACCATTCGTGAGGAAGTGCAGCGCGCCGGGCGTAAAGCGGTCCTAGTTGGGCACTCTCGTGGCGGCTTGGTGGCCACGGCCGTGGCGGAGATTGCGCCCGAACTGGTGGAGCACCTCGTGCTGGTAAACGCCACCCCAACCACTACCGCGCGGGTTTCTGCCCGCTCGGCTGCCGAAGTGGTCCTAACTAAGCCCGTAATCGGCAACCTCATCTGGAAGTTGATGACCCCCGCCATGGCTGAAAAGAACCTAGCTACAGCTTTTGCTCCCAATCACGGAGTTCCGCCGCAGTTTGTGCGCGATCTGCTCAACACCTCGCTCCCAGACTTCTTGGCGGCAACTGGGGCGATCGATCGCTATTTGAAGCAGTCGCCTATGGTGGATCGCCTCAGGGAAGTGCACGGAAAACATGGCATCCCAACGACGGCGATTGTGGGTCAGCAAGATGGGCGTTTGGCCTTCACAGAATTCATCACGTGGCGCGGCCAACCGGGCATTCGGGTAGTGGATGAACCGAACGCGGGGCATACCCCGATTTGGGAAGCTCCGAAGACCGTGGCTGCGGAAATCAACGAAGTTGTGCTGGGAACGTCCTAGTTGGCGTCGAGATAAAAAGAACCTGAGCCCCATGCCACGCCACAGCCAATGTGCGGCGGAAAGGGGTGGATGGCGACGGGACGGGACAATGGCCAGAGGGGCGTCACAGGTCAATTAAAAGTGCAGCGTTTTGGAGAAAACGCCAGCGTGCTGTACTGTCTCCCCTTGGACTTCTGCGCCCTTTTGGTAGCGCGGAATTTTCCCTGAAACATGTTAATCCACTTTGTTGTAGGCCCCTTGCCGACAAGCGGCCGTGCGGAAAATGTGGCAGCGAGCACCCCAGGTTATTGAGCGTGGGGAGCGCTAGTGGCCCCCAATCGCGCGGTACACGCACCCGGTGAGTTCGGGAACCGCAACGAGAAAGGCACAGGTCACCGTCTTATGACCATGACTGATCCAATCGCGGACATGCTGTCCCGCGTGCGGAATGCTTCCAACGCATTCCACGATTCTGTCTCTATGCCTTCCTCCAAGATCAAGGCCAACATCGCCGAGATCTTGAAGCAGGAAGGTTACATTGCTGACTACACCGTCGCTGACGAGAAGGTTGGCAAGTCCTTGACCCTGCAGCTGAAGTACGGCCCATCCCGCGAGCGTTCCATCGCTGGCGTACGCCGTGTTTCCAAGCCGGGTCTGCGCGTTTACGCAAAGTCCAACAACTTGCCAAAGGTCCTCGGCGGCCTGGGCGTGGCTATCATCTCCACGTCCCAGGGGCTGCTGACTGATCGTGAGGCGTCCAACAAGGGTGTAGGCGGAGAAGTTCTCGCCTACGTCTGGTAAGAGGAGGTTAGCCAATGTCTCGTGTCGGTAAGGCACCGGTGGCGGTACCCTCTGGCGTCACCATCAGCATCAACGGCCAGACTGTCGAGGCTAAGGGCCCTAAGGGCACCCTGACCGTCGACATTCCGGCTCCAATTTCCGTGGCTCAGGAGGAGAGCAACCTCGTTGTTTCTCGTCCAGATGACCACCGCAAGAACCGTTCCCTGCACGGCCTGTCCCGTTCCCTGATCAACAACGCTGTTATCGGCGTGACCGAGGGTTACACCATCAAGATGGAGATCTTCGGTGTTGGTTACCGTGTTCAGGCTAAAGGTAAGAACCTGGAGTTCGCTCTGGGTTACTCTCACCCTGTGTTGATTGAAGCACCGGAAGGCATCACCTTCGCGGTGGATGGAAACACCAAGTTCTCCATCACTGGTATCGACAAGCAGCAGGTTGGACAGATCGCCGCCAACATCCGCCGTCTGCGGAAGGATGACCCATACAAGGGTAAGGGCATCCGCTACGAAGGTGAGCAGGTCCGTCGCAAGGTCGGAAAGACGGGTAAGTAATGAGCAATACTGCATCCAACAAGGCAGAAAACCGACTTCCGGTGGGCAAGGACATCTCCACCCGCCGTCGCACCGCACGTGCACGTCGTCACTTCCGTATCCGCAAGAACTTGGCCGGTACCGCCGAGACCCCACGTCTCGTCGTGCACCGTTCCTCCCGTCACATGCACGCCCAGCTGATCGACGATGTCGCCGGTCACACCCTGGCAGCCGCTTCCACCTTGGAAGCCGACGTGCGCGCACTGGAGGGCGACAAGAAAGCTCGCGGAGCTAAGGTTGGCCAGCTGATTGCCGAGCGTGCTAAGGCCGCAGGCATCGAGAACGTTGTTTTCGACCGCGCTGGCTACAAGTACCACGGCCGCGTCGCCGCTCTGGCTGACGCAGCTCGCGAAGGTGGTCTGAAGTTCTAATGATCACCATCAACACCATCAACGGAAGGAACGCGTGATGTCGGAACGTGAACGTAACGGCGGACGCTCCGCCGATAACAACCGCAACGATCGTAACGAGCGCGGTAACCGCAACGATCGTCGCAACAACCAGCAGCAGGACGAGCGCAACCAGTACATCGAGCGCGTCGTAACCATCAACCGTGTGTCCAAGGTTGTGAAGGGTGGTCGTCGCTTCAGCTTCACCGCTCTCGTCATCGTGGGCGACGGTCAGGGCATGGTCGGTGTCGGCTACGGCAAGGCCAAGGAAGTTCCCGCTGCAATCCAGAAGGGTGCTGAAGAGGCTCGCAAGAACTTCTTCCGCGTCCCAATGATCAACGGCACCATCACTCACCCAGTCCAGGGCGAAACCGCCGCTGGCGTTGTGATGATGAAGCCAGCTGCCCCAGGTACCGGTGTTATCGCTGGTGGCGCTGCACGTCCAGTTCTGGAGTGCGCAGGTGTTCAGGACATCCTCGCGAAGTCCCTGGGTACTGACAACGCCATCAACGTTGTGCACGCTACCGTCGACGGCCTGAAGCAGCTTGTTCGACCAGAAGAGGTTGCCGCGCGTCGTGGCAAGACTCTGGAAGAGGTTGCACCCGCCGCTATGCTGCGCGCCCGTGCAGCAGGACAGGGGGCATAAACATGGCTCTGAAGATTACCCAGCTCAAGGGTCTCGTCGGAACTAAGAAGAACCAGCGTGACGCCATCCGTTCGTTGGGCCTGAAGCGCATCGGCCAGTCGGTTGTCCTGCAGGACAGCCCAGCCGTCCGCGGCCAGGTCAACGTCGTGCGCCACATGGTTCAGGTCGAAGAAGTGGCAGGGGAGTAGGAAAAATGAGCGATCCAATCAAGCTCCACGACCTCCGTCCCGCCAAGGGTGCCAACAAGGCCAAGACCCGTGTTGGTCGTGGTGAGGCATCCAAGGGTAAGACCGCTGGTCGTGGTACCAAGGGCACCAAGGCTCGTAAGCAGGTATCGGCAGCATTCGAGGGTGGCCAGATGCCACTGCACATGCGCCTGCCAAAGCTGAAGGGCTTCAAGAACCCAGCGAAGGTCACCTTCCAGGTTGTCAACGTTTCCGACCTGGAAAAGGCTTTCCCCAACGGTGGCGATGTTGCAGTAGCAGACATCGTTGCTGCAGGCCTGGTCCGCGCTAAGCAGCCGGTCAAGGTTTTGGGCAATGGCGATATCAGCGTGAAGCTGAATGTCACCGCGCAGAAGTTCTCCAAGTCTGCACAGGAGAAGATCGAAGCCGCAGGTGGCTCCATCACCGAGGCTTAATAAGGTCTCTCGGTAGCCAAGTAAGGGCGCTCAATCCCTCGGGGTTGAGCGCCCTTCTATTTCTTTTCTTACCCATTACGCATGGTTTATTAAACCGGCTCGAGTTTAATGCGGGGGCCAATGCTGCTAATCTTGGGTAGTTCTATGTCCAAGTGTGTCTTTTTGCTTTCGCAGAGGGACTGAAATTACCAGGCAAGTTGCCGATGGTGGTTGCTAAGGCTGCGGATACCAGCACTTTCCGCCCTTTGTATCCCACATCACGGTGCCTGCCCACGGGAGGCTAATTTGTCCGCCATCGTCTCGGCGTTCAAAAACGCAGATCTCCGCAAGAAGATCCTCTTTACTCTTGCGATGATCGTCCTGTTCCGTGTCGGATCCCAGATTCCGACCCCAGGCGTTGATTACGCATCAATCACAAACCAGATCAAGTCGCTGACCAATAACTCTGCGGTCTACTCTCTGATCAACCTCTTCTCCGGTGGCGCGTTGCTGCGTCTGTCCGTGTTTGCGGTTGGCATCATGCCGTACATTACGGCGTCCATCATCATCCAGTTGCTCACCGTGGTGATCCCAAAGTTTGAGCAGCTGAAGAAGGAAGGCCAGACCGGCCAGGCCAAGATGACGGAATACACCCGTTACCTGACCGTGGCGCTGGCATTGCTGCAGTCTTCGGGCATTGTTGCACTGGCAGACCGCAAGCAGCTGCTGGGCCAGGGCGTTCCCGTGTTGAAGGACAACGTGGATGTCTTCGGCTTGGTTACCATGGTGTTGGTTATGACCTCCGGCGCCGTGTTGGTGATGTGGCTCGGCGAGCTCATCACGGACCGTGGCATCGGTAACGGTATGTCCCTCCTGATCTTCGCGGGCATCGCCACCTCGCTGCCGGGTGAAGGCGCCACCATCTTGCAGACCTCTGGTGGCCCCGTGTTCACGGCCGTTGTGGTCGGTGTGCTGATCCTGGTCATCGGCGTGGTCTTCATGGAGCAGGGGCAGCGCCGCATCCCCGTGCAGTACGCCAAGCGCATGATAGGCCGCCGCCAGTACGGTGAGACCTCCACGTACCTGCCGCTGAAGGTCAACCAGGCCGGCGTTATCCCAGTGATCTTCGCTTCCTCCCTGCTGACCGTTCCGATCTTGATCACCCAGATCATTCAGTCGGGCAACCCACAGGCAGCTCAGGACAACTGGTGGAACCGCAACGTCATGTCGGTTCTGCAGGATCCAGCCGCATGGCAGTACATCCTGCTGTACCTGTTCCTGATCATCTTCTTCTCCTTCTTCTACGTTTCCGTGCAATACGATCCCAATGATCAGGCGGACAACATGAAGAAGTACGGTGGCTTTATCCCGGGCATCCGTCCGGGACGCCCCACCGCGGAATACTTGGGCTACGTCATGAACCGACTGCTGGTAGTCGGTTCGGTCTACCTTGGCCTGATCGCCATCTTGCCCAACATTCTGATTAACATGGGTGTGCAGACCTCTGCGACCGGCAACCAGTCCTTGCCATTCGGTGGCACGGCTATCCTGATTCTGGTCTCCGTGGCACTGACTACGGTTAAGCAGATTGAGTCGCAGCTTATGCAAGCCAACTACGAAGGATTCCTCAAATGAGACTAGTTCTGCTGGGCCCTCCCGGCGCAGGAAAGGGTACGCAGGCCTCCCTGCTTTCCGATTCCCTCAAGATCCCCCACATCTCCACCGGAGATCTGTTCCGCGCGAATATCAGCAAGGGTACCGAGCTGGGCAAGCAGGCGCAGGAGTACATGGACGCCGGCAAGCTGGTGCCAACGTCCGTGACGGCAAACATGGTTCGCGATCGCTTGGCTCAGTCCGATGCTGCCGACGGATTCCTCTTGGACGGTTTCCCACGCACCATCGAGCAGGCTGAGTTGTTGGAAGAGATGCTCAAGGAACAAGGTCAGTCCCTGGACGCAGTGATCAACTACGTTGTTTCTGAGGACGTGGTGGTAGAGCGCATGCTGGCCCGTGGTCGCAATGATGACAACGAGGACACCATCCGTACCCGCCTACAGGTCTATCGCGATGAGACCGCGCCCCTAATCGAGCACTACGGTGATCTACTGCTGAACATCGATGCCGAAGGTAGCGTAGAGGATATCTCCACCACCACGCTGGACGCGCTGGATAACTAATCCAACGACACGCGAGGGGCCGGGGGTCATCATCCCAGCGCACCCATCGCAGTAACACGAACCCGAGCGGGAACCACAACTTTTCCCCGCCCGGGGTTTTTCTCTTTACATCTCGTTGTCAATCACCCCGTTTTCAAGGAAAGGCACCATGGGCTTCAGGCGGAAGAACAAGGTTATCGCTGCAAAAACTTCTTTAGAGCTCGACGCCATGCAGGCAGCCGGAGAAATCGTCGGTAGGACCCTAGTGGCAGTGAAAGACGCTGCGAAGCCGGGCGTCAGTACCCTAGAGCTGGACCAGATCGCCGAGCAAACCATCCGAGATGCTGGAGCGGTGCCAACCTTCAAAGGGTACGAGGGATTCCCGGGCTCCATTTGCTCGTCGGTCAACGACATGATCGTCCACGGCATTCCTTCGGCAGATGTTGTGTTGAAGGAGGGGGACCTGGTTTCCATCGACTGCGGCGCCACCTTGGACGGCTGGGTGGGAGATTCGGCGTGGACGTTCGGGATCGGGGAGCTGGCGGAGGAAAACCGGAAGCTCAACGAGGCTACCGAATGGGTTTTGTACGAGGGGCTGAAGGCGATGGTGCCCGGCAACCACCTGACAGATGTGTCCGGGGCTCTGGAACAAGCGACGCGGCAGGCGGAGGAGAAATTCGGGCTGAAGCTGTTCATCGTGGACGGATACGGTGGCCACGGCATTGGCCGGACCATGCACGAAGAGCCGTACCTAGCCAACGAGGGGCGCCCCGGTCGCGGGCCGATCATTCAAGAAGGCAGCGTGTTGGCAATCGAGCCTATGCTGACCAACGGTAGCTGTGATTCGTTTGTGCTGGATGATGACTGGGGAGTGGTCACCGACGATGGGTCGTTCTCCTCGCACTGGGAGCACACCGTGGTGGCCACCGCTGAAGGACCGCGTATCCTCACGCCGCGACCGTAGCACCAGGGCGCAGTGCGGTACTCGTAACACGGGGCGCAGTACCGCGGCCGTAACACCAAGGCGCAGTGCCGCGACCGTAGCATCAGGGCGCAGTGCAGTGCCCGCAGCACCGGAGGCAGATTACCGGGGGCGCACACCGTAGCCCGGCTACCCCTTTACGCATTTATGAATATTATGTAATTGCTTCACATTCTATTAATCTGGCGCTATGAAAGCACAACAACGGCGCTTGCCCCTCCTGGCTTGGATCTTCATTGCCATCGTCTTGGGCATCGTATTGAGTTTCTTCGCACCAGACTGGTTCGGTCGCGGCGCGGCAACATTCACCGGACTATTCGGTAACTTCCTAGGCTTCTTCGTCCCAGTCCTGATTTTCGCGCTCATCACCCCTGCGATCGCTAATTTGGGCCAAGGTGCGGGCAAGTGGTTCGGTGCAACCGCCGGGTTGGCCTATGTTTCCACGATCCTGTCCGGGTTGCTGGCATGGGCTGTTTCTCAATCGGTCTACCCATGGTTGCTGAAGGGGCAGTCGATGGTGCAAGCCCCCGATATCGATAAGGGGGCACTGGCTCCGTATTTCACGGTGGAGATGCCAGCGCCAATGGAAGTGATGGCTGCCCTGCTGCTGGCATTCTCCGTCGGTATTGCTATGGCGAACATCGGTGCGAAAACCCTGCAGGCCGGTGCCAACGAGTTGCGCGATGTGGTTATGAAGGTTATCGAAGCCTTCGTGATTCCGCTGCTGCCGGTCTACATCTTTGGTGTGTTCCTCACGATGGGAATGAACGGCAACCTGAAATTCGTGCTGGTTGCCTTCGCCAAGGTTCTGATTCTGGCCACCATCATGACGTGGGTTGTGCTTATCTTGCAGTACCTCGTCGCAGGCGCAGTTGCTGGCGGGAACCCGTTTAAGGCGCTGCGTAACATGCTGCCGGCGTACTTCACGGCTCTGGGGACAGCATCGTCGGCTGCCACCATTCCCGTCACCTACAAATCCACCCGGAAAAACGGTGTGAGTGAATCCGTTGCAGGTTTCGTTGTTCCTTTGTGTGCGACCGTGCACCTGTCTGGGTCCATGATGAAGATTGGCTTGTTTGCTTTCTCTGTCATGTTCCTTACAAATAATCCTTTGACGCCCGGCGCCGCCCTCGGCTTCATCTTCCTGCTCGGTGTGATGATGGTGGCTGCCCCCGGTGTTCCGGGTGGTGCCATCATGGCAGCAGTTGGCTTGCTGGAATCTCAGTTGGGCTTTGATGAGTCGCAGGTGGCCCTCATGATCGCGGCATACGTTGCCATCGACTCTTTCGGTACCGCTTGTAACGTCACCGGCGATGGAGCCATCGCGATGATGATCAACCGCTTCGCTAAGGGGGAGCTGGGGAGTAAAGAGCGCGCGACCACTGACGGGGCTGCTGTAGCGCAGTAGTCCAGCAGTAGCATCGCCCGCTCCCCGTGGGGTGCGGTGACATCTGGCTCTCACTGATGGGGTCTCACGGTGCAGTGAGCCCCTTTTTTTCCATAGGCGGGGGTTGGTTGCACTCTCAGGCGAGATTTTGGATTCGCGCAGGTCGCGTGTATCGTTAAGGGCTGGTGTGAAAGTTAATCGGTGTTTGAGTCAACACTGGCCCCCGCACACGGGGTAGTAGCAACTCGCTTATGCCAACTTCGAGCAAGTGGGCAGAATCCCAACAACCGATTAGCCCGAAGACCATAGTACGTAGCAAAACAGCATTCAACCGGCACAAACGGTGCCGGGGAAACGTGGAGGATATGGCAAAGAAGGAAGGCGCAATTGAGGTTGAGGGCCGCATTGTCGAGCCCTTGCCCAACGCGATGTTCCGTGTCGAGCTGGATAACGGGCACAAGGTTTTGGCCCACATTTCCGGCAAGATGCGCCAACACTACATCCGTATCCTCCCTGAGGACCGGGTTGTTGTGGAGCTTTCTCCATACGATCTGACCCGTGGACGCATCGTTTACCGCTACAAGTAAATCGTAAGCCTCCGCACATCCATTGGGGCGCGCACTATTACTCGGTAGCTACCGAGGGGCATGCTCGCTCCAAGCAATACCTCCGGCCGCGGCGGCTGGAGCCCTTTAGCCCCCAACGCGCGCGTTATGCAGCGTTGGTTTTGCGTGTTACAAAGCGCATTCACTCGATGAAGACGGCCTCCCAGCAAGGCAGTTTCACTTCCACGATTGGAAATGGCAACTGTGGCGTAGGTCCCGAGGGAATAGCCCACCGTGCGCAACATGGGTGACGAGGGATGAGTGTGGAGAAAACCGCCGCTCATCCGGAAGGAATAAGCCACATGGCACGCCTTGCTGGTGTTGACCTCCCACGCGAAAAGCGCATGGAGGTTGCACTCACATACATCTTCGGAATTGGCCCAGCCCGTTCCAAGGAGCTGCTGGAAAAGACCGGCATCTCTCCTGACCTGCGCTCCAAGGATCTGACCGACGAGCAACTGTCCGCTCTGCGTGACGTTATCGAGAACACCTGGAAGGTCGAGGGTGACCTCCGCCGCCAGGTTCAGGCCGATATCCGTCGCAAGATCGAAATCGGTTCTTACCAGGGTCTGCGCCACCGTCGCGGTCTGCCCGTTCGTGGCCAGCGCACCAAGACCAACGCTCGTACCCGCAAGGGTCCTAAGAAGACCATCGCAGGAAAGAAGAAGTAATGGCTCCTAAGACTCCAACCCGCGCACGCCGTACCGGCCGTCGCGTCGTTAAGAAGAATGTGGCCAACGGCCACGCATACATCAAGTCCACCTTCAACAACACCATCGTTTCCATCACGGATCCAAAGGGTGCTGTTATCTCTTGGGCATCCTCCGGCCACGTTGGCTTCAAGGGTTCCCGCAAGTCCACCCCATTCGCTGCGCAGCTGGCTGCTGAGTCCGCCGCTCGCAAGGCAATGGAGCACGGCATGAAGAAGGTTGACGTTTTCGTCAAGGGTCCCGGCTCCGGCCGCGAGACCGCCATCCGTTCTCTGGCCACCGCTGGTCTCGAGCTCGGCTCCATCGCTGATGTCACGCCACAGCCTCACAACGGCTGCCGCCCACCCAAGCGTCGTCGCGTTTAAGAGAAGAAAGGATAGGGAATAGATAATGGCTCGTTATACTGGCCCAGTTACCCGCAAGTCCCGTCGCCTCCGCGTCGACCTCGTCGGTGGTGACAGCTCCTTCGAGCGCCGTCCGTACCCTCCGGGACAGGCTGGCCGCGCTCGCATCAAGGAATCCGAGTACCTCTTGCAGCTGCAGGAGAAGCAGAAGGCGAAGTACACCTACGGTGTTCTGGAGCGTCAGTTCCGTCGCTACTACACCGAGGCAAACCGTCGCCCAGGTAAGACCGGTGACAACCTGGTCATCCTGCTGGAGACCCGCCTCGACAATGTGGTTTACCGCGCTGGTCTGGCACGCACCCGTCGTCAGGCTCGTCAGCTGGTTTCCCACGGTCACTTCACCGTGAACGGTAAGAAGACCAACGTGCCTTCCTACCGCGTTACCCAGTACGACATCATCGACGTTCGCGAGAAGTCCCGTTCGATGCTGTGGTTCGAGGAGGCCCAAGAGCGCCTCGTCGACGCTGTGGTTCCTGCATGGCTGCAGGTTGTCCCAGCAACCCTGCGCATCCTCGTGCACCAGCTGCCCGAGCGCGCTCAGATCGACATTCCGCTGCAAGAGCAGCTCATCGTCGAGCTCTACTCGAAGTAATCCGGCTAAGCTTTCTAGCGAAGTCCCTTATATCGAGAACAGGGCACAAACCGACTACCCAATGTCGACTCGTTATTGCTGGCCAGCGGGGCGTCGTCCCACCACGAAAGTGGAAGCGATGCCCTGCGTGAAGGCTGGCAGATTCGGGTCACCCCTAGCGGCGTCAAATAGCGGTCGCCGAAAAGGAGAAACGAAAGACCATGCTGATTTCCCAGCGCCCGGTTTTGACCGAGGAATTCATCGACGAATCCCGCTCTAAGTTCGTTATCGAGCCACTGGAGCCAGGCTTTGGCTACACCTTGGGCAACTCCCTGCGTCGCACGCTGTTGTCCTCCATCCCAGGTGCAGCTGTGACCTCTGTACGAATCGAAGGTGTACTGCACGAGTTCACCACCATCCCAGGCGTGAAGGAAGATGTTTCCGACATCATCCTGAACATCAAGTCCCTCGTTTTGTCGAGCGACTCTGACGAGCCCGTGGTGATGAACCTGCACAAGGAAGGACCAGGCGCGGTCACCGGTGCGGACATCATGCCACCAGCTGGCGTTGAGGTTCACAACCCTGACCTGCACATTGCCACGCTTAACGAGCAGGGCAAGCTGGATATCGAGCTGGTTGTGGAGCGCGGACGTGGCTACGTTCCCGCCGCCACCGCTTCTAACGAAATCGGTCGTATCCCAGTTGACCAGATCTACTCTCCAGTGCTGAAGGTCAGCTACAAGGTCGAGGCAACCCGTGTGGAGCAGCGCACGGACTTCGACAAGCTGATCCTCGACGTGGAGACCAAGAACTCCATCAGCGCTCGCGATGCCATGGCATCTGCGGGTAAGACCTTGGTGGAACTGTTCGGACTGGCTCAGGAACTGAACAACGAAGCAGAGGGCATCGAGATCGGCCCATCGCCACAGGAGAGCGAGCACATCGCTGCCTACAGCATGCCGATCGAGGACCTGAACTTCTCCGTTCGCTCCTACAACTGCCTGAAGCGCGAAGAGATCCACACCGTTGGTGAGCTGGCCGCCCGTACGGAATCCGACCTGCTGGATATCCGTAACTTCGGTCAGAAGTCCATCAACGAGGTCAAGGTAAAGCTTGCTGGCTTGGGCTTGGGCCTTAAGGACGCCCCAGAGGGATTCGACATCAACGACATCGAGGGCTACGACGCTGAAACCGGCGAGTTCATCGATACCGAGGGTGAAGACATCGCGGAGTAGTCGCACGTACTGCGCTCACTAACAATCCACACGAGGAGAACAAATGCCTACCCCAAAGAAGGGCGCCCGCCTTGGCGGTTCTGCTTCCCACCAGAAGAAGATCCTGGCCAACCTCGCAGCTCAGCTGATTGAGCACGGCGCCATCAAGACCACCGACGCAAAGGCTAAGCTGCTGCGTCCATACGTTGAGAAGATCATCACCAAGGCCAAGCGTGGCACCGTGGCTGATCGTCGCAACGTTTTGAAGCTCATCACGAACAAGGAAGTTGTTGCTTACCTGTTCAACGAGCTGGCTCCAAAGTTCGAAGGCCGTGACGGCGGTTACACCCGCATCATCAAGCTGGAGAACCGTAAGGGAGACAACGCTCCTGTAAGCCAGATCTCCCTGGTTCTGGAGCAGACCGCTTCCACCGAGGCAGAGCGTGCCGTCCGCGCCGCTAACTCCAAGAAGGCTCAGGCTGAAGAGGCCAAGGCCGAGGAGACCAAGGCTGAAGAGGCACCAGAGGTTGAGGCTGATACCGCAACCGACGCTCAGGCTGAGGCAGAGGCCAAGGAAGCTGAAGCTACCGAGGCTGAGGCTACCGAGGCTGAGGAGAAGTAGTCTCCCGCCATGCGTGCACACGCGTGCACATGCGTGCACTAGTCGGCTGAGACCAGCCGGCTAGCTGCTGCCACCACAGGCCGGCTGGGTGATCCCCGTGATCATCCGGCCGGCCTTTTGCTATGTCCGCGTTCAACAGCAACAATTGTTCGTATGACCTCAGCAACACCCGCCGATGGCTCCGCGCACTCCGAACCCGCGGAGGCCCACACCAGCGCCACGGATTCCCCAGTCGGTGCTACGGATCCGCAGGTCGGTGCCGAAGAACCTCAGTCCGGCGCAGTGAATCCCCCGTCCGACTCCTTAGCGCCCAACCCAGCCCATCGAGACACAGTGCGGGTCCGCCTCGACGTGTCCTACGACGGCACGGACTTTCACGGGTGGGCCTCCCAATTCGGCTTGCGTACGGTCCAGGGGGTGCTGGAGGAAAAGCTCAGCTTGGTCACGCGTCACCCCGTCCAACTCACCGTCGCTGGCCGCACCGATGCTGGGGTGCACGCCGATGGGCAAGTCGCGCACTTCGATGTTCCCGCTAGTACATTCACGCAGCGCAGCCTGCAACACCCCGGTGATCTGGTCCGCCGGTTGTCCCGGATGTTGCCGGCCGACGTGCGGGTTCATGGGGCAAGCGTAGCCCCTGCTGGTTTTGACGCTCGCTTTTCTGCGCTTCGACGCCACTACGTTTACCGCGTCACCACTGCCACTGCGGGCCCTCGGCCGGTTCGGGTTCGGGATACGGCGAGGTGGCGTCGGCACATAGACCTGGACAAAGTGAAAGCCGCCAGCGAGGTGCTGGTGGGGCTCAACGACTTCGCTGCGTTCTGTAAAGCGCGGGAAGGAGCAACCACGATCCGCGAATTACAACAATTCCAGTGGTTCGACGTCTCCACACCGGCCGAACCGGAGACGTATGAGGCGCGCGTGGCGGCGGATGCATTTTGCTGGTCAATGGTGCGCTCGCTGGTGGGGGCCGTGTTGACCGTGGGTGAGGGAAAACGTGATGAGGGCTTTACCGCGGAGTTGTTACAACTAGACGAGCGCAGTTCGAAAGTGCTCGTGGCCCCCGCGGAAGGGTTGAACTTGGTGCAAGTGGATTACCCTGCGGACGAGGAGCTGGCGGCCCGAGCAGAGGTGACCCGCGCGGTGCGTACAACGGCGGAATTGTAGCGCTAAAGTTATCGAGTACGAAGACCGAGGAGAAGAGAGCACTTGATAACAGCCTTTTCTGCAGTCGTCACGGCGTTGGCGATTTTCATTCTGCCCGGTGCGGTGGTGGGATGGTGTGCTGGTATGCGCATTCCGTGGGCCCTAGCCACGGGGGTGGTGATTACTGCTGGTGTGTGGAACGTCCTGGCCTGGTGGTACGGCGGCCACGACATTGCGGTGACCTTCGATTCGTTGCTCCAAGGTACCGCTGTGTTCGCAGTCGTGGGTTTGCTGTGGCGCTTGACATGGACGGCGACTGTGTGGCGACGAGGCCGGCGGGCCCGGCAATTAGAACGCGAGCTGATGCCGCGGGCGGAGTTGGAAGGCTATCAGCCATGGTGGCGGGGCAGGTCGCTCAAGCAGTGGTTTAGGTCCCCACAGCGGCATGGGGGAGTATTCGATCCCATGTGGATCGCACCGCTAGCTGGTGTGGTTGCAGGGTTCACTTTGATTACTCAGCGCGCAATGGATGTTATCGAGAGCAAGCCTGACGGGTTGAACAATGTGTTCCAAGGATGGGATGCGCACTGGCATGCCTCGGTATTCCGCTTCATTCAGGAAACTGGGGTGGCAAGCTCTGTCCGGATGGGGGAACTGCAGAACATCGAAACCCACAGCGCCCTGTTCTATCCCACGGGGTTCCACACAATGGGCGCAGCCCTGCAGGAATACATGAACATGCAGCCGGTGCAGGCCCTGAACGTGACCTCCGTGGTCTTGCCCGCGTTGGGTTCCACACTATCGGCAGCGTTTTTGGCGTGGCTATTGGTCGGGCGGCGTGGACTGGTGGGGTCCTTGGCTGCGGGGCTGGCTGCCGTTGCGGTCGCCGGAGTGTTCCCCGTGTTCTACGTGGAGTACTACACCGGCGCGTGGCCGAATTCCTCTGCGTTGGCCATGGTCGGTATTGGGGCCGCAGCGCTGAGTATGGCACCGGTTCGCCCCATCACCATTCCCGCCGTGGCGCTCGTGGTTGCGGGTATTGGTGCCATCCACCCATCGGCGGTGCCGGTAACCGCGGTGATCGTTGGCTTGTGGTGGTTGTTGTGGAAGCTGTTTGTGCCAACGGGTCAGACCGACCAACGCCGTGGCACGAAGAAAGGGTTCCTCCACGGCCTGTGGGTTCGAGTTAAAGACGTGTTGTTGCTGGGCCTTCCCACGGTTCTCGGTGGCGCATTGATGCTGCCACAGTGGACCGTGGGCAGTGGGCAGGCCAGCGAGGTCAGTGGCTTCAACAAACAGCAGGTCCCCGATTACGGCGATGCATGGCAGCGTGTATTTGAACTGCAATCCCGTGCGAACCACTACGCAGCAACTCAATGGTGGTTGATCGTGGGTGCGATTGCAGGTGCGGTCATATTGCTGTTGTGGCGTCGAAATATTTGGGCTGCAGCCACCAGCGGTGTGCTTGCAGCGGTGGCAGCCTACAGCTTAAAAAACTTTGATGGACCAGCCGGTGTGGTCGCGGGGTTCCTGTCCGGGTTGAACTACAACTCTGCCCACCGTTTGTTTAATCCGTTGGCGCTGTTCGCGACTGCCTTGGCGGCCGTGGCCGCAGCTGCGGTAGTGCGGTTCGTTCTGGGTGGTTTTTTGCTCATTCCTTCTTTACAACGACGCCGCGCCGCGTGCCGCGTCAAACCCGGCCGTGGCTGGACCGGGCGGATTTCCGGAGCCCTAGCAATTGCAACGTGCATTGGAATCGCTATTGGGTTGGTGCCGTGGACGCAAACCCCTTTGGACAACAGGTACGCGTGGGCGGTGGCGGCCTCCCGCGACGGTCGAATGGTGGGGGATAAGGAACAGGGGGCTTTCGAGTGGTTGACGCGGCAACCGGGTGCTTACGACGGCATCATCGCTAACAATTCCCACGAGGGCACCGGCTGGATGTATCCGCTGCATGGTTTACCGGCACTGCACCGCCACTTCCTTTTGGCGAAGACGCCCAAAGATTCCGCGACCCAGGCCATGCTGTGGCACCCGGATCTGATCGGCGCGGGATTGAGCCCGGAACCTGGCAGCGAAGCCGACACCATGCGGCAGTGGACCCCCAATACCGCGGGTATGAAGGGGGATCGCAGCGACTACGCGAATATCTCCGACTTCGCGGCGCGGGACCTGAACGTGAAGTACTACATCATTTCGCCACCGTCGTTTTGGTCTTTCCAGAAAAACATCGAGGCGCAGGTCAAGGGGTTGTGGAAAGCCCCTGGCCTCACGCCGGTGTACAAGGACGGCGCGACCGCGATCTTTGCGGTCAATGCGCAGCTCACCGATGAGGAACTGGCGAAGGCCCGCGAGAACGGTGAGGCGGAATCACCCGATGAATTGCCGCCATTGCCGAAGGTGCACTCTGGCGAGGATTCCCGCCAGGGCAAGGCCAAGGAACAGGCGTTCCACCGCCCGACGAAGTGGGATCGCGACCTCGCGAAGGAGGACGCAGCAGCGCCAGGGGCAAACCCAGAAGAGCGCGGAGGTTCGGATAAAGCGGCAGCGGAGAAGCAACCCGAGAAGAAACCGAGGGCAGGCGCGCCAACCAATCCAGGTAATGGTGCAGAAACGCAATCGGGTACTGCTCCTGCACCGGGCGTAGGAGCACCAGGAGTGCCCGCGCCAGCTGTGCCGTACGCACCGCCGCCCCAGTACGTACCTGAACCACAGTATCCACCGGGGCAGGGAGTGCCTGGCTATCAGGCACCGGGGCAGGGTTACTACGCTCCGAATCCGGGATATGGCTACGGCGTGCCTGCGCCAAACAATGGCATTCCTGCTCCCGGTGTTGGGGCCCTTGCCCAGGGCGCGGGGGCGCCGGGGATTAACCAGGGTTGGGGATTCTAAGCACTCAGAGTGAAGTGGAGTATCGCGTTTGAACGCTGTGCGTCGGTGTGGTCCGGCCGACGTTCTTCGGTGGTGGGCCACGGCGAGCGAATGGTGCAGCGCCCCACGTCAGTAGTGAGGTCGATGATCGCATCGGCGGCACTGCACAAAGTGGGGGCAATGGCCGCATGGTCGGCCACAACAATTCGGGTTTGATGAGGATCCCACGCGCGGCGCCACAGGGTCTCCACATTTTGAGTGGAACTGTCGGCCGAAGAGGCATTGTGAGGACGTGCGGTTTGTAGGGCGCTAGCTGGGTTCTCCGCGCTGATTACTGTGAACAATCCAGGCAACCACGGTAGTTTGCGCAAAGCGATCTGAACTAAGGGGGCCGGACCAAGTACCAACACGGTAGAACCCGGTACTGGGAAGATCTCTACCGCGCGGCCGTACCCGTTGAGCCCCAGCAGCCACCCGCTTTCGACAGGAACGGTCACATCGGTTGGAGCACTTGCGGTGTGATCTGACTGTGAGGATGCGCGATGGGCGCGGGCTGGCGGAACAACCGGGTTGTGCCCAAGCTGTGCCGGCCCGCGGTTGGTGCGCGCTTCCGGTGTTTCCACCGCGATCACCCCGCACCCAGCCGCTGCGTGTTTGAACCCGTCCCGTGCTGTGCTGGGAATGGACACCACACACCGCGCCATAGACCCGCGACCGGGGTAAGGCGAGACCCCGGTGGAGGTGGGGTGGTGGAAGAAGTGGGCGTCGTGTAAAGAAAGCCCGGCCCCCTCGCACAACCGTGCCACATCAAGCGACCACCCAGAGGTGGGTTGCCACAGGTGTTGCGCAGGTGCGATGAGGTAGAAGTGCGCGCGACTGGTTTCACCCGATTGACGAGCGCGCCACCGCGCCCACCCGCCGGCTGCCAGCGTTGTCGCGGCCGTCACACCGCTGAGAGTTGTTGTGGTTAAAGCTAAAGCATCCACTGTCCGTGGTCCCCCTTGAATTGCCGGAGCGTGATTCGATCCCCTTCGTTGCCAAGCGATTTCCATTCAAGCATGGGACACTGATGAGCGCTGGGGGAATGTGGAACACTACGAAGACCTTAGATCCGCCTGGCACCGGGGAAGACAAAATTTTAGGGGGACACAATGCGGACTACCGGTTTGCAGGTTTCAGGCGTGGGTTTTTTGCTCCGCCGGTTGGAGTTAGCGCTGGTTATGGGTGATCCGCGCATGGCGCATGACCCGCTGCGCAGTCAGCGCCGTGCCATTGCGGTGGGAGTGCTGATGAGCATGTTGGTCGCCGGTGGTGCCGTGATGCTAGCGTTGCTGCGACCACAACCCGCGGTGGATGAAGCGGTGTTGGCACAAGATGAGGCCGGCGGGTTGTATGTCCGGCTGGGGGAGGCCTTCCACCCGGTGACGAACGTGGCATCTGCTCGGTTGGTGGCGCGGCAGCCCGTGGAGCCGACCCACAGCACATTCCAGCAGATTCAGAAGTTCCCGCACGGGCCGGCGATCGGTGTGCCTGCTGCACCTGAACTGGTGCAAAGCCCGGGTGGTGCATGGATGGTCTGCGATGGTGGGCGGGTAGAGGTAGCGCCCGAGGCGCAGACGTTCGCTAGCGGTGTGTTGCGGGGGCCTAGTGGGGTTTGGCTTGTGCACGGCACCCAACGCGCCAAAGTTGATGACCAAACCGCCCGCTTATTGGGCGTGCCGGAACATAACGTGACCAGGCCGGTGGTTCAGCAATTTGATCGCCTGCCGGATCTCACCGCGGGCGTTCTGCGCAAACACATCCCGACGGGGCTGCCGGAGCCGTTTGATCGCACGGGTCGGTTGCTGCAGGCAGATGATCGGGTGTTCCTCACCTTACGCGGGGGTGTAGTGGAACTTAAGGGGCCACGGCGGACGTATGCGGAAGCGATCATCGGTGTTCCTGCCCGCCGCGTCAGTTTGGCGGAGGTGTTGGCTCAGCCCAGCGTGCGCCCAGGCCCTCGCAGCCTGGGAATTATTCCTGACACAGATGCTCCCTTCGCACCCGCCGGGAGGCTCTGTGCTGGACAGGATGGTTTAACGCGGCCGGTGGGTAGCTTTTCTTCCATTCCCGACGCCCCCGAGGTCAGTTTCTCCGGTCCGCGCGGGACCTCGGTGCTCAGCACTGAACGCGGTTTGGCGTTGGTCAGCGAAACCGGTGTGCGCTACGGCGTGGGATCCCACGCAGACTTGGCAGCTCTGGGATTCCGCGATCCGGTCCAGGTGCCATGGCGCGTGATTGCTGGGTTGCCGGATGGCGGATTGTTGTCCGAGGACAATGCGCGCGCCACCACGGCAACGATCACAGCGAGCGCTAAGACGGCCGAGAGCCCGATGGCCACGCGGTAATCGGTGGCAACGGGTTGCGGTACGTGCGCGGTTACGGTGGTGGGCATGCCCGGTTGACCGGTTCCATCGGCGGTCGGCGTTTCGGGCGCGGTCGCGTGTGAGCCGGCTGCACCGGGTTGAGCTGAGCCGGGTTGAGCTGAGCCGGCGCCGGCTGCACCGGGTTGAGCTGTCCCGTCTGGCGAAACGCGCTCCAGCGCCGCGCTGACCGCGCTAGCTGGGGAAACAACGCGCACGGGGTGGCTGGTGGCTCCATCCGCGCCGCCGGGAATAGCTGTCGTTTCTATGATGCTCCGGACTTGGGAGGAGGTGGCGTCGGGCCAAAGTTGCCAAATGAGTGCGGCAGTGCCAGCGACTACGGGACTGGCGAAGCTGGTGCCTTGGAAAGGGGCGGGGCTGCCCACGATCGTGTGGGTTGTGCCGTCCTTGGTGCGGAGCTCTGCGGAAACGGGGCCGCCCGGGGCGTACAAGTCAATGTGTTCTGCGGACATGGAGTAGTCCGCGGGGACGGTGCCTGCATCTGGGTTGGATGAAGGTGGTGTGCCCGGAGAGGGGGGCGTTGGCGCCTGCTGCGACTGTACTGCCTGTGGAGCCTGTGGCGCCGAATCGGCATGTGCGGCTGCACCCGCCCGCTGCTCGACTGCACCAACCGACAACACTTCTGGCAGGGCTGCGGGATAGGCAAGCTGCCCCGGTTCGCATTGATCACGATTGCCGGCCGAAGCCACTACCAGCGCTCCCGATTTCACCGCTCGATCGATGGCCTGCCGGAGTTCCACAGTGTCCGTGCAGGCCACCATGGAAATATTGATGATCTTGGAATGCCCGTCGACGGCTCGATCGATCGCCCGTACAAGGGTCTGGACTGTCCCATCGTTATCCTCGGGGCGTTCGGAATGGCGATAGGCCCGCACAGTCGCGCCGGGTGCGATCGTCGAAGCAACCGTTGCCACCGCTGTGCCGTGCAAAACGCAATGGTCGCGGTCGCCGCGGGCAGAAGGGGTGGCAGAGCCCGTGTCGATAATGGCGATGGTGGTTCCACTACCGTTGGCGATCCCCGGGGCGGCTCCCATATCCACGTCCAGCGGCAGGCGCGGCCCGCTGACGGGTTGATCGCAGGGATTGTGGGGTTTATCGTCGCGAATCTGGACCATGGTGGCTTCCCCTTAACTGCCGATTCCGAGGTGGCGAATTGTGTTGAACAGGCCCGTTGTGTGCAAAGCCAGTGGAACCATCACCGCGAACGCCAGAGTCTCTACCCAATCGATGATTCGCCCCACCATTGGAGAATTCACTTTCCAAGCGGGGATTCCAATGAGCGCGAAGACCAGCACACCCCACGGCACCAGCAATGCCAGCCACAGGGCAGTGAGTGCGGCTAACGTGGTGACGGCAGTCGCATGGACCGGTCGAGTGCCACGGCTGCTCACACCGATGATCACCACCGTCACCAGTAGCGCGCAGGTCCATTTATCCGGGGTGCTGTGCCACGGTGCTAGTTGCACCACGCTGGCTGCGATCCCTATGCATAGGCCCACCACCAGCGCGGAGTGCACTTCAATAACGTTTCCTGCGGCGGTGTGTACCGGTTGGTGGAACATGCCGGTGGCGGGTACACGCGGCAGGCGGATGCGTGCAATGAGGATCGCCAACTGCCCTGCATAGGCCAGCCCCATGGCGGCAACAATGAGGGTGAATCCCGGCCAGAAGTTAATAAGGGAAAGCATCAAACACGTCAGGCACACAATGCGCACCGGCCCGCTTCTCCACACCAGCACGCACGCCAACGCGCATCCCACCGCAACATTGACGTTAAGCCCAATCCCGAAACCTATAATCGCAGCCACGGCTGTAAAACGGGAATCGCGCAGGGATGCCCCTGCTGCCGCAAAACCCGCTACTAGTGCGGCGACGATCGTGATGATTGCTGTTACATCGCTTGGGCTCCCTTCATTTCCGACGCCCACTTGTTCCCCACCATGGAACTCCAGTGGGTGCCACAGGGGAGTAGCTCGGAGAGCAAACAGTGCACCCACGATCGCCATCACCCAGACCGCGGGTGAATCCCCGACGTCGCCGCTGAGTTCCTCCACTGCCTCCGCCGGAGGCGCAGGCGTGGATGCAATGTCCAAGGTGAGCACTTCGCCTGGGCGAACACCGGCTTCCGCTAGGGTGTGCTCTGGGCGAATCCGGCCCACTGCCCGTCCTAAAACCCAGTGTTGACCGGGCTCGGGCGTGACTAGATGCGGAATGAGTTCCGCCACCGGAACATGATCCGCGATAGCGGCTTTTATTGTGGTGCCCTGGCTGGGCACGGAAATACTTAAAGCCAGCATGAGTAATCCCCCCTCTTTATGCGCCCACCCCGTTGATCCTTATGGTCGGATCTTTGGGCGCGTGTGAAACTAACTGTAGCGGTAGGCGCGGACACTCGCAGGGGCAGCTTTCGAATCACCGGCGGAGGTCGGTGGGATGGGGGATGGGGAGGTGTTGGGATTGGGATGGGGGACGGGGAGGCGTAGGGATTGGGATGGGGGACGGCAAGGCGTTGGGATAAAGAAAAAGACAGGTGCCGTGACAGGTAGAGAGGTGACGCTATTCATGTCGCGGACCGAGAAACGAATGTGCTGCAGCAGTCTGATCGCGCGCCGAGAGATGAATGTGCAGCAGGAGTCTGATCGCGCGCCGAGAGATGAATGTGCAGCAGGAGTCCGATCGCGCGCCGAGAGATGAATGTGCAGCAGGAGTCCGACCGCGGACCGAGAAACGAATGTGCAGCAGAAGTCCAACAAAAACGGGCCAATTTGTCGGAGTTCTGCTGCACATTGGCACAGCTGTGCTGGGGTGGAGCGGTTGGGCGGGGCAGCTGGGTGGCGCAGTTGGGCGATGCGCGGTGGAGCGGCTGGGCAGCGGGGTAGAACAGAAACCGTGTCCGCCCTTCAAGGTGCACAGAACTCATACGCGTGCTAGAAATCGAGAACAGATCGGTTCAAAGAGGGGGAATCGGGGGATTTTCGCATGCAGACGCAATCGCCACCTACGCTGCCCAAGGACAAGCAGCCGTTTATTAAGTTTTTGATGCCTGCAATCATGCTGATTGCCGTGGCGGGAATGATCGCCGCCATGGTGATGAGTGGGGCAGGGCGCAGCCCGATGACGTTCATCTTCCCGCTGATGCTGCTGGGCAGCATGGCCATGATGTTTCAGCCGGGACAGAATGTGGATGAAATCCGGCGGTCGTTTCACCGGCACATCGATGCGCTCAGCGATACGATTCAGCGCAAACGCCGGGACCAGCTGCGTTCCATGGAAGCAGTTCATCCGAACCCGGCGGCACTGTGGACGTTTCTCGCTCACGACGAAGTTTCGCAGGCACCACCGGGAGTGGTTCGGCTTGGTGTCGCCGTCCAGGCACCAGAGGATCCACTGGACATACCGGTGACCGCCCCGCCGGAGGATCTGGAACCTGTCAGTGCCATGAGCTTGCGCGACCTGGCCATTCGTTCCGCGACTATCGAAGCGCCTGTGGCGGTGGACCTGGCAAGTTTTCAGTGCGTGGTCATCGTGGGGGACGGCGCGCCGGGGTTAGCTCGCGCCATGCAAGCGCAACTTGCGATGCAGGACCCAACCCAGGTGGGGATTACTGGACCGCACGATGAATGGTTGCCACATGATGGCCCGAAGCGCACTCATTTCGTTACTGGTGGCCATCCGGTGACGATGGGAGCGGTAGTGATCGAGCCATCCACGGAATGGGTCAGTGCCGCCAAAGCGCAAGGGCTGCTGTTGAAGGTGGACCCAGACCGGGTGATGCATGCGTGGACGGTTGATGGGTGGGCGCCCTTCGGTGTGGCGGATGCGCTCTCGGATGTGGAGCTAGCTCGGGTTTGTCGGGCGCGGGCAACGGTGAAGGGCAATACGTCACTACTGGAATTGCCCGGCGGCGATTTGCGGGCCCCGATCGGGTTTTCGTCCTCGCCGGTGTACTTGGACATCAAGGAAGCTGCGCTGGGTGGTATCGGACCTCATGGGTTGTGCATCGGAGCCACAGGTAGCGGGAAATCTGAATTATTGAAATCAGTAGTAGTCAGCTTCGCCCATCAACATTCGGCCGAAGAGTTAAACTTCATTTTGGTGGACTTCAAAGGTGGCGCGTCCTTCCTCGGGTTGGAACGCCTGCCCCACACCAGCGCGGTGATCACTAACCTCGCGGACGAGGCCGGGTTGGTCGACCGCATGCAAGACAGCTTGTTGGGGGAGATGCACCGTCGCCAGGAGCGCTTGCGGCAGGCCAACATGACTACCGCAGCGGAATTCAACCGGGCCTTTCCCGGCAAAATGCCGGCACTGTTCATCGTTGTGGACGAATTCTCGGAGCTGCTGCATGCCCGCCCGGAATTCGCGGAAGTGTTTGCCGCCATCGGGCGCCTAGGACGAAGTTTGCGTATGCACTTGCTTTTAGCCAGCCAGCGCTTGGAGGAAGGACGGTTGCGGGGGTTGGAATCGCACCTCAGCTATCGCATCGCGCTGCGCACGTTTTCCGCCGTGGAATCGCGGTCGCTGATCGGCTCCACTGCCGCCTATGAATTACCCAGTCAGCCGGGCGCGGCCATCTTGGCTGCGCAGGATCAAATCCGGTTCCAATCCGCGTATGTATCGGGCCCCGAGCTCCCTCGCGATCAGCGGTTGGTGCGCAAGTTGGGCACCACGGTGGAAGCCGAAACTACAACGCTGCAGTTGGTTGTGGATCGTCTAGCCGGGCCGAACCACAATCCCGTGTGGCTGCCGCCGCTGCCGGAGCAGCTCCCCGCCCCGGACATTATGGCGCCGGTGGAGCCCTTGGTTGCCCGAATCGCGTTGGAAGATCTGCCTTTTGAGGGGCAACAGCTGACCTACGACGTTGACCTCACTCGTCGTCATTGGGCCGTGGTTGGGCAACCACGTACGGGAAAGACCAATACGGTGCGAGCGATTGTCTTGGGTGCGGTGTGGAGTACCCCCGGACTGGCGGTGTATGTTTTCGATCCTGGCGGTGGGTTGCGGCACTTGCAACGATTACCGCAGGTGGCAGCGGTTGTCGGTACCGACGGTGTAGCGCGACTCTTCGATGAACTCGAACAGACCACCGGCCCGCGGTTGTTGATTATCGATGGGGTGGACCTTCTCGGTGACGAGGAGTATCGCCTGATCCAACTGGCCACCACCGGATTGGAACGGGACTTGCACGTGGTAGTCACCTCTTTGCGGTGGAACCTGCGACCCTCTTTGCGCGATGTGCTTACTGGGCATGTGGAGCTGCGGATGACACCCCTTGATGCAGAATTTCGCGACGCCCAAAAATCTCTCCCCGACGTTCCCGGCAGGGGCGTAGGTCACCGTGGCAAACACATCCACATTGCCTTAACCACGGGCCAGGATGTGGAGCACATTCGGAAAGTCACCGCAGAACGGGGTGAACCTGAGCTCCGCATGCGAGTTCTGCCGCAGGTTTTGGACCACCACTCCCTCGGGGATGATCGCGCGTTTGCCCAAGGCGGGCCGCGGTTGGATCCAGTCCGGTGGAATTACCGTGAATTCCCGCACCTGGTGGTGGTGGGGCAAGCTGGCAGCGGAACGACCACTGCGCTGCGCACCATTATTCGCACACTGGAATCAGCTGATGTAGAGATCCTCATCACAGATACCCGCCGAGGCCTGTTGGGCACACCGGGATATGCCGTGCCGGAACACTTCCGCACCAGATTGGGCGAGTGGATTGACGTACTCACGGCCCGCATCCCCAGTGCTGATGTCACACCCCAACAACTGCGCGATCGCTCGTGGTGGACTGGCCCGGAATTGTTCGTAGTTGTCGATGATGCAGACAGTGATCCCGGCTTGGACGCGCTCGTGGATTTGTTGCCTTTCGCTGCTGATATTGGCCTGCATCTGGTGCTGGGGCGCCGCAGTGGGCAGATTCAACGTGCGGCATTCAGCCCTGTCATGGAGGCCACGAGGGATCAGACTGCATGGGTCGTGCTCTCGGCCCCGCGCGATGACGGGCCTATCGCCGGAGTGCGAACCACCAAGCGCTTACCGGGCAGAGCCATGTTTGTGCATTCCGAAACTTGGGAGATCCACGTGGCCCAGGTGGCGGATTCACCTGAAAATAGTGACCTTCCCCACGCACCCGCCACCATTCCCAACGCGCCCGCCACCATTCCCAACGCCATGGAGGTTCCATTGTGACCGGTACAATCCAATCCGCATCTGCCAATCACCGGCCACAGTCCCGAGAGTGGAGCATCCTCGCACAGGCCTTGGCCCTCCAGGAATCCGGAATTCTCGTCCAAGGCATGAGCGTGACTGACCTATCCACGGGGTTTTGCGTGGAGGGGCCGGCGGAAGCGATGTCCCCGGACTACCTTCTTGCGAACAGCAACGCTGGCTCTGGAAAGCACTCCCTTGGGGAGGACGTAGCGCTGTGGGGTACGAACATTAGTGTGGCGCGACTTGGGGAGCTGACGGTTCTGCTGGATGAGGTTGTCCAACAGCGCGAGGCAAACCCAGATGCTGCCAGCGTGAATCCTGCAACGCCCCGCGAGACTTTTCCGTGGGGTATTGGTCTGAATACAGTTGACATCCTGGTGGCAGGAGTGCACGCGCAGATTGTCGCGGCGTACTTACGGGTCATGGGGTATCGGGCGCGGATGGTGAATGAAAACGAGGCGCTGCGCGTCGCGACGGATCGCACCGCTTCGCCTCATGCGGTTGGTCTTAATCGCCAGCATCTGGCTAGCCGACGGCCGGATCAGGGGCATTCCAAGGATCTTGAGGGATCCGACGCGCCCGAATCGCCCGGGATGCTCAAAGCAGTTATTGCCGTTGCTTTGGCGGTCGTGATCGTCGGCGTGGGGGCAGTCGCAACCGTGTTCGCCACGGGGCGCGACACGTCAAAGGTGGATGCGGGTGGGGACAGCGGGGCGTCGGATAAAGAAAAGCAATTAGGTAACAACGAGGAAGCCGGCCCACCCCCTTCTATTGGTACGACGCCCAGCTCCGACCCACCACGGCAGCCCTTTGGCGAAGGTAAAGAACCAGGAAAGAAGGGGCCGGGGCGAAGCGCGGGGCAGTTTTCCGATCCGCACAAAATGGGCAGCGGGGAGGAGCGCCGGGCCCCTCGCGCGGACGTGCCGATCGCCGTTGGAGTGCCAGGGTGGAAACGCGCGGGTGCGACAAAAGGTCGGGAGGAATACCGCTCGAACGACGCGGGGATGCGCGTTCTGATTGCGGCGAAACCTACGCCGTTGCAGCGGCAGGCGGACTTGGATCAGGCTGTGCTGAAGGCGCTAGAAAAGGTCGAGGGTGTGCGAGTCGCGCAACAATCCCCGGTGGTGTACGAGGAGCACTATCCAGGGTCGGTCACGCAGTGGCATGTGGTGTTGCGAGCGGGGCACCAGATGTCGGTGGGATGTCAGGTGAAGGAGCGCTCGCGTACAAGGGGTGAGCAGTGCAAACGCATCGTTAGTTCCGCGCATCCAGAGTGACAGACAAGTGGTAGGGCATGCTGTGTTGGCGTGTGGGGTGGCAGATGGTGTTGGCGAGTGGGGTTGGGGGGTAGTGCTGGCGTGTGGGGCGGCAGAAGGTGTCAGTGAGTGGGGTGGCAGAAGGTGTTAGTGAGATGGTGCGGGGGGTAGTGCTGGCGTGTGGGGTGGCAGATGGTGTTGGCGTGTGGGGTTGGGGGGTAGTGCTGGCGTGTGGGGTGGCAGAAGGTGTTAGTGAGGTGGTGCGGGTGGAGGAGGCGGCGAGAGGTTAAAAGATTTTGCGGCCCGCTGAACCTTTTGGGCGGATGGTGGGTCTAATAGGTTGATGTCGGAAAGCCGCCGACATTGGACGCTAAGACCACGGTGTTAAGACCACGGCATCAAAACCACGGCATCAAAACCGCGGCATCAAAACCACGGTGTTAAGACCACAGTGTTAAGACCAGGGCCGTAAGGCTGAGGTAGCGAGACCAGGGCCGCAAGGCTGAGTTAGCGAGACCAAGGCCGCAAGGCTGAGACAGCAACATCAAGACAAAGGGGAGGGGAGCTCGATGAGCTTTCGGACAGACGTTGCCACAATGCACAAGGCAGCGACCAATGTGGACGACACGAACAATGAAGTACAGATTGAATTGAAGCGCCTGCGCGGTGTGGTTCAGGGCACGACTGGTTCATGGAAAGGCGATGCCCAAGGTGCGTTCCACAACATGATGGAGCGTTGGGATACCAGCGCCCGGGACCTCAGCGAGGCTCTACGCAGCATCGCCGACAACATTCGCCACAACGCTGGCTCGTTCAGCACCACCGATTCCGAAAACGCGGACTCCATGCACTAATTGCATGGGGTCTTATCTCTAACATCACCAACTGGGGGAACAGTGATCCACTACAACTTTGCACAGATCGACCAAACGTCCATGGACATCAAGCGCTCCAGCGCCAATATCAACCGTTCGCTGGAAACCTTGAAGAAAGGCCTGCAGCCCATGGTCGCGGAGTGGGAAGGTGAATCCGCAGATGCGTACAAGGCTGCACAGGCGCGCTGGGACCGCAGCGCTGCAGAGCTAAACCGTATCTTGGAAGAGGTTTCCCGCAAGGTCACCCAATCCAACGACCGCATGCGCCACATCAACCGCAGCGCCGCCAACAGCTGGTCCTAGACTGACCATTGTGGCGAGAAGGTTTCGCCGGAAGTTTGGATGCACCCGCTTGGCGCCCCACGCCGGGGTTGGCAAGCGGGTTTTTCCTTGCCAATGGGGGAGCTACGCATAGCTGACCCGAGACACAGGAAACTCCAAGTTTTACATTTTCATGCATAATATGCATTAAAAATCCCAGTCTGACAGTCTGATTATTCAGCGGTGTCGCACAGCGTACCGTCAGGGGGCTCGCCATAGGGGGTAAATTCCACTGCGGGGGGCTGGGAATGTCCGTATCGTCGTTTCTTGTACGGCAAAGGCGTAACGGCTCGGCAAGCTCACCATTGCACTGAGTCGGTATTCCCCGCCCACCACTGGAATCATTTGAGGTTCCAACCACCCAGTGGGGGATGCTGCCATCACCAACGAGTCGTACGCCTTGCATAACCAGACACAACAATGCGCCTGCTGATTCATTCAGGAGCGGGCACGAAAGGAAGTTAGCTATGAGCAACATCAAAGATCTGTTCAACGCAATCGCATACGACAACACCGGCGACAAGCTGGGCTCCGTCAAGGAAGTTTTCGTCGACGACAACTCCGGCCAGCCAACCTTCGTAGAGGTTAACCACGGCCTGTTCGGCATGAACTCCTCCTTGGTACCACTGCGTGGACACAAGTTTGATGGCAAGGACTTGAACCTGGCTTTCGCTAAGGACCGCATCAAGGATGCTCCTGACCTGGACGCTGATCAGGCTCTGACCCCAGATCAGCAGAACGAGGTTCTGCGCCACTACGGTGTTGACGGCCTGGAGGATCAGACCCGTTACGAGGGTGTTCAGGGCTCCCGGACCGAGCAGGACCGCGGTGTTCACACCGAGGGTGCTGAGTTCGCTGGTCGCGACCGCGCTGACCTGAACGACCGCGATCGCGTAGCCACCAACGACGGTGAGATGATCCGTTCCGAGGAGCAGCTGGACGTTAGCAAGGAGCGCGTTGCAACGGGCGAGGCCCGCCTGCGTAAGTACGTCGTTACCGATTCCGAGACCGTTGAGGTTCCAGTAACCCGCGAAGAGGTTCGCGTTGAGCGCACCCCAATTAACGCTGACGACGCTGCGAACCACAACGCACGCATCGGCGAGGAAGAGGCTTCCGTCACCCTTCACGAGGAGCGCGTAGACGTTTCCAAGAACACTGTTCCAGTGGAGAAGGTTAACCTGGGCAAGCAGCAGGTTACCGAGACCGAGCGCCACACCGAGGAACTGCGCAAGGAGCGCATCGACGTTGACGGTGTAGAGGGCGTTGATCCTCGCGACGAGCGTCGCTAAAAAACATGCCCCTTACCTCAACTCGCCGAACGCGGGTTGCATAGTAAAGGCATCGGTTAAACCATCCCCAACCTTGGGTTCTGCCCGAGGTTGGGGATTTTGGTATTCCCGAGACGATCAACTAGAGTTATGCAGGTTGTGAACTAGATTCTTGTAGCGGGTCACCACCGGCCGCCGCTACACACCGTAGGCGGGCTCAGCGGGGCGTCGGGTAAAAAGAAAAACCGACAAGCCGCAGCGAAAGGGCCCACTAGACCACGTGACAACACTGGCTGGCAGTTCCAAGACAAGACTTTTAAGGAGTCCAACGTGACGACTTTCCACCCAAAGAGCGGTGACATTACCCGTAAGTGGTACGTCATCGACGCCACGGACGTGGTCCTGGGCCGTCTTGCTGTTACCGCAGCTGACCTGCTGCGCGGCAAGAAGAAGCCTTACTACGCTCCCAACGTTGACTGCGGCGACAACGTCATCATCATCAACGCTGACAAGGTGCACATCTCCTCCAACAAGCGCGAGCGCGAGATGCGTTACCGCCACTCCGGTTACCCCGGTGGCTTGAAGACCATGTCCCTGGGTCGCTCCTTGGAGCTGCACCCAGAGCGCGTGATCGAGGAAGCTGTTCGAGGCATGATGCCGTCCAACAAGCTGTCCAACGCTTCCGTTAAGAAGCTTCGCGTCTACGCAGGTTCCGAGCACCCATTCGAGGACAAGAAGCCTGAGACCTACGAGATCAAGCAGGTGGCACAGTAATGACTGAGTACAACGAGAACAACGTAGAGAACTACGAGGGCGAGTACGCAGCTACCGACGCGGTTAACGAAGAGTTCGTTGCCACCATCGGTGACTCCGTTGCAGCTGAATCCGAGAACGAGGCTGCAGAGGCCGCACCGGCCCCAGTATTCGACGGCCCAATCCAGACTGTTGGTCGCCGCAAGGAGGCAGTCGTTCGCGTCCGCCTCGTTGCTGGTTCCGGCGAGTTCAAGTGCAACGGCCGCACCCTCGAGGAGTACTTCCCCAACAAGCTGCACCAGCAGCTGATCAAGGCTCCACTGGTGTTGCTGGAGCGCGAAGGCCAGTTCGACATCCAGGCTAACCTGCAGGGCGGTGGCCCTTCCGGTCAGGCTGGTGCGATGCGTCTGGCTATCGCCCGTGCGCTGAACAAGTACAACCCAGAAGAGCGCTCCGAGCTGAAGAAGGCTGGCTTCCTCACTCGTGACGCCCGTGCTGTTGAGCGCAAGAAGGCCGGTCTGCACAAGGCCCGTCGCGCACCTCAGTACTCCAAGCGTTAAACCAACGCTTACGGTTGCACTCGCTGGTTTCTTTTTATATCGACGCCACGCGTTGCAGCTGCCACGCAATGCCCCGTTCGGCCGTTTGTGCCGGGTGGGGCTTTGTTTGTGTTTCGGGGCGGGAGCGGCAATGGGCGTGTCGGGGAGGGCTGCCAAGGTGAGTCGGGGCTGGGAAAGTTAGAATGCTTAACCATGGGAAAACTGTTCGGAACTGATGGGGTCCGCGGCCTGGCTAACGAAAAGCTGACCGCCCCGCTCGCAATGAAGCTGGGGGCTGCTGCCGCCTGCGTACTGGTTAATAAGGAAGGCGTAGGGCAGAGGCGACCTACTGCGGTGATTGGCCGCGACCCCCGCGTATCCGGTGAAATGTTGGAGGCGGCCATGGCAGCGGGGATGGCTAGCCAGGGCGTGAATGTGCTCCAAGTTGGTGTGCTGCCAACCCCGGCCGTCGCGTTTCTCACCGATGATTTCGGGGCTGACATGGGCGTGATGATTTCCGCCTCCCACAACCCCATGCCAGATAACGGCATCAAGTTCTTTTCTGCCGGCGGTCACAAGCTGGACGATCAGATGGAAGAAGCCATCGAAGAAATGATGTTGGACTTGCCCGAATCCGGACCAACCGGTGCGGCGATTGGCCGTGTACTGGATGAATCCGCAGAGGCCCTCGAACGTTACTTGGCCCATTTGCGTACCGCCGTGACCACTCCGCTAGACGGCATTCGCGTGGTGGTGGACTGCGCAAACGGTGCGGCTTTTAAGGCTGCGCCGGAGGCCTACCGCCAAGCGGGTGCCGATGTTGTAGCCATTCACAATGCGCCGAACTCCTACAACATCAACGAAGGCGTGGGCTCTACCCACATCGAGGTTATCCAGCAGGCTGTGATCGAGCACCAGGCGGATTTGGGTTTGGCTCACGACGGTGACGCGGATCGTTGTTTGGCCGTGGATTCCGAAGGCAACGTGGTTGATGGCGATCAGATCATGGCGATCTTGGCTATCGCGATGAAAGAAGATGGCGAGCTGAAAAAGAACACCCTGGTTGCAACCGTCATGTCTAACCTGGGATTGAAACTGGCGATGAAAGAAGCCGGTATTGATATGCGAGAGACCAAGGTGGGTGATCGCTACGTGTTGGCAGAGCTGCGCTCTAGCGATCTTTCCCTGGGGGGCGAGCAGTCCGGGCACTTGGTTATCCCAGAACACGGTACGACGGGCGACGGCACTCTCACTGGTTTGACGTTGATGGCTCGAATGGCGCGTACGGGCAAAACTGTGAAGGAACTGGCCTCGGTGATGACAGTGTTGCCACAAACCCTGATCAACGTGCCGGTAGAAAACAAAGCCGAAGTCCTTGGCAATGACGCTGTGAAGCAGGCGATTGCCGGAGCCAATGAAGAACTCGGTGATACCGGCCGCGTGCTTTTACGTCCCTCCGGTACTGAGGAACTCTTCCGCGTGATGGTGGAAGCCAAGGATGCAGCTACGGCACGCAAAATTGCGGGTTCACTGGCTGCTGTGGTGGCACAGGTGTAGAGCTCGCTTCCCCTTCCTGTGGCTGCCGGAGAAGCCGGGGGAATCGTGTGCTGTCTCCGTCGTGGAGGCACAGGCTTAAAGTTAGATTCCCTGTGGGATGAACCTTCGGGCCGACTGTGCAGTCTAATGACTGTGTAGTCGGCCTTTTGGCTTCCGTATGCGGGGAAACAAACGGGGGAGAGGAACAAGTTGTGAATACAACGGGATCATTAACGACCGATCCGGTAACAGCGCTGGAAGGAGCGCGGAAACTGGAAATAGCGCAGCAACAATGGGCGCGGGCTCTGCAGCATATGCGGCCAACGGCATCAATAGAAGCGTTCGGTAGTGGTTATGGACATTTCGGTGCGAAGATTGTCGGGATGGCCACCAAGGCTCACGAAGTTCGGGAAGCTCACGCTCATCGTTTGATGGAAGGTGCACGGGCTGGTCGCGCGCTTATCAACGCCATTCATGGAGCGGATACTAATTCCGCGGATGACTTGGCTCCGGTTATGAAGGGGCGGTAACCCGGGATGAGCATGCAAGGACAAGCTCGGTTAACCATGGCAGTGAACACTCTGGGGTCTCTCGGGGCACCAGTTGCAGCTACCGTGCCCGCAGTACGGATGTCCGATGGGCTGGACACCGTGGCAATTCGTCGGGGTTTGGGGCTCGGAAGCTCTCAGGGGCTAGGGGGCCGTAAGGTTGGCAAAGGGGGCACCCTGTCAACGCTGTTTGGAATTCTCGATGGGATCGGTGCAGTCTCCTCGATCGCGGCTTTTCTTCAGGGGATAGGGGATGGAAAACCGCAGGAATCCATCGATGCTGGTGGTCAAGAACAACACCGGCATGAAGAAGACGTGGAAGCCAGCAAAAGATGCGCTGGTCAAGCCCTCGATGTGATCGATCAAGCCCATGAAAAATGTGCAGGTGCAGCGGAATCCGTTGTGGACAAGGTTTTACTCTTCCTGAAGTCTGGTTTAGTTTTTGGTGGCTCCCCGCAGTTTGCAGCCTTTTTGCAGGTCATTTTGCGCGCAGCTGCGTCATTCGTCGATACTCTCGTGAGGGGACGAAATCTGACGGTGGATGGGTGCTTGAAAACGTTGTGCCAGGATATGGAAAAACCCGCGTTGCCCGGTAACTCAGATAAACCATTGCATCAAGGTGGCGAGTCCGATGAGCACATTCCGGGGGCGGGTTCGAAGGGCTCCGATAAGGCTGGGGAGTGCCAGCACACTACTCCGCTAACGAAGACAAAAGATTCACTGTGCGAGCCTCCGCCGGTGAAACCGGCGGGGACGTACAATCCACCGGTGCAAACACCCCAACCGGTGGAGCCGTCCTGCCCAGAGAAGGAACACTCGAGGGTGACGGTTCACACCGCGGGCGGAATTCAGACTGCAGTGCAACCGCCTGCTATTCCACCGCACCAGGTGCCGAATATTCTGTGCGACCATTCGGGCGCGGGATCAGCCCAGTGGCACGGGTTTTTCCGCCTGCTGGTGGACTTGCTTTGTCCTTCGACGGATGGGCCGGGAGTCCATGCACCGCACCCGCCAACAGAACCATCGGGGGTTACGCAGCCACCGCCGGACAAGGTGGCTCCACCATGCCCGCCGGACGGGGCCGAGTCCGAGTGTGACCGGGTGCAACCCGAACCGGCGGGGCATAAGGATGAGTGTCCTGAGGACAAGCCCAAGCCGCCAGTAACACCCGAACCAGCGGGGCATAAGGATGAGTGTCCTGAGGACAAGCCCAAGCCGCCAGTAACACCCGAACCAGCGGGGCACAAGGAGGAGTGCCCTGAGGACAAGCCCAAGCCACCAGTAACACCCGAACCAGCGGGGCACAAGGATGACTGCCCCACGGAGAAACCGTCATCCGAGAAGCCATCCGCACCACCCATCAACGATAAAGCTCCGTCCGATGGCTACCACGGTTTTGATAAGACCCAGCATCCGTCGTACCCAGGGAGCACAGGTGAAGCCAGCGCAGGATCCGGACACCCCGGTGGTGTGGTTGTGGATAATCCATCGGCGGACAAATCTCCGTTCCCAGTCGCGCCCGCACCGAAACCCGATCCAGGCCTCGGATTTGAAAACGCTCCGGGTTCTGAGCACACACCCGAGTCCAAGTCCGAACCGGCGCATAAGCCGGATCCCGCGCCCGAGCAGACCCAGAAAACTGAACCAGCACCCAAATCGGTCAATCCGCCTGCACCGTCTACGCCAGAATCGTGGTCACCAGATATATGGGTTAGTGCCGGAGTGAGCGCTGAGGTTCAAGCCGCGGGAAGCGATATCTCGCTAGAACTGGCGGGGGCGGCTGCGTTTGGCGTCGATATTGAAAGGAGTGGAGCGTGGTGAAAACAAACAGCTACCAGCAGTTCCTAGACGACTATTTGGCAGAGGTGGCTGCGGCCGCGGTGCAGTTTGAAGATGTGCTGAAAGAGCAAACGAAGGCGCTGCAACGGCTCATTGATGAACAGCGCCACGACGGGGATCGAGCAACTCATCACGACGGGGACCGAGCACCCCATCACGACGGAGACCACGCACCTCATCACGACGGGGACCACTCCTTTGGTCCAGCCGTCGAGTGCAACGGCAGGCCCGCCAACGTGGTTTCTCTTGACCATCGCCACGAGGGGACAGGAGCCCGCCACCGCCCCAACATCTTCGACTAAAGCAAATGCAGCGTGTTTCACATCGAAATACGCTGCATTAAAGGGGGGGCTTCTGACGAGGAGTTTAAAGCAGAGCCTTCAGCTGCTTTTGCAGATCCGCATTCTCCGGCAAACGGGAGAACAGCTCATGCTGGGTAGCAGTTTGCGTTCCCTTGAGTTTCACATTCGTCTCGCGGAACTCCTGGTACTTCTTGGAATCCTCCGCCAGAACGAAACCAGTCATCAACGCGCGAACCAAATCCTGCTTGGAGAATTCCAAGCTGGCGGTACCGTACAAAAACTTGCGCAATACCTTCTCCTGGAAACCATCATGTGTGGCGCCCTCGATCTCGCGGTAAATCACGTCGCCTTCCCACTGCGCAGCCATGCGGGCCGCGTTACCCGATGGCACGTTGGTCAGCGCGCCGGGCTCAAGAACCAGGCCGGGAGCGCTGACACTCTTGGCGGCCTCATATGGGCTAGGGCTGGCATCGGATGGGTAGATAGCCATAACGCCCTTGAGAGTGGGGGTGCGCTGGGACTGGGCAACTTTGTCATAAGGACGGCTAGTTGCCGCCAGCACAGCGGCAGATGCACCCATGCCGTGGCCAGCGAGGAACAAGTTGTTGGGCTGGACAACTACATTTCCGTTGCCCAGGCGCACACCGGCCAAAATCTGCAGTGCAGTTTCCAAGTCCGAAGCAAAGCCGCGGTGGTTGGGAACCCAGCCCTTCTCCGTATCCGGTGCAGCGACTGCAATGCCCCAGCTCGCAAGGTGGCGCAGCGTAGCGTGGTAGGCATCCACGCCCAAGCGCCAGTCATGCCCGAAAGCTACACCGGGAATGCCCTTACCTTCGGCAGGGGTGTACACCTTGCCGGGAATACCAGCGAAATTAAGGTCGCCGATGAGAACGCGGTGCGGCCCGCGCTTCCCGAGAGTCGGAATGAGGTTTTTCAACTTGTCAGCCACGGTTAACCAGCCTACAAGAACCCTGGCGACGGGGTGCAACGAAGTCGCACGTTTCATTAGATAAGTTGGCAATCTTCTGGTAATTGGACAGTGTTGTAAAATGCAAACTTATGTGTGCAATCGTTGGCTATGTAGGTAAGGCGGATGCCCTCAAAATCGGGCTGGACGCGCTTGAGCGAATGGAATACCGCGGTTACGATTCCGCAGGTATTGCCGTCGTCGAACAAGGAGAAATTCACCTCGAGAAGAAAGAAGGCAAAATTGCCAATCTTCTCAAAAAACTGGATGAAGTAGGCCGCGAGGAATTCTCCGGCACCACCTGCATTGGACACACGCGCTGGGCCACTCACGGTCGTCCGAATGACGTCAATGCACACCCCCACCGTTCCTACGATGGCAAAGCCGCCATCGTTCACAATGGCATCATCGAAAATTTCGCAGCGCTGCGTGCCGAGGTGGAATCCCACGACATCGAGATGGCATCCGAAACGGATTCGGAAGTCGCCGCGCACCTGTTGGCTCTCGCCTACAACGAAGGTGAGACCAAGGGCGATTTCCAAGCCTCTGCCTTGGCAGTCCTCGACCGCCTTGAAGGCGCATTCACGGTGCTGTTCACCCACTCCGATCATCCAGGCACCATCATTGCCGGGCGCCGCTCCACCCCACTGATCGTGGGCGTGGGTGAAGGCGAAATGTTCATCGGATCTGACGTCGCTGCCTTCATCGACCGCACCAAGAATGCGGTGGAACTGGGCCAGGACAATGCCGTGGTTATCACCGAAGATGGTTACGACGTTTACGACTTCAAGGGCAACCCCGTTGAGGGCAAGCCTTTCACCATCGATTGGGATCTCGAGGCTGCGCAGAAGAACGGCTTCGATTCCTTCATGATGAAGGAAATTCACGAGCAGCCCGATGCCGTCCGCGACACCTTGGCCGGACACTTCGTTGACGGCCGCATTGTGCTGGACGAACAGCGCCTGTCGGATGATGACCTCCGCAACGTGGATAAGGTCTTCGTTGTCGCCTGTGGCTCCGCGTACCACTCCGGTTTGCTGGCGAAGTACGCCATCGAGCACTGGGTGCGCGTGCCGGTCGAAATCGAGGTGGCCTCCGAATTCCGCTACCGCGATCCCGTGCTGGACCGCTCCACCCTAGTGCTGGCGATTTCCCAGTCCGGTGAAACGGCCGACACGCTGGAAGCTGTTCGCCACGCCCGCAAGCAGGGCGCTCGCGTGCTCGCGGTCTGTAACACCAACGGCTCGCAGATCCCACGTGAATCCGATGCTGTCCTGTACACTCACGCTGGCCCGGAGATCGGGGTGGCGTCGACCAAGGCCTTCCTAGCCCAAGTGGCCGCCAACTATGTCGTGGGCCTGGCGCTGGCACAAGCCCGTGGCACTAAGTATCCAGATGAGATCGCAGAGATCTATAAGGCGCTGGAATCCATGCCGGAGAAGATCGCGAAAACCCTGGAGCTGCGCGAGCAGATCGCGGGTTTGGCGGACGAGCTCGGCGCAGTGCGCACCATGCTATTCCTGGGGCGCCACGTGGGCTTCCCCGTTGCACTGGAAGGTGCGCTGAAGCTTAAGGAGCTGGCCTACATCCACGCAGAAGGCTTCGCTGCCGGCGAGCTGAAGCACGGTCCGATCGCCCTGATCGAGGATAACCTGCCTGTGGTCGTGGTGGTTCCTTCCGCTGTAGGCCGTCCGGTCCTGCACTCCAAGATCGTTTCCAACATTCAAGAAATCCGCGCCCGCGGTGCCAAGACGATCGTCATTGCCGAAGAAGGCGATGATGCCGTGAAGCCATTCGCCAACTGGTTGCTGGAGATCCCGCAGTCGGGTACTTTGCTGCAGCCGATTCTGTCTACGGTCCCGCTACAGTTTTTGGCCGCCGACATTGCCCGCAAGTGCGGAAACGAGGATATCGATAAGCCACGAAACTTGGCGAAATCGGTCACGGTGGAATAGTTTGTTTTGCATGGAAAACATGCGACGTAAACTCTTCTCGGTGGTGATGGCAGCGACCGTCACCGCCACCACCATCAATGCCGTTCAACCTACAGCGGTCGCCGCTCCAGCGGGCAGCAGCGAATCCCCGGGCGCTGGTGATGCAGGCCTGACGGCACTCAGCGTGGAAAACGAAACCCCAGATTTCTGGGATATGTTGTGGAGCTTTGCCGGCCAGTGGAACATTGCCCTATCCGGCCCCGGCGCAGCTCAGGGGTCCCAGCAACTCTCGGATGCTACCTCCTCTTCTAGGCCGGCCAAGCTGAGCGCGGAGGGAAGTGTGGAAGGTGCAGCGCTCGGTTCGTTCGGGGCGTTCGGCGATAATCGCCTGATTTCCCGCGCGGTGCTGGCGCTGGCGGGTATCGCGGCTGTGGCTGGTGCTGTGGCAGCCGGAACGATTGCGTGGCCGACCCTGCGACGTTAGAGCGCTCGCGCGGGGACTAGGGTTAGTTTCATGTATCAGCCGCTGTCCGTCCCCGATGAGCATGCGCTTGCAGAGGTTGTCGTAGACCTTTCTGCAATACGTGCCAATGTTTCTCTTTTTGTCGACGCCGCCTCGTCGGCAGAAGTCATGACAGTGGTCAAGGCGGACGCATATAACCATGGGGCTGTATCCGTGGCCCGCGCGTGCCTCGAAGGGGGTGCCACTCAGTTGGGTACGGCCACGGTGGGCGAGGCGCTGTGCCTGCGCGAAGCTGGGATTACCGCCCCGATAACCGCGTGGATGTGGATCCCGGGGGAGGACCTCAGCGCCGCGGTGCGGGCGGGCATCACCATTGGCGTGCCTTCGTTGGCACATGCCGAATCCTTGGTTGCGTTGGCGCAGCGGATGGCGGCAGAACAATCAAGTGACGTGACCGCAGGGGTGGAACAACCGGCCAATCCCGCTGCGGGGGCAGGACAAACAGGTAACGGGGCGGGGTCAGGACAAACAGGTAACGGGGCGGGGATAGGACAAACAGGTGACGGGGCGGGGTCCAACCGAGTGGTTTCCCCGAACCAGCCGATCTCCATCACTCTCATGGCAGATACGGGGCTTTCTCGGTCGGGGATTACCCCTGACCAATGGACTGCGGTGGTGGAGCTGATCGCGCAGCACCGCGATTTGCTTGATGTCAAGGGGGTGATGAGCCACCTCGCCAGCGCGGATGATTCCGCCCGCGCTGCTTTCACGGATGTGCAAAATCGTCGGTTCCACCAGGCAATAGAGGTGTGCCGGGAGCACGGGATTCATCCCGAAACCAATCACATCGCCAACACCCCGGCGGCGCTGACCCGCCCTGATTTGCATCATCAGATGGTGCGACCCGGGGTGGGGATCTACGGCATTGATCCCGTGGTGGGCGGATCGGGTGGAAACGCTGCGCAGTTGCGACCAGCCATCACGTTCCGCGCCAAGGTGATCACCACAAAGGTCATTCGCACCGGCGAATCTGTTAGCTACGGTGGGACGTGGACGGCCACGCGCGATACTCGAACAGCGGTGGTCGCAGCCGGTTATGCCGATGGTGTGCCACGGTCTGCATCGGGTAATTTCCAGGTGGGTATTGGAGGCAAGCTCTACCCGCAAATTGGGCGCGTGTGTATGGATCAAATTGTGGTGAACCTTGGCGATGCACACGAGCCAACCGAGGTGGAGCCAGGACAATGGGCCACGATCTTCGGTGAAGGTGGAATCAGTGCCAGTGAACTTGCAGCTGCAGCAGGAACGATTGACTATGAAATCCTGACTATGCCTCGTGGGTCTCGAGTGCGGCGTCGGTGGGTGGGGGAAGAAAGAGAACAGCTCAGCCTTGCCTACAACAACGGGCAGGCCACTGCCCCCACCCCCGATGACATGCGAGAAGTTGGTCGCCGGATTGGTGGACAGCTGGATGCAGGAACTGTTGTGGTGCTCACTGGCCCGCTGGGGGCGGGCAAAACCACGCTGACTCAGGGGATAGCCGGCGGTCTCGGAGTGAAGGGGCGGGTTCAGTCGCCTACGTTCACGATCGTGCGGACGCACAAGCCGGGAGCGGAAGATCGACCGGGCATGCTGCACATGGATGCTTACCGGCTGCTCGGTGCTGATGTCTCGGACGGGGTAGAACCCGGCCGGCACGCCAACCGTGAAGACGTGTTGGACGCGCTGGAAGCTTTGGATATCGACGCTGACTTAGACCGTGCCGTGATTGTGGCGGAGTGGGGCCGCGGTGTGGTGGAGGAACTGAGCAATAAGGTTCTCGACATCGAAATTGACCGGGCAGGCGACGAGAGAATTGTGCGCTGGGAGTGGCGCTAAGCGCCGCCAGTGTTCAAGGGAACCCGGCACCCGGTGGCTGGATTACCCCCTTTTTTCGCCCCCGAAACCCTAAAATTAAAATAAGTTAAGAGTAATACTTACCTTTTTCTCATCTATGTGACACAATGAACGGGAATCACCGTGAGGGGTGTTTCACAAGAACAGCTGACCTGAAAGATCTGATCAATCCGTCGGCTGCTTACCGTCCCTGGGAGGTTAACTGCGAGAGCCTCCCGGGGATTTCTTGTGTCTAGCCCTCGCTCTAGAATGAGTATCCATGATTACCGTTCTTGCCGTTGATACCTCCACGAACTTTGTCACTTGTGGGCTCGTCCAGGTGCGGGTCAACGGCAAAACGCGCGTTCTGGCCGAGGAATCCACGGATAATGTGCGCGGGCACATGGAGTTGCTGGTGCCACATATTCGCACTTGCATGACCGAAGCCAACGTTGCGCCCGCCGATATTGCTGCCGTTGTTGTGGGCACAGGCCCTGGCCCTTTTACGGGGCTGCGGGTTGGCATGGCTACAGCTGCTGCATTTGGCGACGCCCTCGGGGTCCCCGTCCACGGTGTGGAAAGCCCGCTGGCTACTGCCTGGGCACAGCATGTGAAGGATCCCACGTGGGTGGGGGATACCATTGTGGTCACCGATGCTCGGCGGCGCGAGTGGTATCACGCCCGTTACCATGCCAGCATCACGCCAAATGGTTTGCGCTTGGGCACTCTCATTGATCCGGGTGTGCATAAACCGGAGGTTGTTGGGCAGCTCAATGGCGAGGTCACTCGCGAAATTCTGCAGCGGAATACGGGGGCCGGCGCCAACTCCACCCTGCGCGTACGCATCGCTGCGATGGGCGGTGCTGTCGCGGATCGCGCGCGCGAGGTTTTTACCGGGGATCGCTGGGACAACGTCTCTCTCATCGAGGGCGCACATCCCACCCCGGAGGGATTGGTTGTGGCCGCTATGCAGCAGCAGGGTGGTTACTTGGGGCTTATTCGCGAGGCGCAGCCGTTGCGCGCGCTTTACCTCCGGCGACCCGACGCCACCGTGCCCACCACCAAGGCCGTCAGCCAGGCGCTGGATTTCACGGCTGTCGCGGGGATTGAAGGGGTGCTCGGCCACAGCGGTGCCATGGATGCGCCCCAGCCCAGTGCGGGTGACTCAGGGAATCTCGGGAACGGTGATGCCCGTGGTACGGCAGCTACGATTGAGTTCTCGCCGAATGGGAGTAGCGTCAGCACCGGTGCCGGTGCAGTGCAGGGGCGCATCGCAGACGATGAAGCGCCCGCCCCTAGTTGGGACGGGAATGGGGATGGAGTGGGCGTCGGAATACTACGGGCCGAACATGCGGAAGCATGCGCAGCAGTAGAGATGACGTTGTTCGCCGACGAATCGCCGTGGTCGGCAGCATCTTTTGCTCAGCACGTGGAGGCACCGAACACGCTGGCCTTGGGGATGTGGGATAGCGGGCAGCTGGTGGGCTTCGCGATCCTGGCAGTCAACGGATCAGTGGCCGACCCCGAGGGGGAGATTCACACCATCGGACTATTGCCTGCGTATCAGGGCCAGGGGTTATCGCATCTGTTGCTGCAACCATTGCTGACGGTGGTGGATCGTTTGCGGGCACCGGTGTTCTTGGAAGTGCGTGAAGGTAACGAACCCGCGGTGGGGTTGTATCAGCGCTATGGATTCGAAAAAGCTGGGCTGCGCAAAAACTACTACCAGCCGTCGGGCGCCAATGCGTGGACGATGGTGCGGCCGGGAGCGGGAGCAGATGGGGCAGCAGGGTCGGCTGGGACTGAGGCGGTGGAGACTAGGCCCGGTGGGGTGGGAGCGACTGTGGCTGTGGCGGCGGCTGAGGCGGCGTCGCCGACGATGTGTGCGAAGGGAACACATCATCAAGCAGGTGCCAGCGTAATTCTAGGCATCGAGAGTTCGTGTGACGAAACCGGCGTAGGCATCGTTCGTATCAACCGCGAAGATGATCCCGAGCAGCCAGATTTGCACATTCTTGCTGATCAGGTGGCTTCGTCCATGAGTGAACACGCGCGTTTCGGGGGTGTGGTACCCGAGATCGCATCGCGGGCGCACCTGGAGGCCATGCAACCGACCATGCAAGCAGCCCTGCAGCAAGCGCGTGAGGTCGAGCCGGATTTCATTAAGCCAGATGCCGTAGCCGCCACGATTGGCCCCGGGTTGGCGGGTGCGTTGCTGGTGGGTGCTGCCGCTGCGAAGGCGTATGCAGCCGCGTGGGAGGTCCCGTTCTTGGCGGTTAACCACTTGGGTGGACACGTTGCGGTGGACACGTTGGTTCCTGGGGTTCGGTCTCACACCCTCGATAACGCGATCGCACTGCTGGTCAGTGGTGGACATACGCAGATCTTGCACGTCAATGGCGTGGGCAAGCCCATGAAGGAGTTGGGTAGCACGGTCGACGATGCAGCCGGTGAGGCCTATGACAAGGTTGCTCGATTGCTGGGTCTGGGGTATCCGGGTGGTCCGATCATCGACCGGTTGGCGCACAAAGGAAATGCGAAAGCTATTCAGTTCCCGCGAGGCATGATGCGACAGCAGGATGCCGCCTACGATTTTTCCTTCTCCGGATTGAAAACCGCAGTGGCCCGGTATGTGGAAGCGCGGGAAGCAGCTGGGGAAACGATCCCGGTGGAGGACGTGTGTGCGTCCTTCCAAGAGGCTGTTGTGGACGTGCTGACGAAGAAGGCATTACGTGCCTGCGCCGATAAGGGTGCGAAGGTGCTCCTTCTAGGCGGTGGCGTGTCTGCCAACCGGCGCTTGCGTGAATTGGCAGCGGCGCGATGTGCGAGCGCGGGTGTTGAGCTACACGTGCCACCGTTGAAACTATGCACTGACAACGGTGTTATGGTGGCGGCGCTGGCGGCGCACTTGGCGAAAGATGGGATTGAAGCCAGTGAGCTGACCGTGGGAACGGACCCTGGGCTGGAGGTCGAGGTTCCGCAAGTATTGCGTTAGGGCGAGGAGAGGGCTGCGCTGGTCCACGCGGAGTGCTGCCTAAACGCAAGGCAGTGCTGCGTTAGCGCAAGAGGGGTGCTGCCTAAACGATGGGGCAGTGCTGCGTTAGCGCAAGAGGCGTGCTGCGCTGTGGAGGTCGACGTTCCAAAGGGGTGGGTGCGTGAATTCCCTGTGCACTGCGCGAAGAGAGTTTTGCTGGCACAATTAGCCGTGACTTTCCATGTAAGGAGAAAATAATGGCACGTTGCTACCTTGTTACCCCTGACCTGCAAGCGCAGGAAGTGGATACCGATCTGTCTCAGGCTGCTGAACTACTGGGCGGAGGCGCCCAGTCCAAGCTGCATGTCGTATTCAACGAGACCGGCACCCGCGTGGCTGCCGTATATTCTGACGACGCCAAGAAGGCGGATGTCCTTGAACCAAATCCGTTGGCAAGCATGGGGCGCAAGGAAAGCGAGACTGGGGATTCCCGCTTCATCTCCGATCCAACCCGGGCGATCTTGGGGCCAGTGTTGTTCGTTGGCGAAGAAGGTGGCGATCTTACCGATGATGAGATCGAATCCATCGAAAACGGTATTCGCGCAGTTGAGAACTACCGCGAGGATCAGCCGGAAGAATTTCGCTTGTGGCACGATGCCGTCGTGAACCTGACTCGTGGCGTTTAGACTGAGTTAGCACTCGCTCTGGTTGAGCGTTAGCACCTACGCGGGTAGAGTGCCAGATAGGTTGTTTGACACACAGTTGTTCACCCGCGACGACGGCTGTGCGCGGAAAACACACCGGCACAATCGCAAAGAACCCGAATACTGGAGGTATTCATCGTGGCTAACGTAAACATCAAGCCTCTGGAGGACCGCGTCCTCGTGCAGATCGTTGAGGCGGAGACGACTACCGCTTCCGGTCTGGTCATCCCAGATTCTGCAAAAGAAAAGCCACAAGAGGCTACTGTCATCGCCGTGGGTCCTGGCCGTTGGGCAGACGATGACGATCGCATTCCAATGGACGTTAAGGAAGGCGACACCGTTGTCTTCTCCAAGTACGGTGGCACCGAGCTGAAGTACAACGGCGAAGAGTACTTGCTGCTGAGCCAGCGCGACATCCTCGCCGTCATCGAAAAGTAAGCGGGGGCGCGCATGTCCAAACTCATCGCTTTTGATCAAGAGGCCCGTGAGGGTCTGCAAAAGGGCGTGCATTCTCTCGCGGATGCAGTCAAGGTAACCCTCGGCCCACGTGGTCGCAATGTGGTTCTCGACAAGGCTTTCGGTGGCCCGCTGGTGACCAACGATGGTGTGACCATCGCCCGAGACATCGACCTTGAGGACCCATTTGAAAACTTGGGTGCCCAGCTGGTGAAGTCCGTCGCCATTAAGACCAATGATATTGCTGGCGACGGCACCACCACTGCAACCCTGCTGGCTCAGGCCCTCATCAATGAAGGTCTGCGCAGCGTTGCTGCCGGGGCCAACCCGATCGCGTTGAACCGCGGTATTCAGGTTGGAACCGAGCGCGTCGTCGAACTGCTTAAGGAGCTGGCGCAGCCAGTAGCCGATAGTGCAGCAGTGGCCAATGTGGCCACCGTGTCTTCTCGTGATGAGAAGATCGGCGCGATGGTTGCCGATGCCTTCGACAAGGTTGGCAAGGACGGTGTAGTGACCGTCGAAGAGTCTCAGTCCATCGAGGACGAGTCCATCGTCACCGAGGGTGTTTCCTTCGACAAGGGTTACCTGTCCCCATACTTCGTGACGGATACCGAGACCGGTCACGCTGTTTTGGAAAACCCTGCTGTCCTGCTGGTTCGAGAGAAGATCTCCTCCCTGCCAGACTTCCTGCCGATCTTGGAGCAGATTGCCAAGTCGGGCAAGCAGCTCATGATCATTGCCGAGGACGTCGATGGCGAGCCACTACAGATGCTGGTGCTCAACGCTATTCGTAAGTCCATCAAGGTTGTAGCAGTGAAGTCCCCTTACTTCGGTGACCGCCGCAAGGCGTTCATGGATGACTTGGCCATCGTTACCGGTGCCACCGTCATCGATAAGGAGCTGGGACACAACCTCTCCGAGGCCACCCTGGAGCAGTTGGGCTCCGCACGCCGGATCACCGTCACCAAGGATGAGACGGTCATCGTTGACGGCGCGGGTTCCGCAGAGGCTGTTGAAGAGCGCCGCAACCAGATTCGCAACGATATCGAGCGCACCGATTCCACGTGGGATAAGGAAAAGTTCGAAGAGCGACTGGCGAAGCTGTCCGGTGGTGTAGCAGTGATCCGCGCTGGTGGCGCCACTGAAACCGAGGTGAACGAGCGCAAGCTGCGCATCGAGGATGCTATCAATGCTGCACGTGCCGCCACCCAGGAAGGTGTGATTGCCGGCGGTGGATCTGTCCTAGTACAGATTGCTGCTCGCATTGACGAGATGGCTGGGGATGCCGAGGGCGACGAGGCCATCGGCCTGCGTTCGCTGGCTAAGGCTCTGCGTCGCCCTGCTTTCTGGATTGCGGATAATGCTGGTCTTGACGGTGCTGTGGTCGTTTCACACATCACCGAGCAGGAAAATGGCTCCGGTTTCAACGCTGCAACACTGGAGTACGGCAACCTGTTGGAGCAGGGAATCATTGATCCAGTGAAGGTAACCCACTCCGCTGTGGTGAACGCATCTTCCGTTGCACGCATGGTTCTGACCACCGAGACCGCAGTGGTTGATAAGCCTGAAAAGCCAGCCGCTAATGCTGGACACGGGCACCACCACCACTAGGTCTTTCCCTGTCGGCCATGAATGAGTCATGAGCCCGACGAATAGGTCCACGGACCGCACGGTTAAACCCCGCTTTCTCCCGTGAAAAGGAGGAGCGGGGTTTTGGTGCGTTAAGGGACGAGAAGCCACCCGCGTTCGGCAATCATCGAGGGGATGTCGAAACAAATACCCTGAGAATCAACCGCGGTTGAAAACTAACTGGGCCCAATACCGGGCGAGGACTGGGTGCTAGCTGGCCCGGCGAGAAGTCATTCCCATCCGTCGGCCCCTATTACGAGCAGTTGGGCGCAGGATCGCGTCTCGCTCGGATTCGGTCATGCCGCCCCAGATGCCGTATGGCTCGCCAACGTTGAGGGCGTGGCTTCGGCAGGCTTCAATGACTGGGCAGGTATTGCAGATGGCCTTAGCGCGTTGTTCACGCATAGCTCGCGCACGGCCACGCTCGCCATCCGGATGAAAGAAAACGGACGAGTCCGCACCGCGGCAGGAACCCTTCAGCTGCCACTCCCAGAAGGAAGATGTAGGTCCTGGAAGTTGGTTTGGCTGTGGCATGTGGCTTAGCTCTCCTCGCATTGCTGTGCAACTTGATGACGAGGGGTAGGTTCGCCCGCGCAGATGAACGTCAAGTAAAGCTTTGGTTCCCTCAGTATGTACCGAGTAGCCACAAGGTGGAGTAGGGAGTCGTCCCATGTTCTCTCACCTGTGAATATATAGCGATGTGAACGATGAGTTAATTTATCTGTGCTGCGCCGAAGTTTACCCATTAAGGGGTGAAAACTTGAGGTGATCGCCCAGATTTAACTTGACCGCAGCGTGTGGGGAGAGGCAGTACAGAGCGCAGCTGAGTACTCGCTGAACGCCGGCGGTGAAGTTGGAGTGTGATATTTTCGGATATACGGAACCGAAATCCCACCTTGAAACCAACCCCTCACGAATGCCGGCGACTTTTTCTACTCGCCGGCATCTGAACGTAGAAAGCGCCTCACTCAATGACCGCAGCACACGATTTAGACACTGCCATTCAGGCAGCTGTCTCCCGTGCGATTGCGGGGGAGAGAAGGGCTCTCCAGGATGTAATTAACCTCATTCACTCGCCCGTGGTCCGCTACTGCCGTGCACGTGTGACTGGAGACAAGTATCCAACGGCCGATGACATTGCCCAGGAGGTTTGTCTTGCGGTCGCTCGGGCACTGCCGAACTACGAGGATAAAGGATTGCCTTTTATGGCCTTCGTTTATCGCATTGCGGCGAACAAGGTGGTGGATGGTCGCCGTGCCCACGGTCGCGACCATCTGCAACCGACTGATGACGTGCCCGATATCGAGGTGATGGATAGCACACCTGAAGGGGAGATTTTAGAGCTAGATGCCTGTAACGAAGTTGCGGGACTACTCGATTTGCTAGGTGACAAAGCACGAGAAATTGTCACTTTGCGCGTTTTCGGTGGTTATTCGGCCGAGGAAACCGCAGACATCTTGCAGATGTCCGCTGGAGCAGTCCGCGTAGCTCAATTCCGAGCTCTCGCGAAACTTCGAAAGCACATCGAGGAAAACGGATACAACTAAAAAGCCGGCGTATTGTGCGAGAGCTTCGCTTATAATCCGGACGACACTTCTTAGAGAAAAGGGCCCTGAGCATGACTCACAACGACGATTTTCACGGGACGGGGGACGACTTCGTGGAAATTCAGGCGGTAGACCGCATTGTCGACGCCCTCGGTCGCGGTGAAAATGTCTTTGAGCAGGGACACTGTGATCCTCTTTACGAGCTTCTAGCTCGTGCTCGCAGCGAAGCGGACACCTCTATTCCGCCTGCGCCGCAGCTTGATACAAGCGATATTGACGGCGATGCGCCCGAAGAAACTGTGGTTCCCATTGCGGGCGCCGCTGCTGCTAAGAACAAGCGTCGTTGGAAGCGCCGCGCACATGTAGCTGCTGCAGGTGGGGCATCCATGACCACCTTGCTCATCGCGGGCGGGGTGGCTGCTGCGATTGCCGTGGGTGGGTTGGGTTACGCCGCCTATCAGCACTCCCAGCCAGTAACTGGGCATAAGATCACTCAGGCTGGCCCGGATAGTGACGTTACCTCGGAACAGACGTCCCCGCAGGCTACGAATGGGTCGGGTCAAGGCACGAATGGTGCTAGTGGATCGCCTAATTCAGGCAAAGCGGACCGGGAGGGGCAAGGAGCCCCTGCAATGCGCGATAGGAAACACCACAAGGAAAGCCCATCGCCCACGAAGAGTCGCGAATCTGAAGTTAACCCCACCGAGAGCCGTACGGATGCCGAGAAATTGTCCGACGGATTAAACCAGGCGCTGGAGGATCCCAGGGTAACCAGGTTGCCGGGTTATACCCCTCCACCGGCGGTCGCCCAGAAGATGCGTGAAAAGGATGGTGGCGAGCACCCTGCGTATGGTGAGTTTACTGAGCCTGAGATCCCAGGATTGAATGCACCGATGTTGGGTGGATCGCCCACCAGCACGTCGAAGACACCGACGGATACTAGTACTCCTAAGTCCATGACCCAGCCACCGGCGCCAGCTCCGGTGCCGGCGCCGGGGCAGCAGCACCCGCCGCGTGGATCCTAGGTAAAACACCCTCATTGGGGCAGCTGCGGTGCGAGCTTAAGATCAGAAGCTATTAAAAGCCACCAAGTCCCATGCGGAATGCAAAGCGGCACGCATCGGCATAACCCAGGCAGTAATCCCACGTAACGTAAAGATCGGGGTTTGGCTTCGCGCTGGGTTCGTGAACTGGCATGGAGTTATGCTCCAACATGCTGGTCAAGTTGGAGACAATGATTTCCCAATCATAAAAGTGGGGTTCTTCGCAATCCTCACACAGCATAGTAATCCCCCTAACCCCACGTGGTTCCAGCATTGCGCGGAATTCCCGCACGTTGGCTAGGTCTTGCTTGAGTGCCGACTTTTCTTCCGAACTGAGGGGAGCGAATTCCTCATCGGGTTCAAGAAACGAGGCGGGATCATTGGGATCGTCCGCGAAAGGATCCGGGGGCATCTCGAAGTTGTTGGTACTCACACCTCACACCGTACCTTCTGCGCACACCTACGAATAACTGAATTGTCGATCGAGGGGTTATCCTAAGAGGCAGTCAGGATACCCAGCGCGATGTAATGAGGAAGGCAAGCTCACCCTATGACTAACCATCTTCCAGTATCCACCGGTGGAGATGATCCCAACAAGGTCGCCCTCGTAGGATTGACCTTTGATGATGTGCTCTTGATTCCAGATGCCTCCGATGTGATTCCATCGGAGGTCAACACTTCTACGCAGTTTACCCGCAACATTCAGCTGAATATCCCCATCGCTTCCGCGGCAATGGATACCGTTACTGAGGCCCGCATGGCGGTGGCTATGGCCCGCCAGGGTGGCATCGGTGTATTGCACCGTAACCTCTCTATCGAGGATCAAGCTCAGCAGGTCGAAATCGTCAAGCGTTCTGAGGCAGGGATGGTGACTGACCCAGTAACGGCTTCTCCCGGCATGACTATTCGTGAAGTCGATGAGCTATGTGCCCGCTTCCGTATCTCCGGTCTGCCCGTTACGGATGAAGAAGGCGTGCTCGTCGGCATCATCACTAATCGCGACATGCGTTTTGAACCGGATTTTGAGCGCCGTGTGGATGAGGTCATGACGAAGGCTCCCCTCGTTGTTGCTCAGGAGGGTGTTTCTACCGAGGCCGCGTTGCGCTTGCTCAGTGAAAACAAGGTTGAGAAGCTTCCTATTGTGGACGGTTCAGGAAAGCTGACCGGTCTGATCACGGTTAAGGACTTCGCCAAGCGCGAGCAATACCCGAATTCCGCTAAGGATTCTTCCGGACGACTGGTGGTCGCCGCTGGCATTGGTACGGGTCCGGATTCATGGAATCGTGCTGGTCAGCTGGTCGACGCGGGTGTGGATGCCCTCGTTGTGGATACCGCCCACGCTCACAACAAGGGCGTGCTGGACATGGTTGCTCGAGTAAAGAAGGAATTCGGTGACCGTGTGGACGTCATCGGTGGCAACCTCGCGACCCGCGAAGCAGCGCAGGCCATGATCGATGCCGGTGCAGATGCTATTAAGGTTGGTATCGGCCCGGGTTCTATCTGTACTACCCGCGTGGTCGCGGGTGTTGGTGCACCGCAGATCACCGCCATCATGGAAGCCTCCGTTCCAGCTCATAAGGCTGGTGTGCCCATCATTGCCGATGGTGGCATGCAGTTCTCCGGTGACATCGCCAAGGCTCTAGCCGCGGGTGCATCTGCCGTCATGTTGGGATCGATGTTGGCTGGCTCTGCGGAAACCCCGGGCGAGATCGTCACCGTCTCCGGTAAGCAGTACAAGCGTTACCGCGGCATGGGCTCGATGGGCGCCATGCAGGGGCGTGGCCTGACCGGTGAGAAGCGTTCGTACTCCAAGGACCGCTACTTCCAAGCCGACGTGAAATCTGAAGAGAAGCTGGTGCCAGAAGGCATTGAGGGCCGCGTTCCATTCCGCGGTTCTATCGAGAGCATCCTGCACCAGCATGTGGGTGGTCTGCGTGCCGCTATGGGATACACCGGTGCGGCTACTATCGCCGACCTGCACAAGGCTCGCTTCGTGCAGATTACCGGCGCTGGTCTCCGCGAATCCCACCCACACGATGTGCAGGGAATCATGGAAGCCCCCAACTATAATCCAAACCGTTAGTTTTTCACTCACATCGCTAGTCGCCAAAGGAAGCTGACAAACCCATGCAGGATTACGTTGATATCGGCCGGGGTCGTTCCGCTCGACGTGTTTACGGCCTACATCAGATCGACATCGTTCCCACTCGGCGAACCCGGTCGTCGCACGATGTAGATACGACGTGGCGGATCGATGCCTATAACTTCGGCATCCCCGTCATGACGCATCCTACCGATGCCCTGGTCACGCCGGAATTCGCCATTGAATTTGGCAACCTGGGTGGCTTGCCGGTCATCAACGCTGAAGGCTTGTGGGGGCGAGCTGAGGATCTTGACGGTGCGTTGCAGCAGGTTATCGACGCCGCGGGGGCCCTAGAGGACGCTCTGACGGGGAACCTGTGCGGTGGCAACGAAGTTCTGCAGAAGCTGCACGCGCAACCGCTGGATCTGGATCTACTCACCGAGCGCTTGCAGATCGTTCGCGATTCGGGCGTTCAATTCGGTGTTCGCGTATCTCCGCAGCAAGCTCGTCAGCTGGCGCCCGCGATCATCAAAGGTGGAATCGACCTGCTGATCGTGCAGGGTACGCTGATTTCCGCGGAGCATGTGCATCGCGATGGCGAACCCCTCGATCTCCGTGAGTTTATCGGTTCGCTGGACGTTCCCGTCATCGCCGGAGGAGTGGTCGATTACACGACTGCTATGCACCTCATGCGCACGGGAGCAGCGGGCGTCGTTGTGGGATCTGGCGAAACAACCAACAACGATAGCCTCGGCATCGATGTCCCCATGGCTACGGCGATCGCCGATGCCGCAGCTGCGCGCCGCGACTACTTGGATGAAACCGGTGGCCGGTATGTGCACGTCATTGCCGATTCGGAATTGCGAACATCCGGTGATGTTGCCAAGGCCATCGCGTGCGGTGCGGATGCAGTGGCGTTGGGAGCTCCCCTTGCAGCGGCTCGGACCGCGGGTGGCAAGGGTGTTTACTGGCCATCTACGGCGGCGCACCCGAAGGCACCTCGTGGCCAGGTGCTGCCCACCGAACCCCGCGCGGACCTCAGCCTTGAGCAGGTTTTGTTCGGCCCTACTCCGAACCCATGGGGTGAGGAGAACCTCGTCGGTGGGTTGCGCCGTTCCATGGCAAAGTGTGGCTACACGGATTTGAAGAGTTTCCAGAAGGCCGAGCTGGCCGTTCGAGTATAGGGGCGCGTTACAACGTGAAAGATGTGTGGATGCGGCTGACGGCGAAACTGCCAGCCACGCTGGCCGCATTGTCGATGCTTGCAATCGCTATCGGTGGGATCGGCTTGGTGGGCGCCGTTGCGCTTTACGCGGGTTACCGTCCTATTGAGGGCGACGCCGGCGTGGAAATGAATGTCCCCGTAACCGGAGTAATGGTGGGGTTGTACTTCCTTATGTTCATTGTCTTCGGTGGACTGATCATCAAAGGCAAAACGTTCGGGCATTCGGGCCTCGTGCTGACCAATGTGATTTTGGCGCTGATCACGGTGACCGTGGTGAAATCCGGTGCACTGTGGCTGGCTGTTCCCATGGGGCTGCTGGCCTTGGTGAGCCTAGCGCTATGTTTCCACCCCGATTCAATGAATTGGTACAAAACTAAGTTCCAAGAGCGCTAGACGGGCTTCGTTTTCTAGTTAGGTATGGTGTTACACGTGACTCAGACAGAAAATCCCAGCACTCCACAGCCAGTCCTGGTTGTCGACTTCGGTGCGCAATATGCCCAGCTGATCGCCCGTCGCGTGCGTGAGGTCAACTTGTACTCCGAGGTTGTTCCGCACACGATGACCGCCGAAGAGGTCAAGGCAAAAAACCCAGCCGCCCTGATCCTGTCCGGCGGTCCATCTTCCGTGTATGCCGACGGTGCCCCGGCACTTCAGGAGGGCCTGCTGGATCTGGGGATCCCCGTGTTCGGCATTTGCTACGGCTTCCAGGCTATGACCAACGCGCTAGGCGGAACCGTGGCCAAGACGGGCCTACGGGAATATGGTCGCACGGATATGTCCATTCGCGGCGGACAACTGCATGAGGGCATGGGTGCCACGCAGCCTGTGTGGATGAGCCACGGTGATTCTGTTTCGGAGGCGCCTGAGGGGTTCACGGTGACCGCCACTACTGAAGGCGCACCTGTGGCGGCGTTTGAATGCCCCGAAAAGCGCATGGCCGGTGTGCAGTACCACCCAGAGGTTCTGCACTCTCCCAAGGGACAAGAAGTGCTCCGCCGATTCCTGCTGGACACCGCCGCTTTGCAGCCCACGTGGACCGCAGGCAACATTGCTGAGCAACTCATTGAGCAAGTACGCGAGCAGGTTGGCCCCGAAGGCCGTGCCATCTGTGGTCTGTCCGGTGGTGTGGATTCCGCTGTAGCGGCGGCGCTGGTACAGCGCGCTATCGGTGATCGCCTGACGTGCGTGTTTGTAGATCACGGCCTGCTGCGCCAGGGCGAGCGCGAACAGGTGGAGAAGGACTTCGTGGCAGCGACGGGCGCGAAGCTAGTCACTGCCCACGAGAAAGAGGCCTTCTTAGCCAAGCTGGCTGGAGTGACCGAACCAGAGGCAAAGCGCAAGGCCATCGGTGCGGAGTTCATCCGTTCCTTCGAGCGTGCGGTTACCGAGGTTTTGGAATCGGCACCGGACGGCTCCACGGTAGATTTCCTGGTTCAGGGCACGTTGTACCCAGACGTCGTGGAGTCTGGAGGGGGCAGTGGTACCGCCAACATTAAGAGTCACCACAACGTTGGCGGTCTGCCAGACGACGTGGAGTTCGAACTAGTCGAACCCCTGCGCTTGCTGTTCAAGGACGAGGTTCGCGCGGTTGGTCGTGAATTGGGCCTGCCAGAAGAAATCGTCGCTCGCCAGCCGTTCCCGGGTCCCGGCCTAGGTATCCGCATTATTGGGGAGGTCACGGAAGATCGGTTGGAGACCCTTCGTGCGGCAGATGCAATCGCCCGCGCAGAGCTCACGGCCGCGGGTTTGGATAACGTCATCTGGCAATGTCCAGTAGTTCTACTGGCCGATGTTCGGTCGGTGGGTGTCCAGGGTGATGGCCGGACCTATGGTCACCCGATCGTTTTGCGTCCGGTGTCCAGTGAAGATGCCATGACAGCCGACTGGACCCGCGTGCCTTACGAGGTTCTGGAGCGTATCTCTACCCGCATTACCAACGAGGTGGAGGAAGTTAACCGCGTGGTCTTGGACGTCACTTCCAAGCCGCCGGGAACGATCGAGTGGGAGTAAAACCACGTTGATGTGACCCTTACCCCCTTAAGGGGGGAAGTATATGGTTTTCTCTTTCGAACAAAACCTTTTATTGAATTAATAACTTTTTGGGTTGTATTGTCAGAGTCGAACGTGGTGCAGATCACAACTGTGGATTGCTGTGCCTTTCCCTTCTGACATAAGAAAGAGGTCGCTGTACATGACCCGCAAGATCGTTCACTCACTTACTGCCGTCTCCGTATCCGCAGCAATCGCGATGGGTGGAGCCGGTGTGGCATCCGCTGCCGATGCAATGGGATCCATCAGTGGCCTCCTTGGTGGTGGCAGTGCCCTTGGCTCCTCCAAGCCTGATTTGGAGGTTCCGAAGGGGCAGCGTGACCTGTTGGGCGAGGTTGGGGGCCCAGCATGGAACGTTAACGTTTATAAGCAGACTTTCGGTGCTACCAAGGTCACCCCAGGTGCCGAGGTGAAGGTCCGTGTGGAGATTCAGGGTAAGAGTAATAATCAGACCCGTGTTGACGAGATCGTTAATGTCATGCCCAAGGGCTTCACTCTCACCAAGGTTGAGCGCATTAAGTCCGGCCTGCTCGGCGATTCCCCTGCGGTACTTAAGCAGAACGAGTACGCGGTAGTTCCTGCCGGTGATAACACTGAGGTTCGCGTGAGCTGGAAGGATGGACTGATCATTCCTCAGGCACCATTCGTTTCTCCTTCGAAGCCAGTGATTGTGGACTTCACTTACCGCGCACCTTCTGCTGAGGGCACGTACAAGCACGGCGCGGGCGCTCGCGTTGGTTCTGCGATCACCCCTTACAAGGTTTTCAATAACGCTACGCCGATCGAGGTATCCAAGGCTGCCGCTCCTAGTGGTTCTAGCTCCGGTTCTTCCTCCAGCTCCCCTTCGGCTATGGGTAGCTTGGGTAAGTAGTTGCCCTATGGGATCCGCGCCTGTCATGGGCCGGTTCTATCACCTCAGGTTGGGCTGTGGCCCGGCCTGAGGTCTTTGTTTTAACCCTCGCTGCCTCTATTTTTTATCGACGCCACCCCGGCCGGACCCCACCGGGCGAATGTGTTGGGTGCCATCGATGTGCGGGTACACCATCCATGCGTATCCGCCGGCGAGGATAGTAATCACCAGGGCGGCTATCCACGAATTAAGCATGAATGCAGGCAGGATCATAAGCGCCAGCCATAGTGGAAATAGGGGGATCAGTTGGTTAACGCTCGTGCGGTAGCGCTCCCCGCGCTTTTCTACCTCGGCGCGCACAGTGCGGCGATAGGGGTGGCTGAATGTGTACATCATGGCCCCACCTACAGCAAGAATGAGGATGACAACCTTGATTCCGTTTGGCAATGGCGTGGCCATGGAGGCGACGGCAAGTCCGAGTAATGCGGACCCAACTAGGCGAACGGGTAGTGGGGGTTGGATGACTGGGGCGCTAGCGTTCATGCCTTTCACTGTAGATCTGCTGGTTGCCCTGCACCAATAATGGCCGGTGCGGGTATCGGCGAGCTAGGGGGTGCCTGCAAGGTTCGTGAATGCCGGTGAGGGCTGGTATCGGGCTGCGGTGCGGGTATCGGCGAGCGAGGGGGTGGCTGCAAGGGGCACTGCGGGACTCTGCGGGGGTTTGTTGTTCTCAGTGGGGGGTGTCGGACTCGGTGGGGTGTACTGGTCTCTGTGGGGTTTGTCGGACTCTGCTAAAACTCGGCTGGTTTTTTGGGGGGGACCTGTTGGTCTCTGTGGGGGGCTTGTTCTCGAGGGTTGCGCTGGCCACGTGGCGGGATTACGCTATCTCTAAATGAGAACGGACGTTCGATTAATGAGGGTGCGGAAGCGCTTTTTCTCCTTCGTTGTCTGAAGCGACTTTATAGTATGAGCTGTGGCAAGTAGGGAATGGGCGCACATCTCATGAGCCATAAAAACGCATGTGGCAACACATAAAGCCGGAAACAATCCCAGTTTGTTAGCGATTATGAAATTAATCAGTGTCAAAGAGAGGGGTGAAGCGTGCCATGGTGAATGCTGCCGCGTTCGATAATGCTATCGAGGATCTACGTGCAAAAATACAGCTGATTGAAGGTGGTGGTTCGGCCAATGCAACGGCAGCACAGGCGGGTATAGCTGAACCTACTTCTGTGCACGTGCCGTTGTGGTTACGTGACGCGCTCGCTGGGCAAGGGTTCGCTCGGGGAGCAGTTAGTCAGGTCGAGAATTGTCCTGCGGCGCTGATCCATTGTGTGGCCGCCGCTACCGCACAGGGCAATTGTGTGGCGATTGTTAACTATCCTTCTTTGGCGCTGGCAGCCATCGATGCGGCAGGTGGCGACTTAGAGCGTGTGGTTTTTATTCCCGACGCCACGCCGCACACCGCTGCCGTCCTCGGGACTTTGGCTGAAGGTATGGACGTGATTCTGTATCACCCGGTGGCTTCGGATGGAATGGATGCTGCGGGGCGGCTGGCTCCGACGTATGTGCGCCCCATTGAGGCGCGATTGCGTAAGAGCGAATGTGCGCTTGTGGTGTGTGGTGCACAGTGGCCGGGTGCGCGGTTGCATGTCAATTGGCAAATTACCGGTGTGCGCGGGCTAGGGAAGGGCTCGGGGCGGGTGAAGGCTGTGGAATTAACGGTGAAAGCGTGGGGCAAATCCCAGCCCCCGCGGACAGTACATGCGGTGATTGGCGAGAGCTGGGATGTGGTTGAGGCTGGGGAGCGCGGGGTGGCGTCGGATAAAAAGGGCGATGTAGCTGAGCGGGCGGTAAGTAGTGCACGTTACCTGAGAAGGCGCACGGCGGTGCAGGGTAAAAGTAGTGACGTGGCTGCGATGCCGGAGCAGGTGGCGCAATGAGTAAGACGAGCGATGGTCAGCTAGGGCAGAGGGGGCAGGAGCGGTTGGGGGAGAGGGGTGTGGGGCGAGAGCCGAGTGGACGGAGTGCGGGGCGAGAGCCGAGTGGACGGAGTGGGCAACAGATGCGACGCGAGCAGAAGGGACAGCGCGGGCAGCGGGTGACGGTGCTATGGTTTCCGGATTGGCCGGTGTATGCAGCTAGCCGGGCAGAGGGCTGGGATGTGCTGCAGCCCGCGGCGGTGATTGCGGAGCATCGGGTGGTGGCGTGTAATGCGTCGGCACGGAAGGCCGGTGTGCGGGCAGGGATGAAGCAACGTCATGCACTCGCGGCCTGCCCTGTGTTGAACGTGGCGGCGGAGGACCCAGCACAACAGGCAGCGGTGCATGAGGAATTGCTGGTGGAATTGGAGTCCGTAGCTGCGCATATCGAAACTGTGCGCGCGGGGTTGTTGGCTTTTCCCATGCATGCGTTGGCCAAATTCTATGGCGATGAGGATCGTGCGGTGGAGTTGCTATTGAACGCGACGGCACGGGCAGAGGTGGATTGCCTTGCGGGGACGGCCGATGACCTGGTGACAGCCACGTGGGCGGCGCGCGCGGGCAAGTGTGTGGAGCCAGGGAAGTCCGGAGAGTTCGTTTCGGATCTGCCGATCGAGGCGCTGTGCATTGAACCTGCCCTGCATGGGCCACGCGAGATGATGGAGACGTTGCGACAACTGGGTGTGGCCACGATGCGGGATTTTGCAGCCCTGCGCAGGTCGGATGTGGCGGCACGGTTTGGACAGGAAGCGGTGGAGTGGCATCGCATTGCTAGTGGCCAGCCCAGCCGAGAGGTAGCTCCGCGCCAAGTGACAGTGCCCATGCAGGTGGTGCATGAGGTGGAAAGCCCCATCACGAGTACGGAAACCGCGGCATTCGTGGCACGGCAAGCCGCCGGGCGATTACATGAAGAACTATTCGCAGCAGGTGATGTGTGTTTGCGGTTGGCGGTGCGAGCGCGGATCAATGCACCAGCGGGATACACCGGACCAACCGAAATTGAGCGAGTGTGGCGCTGCCGGGAACCGCTGAACGAAAAGGAAACCGCCCAGCGCGTGCGGTGGCAGCTGGACGGGTGGATAACCCGGATGCGTGGCGCGCGAAGGACTCAAGGAGTCCCCGGGCCTGGTGGGTATGCCGGGGGAGACGAGCTTGCTAGGCGTGACGGAATTGCCGGGCGTAGTGAGTATGCCGGGAACAGTGAGCCCGAGGCGAGTGATGGATTCGACGGGGACCATTGGGACGGTGACGGCACAGTCGGCATTACTGCGATTGAGCTGGTACCGGTGGAAACTGTTCCGGCGGGAAGCATCATGCCTGGGTTGTGGGGAGGGCCGGATGAAGGTGTCCGTGCGGCACGAGCAGCGGCGGGGCGCGCACAAGCATTGATCGGAATTAACGCGGTGCTGCGACCGATTCCGTGTGGTGGCCGTGCCGTGGCGGGACGGGTGGTGACTGTGCCCTATGGTGAGGAGGACCCAGAGGAAGTGAAGGCACTCAGTACGCGATCCTGGCGCGGTGAACTGCTGGCGCCATTGCCTTCGGTGATAGGAGCCAAAACGGCTAGGAAAGGTGCCGATGAACTGTCTGCACCTTCTGCTCGCCACCCAGCGGCAAGAGTGACGGTGTTGGATGGCGATGGTCAGGCAGTATACGTCACGGGGCGAGGGGTGCTCAGCGGAAAACCCGAGCACTTACGGTGGGGCGGGCGGAATTTTGCGATCACCGGTTGGGCTGGCCCGTGGCCTGTCGACGAGCAATGGTGGGCCGCGGGGAAGCGTTACGCGCGCATGCAGATCAGTACCGATGAACCGGGAGCGTTTTTGCTGGTGTGTAAAGGAGCGCGCTGGCGCATAGAGGCAACATACTGAGGTAGCCACAGCAAGGCAGCGCGCCGGTGTAGCACAGTGGGGTTACGAGCTGGTGCCATGTATAGAGGCAACATAATGAGGTTTTCTCGCTGGTCTAGGTACGCTAGTGGTTATGTCCACCAAGAGGAACCCCGTGGCGGGAACAGCACCCCAGTCTCAGACCTCGCCGAAGGCGCTAGCCACGGAGAACGACGACGACCAGCTGGCAACCACCATTGATCAAACTCCCGTGGCGAAAGCAGACCTGTGCGCCAAACCCACCGCGGAGAAATTGCCCGGTACCGCGAAGACTGCGAAACTCGTGTTAGCAGTTGAATATTTCCGCGGGTGGGGCAAGGACATCCTCGACGGTGAAGCGCTCGGCAAAGAACTGGCGGGGGAACTGAAAAAATTCCTCAAAACCAACAAAGCTGAGCTGCACTTCATTCGCCGACCTGGCCGTGCGGGGCAAGAGCGCGAGCAGCTGGGCACGCGCCAACTGTTCATCGCGTGGGCGGATGCACAGCGCGCCGGGTTTAACCCTGACCAGCCGTACACCCCGATCCTGGAAGAAATGCAGATTACCGACGTGCGGCAGCTGCTGGACCTGGATCTCAGCCGGCCCGGGGTAAACCCACAGGCAACCACAGTAGATCGCAACATCTTGCTGATATGCACCCACGCCCGGCGCGACCGCTGCTGTGCGATATTCGGACGGCCCGTGGCCGCCGAGGTCAGCAAAGACTACGACGAAGTGTGGGAATCCTCCCACACCAAGGGCCACCGCTTCGCGCCTTCCATGATTTTACTGCCGAGCAACTATTCCTTTGGCCGACTGACCAGCGACGAAACCCGGTACATGCTGGACGGCGCTCGTACACACAAGCTGACCTTCCATAACAACCGTGGTCGGGGAACACTCACCCCACCGGCGCAGGTAGCCGAACTGGAAGTAGCCCGCCGACTGCTGGGGCTGGGCATTGAGCCCGGACTTAACGACTTCGCCACTCACGAGACCACGGTGGAGGTGGTGCGTGATTCCCAGGGTGCCAAGTCCAAAAAAGTAAAGGTGGAGGTTCTACATTTCCCCACACAGAGGAGCTTCCGGGCGCACCTTACCCAAACCGACCCGATTGAAGTGCTGACCTCGTGCGGGGATGCCCCGAAAAAGCAACGCGGTTGGCGGGTTAAAGTGCTGGAGGAAATCTAAAACCGTCTAGAGCGTGGCGTCGAGAAAACAAAAACAAAAGAGGCACCACTAGCCTTTTTCCACATCGATAACTACCCGCGGTGGGGACTGCAAGTAGTTGATTTTGTACCGGGGGTTTTCGTCGCGCAAGCCCAGGACGTATTGGTGAACGGCCTCGAACGCGCCCTGATCCTTTACGGACTGGATTGCGTTTCCGTTGGCGTTGCCTCTGAGCGGTGGATCGTAGAAACTGCCATCGCGCAGCCGTTGAGGCATCGAAATATAGTGCAGGGCAACAACGAGGGCCGTTTTGCCGGAGTACTCGACGGGGAATCCCGAGCCATCAGCAAAAGGTTGCTTAGTGGTCTTCAACGTCCAGCCCGGGCGCCCGTGTCCACTCAGTTCAATGACAAGTCGGTCAAACCCACGGTGTTGCCCGATACGGGCTTCGATAACGCGGAGCTCCGAACCTTTCACGGGCTCCATGGCGAAGGGCAGGGACGAGGGGAACGGCTGGGCTCCGGATTCCTTGCCGGCACTGGGATGGGTGCCCCTCGACTCGGGCGAGGCGGGCGAGGAGAGCGAGGGCTTCCCCGGCGACGGCGAGGTGGAATGCGTGGGCGACGCTCCAGAGGGTGAACCCGCTGCCTGAGCGTCAGTTGCGGAACCCTCGGCACCGCTAGTGGGGGTAGCACTATTGGTGGTGGAATCGCCGGTGCTCTCCGAAGGCGTACTTCCACACCCAGTGAGAAGCGCTCCCGCAAGGATGATGGGGATGAGGGGGCGCGAGGGGCGTCGGGTAAAAAAGGAAGTAGTACGGTGAGCAAACATAAAAACAGCCTAACTGAAAAGTTCAGTCAGGCTATCGGGTTGGGCCAAAGTTGTGCAGCAAGGGCACTGCGCTAGCAACACCCGGAGGCAGGCGGCTCCCCACAGACCCCGGCCGAAGGGAACCGAGCAGGACCGAAAAGTGCCGGGCTAGTGCCGGTCAGGACCGGCCAGGACCGAAAAGTGCCGGTCTAGTGCCGCGAACTAGCGACGCATGATCTTCTTCGCCAACCAGTTGCCGCCCAGCTGGGCGATCTGCACGATCACGATGATCACGGCCACGGTGATCCACGTGACTTGGTCATTGAAGGCGCGGTAACCGTAGACGATGGCGAAGTCACCCAAACCACCAGCACCGATGTAACCGGCCATCGCGGACATATCCACGATCGCGATAAACATGAAGGTGAAGCCCAAGATCAAAGGACCGAGGGCCTCGGGGATGATCACCGAGAAAATGATCCTTAAGGGAGAAGCGCCCATGGCTTTGGCGGCCTCGACCACGCCAGGGTCGATGGAAACCAGGTTCTGCTCCACGATACGGGCGGCGCCGAATGTTGCGGCCAGCACCATACCCACGATGGCCGCTTCCGTACCGATGCGGGTACCGGCGATCACTTCGGTCAACGGCCCAATCGCGGTCAGCAAAATGATGAACGGGATGGGGCGGACGAAGTTCACCAGCACGTTGAGGAACCAGTAGACCGGCTTGTTGGCCAGCACTCCGCCTTCGCGGGTGGTGTACAACAGCATGCCGAGCACCAAGCCCAGGATTGCGGAGATCAGCAGGGTGACGGACACCATGTACAGGGTGGACGTCAGCGCCTTGGTGAACGTTGGGCCCAGGCGCTCCCAATCCATCTGCCCCTTCGCCAGGAAGGTCACGGTGTTGTTGGTGACAGTGTCGTTAGCTAATGCGTGGTGGGTGAGGTTCATCGGATCTCCTCCACTTCGGTCGTGGCGGACATGGTCTCGTAGAACTTCTGGATGGCGCGCTCGCCTTCTTCATCCTTGGGGGTGAGCCGCAGAGTGAGCTTGCCGAACGAGTGCTGCTGCAGCGTGGTCACACCGCCGTGCACGATATTCACGCTGACGTGGTTGCTGTCGAGCGCGGAAACGGCACTGAAGAAACCGATGCCCTCGGCCATGGTGACGGTGAACAGTCGGCCAGTGCCGGCCTGCAGCGCTTCGCTTTCCACTTGGTCGGGGGTGTTGCGCAGCGAGGTTGCCACGAAGTTCGCGGCCACATCGGTGGAGGGGTTGGAGAACACTTCGTACACCGAGCCCTGCTCGACGACCTTGCCGCCTTCCATTACGACAACCTGGTCGGCGATCGAGCGCACAACTTCCATCTCGTGGGTAATCACAACAATCGTGATCCCCAGCTCGCGGTTCACGCGGCGCAGCAGTTCCAACACATCGCGGGTCGTGGACGGATCCAGTGCAGAGGTGGCCTCATCGGCCAGCAGCAAGCTGGGGTTCGTCGCCAGTGCGCGCGCAATACCCACGCGTTGTTTCTGGCCACCGGAAAGCTGCTCGGGGTAGGCTTTGCCTTTGTCCTGCAGGCCGACGAACTCTAGCAGCTCGGCTACGCGGGTTTGCTTTTCTTTTTTATCGACGCCCTGCAGCCCCAGCGGGTACGCCACATTCCCGGCCACGTTGCGTGACTGGAACAGGTTGAACTGCTGGAAGATCATGCCGATGTTGCTGCGCAGTTTGCGCATTTTTGATTCGGGCAGGCCCACAATGTCCTGTCCATCCAGCAGGATCTGACCCGACGTGGGGCGATCCAACCCGTTGATCTGGCGTACAAGTGTGGACTTACCTGCACCGGAATAACCGATGATGCCCACGATGGAGCCAGCGGGGATGGTGATGTTGACATCATCCAATGCCACAATGTCGCGCTTGCCTTGGTTGAAGACTTTGCGGACATTGCGGAATTCGACCGATGTGCCGGTTTTCTGACGGGTGTCGTTGACAGCTGCGCTGGGTGCGCCAGTGGTGGAGGTGTTGGGTTCACCAGAGGTGCGTGCCGTGTTGTTGGCGCTTTCGGCGCCAACGGGGCGAGCTGCGGCGGCGTTGCCGAGGTTTTCGGCCATAGGAGGGGTCCTAACGTGGTGTTACTTCTGGGCCTTAGTTACTTCTGGGCCTTCAGCTTGTCCTGGGTCTCGGTCAGGATCTTCTCCAGCTCGGGACCGTCCATCTTGATCTCTACGGACGTGCCCTTGGACTCTTCGTTGAGAGCGTCCTGGACTGGCTTGGAGTGCCAGATCTCGACGAGCTTTTTGAACTCTTCCTTGTTCTGGTTTTCCTTGGTGGTCACGAAGCCGTTGATGTAAGGCTTTGCCTCATCGGCCTTTGGATCGTCCTTGAAGATGGCGGTGTTTGGATCGATTCCGGCCTTGGATAGGAAGGAGTTGTTCACAACGGCTGGCTTGCCATCCAGGTAGGAGGTCGCGGTCTGTGCTGCGTCCACGGTGGTGACCTTGATCTTGGACTTGCTCTCGTCAATGTCTGCTGGGGTAGGGGTCAGCAGGCCGTCCTTCTTGAGGGTGACCAGCTTGGCCTGGACCAGCACGTTGATAGCGCGGCCTTGGTTGGTGGAATCGTTAGGGATAACCACCTCGCCGGCCTTTTCTACGTCCGCAACGCTCTTGTGATCCTTGTAGTACAGGGCCAGTGGGACGATCTCGGTGGCGCCGACGGGAACCAGGTTCGTGTCGTTACCTACGTTGTACTCGGCCAGGAACTTCATGTGCTGGAAGTTGTTGATATCGATCTGGCCATCCTTCAACGCCTGGTTGGGGATGTTGTAGTCGTTAAAGGAAACGACCTCGCCCTTGATGCCGGCCTTGTCCAGTTCTTCCTTGAAGACCTGCCACTGCTTCTGGTCGGAATCGGTGGTGCCGATCTTGATGGCTTCTTCATCATTGCCACCGCAAGCGGCCAGGCTGAAGGCGGTGGTGGCTGCCAGGGCGGCTGCTAGGGCTTTGCGTCCTAGGGACATGGGTTTCTCCTCTTGGGGTCTGTGGGCGCAATGTGGCGGCTTTCGGTGCCACGAAAGCGTAATGCGGTCAAAATAACACTTTGCGCGCAAGTGGACAACTTAGTCTATCCTAAGCTGTCTGCCTCATTGGAGAGGGTGGATTGGGTGGGCGTTGGGGGTGTGTGGGCGCTTGGGGTGCCCGGGGGTTGTCTTAGTTCGTCGTGCCCCCTGTTTAACCTCGATGCTGGGGGAGGGAAGCACTAGAATAAAGCCCCATCCCGGGTGATCGAAAGGCGAAGGTGGGTTAAGTGGCACGGCTGAGTCTCAAGGCAATTGAGGAGCGGGTAAAACCTCTGGCGGGGCGTGAGGTTTACGATCGGGATTTCTTCTTCGACCTCCTGCTGGCTTATGGGCGTTCCAAAGGTAATGTCACCCGCCTGCGTAATGGTTCTCTGAACGTGGCCGATGACCCACAGCGTGAGGTTGCGCAAAAGAACGTGATCTACTTCCGCGAAACGAAGGGGGATCTACTCGAGGAGCTAGACGATCTGCGGCACAGTCCAACAGCGGTGAGGTTTAGACCTCGTTTCGTGATTGTGACGGATTATCAAGATCTCATTGCCTACGACTGGAAAACAGCAGAAAACCGAACTTTCCCGCTGCGGGAGATCGATCAGCATTTCACTTTCTTCCTTCCTTGGGCTGGAATGGAGAAAGCCCAGTACACCGCGGAATCTCACGCGGACGTCAGGGCTGCGGAAAAGATGGGCAAGTTATTTGATGAGCTCGCTTCCGCCAACCCCGGCCTCCTGGATGACCCCAAAAACCGGCATGGTTTAAATGTCTTCTTCACCCGCCTGCTGTTCTGCTACTTCGCGGAGGACACGGGCATTTTCACTGAGAATCAGTTCACTAACGCAGTTGGTTCTCACACTTTAGACGATGGCTCCGATACCGCCGGGTTCATTAGGGAGCTCTTCGCAGCGCTAGATGAGGCTGAGCCGGCCAAAAAGCCTGCGCATCTGCGGGGTTTTCCCTACGTCAACGGCCGTCTTTTTCATTCCAACGCCGCGCTGACCGTCCCACGCTTCTCCGCGAAAGCTCGCGAAATGCTAATTGGGTTAGGCAAGCAGATTTGGCTGGATATTAACCCCGATATTTTTGGCTCAATGTTTCAAGCGATCGTGACGCCAGGAAAGCGATCGAATCTGGGCCAGCACTACACCTCGGTGCCGAACATCTTGAAGACCATTGAGCCGTTGTTCCTCGATGAGCTCAAGGAAGAATTCGAGGCCGCCTTCGACAATTCGAGGAAGCTGGCCAAACTTCTGGATCGTATTGCACGCATAAAGATTTTCGACCCGGCCTGTGGTTCAGGAAACTTCCTGGTCATCGCCTACAAGGAGCTTCGCCGTCTAGAGCATGCAATCTTGCAGCGCCAGACGGAACTAGGTAAGAATGACGTTCTTTTCAACGAGTCGCGCATTAATATCGAGAACTTCTACGGCATTGAAATCGACGATTTTGCGGTAGAGGTCGCCATCCTGTCGATGTGGATTGCCAAGCACCAGATGAACCGCGAGTTCCGCGAGCAATTCGGTATCGCAATCCCGCTGATCCCGTTGAAGGAAACCGGCCAGATCCGCGCTGGCAACGCTGCCCGCATCGAATGGAACGAGGTCTGCCCGAACAACGGGACGGACGAGATCTACCTGATCGGCAACCCTCCGTATGCCGGTTCAAAGAAACAAAAACCCGAGCAGAAAGAGGACTACTCGTTCGTTTTTGGCGATCGCCCCTTCAACAAGAACCTCGACTACATCGCTCTGTGGTTTATCAAAGGCACGGACTATATCGCAGGGACGGATGCCCAGCTTGCGTTTGTGTCCACCAATTCGGTTGTGCAAGGCGAACACGTTGGGCTTATGTTCCCCATGATCTTTGATTCAGGGGTTGAGATCGGTTTTGCGTACAACTCGTTTAAATGGGAAAACAATGCAAAGAACAATGCGGGTGTGACTGTGGTCGTCATCGGGCTCCGTTCAGAGTCGTCGGCTCCGAAGTACCTCTACCAAGACGGAATTCGAAACAAAGTCCAGCACCTCAATGGCTATCTTGCTGATGCGAAGAACCTATTCATATCGCGCCGTCCCAAGAAACCACTATCTCTTGGCTTTCCTGCAATGCAGTTCGGCAACATGCCGATGGACGGGGGAAATTTGCTCCTCACAACGCAAGAACGCGATGAGTTAGTTGCCAACAGCACGGATGCTGATCGGTACCTCAAAAGACTTCTCGGAAGTCAAGAATTTATTAGAGGCATAGATCGATTTTGCATTTGGGTGCGCCCGGATCAAGTAAAGGATGCAGAAATGATACCTGTCCTAGCTGAGCGGTTTATAAGAGTGTTCAACATGCGCTCTGGAAGTCGTGACGCTGGCACCCGCAGGAAAGCGGGAACCCCTTGGTCGTTTAGAGAGCAAAAGGGTGGCACCTCCGACTCGATCATCGTTCCTAGCGTCTCTTCCGAGCGCCGGGACTACATCCCGATGGGTTTTCTGAGCCCTGACACGGTTATTTCGAACGCAGCCTACGCAGTGTATGACGCCGAACCCTGGCTGTTCGGGTTGCTGACCTCGCGGATGCACATGGTGTGGGCTCGGGCTGTCGGCGGGAAAATGAAGACGGACTACCGCTACTCCAATACGATCGTCTATAACAATTTTCCTGTGCGGGAGCTTTCGGAGGAAGAGAAGCAGAAGCTCGCGCAGCTCGCGCTGCGGGTGCTGGATGTACGCGAATACCACTGCGAAAAGACGCTGGCGCAGTTGTACGACCCCGAACAAATGCCCGCGAATCTGCGGGCTGCGCATGAAGATATTGACCGGTTTGTAGACAGGCTGTATTCCGAACGTCCGTACGAAACCGACGAAGACCGATTGTCTGACTTGTTTGCTAAGTATGAGGAGATGATTGCCGCTGAAGAGGCGGCCAAACCAGCCAAGCGTTCGCGTAAGGCTAAGAAGTAGGAGCAAAAATGGGTAGGCACTCGCGGGAGAACCTCGTCAATGTGGAGTATGCGCAAGCGGGGACTTCCGTAAGCACCAATGAACTCGGTATGCGGGAAATGCAGCAGCGAGTTTACGAACAACGCGCAGCTGAATATCTTCTGATCAAAGCACCGCCGGCTTCGGGAAAATCCCGCGCACTGATGTTCGTGGCATTGGACAAGCTGTTCAGTCAAGGTCGCAAAAAAGTGATTGTGGCCGTTCCCGAACGCTCCATTGGCGGATCTTTCGCCGATACCGAGTTAGTGAAGCACGGCTTCTTCGCTGATTGGGAAGTTGAATCACGCAATAACCTGTGCACTCCGGGAAGCGTTGCCAGCAAAGTCAATGAGTTCATCCGGTTCATGCAAGGACCAGATGCCATTGTGGTGTGTACCCATGCAACCTTGCGCTTCGCCTTTGAAAAGCTCACACCCGCAGATTTCAATGGCACCGTTCTTGCTATCGACGAGTTCCATCACGTTTCCGCCGACCTGGAAAACAGTCGCCTAGGCACTCTACTGCGTGAGGTGATGACTGGATCTGATGCGAACATCATCGCTATGACCGGCTCCTACTTCCGTGGTGATGCCGTGCCAGTGCTATTGCCCGGGGATGAGGCGAAATTTACGCCGGTTACGTTCAACTATTACGACCAGCTCAATGGTTACGAGCACCTCAAATCGTTAGGGATCGGGCATCACTTCTACCAGGGCCGATACACGGATTCCATCGGAGAAGTGCTGGACCTCGATAAGAAGACGATCGTTCACATTCCCAACGTTAATTCCGGCGAATCGACGAAAGACAAGATCGAAGAAGTGGGATTGATCCTCGACACGATAGGAGAGAGCGTAGGGGAGGAAGAAGACACAGGAATCATTCTGGTGCGCCGTCACGACAACGGCGAAATCCTCCGCGTGGCGGACCTTGTGGACGATACTGATCAGAAGGCCCGCGCCCGCACACTGGCGTATCTGGTGTCCACGGCCTCGAAGGATCCGGACGCGGTGGACATCATCATCGCTCTCGGCATGGCGAAGGAGGGCTTTGACTGGCCCTTCGCGGAACACGCGTTGACGGTCGGTTATCGCGCATCTCTCACGGAGATCATCCAGATTATTGGGCGAGTCACCCGCGATGCCGAGGGTAAGGCCCATGCGCAGTTCACAAACTTGCTTGCGGAGCCAGACGCAGCACAGAGTGAGGTCACCGTTTCGGTAAATAACATGTTGAAAGCCATCACGGCGTCGCTATTGATGGAGCAAGTACTGGCTCAAAACTTTAACTTTAAGGCGAAAGCCTCTGGGGACGATTCCACCGAACCCGGAACCATAAAGGTTGGTGGCCTCAAAGAACCCTCCACAGATCGTGTTCGGCAGATCGTAGAAACAGATTTGAATGATCTCAAGGCGAAAATTCTGCAAGATGACACTTTCGCCAGAGCGGCAGTTGGCAGCGTTGATCCAGAGACCACCAACAAGGTGCTTATCCCGAAGATTATTCGGGAGGAATATCCAGACCTCACCGAAGCGGAAGTCGAAGAAGTCCGACAGCGGGTGGTTGTCGACTCCGTGATTAAATCCGGAGAAGTCCGCGAAGTAGGTGACAAGCGGTTCATTCAGATGGCGCACCAGTTCGTGAATATTGATGAATTGCATATCAACCTGATCGACAAGATCAACCCGTTCCAACGTGCGTTTGAAATCCTGTCTAAGACGGTCACGCCAACCGTGCTGCAGCTCATCTCAGATTCCATATACGCAACTCGAATTGATATGTCTCTAGACGAAGCAATGGCGCTGATTCCGCGCGTGAAAGCATGGAAGTCCGTCAACGGACGCGAGCCAGAACGCAGGAGCGAGGATGCGGAGGAACGGCGCATGGCCGACGCGCTGTTGGTCGTTCGAAAGGCCGTCGCGGAGCGACGCGCCGAGCAAGCTGCCGCGCAACACGCAGCGACCGATGATGCCGAGGGGGCACAGCAATGAACAACGATCCGTTGTCAGACCAGCTCGATGAACTGATTGCCTCCGATACAGACGGACTACTAGAGATGCCGGTAAAACCTCGGCCCGTGACAGAGGTAGATCGGCTGGTTCGTGCTTTCCGTGAGGTCTCGGACTTTTATGCTTCGAATGGTCGCGAACCTAGCCCCGATACCCTCAACATTGCTGAGCGGAAGTTGGGCGCTCGGCTGGTGGGAATTCGTAGCAGCGAGTCGAAAATGGCGGAGCTTAAACCACATGACGAGCATGGTTTGTTGAAACCTGAACCCGCGCCGTCATCGCTCGAAGATCTTCTTGATGGAGATTTCGATGTTTTGGGCGGTGCTGCGGAGATCTTCGATGTGTCCTCTTTGCCTACACGGAAAAGTCCCATCGACGATGGTGACCGCGCAATACGGGTTAAAGCTAAAGATTTCGCTGTGTTCGAAGATCACTTTAAAGCTAAGCATCACGGTCTGGGGGACGGCAGCTGGACCGTTGCGCCTTTTGCTGGGGAAACCAGCATTCGGGAAGGCCGGTTCTTCCTTATTAACGGGTTAATGTGCTTTGTTGCAGAAATTCACGAACCCAAGATCGATCGTGGGGAGAAAAAACCCCGCCTGCGCGTGATCTTCGAAAATGGCACTGAATCGGCCATGTACCGAGAATCCTTGGCAAATCGCCTATATGAAACCGGTGGTCAAGCACTAGTTCGCACCGCTGTCTCGGACAATGAAATAGGCGATGCCGATCAGGAAACCGGCTACATCTACGTTCTTAAATCGTTGAGCCAGCACCCTGATCTGCGTTCCTTGAGAGACTTGTACAAGATCGGTTTTTCACGAGGGCCGGTCGAGAAAAGAATAGCTGGAGCGGAGAAAAGCCCTACGTACCTCATGGCCCCCGTGGAAGTTGTTGCAACGTACCGGGCCTACAACCTGCGTCCATCCGCATTGGAGCACCTTTTACACCGGGTATTTTCCGCTGTGCAATTAGACGCCGCGATAGTGGATGAAGTGGGGGGTTCCGCTAATGCCACCGAGTGGTTCTTGGTGCCTCTACCCGTGATTGATCGGGCCATGCAACTCATTATGTCTGGGGATATTGTGCGTTACGTGTATGACCCAGCGGTAGGGGATCTTGTCGAGAGTTTGACATAGACCCCAATCGGCACGTTCGTGCCGATTGGGGCACCTTGGTGGGGGCTGAGGCTTATTTGTCTAAACAATAGGCATGATCGTGCCGGATTTAGGGTTCGGTTCGGTATTGCGTAAGGTTAACTAGAAAAACCGGCAAATTCCTGCCGGTTGTGATGCATGGTAGTTAGTGTGAAGTTTCGTTCGGTTAATAGGTAAATGGGTGAGTGGAAGTACTGGATCTGGCAAGTGCTGTGTGGAATCGCCGTCGTGAGCTGAACCTGACTCAAGAGGAACTTGCGGCCATTGCGAGGGATAGAATAGGAACGGCGTTTCAGAACTTGACGGAATACATGCTTTCAATAGTTTACTGCGCAACGAGTGGCAGCATTGGAAAGTGAAGAGGCTCGGTGCAAATTAGACAATAGTATTAGTGCTATTGTTAATTTCATCGCGGGTAATTAGCGTCAATTTCCTTTAGGGTTGTTTTATGGCTAGACCCCGTAGTAAAGATGAGCTGCTTGCTGCGTCCACCATGCAATTCGATAAACTTGTTGCGCTTGTCGAATCACTCCCGCCTGCTGCGCGTGAAGCTAGCTTCCCGTCAGTGCTGACTGATCGCGAGCCGGAGGCTCACTGGCGGCGTGACAAGAACTGTAAAGACGTCCTCGTTCACTTGTATGAGTGGCAACAACTCTGGTTGACTTGGATCAACGACAACTTAGCTGGCAAGGATCGTCCGTTCTTACCTTCCCCATACACGTGGAGTAACTACGCTCCTATGAACGAGGGGTTTCGTGATAAGCACCATCCTACGACCTATGGGCAGGCTCTCGAGCTCTTGAAGAAGTCCCACGAGCAGATTTTGGCCCGAATCCAGCCCTTCAGTGATGAGGAACTGTTCACTAAGAAGCATTTTGCGTTCACCGGCACCACGTCTTTAGGTTCCTATGCAGTCTCTGCGACGAGCTCGCATTACGAGTGGGCATGCAAAAAGATCCATTTGTATAAGAAAGCACTGAAGCAATCCACGCTCTGAATCGTAGAGCCATCTTCATGGCACTTGTCGGGTTGTGAGATCCGGATCAGTTGTATGTGAGGCTTTTTATAGGTGAAGTTTAAGCGGATGGTAACACGCGAAGTGCCCCAGGTTTTGTTCCGTCTGAATAGGTAGGGGTTAAAGGACAGAAAGTGTGTCCGGTCGGCGTGTCGTCGGCCGGGCCTTTTGTGTTTATCTGATGGTGCGTTTTTGTATGCCGATGTTGTGTTGGTAGTCGGTTGGGATAGCGTTGTCGTAGAGGGCTGGTCGTCCGGTTTTTTGGTTGGCTTGGTTTTCGTTTGGTTCGGTCAGGGCGGTGACTTTGGCGGGTGCGTCTTGACCGAAGTGTTGCTGCCTGGCCATTGGACTGGAACTGAAGAGTAAAGACATTAGGATGATGTTCACTGTCCAGTCAGACCATAATATCTTCAATTAACCCCAATTAGGTAAAGCTCTAGTGTTCCGATTTTTTGAACCTGCATTAGATCTTCGAGCATAATCTTTGGCACAATTACTGTATCGTCACCTAGAAGAATGCCATATCCATCCAGTCCGGATGACCTTATGCTCAGCTTCTTCCATTTCGCGCCTTTATAGCTTAATATTGTTTCACCAATAGCGATTTCGAAACAGTCTAATGCATTTTTGTCTATCTTTTTCTTTTTATTCGTGAGGATTAGCTTTTCCAGATTTTGCAATACCTCACTCAGTGTCTGATCTGGGGAAACATTAATTTCGTTGAGTATGGATTGCACTTCTTTAGGTTCACATTTTTTTACTGAGTATATACAGTTAACATCTGGCAGGTGGCGCATGGGAAATTACCTTCTTTAGATTTAAGCTCGCACCAGATGCCACACTGGCCCCGACTTCTTACATTTAAGTTTCGGAAGGTCAGGTCGGGCAGCTTCATATATTTTCCTTAGTGCGAGGCAGGCAGGCCGCGAGGTTGCTATCCGGATCACCGCCGGAAAAGCATAAGGAGTATAGTTATTTTGAGTAGAAATTTGGCCTGATTCACGAACCCGAGGTGAAGCATGCTCAGGAAGTGAAGGTTCCGGTACGGCAGCCGCGTCAGCATACCCTGCGCTTAGCATGGCAGTGACTAGTGAAACGATAGCTGTGGGTTTCCATAGACTTTTCATTATCAATAGTATCCTTTTGGCTGTCGAAGTTTAGATTATTTTCAATTTAGTGTGGATCATTGTTTTCCGCAAGTGTTCTATAGACCATACCCCAAACGAACATATTGTGAACTACAAAAACGCCTGTTCGCTAGGGTGGGTTTATGGATAAACGAACAGATGTGTCGCTGCCTCTAGATATTTCCGAACAGCCCGAGGTTGTGTCTGGAGAAAAGGTTGGCTACGCCCGTGTGAGTTCCAAGGATCAAAACCTGGAGCGGCAGACTGAATTGTTGCGCAAAGAGGGTGTCTTTTCTCTTTTTGAAGATCGGATGACTGGTGCGACGCGGCAGCGTCCAGGATTGGAAGAAGCCCTACGGTATGTCCGCCAAGGGGATCAGCTGATTGTCACGTCGATGGATCGTCTCGCCCGCTCTTTGTCTAATCTGTATTCCATCGTTGACGACCTCACTGCACGCGGGGTGTCGGTGCGGTTTCTTAAAGAGGGTCAGATCTACTCGAAGGACTCCACCCCGATCGCCAAGCTGATGCTCGGGCTGCTGGGTTCGGTGGCGGAATTTGAACGCTCAATCATTAGGGAGCGTCAAGCCGAGGGGATTGCTCGAGCGAGGGGTGTACAAAGGTCGTGCTCGCGCGCTTACTGCGGAGCAGGTTGATCAGGCGCATGCATGGGTGGATGCTGGTGTACCGAAAGCGGAAGTCGCACGACGTTTTGAAGATAGGGCGAACAACGCTGTATAGCTGCTTTGGCAAGCCAACGCGAACTACGGATTTGGCTTAAGGAGACCCTGGTCAGGTCGATCATATCGATAGCGGACTTGGATAATCTGACCTATTATAGCAGTAGTCAAACAGTATGGATTATCTTAATAGAGAAATCAAATAGAACCTAACGACCATGGAGAACCCTGCCAACAGGAGGACTTCGCCGACTAAAAATATGAGACCTCCGCCAATGTTAGGGCTATTGTCTGCCATGCTTTTAACAAGTACGACAGCCACCGCTCCAGCGGCAATGATCGCCCACCCTGTAGCGATTTTATTTGGGACAATTACCGCAAGAAAAATGCCCAAAAGGGCAGAAATTGCCGAGATTATTACAAGAGATTGATTGAAGGAATCAAAAAACTGGCTCTCCGTACCGTAAGATGGGTCATAAAAAGTCTTTATGATCCATCTTGATAAGCCAAACAAGGACAGAGAAATAAGAATAAGTTCAATGATCGGCAAGAAAAGAATGCGCTTTATCAAATTAATTATTCCTTAAAAATCATGAGGAGCATTCTTTACGACTTGATAGTAAACCTGGGCTACATTTCCGCACCGATACCTACCTCCACTGTATTGTGAGTATACACCTTCGCAGGTTAGCAATAGCTGCGAGTGGAACCTTTCATCACAAAATGATTGGGTCCTTTCTCCTCGAGAAACAGCCTGGTAGCACATATCATGAATAGCGCAAGGTCCTCTGAAATCTGCATTCTTTACTCCTCCAGAGTATTCATCAGGGCTAGATGTGCAGTAGTCGTTTAGATTTCCTCTATGCCAGTCATATACATAGTAGCTAGGGACTGGAATGATTGTCACTACCTCTTTTCCGCCCACTACACGAGAATCTCTAGTTTCTGCATTGGCGACAAGGACATTTCGTGCGCCTATCTCCACATTCCCCCCACTGGCCAACTCAGGATAAAGAGCAACTAGTTTATCGTTAAGTAGCTTCTCTCCCACTCGTGTAGTGGCGGTGTTTCCTAGGTACACACTTAGATCCAGTCGACTTTTTGAGAAGTTTTGAACAACATTTCCTTTACTGTCCAAAAATTGTTCGGAAGTAGGGTATCCATAGATACCTTGCTCACGTCCGCTCGCTTCCCAGATCAACTGCTGTGCTCCCACAACGCTATGTGCTCCATATTGTGGGTGCCAGTAGATCTTCCCGCGGGTGAAGTTATGGAACCGTCCGATGCCGTCAGGGGTTTTTGTTTCATCACCTGTGGGGTAACCAAGCGGGCCTTTCTCCGCTCCGGTTTGTACCCACTTGTCGTAGATCGCCCCATGGATTGTGGCCAGGCCTGCCAGTGAACCGTAGATGTGACCGTGTTCGAAGGATTGCTTGCGCCCGATACCGTCAGACAGACCGAATTCGTCAGTGGTGGGGTAGCCCAGTGGTCCACGTTCCCATCCGGTACGTGCCCAGGCGACAGAGAAGTGCGTGGTGATCGGATGAGCGCCGGTATTAGGGTGCCAGTAGATGAACCCGTTGACGAACTCGTTACGTCGTCCTACTCCATCGGGAACCTTCAGCTCGTCAGATTTCGGCCAGGTTAGGAAGCTTTGCGGTCCACCGAGAGAATCGTACTTTTCGCGGATCTTTCCGCAGACTTTGAACGGGCTGGGCCAGTATGTCCGGCAGGTATCGATGACGGCAAAAGTCTGGATCCCAGAGCGTGCCTGTGTGGCCTGTTCTTTAGCTTCTTGGACCTCGGCGCGGTTGGCCTGTTCTTTGGTGAAGCCACCAGGGATTTCTTCTTTATCGGAACGCATCTGTCCTGGGGTGACTTTGCTTTTGGGGTTGATGGTGGGGTGCCAGTTTTTGCCCGCTTGGTTATCGATGTTGTTGTCGTCGAAGCCTGGTTCTGCTGGTTCGAGATCTTCGCGCCCGGGTGCGACGTAATCGGCGTTGTTGTCGGCTGGTGTGCTGGTGGTTGCCGGGGGTTGGGTGGGCTGAGCCTGCACAACCGGGGTGAAGTCGATGCCGAGAGTGAGGGTGAACAGGAGGGTGGAGATAATGCGAGATAGTCTGGCCATGGTGGGTCATCTTCCGCTGTGGTGAATGGTTAGAAATGACCCTAGCGTGAGACAGTTCCTTTCGGGAAGGAAAATTAAGTAACAGTTGGGAAATCTTGTAAAGATGCAGGAAGATTCCTGAAATTATTCTGTATGGCTGTCTACTGACAGTCTATTCAGCGCTATATCTGTTCTTCTTATATATGTTATATATGGAATAGGTGAGCGGCCGGGCGAGGGGGCGCGATGCGACGTGCCGTGAAAGAGATGTGAACTCCTCGGACTTTCCTCACGCCCCGAGCCAGGCACACTCGTCGACAATCGACGTGTGGCATCGCTTAAGAGCTAACCAGTGGCGTGATGTCCGCGCAAAGTGCTGCGCGTGGTGCGCCATGTTCTGCGCGTAGCGGGGATGGGTTCGCCAGCGATGGCATATATCTCGTCAGGCAGGGCTTTGCGGGTGCGCTTGCTGATGCGCGCGGCGGCCTGGGCCATCTTCTTACGCCTGAGTATCAGTGAGTTGTTTCGTCACTGTTGCTCCTCATGCGGTGGGGGTGTTGTCTCGATTGCGTTTCTGGTCGTTGCGTCGTGCACGTACCCGGTCGCAGATCGCCTGGGCACGCTCGGGGGTCATCGGACCACGCTCACGCGACTGGGCAATGGCTGCGACATTCTCCTCAGTGGGACGCCAGCCCTCCAAGACGCCACTGTGCACGGCTTCAACAACGTTGCGCAGGCGCCTGCCTTCTAGTCCGCGTAGTGCGTTGGGAAAGGCTGCTAGGTAGCCGTCGATTCCTTTGATGCCAGCAGCCGTTTGGAGTTGGTCGCTAAGGCCTTCCACATGAAGGAGCTAGAGTAAGGCTCCAGACGCTGACGCACACTTGTCTTGATTCGACTAAACGTGTTCGCGCCTTGGGCGTGGAGACCGGCGCCAAGCTACGTCCTGTACACCGTTTTTCGTTAGCGCAAGTGGCACAACAACGCCCCAGTTCTCTATGACTGCTGCACGAAAAACGCCCCACCACTCACGCACAAAACACCGATCGCCCCAGCCAGCACTGACACAAGCAGCGCAACTGCTGCAAGCAGTAAAAAACACTGGTACATTTGCAGTAAACATGCGAGATTGGCCGATGTGCTCATAGTGCGGTTGTAGGAGGTGTGCGGAGACGTCGTGTTGACCTTGTCGAAACTGCACTCTGAATCTGTCGCCTACTACGAGTCGACAGTCGATGAAACGCGTGGCGTTGAGGCTTATTATTCCGAGGATGGACGCCAGCCTGCACGCGCGTGGGTGGTGAGTGTTGTGCCTGAGGCTGAGCCGTTGTTGGAGCGTACCTATGGTGTGAAAAATGGTCAGGCTGTGGAGGGAAAGGACGTCACGCGGTGGTTTTATCACGCGCAGGCTCCCAGTGGTGTGACGTTGGGTCGGGCGCCTGGAGACCGTGGTGTGCCGGGCTACGATATGACGTTGTGTACGCCGAAAAGTGTGTCGGTGTTGTGGGGGCTTTCTGATGATGAGCGGGTGCGTACGGCGGTGGATGCCGCACACGAGAAGACTGTTGCTACGGCGTTGCGGTATTTGGAGTTGCATGCGGGGTGTATACGCGTCGTCCTGATCCGACCAATCCGAAGCGGATGATTGCGGAGGGGTTGTTTGGTCTGTCTGGTGTGCGGTATGAGCACCGCACCTCGTGTGGTGGGTGATCCGCATGTGCATGCGCATGTGTTGGTCAACAACAAGCAGCGCAGTTTGGATGGGAAGTTCCGCACGATTGATGGCGTGAGTTTGTATCACGAAGCACGCGCGGCGGGCATGTTGTATCAGGCGCAACTGCGCGCAGAAATCTCTTCCTCTTTGGGTGTCCAGCGGGGTCAGGCGAAAAACGGTTGTGCGGAGATTATCGGCCTGGATGATGCCGAGATGCCAACGGTGGCGCAGGTGGTTAATGCCGTGATTGCGGAGCGTTCGACGTTTACCTGGGCGGATATTTTTGAAGTTGCTGCCGGGCTGGTTCCTGCCGAGGTTGCGCGCGAGAACATCTACGACCGGCTGGAATATCTGGTCGATGGGGTGATGAACTCGGGCGCGGCCTGGACGGTGACACCGGAGCGTGATTTTCGAAAACGGCACTGAATCGGCCATGTACCGAGATCCCCTCGCAAATCGCATGTACGAAACCGGTGGTCAAACACTAGTGTGTGCCACTGTTGTGGATACCTGAAATTGGTGATGCTGATTAGGAAACTGGCTACATCTACGTTCTCAAGTCTTTGAGACAACACCCCGACGTGCGATCATTTCGGGATTTGCGCAAGATTGGGGTTTCACGTGGGATGGTGGAAAGTGCATTGCTGGGGATATTGTGCGTTACGGGCATGACCCAACGGTGGGGAAACGCGTCGAGAGTTCGGCAAAGAACCCAATAGGCGCGTTCGTGCCGATTGGGCCACCTTGGTGGGGGGGGGGCTGAGGTTGCCGTCGATCTTCGGGGCCTTGGCTTGTCGGATTGGGCCACCTTGGTGGGGGGTGAGGCTCATTTGTCTGGTTAATGGGCATGATCGTGCCGGATTTAGGGTTCGGGTTGGTATTGCGTAAGGTTAACTAGAAAAACCGGCAAATTCCTGCCGGTAGTGGTGCGTGGTAGTTAGTGTGAAGTTTCGTTCGGTTAATAGGTAGGTAGGTGAGTGGAGTGCTGGATCTGGCAAGTGCTGTGCGGAATCGCCGGCGTGAGCTGAACCTGACTCAAGAGGAGCTTGCGGACCTTGCACAGGTCGCCGAACGGACGGTTCGGGCTATTGAGGCGGGTAAACAGACGATCCAGCTGGATAAAGCTGTGCAAGTTTTAGGCGCGATTGGGCTTGAGTTCGCGGTGCAAGTGCATGTTCCTAAGGCGCTGCGATGATTGCCAATGTATGGGCGGGGGATACTCTTGCCGCAACCATTACGAGGGATAGAACAGGAACGACGTTCCAGTACCTGACGGAATATAAGCTTTCGGACCTTCCAGCTATAGCGACCACCCTTCCGAAAGGTGCGCCGCCCATCATGTTGCCACCTGGACAGCTGCCGGCATTTTTTGCCGGGTTGTTGCCAGAGGGGCGGAGGCTAAGTGCCCTAAAACGGTCGGTGAAAACTTCCGCCGATGATGATCTGGGACTGTTGTTGTCTGTCGGGGAAAACACTGTGGGAAACGTTTCAGTGCTACCAGAGGGGAGGGAGCCGGCAATCATTCCCGGCAGTGTTGATTTAAGTAGTGACGGAGTGGATTTTTCCCCGGTCCTTGCTGCTGCTGGCGTGGGTGATCCGCATGCTTTAGCGGGAGTTCAAGATAAGGCTTCAGCGCGCACGATCGCAATGCCGGTTGGCGGTGAAGCTATCGTGAAACTATCCCCACCGGAGTATCCAGGACTAGTGGAAAACGAATACTCCTGCCTGCGGGCTTATCGTGCAATGCCCATGGCGAAAAAACGTGTCGTCCATGCCGATATCGTCCACGACAAAAACGGATTGCCCGGCTTAGTTGTTCGGCGGTTCGATGGATGCTTTCCGCATAAATACCCGGTGGAAGATGCGGGTCAATTGCTCGGTATTTACCCAGCCGATAAATACAACGTCAGCTTCGAAGAAGTCTGCGAACAAGTGTTGGCAGTAGTTGCGGCTCCTAGGCTGGCGGCCCGTGATCTTATGCTCCAGCTGGCTTTTGCGTGGTTAAGTGGTAATGGGGACATGCATGCCAAAAATGTTTCAGTCATAAATAAGGGGTTCGGATACGAGTTAGCTCCTGTCTATGACATTCCCAGTACTGTTCCCTATGGTGATCGCACACTTGCGCTCGAGGTCGGTGGAAATGAAGTTGGGCTCAGTCGAAAGCGGTTTATTGCGTTGTGTGAGCACTTTGGCGTGGCGGAAAAACTAGCGAATAAGGTGGCTCATCAAGCCCTTAATGCCACGGCTGATTTGGCGAGCGTGTTGATTGAGGCCGCTGCGTTCGACGCTCGGCGAGCTCGCGATCTCACTCGCATTCTGCGTAATAGGCGACAGCATTGGTAGGCGAAGAGGCTGCAGATACTGAATAGATCACGTGTTCTAAAGGGGGTAGGGTTGTGAACCGTGAGCAAGGAGAGTGGGAACCGTCCGTCTGCGCGCCGACCCCAGCAGGAGGGGCAGGCGCGTGGCTTCGGGAATCCCGCAGCATTGAGCTGGTCTCGCCTGGAACGCATTCTTTCCGGTGTGGATACCGGACCGCTCCATGCACTCGGTGTCGCAGACGGGGTGGGCGACGGTGCTCGGGTTCATTGGTGGGATAAGGCTCAGCGATCGGAAGAGCATACCGACGAGACTGCGGGTGAGGGGGCTCGTCAAAGTACAAGCGGGGGTGTTGGGTGCGATGCTGGAGAAACTGGAAGCGGGCGCGGTGGTGGGGAAACTGGAAGTGCGGACGGCGCTGGCAAAGGCGGCGGTGGGGAAGATCTCAACACGGGCCAAAAGGCGGCGCCACAACCGTTTGCCGAGTTGCGCAGTTGTCACGCCTACAACTTCCTCCATGGCGCTGACCAGCCCGAAGCGATGGTCGCTAAGGCCGCGGAGCTGGGCATTACGTACCTCGCGTGCTTGGACCGGGATGGCATGTACGGGGCTGCGCGCTTCGCCACGGCGGTAGCGGAACATAATGCTGGGTTGGCCGGCGATCCGCTGGCCAACACAGGGTTTACCAGCGCTGCGGGGTATAACGCAGGGGAGCGTTGCGCTCAGGTGAACGGCCACTCGTTAAACGCGGAGAGTCCCGCCGAATGTGGTCCACAGGTTCACGCAGGCTCGCAGGTTCTGGCGGGTCCACAGGTTCACGCAGGCTCGCAGGTTCCGGCGGGCATGCAAGTTCACGCAGGCTCGCACATCCACACCGTGTTCGGCGCGGAGCTTTCCCTCGCGGAAGGTAAAGGCCACCCGTTGGCAATCCTGTGCCGTGGACAAGAAGGCTACCGGCGCCTGTCACAACTCATCACGGAAGCCAAGATGGCAGACCGCGATAAGGACACGGTGAACTACCCGCCACTGGAAGCCGTTGCCCAGCGCGCCCAAGGAAACTGGGTCGTCATTATCGACCGCTACTGGGCGGAACGCGCAGACGAATTAGTTCACCTGTTCGGTGCTGAAAACTGCGCGATCCAGTACCAGCTCACCATGGACCCAGCCGATAGCGACTGGAACGGCACACTTCACCGATGCGCCCAGCGCCACCCGGGCGTTCACGAATTCGCCAGTGCCGTGGCCACATGCGCCAGCCCAGCTTCCGCGCGCCTCGCGGGAGTCAAAGCGGCCCTGCACGACCGACTGGACCTGCATTCCGCCGAGCCCACTACACACCCCACCGGGGGATCGTGGCTACGCTCGCGAACCGAAATGCTGCAACTCGCGGGAGACTGCGACTGGCTCCGTGAAGCCATCGACAGTGCCGTCGCGCTGGCAGAACAATGCGCGTTCACGCTGAACCTGATTGCGCCGAACCTCCCGAACTACCCAGTCCCCCCGGGGCACACCGAAATGAGCTGGTTGAAAGCCCTGGTGGAAAAGGGAGGTGGGGAGCGCTATGGGCGTCGACCCAAAAAGAAAGAGTGCGGCGCGGAAACAAACAAGCAAGCCAACCAAGAAACCAGCGACACAGCTGGGAGGACGAACACCGCCGCGAACGCCAAGGCATGGGAAACCATCGACCGGGAACTGCAAATCATCGAGCAGCTGGGCTTCCCGGGGTACTTCCTGATCGTCTACGACATCGTGAACTTCTGCCACACCAATGACATCTTCTGCCAGGGAAGGGGCTCGGCGGCGAACTCCGCGGTGTGTTTCGCGCTGGGAATCACGACCGTGGACGCGGTGGCGGCGGGACTGCTGTTTGAACGTTTCCTGTCCCCAGAACGCGACGGGCCACCGGATATCGACCTGGACATTGAATCGGGCCGGCGCGAAGAAGCGATCCAATACGTCTACCGCCGCTACGGGCGAGACAACGCGGCACAGGTCGCCAACGTCATCACCTACCGGCGCAAAGGAGCCTTGCGCGATGCCGCCCGCGCGCTGGGATACGCGCCAGGCCAGGTGGACGCGTGGAGCCGCGGGATCGAACCTGCCCCGGAACTGCTGCAAGATGTGGCGGACCAACTGCGGGATCACCCGCGCCACCTGGGGATTCACTCCGGTGGCATGGTCATCTGCGATCGCCCGATCGCCGATGTGGTGCCAACCGAATGGGCACGCATGGAAAACCGCTCCGTGGTGCAGTGGGACAAAGACGACTGCGCGGCCGTGGGGTTGGTGAAGTTCGACCTGCTGGGGCTGGGAATGCTGGAAGCGCTGCACCACGCTGTCGACCAGGTGGAACGGCACCGCGGGCGGCGCGTGGAACTGTGGCGGCTGGATCCCGTGGAAACCGAGGTGTACGCCATGCTGGCCAAAGCCGATGCCGTGGGTGTGTTCCAGGTGGAATCCCGCGCGCAGCTGAACACCTTGCCACGGTTGAAGCCCCGCACGTTCTACGACCTGGTGGTGCAGGTTGCGCTGATCCGGCCAGGCCCAATTCAAGGTGGCAGTGTGCACCCGTTCATCCGCCGTCGCAATGGGTTGGAGCCGGTGACCTTCGATCACCCCAGCCTGGAACCCGCGCTGACCCGCACGCTGGGGGTGCCGCTGTTTCAGGAACAACTCATGCAAGTCGTGGTGGATGCCGCCGGGTTTAGTGCCGCGGAGGCCGATTCGCTGCGCCGCGCGATGGGCTCGAAGCGTTCGCCACAACGCATGGCGGCGCTGCGCCAGCGGTTTTACGATGGCCTGCAGCGGACTAACGGGATCACCGGGGAGGTGGCCGATCGTCTGTGGGACAAGATCGTGGCTTTCGCGTCCTATGGCTTCCCGGAATCGCACGCGCAGTCGTTCGCGTCGCTGGTCTACTACTCCGCGTGGTTCAAGTATCACTATCCGGCGGAGTTCTGCGTGGCTTTGCTGCGCGCGCAACCGATGGGGTTCTACTCGCCCGCGTCCCTGATCGCCGATGCGCGCCGCCACGGGGTGAAGATTCTGCCGGTGGATATCAATGCATCCGGGGTGGAGGCGGACACGGTTGTTGGTCCGGGCACTGGCCTGGAAGCTGGTGCTGGTCTGGGAGCTAGTGCTGGTGTTGCGCCCGATGAGGGCCCGTGCCCTGGTGCGGAGGCAGATTTTATTGCGGCCTCACCTACGTTTTTTGGGTCGACGCCCCCCGCCGCCCCCGACCCCAATCGTCCGCAGGGAATTCACGGGCTCGGCCGCGGGACGGCCGAACCCGTGGGCGCAATCCGGTTGGGGCTCGCCTCCGTCAGCGGAATCGGGGAGGATGTGGCCCGCCGAATTGTTCAGGTGCGCGAACACAAGGGGCCGTTCGTCACGATCAGTGACCTTTCGCGGGAGGCTGGGCTAACTGTGCGACAGGTGGAACAACTCGCCCGCGCGGGTGCTTTGGAAAGCCTGGGCCTGGACCGCAGGCAAGCGGTGTGGGCCGCGGGAGTTGCCGCTACGGAGCGCCCTGGTATGTTGCCCGGAAGCTCCTTGATGCAGGTGCCAGCGCTGCCCGGCATGAGTGCATTCGAATTGACGGCGGCGGACCTCGCGGCCACGGGCATCACACCGGATGGGCATCCGGTGGCTTTACTGCGTGAGATCCTCGAACGGTGGCACGAGCTACCCATCCGTACCGGGGTGCGCGCCGGCCAGGTTCGCGGTGGCGCTCCCGTTATTCCGGCTCACCGGCTATTGGAGGTTCCCGACGGCACCCGCATTCGCGTGGCCGGTGTGGTCACTCACCGCCAGCGCCCCGCGACCGCCGGGGGAGTGGTGTTTTTCGGTTTAGAGGATGAAACCGGGCTGGCCAATGTTATGGTTACCCAGGGGTTATGGAATCGCCAGCGTAAAGAGGCCCTCAGTACAACGTTGGTTGTCATCAGGGGAATTGTGCATAATGCGGCGGGCGCAGCCAGTGTGACGGCGGATCATATTGAACCCATGGAACCCGAATTACGCGCAGCCAAAACCTTTGGGGCGGTGCACCAGAAATCACGGGACTTTCGTTAGTATCGGCCGTGTGCAGTTCAGCCTAGACCCTAAGTATTATCGCCGGCGCCGGATCACCGCGGTGGTGGTCGTGCTTACCTTGGTGGCTTTCGCAGCTGCGCTGGGTGGGTTGATTCAAAGCAAAACTGGCTGGTCGCCATCGCCCAACGGTGAACAGGATTCGGCGCAACATGAGGTGAATAATACTGAGCCCGCGAATACATCTGCGATTGCCGTCACTCCGGATAAAGAATCCGAAGCCGAATCTCAACCCAAACCTGAACTGCGCCGCGTAGCCAAGTTCAGCCCAATTTCAAAGCCCCCGAAACCGGGGCAGGGTAAAGAAATCACCATTAAAAGCGATGGCATGGTGCGAAAATACATTCTCAATGTGCCTAAAGAAGCATCCTGGCTCAATAGCAAAGGGCAGCCCATTCCATTGATTATGGGATTCCACGGTTACCGGGAAAGCGCCGAGTACATGGATAAATATGCCGGATTGAGCAATCAAAAAGCCATCGTTGCCTACCCGGCGGGGATGGGACGCGCATGGGAAGGCGCGCCCTACGCGGTAACTAAAGATGGCCAAGATTTACGATTCACACAGCGGATTCTGGACGAAGTCTCTTCCACCTACCGGGTGGATAAGCATCGTGTTTACGCAACCGGGATGTCCAACGGCGGCGGATTTGTCGCCAAGCTGGCCTGCGAAATGCCCCGGGATTTTTCTGCCGTCGCTTCTGTTGCCGGGGCGTATTACCCAGGCACTTGGGAAGGCTGCGCTGCCAAGGGATCGAATCCAGACAAACCTCGCACCGTGAAATTCGCCGATGGCCCCACTGTGCCGTTTTTGGAGATCCATGGCCGAAAGGATGCGCTCATTGAGTACAAGGGTGGGATACTGCATGACACTCCCTACTTGGGTGCTGTTCGATTGACCAGTTTGTACGCCGCCCGCGCCCAATGCTTCGCCGCCCCCAAAACTACCGACGTGTCCAAAGAGGTATTGCGTATTGAGTGGCCAGGATGCCCCCACAAGGGCGAAGTTATTCACTTGGCCATTAGGGATGCCGGCCATACGTGGCCGGGCGAGCTGACGGGCCTGGCTGGGGCGGCGGAGGCGAAGGGAACGAAAAAGGACCAAGACAAGCGGAACAGGACATCCGCCTCCCTGTATGCCGCAAGCGAAATCGAAGAATTCTTCCAACGGCACACTCTCTAATCTCGGACACCGTGCGTTTCTCGACCGCCCGGGGGTAGGTCGATCGCTGGTAATTAGCCAGTTCACGCGCTGGTGGCTAGCCCCGCCTGTAGGTTCGCCCCCGATCTCTGGGAACCATTTTCAACGCAGTTCCGACTACTGAACGAAGTTTTTCAGGCGCCCGAAAAACCTTCGCCCTTTCACACGGTTAGCCCCGCACCGGCATTAAACGGGTGAGCCTGTCGGTAGGCAGCCCCATGGTGAACCTGTCGTTAGGTAGCCCCTCCCCGGTTAGCCGTCCCAGAACTAGTCGAAGGTATTTTCAATGACTCGCACTTCCATCCGTGCATTCCTCCTGCGGATACATTTCTACGGAGGCATGTTCGTAGGGCCATTCATCCTGGTGGCCGCCCTTACCGGATGTCTTTACGCGCTGGCCCCCACCCTAGAGAACATCGTCTATCGTGATTCCACCACCGTAGCGGAAGTTACCAACCCCGTTCCTCTGGAACAGCAGGTCGCTGCCGCGGAAAAGGCCCATCCGGGACTAGACGTGTTGCAAGTATGGCCGGCTAACACGCCCACCGATTCCACCCGTGTCCTGCTTGCGGATCCCACAATTGACGAGACCGAGGACCTCGCAGTCTTCATCAACCCGGCCGATGCCAGTGTGATTGACGCCCAACCTAGCTACTCTGGCCTAGGAGAGCTACCGCTGCGCCACTGGATCTCGGCACTGCACCAGGATTTCCACCTAGGTAAGCCAGGTGAGTTGTACTCTGAACTGGCTGCGTCTTGGCTCTGGGTACTGGTGCTGGGTGGGCTCTACCTGTGGTTTATCCGCGCGAAGGCAGCCCGCATCCGCCGTGGCCAAGGACGTTTCTCCACCCTTAAGGCGATGCTGTTAGGAGGCGCGAGGGGCGTCGGGAAAGAAAACAATCCCGCAGAGAGCAGCGAGCTACCGGAAACTGGCGGCAACGCAGTGGCTGTGTCCGGCACCAAGGCGCGCGCTGCCGCCCGGAAGACGGCGATGAAGGTACATGCCGTGACGGGAACGTGGCTGCTAGTGGCGCTCTTGGTTTTGTCTGCGACTGGGATTACGTGGTCCGGCCTGGCGGGCGAGAACGTCAACAAGCTAGTGGAATCCATGCATTGGAAGGCCACCCCTATTGAGACTTCACTTCATGCCGGGGAGGGTGACGCGGCCGCGGCAGGTGGCGGGCACGAAGGACACGAGGGCCACGGCAACCACGGCAATCATGGAGGCCACGGCAATCATGGAGGCCACGGCAACCATGAAGGCCACGACGGCAGCGACACAGCGGCCGACGGCGCGGCCAGCGACTCTGCAGCCGATAACCCAACTGCCGGCAACCCCGTAGCCAACACTTCGGGCACTACGACCGACGTCCCCGCAACGCAAGCGGATACCGTCTATCGCGCAGCGCGAGATGCAGGTTTGACCGGCCCATTGCGCCTATACCCACCAGAGGACGAACACTCCGGCTGGAAGGCCAGCGAACGCTGGGTGGAGTGGCGCACGACTAGCGATCAAGTCTCCGTCGACGGCTCGGACGGGCGAATCATCGATCGCCAAGATTCCGCCGATCTGCCGACGTTCAGCAAGCTGTCCAGTTGGGGTATCTACCTACACATGGGAATTATGTTCGGGTTGCCACTGCAATTACTGCTGTTCGTAGTGGGGTTGGGACTAGCTTTGATGGTGGTCATGGGCTACCGGATGTGGTGGAAGCGCCGCACCAGTTTTGTGCCTGGATCACCGAAGAATTTCAGTTGGCAAACCACGGCGCTGGGCGTGCTGGTGGTCGCTACCGTGGGAGTGTTCCTGCCGCTGTTCGGCATCACGCTGGCCGCGTTTTTGCTGGTGGATGTGCTGGTCATGGGCCGTCGGGCGCGGAAACTGCGGAACCGGAATGTTAAGATTCGTCCGATACCACAACCGGAGCACCAGACGACCTGACAGGTGCTGATTGATCAAGCCTTACTGATCAAGGCTTACAAGGCAAAAGGAACACCATGACCGCAGCGACCCCATCCACCCCTAACTCCGGCCCGCGCACTACCCGCCCCAACCGCAGTTGGCGCGTGGTGGATATTGTCGTGGCCGCGATCCTCGGTGTGGCATTCGGCCTTATATTTTGGATTTGGAATGGTGTGGGCGGTGCCGCCTACAGTGCCTTCGACGCCGCCACACCCGGCCTAGGAGGTTTGGCCACCGGGATCTGGGTGGCCGCCGGTGTGGTGGGCGGCCTTATTATCCGTAAACCGGGTGCGGCGCTCTTCGTCGAGCTGGTCGCGGCCATCGTTAGTGCACTGTTAGGCAACCAGTGGGGCATTGAAACGGTGTATTCTGGCCTTACCCAAGGCTTGGGTGCCGAGCTGGCCTTCCTCGCCTTCGGATACCGCAAGTTCACCTTGCCTGTGGCCGTCCTCGCCGGCATTGGCGCCGAGGTGCTGGAGTGGATCCTGGAGCTGTTTACCTCCGGAAACCTGGCGATGAGCCCTTCCTACCTGGTCATTTACCTCGTCTGCATGGTGATCTCCGGTGCTGTACTGGCCGGGGTTCTGGGTTATTTCCTCGTCCGAGGTCTCGCCGCCACGGGGGCGCTCGACCGCTTTGCCGCTGGTCGCGAGCGTCGCGAGGAGATTTAGACCCATCGCTATGGGCGCAGAAATCGTTCTGGATAATTTTGGTTGGCGCCACGCGGGGAGGCGCGATCCCGCCATCGCTGGCATCAACGCCCGCATCGCCCCGGGTGAGAAAGTCATGCTGCTGGGCACATCCGGCGCGGGGAAATCCACCCTTCTCGCAGGCATCGCGGGTGTGTTGGGGGATGTGGAAGAAGGCGAAGCCCACGGCCGCGTGACCATCGATGGGGAAGTGCCACAGTACTGCCGTGGGCGCGTGGGAATGGTTCTGCAGGATCCGGATTCGCAGGTCATTGCCGCCCGCGTGGGCGATGACATCATTTTTGGCTGCGAAAACCTTGGAGTGGACCCTGCTGAGATGTGGCGCCGTGCCCGACAGGCTGTGCGCACCGTGGGGTTGGACAGTATTGATACGGATATCGAAGCCGTTTTGGCCCGGCCCACCGAGCGGCTTTCGGGTGGGCAAAAACAGCGCCTTGCGCTAGCCGGTGTGCTGGCAATGCAGCCGGGCGTGATCGTGCTGGATGAACCTACGGCCAACCTGGACCCCCAGGCCACTGTGGAAGTCCGCGACGCGGTGATCGCCGCGGCGGAAACCACCGGCGCTACCTTGGTGGTGGTCGAACACCGCGTGGGTACGTGGGTGGAACACATGGACCGCGCCATCGTGTTGGGTGTAACCGACGGGGAAAACCCCACCAGCCATGTCATCGCGGATGGCCCGATTGACCAGATCCTGCGCCAGCATGGGGAACAACTCGCAACCTCGGGGATGTGGGTGCCGGGTGTGCCAATTGAGTTGGAAGCGTTAGACAGCGGGGCGTCGACCCACAAGAATTTGGTGACCACTCACGACCTTAAAATCGGGTGGAACGCCAACCACCCAGTGCAGCAGGGGTTGAATCTGCAACTTCCGGCGGGGTCAACCGTGCTGACCGGGGATAATGGTGCGGGTAAATCCACTCTGGCGCTGACCGTTGCCGGGCTGCTGCGGCCCGTGGCCGGGCAGGTGAATGCGCGGGGGTTAATGGAAAGTAGTGGGCCGGGAGCTAGTGGCATGACGGCTGGCGGTGACACGGGGCACGGGGGCGCACCAAGCTTCCGCCGCCCGAGCCGCCACAGCCCCCATCCCCACGCGTGGAAGTCCCGAGATCTAGTGCGCCGTATCGGGTTCGTTTTCCAATCCCCAGAGCATCAATTCGCCGCCCGCACCGTGCGCGAAGAACTCCTGCTGGGGCCAGCCACCGTCGGGATGGATTCCGCGGAGGCCGAGCAGCGTGCGGACGACCTGTTGGCGCAACTGCGCCTGTCCCGGCTGGCCAAAGCCAATCCATACACCCTGTCCGGTGGCGAAAAGCGCCGCCTATCGGTGGCGGCAATGCTCGCGACGCGACCGCGGCTGCTTATTTTAGATGAGCCCACCTTCGGCCAAGACCGCGCGACGTTCCACACGCTCGTGCGGTTATTCCAGCAGCTGGTGGAACAGGAATACTCCCTGCTGTCGATCACGCACGATCGTGATTTCCGCCGGCTCATGGGCACTCACGAGTGGAGGTTAACCGCATGATTCTGGAGCGCATAGACCCCACTACGCGGCTGCTCGCCCTGGCTGTCTTGACCACCCCGCTGCTTCTCAGCATCGATCTCACGTCCGCCACCGTCGCCTTGATCGGGATTATCCTGCTGGCGCCCCTGTGTGGCACCGGCCCTGTGGAATTGATCAGCAGAGGGTGGCCACTGCTCCTCCTGGCGCCCCTGACTGGCCTCAGTATGTTGCTGTACGGGCGCGCCGGGGGAGAAGTGTACGTGGATGCCGGCCTGATCACTATCACCCAGAATTCCGTCGCGCTGGCGGTTGCCGTGACCGTGCGCGTTCTTGCTGTTGGTCTGCCTGCGGTCATTCTCACCCGTAACTTGGACCCCACGCGTCTGGGCGATGGGTTGGCCCAATTGTGGAAACTACCCGCGCGTTTCGTCATTGGTTCCGTAGCGGGTGTGCGCATGGCCACCTTGTTCCAACAGGACTGGGCTGCCCTCGAACGGGCCCGGCGCGCCCGCGGCTTGGGTGATGGTTCGCGGATCTCACGGCTTCCCAAGCAGATGTTTGCCCTTTTGGTGTTGGCACTTCGTCGAGGTGGCAAGCTGGCCACAGCGATGGAGGCGCGCGGTTTTGGGGCTACCGACGCCAACCGCAATCCCCTGCCTCGAACGTGGGGAAGGAAGGCGACATTCGGGGCGTGGGACATTGGGGTGCTGCTGGTGTGCGCTGCCCTCAGCGTCCTGGCACTGGGGATGGCCGTGTGGACTGGCGATTTCCGCCTGCTGGGTGTGACGGGAAGCTAATGTATGCGTGAGTAGCCCGTCCGTGCCTTGTCCATATCAACCAAGGTTGCCGGACCCTTAGCGGTTCAACCAAGATTGCCGGGCCCTTAGCGGTTCAACCAAGATCACTGGCGTCGTAGCGGTTTCTTGCGGGAATTGCCGGGCTGTGCTCCCGCACCACGTTCACCTCAACCGACGTTGTCAAGGCTGTGTTAGCGCCCTTCTGAATCGACCTTCCGGCCTCTTATATTGGACTGATGATCGCAACTGACCCTGTGGAAGTCACCACAATTATTCTGCGTGCGGTACGGCAATTACCACGAGGTAAAGCCCCCTTGACCGTACTTATTGACGGTCGTAGTGGGTCGGGGAAAACGTGTATCGCACAAAGGCTCAAAGGGCTGGTGAAGGCTCAACTGGTGCACCTCGATGACGCGTACCCGGGGTGGGCCGGGTTGGCGTCGGCCTCAAAGGCAGTGAGCACCACCATCCTCAGCAACCAGAAGAGCCAAGCCGGCTACCAGAAGTGGGATTGGTTTAACAGTGCCTATGGCCCGTGGCAACCGGTGGATCCCCACGCGAACCTCATTGTGGAAGGCGCCGGCGCGCTGACTCCCGAGACGGTCGAGGCAGCCCGGCAGCGCAGCGGGGAGCGGGTCTTGACCGTGGTGTTGGAAGCGCCGGAAAAAACTCGGAGGATTCGGGTGCGCAACCGCGACGGCAATCCTGAGGCGTGGTGGCAGATGTGGGCCGCGCAGGAAAACGAGCATTTCGCACGGCTACCGGAACCGGATCTGCATATTGTGACCTGCTAACATTGCGAAGCTATGCGCCATACCACCAGACCTTCGATCGCTCCGGCGGGAGATGCCATTGCGTATATCGTCCGCGATGGGGATTACCCGTATGCCGTTCAAGTGGCTTTGGAAAATGGGGAGTTAGGGGAGGAAAGGCATGTGCAGCTACCGGTGGAGGGGCCGGTCACACGGGTGCTGCACAGTCCCGATGGCAAGTGGATTGCGTGTGAAGTTTCACCCAAGGGCTCGGAGCGACTGGAGACCTTCACTGTGTCCACCGATCCCGCGGTGCCGGGTGCCCAAGCACTGCGCAATACCCACGATGCAAAAACCACCCTAGTGGAGTGGGATGGCACGTACCTGGCAATGGACGCAGTGGCATCCGATGGGGTGTCCGAAGCGCGTTTGGTGGACCCGGAGAATTCCCGCTATGTGGTGATGGACCGTCGCAGCGATGCCGTGCTGGTATCCAGCGAGGCCGGGTTTTGCCTGATGCGCGTTGGTCCCCGAGGGAATCGCGAGCTGCTGTTAGTCACTCCTGAGGGACAATGGATGCCGCTGTTAAGCCCGCAACCGGGTGCGAATACCGAAGATGGTCATATCCTGCCGCTGGGAGAGAACCGGATTGTGGTGCTAGTGGCCACGGATCACAACGCGGAGCGCCGCCGGATCCTGCGCCTGGTGGTAGAGGTGGACCCGCAGACCGGCCGGCCGCGTTGTCTGGAGCAAGAGGACCTGATCAGTGGCCCGGAATCCGATGTGGATGAGTTCGTCATCAGCGAGGATCTGACGACTGCCGCGGTGTTGTGGAACAACGATGGGGTGTCCAGCTTGGAAGTGCTCATGTTGGGGGAAGCTCAGCGCGTGCAGGTTCGTCGCACCGTGGAGTTGCCGGGCATGGTGGCTTTTGGTTTGTCGATTACGGACGACGGAGGCCTGTTGGCACTGACAGTGGAGGGGCCGAACTTGCCTCCGACGGTGGAGATCCTGCAGGTTGATGCCGGGCGCGTGGAGCCACTGGACCCGGACCGCTCAGCGCGTTTGGAAGAGCGCAGCCGCGCCGGGCGGTTACCCACACCCGAATTGGTCCACTATGTGGCCCGTGACGGGTTGGAGCTGTCGGGATGGTTGTACATGCCGGATCCAGCCCCCGCGGTGAGCAATCCGGAAGCAGACAACGCGGCAACCAGCCAGGGCGAGGACAATGTGGTGGTCACCCCGGATGCTGCGCGGCCGGTATATGTCCATCTGCACGGCGGCCCGGAGGGCCAATCCCGCCCGGTGAACCACGACATCCTGTCACAGCTGGTGAGCGCGGGCATCACCGTGTTCACCCCAAACATCCGCGGCAGCAAGGGGCACGGCCGCGCCTTTTCGCACGCAGACGATCGCTACGGGCGCTTTGCTGCCATGGATGACGTTGCCGATACAGTTACTTTTTTGCTCGACGCCAACCTGGCCCACCCCGGCCGCGTTTTCGTTGGGGGTCGAAGCTATGGCGGTTACTTGGCGGTCCTTACCGCGTCCCGCTACCCGGATCACTTCGCCGGTGTTATCGATGCCTGTGGCATGACGAGTTTTGAGACCTACTACGAATCAACCGAGCCGTGGTTGGCCTCCGCGGCTTCACCGAAGTACGGCTACCCCATGCACGATGCGGAATTGTTGATGGAGATTTCCCCGCTGTACAAGGCGGAACACATCACTCCACCTGTGCTATTCATCCACGGTGAAAACGATACGAACGTGCCTATTGATGAATCCCAGCAGTTGTACGAGGCTCTGCGCGCGACGGGTCAAACCCCGGAATTCCTCGTTGTTCCGGGGGAGGGGCATCAGTTCGTCAAGCCCACATCGCGCACATTGATTGGCGATACGATGCTGGAATTCATCGAGCGGGTCAACAGCGGCGTGGAGGTCTAACCCGCGCCCGATCAACCCCCAAGGCTACGCGGTGCCGAGTTTCACACCAGCTTCGCGCAACCGTCGAACATAAGGCATCCCCAGACCCGTAGCCGGCGTGAGCACACCACCGCCAGTTTCGCTGTCGCCGACCTTCGGCAACTCATCCTCGTGCAGCGCCAAGGTCAAGGCGGCCTCGCCCAGCAGCAAGGACGTGCCTTTGTAACCGGGATCAGCTTGCATCTCCATGGAGGAGCGAATCCGGGTGCCATCGCTGAGGGTGCCATAGTGGGTGGTTCGGAAGAACCCGTTTTCACGCGAGGCTTCGTCCGGCCCTTCACCCGGTTCCGGGATCCACCGCGCCAGTTTCGGCCGCAATTTCTCATTTTGAATCAACTTGATGCCCACGCCAAGGGCGGCGCCAATCGCGTAGCTCGTCGCGCGCCCCTTGAGTCCCTTGCCCGTATACATGAACTCGCGGTAGCGCAAACGTGGACCGTAAGCGAAACCCAGCAAAGCGTTGGAACGGCGCACCACGCGGGTGTTGCAGCTGGCCATGACAAACGGGCCCGCAAACCCGCCCTTCTCGCCGTACTCATCGAGGGATACAAAACCGTGGTCAGGCTGCGCCCCCAAGTCCGGCTCCGCATCGCGGTCGGGGGAGGTGGTGTAGGGATCTGCCAGCAGTTTCCCCAGCTTCGGGTTCTTATCGACCTCGGCAAACTGATTGCGGATGGAGTCGACAGTGCCGCCAGACAAGCCACCCTTCATCTTCACGATCAGCGTGGCGTCGTCCAATTGAGAAGGCGAGTGCTTCTTGGCTTCCTCGTGCAACAGCAACATTCCGATATCGGAGGGGACAGAGTCAAAGCCACACGATTGGACGATGCGGGCGCCCGTGGCTTGGGCGGTGGAGTTGTGATTGTCGATGGTCTGGCGCATGAACAGCGTTTCGCCACACAGATCCACATAGTGGGTGCCCGCGGTGGCACAGGCTGCGGTGAGCTTCTCGCCGAAGCGCAGATAAGGTCCCACGGTGGTGATCACCACGCGGGTCGATTCTGCCATGGCCTGAAGCGAGGCCGAATCGGTGGAGTCCGCGACAACGAGCGGGAACTCGGCTGCGCGAGGGTACTGAGCGGCGATCTCGTTCCTGGTCTGTTCCAGTTTTTGTTCATCGCGACCCGCCAACGCGATCCGTGTGCCCTCCGGTGCGCGGTCGGCAAGGTAGATGGCGGTAAGCTTTCCGACGAATCCCGTGGCGCCGAACAATACGACATCATGGGTGCGGTGAGCGCGAGATTGAGAATCAGTCATGGCTACCGTTCTACACAAAATTGCCATACTGGGTTTTCTAGGGCTCACGCTTTGGCTTCCCCGTAGGCAACAGTTTTCTTATGTCATGTGAAAGGTTCCCCGATGAGTGAACACGGCGGGTTGCACGTCCTTTTCGACCGTCCGCAGATTCCGCCGAATACCGGCAACGCAATTCGGATGTGTGCGGGGACGGGGGCATCGCTGCACCTCGCGGGACCGCTGGGGTTCAACTTCGAGGAAAAGCACGTGCGCCGCGCCGGGTTGGACTACCACGACCTTGCCGATGTTCACCTGCACGATTCGGTGTGGGACGCATTCGATTCCCTGTGTGGGGCGCCTGCTTCCTCTGCTGGCGCGGGGGCTTCTTTGCGCGGAACTGGGGCTTCTTCTGCTGGCGCGGGGGCTAGCACTGCGGTCGCTGGGGATTCTTCCAACGGCGCCCCTCGCCGCCCCACCAGAGCTCCCAGTCGGGTTTTCGCTTTCACCACGAAAGCGGATGTGTGGTTTACCGATGTGACGTATCAGCCGGGGGATGTGTTGTTGTTCGGTCCAGAGCCGACGGGGCTGGATCCGGACGTCCTCCATGATCCGCGGGTCACACAGTGGGTGAGGATCCCAATGCTTCCAGGGCGCCGGAGCATGAATCTATCCAATGCGGCGGCCGTAGCGACCTATGAAGCATGGCGGCAGATGGGATTCCCTGGCGGTGAGTAAGGCGAGCCAAGCATTTGTGCGCGCGGGGTTAGGCACTGCCTCCGCGTGCTGCACACCCGCGCCAACACACAAGCATTTGTGCGCGGGGTTAGGCGCTTGCTGTGTGGTGGAACCGGTGACTGTTCCTGGATTTAGGACTTTGCGACGGTTTGCCCGCTATTCCCCGTGATGTCTAAAGAGATATTCCTGCCCGCGATCATGCCTGCAATTCCTTGGATGATGAGCATGCCGAATAGTACCCACAGCACCACCATCCAGTCATTTGTCTGATCGTGCAGGAAGCCAGCTGTGATCGGTCCCATGGCAGACAAGGTGTAGCCCGCTGTTTGGGAAAGAGCAGCGAGGGTGGCGGTTGTTGGGCCGTTTGCGGAGCGCAAGAGGGGTAGGGAAAAGCCCACCCCAGTTGCTACACCGTTACCCATGCCGAACACGATTGCCCATATGGCGATCGTGCTGGTGGGGGCGATGATCATACCTAAGATACCTGTGGCCAACAGTGCGGAACCGGTGACGGTGGCCCAGCGCTGCGAGCCGCTGTTGTGGACGCGCAGGGAGATCAATAGGGCCAGGGGAATGGCGGTGAAGTTGATGATTGCCAGCATGCTGGATCCGCGTTCCAACGGGATCCCGCGGTCGGTCAGGATGGTGGGCAGCCATGCGGAAATGGTGTAGAACAAGACCGACAGGATTGCGAAATAAGTAGTCACTGCCCACGTGATGGGGTTGGACCACAGCGGGCGACTGGAAGGATGCTTGGCGCCTTGGCCGCGCATCCCCTTTCCGTCGGCTCGCATGTGAGGCAACCATAGGGGGATCGCAATCAAGATCAGTCCGGCCCAGGCGAATAGGCCCCAACGCCATGATCCTAAGGCATTCGTCAGTGGGATGGTTCCAAGTGCGGCCAGCAATGGGCCTAGGAATAAGGACACGGTGTAAACCGCGGTGAGCGTACCTGCTTGTTGGTGATAGGCGTGTTTGATGTACGTCGGCAGCAGCACATTCCCGATGGTGATGGCTACGCCAACGACAGCCATGCCGATGTATAGAGCAGTCACTGCGGGGATGAGTCGCACAGTGAATCCGAGTAGCAGCACAAGCAACGAAACCATGATGCAGCGGGCTACTCCGAATTTGTGCCCCCAGCGGGGCGCGGATGACGAGAGGAAAACGAACGCCAAAATTGGCACCGTTGTTAAGAGCCCCGCAGCTGTAGATCCGAGGTGGAAGTCCTCGGTTATGCCGGGCAAAACAAAAGCGACGCCCGTGATTCCCGGTCGCAGATTCAACCCCACTGCTAGCACGGCGAGGATGGCCACGATCATGCTGGGGCGAGTCCTGGGATGTTCTGGGGGCTTTACACGGTCGTGTGCCGGGTTGCTGGGTGAGGAGGAGCTGGGGTGAGCCGGGTTGCTCGATGACGTGGAGCTGGGGTGAGCCGTAGATTTCATTGAGGACCTATGTGTGAGTATCAAAAAACGATTTTGCTAATGACGAGGGAACATTGAAACATGGGATTAGGTAAGGTGTCAACATGCTTTTTACTCATGACGTCGCACCTCGTATGGCCTTGGTCATGGATTTGGTTAACACGGACCCGGGGGTTGTGGGAGCTGTCCAGCCGGGCGTGAACCAACCAAGCGTTGCCACTACACGTGGGACCCAGCCGGGTACTGGGAAATCTAACGGCGCTCAGACAGATAGTGCCGGTTCGAACGGAACCCAGCCGGGTGAGGATAACGAGGATGTTGTCGATTCTCCTGGCTGGTTGCAGCACTTCGTAGCTGATCATTGTTTGTTTCGCGTTGACGAAGGAAGCATGAAAAACGGACGGACATGGAACCGCGAGATCAAGGAGTTACGTGCGGAACTTCGAGCCATTGTGGACGCGCCCGACATGGAAAGCGCCGTTGAACGAACGAATAGTTTAATTGCGGTGCTGAGTGTTCGCCCGTATCTCAGTCGCCATGACGATCTGGATTGGCACATCGACTGGGCGGCAGACAGCGCGGATGCTGTTTCGCGCATCCGCGTAGAGGCAGGGCTGGGCCTACTGGGATTCTTACCGCAGGGTGGGATCGACAGATTCCGGCGTTGTGCCCGCCCTGGGTGCGAGCGATACCTTGTTGATTTATCCAAGAATAAGTCGCGAAAATTTTGCGAGGGCACGAATTGCGCTGCGCGTACTCACGCACAGGCGTATCGGAATCGAAATAAGCAAGGGTGACGGTTCATACAAGTGCGTGACTGGCAGCACTAGTACTTCATTCCACAGTCAGCGTCTTTCTTGCCCGTGGTGTGATGAGTATCTTCCTCGCCTGAATCCGTGAGACATTTCACGTGGATTAGGTTCGGCTTTCTTCCGGCGGTGGGGTGTGCAGAACGCGTTCGAAATGCGAAACGCGTTTCAAAACGCAAAACATGTTCGAAATGCGAAACGCGTTTCAAAACGCAAAACACGTTCAACAAACAGAACGAGATGCACAAAAATCATCGTTTCGCAGTCGTTTCATTCTGCTTCTTCGACATGTGCGCAGCCGTTTCTTGCGTTTCGTTCTGCTAATTCGACAACCGCTTAACCTCACCAACCCGTCCACGATTTTCGTTCTGCTAATCCGACATTGCTGGTGCCGCAGAGGATGGGAGTGATGGCGGAGAAGGGATGCGGTGGATGAAGGTAGAGACTGGGCACGCGGCGGAGGATGAAGGTAGGGAATGGGATTGGATGCAGGTCGTTGGAAGGGCTCAAGGTGGATTCGCCGCCCGGAAGTGGAATAATTAGTAACTATGGCTGCAACTAAATTGGACGGAAAACTGTACCGCGATGAGATCTTCGCTGATCTCGCCGACCGAGTGAAGGCGCTAAAGGGCAAGGGAATCACGCCAGGACTGGCAACTGTGCTGGTGGGGGATGACCCAGCTAGTCACTCCTACGTGCGCATGAAGCACAAGGACTGCGAGCAGATTGGTGTTAACTCGATCCGCCGTGACCTGCCAGCGGACGTTACGCAAGAAGAGCTCAATGCCGTAATTGATGAGCTCAATGCTGACGATGCCTGCACCGGGTACATCGTGCAGCTTCCGCTGCCCAAGCACTTGGACGAAAACGCGGTGCTAGAGCGCATCGATCCCGCGAAGGATGCCGATGGGTTGCACCCGGTCAACCTGGGCAAGCTGGTTCTCAACGAGCCGGCGCCATTGCCTTGTACCCCAAATGGTGCGATCAGCTTGTTGCGCCGGTTCGATGTTGAACTCAATGGCGCCAAGGTTGTCGTGATCGGGCGTGGTGTCACGGTTGGTCGGCCCATTGGATTGATGCTCACCCGCCGCAGCGAGAACTCCACCGTTACCCTGTGTCATACCGGTACGAGGGACCTGAAGGCAGAGACCATCAATGCGGATGTCATTGTTGCCGCTGCTGGCGTGCCCCACATGCTCACGGCCGATATGGTCAAGCCCGGTGCAGCCATTCTCGACGTCGGTGTTTCCCGCGGTGAAGACGGCAAGCTTGCAGGTGACGTACACCCTGACGTGTGGGAAGTCGCCGGAGCGATCTCCCCAAACCCAGGTGGTGTGGGCCCGCTGACCCGCGCTTTCTTGGTGCGCAACGTGGTAGAACGTGCGGAGCTCCTGGTGCAGCAGTAGCTCGGAGGTTCGAACCCGCGGCGGGACAACACCCGGATGAGGAATGTACCAGTCGCGGAGCAGCACGCCCCCTGAACCCAAAAAGCACAGCAGCAGTTCCATAGAAAACAGATCGGTTAGCTATGTCGCCCAACTCTCCGCACACTCCCCATCAGCATTCCGCCCATGCGCGGATCGGGGGAGTGCGAGAGCATCTTTTGGCCAACCCCCACGATCGGGCTGTGCCGCCGTCCCCTCTGCGGGCCTCGCTGCAACGCGGATTGATTTACGGTTTCGCGGGCTTACTCATTGTCGTCTTCGGGCTTATTGTGATGAACCACTGGCGCCGGGGCGTATTCATTTTGGGGTTGGCGCTGGTGTATTTGGCCGTGATCCGCTGGCTGGTTGATTCCCGAATTCTCGGCGTGCTCGCGGTTCGTTCTCGTAAATTCGATTCAATCTTCAGCGCGACCTTAGGTTTAGCGATGATGTGGATTGCCCTCGGTGTGGAATCGCTAGGAAGTTAGTTGGTGCGAGCACCGCTGCACCGCTGCACCGCTGCACCGCTTGGGCCGCGGGTAGCCACGCCGTGGCAACGCCACCACACTTCAGCCTCGGGTGCTCACGCCCCGGCGCACCCGCTTCCGTCCCGGTGCGACCGCTTCCGCCCCGGCGCCCCAGCTACTCGACTACCTCGCCGAGTAGCTCTGCTTTCCGTAGGAACTTCTCCAGCACCTGCCCCATTTGCCGCGATTCGATGAGGAACCCATCGTGCCCCGTTGGAGACGTGATTTTGGATAACCCGATGAAGTCGCCCAAGTTGCGTGACAGGTGCTCCTGCTGGTGGAACGGATACAAAATGTCGGTATCCACCCCCACCACCATGGTGGGCACTTGGCTGGAGCCCAACGCCGCATTCATCCCACCGCGCCCACGGCCCACATCGTGCCGGTTGAGCGCATCGGTCAGCACCACATAACTGCCCGCGTCGAAGCGCTCCTTCAGCTTCTCGGCCTGCCGATCCAGATAGCTCTCCACGGAAAAACGCTGGTCGCTTCGACGATACGGGCCATAGGGATTTTCGCCCCGTTGCGGATCGGTGCCGAATCGCTCGTCGACTTCTAACTCACCGCGATAGGTCAGGTGCGCAATGCGCCGCGCCTGCCCCATTCCTTCATTGGGCTCACGGCCGGTTCCGTAGTAATCGCCGCCCTGCCAGTCCGGATCGGCCTCGATAAAGCGAATCTGGCTGGACTGAATGCCGATCTGCCAGGCGCTCGCGCGCGCTGAAACGGCAATCGCCAGTGCGCTGGTGACTTTGGAGGGGAACATTAGCGTCCACTCCAGCACCCTAGCCCCTCCCATCGAAGCACCGATAACGGCAGCTATTTTCTCGACGCCCATCGCTTCCAGCAACTGGTTTTCCGCTTGCACCATATCCCTGATGGACAGGCCGGGGAATCGTGATCCCCAGGCGCGGCCGTCAGCATGCAAACTGGCCGGACCGGTGGAGCCTTGGCACCCTCCCAGCACATTGGCGCACAGCACTAGGTAGCGTTCCGTGTCAATGGGCTTGCCGGGGCCCACATTGTCTGACCACCAATCCATCGCGTTCCCATCGCCGGTCAGCGCGTGCTCGATGAGAATGATTGGCCGACGGGCGGCTTCGGTGGGGCAGCCGTGGGCGTCGTCATAAAAGGCATGCAGGCACAACCGAGCGGCGGGAATAGTGACCCCACCCTCGGTGACAACATCGCCGATCTCGATGATGGACGAGCCGCCATTGGGTGGGAGTAATTCGGAGCGCATGATGGGAAAGCAGGGGTCGCTGGGGGTGGGGGTCGTTAAATCGCGTCGAAGGCTTGGCGCAGGTCGTTGATGATGTCGTCGATATCCTCAATGCCCACCGACAGGCGAACCGTGGCCTGGGACACTCCGGCGGAGGCCAGGTTTTCCTCGGTCGACTGGGAGTGGGTGGTGGTCGCGGGGTGGACCACGAGGGAACGCACGTCGCCGACGTTAGCCAGATTGGAGTGCAGCTTGAGGGCATCGATGAACTTCCACGCGGTGTCCTTAGGATCGGAGCTGCCGGTGGCTAGGTCGAAGGACAGCACGGCACCGGTGTACTCCAGTCCCAGTTTTTCCTTCGTGGCGTACCACGGGCTGTCGGGTAGTCCCGCGTAGTTGACCTTCGCAACCTTGTCATGACCAGCGAGGAATTCGGCAACCTGCTTCGCGTTCTCGTTGTGCTGGCGAACACGGAGCGACAACGTATCGAGGCCCTGCGTGGAGATCCATGCGTTAAAGGCGGACAGGGTAGCGCCGGTATCGCGCAGCAGGCCAACGCGCGCTTTCAGGCCGAAAGCAGCCGAGCCAAGGTCAGCGTACTTCAATCCGTGGTAGGCAGGGTCTGGGGTCACGAAGCCGGGGAAGACGGGCTTGCCATTGCGCTCTTGAGTCCAATCGAACTTGCCGCCGTCAACCAGAATGCCGCCGAGGGCGGAGCCATTACCGGTATAGAACTTCGTTAAGGAGTTGACCACGACATCCGCACCCAAATCCAGTGGGCGTACGAGGGCGGCGGTGGCTAGGGTGTTGTCCACGATGAGTGGGACGTTGTTCTTGTGGGCGATTTCCGCGATGGCTGGGATGTCCAGAACGTCGGCCTGAGGATTGGCGAAAGTCTCGCCGTAGAATGCGACAGTATTGTCCTGGACGGCGGCCTGCCACGATTCTGGGTCATCCGGATTCTCAACGAAGGTAGTGGTAATGCCCAGTTTCGGTAGTGTCACGAGCAGGAGAGTTTCCGTACCGCCGTACAGGCGCGGGGAGGCCACGATGTGATCGCCGGCCTGGGCGAGGTTGAGGATCGCTGCGGTCTCCGCAGCCTGGCCGGACGCGAACGCGACTGCGTGCACGCCACCTTCGAGGGAGGCGATGCGGTTTTCCAGTACCTCGACGGTGGGGTTGGTGAGACGGGAGTAAACGGGACCCAAGTCCTCTAACGCGAAACGCTGTTTAGCGTGCTCTGCGGAATCGAAAACAAACGAGGAGGAAAAGTGGATGGGCAGGTTGCGCGCACCGGTGGCATCCACCGGTTGGCCCGCGTGAATCTGACGGGTAGCAAAGCCCCAGTTATCGGCTGAGGAATTGTCGTACTTGGTTGACATGGGTGATCTCGATTCTTGTTAGTTTTTCGTGTTGTTCGCGACGGTTGCGGGCCGCAGTTCACCGGGGATGAAATGGCCCAGTCCGGTTGGAGAGAGACTTTAGCCCGCATGAAGATAATTGTAAACCGCTCTGTCTATTTTTTTGCCGATTTTTGGAAAAGTGGCAGGTGAATCGCGGTGTATTTTTCGTACCGCTTGGTCTGTTTTAGTGCTTGTGGGGGGGGGCTAAGTTGAAAGTAGACCAAGCTGTCTGTTAAGCTCTGCTGTGCGATCAAGAAGACCGACGATTCTAAGCCTCCCGGCTTGTCGGCTGGCAACCGCGCTCGTTCTGCGCACGGTGCCTCCGGGAGAAGATCAGCCAGCGAGGCAACCGCCCGCTGGAAGAGCGAACACTTTTTGCTAGGAGACTTTCTGTGTCTGACGACATGTCCATTCACATTCCTGATTCCGTGCCCAACAGTTCCGCAGACGACTGGGTTGAAGCCCACGTAAACTCCTGCGCTGGCACCAGCCTTACCTTCTCTGCCGGAGGAAAATCACACGTGCGGGTGTTCCGCAGCCAATTAGTGGCACTACTTGCCTTTGCTTCCTTGAGCCCTAGCTTTCTGTACTCCCACAGCCGGAACAAAGCTCGCCTGCACAACGGGAATGATCTGGAATTGCCCCCGCGGCACATTCAACACCAACACTGCAGCGCAGCCGAATGCAACGTGCTAGCGCCCGGACATAAGCCCCATCACGGGCCGGTGCTGCGTGCCACCAACGCGCCCGCAGAAAAATGGGTGCCAGTCGAAGTCCTCAAGGTGGAAGGGATGAAGGCTACCCTAGCTACCCCTCACGGGCAGGTCACTGTCTATAACCACCAACCGCATCACTTTGCTGATGTCGTTGAATTCCATGAACAGTTCGGCATCCTGCGGTGTGCTCGCAAGAGTGATCCCGAATCGCGGCATACAGGCAGGACCGTTATGTGGATATCTCGGGAACCCATCACCGCCTGCACTAAAGGCTAAGGGCAGCCATACAAAAATCTGTACGCTCGGGGATTGGACCGCACCCAGGGTCTCAGGGCTGATGCACGGCGTGGCGTCGGTACAAAAAGAGGCCACAGGACGGGAACCGCAAAGAAAACGCAGTCAAACCCCCAATGGAGACAACGTGGATCTTTACGAATACCAAGCCCGTGACATGTTCGAGGCACACCAAGTGCCCGTACTGCGCGCAAAGGTAGCGACAACCCCCGAACAGGCTAAACAGGCGGCAGAAGAACTGGGAACCCCAGTTGTTGTAGTTAAAGCTCAGGTGAAAACCGGTGGCCGTGGCAAGGCCGGCGGTGTGAAACTAGCCAAGAGCCCGGAGGAAGCTGCGCAGCATGCCGAGCAGATCCTGGGCATGGACATCAAGGGGCACACCGTTCACAAGGTCATGATCGCGGAAGGCGCAGATATCGCGGAGGAGTACTACTTCTCAATTCTGCTGGACCGCACCCGCCGTCGTTACCTGGCCATGTTCTCCAAGGAAGGTGGGGTAGAGATCGAAAAACTGGCTGTAGAAAAGCCAGAGGCGCTGGTTCGCCGCAACTTCACTGCACTGGAAGGTCTGACCGAGCAGATTGCCCGCGAGATCGCCGAACAGGGTGGAATGACTGGCGAAGATGTAGACAAGATCGTCCCAGTGATGCAGACCCTGTACAAGGTGTACTCCGAAGAGGATGCCAGCTTGGTTGAGGTCAATCCGCTGGTGAAGACCGGTGACGGCCAGATCATCGCCCTCGACGGCAAGGTTTCCCTAGACGATAACGCCGAATTCCGCCACCCGGATCACGCAGACCTGGCTGATCCTTCCTCCACGGACCCGTTGGAGCTCAAGGCCAAAGAGCTAGACCTCAACTACGTCAAGCTGGATGGAAACGTTGGTGTGATTGGCAACGGCGCAGGACTTGTAATGTCCACTTTGGACGTTGTTGCCTACGCCGGTGAGCAGTTCGATTCAAAGCCGGCGCCGGCGAACTTCTTGGATATCGGTGGTGGCGCCAGTGCGGAAGTTATGGCCAACGGCCTGGGCGTGATTCTGGGTGATAAGCAGGTCAAGAGCGTATTCGTTAACGTCTTCGGTGGCATCACCGCCTGCGATGAGGTTGCCAATGGAATCGTCAGCGCCTTCAAGATCCTGCAGGAACAAGGTGTGGAGCCTAAGCCTCTCGTCGTCCGCCTCGACGGCAACAATGCTGACTTGGGGCGCCAAATTCTCGAGCAGGCGGGTTTGCCGGGTGTTGAGATGGTCGGTTCTATGGACGACGCCGCGCGCCGCGCCGCAGAAATCGCTCACCAGGTGGGCGCTGGTAACCACACGAGCCAAGCGTAATTCCCTCGACGAAGAAAAGGATCACCTACAACTATGGCTATTTTCGTTAATTCCGAATCCAAGATCGTCGTCCAGGGCATGACCGGCTCTGAGGGGCGCAAGCACACCCAGCGGATGCTGAACTCCGGTTCCAACATCGTTGGTGGTGTGAACCCCAAGAAGGCCGGGACGACCGTGGAGTTCGATGGCGGTAAGTCCGTTCCTGTGTTTGGATCCGTGGCCGATGCCATGGAGGAGACCGGTGCGAATGTTTCCGTTGTCTTTGTACCCGCTGCTTTCACGAAGTCAGCAATGGTAGAGGCGATCGAGGCCGAGATGCCACTGGTCGTCTGCATCACGGAGGGTGTTCCGGTGAAGGACACCGCAGAATTCTTCGCCCTTGCGCGCCAGTCTGGCAAGACCCGGATCATTGGCCCGAACTGCCCAGGCATTATTAGCCCGGAGCAGACCAACGTGGGCATCATCCCTGCCGAAACCGCCCCGAATCAGGGCCGCATCGGTTTGGTTTCGAAGTCCGGCACGCTGACCTATCAGATGATGTATGAGTTGCGCGACCTAGGATTCTCCACCGCTGTTGGTATTGGTGGTGACCCGATTATCGGTACTACGCACATCAATGCCATCGAGGCCTTCCAGCAGGACCCGGATACGGACGCGATCATCATGATCGGCGAGATCGGTGGCGATGCGGAGGAGTTCGCGGCTGAGTACATCAAGGACAACGTGACCAAGCCGGTGGTTGCCTACATTGCGGGCTTCACTGCCCCAGAGGGGAAGACCATGGGCCACGCGGGAGCGATCGTTTCCGGCGGGAGTGGTACCGCCGAGGGGAAGAAGGAAGCGCTTGAGGCAGCTGGGGTGAAGGTTGGCAAAACCCCAACGGAGGCGGCTCACCTGCTGCGGGAAGCTATCCAGGGTTAATTGGTTGTGCAGGCCCTTGTTTTAGGCTCGTTGTGAGGCGCAGTCGGTGGTCAGTGCCTCCCGAGGGCGAAGCCGTCGTGGGGGTTGAATAGAATTCGGCGCTGCATCCCTCTGATGTGAGGAGATGCAGCGCCGAAGGGTTTCCTGCGCAGGAGCGCCGCGCCCGAAGACCGGCGGCTTAAAGGGGGGTTACTTCTTCAGAGAATCAATGATCTGGTTGAACGTCTCCGAAGGGCGCATAACCTTGTTGACCTTTTCATCATCCAGCCAGTAGTAACCGCCTAGATCGGCAGGGGTGCCCTGCACGTCAATGAGTTCTTGGGAGATTTCCTGTTCCTTCTGCTCCAACGCATCGGCGACAGGAGCGAAAACCTTTGCAAGCTCCTCGTCACGGTCCTGGTTGGCAAGCTCACGTGCCCAGTACATTGCCAGGTAGAAGTGCGAACCGCGGTTGTCGATCTCGCCAACCTTGCGGGAAGGGGACTTGTCCTGGTCTAGAACCTTCTCCGTCGCCACGTCCAGTGCATCACCCAAGATTGGAGTGCGTGGGTTGTTATCGGTCTCGGCCAGCTTGCGCAGGGATTCCGCCAACGCAAGGAACTCGCCCAAGGAATCCCAACGCAGGTGGTTTTCCTTCTGCACTTGCTGGACGTGCTTTGGCGCGGAACCGCCGGCACCGGTCTCGAACAGGCCACCACCAGCGATCAACGGAACGATGGAGAGCATCTTGGCAGATGTACCTAGCTCCATGATGGGGAAAAGGTCGGTGAGGTAGTCACGCAGAACGTTGCCGGTCACAGAGATTGTGTCCTTGCCAGCGCGGATGCGGTCCAGGGAGAACTGGCACGCCTCGGTTGGGCTCATGATGTGAATCTCCAAGCCCTCAGTATCGTGATCACCCAGGTATTTGTTGACCTGCTCAATCATATTGCGATCGTGAGCGCGCTCCGGATCCAACCAGAACACCGCTGGGGCGCCCGTCGCCGCAGCGCGATTGACAGCCAGCTTCACCCAGTCCTGTACAGGAATGTCCTTGGCCTGGCATGCACGCCAAATATCGCCTTGGGAAACTTCGTGTTCCATCAGAACCTCGCCGGCGGAGTTCAGCACCTGAACACGTCCGTCGTGAGGAATCTTGAAAGTCTTATCGTGGGACCCGTACTCTTCGGCCTTCTGCGCCATCAGGCCAACGTTGGGAACGGTGCCCATCGTGGTCGGGTCGAAAGCGCCGTTCTTGCGGCAGTCGTCGATGACAACTTGGTAGATCTCCGAGTAGGAAGAATCGGGTAGAACTGCGAGCGTGTCCTGAGTATTGCCATCGGCGTTCCACATTTGCCCCGAGTTACGGATCATCGCTGGCATGGAAGCATCCACGATCACATCGGATGGGACGTGCAGGTTGGTGATGCCGTTATCGGAGTCCACCATCGCCAAGTCGGCGCTGTCCTTGAGGGTCTTCTCAATAGCCTCGCGGATTTCTGTACCGTGCTCCAAGGATTCCAAACCGTCCAGGATGGCGCCCAAGCCGTTTTCTCCGTTCAGGCCCGCGCCCAACAACTCGTCACCGTACTCCTCGAACACGTCAGAGAAGTAGGCGCGTACAGCGTGACCGAAAATGATGGGGTCCGAGACCTTCATCATGGTGGCCTTGAGGTGAACGGAGAACAGAACACCTTCGGCCTTAGCCCGGGAAACCTGGGCGCGCAGGAACGTATCCAAGGCGTTCGCGCTCAACACCGTGGCGTCGACGATCTCATTTTTCAGAACCGGCAGCTCGTCCTTCAGTACCACGGTTTCCCCGTTGGGCTGTACCAGTTGGAAGCGCAACGTGTCGTCTGCTGGCATGATGACGGACTGCTCGTTGCGCCGGAAGTCATCGGCCTCCATGGTGGCAACGTTGGTCTTCGAATCGGCGGTCCATTCACCCATGGAGTGCGGGTGCTTGCGCACGAAGTTCTTCACGGCTTTTGGCGCGCGCCGATCCGAGTTGCCCTCGCGCAGGACGGGGTTTACAGCGGAGCCCTTGACTGAGTCGTAACGGGTGCGCGCGTCCTTTTCCTCGTCCGTGGAAGGCTCGGCTGGGTAATCCGGCAGATCGTAACCGGCCTTTTGTAGCTCGGCGATCGCGGCTTTCAACTGCGGTACGGATGCGGAGATGTTAGGTAGCTTAACGATGTTGGCCTCGGGGGTCTTGGCTAGCTCGCCGAGTTCCTGGAGTGCATCGTTGACCTGTTGCTCCTTGGGTAGCCTGTCGTTGAATGCGGCGAGGATGCGCGCTGCAAGTGAAATATCGCGGGTTTCCACCTGCACACCGGTGGTGGCAGCGAAAGCTTCTACGATGGGCTTGAGCGAATACGTGGCCAGTAGTGGGGCCTCGTCAGTGCGGGTGTAGATGATGTTTGCCATGTGGCGTTCTTCTCCCTGCATTCAGTATTAAGCGGTCAGATGTTATCGTTTTACCTTCCCCACAATACGTTAAACCCGAAACCTGTGAATGATACGGGTTCACGGGCTACTGTGTGGCCAGAATAGTAAATAGTTTCATAAATTTTTTGGAGTCCGCCCTCTTTATGTCTCCCTCCAAGGTTCCACAGCCCTCACTGCGATCCTCGAAAACGACGAAAGACTCGAACGCCGTTTCCAATCGTCTTTCTCGCCGCCCGATCCCTCGCCAAACCGAGATGGGCTCACGCCGTCGCACCTTCGCGATGTTCGCCATGGCCCTCGGCGGTTTCGGTATCGGGACTACGGAATTCGTGGCGATGGGATTGCTCAAATACATCGCCGCTGATTTCAATATCACGGAAGATACCGCCGGTCACATTATCTCCGCCTACGCCTTGGGCGTAGTCGTCGGCGCCCCCCTCATCACCACTCTGACGGGAAAGATTCCCCGTCGCCGGCTAGCGCTGATCCTCATGATCGCCTTCACCATCGGTAACGGGCTCACGGTATTCGCACACAACTACGACCTTCTTGTTCTGTCGCGTTTCATCGCCGGTCTGCCCCACGGTGCGTACTTCTCCGTCACCGCGCTTATCACTGCCTCGATGGCCCCGCCCGGTCAGCGTGGCAAGTCGGTGGCTTTAGTTAGTATGGGCCTTTCGGTTGCGACGGTCATCGGCGTGCCCGTTGCGCAGTGGCTGGGTGGCACATTCGGCTGGAACCTTGCGTTCCTCCTGGTCACCCTCATCGGTGTTTTCACCTTCATCTCGCTGTGGTTCACCGTCCCACACATGACACTCATGCCAGCCACCAATCCCGTTACCGAACTCGGCGCGCTCGTCAATTCCCAAGTGCTGCTCACCCTAGCCATCGGTACCGTCGGCTTTGGAGGCATGTTTGCGGTCTATACCTACATCACCTGGACGTTAACCGAGCGTGCCGGTTTTAATCCCTCCCTCATGTGGATTCCTCTGATGGTCTACGGCATCGGAATGGTCATCGGCACCTATATTGGTGGCATCCTGGCCGACCGCAATTTGGAATACACCATCTGCGGAGTGCTGGTCACGTTGATTTTCATCCTCACCCTCTTCCGATTTGTCTCCGCCAACGCTCCCTTGGCCATCACCGTGTTCGGTTTGATTGGCATGACCGGCTCCATCCTGGTTCCCAGCCTGCAGATGCGACTCATGGACGTTGCTGGAGATGCCCAAAACCTTGCTGCGGCCCTCAACCACTCGGCGCTCAATATCGCCAATGCCACGGGCGCCTTCGTTGGCGGGCAAGTCATCGCCGCAGGTATGGGCTATGCTTCGCCTGCCTTGGCCGGTGCGATCATGGCTGCCTGTGGCGTGGTGGTGTGGGTACCGACCTACATGCTGCGCCGGCGCCAGCTTGCCCGCGCCTAGCCCGCTTCTTGTCTGAGCTTCCCGATCTTCTCGTGGTGTGCTCGCGCCTCTTGGCGGGGCCTCGTCATTGAGAACCTCGGCTAGTCGCGTTGGCTTTTTCTTTTCCACCGACGCCCACAGCCTCCCCACCAACGCCACTGACTAGGGTAGAGGCCATGACTTTAACGGTGGCAACGGTAAACGTGAACGGAATTCGCGCGGCAGCTAAACAACGCAGCGAGACGAACCTGGGTATCCTGCCTTGGCTGGAGAACACCAGCGCCGACGTGGTCCTCTTGCAAGAAGTGCGTGCTAACGAAAAACAAACCGAAGCAGCGCTGGCCCCGGCTCTCGAAGCCGGATGGCACCTGGTCCAGGCGGAGGCTGCAGCTAAGGGGCGTGCGGGCGTCGGGATCCTATCGCGCCTACCCCTTACTCACGTGGCCACCGGGTTTTCCCACGCCGAAGAGCAAGCCGGCCTGACCGCCTCACCCGGTGCGCGGGAGTTCGATGATTCCGGGCGGTATATCGAAGCCCGGGTCAATACACATTTTGGGCCCGTGACTGTGGCCTCCCTGTACCTGCCCAGTGGAGCGGCGAACAGCGAAAAGCAGGACGAGAAGTATCGGTTCTTAGATTCTTTCGGCCACTTCATGCAGCAACGGGCTGCCTGCACGGTTGATGGTCAACCGGAAAACATGATTATCGGCGGAGATTGGAACATTTGCCACCGGCGCGCAGATTTGAAGAATTGGCGTACCAACCGCACCAAGTCCGGATTCTTGCCAGATGAGCGGGCATTCATGGACTCAATCTTGGGCTCGTGGCCAGATGAGAGTACTCAAGTGGGCGATGAAACCGATGCAGGACGCACCGGCAACCCAGCGGGTCGCGCAGGGGATTTCTATGGGGCCGTGGATTATTCGCCAACGCCGCTGGCGCAGCAACGTCTGCGGGAGGGGGCGAGTGAGAACCCGCAGTGGTTCGATGTTGTCCGTCGCCTTAACCCAGAAGCAGATGGGCCGTATTCGTGGTGGACTTACCGCGGACAGGCATTCGACACGGATGCGGGATGGCGGATTGACCTACACGTGGCGACCGAGGGGATGCTGGAGCGCGCACGTGTGGCCAACAATGCGTGGGTTGATCGCGCGGAAGCTTACGACTTGCGCTGGTCTGACCATTCGCCTGTGATTGTGGAATACGCCTAAGTGGCTGGCGGGTTCTGCGGTGTCGTTTGAGGTGCGCGGCCAGAGGCCTACAATGATGCGGATCCGAACAACGATGCGGATCCGAACAACGATGCAGGCTCGAACAACGATGCGGGCGCGAACAACGATGCGGGTCCGAACAACGATGCGGGCTCGAATCCGCAACTTCTTGAAGTGTTGATGTAGAAAGGTACGTTCCTTATGCTCACCGTACTTTTCGTTATCGGTATTACCGCAGAAGCTATGACGGCTGCCCTAGCCGCGGGGCGGCAGCGCATGGACTTGTTCGGGGTGTGCATGATCGCCTGTGTCACTGCCCTCGGTGGCGGAACTATGCGCGATCTCTTACTTGCTCACTATCCACTGCGGTGGGTGAATGAGCCAGTCTTTTTGTTGATTGTGGTGGTTGCGGCCCTCGTCACCGTGCTGACGAGCGTATTGATGAGTTACTTCCGGACCATCTTCTTATTGCTTGACTCTCTGGGTTTGGCTGCTTTTTCCGTGCTCGGCACGCAAGTTGCTCTAGGGGAGGGGCATGGCTTGATCATTGCCTGCATGGCAGCGGTGGTCACAGGTGTGTTCGGCGGTGTGGCCCGCGATATCCTGTGCGACCGCGTGCCTCTAGTATTCTCGGACGAATTGTATGCCTCCGTCGCCTTTGTGGCGGCCGTGTTGTATTACGCCATGCACACCAACGGAGTACCTGAACAAGTGACGGTCATTGTCACATTGGTGGTGGCGTTCACACTGCGTGTGTTGTCCATCTACTTCAAAATCTCCCTGCCGGTATTCGAGTATCAGGAGCGCCACTATGCCCGTGACCCAGCAGGGCGCTTGACGATGTGGATACTTAATCGCGCGGGAGTTCGGCGTCGAACACTAAAGAAAAAAAGGGTTGGCAACGTCCGCCGAGAAGAGGAAGAAAAGGAAGAAGAAGGACCCGAAGGGCGCTAGTTTTCTGCCGGAGTAAAGTTACAACTATGTCCAATACTGAAAACATCCCTGAAACTAGTGCAGAAACTGTAGCCGCAACCAACAATGGTGCAGCGACAGCTCACCCCGAGCGCAAACAGCGCGTGGTATCCGGCCTGCAGCCCACCAGCGATTCCTATCACCTCGGTAATTACTTGGGAGCGGTCAAGCAGTTTATTGATTTGCAGGATGATTACGACACGCTGTACTTCATCCCTGACCAGCACGCCATTACCGTGCCGGGGTACAACCCGAAAGATCTACGCAACCGCACCCTAGCGGGCGCAGCTCAGCTGCTAGCCCTAGGCATCGACCCTGAGCGTTCCACGTTGTTCGTGCAGTCTCATGTGCCCGAGCATGCCCAATTGGCGTGGGTACTTATGTGCATCACCGGGGATGGTGAAGCGCGCCGCATGACTCAGTTCAAGGATAAATCGGCAAAACAGGGCAGCGAGAACACCACTGCGGGTCTGTACGCGTACCCAATGCTGATGGCGGCAGATATTCTGCTTTATCGCCCGAACCTAGTGCCAGTGGGGGAGGATCAGCGCCAACACCTAGAACTTACGCGTAACCTCGCAGAACGCTTTAACTCGCGTTATAAGAAGACCTTCGTGGTGCCCGAAGGCTTCATCCCCGAATCCGCCGCGAAGATTTACGACCTGCAGGAGCCTACTGCCAAGATGAGTAAGTCCGGGGATAATCCCAAAGGCATCATCAACTTGTTGGATGATCCCAAGGTATCGGCTAAGCGCATTCGCTCAGCGGTAACGGATAACGATGCCGAGATCCGCTACGACAAAGAAAACAAACCTGGCGTATCCAACCTGTTGGTGATCCAGTCCAGTTTGTCCGGCAGGTCGATTGATGACATCGTGGCAGGTTACCAGGCCGCGGGCTCCGGTTATGGCGACCTGAAGAAGGACACGGCCGAGGTTCTAGAGGAGTTCTGTTCCCCATTGCGTGCACAGTTCGACGAGTACATGTCCGACCGCGCTGAGCTGGAGCGCGTGCTAGCTAAGGGTGCGGAACGTGCCCGTGAGATCGCTACGCGCACCTTGGAACAGGTCTATGACCGGGTGGGGTTCTTGGTTGCGGGTAAGTAACCTTTGCGCCAAGCGTATGGCGATGCGTGGGATGGGTCTACGACCGGGATGGGTTTACGACCGAGTGGGTTTATTGGCTGCGGGCAGGTAAGCAATGCGCTGGGCGCGTGACTCCACCATGACCTACGCGCGCCCCGGGGTGGTTTCAACTCAAGATGAACCGGATACGGATAAGGGGAATGACCTACCCACGCCCCGGGGTGGTTTTTCTGAAGGCGCAGGGCGATAACGTGGCGAGCCCCCAGTGAGACGCGGGCTCACATAGTAGGCTCCACTATGACGTTTCATATCACCACGGAAAGGCTGGAACGCTTCGGTGGCTACAAAAACAACCGACCCCAATAAGGACAAGCTCGACGACTACGGCGTTGAGCGTGCGCGGGAAGATAATCCGGGCGCGATCGATAAGTACCGTGAGAAGTGGCCCTGGTTCGATCACATCATGCGCATGCAGGAGCGCTATTCCGAAAGAGGTGGCAACCAGTTTGCCGCCGGCATTACTTACTTTTCGGTTCTCTCCCTGTTCCCCCTTCTGATGCTGACATTTTCTATCACCGCGATGGTGTTGGCGGGAAACCAAGAACTGCTGAATAAGGTTATCGATAAAGTTGCCCAATCCGGTGGCGACAAGATGAGTGAAACCCTGACGACAATCATCCACCAGGCGGTTGAACAGCGAGCCTCGGTATTCTCCATCGGTTTGCTCCTCGCCCTGTGGACTGGGTTGGGTTGGATGGCGCATCTGCGCATGGGGGCCTCCGAAATGTGGAAGGTTTCTGGTACCCCGAAAAACTTCATCATGGGTAAGGTCAAGGACTTCATTGGGCTCATCGTCCTACTCATTGCACTAATAATTGCCTTCGCGGTAACCGCCATTGGTAACTCCGGGTTGACCATGCGCCTTCTGGAGATGCTGCACTTGTCAGATATCCCGGGCATCCGCATTCTCACCTTCCTAGTTGCACTAGTGGTCGCCCTGATTGCCAACTACATCGTGTTTGTGTGGCTCATCGCGTACCTGCCACGAACAAATACTGATCGTCCTTCTGTTTTCCGCGCTGCGATCATCGGCGCCGTGGCCTTCGAGGTCTTCAAACAGTTTGCGACGGTGTTTTTCTCCAACGCGCTGAGCAACCCCGCTGGAGCGGCTTTCGGTCCAATCATCGGTGTGATGGTCTTAATGTACTTCGTGTGGCGCATTGTGTTGTATTGCTCTGCATGGGCTGCAACCACCGACCGTGCGCTCTCCCAGGTCACGCCTGAGGCACCACCGGCGGCGATCATCAATGTGCGTTACGACGCCCACTAAAGTCGCGCGTTTCGACGCTCGCTGAAGGTTGGACAAGTAGCCTCGCTAAACTAGTGGTTCATGAGCCACGTTGAAAGCGAACTTCTGTCCACCATCGCCAGCTTGCCTAAGGTTGAACTTCACGATCACCTTGACGGCGGGTTGCGCCCAGCAACGATCATTGAGCTGGCTGAAGAAAGCGGTTACGACAAGCTGCCCACCACTAACCCGGAAGAATTGGAAAAGTGGTTTTACGATGCAGCCAATTCGGGTGATCTGCCCACTTACCTCACCACTTTCGACCACACTACTGCGGTTATGCAGACGCGCGAGGCGTTGATTCGTGTCACCCGCGAGGCGGTCGAAGACCTCGCCGCGGACAACGTGTGTTACGCCGAACTGCGGTATGCCCCAGAGCAGCACCTGAACGCGGGATTGAGCCTGCAAGACGTTGTGGAGGCCACCGTTCAGGGCGTGCAGGAAGGTGAGCGACTGGTAGCTGAGCGCGACAACAAAACCATCCATGTGCGCCTCATCCTTTGCGCCATGCGACATGCAGATCGTGCCACGGAAATCGCCCGGTTGACCGTTGATAACTACGGCAAGCACACCCCAGGCCAAGGCTACGTGGTGGGCTTTGACATTGCGGGTGCAGAACTGGGCTTCCCGCCATCCAAGCATGCCGAGGCATTTGCTCTATTGCGTGAAAACCTGGTGCCGTTCACCATTCACGCCGGAGAAGCCGATGGTGTGGATTCCCTCCGCTCGGCTCTGGCGCAGGGGGCTCGACGAATCGGTCACGGCGTGCGCGTTTACGAGGACTTCAATGCCACTATGGCAGGTATCGAATTGGGGCCCGTGGCAACGGCAATGCTGGATCAGCGCATCACCTTGGAGATTTGCCCCACTTCGAACACCCAAACCGGTGTGTGCGAATCGATCGCCGATCACCCCTTCAACCTGTTGTACGACATGGGCTTCCACTGCACGGTGAATACGGATAACCGCTTGGTTTCCGGTACCACCATGACCCAGGAGTTTGCGCGCCTCATCGAGGAATTCGATCTGGAGTTGTGGCAGATGTTGGAGCTGACCACCAACGCACTGGACGTTGCCTACTGCCCGCAGGGCCTGCGTGAGGACTTAGCCCGGCATGTCATCTACCCAGCGTACGCCGGAGTTGGAGGCGTACTGGGTGCTGACGGTTCTTTGGATACCGACGCCCACGAGCACGACCACTTGTCTTCTGGGCTACGGGGCTTGCACAGCCACGAGGTGGCGGAGGATCCCCGGCTGGAGTTGTCGATGGAAAACCTCAAGGCGGAGTTAGAAGAGCTGGGCCTTAGCTTGGATGATGACGCTGAGGACCAAGACGGCGCGAACTAGCGGTTCAATCTGCGCAGGTGAATCCACCCCCTCTCTGAGGGTTTCAAGTCAAACGAAGGCGGTTCGGTCTGCGCAGGTGAAGCCACCCCCTCTCTGAAGGCTTCAGGTCAAACGAAGGCGGTTCGGTCTGTGCAGGTGGGGGCCACTGAAACGTTTAAGAACGTCATTGAATAAATTGACTCATCCCTTCCGACCTGCGCATAATCAGAATTTGTGCGACCACAATCGGTAAATCCTCAGTCCCAGCGCAGCCAGCTTCGGCGCTTGTCTTCGTCCCCAATAACGGCATCGGAGACTCATTCACCAGATTTCGCCATTGGCCGTGTGCGCCTAGTGGTGATCGTGGCCGCGCTGCTTGTGGCGTCGATAATCCTCAGTGCTTGCTCGGCAACCGGAGGGCGGCCGCGTGATACCGGCGAGTCCGGCGGTGGCGGGGGCGTGGATACCCCGCGTTACACCGTAGCGATGGTGAGTCATGGCGCGCCCGGGGATACTTTCTGGGACCTCGTGCGGGCAGGAGCGGAAGACGCGGCGAAGAAGAACAACTTGGAGCTGCGCTACAGCTCCTCGCCGCAAGCTCCGGATCAAGCCAACCTAGTGCGCAACGCGATTGATTCCAAGGTCGACGGTTTGGCTTTAACGATGCCAACCCCCGAAGCCTTGGGACCTGCTGCGAAGCGCGCAGCGGATGCTGGGATTCCCACGGTGGCGCTGAACTCCGGAATGGATAACTATGGGCGCTATGGTATCTCGGCGTTCTTTGGGCAAGACGAAAAGGTGGCCGGGGAGCAAGCCGGACAGAGGCTAGCTAACGACGGGGCCAAGAAGGTGCTGTGCGTGATTCACGAGCAAGGTAACCCCAGCCAGGAATCACGGTGTGGTGGAATTAAGAAGGGGCTCGCGGGCAAGGGCGATGTTGAAAACCTTTACGTCAACGGGATGGATCTCACGAACGTGCAGTCCACCGTGCAGGCAAAGTTGGCGCAAGATAAGAGCATCGATTGGATCATGGGCCTAGTTGCGCCCGTGGCCCTGACCAGCGTGAAATCCGCCAAGACCGCAGGTAGCAACGTCAAGATCGCCACTTTTGATACCAATGCCGAGTTGGTTGCCGCCATCAAGAAGGGTGATATTCAGTGGGCTGTGGATCAACAGCCCTACCTGCAGGGTTACATGGCGATCGACGCGCTGTGGTTAGCCCAGCGCAACGGCTCCACCGTCGGCGGTGGCAAGGCGGTACTCTCCGGTCCAAGTTTTGTGGATAACTCCAATGTGGAAACCATCGAGGATGCAGCCAAGAAAGGACTTCGTTAATGGCCAGTTGGCTTAAACGTCCGGAGTTCGCCTCCGTCCTCGGCGCACTCGTTATTTTCGCACTGTTCATGATTGTGGCACCGAGCTTCCGTAGCGCCGACGCGTTTGCAACCGTGTTGTACGCCAGCTCCACCATGGGGATCATTGCGCTAGCCGTCGGTGTGCTGATGATCGGCGATGAATTCGATTTGTCCTCCGGCGTGGCGGTGACCACCTCTGCGCTGGCTGCGACGATGCTGAACTACAACTTCTGGCTGAATTCCTGGGTCGGTGTGTTCCTCTCCCTGCTGATAGCCCTGGCTGTTGGTGCATGCAACGGGTATTTGGTGATGCGAACGGGAATCCCCAGCTTCCTGATCACGTTGGCAGCATTTCTCATGCTGCAGGGCATTAACCTGGCTGTCACCAAGCTAGTCACCGGGCAGGTTGCTACCCCGTCCATCAGTGATATGGAAGGTTTTGAATCCGCACGTCGGGTTTTTGCTTCCAGCGTGGATATCTTTGGAGTGAGTATTAACGTCACCGTGTTCTGGTGGTTGTTTTTCGTGGCGTTGGCTAGCTTCTTGCTGTTTAAGACCCGTTTCGGTAACTGGATCTTCGCCGTGGGGGGTGACGCCGAAGCGGCCCGTGCCGTTGGTGTACCAGTGCGACGGGCGAAGGTCATTCTGTTCATGTTCGTGGCATTTGCCGCATGGTTCGTGGGCATGCATAACTTATTCGCATTTGATTCGATCCAGGCGGGCCAGGGTGTGGGCAACGAATTCCTGTACATTATCGCCGCCGTCATCGGCGGGTGCGCGCTCACCGGCGGAAAGGGTACCGCCGTGGGCACGGCCGTGGGCGCTTTGATTTTCGGCATGACCAACCAAGGCATTGTGTACGCAGGCTGGAACCCTGACTGGTTTAAGTTCTTCCTGGGCGCGATGTTGCTGTTTGCTGTGCTGACCAATAATTCCGTTTCTCGATTCACTAGCGGAAAGGCGTGATCTCGACTATGTTGCGGAAATTTTCTCGAGGGGACAAGGCACAGGTGAATGTCGATGCGAACGGGGGCGTGGCGGGTGCCGGTGTGAGTACCGGTGCGGGTGGAAGTGCAGTACCGGTTGGTGTGGGTGTTGAATCCGGTGTGAGTACCGGTGCGGGTGGAAGTGCAGTACCGGTTGGTGTGGGTGTTGAATCCGGAGTGGCACTGATTGAATTGCGCGATGTCACCAAGGACTACGGGCCGATCCACGTTTTGGATGGGGTTAACCTGCGGATTCACCCAGGTGAAGTAACCTGTGTCCTAGGCGATAACGGTGCGGGCAAGTCCACACTCATCAAGATCTTGGCTGGTCGGCACCCGCACTCCAGCGGCGAGCTGCTCGTCGATGGGGAAGAAGTTCACTTCGCCGGACCCAAAGCGGCTCTGGATCGCGGTATAGCAACGGTGTATCAGGATCTCGCCGTTGTGCCGGAGATGTCGGTGTGGCGCAATTTCTTCCTGGGCCAGGAAATCACTGGTGCGCTGGGGACATTGAAAACCGATATGATGCGCGCTATCGCTGGGGAAGAACTAGCCAAGATGGGGGTAGACTTGCCCAACGTCGAGGTCCCTATCAATACATTGTCGGGTGGTCAACGACAGGTGGTGGCGATTGCACGAGCGGTGTACTTCGGTGCGCGGGTGCTGATTTTGGACGAGCCCACTGCCGCGCTTGGCGTCAAGCAATCGGGAATGGTGCTCCGGTTCGTGAAGGCCGCGAAGCAAAAAGGGCTGGGCGTTATCCTGATTACCCACAATCCGCATCACGCGTACCTGGTGGGGGACCACTTCGTAATGCTGAACATGGGGCGGCAGGTGATGGATGCCAGCTATGACGAAGTGACATTGGAACAGCTCACACTAGAGATGTCCGGCGGTGGCGAGCTTGAAAGCTTAGATCACGAGCTGCGCCGGGGTTAGCGTGCTGGGGTTGTTGCGCCGGTGAGGTGGGGTTAGCGTGCTGGGGTTGTTGCGCCGGTGTGGTGAGGTTAGCGTGCTGGGGTTAATGCGCTGGTGTGGTGAGGACTGTGGATTAGAAACGGGTGAATCGCTTAATCAAGCCTTCCTCCAACGCCTTCCAGCCCTTGGCTTCCTTGTCGAAGGGAGCCGAAGGGGTGGCAGAGGAAGGAGCGCCCAGCATGTAGGCTAGGTAGTTCTGTAGCTCGGGGTACGCCAGCAGGATCTTATTGACGCCATCGTCGCCCGCCCAGTCAGCTGCGTCCGCGAGCAGTTCGTATGCCCGACCCAGCTGATCTGTATCGACCGATTCCACGGACTTAGCGATGTCCTCGCGCATCCCGGTGAAGACGTACTGGTTCGTGTCGTGAACCTTGACATCTAACTCGCCGGCGTTCGCCATGCTGACGATGTCCCCCCAAGTGGAGAGCGATTCCAGGTCGTGTTCTGGGGCATCGATAATCCAGCGAACCAGTGTTTTGGCATTCGGGAAGGTGTGAATCTCGCCATTCTTGCCTAGAAAGAGGGGCTTGTCACCGACGTAGCACCGCAGCGTGTAAGCGTACTGGCCACCGAGGGAAATACGGATGGGGTCGATCCCAGATTGAGCCCAGATGGTGGAATCGTATGGATCGATATCCGCGGCTTCTTTGTCCTTTTGCTGTTGGTTCGCGAGGGCCTCAGCTTTGTCCTCGGCGGCTTTCTTGGCAGAGTCGATGCGTTCCTGGGCTGCTTCCGTGCTAGATTCCTTGACCTCAGGGTGAATGATGGCGCCTTCGATGGCATCTAGGATGGTTTTCCAACGATCCAGGACCGTGCGACCTACGCCCGACCACTCTTCCATGCCATTTTGGGAAGCGTAGTGGTCCGCACCGCGGCGGGTGTTACCCAAAATGGAGTACGAGTGGAACCAGTTGTTGATGTCCTTGATGTCCATCACGCTGCCGAAGCTGCGTACTAGATCGAATGCACGGGTGACGGTCGTGGTGGATTCGTAGCCTGGGCGTTGTGCCAATACTCGGGGGAGCTCGATCAGATCGATCGTGGTCTTTTCGGTGGGAATCACGCTGGCATCGAGATTCGCGGAGAACTGCGACCATTTCGGGTGATCTGAGAGTTCGTTCTGGCCCCCGTCATTGAGGTAAGCCAAGATCTCTGCGGGGCTGCTGAAGACGTAAATCTTGTCATCGTTGCCCAGGAACGCCTGCCAGGATTCCCCCTTGACCATCCAATGAGGTGCCCACAGGGTGTACCACGTGCCGCTGGTGAGAACCATCTTGACTGGGACCACGCCGGTCCCGAAGGTTCGAGTACTGGTTTCTACTGCCATGATGCAGCATCTTACCTTGTTCTTATCGCAATTCCATCGTTAGGACGGGAGGTACGGTCGCGGGTTCTTCACCTAGGAACTGCGCCTGCAAATATTCTCTTTTCTCTGGAACAGTCACGATCCGGGCAAGTCCCGTGGAGTGCTTCGGGCCCACTAATGGTCGGTCGGCGTGGTTTGTTGCATTCATGGCTGGGTCCTTTGTGTGCTGGTGGTTATTGAATGTTTAGGTTCGGTGTGTTTTGTGGGCTGGTTGCGTTTGGTGTGTTTTGTGGGGTGGTTGCGTTTGGCGTATGTTGGTGGGCTGGTTGCGTTTGGTATGTTGGTGGGTTTGGTTGCGAGGTAGTGGATCCGCAAGCATGGTTACGCCGCCGTGGGGCGATAGAACCCTTTGAAGGCCATGCCGATGTTGTCGCGCCGGATGGGGTTGATCTGTACAGGATCGCCAGCTTCGATCATCCGACCGTTGTCCACAACCATTGCCACATGCCCATCCCAGACAGCTAGATCCCCGGGGCGTACCTGATGCTGCGGGATTTGAGGGCCGATTGCTTGCGCATCGGCCGTGCGCGGCAGGTCGATGCCCGCTTGCTTATACGCCCACTGCGTTAACCCGCTGCAGTCCAATCCCTGACCGGGGACGTTGCCGCCCCACTGATACGGCGTGCCGAGAGCGGATTTGGCAGCCGTAACTGCCCGATCCGCAGCTGTAGATGGTGCCAGAGCACCACCATCCATGGCGGCGGTGTGCAGGCTGGGGGAGGGCTTGTCTAGGGGACCGGTGGGGTGCGCGAGCACGGGTTTTTGCGCGACGACTTCCCCGTTTGTCGCTTCTGCGCGGGGTGTGAGAAGGTGAGTGGATTTCACTTTGGCCGTCAGCGCGCGCAGAGTGGCACCCAGTTCTTCTATCTCGGCTTCGGCGCGGCCCCAATGTGTCATCGCGATGGGTAGTAGCGTGGCCATCGCCGTGGGCGGATTCAGTAGCATGCTCCCGTGCAATGCCCCGGATAACTGGGCAAAGCACTCCCGAGCGATCGTCATTATCCGTGTGCCGGTCGCTTGCGTGGCCACCACGGCCTCGCGAGCAATATCATCCAGCTGATTGCCACCCTTGATCACACTATGGACCGCCCGCATAGCCTCATTAACGTTGCGAGTTACAGCGTGCCCAGCCTGCCCATGGATTCCGTTGGCGATATAGCCTTCTAACTGGCGCCCCACCGATTCCACATCAGCTATGGATGCCAATCCCTTTACCGCACTGGATGCACCGGCTGCTGTCGGTGCAGGGAGCAGACGCAAAATGGGTTCCAATAGCCCCGCAATATTCATCATCCCGCCTTCCCTCGGAACATCGCCGCGTGGTCGGATTCATGATTTCCTACTGCGGTATCGAAATCGCTGAGGCCCGTGGCGGCGTCGGTAAAATAGCTAGCAAGCGCTTGCAAGCCGGAATTGTGACGTGACCGCGCATCGGCCAATGCAGCCGAAAACTCTTGAGCAGCGGGGTGCGGTACTCCCGAGAGAATCGATGGGAGTACTTCGGAACGCGAGTGCAACTGGGAGGCCACGGTGTGGGCGATGGTGGCCGCGCTGCGGACCTCGTGAGCAATGAACGTTAGGGGCGCAGGGGATGAAACTTCGGCCATGGCAGGGCAGTCCTTACTACTAACGAAAGCTCACGGGGTGAGGCAGGCAGAGTTCTATCGAAATCCGCTGAGGAACGGGGCCGTTCAAACCGCGAGCGTTCAGGGGTGCGTCACTTACGAAATCGTTAGACACGGGTGTTCACGAAAAGGTTCATGCTGCGGTGGGTTGGTGACGGTGGGTTGGGTTGGTTCGAGATGGGTGGTGACGGTGGGTTGGGTTAGTCCGGGTTGGGTGGTGCTGAGTTGGGTGAGCTGGCTCGGTGGTGTGTTGGACTGCGTAGTTTCGAACGCACCTGCCACATGCGTAAAATGTGGGGCTATGGAAACAAAGGTGGTTAATCATCCTCTGGTGGCATCGCGGCTCACCATCATGCGCGATAAAAACAGCGACAACGCTGCCTTCCGCGCGGCGCTTGCCGACCTCGGCGCGATGCTAGTTTACGAAGCTGCCGGTGAACTAGAGCTCGAGAGCTTCGAGGTTGACACCCCAGTGCAACAGGCCGCAGGGTTCCGCCTGCGAAAACCACCCATTATCGTGCCCGTCATCCGCGCCGGCTTGGGCATGATTGACCCAGCCTTATCCATGATCCCGGATGCCCAAGTGGGATTCATCGGCCTTGCGCGTGATGAGGAAACCCACGAACCCGTGCCGTACCTCGAAGCTCTGCCCGATGACCTGAGTGGACAACCCGTTTTCCTTGTGGATCCTATGCTAGCGACGGGTGGGTCACTGTTGCACGCCATTCGATTACTGGTGGAGCGCGGCGCGGACAACATTACGTGCGTATGCATGGTGAGCGCGCAACCTGGAGTAGACGCACTGGTGGAATCCGGGCTACCCATAAAACGCTTGATTACCGCGACCATTGATCCTGGGCTCAACGAGGATGCCTACATCGTGCCGGGGTTGGGCGATGCCGGTGATCGCCTGTATGGCCCGCGAAACATTGATCTTGGGGCGCTTTAGTCTGGCTAATCCGGTCCGAATAATTCAGACTGAGCGGGCTGGGTGAAGTCACTGGGGGAGATTGACCGTTCCATCGAGGGGGCGGAGGGCGCGTGCGGGGAGCGGAGCTCGGAGGGCGCGTGAGGGGGGGGGAGGCTCGGGAGGGGCGCGTGAGGGTGCGCGGTTTGGGGTGCCGTTGGTCTCGTGTTGAATGATGAATGTGCAGCAGATGTCTAACAAGAATGCGTGTTTTTGTCGGAGTTCTGCTGCACTTTTGTATATTGGGGGAGTTTGGAGGGGGCGGCGACAGGGGTGCCGGTTACTTTTCGGCGACAGGGGCCCCGGCTACTTTTCATCCTTGAGGACCTTCATCGTGATGTGACTGTGGATCCGCATGATTGCCGGATCCCGGTGGAATTCGTTGGTCATCCACTTTTCGTAGGCCTCAATGTCCGCAAAACGAGCTCGCACTACGTAATCGGGTTGGGAGAACATGCGGCGAAACTCCACCACTTCATCCATGGCTAAAATTCGTTTTTCAAAGCCGCTGGTGGCCTCGTGATTATTGTTTTCGATGTTTACCAGGATGATGACTTCGAATCCCTGCCCGACTGCCGCCGGGTCGATGTCCGCGTGGTATCCGCGAATGATCCCCTCAGCTTCCATGCGTCGAACCCGTCGCAAGCAAGGAGCTGGCGTTAAACCCACAGCGCGCGCAAGATCTTGATTGCTGATGCGCCCATCGCGCCGTAACTCCGCAATAATCGCGTGGTCGATGCTATCCATGGCTAAAGAGTATTACCCGCCGAGCCAAAAGATCGCAATATCGCCGACATTGGGCGCTTCTGGAGAGACCACCCCCGCGCCGGGCGTGGGCTGTCAGCGTTGTCTGGGTTCGCGCTTCAGAACGGCGAGAACACCCCCGCGCCGGGCGTGGGCTGTCAGCGTTGTCTGGGTTCGCGCTTCAGAACCGCGAGACCACCCCCGCGCCGGGGTTGTCGACCAGGCGCGTTTCTACGGTGGTTGCGGTGGTGTTATTCCACCCCCGCCACGCTCTTCACATCGCGCCGTACAGCCTCCAGCAGGGCACTAACCTGATCGCGGCGCCTGGCCAGCGTGGCGTCGTCCACTAAGTCAACCGCCCCGTGACCTGTGGCTGCGGGCGCGCAGATCTCCAGATAGAACTTCGCCTTGGGCTCGGTGCCGCTGGGTCGTGCGACCACCCGTAGGTGAAGCTCGCCGCCGTCAGCCCAATCAGCCGCGCCGTCGCCAGCCCCGCCGTCAGCCCAATCAGCCACACCGACGCCAGCCACACCGTCGCCAGCCGCACCACCTGCTCCATTAGCGCCGTCTCCACCTGCACCACCCACACTTGCCACAGATCCCGCCAGGCGCACCCCAGGAGTGCCATCCAGGTCGCTGGCTGCGACGGGTACCCCGCCCAATTCGGCCGGCGGGTGGGTCACTACATCTGTGATCCGCTGCTGTGCCTCATCAACGGTCGCGTAGCGCGCGCTGACTTGGGCTGTCTCGAACACCCCGTGGGTTTTCTGCAGGTCATCCCATTCGTCCAGTAGCGAACGTCCCTCGGCCTTGAGCTCCGCCGCCCATGCGGCCGTAATCAACGCCGTGGCAATCCCGTCCTTATCTGCGACAATCTGCGGAGCGGGGCACGTGCCAATCGCCTCCTCGTACGCAAATGCCAGATCTCCCGGCAAGCCATCCGCCGCGCGCGCGAGATGCTTGAAGCCCGTCAAGGTCTCCACGTAATCCCACCCACGCGCCTGGGCCATCTGCCCCAACATCTGCGAACTCACTATTGTGGTCGCCACCACGGGTTTTGTCGCATGGCGGTTGTGGGTTGTGCTGTTGGTTTTGTGGGACGACGCCCCGCGCCCCACAATCCGGTGCGCCAATAGTGGGCCGGTCTCATCACCCCGGAGCATCCGGTAACGGCCCGTGCCGTCGTTCGTGGAATGCCGCACGCCGATCATGCAGCGGTCGGCATCCGGATCCAGTGCGATTGCTAAGTCCGCATCCAAACGTTCGGCCGTAGCTAACAGTTCATCAGTGGCGCCGGCTTCTTCCGGATTGGGAAACGCCACGGTGGGAAATGTGGGGTCTGGCCAGCGCTGGGAGGCGACGGAGTGCACATCCCCGAAACCGGCTTCGCGCAAGGCCCACTCTAGGGCGTTGCCACCCACACCGTGTAAGGGCGTGTAGACGATCCGCAGTTGACGGCGCGGTCGCAAAACTGATTGCTCCCCAGTCGCGACCAACCGACAGATGTCCGTCACATAACCACTAACCGTGGCCAGATCCACGTTTTTGGCCTCTGAGCGGGGAATCTTGCACGGCGCTGCGGGCTGTTCGGCGATGGCAGCTTCGATCTCGCGGTCAGCGGGGGAGATCAACTGTGAACCCCCGCGCAGGTAAAGTTTATAGCCATTGTCTGCGGCCGGATTGTGCGAAGCGGTGATCTGCACACCCGCATCCAGATTGCGGTCACGAACCAACCAGGCCAGAACCGGGGTGGGTGCCGGTTCCGCAATCAGTGTGACCTCAAAACCAGCCCCAGCGAAGGTCTCCGCCGTCGCGCGTGCCATCGCTTGGGAGGCATAGCGCGCGTCGTATCCCACTGCGACAGCAAAGCGGCCATCGCGGCGAATTGGGGTTTGGGTCCTCTTCATCCACTGCGCCACACCGGCGGTAGCGCGAGTAGCCGTGGTGACGTTCATTTCCCCTGGGCCGGGGCCCACCGGCCCCCGCAGCCCGGCGGTACCGAAACGCAATCGAGGGGTTGGTGCCTCTGCTTCCAGGGAAGACTCCCGGGAAGCGACTTCGGGAGTGCCCGGGGCTGGGATCGTTTCGGGGGAGCTCGCGGCTGGGATCGTTTCGGGGGAGCCCGCGGCTGGATCTGGGTACGTCATGCCAACGATCCCACCAGTTCCGCGAGCAGCTCACCCATGTCCTGGGCAGCGGCGCGACCGGCTTCCAGTACTTCTGTGTGATTGAGGGGTTCACCGGTAATGCCGGCCGCTAGGTTAGTGACAAGGGAGATGCCCAGCACGTCCATATTGGCCTCCCGAGCGGCGATCGTTTCGTACACAGTGGACATACCAACCAGACCCGCACCGAGCGTTCGAAGCATATTGATTTCCGCAGGGGTTTCGTACTGCGGCCCGGGCATCATGGCGTACACGGCCTCACGCATTTCGGGCCGCAGCTTCCGGGTGGCCTCGCGCAAGGTGGGAGAGTATGCATCCACAAGGTTGACGAAATTAGCGCCCACTAGGGGAGTCTTCGCCGTGAAGTTGATGTGATCGGAAATCAACACTGGCTCACCCACCCGCATGCCCTCGAGCAATCCGCCCGCGGCGTTAGTCAGCACGATGGTTTGCACTCCAGCGGCTGCGACGGTGCGTACGGCATGAGCGGTCCGCCACAACTCGTGGCCTTCATAGGCATGCGTGCGACCCAGCAGAATCAACACGGCTCGATCCCCCAGCCGTGCGAATCGGATTGTGCCTCCATGGCCTTCGGCAGTCGGGGGTAGGAATCCCGGCAGCTCCGCCATTGGGAACTCAACCACTTCCGTGGCGTTGTCAGTCATCACGTCCGCCGCAGGCCGCCACCCAGAACCAAGGACCACGGCGGCGTCAAAGAAATCAACACCTAGTTTGTCCTTCAGCTGCGCGGCAGCAGTGCGAGCAATTTCGTATGGGTCTTGAGTGCTCATGCCATCTAAGTCTACCGCAGGGGTTAAGATGAAATCTCAGGTAAATATTGCTCGACCGGCTCCAGCGAAGGTGGAACAAACTCAGGTGGGTAGCTCAGAAGTCTCGACGTTCGTCAGCGATTGGGTAAAGCACAACGATTCCCGTGTGGTCGGATGGCGCCGCCACTTGCACCGCAACCCGGAACTGTCGCACATGGAGTACCGCACCACGGATTTCATCATGGAGATCCTGCAGGAAGCAGGGTTCACGCCCGAGCGGCTGCCCACCAATGGTGTAGTCGCAGACATCGGTCCGGTTAACGAGCCGATCATAGCGTTTCGCGGGGATATCGATGCCCTGCCTATTCAGGAGATCACTGGCCTTGATTTCGCTTCTGAAGTATCGGGGGTGATGCACGCATGCGGTCATGACATGCACACCACTGTGGTTTTGGGGTTGGCGGTTGCTTTGGCAGATTTTGTCGACGCCAACGGGGTGGATGCCCTCGGTGTGCGCGTGCGCTTCATTTTCCAACCGGCTGAGGAAGTGATGGATGGCGGCGCCACCGAGGTTATCGAGGCAGGAGCGCTCAATGGAGTAAGCCAAATCTTCGCGCTGCACTGCGAACCCAAGTTGCGTTCGGGCGAGGTAGGACTGCGCGTGGGCCCGATCACTAGCGCATCCGACGTGGTGGAAATCGTGCTGCGTGGCATGGGCGGTCACACGTCCCGACCACATTTAACTAGCGACTTGGTCTTCGCGGCGGGATTGGTCGCCACTCAGCTGCCCCTGCAGTTCACTCGAAAGGTCGATCCCCGCAGTGGCACGGTGGTGACATTCGGTGCGATCAACGGCGGTGCCACGTTCAACGCCATTCCGGAAGAAGTGCGCCTGCTAGGCACGTTCCGAACCGCGGATGTGAGTGTGTGGCGGCAGGGCGAGGAACTGATTACCGAATTGGTCCAGGATATTGTCAAGCCCACAGGAGCGTTGGTGGAGATTCGCTACACAAAGGGAGTCCCACCAGTGACGAATGATGATGTGAGTACATCCTTGTTGGCACAGGCAGTCAAGGATGTGGATCCCCACGCGTTGAAGGAAGCCCCGCAGTCCAGTGGAGGCGAAGACTTCAGTTGGTACTTGGAGCACGTACCGGGTTCGATGGCACGCTTGGGTACTTGGACTGGAAAGGGGGAGCGCCCGGACCTCCACCAACCAGACATCGTGTTCGATGAGCGCGCCCTGCGGGTGGGGATTCGGATGTTCGCAGGTGTAGTGGAACAGTTTCGCGAGGATCGTGCGTGGCCGGAGGGGATGGGGCTGTAACCCCGCCAGCCAGGGAAGGTGATTACAGCGCGGGGGACTGCCCAGCTTTTGGCGGGGTGGCTGATTGCCTCGCCGGGTGGACGGTGATTACAGCGCGGGGGACTGCCCGGCTTTTGGCGGGGTGGCTGATTGCCTCGCCGGGTGGACGGTGATTACAGCGCGGGGGACTGCCCGGCATCCTGTTGGCCGCTCACGCGGTAGAGGTGCTCGTTGACGAATTCACCTACTCCCCAGCGCGCCAATTCGCGACCGTAACCAGAACGGTTTACGCCACCGAAGGGCAGGCCCGCTGCTGTAACGGAGGCCTCATTGACGAAAGTCATACCGTCATTGAGTTGTTGGGCCACGCCGTATGCAGCTTCCAAGTCGGTGCCCCATACGGAACTGGACAAGCCGTAGTCGGAGTTGTTGGCGATGGCGATAGCTTCGTCGACATCTTTGGCCTTGTACACAATAGCCACGGGGCCGAAGATTTCGTTGCACCCCACATCCGAATTCGGATCTACGTCTGTGAGCAACGTGGGCTGCATGTACGCACCCGGCCGATCGATCTTCTTGCCACCCACACGGATGGTGGCCTCGTTGTTGGCGGCTGCCTTTTGGAGGCGTTCGACGATCTCATCGCGGGCGTCGATAGAAGACAGCGGGCCGATGTCGGCATTAGAATCATCGTGGGCGCCTACCGTCATCGCGCCGATCTTCTTCTCCAAGTAGGTCACCGTGCGATCGTAGAATTCCTCTTGCACGATCAGGCGCTTTGGAGCGTTGCATGCTTGGCCTGTGTTGTACATGCGGATGAGGGCGAACTGGTCGAGGACCCAATCCAAGTTCTCGTCATCCAGAACGATGAACGGATCATTACCGCCCAATTCCAGAACGGATTTCTTGTAGTGCTCACCGGCAGTTTTCGCCACTGCGGCGCCGGCGCCCTCGGAACCGGTGAGTGACACGCCCTTGATGCGGGGATCGGCTACAAAATCATCCATCTGCGAACCGGAGGCGTAAATGTTGATGTATACGTCCTTAGGCAGGCCCGCCTCTTCCAGAATGTCCTGGCAAGCCTGGGAAGACAGCGGGCAAATCGATGCGTGCTTGAGGACGATTGTGTTGCCCAGCAGCAAGTTCGGCGCCGCGAAACGGGCGACTTGGTAGTAGGGGAAGTTCCACGGCATGATGCCCAGAAGTGGGCCCAGTGGTTCCTTGCGGACGACGGTCAGCTGGGCGCCCTGGGCGGGCAGGTGTTCATCGGCGAGGAGCTCGTGGGCGTGCTCGGCGTACCAGCGGTAGATATCGGCAACGATGTCGATTTCCGCCTCGGCCCACCGAGTCAACTTCCCCATTTCGCGCCCAATGTGTTGGGCCAGTTCAGCCTTGCGTTCGGTGTACAGATCAGCAGCCCGGGCGAGGACTTTTGCGCGTTCCTCGATCGGGGCCTTGTGCCAGCTTTCGTAAGCGGCGGTGGAGCGATCGAGGATGTTATCGCGCGCCGAATCCTCGATGCGGTCGAAGCTGTCTTCGGTCTTTCCTGTGCTTGGGTTCTCAATCGCAAATGTGGTCATGTCGCCCTGTATAGTCCCGGCCGGAGCGGCTTAGCAACGGTTTGTCGGGCGAAAACTCACACTTAAGGGGGGCTTTATCGTTGCGGTCCTTGGAAGCGTTTGAGGCTGCGATGAGCCATATCCATGGCGCTGCTGGTGAGTTCGGCGCGCTGCTGTCGGCGCTGTGCACGCAGCTGTTCAGCCTGGTAGCGATGCTCGGTGCGAATGGAACGCAAGCGCTCTCGCTCGATAGAGCGCTGGCTAGGTGCATGCCATTCAGCCGGGCCAATCTTGAGCACGTACAGCAGCACTGCAACGGCGGGAATCAGGAACATGATTAACCCGGACATCTCCCAATAAGGGCTCAACAATGCCGTGCCTACGATTGACCCGATGGTTGTCAGCAGCATGATCCCTGACTTCGGGCGCCCACCGTTGATCCGGGCACGCTCTACTTCGGAGGCGGAGTACATGGGCATGAGAGGGGCATTGGGCTTCAATGCGGGAAGGTCCACAAACAGCGCGTTGAGGTCATCAGCCGTGGTCGCCTCTGCAGCCGAGGAAGCTCGTTCCTCGTATTCTTCGAGCTGCAAACGTCCCTCGGCGAAGTGGGACCCCAAGGCTTCCAGTGCCTGCTGCCGGTCCTGGTCGCTAATCCGCAACCCCGGCACCGACGAGTGCCCCGCCCTGTACGGCTGAGCGAACCCAGGATTGGAATCCGGTACAGGCTGCGAAGGGAAACGGGGATCGTGAGGGAACTGCGCGGGTGTGGACATATCGTTTAGCATAATTCATGACGAGGGAGAATTACTACGTATAGACCTACGTAAATCGCAAAAAAGGGGATTACCCTCAGGCCCAGTTATAAGTTCGTTCCACCGCATCATTCCACCGTGCATACAGAGCATCCCGATCCTCTTGGGACATTTCCGGCGTGTATGTTTTCTTTTCCTGCCACAGACTACGGATCTCGGCCAGGTCGCGGAAGAAACCCACCGCCAAACCAGCAGCATAGGCGGCACCTAGAGCGGTGGTTTCAGTTATCTCCGGAACTGTAACCGGCACACCCAGTTGATCAGCCTGGAATTGCATCAACAATCCGTTGACCACCATGCCCCCGTCCACGCGCAGGCTGGTCAGTTCAACTCCCGAATCTCTGTTCATCGCCTCAACCACTTCGCGCGTTTGGTATGCGGTGGCTTCCAATGCTGCTCGCGCGATGTGTGCCTTGGTGACATACCGCGTTAGTCCGGCGATAACCCCGCGTGCTTCCGGGCGCCAGCGGGGTGCAAGTAATCCGGAGAATGCTGGGACCACATAACAGCCGCCGTTGTCTTTGACGGATCGAGCTAGCGCTTCAATTTGATCGGCCCGGTTGAAAAATCCGAGGTTGTCCCTTAACCACTGCACAAGGGAGCCAGTGACGGCGATTGAACCTTCCAGCGCATATACCGCGGGGTGGTTGCCCAGCCGGTAGGCGATGGTGGTAATGAGCCCATGTTCGGACCATTGGGGCACTTCTCCCGTGTTCAGTAACATGAAGTTGCCGGTGCCATAGGTGTTTTTGGCCTCGCCTGGTTCTACGCAAGCCTGCCCAAAAGTTGCCGCTTGTTGGTCGCCGAGGATGCCGGCGATGGGAATGCCCTTGACCGGGCCGTTGCGCCGTACCCGTCCCACGACTTCTGACGAGCTCACGATCTGAGGCAACAACTCCATGGGGATGCCAAGAATCTTGCACAGCTCGGGATCCCACTTTTGGGTTTTCAAATCCATGAGCATGGTGCGCGATGCGTTGGTGACATCGGTGACGTGCTGGGCTGTTTCTCGGGAGCTCGACGGGGAGCGACGCGATCCGCGGGTGAGTTCCCACACCAGCCAGGAATCGATGGTTCCGAAGGCTAGTTCTCCGGCTTCCGCGCGTTCTCGAACACCTTCAACGTTATCGAGGATCCACCGAATCTTCGGGCCCGCGAAGTACGTGGATGCCGGCAGGCCCGTGCGGGTGCGGAACAGCTCTTTTTCCTCTTCGGTGAGGGAAGAGACGATGTCATCTGTGCGTGTATCCTGCCACACGATGGCGTTGTAGACGGGTTTGCCTGTCGTGCGGTCCCAGATGATTGTTGTTTCGCGTTGGTTAGTGATGCCAACTGCGGCAATGTCGTCGGTATTGATATCTACTTCTGCGGCCGCGTCAGCCATGACGCGACGGGCGTTTCGCCGGATTTCATCGGGGTCGTGTTCTACCCAGCCCGGACGGGGGAAGATTTGTTCGTGCTCCAACTGACTAGTAGAGACGATGTGGCCCTCGGCGTCGAAAATAATGCAGCGGGTAGACGTTGTGCCTTGGTCTATCGCCATGATGTAGCCACGGCGGCCATGAGTCCACTTTGTGATCTGGTCAGTGACGTGCTGCGCGATTTTTTCCACGGCTGCCTAGGATACTCGACGCCACGCTGTGCCTCAGGTAGCGCCGACTGGTGTTTTAGAAGTGCTTGTGTTCGTTGTTGCGGTCGACGTGATTGTCTTCGGCGTGGGCGTTTTCGTACAAGTTATTGTCGGCGTGGGCGTTTTCGTACGGATTACCGGTGGTGTTGTGGTGCTCGTCTGCGTCCACATGTTCTTGGGATTCGTCCTTCTTGCGCGGAATGAAGCTGCTCAAGATCAGGAGTAATCCGGCAAGCACGCCTGCCATCGTCAGCCAACGAAGTACGTTGAGGGTGCTGCCGGACTTGGAGGAGATGTACGTTTGGCCGGTGTCGCACTTGTAGGTGAGGCCCTTAATGTCCTTAGAGAACTCCATCGTGACAACGACGCCCTTAGAGGGAGTTAGAGGCAGGGAGATGTCCTTGATCTTACCGTCATCAGGGATCTTATTTTCACTGTTTGAGATGAGGGATACCGGGGGTTCGGTTGTGTCGTTCTCGCTTTTCAACGCACAATTCTGGGCGTTGATGGAGGACTTATCGCCCAAAAGGTAGTATGTTTTACCCGCCGAGACATCCTGGGGCTTGTCCAAACTGGATACGCTGGTTGCGCTGATGATGGCGGAAATTACGCCGATGGCGAGGAGTATTCCGCCCAAGATGAGTGGCAGTTTGCTTGAGCGCCTGCGCGTTTCCATTATTCGGCCTTTCAGATTGGCGGTCGGTGGACATGGTTAGCGACCGTTCCACGGAAATCCTGTGGAACGATTGCGGTTCTTAATATATTAACAGGAAATCTGAGTGATTACCTCAGTTAAATTCTTCAAATCAATTCTAGATTTAGCAGATTTAGCTGGCGTCTTAAGCGGGTTATGGAATCTTTGCGCTCTGGTAGGGCTGGCCGGGCTCGCCGGCTTGGTTCATTACGGTAGGGCTCGCCGGCTTGGCTCACTACGGTAGGGCTGGCAGGGGGTCGATGGCTGAGTTTGTGACCAGACCTGCTGGGAGGCTTGGGTTAGGTGACCTACTCGTCCGCGATATCTAGCAAAGCCTGGTTCTTCGTGACCGCCGCCCCGGCGACCACCGAAAGGTTGGAAACTACACCGTTTTTATGTGCCTTCACGGCATTTTCCATCTTCATGGCTTCCAGAACCAGGATCGTATCGCCCTCGTTGACCTGCTGTCCCTCGCCGACCATCACCTTGATAACGGTTCCTTGCATAGGGGAGGCCACGGTATCGCCAGTAATTGCGATTTGTCCCGCGGTGCCACGGCGACGCTTGGAACGGCGCAACTGGGCGCCTGTGTGCAAAAGCTCACCCGGAACTAGCAGCTCAACCCGTCGGCCGTCGACTTCGACAACAACTTTCTGCTTGGGCAGCTGCACTACATCGCTGTCGTTATCTGCGGTGGTATCTTCGGCATACTCTGGGAGAGTGTTCTCCCATTCCTCCTCGATCCACCGGGTGTACACGCGAAAGTTACCATCAGTGGCGGTGAATGCCGGATCCTGCATCATTGCACGGTGGAATGGCAGCACGGTGGGCAAACCTTCCACGATGTACTCATCGAGTGCGCGTGCCGACCGCGCGATCGCCTCTTCGCGTGTGGCGCCCGTGACGATCAGCTTCGCCAGCATCGAGTCGAATTGTCCACCAATAACGGTGCCCTCTTCGATCCCTGAGTCCAAACGAATACCTGGGCCCGCGGGCTCTTGGTAGCGGTTGACACGGCCTGGGGCTGGCATAAATCCCGACGCCGCGTCCTCCCCGTTGATGCGGAATTCAATGGAGTGGCCGTGGATCTCTGGATCAGTGAGCCGAGAAAGCTCTTTGCCTTCGGCAATGCGGAACTGCTCGCGCACCAAGTCCCAGCCTGTGACTTGTTCCGTGACGGGGTGTTCCACCTGCAGTCGCGTATTGACCTCCAAGAAGCTGATCATGCCATCACTGCCGACCAGGTATTCGACCGTGCCGGCGCCGTAGTAACCAGCTTCTTTCACGATCGCTTTGGCAGATTCGTAAATGCGGGCGTTCTGCTCGTCGGTGAGAAATGGAGCAGGGGCTTCCTCAACGAGCTTCTGGAAACGGCGCTGCAGGGAGCAATCTCGAGTGGAAGCCACGACAACATTGCCGTGCTTATCGGCTACAACCTGTGCTTCAACGTGACGGGCGCGGTCCAGGTAGCGCTCTACAAAGCACTCACCGCGACCGAAGGCGGCGATAGCTTCACGGGTGGCCGAATCGAAGAGATCGGGGATCTCTTCCATCGTGTAGGCAACCTTCATGCCACGGCCGCCGCCACCGAATGCGGCTTTGACTGCGATGGGTAAACCGTGTTCCTCGGCGAAAGCTTGGATTTCCGCTGCGTCCTTGACAGGTTCCTTCGTGCCGGGGGTGAGGGGAGCGTTCACCTTCATTGCGATATTGCGGGCCGTGACTTTGTCGCCCAAAGCGGAAATGGCCTCTGGGCTGGGGCCAATCCACGTTAGGCCGGCGTCCAGTACGGCTTGGGCGAAGTCTGCGTTCTCGGACAGGAAACCGTAACCGGGGTGGATGGCATCTGCGCCCGAATCCTTGGCTGCCTGGAGGATCTTTTCGATGCTGAGGTAGGACTCTGCCGATGTGTTGCCACCGAGGGCGAAAGCTTCATCGGCCATGCGAACGAAAGGTGCGTCCGCATCGGGTTCTGCGTACACGGCAACGCTAGCAATTCCCTCGTCACGGGTAGCGCGGATCACGCGGACCGCAATCTCACCTCGGTTGGCGATGAGTACCTTGGAGATCTTGCTTCCTGTCTGCGTCACCTTGTTCATTCCTCCGACGTCGTTGCAATACTGCGAAATTTTAGTTACGAGATGGTTAAAAAGTGCTCTATCAAAACTACTACGCATTCCATCGAACAAAGCAAGCGTGATGTAACGGTGTGCCGGGTTTCATTACGGCACCACAGCTTTTGGTGCGCACAATGATCGCGATGGAAGCGCAGGCAAGAATGGGGATTAGCGCGTGATGGGCATGCGCATCATGTTGCCCCACTCCACCCAGGAACCGTCATAGACGCGCACATCTTTCCATCCCAGCAGATGAGTGAGAACAAACCACTGCTGAGCCGCGGTGGCGGCATCGTTGCAATAGACCACGGTGGGAGCATGGGGGTCCAAATCCGCGTGGACTTCCCGAAGCTCCTCGATCTGGCGAAAGCGTGAGTTGGGAAACAGACTGCGACCAATGCTGTGATTAATCGCACCCGGGATATGGCCGTGCCGTGACCAACGTGAATCCTGGTTCAAGCCCGTGTAATCCTCCGGTCCGCGCAGATCAAGGATCTGGAAGGATTCTAAGTTGGTTTTCAACTCGTCGACGAAGATCCGCAATCGCGTAGGGTCATGCTCACCCATCTTGGCGCCGTAACCTTCGGTGGTGGCAACTGGAACGTCGTAGCTGGTTTCCTTTTCTTCTTGCATCCAGGCATCGCGTCCGCCGTCGAGAAGGCGGACATCCCGGTGGCCGTAGTGCTCGAAGATCCACAGGGTGTAAAGCGCCCACTTGTTTGACTGGTCACCGTAGATCACCACCGTATCGTCGGGGGTGATTCCTTTGGTATCCATCAACGCGCCAAATTGTTCTGCCGAAATGATGTCCCGGGTGGTTGGGTCACCGAGCTCCGTGGCCCAATTCATGCGTACGGCAGTGGGAATGTGCCCAATGTCATACTGCTGGCGTTCCTCATCGCTTTCGACCACTTTGAGCCCCGGTGTTCCCAGCTTCGCACCCAGCCAAGCGCTCGTGACCAGCTTGTTTGGGTGAGCATACTGCTGCAAATGTCTACTGGGATCTTCGGGAATTCCCACGGTTGTGTCCTCCGGTCACTAGTTGATGTAACGTGCACCACTCGTAGGGGTGCAATAGGGGTGAGGTCTACTAGGTTTTCGACGCGCGAACCGAGTCTAACGGCAAATAGGATAACGGGTGAAGGCTGAGAATTGACTGAAAGGGGCCTTTCGTGCACAAGAGCATTGTTGTTTTCGAAGTCCGCGGTGGTAATGACAAAGGTGAGGATGGGCATCGTCGTGACACAATGCCAATCGTCAATGCAATCCGAGATAAAGGGTGGGGCGCTGAAGTTGTCTACTTCGATCCTGAAAAGGTCGATGACATCTTTGACGAGGTCAGCAACAACTACGACGGCTACATCTCCCGCGTAAACCCCGGTCACATCCCAGGTGGCGAAAAGGGCTACTTTGAGATGCTCACCAAACTCAGTGAGTCTGGCCTTGTTGGTATGTCCACCCCTGCGGAAATGATCAGCTACGGCGCCAAGGATGCACTGGTCAAGCTCAACTCCACCGACTTGGTGCCAGAGGATACTGCGGCTTACTACGACGTGGATAGCTTCCACGAGACCTTTCCCACCTCCCTTTCCTACGGCGAGCGCGTGCTCAAGCAGAACCGTGGTTCCACCGGCTCGGGCATCTGGCGCGTGCAGCTGCAGGACAAGGACCTTGCCAAGTCTGTCGAGCCAGGCACGGCGCTGCCGTTGGATACCAAGCTCAAGTGCACGGAAGCTGTAGATAATCACACGGAGATCCGCGAACTCGGTGACTTCATGGACTTCTGCGACCAGTACATCGTCGGCGATAACGGCATGCTGGTGGACATGCGTTTCATGCCCCGCATCGTCGAGGGCGAAATTCGAATCCTGCTGGTCGGCCCGCACCCAGTGTTCGTGGTTCATAAGAAGCCAGCGGAAGGCGGCGACAATTTCTCCGCAACGCTGTTCTCCGGTGCAAAGTACACCTACGACAAGCCTGAAGCGTGGCAGGACCTCATTGATATGTTCGCGGATGCCCGTCCCGTCATCGCCGAAAAGCTCGGTGGCGATAACATTCCGTTGATTTGGACTGCGGACTTTATGCTGGCCGATGCGGAAGATGGTTCCGATACCTACGTGCTGGGCGAGATCAACTGCTCTTGTGTGGGTTTCACCTCCGAGCTGGACATGGGTATTCAGCAGCTGGTGGCCGAGGAGGCTATTAAGCGCATCGAGGAAGCACAGGCTAAGTGAGCCAAGCTCCTACCTCTTGCTGTTCGCGGCATTAGTTTTTCCAACTTAACCTTCCCGCCGAAAAATCTTGACTAACGTGTCCTATATCACTTTCAAGTCAAAACATTTTCTGTTGGGAAGGTTGTTTTATGCTCGACCACACCGTGCGGGTTCGGAAATCCGCTGACGATTTCCCCCTCACTGAACACCTCGCGCACAAAATTGCGACCGTTGCCGCGGATCCCGTTGCCGTGGAACAACCCGTCGCCGACATGGTCATTAACCGGATCATCGACAATGCCGCGGTCGCCGTGGCGTCGGTACTAAGAAGGCCAGTAAGTAGTGCTAGGTCGCAGGCGCTTGCTCACCGTGCCCCAGAAGGCGGCGGGGGCTCGACGGTTTTTGGTGTCGACGCCCACGTGTCCCCCGAATGGGCTGCTTGGGCAAACGGGGTGGCAGTCCGCGAACTGGATTTTCATGACACGTTCCTAGCCGCGGAATACTCTCACCCCGGGGACAACATCCCGGCTATCCTCGCCGTCGCGCAGCACCGTGGCAAGGATCTGGGGTTGGGGGGTTCGGAGCTGATCCGTGGCATCGCTACGGGCTATGAAATTCAAGTGGACCTAGTACGTGGGATTTGCCTGCACAAGCACAAGATTGACCACGTCGCGCACCTGGGCCCATCGGTGGCAGCGGGGCTTGGCACGCTGTTGAACCTGGACATTCCAACGATTTATCAAGCAGTGGGGCAGGCACTGCACACCACGACGGCAACGAGGCAGTCCCGGAAAGGGCTCATTAGCTCGTGGAAGGCTCACGCGCCAGCATTCGCGGGGAAGATGGCGATTGAAGCGGTTGACCGCGCTATGCGCGGGGAAGGTGCACCGGCGCCGATTTGGGAAGGCGAAGACGGTGTGATCGCTTGGATGCTGGACGGGCCGGATGCGGAGTACACCGTGCCACTTCCAGAGGCGGGGGAGCCAAAGCGAGCGATCCTGCACACGTATACCAAGGAACACTCCGCGGAATACCAATCCCAAGCGCCAATCGATCTGGCCCGCAGCATGCGCAAGCAGTTGGAAGCGCACGGCAACGGGGACCTGCGCGCGGTGTTGAACCAAGTGGAATCTATCGTTTTGCACACCAGTCACCACACGCACTACGTAATCGGCACGGGCTCTGGGGATCCTCAAAAGTTCGACCCCACTGCGTCTCGCGAAACTCTGGACCACTCTGTGATGTACATTTTCGCCGTAGCACTGGAAGACGGCACGTGGCACCACGAAGACAGCTATGCGCCCGAGCGCGCGCAGCGGCCCGAAACCGGGGAGCTGTGGAAGAAGATCTCCACTGTGGAGGACCCGGAGTGGACCCGCCGCTACCACTCGGAGGATCCCACCGAAAAGGCGTATGGAGCCCGGGCGGTTATTTCCTTGCGTGATGGCACGGTCTTCGACGAAGAACTTGCCGTTGCCGATGCCCACCCGCTGGGAGCGCGCCCTTTCGAACGTGAGGACTACATCCGGAAGTTCCGCATCTTGGCCGAGGGCCTCGTTGATGACAAGGAACAGGATCGCTTCATTGAAGCAGCGGAGAATACCGCGGATCTTTCTGCCGAGGACCTAGGACAGCTCACTGTCACATTCTCGCCGGACGTCTTGAACCGTGCACCACAGATTCCTCGCGGGATTTTCTAAAGCGCGGTCTCTAACCCACAACCCCGTCCAATTTCTAGGAGGACAATCATGAGTACCACCCCAGAAGTACGTAAAGGCCTATACGGAGTGATTGCGGATTACACGTCCGTATCCAAAGTGATGCCAGAGACCAACTCGCTGACCTACCGCGGTTACGCTGTGCAGGACCTCGTTGAAAACTGCTCGTTCGAAGAAGTCTTCTACCTGCTGTGGAATGGCGAATTGCCCACGCGGGAACAATTGGACGAATTCAACCAGCGTGGCCGGTCCTATCGTTGCCTAGATCCCGGCTTGATCAGCCTCATCCACTCCCTACCGACCGACTGCCATCCCATGGATGTGATGCGCACAGCCGTGTCGTACATGGGAACCAAAGACAAAGAGCACTTCACCCCAGACACAGACCACATCACCCACGTCGGCCATAACTTGCTGGCCCAATTGCCCATGGCCCTGGCCATGGATATTCGTCGGCGTCAAGGTAAAGACATCGTGGCCCCCGATTCAAATAAGGGAGTGGCCGAGAACCTACTGTCTATGGTGTTCGGCACGGGAGAGGATTCGCCGGCATCGAACCCAGAGGACGTGCGCGACTTCGAGAAGTCCCTGATCCTGTACGCCGAGCATTCTTTCAACGCATCCACGTTTACCTCGCGCGTGATTACCTCCACACGCTCGGATGTGTACTCCGCGATTACCGGCGCCATCGGTGCCCTGAAGGGGCCGCTGCACGGCGGCGCCAACGAGTTCGTGATGCACACCATGCTGGAGATCGACGATCCGGCGAAGGCCGAAGGCTGGGTGAACAACGCGTTGGATAACAAGGACCTGATTATGGGATTCGGCCACCGCGTGTACAAAAAAGGCGATAGTCGCGTGCCGTCGATGGAAAAGTCTTTCCGCGCGTTGGCCGAACGCCATAACGGTGCGAAGTGGGTGCAGATCTATGAAAAGATGGCGGCGACGATGGACGCCCGCACCGGTATCAAACCCAATCTCGATTTCCCAGCGGGACCGGCCTACCACCTGCTGGGCTTCCCCGTGGACTTCTTTACCCCGCTGTTTGTCATCGCGCGTGTGGCCGGGTGGACCGCACACATCGTGGAGCAATACAGTAATAATTCTCTGATACGTCCGCTGTCCGAATACAACGGTCCAGAGCAGCGCGAGGTTATTCCGATCGAGCAGCGCTAGCGTTGGCGTTAGGGGTGCTCGGGGCGTGTGGGCTGGGAAGCTAACGTTTAAGTATTGGCGCGGAGCGCCAGACCTACAGGCTACGTTGAGGGCCGGGTGTTAAGGCTAACCCCGGTTCCATGTGGCCTGCGCCGAGTAGCCGAAGTGCTCGAGTGCCCGGCGCACCACCGGAAGCGATAGCCCAATGACACTAGACGGATCACCTTCAATCCGATCGATAAACCACCCGCCGAGAGCTTCCAGCGTGAAAGCTCCGGCGCATCCGAAAGGCTCGCCGGTAGCGGCATAGGCGTGAATATCAGCATCGCTGGCATTCGCAAAGTGCAGCGTGGTGGTGGATACCTCCACGTAGGGATCCTGGCGCCACAGAAGCTTTGCCGTGGAGGTGGGGTGTGGGGAATATCCTGCACCCGCCGTGGCGGTTTCTGGCGGCGCAGCGCCCGCGGCCTCAGCCTGTTGCGTCACAGTATCTACCGGCCCTGCTTGTTCTCGCTCTGCCGGCGCCGGCAAATAGAACACCGCATGACCCGTCAGCAGCTCGGCCATTTTTCCACGCTGGTTACGCCACCGCTTCACAGTTTCCTCAGCAGTGTGCGGTTTACCCTGCAGTTCCCCATCGATCAGCAACATGGAATCGCCACCAATTAAGACCGCCGGTCCCGTCAACGCGGCTGCGCTCGGAGAATCCGCACGCAGCTCGTCAACCACTGCCTGCGCTTTAGCTTCAGCCAGCGCCGCCACCACGTCATTCGGCGATGGTTCCCCCACACGGGTCCGAAGATCCGCAACCACCGCATCTTCGTCTACACCACTGGCGATCACGATGGGTTCCACCCCAGCCGAGCGCAAAATACTCAGCCGCGAGGGTGACGTACTAGCCAAGACCACCTGAAGCCGCTGGCCTGCGGCTGCCTGCGGGTTGTGGGGGCGGGGGTAGCTTTCTTTACTCGACGCCACGCTCAACACGCCCGTTAGGAGTTTCGGAATGCGATGGGATTCGGGTGCAGGGGAGCGCCGGTGCGGCCCCGCTGGCCTGCTTCTGGCAAACCATAGCGCCCCCGCGTGTTGGGCTTTTTCCCAGCCTGAATGTGAGCCGCGCGGTCAGCTACGGACTGAAACACCTCATCGAGTGCGGTCAGGGCAGCATCATCTGGACTGCCTTTGATGACTTCGTAGTGTGTGCGGTGCAGGCGCTGGTGCGGTTGCTTGTGCCCAGTAGCCCTCTGCTCCAGTGGGAGATCGTTCGACGTGTGATGGGCGGACGGGCGCTGGTCTGGCTGAGATTGGCCAGCAGGCACCTGGTCGCTGGGCATCTGACCACTGGGCGCCTGGTCGCTGGGCATCTGTCCACTGGGCGCCTGGTCCGTGTGCTCCTGGGCAGGAGTGTTCTGAGAATCCTCGGTCATAAATAAGCCCCTTTAGAAAGGAATGTTGCTGTACTTGCGCGGGTAGCGATCCTCGGCCTTGCGCTCCAGGAGCAGCAGACCATCGGCGATCTGCTTACGCGTATCGGCCGGGGCGATCACGGCATCTACCAAACCGCGTTCAGCGGCGGCGTAAGGGTTGATCTGATCTTCTGTGATCCTGGCTTCATCCTTGCCCGTTGCCATTACTAGGTCATCCAACTCAGCCACAGCAATTTCGGCAGTTGGCCACGCAAACACTAGGTCCGTCCCCATACGCTTTGCACCCATTGCCAAGTATGCGGAACCGTAAGCCTTGCGGGTGACGACCGCGATTTTGCCCACGCTGGCCTCCGCCGTGGCGGCGAACAGCTTGGCGGTCTTGCGGACCAGCCCAGCACCATCGGCATCGGGCGTGAAACCTGCCGAATCCACGAACGTCACTAGAGGGATGTTGAACGCATCGCAGAACCGTATAAACCGCGCGGCCTTTTCCGCAGCATCGATATCGATCGCCCCGGCACCTTGATCGGGCTGGTTGGCGATAATGCCCACGCTGCGACCATCAATCCGAGCGAAACCAGTTAACATGTGCGGTGCGAACTGGGTTTGTAACCCTAGGAAGCTGCCACCATCCACAATGTTCTCCACGACCGTAGCCATGGAGTACGCCTGCGCGGCCTCGTCCGGAACGATGGTGTTGAGGTCCGCGTTCTCGGCCGCTGGCTGGCGCTCGTCCTCGTCCTCGCGAATGGGCAAGGCACGGTTGTTGGACGGCAAGTAGCTAAGCACATCAGCCACCAGATCGAGCGCAGCCCGATCATCTTCAGCCTGAACGTGGGCCGTGCCCGACGTGGCGTCGGATAAAGAACTACCGGCACCGGCAGCAAGCGAAACCTGGCCCGCCTGTGCGACCTCCACGACCACATCAGCCAAGGCAACATTGTGAGCAGTTAGGCCCGATACAGCACCAGCCACCAGGGCGATGTGGGGAATCACGCCCGAGGCCTGGTTTTGCAGGGAAAGGATGCGGGAGAAATACTCCAACGCGGCCACGCCCTCTTTAAGGCGTGCGCCGGTGCCCTCGTAAATGCCGATCAGTGGGGTGCCCGATTTGAGGGCCAACTGTATAACCTTGAGGATCTTCTCGCCGTGGGTTTCGCCTAGCTGTCCATCAAAAATGGTGCTGTCCTGCGAGAAAACGCACACGGGACGGCCGTCGACGGTGCCGTGGCCGGAAACTACGCCGTCGGTGAGCGGCCGAGATTTATCGGAGCCGTACGCGGTGGCGCGGTGGCGGGCCAGCGCATCGATTTCCACGAAGCTGTCCGCATCCAACAATGCCTCCACACGATCGCGGGCGGTCAAAAGGCCCGCGCTGTGGCGCTCGCGGATGGAATCCTCACCCATGGGGGTTCGCGCCTCGGTCAGGCGATTGCGCAGGTCGGCAATCTTCCCAGCCGTGGTCGACATGTCCGGTTTTGTAGAGTCCGTGGAGGCAGTCATGCGCGATAGTTTACTGTGTTGAGCATGGACACCCCAACAGCTGGCCATGCTCGTGGCATCTCCCGGCGTGCTCTCAGCGCCGCCTCACTGGGGGAACGGTTACGCGCGATCGGCTTTACCCCTTTCTTTACCGACGCCACGGGCTCCACGAACACGGACCTCGTCGAAGCCGTTAGGGCAGAGCGCCCCGGTGGTGCGAGCGGGGGAACCGGCAAAAAAACATTCAACTTTTATAACCAGTCCGGGCAGGTAGCGCATCTGAGTGTGCTGCTGGCCGAGGAACAACTGGCTGGGCGCGGTCGCATGGGCAGGTCATGGACGGCACCCAAGCATTCGCAAATCATCGCCTCCGTGGTGCTGCGGTTGTATGGAATCCACGTCGATAGTATGGGGCTGCTGCCGCTGTTGACGGGCATGGCGATTGCTCAAGGTGTGCGTGAGGCCAGTGAGGCGGCCGGGCGGCGTTTGCCCGCCGAGCTGAAATGGCCCAATGACGTGTTAGTGGAAGGGCGCAAGCTCGCCGGAATCTTGGTGGAGGCTGCGAATGTGGAAGCTAGCGCTGTCAATGGAAGGCAGGCTAGCCCGCTGTTGAAGGAAGCCGTCGTGGTCTTGGGCTTTGGTGTGAATTATGACCTGACTACCGAGGAGCTCCCGGTGGCTCACGCGACGAGTATTGCTTTAGAGGGAGAGCGAGCTGCGCAGGCCCGAGCGGCCGCCGGGCCGAATGCACTTGCCGACCCGGCGGGAGACGGCCGCACGCTACTGCCAGAACGCGAAGACGTTGTATTCCACATTCTGGATAACTTGGCACGCGATGTGGAGCGCTTCACCCAACTGGGTGGCGCCCCCGAGGCAGTCATCGGCCGGTACCGGCAGCTGTCAGCCACCATCGGAAGCAGGGTGAAGGCGTTCCTGCCGGGGGATGAATTCGTCACGGGCATCGCCGAAGACCTAGATAAATCCGGTGAATTGATCATCAAGGTGGAAGCCCACGAGGGTACGCGCCCCATTGCGGTCGGACAACGGTTGACGGTAGCGGCAGGGGATGTCGAGCACCTCCGCGCCACCGACGACGATGATTCCCGCACGTCTGAATGGGGTTACGCCTAATGGCAAAAGTTCGGTTTGAACCAGACGAGGTCATCCTGGCAGAGCTATCGCCCAGCAGGCGGTCGGCATTCTTTCCGATCGTGGAACTGATCCTTATTACCGGATTGATCTGGATGGCCATCGGGTTGATTGATGGGCACATTGCCAGCCAATCGGTACAGATCCTCGGTTTCGAACCGAACCCCCTCACGAGGGCTGGTGATTTAACACAGAATGACACCCTGATTTCCTTAGTCTGGGGGCGGCGAGCACTGCTGGTGTTGTGGGTGATTTTGGCGTGGCGTCGATGCATTAGGCATTTGGTATTCCGGCAACGGTCCCGCATGGTGCTAACTGACCAACGATTGATCACCGCCACAGGGCACCTGCGCAGTGAAATCGCCCAGGTGCCACTGGGGCACATCGTGGATGCCCGCCACCGGGGGCAAGAAGTATCCGTGTACGTGGCGGGAACGCGGATGCCGGTGGTGCTTCGGCAAGTCCCGTATGCCAAAAAATTCACCAAGCTTTTGCGCAACCAGATTGGCCAGTTTTAGTTTCGGTGTTGTCGGGGCTGGGCACTATAGTTGGGATCCGTGACGAACACTGCTGAAACCGCTGACCAGAACACTTCTTCCGATTACCCGGCCGCATCCAAAGACGGCCGTGGGGGCGCGCCGGACCAGCCACGTGCGGATTGGTCGCTGTCGAGGGGAAGTGCGCACGCGCCGGGTGCACCTCTAGTGACGATCATCGGCGATGGCCAGCTGGCGCGCATGATGCAGCACGCGGCAGTGGAGCTGGGGCTATCGGCACGCGTGTTGGCTAGCACCCCGGATGCGTCGGCAGCTCAGGTCAGCGCTGACGTGGTGTTGGGGGATTACACCAATCGGGATCACGTTCAGGAAGTATCCCGCGATGCCGCGGCGGTCACGTTTGACCACGAGCATGTACCGAACGAGTTCCTCGATGACCTGATCAACGCGGGACTGAACGTTCAACCACAGCCCAGCGCGTTGATCCACGCTCAGGACAAGCTGGTCATGCGCAAGAAACTGCGCGAATTGGGCGCGCCCGTCCCACCATTCCTGGAAATTACGAGCGCCCAGGACATCGAGGGATTCTTCGAGGCCACCAAGGGCGCAGTATGCCTCAAGGCCCGTCGTGGTGGATACGACGGCAAGGGAGTATGGTTCCCGGAAACCGTGGCAGAAGCCAAGGACCTGGTGACCGACCTGCTGGCCAAGGACGTGCCGCTCATGGCCGAGATGAAGGTGCAACTGGTGCGCGAGTTGTCCGCCATGGTTGCCCGCACTCCCGGCGGAAAGATCGCCAGCTGGCCCGTGGTGGAAAGTGTTCAGGAAAACGGCATCTGCGTGGAGGCCGTTGCACCCGCCCCGGAAACTGAAAGCGCGATTCTGCACGAAGCTGAGGAGTTAGCCCGCATGGTGGCCCGCGAATTGGGCGTGACGGGTGTGCTGGCGGTAGAGCTGTTTGAAACCGTCGATGAAGTCGGCCAGCCAACCATCATCGTCAATGAGTTGGCCATGCGCCCCCACAACACCGGCCATTGGACCCAGGATGGGTGCGTGACCAGCCAGTTTGAGCAGCACTTGCGGGCCGTGTTGGATCGCCCATTGGGGCGGACCACGCCCCTGGCTGAGTACACGGTGATGGCCAACGTGCTGGGTGGGGAACACGATCCGCAGATGCCCATGCGCCAGCGAATGGATGTGGTGTGGGCGCGTTTCCCACAGGCCAAGATCCACATGTACGGCAAAGACTGGCGGCCACACCGCAAGATCGGTCATGTGAACATGACGAGTGCCCCGGGGCAGACCGCCACAGAGCTGCGCCGAGAGGCCCGTTTGGCCGCACAATTCTTGGTCTCGGCGCAATGGGCTGACGGCTGGGTGGCATAACCAGGCGATAGACAAGGGTTAAACCCCAACATCGCGCCATGGACAACGACGAAAGTGAATGCGAAACCATGACTGATAACAACAATGCGCAGAACATGAACAACCCCAAGTCCCACAACGGCCCGCTCGTGGGCATCGTCATGGGCTCGGATTCCGATTGGCCCACGGTGCAGCCCGCGGCCGAGGTCCTCGCGGAATTCAATATCCCCATGGAAGTTGGTGTGGTCAGCGCCCACCGCACGCCGGAGCGCATGTTGGATTACGCTCGCGAGGCCCACACCCGAGGCATCAAAGTAATTATCGCTTGTGCTGGCGGCGCGGCTCACTTACCGGGAATGGTGGCGGCGGCCACTCCGCTTCCGGTCATCGGTATCCCACGTGCGTTGGGCAACCTCGATGGGTTGGATTCCTTGTTGTCCATCGTCCAGATGCCCGCAGGTGTGCCGACCGCTACCGTTTCCATCGATGGTGCCAAGAACGCGGGTTTGTTGGCGGTGCGCACCCTCGCCGTCGCCGATGCTGCCCTCATGCAGCAGATGGTCGATTACCAGGCAGATATGCGCGACCAGGTCCTGGAAAAGGATCGTAAGCTACAGCAAAAGCTGTTGGGGAATTAGCATCCGCCGTCTGTTAGTCCGCTGTCTCGGTCCCGTGTTGGTTGCGACGGGGTGGGGCACGATGGTCGCGTTGCACCCGACCCGGTGGTTGCTGCCGGGTGTGCTCACAAGTGCGGCCAGCTATGCCGCGGTGTGGCGTTTCTACCTGCCACAATTGCGGGCGAGCATGCCACGCGCTGTGGCTCACGTGTTGTCGGTGGGCACTGCGGGGGCATTGCTGAGCTGGGGGTGGGGTGCGGCGGTTTTTTGTTTCGACGCCTCCTCGTCCCGACCCGTTCGCGCCCTGGGTGGGGCCGGATGCCTTGCGTGGTTGGGTCTGGTGAACCATTTTGCGCGCTTCGTGGTGAAGGGCGTGGCGTCGACCAAAGAATTGGGGAGTGAGGCGGCCATCAGCGACCGGCAGGTGGAAGCTGCGGACGCGATCATTGTGTTGGGGGCGGGGCTTACGGGGGATCGGCCGAGCCCGGTGCTGGCGCGGCGGTTGGACCGCGCGGTGCAGGTGATCCGGCGGTTGGATGCCACGGCCAGTGGTCACGCGGCAGAGAAAAACTTCCAGGACCGCGGGGTGCCAGTGGCACGGCGGTTGGATACGGTGGCTGGCGGAGTTGTGGGGCAGGAGGGTGCTCAGGACCGCGGGGTGCAGGTGGCACGGCGGTTGGATACGGTGGCTGGCGGAGTAGCGGGGCAGGAGGGTGCTCAGGACCGCGGAGTGCTGATCGTAAGTGGGGGACAGGGGGCGGATGAGCCGTGCTCTGAGGCCTCGGCCATGGCTAGATATTTGCTGGAGGAAGCGCAGCTGGGGGTGCCCGGGGCGCGGTGGGTGGTTTTGCAGGAGCAGCTGGCGACCAGTACGGAAGAGAACTTGGCCAATAGCACGCGGATGCTGCTGGACTATCGGACACAGGAGAGGTCGGGCAAGCAAAGCCAGACCCATGACCATTCGGGTGAAAAGTGCCAAGTCAGCGAGCATCATGGCGAAGCGAACCGGTCGTGGGCGCAGCGAGGCGGCGGAGAAATAATGGGCGAAGAACACAGGATCATCGTGGTGACCAGCGATTTCCACGTACCGCGCACGCGGTGGCATGCGCAACGTGCCCAGCGGGCTTTCCCAGAGGTGTGTTATCAGATCGTGGGCGCGGTAACGCCCGTTGGGGCGCGACCTGCTGCTTATGTGAGGGAGTACGTTGCGAGCGTGGTGCAAGTATGGTTGCCTCAATTATTCTCCCGCATAGTTTCCCGGTCCCGTCCCTAACAGTCGACCAGTGGTGCATACTCGAAGGTATGTTTAATGCGCTAATAAATCGTGGAAAGAACGTGTGGGAGCGGAATAAAAGCGATCGAGCCCAGCGCAACAACAGTGGCCTCACCAGTGGCACTGTCGTTGTTACCGGAGCTGCACAGGGGTTTGGCCGTGCAATTGCTGAGACGTTTTCCTGTGCGGGCTGGCAGGTGGGTGCTTATGACGTGGACGTGGAGCGGTTAGAGGCCTGGGTTGCGGAGTGGAACGGCAAACCCGGCGGAGGCAACGGTGTGCGCGGGATAATCGACACGGGATTCTTGGACGTGCGCGATGCAGAATCGTGGCAGAACACACTGCGCGATTTCGCTGCTGGCCACGGTGGCGGGATCAACGTGCTGATCAACAATGCCGGTGTGCTGTATGCGGGGGATTTTGCCGATCAGGGCAGTTTTGAGCGGGATGCCCAGCTGGTTGATGTGAACGTCAAAGGTGTGTTGTTCGGTGCCCGTGCTGCGTTGCCATACTTGAGTGCCGCAGATGGCGGGGCTCATTTGGTTAATTTGTGCAGTGCATCGGCGATTTATGGCACGCCGGAAATGGCTACCTATTCTGCGACGAAGTTCGCAGTGCGGGGTATCACCGAGGCCTTGGAAGTTGAGTGGGCTGCGCGCGGGGTTCTGGTCTCTAGTATCTTCCCGCTGTACGCGAATACCAATATGATTGCCAAAGATCGCACGGTGGGGATGACACGATTGGGTGTGCACAACACACCACAGCAGGTGGCGCAGAAGATCTTAGATGTGGTCAACGGGGGTCGCAGTATCCCAGCCAAGGTTCATCACGCGGTGGGAGCGCAGGCGGCGGTGTTGTTGCAGACCAGCCACTTCTCGCCCGCTTTCCTCACGCGATACCTCAACGGAAAACTGGTTTTCGGCGGGAAAATCCGCATCTAGTTCTTTGGGGTGGTGTTCCACTGTGGGTAATCAACTCTGCGAGGGAGGTTGTTGGGGGGTAGGAATCCGGGTGCTTTACATCGCCGACGGTGTTTTTCGCGCTGAACAACGAATGTGCAGCAGAAGTCCAACAAAAACGCGTGATTTTGTCAGAGTTCTGCTGCACATTGTGTGATTGGGCTCGTGGGTGGTGGGTGCCTCGTCACTAGTGTCGGACGTTTTCTGGGGAGGTACGGGACCACCGCGATCCTACCGGTACCGCGAATAGCCCTTCCAAACCACCACCAGCGCTACCACCAGCACCAGCAGGACCACGGAAGGCAACACCGCGGGCTCAGCTCGGAACACGTTCCATACCGCGGTGACCATAGCCATCACCGTGAAGAATCCCACGAACCCCAACGCGGCTTCCCAAGCGAGTTTCTTGCGAGGGGCGTCGGGATCAACAGCAGGCCGTTGATCGACGGAGCCCCAGCCCTCCTGCGACATTGAGCTACTTCACCCCGCCGGCGGTGAGGCCCGAAACGATGCGGCGCTGGAAGATTAGCACCATGATCACCAGCGGAACCGTAACAATCGCGCCGGCGGCCATCGTGGCGGCGTAGGGGAATTCGAACGCGCTGGCACCGGAGAACCGGGCGATAGCAACGGTCACGGGCTCGGTCTTGGTGGTGGACAGCTGCTTGGCCAACATGAACTCGTTCCACGTGGCGATGAACGCCAAAATCGCTGTGGTGAATAGTGCCGGGGTGGCCAGCGGCAGGATCACCTTACGGAAGGCCAGGCCGCGGGTGGCGCCGTCCACGCGCGCAGCTTCTTCCAGTTTCCACGGCAGCTCGCGGAAGAAGCTGGTCAGTGTGTACACCGTCAACGGCAGCACGAAGCTGATGTTCGGAATAATTAGCGCCTGGTAGGTTCCCAGCCAGCCGATGTTCGAAAACAGCTGGAACAGGGGCGTGACCAGAGCAATGCCGGGGAACATCGAGGCCGCCAGGATAATACCTGTGACCAATCCCTTGCCACGAAAATCCACGCGGGCCAGGGCGTAAGCGGTGAACACACCCACGACCAGCGCAATCGCCGTGGTGGCGGCCCCGATGATCAGTGAGTTGACGATGGCACCCAAAAAGTCGTTTCCACCACTGGTATCCAGCGCATCCTTGAAGTTCTCCGTGGTTACGTGGCTTGGCAGCGGGTTCGTGGAGAACGTGTAATCCTTGTGTCGCAGCGCCGTGACGACCATCCAATAAAACGGGGCTAAGCCCCACACGAGGATAAAGATCACGCCGATGTAGTTACGCACCTTATTCATCGTGAGGCCTCCTCGGAGTTGGTCTGGGCCGGGTTTGCTGGGCTGGCCGGGTTGCTGAGAGCCGGGTTGGTTTGCGCTCCGCCACCCGAATTACGAGTCGCGGTTTCCTGCTGTGGTTCTACTGGCTGCGCCTTGGTCTTTTTCCACCACGACGCCCTGCGCTTTCCCCCAGCCGAACTTCCTTGTGAACCACCGACATCAGCGCCCAGGAACTTCACCATGACGAACGCCACCGCAAAGATGAGCAGGAAGATCAAGGTGGACATCGCCGAAGCGGAATTGAAGTTACCCTGCTTCGTATCCTGAATGACCAGCTGCGAGATGACCGCAGTAGGGGAGTTGGAGGATTCGCTGATCATAATGACGGGCAGGTCATACATGCGCAGTGCGTCGAGCGTTCGGAACAAAATGGCCACCATCAGGGCAGGCTTAATCAGCGGCAATGTGATCTGGGTGAATTGCTGCCATTTGGAGGCGCCATCCACGCGCGCGGCCTCGTAGACACCCTGCGGAACCATCTGCAAACCGGCGAGGATCAACAGTGCCATGAAAGGCGCGGTCTTCCACACGTCGGCGATAATGACTGCAAAGCGGGCGGCCCACGGATCGGTGGTCCAGTGAATCTGCGTGCCCATAATGGAGTTCACGATGCCTTGGTTCGCGAAAATGAACTGCCACAGCTTAGCGGTGACTGCGGTGGGGATCGCCCACGGCACCAGCACTGCAGCGCGCAATAGGCCGCGCCCCAAGAAGCTGCGGTTCATCACCAGTGCCATCCATAAACCGAGAATTGTCTCCAACGTGACGGTGACAACGACGAAGAAGATCGTGATCTTCAGTGCCGGCCAGAAGTCGGTCGCGAGCTGGCCCGGGGCGCACGTCACCGTGTTTCCGCTGGGGCTCATACAACGGTTGCTGAGCCAGTAGAGGTAATTATCTAACCCGGCGAACCCACCGGTGACGAACATGCCGGTTTCAGGATCGAGGTGCTTATTGGCCTGGAAAGATAAGTAAATTGCGCGCAGAATTGGATAACCGATGACGATGGCAAGGAGCACCATCGATGGGCCGACCAGCCAGATCGGACGGAAATCGCGTTTGCGCTTGCCATCGGAACGCGGGGCATCTGAGGGGGAACCTGAGGATGCCGTGGAAGGCGGGGAGGCTGTGGTGTGCGGAACCGCGTGGGCCACGAGCGGGTCTCCATTCATTGACTATCGAATACTTCAAAACAAAAAGCCGGGGCTGCGTTGATCGTAGTCCCGACTTCCAGTGTGTTGTGGTGTTGAGGTCATCCGCCTAGCTGCGTGTCACCGGCTAGGCAGGTGCTTGCGCCCCCTTAAAGGGGGGGCTCACCTTAGCGAGGTACTTTGATGACCAGGCCTTCAAGAGTTCACCCTCGGGTTCTCAGGGTGTCAGCTTCCCGACCTCGGGCACCGTGGCCTTGGGATTTAGCTTCCCGACCTCGGGCACCGTGGCCTCAGGGGGTTAGCTGCTGGTGTTGCGGATAGCAGATTCCATGTCCTTGGTGGCATCCTCAACGGACTTCTTGCCTGTCACCGCGGCGTAGGCGTTATCTTGCACGGCCTTGGAAAGCGCATCGTAGTTAGGCGAAGCCGGACGTGGTTTTGCGTTTTCTAGGGACTTCTTCAGCGCAGGCAGGTAAGGGAACTCCTTCTGCAGACCCGCATCATCGTAGATGGATGCAAGTACTGGTGGGAATGACTTCTCAGCGAAGGACTTTTGGTTTTCCTCATTGGTGATGAACTTCATGAAGTCCAGAGCCGTTGCCTTGTACTTGGAGTTGATGTTGATGCCGTTGTTGTAGCCACCCAAGGTGGATACGCCCACGCCGTCCTTACCGACGAGAGGGGAGACCTCAACCTTGCCGGAAACCTTGGAGGCCTTGTCTTGGGCGTTGGTGTACATATATGGCCAGTTGATGGCCATAGCGGTCTTGCCCTCGGTGAAGGCCAGGTTGGTTTCTTCCTCGGTAGCGCCCGTGGAAGCAGCGGTGATGGTCTTGTTCTTGTACGCATCAACCAGGGCCTGGAGGCCCTCGCGGGATTTCGTATCGGTGACGTTTGGTTCACCCTGATCATTGGTGATTCCGCCACCCCATCCGGACATGAATCCGGCGGTTGCTACGGTGAGGCCCTCGTACTGCTTCAGTTGCGTGGTCAGGCAAGGTTCATTGCCGAGCTTCTTACACGCTTCCACAACGTCATCCCACTTTTGTGGCTCTTCTTTGACCTTGTCCGTGTTGCGGTACAGGAGCTGGCCATTGGTGTTCTGAGGTAGGCCATAGAGGGTGTCCTTGTACGTTGCGGACTCTACGGTGGGCTTGAGGAACTTGGAGGTATCTACCTTCAAGTCACCCTTCAACGGCGCCAACCAGCCGTTAGCGGCGAACTGTGCGGTCCACACCACATCCATGGCCATGACGTCGATGTCGCTGCTGCCCGCCTGTAGGGACTGCACGAGGGTATCGCGCTGGGCATCGGCTTCACCGGCCAGCTCCTGGAGCTTGACCTGCTCATCAGGGTGGGCCTTGTTCCACTTATCGATGATTGGCTTCAGTTTGTCAGTATCGTTGTGGCCCATTGCGAAGGTGATGTTGCCACGTCCTGTGGTATCACCACCTGCCTTGTTGCCACCCGCGTTGTCAGATCCGCCATCGGAGCACGCTGTGAGGATGAAACCAGAAGCAGCGACAACGGCCAACATTTTCTTGGTTGGATGTGCCATGGAAAGCCTTTCTCAACTCTGATTGCCCGATCGAACAATCTTTTAACCCTTAACTATAGGGAACCGTCAGGCAAAATATAGAGAAACGGGGGGAACGCAGAAAATCCTTTAGATCCGCGCTTCCGTCTCGGCGTCAAAGAAGTGAATGCGAGCGTCCCTGGCGGGGCGTAACCCAACCCGCTGCCCAGTGCCTGGGGCACGGCGGGAATCACCACCGCGAGCCACGAACTGCCCGTGGTCTGTATCCACGTAGATGTATGAATCCGCACCCAGTTCCTCGACCATGCGCACCACGCCCTCGATGCCGCCGTCCTGGGTGATCTCTAGATTTTCGGGGCGTACGCCCACGATCATCTCCCGTTTGCCATCGGCATACCCATCGGGGGTCTGGATGTTCCAGTCCGCTACCGCACCGCGGATCTTGACCAAGTTCATAGATGGGGAACCGATGAAACCGGCTACGAAGGCGTTCACGGGCTGTTCATACAGTTTCTTTGGTGAATCGACTTGCTGCAGAACACCATCTTTGAGGACAGCCACGCGGTGCCCCATCGTCATCGCTTCCACTTGATCGTGGGTGACATATACCGTGGTCACACCCAGATCGCGTTGGAGCTGAACGATTTGTGCGCGCGTCTGCACACGAAGTTTTGCGTCTAGGTTGGATAGGGGTTCGTCCATGAGGAACACCTGTGGCTCGCGAACGATGGCTCGTCCCATAGCCACGCGCTGCCGCTGACCACCGGACAAGTCTTTAGGCTTGCGGTCCAAGAATTCCGTCAGGCCTAGCAGCTCAGCGGCGCGCTCCACGCGATCGCGGATTTCGGCCTTTGGGGTCTTCGCCACCTTGAGGGCGAAGCCCATGTTTTCCGCAACGCTCATGTGGGGATACAGCGCGTAGTCTTGGAAGACCATCGCGATATCGCGCTCCTTGGGCTCGGTGCCCGTGACGTTCTTGCCGCCGATGGAGATGGTGCCGTCGGAAATGTCCTCCAAACCGGCCAGCGCACGCAAGGTGGTGGATTTGCCACAGCCGGAGGGGCCCACAAGAACCAAGAACTCGCCGTCCTCGATATGCAGGTTCATGTCCCGCACGCTAGGGGTTTGCGCACCGGGGTAACGAATTTCTACGTTCTCGAATTTCACGTCAGCCATGGGGGAGATCATACTTCAGGTGGACGAAGCATTGTCCGCAGTAATTATAAAATGTCAGATTATGCCCGAAAGCTTTTCCGCATTTAGCCTCGAACCTTCCGTCACATGGTGGCGTGATCCCGCGCGGCGGTTGCGATTTATCGTGGTTTCGCTGTTTTTCGCTTTCACCGCGTTTTTCAGCGTGACAACGAGTGCTTCTATATACCCTGGCTGGCAGACGGCGATTCTCGGTTTGGGTGTGATCGTGTGTTATGTAGGGCTGCTGGTACAGCAGTGGCATATCGAAAGGGGAGTGGCAGTAGTCGCGGCGGGGCTAGTGATTGTTGCCTTGTCCGCTAGTTTCGGGCTTTTGCTCGGCTACCCGCTGGTCTGCCTGCAGGTCTATATCATTAGCGCCTACTTGCATCGGCGAAAGAAGGCGTGGTTGGTTTTCGCCTTGGTGGGCAGCTTCGTTGCAGTCGGTGCGCAATTCATTGTGGACCGTTTCGTCAATCCCATCTATGGCGAACCTCCTTCTCCGCGTGAGGTATATGCCAGCCCCGAGTTCTGGGTGATCGCAGGCGTAACCGGCCTCCTCATCGGTGTGTCAATTGCGCTGAGCTGGCAATTCGGTAAACAAACCAAGCAGCGGCGCGAGGCTGTGGCGAACTTGGCGGCGCGCGCGGAACTGGCTACTGTCTCCGAGAGGAATCGCATCGCGCGGGAAATGCATGACATCGTGGCTCATTCACTCACTATCGTCATCGCGCAGGCAGATGGCGGGCGCTATGCCGGACGTCAAGATCCAGCTAAAGCTATCGACGCGCTGGAAACTATTTCGGCCCGTGGCCGCGAAGCACTTACGCAAATGCGTGGGTTGCTTTCCGTCCTTCACGAGGGCGACGATCGCTCTACTACCTCTATTCCGGGTGTTTCGGGCTTGGGGGATCTTATTTCCGACGCCAATAGGTCCGGCACCCATGCCACCTTTAAAACGGAAGGTACAGAGCGCACGGTCGATGAGGTCCGAGGGTTGACGATTTACCGTGTGGTTCAAGAATCGCTCACGAACGTGCTGAAGCATGCTGGGGCTGTAGAAGTGCGGGTAAAACTATTGTGGGAACCGAATTCCGTCATCGTGACCGTGGATAACGCGCCCGGCGAAGATGCCATGGATGGATCAGGGCGAGGGTTGACCGGAATCGCAGAGCGCGTCCGAATTCATGGAGGGAAGGCCACCTGGGGTGCAAGCCCCCTGTTCCCTGGTGGTTGGAACGTGACCGCTACGATACCGCTGGCCGGGTAAGACAGTTGGAGCGAGTGTGTATGAGGGAGGCCGTGCGGTGGTGCAGCGCGCGGGCCGGCGGGCTGGTTAAGTTATACGGGAGCGAGTGTGTATGAGGGAGGCCGTGCGGTGGTGCAGCGCGCGGGCCGGCGGGCTGGTTAAGTTATACGGGAGCGAGTGTGTATGAGGGAGGCCGTGCGGCGGTGCAGCGCGCGGGCCGGCGGGCTGGTTAAGTTATACGGGAGCGAGTGAGTATGAGGGAGGCAGTGCGGCTATGATTACCGTGGGTTTGGCGGATGACCAGCAACTCGTGCGTGCGGGTTTTGCAATGGTACTGGGAAGCCAAGAAGACATCACTGTGGAGTGGGAAGCCTCCAACGGGGCGGAAGCCACCGACCTTGCGGGCAGTCATCCTGTTGACATCATCCTGATGGATGTACAGATGCCGACCATGGATGGGATTACTGCAACCCAAAAAATCTTGGATGAGCAGGCACCCACAGGGCCCGCGGGTCAGCCGACCCGTGTGGTCGTATTGACCACCTTTGATAGCGATAATTACGTCTTCGGTGCGGTAACTTCGGGCGCCAGTGGCTTTCTACTCAAGGATGCCGATCCCGAGGAGCTCATCAAAGCAGTGCGCACGGTAGGAGAATCCACCGCGGTCATTAGCCCTGCTGCAACAGCGAAACTCATGCGGCGCCTGCGGACAGAGGGGAACGGGGATGGGCGAAGCGGGGCGTCGGTACAAAAGAAAACCAGTGAGACCAGCGACCAGGCAGCAGAAGAGAAACCGGGTTTGGACGACGACCTGGGACTTCCCGATCCGCTGACGCCCCGGGAGCGGCAGATCTTGTGCCTCATTGCTACCGGGCGGAGCAACCAAGAAATCGCCGAGGAACTCTTTATTTCCCTGCCGACCGTTAAGACTCACGTGGGCCGGATCCTGACGAAGACCGCCTCGCGCGACAGGGTGCATGCGGTGCTGTTCGCGTTGAAGCAGCATTTGGTCAGCCAAGAGGAATTGTTAGCGCAATAGGTAACGCAGTGAGCTAACCGGGGGCATTATGCACGGTAGCCTGGGCCGCTGTGGCCGGTGCCGGTTGGGTGATACCGCAGTGAGCAGAGCGGGGGAATTATGCATGGGGGAAGGGACTCGGGATACCGCGTCGGGGATTCTCATACCAGGGTATGACGGCCTCCACTCTACGGGTGACGGGCAATAATCATCCGCTGGGCCGATGTGGAAACCCAGGGCAAACCAGCACACTGGGAATCATGATCACAGTAGAAAAGCTCAGCAAGAGCTACGGCAAAAACAAAGTCCTTTCCGACCTCACATTCCATGTGCCCGATGGGCAGGTCACTGGCTTCCTGGGGCCTAATGGGGCGGGCAAGTCCACGACCATGCGCTGCATGCTGGGGTTGGATCAACCATCCGCGGGACATGTGAATTTCAGCGGCAACTACCGCAATGGTCAGTCCTACAGCGGTGAATTCGCAGGGTTGGCGAACAAGTCCAGCATCGCGGGTTCCGTGTTGGAAGCCACCTGGTTCAATCCCGCGCGGTCGGGGCGCAACCACCTGCGGGTGCTGGCTCACGGCGCGGGTATCGACGATAAGCGCGTAGATGAATGCCTTGAAATCGTGGGCCTGACGAAGGCAGGCAAGAAGAAAGCCGGCGGGTATTCACTGGGAATGAAGCAACGCCTCGGATTGGCAGCGGCCCTATTGGGGAATCCCCAGCACCTGATTATGGACGAGCCGGTTAACGGGTTGGACCCCGAAGGTGTGACGTGGATGCGCAATACTATCCGCGCCTTGGCGGGAGAGGGACGAAGCGTGTTGGTGAGCTCCCACTTGCTGAGCGAGATGCAGCTGACGGCCGATCGATTGGTTGTGATCGGCAAGGGCCAAATGATCGGTGAGTACTCCATGGACGAATTCCTCGCCGGTGGCGCCACGGTTAGCGTGGAATGCCGCGAAGCTGTGCTGCTGGGCGAGAAGCTGCAGGCCAAGGGATTGCAAGTGGAGCTGCAGCACCCGCGGACGGTGCAGATCAGCTTGCCTGAAGATTTAAACGAGGCACAACTGCGGGAACTGGTGGCGCGCACCGCGCTGGAGGAGAATTTCTTGGTCACCAAACTGGTTTCCGAACAGGCGAACTTGGAGCAGCGATTCCTAGCGGCCACCTCCAGCGCGCAGGAATACCGCACCGGACAAGTACAGAACTAGCCTTCCCTAACAACCCTTCAGCAACGAAAGAAGAACACTTCTCATGAGCAGTTTTCTTGCAGCACTCAAATCCGAAACCACCAAGCTGCTGACTTTGCGCAGCACGTTGGTTTACTTCATCCTCCTCGGCGGATCGATCGGCGGCCCGGTCTTCCTCTACTTGGCTTTTGCCACTGAAAAAAACGCCGTGACGTGGACTGACCTTTTGATGGGTGGCATGATCACCCAGATGATCGCAGTGATTTTTGGTGCTTCCAGCACCGCGGGTGAAATCGCTTCAAAGATGCACGCCCAGGCCTTCCTGACCGAGCGATCCCGCTGGAATTGGCTGGGGGCGCGCGCAGTGGTCTCAGTTGTTTTCCTTGCCGTCACGGTGGCTATTGCTGTTGCGCTCACCATTTTGATGGTCACGGTGTGGCCGGGCGCTGAGTTCAAGCCGGAGCAGGGTGTGTCTCTAGCTACCACCTTCGGCGGGGTTCTGGCCTTTGCGTTGCTGGCAATCGGCATCGCCGCGATCGTGCGTTCCCGCGTAGCAGCTGTGGGCCTGCCACTGGTGTGGATGTTGGTTATCGAACCACTCATCATGAGCGTTGGCAGCAATGTCTCCCTGCTGAAAACTCTGGCTAAGTTCCTTCCTGCCCGCACGATGCAGGACATCGATAAGTGGTACCTCATTCCCGAACGTGGTGCCGATTTCTTGACGCCCACCTTCTCCGTCACCGTGCTGGCCATCTGGGTTATCGCGCTGCTCGTCCTAGGGTTCTGGCGCAATTCCCGGGCGGATGTTCGATAAGCGCCCGCGTTTGACCGCAGCTGTTCACCGCGACGCGGGGTGGGTGAGCGCAGGCGTGTGACACAGCAGGCGCAGTTCGGTAACTATTCGAGTTCTGTCGTAGCCGATCACCACGGTGCCGGGGGTAGGTGGGCGACAGGGTAGGGGCCGGCACAGCGTGTTAACTCTCTAACGTGTTGGCCGTAACCTTCTCTGATTCCAGAACCTTTGTCAGATCACTAACCCCCGCGGTATCCACCATGACCGTGGATCCACCGGCAGCGAGCGGTTCCAAAGCGACAGCCAGCCCCTGGGTGTCTGCCCAAGGGCTGAACGCTGCGCGGGGAGCGGAAGTAGCGGCAGAGGGTGCCGCTACTTCCGCGTTTGGGTGCTCGTCTGCCCATTGCGACCGGGCGCGAGCTAGGTATTCTCCAGCGGTAAGGCCCTGGGTAACGAATAAACCGTCCGAGGTTGTCCGCGGGATGTCTAACCCCATAAATGCATCGGGCTGCACGCGCAATTCGGGTGAGAAATCATTCACGCCGAACGGCACATCCCCGCCGGATTCCTCTACGCCCCGCCCAAACGGATCATTGGATAGCAAGTAGATTTCCTCTGCATCTGTGGCTTCGTCACTTTCCACGATGTCGGCATCGTCGGTAAAGACTGCGATTAAACGTCCTGTGGGGGCCGGGGCGGCGTCGGGTACAGAGGTAGCAGGACGAAGTGCCTCGGTGAGCTCGGCGAAAGACGAAACGACGGCGCAGCCGACTTTCCATGCCCCGAGTGCGATGACGGCCGGTTGCCACGATGCGGAGGCCGCCAGCACAACCACATCACCCGGTTGTGCACCGATGCCGGTAAGGAGGTTCGCAACTTTGGCTTGCCAGTTGGCGAGGGTTTGCGCCGAGAGCTCCATACGTCCGTGGGTGGTGTACGTCGTGAGGCGCGGGGTGGCTGGGTCAGAGAGCAGCTCCGAAAGGAAATCCATGTGGCCCAGCCTAGCGCGGCGCTGGGGCTGGTTCATGCTGGCGCTGGGGCTGGTTCATGCTGGCGCTGGGGTTGGTTCATGCGCGCGTGCAGACAATCCCCGTCCACGTGAAGGCTAGTTCACACACATTGGGCCATCGCCACCGGCATCGATGGGCTGCTTTTCCTTCTCGTCCAAGCCCATGGATCCCTCGGAGCCGACGACCGCGGAAGAATCCTTTTCCGCGCCCGCGGAGGAATCGGTCCCAGAGGTACCGGTGGAGCCAGTAGAGGAATCACCATCGGGAATGCCGTCACCGTCAAGATCTTTCATACCTGCGGTCAGGGTGCCGACGTTCGGGTCATCCGGCGGCAGCAGCTGCGCGGAGCCTTCGAGGAATCCCGGGCCCGCGTAGGTGCCCGACAACGTCACGGCCAGTTCCTTATCACTCAGGGACGTGTCCTCCACGACCTTCAACCCACCTAGCTGCTTCGCCAATGCGCGCGCTGCCGGATCGTTTTCGTCCTTGGCGTTGACCTGTGATTCGGACACACCGGCCTGTGGTGAATTGCCTACCTTGCCGCTCTTGTACCCATAATCCGTTGTCAGCGTGGAAACCCGTCCCGCCAGTCCTGGAATGTCGCTGGCATTGCTGACGGAGACGGTGTAATCCTCGGCTTTGTAATCCGTAATGGGCTTCTTTTCTTGGGTTTGTTCGGGCTTTTCTGCCTGCTTGTTGCCCAGCAAGTCACTGAAGAATTCGTGGACCTTTTTGGTGTTGACGGTTACGATCGATTCGCCGTAATCGCCCGTGCCATCGATGGAGGTGACAGGGATTGTTTGGAATTTCACATTGCCACCAGACAGGTTTTGCATCTGAGTAGCCAGTCCCATGACGTCCCAGCCTTCGTCCAAGACGACCGAACGCTGGACGGCATTGTTGATCTTGGAGATTGCGGAGGGGTTAGTCAAAGTTTTCGAGCTCAGGATCTGGCTGGTAAGCGACGCCATATATGCCTGCTGACGCGTAATGCGATCAAGGTCGCCGCGGGGCAGCTCATGGCGCTGGCGTACGAAACTCAGCGCGTCTGGACCACCCAAGCGTTGGCGACCCTTCGGGAACTTGGCGCCAGACAAAGGCTCATCCACGGCCTTATTCAGGCAAACATCCACGCCACCGACCGCATCCGTCAACAGGACAAAGCCCAAAAGTCCGATTTCTGCATAATGGTCAACGGTAATTCCCGTCAGATCAGCCACTGTGGAAATCAACGCCTGGCGGCCGACCTCCGTGGATTCTTTATCGATTTTCGCTTTATCGGTTTCCCCGTTGTGCTCCAGGGCCTGTTGCTTCTCGAATTTCGCGGTGCCGTACACACCGTTGAGCTTCATATTTCCCTGATCGGGGGTTTTCACATACGTATCGCGCGGCAGGGAAACCGCCGTTGCCGAGCTGCCGTCATTCGGCACGCGAATGAGAATCATCGTGTCGGTATTCGTGGCTTCTTCCTCGCCCGCACGAAGCATGTCGATTTCCTGCTGGCTTAGAGGATTGCCTTTAGCGTCGGTACGAGAATCCACACCGACCAGCAAAATATCCGTCGCGCCATCGGGGGAGTTACCCAGATCCAGGTTGTTGGCCTCCGCTAATTCGTTATTCAAGTTGCCAATGGTGGCGTACCCCACGCCCGTGAAGGCCAACAACGCTGCCGACACAGCTGCCAAAACACCGCGAGCTGGGCGGGGACCAATTTGCCTAGCTTCGGGACCGGTGGGCGCTGCTTGAATGTGTCGGGAGCGACGCGGACGGTTGTCGTAATTCATTGACGTACTCTCGCGATTATCAGGGGTAGCTGGTTCGCGTACACTTTACGCGCTGTCGGCGGAAAATCCTTAAACGTATCGGGAAGGTGTGGCGCGTCATGTCATTCATCGTGGTCGGTTGTAATGGCCAAGTGGGAAGTTTCCTTACGGAATTGTTCGGCCCCGCGGCCATCCCTGTCGATCGCACGCAGCTGGACCTGTCGTCGAAGAAGAGTGTGGAGCAGTTTTTTTCTTCTTTTCCTTCTTTCGCGCCCAACCGGCTTGGGGGTGCTACGTCTGGTTCCACGGAGGCTGCACATCAACCTCTCCCTTCGTTGTCGACGCCCTCCTCTCGCCCGACCGCGCTGATCAACTGCGCTGCGTTTACCGCGGTGGACGCGGCTGAAAGCGATACCGGGGCCACTCTCAACCACCGCGTCAACGCCGTCGCGCCGGGTTGGCTTGCACAGCACTGTCAGCACATGCGGATACCCATGGTGCATATCTCCACGGATTACGTTTTTGATGGGCAACTACCGGTGGGGCAGGAGTACTCCACCACCCATCCCGTTCAACCCGTGAATGCCTACGGCCGCGCCAAAGCCGAGGGAGAGCGGGCCGTCCTCCATTTCGGGGGGCACGTTGTGCGTACCGCTTGGGTATACAGCGGGCCCGAACACCCCAACAAGGACTTCGCATCCACCATGTTGCGGTTGGCACGCCGCGGCGTGAACCCGAACGTGGTGAACGACCAATTCGGCCGCCCAAGTCACGCGCAGCTGGTGGCGTCGGCAATAAAAGAAGTGGCAGAAGCCTTAGCCGATGGTGCAGCCCTGCCCCAGGTCTTGCACGCGACAGGCAATGGGGAACCGACCAGCTGGTGTGAGTTCGCTCGGGAGGTATTTGCAGCCACCGGGCACGATCCCCAACGCGTGTCCGCCATCCCGACGAGCGAATACCCAACCCCTGCGCGACGCCCGGCGAATTCCGTACTGAGCTTGGCGGAATGGGAGACCTGGGGACTGTCCCCTTTGCCTGCGTGGCGCGAAACACTGCGGGAAAAAGCTGCTGTATGGTGACCTGACATGGCACCGATTGCAATCATTACCGTCACCTACTCGCCGGGGGAATACCTAGAAAAGTTCTTGGTATCCACGGGCGCAGCTGCGTCACAGGGAGCGCGGGTGGTGATGGTGGACAATGGATCCACGGATGGGGCGCCGGAAGCTGCAGAGGCCCAAGGGTTGGCAGAATTGGTGTACTCCGGCGGCAATGTGGGTTATGGCGCAGGTATGAACTGCGGAGTGCGATGGCTGCGCGAGGCCCGCGAGCGAGGCGAAGTGGACGGCGAGTTCTTCGTGATCTCCAACCCTGATGTGGTGTTCCAGCCCGGTGCCATCGACACGATGCTGCAGGTGGCTCGCGCACATCCGCGAGCCGGAGCTGTTGGGCCGCGTATCGATGAGGCCGATGGCAGCATTTATCCCTCCGCGCGCCGGGTGCCGGAACTGGGCAGCGGAATTGGGCATGCGTTACTGGCCCCCATCTGGCCCGGGAACCCATGGACGAAACGCTACCTTGCCGATGCCGATATGACGCGCGAGAAGACGACCGGCTGGTTGTCGGGGTCCTGTGTTTTAATGCGGTGGGATGCTTTCGAGTCCGTAGGCGGATTCGATGAGCGCTACTTCATGTACATGGAAGATGTGGATCTGGGAGACCGTTTGGGTAAGGCGGGCTGGCTGAATGTTTACACCCCAGAGGCCCATATCGCGCACGCCAAGGGGCATTCGGCCGGCAAGCACCCGGATATTGTGCTGCCCGCCCACCACGAGAGTGCGTATCGGTTCTTGGCTGATCGCAACCCCGGTCCCTGGAAGGCTCCGCTACGACTAGTGCTGAAGGTCGGGCTGAAACTGCGAGGGCAGATAGCGCTGGCGCTGGCTTTGGCGAAGCGGTAGCGCGCGCCCTAGGTGAGGTCGTCGTTCAGCGCTCCCACCGGCGGTTGGATGTGACGTTTCGATAACAATTTGCATGACGCACCGGCGTGGAGCACCGAGGTTGTCAGGCATAGGAACTAGTGTTCCTGTCGAGCAATTGTGGCTGCAGTGGTTAATTGCGGTGTGCTTGTTGCACCGGTTGACCATTGTTACCAAGGTCGCCGAGGGTTTTTGGTTCTAGCTAATGCCTTTACTCGACGCCAGCCACGACCATTTTGAATGAAAGGCTGAATTGGACGATGGTTGCAGATCGCCAGATCGCGACGCAGGAACTTGCCCAGAACACGGATGCTGTGATTCTCGTCGGAGGCAAGGGAACTCGACTGCGGCCCCTGACGAACGCCACCCCTAAACCCATGCTGCCGGTGGCGGGCGCACCTTTCTTGGAGCACCTCCTCGCGCGCATCAAGGAAGCCGGTATGCGCCACGTGATCCTCGGTACGTCATTCAAGGCTGAGGTGTTCGAAGAGCACTTCGGCGATGGTTCGGATTTGGGGCTCGAGCTCGAGTACGTGGTGGAGGATGAACCACTGGGTACGGGCGGGGGAATCCGCAATGTCGCTAGTCGCCTACGGCATGATCGTGCGATGGTCTTTAATGGTGATGTGCTGGGCGGTACGGACCTGGGGGAAGTGCTGCGCACCCACGTGGAGCAGCAGGCGGATGTCACTTTGCATTTGCTCCGTGTAAGCGATCCCCGTGCGTTTGGCTGCGTGCCAACTGATTCCAATGGCCGCGTAACGGCATTCCTGGAAAAGACCGAGGACCCACCGACGGATCAGATCAACGCGGGTTCATATGTTTTCAACCGCGAGATCATTGAGGAGATCCCGGCCGGTCGGCCTGTGTCGGTGGAGCGTGAGGTGTTCCCAGGACTGCTGGAACAAGGCAAGCGCGTGTTCGGTCACGTTGACCAGTCGTATTGGCGCGATATGGGAACGCCAGCGGACTTCGTTCGGGGCTCCTCTGACCTCGTGCGTGGCATTGCTCCATCACCACTGATCAAGGGCCGTCACGGTGAAGCGCTCGTGGATGAATCCAGCGCCATCGCCGGGGGAGCGCTCCTATTGGGTGGAACTGTGATTGGGCGCGGTGCTGAAATTGGCGCGGGTGTGCGCATTGATACCTCGGTGGTGCTGGATGGTGTGCACATCGAAGCGGGCGCCACCTTGGAGCGTTGCGTGGTGGCTCCAGGTGCGCGCATCGGTGCGCGGGCCCACCTGGTGGACTGTGTCATCGGTGAAGGGGCAGTCATTGGTGCGCGTTGTGAACTCCTCGGGGGTGCTCGAGTGTGGCCGGGCGTGCAGATTCCGGACGGCGGATTGCGTTTCAGTTCGGACGTCTAGACCCAAAAGGAGGGCGAAAAGCCACCGGAGCAGAAAATTCCCAGAAATTTCTCAATATCTTGTGGTCTATCAATCTCATATCGAGATTTTGCACTAGATATTGTGGTTAAAGGGTGTGGGGGTGCGCTATATCGTGGTCGTTGCTTGCTCCTGTTGATTTTGGCCTCAAACGATTCTGCGCCTGATGTTACTGATGTGACGCATGGGGAGTGGGGAACTTTCCCAAAGGTTGACGCAATGTAATTACCAGTGTGTAATCTTCACTGTAGTAATGATCGTGCAGGAAAGTCGTGTTCCTCATCATGGGGAAGTGACGTCACACCCAGTAGCGGGCTTTCGGGTTCAACTGGTTGGCTGTCAAACGTGTAGGACGCGCAGTTAGGAGACCACTGTGGATAAATCAGTAGAAACGGCCCTGAGTGGCCTCTTCGCTGATGGCTCTGTCGCAGTGGAGCGGGAGACTGACGTGGAAAGCAACGCGCCTAAGCGCAACCTATTCGACCTGACTCAGGACTTCGATCTGCTCTTCGATGCCGTAGAGCAGGACTGGCAGGAACAGGCGCTGTGTGCGCAGACGGATCCGGAAGCATTCTTTCCGGAAAAGGGTGGTTCCACCCGTGAGGCTAAGCGCATCTGCCAAGCGTGCGGGGTTCGCGACGAATGCCTTGAATACGCTCTGGAACATGATGAGCGCTTCGGTATTTGGGGTGGGCTTTCCGAGCGCGAGCGGCGCCGGTTGAAGAAGCGGCTGGGCTAGTTAGCTGCCCAGAGCCGATTCAGTTCAGTCAGCGGTGCAGCACCACCTCGGTAAGTCAGTGGTGCGGAGTTAATTCGGTGGCCTACGACGGAGCGCCACTTTTTCTGTGCTTTGCGTTTATAGGTTACTCCCACGAAAACTTCGGATCGATAGTCTCCGGTGTGACGTTCAGGTATACTGCGATGAGCTTGGTCAAGATTAACGTCAGCAGCTCCTGGAGTTCGAAGGACGTCTTGGTCCGCTGTTCAACGGGGCGTCGAAAAATAATCAACCGTGGGCGCGTGGGCTGGCCAGAGCGGTCAACCCCTGCGGGCACTAGCCGGCCAAGGGGGACAGGGCCATCGGCAACGACGTCTTCTGGCCACTGAGAATGCCCGGCGTTCAGGCGCATGCGGGGGACCACGTCGATTGCGACATCCAAACCAGCAAGCTCAGCCTCAAAACGCTCGTGCAGCGGCTGGTATGCGTCTAGGACACGCGCGTCGAACATTTCCGATCGAGTCTTGTATCGCGGCAGCTCAGGCAGAAAGATTCCTCGCATTCCCCGCCCCCGCGGGTCCCGTCTTACGCGCGTGTCATGTCCCATGGGTCAATAGTCTAGACCACACAAGCTAGAATACTGGGCGTGACTTTCATCCGACAATGTTCTCGCCCGGGGTGCTCCAAACCTGCCGTGGCGACCTTGGAGTTCAACTACTCCGAGCAGCGGGCTATCGTCGGGCCACTGAAGGCGGGCGATAACCCGCACCAGTGGAATCTGTGTGATAGCCACGCTAAGCGCACGACAGTCCCGCAGGGTTGGACTCTCGAGTTCAACGATGATCCGATCGAGCTCAACGACGAAGCAGACGAAGAAGAACTGCTCGCGCTGGCCCGTGCGGTGCAGCAAGCTCACGATAGCCAGGCTGACGGCGCTGAGGAATCCGCGGCAACGGATACTCCTCGGATCACTCGCAGGGAAGACCTGCCACAGCCCACCGGGCACCACCCGGCTAAGCGCAACCTGCCCACCAGTGCTCCGCGTAGGCATCTACGGACTGTCTCGCCGAAACGCTAAACTTCACATAAGCCGTGGGGAGCCCGAGAGCTAATGCTCGGGCCTAGTGCCACGCTTTCACAATGACAACTTTTACCGACCATATAAGGACGAATTCCACCATGACGGACGCACAGGCAACCGGACAGCACCAAACATGGTCCCGCGAGGACGTCGCGGCCATGATCAAGGCCTACGACGTCCGCGCCGTGGTGGGCGACCAGGCCGGTCAGCTCAATGAGGAATTTGTCGCAGCGGTGGGGGCCGCTTTCGCACGCTTGATGCGTGACGAAGGCGCAGCCATGGTCGTTGTGGGCCACGATATGCGCGATAGCTCGCCAGCTTTGGCTGAAGCTTTCTCACGCGGTGTGAACAGCCAAGGGTTAGATACCATCGGCATCGGGCTGTGCAGCACCGATGAGTTGTACTATGCCTCGGGCGTGAAGGACTGCCCTGGTGCCATGTTCACCGCATCCCACAATCCTGCTAAGTACAACGGCATCAAGCTGTGCCGTGCCGGTGCACGCCCGGTGGGCCAGGATTCGGGTCTGCAGCGGATCTCGGATGAGCTCGTCAACGGTATACCCGGCTTCGATGGGGGCCAAGGAACTCACCGCACCGAGGATGCCCTGGAGGGATATGCCGCCTACCTCAAGGATCTGGTCGACCTCGATATTCGGTCGCTGACTGTGGCTGTAGATGCCGGCAACGGTATGGGTGGCCTGACCGTCCCCGCAGTTTTTGAGGGCCTGCCACTGAAGTTACACCCCCTGTACTTCGAGTTGGATGGCAACTTCCCCAACCATGAAGCCAACCCGCTGGACCCCAAGAACTTGGTGGACCTACAGAAGTTCACCGTGGAGGTCGGTGCGGATCTGGGTATCGCCTTCGACGGTGATGCCGACCGCTGCTTCATTGTGGATGAAAATGGCCAGGCCGTTTCCCCGTCCACGATCTGCGCGATGATCGCCGAACGCTACCTGCGGTCCAACGAAGGTGCCACGATCATTCACAACCTGATCACCTCGAAGTCCGTACCGGAATTGGTGGAAAAGCATGGTGGCGTGGCTGTTCGTACCCGCGTGGGGCACTCGTTTATCAAGGCTCAAATGGCAGAATCCCAGGCCATCTTTGGTGGCGAGCACTCCGCGCACTACTACTTCAGCGATTTCTTCAACGCCGATTCGGGCATGTTGGCCGCTCTGCACGTCCTTGCAACGTTAGGCGGGCAGGATAAGCCATTGTCCGAATTGAAGCGGGCGTACGAGCTCTACCAGGCATCGGGCGAGATTAACTCCCAGGTAGCCGATCAAGAGGGCCGTACCGAGGCAGTGGTGCAGGCCTTCGCCGACCGCACGCGATCCACGGACCGGCTGGATGGCGTGACGATCGAGCTGACCGGCGGTGCCTGGTTAAACGTCCGCGCCTCGAACACCGAACCCCTGCTGCGCCTCAACGTGGAAGCCCCAACGACCGACGAAGTCGACACGATCGTCGACGAAGCCCTCGCTGTCATTCGGGCCTAATCGCTTCGCATTCGTTAAGGAGGGAAACAGACGTGGAAATTTTGCGAGGAAAGGTTCGCAACTACGACTGGGGTTCCACACAGGCCCTTGCTCAGCTGGAGGGCCGTACTGTGCCTTCCCAGAAGCCCGAAGCTGAAAAGTGGTTCGGCGCACACCCGGGTAGTCCCAGCGAGTTGGCTTCGGCGCAAAGCCCCACGACCCTCCTCGACCTGATCCAGCAGGACCCGCAGGCCACTCTCGGCCATGACGTCGCGCTGCGCTACGGTCGCCTGCCCTTCCTGCTGAAATTGCTGGCGGCGGACCGCGCCCTGTCCATCCAGGTACATCCCACTAAGCAGCAGGCAGAAGAGGGGTTTGCCCGTGAAAACGCGGAGGGCGTGCCCCCCGATGCTTTCCACCGCAACTACAAGGACGATAACCACAAGCCCGAGCTGTTGGTCGCCCTCACGGAGTTCCATGTACTAGCAGGTTTCCGTCCGGTCGCGCGCACCCTCGAGCTGTTCGACATCCTCGATGTTGCCCCCCTCGCTCCTTTCACTGCTCAACTGCAGCGCAGCCCCAATGGCCAAGGGATGCGGTCGGTGTTGCAAGGGTTCTTTACCCTAGATTCGGGTGATCTATCCCTTCTTCTCGACGCCCTCCTGCCCCGCGTCCATGACCTCGTGGGCGGGGCAGCAGGCCTCCCCGATTGGATGGTGCGCACCCTCCGCGGCATCGCCACCATTGCGGAGGAATACCCCGGGGATGTAGGAATCCTGGTGGCACTGCTGCTCAATCACCTCACGCTCCAACCGGGTGATGCGATATACCTGGCGGCAGGCCAGCTGCATGCCTACTTAAGTGGCTTGGGGGTGGAGATTATGGCGAACTCGGATAACGTGCTGCGCGGTGGTCTGACCAGCAAGCACATTGATGTTGCTGAGCTGATGTCTCTCGTGTCATGTGAACCCCTTGCAGATCCAACGTTGCGAGCCGATGCGGAGGGTTTTTACCTCACCCCGGCTCCAGAGTTCGACTTGCAGTGGCTCAAGCCAGGGCTGCGGCACGAGGTCGAGGGGCCCGCGATCATCCTGAGCGTTGACGATTCTGTGATTGTCGATGGCAACTCTTTGGCCCCGGCTGAGGCCGCGTGGGTGGGAGCAAATGATGCCACCGTGCAGGTCAGCGGCCGGGCATTTGTCGCCAGGGTGGGCAAACACTAAAAAGTGAAAGCAGCATGCATGTGCTTTGATTTCACCGGTTGGCTCCGGCGCTGCAAGCTGCGCGCGGGATTGCGCACAGCGTTTAAAAAAACCGCGCGGGATTGCGTACAGTGCTTACTGGGTTTCCGTCGTGTCAGTTACGTTGTTGGCAGTGGAACCCCAATTCGGAATAGGCCAGGGGCCATGGCGTGGCTTACTGGGTTTCCGTCGTGTCAGTTACGTTGTTGACAGCGGAACCCCAATTCGGAATAGGCCAGGGGCCATGGCGTGATGGGGGTTGAGGAGCCACCGTATCCGTTGTTTGAGGAGCGGTCGTCGGCTCGTTCGTCTGCTCCGGGTGCTGAGTCCCCGTAGTTCCCGGCTGGGTGGGCATCGGCTTTGCCGTGCCCGTGGCACCACTATCTGAACTTGGTTGGGTGGGCTGAGCGGTGTTGGCGGGATTCGTAGGCTTAGTTTGATTCGGGATAGGCAGAGGAATATCTGTGGGCACCCACTGCGTGGGAAGGCCGGGGATGGTCGGGATGTGCTGCTGACCGTTGCCCGTTTGGCCCTGGGGTGCAGTCGGTGTGGACGACGGCGCCTGCGGAGCCGGAACGTTGCTCGCAGTGCCGGGATTCAGCGGCTGGTTATTTTGCGTCTGCCCGCCCTCAACTGGGTTCACCGGGGACAGCTGCACCGTTTCGGTAGGGCCAGTTAGGCCGTTGGAGCGGGAACCGTCCCACGCATTCGGCGGAAGGTACGGATCGCGCCCTAATGCGGCAATGCCCGAACCCCGCTTGCCGCCCGTTTTGGTTTCATCTGACATTCCAGTGCTGGCCTCGGAAGGCAAGTTTGCGTGATCGCGGTGATCAGGTCGCGCGGTCTCATGGGAACCCTGGGGTAGATTCGTAGGGTGCCCAGTCGAAATTGAGGCGGCTTCTTGGCTGGCTGGGGATGCCCCCTTCATCGCAGAGTGGTCGGAACCAGTGGACTGCCACGACCACACGGCAACAATTGCGGCCAGGCCAAGACCGACCGTCGCGAAGCCGGCGATAAAACGACGACCACTCGACTGCTCGCCGCTATCTTGCGGCGTAGCTTCGGTGCGCTCGGCGGGGCGAGCGGGGTGGTTCCGCTCTTTGTCCATGGACCTGCTCCTGATGTGTGGTGTCTGTTAGAAAAACGTTGTTTTGTAGTGTTGCTCGCGTTCGATTCAATGTGGGGAATACGGATGGAAAGCTCGAAGCGAGGTCACAATTTGGTCACAAATACTCTTTGAGCTTACCACGACCGTCCTATTTGGCAAGGGTTAAAACAGCACGTGGCGTCGAAAAGAAAAAGGTTAGAGTGGGTGTCGAAACTTCGGCCGCCGCGACTGCAATACTGCAACGGTGCCGGAAAACTGCATTCGTTAAACAAGCTCCCACAGGCTGATATGAGGAAGGGTCAACAATGAGTAGCTGGGATGAATACATCTTTGCAGAGCAGGACAATATTGATTTTCTCGACGAGCTCGCAGACCTCGACGAACAGGACCTGTACGAGGCCCTTGAGGATGCTGTGAACTTGGGACTGCGCACTGAATCCCCAGATGACGTGGAATATCTCAACGGTTTGTGCGCTGCCAGCGTGGCTGCGATCTGGAGTGGGGCACCGTTTAGTTCTGGCGTGGTTGCAGAGGATTACAGCTTCATTCGCAGCCATATCGGCAGCTGCGAAACCAGCCTGCAGGAACTCAGCGCGCAGTTGCTGGACAAGGAACTGGAGCGCGCAGGCGACGAAGCATATGAAGGGCTGGAAACCTACGCGGAGGCGCTGAGCTAGATAGCTACGGAGGCGCTGAGCTAGATAGCTACGGAAGCGCTGAGCTAGTTAGCTGCTGAGCTAGAGAGCTAGGGCCACCTCATTGCCACACGAGCTCTGCAATTCGCGATCGGGGCACTGCGCTAAAACGTCGTGTCGAGGCGCTGCGCTAGAATAAACGCGCATTACATAGCCCGCCCCGTACTAGGAGTAAATGCAGACTCATGACTGACCTTTCCGTCGACCGCATCGGCAACCTCGAGTTCAAAGTTCGCGACGTGCACCTGGCAGAAGCCGGACGGCACCAGATCCGTCTCGCGGAGCACGAGATGCCCGGTCTGATGGAGCTGCGCCGTGAATATGCAGAAGAACAACCCCTAGCGGGCGCACGCATCGCCGGTAGCATCCACATGACGGTGCAAACTGCCGTACTCATCGAAACCCTGACGGCGTTGGGCGCCGAGGTCCGCTGGGCATCGTGCAACATTTTTTCCACGCAGGACGAAGCGGCGGCAGCCATCGTAGTGGGTGCGGGTACACCCGAAGAACCGCAGGGTGTGCCCGTGTTTGCATGGAAGGGCGAAAGCCTCGATGAATATTGGTGGTGCCTCGAGCAGATCTTCCAGTGGGGCACCGATGCCGATGGCAACCGTGTTCACGCCAACATGATCCTGGACGACGGTGGCGATGCCACTATGGCTGTCATCAAGGGAAAGGAATACGAGGCCGCGGGCGTTGTTCCGGATGCTACCGATGAGGATTCCGACGAGCACAAGGCATTCCTCGCCATGCTCACCCGCACCTTCAACAACGACCGCGGTGTGTGGACCCAGTCGGCTCAAACTGTTCGTGGTGTGACCGAGGAAACCACCACCGGCGTACACCGCCTGTACCATTTCGCCGATCAGGGTGTACTGCCATTCCCGGCGATGAACGTCAACGATGCCGTTACCAAGTCGAAGTTCGATAACCGCTATGGCACCCGCCACAGCCTGCTGGATGGCATCAACCGCGCCACCGATATGCTCATCGGCGGCAAGAACGTGTTGGTCTGTGGCTATGGTGATGTCGGTAAGGGCTGCGCCGAAGCACTCGCCGGCCAGGGCGCACGTGTGAAAGTTACCGAGGTCGACCCCATCAACGCCCTTCAGGCTCTGATGGATGGATTCTCCGTCGTGACGGTGGAAGATGCCATTTCGGAAGCAGATATTGTGATCACCGCCACCGGGAACTTCGGCATCATCAACTTCGAACAGATGCAGATGATGAAGGACCACGCGATTCTGGGAAACATCGGCCACTTTGACAACGAAATCGATATGGCCAGCTTGCTACACCGGGATGACGTTAAACGCGTGAACATCAAGCCACAGGTCGACGAATTCACGTTCCCTGCAGCCAACGGTGGCGAGGTCAGCATCGTCGTGCTATCCGAGGGGCGGCTGCTGAACCTTGGAAACGCCACTGGCCACCCCTCGTTCGTGATGTCTAACTCCTTCGCGGACCAGACGATCGCGCAGATTGAACTGTTCACCAAGGCTGACAACTACGACAACGAGGTTTACCGTCTGCCGAAAATCTTGGACGAAAAGGTCGCGCGGATTCACGTGGAAGCACTGGGTGGGCAGCTCACCAAGCTCACCAAGGAGCAGGCAGAGTACATCGGCGTGGACGTGGAAGGTCCATTCAAGCCCGAGCACTACCGCTATTAAAACAAAGATCCGCAACCCAGTAAGGAGCCGCACCTTATGATCATCGCCTTCGAAGGTGTGGATGGCGCAGGTAAAAACACGCTGGTCACGGCCGTGGAAGAAGAGCTCATTGCCCGCGAGATTCCCGTTGCCCGCGTAGGGTTTCCCCGCTACGAGCAATCGATCCACGCCCAGTTGGCTCAAGCTGCCCTCTACGGCCAGATGGGTGACCTGCTGGAATCCGTCCACGGCATGGCTACCATGTTCGCACTCGACCGGGCAGAGGTCGCCGAGGACCTCGCCGCCTTTTCCGCGGATGGCTACGTGCTCATCCTCGACCGTTACGTCGCATCCAACGCGGCGTATTCCTCGGCTCGGTTACATTCCAGTTCGGATCCCACGACCGCTACTGCAGTCGTCGACTGGGTAGCTGACCTAGAGTTCGGCACGCTAGGTTCGCCGTCTCCAGACCTGCAGGTCCTCGTGGATGTCGACGCCCACGTGGCCCAAGACCGCGTGGCGCACCGGGCGCACGAGGATTCCACCCGCGCGCAAGACCGCTACGAGGCGAATTCTCAACTGCAAGTAGATACGGTGGCTGCTTACCGCCGGTTGGCTCAGGACAGCTGGGCCAGTGAATGGCTCGTGGTGAATTTCGATCATGGAGCTGACGTGAAACAATGTGCACACACCGTGGTGGATACCATCGCGGGAAAGCTATCCCACGAAGACACCCTCGCTGACGACAATGGAAAGTAAGTGAAGTCCTATGGCACCAAAGATTCTGGTTGTTGACGACGATCCCGCCATCGCGGAGATGCTGACCATCGTCTTGCAGGGCGAGGGTTTTGACACCGTTGTGGTAGGCGATGGTGTGGAGGCCGTGAAGGCTGCCCGGGAGAACAACCCGGACTTGATTTTGCTGGACGTGATGTTGCCCGGCATGAACGGTGTGGATGTTTGTCGCGCTATTCGCGAGGATTCCACGGTTCCTATCGTGATGCTCACCGCACGCACGGATACCGTCGATGTGGTTCTCGGTTTGGAATCGGGCGCTGACGATTACGTGCACAAGCCATTCAAGCCCAAGGAGCTGGTGGCTCGCGTGCGTGCGCGTCTGCGGCGCAACACTGATGAAAAGCCCGAAAAACTGGAGATCTCCGGTCTGACGATCGATGTCTCGGGCCACCAGGTCACTCGCGGGGACGAGGAGATTCCACTCACACCCATCGAGTTTGACTTGCTGGTTACGTTGGCGTCGAAGCCCCGGCAGGTATTCACCCGTGAGGAGCTGCTGGAAAAAGTATGGGGTTACCGTAAGAGTTCCGATACCCGGTTGGTCAACGTTCACATCCAGCGCCTGCGATCGAAGATCGAGGTCGACCCGGATGACCCACGCATCATTCAGACCGTGCGTGGTGTGGGTTACAAGACAGGCGAATAGCTTTTCGCGAGCGCCCGCCGCCGTTCGCTATCCACCAACAAGGATGTAGACAGGCAACAGTGACTGCAGAGCAGAGCAAGAATCCCGGTACAGCAGTGGCTGTGGCCACGCCCGAACCCCGCAACTCGAAAGAGTTGTGGCAAGGTTTCGCGCAGCGGCCCATGACCACGGTTCGGCGTGCCGTGGAGTATTTCGCTCAGCGGTGGCAGAACTCCATCCAACTCCGCGTGATCGGCAGTGTGCTGTTGGCCTCCCTGCTGGTCACCGTGATCCTCGGTTTCGTGCTGATCAGCTTCGTGGGGCAGCAATTGCTGAACACCAAGTACTCCGCCGCCACCGAGGAACTGGATCGCGCCCGTGTGGCCGTGGAGGAGCAAATCAATTCCTCCGATGCCTCCAACCCTGTTGACGTTCGGTTAAGTTCGGCTCGCGCAGTTCTGGCTGATCGTTCCGGGGGCGTGGATCAATCATCTACGGCGGTGTATGACCCGGTTTTGATAGCCCGGGATGTCAACGACGGGGAAACTATCGCCCCGCCGTCAGCAAAGATTCCCAACGAATTGCGCCGTTTCGTGCAGCAGGGGCAAGTAGCCTACCAATACGAAACATTTGCCGGCCCTGGCGGATCCTATAAGGCGCTGGTCATCGGAACTCCGGTCTCGTCGGAGATCTCCGGTCTAGAGCTGTACCTAGTCATGCCCCTAGAGGCAGAGGAGACCACGCTGTCGCTCATGCGTGGCTTGCTGACCGCCGGTGCAATCGTGTTGCTGGTACTGCTCGTAGTCATCGCATGGGTCTTCTCACAGCAGCTAACCACCCCGGTGCGTACCGCCTCACGTATCGCAGAGCGTTTTGCTGCGGGGCACTTGCGCGAACGCATGGTGGTCACGGGCAACGACGAGGTCGCCCGCCTGGCCATCAGCTTCAACGACATGGCGGAAAAGTTGTCCACCCAGATCCGCAACTTGGAGGAATTCGGATCGCTGCAGCGGCAGTTCACGTCGGACGTCTCTCACGAGCTACGCACCCCGCTGACAACCGTGCGCATGGCCGCCGATCTGATCAACGACAATGCGGAGAACCTGGATCCGCTCACCGCCCGCGCCGCTGCGTTAATGAACAAGGAGCTCGATCGCTTCGAAACACTGTTGGGCGACCTGCTGGAAATCTCCCGTCACGATGCCGGTGTGGCTAACCTGTCCCGTGAGCGCGTGGATGCCCGGGGCGTGGTCCGCTCGGCCTTGGCTCAGGTGCACGTCATCGCCGAGGAGATCGGTACAACCATCGAAGTGAACCTGCCCGAAGAACCCGTCATGGTGGAAATTGACTCTCGCCGCGTGGAGCGAATCTTGCGTAACCTCTTTGCCAACGCGGTGGATCATTCCGAAGCTAAACCGATTATTGTCACCATGGCTGTGGGCAAGACGGCCCTGGCGGTTTCCGTGGTGGACCATGGTGTGGGGTTAAAGCCAGGTGAGGAGGACCTGGTATTCAACCGTTTCTGGCGCTCCGACCCATCCCGCGAGCGCCGCACGGGTGGCACCGGATTGGGGCTGGCCATTGCGCAAGAGGATGCCCGGCTGCACGGAGGTCGCCTCGAAGCTACGGGTGAACCGGGTGTAGGTGCTTGCTTCCGCCTGACGTTGCCACTGGTTGCAGGTAATCAAACCGAAGAGGCACCGTTGCCACTGGACATCGATCGCACTTTTTCCGTCGACGCCCACGAGGGTGCAAAGAACGAGTCTCCGCGGGCTGAAGGGGGCGTCGAACCAAAAGACGGCGAGGAAGGTAAAGCATGAAGAAAAACCTGACCACAGTGATTTGTGCGTGTAGTGCCCTGTCATTGGTAGCGGGATGTACTACTTTGCCGGGGAAGTCCACGCCGGAGGCCATCAGCTCCTACGCGCCCGCGCCGAGCCAGGTGGATGTGCCCAAACCCCGTGAGAATCAACCCAGCGACCTGCTGCTGCGTGACCTTTTCGCAGCCAGTGCTCACCCGTTGTCCCGGCACGAGGCAGCGCGCCAGTTTTTGACCCAAGAGGCTAGCGACCGGTGGGATTCGGAAAAGACGGTGCTGATTCTGGACCGCATCGATATTGCCTCCGACGGAGAGGCGACCGCTGACCACATCACGTACAAAGTGCGAGGAAATATCGTGGGGCGCTTGGGCGTGGGCGGGGTGTACCAGCCCGAATATACCGCGTTCCAAACCACGTACGAACTGGTGAAATCCGGCGATGAATGGCGCGTGAACAACCTGCCTAATGCCGTGGTGATGGATCGGGTGGACTTCACACGGGCGTACGAATCGCGGCCGATTTACTTCTTCAACCCGGAAGCCACCTCGTTAGTACCTGATCGGCGATGGGTGTACACGCGGCAGCAGTCGCCAGGGGCTTCGGTTATTTCTCTGCTCACGGCGGGCCCTCAGCCGGCCCTCGCCGATGGGGTCAAGCGACTGCTGCCCGAGGGCGCGACGGCTCAGGTGGCACGCTCGGATCAAGGAGGACTCTCCGTGGAGCTTTCCGGTGTCACTGACCTGTCGGCTGACGTGCGCAAACTGGTGGCGGCGCAAATCATTTGGACATTGGCTTCGGCCGATGTGCGTGGCCCCTACGAAATCAAGGCCGACGGCTCCCCGCTTCTTTCTGACCGTCCAGATGGCGTGATGCTACAGGACGTCAGCCAATACGATCCGAACGTGGCAGTCGAGGTGCCACTGCGCGCGGTCAGCAACGGAGTGATCTACCAGAATGTGGATTCGGGCAAGGCCGATGCCGTCGGTGGTTGGTTGCGGCAAGTGTGGGTGGAATCCGCTGCGGTATCTCCGCGAGGCGCTATCTTTGCGACCGTCGTGGGCCGCGGTGATGATCAGCGCCGGTTGATGGTGGGGGAGGAAGATGAAGTACCGCTAACCGCAACTCGAGCGAAGTCCCTGACCCGCCCAAGCTGGGCACCCGATGGCAATGCCCTGTACACCGTCGCCGATGGCAAAAAGATCATTCGGCTGGCGCGCAACACAGCCAGCGGCCTGCTGTCCGAATCAGAAGTGGATACAGGGGCGTTGGATTCCCTCTTGAGGGACAAAGGCCGGATCAGTGTGTTCCGAGTGTCTCATTCCGGTGCGCGAGCAGTAATGATCATCGACGGGCGGGTGTACGTTAGCGTGCTAGAAACCGGTGAGAACCGCACCTTAAGGCTGGGTAAACCCATGCAGGTCGCCAGCCAACTGGGTGATACGGCCGTTACGGCTGATTGGCACGTTGACGGCTCGCTCATTGTAGGGACCAGGGTTAACGACGCCCCCGTGTTCAATGTCGCCATGGATGGATCGGTGGTCACGCAGTTGTCGGCGCAAAATCTGTCGGCTCCAGTGGTGAGCGTGGCCAGTACACGAGACACGATTTATGCAACAGATGCGCGTGCACTGATGAAGCTGCGCTTTGATGACGAGGAGACCCGTTTCTGGCGCGAAGTGTCCTCGCTGCAGTCTCAGCGGGCAGTGCCGCTGCTGGCTTATTAGTTTGTGTGCGCTTGTGAATGCGCGGGCGTGGGCACACCACCTTTATGCGCGGGCGTGGGCACACACCTCTAATTGCAGAGGGGTAGCGCCTCTGCTCGCGTGTGCCTCCACGTCGCACGCACGCACTCGGCCTACTAGCGTAGAGATAGTACAAGGGGAGAATACGCAGCGAACGGGTCTAAGGGAGCCGTCAAAATAAGGGGGAGTGCCGCATGGGGCAGTGGCGGTTGTGGTTGCATGAGGCAGCAAACTTGGTGTTGCGTGCTGATTGTGTGTGCTGTGGCAGCGTGGTCGAGGGAGACGAACGTTTAGCTACACATCAATTGTGCGAAGCTTGCGAATTGGAATTGCTGAAACCGTGGGAACGGTGGAGCGCACCGGTGCTGGGGGCGGTGGGCGTCGGAATATATACAGCCGGTGCCTATGGTGGTGTGCGGAGAGCATTAGTGCTTTCAGCAAAGGACAGGCTACGGCCAGCCGCGATAACAATAGGCGGTCGGGTGTTCCGGCAGGGGCTGCGACACGTGGCGGCAAGGGGAGTGGTGCACGATCCGCGTGTGGCGCCGGTGGCGGTGATTCCTGCGCCGACTCGCCGCGCGTCGGCTCGTCAACGTGAAGGGGATGTGGTGTCTCGGATGGCGCACGAGGCCGTGGCTGTGTGGCCGAACGCGCGGGTATTTTCCGTTTCGTGGCTGGATGACCGCGCCCCGGATTCCGTGGGGCTGAACAAGCATCAACGCCGGTTGAATGTGGCACGGCACCTCCGGATAGATCCTGTCGCTGTGTTGGCGGTGCGACAATACGTGCGGCCGGAGGGGTCCGTGGTCATCATCGATGACGTATGCACCACGGGCGCGACTGTTGGTCAGTTGAGCTTGGCTTTGCGTGGGCAGGGGGTGCATGTAGCAGCAGTTCTGACGCTCGCGGGTGTGTGAGGTGCCGGGTGGTGGGGGGGAGGATGCCACGGGCCGGGAGGAACGAACCACAGAAAAGTGAGAAAAACCAATACCGGAGCATTAACCCGGAGCATTAACGTGGCCTGCGGGGTGACACTAGCTGGTACCAAAATTGGAATCTGTCGTTATTTAATGGGATTAAATGGGGTGCTCCGCACCCGCCGTGGTGAATTGTCGGTAAACTCAAAGTGGAAGCAAAGTTCCCCTGAAACGGCTGAATAGCAAACCGGCTACACAGCCTGGGGAGCAGGACCTGGGAGGTTGAAATGTCGACCGATAAGTTCGCAGCCGAAGAACGCACGGAACCAGAAGCGCAGGTGGAAATCACCGGCCGAAACGTTGAGGTGCCCGAGCACTTCGCGGAACGCGTGAAGGGCAAGCTGGCCAAGATTGAGCGACTGGATCCAACCCTGACCTACTTCCACGTAGAGCTGAAACACGAAGCCAACCCACGGCGTTCGGATGAGTCCGATCGCATCCAGATCACCGCTACCGGTAAAGGCCATGTGGCTCGCGCCGAGGCAAAGGAAGATTCCTTCTACGCAGCACTCGAGGTTGCCATCGGTCGCATGGAGCGCTCCCTGCGCAAGGTGAAGGCTCGCCGTAAGATTTCTCTGGCCGGCCACCGCGCGCCCAAGGGTATTGGCGAGACCACTGCCGCACTGGTTGAAGAAGCCAAACCAGATCAGGCCGAGGACAAGCCTGGCAAGTACGATATCGATCCTTATGAGGATCAGTTCAAGCCAGGTCAGGTTGTTCGTAAGAAGGTCCACAAGGCTGAGCCAATGACGGTGGATGCCGCACTTTCCGAGATGGAATTGGTGGGCCACGATTTCTACCTCTTCATTAACGAAGAGACCAACCAGCCTTCGGTCGTCTACCGTCGTCACGCATTCGACTACGGTTTGATTTCTCTGGAAACCGACAAGGCCTAATTGCAATGGCGGGTTGTCGTAGGATCCCCTGACACCCGTTGCCGCCCCTTCCTCCCCGGTTTTTTTGGGTGGATGGGGCTTTCTTTCTTTGAGCGACGCCACGCTGGTTAGCACAAGCGCTCAATGAGGGTAATATGAGAAACCATTGATTGGGGCTCCTAAGCTAGGGCTCAATAACAACGTTTTAACCCACAAAGATAAGGACACCTCAGACGTGCTAGGACTTTCGAAGATTCTCCGCATGGGCGAAGGTCGCGCTGTTAAGCGCCTCGACAAAATCGCCGAGCAAGTCATGGCTCTGGAAGACAAGTACTCCGAACTGAGCGATGAAGAGTTGCGGGCGAAGACCGATGAGTTCAAGAAGCTCGTGCAGGAGGACGGCAAGAGCTTGGACGACATCATGCTCGATGCCTTCGCCACCGCACGTGAAGCCTCGTGGCGTGTGCTGGGGCAGAAGCATTACAAGGTGCAGATTATGGGTGGTGCTGGCCTGCACTTCGGCTATGTTTCCGAGATGAAAACGGGCGAGGGCAAAACCCTGACTTGTGTGCTGCCCGCATACCTCAACGCGCTGTCCGGCAAGGGCGTGCACGTGGTGACCGTGAATGACTACTTGGCTAAGCGTGATGCCGAGTGGATGGGCCGTGTACACCGCTTCCTAGGTCTGTCCACGGACGTTATTTTGTCAGAAAAACGCCCTGAAGAGCGCCGCAAGGCGTATAACGCGGATGTCACCTACGGTACGAACAACGAGTTCGGCTTTGACTACCTGCGCGACAACATGGCGCACAGCTTGGATGACTTGGTACAGCGTGGCCACAATTACGCCATCATCGATGAGGTTGACTCGATCCTCATTGACGAGGCCCGCACCCCGCTGATTATTTCCGGTCCCGTCGACGGTTCCAGCCAGTGGTTCAGTGCCTTCGCCCGAATTGCTCCCAAGATGACCCGCGACATCCACTACGAAATCGACGAGCGCAAAAAGACCGTCGGTATCAAGGAAGAGGGAGTGGAGTTCGTCGAGGATCACCTAGGTATCGAGAACCTGTATGCTCCTGAGCACTCCCAGCTGGTTAGCTACCTTAATAACTCCATCAAGGCTAAGGAGCTTTTCACCCGCGATAAGGACTACATTGTTCGCAATGGCGAGGTAGTCATCGTGGACGAGTTCACAGGCCGCATTCTGGACGGTCGTCGGTACAACGAGGGCATCCACCAGGCTATTGAGGCCAAGGAAAATGTGGAGATCAAGAACGAGAACCAGACTCTGGCGACCGTGACCCTCCAGAACTACTTCCGTCTCTACGACAAGCTGGCCGGTATGACTGGTACCGCGGAGACCGAGGCGGCTGAGCTGAAGTCCACGTACAAGCTGGATGTGGCTCCGATTCCAACGAACAAGACCAATCAGCGTAAGGACAACGTTGACCTGATCTACAAGACTCAGGAGGCGAAGTTCGAAGCAGTGGCCGACGATATCGCTGAGCGCGTGGAGAAGGGGCAGCCGGTGCTGGTTGGTACGACCTCCGTCGAGCGTTCCGAATACCTTTCCCAGCTGCTGCAGCGCCGTGGCATTAAGCACAATGTGCTGAATGCTAAGTACCACGAGCAGGAAGCGGAGATCGTCGCTCAGGCAGGTCGCCGTGGTGCAGTGACCGTGGCTACCAACATGGCTGGCCGCGGTACGGACATCGTGCTGGGTGGTAACCCGGACATCATCGCGGACATCAATTTGCGTGAGCGCGGTTTGGATCCCGTGGAAAACCCAGAGGCTTATGAAGAGGCTTGGGATACCGAGATCGAGAAGGTCCGGGCGGCGTCCAAGAAGGAAGCTGAAGAGGTTCGCAAGGCCGGCGGCCTGTACGTCTTGGGTACGGAGCGCCACGAATCCCGTCGTATCGATAACCAGCTGCGTGGTCGTTCGGCCCGTCAGGGCGATCCCGGTGAGACCCGCTTCTACCTGTCCATGCGCGATGACCTGATGGTCCGCTTTGTGGGGCAGACGATGGAAGCCATGATGACTCGTTTGAACATCCCGGATCACGAGGCCATCGATTCCAAAATGGTGACCAACGCGATTAAGGGTGCGCAGTCTCAGGTGGAGGGTGCCAACTTCGAGATGCGCAAGAACGTCTTGAAGTATGACGAGGTCATGAACGAGCAGCGCAAGGTGATCTACCGTGAACGCCGCCAGATCCTCGAGGGTGAGGATGTGGAAAAGCAGATCCGCGGCATGATCGACGACACGATCAGCGCGTATGTGGATTTCGAGACCCGCGAGGGGTACGTCGAGGACTGGGATCTGGATAAACTGTGGACCGCGTTGGAATCCCTGTACGGGCCATCCATGACCCACGAGTCCCTCGTGGAAGGCGAAGAGTACGGCAAGAAGGGCGAGCTGAGCGCGAATCAGCTGCGCGAAGCCCTACTGAAGGATGCCAACGAGCAGTACGACCGGCTCGAAGCAGACGTTGCCGAGCTATCCGGTGATGACGAGCAGATGCGCGGCATCGAGCGCGGTGTGTTGCTCAACGTGGTGGACCAGAAGTGGCGCGAGCACCTCTACGAAATGGATTACTTGAAGGAAGGCATCGGCCTGCGTGCAATGGCGCAGCGCGATCCACTAGTGGAGTACCAGCGCGAAGGTGGCGACATGTTTAACCGGATGAAGGACGGCATCAAGGAGGAAACAGTTCGCCAGCTCTTCCTGGTCCGTAACCAGGTCGCGCAGTCCCGCGGCAACATTCAGGTCCATGATCCTGCCGAGCACCACGAGACTAAGGACGTCTCCCAGAAGCGCCAGCAGATCATCGGTGGATAGTTTCGGCCACTGATTCCGAGGCCTTCAGATCACTTGAATAACCTCAACGTGCCACGCGTGGGTGCGTTGGGGTTTTCTTATGCGCGGATCGAGGCGTCGCCAAGAAAGGGTCCCCACCACCGCCCGCACCCGGTTTCCGAACACTACCGACGCACAAAACCTGGTTCGCCGGTCGCCATCACCGGGTTGGATATGCAGGCTTTTTATTCCCGACGCCGCCATGGTGCCCCGCTCCCGTGCAACAGTACGCTCAAGATCTGCCAGAGCAAGGGGGGTGAAGGGTGCCCGCTGCAGGGATTTTATGGAGCGACGGCCCGCGAGAGCTTCGAGCCAGAAGGTCAATAGGCGCCCTACGACGGGGTGGGGTGCTCCTCCGCAGGGAGTGGAGGGTTCTGCAGGTGGTGTGGCTGCTGGCGACGTGGCAGTTTCGTGTGTCGTGGTCACTGCGAACTTCTGGGCGGCCGCTGGTGACGTTGCGGGGACGCGTGGCTCAGTAGTTTCCTGTGGCGGGGGCGGACCAGGCTCCGGGGTTATTGTGCGCGGTGCTGTCGGGTGAATGGGTGCGGGTCTGCGCAAGTAAACGTAGCCTGTCAGTTGATTCACGAATATGCCCCCGAATTGTGAAAGCCATGGTCAGCGCCAAGAAAATGGCGGTGGAAGTCCCCCGACTTCGCATCGCAGCCCAGTATAAGCGGTGGGCACGCAACTTCGCAGGGCAATGTTTGGCACAATTGAGCCTATGCGTGGATTAGTAGTTGATTATTGTGGTGTCCTTGACGGCGCCGAAGAAGATCGCCGTCGGTGGCGCAAATTGTTGTCTGCCGCCAAAGCCGAGGGGATTTCTACCGCTATCCTGTCGAATGATCCGGGTGGGGCTGGCGCGGCGCCGATCCGCACGTGGCTGGAAGGTGGCTACGTTGACGCGGTGGTGCTGTCCGGCGAGGTCGGAGTGGAAAAGCCGGATCAGAAGATTTTCGGCATCACGGCAAAGCGCTTGGATTTGCCGGTCAACGACCTAGTTCTCGTCGATGACAACATCCTGAATGTGCGTGGTGCTGTGGATAGCGGCATGATTGGCGTGTACTACCAACAGTTCGACCGGGCCGTCGTGGAGATCGCGGGCTTGTTTGGGCTGGAAGGTGAGTTCTAGGGCCCGTTATGACCAAAACCATGCGTGTATACATCCCCGCAACGTTTGACATTTTGGCGGCGTTGCACCGCGAGGGTGAGCACCCCGTGCGCTCTGCGGTGGCTTTCGCACTGACTCCTGCGGTTCGGGAGTACTACACCGGGGGAGACGAGGAAGAGCTGGCGTATAGCGCGTTTCTCGACGCAGCAAAGGCATCCTTGCGCCTGCTGTCAATCGGTGACGAGCAGCGTTTCCCGCACCGCCGTGTGGTGATCAGTGCCGATATAGATAGCTCCGCTGTGACTCTCCACCCGGAAGACGGTGAATCAGTTGTTCGGTTGAACCCACCCCGGCTCACCGTGCCACAAATCGCCGCCATCCATGTGGACGATGCTGATGCCGAAGAGGCGACTGCACGGGCTATCGATTTGGTCGACGCCGCGGACTTAGGCGATGAGGATGCTGAACTGGCGATCGGTGATTGCGAAGACAACTTGATGAGTTGGTACGACTGCAAAGAGCTGCCGTTTTTGGTTGAACTGATGTGACCGTGCCGCAGGTCACCACAACCCGATGGTGGAGACTGCAAAGAGCTGCCGTTTTTCGTTGAACTGATGTGACCGTGCCGCAGGTCACCACAACCCGATGGCGGAGACTGCAAAGAGCTGCCGTTTTCGGTTGAACTGATGTACTTGAATGGTGCGCCTTCCGACAGCACCTGTGATGACCTAGATTTTGCAAGGAATGAATCGAGCAGAGTTAAATAAGACCACGCGTACCGCCCTGCGCGCTACTGCTCCTGTAGCGATGGGGTACATACCGTTGGGAATGGCACTGGGGGCGTATTCCACGTTTCTGGGGTTCCCCCTATACGTTGCGCCGTTAACGGCGTTTCTGGTGTACGCGGGCTCTATGGAATTTCTATTGCTGGGCATGATCGCTGGAGGGGCAGGGTTGCTCCACATAGCGACCAGTACTCTATTGGTCAACAGCCGGCATGCACTGTATGCGTTTTCTTTTCCTCAATCCCTGTTGCGGAATAGGTTCACGCGTATCTATGGTCCCTTCGCCCTTACTGATGAAACATATGCGTTGATCAACGGGGGATATAATCCTCAAAGTGAACAGGAATTGATTGCAGCCGAGATGGCCAATCATTTCTATTGGGTTTCGGGCGCTGCGGCGGGTGCCGTACTGGGGACCTTCATTCCGGAGTCCTTCGATGGCTTCAGTTTCGCGTTGACGGGACTGTTTGTACTCCTGTCCTATGGCTCATTCACGCAAACGAGCCACCGCGGGATGATCATGGCCGCAGCTCTTGTTGCGATGATCCCAGCGCTCTTGCTGCCAAAGGATTACTTCTTGATCGTGGCCATGCTTCTTTTCATTGCCATCGTCTACGGGATCGTGACACATGAAAAGAGGTCGCAGGCTTGATGGTTGCGTCAATTCTCATCGCCGCGTTGTTGACCTTTTTGTTGCGATACATCCCCGTGAAACTCTCGTCGCGGATATCTCCCGATGGGACGATGGCCCAAGTCGCAGCTCACATGCCTTTGGGCATCATGGTCATTCTCGTGGTCTATACGTTCCTGGGGGCGGAGTCGAGCCAACAAGCCATACGTCTGGGCATTGGCGCTGTGGTCGCGTTGTTATTAGAGATCCGGTACGGCAACACCCTGCTGTCGTTTGTGGCAGGCATGGTTGCGTTCTCGGTAACGGTGTTCTGGATTTAGCGTAGCGACGGGCTTTGCAACCTTTGGGAATGCCACCTGTGCCCCTCCCACGGAGCGATTGGTGCTAGGGGGGGCGAGTATAACAGTCGCAGCCCGCGCGGCTCGATGTCCACTGCCGCCTACATCTCCCACTCATTGTTGCTGCGCAGGGCTTCGAGCATCTGCCGCACTCCGGCCACCCGTCGCGCGGAAGCCCCTTCCAACCGATCAAGTGCGCATTCGGGATCGGTTGGTGGTCCTAGGTGCGTGCATCCCCTTGGGCAAAGTTCGATGACTTCGCGCAGATCATCAAACACGTTGACCACGGCATCGGGGTTGATATGGGCTAGTCCGAAACTCCGGATACCCGGGGTATCGATGATCCAGCCGCCCGTGGGCAGCTCTAATGCGACTGATTGTGTGGAGGTGTGACGGCCTTTGCCCACGCCACTGACCTCACCAGTCGCCCGTTCTGCAGTGGGAACCAGGCGATTGACCAAGGTGGATTTTCCTACTCCGGAATGCCCGATCACACAATTGACGTGACCGGTGATGAGACGTTCTAAATCTGCCAGTTCGTCTTCCACCCCGCAGGTGAGAACCCGAACGTTGAGGGCATCGAACTCCGCGGCAAACTCGCGGTAATCCGCCAAGTCGGTTTTCGTCAGGCACAGCACTGGCTGCAAGCCGCCCACAAATGCCGCCACCAACGCGCGTTGCACAAAGCCCGCGCGCGGAGGGGGATCGGCCACGGCCGTAACAATCAACAGGTTGTCCGCATTCGCCACAACAATGCGCTCGTAAGGATCCGTGTCGTCGGCAGTGCGCCGCAGAACCGAATGGCGTTCCTCTAAGCGCACGATCCGCGCTAGGGTGTCCTTTTTGCCACTGGTATCCCCAACTACCCCCACGCGGTCACCGACCACCACGGCAGTACGGCCCATCTCGCGGGCACGCATGCACGTGACCAGCGTGCCAGAATCGTCGAGAACTACACCCCAGCGACCTCTATCGCGGCTGACCACCATACCCAGTTCCGCATCATTGTGGCTGGGGCGGTCTTTAGTGCGGGGGCGTGAACCTTTACCTGGACGGATGCGGACATCGGATTCATCCCATTGGCGGGAATTGCGACGGGCCAAACTACCGCTCCAGTCCCAGCATTTCCGCCCAGCGAAGGCGGAAACCCGGCAGGGTTTTCGCGGTGGTGTCGATATCCTCAACCTCAATACCTTCCACGCGCAGCCCGATGATGGCCCCTGCGGTGGCCATGCGGTGATCCGCGTAGGATTCCCAGCGGCCACCGTGCAGCGGAGCCGGATCGATGATGAGACCATCCTCCGTTTCCTGCACGCGCCCGCCGAGGGCATTGATGTTGGCCGACAGTGCCGCCAAACGATTCGTCTCATGTCCGCGCAGGTGCGCGATGCCATAAAGGTGGGATCGGGAATCGGCCAGTGCGGCGAGAGCGACCACAGTGGGTGTCAATTCACCAATATCGTGCATGTCCCACGTGATGCCCTTAAGAGCGCCGGTTCCGCGGACCTCCAAACTGGAATCGTGGGCTCGGTATTCGCATGTCACACCCATGTCGTCCAATAGCACACGGAACTGATCACCTGGCTGAGTTGTGGCCTGGGGCCAGTTGCCGATGCGGACGGTTCCGCCTGTGACGGCCGCAGCGGCCATAAAGGGTGTGGCATTTGATAAGTCTGGCTCTACGGTCCACGTGCGCCCCTGGATGGGGCCCGGGTGAACGATCCATTCGTTGAAACTGGACTCAACCTTGACCCCGGCCATGCGCAGCATTTCTAACGTCATTTCCACATGCGGCTGGCTGGGCAGGGCATTGCCTACGTTCGTGACGCGCACGCCGTTGGTGAAGCGTGCCCCGGCGAGCAGCAGGCCGCTGACGAACTGGGAGGACGCGCTGGCGTCGATTTTTACTTCCCCGCCGTCTATGTGGCCACTACCGTGAATGAGGAACGGGAGGCCGTCGGGGTTTTCGTCGCTGATCGTTTCGACTTCCGCACCGAGTGCGCGCAGTGAATCCAGCGTGGTCGCCATAGGGCGTTTCCGTGCCTGCAGGTCGCCATCGAATTCCACCGTACCCTCGGCGAGTGCGGCTAAAGGCGGGACGAACCGCATGACCGTGCCCGCCAGCCCGCAATGCACCACGCCGCCGGTCAGGTGTGGTTCCGGCACGACGTGCACAGTGGTGCCGTCCGTTCGGATCTGGGTTCCCAGTTGGCGTAGGGACTCCATCATTAGTTCAGTGTCCCGGCTTAATAGTGCTCCGTGAATAGTGGAAGGGCCTTGCGCTAAGGCGGCAAGGATCAACGCCCGGTTCGTAATGGATTTGGAACCAGGAATGTGAACTTCAGCCTCGATGGGTTGAGAGGCATGAGGGGCGGACCACAATTGCTCAGACATAGCTCCATTGTGCCAACATTGGCGGTCATGTGGGCATACCGATGGGCATAATGGGGGCATGTGTGGTCGATATGTCCTTTTCAGCACAACCGAGACCCTAGTCAAAGGTCTGGAACGGGAGCTGCCGGGCGTCGGAATAGTAGGTAGCTACGCCAGCGGCAATCAGCGACCGAATTACAATATTGCCCCCACCCATGTGGTTCCCATTGCCCGCATGTTCCACGGGCAGCCGGCCATCGGTCCTGCGCACTGGGGTTATCCACCGCGCACGGTTTTTAATGCCCGAGGGGAAACGGCTTTCGAGAAACCAACTTTTCGCGGTAGCCTGACTTGCCTTTTCCCCATGGATGGCTGGTACGAGTGGACGACTACCGATCCCGAGGGGCGCGCGGAGCCGAGCGGAAAGCAACCGTATTTCACCGCTCGGGAGGATGGAGAGCCGTTGTGGATGGTCGGCCTATGCAAGGTTGTTGACGGCCGATTGCATTCCACCATCATCACCACCGACGCCCCGCCGGGCATGGAATGGCTGCACAATCGGATGCCGAAAGCTCTGACACCGGACCAGTGGGAGTTTTGGCTGACTGCGACGGTGGGGTCGTCGGAGATGCGGGAACTGGCTGCGACTCCTGCGGGGGAGGGCGTTGTTAGGGCGCTATCCAGTCGCAAGGCAGATAGGGCAGTGGGCAACGTATCGAACAACTACGCGGAATTGATCGGTGGTTAGGAACAGAGTGACTGCGGGGGAGCTCGCGCCAGCGCCGAGTGGGGGGCTCCAGAATGCGTAACGGCATTGCGGAATAGTTACTCCAGATCCAATACTAGCAATGAGGGGGAACGCGCGAATTGCCGTCAGGAATACAATGGGGGCAGCACACGTTAACCCGAGTAGTCCAGAAAGGGATTACATGACCGTGGAAAACACTGAGCGCGCTCGCCAGGACGGCGAGTTGAATCGTGCGCCGGGTGAAAGCGATGCGGACCTTTTGCATCGCTTTGAGCGCGATGCGCTGCCGCTGCTTGACCAGTTGTATGGTGCAGCTTTGCGGATGACTCGCAACCCGGCCGACGCGCAGGATCTTGTTCAAGATGCGTACATGAAGGCCTTCAACGCTTTCGCGTCGTTTAAGCCGGGGACCAACCTCAAGGCGTGGATGTACAGGATTCTGACGAACACGTACATCAACTCGTATCGGAAGGCGCAGCGCCGCCCGGCAGAACAAAGCGCTGATGAAATGACGGATTGGCAGATGGCTGAAAGCGCGTCTCACGATTCAGTGGGATTGCAATCCGCCGAGGTAGAGGCATTGAAGCTGATACCGGATTCCCGTATTCAGCAGGCCCTGATGGATCTGCCGGAGGACTACCGGATGGTTGTCTACTACGCAGACGTGGAGGGTATGCCCTACAAAGAGATCGCGGAAATTATGGACACCCCGATCGGAACGGTCATGAGCCGTTTGCACCGTGGCCGGAAGAGGCTGCGTGTAGCACTAAAGGATGTGGCTGCCGAGCACGGCATTGCTATTCAGAAGAAGAACTCTGCGGTCGCTAGGAAAGACGAGGTGAACGTTCGATGACCGGTCCAAAGAATAAGTGTGAGGAGCTTCTCGAAGTGCTGTATGAATACGTCGACGGCACTGGGGGGCCACAAGCGCGTGCCGAGTTGCAACGCCACGTTGACGAGTGCCCCCAATGCTTGCAGGCGCTGGGATTGGAGCAGCAGGTTCGGCAGTTACTGCGTTCGTGTTGTTCGCAGCCTGCACCGAGTGACCTCCGCACTCGGATTACCACACAGCTTCGGGTGCGTTACGAGGTCCGCCGTTACGAAAACTAGGGCCGGCAGCTAGCCGGCAGCTGGCGGGCCGGCCAGAGTTCGAAATTGTGCTGGATGGTGCGCGGCAGCGCAGTGCCGAGCGGACACACTTTTTGCTCCTCAACTATCGCATAGCGCAGCTAAAAAGCCCGGATGACTCCTTGGGTGAAACAAGGAAACCATCCGGGCTTTGGCGGATCTCATCCACGGGGCGCTTTAGGAATTTGGGCGCTTTCCGTGGTTTGCCTTCTTCTTGCGGCGATCCTTACGCTTACGGCCACGCTTGCTCATTGCAGCTCCTTTGGTGGATTGAGGGGTTGAACCTTTAACCGCTACAGCTTATCTGCCACGGCGGAAAAACCGGTAATTAGAGGCTCAGGCGAGTACGGGTGCGGGTGCGACCGCGATTGTTGCGGCGCTTCAGTGCCCGACGCTCGTCCTCGGACATGCCTCCCCATACGCCGGCATCCTGGCCGGACTCAATAGCCCACGACAGGCACTGGGAGCTTACTGGGCAGCGGTTGCAGACCAACTTCGCTTTTGCAATTTGGGCGAGAGCTGGACCGGAGTTGCCTACCGGGAAGAACAGCTCTGGGTCTTCATCGCGACATACAGCCTTGTGGCGCCAATCCATGATCAATGTTCCTTTCGTTGAGGTGCTTTCTGTGCGGGCACGTAGAAACCCGCGGATGGGAATCCGTCGTAAAATGGGTGTGCGGCGAGATGGGCAGCGTGATCGCTGTAGCTTTACGCCGGATGAAAGAGGAGGGCTTTTAACGAAGTTTGCCTTTCGTTAACCTCATGGCCTCTTTGCGGTTACTTGAAGAATCATCGCACGGAAATAGCGCCAGCGCTAGAGATAAATCAAAAAAGTGACGAAGCTCACACCAGAGCAATTTGAGTTTAGTTGCCCATAAGCCTATGAGAACGGAAGCTGCACCACTACCTGCGAACGTCTACGCACCCAGCGCGACGACCTTCTCGCCCCGCTTCTCAAGAATCGTTTGCCCTGTGAATGCTATCTCAATAGGGCCTTCGTACCCGCCACGATCTACACCAATGGTACGTTCCACTTTTCCGGATGATGGATCTACCAACGCAATACCGTTGTCTCGCATGGGCACGGCAAGCTTTCCGTTGAGCACGGTTCCTACCCCCTGTGCCCCGGGTAGGGTCCACAATGGCCGGAACGTCTCCGGGTTTAACGCCACCAGAGCTCGTCCATTAAACCACCCAGCCATGCTGCCGGTGTGGATCGTCAGGGGCTGGAAAGGTGCAGAATCATGATTCTGCAAGCGCTGATGCAAATCCGGTCCAACGTCTACGGGAAATTCCTCAAAGTGGCCTTCTTTATCCAGCGACTGAATACGTGCTTTCTTTCCGCTCGCCGCGGGTATCGCAATCGCGGCGCGGTGTTCATTCGCGCCGATTATTTCACTGCCCGCTGGAACGCGGTACACGTGCCACGATTCCGGGGCATCTGAATCCTCAGGCGTGGTGTTGAGCAAACGCGCGTACTTCTTGCCGTCCTTCTCTCCAGGGCACTCCTGCACGGTCGCCAGCAGTGTGCCCGCCGTCCCCACGGACGTGAAGTTGCAGTGTGTATATTCCTGCTTGCCCACTTTTACGGGTGTAGGCATCTTTCCCACTTCCACTGTGCGCACCAGATCACTGCGCCACGTCTCTAAACGCGCGGGCGAAAGAATTCCGATGATGTCCTCGCTGCGGAAGCTCGCAACGTCGTCGGGCGCGATGCTGTCGCGCGCGCTCCAGTACTGGCCCGTCTTGCTATCAAAACTGATTGCCTGGCCACACCCCTTGGGGCCACGAAAAACCACGGTTGTTTTATCCCAACCCTTGGTTACCGCGCACACGTCTTCGCCCTTGTCGTAACTCCACCGTTCGGCTCCGGTGGCAGCTTCCAACATGCGGACCTTCGTTCCGTTTACTTGGACGACGCCCTCTTGGTCCACCACCAAGTCTTTCCCTAGGGTGGTTGTGGTCCACAGTTCACGTGGGCGCTGAGGCAGTTCCGCGTTTCCTGTTGCGAGGACCGCTGAGCTGTCTTTGGCAACGTGGTGTTCCACACTGTGGGCGTCGGAAGTCAGCCACACACCCACGCCTCCCATCAACAGGCCAGCAGCGATGAGCGCGGAGGCGATAATGTCGCCGTGTGTGCGGCGCTCGGGAGAGGGGAGGGAAAACCGGCTGGGGGACATAGGGCTAACGGGTTCCTAACACGCGGCGGGGTGACCCCACGCGATCGGTAACGTCAGATGGCAGATTGAAGGCCTCGAGGAATTCCGGGGAGGAGGAGAACCACTGGGGTGGATTCGTTAAGTCCAGCTCTAAAATCTCGCAGAGGGAATTGAACCGATCTACTTCGTCCCAACCGACCAAGGTAACCGCCATGCCTGTGTGGCCGGCCCGCCCTGTGCGGCCAATGCGGTGCACGTAGGCGCGGGGGTCCTCGGGGCTTTGGTAGTTGATCACGTGGGTGACATCTTCAACGTCGATACCGCGGGCGGCCACATCGGTTGCCACCATGACATCGACCGTGCCGTTGCGGAAGGCCTCTAGGCACTGTTGGCGCTCAGCCTGCTTCATATCGCCATGCACCGCGCCAACTGCAAAGCCCAACTGGCCTAGGTCGGAGGCCACGAACGCTGCCTGCTTCTTGGTGCGGGTGAACACGATCGTTCGGCCGCGGCCAGGGGTTTGCAAGATGCGGGCTAGGGCGCTCATACGATCCAGTTTGTGCGATTGGAAAGCCAGTTGCACCGTGGTGGTGTGGGTTTGTTGCGTCTGTGCCTGATCTGCCTGGATCTGCACGGGATGGTGCATAAAAGTCCGCGATAGTGCCATGATCGGCCCCGGCATGGTGGCGGAAAATAACATCATCTGGCGGTTGTCGTTAGTTTCTGCAATCAGAGCCTGGGCATCCTCTAAGAATCCCTGGTCCAGCATCTCATCGGCTTCGTCGAGGACCACGATCTCCACATTGCCGAGTAGCAATTCACCCCGTCGGTGAAGATCCAATAGGCGACCGGGCGTTCCCACCACAACGTCGGCGCGCCCGTGATGAAGCTGGTCAATCTGGGTTTCGAATCTCACACCGCCGTACAGCGCCAGTACATCGAGGTCTGGGAGGAATTGAGCGGCGATGGTCAGGTCGTCGGCCACTTGAATGCACAATTCGCGTGTGGGAACAATAACCAGCGCCCGGGGAGTGCCGTCGGGTGGAGTCACGTGGGCGTCGTCAAAAACCCGGTCCAACAAGGGGATGCCAAAACCGTAGGTCTTGCCCATGCCCGTGCGAGCTTGCCCGATAAGATCCTTGCCAGCCAAAGCGAGAGGGAGGCACAACTCCTGGATCGCGAAAGCGTGTGTGATGCCACGAGTGGCGAGGCCATCGCAAATCTCTGCGGCGACTCCCAAGCTCAGGAAGGATGGGTGCTCGCTGGGGGACAAGGTTGGGGGGTTCCTCTCTGCTCGTTTCATTTCTCCATGCGGGGCCTGACGGGGCCACGAACGGTGTGGGTATGATGGAAACATTACTGCAAGCCCAACGAGAAAAGGACGGCAAACCTTCCTTATGCAGATCAAGATCGGCTTTAAGCACAATTCCCGCGAGCTCAACATCACGACCGAAAAGGGTCAAGAAGAGGTCGTTAACCAGCTGCAGCAGTTCCTCGGCAGCCAAGACGATACCACCGTGGTTGAGGGGGCCAAGGGTGCCCGCTACCTCCTGGTTCGAGACCAAGTCGCATACGTGGAGTTCGGTGCGGAGAACAAGACATCCGTCGGTTTCATCTAAAGAGATTCATCTCAAGAATCGCCTAGAGGCGACCCCGTATTTTTGACCTTGGCACTTCCTTCGCTCGGCCTTGGGTGAGAACCTCACCCGAGGTGCGAATGATCGGTTCATCCCCTTGAAGAAAGCACCCGTGGAACATCCTCGCTTTGCTATACCGGAACCCGATAGGCCCACCCAGCACACCGTTGCGACGTGGGCCCGTTCGCATTGGGTAGCGGTGCTGGCGGCGGTTTTTGTTGTGGTGTCTCTACTTATTGTGATCAGCATTCAGGGCTCTAAGGGGGACGACGCCACGCAGACCCACGCCGCCGAGAACCACCAGTCCACGGGTGGATCCGAATCGCCACATCGCACCGACCAGCCGATTCCGGCGGGAACCCTGAGCAACGTCACGCTGGGGGAGCTGCCACCCGGTGGGCCGTACACGAACAAAGGTAGCGGCAAGTACCGCACTGTTGCGGGCGACGGCAAAAAAGCCGGTGAGGGTCGCGAAGACCATTACACGTATGTTGTTGAGGTCGAAGACACCATCGATGCGTCCGCCTACGGCGGTGATGATGGGTTTGCCGCGATGGTGGAAGCTACCTTGTCCAACCCGAAATCATGGATCGGGGACAAAAGGTTTTCGTTCCAGCGCGTGGATGGCTCGAAGGAAAAGAATCCGGATTTACGGGTTCAGTTGACGAGTGCGGAAACCACGCACCAGGTATGTGGTAACGAATACAAGCTGGAGACCAGCTGTTACATGCCAGAGGGCAATCGTGTGGTGCTCAACGAATCCCGTTGGGTGCGCGGCGCGGTCCCATTTGAGGGTGACCTGGGGGGATACCGGCAGTACATGATCAACCACGAGGTTGGCCACGGCATCGGCTACCCCGCGCACGTGGGCTGCGAGAAAACGGGCGACCTGGCGCCCATCATGATGCAGCAAACCCTGAGCTTGAAAAACAGTGAGTTATACAAGATCAACCCGGATGAGGTCTACGACAACGACGGCAAAACATGCCGTCCGAACCCCTGGGTTTTCCCACTGGATAAACCAGGCGGAAATAGGCTCCCGGGAAGGAGCAAATAGTGGTTGCTGATTACCCTCAAGACGGGACCCACGAATCCCAAGTTCCGGCGCATATCTTGGCCAGCTATGGCGTGGCGTCGGCCCACCCAGTGCAGTTAGACGAGGAATGGAGCGGGGGCTGGCGCTGCGACCGAGCGGTGCTCTCGCCAGCGGACGAACCTGCGCGGGCAGCCTGGATCGCGAAGGTCATGGCAAAAGTCCGCCCCGCGGGGGTTACGGTGTCTCGGCCGATTTCGTCCAGCGACGGGCGCTTTAGCGTGTCGGGGTGGCGCGCGCGGACTTTCATGTCCGGTGATAGGGCGCCCCGGTTTGACGAAATGGCCGCGGCCGCATTGCGCCTGAACGAAGCCCTGCGGGGAATTCCATGGCCGGCGGTAATGGACGAGAATCCGCTGCGGGATCCGTTTTCCGCGGCCGATACCGCTACTTTCGCCGAGGATCCAACGGTCCATATCACTGAAGTTTTGGGCGCGGATTCCATTCCATCGGCAGGGCAAGCGGAGGCACTGGCAAAGGCGATGTCGCTGGTGGGATTGCGCAAGGAACTGGGGGCTCCAGATCAGGTGGTGCACGGTGACGTGGCCGGATGCGTGATTTTCGACGGGGCTGCGGATCCCGTGATCACCGATTTCGTTCCGGCCCATCATCCCGCGGGGTGGTCGGTCGCACTGTTGATCGTGGACTGTATGGCCTGGGGGAACGCCCCTGATGCGCTGCTGCAGCGGTGGGGCCATGTGCCCGATTTCAATCAGCTGGCCTTACGCGCGGCGATGTACCGCCTGTTTGCGCATGCCATGTTGGGGGACCAAGCGAATCCGCAGGCATTGCCCGGCTTGTTACGGGTGGCGGACGTCGTGGCCGCCAAAATCGAACAGACTTAAGTGGAGTGTCGTGGACGGATGCCATACTTGACACCATGGTTGAAGCACACGAGGTATCCCCACTGGCCCGGCGCATCGGTGCGGGGGCAAATCCGGAGGTCACGCTGGTTTCCTCCAGCCCGCACTCCGGTTGGTCCCACCGCGTTTTTGATGGGCTGGCCGCGCAATTCATCGCTCACGAACCTTCTGTGGACTACTCACGGCCGTTTGCTGTGTTGGGTGGCCCCGGCACGGGTAAAACTTCTTTTTTGATCGACGCCGCGCTGGCCCACATCCGCGCTGGTGGGTTGGTGGACGAGATCATGTTCGTCACGCCGTCCAAGGAATCCGCCACTCGGGTGAGGAACGAAATCTTTCATGCGTTATCCGATGGCGATCAGTATGCGGGTACGGGCGCGATGGTGCGCTCGGTACACTCGTGGACTTTCGCGTTCTACCGCGCGCATATGGTGGAGCAAGAGCAGGTGGCGCCGCGGTTGATCAGTGGTGCGGAGCACGACATCATTATTCGCGAATTATTGCGCGAACATGCTGCGACGGGAACGGGGCCGTGGCCCGAGGACGTTCGGGAAGCCGTGGGTTATGTGGGGTTCGCCAGGCAACTGCGTGATGTACTGCTGCGTGCCACGGAACGCGGTGTGGGTAGGGAGCAGCTGCACCGGCTGGGACAGGAATACAACCGGCCGATGTGGACTGCGGCAGCGGAATTCTTGCACGAGTACCAAGGTATCGCCAACCTCGCTGGCGCCGTGGATGTCAATGCCTCCGAATTGATGCACAAGGCCAATCAGGCAATGGATGCAGCATCCGAATCCCCGCAGATGCAGCGGCGCATCGGTCAAGTTAAGTTGCTGCTGGTCGACGATGCCCACAACCTGGACCCCGCCGCGGGTCGGTTTATTGAGTTCTTTATCCCGGCCGCAGAGCGGGTGGCGATTGCGGGTGATCCGGACCAATGCGTGTTCCACTTCCGAGGGGCGGATGAGGCATTTTTGAACAAATACGCGCGCTCGGCCGAGGGCTCAGCACGCGATTCGGCGCGTGAATCGGTGAATGGCTCGCCTGAAGCCTTGGCGAAGGGCATGCCGAGTGCCGGCACGTCGCGGATAGTCTTAAGCCGTTCCCACCGTGTGACCGACCAGACCTGCCGGGCCGTGAATCAATTGCAGAAACGCCTGCCGTATCAACCCGCACGCATGCCCGTGCGTGGAACCGATGATGCTGATCGGGGCCTGAGCTGCGTCATCGCACCCACTAATACCTCCCACAACCTAGCCGTGGCTGATGCGCTGCGACGTGAACAAGCGCGGGGAACTGAGTATCGAGATATGGCCGTCATCGTGCGCTCTGTAGGGGACATCCCGGCACTGCGACGGGTCCTGATGAACCACGGGGTGCCCGTGCAGGTGGATTCCACGTCCATAGTGCTGGCAGAACAACCCTTGGTGGAATTGCTGTTGCTGGCCGTGCAGGCAACATATCAGCCACTGCAGCCGACAGAGTTGAAATTGTTGCTGGAGAGCATCGTAGGTGGCGCCGATGCCGTCATGGTTCGTCGCCTGGAACGAGCGGTAGCCAAAGCCGTGCGCAATCAGCGGTTGAGGGATAACGAAGAAGCTCGGCAGTCGCTACCCAATGGGCGGCCTTTTCAAGCGATTGATTATTTAGCCTGGTACCTCAACACCGGGGAGAATGCGCCGGAATGGGTTGTTGAATTCTTCAGCACCCGAGAAATAGAGGTATTCCAGCGTGTTACTCGGGTTCTCCGCGCGGGTCGGGAAGCTCAACAAGAAGGCGCTGGGCCGGAAATTGTGCTGTGGCGGATATGGCAAGCCACCGAGCTATCTAGCGCGCTGCAAAACCGCGCGCTGCGAGGGGGAACCGTAGGCGCCCAGGCGGATCAGGATCTCGATGCTGTCATGAACCTCTTCGACCTAGTGGGTGACTTCGTAGAACGCAATCCTCATGCCAGCGTGAAAACGTTCGTAGAAGACGTACGAGCTCAAGAACTGCCCACGGGCGGGCGCGACCGGCGGGGGGTACAACCCAATGCGGTGGAAATACTGCCTGCCCACGGTGCTGCTGGGCAGGAATGGCAATTTGTTGTTGTCGCGGGAGTACAAGAAGATACGTGGCCAACGACCAGCCCTACCGTTGGAGGGCTGTTCAGCCAACTGGACCTCGTGGACCTTCTGGATCACAATATGGGCGAGGCAGGGCGAATGCCCTCGCTCGCGGAGATTACCGCTAGCCGAATCGCCGCAACTATCGCAGAGGAACGGCGCTTGTTCCTGCTGGCGATTTCTCGGTCGCGTGGCGCGACGGTGGTCACAGCCGTGAACAACACCGGCGATGAAGGATTAGAGCCCTCCCGCTTCATTCAAGAAATTGTGGGCGGAGGTGCGTCGGAACAAAAGGCGACTCACGCCGAGATCCCAGTGACGGAAGCCCCCGAGCTGCCACGCGTGCTAGCCGTAGAACCAATGGTGGCGGAACTACGTGATGCCGTGACAGATAAAGACCGGCCACACCACGAGCGGGTAGCAGCCGCCCGGAACCTGGCGCGACTGGCGGATCACGGTGTGTTCGGCGCACACCCGGAGCAATGGTGGGGCATGGCCGAAGGATCCACGGATCAGGTGATTAATCCTCAGCAAATCCGGTTGAGCCCTTCGCAAATGGAGCGCATGGAGGAATGTGTGCTGCGCGCGTTCTTGGATCGCAACAGCGGTGAACAGGAACGCACAGAAGCGATGCGTGTGGGCGAAATGGTGCACGCGATCGCCGAAGGATTTGTTCACGGGCTGAGCTTGGAAGAGGCCCTGCGGATTGTGGACGTTGTGATCCCAGAAGTCTCCACGCACGCGGGGTGGCGAACGGAATCGCTGTTGCACAAGTGGACCGAGGGCATTGGGCGGTTGCATACGTGGATGCGCGGTCAACTAGATGGGTTGGATCCCGCCAAGAACGAAAGGGCTGTGGCCGAGCAGATCCTGCGTACCACTATTGGCAGCACGGACGACGGGATAGAGGTTCTGTTGTCCGGACGTGCGGATTTGCTGATTACTCAAGCGCGGACGGCCGATTCCGATGGTTCAACCTTGGGGACCTGGGTGATCGATTTCAAGTCGGGCAGTTCTCCCATTTCTTTGGATCAGGCCAAGGAATCACCGCAACTCCGGGCTTATCAATACTTGTTGCAGGCTAGGGCCAATGACCCTGCAATGGGCGAGGACCGAGATAAATGGCGGCCACTGGGTGCGAAACTGGTCTATCCGAGTGCCGGTGCTAAATCCGTGACCACCCGGGAACAAATTAGTACCGACGGCAATGATGCTGCCGACGAAGATTTTCGGGCGCGGGCATTGCAGCTGGCCGAGCGTTCCAATGGTCCCCAATTAACGCCCACGCCTGGAAAACACTGCGACAAATGCGGTTATAAATTCCTTTGTCCTGCCTTCAATACCAACGAAAGGGTGATCTAGATGCTGGATGCAGATCGCGCTATTTTCACGCCAGAAGAAATCGCCGGCTTCATTCGTGATGGCATGGGGCTGGACCAATCAGATGCCTCACTGCGCGTGTATCCCAATCCGACCGATCAACAAGCGCAGGTCATTGGCTCTAAGCCCTCCGGTGCATTCCTGGTGGTTGCGGGGGCAGGCGCTGGGAAAACCGAAACTATGGCGGCCCGAGTGGTGTGGCTGGTCGCTAACGGTTACGTGCGCCCCGAACAGGTGTTGGGTTTGACGTTCACACGAAAGGCAGCCAGCGAACTAGCCCACCGCGTGCGTAGTCGCTTGGAAACGCTGGCGAATTCGCAACTGTACCTCGGCGCATTGGCGGCAGATGATCCGCGGCGCCGGTGGCTGAGCAATGTGGCGCCAACCATTGCGACTTACGATTCTTACGCCGGCACCATTGTGCGTGAATACGGCTTGCTGGTCCCGATGGAGCCAGCTGGACGGATTATCGGTGATGCCGAACAGTGGTTGATCGCGAGAGAAGTGGTGACGAATTACGGTGGCACCCTGAGCGTTGACAAGACCATTCCATCGGTGATCTCCGATGTGCAGGCGCTATCGAATGAGGCGCAAAGCCACCTGGTCGATGTGGACCAAATTAAAGAAGAATCCCTGTCGGCTATGCGTGATCTCGAGGGATTGGAATCGACGAAGAAGAAGGAACCGGATTACCTCAGCGGCGAGAATCAGAAGTTCCACAACGCACAGAAACAACGCATTGAGCTGCTCGAGTTAGTGCGGGAATACCGGAACACGCTGCAAAAGCGCGACCTGATGACTTTCGATCAGCAGATGTCTATTGCTGCTGAATTGGCCACCAAACATCCACGCGTAGGAGAGGAACAGCGCCAGCGCTTCCGGGTCGTGATGCTGGACGAGTACCAAGACACAGGCCAAGCTCAGCGAGTATTGCTGCGGTCGCTGTTTGGGGAAGGTAAAGACCCCGGATTGGCGGTCACCGCAGTGGGTGACCCGATGCAATCGATCTACATGTTCCGTGGTGCCACGGCCTCGAACTTGGAGAAATTCCGGGCAGACTTTTCGCCGGCACAGAAACTCGAGCTGACAACCTCGTGGCGCAATCCCTCCACGGTGTTGACGTTGGCGAACGTCGTCTCGCGCTGGTCGATGGAAGATCGGCCATTGGTCTCCGAACTGAAACCACGCGCCGGATCCGATGAAGGCACCGTGCGGGTGGCTTTTCACGACGATAAAGAACAAGAAATCACCTGGCTTGCGCAGCATGTGGCACAACACTGGGAGGCTTGGACAGATTCCGATCAGGCAAAACCGTTTTCCGCCGCCGTTCTGGTTCGCCGCAATGCCGACGCCGTGCCTATCTACGAAGCCCTGCGAGAGCTAGGTGTTCCGGCCGAAATGTCGGCAGGACCAGGCCTGTTGGAAATGCCTGAAGTAGAGCAAGTGTTGTCTACCTTGCGCGTGCTTGTCGATCCCAGCGATGACGAGGCCATACTGCGGTTGATCACATCCACCCGGTGGGCCTTGGGAGCCGCGGATATCAAAGCACTGTCCGATCGTGCGAAACAACTGCAGCACGCACAAGTTGAGACGGAACACACCACGGGGCCAGCTGACCAGCGCCTACAACCGTTGGCGGATGTGTTTGAGCGGCTGGATAATCCTGCACAAGTCCCGAGTGGTTCCGGGGCTAACCGTGCCACCAAACCCGGACAGAACTTGCGGGAGGAACTACAAGGAGTACTCGAAGACCCGGTAGCGGGCACAGTCGGTTTAGGCGACGCCCTCGCGGATTTGGGTGAAGCCACAAGTTTCGGAATGTCCCCTGTAGGGGCAACTCGTTTAGAGCAACTGTCCGCGGAGCTGGGGTTCCTGCGCCGTCACAGTATGTCGAAGTCCCTGCCAGACCTTGTGGCGGACATCGAGCGGATGCTAGGCGTGCGAACCGAGGTACTCACCCGGTGGTATTCCGCACCCGAATACTCCATTGGCACCAGTCATCTCGATCGATTTGCGGAAATTGTGCGCGGGTTTAGCGAGATCTCCGGGGCCAGCGCCAGCACCCTCGTGGAGTACCTTATGGCCGCCAAGGACAAAGAGGATGGCTTAGAAACCGGCGAGGTCACGAAGAAAGACAATCTGGTGCAAATCCTCACCGTGCACAAGTCCAAGGGACTGGAGTGGGACCTCGTGGCCGTGCCACACGCGGGCCGAGGAACCTACACCGATGCGGAAGCACCCACTACGCGCGGTTACAAATGGACCGACAATGCCACTCGATTGCCCACGCACTTACGTGGTGACGCGGAAGCATTCGAGGGGCTGGCGACTATGCCCGTCTTGGACCTTTCGGGGGTGGAAAAACGGTCGGATCACTCCAAACGTGTCGCAGGCTTCAAACAGGAATACAACCGTTTTGAAGCCAAAGAAGACGACCGCGTGTTCTACGTGGCCATCACCCGCGCCAAAAAGAAGTTACTGGTCAGCGGGTCTGCGTACCGTGAAGGCAGTAAATCACTCGAGGACCCTTCTGTGGGGCTGGTGTTGCTTCGCAATGCGTTATTCGAAGCCGCGGGCACACGGTGGAAAGCCGCGGAGGAGATTAAAACTATTGAGACCGTGCCCGTGTGGTCACCGCTGGGCAAGCTCCGCAAGAAGGAAGCAGATTTCGAACCGGCCGATCCATCAAATCCTCAGCCAGGCGGGCGCGAACGCAACCTCATGCTGAACGATGTCCTCGCATTCAATGACATCCGCCAAGCGTTGATCGACGAACTGCAACAAGCACCGGCCCGGGTGGGGAATGCAGCACCCTGGCCTCGCTCCGCAGCTCCTTTGTTGAGCGCCCGTCCTGGTGCCGAGGAAGGCGCACAGTTAGTGCGCCAGGCACTAGAAGCCCTGAAGCAGGGCTCTCCGCAGGGCGCAATTCAGCCAGCTGCTTCATCCACGGCCACGACTACCGGTGAAAGCTGGGACGTGGAAACAGCGCAGCTCATCCAAGAGTTACGCGTGGAAGAAACCGCAAAGATCGAGATTCCGCTGGACGTGCGGCTCACCGCCACGGAAGCCGTGGGCCTGCGGCGTGACCGGGCGGAATTCGCGAGGCGGCGTCGACGTCCAGTGCCTTTAGAACCCAAGCCATACGCCAAGCGAGGTACGGCGTTCCACAACTGGGTAGAACAGCATTACGACCACGTCACGTTGCTCGATGATGAACAATTGCCCGGAGCCTCGGATGCTACGTTGCAAGACCCAGCGCTGGAACGTCTAAAAGAACGGTTCCTGCAATCCGAATGGGCCGCACGCACACCTGCCAGTATCGAAGGGGCGTATTCTGTCTCATTGGCTGGGCACGTGTTTGAAGGTCGGATCGACGCCGTTTTCCACTTCTCCGATGACCCAACGAAGGGCTGGATGGTCGTGGATTGGAAAACTGGTAAAAAGCCCACCGGTGAAGACATGTCCGCAGCCAAGATGCAGTTGGCCGTGTACCGGTTGGCATGGGCACAAGTTTTGAGCTCTCAACTCGGGGTAGAAGTACCCGTTTCGGAGGTACGCGCGGCGTTCCATTACGTGCAGGCCAACGAAACGGTAGAGCCAGATAAGCTACCCTCTGCTAGGGAGATCGAACAGCTTTTGACCGATCCCGCGAAGTAAAGTTCGAACTACGTTAGTGAGGCCACTGCATGAATGACGGTATGCGCGACCGTTTTCGAACGGGCACGGAAGTTGATGAGCTTCCGGCGCACTCACTGCTGAACATTCTTCGTATCCCCAGTCCCGTGGTGCAATCGCCGTGGTTGCTTATCACTCGGAGAATGGGATACGCGTTGGCCCTGTTGTTGTTTAATGCGTTAATCGCTTATGTTGATCGCGATGGGTACAACGACATCAAAACTTTCGTTGATGCTCTGTATTACGCGGCCGTGTCACTATCGACCACGGGTTACGGCGATGTTACCCCGGTGACACAGCAAGCCCGATTAATTAACATCATCATCATTACGCCAATGCGTGTGGTGTTCCTGATCCTCCTCGTCGGTACGACATTGAGCGTGCTCACCGAGGAATCTCGTAGAACGTTCCAACTCAGACGATGGAGGAAGAAAGTGCGTAACCACACGGTTGTCGTTGGCTACGGAACCAAGGGACGCTCCGCTATTGCCGCACTTTTGGCCGATGGTGTGTCCCCGAACCAGATTGTCGTCATCGATGACGATCGAGACGTGCTGGAAAACGCCGAAGCGAAGGGACTGGTCACCGTTGTAGGCTCAGGCACTCGCTCTGACGTGCTGCGACTAGCGGGAGTGAACAGGGCACGGGCCGTTGTTATCGCCCCCAACCAAGACGATACGGCGGTTCTCATTACGCTGTCCGTGCGCGAGTTGGCGCCGTCGGCCATGATCGTGGCCAGCGTGCGCGAGGCCGATAACTCCCACCTGCTGCGCCAATCAGGGGCCGATTCCGTGGTCGTTTCGTCCGAAACCGCGGGCCGACTGATGGGGCTTGCCACCGTCACTCCGTCCGTGACCGAGATGATGGAGGATCTGTTGAGCCCGGACGAAGGCTTCTCCATCGCAGAACGCCTGGTCCGTGAAGAAGAAGTGGGTGGCAACCCGCGAGTCTTGGAAGACGTGGTCTTGGGAGTGGTGCGCTCCGGTGAGCTATACCGAATCGACTCCGTGGAAGCTGAAACCATTGAACCCGGTGATCGCATTCTCTTCGTTCGTTCTAACGCGGGCCCGGAGGAGGCGCTGCAACAGTGACGGATATTCTAGCTGGGCTGGACCCCGATCAGCTCCGCGCCGCCACGGCCCAAAGGGGGCCCGTGGCTATTATCGCCGGCGCCGGCACCGGAAAGACACGAACCATTACCCACCGCATTGCGCATTTGGTGGAAGGCGGTTATGTCAACCCCGATCGCGTGCTCGCCGTGACGTTCACGAACCGCGCCGCAGCGGAGCTTCGCGAGCGCTTGGTGCGCATGAACGTCCCCCGAGTACAGGCGCGCACGTTTCACTCCGCGGCCATGCGTCAATTGAAATACTTCTGGCCACGCTATGCCGAAGGGGTGGAATGGGAATTCCTCGAGAACAAGTTCCCCCTCGTGGCACGAGCAGCCCGCAGTCAGCGGCTGGAAACCAACAAGACCATGCTGATGGACCTGCTTGGCGAAATTGAGTGGGCGAAATCTTCGTTAGTTGTGCCCGAGGATTACCCCAAGGTCATGGATGCCAACCGCCGCGACTGCCCCGTGGATGCCGATAAGTTCGTGGGAGTTTTCCAAGCCTACGAGCAGATCAAGGTAACCGGAGAACGATTCCTGCTGGATTACGATGACCTGCTGCTGCACATGGCCGCTGCCTTGGAAACAAACGCGGGGATCTCGGAAGAATTCCGTTCGCAGTACCGCACGTTTGTCGTTGATGAGTACCAGGACGTCACCCCGCTGCAACAGCGGATGTTGGATGCCTGGTTGGGGGACCGCGACGATATCACGGTGGTGGGCGATGCGAACCAGACGATTTACAGCTTCAACGGTGCAACCCCGGAGTACCTGTTGGACTTCACGCGGCGTTTCCCTGAAGCCACGACGGTTCGCCTGCAGCGCGACTATCGTTCCACGCCGCAGGTTGTCGAACTCGCGAATAAGATCATCGAAAAAGCCCAGGGCCGTATCGCCGGATCCCGGCTGCAGCTGGTGGGCCAGCGCCCCGCAGGCGCAGAACCGGAATTTCACGAATATGCCGATGAAGCCGCGGAAGCCAAAGCCGTGGCCGAGGGCATTCGCGATCTCATCGCGGCGGGTGTGCCAACCAGCGAGATCGCCGTGCTGTACCGGATCAACGCGCAATCGGTGCTGTTTGAAAACGCGCTGACTGACCTCAGCATCCCCTACCAAGTCAAAAACGGCGCGGGTTTTTTCAATCGTCGCGAAGTCGCCGAAGGCATGCAAGCCCTGTTCCGCGCTGCGGAGCGTTTCGATCCGCAACCAGGGGAGGTCTACGATGCGGCCCTCGCGGCCCTGCACCTGGTTGGTTTTACACAGAAGGAACCCAGCGGCGCGCAGGAGCGCGAACGCTGGCAGTCGCTGAATGCGCTGGCCAATCTCATTGGGGAGATGGTCCAGGACAACCCCGAGCTCTCCCTGCGCGCCATCATGCTCATGCTGCGCGAACGTGCGGAGTCGAAGAATCCCCCGCGAGTCTCGGGTGTGACCCTCGCCAGTATCCACTCGGCTAAGGGGCTGGAGTGGGATGCGGTGTTCCTCGTGGGGCTCGTGGAGGGTACCTTGCCTTTCCACTTGGCGCTCAAGGGCGCGGGTTCCGCGCAGGCCATCGAGGAGGAACGCCGCCTGATGTACGTGGGCGTTACGCGTGCGCGGGAGCACCTGCACTTGTCGTGGTCCCAAGCGCGCCGGGAGGGCGGTCGCGCCAATCGCCGCCGCACCCGTTTTCTGGATGGCCTCGTTCCAGAATATGGGGCCGACGCCACGCGGGATTCATCTTCTACCACCAGCGGTGCACCGAAGAATGCATGTGTGGTGTGCGGGTCCAGGCTGACCACACCTGAATTCAAAATTATCGGTCGGTGCGGATTGCATGCTCCGGATAATGACCATGTGCTAGTGACGGAATTGCGGCAGTGGCGTTTGGGCGTTGCCAAACAGCGCGGGGTGCCACCTTACGTGGTGTTTACCGATGCCACGTTGAAGGCCATTGTTGCCGATCAGCCCACCTCGCTGGAGCAGCTAGTCCAAGTATCTGGAATTGGTCCGGTGAAGGCGGAGCAGTTCGGCGAAGACATTGTGTCGATCGTGGCGAACTACGCTTAGGAATTCACGCCTGTCGTGGATGAATCTTGATGAGGCTGCGTAATTAACCCGCCAACCGGCACACCGGGCGCACACGTGATGGCGGGGATGATGACTCGAGATGGACGTTAGCCCGAGTACACGTAGTTAACCCGCCAACCGGCACACCGGGCGCACACGTGATGGCGGGGATGATGACTCGAGATGGACGTTAGCCCGAGTACACGTAGTTAACCCGCCAACCGGCACACCGGACAATCCGTGGCAGGCGCCACGTGGGTGACCTCGCTGCGGCCCGTACTGGGATCCAAGATGGTGCGGCCAATCAAGGCAGCGGGAATACCTTCGTCGGGCCGACCCGTAGCGATCCACTGCAGCATATGCCGGTGCACTAACTCCGCCACAATCGTGGCCGCCACGGTCGAAGCCGTTGCTGCCGCACCCGCCGGCCGCGCGGTGGCCTGCATCCGTACGCCCCGCCACCCAGCATCGAATTGTCGATAATGCTGGTCGAAGCATGATAGGCAGGCGGTTTTTCCTGGCACGACCAAGGGACCGATCACCACGCGCTCGTCGATGACCCCAAAGGGAAGGTGTGGCACGCGATGAGCCATGAGGGAAAACTGTACGTCACCGGGCGGAAACACCATGCCCCCAAGCAATAAGGTGCTGGTGGACCTGGTGGTGGCGTCGAGGCTGACCATGTGGGCGTCGATATCCTTGGCCAACAATGCAGCGTGCGTGGCGGAAGTTAACTGCCCCGTGTGCAACAACCGCACCTGAGCCGGTGGCGCTTTGGGCAGCAGGATCCGAGCGCGAATAAGTTCACCCACGATGTCCGTGGCGACCGCCGTATCCATACCACAGTATCCAAGGTTAGCGATCACGGTGGAGCGTTCCGAACCCAAGCGACAGCCCAGCATAACGTGTGCAACCTGCCCAATCCGAACGGTCGTGGGCAGCGGCAGAATCACGGCGTGCTCCGGCAGAATGTGGAACTGCAGTCCCACACCCGGCCGGGCAATCACCGACGTGGTCGTCGGTAAAAAGAGCATTGTCCCCCCAGGATGCCCCTAGTTTTGATTATCGTCCTTGTCTTCCCCTTCGATCCGCTTCTTCATCTCGGCCTCGAGCTTCTCGATTTCGCTGATGGGGTTGAAGTCTTCCATTTCTTTGTCATCGAGAGCCACGTGCCCGATGAAGGCGGCGGGATTGTCCAAGTCAGAGCTTACCGGAAGGAAGTCGGGATGATCCCATACTTTGTCGCGGCGGTCTTGGCCTACGGCCTCTTCTAGTCGACGCCACAGGTCCGCAGCTTCGTTGGCTTTTGGAGCCGTGAAACTGATGCCGACGGCCTTGGTCAGCGCATCCATTGCCGGGGAGCCATTGTTGCGGAACGAGCTCCACGCGGCGCCGATCATTGCGGCATTGGGAATGCGCCCTTCCAGTGCGGTGCCGACCACGTAGTCCACCCACCCCTCAATCAAGGACAGGCTGGTTTCCAAACGCTCGCGGGCGTGCGCATTGGTGCTGACCACCTCAGGGGAGAGGTCCTGGCCCTGGAGCTTGTCCATCATCTCCTGCATACGCGCTGGGTCGCCCATGGACTCGGGATTGAACTCGCCCATTGCGTCCCGCATCTTCGAATCATCCAACGTGAGGCCCGCCGCGTATTCCTCCACGTCCAGGATGAGGCGCTCCTCCAGCCATGGAATGTGCTGGAAAAGTCGGTGGTGGGCTGCTTCGCGGGCGGCGAGGTAAATCAGGGCTTCCTGCTTTTCGCAGCCTAGTTTCGACGCCACGCTGTCCAAGTGAGCCGTGGACACCGCAGCGGTGCTGCCGTTGGCCAGCGGCACGCCCCACTGGGTCGAATGCACCACGTCCTTGGCCATTTCTCCCAAGGTGGCCCCCAGTTGGGTGCCGAAATTCATGGAGTTGATTTGCTTGAGAATTCCCTCCATCGGTCCCAGCTGCCCTTGGAGCTCTTCCGGCATACCGGTGAGCGCAGCATCCCCTAGCTTGTCGGCGAGGGGAGTGATAACCCGCTTCCAGGTGGGCAGGGTTTCTTCGAGCCACTGCACGGGGCCGAATGCCACGGAGCTGGACGCGCCGGCGGGAAGGGGAGTGGCTTCATCCAGCCACAGTTCCGCGAGGCGCACGGATTCTGCGACGGCCTGGGACTGGGTGGATTCGGGCCGCTTATCCTTCTGGGCTTGCGCAATGTGCTGCCGGGCGATGCGTTCGGCCACCGCATAATTCACGCTGCCCTTGCCTTCAGGGCTGTTCATATCCGCACCGAAACCGCTGAGCATAGAGCCGATGTGGTTGAACAGGTCACCCATGTTTCCACCACCCATGTTGCCGCCCATGTGGCCACGGCCCATGTTGCCACCGAAGAAAAATCCAAAGGGATCGTTGTGGTTATCGTCCCTGCGGTCGTCCTCGGAATCGTCATCTGAGCCGTTGGATCCGAAACCGAATTTACTCATGCTACCACCGTACCGGTTTGCGCTGGTCGTGTGTGTGCGCTGGTAGCGAACATACAGTTACTTGGCGCGCGAATGTGAACACGCGCGTAGTCGTGCGGTCCATTCGTGTCGTCGTGCCAAGGCACTAAGGTATAACAGGTGAGTTTTTGGAATCGTCGTAACAGGACCGTCGTGCTTGGCGCGGTACCCGTCGTGGTGCTGGCCTCCCTCGTGGGATTGCCACAGGTACCCGGCACGAATATTGACCTGACCGTTCCCTACGCAGCCCAAGGTAAGGGACCGACTTTTAATACGTTGGGGAACGTTGACGGCAAAGATGTGGTGGAGATCTCCGGAGCGGAGGTCGACAAAACCAGTGGCAACCTCAACATGACAACCGTTGCGGTGCGCACCAACATGACCTTGGCACAGGCGCTGGGGCGTTGGATCGCTACCGATGACACTCTGGTTCCCATCGAGCAGGTTTTTCCTTCGGGAGTGAGTCCGGAGCAGGTGCAGGAACAAAACAATGCAGCCTTCGCCGCGAGTGAGTCGAACGCTACAAGCGCGGCAATGAAGTACCTGAACCGTCCCATGGAAACCATGGTGGTGGACTTGAGCGATAAGGGCCCCGCCAAGGACGTGCTGGAGGTCAACGACGTGATCACCGAGGTGGGAGGGGAGAAAATCACCGTGCCCGCCGACCTAGCCAAGAAGATCGGGGCGCGGAAGCCGGGCGAAACCGTCAAGATCAAGGTGCTGCGGCACGCCCGTACGCAAGAGGTCGAGGTGAAGCTCGCGGAAACCCCCAAGGAGTTCCTCCCACAGGGAGCGAAAGGCCCCAAGGCATTCTTGGGTGTAACCAGCGTGGCTCAGCCTGCCGGTGATGTGCGCGTGAACTACAACCTCAACGATATCGGTGGCCCCTCGGCTGGGTTGATGTTCTCCCTCGCGGTGGTGGACAAGCTGTCCCCGGGGGAACTCACCGGCGGGAAGTTCATCGCCGGCACCGGAACCATCGATTCTGAGGGCAATGTGGGGCCCATCGGAGGTATCACGCACAAGATCGCGGCCGCCGCAGATGCGGGAGCCAAAGTCTTCCTCGTTCCCGAGGACAACTGTGCAGAGGCCGTCACCATCCCGGATTCCGTGCAGGACAAGGGAATTAAGTTGGTAAAGGTCGATAAGCTCACGACCGCGGTCGACCAGCTCAATAAACTGAATGCGGGCGAGGAACCACAGGTCTGCACCGGCAGCTAGAGGTCACTCGGCGGAACTGGCCGATTACTCGGCGAATGTGTGCCACCCAACACGATGGCTGCGGTGGTGTGCGCGACCCACGCGGAACTGGCCGATTACTCGGCGAATGTGTGCCGCAGGGTTGCGATGACGCCCGGCGCCAAATCGTCCCCGCCCATCAGCTCGATTTTGTCTTGCGCGAACGGGTCAGCTGCGAGTTGTTCGTCCGTGGGCCGCAACTGCACAATGCTGCGCTCGGCACCCGATCCATTGCGGTCGTCGAGGATTCCGGAAAATAGCCGCGCGGCGCGCGGCGTGCGGTCGGCGCCCTCTGCGGAATTCACGAAAGTGATTTCCTGAGCCACGATCGCGCCCACGACCTGTTCCGGCCACGTGACGGTCGCAATAAATTCTCCGAGTTCTTCGGACCCCGGCTGGATGTGATCCGGTACGTCTTCCTGGACCACGAGAGCCAAAGGATTGGCGCCGTCTTCGAGCTCGAGGGCGTCGGCAACCAAAGCAAAAGGCACCAGAGCGAATAGCGTGGCTGGTTGGTCCCACCCCTCGGCGTGCACGAAATCAACAGCTTCGCGTAAAGCGGCGTTGAGGATACGATCGTCGTGCAGGTCGAGGGACATGGGTAGGTGCCTTTCCGCAATAAAGAGATTTATGGTTCGAGCTGGATTTTACGTATTCTGGGGGCACGTTTGCTAATTGACTAACCCTGATGGAGACCTGAGCAACCTTGAGCATGTCGACTCCAAAACGTCCCGGTTCCTCCCCGAACCGAACCTCCCCCTCGCGCCGCTCGAAGATCCTGGGAGCTCTCGCTGCCATAATCGCTGCGGCGTTTTTCCTTATCCCCGTCCTCGTGCGCACGTACACGGATTTCACATGGTTCAGGTCTGTGGAACACTCCGGTGTGTTCCTGAATGTACTGGTGGCCCGCATCGTGTTGTTCGTTGTTTTTGGGCTGGTGGGTGCGCTGCTGGCGTGGCTGGCAGCCTTTTTGGCCTACCGCACTAAACCAAATCCGGGATCGGCAATGTCCAGCGATTCGCCCCTGGTGGAGCTGCGGCCACTGATTCGGAAGAACCTGCGGCCGTTTCTGGTGGGAGTGCCCGTTTTCGTTGGTTTGATCACGGGGCTTGTGGCACAAAATAACTGGCGGACCGCGTTGATGTTCCTCAACGGCGAACCCTTTGGGGTCAACGACCCGCAGTTCGGAAAGGACCTAGGGTTCTACGCGTTTAATCTGCCCATGCTGCAATTGATACTGGGCACCTTCAGCATTCTGCTGGTTCTCGCCTTCGTCATCAATGCGGTAGGACACTATCTGCTGGGGTCCATCACGACGGGTAACCCGCGGTTGGGGGAGAAGGCGAAGATTTCCGTACCAGCCCGCCGACAGTTGGCGGTTATTGCCGGGGCGTGGATCGTCTTGAAGGCAGTGGGGTACTGGTTCCAGCGCTACGCCTTGATGAATACGGCCCATCAGACGTTTACTGGTGCTTCGTACACCGACATCAACGCCAAGCTGCCCGCGCAGATTGTCATGCTGGTTATCAGTTTGTTCGTCGCTGCCCTGTTCTTTTTCACCGTTGTTATTAAGGACCTGCGTATCCCGGCCTTGGCGGTAGCGCTGATGGTTGGTTCCACCCTTGTGATCGGTGTGGCATGGCCGTTGGTGTTGGAGCAGTTCTCCGTTTCGCCCAACCGTGCGGAAAAGGAGCGCGAGTACATCGGCCGCAATATTGAGGCCACCCGATTCGCCTACAACATTGGCGATGACCATGTGACGTACGACCAGAAGTGGGGCGCTTCCGAGGGCGACGATGCTAAGGACACGAAGTCCATCGCTCAAGACGATGAAACTCTGTCCAACATCCGCTTGCTGGATCCCGAGATCCTGAACCCCACGTTCACGCAGCAAAAGCAGTTGCGCAACTTCTACGGGTTCCCGAAGGAGCTGGCCATCGACCGGTACCAGGTGGATGGCAAGATGCGCGACTTCGTGGTGGCTGCCCGTGAGTTGGACCCCAATGCGCTGACGGGGAACCAGACGGACTGGCTGAACCGGCACACGGTGTACACCCACGGCAATGGTTTCATTGCGGCTCCTGCGCGCAAGGTAGATGCGGTGGCTCGCGAAGCTGGTTCCGACCGTGGTGGGTACCCTGTGTACACCACGGCTGACCTGCAATCCAACGAATCAGGTAAGCAGGACGGCGAGCTGCGCGTGGACCTGCCACAGCCTCGTATCTACTTCGGTCCGGTTATCGCTTCTTCTACTCAGGCGAATTCCGATTACGCCATCGTGGCTAACCGCGGCACGGATGAGGATCTGGAATACGATACGGACGCGAAGAACTACACGTACACAGGCAAGGGCGGGGTGAACGTTTCCAACTACTTCAACCGCCTGATGTTTTCCATTCACTTCGAGTCGATGAACATGTTGTTGACCGACCGGATCGGTGATGGGTCCAAGATCCTCTTTGAGCGCGATCCCCGCGAACGCGTGCACAAGGTGGCTCCGTGGCTGACGACGGATTCTAAGACGTATCCCGTGGTGATGGATGGTCGGATCAAGTGGATCGTGGATGGCTACACCACCTTGGACAACCTGCCGTACTCCCAGCGTATGTCGCTGACGGATACGACCGCGGATGCAACGAATCCGGGCGGCGTGAACCAGAATCAGATTGTTTCCAATGACGTCAGCTACATCCGTAACTCGGTGAAGGCTGTGGTGGATGCGTATGACGGCAGTGTGGACCTATACGAATTTGACGATAAGGATCCGGTGCTGAAGGCTTGGCGCAAGGCGTTCCCGGATGTGGTTAAGCCCAAGAGCGAGATCTCCGATGACCTCCGCAGCCACCTCCGTTTCCCTGAGGACATGTTTAAGGTGCAGCGCGAGCTGATCGCCAAGTACCACGTTTCCGATCCCGGGGTCTTCTTCCAGAACGACGCCTTCTGGTCTGTGCCTTCGGATCCCACCGCGCCGAAGAATCGTTCTGATTTGGCACAGCCACCGTACTACTTGGTGGCCGCTGATCCGGTAACGGGAAAGGCTTCCTTCCAGCTGACGTCCCCCTTCCGCGGTCTGCGCCGAGAATTCCTCGCGTCCCACATGACGGTTTCCAGCGACCCGGATAATTACGGAAAGATCTACGTTCGTGTGCTGCCTACGAATACGCAGACGCAGGGGCCGGCGCAGGCACAGGACACGATGATGTCCTCTGGTGAGATTGCGCGGGAGCGCACCCTGTTGGAGGGCTCCAACGAGTTGAAGAACGGTAATCTGCTGACCCTACCGGTGGGCGATGGTCAGATCCTGTACGTGGAGCCGGTGTACTCCGAGCGTAAGGGGCAGGATTCGGCGTTCCCGAAGTTGCTGCGTGTGCTCGTCAGCTACAAGGGCCAGGTGGGTTACGCACCGACGATTGCGGAGGCACTGAGCCAAGTTGGCATTGATGCTTCGGCTGCGACCGACATCAAGGAGGTCGATGGTAGTGTCAAGAACCCCAGTGGCGAAACTGACAAGGGTGACACGGGCGGCAAGGGCGACAAAGGCGCGGAAAGCAAGGATGACGAGAAGGGCGCCCAGGCCCAGGGCGACGGCGCGAACGTGGATACCACGCCGGAGAAGAAGGTTCGCGACGCGATGGACAAGGTGAAGGAGACGCGCCAGAGCGGATCCTTCGAGGAGTTCGGTAAGGCACTGGACGAGCTGGATAAGGCAGTGGCGGAGCTGCAGGAAAAGCGCAACGGTTAGCGACGGTTGGGGCGAGCTGGGCCCGGCTGGGTCGGCATGGGCTCGTGCTTGCCGTGGCAGATTTTCGAGCCTGCCCATCAGCCCCATTGATTCTCCCAGCGCCCGCCCGCTCTGCTTCGGATCGCGCGATGACTGCTCGAACCCCGATTAATGTGAGGCTCCTGTTCGCACTCTGCCGTGGCTTCGCGAATTCGAATTAGATGTGGTCTTGAGCAGGCGATTTCACTTCTACCGACCTTTGGGTTACAGTTGTAAACGTCGCTGACAGGGACGGTTTGTTCCGGTCATGCACCCGTCGCGGGGTGGAGCAGCTCGGTAGCTCGCTGGGCTCATAACCCAGAGGTCGTAGGTTCGAATCCTGCCCCCGCTACAAAATATGAACCCCTTGATCTTCGTACGAAGATCGAGGGGTTCTTCTGCGTTTGCAGGGTAATTGCACAGTGATCCCCGCGGGCGCACTTCGATTTGCAGAACGAGATGCGCGTGGGAGGTGCTTGGTGGTGCGTTTCGTTCTGCTTTCTGGGGGAGGGGAGACCTAGCCGCTGCTCCCCAACGGCCCCCGCACCCTGAGGTAGGCATTGAATCCGCTGCTGGTAGGTCGGTGACTGTTTTACTTGGGCTGGCTGCGGGTAGGTCGCTAACTATTCCACCTGAGGTGGCTGTTGGTAAGTCCGTAACTATTTCACCTGTGCCTGTCCCCGTACCCGTGCCGCCCCTTGGCCCCACCTCAGCACCCCGGCCCCTACGCGGGCCGGCGCCCCCAGCTTCAGGATCGTCACCGTACTCGTCCCACTTCCTGGCCCCACCTCAGCCCCCCGGCTCTTACGCCGGTCGGTGGCCCAACTTCAGGATCGTCACCGTACCCGCGCTGCCCCCTGGCCCCGCGCCGTCGCTGCGCGACCCGCAGTCTACGTCGCAACCCCCGCAGGCACCGCTGCAGGCCATCGTCTCCGTGACTTTGCGCGCCCGGCCCATGCGTTCCAGTTGGAGCAGGGCGGCGTCGACGGTAGAGGCAGAAAGACCAGTGCGGCGAGCAATCTCACCGACTGTCGTGACCCCTTCGGACACACATTGCATCACTTTGCTTAAAGGACCCATCGCGCACCTACAGCCAAATCTTCAACAGGTTGAACGCCAGCACGGCCAGTACCCACGCGGTCGTGAGCTGGATGCCGATACCCGCGAGTGTCCACCGCCAACCGATCTCCCGCCGCTGCGCCGCGATCGTGGCCACGCACGGGGTGTAGGCCAGCAGGAATAGCATAAACGCCCACACCGCTGCTAGTGGATGGCCGTTCGACGCCGCCTCGAAGTCCGCGCGCACCGCCGTCGATAGGTCGGGGGAATCCTCCTCGAGAGCGTACGTCTGTGCCCACGACGAAATCACCGCTTCTTTCGCCACAAAACCCGTGATCAAGGGGCCCGTGAGGGACCATGAATCAAAGCCGGCCGGAGCGAAAATGGGGGAAACGGTCTGGCTGATGGCGCCGTATGCGCTGTCCTGTGGGGCGAGGTTCTCATCGGCGAAGCCTGCCTCACCGCGGACGGGCGTGGCCTGAAGAGCGAACACCACGATCACGGTCACCACGATGATGCCACCGGCGGTCTTGAGGAAGCCTTTCAGGCGAACCCACGCGACGGAAAGTACCAGTCGCGCACCGGGGAACTGGTATGTCGGCAAATCGATGACTAACGGGTCGTTGCCTATCTTCCGCCACAAGGCCTTTTTCATCAGGAAGCCGATGCCAACTACGAGGGCGATGGAGATGACGTACATGAGGAATACCACGTTGCCCGCGTGATTGGGGAAGAATGTGGCAGCCAACATCACGTACACCGTCAGGCGCGCGGAACATGAGGTAAATGGCACCAGCAACGCAGTCTGAATGCGTTGGTGGGGACTGGCGAGCACACGCGTAGCTGAGATCGCCGGTACGTTACAACCGAAGCCCACGATCAGCGGGATGAAGGCCTTGCCGGGCAAGCCGATGAGCTTCATTGCGCGGTCAGTCACCACGGCCGCTCGGGCCATGTAGCCCGAATCCTCCAGGATTGCCAACAGCACGAACATTAGTGCCATCAGGGGTGCGAACGTCAGAACCATACCCACTCCGCCGATGAGGCCATCTACGATCAGTCCTTGGAAGAACCGATGCCGCAGGCCGATCGTGTCCAGGAGTGTCGTGGCGGCGCTGGAAACAGGGCCCGTAAAGAGGGTATCCAGGCCGTCTTGGAGCGGGGCGGCGACGGTGGTGGTGACTTGGAAAACCAGCCACATGACACCAAGGAAGAGCAGGGGGCCGAAAACTGGGTGAAGGGCGAAGCGATCGATCTTCTCCGACGTGGTGGAGCTGACTGCTGGTCCGCTGGGGAGGATCGCATGTTCGGTGACCTCGTCGATCCATGTGAAGCGTTCATCGGCCAGTTCGAATTCCTCGGTGGCTGTGGCCGTACGGCGGGTAGCGGGTTCTTGCTGCAATGCAGCTTTGGCAGCTTCGCCTACGGCCGCCAAATTACTTCGACGCCGAGGATCCACTTCAACGACCGGCGCACCAACTGCGTGCGATAGAGCTTCGGCATCTACGGGGGTTCCCATGGTGGCGGCCACATCCGTTTTCGTGAGCACCAACAGTAGGCGATGGCTTTGCTCCGCGAGCTGGGCGACCATGTACAGACTACGACTGAGCGCGGAGGCGTCCACGGCAACCATCACGAGGTCTGGGCGCTCTTCGATGGCACAGTCGATGATGAGCTCGCGGGTGAGGGCTTCATCGGGACTGATGGGATCGAGCGAGTAGGCGCCGGGGAAGTCGATCACATCGCAGATGGGGTCGATCTTCCACGCACCGCGGCTGACCTCAACCGTTGTGCCTGGCCAGTTGCCCATTTGGGCCTTGGCGCCGGTCAGCCCGTTGAAGAGTGTGGATTTTCCCGCGTTGGGGGCGCCGACAAGCGCGATAACGGGGGCACCTTCCGGGGCAATATCGCCGTGGCTGTCTGAGTGACAGCTGGTGAGGTGGGTAGCAGTCGGTGTGCTTGTGCTGCGTGCGTGGGAGGTGTGTTGGCTAGTGGGGGCAGAGCTATGCCCCGAGCTGGATCCGTTGAACGGTACTGTGTTTGACATTGGTTTTTCCGTCGCTATGCCGTGCGTACTTGAATGGCGCTGGCGAGTTGCTTGTCCAGGGCGTACCGAACGGATGATGCTTTCACGATCCGGCCGCCGCCGGCGATCTTTTGTACAACTGTGATGGATTGGCCGGCACGGAGGCCTAGTTCCGCGAGGCGCCGGCAGGTGCTGCGGCTCATTGCGCAATCGTCGACGCTGCAGATTTGAGCTGTGCAGTTGAGGCCCAGTTGGGTAAGGCAGGTGGGCGCTTCTGTATTCATAGCTGGATTGTAACTCAACTTACCCTCACCTAAGAAGAGGGAAGCCTAAGTTTTTTGGAACGGGGCTGGAGTCTGGCGGTGGGTGGAGCTGAGACCTGGAGGTTGCTTGGGCTGAGGCGTGGAGGTTTGGGGGTCTGGAGCCTGGAGGTTGGGGGGGTCTGGAGGTTGGGGGGTCTGGAGCCTGGAGGTTGCTTGGGCTGAGGCCTGGAGCAATGCAGCAACCGCGCTGCGGAGCATCGGTTCACTTCAATTTCATCTGATTTTCATCTTTCGGTCCTTGGGTACTGATACGGTTCAAACGCATTTATCTGAATGCTTTCAAGGCGAGTACTGAATGGCGAAGGTTTAAAGTGAAGAAGATTCGTCGCAGCCTGGGGGCTGCACTATTGACTGTGTCCGTGTCGGCGCCCCTAGTGGTCGCGCCGGCCGAGGCTGCCAGCATTGGCAACGTCCCAGCCGTGGCGGGTAGCGAGGCGCTGCCAGGCTTCCCTGCGCCCGTCAAGCACCGCGGCGCCCCGATTCCCCGCCCGTTCGGCCCTGAGTACTTGGGCGGGTATGTTTCCGATGTCAGCTCGCACCCATATGGTGTGTACTTGGATGTCATTCGGGGATTTGAAGGACTGCGTAAGACCCGGCCGGACGTTATGAAACAGAACCTGGAGACCACGGTTCGGGTCAACAATGCCGCAGCGAATAATCCTGTTGCCATCAAGCGCGCGCAGATGGATGCCGCAGCGGATCGTGACGGTGTTCTCAACGCAGTGGCAGACTCTCTGGGGGCGGAACTCGGCGGCCACTTCCGCGCAGCTTTGCGCGAAAACCGTTTGCCAAAGACCACGTTCCTTTTGGGCAATGGCTACCTAGCTCGCGCGGGCGGATTGGCATCGTCCACCTTCGTTGAGAAAGAGTATTTCGGTTACGATCGCCCATTCGTGGTGGCGCCAAAGCGTATCAAGAAGTATCAGTCCGGACCGCGCAATTTTTACGGAACCTCCAAGGCGTTCCCGTCCGGTCATACTAACCAGGCAACGTGGGTGACCACCTTGTTGGCGATGGAATTGCCAGAGCTGGCTCCGCAGATCCTCGCCCGTGGTTCCGAGGCTGGTTATAACCGCATGGTGATGGGTGTGCATTACCCGCTCGATGTCATTGGTGGTCGTATGACGGGTACGGCGGCTGCAGCTGACCGCTGGAATGATCCCAAGATGCGTTCTGCGATCAAGCAGGCAGCAGCTGAGTTGCGTGCGGAACTTCAGTGGCGCGCGGGACGTCCGCTGCAGAAGGTGGTTGCAAGTGACAAGGCTTACCGATCCACCGACCAGGCAGTTCGTGAATACACCCAGCGCATGACCATGGGCTTTAAGCAGATCAAGCGCAATAACGCGCCAATGATCGTTCCGCAGGCTGCACCGGGGTTGCTGCAGGCTAAGTTCCCACGTCTGACCTACGCACAGCGCGTGTCCATTCTGCGCCAGACAGCAATTCCATCTGGTTACCCGCTCGACGATCAGTCCCGCAGTGGTTCTTGGCACCGTCTGAACTTAGCCGCCGCAATGGCAGCCAACGTTCGGGTGAATCCGAATGGTTCGGTTACGGTTCTTAAGTAGACCGGCCACTGTCGCCACCACCGTCAATGGGTGGTGGCGGCTTCCATTTTTTGGGGGCAAGGGTCTTATCGCCTCCTTACCTTCGGGGCTCGTCATGTTCGTCGAAGAAAGGGAACGGGATACGCTTTTTATCCCTCCGCGCGGGGCGGTGCAGTTGGTGAGGGTAGTAGCGCCTATTCAGCTTCTAGGGGTTGTCTTGTCTATGTCTGGGCGATGCTCTGTTGAGCTACTGGAACTGGTCCGGATCCTTGACCCAATGCCCGTTAACTGATCAACGATGAAAATGACGACGGTGAAACTTATTAGGAGGGCTAGTCGGGAATCACTACTGAGCCAGAAGGAGAGGGCTAGCCCACATAGGATGCTCAGTATCAAACTAGCCGCCAACGATCGAAGCTTTGTTTGGTCTTGCAACATGGCCTTTTTTCATCCCCTGGAATCTAACAGTTCTTATGCCAGTCAACATTGTCGCCAGCGATAGCGGCTCCGATGCCGCAAAGTGGCGCCCCAGGTCCGGTTAACCCACAGTAGAAAGCGCTAACCGTTGTGTATGCTGCAATACCAACATATCCTTTCCAACACTTGTTCCTAGCTGATCTGAAGTGGACCCCGTTATCGTCGACGAGAGAAATCTCGACAGCTTCATCGGGGGAAACCTTGAAGCGCTTTCCTCTGGTTTTTTCCACGAAGTCCCTCGTTTGCTCGAGGGTCAAAACTCCAGCTAACTTTGTGAGATCATCGTGAGGGTTTGTGGAATAGTCCCGCAATAATTCTAAGAAGCCAGGGCTTTTTCGAAGGATTCGTATCTTCAACGTCAAGTTGTCTTCTGCTTGAGGATCCGTTTTAGGTGGATTCACTTCATTCGGAGAGGGGCGACTTATTTGCGCTGCTTCCGCCTGTGTTGATTGAGCAGTAAACGCATTAGCTTCTGAGTTCAACGTTGTCGTTAGTGGAGCAATCGCTGCAATTAGTAAAGCTATGTAGCTCGTCTGCTTGATGTATCTCCTATGGTGGTAGCCCCTCACTTCTTCCGTCTTTTTTAACCTTATAGAATGTAAAAGGCTAGTTAGGCATGGTAAACCAGTGTGGCGTGTGGAGGCCGCTTGGTTTCTGGCCGGTCAACCATGTAGCTTATTTTAGGTTAGAAACAAAAAGGGGTCAATACTTATTATAAAACAGCTTTACTTCAATGTGTGTGGGTTGATAGAAGATTGGCGGTAAATCATGAAGGCTATGACGTGCTGCATTGCTGTAAAAGGTTATGCAAAGTTGTATTCCGGATGATTGCGTCCGTCAAAACCATGATTGTGAATGCCTTAGTATATTGGATGGTTTATTTGCGTTGTGCGTCCCGAATATGAAAAGTGCACTAGCGTGATGCAGTTTTAAGAACTAAGAATTCTGTTGCTGATGTCGCGGGGGCATAATGGCACTGTGGGGGTGCCGTTGCTCGGGGTGAGACGTTTTACTCGACGTCAGGCTGGTGTGTGGTCGGGGGGCTCGGTGCATTGAAAAGTGTCCCTGACCGGCGCTATAGAAAACTTCACCAACTTGTTATTTTTGATCGCTATTGAAACAGATGTTAAACGGCTACAGTGGGGGCATCGACCGTACTCACTCTCCCAAGATGTTTTCTCGAGGTGCCACCGAATGTCCCTGTCCTACCTACCAACTCGATCCGTCCGACCACGCAGCTCCATTGTGGCGAAGCGAGCGGTCGCGTTGGCTGTGGCGCTTACTGCAATTGCGGGCATGTCGCTTGGTACCCCCACACCTTCAGCCTCCGCTGCAACCGGTTCCGGCGAAGCCTTCCTGAATGCCACCGGTCAGCCCGGACCGCACCGCGTTGCAGGGCACTACTTCACGTCTCCAGGAGTGCCAGCTGCTCAGCGCGCTATTGCTCCTAAAACATTGGTGGGCCCAAGTACACCGATTTTGGTTGGGGATAGCGTATGCACCCTGGCTGTCGCCGGTTTCGATAAGCACGGCAACAAGGTCGGCATCACTGCCGCACACTGTGGTGGCCCAGGCACCCCCGTCGCGTCCCTCGATAACACCAAGGCCGGTCGCATTGGCACGGTGGCGCGCATTGGTTACGGGGATATCAGCGTCATTAAATTCAACAAAGATGTGCAGCTCACCCGCAACTACGGCCGAGTGAGCATCAACCGCTTGGGCGGGGTTATTCCGGCCACGGGCCAGCAGATTTGTAAGACCGGCATTAGCACGGGCACAAGTTGTGGACCGATGCTGGCGATCAGCGGACCGATGCTGGTTTCGCACCTGTGTGGTTCCTTCGGAGATTCTGGTGCGCCGGTCTACACCCGCGGGCGACTGGTGGGCATTGTCAATGGAGGGCTTTTCAACCTGCCGTCGTGCCGCACCCCACTGCAGGGACCGCTGCACGCGCCCACGGGTGGAACTGCGTGGTCAGTGATCAAGGCCGACCTTGATGACAACGGTGGTGTAGGCGCTGGCTTCCGTTTGCCTTAAACACGCGGAACTCAAACCCCGCGCGGTCTAACCCAACCGACCGCGCCCTAGCTGTAACAATGCTTTAGCGATTTCTACACCTTCGCGACCAAACTGCTCGCGGAATTCATTGATAATGGCAACTTCGCGTGTGTAAACGAGCTTGGTTCCGCCCGAGCCCAGCCGAGTCTTGCCGATGGCTTGAGAGACTTCACTGCGCCGCCTGATTGAATCGATGATCAGCTGATCCAGCCGGTTGATTTCCTCACGGTAGGATTGAATCTCTGAGTCGGATAAGGGGTCATCAGTTCCCGATGGCATTCGAACGCGGAACTCGTTGTCTGTCATGGCGACTATTGTACGTCTCGAACTGAATGGTAGAGCCACAAGCCGCATTCGAGAACCGCTAAGTAATCAAGGAGAGGTGTCGCGACATGAACCACAACCCGCAGAACCCAGTCAATCCATGGGGAAGTGGGGAACCTGCCGACTCACCTTTTACGGGCACGCCCTCGTCGCCATCCCCTTTTGCACCCTCGTCGCCATCCCCTTTTGCGCCCCAGGCGGCGCCTAGTCATGCCACCAGAGGGGCGTCGGACGATTTGTTAGAAGGCCTTAACCCGCAGCAAAGAGAAGCCGTCCTGCACCGCGGTGGCCCCTTGTTGATCGTCGCGGGCGCGGGGTCTGGAAAGACCAGCGTGCTGACCAGGCGCATTGCGCACCTCCTGCGCACTGGCGTGGCGCCGTGGCAGGTTCTAGCGATTACGTTCACCAATAAAGCCGCCGGCGAGATGCGGGAGCGCGTGGTGGACCTGGTGGGTCCGCAAGCCGAGAAGATGTGGGTTTCTACCTTCCACTCCATGTGCGTGCGCATTCTGCGTTCCAATGCCAACCTTGTGCAGGGGTTGAACACCAACTTCACGATTTACGATTCCGATGATTCCAAGCGCCTGATCACCATGGTGATCAAGGATGCCGGGATGGACCTGAAGGAGTTCGCCCCGCGGGCGGTGCTGTCGGTCATCTCGAACTGGAAGAATGAACTGATTGGGCCCGATGCCGCGCTGGCCGAGGCGCAGGCGGATTCCAACCCGTACCACATCAATGTCGCCACCCTGTACGGAACCTATCAGCGCCGATTGCGTGCGGCTAACGCGGTGGACTTTGATGACCTCATCGGGGAAGTCGTGGGCATCCTGCGAAATAATCCCGCGGTTGCCGAACACTACCGGCGCCGCTTCCGCCACGTGTTGGTCGACGAGTACCAGGATACGAACCATGCACAGTACGTCCTAGTTTCCACACTGGTGGGGACCGGCGACGATGCCGGGGAACTGTGCGTGGTGGGTGATGCGGACCAGTCCATTTACGCATTCCGTGGGGCCACGATCCGCAATATTGAAGAGTTCGAGCGCGATTACCCGAACGCCACCACTGTTTTGCTGGAGCAGAATTACCGCTCTACTCAGACGATCCTCACAGCGGCCAACCGCGTTATCGAACGCAACCAAGGTCGTCGAGAGAAAAAGCTGTGGACGGATCTGGGCGACGGCGAACGTATCGGTGGATATGTGGCAGACAACGAGCACGACGAGGCGAATTTCATCGTCGAACAGATCGATGACCTTGTGGATAACCACGGGTACAGCTACGGTGAAATCGCGGTCATGTACCGCACGAACAACGCTTCCCGCGCTATTGAGGATGTCCTAGTGCGCTCCGGGCTGCCGTACAAGGTTGTGGGCGGCACTCGCTTCTACGAACGCCGCGAGATTCGCGACATCGTCGCCTACCTCAAAGTCATCGATAACCCCACTGATACCGTCGCCCTACGTCGCATCATCAATACTCCACGCCGTGGGATCGGCGACCGGGCGATCGCACAGGTTACGGTCCACGCCGAGGCCCAGGGGATCTCCTTTTCTGATGCTTTGGTCGACGCCGCCCAGGGCCGCGTGCCCCTGTTATCCGGTAGGGGCAAAAATGCCATCGCTGGGTTTTTGGAACTGATGGATGCGTTGCGGGCAGAAGCGGAGGCGTCGGAACTCAAAGCCAGCGATGGCAGTGGGCTGGAAGTGAGCGACCTAGGACGGATTGTTGCTGCGGTACTGGATATGACTGGGTACAAGGCGGAGCTCGAGAAGTCCAATGATCCACAAGACGGTACGCGCCTGGATAACCTCAACGAATTGGTGAGTGTGGGGCACGAGTTCTCCCAAGAAGCGGCCAATCAACGCGCGTACATACAGTGGTCAGATGAAGAGCAGATGCTGGCTGAGGGAGAAGCTCCGCTGGGCAGCGTACAGGCCTTCTTGGAGCGCGTGAGCTTGGTGGCGGATGCTGATCAGATTCCTGCGGATCAGCAGAACATGGTTACGCTGATGACTCTCCATACAGCCAAGGGGCTGGAGTTTCCCGTTGTGTTCCTCACCGGTTGGGAGGATGGGCAGTTTCCGCACCTGCGTGCACTTGGAGATCCGCGTGAGCTGAACGAGGAGCGCCGGTTGGCCTATGTGGGTATTACTCGCGCGAAGCAGCGGCTGTTCCTCACCCGTGCGATCACGCGCAGCGGTTGGGGGCAGCCGGTGAACAATCCACCGTCGCGGTTCCTAGGGGAAGTGCCTGGGGAACTGGTTGAGTGGATCAGAGAGGAGCCCAGCTGGGGTAGTGGTGCGGGTTCATCAGATGGCTCAAGCTGGGGTCGATCTTCCTCGGGTAGCTGGGGTCAGTCCTCCGCGAGCCGGAGGCAATCTTCCTCCGGAAGCTGGGGGCAGTCCGTAGGTGCCTCGTCGCATTCCTCTGCACCACGCGCTGGGCGCCGCCGGCCCACCGCGCCGGTTCGCAACAACAAGAATGCGGATCTGAACTTGGAAGTTGGAGATAAGGTTAACCACGACAAGTACGGTTTGGGAACAGTGAGAAGCGTGGATGGTTCCGGGCCGCGCACAACTGTGATGATTGATTTCGGTAGTTCCGGTACGGTGCGCTTGATGTTGTTTGGTGGCGTCCCCATGGAAAAGCTGTAAAGAACAACGCCTAAGGCCCCCCGCCTTTCACGAAAGCGGGGGCCTTCATTCCGATGAAAATGTAATCCCCGTAGGGGGGACGTGCGCGCTTTCAACAGCGCGCTCCTTTGACCTGTTAGCGCGATATTTACAAGGAGATGCCACGCTCAGCCAGCCATGGCTGAGGATCGATTGGGCCACCACCGTTGGGGTGGACTTCGAAGTGCAGGTGGGAACCCGTGGAGAAGCCTTCGCTGCCCATGCCGGCGATCTTCTGGCCTGCGGTGACCTTCTGACCAACCTTCACGTCCAGCGTAGCCATGTGGCCGTAGACGGTGACGGTGCCGTCGCCGTGCTGAATGCGGATCCAGTTACCGAATCCGGAAGCTGGGCCGGAGTCAATGACCAGGCCATCTTCTACAGCGAGGATTGGGGTGCCGATGGCGTTCGCGATGTCAACACCGTTGTGCATGGTTCCCCAGCGTGGACCGAACGGGGAAGTGAAAGAACCCTCAGCCGGCTTCGCGATCTTTGGAGCGCGTGCCGCAAGGTCTGCAGCCAAGCGCTGTTGGGTGTAACGAAGGGCGGAGTCCAGCTGGCTGCTCAGGCCAGTGATCTGCTTGTCCTGTGCTACCTCGAGGATCTGAGGGGCATCAGCTTGGGAGTTGGAGCTGCCGATGGCTGAGGAATCGTTCTGAGCCAGTACCGCAGTGTCCGCAGCCAGCGCGATGTCCTTCTTCTCAGAGGACTGCTGTGCACCTGCGGTGGCACCTGCAGCACCAGCGGAGGTGACGGCGGATGCAGCTACCGCAACCATGGCGACACGGCGCTTAGCGCTGTTATCAACCTTGCGGTGTGCACCTGCTGGGCGGGAATCCACGGAGCTACGCACGTTCTTTAACCTCTTTGTCATCGGATCTTGGAGGGACTTCGTTACCGAAGTGGGTCAGATTGTAACCACTTTGTTATCAACGAGTCGTAACATTAATGCTCGGTAACGCCATGAGCAAGCCATTTCGGCGAAAAATAACGTTTCGATATCGTTTCGGGGGTGGGGTTATCCTGTCTCTCATGAAGCGCTGAAGGTGTTTTTGCTGTTGAGGGGGCTGGAGATCTTATGCACTCAGCGATTTCTTGGGTTCGAGCGGGTGAAATATTTTTTTTAGAATCCTTCGAGTACACCTTGAGGGTTTCGGGTGAGTCAGTTCGCCACCCCAGCGACAGGGGAAGGCACAATAGGACAGGTGAGTGATCAAACAGACGCAAGAAGGCGGAGGCCCACCGCACGAACCAGTGAGAGGTTCGTGGCGCGGTCTCGGTCATCTAATGAGACTCGGCGCATGGCTACGCCCGAAAAGGCACCTCGTTCCGCAGCCGAAGCACGGTGGCAGCAATGGCGCCCTCACCTTCGGCGCTTCCTTCCCATCGTGGGTTTGAATCACGCAGTTACACTGGCGATCATCATCGCCATCTCGGTGATTATCGGAATTGGCGCCGGCTTCGGCGTTGTGCCCGCCACGATTGCCGGGTTGTGGATGCAAGTGAATTTGGCTCCAGTGCGCATGAGTGGGGTGACTCTCGGTTTCGCTCCGTTACTTCCCGCGCTCCTTATTGTTTGGGTGCATTCGCGACGCGTCACCGGTGCGCTCGGTAATTCAGTGAGTATCCGTGGCCTGCGCGTGCTTACCACGGTCGGCTTGCTATTGCCCATTTTCATCACGGTGGTGGCATGGCTCATGCTGTGGGATGCCGCGAAGGTTTATAGCGTGCGCCCACCGAATCTTTTTGGCGCAATCATCTCCACCGCTCTTGTTAACGGTGCGGTGTTGGTGATGGGAATGGGGGCGCGGGTCTGGCGTGCGCTCTTGCTGCGCCGGGGTTTTCCTACCTGGCCGGTGGAGGCCTTCCGCCTGGCGCGTCGCTTCCTTTTGTGGATGTGTGTGGCGGGCTTGGCTGTGGCTATTGCCTCCATGATCGCGAACTTTAACGCGGTGAAGAATTCTTACGACATCACGTCGAACTTTTCCGGCACACTTGGCCTCACCTTGTTGAGTTTGCTCTACTTGCCGAACTTGGCCGTGGCGTCCGCGGCAGTGCTCCTAGGCGGAGAATTCCATATCGGTCGGGGAGTGTTTTCCCTCTTTGCCGCTAACAACGTTAATTTGCCGCCCATTCCGATTGCGGCGGCCATTCCAAACCATGAATTGTCCTGGGGGCCGCTAGCTCTGATCGTTCCCGCTGTGGTCTCTGTTGTAGTGGTGTACCGCTACATGCAGCAGCGCGAGTTCGTGGAGTCCCCTGCATACTTGGCGCTCACTGCTGGGGTGGCCGTTGCGTTCATTGGTTTCTGCGTGTGTTGGTTGGCCGGAGGCGAATTGGGTGTATTCGGCGAGACCGGGGCTTTGCCATGGATGTTCGCCTTGGAAGCGGCTGCGTGGTTGTTGGTGCCTGCGCTCGTCATGATGTTGTGGGCGGCTCGCTCTGGATCACGTGTTGTGGAAGATATACCCGACGCCCAGCCGCGTTCGGATGCCAGAGGGGCGTCGGGACTAGAAAAAACCGACGAGGGTGCGCCGAAGAAGTCCGCGTGGAAGCAGGGAGCGGAGACACAGGTGGGCGAGAAGCAGAAGAAGGAACAGGCAGCGGAGAAGCAGGAGCCTGAAAAGCGCGGGCCTGAGAAGCAGGTGGGCGAGAAGCAGCAGAAGGAACAGGCAGCGGAGAAGCAGGAGCCTGAAAAGCAGAAACTGGAAAAGCAGCCAGTGGAACAGCGGGTAGCAAAAGAAACGGGCACCGCGCGGAAGGTGACCAAAGACGATGGTGGCGGCGAAAGTGCTCACGTGACTAAGAGGGAGAAATAAGAATATGAGGATTGTGATGCTGGCGTCTGGCTCGGGAACACTGTTGCAAAGTGTGATCGACAACGTGGAACCGGACCTCGTGGACATTGCAGCGGTGGGCGCGGATCGCGAGTGCGAAGCTTTGCAGCGCGCCAATCGGGCGGGAATCGATACGTTCCTAGTGAATTACGAGCCGGGGAATACCGACCGCGGACAGTGGAATGCCGAACTCACGAAGCGGATTCAACAGTACGCGCCGGACCTCGTCGTGAGCGCAGGATTCATGCGTATTATTGGCAAAGAAACAGTCGCGCACTTCGCAGGGAAGATCATTAACACTCACCCTGCGTTGCTGCCGGCTTTCCCCGGGGCTCACGCGGTGGAGGATGCTTTGAATTACGGTGTGCGCGTCACGGGGTCTACAGTTCATGTTGTGGACAGTGGAGTTGATACGGGTCCGATCATCGCCCAGCATGCGGTGAGCGTGCACGATGACGACTCTGTTGAAACGTTGCATGAGAACATCAAGAAAGTGGAGCGGGAGCTCCTCGTGGACGTGCTGCACAACATCGCACGCCACGGACTGACAATTGAGGGACGAAAGGCCAGGATCTCGTAGCGATGACTGAGGACAAAAAAGCTATCCGCCGCGCGCTGATTAGCGTTTATGACAAGACCGGGCTGGAAGAATTGGCCAAGGGCTTGCATGAGGCGGGTGTAAGTATTGTATCCACCGGTTCGACCGCCAAGAAGATCGCGGACGCGGGTGTGCCCGTCACCGAGGTTGAGCAATTGACCGGTTTCCCCGAGGTGCTGGAAGGGCGCGTGAAGACGCTCCACCCACGGGTGCACGCCGGCATCCTGGCCGACACTCGTAAAGAGGATCATCTCAAGCAGCTCGAGGACCTCGACGTGGAGGCATTTGAGTTGGTGGTTGTGAACCTGTATCCGTTCAGCGAAACCGTGGCCTCCGGGGCGGATTTTGATTCTTGCGTGGAGCAGATCGATATCGGTGGCCCTTCCATGGTTCGTGCCGCAGCCAAGAACCACCCTTCCGTTGCTGTGGTAGTGGACCCGTCTCGCTACGACGATGTAATTGTCGCTGCCCGCGAGGGTGGTTTCAGCCGTGCGGATCGCACGAAGCTGGCCCTCGCAGCTTTCCGCCACACCGCAGCTTACGATGTTGCTGTTGCCAGCTGGCTGGGCGAGCACGTGGAGAAGACCGAGGATAACCAGTTCCCCGAGTGGATCGGGGAGACCTTCGAGCGCGCGAGCGTGTTGCGCTACGGTGAGAACCCTCACCAAGCGGCCGCGCTGTACTCCAACGGTGGTGGATTGGCTGGCGCAGAGCAGTTCCATGGCAAGGAGATGAGCTACAACAACTACACCGATTCGGATGCCGCGTGGCGCGCAGCGTGGGATCACGAGCGCCCAGCAGTGGCCATCATCAAGCATGCGAACCCCTGTGGCATTGCCGTGTCCGATGAATCCATTGCTGCCGCGCACCGACAGGCCCACGCGTGCGACCCGATGAGCGCCTTTGGTGGTGTTATTGCCGCCAACCGCGAGGTTACCGTGGAGATGGCACAGCAGGTTGCGGAGATCTTCACCGAGGTTATCATCGCGCCTTCGTACGAAGATGGCGCTGTAGAAGTGCTGAGCCAGAAGAAGAACATCCGCATCCTGCAGGCCAAGGCCCCCGAAGTTGACGAGCGGGCAGCTGTGGAGCACCGCCAGATTTCCGGTGGTGTCCTGGTGCAACAGCGCGACGTCATTGATGCCAAGGGCGATGACCCCGCCAACTGGACCCTCGCTGCTGGAGAAGCTGCGGATGAAGCAACGCTGGCCGAGCTGATCTTCGCTTGGCGCTCCGTGCGCGCTGTGAAGTCCAACGCCATTTTGCTGGCGAAGGACGGGGCGACCGTGGGCGTCGGTATGGGACAGGTTAACCGCGTAGATGCCGCAAAGCTGGCAGTGGAGCGAGCGAACTCTTTGGCCGGTGAGGAAGAACGGGCTCGCGGTGCCGTTGCGGCTTCCGATGCTTTCTTCCCCTTTGCCGACGGTTTCGAGGTACTGGCCAACGCTGGCGTGCGCGCCGTTGTACAGCCCGGTGGTTCTGTACGCGACGCCGAGGTCATCGAGGCCGCTAATAAAGCCGGAGTCACGATGTACCTGACCGGGGAGCGCCATTTCGCCCATTAGTGGCTGCGCTGAGCCGTAGAATGTTTTGCATGAAAACACAATTGCGGCCTGGCAAGCACCACGTTTCCCTCAAGCACGATAAAGGGCCCCACTCCCGCGACCTTTCCAGTGAAGGGCGATTGATTTCGCTGCCTTCGCTGGGGCCGGAGGATGTGGTGGCTTTTGGTGCTGAGGAAGTTCTCACTGGAGCCAATGATGGCTCCATTTTTCGTACGAACATCACCACAGGGCAGACTCACACCGTCACGAACACGGGTGGGCGACCGTTGGGGTTGGAACTACTCCGAGATGGGTCCCTGATAGTTTGTGATTCCTTCAAAGGGCTGCTGCGATTGCCATTGGATGGCAATGGCGATGCCGCAGGGGACCTGGAGGTGCTGGTGGCTGAAGTGTCAGGGCAACCACTGAAATTCTGTAGCAATGCGGCCGAAGCACCCGATGGAACCATTTGGTTTACCGAGTCCACTAGCCGGTTTCACTATCCAGAGTTCATGGGTGCCATTTTGGAACACAGTGACGCGGCAGTTTGAACAAATGGATTCCCGGCCGGGGGGTTACGCGCGTTTTGGATGGGTTGTACTTCGCCAACGGCTTGGTTGTGGAACCTGACGGGGCAGGGGTGTTGTTCGTGGAAACGCTGGATTACAGTCTGCGCCGGCTGGACGTGGCAAGTGGGCAGGTCAGCGATGTTGCCACGAACCTGCCGGGCTTCCCAGACAACATGTCTACGTTGGATACGAGCCTGGGAGGGAGCCAAGGTGTATGGGTAGCGTACGCTCACCCACGCAGCTTCCCATTGGATTTGTTGTCGAAGGTGCCCAGCATAATTAGCCATATTGCATGGAATTTGCCGGACGCCATCCGGCCGGGCCCGGCGCATGAATCGTGGGTCACGCGCTGGGAACTAAAAGCGGGGCAGTGGGTGGCCGCGGGCCAGGTGCGCGGTAAACATCCAGCATTTCACACGCCCACGGCGGCGGTGCCCGTGGGCAACGAGCTGGTCTTGGCCAGTAAGGATTGCGCGGACCTATTGGTCTTGCCGTTGGCTGCAGTGCGGTAGTGGCAAACAAGTGCAACCCGGGGTCCGCTCAGTCGCACGTTGTGTGTCGCCGGCCGGGTAGCGGTTGCACATTGGTTGTCGGTCGCCGGTCGGGCAACTTTTGCACATTGGTTGTCGGTCGCCGGTCGGGCAGCTGTTGCACATTGGTTGTCGGTCGCCGGCCGCGCAGCTGTCGCACTCTATCACTCTTCTAGCTGATGTCTAGCCACTGTCAGTTAGGGACAATTTACTTACTGCACCGCGTAGTGTGTTTATATAAGAAACATGAGCTGTACTTTTCCCCCATTGCCAGACGTGGACGATGTCGCACCGCGTCTAGCTGCAAAGCGTACCCGGCGTGTTCAGCTGCTGCGAGCGGCGGCGGACATCATGAGCGTGAGGGGTTATCACGAAATGCGCCTGGAGGATCTGGGTGAGGCTGTGGGGATCAGTGGCCCTGCGGTCTATCGGCATTTCTCGGGCAAGGAGGAAATCCTCAACGAGCTACTGACTGGTATTTCCGAGCACCTTCTGTGCGAGGCCGAAAAGCTTCTCGATGGGGTAGTGGGGCCACGTGATCAACTGGAAACCTTGGTTGATTTCCATATTGATTTCGCGCTGGGGCAACCCGAGCTTATCCGCCTTCACCAGCGGGAACTATTCCGTTTGGCCGATGATGGTCGCGAAAAGGTCCGTGCCGCACAGGGGCACTATCTCGCGTTGTGGGCAACGTCGTTGGCGGCTTTCGACCCGTCCTTTAAGGGGGAGGCGGGCAAAATTACGGCGCAGCTGGTCACGGGAATGATCAACTCTTCGCAGAACACCACGCGCTGGGCGGGAGAGGCTGTGTTGCGCCGCCAAGTCGCGCTCGCCGCTCGGGCTGTTGTGGGGATTCGTTAAGAATAACCATCTTGGCAAGTTCTAGTGATCGTGGAAACACCTGACTTCGTGTGAGGTGTTGTCTTGGAGTCTCGGTGGGACCCGGATTCTGTTGTGGTCGAACGTTTTTGTAGTTTGATGCAGGCAGGAAGCTCTGTTCGTGCTGCCGCTGTCAGCGTCGGGTTGCCTCATTCTGTGGCGTATCGGCTTGCCCGGCAGTTGGACGTGGAAGTTCGACGATATCGTGTTACGTCATCGGAGGATTCAGAGCGTATCAGCCAGTTGTGGCTTGCTGGTTGGGCGCCGATGGATATTGCTCGTCAATGCAAGGTCAACTCGAGCGTGGTCTATCGGATCGGTATTGAACTGGGCTTGTGGAAACGCAACCCGCATGGACGACGAGCTGCCGCAACCACCAGACGCTGCGGGTACCTACAGCTTAGAGTCAATGCGTTAGGGCGCAAGGATGCTGCATCGGTGTGTGGCATCAATCAACGTGATGCTCTGGATATCGACAAAGGTCTGATCAAACTGGGCAGACAGCGCGTAGCGTTTGAACCCGATGGGCCCGATAAAGCACTGTATAACCGGCTCATGCAGGTTCTTGAGTATGTAGACGGCCGACAGTCACTACCTATTGCTATCGTGCCCCAGGCTCGTATTGATCAGCGCATATCACCGCGGTATCTCAGCATTGAAGAACGTGAGCTTATTTCTGATGTGCATCATCAGGGAGTAGGAGTGCGTGCCATAGCCCGCCGGTTGAACCGCTCACCCGGCACTATCAGCAAAGAGCTACGCCGTAACCAAGATGACTTTGGTCTGTATTTGCCCACTCATGCTCATCGCAAATCAGTGCTTCGGAGATTCCGGCCCAAAAAACGCAAGATCGACTCCGTGCCGGCTCTATGGCCAACGGTTATGGATATGCTGCGTGAGAAGCTTTCTCCGGAGCAGATTGCTGGACGGTTGCGTAAAGATCATCCCGGCGATGACACTATGCACGTGTGTACTGAAACCATCTACCAAGCTTTGTTCTTCCAGGCCAAAGGCGAGTTGAAGAAAGAAATCGCATCATGCCTGCGCCAAGGACGCACAGTGCGCAAACCGCGCGGGCAACGTATTGCCAGGAACCGATTCATCGATCCGATGGTGATGATTTCGGACCGGCCTGCCGAGGTCGAAGACCGAGCTGTGCCAGGGCACTGGGAAGGCGACCTGATACTAGGCAAAGGAAACAAGTCCGCTATCGGAACTCTCGTCGAACGAACTACCAGGTATGTGATGTTGCTGCATCTTCCTGATAGCCATGACGCTGTCGCTGTCAGAAACGCCTTAGTCAAGGCCATAGGCACTCTTCCCAATCACCTCAAAGGATCGTTGACCTGGGATCAAGGAAGTGAGATGGCAGGACACAAATCCTTTTCGGTCGCCACAGACTGCCCAGTGTACTTCTGTGACCCGGGATCGCCGTGGCAACGCGGTACCAACGAAAACACCAATGGGCTACTGCGACAATACTTCCCGAAAGGAACCGACTTAAGCGTTCACACCGAACACGACCTGGAATTCGTAGCAATGCAGCTTAACCGGCGTCCCCGCAAAACACTCGACTTCGACACTCCAGCAGAACGAATGGCCGCCCTGCTAGGGTTATCAGAAATATAGGATGTGTTTCCACGACCGCAAGAATCCGCCCGCCCGGAATTACGCGATCCACCCTAAAGGGGGTGGATTTTTTATTTTTTGATGGCAAAACGAAAGCTTCCTACCGGTGTGGCGTGGAACACACTAGGGTGTGACGTAACCGAAACGGTTAATAGTCACTAACTGTAATGGGAAGGGAGATGGCCGATGACGGCTAGCCCAAGTATCGCAACACACCGCGAATTGATCTCCGAGCTACGGGAAAGGCTGGATCGCGCAGCACGTGGGGGTGGAGACAAAGCCCGAGAGCGCCATGTATCGCGGGGGAAGCTCCTCCCGCGCGACCGCATCAACAACCTGTTGGATCCCGGTAGCCCGTTCCTCGAGATCGCCCCGCTCGCCGCAGAAGATATGTACGACGGCAAAGCACCCGCCGCCGGGATCATCGCCGGAGTGGGCCTCATCGAAGGGCGTCTGTGCATGGTCGCGGCCAACGATGCCACCGTCTCCGGCGGTACTTATTACCCGATGACGGTGAAAAAGCACCTGCGGGCCCAAGAAATCGCCGAAGCAAATCACTTGCCTTGCGTGTATCTCGTCGATTCGGGTGGCGCCATGCTGCTGAACCAGGACGAGGTCTTCCCCGACCGCGATCACTTCGGCCGTATCTTCTTCAACCAAGCCAATATGTCCGCCAAGGGGATCCCTCAATTGTCGGCAGTCATGGGATCCTGCACAGCAGGCGGTGCCTACGTGCCGGCGATGAGCGATGAATCCATCATCGTGGAAAACCAAGGCACGATCTTCCTCGCGGGTCCTCCACTGGTGAAGGCGGCGACGGGCGAGGATGTCACTCCAGAAGAACTGGGTGGCGGAGCAATGCACTCCCGCATTTCCGGTGTGACGGACCATTTGGCGTCGGATGATAGCGATGCCCTACGAAAGATGCGCGAGATCATCGCCACCTTGCCGGAATCCAAGCCCGCCCCATGGTTGAAGGGTGAACCCGTGCCAGCCCCACGGCCTCAAACGGACCTGTACGATATCGTGCCCACGGATTCAAAGATCCCGTATGACGCGCATGACGTGATCGAAACCCTCGCCGATGAAAACAGCATCCACGAGTTCAAAGCGGAATACGGCACGTCCATCGTCACCGCATTCGCCCGGTTAGAGGGCCACGCAGTGGGATTTATCGCCAACAACGGTGTGATCTTCGCCGAGGCAGCGGTGAAGGGCGCGCACTTCATTGAACTGTGTGAGCAGCGCGGCATCCCCATCGTATTCTTGCAAAACACCACTGGTTTCATGGTCGGGCGGCAGTACGAAGAAGGCGGCATTGCTAAGCACGGCGCGAAGATGGTTAACGCGGTTGCAACGGCCTCGGTTCCCAAACTCACTGTGGTTACGGGTGGCGCCTTTGGCGCTGGCAACTACTCCATGTGTGGTCGCGCATACTCCCCACGCTTCTTGTGGATGTGGCCGAATGCCCGGATCTCGGTCATGGGTGGCCCCCAAGCGGCCATGACCCTGTCCACCGTCCGTCGCGCGCAGATCGAACGCCGGGGTGACAGCTGGTCAGAGCAGGAACAGGAAGAATTCGAGCGTCCTATTCGCGAGATGTTCGATGAAAAGTCCACCTGCTGGTATTCCACGGCCCGCCTGTGGGATGACGGGGTGATCGACCCAGCCGATACCCGCCGCACCCTGGCCATGGCACTCGACATCTGCGCCCAGGCTCCAATCGGTGAGCGTGGCAAATTTGGCGTTTTCCGCATGTAGGGCAAGGAGTACATTCACTATGACTTTTAATACCGTTCTCATCGCCAACCGCGGTGAAATCGCCGTGCGGGTCATTCGCACTGTTCACGCTATGGGTTTGCAGGCTGTCGCCATTTATTCCGACGCCGACGCCGCAGCCCCTCACGTTGTGGAAGCCGATACAGCGGTCCACATTGGACCAGCGGCTGCATCTGAGTCCTACCTCAACATCGATAAAGTTATCGCTGCCGCGCACAGCGCCGGTGCGCAAGCCATTCACCCCGGCTACGGATTTCTCTCCGAAAATGCGGAATTCGCCGCACGGTGCGAACAGGAAGGAATCACCTTCATCGGCCCTCCTGCCAGTGCTATGGACAAGATGGGAGACAAGATCACTGCACGTGCCACGGTGGAATCGCGGGGCGTTCCCACCGTGCCTGGCATCTCCCGGCCAGGGCTGAGCGATGAAGACATCATTGCCGCTGCCCCCAATATCGGATTTCCCGTGCTCGTCAAGCCTTCCGCCGGTGGCGGAGGTAAGGGTATGCACCGCGTGGAGGACCCCGCACAGCTACCGGCTGCACTGAAATCCGCCCGGCGCGAAGCTGCCAGCTCTTTCGGCGACGATACCCTCTTTATGGAGCACTTCGTTGATACTCCCCGCCACATCGAGGTTCAGGTTGTGGCCGATACCCACGGAAACGTGGTCCATTTGGGAGAGCGCGAGTGCTCACTGCAGCGGCGTCACCAAAAAGTCATCGAGGAAGCCCCATCGGCTTTGCTGGATGCCACAACCCGTGAAGAGATCGGCCAGGCCGCGTGCGACGCTGCCCGAGCTTGTGGCTACGTAGGAGCGGGCACGGTGGAATTCATCGTCTCCGCCAAGCAGCCGGAGAAGTTCTTCTTCATGGAGATGAATACCCGCCTGCAAGTGGAGCACCCCGTGACCGAATTGGTTACAGGTGTGGACCTGGTGGAATGGCAGATTCGTGTGGCTCAGGGGGAGAAGCTTCCTTTGGCACAGGATCAGATTCAACTCACCGGGCACTCGGTGGAGGCCCGCGTGTATGCCGAGGACCCGGCTGCGGGATTTTTGCCCACAGGAGGGACGGTGAAAGCTTTGTGCTGGCCAGATGGCCACGGGGTGCGGGTGGATTCCGGAATCCGCTCTGGTCAGGTTATCGGATCGGACTATGACCCGATGCTGGCCAAGGTCATTACCTTCGCCGATTCCCGCGAGGCCGCCCTGGCGCGTTTGGACCGCGCGCTGGGACAGACCGTCATCGAAGGGGTTGTGACCAACCTCAACTTCAACCGTTTCCTCGTGACCCGCCCCGAGGTCGTGGCAGGTGACTTGGACACCGGGCTGTTGGACCGGATCGTGGGGGACTACGCTGATCCCACGCCACCGGTAGCTGCCTTCGTCCGAGCTGTTCTCGCCCACTTGCCACGCGCGCAGCAACCCACCGATCCATACCCCCCGGCGCAGACCCAGCACCGCACGCTGTCCGCAGTGTGGGCCGTTGGCGACGGCTGGCGGGGGAATGACCGCAGATCCCCAGTACGGATGCTGTTGAAGGACAGCACCAGCAATGACGGTGTTGTTGAGGTCGATATGGTGCCCGGTGCGGAAGCCGGCGCGTGGACAGTAACAATGGGTGAGGATTCGCACGAGGTCCACGTCAACGCGGAAGTTGGGGAGCGCGGCAGTCGCAAGATCAGCGTGGATGGCGGCGCGTACACCTCCTGGTCGGTGCCAGCGTCGGGGTATGTCACGGGGCCTGAGGGCACCTTTGAACTCGCGCGTATCACCAAGGCCGCACAACTGGAGTCCGCGGCCGGCGCTGGCAGCGGCAGCATCACCAGTCCCATGCCTGGCACGGTGATCGCCGTTGAGGTGGAATCCGGCGCCGAGGTGGATGAAGGACAGCCAGTCGTGGTCATCGAAGCCATGAAGATGGAGCACACCTTGAAGGCGGAGATCGCCGGGGTGGTCACCGTCGAGGTGGCCGTCGGAGACAAAGTTCAAACGGGGCAGGTGCTGGCGGGCGTCGAACCAAAAGAATAAGCGCGGCAGGTAAGTGCCGGCGGCGCAGCAACCAACCACAGAGACACAAACACCAGAAAGCAGGAAGACAATGGCTATTTTGAGCGATGAATTGGAGCAACTGCGCAAGGGCGTGGAGGACTTCGCCAACAACGTGGTGGACCCAGTGGCGGCCCAGCACGACCGTGATCACACTTTCCCATACGACGTGGTTCGCCAAATGGGTGAAATGGGGCTGTTCGGCCTTCCCATCAGCGAGGAATTCGGCGGCATGGGTGGCGACTATATGGCGCTGTGCGTGGCATTGGAAGAACTCGCGCGCGTGGATCAGTCCGTGGCCATCACCTTGGAGGCGGGTGTTTCGCTGGGCATCATGCCGATTTACCGCTTTGGCACCCAGGAGCAAAAGGAAAAGTGGTTGCCTGACTTGGTCGCCGGTAAACAACTAGCCGGCTTCGGTTTGACGGAGCCCGAGGCGGGCTCGGACGCCGGTGGAACCAAGACAACGGCGAAGTTGGAAGACGGCGAGTGGGTGATCAACGGCTCGAAGCAGTTCATCACCAACTCCGGGACGGACATCACCAGATTGGTCACGGTCACTGCCGTTACAGGCCAGCGGGACAATGGAAAGAAGGAAATCTCCGCGATTATCGTGCCCAGCGGCACGGAAGGATTCACCGCAGAGCCCGCTTACAACAAGGTCGGTTGGAATGCGAGTGACACGCACCCCTTGACGTTCGACAACGTGCGCGTGCCAGAGGAAAATCTGGTGGGCGAGCGCGGTCGTGGCTTCGCGCAGTTCCTTTCCATCTTGGAAGAGGGACGCATCGCGATCGCCGCCTTGGCGTGTGGTGCGGCACAGGGTTGTGTGGATGAATCCGTCCGCTATGCCAAAGAGCGCACCAGCTTCGGCAAACCCATCAGTGATTACCAGGCCGTGTCCTTCAAGATCGCTCGCATGGAAGCGCGGGCGTGGACCGCACGTCAGGCATGGCACGCCGCGGCCCAGAAGATGGTTGCTGGTAAGGACTGTGCGAAGGAAGCCTCAATCGCGAAAATGATCTGTTCCGAAGCAGCTATGGACAACGCTCGCGATGCCACACAGATTCACGGTGGCTACGGCTTCATGAACGAGTACCGCGTTTCCCGTCATTACCGCGATTCGAAGATCCTAGAGATCGGCGAGGGAACCACCGAAGTTCAACAGATGCTGATCGCCCGTCACTTGGGGTTGTGAGAGCGCGGGCTACCTAGGTTTTTCGAAAAGAGGCAGGAGTACTCATGACTGAGAAGAAAATTTTGCAGCGCGGTTTGTGGTTTGAGGAATTCGAAGAGGGCGTGACCTACCTGCACCGCCCGGGTCGTACCGTGACGGAGGCTGACAATACCCTTTTCACGACTCAAACGATGAACACACAGCCCCTTCATCTCGACGCCGCGTGGGCCGCAGAACAGCCTGGGTTTAGGGGCGAGCGTTTGGTGAACTCGATGTTCACACTGTCCACGGTGGTGGGACTGAGCGTTTCCCAATTAACTCTGGGCACGATTGTTGCGAACCTGGGATTCACTGAGGTGAAGTTCCCAGCCCCGATGTTCCATGGGGACACGCTCTATGTGGAGACCACGTGTATCGCTAAACGCAAGAGCAAATCGCGGCCGAACCAGGGCATCGTGGAGCTCAAGCACATCGGCCGAAACCAAGACGGAACGATCGTGTGTGAAGCCACGCGTTCCACGATGATGCAGTGCCGTGCGGATGCAGAGAGCAGGGATGCTGCAATCGGTGGCGAAACGGGCGGCCCCGCACATACCGACCGCGCGACGGGCAGCCCTGCACACACAGGTAGTGCAGGCAGCGGCCCCGCACACACCGACCCCGCGACCGCTAGTCCCGCACACACAGGTAGTGCAGGCAGCGGCCCCGCACACACCGACCCCGCGACCGCTAGTCCCGCACACACAGGTAGTGCAGGCAGCGGCCCCGCACACACCGACCCCGCGACCGGTAGTCCTGCACATACAGGTAGTACAGGCAGCGGCCCCGCACACGTGGTTGAGACCAACAATGGGGAGCGACGTTCATGAGCAATTCATCTACCACCACTCCTTGGATTCCCGCTGGCCCGGCATTGCTATTCGCTCCAGCTGACCGCCCTGAGCGTTTCGCGAAAGCTGCGGAGCGTTCAGACACAGTTATTTTGGATTTGGAGGACGGCTGCCGTGCAGAAAACCGTGAAGCCGCGCGTGGCCACATCGCCGAAACCGAGTTAGATCCCAACAAAACCATCGTGCGTGTGAACCCGGCCAACACCCAGGACATGCCATTGGATGTCGCTGCCGTGGGGCGCACCGCCTTCCGCCGGATCATGCTGCCCAAGGTTGAAAGCGCGGCCGACATTGACCAGGTTCTGGCGGAATGCGATAGAAACACCCCGGATGAAGTGCGCATCATCGCGCTCATTGAAACCCCCACAGGTGTGCTCAACCTGCAGGAAATTGCCACCCACCACAGCGTGGATGCACTGTTCTGGGGTGCTGAAGACCTCACTGCGGCTCTAGGCGGTACTAGCTCGCGCTACGGCGCGGATGAAAAACCAACCCCAGGCGGTGGCATCTCCGGCCACCCCGGTGGCTACCGCGAAGTCCCGCGGCACACCCGAACCATGGTGCTGTTGCACGCAGCGGCCGCGGGCAAAGTTGCCCTGGATTCGATCCACGCCGATACCAGCGACGTGGACGGTGCCAAAGCGGAAGCCACGGATGCAGCAGCCAGCGGGTTCACGGCCACCGTGAGCATCCATCCCGGGTTGGTACCAGCGATTCGGGAATCCTATCGGCCCACGGATGACCAGCTGACGTGGGCGAAAAAGGTCATTGAGGGAGCCAGAACCAACTCCGGTGCTTTCGCTGTGGATGGCCAAATGATTGATGCTCCGCTCCTACGGCAGGCGGAGGTCATTGAGGCCAGGGCGGCGTCGATGGAATAGAAACCCCACCCCCAGCCCCCGACAAAACGCAGAAACAGACCCCTAACGGTAGAAAAGGAAAGGGATTTCATCATGACTACAGTGGCAGACGCGAATTCGAAGCTGTCCATCGCCGCCGGCGATACGGACATTCCACTGCTGGAGGAAACACTGGGCCAGAACCTAGCAAGGTCCGTGGCGAAGTACCCCGATAACGAAGCAATCGTGGATCTGTATGGTGATGTTCGCCTGACATACGCCGAGTTTCACCGGCGCGTGATGCGACTGGCCAGTGGCCTGCACGCAGCGGGGTACCGCAAAGGCGACCGCATTGGTATATGGGCTCCCAACCGTTGGGAATGGCCAATCGTGCAATACGCAACCGCCGAAATCGGAGCGATCTTGGTGTGTATCAACCCCAGCTACCGCCGGCGTGAGCTGAATTACGTGATGAACCAAGCTGGTATCAAAGCACTGTTCTCGGCCGGGCGATTCAAAGATTCGAACTATCGCGCTATGGTGAGTGCCGCCGAACATGAGTTTGATAACAACTACCGAGAGGTCATCTACTTCGGATCCGAGCGCTGGAATGAGCTATCGAATCACGCAATCCTTGATCTGAATGCAGTACGAGAAGACCTAGATCCGCACGATCCCATAAACCTGCAGTACACCTCCGGTACAACCGGACTGGCTAAGGGAGCCACCCTCACCCACCGCAATATCCTCAACAACGGATACATGGTAGGGGAGCGGTTACGCTACACAGACCAAGACCGCGTAGTAATTCCAGTGCCGTTCTTCCACTGCTTCGGCATGGTCATGGGCAACATCGCGGCCTTTAGCCACGGCGCAACGACGATCATCATGGGCCCGGTATTCAACCCACGGGCCACTCTAGAAGCTGTGCATCACGGTGAGGCGACGAGCCTGTATGGTGTACCGACCATGTTCATCGCGGAGCTGCAGGAACTGGAGAACATGGGCGAGAACAAACTGGACCTATCCACCCTGCGTACCGGAATCATGGCTGGCACCAGCTGCCCTACGAAAACGATGCGTGAAGTGATCGACATCATGGGCATGGAGGAAGTCGGCATCTGCTACGGAATGACCGAGACCTCCCCAGTTTCCATACAAACGCTGCCGGATGATCCATTGGACAAGCGCGTAGAAACCGTAGGGCGCCCAGGCCCCCACATCGAAGTGAAGATCATCAGCCCCGAAAGCGGGGACATTCTCCCCCGCGGTCAGCAAGGCGAGATCTGTGTGCGCGGCTACTCCGTCATGAAGGGGTACTGGGACATGCCCGTCAAGACCGCCGAGGCCATTGACGAGGACGGTTGGATGCATACCGGCGACCTAGGAATGATGGATGATGGTGACTACGTACAGATCACCGGGCGTATCAAGGACATGGTTATCCGCGGCGGAGAGAATCTGTACCCGCGTGAGATCGAGGAATTCCTGTACTCCCACCCGGATATCTCCGATGCTCAGATCATTGGTGTGCCTGATGAGAAATATGGTGAGGAACTCATGGCCTGGATCATTATGAATCCAGGCGCAGAGCCGCTGACTGTAGAAGATTTGAGGGAGTTCTGCGATGGACATCTTGCCCGGCACAAGGTACCGCGTTACGTACACGTTGTGGATGAATACCCGATGACATTGTCGGGCAAGGTTCGCAAGGTGGAGATGCGTGAGAAAGCTATTGAAATCTTGGGGATGTATACCGAAAAGTAGGTGTACTGCTGCAGGACAGGGGCACACCAAAAAGTAGTAGTGATCTGCCAGCTACGAGCTGAATGTGGTCGATCACTGCTACTTTTTGCACGTTTTATCGGAGGTTAGGAGGCTCGGAATGCCTTCGGCTTTTCCAAGACCGTTTCAGGGGTTGCGTCTGCCGGAATGGTGGTCACCGCCACAGCATTATCCTTCGGCAGAGGTTCTTCTGAGTTCCACACAGCCGAATCTACAGTGGGCAACGAGGCTTCAAGTTGTGGGAAATCAACGCGATTGTCATGGCGGTAGCCCATTACCCAGTCGTAGTGAGCGGCGACATTGATGATCGGTTGGTACGCTTCTTCGGTGGTGGAGTAGTCCCTTTCATCCATGAGGATTCCCGAAATGCCTGTGGATGCGAAGGAGCGCAAATTATCCGAGAGGTACATTGAAACCCGTTCCGCATCGTCATCGTCGAATTCATTTCCACCATCGACGACCCCATCTGCCTCGTATGCCAGTGCTTTCGGGCACGATACTTGCAACAGAATGTGTCCGCCGACGATTTTGGTAAAGGCGGAAACGATGTCTTGCAACCGTGCTCGCAGGGTCTCGTCGGTGGATGCAACCCTGGCCGCATAGCCCGGTCGAGACTTCTCACCCATTGCTTCTTTGAGCTCATCCAAGTTATTCATGGACCACGTTCGAACAGCGTTGAGCGGCAGGATCGTCACTGCAGAGTTCAGTAGGCGCTGAGCCTGGCTCGCGTGGTTTGCCAAGGCCGTGGGGTCATCGTAGGGCACTGGCTTTCCCTGGAGAAGTACCTGCTGTGCGTAAAGCCAAGAATCAATGATTAGCTGGGGCTGAGAGGAGTTTTCTCCTTGGATAAGGCTTGCAATTGATGTGCTCATAGTCGATTTCTTCCTTTAGACAGCGTGTTCAACTGTTTCCTCGGATAAGTAACAGCGAAGGGTAAGTGAATGAATGTGACTTCCGTTAACGGAAGTCACATTCTTTTTTGGGGCGTGTGGCTCATTGCCGACGAGCCACCGGCGATGGATGCCAACTCAACGTGAAAGTGGAAAGAGGCATGCCACCGGGGAAGGTTGCGGCGCTATTTATGCCTTTCGTTGAGAAACCTCTCCGTATTTGGACTCCAGTTCTTGAATGCGCTCTTCCAGCTTTTCAATCTTGAGAACGTGGCGGTTCGGCACGTAAATCAACGGGATCTCACCGAGCTTGCCCTTGACGCGCTTTGGTCCTTGGGCATCCCATACGGTTGCGGTGACCTCGTCGGTCTCGTCACCCCAGCTACCGAAGTACAGCAGGTCTTCGGCGGGCTCTTCGGTGACGAACTCTTTGACGAACTCGGTGTATGGCTTGCCACGGTTCAGTCGTGCCTGGCGTTCTTCCTTGCGCAACTGCTCGGTACGCTCGGTGTCCACAACCAGGGTTTCTCGGTTCCACTCAACGTGGTAGATATTCGAGGCAACCCACTCGGAGATTCGACCGTGTTTGATGTCCTTCATCACCAGTTCAGGGTCACGCTCTAGGACGTCACCGTAGCCACCGCCCGCTCCCTGAGCGATCATGTATAGCTCGCCCTCTTGGGAGTGATCGAACTGCAGGCCCATGTGGTAGGTGCTGTACTTGCCACCTTCGTAGGGCTGCTCGTTCATAACGCGCTTCATGGAAAGATCGAACTGAGATGGATCCTTCTTCACGATGTCGAAGATGTTAATCCCCTTCACCATGGCCAGCGGGTAGGTTGGGCAGCCGTAGCCACCGAACAAGCCGGGAACTGAGGAGAACTTCGCACCGGAAGTAACGGTCATGAAGCCCCAGCTCGGGGTGTTGCGGGCGGCCACAATCATCTCATAGCCCATGCCACCGCGGTATTTGCCGAATGCCTGGTTATCCTGAACGACGCGCTTGGAAACCAGCTGCAGGAATGGAACCTCTTCTTCCATCACTTCCTGCTCGCCGGTATCTGCCATGGCGCAGAAAAGTGGAGCCACTGCGTCTTCGCCATCTTGGAAGGCCTTAGCACCACCGCCCATGCCGTTCAGATCTGCACAGAGGTTGCCGACCTGCTCGCCGTGCTGGGTTTCGCCACCCCACAGGAAGTCATTGATCTGGTTGAACCAAGGTGCAATGACGTTGGCGTACTTCTCTTCAACAGAGAACTGCAGCTTGGCGTAGGCAGCCTGGAGGCAGGTGAATCCACGGAAGGAAGCCTGCAGGTTCTGACCCGTTGGAGCGTCGTAAGAGCAGTCAGCCCAAGTGCCTTCCTCAGAGATGATCTCGATGGGGGACAGGGCGCCTGTGGAGCGAGGTAGATCGGGCCACCAGTAAGAGAGGATCGCCTGAGCCATGAACGCCTTCGTGGACGCGTAAGGGGAGTTGATTGCTCGGTTGAGAATCTCCGGTCCTGTACCGCGAAGATCAACGATGAGTCGATCTCCCTTGACGGTGATAGTGCACGCGAACTTAATCAGGATGTTTTCCTTCAGGGTTGAATCCACAAACTGATTAATGCGAACGGTGCCGTCAGGCATTTCCGAAATACGGCGGCGAACTTCCTTTTCGACGTCTTCGACGGTCATGCGGATGGCGGCCATGAATGGTTCCACACCGAACTCATCGATGGTGCGGTCAACGATATCCATGACGCGACGAACAGCGCCCATCTTCACCTTGATATCTGCCAGCATCAACTTTGGATCACGGGTGGAGTGCTGCAGGAAGGTCAGCAGGTCGCGACGCAGGTGTCCACGTTCCACAATTTTCATTGGGGAACCACGAAGACCGTCGTCGAACGGAGTCTCGGAACCGGATGGCATACCGCCTGGCTCACAGGCGCCGTTTTCACCTTCGTGGATCGTAGCGCCTACCCAAGCGATGATCTCACCGTCGCGCATGACGGGAACCAGCATCGATTGGTCGGTGTTGTGAACCATGCCGAATCGCGCGTCATTGTGGAAGAATCCGTCACCTGGATTAATACCAACAGTGGGTTCGTCCTTCCAGTACTTCATGATGCAGCGAATCGGGTGGTGGAGCACTGCAGAGAAGGCGATAACGCCTCGGTTAGACATGTAGCAAACGTCACCGGCGGCAGTGTAAACTGCCACGGAAAGGTCAGCCCACTTAGCGCCGGGTGCCGCACCCATGGATTCACACATCTCGAAGGCTTCATCCAAGGAACCTGCCAAGCGACGGCGGATGCGATCCGCCTGCAGTGGATCATGCTCTTGGGCGAGGATGCGCTCTTCAGAATCACTGCGTGCACTGATGCTGTGATTACGCATGATCTCTGGATCTGGGCCCAAGAACAACGTGGTGTCGTTCATGAAGTCATCGACCCACTGCTGCTCTTCGGGAGTGAGTTGGCGAGCCATTTCCTCGTGGCTCATGTGTACATGTCCCGTAACCTTTTCAGGTGTCGTCATGGTGTGTTCCTTTCACTCTAACGATTGCTGGGTTGTTCGACCGCTTCGGAAGCGGCGGAGCTGGGATCGTGTTTTCCGCGGGGTCGTGTGTCCCCCTTCAGCAACCACACAGCTCCCTGTGGCGTTGGCTCGATCCGCCAACCGGGTTCGATGAGGTACGTGGTGCTGACGGTAGTGATGATGGCTGGCCCTTCGACAACGTATTTCTCGTTGAGGGCGGTTGCATCGTAAACCGGTGTCTCCAAGGGCTCGTCGAATCCAACGAAGTGAACTTTTCGACTGCTCACCTTCTCCGGCGTAGTGCGCTCGGTCTCGAAGAACAGGGATTCGAAATTAACGACATCACCGTTGATGTAGGAGGCCACGCGAACCGTTTGAACGCGGACACCGGCTTCGGGAGCCTGGGTGCCTTCGCCGTAGCGGTCACCGTAGATATCAGAGAACGTGCGGATAACGTTCAACACGTCGCCCACGTTCTCCAAGCGGTTGAGGTCAAAAGAAACAGCGGTGGTTACTAGCTGGTTTCCGTAGCGCATATCCATTTCAAGGCGGTGCTCAACCTTTGAAACGTCATAACCCTGACGGATGAGGTCTTCTCGTCCGCGCTGCTCGAGTTCGTCGATGTAACCGTTGAACCGGTCGTAGTCATCGAAGAGCTGGCGAGTGATCGGGTCATACAAAACGATGTATGCCGAACGCTCGTGAATGTGAAGCGGCTTCATATTACCGGCACCCAGTGCTGAGAACACCGAGGAGAATGGTGGGAACAGAATGCGCTTGATGCCGGCCTTATCCGCAATGCCGCAAGCATGCAATGGGCCATTACCGCCGTAAGCCAGCATCGTGTAATCGTCGACGACACCGCCGTGTGAGCGCAGCTCCATCTCAATACCGATGGCCATTTGCTCGTCGACGGTTCGCTTGACGACCTTTGCCGACTCGATTGGATCGAGGTCGAGGTAATCGCCAACGTGCTCTTCCATGGCGAACATCGAACACTTTGGATTCAGCTTGATGAAGCCGTTCGCGTAGTTATCTGGATCGAGGTAGCCCAGCAACAAGTCAGCGTCCGTCACAGTAGGGCGAAGCCCACCCCGGTCGTAAGCTGCCGGGCCCGGATCGGAACCAGCGGATTCTGGTCCGACCTTAACAGCGTGGTGAACGCGGTCGTAGGATGCGATAGATTCACCGCCGGAACCAAGGGTGTTGAGGTGAATCATAGGCACCGAAACTAGCCAGCGGCCGATGGTTGGCTGGAAATCGTAGTGCTGGATGCCGCCTTCGGGAACTAGTCCAATGTCGAATGACGTTCCACCCATATCCATCGAGACCACATCGCCCAACCCGGTGACTTCGGATAGGTGCTGTGCACCACCAACGCCGGCAATAGGACCAGAGTGAATGGTTTGCAGAGCGTCCGTCGAGTTCGGCTGTGCCATGCCACCTGAATTGTGAACCACGAGCATCGGCTTTTCATAACCGGAGGCGCGCAGGTTCTGGGACAGCTGGTTCAGCGCATGGAACATAGTCTCATGCAGGAACCCATCGATAATTGTTGACGAGGTACGTACGTACTCGCCTTTTCGACCCGATACCTGGCTGGATAACAGAACGGGGATGGAACCGAGTTCGTGGGATGGAAAGTCCTCCAGAATGATTTCCAGGATGCGCTCTTCGTGCGTTGAGTTTTCGGTGGCATTTGTCAGGGCCACCACAAGCGCTTCTGCACCTTCATCCACCAGCTCACGAACCTGCTGACGGACATCGTCGTCCATCAATGGGACGAGGATTTCACCAACAGAGTCCACCCGTTCTCTGACGGAACGAACGAAGTTGCGAGGTACCAGTGGCTCAGGGCGTTCGGCATCCGCCATATCTCCCTGTTTAAGTGGGTCCAGGCCGGCGCCGTATCCCTTCGAACGAGAAATGTGAATTGTGTCCTCGAATCCGTGGGTAACCAAGACACCAACTTTTGGCCCCTTGCCCTCAATGAGCGCGTTCGTGCCCAACGTCGTAGCGTAACGGACGGAGTCCACGCCCTTTAAGACCTCTTCGCGGGACAGTCCTGCTCGATCGCAGGCATTATCCAAGGCGGAATTGAAACCCAGAGCTAGATTGTGGTGGGTAGTCAGAGCCTTGGACTCAATATAGGTTTCATCCCACACGAAGAAGCAGTCTGTGAAGGTACCGCCGATATCGACCGAAATCCTGCGCATACTACTTTCCTTCCTTGTCGAAGCGCGCACTAAGATCAGCTTCGGCATTCTCGCCTGGGCCGTAGTTCAGCACGGTTTCTGGGTTGTTTCCGGATGTTTCCCATCGCTCCTTCAAGGAATCGATGTCGAAAACCATGTCGATGACCGGTGGGTGTCCTGGTGGCAGGTACTCTGCCTCGATCTGGGTCGCACAGCCGGGGCAGTAGTATTCAAGAATCCGGCAGAACTTTGGATCAGGGGAGAACGTGTATTCGTAACGTTCCTTGTCCAAGATCGAAGGGTGGATTTCTTCTGGGTTGCGGTCGTAAACTAAGGTTCCGACCTTGTAGTTGCCTCGGGCATCGGCGAGGTCGTAGCCACATGCGCGGCAAATCCAGCGTTCTGTATCGAGATCAATTAACAGATATTCTGTCATGGGAACTCTCATGCTTTTCTCCTTAGTGTAGAAGTGCTGGGGTGCTTGAGTTGGGAGAGTTTTCCGGGGTTATAGCAACCCCGTCACGTGGGAATCTGCTGTTCCTAGGTCGTCACATCTTCGAGCAGCAGATCGCCCGCGTCAGAAACCGTGAAAGCCCATCCATCCGGAACACGAGCTGTAAAGAAGGGGCCTTCGATGATGGCTGGTCCTTCTGCGTGTGCCTGCGCAGGCTGTTCATCCAGGTTGTAGACGGGAACGTTGTTGCGGTCTCCTGTTTCGCTGAGGATCGAGCGAGTAGAGGTTGATTCGGCCGCGGGGCCGTTTGAACCAAAGCTGCCCTCGAGGTGAGGGTGTTCCAAGACGTAGGTCGCGGTGAGCTCGAGCAAGACGCGCTGAGCATCGTCTGTATCGGAGGTATCAACACCTGTGTGTTCAGTGGTGGTGCCATCCGCGCGCTCTACTACGGTGCGCCAATCGAGCTTGCATTCGTCGATGGAGTAGCCCTCTTGGAACATTGCTCGGGTAGCCAGTTTCTGGAGCTCATCCTTGGCCGCCTCAAGACCGGATTCCGACTGTCCTGAGATATCGGTACGCACGGTCTGGGAGACGTCGGAAAAGCTGATTCCATACGCGGAGAAGATCGCGGCGAGGCGAGGAATCAATACCTTCTTGACACCCGCGATTCGTGCAGCGAGGCATGCGCTCATTGGTCCACCGCCACCAAATGCTGCCAGAGCAGTTTCGGATACATCCTTGATCTGCGGAGTGAAGGCGGCTGCGACTTCCTGGGCGTAGGCTTTTTCCATCCGGATGAGAGCTTCATCCAAAGAAATGCCCAGCGGTTCTGCAACTGTATTGGTAATGACGGCTTTTGAACGCTCGGGGTCCAGATTGAGCTCACCGTTGAGGTAAGTGCTGGGATCGAGGATGCCAAGCAGCAGGTTCACATCGGTGATAGTGGCCTTATCGCCACCGAAACCGAAGCACGCTGGTCCAGGTGCAGCACCGACGGACTCTGGGCCGACAGTGATCTTGCCGTCGTTGACGGCAATGATGGAACTTCCCCCGACGCCGGCCGATCGAACATCGGAAAGGGAGTACGAGGACTCGATGCCTTCAACCTTTCCGTAGCGATCAGTACGGATTTCCAGGTCATCGATTGATCCCACGTCAGTGGTGGTTCCTCCGACGTCAATCATCAGCACGTGCTTCAAACCGTATTCCTCGGCGAGCGCACGGGTGCCTTCAAGGCCACCGCGCGGGCCGGAGGAGTAAGTGCGTAGTGCAACCGATTTTGCGACACGAGAGGACGCACCGTCATTGCGGTAAATCAGCAGCGGGTTCTTGACCTTGTGTGCACGCAGACGGTGTTCTGAAGAGTAGAGGAATCGTTCGACCGTTGGATGCAGGAAGCTGTTGAGAACTGCGGACCAGATACGGCGCACATGGTTGGTGTCGTCCGCAAATTCCCAAGAGAATAGGACTGGCACGGAACCGAGCAGGTGCCGAGGGAACCGTTTGAGCAAAACGCGCATGTACTCGTGTTCGTTCTCCCGGTCGCTGGCAGCAATGACCAGACGTTCTGCGCCGGCGGTTGTCAACTTGTTTACTGCGTTGAGCAGCTCAAGTTCCTTATCGTCGGCATTGTTGTCTAGGACAAAGGTCCGGGAACCCACGAGGTCCGTAAATAGCGCTGTGGATTGCTCGTCGTAGCTGAGTTGCGAAATCAGATTCGCATCCTCAACAATTACGCCCAGCCCGGGACCTTTCCTCTCAACCAGGGCATTCGTGCCCTGTGTTGAGGAATACCGAATAATGCGTGTTGCGTTCAGAAGCGCAGGAAGGTTCGGTTCATCGAATACTTCACCTGATGCCTTTGTAATGCCCTTGAAGAAGCATTCGGACAGATCTGTAGGGGTCGTCATGGGTCTTGGTGAAAGCGATCCCGTCTTTGGTTACAACACAGATGTCCGTTAGGGTTCCGCCGTTGTCGATGTTAATGAGATTATCCATACCTGCATTCCTTTCTAGGGTATCGATATGTATTCGCCGTTGGCACGGGCAAAACTCCTTACCTGGTGAAGCGGGTCATGTCTGGATTGGATGTCAACTCGAATCAGCAGATGTGATCTTCGTTGCATCTGCAGAGCGAAGTTAATTGCAACGAGGTCGCTTTGGGAACCAAATGAAAAACTTTTTACGCCAAACATTTTGAAAACGGTTATCAAGAGAAAGGCAATAATGTCCTGAGCAGCTAGTTTGCAGCATATGACCTAAGGGGTTAATCGCCATTTACTGGTAAAAACTTAGAAAAATCATAACTAATGAGGTACTTTAGCTACACCTATATGGGTGAATTGGCGATATGTTGCGGATAATTTTAGGATAAAAACCATATCGGTAGCGCAATGCCTTAAGAGATTCAATTATTCGGAACTGTCAAATGCTATTTAATCTATCTACATATACGAGACCTGAGTAAGGGGGGTGTGCTGGATCGTGCCAAAAAATGTTCCCACTTTATTCGGGCCGAAACTGTCTTGAATAAATGTCAGTGCTGGACATGTATTCACCAATTCACGGGATTGTCCTGGCTTTTAAGGTGGCCTGTGACCAGCAAAACAGAGTTCATAGACGGGATATCCGGAAACTAAATCCCACCGGGGGTTGCCGGCTGACAGCACTCGCCGTGGAAGTAATTCGCCCACTTTTCAAGTGAAGGACCGCCTATGCGCGTACACGGCGTACTCTCTTCGAGGATTCCGGCGGTCGCACTGGGAAAGCCGCCGTCTGGGCGCGTGCGAGGCATAGGTGCTACCACCTGTACTCAGAACCTGAACCAGCCACCATCGGCTGAGCTATTGAACTACGCTCGATGAATGGAGGACCAGTGGATCCTTTTATCACCATATTGTGCGTTTGACGCAGAAGATATGCGCTAGTCCACGTGGAACTCGCGCAGGAAGTAACTGATGACGAAGCCAGAAACGATACGGTTGCACCATTTAGTGTCCGGTTGCAGCTCATCGTGGTAGACACATACCAAGGCCAAATCGTTGCAGAAAGGTATTACAAGTCATATGAGTGAATCAGCTAACGACGTTGTTATCGTCGGTGCAGCCCGCACCCCCCAAGGACGCATGCTGGGCGGTCTAGCTCCAAAGACCGCAGTAGATCTTGGATCGCTGGTTATCAGCGCAGTATTGGAACGCGCGGGCGTTGCTGCTGACAAGGTCAATTACGTCTTTATGGGACAGGTAGTCCAAGCTGGCACGGGTCAGAACCCGGCGAAACAAGCTGCCGTAGCCGCGGGTATTCCAATGGAAACCCCAGCCATCACCCTTAATAAGGTTTGCTTGTCTGGACTTAACGCTGTCATTAACGGCGCCCGCCTTATCAAGTTGGGCGAAGCTGAAGTTGTCGTTGCCGGTGGACAGGAATCCATGTCCAATGCTCCACACGTGGCTCGCGGTGTACGCGCTGGAAAGGGTTTCGGTGCGTTGAAGCTGGAGGACACACTGGAGCGCGATGGTCTGACCGATCCTATTGAAGGCTCCTCTATGGGTTTGGAAACGGACGAGGGCAACGTGTCTCGCGGTATCACACGCGAAGAACAAGACCATATTGCTGCTCTGTCCCACCAGCGCGCGGAGGCTGCCACCAACGAGGGTGTGTTTGCCGAGGAGATCGTTCCGGTTGAAATCCAGGGACGCAAGGAAACGGTGACGGTCAGCGCTGACGAGGGTATTCGCCCAGGCACGACTGAGGAGGGCCTAGCAAAGCTGCGCCCCGCATTCCGCAAGGACGGCACAATCACCGCAGCATCTTCCTCCCAGATTTCAGATGGTGCGGCGGCGGTCGTTTTGACCTCTCGCGAGTACGCGGAAGCCAATGGGCTGGAAATCCTGGCCACCCTCGGCGCGCACGGTGAAACCGCGGGACCAGATACCCAGTTGCATTCCCAGCCATCGCAGGCGCTGAAGGCAGCACTCGACAAGGCTAACTGGTCCGTCAACGACCTTGATTTCTTAGAGATCAACGAAGCGTTCGCAGCGGTTGTAGCTCAGTCGCTGAAGGATCTGGATTACCCCTTGGATAAGACAAACATTCACGGTGGTGGCATTTCGCTGGGCCACCCTATCGGCTGCTCCGGTGCGCGACTTGTCGTGCATGCTGTACACGAACTCAAGCGACGGGCCAGCGGAAAAGCAGGCGTGAGCCTGTGCGGCGGCGGCGGTCAGGGTGATGCGCTGCTGCTGTGGCGTTAACCAACGCTGAGGCGATAACGCACGCAACGCTCCGTCGTGTATCGCCACCTGAACGCCAACCCCATTGACGAACGCAACCCCGCGCGGGCTTCACATTGAGGAAGCTCACGCGGGGCTGTTGTATTTCCGTTCAGAGGTCGATGTGTTCACCCACGGGATGTGTTTCCCTCGGCCCTAGCCCCCACCCAGCATCCGTTAATTCAGCAACACCATAATGGCCGCCATGCACGGTATCGACATGGCTGTAGATATAACCGCGGTATCGCGGGCTAGGACCTTATTCACCCCGAATCTCTGGGCATACGTGAATACGTTCTGCCCCGTTGGAAGACCGGCCAGTAACGCCATGGCCAAAAGCAGCTGGCCGGTGGCGTCGAAAATAAAAATCCCCAGCCCCAAGGCGATGGCGGGGTGAACTACGGTCTTGACCAGCGAGGCGGCCAGAACGCTGCGGCGGGGGCTGTGGCCGCGCTGGAAAACGCGGACTTCCGCCATCGACATGCCAAATGCGATCAGGGCAACGGCCACAGTGGCGTTCGCGATGATCTCTATGGGCTCCGCGGCGATCGCCGGCAGCTGAAACCCAAAGTTCAGCTTAGCGACCGATAACGTTATACCGACGCCCGCGCCGATGATGAGCGGGTTTTTGATGATGGTCAGCGCGAGGTCCCGGAGAAGACTTTGCGAGCGGTGTCCGGAGTTGAGATCCAGTAATAGTACGGAAACTGGGCCGTAGAAGCCCACCTGAAAAAGGATGACCGGCAGGGTAAGGGAAGGATTGTCCAATAGATGGGTGGCCAAGGGGATGCCGAGGTTTGACCCATTGCAATAGGAGCAGGCCAACATGGCCACGAGCGAATCACTCGTGCCGCGACCAGCTAGGTACCGGTAGCCTATGAAACCGATCACCCCGGCCGAAAGCGTACTGAGGGCGACTACGGCCAAGTTTGCGCCGAATAATTCAGAGACGTTCGTGTTGGACATGAAGTGCACCAGCGTTGCCGGTAGTGCAATCCAGTACACGAACATATTGAGCGTGTAAACCGCATTAGGGCCTAAAAGGCGAAAACGCCCCACCGCGAACCCGAGGGCGATGATCGCAATGACGACGGCGAAACCGGCCAAAACTTGGATCATGGATTAATTTCTCGGGAGGGGAGGGGCACTGGGCAGAAAAGCCCTACTTCTTCACAACAAGCGCAGGGGCTGACTTATCGGTGAAGGACTGCTTGGTGGGAGATTTGGATATAGAGACACCGTACGCGATGTAGAACACGAATTGCAGCAGAAAGCCGATGATAGGAATGAGGTTCAAGATCACGGCGATCGGATAGAAGATATTGCGCTTGGCGGCGGTTGCAAAGTCGATGGGTTCGCCGTTGGCCTTGATAACGCGGGTACCGGTAGCCATGCGTCCCAAACTGCCGCCGGCCTGAGCCTCCATGGTCACACGGTAGGCGTACCACACAAGCAGTCCGAGGACGGCAGAAGCGATCTTGACGGACAATGGCAGTTCCGTTGCTTCACCGTTGATGATCGGTCGAATTTCCGATTGGAAGCCCAGCCAGACGATGACCGAGGTAATAATACCTGTGACAATTGAGTCTAAAAAGAACGCGAGGAAGCGGGACCCCGCACCGGGGTATTCCACCCCGCCCTGCTGCAGCCCAATGCTGTTGTGGTGCGCAGCGTTGGGGAATGCTTGGTACCCCTGAGATGGCTGGCTGTAACCTTGATCGGTTTGACCATAGCCCTGAGTTGGCTGTCCGTAACCTTGATCGCTTTGACCGTAGCCCTGAGATGGCTGGCTGTAACCGGCGCTACCTTGGTCGGCCTGACCAAATCCGGCATCGTTTTGACCGTAACCGGCGCTACCTTGGTCTTGTCCATAGCTACCCTGGCCGAAACTGGAATTGTCCTGGCCGTAGCCACCGTTGTTCTGATAAGGGTTGTCTCCACCGAGAGGACTGTTTGCATTGTTATTCGTCATGGGAAACAGGCTACCAGACTGGTGTTTTGGGCGAAGAGGGTAAACCGTGCTCAGGTAGCAAACCAGATACGCCAAAAGGCCCGCTCGCCTGCGCTCTCCCATCCCCGGAGGGATACAAAAGTACAGGTTAGCGGGCCTTTCGGCTTGTCTGTTAAACGTCTTGGTGCTTAAACCCCTAGGGAGGATTTAGCGGCTGTGGAATGGCAGGAGAGCCATCTCACGAGCGTTCTTCACAGCGGTAGCAACCTGGCGCTGCTGCTGTGGGGTCAGACCGGTGACGCGACGAGAACGGATCTTGCCACGGTCAGAGATGAACTTGCGCAGGAGAGCGTAGTTCTTGTAGTCAACCGTCTCAATGCCCTCGGCCTTGAGCGGGTTCTTCTTGGGGCGGCGGGACTGCTCCATCCGCGCCTTTTTCATGTTGTTGCGCTTCATTTCGCAGTGCTCCTCTTACCAGCTGGACTTGCGCACACCTGGCAGCTCACCACGGTGAGCCATCTGGCGAACGCGGACACGGGACAAACCGAACTTACGCAGGTAACCGCGTGGACGGCCGTCAGCAGCGTCACGGTTACGAACGCGGACTGGGGAAGCGTTGCGGGGCTGACGGTTCAGCTCCCACTGTGCCTCCATACGATCCTCGTCGGAGGTGTTCGGGTTCTTGATGATCTTCTTGAGCTCAGCGCGACGCTCCGCGTAGCGGGCGACGATTTCCTTGCGCTGCTCGTTCTTCGCGATCATGGACTTCTTAGCCATAAATTATCGCTCCTCGCGGAATTCGACGTGCTTGCGGACTACCGGATCGAACTTCTTGATGGTCAAACGATCTGGGTTGTTGCGCTTGTTCTTACGGGTGACGTAGGTGTAACCGGTGCCAGCCGTAGACTTCAGCTTGATGATTGGACGGATATCGTTACGTGCCATGTTTAGATCTTCTCCCCACGGGCGCGGATCTTGGCAACGACAGATTCGATGCCGTCACGGTCGATGGTCTTCAGGCCCTTGGTGGACACGTTCAAAGTGATGGTGCGTCCTTCGGAGGGCAGGTAGAAAGAGCGACGCTGGATATTTGGGTTCCAGCGACGGCTCGTACGGCGGTGCGAGTGGGAAACGGTCTTGCCGAATTTCGGCGTCCGCCCCGTCACCTGGCAATGTGCCGACATGGGTTTTCTCCTTCCACCGCATTCAAAAGTGGCTCGTCGCGACTGCAATCACACGGTTAGACGGGCCGGTGAGAGCGTGCGGAGCTGCACGATGAAACGGTGATGACGTTTACTTAGACAACAGCGGGGGTAGACTTTACCGCAATGGGGTGCCCAAAACCTAATTGCTCCAGGCGCCTTGTCTTCACCTGCTCCGCAGATCTCTATCCGACGCCCCTCGCGACGCCCCATCTCGCCTGCAGTAGGGGTCGGATTTCCAATTGGGGGCAGGAAGAACTAAGATTCATCGATTGTACGAATCCTCGGTAACACCCGGGGAGAGTTGTAATTCTAACCCGACTCGGGCACGACCACGCTGTCAGAAATGATTCATGGACCGACCCGATGTAGAAAACCTGAGGGATTAATTATGAAGAAGGATATCCACCCTGATTACCACGCAGTGGTTTTCAAGGATGCGAGCACCGGACACCAGTTCCTGACTCGTTCCACCGCCACTTCTGAGCGCACTGTTGAGTGGGAAGACGGCAACGAGTACCCACTGATCGTTGTGGACGTCACCAGTGAGTCTCACCCATTCTGGACCGGCGCACAACGTGTGATGGACACCGCAGGTCGCGTGGAGAAGTTCCAGCGTCGCTACGGCTCGATGGCCCGCCGCAAGAAGAAGTAAGCAAGAGAGAAAGAGAAGGGTTCAATAATGGCTGTACCAAAGCGTCGCATGTCCCGCGCAAACACCCACTCCCGTCGTTCCCAGTGGAAGGCCGACAATGTCGCCCTTTCCAACGTGAAGGTTCAGGGCCAAGAGGTTCAGATCCCGCGTCGACTGGTGAAGGCTGCTCAGCTGGGTCTGATCGACCTCGACTAGCGTGTGTGGGCCTCGCGGTGATTGTGGGGCCAAGCGTAAACACCAAAACTGCCTACGGGGTTCTCCGGTGGGCAGTTTTTTGTTCGTTTCGCCTATTTGTATCGCTTCTTGCGCAGTCGCTTCGCTTTCCGCTTCGCTTTCCGCTTCGCTTTCCGCTTCGCTTTCCGCTTCGCTTTCCGCTTCGCTTTCCGCTTCGCTTTCCGCTTCGCTTTCCGCTTCGCTTTCCGCTTCGCTTTCCGCTTCGCTTTCCGCTTCGCTTTCCGCTTCGCTTTCCGCTTCGCTTTCCGCTTCGCTTTCCGCTTCGCTTTCCGCTTCGCTTTCCGCTTCGCTTTCCGCTTCGCTTTCCGCTTCGCTTTCCGCTTCGCTTCTCGTGTATTCGTCTCGTCTATTGGTCCGGCTTTTCGCTTTTTACGGCAACTCGCTGATAGGCCAAGACCGCTGTGGTGGTCAGGTGCACTGGCTCTAGAGATGAGTGCGTGTATTGCTGTCTTTTGGGCGCGGGGCTGGGTGTTCCTTTGTAGATTGTCACCTCTGCAGGTGAGGTGGTTAGGGCTGTGCGAATCTTGTTTCCCAATGTCGCCGATGTTGGTTTCCGTATGCCAAAGAGTCGTTTGGGATTGGCGTGTAATCGGCTGGTTGTGAGGGTGCCGAGGAGGGTAGGCAGTTCGGCAGGATGTAAGAGGCGCAGTTCGAAAGGATGTTAGAGGCGCAGTTCGGAAGGGGATACGAGGCGCAGTTCGGCAGGGTGCAAGAGGCGTAGTTCGAAAGGATGTTAGAGGCGCAGTTCGACTGGATGTACGAGGCGCGGTTCGGAAGGGTGCACGGGGCGCGGTTCGGCAGGATGTACGACGCTCTTTCGAACGCCCCAGGTGCCGGAATTCTTGCGTTGTACAACAAATGTGCAGCAGAAGTCCAACAAAAATGGGTCATTTTGTCAGAGTTCTGCTGCACATTGTGTGAGCGGGTGCGTAGTTCGGAAGGGTGTACAAGGCTCTTTCGAACGCCCCGGGCGCCGGAATTCTTGCGTTGAACAACAAATGTGCAGCAGAAGTCCAACAAAAATGGGTCATTTTGTCAGAGTTCTGCTGCACATTGTGTGAGCGGGTGCGTGGTTGGTTGGGTGTGAGCGGGTGCGTGGTTGGTTGGGTGTGAGCGGGTGCGTGGTTGGTCGATCGCGGTAAGGGTGGTTGGCCGGGGTGGGATGGTCAATTGTGTGAGCGGGTGCGTGGTTGGTTGGGTGTGAGCGGGTGCGTGGTTGGTTGATCGCGGTAAGGGTGGTTGGCCGGGGTGGGATGGCCAATTGTGTGAGCGGGTGCGTGGTTCGGAAGGGTATACGAGGCTCTTTCGAACGCCCCGGGCGCCGGAATTCTTGCGTTGAACAACGAATGTGCAGCAGAAGTCCAACAAATATGGGTGGAAGGGTCAGGCGGTGAATGCAACATCTTCGGATGGGTCGAGGTTAAAGAATACTTCCCTCGGGGTCAGTCCATCTAGCACCACCCGTGGAGTGTCGTTGATGAGGTCTTCATATTCCTGGAGTTGCTCATGGGTCACCGTGGCAAGATCGGTGCCTTTCGGAATGAATCGGCGTAGCTCGGCATTAATATTCTCGTTACTCGGCCGCTGCCATGGGGAGTGCGGATCGCAGAAGTAGAGCTTCAACCCCTCAAAATGTTCGGCCAGCTGACCACTGGCATCCATTTCCGCGCCCTGATCCCAGGTCAGGGTCTGGACGCGACGGTCTGGGGCGATAGCCATCTGGTTGATCTGCCCGAGCATGTCTTTCAACGCGGTGACCACGGTCTGGGACGTGTGATCGGTGGTTAACAACCTGGCCATGAACAACCGGCTATGCCGTTCTATCAAGGTGATGATCGCGTGCTTTCCACCCTGAGCGCCTCACACGAGATCACCTTCCCAATGCCCTGGCACTGCCCGGTCAGCAGCGTGTGGTGGGCGGGTGGAGTATTGTCGCGCCATGAACCCATGGTTTCGCCCCGCGCCCGCGAGTCGGTAGCTTCGAGCGGGGTCGTCGTCCTGTGCGACCTGATCGAAAGGGCGTAGTCGACGGTTAACTCATGGCGTAGCCCACCAGCTGCTTGGACGTAGAGGGCTTGGTACATCGTTTCGTGTGACAAGGTCAACTCCTGATGAATGCCGGATAAACGTTTCAGCCTAGCTACGATACGTCTCGGTGAGACCTGCCGGTTCAAGCAGTCGAATGACGATACGTCGTAACGTGGTATGAGCATCAAGTTTTCGCGGTTTCGGGCGTTTGGCTGCATCGATGCTGCGTTGCTGGGCTATCAGTGGGTGATACACCCCGTCGATACTGTTGCGGGTGACCTCGCGGCTGATCACGCTGGGATGCCTGCCGAGTTGTCGGGCGGTGCGGCGGATGGAATAACTCTGATCTAGGCAAAACTTGATGTAGACCCTGTCGAACGCGGTTAAGCGCATACCCCGGCCGACTTTGACTGTCGCTGGCTGATAATTCACCACCACGGGGTCTACTGACAACACAATGGGTTGATCACGGTTACTTGTCGACGATACCGACGGGCGGGGCACAGGCATGACAGAATTATGTACCCACCGGTACACGGTAACTGGGTGGACACCAGTTCTGGCGGCAATATCGTGATCACTTCGCCCAGCACATGCTAAGAACATGACCATCATCTGGGTGGTTGTCTTGTGGGTGGCAAGACCACCACCACCACGTCCCCGCGCAAGGCGCGCACCTTGGCTTGTGATGTAGTCCCGCAACGCACGGTCGGTACAGCCGGTGGCTTGGGCTGCGTGCAGTGCGCTGTAGCGGTGGTTCGCGATCAGGTCGAAAGCAGCAACAACAGCAGGATCGGGAGTGTAGGACATCATCAACACCTCATGAACAAATCAGGGTGTTGCATTCACCACTAGACCCCACCGGTCATTTTGTCAGAGTTCTGCTGCACATTGTGTGAGCGGGTGCGTGGTTGGTTGATCGCGGTAAGGGTGGTTGGCCGGGGTGGGATGGTCAATTGCGTGAACGGGTGCATGGTTGGTCGATCGCGGTACGGGTGATTGGCTGGGATGGGATGGTCAATTATGTAAGCGGGTGCGTGGTTGGTCGATCGCGGTAAGGGTGGTTGGCCGGGGTGGGATGGTCAATTGCGTGAACGGGTGCGTGGTTGATTGGGGTGCGAACTAGTAAGTGGGCGGCGGGTGATCCACCCACGCCGTTCATAATGCGGGGAACTGTTAACAAGATAACGGGCTGCGGCTAACAAATAACGGGCTGCATCTAACAAACAACGGGCTGCGTGATTCTGTGAACGAGTGGGCGTGACAAGTTTTGTGTGTGGTGGTTTGGTTTCTACAGGTATGGGGTGAATCGGTCGGGGTAGGTCGCTACCAATTCCATTGGATGCCGATGTAGCTCCGCGTGTGTGCTACTTCGATATTGAGTAGAAGGTAAGTAAGGCAAAAGGAAAACCGTAGGTTACCCTGAGGCTGCGCTCACAACGGCAGGTCGGGCGTCACCGGTTTACACATCGCACGGGGACGGGGCAAAATGGTGCACATGAAAATTCTTGTTGCCGATGACGATCAGGCGGTTCGCGAATCCCTTCGCCGATCGCTCATTTTCAATGGCTACACCGTGGTTCTTGCCACGGATGGTGCGGAAGCGTTGGAAAAGATTGCGTCTGAACGTCCTGATTTGGCAATCCTGGACGTCATGATGCCAAAACGTGACGGTTTGGAAGTATGCCGCGAATTGCGTAGTCACGGTGACGACATTCCGATTCTCCTGCTCACTGCTCGCGATGCAGTCTCTGAACGCGTCGCCGGTCTCGATGCCGGTGCTGATGATTACTTGCCGAAGCCATTCGCTCTCGAGGAATTGCTGGCACGCACTCGATCCCTATTCCGTCGGGCAACTCGACCCGCGATTAACGAGGCGCAAAGCCATGAACCACTGCGGTTCGAAGACCTTACGCTGAACCCAGATACTCGCGATGTGCGCCGGGGTGAGCGCCAAATCAGCTTGACCCGCACCGAATTTGCGTTGCTGGAATTGCTTATTCGAAACCCGCGTAAGGTTCTGTCCCGCAACAACATCTTGGAAGAGGTCTGGGGCTATGATTTCCCTACCTCGGGCAATGCGCTGGAGGTTTATATCGGGTACTTGCGTAAGAAGACTGAACTAGAAGGGGAAAGCCGCCTTATCCATACGGTTCGCGGAGTGGGGTACGTCTTGCGTGAGACAGCCCCATGATTCTCCGGAGGCTTCCTGCTGAAGCCTCCCCCTGGGATCGGCGCTCCGCGGAGGGGCGGGATGAAGATCTCTTTGAAGACCGAGCGTCATCCAGCAGGGTAGGAGGCAAGTTTGGCCGGCCATCCTGGCTGCATGTCGCTCGTTTCTCTGTCCGCGGCTTATCGCTGCGGGCGCGCCTTTCGATCCTCGTTGCCCTCATGGTGCTCATCACCATCTTGGTAATCACGATTACTGCGTATACGTCGGTGAGCCAGGTTCTCTACACGGAACTGGACAAAAACCTGCAAACACGCGCGCAGGCGGCAATTGACCGTTCTGAGCAACCCTTTCCTGATGATTACGACGCCAACGGGGAATACACGCCTCGATTCCATGAAGTGTCAAGCAACATGCGGATCATGATCATTCCTTCCAGCCACACCGGCCAGTCCACTCCGATCCGCCAGTTCGAATCCGTTCTGCGCTCACCGCAGATTTCCGTAATGAGGGGTGAAGAACCCTTCAATTTTGATACCACCGATAGCGAACGCCTGTTCGCCGTGCGAACCGTCGACGGGCGCGTGATTGTGGTGGCCCAAGACCTAGCGCTTACGAAGCAGACGCTGAATGCGCTTGAACTGGTCTTGGTGCTCGTAGGCGTGTCGGGGGCCGTGGGCGCGATCATTCTGAGTATCGCGATTGTGAATGCTGGTTTGCAGCCCATCGGACGGCTCAGGCGCGCTGCCGACCGCGTAACGGAAACTGGTGAACTGCGCAAGATTACGGTCTACAGTCACGACGAACTCAGCTCGCTCACCCAATCCTTCAACGACATGATGAGCGCACTCGAGGATGCCCAAACGAAGCAACGCAATCTAGTCGCAGATGCCTCGCATGAGCTGAAAACACCCCTGACGTCGATGCGCACAAACATCGAACTGTTGATGCAGGCATCCAAAAATGAACAGGCGACGATCAGCGATGAAGATCGTGCGGATATCGAGCGAGATGTGATTGCGCAGATTGAAGAGATGAGTTCCCTCATCGGTGACTTAGTGGAATTGGCTCGCGAGGAAACACACGAAGTGCCCCTTGCCACCGTCGACGTTGCAAATATTTTGGAGGGCTGCATTGGGCGCGTTCAGCGCCGCCGCCCTGATGTACGGTTTGAGTTCCGCAAGGTGGAGTGGACGTTGGAAGGGGACAGTTTTGGCATGAGTCGCGCACTTCTCAATTTGCTGGATAATGCCGCCAAGTGGTCGCCCACAGATGGCACTGTCCGTATCGACATGATTCCTGCTGGCAGGGAGCTGGAGTTGCGCGTATCCGATAGTGGCCCTGGCATACCCGAGGGCGAGCGCGAGCGTGTCTTCGACCGCTTCTATCGCTCCATTAGCTCGCGGTCCATGCCCGGTTCGGGCTTGGGGCTGTCCATTGTGAAACATATGGTGGAACGCCACGGTGGCAGCATCCGCGCCGACGAAAGTGACGATGGGGGAGCGATGATGGTTGTGCGGCTGCCGGGGGATCCCGTCATGGCGGTAGAAGGGGGCGTCGATAAAGAAGACAAGTGAGGCGGCCATCGCAAGGGGCGGAGCTGGTACTGCCTTAGCTGTGGAGGTGGGTGTCGATAAAGAAGACAAGTGAGGTGGCCATCGCAAGGGGCGGAGTTGGTACTGCCTTAGCTGTGGAGGTGGGTGTCGATAAAGAAGACAAGTGAGGTGGCCATCGCAAGGGGCGGAGTTGGTACTGCCTTAGCTGTGGAGGTGGGTGTCGATAAAGAAGACAAGTGAATCCCTTGCGCCGCAACGGGCGTTAGACTCCCTTCTCGGTAGAGGGCAGCGAGCCCTACGCACCGTAGGGACAGCACATTACTCACGCGGCAGTGGAGCTAGCGTGCCGCAGGGGTAGGCTGGATGTTTGCTGTGTGTCAACTGAATGTTTGAAGCGCAGGTAAATTGGACTTCCAAGTGAGCCTGCAGCCGAGTGTGGGGTGGTTTTTACGTTTCGGGAGCACAATATAGCTCGTGTGTAAAAGAGCGGGCCCGGCACTTCGAAAGGCCGCACAGCTCAGTGGAGCTCGACGTTCCTAGAGCAACACAGCTCAGCAGAGCTCGATGCGCCGAATGGTCACACAGCCCCAGCAGAGCGGAATAACTCCCACTGAGGCAGCGCATTTCGTGCACGAATAATTAATGAAAGATGGAAGGCTGAACAACATGACGACGAACAACCCCGGCGGGAATGATTACGGCACGGGCTCCTGGGACCAGGGGCAGTTCGACGGTCAGCCATCGCCTCAGCAACCGAGTGCGCAGGCGTCGCAGCAATCTGGTTCATCCCAGTACGGTTCGACCCCGTATGGTGCGCAGGCTCCCCAGCGGTCAGGTACATCCCAGCACGACACATCTCAATACGGATCAACCCAAAACGACACCACACAGTCCGGATCAACCCAAAACGACACCACACAGTCCGGATCAACCCAAAACGACACCACACAATACGGCGTGAGCCAGCACGATGCGCAGGGCCAGTACGGCGTGAGCCAGCACGATGCGCAGGGCCTTTACATGTCCGGCCCGGGCCAGGTATCGCCTCACCCTCAGTCTTCGTACCCAACTGCGTCGCATCCTGCCTCCTCGCAGTTCCAGACAGCCCAGTTTCCGCCACCGCAGCAACCCAAGCGCTGGTCAACTGCCACCCTGGTGGCGATGGTGCTAGCTGGTTCCTTGGTCGCCGGTGCAGCCACCGCGGTTGTGGGAAACGAATTGAACGGGACCGGTTACACTTCCAGTTCCTCTACATCGTTCGATGAGAAAAAGCCCACGAGTGATACGAAGAACACTAGTGGGCGCCCACCTGCGCAGGGCAGTGTGGAAGAAGTAGCCGCTAAAGTACTACCCAGCGTGGTCTCCATCCAAGTGAAAACCGCCAGTTCCGGCGCTGATGGGTCCGGGTCGATTATTAGTAATGATGGTTTGATCGTCACCAACAACCACGTCGTTGCCGGCGCCGAGGACGGTGTGGCCCAGATCGCCGTGCAGCTCAATGACGGCCGTGTGCTCAAGGCGAAGTTGGTGGCGGCGGATCCGACAACGGATGTGGCTGTGATCAAGGCGGTAGGTGCGACCGATCTAACACCCATCAAATTCGGTGATTCGAACAAGCTCAATGTGGGCCAAGACGTCGTCGCCATCGGCTCTCCTTTGGGGCTGTCTTCCACGGTGACCACTGGCATTGTTTCCGCCAAAAACCGCCCGGTGCAGGCCGGCGGTGAAAAGGGTGGCGAGGCCTCGCTGATCGATGCAATTCAAACCGATGCTGCGATTAACCCCGGTAATTCCGGTGGCGCGCTGGTCAACATGGCCGGCGAACTGGTCGGTATTCCGTCGGTCATTGCGACGCTCGGCGGTGGCGAAGGTCAGCAGTCCGGTTCTATTGGCTTGGGCTTCGCTATCCCGATCAATCAGGCACAAGATATCGCCAAGCAGTTGATCGACAAGAAGAAGGTTGAACATCCCGCAATTGGCGCTCAAGTGAACACTAGCCCAAACTCGCCTAACCAAGGCGCGCAGATCGTGCGTGTGAACGAAGGCAGTCCCGCGGCCAAGGCCGGTCTTAAAGATGGAGATATCGTTATAAAGGTAGATGATCGTTTGGTTGAGGGTGGGGTTGGACTCATCGCGGCCATCCGTTCCCACCGGGTCGGCGATACCGTGACCTTGACCGTATTGCCTAAGGGCAGCGGGGATGAAGAGAAGATCGAGGTCACACTCGGTTCTAGGTAGAACTCCTGCTATCCCCCGTCATCCCCCATAAATTGGCGCTTGTCTGTACAGCCACGTTATTGGCGGGATACGGTTAATTGGACATTTCCAGTGTAAGCCCGACCGGAAGATTTCTATTGCCCATGAACATCCCAAAAGTTGGGGAAGTGGATAACGAGGAACTAGAGCGCGTGACCGGCGATATTCCGGAACCCGATGACGCACTCTTCCACACCTTGGATGCCGAAGCCCGAATGTATCAAGACCCCACTCGGCGCGCGCTCCTGCACGCCATGGTGGTCATCGTCACGGACCAGCCGGAAAAACATGCCCGTTTTGGGGAGTTGGTCGGGGAGTTACTGTCTGAAGAGGACTTCCTTGTCGATGCAATCCTCGAGGTTGAAAGTCGTAAGGCTGCCATCCGTCAAGCTATCCAAACCGGCGTGGTCGGTGGCACGGACTTGGTTGTGACCATTGGTGGTACCGGGGTGGGGCCACGGGATAAAACGCCCGAGGCGACACAGAAGGAACTGGACCGCAGGATTCCGGGTATTGCCGAAGCTCTTCGGTCCTCCGGTCTATCTGCGAACTCCCTGCATGCGGGTCTTTCGCGGGGCATTGCCGGAGTATCGGGCTCTACCGTGATTGTGAATATTGCTGGATCTCGGGAGGCGATCCGCGACGGTATGGCTACGTTGGGTCCGCTGGTTCGTCACGTCATCGGCGAACTTAACGTTTAACCCACCGCCGCAGTGTTTACTCCCCACCGCAAGATTCCCCCCGCACAGTGTGCAACTCCCCCTACAACGTCTAGCCATTAACGCCGTGTCTAAAACTCCCCGCCGCCTCGCTCGCCGCTCTTTCGGAACTCTAGGTTCAAAGGGCCAAGGGCGCACTTCACATTTTGACGCCACGGGCTCAACGTCCCCACGCCGAACTAGTCACTCGTTCGATGATGAGTTTTGGCGGGAACAGAAGCCCCCGCACTGGGGTGCGTGAGTGTTGGCGGGAGTACAAGCCCCCGCACTGGGGTGCGTGAGTGTTGGCGGGAGTACAAGCCCCCGCACTGGGGTCTTAATTACTCAGCGTGGCGGCCGTACTTGTTAGCAGTGGCCTCAGTGGCGTCGTCGCCGTTTGGGGTCATCGTCTCTGCCCGGTCCAAGCGCTGTTGCAGGGCTGGGTCGGTTTGCCCCGCGCGCTGCTCGCGCAGCAGGTCACGGATCTCGGTCAGCAGTTCAACGTCCGTCGCTGCAGCTTCCTCAGGAGCGATGCCCTTGCGGCGGGCAGTGATCTCAGCCAGCTTATTCATTGGCGCAATCATTACGAAGTAAATGACTGCGGCCACGATCAAGAAATTGATGATCGCAGTGATGATGGCGCCGATATTGATGAAGGTCGCTGGGTTCCCCTCGCGGACGAAGAACCCAAATCCAATGTCTGGGCTGCCACCGATAGAAGCGAGTAGGGGATCGATGATCCCCTTGGTGAAAGCGGTAACAATCGCGGTGAATGCGGTACCCATGACAACTGCGACCGCGAGTTCGATCACGTTGCCACGCATGATGAAGTCCTTGAAGCCCTTAAGCATGCCTTAATTTCCTTTCTTTTGGACCACGGCAGTCCCCGAGATGATGTAGCCCACAGTCAGGTCGTGGTCTTCCGTGGGAACGTGGTCGATGAGTTCGGTATCGTCGACAACCGCACAAGAAACGATTCTTGGAGGTTTGTGGGAAAAGAAGGTGTCGTAGAATCCTCCGCCTTGTCCCAGTCGACGTCCGTAACAGTCTATAGCAAGTGCGGGCAAGATAATCAGCGGGTCTTTCATGAACACATCCAAAACAACTGGTCCCACAGGCTCGGGGATTCCCCAATCGCTCACTGATAGCTCACCGGTGTACTCGGCCCACTCCAGTTTCTGTCCATCCAAGGAAACCACGCGGGGCAAGAAAATGGGAACCTCGGAAGGAAGGCAACGACGGATGAATTCCGGCAGGTCAGCGCCACCTGGTTCGCCGGGCATGGGGGAGTAGGCGCACACTGCGGAGGGGTCGACCTGTGTTAAAAACTCGCGCAGATTATTCTGAATTGCCGTATCGCGGGATTGACGCTCGGGTGCGGGCACGGCGCGTCGCCGCTGCCGTATTTCCCGGCGAAGTTGACGTTTCTGCTCCCTTATCGTGTCCATAATCACAAAACCTACTCTTAGCAGTGGTTCGGGGCGGGACGTAGGGCGCGGGGAAGATTTGGCAGAAAAACTCATAGCGACCGTCAACTTAATGATGAATCGGGAGTGTAGTTAACGCGAAATACCTGCGATTAACGGTACGATTCTTGGCATGTCTTCTACCCCTACGACTGATCAAAACACGGCACCGGCGCGTGTTCGCACTGTGGTTGTTCCCGCAGCTGGTCTTGGAACTAGGTTCCTGCCTGCGACCAAAACGGTCCCTAAGGAACTCCTGCCCGTGGTGGATACTCCCGGCATCGAATTGATCGCGAATGAAGCCGCTGCTGCGGGAGCGGACCGTCTGGCCATTATCACCGCTCCCAAAAAGGACGGGATCATGGCGCATTTTCGCACTGACTTAGAGCTCGAGGAAACTCTCGAGGCGCGCGATAAGCAAACCCAGCTGGATAAAGTTCGCGCCGTCGATGGCCTGATTGATGTTGTGCCCGTGGAGCAGGAAAAGCCCTTGGGGCTGGGGCACGCGATTGGGCTGGCGGAGGCTGTGCTTGATGACGAAGAAGACTGCTTTGCCGTTATGCTGCCGGATGATCTGGTTTTGCCATTCGGTGCGATGGATCAAATGCTGGCTATCCGCCAGAAGTTTGGTGGATCCGTGTTGTGTGCGTTTGAAGTGCCGCGCGAGGACGTCAGCAAGTACGGTGTGTTCGATATCGAGGACTCCGGTGAGGAAAACGTTAAGGCCGTCAAGGCGATGGTGGAAAAGCCTGACATTGACGAGGCTCCCAGTAACTTCGTAGCTACCGGGCGTTACCTATTGGACCGCGGCATCTTTGATGCCCTACGCCGCACTAAACCCGGCAAGGGTGGGGAAATCCAGATCACCGATGCCATTGAGCTGCTGATTACGGAGGGGCACCCAGTGCACATTTTGGTCCACCACGGTCAGCGCCATGACCTCGGTAACCCTGGTGGATATATTCGCGCTTGCGTGGACTTTGCCCTCAAGGATGATACTTACGGTCCTTCGCTGCGGAACTGGTTGAATCAACGTCTGGCGGAAGAAGATAGCTAAAAATCTCTCCTAACCACCCGGCCCCACCCGCCGAGTGCAGTCTAAGGTCGAGGAAGGAACCCCAAAGTAATGCGGACAGTTGAGGAGCAGCTGGCAACCATCACAGCTGCTGCGGTCACCCCCGAACCCGTGCGTGTGGCCATTTCCGAGGCTCTGGGTTTGAGGTGCGCTGAGCAGGTAGAAGGCACGGAACACTTCCCTGGATTCGATCAGGCTGCCATCGACGGTTATGCCGTTCGGTGTGTGGACATCCGTCAGGCACTGGATCCCACTCCGGTTGATGGGGAGCCATCGGAGGGCGCCGATTCCAGCGACGACCAACCAGCACGTCGCACCGCGCTGCCTATCGTCGGTGAGGTCACAGCGGGATCCCACCGACCGGTTCGTTTGCAGCCTAGGCAGTGCGTCAGGGTTCACGCAGGTGCCCCTTTACCTACTTTGGCCGACGCCGTGCTGCCCCTGGATTGGGCGGAAACTCAGGGTCGCCGCATCATTCCGCAAGAGTTGCTCCAGCCGGGGGAATTCGTCCACCGCAAGGGTTCGGACGTGCAACCTGGCGATGTGGTCGTGGAGCAGGGGTCAGTCATCGGCGCTGCTCAGGTCGGATTGTTGGCCGGTGTGGGCCGGTCGAAGGTGCTGGTGTATCCACGGCCACGTATGGCCGTAATGGCTTTTGGGCAAGAGCTGATCGATATTGATCGCGAACCATCCCTCGGCAAGATCTACGACGTCAATTCCTATGCCCTCACCGCAGCAGGGCGAGAAGCAGGTGCAGAAGTGCACCGCCTGGGAATCGTCGGGGGAGAGCCTCGCCGGATGAAGGACATCATCGAAGGCCAGCTCATCCGTTCTGAAGTTGTGGTGATCACCGGTGCAGTGGGCGGTACCGCCAGCGAAGAGCTGCGAGAGGTTCTTGCAGAGCTAGGCGAGCTGGAGATCACACGTGTTGCCATGCACCCCGGGTCCGTCATGGGCTTTGGAACCCTTGGCGCCGACAAGGTGCCGACATTCCTGCTGCCGGCTAACCCGTCGGCTGCGCTGGTGGCTTTTGAAGTCATGGTGCGCCCACTAATCCAGCTCATTCGCGGTCAACGCCAGTCGAACCGTCGCGTGGTTCAAGCACGCACCATCGCTTCTATTGAATCCGCGCCGCACCGAAGGGGATTTATTCGTGGCCAGCTGATGCGCGATCGGGATACCGGTGACTTCTTGGTGGATCCATTGGGAGCCGCCGATGGCGGCGAGCCAACACATCTGTTGGGTAGCCACGGCCGGGCGAACTGTTTGATTGTGGTTCCGGTGGACGTAGCCCACATCGCGCCGGGTTCGGTGGTTGATGTGATGTTCCTGACGAACCGGGCCTAGCGGGGTCGTGTTCACGCGTTCAGCGACCCGGGGGTAGGTAGCATCATGAACTTTTTGAGTTTCCTTACCGGAGCGAGCACCGGCAGGTTGGGGTGGCCGGTGGACACCCCAACCGTCATCACGAAGTCAGGGCGACGTGTGCACCTACGGAATTTGGAACGTGGGGATGGCGTGGCATGGCGTCGATACAGAATTGCCGACCGCCGATTGTTGGAACCCGTTGAGCCGACCGCAACGAGTGGGTGGGAACAGGCTCACAACACTCAAGGGTGGAAGTACACCTATCGCAACCTCATGCAGTGGGCAGACCGGGGAGCGGTCGTGCCCATGGCCATTGAAGTAGATGGTCGGTTCGCCGGCCAGCTGACGTTAGGGAACATTCAGCACGGGGCGATCAAAAGTTGCTGGGTCGGGTACTGGGTATACAGCGGCGTCCAAGGCCAGGGGGTTGCCACCGCGGCCGTGGCGTTGGGAGTGGACCATGCATTCCGCAACGTGGATATGCACCGGATTGAGGCGACCGTGATGGAGGAAAACATTGCCTCGCGCAAGGTGTTGGAGAAGGCGGGGTTCCGCCACGAGGGGACTTTGTTGCGAAACCTGCACATCAATGGGGAATGGACCGATCATCTACTGGTTGCTGTGACGATGGAGGAGATCGCTGCCCACGGCACGCTGGTGCGCAAATTGCTTAATGATGGGGTGCTTATCGGCGTGGCTTGAGGGCCGATTGCGACTGAAAACGCTAGCGTGGATAGCGTTGCTTAATATCTTTATCACCACGTTCCCGGAGGCGAAAACGCTGCGGGGAGCTATTGCCCTATCAATTTGAGGAGAAGCGAGACTCGTGCCCGGTTCACTGCTTCTAATTGCCGTCGTTTGGATCGTCCTGTTAACGCCCTTGGTGCTGTTTAATCGCCGCCCAGTAAGGCAGACTTCTGAGGCCTTGACCGAGACACGCCTCGTACATTCGGGCGGTGCGGAGCTGCGCAAAAAGCGCAAGCTGCGCCCATCGCCGGCGCTGTACACCGTTGATGACAGCGGTGAAGAGCTGGAACTGGTGGATGCCGAACCGGAATACGTGCTGTTGGATGACGAGGGCACGGAATCCTCGCAGCGCACTCCGGGCAAGAGCGTGGCCGTAGCACGCCAGGATGGTCATGCGGTAGAGGCCGTGGGAGCACAAGGCGACGAGGCTGACGCGGAAGCTGAGGACAGCGACGTGATCGACGGCGAGGTTATCGAGGAAGTCCGCGGGGATGCCGTGGCTGATGACTCAGCCAATGAGGATGCGGCCAAGAACGCCCCCGCCGGGGATATGAAAACCAACGGCGACACGGCCAATGATGGTTCGGTCGCAGTCGCCGAGTACGGTGTGGCCCGAAAGGTCGATGCCAACTCGTACAAGTCCCACGATGAAACCGATACGGGGGAGTTCGGCCCTATCGCCGAGGAAGACGTTGTCGCAGCTCTACAGCGCAAAAAGACTGCAAAGTCGAACAGCGAAGCGGAGGAGAAAGTTCGCAAGGCAGACACGTTGGCGGGCCGTGTGGATGGCGCTCGCGACGAAGCTGACACGACCGATGCAGACAACACCGGTGAGGCACACGAGGGCGTCGAGGCGATCAATCCCCAGCCTGTGGAGGTACCCGCCGGAGTTCTCCGCGGCGTGGATTTCGATGACGAACGCGGACGGGACGATCACGTCCGGGAATTGGCTACCGTTGGTACTGCTCGTCCCGTGGAGAAACTCTACGACTCCATGGAGCTCTCTGAAGATGACATTAACTACATCGCATCCCGGCGCGGCCGCGGGGTTTTCGACCCGGTGGCAAGTGCCGCGGCAAACCGTCGCCGTCAGCAGCGCCGCAAGCACGTGCTGCTGGGTATGGTTGCGCTTCTCGTGCTGACGCTAGCCCTAGCATTCTGGCGCGGAGGTGCATCGTGGCTGTTGCCCGTTGTGATGACCGCCATGACTGCGTTCTACCTCATTGCCCTGCGCAAGAACGCCATCGAGGAGGCCAAGCTGCGTCGTCGACGTCTGGCCCGGATGCGCCGCGCCCGGTTGGGTGTACGTAACACGGAAGACCAGGAATTGGGTGTGATCCCCGCACGGCTTATGCGCCCCGGCGCCGTCATCGTTGAACCGGATGAAGCAGATGCCGAGCTGCACAACCTCGCCGTTGTGGACAGCCACGACTTCTTCTTCAACGGCGATGAGGAGCGGGATTACTACAACGGTCACATCCGCGCGGTCTAAATGAACCATCCAGTTGTGCGCGATACCGCGCTGTTCATTTTGCGTGCCATCCTCGGGGTGGTGTTCATCGCTCACGGTTGGCGCAACGTCTTCGGTGTGGGCATGGTGGGAGACAACAGCACGATCGTCGAATTCGCCCGTGTGGGCTATCCCAACCCCAGCGTGTTTGCATGGACCGTGTCCGTGCTTTTCATGTTCTGTGGGGCTATGTTGATCGCCGGGGTGCTTACTACAGCTGCCGCTGGCGTGCTGTTCGTTATAGCCGCTGCCATGCTGTATTTTCAGTTTTCTCATCATGGCTTTTATGTGTCTGATGGCGGTATGGAATACATTCTTGTGTTGATGGCCAGTTTGCTGATGATCGTGGTGTTTGGTGCCGGGCGGGCGAGCTTGGATCGTGCGCTTGCGCGGTTTGCTTAACCACAGCGCTGAAAACAACCACCGGTGTTGGGCCCAAGCGCCTGGCCACTTACGGAAATCGGATCACTTGACGAAGGAATGTGGTGAGCCACTGTGGACTGTGAACAGGTACGCGCTGCACTGTCTGCACGGCTTGATGGCGAGCGCTCCGAGCTGCCCGATGAGGTCATTGACGCTCACCTCGATGTGTGTGAGGAGTGTCAGCGTTGGTACACCACCGTGACGGCACTAGGGCGTTCCCTCACCATTGGCTCTATCGATTCGCAGTCCCAGGTCGCCGACCACGCCCCAGACCCAGCCAAGATCACCGATCACATTCTTGCTGCAGCCGATACCATGCCCGTTGTCGCTTCTGGGGTGACGAACCGGCAACTGCCCATGACAATTGCTCGCATAGTCCTCATTTTGGTAGCTGGGGTTTACTTGGCGTGGGCTGGCCTGCTGCTGTTTGCCACTCCGGTTAATCCTGCTGTTTTGGATAACGACGCCAACGGGCCCATCATCACCAGGCTGATCATGGATAACGCGGTGGACAAGTTCGCTTTGGCGGTGGGTATTGCATGGGCCGCGGCGCGCCCGAAAGTCTCCAGTGCGATCTTGCCGATCTATTTGGCGCAGTGGGCGTTCGGTGCCGGTTTTGCCACACGTGAGGTTGTCATCGAGTTTGTGGGTGTCACCACTGGGCGCGGGTTGTTTGCGAACCCCTTGTGGGGATTGTTGGTGCACCTGTGCGCGGTCGTGGCCTTGTTGGTCTGCTGGATAGGCCGGAACCATATGTTCACACCCCTGCGCCACTCGTGGCGCGCTTTAGCGGCCCGGCCAATTAATTTCTCCGCAGCTGATTTGGATGAGCATTCCTCGTTCCGGTTGGGGGATAAGGAACCGCAACGCTTCCGGGATGTGGATTCGGGTAAATAACTCGCCGCTAGGGTGAAAACGGCCTGCGTAGGTATGTTGTAGCAGCAGGCGCTCTTGGCGGTTGCCCGCCTTAGCTACCGCCAGCTTGGTAGCCACATGCGCGCGGCGAACTCCGCGTTGGTCATTGGCATACCGGTATACAGCGGTAGGAAGAACAGGAAGTTCCACACCACCACGGCCACGTAGCCAACAACGAGCACGACCGGCCACCGCTTGTTTTCCGCCCGCGCCGTGTGCAGAAGCTGGCAACAGGCCAACGCCAACGCAATAACCAAGAATGGAGCAAGGTTCACGGCGTAAAACAGGTACATTTGACGATCTAGCGTGGGCAGCCACGGTAGGAATCCCGCGGCAAAGCCGATCACGGGGACAGCCCAGCGCATATCGCGGTGAATGAGCAGGCACCATACGCCCCACAGGATTACGGGTACACACAACCACCAGATTGCAGGGGTGCCAACCAGCAATACTTTGTGGACAATTCCATCCTTTTCTGGAGGGCTGTAGTACAGCAGCGAACGGCTGCTCACCAACCATGACCAAGGCTTAGATTCCCAGGAGTGGTGGTGGCCATTCGAATTGGTCAGTGCCGTATGGAACTTCAAAACGGACGAGTGATAGTAGATGAAATTCCGCACCACATCGGGCAGAAACGTCAACCCGGATTCATTCAATTCCGAAAACCGACCGCTTTCAACTGCGTGCCGGAAAACCCCGGTTTCCGAAGCGAACCAGGCCCGCCAACTGGCGATGTAACCGATGACCGGCACAATCACCAAGGCAAAAAATGACGGCGCGCTATCCAGTACCAACGTTCCACGCAGAGGGTGTTGCACCCCGTAACGTCGGCGCCGGGCATAGTCAATCGCGACGATTGCCAACCCAGCGAAAGCAAGGTAATACAGCCCCGACCACTTCACGGACAGTGCACCGGCCAGCGCCACTCCAGCGGCGAAACGCCACCAGCGATACCCCATGCGCGGGCCCAAGGTGTGGTCACGGACACGTTCTTCGGCGAAAACGCGGCGGAACCGCCCCTCCATCTGCTGGGCATCGCGCACCAAGAAATACGTCGCTGACACCACAAACAGGGTCTGAAAATGATCCAGCATGGCTGACCGGCCGGTGACAAACAAGATGCCATCACACAGGGCGAAAATGCCGGCGAGCATTCCGGCCACTTCCGATTTGGTAATGCGCCGCGCGATGGCTGCGATTAGCAAGATAACCGCAATTGCGCACAGGGCAGAACTCACACGCCACCCGGCCGGGCTGTAGCCCAGCAGTTGCATGCCCATGCTCTCCAATTGTTTACCGAGTGGCGGGTGTACCACCAAGCCGTAGGCAGGGTTGTCCTCGATCCCACCAATCAGGGGATTGGTCTGGCTCATCGCGATTTGCCACGATTGCGGGGCATAGTGTTTCTCGTCGAAGACGGGAGTGCCACCATCCGTGGGTTTCCCTAGCGAGCTCAAGCGACTCACGGCAGCGAAGACTGCTAGGCTCAGCTGAATCCACACCCACCGGCTCCACGTCCTCACACCCTGGGCCGCACGATCATTCGCCGCACGGCTCAGACCGAGCTCCGCCGGGGTAGAGACATCCTCCCGTGAGGGGAGAGCGGGGCGCTGTGTACCGCTCTCGGCAGTGGCCGTGGCACTATCGGTTTGGTTCGACGGGCGTGGTTCTGGGGTGGAAACTGTCACAGCCAATAACTCTAGTGGCATGCTGGGGGAATGACAGTAGAGTCCCTCTTGCATCGAGCCCAGGAACAGCGACCCCTCCCTCATGGGGGTATCATCTTGGCAGCCACACCTTTGGGCAACCCACTGGATGCCTCCATTCGGTTGCTCGATGCCTTGGCAAGTGCGGATATCATCGCTGCGGAGGATACGCGCCGCACCCGTGCGCTGGCCGATGCGTTGGGTGTGATGATTACCGGCACGGTGGTTTCGAACTTCGACCACAATGAATCCGATCGCGCCGGTCATTTCGTTGCAGAGGCCCAAGCCGGCAAGCGCATCCTCGTGGTGACAGATGCGGGGATGCCTGCGGTTTCCGATCCCGGATTCCCGCTGGTTGTAGCTGCCCGGGCTGCGGGTGTCCCGGTGACCTGCCTGCCTGGTCCTTCTGCAGTACCCACCGCGCTTGCGCTCTCGGGTGTGGGGATGGGCCACTTCACGTTCCTGGGGTTCGCTCCGCGCAAAGATGGCGCGCGCCGGGAATTCTTTAGCAACTTGCTCACTGCTACCACGGCTACGTGTTTTTTTGAATCCCCTCACCGTTTGCAGGCGACCTTGGATATTGCGGTGGAGATTTTAGGGGCACGACGCCCCGTTGCAGTCGCCCGCGAGCTAACCAAGCGTTTCGAAGAGGTTCGTTCTGGTTCTGCTGCCGAAGTAGCCGAATGGGCTCATGCAAAGGAAGTAAAGGGGGAAATCTGTGTGGTGATTGGAGCTGTGGATCCCGAAGAGCTGGGGGTGGACTCGGCTGATGTGGTCGGGGAAGTTGAGGGGCTCGTGGCCGGTGGAATGCGATTGAAGGCGGCAGCAGGCGAGATCGCGAAGCGCCACAACCTCAGCAAGCGGGAAGTGTACGAGGCTGTGTTGCACGCCCGCGAGGATAGCGAGTAAAGCCACCCAGAACGGAATCGTTACCGTATTGTTATCCTTGAAGGGATGGGGTCCACCCCGCCGCCACGCACATAGATCAAGAATAGGTGCCCAAGCAGGGCGAACAGAGGACTTAGCGGGGCGTCGGCTAGAAAAAGATGCATAAGGGATGCAGCCGGGAAGTGTGGTGAAAGGCCGCGATCGCACGGTGAAAAGTCCCGGAGGGTTTGATATTGCGCCCCCCTGCCACCACTGTGGAGAATATGACGATTTCACAAGGAAACCCACAGCAAGGGGAGAGATTAAATTCCGAAGAGCAAGCGCTGGCGGAAGCCTTCGTCGATCCCGCCAACGATCCGAAGGTAAGCCAGCAGGCACGGCTCGATGACGATGCGCCAATCAATTGGACCGTCACGTTTGGGGCGCTCGCGCTCACTTTGGTGGTGGTCGCCTGGGGATTGCTGGGGAAAGACAGCTTTCAGGCATTCTCTGGAAAGGCACTGACGTACATCACCAATGATTGGGGATGGCTGTTCGTCTTGGCCGGCACAGTGTTCGTTGGTTACATCCTGTTCATCGCCTTCAGTAAATTCGGCCACATTCGGTTGGGTAAGGATGGCGAGGAGCCGGAGTTTTCCACCGCGTCTTGGGTAGCCATGATGTTCGCCGCCGGTATGGGCATCGGTTTGATGTTCTATGGTGTGGCAGAACCACTGACCTATTACCGCCAAGGTGTGCCGGGAACGGAACCGGGTGATGTTGGGGTATCGATGGCCACCACGATGTTCCACTGGGGACTGCACCCATGGTCGCTCTATGCCATCGTGGGCCTAGCTATCGCGTACACCACCTTCCGCCTGGACCGGAAGCAGCTATTGAGCTCGGCCTTCATTCCGCTGATCGGCGAGCGCCGAGCCCACGGCCCACTGGGTAAGATCATCGACATTTTCACGATCTTCGCGACAGTTTTCGGCACCGCAGCATCCCTCGGTATTGGTGCCACTCAGATCGCCTCAGGTATGGAAGCCACTAACCTGTGGACTAACCCCGGCATGGGAGTGATGATCGGGGTGATCATCGTGCTGGGTGTGTGCTTCCTCGTTTCCGCTGCATCTGGTGTGGGTAAAGGTATTCAGTACATCTCCAATGCCAATATGATCATGGCTGGTCTGCTGGCCTTGTTCCTGCTGATTGTGGGACCCACCGTTGTCATCTTGAATCTGATCCCCACTACCTTGGGCAACTACCTGTCCGAGTTCTTCTCCATGGCGGCCCGCACCGCCGATTCCAGCGAAGGTGCCGGCAAGTGGCTGGGCTCATGGACTATCTTCTACTGGGCCTGGTGGGTCTCCTGGTCCCCATTCGTCGGTATGTTCCTAGCTCGCATCTCCCGTGGCCGCACCATTCGTGAGTTCGTGACCGTTATCCTCATGGTGCCGTTGGCAGTGACCGTCGTATGGTTTTCCATCTTCGGTGGTTCCGCCATTCATGCAGAGGAGACGAATCAGTCGATCTGGGGCGATGGAGATGCCACGAAGCAGCTGTTCAACCTGTTGGATACTGTGCCCGGTGGCTACGCGGCTTCGTTGCTGGCCATGATTTTGCTGGCCACGTTCTTCATCACCTCTGCGGATTCCGCATCGACGGTGATGGGAACCATGTCCCAAAACGGCCGTGTGGAGGCCAACCGCAAAGTCACCGTCTTGTGGGGATTGATGACCGCAATCATCGCGATCGTCATGATTTGGACGGGTGGAGAAGATGCCCTGACCAATGTGCAAAACATCACGATCATCGCGGCCAGCCCGTTTGTGCTGATTATTATTGCGTTGATGTTCGCAATCGTGAAGTCATTGTCCAATGACCCGCTGTATTTGGACCACAAGGCTCAGCGGCATTACGCCATGAGGGATGCACGCGAAAAACGCGTGGCCGCTTATCTGAACAAGCAGAACGGTCGCGGGGTGCGCCGTTTCAATGTGGGGGAGAAGTCTGCGAATAGGGCGAAGGATTAACCGCCCAGGACAGTTTCGCACTTATCGCTGCCGGTGTCGCGCAACTTTCGCGTTACACCGGCATTGCTTTTGCTGGGGACACAGGAACGATATCGGCGACGGTCGTCTTGTCCAGTATCGTGAAGAACTGCTCTGCCGCGCCACGTAATACGGCGTGTAGGGCGCATTCGGGTACGAACGGGCAGGGATCGTGAACGCGGTAATTCGCCAGTCGCTCGCCTTCCAAATCTCGAATCAACGAGCCCAGTGGCTTCAGTAGCGCCTCGGGTGTCAGGGCCACTCCGCCGGTGCGTCCACGCGTGGATCGCACAAGGCCGAGTTCGGCTAATTTGGAGACAACCTTGGCAACGTGGGTTTGTGGGGCACCAATGTCGTCTGCAATGCTGGAAGAAGTGTATCGAGGGGGAGCGACCCCGGCCGCGCTAGCGGCATCGTCTAGAGCGGCCAGTTGCATCAGGATCCTGATGCCTAGCTCGGTGGCTCGATTTAACTGCATGGTCGTCCTTCGTGAGTGAGAGGGTCAAGATCAATTGAAGGCGATGGGCTTCACATTAGCTAACCTTATATGACCCCTAAGAGAATCATGTGTGCACGGGTGGGTTGTATGGGGTATGTCAGCCCCATTTTTTCACAGGGTAGGGCATCAGTTGTGCTGTATGAAAATCATTGGCGTAAAAACAACCCCAACGGTCTTCAACCCCCACCTCCACAGGGCGGTGGGGTCATCTTTTTCTTCGCAGGTGGCAATACCTTAATGTGGTAGGCATGTCACAACGTGTTCTCACCTCTGTTGCTTGGCCTTACGCCAACGGCCCCCGTCACATCGGCCATGTTGCTGGATTCGGTGTTCCCTCCGACGTCTTTGCCCGCTATCAGCGGATGATTGGCAATGACGTCCTCATGGTTTCAGGCACGGACGAACACGGCACTCCGCTGCTGGTCCAAGCGGAAAAAGAAGGCGTGAGCGTTCAAGAGCTGGCCGACCGTTACAACCGCATCATCGTTGAAGACTTGGTCGGCTTGGGATTGTCTTACGACTTGTTTACTCGTACCACCACGCGTAACCACTACGCGGTCGTCCAGGAACTCTTCCGTGGCCTTTACGACAACGGTTACATGGTGACCCAAACCACCCGTGGGGCGATCAGCCCTTCCACGGGCCGAACTTTGCCCGACCGTTACATCGAGGGCACCTGCCCCATTTGTGGGGCAACTGACGCTCGCGGCGATCAGTGCGATACGTGTGGAAACCAGCTGGACCCCGAAGATCTCATCAACCCTGTGTCCAAAATCAACGGCGAAACCCCCGAGTTCGTGGATACAGAACACTTCATGCTGGATCTTCCGGCCCTTGCGGAAGCATTGACGGAGTGGCTTAAGGGCCGCACCGATTGGCGCCCCAACGTCCTGAAATTCTCCCTCAATTTGTTGGAGAACATTCGTCCCCGCGCAATGAGTCGCGATATCGACTGGGGTGTGCCGATCCCTATCGAAGGTTGGCAGGACAACAATGCGAAGAAGCTGTATGTCTGGTTCGATGCCGTGGTGGGCTACTTGTCGGCGTCAATTGAATGGGCCTGGCGTACCGGCCAGCCGGAAGCTTGGCGGAAGTGGTGGAACGACCCAGAGGCAGTGGCCTATTACTTCATGGGCAAAGACAACATCACCTTCCACTCCCAGATCTGGCCTGCGGAACTTTTGGGATACTCCGGGCAGGGCTCCAGGGGTGGCGAAGCCGGTGAGCTGGCCGAGCCCACACTGAACCTGCCGACTGAGGTGGTTTCCAGCGAGTTCCTCACGATGTCAGGTTCAAAGTTCTCGTCCTCTAAGGGGGTGGTCATCTACGTTCGCGACTTCCTCAAGGAATTCGGACCGGATCCACTGCGTTACTTCATCGCCGTGGCTGGCCCGGAGACGACGGACACGGACTTCACGTGGGACGAATTTGTCCGCCGTATCAACTCCGAACTGGCGAACGAGTGGGGCAACCTGGTTAATCGTACGGTATCGATGGCGCACAAGAACTTCGGCGAGGTGCCACCTCTGGGCTCTTTACTCGACGCCGACAAGGCCCTCTTGGATGAATCTGCTCACGCATTTGAGGTTGTTGGAAAGGCGTTGCAGGCATCCCGCTTCAAAGCTGGGATCACTGAAGCTATGCGTATTGCCGGGCGCGCGAATCAGTACATTGCGGCCCAGGAGCCCTGGAAGCTGGCCAAGGATGAATCGCAGCGCGAGCGCTTGGGTACGGTGTTGCACGTGGCATTGCAGGTGGTGAGTGATATCAACACCCTGATGACCCCTTACCTGCCGTTTAGTGCACAGAAAATCTTCGAGACCCTCGGTGGCCAAGGTGTGTGGGCCGCCCAGCCGAAGATCCTGGAAGTCACCGATGATTCCCCACGGGACCCTGTGGGCACGGGCGTGCCGGAGGCGGGTCGCGCGTACCCCGTGATCATGGGTGACTACAAGAACCAGCAGGCCACGTGGAAGCGCATCGATCTAGTGCCGGGAACGCCGCTAAGCAAGCCAAAGCCACTGTTTGCGAAGTTAGACGCGGAGCTGGCGGAGACCGGTCCGGAGTGGGCGAAGATCGGATAGAGCAACGGTGATGAGAGGCAATGCTGCAACTGGCGTGGCGTGATGGAGGTGCGGAGTGGGCGAAGGTCGGATAGAGCAAGGGTGATGAGAGGCAATGCTGCAACTGGCGTGGCGTGATGGAGGTGCGGAGTGGGCGAAGGTCGGATAGAGCAAGGGTGATGAGAGGCAATGCTGCAACTGGCGTGGCGTGATGGAGGTGCGGAGTGGGCGAAGGTCGGATAGAGCATTCGGGGCGAGAAGATAAACGCGCTGTCACCACCATTTCCGTCATCGCGGTAGTGGCGGTGTTGCTCACGAGTGTAAACCTGCGCAGTCCGATCAGTTCGTTCTCGCCGATCGCGGACAAGGTCTCGGACAGCCTCGGGGCATCCCCTCTGTTCGTGGGCCTCGTGGGCATGGCGCCCACATTGATGTTCGCACTGGCAGCGGCTTTGAGTGCGCCACTGTCGCGGGCAATGACCTTTCGCAAAACCGCCGCTGCATCCATGGTTGTAGCGGCCGTGGGGTTTGGCGTGCGCACGTTTGCACCCAACGAACTACTGTTCCTCATTGGCACGATGGTTGGCCTGATGGGGGTGGGTTTTACTAATACGCTACTTCCCGCGGTCGTGAAGGACTATTTCCCGTTCCGCATCACCGTCATGTCCATGGCCTACCTGGTGGTAGGTAATACTGCGATGGCTACGGCGTCCGTCGTGGCTGTGCCCTTGGAACAAAGGGGCGGTTGGCAACTGGCTTTAGGGCTGTGGGCCATTCCGCCAGTGCTGGCAGTCGCGTGTTGGATTTTGCTGGTGCGTGTGGTGGGCCCGGAGGTGGGAGGCCGGCGGCGTCGGGAAAGAATTAAAGCCCAGCGAGCAGCCGATAAAGCAGCCGGAGTGGCTAAGCAGAGTTATCGCCACATATGGAGACACCCTGTGAGCTGGGGTGTGGTGTTGATGTTCGCCATGACCAGTTCTATGTCCTACTGCTTCATAACCTGGGCGCCGAAGATCGTGGTGGAATCAGGTGGTAGCGAGCAGCTCGGAGGCGTAGTCGGTGGTACGTTCGCGCTGACTGGCATTGCCACCAGTGTGATCGTGCCGTGGATGGTTGGTAGGTTCCGGCGCGGCTCACTGATGGTGACAATCTATTCATTCGTGGCGATGATGGGTGCGCTGGCACTGCTGTTGCATGACCCAATGAAGGCGCCATTTGTCTGGATCGTTTTGGTTTCTCTGGGTTGTTCCACTTTCAACCTGGGGTTGCTGCTGGTGGCTACGCGTACCCGCGCGGCAGCTTCGGCGGCGGTGCTGTCGAGCGGTGCCCAGGCGGTTGGTTATTCCATCGCGAGTGTGGGGCCGTTCCTGTTCGGTTTGTTGTTTGAGGCGACTGGGAGCTGGAACGCCGGGCTGTATATGTTGATGGGTTTCAATACTGTGCTGTTGGGCGCGGGCATTGTAGCCAGCCGCGTGGTGTTCGTGGATGACAAGCCTGGCGAGCAGGAAAGTGATGCGGGGATTGTTGTGGCTGGGGCAGTTAAGCCGTAGGTGGGGTTTAATCGTGGGCGGCTTGGGGGGAACCGTAGCTGGTGCGGGGGCTGGGTCGTAGGCGGGTGGGGGCTGAGTCTAGGGCGGGGTGGGGTTGTGGCAGCTTCTAGGCGCGAGGTGGCTGCCCGGTTATAGGCCGCGCCCGCGTTAGGGTGGGTGGCATGGCTAAAAAGAAATCACGTCCTACTCCCACTATCCCAGAAGCGGTGGACACTCTATTCGATGCCCACACGCACCTCTATGCCACCGTGCGCAAAATGGGATATGACGTAGAGGGTGACCCGGATGCCTATCGGCTGGGGGTGGAGTACATCATGGGGCGCGCTGCGCAGGCCGGTGTGCGCGGGGTGTGCACTGTCGGTGATGGGCTGGAAGAAACGGAACGGGCGGTAGAAGCCACGGCGTTTCATGATCGAGTGTGGGCGGCCGTTGCGGTGCACCCCACGTTGGCGCACACGATGACCACGGATGTGCGGGAACGCTTGCGGCAGCTCGCAGCGGACGAGCGCTGTGTGGCGATTGGCGAGACGGGGTTGGATACGTACTGGATTGGGAAGGACGAAAAGACTCCAGACCTGGATGTGCAGGAGGAGGCCTTCCGCTGGCACATTGGTCTTGCGGTGGAAACGGGTAAGCCGTTGATGATTCACAACCGCGAGGCGGATGCAGAGATCTTGCGTGTACTGGAGGATTCACCGCGTCCAGCGGTTGTCATTATGCACTGTTTCTCGTCGCCGTTGGAGGTGGCGAAGGAGTGCTTGGATCGCGGCTACGTGCTGTCGTTTTCCGGGAATGCCACGTTCAAGCGCAATGAGGAGCTGCGGGAGGCTTTGCGGTTGGCGGATGCCGGGCAGATTTTGGTGGAAACCGATGCACCTTATATGACGCCGGAACCGTTCCGTGGCGCACGTAATGAACCGGCGTTTGTGGGTCATACCGCACGGGCTTTGGCGGAGGTGCGCGGTATGGATCCGGAAAGTTTTGGGCGACTAGTTTCGGAGAACGCTGAGCGCATTTACAAAATAACAAGGCCGTAATTCGATAGCGAATTGTTACCGTTGAGGCTTAGCGTCCTTGTGTTACTCATGTGGCGCTTGTGACCCGTGTGACTTAACTGAATTTGCGGTATTGATGTTTTGCCTGTTGAAGGGGAGAAAGTGATGTGGGCGACATCTATGCAAATAATTTTGAAATGAACCTTTCGTTACCGTACTGTGACAAACTATCGAAAGAGTAGTTTCTGCCCTGGTTCGCCAACCGAGCCGAATAGCCAGTTCGAAATCGGGCTGAATAACACGAGAGGTAATCGTCCGAGTGTCTCCTAAGAAGAAGTCCTCCCTGCACCGCATCAACAACACCAGCTCCACCCCGCTGCGCGTGGCCACCGGTGGCATGCTGGCAACCCTCGTTGTCGGTGGTGGCGTGGCTGTAGCTGGCCAAAAGGATGTCACTGTTGACGTCAACGGCAAGATCATCGAAGCCAGCACCATGTCCGGCACCGTCGAGGGCGCATTGAAGTCCGCAGGTGTGGACGTGGATCAGCGTGCCATGGTCAGCCCCGCCCTGGATGAATCTATTGGTGATTCGGACACGATCACCGTGCGTACCCCTCGCCAGGTCAGCCTGGTTGTTGACGGTCGCAAGCAGACTGTGGATACCACCGCCCTGACCGTCGGCAGCCTGCTGGATCAGCTGGGCCGCACCGATGCGACCGAGTTGCTGTCCGATGCTCGTGGCGAGCGCATTCCAGAAGAGGGCATGACTCTCGAGGTCACCACCCCGAAGAAGTTCACCCTCAATGACGGTGGCGAGTTCGGCAAGATGAGCCTGCCGGCCCGCACCGTTGGGGATATTTTTAAGCTGCGCGGAACCCCGCTGGGCAAGGATGATGTTGTAAAGCCAGCGGCCAACACTCCGCTCAAGAATGGCATGCACATCGACGTCACCCGTGTGACTAAGAAGCGCGTAACCGAAGAGCGTGTTGTGGACGCTCCGGTCAAGGTGAAGGAAGATTCCAACCTGGCAAAGGGCGAGGAAAAGGTTGTCCGTGAAGGTAAAGCGGGCAAGGTTCGCGATGTATTCACCGTCCGTAGCGAAAACGGTACCGAAGTTTCGCGCGAACTGATCAAGACCCGCACGATCACTAAGCCACAGGTACGCATCGTTATTCGTGGCACCAAGGCCGATGAGTCTAAGGCTGGCAACGAGGCCGGAGGGAACACCGGTGCAGCAGCGCCTGCTGTCGCAGGTGATTCCGTCTGGGACCAGATCGCGCAATGTGAGTCCACGGGCAACTGGGCCATTAACACCGGCAATGGTTTCTCCGGTGGTTTGCAGTTCACCCCGTCCACCTGGGCTGGTTTCGGTGGTACGGAGTATGCACCTGCGGCTCACATGGCAACCCGTGAGCAGCAGATCGCTGTGGCTAAGCGCGTGCAGGCTGCCCAAGGCTGGGGCGCGTGGCCGGCATGTACGTCCAAATTGGGGCTGCGATAAGCTGCAGGGGTGTCCCAACCTTCTCAACCCATCCAGCTTTTAGGACCAGCTCAAGTTCGCGAACTCGCGGCCGAGCTGGGGATCACGCCTACCAAAAAGCTGGGGCAGAATTTCGTTCACGATCCCAACACGGTGCGCAAGATCGTAGCCGCGGCTGAGGTCGGTTCCCGCGACCACGTAATTGAAGTCGGCCCAGGCTTGGGTTCCTTAACATTGGCACTGTTGGAGGCCGTGGAATCGGTCACAGCGGTGGAAATCGATTCGCGCCTCGCCCAAAAGCTACCCGCCACGGTGAACCATTACGCCGCGGGGGCGTTGGACAAGCTGGGCGTCATTGAAATGGATGCGCTGAAGGTGACCCGTGCCGATTTTGAGGCAGCAGGGCGACCCCTGCCCACCGCATTGGTGGCCAATCTGCCGTACAACGTTTCAGTACCGGTGCTTTTGCACCTGCTGGAGGAATTCCCCACCATCGACCGGGTGCTTGTGATGGTACAGCTGGAGGTTGCAGACCGCTTAGCGGCGAAGCCTGGATCGAAGATCTACGGTGTACCTAGTGTGAAAGCTGGATACTACGGCCAGGTTTCTCGTGCCGCGACCATCGGCAAGAACGTTTTTTGGCCGGCGCCAAAAATCGATTCCGGCCTGGTGCGCATCGATCGTTACAGCAACGATCAACGGCCATGGGCTGCCGATTCGCCGCAGTTGCACACGCCCGAAGAACAGGCGCTGCGCAAAGAGACCTTCACCCTGGCGGACGCGGCCTTTTTGCAGCGCAGAAAAACCCTACGAGCGGCACTGAGCGGCCATTTCGGTAGTGGCCAATCAGCAGAGCTAGCCCTCGTCGCCGCTGGGATTGACCCCAAAGAACGCGGTGAAAAGCTATCGGCCAGCGATTTCGTTCGGCTGGCTACACTGACTTCTGCACGTGAGGAGGGCCGCGATGCCTGACCTACCCCCAGAGGCGCAGGCCGGTGCAACTTTGCCCGGTGCAACCCGCGCCGATGCAACTTTGCCAGGGGCGTCCCAGCACGGTGCGCCCGTGACCGTGACGGCGGAAGCCTACGGGAAGGTAAACCTCTTGTTGGGTGTGGGGGACGCGCGCACAGACGGCTACCACGAGTTGACGACTGTTTTTCAGTCCATGGACCTGCGCGAAACCGTGACCATCACGCGTGTGGAATCGAAGACTGGCATACAGGGGTTGACCGCAGACAGTGTTTTCGACGACCACGTGCCAACCGATTCGACGAACCTGGCCTGGCGGGCGGTGGAACTGGTACGCGAGGTAGCCCGTGAGCATGCGGCCCAGGGAGCGCAACTGCGTAACTCTCCTGATGTTGGCCTGCGCATTGACATTCGTAAAGGCGTGCCCATGGCTGGGGGAATGGCAGGCGGGTCTGCCGATGCTGCGGCTGCCATTGTGGCAGTGGCCGAGTTCTTCTGGCCGTCAGAATTCGTACCGATCGAGGAACTCCACGCACGCGCTGTGACATTGGGTGCCGATGTTCCGTTTTGCCTGCTAGGTGGCACTGCGTTGGGAACGGGGATTGGCGAGGATCTTTCACCGATTCTCACCCGAGGCACCTATCACTGGGTAATGGTGACCAACAAGAAAGGCCTATCCACTCCGACGGTCTTCAAGAAGCTGGACGAGCAGCGCCAGCTAGCCGCAGAAGGACAGCGTCCCGACGTGCGCGTGGGTGATCCTGGACAAGTCATCAAGGCTCTGCGGAGTGGCTCGGCGGAACTATTGGCAGCCCAGCTGGGTAACGATCTTCAAGCTCCTGCCGTGAGTTTGCTCCCTGAACTGCGGGAAACGCTGGGGTTGGCGCACCAGGCGGGGGCTCTGCGGGCGATCGTTTCTGGGTCGGGCCCCACGGTCGCCGTGCTATGCCACGACGAAGAACACGCGGTGGAGGTGCTGGCTAGTATCACTGGTGCTGCCCGTGGGGTGCGTGCGGTGCTCGCCACATCGCCGGCGAGCGGGGCTCGTGTAGTAGCGCGAACCTGACTCCCGCGTATATCCCCCGCACTTTTGGAATAGTCCACTTGGAATAGTCCACGTTCAACCCAACGAAAGGCGTGCACACTATGGCTGCCCCAACGAACCTGATCAACTTTGAAAACGTCTCCAAAACCTACGGCCTGAAAACCCTGCTGGACCAGGTCAGCATCGGCGTTAACGTGGGTGACCGCGTGGGAGTGGTCGGGTTGAACGGCGGTGGAAAGTCTACGTTGCTGAAGATCCTCAGCGGGGCGGATACTCCAGATTCCGGGCGCGTGGCAGCCATGAACGATTTGCGTTTGGCGATGGTGACTCAGGATGTGCTGCGCGAGGTCTTGGTGGAGGATTCCCTCGCTGATACCACCGTTGGTGATGCTGTGTTGGGGTCCCTTGGTTTGGAGGTCTACGAGTGGGCATCCAACCCCAAGGTCCGCGGTGTTCTTAACGGTTTGGGGGTGGCAGACCTAGGGTTGGATACCCGTGTACGCGGTCTTTCAGGTGGCGAGCGCCGCCGTACGGGCCTCGCTGCCGCGCTCGTGCGCGATCTAGATCTGCTTATCCTCGATGAGCCCACTAACCACTTGGATGTCGAAGGTGTGCAATGGCTGGCCGATCACCTGCTGTCGCGCAACACGGCGTTGGTAGTGGTGACCCACGATCGTTGGTTCCTAGATACGGTTGCGACTACCACCTGGGAGGTCCACGACGGTGCGGTGGATATTTACGAGGGCGGTTACAACGACTGGACTTTCGCGCGTGCCGAGCGTTCCCGGCAAGCCGATGCAGCAGAGCAGCGTCGTCAGAACTTGGCACGTAAGGAATTGGCTTGGTTGCGCCGCGGTGCTCCGGCGCGTACCTCTAAGCCTCGCTACCGTATTGAGGCCGCGGAATCCTTAATCAACGACGTTCCACCAGTTCGTAACAAGGTGGAGCTCATGGCTTTCTCCGCCCGCCGACAGGGCAAGAAGGTCATCGACTTAGAAAACGCCACGATTGCGACCCCGGATGGCCGAGTGCTGGTGGAACACCTCACCTGGCGATTAGGCCCCGGTGAACGCATTGGTTTGGTCGGGGTCAACGGCAGTGGAAAAACCACGCTGTTGCGAACGCTGGCAGGGGAGCACCCGTTGGTCGAGGGGCAGCGCAAGGAAGGCAAGACCGTCCGGTTGGGTTGGCTGCGCCAGGAGCTGGACGACTTGGATCCAGAGCGCCGATTGCTGGATGCGGTGGAGGACGTGGCAACGTATGTCACTATTGGAGATAAGGAACTCAGCGCCTCCCAGATGGCGGAGCGGCTGGGTTTTTCAGCGAAACGCCAGCGCACCCCGGTGGGGGATCTGTCGGGTGGCGAGCGTCGCCGTTTGCAGCTGACTCGCGTGCTTATGGCCGAACCCAATGTTTTGCTGCTTGACGAGCCAACGAACGACTTGGACATTGATACCTTGCAGGAGCTCGAAAGCCTGTTGGACGACTGGCCGGGCACGTTGGTTGTGATCTCTCACGATCGGTATTTGATCGAGCGTGTCTGTGATTCCACGTGGGCATTGTTCGGCGATGGCAAGCTGACGAACCTGCCCCGCGGCATCGAACAATATCTGGAAAAACGCACCGCGCTGGCCCGAGCGGCGGGTAAGAACGACAATGTGCTGAATTTTGGCGTTAACCGTGGCGCACCTGCCGACACTGCTTCGCAGCCTATTCCCGACGCCACCTCCTCCGCGGCCCCGCGTTTGACTAGTCAGGAAGAACGTCAGCTGCGCAAAGACATGAACGCGCTTGAGCGCAAAATGGGCAAATTGAACGACAAGTTGGCGGACCTGCACAAGCAGATGGAAGCCGCTGCCGCTGATGCGTCCGGTGGCAACATTGACACTGAAAAGCTCAGCGCCCTCGATGCCGAACAACGTGCTACCAATAATGAACTCGAGGGCTTGGAGCTTGAGTGGATGGAACTGGGCGAGCAGCTGGAGGGCTAAGCCCCCACCGCGTCTTGCTGCCCGTCGTTCCCGCGTGAGCTTTCCCTGTTCACCTCCACCACAATGAACTACTTATCGTGGCAGGTGACACGGCGAATGCCTCAGCTTGGCCAACGGCTTGGGCACTCTGCCCACATGCTGTCTAACCCGCATCATGCCTATGCTGGGCGCCAGGCGGTGGTGAAACAACAGTCAGTGGTGAACCTACATGTTGTCCACGCCGTACCGTGCCTGGGCTGGGCGCCAGGCGGTGGTGAAATAACAGTCAGTGGTGAACCTACATGTTGTCCACGCCGTACCGTGCCTGGGCTGGAGTGAATCCCTCGTAGATGAGTTGATCGACAAGTCCATCGTCGGACAGCCCGAGGCCAGTGCTGTCATAAGAGCGGGCCTTCAACACGGCCTGCTGGTTCCAATCGACAGTGATGTTCGCCATGGCGTAATCGATCGCGGTTGCAGGGAATTGCTCATACTCCAGTTGCTTGCGCAAACCCGATGCTGAAAACGGCATGGTACTCAAGTAGCTTTCCGCCTTGATGAGCGCATTTCGGTGCTCTCGGTTGGAAGAGTTGTCGTCGGCAGAAGAGCTATCGCCAAAACTCAATTCGGGCGCGCCACTACTGGTTGATGCGGATGGTTCGGGTTGCGCCGCTGGCTTGACCTGCGGAGGGTTTGAGTCCCCGAACGTATTGGTGCCGTGTTCGGAGGCAGCCCCTAGGGTTGGATTAGGTTTTGCGCTTTGGGGAGTCGGAAGCTTTTCCATCGTCGTGTTGACGACCGTGCTCTCGGGGGCTGCAGTGGGCTCCGGAGAGCTGCAGGCGCCTAGGAGCACAGTCATGGCGAATCCAGTAGTGACGATGATGCGGCGGGTGTTCATTTGTCCAGAACCTTTCTGTGGATAACTCTCAGGTGGGCAAGATTCCCGAGGGGGAATCGCATTCGCATCGTGGTGTGTGAATGCGGATGGGTCTTGGGTGGTTTCACGTGAGTTGGAGCCTTCACCGAAAAGGAAGGAATCTGGCTTCGTTTAACCACAACATCATTCTCACACCGAAGTCAGACATCGCTTTGAGACATGTTCGATTTTCACTGTCTCGGAGTCTCATGGTGTCGATAATTTCACCGCCCGGTTTCGCAGAACGTGTTCCTAGGGCTGAGTATCGGAACTCCTGACCTGTAATGATGCAAGCCCGGCCGGGGACGGCCTAGAGTCGACAACATGATTCTTATTAACGTTCGATTCAAGCCACTGGCAGAGCACGTAGAAAACTTCCGTGAGGTTGTTGCGGAATTCACGGAGGCTACTCGCAAGGAAGACGGCTGCTTGTTCTTCGATTGGTTCCGGAACACGGACAACCCAGACGAGTACATCTTGATCGAGGGGTTCCAGGATGACGCGGCAGAAGCCCACGTCAATTCTGATCACTTCAAGAAGGCCACGGAAATGTTCCCGAAGGTCTTGAAGGAAACCCCTCAGATCATCAACACCACTCTGGAAGGCAAGACGGAGTGGGATCGCATGGCTGAGTTCCAGGTGGAAAGCTAAGCCCCGAAGTCCTCCGTCCCGTGTCTCGAAGAGTCGTTACACTGGCCACCATGACTGTCAGCGTTTTTGATCTCTTCCAGATCGGGGTGGGGCCTTCTTCGTCTCACACGGTGGGCCCGATGCGCGCCGGGTTGACTTTCGCTACTGAGCTGCGCAAACAATGGTTAGCTACCGAAGATGGGAGCGTGGCCACGGCCGACCCATTCCCCGCCTTGGAACCTGTCACAGAGGGGAAGATCGCAGGAGTGGTCACCCCGGTAACCTCCGAGGAAAGCCCAGTGGGCCGGGCGATCTCGGTCATCCTCTATGGATCGCTGGCTGCCACTGGCTTGGGTCACGGTACGTTGGATGCGTGTTTGTTGGGCTTGGATGGTTGCGATCCAGCCACGGTGGATCCCGATTACATGGCCACGCGCATCAAGCAGATCCGTGAAGCTCGCACCATCTACCTCGCGGGGGATGAAAACCTACCCGTGACCTGTGGTTTTGAAGATATCATTCTGCGTCCTGCCGTCCGCCGTACTATCCATACGAATGCGGTGACATTCGTGGGCATTCCGGAGGATCGCGACAACTGCTTCAAACAAACCTATTACTCCATCGGCGGGGGATTTATTCGCACGGAGGAAGAAACCCCCACTCTCGGGGAAATCACGGGAGACTGGGTGTTTGGATCTGGCGAAAAGCTCATTTCCTTAGCGGAAGCAGCGGGTGTTTCCTTTGGCACGGTGCAGCGACAGTGCGAGCGCTCGCGCTATAGCGATGAACAGATTGATCGTCAGTTGGATGAAATTGCCCAGGCTATGCAGGATTGCACTAAACGTGGGATCTCTTCTGACGGCTTGTTGCCGGGTAATTTACATGTTCGACGCCGCGCTAAGCGCTGGTACGACCAGCTACAGGAGGAAGATCCAAACCGGACTGCGGAGTTCTCGGAGGACTGGGTAAACCTCGTTGCTCTTGCCGTTAACGAGGAGAACGCGGCCGGTGGGCGCGTGGTGACTGCACCCACGAATGGCGCGGCGGGCATTATCCCTGCCGTGATGTTCTACGCACGGGAGTTTACGGCCTCGGGCAAGGCAGACCCGCAGGAGACTGCCCGCAGGTTTTTGCTGGCGGCCGGTGCCGTGGGATCTTTGTACAAGGAACGCGCCAGCATTTCGGGTGCCGAAGTGGGGTGCCAAGGGGAGGTCGGTTCGGCTGCGTCCATGGCCGCTGCCGGATTGACCGAGGTGCTGGGTGGAACCCCTCGTCAGGTTGCGAACGCCGCGGAGATTGCGATGGAGCACTCCCTGGGCTTAACCTGCGACCCGATCGGTGGATTGGTGCAGATTCCTTGTATCGAGCGCAACGCAATCAGCGCCGGTAAAGCCATTAACGCTGCGAAGATGGCGTTGCGTGGCGACGGAGAGCATCACGTCACCTTGGATGAGGTCATCGAGACCATGCGCCAAACGGGTGCTGATATGTCGTCGAAGTACAAGGAGACCGCGGGCGGGGGATTGGCAGTAAACGTGGCGGTGAACGTGCCTGAGTGCTAGGTCGCACTGGGGCGCGGAAGCGGTAGCGCTGGAGTGGTAGGGCGGAAGTGATAGCGCTGGAGTGGTAGGGCGGAAGTGGTAGCGCTGAAGTGGTAGTGCGGAAGTGGTAGCGCTGAAGTGGTAGTGCGGAAGAAGTAGCGCTGGAGTGATCAGGCAGAAATAGTAAGGCGCCCCGCTGGTGACACGGATGGCACGAGCAACCCGAACCTGGTGGGTGCCCTGCGGGCGGCGGCATTCGAGTGCTGATATCCGAATGTGCAGCAGAAGTCCGACAAATATGCGGGAAGGGTCAGGCGGTGAATGCAACATCTTCGGATGGGTCGAGGTTAAAGAATACTTCCCTCGGGGTCAGTCCATCTAGCACCACCCGTGGAGTGTCGTTGATGAGGTCTTCATATTCCTGGAGTTGCTCATGGGTCACCGTGGCAAGATCGGTGCCTTTCGGAATGAATCGGCGTAGCTCGGCATTAATATTCTCGTTACTCGGCCGCTGCCATGGGGAGTGCGGATCGCAGAAGTAGAGCTTCAACCCCTCAAAATGTTCGGCCAGCTGACCACTGGCATCCATTTCCGCGCCCTGATCCCAGGTCAGGGTCTGGACGCGACGGTCTGGGGCGATAGCCATCTGGTTGATCTGCCCGAGCATGTCTTTCAACGCGGTGACCACGGTCTGGGACGTGTGATCGGTGGTTAACAACCTGGCCATGAACAACCGGCTATGCCGTTCTATCAAGGTGATGATCGCGTGCTTTCCACCCTGAGCGCCTCACACGAGATCACCTTCCCAATGCCCTGGCACTGCCCGGTCAGCAGCGTGTGGTGGGCGGGTGGAGTATTGTCGCGCCATGAACCCATGGTTTCGCCCCGCGCCCGCGAGTCGGTAGCTTCGAGCGGGGTCGTCGTCCTGTGCGACCTGATCGAAAGGGCGTAGTCGACGGTTAACTCATGGCGTAGCCCACCAGCTGCTTGGACGTAGAGGGCTTGGTACATCGTTTCGTGTGACAAGGTCAACTCCTGATGAATGCCGGATAAACGTTTCAGCCTAGCTACGATACGTCTCGGTGAGACCTGCCGGTTCAAGCAGTCGAATGACGATACGTCGTAACGTGGTATGAGCATCAAGTTTTCGCGGTTTCGGGCGTTTGGCTGCATCGATGCTGCGTTGCTGGGCTATCAGTGGGTGATACACCCCGTCGATACTGTTGCGGGTGACCTCGCGGCTGATCACGCTGGGATGCCTGCCGAGTTGTCGGGCGGTGCGGCGGATGGAATAACTCTGATCTAGGCAAAACTTGATGTAGACCCGGTCGAACGCGGTTAAGCGCATACCCCGGCCGACTTTGACTGTCGCTGGCTGATAATTCACCACCACGGGGTCTACTGACAACACAATGGGTTGATCACGGTTACTTGTCGACGATACCGACGGGCGGGACACAGGCATGACAGAATTATGTACCCACCGGTACACGGTAACTGGGTGGACACCAGTTCTGGCGGCAATATCGTGATCACTTCGCCCAGCACATGCTAAGAACATGACCATCATCTGGGTGGTTGTCTTGTGGGTGGCAAGACCACCACCACGTCCCCGCGCAAGGCGCGCACCTTGGCTTGTGATGTAGTCCCGCAACGCACGGTCGGTACAGCCAGTGGCTTGGGCTGCGTGCAGTGCGCTGTAGCGGTGGTTCGCGATCAGGTCGAAAGCAGCAACAACAGCAGGATCGGGAGTGTAGGACATCATCAACACCTCATGAACAAATCAGGGTGTTGCATTCACCACTAGACCCCACCCGTGATTTTGTCGGAGTTCTGCTGCACTTTGTGTGACTGAGTGCGTGGGCTTGTGCGTGAGCCTGTGCGCGAGCTTGTTCGTGGGTGGTGGGCGTCGTGCCGCCACGCGGGTTAGCTTTCGGGGGGGGTATGTGGGCTTGTCCGTGGGCCAGGGCGCGGCCTTTGCGTGAGCTTGTTCGTGGGTGGTGGGCGCCGTGCCGCCACGCGGGTTAGCTTTCGGGGAGCGCACCAGTGATTCGCTGGTGACACGGATGGCACGGGCAACCCGAACCTGGTGGGTGCCCTGCGTGCAGGGAAGGGAGTCGTGCGGACAACTCCAGTGGAGCTAACACCAGGTGGGTGCCCTGCGTGCAGGGAAGGGAGGCGTCGGGGACGATTCCCGCGTCGGCGACGGTCAGGGGTGCCCTGCGTGCAGGGAAGGGAGGGGAAAGGGAGCAGCGGGGCGTCGTTCCACCAGAAAAGCGATAGCCGTGCCAGCCCCAGACATTAAAAGAACAATTAGGGTTGCCAGCGAATGCACAGGTAGAATTCACAACCATGAGTTCCTCCCTACCGAAACTGGATAAGAAAGCCTACGAAGACCAGCTGGAGAAGCTGCAGGCTGAACTAGTCGAGATGCAGCAGTGGGTCGTGGAGACCGGCGCGCGCATCGTGATCGTGATGGAGGGACGTGACGCGGCCGGTAAGGGCTCCGCGATTAAGCGCATCACTCAATACCTCAACCCCCGCGTGTGCCGCGTGGAGGCTCTACCCGCGCCGAACTCCCGGGAACAAGGACAGTGGTACTTCCAGCGCTACATCGAAAAGCTGCCGACCGCTGGCGAGATCGTGATCTTCGACCGCTCCTGGTACAACCGCGCAGGCGTAGAGCGTGTGATGGGTTTTTGCACCACCCACGAATACCGTCGCTTCCTGCACCAAGCTCCCATTTTCGAGCGCCTGCTGGTAGAAGACGGCATTCTGCTGCGCAAGTACTGGTTCAGTGTGTCCGATGAGGAGCAGGTGCGCCGCTTCAAGTCCCGCCAGTCGGACCCGATGCGCCAATGGAAGCTGTCCCCAATGGACCTGCAATCCATCACACGCTGGGAGGATTACTCCCGCGCGAAGGACGAGATGTTCGTCCACACAGACATCCCGTCCGCACCGTGGTACACCGTGGAATCCGAGGACAAGAAGCGGTCGCGCATTAACGTGATCACGCACTTGCTGAGTACGATTCCCTGGGAATACGTAGAAAAGAACATCCCCAAGATCCCTGAGCGGCCGGAGTCGACCTCGAACTACGAGCGCCCACCCCGTACACAATTCCGCTACGTGCCGGATGCGGCTGCGGAATTGGAAAAGGACCGGGTGAAGGCGCGCGAAGATGCGGCAGCTGGCGTAAAGAAGGCGGAGAAGAAGGCTGACGACCATGTCAAGCCTGTAAAGGAGTCCAAGAAGAAATCGGATAAGAAGGCGAAGAAGCCCACGAAGAAATCCGCCAAGAAAGCAAGCAAGAAATCCGCTAAGAAGTCGGGCGGGAAGTAAACGCCGATCTCTGGCCGGACGGTTAAACGGTGCCCGGCTGCGGGGGCCTTGCGGTTGGCCGGCGACGGCGCCGGTGCCTAGTCCCCTGATGGGGGTGCGTGGGGGGGTCTACGTGAGCAGGCCAGTCTCGGCTGCACAAAAGAAGCCCCCCTGCGCGCAGCTGCATCTGACCGCGGCTAACCGTGGCTAACCGTGGCTAGGTAGGGGCTTGTCCGCACGAACGGCCGTGCTCGTGAGAATATAGGTTCCATGAGTACCGCTGATGTCATCACTACCCGGGTGGAAGGCAACACCGCGATCGTTGAAATGGACCGACCGCGGGCGCTGAATGCGCTGGATCACACGATGATCCTGGCGCTCCACGAAGCTTTTAGCCAGTATGAATCCGACGATTCGGTCGGTCAATACATCATTTGCTCCTCATCGCCTCGCGCGTTTTGCGCGGGCGGTGACGTGCGTTGGGTTCGGGAGCAAGACTTAGCGAATAACCACGCCGCGGGTGACCGCTACTTCGCTGATGAGTACGACCTCAACTACCGCTTGGCGAATTTCCCTAAGCCCGTCGCTGCGGTGATGGAGGGTTATGTAATGGGCGGTGGCATGGGTATCTCCATGCACGGCTCCCATCGGATCGCCACGCCCACAACGGTGGCAGCGATGCCGGAAATGAATATTGGTTTTGTTCCTGATGTGGGAATCAGCCACGTTTTAACCCACATGAAAGCCCAGAACCCTGTGGCCATGGGAGTATTCGCAGGTACAACGGGGTGGCGCATGAACGCCGCCGACATGATGGAAACGGGCCTTGCCACCAACCTGATTGCTCAGCCCGAGGCGTTTTTTGAGGACGTTCGCAACCAGGGCTTCCTCGAGGCACTCGATGCGCATTCTGTGAGCCCGGAATCGCTGGATCTGGAACCCTCCGGCATGATCACGTACGCCGATTGGATTTCCGACGTGTTCTCGGGTGACTCGTGGCAGGAGATCGAACGGCGGTTGGGGCGTTTTACTACGTCCGACGCCGACCTGGACGACTTCGTTAAACATGTGAAATACCAGTTGGAGAGCTGTAACCCGACTAGCCTGGTTGCCTGCGTGGAAATGTTCCGCCGTGCCGCTGAGGTGGATTTGCGAACGGCTTTGGACAATGAGCTCGCCGTCGGTAGCGCCCTGCGCCGCGAACCGAACTTCGCCGAGGGAGTGCGAGCTGTCCTCATTGACAAGGACCGCACCCCGAAGTTCCGCCCGGATAATGCTGCGGAGGTTGATGTGGAGAAGTGGCGAGCGCTTCTGAAGTAGCTCGAGCCGTTGGGCTGGGGTAGGTAATCCGGCCCAGCACGCTGGGTCTGGGTGGTTCTAGCAGTGTTGGGGGCGGGGCCGTGCTAGCAGTGTTGGGGGCTTTCCCGAACGCCCCGGTGTTGGTGTGCGCGCATTGATCCCGTTGTTGGTGTGCGCGCATTGATCCCGTTGCCGGATTTCTTGAGCTGAAAGACGAATGTGCAGCAGAAGTCGAACAAAAACGCGTGGTGGGGTCTAGTGGTGAATGCAACACCCTGATTTGTTCATGAGGTGTTGATGATGTCCTACACTCCCGATCCTGCTGTTGTTGCTGCTTTCGACCTGATCGCGAACCACCGCTACAGCGCACTGCACGCAGCCCAAGCCACTGGCTGTACCGACCGTGCGTTGCGGGACTACATCACAAGCCAAGGTGCGCGCCTTGCGCGGGGACGTGGTGGTGGTCTTGCCACCCACAAGACAGCCACGCAGATGATGGTCATGTTCTTAGCATGTGCTGGGCGAAGTGATCACGATATTGCCGCCAGAACTGGTGTCCACCCAGTTACCGTGTACCGGTGGGTACATAATTCTGTCATGCCTGTGTCCCGCCCGTCGGTATCGTCGACAAGTAACCGTGATCAACCCATTGTGTTGTCAGTAGACCCCGTGGTGGTGAATTATCAGCCAGCGACAGTCAAAGTCGGCCGGGGTATGCGCTTAACCGCGTTCGACCGGGTCTACATCAAGTTTTGCCTAGATCAGAGTTATTCCATCCGCCGCACCGCCCGACAACTCGGCAGGCATCCCAGCGTGATCAGCCGCGAGGTCACCCGCAACAGTATCGACGGGGTGTATCACCCACTGATAGCCCAGCAACGCAGCATCGATGCAGCCAAACGCCCGAAACCGCGAAAACTTGATGCTCATACCACGTTACGACGTATCGTCATTCGACTGCTTGAACCGGCAGGTCTCACCGAGACGTATCGTAGCTAGGCTGAAACGTTTATCCGGCATTCATCAGGAGTTGACCTTGTCACACGAAACGATGTACCAAGCCCTCTACGTCCAAGCAGCTGGTGGGCTACGCCATGAGTTAACCGTCGACTACGCCCTTTCGATCAGGTCGCACAGGACGACGACCCCGCTCGAAGCTACCGACTCGCGGGCGCGGGGCGAAACCATGGGTTCATGGCGCGACAATACTCCACCCGCCCACCACACGCTGCTGACCGGGCAGTGCCAGGGCATTGGGAAGGTGATCTCGTGTGAGGCGCTCAGGGTGGAAAGCACGCGATCATCACCTTGATAGAACGGCATAGCCGGTTGTTCATGGCCAGGTTGTTAACCACCGATCACACGTCCCAGACCGTGGTCACCGCGTTGAAAGACATGCTCGGGCAGATCAACCAGATGGCTATCGCCCCAGACCGTCGCGTCCAGACCCTGACCTGGGATCAGGGCGCGGAAATGGATGCCAGTGGTCAGCTGGCCGAACATTTTGAGGGGTTGAAGCTCTACTTCTGCGATCCGCACTCCCCATGGCAGCGGCCGAGTAACGAGAATATTAATGCCGAGCTACGCCGATTCATTCCGAAAGGCACCGATCTTGCCACGGTGACCCATGAGCAACTCCAGGAATATGAAGACCTCATCAACGACACTCCACGGGTGGTGCTAGATGGACTGACCCCGAGGGAAGTATTCTTTAACCTCGACCCATCCGAAGATGTTGCATTCACCGCCTGACCCTTCCCGTGATTTTGTCGGAGTTCTGCTGCACATTTCGTGAAGTGGTGCGTGGGGTGGGGTGTGTCCTGGTGCGTGGGTGTGAAGTGGTGCGTGGGGTGGGGTGTGTCCTGGTGCGTGGGCGGTGGGGTGCGCCCTGCTCCCGGTGCCGGTATTCCCGGCATTCGGGCTCTGAAAGACGAATGTGCAGCAGAAGTCCAACAAAAACGCGACATTTTGTCGGAGTTCTGCTGCACATTTCGTGAAGTGGTGCGTGGGGTGGGGTGTGACCTGGTGCGTGCGCGGCGGGGTGTGAAGTGGTGCGTGGGCGGTGGGGTGCGCCCTGCGGACGGGAGCTTGTTTAGCGCAGCGCGCTGGTGAGTTTTGGCAACAGTGCGGCGGCAAGGCCAATGACCGCGGCCACGATGCTGGCAATCATCAAACCGGTGCCGAGTTCAATGGGCTTGCCGTCGGCTGTGGAAAAAGCATCTTTGATTTGAGAAGAGCCTTGGGCATTCTGGCTTTGGGAAGAGCCTTGGGCTTTCTGGTTTTGGGAAGATCCTTGGGCATCCTGGTTTTGGGAAGAGTCACTCCCACTTTGGCCTGGTAGAGGGATGGTGGGGGAAGGCTGGCGCATTGAAGTTATGTTTGCTTCCGGAACACTCGTCATACACCTTGATCTGGAAGGCTCGCCGGGCCTGCCATTGCCTATGGCTGGGCCCGAAGTCTTTCTTAATAAGCTCGTTTTGCTTCGCGAACCGTACAGCCTTTCGCCGACAATCGTCTGCAAGGGTATCGGCATTGGACCGCGCGATGTCCTTGGTGAAGCGCTCATCTAAGGGACGAAGGCTACCGTGCGTGGCTTTTTCTTGCGCGGTGTATGTCACCGCGCATACATCGCGCGGCTCTCGTTTGATGGTGTATGCGTGGCTGGGGCAACCATCGCTCCGGATAGGGCGGTGACGGTTGCGGCAACGGTAATAGCGCGCTTCAACACCAGGGTTTCCTTTCTCTGTAGGGGGAGCCTTAGCGGGGCGAAACTGTGAGGGGGAAGCTCGGCGGGGCGAAAGGGGAAGTGGACCCCTTACCTTTGGGTCTAAACGTCAATTACATTCGCGGTAGCGCGTCGCTTAGGCTATGTATTTGCTGAGGTTTCTTTATGCTCAAGTAAGGGTATTATGTTCGCAGATGCATCTACACGGTGATTGGGGGAGGTTCGTGCCTAGCCTCGCACGGCGCTTTACCCTTGTGGTCGGCCGCCTCGGCGAACTTGGCGTGCGCGTTTGGCCAAGCGCTCCGGCTTTACCCTTTCGCCGGCCGCCCCGCCGGCGCCTTTTGTACCCTCAACCACGTTACGAAACCCCATGCGACGAACAGCCCGTACACCACGTACAGGGCTGCGCTGGAGTAGTACCCCGCCATGAGCAACAGGGGTACGCCTACGATGTCCACGGCAATCCAGATCAGCCAGAATTCCGTCCAGCCGCGCGCCATTCCGTAGGTGGCTAGCAGCGAACCGACGAAAATCCACCCGTCCGCCCATGGGCCCCAGGAACCCAGCGCTTGGAAGATCAACGCGCATACCACGGTGCCGAACACGGCGACCACGGCCATGCCCAATCGCTGCTTGCCCGTAGCCCATCGTGGCTGAACCGCCGCTGCATCCTCATGAGGCTCGGAGACGATGGACCGGCTGGGATCCGTGTGATCCGGTTCTTGCAAGCCCGTCCGGCGCGCCCGGGACCACCGCCACCAGCCGTAGATCGAAACGATGAGGAACATCACTTGGCGGCCGGCCTGGCCGTACAGGTCCAGGTTTTGCGGGGTGTGGAATAGCCCGCCCAAAAACACGGTAAACAGCAGTAGGTTTCCGATGATTCCCACGGGCCACGCCCACACAACGCGTCGCATCCCACCCACGGCGGAAGCTAGTCCAAACAGGTTGCCGATGACTTCGCGCACAAGTATCGGCGCTCCGGCAATCGTCCATGTGGCGTTCAGCAGGCTGGTGAGGAAGGATCCTTCCATCGTGTAACCTCGGGCTTTCGTGTGTGGGGTGTAAAACTGGCGGCGTGCACAGCCACCCCCTGGAAACCGGGGGCGGGCGAGCGCAATAGTGCTAGTGAGGTGGGGAGTGGGGGGCCGAGGGGGCGTCGGTAAAAGAAAACCCCTGCCGCAACAAGGTGAAACTGCGCGACAGCATGGTTTCTGCGCTGCGATCGCGCGAAAGGGCGGGATCTTGTTGTAGTTCCCACACTGTGTGGCAGATGGCCAACATGGTGTTGACCAGCATAGTTGCAGTAAATCGATCAATGCGGTTTTCGTAATAATCGCAAAACGCATCCACCAGTGGGGCAATGAAGCGAACGCTCGGGCTGAAGCATTCTTCCGAATCCTGTTGCACTTGGTCGCGTAGTTCGTCGATATCCAAGCTGTGGATTACGCCGACGAGTCGGCCCAGTGCCGACATGCTGTACAAGGGCTGCTCTGGATTCATGTAGAACCGTTTAGCGAGAGATTCGGCAAGATCCAAGGGGGCTAGACCCTTTTGGGTAGATCCAACTTCTTCGCAGAACCACCGCAGCATGTTTTCCAAGAAGTGCACCACGGCTGCTTCCCGGTGCGGGAAGTAGTTGTGGAAGGTGCGTTGGGAAACTTCGGCTCGCTCGCAGATTGCTGTAATAGTCGCGAAGTCCACACCGTGTTCCAGCATAATTTCCACCGTTGCCTCAGCCAGCTTGCGGCGGGTTTGCGCTTTCTTGCGGTCGCGCAACCCCAAACGTGCCTCGCTGCTAGTTGGTGCAGCGGGGCCTTTGTGGGTGGGCTCGGGTTTCATCACTTTGCCAGTTTAGTTGCCGACGCCCCGCTGGTTTCATCGGCTACCTCTTCAGTCGGGCGCAGGCCCTGTAGGCTTTCGCCTTCCACATCCACCTTGGGCAGGATGCGATTCATCCATTTCGGCAGCTTCCAGGCTCGTTCATCCAGTAGGTACATGATGGCGGGGATCAACGTCATACGGACGATGAAGGCATCGATCAGTACGGCCGCAGCCAGTGCGAATCCCATGACCTTAATGAATGGTTCATCGAGCAGCATGAATGCGGAGAAGACCGAGATCATGATCAGTGCTGCGGCGGTGACCACGCGAGCGCCGTGCTTGTAACCGTTAGATACCGCGTTGCCGGGTGTTTTGCCGTGGGTCCAGCCCTCGCGCATGCGGGTGACTAAGAACACTTGGTAATCCATCGCAAGTCCGAAGACGATGCCGATGAGCATGATGGGCAGGAAGGAGATGATGGGTTGTGGATCCGCGACGATGCCACCCCAGCCCAACTGCCACAGAGCAACGGTCACACCGAAGGTGGCTGCAACGGAAAGGGCGAATCCCAGGGCTGCGACCAGTGGTACCCAGATGGAGCGGAATACCACCATGAGTAGCAAGAATGCCAATAGAATGACGATTCCAACGTACGGCAGCAACGCATCGGAGAGCCGTTGCGAGATGTCTTCGTACATGGGGGTTACACCCGTGATGCGGTAGTCGGCACCCGTTTCTGCGCGGAACTGGCCTTCGGCATCGCGCATGGCCTGCAGAACATCTGCCGCGCGGGCGTCCGTAGCGCCATAGGACGGGGTGATTAGTAGTTGCGCGGCATCGCCGAGGTCCCGCGGATCCTTTGGGTTTCCGTTGGTGGCGACCACTTGGACGTTGTCCACGCCTTCGATGTCCCCGATGGTTGTGAGCGCTTCCTGGGTTGCCTTCGGCTGCTGGGCTTTGTCTACATTCTGGTAGTCCAGTAGGGCGATCATTGGTGCGTTGCGCCCTGGGCCAAAGGCCTCGTCAGTCATCTCGTAGGCGGTGCGCGTGGGGGACCCTAGCTTCGTGGAACCGTCGCTGGGCATCGCCAATCGCAACTGGCCGGCGGGGATAGCTAGGAGCGCGAGTACTACCACGCCTGCGATGAGGAATAGGGCGGGGCGCTGGCGGATGATGCGGGCCCACTTGAGGCCCATGGTGGGCTTGTCGTTTTCCGGATCCGGCGCTTTCACGATGGGTGCACGGCCGGCAAATACCTTCGTTCCGATTGCGCCAATGATGGCGGGCAACAGAGTTATGGAAACAACGACGGCGATAGCGACGGTGCCGGCTGCTGCCAAAGCCATGGCGGTGAGGAATGGGATGTTGATGATGGTCAGTGCCGCTAGGGCGATGAGCACGGTCAAGCCGGCGAATACCACGGCAGAACCGGCCTTGCCCACCGCTAGACCGGCGAGGTGTGCGCGCTCGCGGAAGCTGATGGTTTTGAGCTTATCGGCGAGGTCTTTTGGCTCCAGGTTCGAACCGTCGACGTGGGCGACGAGCTCGTTGCGGAAGCGCGCCAGAATGAACAGTGCGTAGTCGATCCCGACTGCTAGGCCGATCATGGAGGCCAAGGTGGGAGTCATGTTGTTAATATTGTCGCTGAAGCGGGTAGCTGCGAAAACGAGTGCGATGCCCGTACCCACGCCCGTCACGGCCGTCATGAGTGGCAAGCCAGCGGCTACGAAAGAGCCGAAGGTTACGATCAAAACGATGGCAGCCACGGCCATGCCGATGAGCTCTGCCTTGCCATCCATCTGGCCTCCGGCTTGGAAAGCATTGCCAGTCCAGCCGATCTTGAGTTCACCCTTGTGGTCATTAATCACTTCGCCGAACTTGTCTTTGTCGGCCTGCTCGATGTCCATGGCCTTCTCAGCATCAAACGCGACGTCGATCTGACCCGTGGTCTTGTCCTCACTTAACGGGCTGAGAGCCTTGAGATCCTCCGCAATTTGCTCCTTGGGCATACCCTGGTCGGCCTTGGCCTTACCTAGTTGGGCCTCCATACCCTTTGCTGCTAATACGGGGGATACGATCTTGTCTTTCTCCGTGAGGTAGCTTTCACCCTGCAACGCCTTGGTGAGTTCGTCTACCTGCTGAGCAACGTCCTTATCTTCCAAGGTTTTGCCTTGTGGCGCTTGGATGACGAGCTTGCCGGTGGGAGCTTCGAGCTGGTCTTGCTGCTCGGTGTTGAACCGAGACTTCAGTTCCTGTTGTGTCTCAACTGATTCCAGGCCGGGGATAGTGAACGATGTGCTCGTTGGTTTCTGGAGTGTAGCCGAGGCGACTCCCACGCCGATGAGTACTAACAACCACAGTGCCAGTACTTTCCAGCGGTTTGCGTAGGCGCCGCGGCCTATTTTGTATAGCAGTTTTGCCATAGGGGCGGGATCTCCTTAAGAGACGAAAAAGGGAATACCCGGAGGCCTCCGGGTCAAGTTACCGCCTAAGATTACACGCGCTATGCAATTTTGCACAACAGCTGCAAGTTTACTTTTTTGTATGAATTTCGTGCTGAGCCTTCTGTAAGCCAACCGTGACAAGCAATTCCACGGCCCGGACGGTCTCCGTAATGAGTGCATCCGTTTCCGGTCCGCTAGCAATCGGGGACAACACGTGGTCGATGACGGTCTGCCCCTTGGCCGGTCGGCCGATCCCCATTCGCACCCGCACATAATCGCGGGTCCCCAACTCTGCCGTCGTGGATTTTAGCCCGTTGTGTCCATTTTCATTACCCCCCAACTTCACGCGCACCCGCCCGTGGGCGATGTCCAGCTCGTCGTGCAACACAATGATCTTCTCCGGTGCCACACCGTAGTATTCGGATGCCGCCTTGACCGCCTCGCCCGATTCATTCATGTACGTGGTGGAGCGGATAATCACCAACGGGTGCGCCCCCAGTTGCACCCGAGCCTCGGTGAACGGCTGTCCCTTGACCGGCTTGAGGTAATCCAACGGGGAGGCGCTGGTATTCAATTGTTCAAACAAGAAGTCGGAAGCCATGTAACCCACGTTGTGGCGAGTAGTGGCATATTTCGCGCCGGGGTTACCGAGGCCGATGACGATCCACTCTGGTGGGGGTTTTCGCACTTCTTGGGTCGACGCCCCGCGCTGCCCACCGAACAGCTTGCTGAATAGTCCCTTGATGCTCATTTCATACATGATAGCGGCGGGCATTCTTGGGCATAAGGGAACCTCAACCGCCTAGGTGTTAATTATTCGTTAGGCGATTGAGGTTCGAAAATGTGCTGCGACCAGCTCTAGGCCTCGGCAGGGGAGGCGCTTAGGCGCGTTCCCAGACGCGGTGGTTTTCCATGAGAGGAACCAGGGCATCCACGCCGGCCTTCGCATCGGCTACTAGCTGCACGCCAGCTGGGGTGTTTTCTACCAGCTTGCGCAGTGCGTGCTGCCCCTCGGCGGGCTGGACGTTATCTAGTACGGCGATGGCCTTGAGGTGCAGCGTAAGCTCCTCGACCAGCGTGTTGGTCTCAGGCGTATCGGGCAGGCTGACCACGATCGCCGCATCGAATTCGATGGAGCGAGCCGCAGTGTAGGTGCGGGAGACCGGCACGTCCTGACCCGTGGAGTCACCAGCGGCCAAGGCGCCACCGGTGGTGGCTGCCACGAGGGGCGTCATCCCAGCATCCACAATCGCCTGCACGGCCGGCTGAATAGCTTCCGCCGGAGTGCTGTCATCGGCCAAGACGGCCACCTTGCGACCGTCGACCGGGTAAGTCTTGCCCAGCTGGGACAGTGCGGGGCTGGTCTCCACGGAACTCACCTCGGCCGGTGCATCCGCAGAAACCTGCAGACCCAGGCCCTCAGCTACGGCATCTGCGAGTCCCCGGTCCACGCGAGCGAGCACGTCGACTGCACGCTGACGGATCGGAGTTTCATAGCACTTGCTCAGCTCGAAGGTGTAAGCGCTGATCAGGTGCTGCTGTTCGGTTTCGGTCAAGCTGCGGTAGAACATCGCAGGCTGGGTGTAGTGGTCCTCAAAGCTGACTGGCTTGCGACGAGTCTGCGTGGACTTCGCGACGATGACCTCCGGGTCCACGAAGGTGCCGATGTTCTCATCAGCACGCGTGAACTTCTCCTCCGCCGGCAGCGGGTTGTTGGCTTCCAGGGAGTTCGGGCTGTACGCGGTCTTGCCCGTGTGGATGGCCTGCTGGGCACGGCCGTCGCGCTGATTGTCATTGACCTGCGCATGTGGCCGGTTGATCGGCAACTGGCCGTGGTTCGGGCCGCCCAGGCGGTTGAGCTGCGTATCCGAGTAGGAGAACAGGCGACCTTGCAGCAATGGATCCGCGGTGACGTTGATTCCTGGAGGCAGTACGCCTGGGTGGAAAGTGGCCTGCTCGGTCTCCGCGAAGTAGTTGGTGGGGTTCGCGTTGAGGGTCATGGTGCCGATGATGGTGACCGGGGCCAGCTCCTCTGGAACCAACTTAGTGGGATCCAGCAAGTCGATGCCCTCGAACATCTCGTCTTCGGTGTCCTCGAAAACCTGCACACCCAAGTCCCACTCCGGGTAAGCGCCGGCCTTGATCGCATCGGATAGATCGCGGCGGTGGAAGTCTGGATCGAAACCGCCGGCTAGCTGAGCTTCCTCCCAGATCAGGGAATGCACGCCCAGCCGTGGCTTCCAGTGGAACTTCACAAGGTGAGTCTTGCCGTCCTGGTTGGTCACACGGAACGTGTGAATGCCGAAGCCTTCCATCATGCGGAAGGAGCGCGGGATGCCGCGGTCAGACATGTTCCACATGGTGTGGTGGGTGGCCTCGGTGTGCAGGGTCACGAAGTCCCAGAAAGTATCGTGCGCACTCTGAGCCTGTGGGATCTCCAGGTCTGGCTCGGGCTTCACGGAGTGCACAACGTCAGGGAACTTCATGCCGTCTTGGATGAAGAACACAGGAATGTTGTTGCCCACCAGGTCCCAGTTGCCTTCGGCAGTGTAGAACTTGGTGGCGAAACCGCGGGTATCGCGGGCCGTATCCATGGAGCCACGGAACCCGGCCACTGTGGAGAAGCGGACGAAGACCGGGGTCTCCTCGCCCTTATCGAAAACCCGTGCACGGCAGATTTCTGCACCCTTACCGTTGGAAACGAAAGTACCGTGGGCACCGGCACCACGGGCGTGAACAACGCGCTCAGGGATGCGCTCGTGATCGAAGTGCTGCAGCTTGTCGCGCAGCTGGTGATCCTGGATCAGCACAGGGCCGCGTTCGCCAGCGCGCAGAGAGTGATCTGCGGTGGTGATGCGAGCACCTTGGCTGTTGGTCATGTACTGACCCTGTTGGTGGCGAGGATCAGCTTCGCCCGCGCCGATGTGGAATGGGCATCCGGTGGCGCTACGGGGCTCAGGGGATCCCTGATCCGGATTGGGTTGTGGCGGATCTACGGGGGTGGTTGGTTCCTGAACTTCAGGCGTGTGGCCCGAAGGGGACGGGGCAATGCCCGTGGTATCGACGTTCTTGTCGTTTTCTTTTGGCGATGGTGTGGAAGAACTCATCAGAGTGTCACTCCTCAATGAGGTATCGGTGATTAAGCGGTGCAGTTGTGGTGGCGGGGTTCATGCGCAAGAAGTATGTGCTTCACGCGCGTGAATCTGCCTGCCGTCAGTTTCCGACGGTACCGATTCCCACAGAGTGCGACAACAAGTTTTAATTCGCCCCACCCGTGGGGAGATGAGGGTGGGATTCTTGCTGAGCAGCAGGTTTGCTAGTTTTGTGGCGACCTTAAGGACCTACATGCCCCGGACCTGGGCGCAGGCTGATGCTGCGGGGGGCGCCTTCTAGTCCGCGACCAGCGTGTACAGCTCGAACTCGGGATGTTCCTTCTCGATGAAGGCCAACTTCCACTTGTCGCCAAACAGCGCAATCAGTTCGCCGTCGGTGCGGGTGAAGATTTCTACACCGCGTTGCTTAGCTAGTTCCGGTGCGGTTTCGGGGGTGGTGCGCCGAGCCACGGAGTAGGGAATTGGTTCCGCGACCGTTTCCACGTTGTACTCGTTTTCCATGCGTGCTTGCATCACTTCGAACTGCATGGGGCCAACCGCGGCCATGACGGGGGCGGCATCACCGCGGGCATCGTTGCGCAGAATCTGTACCACGCCCTCTGAGTCCAGTTGTTCCAACGCCTTGCGGAACTGCTTGTATTTGCCCAGCGACTTTGCGCGCAGCGTGCGGAAGTACTCTGGCGCGAACTGAGGCATGGGCGGGAACTGGACCTTTTTGCCCGCGTAGATCGTGTCACCCGGGGCCAGTGAGCCCGCGTTGACCAAGCCCACGATGTCTCCAGGGAAGGCCGATTCTACCGTGGAACGCGTACGTCCGAACACAGTCAGTGCGTACTTCGTGGAAAACGCCCGGCCGGACTGAGCATGACTGACTTGCATTCCGCGTTCAAACTCTCCCGAAACTACGCGCATGAATGCCAACGAGTCGCGGTGGTTGCGATCCATACCCGCCTGCACCTTGAAGACCACGCCGGAGAACTCTTCGTCGGTCTCCCGGAACTCCGCGATAGCTGCAGAGTTGCCACCAGCCGCGGCTTGCAGAGCCTTCTCGTCCGAGGCGCGGCCTTGTGGGGCCGGGGCGAGCTCGCACAACGTATCCAAAATTTGGTGGACGCCAAAGTTCAACATGGCCGAAGCAAAGATGAGGGGGGACGTCGTGCACTCAAGGAACAACTCTTGGTCGTGAATAGCCCCGTCGGCGGCCAGCAGCTCGGCTTCTTCGGCCGCGGTTTCCCACACGTCTTCCTCGCGCTCGAGGGCTTGTTCAGGCGTGAAGTGTTCCTCGGGCGCGATGGTAGAACCGCCGGAGGTGCGCTCGAAGTGGATGTATTCTTCGGCTTCGCCGTCTTCGTTGATGCGGGCAAGTCCGCGGAAATCGCCGGCTTCACCCACGGGCCAGAACAGGGGCGTGGGCTGCAGCTGGATCTCATTGACGATCTCGTCAACCAGCTCCAGCGGGGTGCGTCCCGGGCGGTCCCACTTGTTGACCACGGTAACGATGGGCAAACCGCGGGCTTTGCACACGCGGAACAGCTTCAGCGTTTGTGGCTCCAGACCTTTGGCGCCATCGATGAGCATGACCGCGGCATCAACAGCGGATAGCACGCGGTAGGTGTCCTCCGAAAAATCCGCGTGACCTGGTGTGTCAACCAGGTTGATCATGTACGGTTCGCCCTCGTGATTCTCGGGGGCGTACTCAAACTGCAGTGCGGAGGACGCAATGGAGATACCGCGATCCTTTTCCATATCCATCCAGTCGGAGACCGTGGATTTGCGGCCAGCCTTACCGTGCACGGCACCGGCTTCCTTAATGATGTGCGCGTGCAGGGCGAGTGCTTCCGTGAGCGTGGATTTACCGGCATCCGGGTGAGCAATGACGGCGAAGGTCCTGCGCCGCGTGGCCTCGGATTGGATCGTGCTGGTATCACTCATGTAAAACGCTGGTCCTTCAAGATCGGGAAGTGGGGGGATTTACGCCTCAAACATGGTAACCCAGCAGGCCCGCGGGGGATTAATGCGAGCCTTAGCCCCTGGACTCCGCATAACGCATCCCAGCTTCCACTCCCTGTTGCACACAGGCACGGGCGGCATCAGCTGCGTCGGCGACGGCTATAGGCAGCCAGGCATTTTCGGCCTTGCTGAATGGTTTTAATACGTACGACGCCACATCCATCCGACCAGGCGGCCGTCCAATACCCACGGCGATCCGCGCGTAGTCTTTCGTGCCCATGGCCTTGGTGATCGATCGCAACCCATTGTGGCCGTGATCGCCACCGCCCATGCGTACTCGTACTCTTTCGGGGTCAAGATCTAACTCGTCGTAAATCACGATCACTTGATGGGCGGGTACTTTGAAAAATTTTGCCAAGTTCGCCACTGGGCTGCCGGATTCGTTCATGTACGTGCGTGGACGGGCCAATACAACGGGGGTCTCGCCAAAGCGCGTTTGGCAGATCAAGCTGTTAGTTTTGCGGTGCTGCGCCAATGAGCCAGGTGCGGGGAGCAAATCTGCCAGCAGTTCGTCAATAACAAGGTAACCCGCGTTGTGGCGCGAAGCCGCGTACTTATCGCCGGGGTTGCCTAACCCCACCACCAACCAAGGGTTGGAAGCGCCATCAGCTGCGCCTCCGCGGGAAGCAGGGCCACTGCGGGCGCCTGAGGAGCCGTGGGAGGTAGAGCCACTGCGGGCGCCTGAGGAGCCGTGGGAGGTAGAGCCACTGCGGGCGCCTGAGGAGCCACGGGAAGCAGAGGTACGGGCACCTGAAGAAACACGAGAAGCTGCCATGCGAGTAATCATCTCACATGACAGCTTCGGATCTCTTTGCGCACCTACGCTCCCCAAACCCCCTCGGTAACCGGGGGATTACTCACGAGGGGACGGCGCGGGGCGTCGGGAAGAAAAGAAGGGAAGAAGAGGGAATTACTCCTCGTCCTTGCCCTCGGAGGCATCGGCGGAATCGTCTTCGTTGACTTCGCCAGCTGGGGCTTCGCCCTCGGCAGCCTCCTCCTCGGAGACCTCGCCTTCCTCGCCTGGCTCTGGCAGCTCTTCCTCGATTGGCTCGATGATGTTGACGATGAGCACGTCTTCCTCGGAAACCAAGGTTGCGTTGCCTGGGATCTGCAGGTCGCCAGCCAGAACCTGATCGCCGATTTCCTTGCCCTCGACAGAGACCTCGATCTCTTCTGGGATGTCCAAAACGTCAGCCAGAACCAGGATGGTATCCGCATCCTGCATGACCTGGGAGCCGGAAGCGGACTCGCCGGTAACGACGATCGGTACCTCAACCTCGACCTTCTCGCCGCGCTTGACGTTCAGCATGTCAGCGTGGTCAACGTCAAGGGTCAGAACGTTCTGATCCACGGCCTTAATCATGACCAGGTGATCCTGGCCCTCAACCTCGAGCTCAATAACGGCGTTAACGCCCTCGTTACGCAGGATGGCCTGCAGCTCCAGGATGTCTACGTGAACGTGCAATGGGTCCAGGTCGTTGCCGTATACAACCACTGGGACGCGGAACTCGCGGCGCAGGCGGCGGGAAGCGCCCTTGCCGAACTCGGTGCGGACTTCACCCTTCAAGCGGGTCAATTCAGCCATTGTTGGTCTCCTTTAACAAGTTGGTTGCCCCGCGCAGGCGGGGCATTTTTTAAACGTGTGGTGCTAAAATCGCGCTCTTGTGCAGCGCTGGGGTTCAGCGTGCGCAAGGCGGAGATCCTAGCCTTCATTGTCATGAACTCGGTGCCACGGGCGCAAGGGTTTGGGCTGTTCCTGCTCGATTCTCGTGCGTTCTCCCATGTGAGAGGAACGAAAACGGGCATGAAAAAAGCCGCGAACTCTCGCGGCGTGAAAGCGTTCCCACACATCTTCGCCAACCTGCCGGAAGTCCAATATCCAGCCACAGAGAAGTTGAAGTTTGTAGTTAGTGGGGGTTATTCAGTCGCGCCGATAACGGCTAGTACGTCCAACCCGTGGAATGTACCTTGCAAGCGCGCTGCTGGCGGACTTGTTCGGGCATTTTCTTTGAGCTATCGGTACCGGCCCTCGCCGAGATCAAGTCCACATATTACAGGGGTATGGGGGAGGGGCCAAAATCACGAAAAGCAACGATGCGGAACTCATCGTTGCTCTAGTGGTTTGGGCTGGGTGGGACCATCGGGTTGTCTGCCCGCGCACGCGCTAGCTGCAGAACTGGCCGCCTTCGCCGCCCGTGAAGGTTTACTCGAACAGCGTGGTAACGGAGCCGTTCTCGAAGATCTCGTGAATGGTCTTCGCAACCAGTGGTGCAATAGACAAGACCGTGAGGTTGTCCCAACCCTCGGTGGATTGAGGCAGCGTATCGGTGGTGATAATCTCACGGGCGCCGCACTCGCTCAGACGCTCGCGGGCTGGACCCGAGAATACGCCGTGGGTGGTGGCGATGATGACATCCTCAGCACCGGCTTCGCGCAGCACGCCGACGGCGCCGGCGATGGTGCCACCGGTATCGATCATGTCGTCAAGCAACACACAGGTGCGACCCTTCACATCGCCTACAACGCGGTTAGCGGTGACCTTGTTGGCTACGTCCACATCGCGGGTTTTGTGGATGAAGGCCAGTGGAGCATCGCCCAACACGTTGGCCCACTTCTCTGCCACCTTCACGCGGCCGGCATCGGGGGAAACCACGCAAACGTTGTCGAGGTTGTAGTTTTTCTTAACGTAGTCCGTAAGGATCGGCATGGCGTGCATGTGATCGACTGGACCGTCGAAGAAGCCCTGGATCTGATCAGTGTGCAGGTCTACCGAAACGATGCGGTCCGCGCCAGCAGTTTTCAGCAGGTCAGCAACCAGGCGGGCGGAGATCGGTTCGCGACCGCGGTGCTTCTTGTCCTGGCGAGCGTAAGGGTAGAACGGCAGAACTGCGGTGATGCGCTTAGCGGAGCCACGCTTCAGCGCATCGATCATGATGAGCTGTTCCATCAACCAGTTGTTCAGTGGTTGAGGGTGGGACTGCAGCACGAAGGCATCAGAACCACGCACGGACTCTTCGAAACGAACGAAGATCTCTCCGTTAGCGAAATCGCGGGCAGTTGTTGGGGTGACCTCGATGCCTAGCTCGCGAGCAACGGCGTGCCCCAGCTCCGGGTGTGCCCGGCCGCTAAACAGCATGAGGTTCTTCTGGTTGTCGATCCAATGTGTGGTTGACACGAAAACTGGCCTTCCTGGCGCCTACATTCAGATACTTGCTCTAAGCATTCTCATGATAGGTGTGTGCCCAGCCTTCCAACAAGAAACGGGGGCACGCAGCATATTCTATGGAGAATACTCAAGGAAAGATGCTTGAGACAGAATCGTTGAGGCTGAATCAGTTGAACTGAATCGTTGAGTTGCCATCGTTGAGGCAGAATCTTCGAGACAGCATCGTTGAGTCGGCATCGTCGAGTTGCCATCGTCGAGACAGCATCGTTGAGTCGGCATCGTCGAGACTGTGCGGTTCTATCGGGTTTGTTCGCCTTATTCCGCTTCGGGTTGATCTTTATTCGCCGCAGCTGCCGCTTCCGCAGCAGCGGTTCCCGGACGCTTGCGTTGGACCCAACCCTCAATGTTGCGCTGCTGACCACCAGAAACAACCAGGGCACCAGCGGGAACATCTTCCTTGATGACAGTGCCGGCGCCGGAGTACGCGCCGTCGCCGACGGTGACGGGCGCGATGAACATGGTGTCCGATCCCGTGCGTACATGGTCGCCAACTACGGTGTGGTGCTTGTTCACGCCGTCGTAGTTAACAAACACGCTGGAGGCACCGATGTTGCTGTACTCACCGATGGTGGCATCGCCTACGTAAGTCAGGTGAGGAACCTTGGAGCCACGCCCGATGGTGGCGTTCTTCGTTTCGACAAAGCCGCCGAGCTTGCCCTTTTCGCCCAAGGAAGTTCCCGGACGCAGGTAAGTGAACGGGCCCACGTTGGCTTCTTCGCCAATGGTGGAATCGATACCGTGGGTGCGGATGACCTCTGCGCCGCGGCCGACCTTCACGTTGTCCAAGGTTGTATCCGGACCGACCGTGACATCGTCACCCAACACAGTGGTGCCGAGGAGTTGTGTACCCGGCAAAATGGTCACGTCTTGGCCAATCTCAACCTGTACATCGATGCGGGTAGTGGATGGGTCAACGATGGTAGCGCCACCGCGCATGGCGGCTTCCACGGTTCGACGGTTCAGCTCGGCACCCGCGGCAGCCAATTGAACACGATCGTTAACGCCGGCCAGTTCCCGGGCGTCCGAAGCCATATGGCTGCGCACTGGATGCCCTTCGGTGCGGGCGATCCCCAGCACGTCCGTCAGATACAGCTCGCCTTGGGCGTTGTCAGTATCCAACTGCCCCAGAGCATTGCGCAGGATCGCGGCATCGAAGGCGAATACACCAGAGTTAACCTCGGTAATAGCCTTCTGCTCGTCATCGGCATCTTTTTCTTCCACAATGGCTGTGACTTCGCCATCTTCAGTGCGAATAATTCGACCGTAACCGGTGGGGTCTTCTTGGTGCACGGAAAGAACGGTCACGGCGGTAGGTACCTGGGTGTGCGCATCGACTAGGCCCCGTAGCGTGTCTGCGGTCAGCAAAGGCACGTCTGCATTGGTCACCACAATTGTGCCTTCGAAATCCTGCAAACTGCGGATGCCGCATTGCACAGCGTGGCCGGTTCCGTTTTGCTCTTCTTGGACCTCGGAGGCAATGGGTCGGCCCAGCTCTTCGGCGATAGCTTCAACTGCGGGTCCGACCTGGTCGCGGCCGTGGCCAATGACGCTCACGATAGAAGCGGGGTTGATGGCAGCGGCCGCGTGCAGGCTGTGGGAGAGCAGGGTGCGCCCTCCGATGGCGTGCAGAGTCTTTTGGGTTTTGGACTTCATGCGGGTGCCCGCGCCGGCAGCGAGGACAACGACTGCAACGGGAGAATTAGCCATGGTTTTCAACGTCCTTGATTTTTCGAAGATTTCGGCACTTTAGTTTTCGATAACGGTTTTAGACTTTCCACACTAGCCAACTTCAGCTTCGGCAACTACGCGAACGCGCGCGATTCAGTTATCCCAGCGCGTTCTTATCCGCGGAGACATCCGGCAAGCGCTTGGCCAATACTGAGCCCAACAGTCCCAGGGCAGCTAGTGCCGCCAAGGGCCACACGGGATTGAATACAGCCAGCAGCGAGGTCAAAGCGCCCACCAACAGAAGCAGTACGCCCATCAGGGTGTTGGCCACGGAGACATACCGGGTACGTTGATCACCTTCGGCCATATCCACCACGTAAGTCGACCGAGCCACACGAATCGCGGCGTGAGCAAGCGAAACGACGAAGAATGCCACAGGCAACCACCACATCAGTGCCTGCGGTAACCAGTGGGGGGTGGAGGAGGGGGACGTGGTGGCGTCGGATAAAGATATAAAGAAAGCCAAAACGACCGTGACAATAAGGACAACGGTGGCCAGCAACGCGGCGCCGGCTAGGGTATTCCTGCTGGATACATCAGATAGCCAACCGGAGATGCGACCCGCCAGTAGCGACGCGACCCCCGAGGCGATGACGAACGTGCCCAGTCCAGTGAACAGCGTGGCCGCGATGGAATTCCCCGCGCGGTGCTGATTATCCGCAGCCATAGCCACCAGGAACGTGGGGGACAGTGCGCTGGTCAGCAGTAGAGTTCGTACCAGCACAAACGCGCGGAAGTTCCGGTCCCCGGCCAAGAGTTCCCGAATATCCTTTACGACCTCCCGCACGTACGCGGACGGGGTTTGCATGGCCTCCTGGGCTTGCTGTTGGTCCTTTGTTTCTTCGGTCACTTGTTTTTTAACCGACGCCGACCCGCCCAGCTCCCGAATCCCCTTGAAAAACCACAGGCTCAGGCCCCACGAGGCCGCAGCGATGATGAAGAGAACGGCGAAGAGCCCAGGGGTGAGGCGATCGTGCAGGGCCTGCAGGGCGATGCCCACGATGATCGCGACTCCGCCGGAGAGTGTAGTGGCAAAACCCGTCAGGCGGCCGCGGAAACCCTTGGGGACGGTCCGACCCGAGATGTCTTTGCTGGTGAGCGAAACTAATGCGCGGCACAGTGAGAGAAGGGCCAAACTGGCGAGAACCAGCACTCCGGCGAGCGCGTCTCGGGCGAACATCGCAGTAAGGGCGATGAAAACGCACGCGAGGCCCTGGCCGGCTGAACCCAATAGAAGCAGCGGAAGGCGGCGCGAGCGTGATTGGATCCACGGGCGAAGAGCGGCTTGGGGGAGCATGGACCCCGATTCTCGGATGGGGACAAGCAGCGGAGTGACCCACGCGGGGGAGCCAACGAGACCCAAGAACCAGGGCAGTACGGTTTTGGCGGAGACGATCTGATCTCCGATGTTCTGGGCTCCGAAGCCGAGGGAGTAGCGCCCGGCGTTTTCTTCAACGTGCTCTAGATCGGACATCGGGGGAGTGCCGATGAGCTTGTGCGTAAAGGTCTTCCACATAACGGAGAACCTTAGCGGAAGGGTGAAAGCGCGGAGGGCAGCTAGTGAAGGCGTTGGGGGCGGGTGGTGTGGTGGTGTCGCCGGTGTGGCGTGATGTTTCTACGCCGACGCTGGCGGCGACGATGGATGCGATGGTCAAGGCGGTGCAGGCGAAGATTTTCCCGATGGGGTCTGAGATTGTGTTGCATCGTCTTGGGGTGTCTGAGGTTACCCTCGGGTGTCCACTACTCGAGGTTAACCTCAGGGACGATTGTGCGGAATGTGATGCGTGATGGGACGGCGTTTGCGCGTGTGCCGGAGCCTGGGGCGTGTTCTTTTTGTTTGATGTTGGCGTCTCGTGGTGCGGTGTGCGCAACTGGCACGATGAGTTCGGGGTTGAGACCATCGAGGAACTGTTAGACAAAGAGCGTTTTAAGGCAAAGCGTTTTAAAGCAATCACAGCTGCAAGAGAGGTTGCAGAGGAAGAGTTTAGGACGTTTGGCAAAGCTGGCGCTTTGCTAAAAATAACGGCGAGGAAAGGCACACCTGGTATATGGATGCCAACAAACGGCGACGCGGAATTGGTTCCTCAGCAGGAGTTTCTTGTTCCTCCAGGTGCTACGATGAAGGTTGTAAGAGTTGAAAAAGGTGAAGTCCCTTTGATTCACGTGGAGATGATTTATGGACGCGCGTAACAGAGAGTATGCGAAGCGTTTCTGGGATGAGTTGGGGATCCGTAAACCTAGTGATCCGCCGACGAATCTTCCTGCGTTACTGGACGACCTTGGTGTGAAAGGTGAGCCTAAGGCGGTGCAGCGTGCGGCGGTGGAGAAGTGGTTGGAAGATAACGAGCCGATCGGAGCGCTCGTCGTTGATCTTGAGTTGGACTACGGAATTGTCACGTAGGAAGTGTCGAAGGGGGCCCTATGTTGTTGCATCGCACCATTGTTGACATGGTTGCTGACGATGAGGGAGGCATGGTTGTTGAGGTGGAGACTCAGGGGAGCCTGCGTTTGTGACAGCCTTGGGTATGTTGGATATGGCTCGGGACGAGCTATACCGGCGCATTGATGATGACGATTAGCGCCGCCTAGTTGGTAGGTGTCTGGGTTCGAGTCCCAGCGGTTGCACTAAAACCCCATCGGGGGCCTTCGGGTTCCTGGTGGGGTTTTGTCATGCCCGAAAAGGGCGTAACACCGGGTTAAGGGACTAAAATCCAACACCCGCAGAAAACACGAAAAACCCCGCCCTACCAGCATGAACGCAGGTTACGGGCGGGGCATCAAAAGCTCTCCCACCAGGACTCGAACCTAGGGTTAAACAGCGTCTGACCAGCTAGACGCCCTCAACTCCATTAAAAATGACGACATTTTGACGACACAAAATCACACCGCCCTCAAATGACGACCACCCGACAACTCCCGATCCATCACATCGGCGATCTCATCCAGCCCGTCTTCGAATAGTCCCGCGTAACGGTTCAAGGTTTCCGAGGTGGAGGCGTGCCCAAGCTGTGCGCTGACGAGCTTCACGTTCGCCCCAGCCTGAACCAGCAAACCAGCGGCCACATGGCGTAGCCCGTGAACCGTCACCCGAGGGAACGTATCGTCTTCCTTCTGGCACTTCTCTACTGCTGAGTAAAACCATGAATTGTGCCCCGGGGCCATGAGAAATCCACCCTTCGTGTTCGTCCACAACAGCGCGTCGGAAGCCTTGCCCTGCGCCCGCACCGCGAGCTTGTCCAATACGAACCGGGAGATAGCCACAGACCGAGTCTTATGTGTCTTCGGTGTGCCTAGAGTGATGGTGTTCCCTGTTTTGGCAGCATTGCGACTGATAGCGATACGTCCGGTGGTGAAGTCAATATCCATTGGGCGTAAAGCGATAGCCTCACCCCAGCGCAAGCCAACGGTGCCAAGGAGGAGAACAAGGTCTTCACGGTCACCACATTTAGTAGCTAAGGTTTTGAGCTGCTCCATCGTGAGGTACACGTTCACACCCTTAGAGCGCCGAGGAAGTTTCACCCCGCGAGCAGGGTTCCGAGCGATCAGATTGTCCTCAACCGCAATCTGCAGAATCTGCGACAGCACGTTGTGCGCGTGCCTCGTCCAGGACGCGGAATGAGCCGAGCCACTAACCCACGTCTGCACCATCGACGGGCGGATAGAAGCCACGCGATAATCACCCCAATGTGGCTTCACAGTCCCCTCCCAGACCTGCTTGTACATTGCCTTCGTGGAGGGCTTGAGGTGACTGCGGGTCGCGAGCCAGGTCTCTGCCAGGTCGGAGATGGTGATCTTCGCCCCGGCTGGGTCCACCCAGCTACCATCGCCGATACTGACGGCGTTTTTGTCTGCCCATGCTTGGGCTTTCGCTTTTGTTTCGAACCCGCGTTTGGTGCGTGATTTCCCGTCCGGGCTGCGGTACTGCACACGCCACTTCGTTCCCTGTTTTGTGGCGTATTTCTTGATCGATGCCATAAACTATCCTTTGCTAGCCAGCGCTAATAACACGCGCCGGGCGGCACTTCCGCACCCCTCGTTAGTGAGAGGTTGCGTGTGCCCTGTAATGGGTAACCTAACCGCCTGCGGTGCTCAATGATGTGGTTATTAGCGAGCACCGTAGGCGGTCTTTTTCTTGGGGTATTATGTTGCGTGACTTGCTGTTGCAGGTCGCCTTTCCTGACGGCGCTGATTGGCTTCCGCCGCCAGGGCGTGTTGGAGCTGAGATTGCGTCAGCAGGATTGGTCCACCGCCTGATAGGAAAGGGGGTGAAGTGACAACATGGGCAAGCCGATTAAAGGTAAAGCCCGGCACGCAATTGGTGAGATTGCATCCCGGGCTTTGTCCTCGCTGGTAGCCAGGTTGCTCGCGGATGTGGTTCGCGAGTTTATGGGCTGGCCTACTAGCTAGCTTCACAAAGGGTCTCTACTTGTCGTTGCGGGCGGGTAGAGGCCCTTCGCCTTGTTGGGTGACATTAAGGCTGATTGGAGGCTTAAATGTCATCACCCATGATAGTGGATGCGGAGATCAGCGCAACCCGTGTAGCGCTACCTCGGGTTTTCCCGCGCTGACATAACGGAAAACCGGGGCGCTTTTCGTGTTATCCGGCTGATTGCCACCGGTTCCTGCCATCGGATGCGGGAGCGCACACCATTGGTTTCCCGGTCTTACTGACGCCGGTCCCGCCGGAGCAGTACGCTCCTGGGTGCACGGTTCCGGCACCTGTTGACGGTGGCTCGTACGCGGGTTGTGGGGCTGGTGCAGGTTGTGGGGCAACCGGTGCTGGGCGCGGGGCAGGAGCAGGTTGCTGACGAATCGGGGCAGGCTGACGAGCGGGAGGAACATAAGGGCGATCCTCGTCATCACTCTCATTGTCGACCCGTGGAGATACTGGTTCAGCACTTGCCGTGGTAGTCGGTGAGGTTGTTGGTTCCACTGATTCAGTTGTTGGAGCAGCAGATGTTGTCTCGGTCGGTGTCTCGCTCGTTGTTGGCGCCTCCGACGATGGTGGTGGTGGGGTAGAAGATGTGCTCGATGTGGCCGGGGCGGTTTCGGTGTTTCCTTGTCGCTCGGGCAAAAACGCACCACTGGCAAATAACATCACGATGGATGCGATGGCGATGATTGCCCAATGCCGTTTCATTGGTGCTGCGCCATTTTTCTCTCGGTTTTCGTGGACAAGCCACCAGATTCCCGGAAGGGCAATTGCTAGCCCCGCGAGCAGACAGAAAAGAAAATCTCCACTAGTGATCCCGCTGAGAATCAGGATTGCTCCGAATCCCACGGCGATGAAGGCTAGCGCTTTTTTCCAGAATGGCTGTTGGCGGGGAGGGTTCGGATTTGGAGGGGGTGGGGTGACTGCTGACGGGTTGAGATAGGGGTTCGCGTTCATGCTGCTAGTTCTTTCAGGACGTTCGGGTGTAGTTGGAGGTAGACCTTGAGTAGGCGGGGTGTGACTTCGAGGTCGATTGCGAGACTGTGGAGGTCGTGGCGGTGCCATAAGGCGAGGTGTTTAAGCTCGTCGTCGTTGATGAGGAGCTTTGCGGCGAACCTGTCCGCTCGGTCTTCCTGGCGCTGGTCGAAGTCGTCCCGTCCTGTTTTCTGGTCGTTGTACACGGCGTGCCCGAGTTCGTGGGCAAGCGTGGATTTATAATCCCACACGGCCATGTCGTACATGGTGGAAATGGTGCGCAAACTGGGGGAGTACCACCCTTTGGGGAGTCCGTGGTGGTGCTGGAGGTTGACGCCCATGATGTAGGCCATGTCGTGAAGATCATGGATCGAGGTCATCGCTCACCTCGATGCTGTTTCTTGTTAAGCTCTCGCACCTCGCTTTCAAGCTGGCGCATATCGATCTCGTTTACTTCGTTGTCTAAGCGCCGCTGGTAAGCATCCCATTCGCTCAGCGCTTTATTCTGAGCCTGCGTCATTTTCCGTGTTCCGAAACCTTGGAGGACCTGTCTTTCGTTGAACACAAGCCACGCATCGGTCTTCTTCACCCAGTCCTCGAGAAGCAGGGTTTTCCTCATTTCTGCCTGGTCTTCTGCATAGTCCAAGAACATGCTGGTAAGCCGGTTCATTCGCTTGGCTTCGTCTTCGTGAAGATAGTTTTTGGCAGTGATCATGTCTTTTTTGTGAGGTTTTTCGCCATCCCAAGTAGTGAGTCCTGCGTTTGGTTGGGTGTTATCTGCTCGTTCCCAAATGAGTTCCGCAGCGGTTTTGCCGTGTGTTGCGTAATGCAACCGGTTTTGGATCCCTGCGAAGAAGTTTTTGACCGACTTATAGTCTTTCACTTCGTGATAATCGTCGCTGGTTGCGGTTATGACGTCGAGAACCTTGCGGAACATCTGGCGTTCGGATGCGCGGATTTCGCGAATGCGTTCAAGTAGCTCGTCGAAGTGAGTGTCGATGCCGTCGTTCTTGAGTCGTTGGTCGTCCATGGCGAATCCTTTGACGAGGTATTCGCGTAGAACCTCGGTTGCCCATTTGCGGAATTGGGTTCCGCGCTGTCCGCGCACTCGGTATCCGACTGCGAGTATGGCATCTAGGTTGTAGTGTTCGATTGTTCTAGTGACAGTTCTTCCCTGCTCAACTCCAACATTTTCCAATCTTGCAACAGTTGACTCTCGATTTAATTCGCCTTCGTCGAAAGTGTTTTTGAGATGTTTGCTGATGGATGAGACACCTACGTTGAATAATTCAGACATTTGTTTCTGTGTTAGCCACGCGGTGCCATCTTTAAGTTGCAGGCGAACCTGTGCTGCGCCGTCTTCGGTTGTGTAGATGGCGATCTGGTCGTGTTTATCGTTCGTAGTCATCTAGGGTGCCTCCTACTTCTGGGCTGCTGTCTGCTACTGCGTCATCGGGCATGCCGTTATCGTATGGGCGCTGCTCGACAGCAGGGGTGGTTGGTGGGGCGAATTCGAACACTTCAGCGTCTTCGTCCAGATCCACCACGTCATGGTCATCCGTGGCGGTGAATAGGTGGCGCGCCTCTGGGTCGGAGCGGCGGTTGATCTCCTCGAGCAACTGGCGGTTCGTGGCCTTAGGGAGTACGAGGTTCACACCGGGGGTTTCCACCTCGTGGGGGAATAGGTAGCCGGTCTCCACGAGGCCTTCCACCGCGGGGTGGTCGTAGGCGCGACAGAGGGCGATAACCATCTCAGGGGAAAGGGCACCGCGGTCTGCCTGTCGCTGGAGTGTGGTCTGTGCGTAGCCAACTTTGTGGGACGCCTGTCGCATCGAGTCGCCCCGCAAAAGGTCGTTAAGCCAGTCTTTGTGTTCCATGAATGACACGATATAGCGTTTTGTAGTCATCGTCTATTCATGCAGGCAACAATACCTAATGGGGGTAGTTGAAAGGGGTAAGTCTAATCACATGTCTGGCATTCGGTAGTCACCTATGGCAATCTGTAGTCAGCGCCGCAAGAGCGGGGCACAGAACAAACCAAAGGAGGCCAACGTGATTGCCACTCAAGCGCCGCGTTACCGCTTCCGTGAGGGCGCACTAGACCACATCATGCGGTCAAGGAATCTCACCACCGATTCACAGCTCGCAGCAGCAATCGGAATCAAAGAAGAGGACTTGCAGCGCGTCCGAGCCGGAGCATTGGTCAGCGCCCGCCTAGCGCTCAAAGTCAGCGCACTTCAGGGCGACGAGGACTACATCATCGGCTATTTCGAGCCGATCTATGACCTAGCGGCATAAGAAAAGCCCCTGCTGGAACAGGGGCCTCAAGAGAAAATCGAACAGTCACTAAGGAGACTACACCATGAGTAATCAACTCGCATCCATCCCGTTTCACGGGCAAACGGTCCAGTCGGTACAGCTAGACGGGAAACCAACTGTGGCCCTCAAGCCCATAGTTGAAAACTTGGGTGTCGACTACAGTCGTCAACTCAAAAAGCTAAAGGAAAAGTCGTGGGCTAACCTTTCCGCCGTTTCGGTCGTGGCGGGAGATGGAAAGTCGCGGGAAATGACTTGCATCGACCTACGCACCCTGACGATGTGGCTCGCCACCATCGACGAAAACCGAGTATCCGAAGAAGCCCGCCCTCTCGTCGTGGCATACCAAGCAGAGATCGCCGACGTCATCGAGTCCTACTGGGCGAAAGGCGGCGCAATCAACCCCCGCGCCAACGAACACCAGATCAACGCCTTGATCTTCCAGGCCCGCTCTCAGATGGAACTCTGCCAAGCAGCCAAGGGTCTCATCCGTGACGAACACCTAGAAGCCAAGGCGCGAATCATCCTCGCCCGGGGTCTAGGTGAAGCGCCAGAGCTGGAAGCTAAGGACAGGCCACTGTACACCTCGGATTTCCTTGCAGAAAAGAACCTCTCGCAAAAGAAACTCAAGTCGGTCTCGGGCGTATTCGGCAAGCGCATGAAGGCTGCCTACACCCTTGAACATGGCACGGAACCGGAGAAGTATCCGCTGAACCTTCCTAACGGTCAGGTTCGCCATGTTAACGCCTACACCGAAGCAGACCGTCCTCTCATGGAGCGGGTCTGGAACAAGTACTACGACACAGCCGCATAATCGTCTGGTTCGTCTGGGAGGGGAAGCCTGGACGAGCCATACCAAAAATAACCGTCACCGTGACGTAACAGCCCCAACCTTGGACACGCCCAGAATCATGCTCTGGTGGGGCACAAGGGCACACGCCCGTGATATTTGACAACTCAATCGAGAAGCACACCGCACACTACGGGGCGGGACGACCTTTCAGCGAGCGCCGGTGTTCAGACGCGCCATGACCCGAAAGACCCCGACCTACACCATGCCTAGGGTCGCGCCGGGCATGAGGAAACAGCGTGTGACCTCTCACCCCAAGGCCCACACAGGTGCAAGTACGCCGCCGACCACGCCACAGGCGCGCGCCGGATGACGTGCAGACGGGTTCGAATCCCGTCGTGGGCACAAGGGGGTGTGTGAAAGCCAGTTCCCGACGTTCCTGGCCAAGCAAGCACCTATGAGCCCGGTCTCGCCTTTCTGACGGGCTCCGCGCGCTGCACACCCCCCCCAACACACACAAAGGCCCCACCCGTGGCAGCGGAATGGGGCCCTAAAAGAAAACGACTATTTGAAAGGAACAGTCGCAATGAAGATTACCAAACAACGCGCTAAAGAGCTCATGGAAACCATCGAGCTAGTGCTTGGTCCAGACAAGCGCACAGCAACACTCACCATCACTGACTTCGCCAAGATCACCGGCAAGCACCGCATGACCATCTGGAAAGCCTGCGCACGCGGAGACTTACCTGCCTCCCAAGAACGCAAAAACTGCAAATACAGCATCGACTACAGCGAACTTGACCGCTACCTGCCACAGGAGGCCGCGGCATGAGGCACGACCAGACGTCACCGTTCGATCGGATCTTCTTGCCTCGCGACACCGAGGTGTGGCGCGACCATGTGCGCATGATCGCCGAGATTGACCAGTGGCTCGAAGAAGACGAAAAGGCCTTGCGCAGGGAGCGGTTCTACCGGAAATTCGAAACCTGCTTCACCGGCACCCTACTCGCCCTCATCGCCATACTCGGAATCACCCTCATCACCTACAACACATGGAGGCTCATCTTCTAATGCCACTCATCGACCCATACGAGCGCGACTTAGGGACGCCATTGCCCAGCCCAGTCGCACACATCATCTTCACCATCATCTTCTTCACAGCCCTCATCGCCCTGGCGGTAATCCTATGAACTTCGAGGACAACGCCCGCCTGCAAATCTGCGTGAAAAAACTCCTCGCCCTCGGGTGGGGACCGACCGCCATAGGACAGCTTTTCGAGCTCACGAAAAAACAAGTGTACGAACTGCGTGATGGGCACACATTCCGCGCCGAGGTCGAAGACCGCATCATCAGCGCCCTCAACCGCGTCGAGTTCCTCCCCGATCACATCAGGAACGAAACGCATTATGTATCGCAGCTAAAGGCGCTCGGCCACACCTATGAGGGACTCGCCAAGCTGGTCGGCACCTCTGCCCATCACCTTTCGGGAGTCAAAGTGCGCAAGGTACCGAAGCCCGAAGTGATCGACCGGCTGAAGCAACTCGGCGGGGACCAACTGTGCCACCCCGACCCATACGCACTAACGCCCTGCGTCTATGAGGGGTGCCTCGCCGCAGGCACATACGACCCGATGGCGGAAGCCACGTTTTGCAGGGTCCACGCTGCTAACGCGCGTCGAATCCTCCACTCCTCGAAAGAAAGGATCGCAGCATGACCAACACCATCGACCACCCCACCAGCCAATAAGGAGCCAACCCATGCACTACCCACACGACCCACTCACACGCTTCGCCCAAGGCAAACCCATACCAAAGCGACTCCTCCACGAACTCGCCGACGACGGCTACATCGCCCTCGACCACCACGACAACACCTACCGACTCACCCCACACGGTGACGCCACCCTCAACCACCAGTAAAGGACACAGATTCCCATGTCATGGATGACAAAAGACCTCACATTGAAGCTCCTCGAGATCGCCATCACTGGCCTGGTCGAAGCACACGACACGATCAAGGCCACCCAGCCACAACCCGAAAAACCAGCACCAGCACAACCACCAGCACCAGCACAGGCACCAACGGACCCCACCCGCACACCACCAGAAGAAGACGACATCCCAGAACCAACCCCCACAATGCCAGACATCCAAACCGCGCTCCGCACCATCGCCCAAGCCGAAGGCGTCGACTGGATCCAAAACACCCTCTTCCCAACCCTCAACATCACCAACATAACCACCCTCCCAACCAACAACATCCCCCAAGCATGGGACCTCATCCAAACCCACCTCACAGAAATCCAACTCGCACAATGACCCACAAACCACCCGCAGGACACGCCGACCGAGACCACGCCCTCCTCTCCGCATCCGGCGCCAACAGATGGCTCAACTGCACCCCCTCCGCCCTAATCGAAACCCGCTACCCCGACACATCATCAGACGCCGCCGACCAAGGCACCGCAGCCCACGAACTCGCCGAACACAAACTCCGCAACCACCTCGGCACCGACACCACCCGCCCCACATCCACCTGGCACGACGAAGAAATGGAGGACCACACCGACGCCTACGCCGACCACGTCATGGCCGAACTCACCCGCACCAAGGAGACCAGCCCCGCCGCGTTCCTCTCCATCGAAGAACGCCTCGACTTCTCCCACATCGTCCCCGACGGCTTCGGCACCGGCGACGCGGTCATCGTCGGCGACGACACCATGACCATCGTCGACCTGAAATACGGCAAAGGCGTCGAAGTCTCAGCCAAGAACAACCCACAAATGAGGCTGTACGCCCTCGGCGCACTCGCCCGCTACGGCATGATCTACAACATAAAGACCGTGCGCATGGTCATCTTCCAACCACGCCTCAACAACATCAGCGTCGATGAAACCAGCGTGGAAGAACTGACCACCTGGGCACGCGATGTGGTCGAACCCCGCGCCCACCTCGCAGCAGCAGGGGAGGGCGAACTGACCCCCGGCCAGTGGTGCACCTTCTGCAAACACGCAGCACAGTGCCCCGCAATCGCCACCCAATACTTCGACGCGATCCCAACGACCAGCCCAGGTGTGCCCGCAGCACCCGACCCGGACACCCTCACCGACGAACAAATCGCCACGATCGTCACCCACTCCGGCGAACTGAAGAAATGGCTCACCAAAGTCGAAAAGCACGCCCTCGAACAGGCCAATGACGGGCGCACGTATCCGGGGTTGAAGCTTGTCGAAGGCCGCTCAGTCCGCCGGTTCACCGACACCACCGCTGTCGCCCAGGCCGTCGAAAACGCCGGACACGACCCCTACAAACGCACCCTGCTCGGCCTGACCGATCTGACGAAACTCCTCGGGAAGAAACAATTCGACACGCTCCTTGGCGAGTTCATCGAAAAACCCGCAGGGAAACCAACGCTCGTGCCCGCATCAGATAAACGGCCGGAGCTGAGCGTGGCGACAGCCGACAACGTATTCCATGAACTCGGAAAGGAACCAGAGTGACCCAGGCACGCACCGACGCAGACAACAAAGCGTCAGCCCGCTGGCTCGCGCAAAACATACTCCGCGACTGCGACTACATGGACGTCATCGACGCCATCGACGACATAGACGAACACGACGCAAAAGACATCCACGGGTACATCTGCACCGCGACCGTCCACATCAAATAACTAAGAAAGGAAACAAAAATGACCCAGAAACGCACCGACGAGGTCACCACTGATAAGCCACGCCGATACGCAACGATCAAACAGGCAGCGGAGTACGCAGCCTGCCACGTGAACACTATCCGCACGCAGATAGCCCGGGGGGAATTGACCGGCTACCGCATGGGGCGGCGTGTTATCCGCGTCGACCTCAACGAACTAGACGACAACATGACCACCACCCGCGATGAGGAGGTGGCGTAACACCACCCCCTTCCTGCTGCTAGTCGCGACGATCCACCAGCCACCCCCAAACCCATCCCCAGTTATCCGAAAAAACCGGATAACCCAACGTCCAAGAAAGGACACACAACCATGGCCATCAACCAACGCACCGTAACCATCTACGGACGCCTCTCCTACGCCCACCTCAACACCCCACACGCCCCCAACGACCAAGCCGAACCCAAATACTCCGCCACCCTCCTCATCGACAAAACCAACACCGACGCCATCAACACCGTCAACCAGGCCATCAAGGCAGCAGTCGACGACGGAGTCTCCCGACACTTATTCAACCAACCCATCGACCCCACCCACACCAAATACCCACCCCTACGCGACGGTGACACCCCCAACGACAGCGGCGAGCCCCGCGGCCAAGAATTCGCAGGCCACTACTTCATCGCCGCCAAAAACAAAAAACAACCCATCGTCGTCAACGCCCAACGCCAACCCATCATCGACCCCGACGAAGTCTACTCAGGCTGCTACGTCAACATGGCCATCGAATTCTACGGCTACTCCAACAGCGGCAACAGGGGCGTATCCGCCTCCCTCATCGGAGTGCAAAAAGTCAAAGACGGCGAACGCCTCGGCGTAGAACCACCAAAAGCCGAAGATGTCTTCGGAGTCGTCAACAACAACACCACCGGCAACAACAGCCCATGGTCCACCCCAGGAGCCGACACCCAAAACCTCGGCTTCTAACAACCCCAACCCACCCCAAACAGCCCGGCCTCCGCACAAGGCGGACACCCGCGTCACGGCGGAACCGGGCACAACACACAACCAAAAAGAAAAGGAGACCCACTCATGAGCGCCCCACGCGAACTCACCATCTCCACCGCCACCAACCGGCGCTCAACCACCTGGACCAACACCCACACCGACACACACGCCCTCATCAACCACATCTGCAACCCAAAAACCATCAACACCACCACCGCCAAATACCACCAACTCCCCAAAAACCACAAAGACAACCTCAAAGACGTCGGCGGATTCGTCGGAGGCCACCTCAAAAACGGACGCCGCAAAAAAGGCAACGTCCTCGAACGATCATTCATCACACTCGACATCGACAACGCCCCCACCACCCTCACCCAACACCTCAAAAAAACCTGGCCCTTCGGCTGGTTCGCCGCCACCACCGCCAGCCACACCCCCCAACACCCACGCTGGCGCATCTTCGTCTGGCTCCAACGCAACATCACACCCGACGAATACGCCGCCATCAGCCGACGCATCGCCGAAGACGCAAACCCCGGCCTCACATGGTTCGACCCCACCACATTCCAACCAGAACGCTTCATGTACTGGTCCGCCGTCTGCACCGACGGCGAATTCCTCACCGACAGCAGCACCAAACCAGACCTCGACCCCGACACCTACCTCGCCCGCTACAGCCAATGGATGGACGCCACCACATGGCCAGGCACCACAACCGAAACCATCCACCGCCAACAACAACACAACGGACAAGTCCAAGACCCCAGAGAAAAACCCGGCCTCATCGGAGCCTTCTGCCGCACCTACGCAATCCCCCAAGCAATCGCGAAGTTCCTCCCAGACATCTACACACCCGGCACCACAAAAAACCGCTACACGTACGCCCACGGCAGCTCAGCTAACGGGCTCATCGTCTACGACAACGGCCTCCACGCCTACTCCCAGCACGCCACCGACCCCATCAGCGGAACACTCGTCAACGCCTTCGACCTCGTCCGCATCCACACCTACGGCCACCTCGACGCCACCACACCAGAAAACACCCCAACCAACCGACTGCCCTCCTACACCGCGATGACCAACCTCATCGAGGGCGACAACCCCACCAAACTCAACAACGCACAACACCAAATGGAACTAGCCCAACAACTGTTCCACACCACCGAAACCACCAAAAACAAGAACAAGGACAACAACAATGACACCACCAGCACCGACTGGCTCGCCCAACTCGAAACCAAAAAAGACGGAACCTTCGCCGACACCCTCACCAACTGGATCCACATCTTCACCCACGACCCCCACCTCAACCACATCTCCTACAACGAACACGCCGAACGCATCGAAGTCCGAGACCCCGGCATGCTCCCCTGGAGACAACTCAAACCCGGCTGGACAGACAACGACGAAGCCCAACTCCGCGCCTACATCACCCACACCTACAACGGCCTCTACGGCCCCCACAAAATGACAGACGGACTCCAAGCCGCAGCCACCACACGCGCATTCCACCCCGTCCGCGACTTCTTCAACACCCTCCCACCATGGGACGGCACACCACGCGTCGACACACTCCTCGTCAACACCCTCGGCGCACCCAACACCCCCTACACACACGCCGTAACACGCAAAACACTCGTCGCAGCCGTAAGACGCACATACAAACCCGGCTGCAAATTCGACCACGTCCTCACCCTCGTCGGACCCCAAGGAATCGGAAAATCCACCATCTTCGCCAAACTCGGCGGCCAATGGTTCTCCGACGCCCTCACCATCACCGACATGAGAGACAAAACCGGAGCCGAAAAACTCCTCGGCAACCTCATCGTCGAAATCGCAGAACTCGCCGGCATGCGCAAAATGGACGCCGAAACCGTCAAAGGCTTCGTCTCCCGCACCGACGACAAATACCGCGCAGCCTACGGCCGCACCGTCGAATCCCACCCCCGCCAAGGCATCATCGTCGGATCCACCAACGCCACCGAAGGCTTCCTCCGCGACCCCACCGGCAACCGCAGGTGGTGGACCATCAACGTCACCGGCAACGCCACAACCCCCGTCAACACCCTCACCGACGACACCCTCAAACAAATCTGGGCAGAAGCCAAACACTACGAACAGAAAGGAGAAAAACTCTACCTCGAAGGCGACATCGCCCAAGCCGCACTCGAAGCCCAAGCCGAAGCAGTCGAAGCAGACGACCGCGTCGGCATCGTCGCCGAATACCTCGACACCCCAATCCCCGACAACTGGGACCACATACCACTAACCATGCGGCGCATGTTCCTCGCCACAGGCAAAGTCAGCGACAACCCATTCGACGGGACAGACCAACCCATAGGCCCCCTAGTCCAACGCCACCAGGTGTCCAAAATCGAAATCTGGGCGGAATGCTTCAACCGCGACCCAGACTCCATGCGGAAGATCGACTCACACGAAATCACAGCGATCATTCAGCAACTGGAGAACTGGGAAGACACAGGGAAGAGGCAGCGGTTACCGATCTACGGGCGCCAGCGCATGTTCAAGAGGGTGCGCTCGAATGTTCGATTTAGCTCCAGCGAGTAAACCCCGGGACAAAGTTTGTCCCACCTTTGTCCCACCCCGGGACAAACGGGACAAAACAAAACTTTGTCCCAAACTTTGTCCCGGCGCGTTAGCGCAGGTAAACCCCCAAAAATCAACCACTGGGACAAACGGGACAAAGTTTTAGTAAAAGAGTCCAGATAGGGAATTAGGGGGTAAAAACAGCCCAAAACGCCTAAATCAGCCACCGTTTTAAAAACGGCCCCGACTTTGTCCCACCCCGCCAGAAAGACCCCACAATGGCACTCGAACAAAAACTCGAACAACACCTCGTCAACGAGGTACGCAAACACGGCGGACTCTGCTGGAAACTCACCAGCCCAGGCACCGCAGGAGTCCCAGACCGCATCATCATCCTCCCCGGCGGACGCATCGCATTCATCGAAACCAAAGCCCCCGGCCAACAACCCAGACCCATCCAGGTACGCCGACACAACCAACTCAAACAACGCGGCGCCCACATCTACACCATCGACCACCCCAACCAAATCCCCCACATCCTCCATGAAATACAAACCACACGACTACCAACAAGCGGCCATTGAATTCATGCGAACCCACCCACAAGCAGCCCTTCTGCTTGATATGGGACTCGGCAAAAGCGTCATCTCACTCACCGCCATCCAACACATGCTCACCGACGACTTCACCGCCATCCGCCCCCTCGTCATCGCACCCCTACGAGTCGCCCGCGACACATGGACCGAAGAAATCCACAAATGGGACCACCTCAACAACCTCCGCCCCGCCGTCATGGTAGGCACACCAACACAACGCCTCCGCGCACTCCACGCCAACGCCGACATCTGGATCATCAACCGCGAAAACCTCCCATGGCTCGACAAACAACTACACGGCACATGGCCATTCGACACCGTCATCATCGACGAACTATCCAGCTTCAAATCACACCAATCCAAAAGATTCAAAGTCCTCAAAAAACACCGGCCCCACATCAACCGGATCTACGGACTCACCGGCACACCCGCCCCCAACAGCCTGCTGGACATCTGGGCCCCGTTCCGACTCATCGACCAGGGCACAAGACTCGGCGACACCATCACCGGCTACCGAGACAAGTACTTCACACCCGGCAGACGAAACGGGCACATCGTCTACGACTGGAAACTCAAACCCGGAGCAGAAGACAGGATCCACGGGGCTATCAGCGACATCACCCTGTCGATGAAAGCGATCGACCACCTGGACATGCCCGAAGCCACGATCATTGACCGGCGCGTCACCCTCGACACCACAGCCCAAGCCGCCTACCGGCGTTTGCGGGACGACATGGTGGCCGACATTGGTGGGGACATCGTCGACGCCGGAAGCGCTGGAGTGCTCGCAGGGAAACTCCAACAACTCGCGGCCGGGGCTATATACACCGACGAGGATCACAATTTTCGTCAGATTCATGACGCGAAACTCGACGCCGTCGACGACATCATCGAGGAAGCCAACGGGCAGACCGTGCTGGTCGCGTTCTGGTTCAAACACGACCTCTCCCGACTCAAAGCCCGCTACCCGACAGGCCGACTGTTGGACACTGACGCGGACATGGCCGCATGGAAGAAGGGCCGGTTGCCGATCGCGTTCATCCACCCCGCCAGCGCAGGGCACGGGCTGAACCTCCAGTCCGGTGGGCACATTCTGGTGTGGTTCACGCCGATCTGGTCGCTTGAGCTGTTTGAGCAGACGAACGGCAGGCTGAACCGTCAGGGGCAAACACATCCGGTAACGATCATCCGGATCATCGCCAACAACACCATCGACACGCACATCACCAAAGCGTTGGAGAAGAAAAACACGACCCAGCAGGCGCTGATTAAGGCAGTGTCTGCGACATTGAAAGGAAAGTAGATATGGAACCGATTCAAAGGCAGTTGAAGCGGTGGGGGACTGCACGCCTGTGTGAGGAAGCAGCCCGCCTGATCCGGGATAAGGGCGACGGTTCTGTGTGGGAGCCGTTCATGCAGGAGCTGATCGTCCGCGCCCTGGGCAAGCCTGCGACAGTGAAGAGGCCGGCGAGCGTTCATGGTGGGAATTTGGCTGAGCTTGAGAACAAGATCGTGATTCAGCAGCTGCAGCTTAAGGGTGCGGTGCAGCTGAATGAGTACCTGTTGACGCAGGTGCGTGCGGCGAAGGGGGTGAAGTGATGGAGTGGATTCTGTTTGCCGTTGTGCTGGTGCTGTGTGTGGTGGTGTGGTTGTTCCACAGGTTCTCTGTGGCGTTGCAGGACGCGTGCCTGGAGCTCCAGCACAGGCACCGTGAAGTGGTGGAGCGTCATGAGTGGACGCAAAAGGAGATTCGCAAGCTGCGGGGGATATTGCATGATTCCCGCCACACTGCGCTTCTCTACGGGCAGAAGGAAGAAGCCCAGCTAGCGGAGTGGGCGATCAAGAAACTAAAGGAGATTGAAGAATGACTGCACATGATTACGCCAAGATCGCCTCGATTGTGGGTGAGGATAAGATCGACGCTTTGCGTGAAGCGGGCGTGGAGATCGCGGAGAAGCCTACGAAGCCAACTATGGGTTTGTTGGGGCGTTGGGCGAAGCATGAGGAATACGGCGACGTGCTGGCAATCAAAGATAAGGCAGTAAACGGGAGCGTCGGCATATCGTATTTGGACGCCAACTTCGACGGCGACGTGGCGTTCAGAACCGTGCCAGTGTCCGAGCTGTCGTTCCCTGAGGAGACGACCCGCCCGGAGGACGTGCCAGCGGGCGAAGCATGGTTGGTGAATGCGGGGGCACATAAGAATGTGACAGCACTCAAAGATAGCGACGGAGATTGGGTAATGAGCTTGCCAAATTTTCTTAAGTGGTTCCAGGACTCCGATGTCACTCTGATTGCCCCGCTCGCCCCAGCCCGCCCTACGAAGCCGGAGACGGTGGGGACGGAAGAAGAATACATGGCGCTACCTGCGGGGAGCATTGTCGCGGGGAAGGATGACCACCCGTTCACTAAGTCCACTGGGGTCTGGACTGGTCCAGCAGCGGGTAGGAGCAGCTCGGAAATGGCCGGTAAAACCCGCCGAATTTTGCGCTGGGGGTGGGGAGAATGACCCCGGACGAAGCACGCGCGCTGCTAGCCCAGGCGCGCAAAAACAGCCCGCAGCCGGAGCACGCCCTACCACACATGGTTGATGGGAAAGACCTTGTGGACATGCTGGAAACGATCATCGAAACGGGGGAGCAATGAGCACTAACCATAAGCACCCCCTTCAAAGAGCCGTTGATTTAATGGGAGCCGCATTAACTGCTTACACACCTATAACAAACGACAGCTCAAGGCCGTTTTTGGTGTATCTTGCCGAGGTTCTTTACGATGCCGGACTACTCGCGCCAGACCTGCCCAAACCTGAATCGCCCGGCGATAGTGACATAACCGAGTGGCTCCCACTAGAACCGAGCTGGGACAAGCCAAACGTATGGATAACCCCCGGCGGGCGCATCATGACGCAAAATGTTGACCCCGGCAACTATACACCACACGAGGCCCGCAAAGTCGCCCTCGCGCTACTCGCAGCAGCAAACCACGCAGAACAGGGGCAGCAATGACCAGCATTAATGACTGCGCTAACTGCCTGCACGAACACCCGCTGCCCGAGTCGTATATTGCGGCACACACCGAAGCGGGAAGGCGATTACGTGCAGGCTGGCGGAACAAGAAATGCCCCGAATGTGGACTACACGGCTGGGAGAAGCCATGACAACTAGTGCAGACCGCATTAAATACCGTGACGCGCAGATCACCATAACCCACGGCCTAGCCGAAGATGGCGAACCGCTATTCCACGTCAATGTGCAGAGCGACCTGCCCTACCTCTACACACTCGGGCTGCTCGAAGCCGCAAAAGACAACCTCAAACGCCACTACGGAATCCCCGCCATACCAGACAGTGAGGATGATGAATGACCGCCCCGCTGTTTCATGAGTCCCTGTTGATTTGTGAGTGCTGCGGGGAATCCAGCCCCACCCGGTTCATGCACGAGTTGAACCACTATCTAGATCCGGGTGGTGAGTGTAGGAGCGCGCGATTGCGGCGGAGGCATGTGGAGGTTCGGGAGCTTCCGTGAATGTGGTGGGGAGTTATGATGTCCCCAACCATGAAAATAGAACACTCATTCGATAATGTGTGTATCGTCAACGACGACTACCGCAACCACCTCAACCAACTACACCAAGCCCACGTCCTCATCACCGACCCGCCCTACGGCATGAAATACCGAGGCCACGGCAACAAACACAAACCCATCACAGGCGACAACACCACCCACGCCCGCGACGAACTCATCACTCACTGGGGAACAACCAAACCAGCCATGATCTTCGGAACATGGCGCGTCCCCAAACCCCAATGCCGAAACACCATCGCCTGGATCAAAACCAACACAGGCCCCGGCATGGGAGCCCTCGACCTCCCATGGGGCAGCGCATGGGAAGAAATCTACATCCTCGGCAAAGGCTTCTACACACCCCACAAACGCCAACCCAACCACACCCACATCAACGCCTACCCATCAGGCAGCAAACAACGCCCAAACCACCCCACACCCAAACCAGTCGAACTCATGGAATGGCTCATCCAACACTGCCCACCCGACTGGACAATCATCGACCCCTTCGCCGGATCCGGAGCCACACTCCGCGCCGCCAGAAACCTCGGACGCACAGCCATCGGCTTCGAAATCGACCCCGACCACACACAAACAGCCGTCAACCTACTCCAACAAGACCAGGAAAAGGACACCCCACCATGACCGACAGCCTCGCCCCACTCCTCCGACACCTCGCCACCCACCTCCACCACCTCCAAACCGAAGTATGGGAAACCCGCTACCACTCGGCCCGCACATCACAAACAGGCGTGCGCACCAACACCACCGGACCCAGCAGCCCCACCAACGACACACAACTCACATACCTCACTGAGACCCAAGCCCGCCTCCGAGAACTCTGCACCAACATCTCCGAAGACCTCACCATCCCCATCCCCCAAACCGCCGCGGTAGGGAACTTCTGGGCAGCATGGCTCTACCGCCACCGCCACAAACTCCCCAACCTGCCGTGGTACGCAGACCTCACCGAAGAACTCCGCGACCTCGAAGCCGAACTACGCCACCGCATCCACCCCCAAGATCCCAACCTGCGCATCGAGCAAAGACAATCAGCCCGGTCAATATGTGCCAGACTTGCTAACATGGGGCACCACATCCAGCCAGCGACGCTCCGCCAGTGGTACAAACGCGGGAAAATCACCGCAGTAGAAAGAGCTGACGGCACCAACGGCTACCTACTCACCGAGGTACTCGATCAACTATAGGGGGGATTCGAGCGTGAATGCACTGCGCAAACTAGTGAACGAACGCTAAACTGAGTTACACTCGAACACCCCAGTTCAAGAAAGGAGCGGGGATGGAAAATGACCATCATCAACACGCACAAAGCGACCCGCCGCGCAATGAAGCGGGGAGTGGATCCAATGCTGATGGAACCTCGGAATTTGAGAACGACCCACAGAATCAAGCGGGCAAACCCCAACAGGGTGATCTCGACCGCCTGGCAACAGACGTTCAACACACTCGGCGAGAACATTCAGACGACCAGGAACAGCCACTAGAAGCGGAGTTAATCCCACGGGACGAAGTTCGCCAAGAAGTCACACGAATAATGACTTCTATCTGGTCTGGGCCAACGCCATCGCCAGAAACGCTCAAGGCATTTAATGAAGTAGACCCTTCTTTTGCCGAGCGTGCCTTTAAAATGTCAGAGGAAACCGTCGCGACGAGTAATTACGAACGTAAAAAGCTTGTCGAAGGTGATGTTGAAGCAGTGAAACGTGGCCAATGGATGGCGTGGACATCGTCCGTTCTCTGTGTAATCGGAGCAGTTGTGTGCGCAGTCATCGGGCAGCCATGGGTGGCAAGCGTATTACTTGGCCCACCGATCATGCAATTTGGAACATCACTTGTGAGGACTATTAGAAAAGATGATTCCGAAAAGACCTCTCCAACAACAGAAGAGTGAGTAAGCATCTGTCACGCCTCGTGCTATAATCTGCACTTGAAACACTTAACCCCTCCACCGCCACTAGGTGCGAGGGGTTAAGTCGTATGCCAACAGCAGGCGAAGATCCAGCTGCGGTGCTTAAAATATCACCATCTACCGCTTCCCGCATACAAGGAAAGAGATCGCCTTGGCCTGCAAGCTAACGTTCCAATGCTCCCTGAACCACCAGCCCAACCAAGACGAAGCAGACAAAGTTAAAGCAGTCGCCTGCCTGCCTGACGACATGACCCGCGGCGCCTACGACGCACAAACACAAGGCAGACTCGTCCACGTATTCTTCGACTGGAAACTAACCGACCAAGACCGGCAGATCATCATCGACCGAGTAACCGCTAAGTTTCCGAATCTAACCGTCGCGAACTAAAGCCACCCAAACCCCACACCTCACCAACGAGGTCGTGGGGTTCGGTCATACCCTCAGGGAGGAGAACTGATGGCCTGGCCACATAACAACACCAACCACGTCACTACAACAACTCGTCATCGAATACTCAATCGCGACGGTCACCAATGCGCCCAATGCGGAACCATCAAAGGACCTTTTGATATCGACCACAAAAACAACAAACGCACGCCAACCTACAATCATGAGTCAAACCTCCAAGTGCTCTGCAAGCAGTGCCATAAAGTCAAAACGCAGCAGGAGTCAGGTGAGTGGAGACGTCAAATCAAACGCCGACCACGCACACCGATCGGGCTCAGCTGACCCAAGAGGTGGGGGGAGGCCCCGGCAGACCCCGATCGGCGGGGCGGAAGGCATAGGGCCTCGGATTCTGTACGGGTTGGGGACTTTTGTCTAGGTGGCCTGGGTGGTGTCCCAGGTTTGTTGTGGTTGTCTGTGTGAACTCGGTTTGGTTGTGGGGATGTTTTTTGGTGTTTGGGGATATTGGGGGCCGGGTTTTGTGGTTTCCGTATCGACAATAAAAACTTGTGACAAACCGCAGGTGAGAGTATATTTCTAGGTATGAGATGTACCGAATGTGGACGTGAAATCACACCAGGAAAACGAGGCCCTAAACCCCTGACATGTGGCGCCCGCTGCAGGCAGAAACGACACCGCCGGATCATCGCATCCCCATTCCCTGAATCGATGACCCAGACAGCCCGCTGGGCACGAGCGGACAAGAAGAAGCCCATTACTCCGACTGGTCGGCCCGCGTCATCTACCGACAATTCCACCTGGTCTCGATACCGCGACGTGCAACAAGGAGCCGGTGACGGCTACGGGGTCATGCTGGGAGGTGGCCTCGGCTGCTACGACCTCGACCACTGCATCGACGATGGCGTTGTGGCGAGCTGGGCTGTGGAATTCATCGGTGAAATCCCCGAAGAGATTGTGTTCATGGAACGCTCTGTCAGCGGAACTGGAATCCACGTTTTTGTAGAAGCCGATGAAACGCCGGGTTATAGGCGAGGCAAGGTGGAACGGTATTCGCGTGGGCGATTCATCAGAGTAACTGGAGTGCGTTTGGAGGTGTGAGTTTTATGCCGGGCCCGGTACCGAAGAAGAATGTTCGTCGCCGAAATGTACGCCCCGATTGGGTGCAGCTGCCGGCTGCCGGACGAAAGGGCCGTGCGCCGCGTTGGCCGATGCCAGGGCGCGCACCGGCGGGGTGGGCTGATCTTTGGAAACTGCCCCAGGCTGTGATGTGGGAGAAGAACAATTCTGTGATGCAGGTGGCGAACTATCTGCTGATCCGGAGGAATGCCCAGCAAGCGCTTTTCGTGGGAGAGCCCAATGCGGCGTTGTTGTCAGAGATGCGCCAGATTGAGGATCGGCTGGGTTTATCCCCGATGGCAATGCGAAGGTTGCAATGGGAGGTCGAGGGGGCTGAGGTGAAGCCAACGGCGCCGCCGGGAGGGAAGGTCGTGAATGCAGAGGATAGGTTCGCAGGACTCTAGTCTTGCCTTGCCGCCGGGGTATTCTCGGGGTGATTTGGGGCAGTGGATGACGCTGCCTTGGCCTACCGGTACTGATGACAAGCTTGACTTGTTGGAAAACTCGCTGGGTCCGTTGGTGATCGATTGGGCTGAGTGGCGCACTGACGAGCCGGGGTTACTCAACGATGAGGGTGAGCCGTGGCGTTTTACCGATGGCCAGGCCCGTTTTTTGATTCTGTGGTATGCGTTTGATGGTGAAGGGCGGTTTGTGTACCGCCGTGGCATCAAGCGCGGGGCCAAAGGAGTGGGTAAAGATCCGATGGCTGCTGCGATGTGCAATATTGAGCTTTTGGGGCCGTCGCAGTTGTGGTGGGACGGGGATCGTTGGGCTGGGAAGCGTCATGAGTTGCCGTTGGTGCAGATTGCGTCGAACTCGGAGGCGCAGTCTAAGGCGTTGTTGCGTGTGGCGAACTCGCAGCTTGGTTCGGAAGCGGTGTCATTTTACGGGCTGGATAAGGGGCAGACCGCTACGTATGTGAAGGGTGGTTCGGCTCGTATGGAGGTGTTGACGGCTTCGGAGCGTTCTGCTGAGGGCAATCCTGCGACGTTTTGTGTGTTGAATGAGTCGCATCATATGACTGAGTCGTCTGGTGGTAAGCGTCTCGCGCAGGTGGCGCGTCGTAACGTTGGTAAATCGAAGCGGGCGCTGCAGGCGCGGATTGTGGAGTTTACGAACGCGCATGCCCAGGGTGGTGGTTCTGTGGGGGAGAAATCGTTTGAGGCTTGGCAGAAGCAGCAGTCGGGGCGGTACAAGGGTCTGAAGAAGGATATTTTGTACGATTCGATTGAGGCTGATCCGCGTCTTGATTTTTATGATGCCGGGCAGCGGGATTTGGCGTTGCGCCAGGCGTATTCGGATGCGCCGTGGGCGGATATTCCGCGTTTGTCGGCGGAGATTGTGGACCCAGAGTTGTCGGCTGCTGAGGCGATCCGTTTCTACCTCAATGGTGTGGCTGAGCAGGAGGATGCGTATGTGGCTGCCCAGAATTTCGCGGCTCTTGCTGATCCCAGCAAGGTGTTCCACGAGGGTGATCAGATTGCGTTGTTCTTGGATTGTTCAAAGTCGGAGGATGCAACTGCACTGATGGGGTGCAGGATTTCCGACGGGTTTAATCAGACCTTGGGTGTGTGGTCGCGCCCGCGCGGTAAGCGCGGTGAGGGATTCCTTGTTGATCGTGCTGAGGTTGATGCTGTGGTGCGTGAGTGTTTCGACACTTACCGTGTTGTGTGGTTTGGTGTTGATCCGTCACCGGCGAAGGATGATTCGACTGAGGCGTCGTATTGGTTGCCGGTGATTGATGGGTGGCATCGTGATTTCGGGCGGAAGCTTCGTGTGTGGGCTTGTCCGGGGCGTGGGGGGAGTTCTGTGCTGTGGGATATGCGCTTGTCTGCCCCGGGTGGTGCTGACCGTAACCGGAAGTTCTCCCAAGAGGTTGAAGTGGTGCGTGCGTTGATTGATGACGAGGGTCTTGATGGGCCGTTCAGGCATGATGGTGACCCTGCGTTGGTTGCGCACGTTAATAACACTCGCACGCGTTGGAACAAGTTTGGTTTGACTGTGGGCAAGAAAACTCGTGATTCTACACAGCTCGTTGATCTGTGTGTGGCGATGATTGCCGCGAATGTGGGGCGCCGGGAGGCGTTGAATTCTGGCAAGGTGCGTGCTGCTGGTGGCCGGAGGAAGCGAAGGAAGGTGTTGTTGGCGTGAGTTGGTCTTCTGAGGATGCGAATGTTGTTGGGCGCCTGGCGTTGAAGCTTCACCGGCATGCGGTGAGTAACCGCAAGAAGTGGGAGTATTACGACGGGGCAGTGGGGATTAAGAATCTTGGTATCGCAGTCCCGGAGGCTTTGGTGAACGTTGAAGCTGTCGTGGGGTGGCCTGAGGTTGTTGTGGATGCTTTGGCCGAGCGCTTGGAGTTTCAGGGGTGGCGTTCGCAGGAGGATATTTCTGATCTGGAGCGGGTTTTCGTTGATAATCAGCTCGATGTTGAGGTGCAGAAGGCTGTGCTGGATTCTTTGGTGACTGGTGTGGGGTTTTTGGCGGTGTCGAATGGTGGCGTGGGGGAGCCGGATGTGATTGTGAATGCGGTGCCTTCGTCGCGGGCGACGTTTGAGTGGGATGAACGCTTGAATCGTATGGCGTGTGGTTTTACGCGTGAGCTGGCTGCGGATGGTGCTGTGTTTGAGACGTTGTATTTGCCTGAGCGCACGGTCACTCGGGTTGTGCGTGATGGGGTGGCGGAAGTTACTACGGTGGCGCATGGTTTGGGCCGGTGTGCTTTGGTAGCGTTGCCTAACCGAGTGCGTGCTGATTTTTCGCGTGGCCGGTCTGAGATTACGCGGGCTATCCGTTATTACACAGATCATGGTGTGCGCACTATTTTGGGCATGGAGTATAACCGCGAGTTTTATACGACGCCGCAGCGGTATTTGACGAATGTGACCCCGGAGCAGTTGGGGGCAAGTGAGGAACCCACTTCGAGTGAGTTGGTGGAGCTTGGGTGGAAGGTCGCGATGAATAAGGCGCTGATTATTCCGCCGGGTGATCCTGAAGATGGTGAAGGGGAGCCTTCTGCTGGGCAGTTTAGTTCGGCTGCGCCGACTCCTTATATCGATGAGTTGAAGATGCTGGCGCAGTTGGTTTCCGCGCAGTCTGGTGTTCCTGCTTCGTATTTGGGGTTCGTGTCTGATAATCCGACGTCGGCTGATGCGATTCGGGCTTCTGAGGCTCGTTTGGTGAAAAAGGCTGAGGATAGGCAGCGGGCGTTTGGGCAGGCGTTGGTTGAGTTGGCTGGGTTGTTGCGTGTGGCGTTGGGGGCGGGTGGTGTGGTGGTGTCGCCGGTGTGGCGTGATGCTTCTACGCCGACGCTGGCGGCGACGATGGACGCGATGGTTAAGGCGGTGCAGGCGAAGATTTTCCCGATGGGGTCTGAGATTGTGTTGGATCGTATTGGGGTGTCTTCTGCGGAGAAGGCGGTGTTGCGGCGTGAGTGGGCCCACCAGCAGGCTTCGCAGCGTTTGGTGTCGTTGACTTCGCAGGGCTTGGGGGAATCAGTACGAGTGCCGGTTTCGGGTGATGTTGGTGTGGATGAGTTTGTGTCTGGGGAGGATTCCTCCGGATTGTAGTGGTTGTTGGGAGGTGGGGTGGTGGTGCAGCAGGATGATTACGCGTTGGCGTTGGAGTATCTGCGGTTGTTGGCGCAGCAGCGTTTTGGTGAGTTGTGGAGGGCTGGTGGGGTTGGTCGTTTGACGCGTTCGGAGGTGCGGGATGCGTTTGCGGAGTTGACGGTTGCTTTTGGGGAGCAGGCGGCGGCTGCGGCGGTGGATTATTTGGTGTTGTCGCGGTCGTTGGATGAGGAGTTGGCTGGGTTGGCGTTTCCTGATCAGGCTGACCCGGTGAAGTATGGGCATGCGTTGGCGTCGTATGACTGGGCGTTGAACACCTCTATGAATGCTGGTGTGTTTGATGCTGTGGGTGCGCGGGTGAAGTTGGATGGGATTTTGGCTCGTGTGGTGTCTGCGCAGGCGTCGGGGACGATTGTGCGGAATGTGATGCGTGATGGGACGGCGTTTGCGCGTGTGCCGGAGCCTGGGGCTTGTTCTTTTTGTTTGATGTTGGCGTCTCGTGGTGCGGTGTATACGGCGAAGACGGTTGGTGCGGTGAATAAGTTTCACGATCATTGTCGTTGTCTTGGTGTTGAGGTTAAGCGTGATGGTTCTGATTTGCCTCGGATTAATCGGGATTTGGAGCAGTTGTGGAGCGATTCGGAGAGTTCCACCCAGGCTGATTTTGAAAAGGCGTTGCGGGCTAGGAAGCTCAATGGTGGCCCGCTGTGGCCTGAGCTGAAGACCGTGACGGTGCCAGCCTATAAGGGTGATGGGATGTCGACGGTGTTTCCTGGTGAGCCGTTGCCGAAGGATTTGGACCGTGTGGTTGCTCATGTGTTGTTTGGCTGGCGCGATACGCCCAAGAGGGGTGACGCGTGGGTTAAGCATTCCGAGGATTCCCGGATGGGGCACACGTGGGACACGCAGCGTGAAGGTGCGTCAAAGTTCCCGAAATCGTGGAGTAACCAGGACATTGCTAACGCGGTAGTAGAAACACTGGAAAACCCTGAGAAGACTAAGATTGCTGGTAATAAGCGCCTAGTGTTTTCGCAGGCTGAGGATGGCTGGGTTATGGCCGAGTATACTGTTATTGATGGTTCTGTTCGAAAAGGAGCGGTTACCGCGTACATGGTAGATAAGTTACCGAAGAAGGGAGTGCGTGATGTTGACTGATAGGGAAGTCTATCGTTGGCTAGATGGCAGGATCCCTGCTTCCGTAGATAGAACCTCTGCGCTGAATGATCTGGATGCCGACGAGGATGAGGAAGCTGTGATGTCGTTGGTGGCGGAAGCATTTGAAGAGGGCGAGCTATCTCTAGAGATCGTAGAAACGTTGAAGCGTGAATATCCTGAATCGGGGTATCCATTGGAATCTATTGAGTGGTATGAGAGACAAATTATAGAGAATTCCTTCGAAAAGTAGGATAGCGCCGTCTAGCTGGTAGGTGTCTGGGTTCGAGTCCCAGCGGTTGCACTAAAACCCCATTGGGTGCCTTCGGGTTCCTGGTGGGGTTTTGTCATGCCCGAAACGGGCGTACCACCCCTGAAAAAGGAGAACAAGAAGATGAAGAACACTCGCCCGTGGCTTCGGTTTATCGAAGGCCCACAAGGTGGTGCCGCAACGGCATCAGAGCCCACGGCTGCCGATGAGTCCACGCAAGATACCACTGAGAATGACTCAGGCGAGGTGGATTCCGGCGAGGTGGATTACAAGGCCAAGTACGAGGCCATGAAGACCCACTCTCGGGATTGGGAAGCTAAAGCCAAGGCCAATATTGCCGCGGCGAAGAAGTTAAAGGAGTTGGAAGACGCTGAGAAAACCGAGCTGGAAAAGCTCGGCGAGAAACTCGCGGCGTCCGAACACACCAACAGCCAGCTCCAAGCCCGCCTGGACCAGCTCAGTATCGCCGCCGAACACGGCATTAGCCCCACGGATGCGGAACTGTTTCTCCACGGTGATAAAGACACCATGGTCAAGCAGGCTAAGGCGCTAGCTGAACGGGGCAAGGTGAAAGGCCTCGGGGTGAATCCGGCGCAGGGGCGTGGGGTGAGTTCTTCACCGACGCGCGAAACCATCGTTGAGCGCGCCAAGAAACTCTAAGCATTGTTTCGACAAGAAAGGGCATGAACATAATGCAGCTTGGAATTAAGACCGAAAAGTACGGTTCGGGCAGTCAGCGTTGGCTAGGCTCCGCGCACGGCACCGACGTTGCTCGCACCGTCACTATTGATGGGACGAAATTGACCAGCTTCACCACTGGGGTAATCCCCGCCGGTACGGCGCTGAAAAAGGGCGATGGCGGTAAGTACGAGCCAGTGACCGAAGCCAGTGATGCGCTGGCGGGTTTCCTGCTTACGGACCAGTCGTTTACCGGCGCAACAGACGTTGTTGCGCCTTTGGTGTGGCATGGGCGTATTCGTGCCGATTTCCTCCCCCAGAGTGGGTTTGATGTGACCACATTGACCACCCCGAACCCCCAGTTCACTATCGAGAAGGAGGCCTAGGAACCGATGAAGCTTTTTACTGACTACGCTGACCCCTACCAGCTCACCCTTACCGCTCGTGTGGGCTTTGATGAGCGCGAACGCGCCCGTGGGATTTCCCTGTCGGAGTTCCTGCCAAACCTCAACGTCAACGGCACCAGCTTGGAGGTAAGCCAGTACGGTGGCGGGTTGAATGAGGTAGCGGAGTTCCGCGCATTCGATGCTGAAAACAGCTTCGGTGAGGGCCACGGCGGGCAGCGCCTGACCGTGCCCTTAGCCGCGCTTGGCCGCCAGGAGCGAGTGTCTGAGTGGGACCAGCTTCAGATGCGCAACATCTCCGACAAGGATATGCTGGAAACCTCCCAGCTGCGCGTTGCCAAGCGTATCGGCGCAGCTATTGCAGACCGCCTGGAACTGGCACGCGGCCAGGTCATCCAGACCGCAAAGTTCAGCGCCGATGAAAACGGGTTCAAGTCCGACATGGACTTTGGGCGTGGGTCCGCGTTTACGGTGACGGCTGCTACCAAGTGGGACCAGCAGGACGCTACCCCGATTGATGACATCACCGCGTGGGTGGAGGCCTACGTTGCAGAGCACGGTGTGGAGCCAGAGGCAATTTTGATGTCGAAGAAGGCGCTGTCTGTGTTGAAGAAGGCCACGCAGGTGCAGAAGTTTGCTACAGCAGGCCAGATCGCGCAGATCGTCAACTCTGACTACCTCAACGGCCTCCTCATGGACCACGGCCTACCGATGGTTCGTGAGTACAACCGCAAGGTCCGTAAGGGAGGTAAGGCGGTCGATGTTATCGACGCGAAAGTTGCGGTGCTTGTGCCCCCGGCTGAACTTGAAGCCGGTATGACCGCACTGGGCACCACCCTGGAATCTTTGCAGAGTAACTACAACCTTCCGCATGACGAGCAGGCAGGTATTGCCGTTGGTGCCTATAAGTCGGAGAACCCAATTGGTATCTACATCAATGGTGCCGCTATTGCGATGCCTGTGTTGGCGAACGCTAACGCGTTTATGGCCGCAACCGTCTTGACCTAGGAGGTGTGATTGATGCGTATTCGTGATGATTTTCACGGCAGCGTCTACGCTCACACCGCGGGCGGTGTGGTGGTGTTGACTGCCGGCGGTGAGGTCCCGGATGGTGCGCAGGTTGATGCCGGATTGCTCGATCCCGACTCGCCACCAACCACCCCGGTGAAGCGTGGGGGTGGGCGTGCTCGCAAGTCTGAGTGATGTTGAAGCCCGTCTTCGCGACCCACTTGGTGAGGACGCGCAGCAGCGCACAGCAGGCTTGCTGGAGGAAGCCTCCGCGCTGGTCGTAAGCTACCTCGGCTACACGCCTGATCCGGTGCCTGATGCGGTGCGCCTCGTAGTCTCCCGCATGGTGGCTAGGGTGCTGGAAGCCCCACCACAGTCCCAGGCCGCAGAATCCGTGTCGTACACCGCGGGACCTTTTGCGACGAACTTGTCTTTTGGGCAGGGTGCGTCTGGTGGTGCGCCGTGGTTGTCCGTATCGGACAAGACCATGTTGGCGCCATTGGTTCGGCGCCGACGACGCGGCGTGTACTCAATGTCGATGGGGTGAGCGTCGAAGTGAGCACCCCTTTTATCCCGTTGTCTCATGAGGTAGAGGTGTTAACCCCAGGCGAACCGGTGGTAGATCGGTTCGGTGACTCCCGTCCTGGTCCCGTGGTATCCCGTCATCTTCGGGTGGCTGGGTGGTGGGTTGACCGAGTGGAAGAAAAGGCTGGGGAGTCGGTGCTGCGGACCATTGATTACCTGCATGTGCACGTGCCTGTTGGTGCTGAGTTTGGTACTGCGGCGAAAATTCGATTGCCGGATGGATCTGTGTGGCAGGTAGCTGGTAATCCAGAAAACTATGATCATGGCCCGTTTGGGTTTTCCCCGGGGCTTGTGGTGGTCCATGCGTTGAAGGTGGAGGGATAATGCTGGAAGTAATTGCTCTTAACCTCAAAGATGAAACTCAGCCGGTGCATTTTGACACGGACTGTGTGGAAATCATGGACGGCGCCCTTGTCGTCCTGAGGAAAGATAGGTCAACTTTTTTGGCTGGTTTCGCACCGGGTAGGTGGCTCACTTTTCAGATGGTCGAGGGGTGAGCTTTCTATGAAAATCACATGGAACATTGATGGGTTCCAGGAGATGCGCAAAGATCCGGCTTTGCGAGATCAGATCAATGGATTGGCGCGTGATGTGGCCACCCGGGCTGGAAATGGCTTTGAATGGGACTCTCAGGAGTTTCCGGACCGTTATCGTGCCATCGTGTTTACTGATACGCCCCGCGCAATGCGGGTCAACGCGCGCGATAACACGCTGCTGAAAGCGTTAGGTGGTGGCAAATGACTCAACTTGCTGTCGAGTGGCTTCTCGAGGAACTTCGTGGCGTGGTGGAGTGCCCCGTTGTGACGCTTGTGCCGCGTAAGGCGGTTGAATTGTTCGTCCGCGTCGATGCTGCAGCCATCACAGCTAAGGCACCTACGTTGCAGTCTGGGCTTGTCGCAATCCAGGTTTATGGTGCCGATCTCGAGGCGGTCATCGACACCATTCAGACAATCCGCCTCCACCTCATTGATGGCGCATTCCATCGCAGCGACAAGCTGCTGGGCTGGGACGAAGAGGCTGGCCCTCATGACTTCCCAGACCCCGACACGCCGGATATCTTCCGATGGCAGATCACCGGCGAACTGTTCACGACCCTCACCTAACCAGGTGGGGGTTTTCTTATATCCAATTCCTTAAAGGAGGAATCTCATGGTTGATGCACGTAATCGTAAGAATGTTCTCGTAGGCGCACCTGACGTTAAGGTCGTTGGCGGGATCACTGTTGGTGCGCCTGTCGCAACCGCTGACAAGTTCCCGACCGCCGTCGATGCAGACCTAAAGCAGACCTTGCAGCACAAGCCTGCCGGTTACATCTCCGAAGATGGTGTGACTAAGACGGTTGACCGTTCTACGGAGAAGATCAAGGACTGGAATGGTGACACTATTGTCATTACGCAGTCTGACCACTCTGTGATGCTCAAGACCACGTTCATGGAGGCTGCAAACTCCGATGTTCTGAAGCTGGTGGCGGGCGAGGCGAACGTTTCCGAGCAGGGAGGCGTGCTCAAGGTTGTGGAGTCTGCGGAAGAGCTTCCGCACTTCTCCATTGGCTTCACCATCAATGGTGGCAATGGTTCGAAGATTCTCGTGTTCGCGCCTGATGCGCAGGTCACTGAAGTTGGAGACGTGTCCTATGTCAAGGCTGATGTCATCAAGTTTGAGGTGACTATTGAGTGCTTCGGGGTGGACAACCAGAAGCTGATCTCGATGATTAAGCGTGCCGAAGAGGTCGGCTCCTCCGATTAGTTCCCCTGGGCTAGGCGTTTTCTGGCGGGTCGCGTCTAGCCCTACCTTCATAGACCTGCCAATCTAACCCGCTTCAAGACTTTTAAGGAGACCCGCTATGGCTCTGGAACGATTCCACTTCACTACCGCTGACGGCAAGGAACTTGACCTGCCGTTCCTCAAGGATGCAGTGACCCGCAAGGCGTTCAAAAAGGTATTCAATGACAGCAACAACGCTGATGACCTGGATGATGATGAGCTGTTCAAAGCCGCGAAGTTCGACAAGGCCACTGTCGACATTATCGACAACATGAGTGTTCGTGACTATGAGAAGTTCATCGTGCAGTGGACCGAGCAGGGAGATACCCCACTGGGGGAATCCTAAGCATTGCGCAAGCCCTTGACGATGACGAGTTCTGTGAGGTTGTAGAACATGAGCTTATTCGTCAGGGGTTGCGTTTGCGCTGGCTCTGCGACGGCACTGACCGCCTGAACTGGCGTGACGTGGCCGTCGTTATCCGTCAGGCAGACGACAAGTCCGCCATCGCCCGCCAGTCCATGGGCGATGCTTATGGCTGGGGTGTGGGGGAGTACTTACTTGCTAGCGCCGTTGATGCCCTTCATGGCGCGAACTGGCAACGTTCCGGCAAGGGTGAGCGCCCAAAGCCGATCCCTCGTCCGAGTGTGACAACGGCGGATATGGAAGGGCAGAACAAAAATGAGGCGTCATCCGGCGACCCGTTCAACGATAAAGAATCCGGTGTGTTCACCGGCGAAGCTATACCCGTTGACGAGCTGAACAAGTGGCTCGGCTGGGTGTCATAACAGGAGGTTGGGGCAGTGGTTCAGCTAGCTAACGCATGGGTGGTTATTAAGCCGTCCACGAAGGACATTGCCCCAGCTGTGAAGCAGGCTCTGGGTGAGGCTGATTCGTCAGCCGTCAAGTCCGGCGAGTCGATGGGAACCAAACTATCGTCGGGCATTGGCAAGACGCTCAAGAGGGGCGCGCTGGCTGCCGGCGCTGCTGCTGGCTCGGCGCTTGGTTACACTCTTAAAAAGGGCTTTGATCGCCTTTCGGCTATCGAGGGTGCGCAAGCCAAGCTCAAGGGCCTTGGTCACTCCACGCAGAACGTGGGAAAAATCATGGACTCTGCTCTTAACTCAGTGAAGGGCACGGCCTATGGCCTCGGTGACGCTGCGGGTCTTGCTGCGCAGATGGTTGCTTCTGGGATCAAGCCGGGGCAGGAGCTGGAAGGTGTCCTTAAGACTGTGGGAGATACGGCTGCGATTGCTGGCCGTGACATCTCCGATGTAGGCCTTATCTTCGGTTCGGTCGCAGCACGCGGCAAGCTCCAGGGCGATGACATGATGCAGCTTATGTCCAGCGGCATTCCCGTGTTGCAGTTACTCGCAAAGGAGACTGGCAAGACCTCCGAAGAGATTTCGGAGATGGTTTCCGATGGGCAAATCGACTTTAAGACTTTTGAGAAAGCTATGAAGGCCGGCATGGGCGGGGCTGCGCTCGAGATGGGCAAGACGTTTTCGGGTTCGGTGATGAATGCTAAGGCTGCTGTTGGTCGTCTCGGCGAAACGCTGCTCAAGGGTCCATTCAACGTTGCCCCTGCCATTATCGGTAACGCCACTAAGGCAATTGACGGACTAACCGACAAGGTTAGGGGCGTTTTCGAGTATTTCGAAAAGGGCTATCAGGGGGATGCTTTCAAAAAGGCCTTTCCTGACGCTCAAGTAGCCAATGAGGTCGCGCGCACGCTCGATAGCGTCAAGCAGAAGTTCGATGACTTCATGTCTGGCCTCAAGGGCAATAATGACGCTCCAGGCATGTTTGGTGCGTTAGGTGAGTCTGCCCGGAAGATCAAGGACGCATTTGTTGAACTCGCGCCGAGCGTGGGCAAGATTATCGCGTCTCTGGGGCAGGGTGCGATGGCTGCGTCCATCGTGTCCATGACGGGCGCGTTTGCCACGCTTGCCCCGCTGTTAGCGAATATCCTCGCGCCAATTCTGGAGAAGATTGCCCAGCTCATGACGGAGAATCAGGGCGCGGTGAATGGGCTTGTTACTGGCTTCGTCGCGTTCAAGGGCATAAGTTTCGTCACGGGATTGTTCGGCGGTGTGGCTGGTAACCTGCGCAACGTCGGTGGTGCCGCAAAGTTCCTTGGCGGGGCGTTAAGCGGTGGGGGTGGACTCGGCGGCATCATGCTCCGGGTCGCTGGTGGGTTTAAGTCCGCTAACCCCATCATCGCGGGCATCGGCAAAACGTTCGTAGGGCTTGGTAGCAAGCTCATAAATATGGGCTCGCTGTTTTCGCGCATCAGCGGAATTGGGTCGAAGATCGGCTCGGTGTTCCTCAAGGTGGGCGGTAGTCTCGCGCGGTTTGCCGGCGTCTTAAAGTCTGGTCTTGTCACCGGTTTGCGCATGGCGATGGGGGCATTCCGGGCGCTGACGGCCGCAATGCTGGCTAACCCGATGGTTCTCATTGCCACTGCTATCGCTGCAGTGGTTGCCGGACTCATCTGGTTTTTCACCAAGACCGAGACCGGTAAGCGAATCTGGGGCGAGTTTATACAGGCCCTTAAGGACGCATGGTCGTGGCTCGCGAACAAATTCACGCAAGTCTGGAGTGATGTTTCTGACGCTGCATCGTCTGCATGGGAGGGCATTAAGTCCGCTTGGTCGGCAACAGGCGATTTCTTCACCGGCGTATGGGATGGCGTTAAATCTGGCGCCTCCGGTGTGTGGGACGGCATTAAGTCTGGCGCCTCCGGCGCATGGGACGGCATCAAGAGTGCCGCTTCGGGTGCTTTCGATGGCCTAAAGAACGCGGTCACCGCCACTCGCGATTGGCTGTCTGAGAACTGGACTACGGTGCTGTCGATCCTTGGCGGGCCTATCGGTATGGCAGTTTCCTACATCGTTACCCACTGGGAGCAGATCAGGGACGCTTTTGCCAGTGGCGTGGAGACGGTCAAGAACCTGTGGAATGGCTTGTGGAATGGTTTAGTTGCTGTCGCATCTGCTGTCTGGAATGGAATCACCACCACGCTTTCTGCGGCATGGAATGGGTTAGTCTCCATTGCTGGCGCGGTGTGGAATGGGCTTAAAGCCCTCATTGTCGGCGTGTGGAACGGTATCCGCGCCGGGGTGATAGCGGTCTGGAATGGACTCTCTATTGCGATCGTGGCCGGGTGGAACGCCATTAAGGGCATGGCCATCGCAGTCTGGAATGGTGTTAAGGCTGTCATTGTGGGCGTATGGAATGGCCTACGCGCTGCCGTACTGGCTATCCTCGGATTCCTGCGTGATGGCATCGTCAATGGCTGGAGTGCTATCAAGTCCGCAAGCTCCGCAGCGTGGAACGCCATTAAGGCCGTTGTTCTCGGGGCGTGGAATGCGGTTAAGGCTGGCGTTATCGCGGCTGTTAACGCGCTCAAGTCCGCCATCTCCAACTTCGTTAACAGTGCCCGCAACAGCTTCAATAATTTCATTCAGATCGTCTCTGGTATCCCGGGGCGCATCAAGGGCATTTTTGCGGCTGCCGGCAGTTGGCTCGTCAACGCTGGGCGGGACATTATCTCCGGTCTTGTTTCGGGCATTCGTTCCGCTGGGTCGATCATTGGTGACGCTATCCGCGCGGTCGTGCCCGATAGGCTTGAGGGGTTCATTGGCCTGTCGCTCGGTGGCGTTATCGAGGCTTATGCCCAGGGCGGAGTTAAGCGCTTTGGGCGTGGAGGCAAGGAGAATCACAGCGCGCAGATCGCCAAGGCTGGCGCGTGGCGCGTGTGGGCTGAACCTGAAACCGGTGGCGAGGCCTACATTCCGCTGGCTGGCTCCAAGCGTGCCCGCTCGACGGCTATCCTTTCGCAGGTCGCGGACATGTTCGGCCTGTCTGTCGTTAGCAAGGACACTGGCGCTCCGGTCGACCCTCGCTACCGCGGGTCGCTGGCCCCGAAGAGCGTGAATTACTTCGCCGATGGTGGTATCACCGCGGGTGATGTTTTGCAGTGGGTCCGAGGTAAGACCGTTAAGGGTATGCGTGCGCCCGCTGGTCGCAGCCTTGAGGGATTCCCTTACACGTGGGGCGGTGGCTCGGCTGGCAATTGGGGTGATTGCTCTGGCATGATCTCGCTGGTCGCCGGCTTCGTTAAGGGGCTGTGGCGTCACCGCCCATTGGCGCGCTTGTTTGCGACGGGCAGTCAGGGTTCCGTGCTGGCCTCGATGGGCGCGAAGCGTGGCCTCGGTGGACGCAATGACTTCAATATTGGCTGGTTCAATGGTGGCCCATATGGTGGCCACACGGCTGGCGACGTGGGTGGTATCGCCATTGAGATGGGTGGAGCTCGCGGTAATGGCCAGATCGGTGGCCGTGCTGCTAGCGCTCGCCACCCGTCGTTTACTGACCATGCTCACTTCAAGCTGTCCAGCGCTCGCCCGGAGACTCCGTGGCGTAGGCCATCGGCTGATTCGACGGCTGGCATGGCTGGTGGTAGTGCTGCACCCCTTGCGGGTGGCGTGCCCGCTGGCGCTGCCGTGGGCGACTCGTTCGGCGGCAGCACTTCCGTATCGTGGGGCAAGGCGCAAGACCTGTACACGCAGGCCGCCGAGTACCTAGGCGTAGGAAAAGCGAGCTACGCAGCCCGTCAGACCGACCAGAACGTCAGCGGTACGACCGCGACCGATGCCCGCGACCCGCACACCCCAAACAAGCGCACCGGCGTTCCTCAAGGCGATAAGCCCCGACCCACGAGCAAGTGGGGGCAGCCATTCTTCGCATTCGAGATCGCTCGTTCCGCTAAGTCGAAGCACCTGCCTGCACGCGGCGCCATGATCGGCATTGGTACGGCACTTGTGGAGTCCGGCGACCCGCTGAAAATGTGGGCGAATCGAGCTGTGCCTGAATCGATGGCGTTCAAACATGACGCAGTTGGCTCGGATTACGACTCGGTGGGCCTGTTCCAGCAGCGCAATAACGGCGCATGGGGCACCACTGCAGACCGCATGAGCCCGTTCCGTAGTGCCGGCATGTTCTTCAATGCCATGCTGCGGAAGTTCCCGAAGTGGCAACAGATGGACCCTGGTGCGGTGGCGCAGGGGGTGCAGGTGTCTGCGTTCCCCGGGCGCTACGCAGGCAAGATGGGGCGCGCTATGCAGCTGGTGAAGTCCACCGGCTTGTACGACCAGGGCGGCGTACTGCCACACCGTGGCCTATCTGTGAACCTGTCCCGCAAGCCGGAAGCTGTTCTCACGAACAGTCAGTGGGGCAACTTTGCGCGATCCACGCGGGCTACGGAAGATTTGGTGGTGGTGCTCAAGCGTGGCATGCCTGAGTTTCAGGTACTGTCCCGCAAGGGGCCGGATGCGTGGCTGCGCACGGCTGTGGCGGTGGAGAAGATCGCAGCTACCGGTGACTACACGGGCAACGCGCCATTCGCGAAGGATTCCGTGTTCACGGAGATTGCGTTGCGGTTGTATGAGGTACGCAAGTCTTTCGAGAATGAGATCAATAAGGCCATGGGCGCGGTGAAGCGTTTCGGCCTTACGCTTGGCGGGGAGTTTATCGGCAAGTCCGAGATTGTCCGCGATGCGGAGGAGGGTTTGGCGCAGACCCGTGAGCAGATTGCAGCTGAGACGGTCAGGACTGCTGACCTTGAAGAGGACCTTGCGAAAAAGCGCATTTCCCTCATTGGGGCACGTAGCAAGAGTGCCGCGCTGACAACGGTGCAGACCCGCAAGCTCGCTGACGCGGAAGAGGCGCTGCGTGATGCGCGCGCCGTTAAGGATTCGGCCAAGCGGGCTAAGGCTATCGCCAAGGCGCAGAAGCGTCTCGATAGGGTGAATGAGGATATTGCCGAGTCGCTGGAGAAGTCCAGCGAGAAGAACGCCAAGGTTGTTCAGAAGGCAATGGACGATGTTGCCAAGGCGGAGGGTAAGCTCACCGAGGCTCAGCTCAAGCAGGCGGATGCTGCGATTCGCCTCGAGGCTGCGGAACGTACCGTCGCTGCGTCGCGCTACAAGGCGATCGGCGAGTTGGCTACTGGTGTGTTGGATTCGGTCGCTAAGGGCGCTGGCACGGTCGCGGAGTATGCCGGGGCAATGGCGAAGCTGGCTAGTGAAGTGGAAAAGACCCGTCAAGAGGTTTCTAAGCTTGCTCTGGCAAACGTCAACAACCGGATCGCGACTCTCGAGGCGGTCAATGCTTTGCGCACAAGCGAGACTGACCTCGCGCGAGCCCGGTGGGACGGTTATGTCTCCATCGCTCGTGCCGAGGCTGCGCTTGCTAAGGAGCGCAAGGGTCATCTCACGATGGGTGCTGCGAGTGTGGCGAACCTCGCAGATGCTGTTGATCGGTTCCGCGTGGCTGGTGTTGCTGCTGTTGATGACATTTTGCTGACATGGGTGCAAGACCAGGACTTGGTCATGCAGGCCGAGTGGGCGCTGAAGCAGGCGCGGGCAGAAGCTGCCCTTGCCCAGCAAGAAGCGACCATTAAGCAGCAGTTGGCGCAGTTCAACCTCGCGGCTGCCACGATGGAGCAGGTTCACATCGCCCAGCAGCTACGACTACAGACCGCGCTGCTTGCTCAGCAGCAGGCTGCGACGTTCGGTGTTGGCGTGCATCAAATGGGCGCATTGCAGCGCATGGGGCAGGCCGTTCAGAAGATTTTCACTGGTATCGCGAAGATCGTCGGTGGTATCGCGATGGGTGTTGCTGGCTTTGCTGTCGGTGGCCCCCTGGGTGCTATTCCCGGTGCGGTTACGGCATTGTCTGGTATTCCTGACCTTGTTGGTGGCATTTCTGGAGCCGTGGCCAATAAGAAGGCTGCCGATGAAGCATGGAAGAAGCTCGACCCAGCTGCTAAGGCTGGCGCTGGCTTCGGCATCGCTGGGGCGGCGCTGTCTGGTTTGGCTGGCATTGCCGGTGGCACGGTAGGTGGGCTGGGTCCCGAAGCCATCACTGGCGGGTTCCAAGTCGGCAATTCGATTCTTGATGCCACATTCGGGTCGATGTCGCAGATCGCTGAAACAAAGATGGAGGCGATTAATGCCGAGCATCAGAAGCGACTCGATGAGATGCAGCGAAGCTACGAGTTGGACAAGGCAATTCTTGAATCACAGAAATCTGGCCTACAGGCCGGCTCGAGTGCCACGCTGGAGAAGCTGAAGCTCGATATTGAGGTCGCGAAGCTCAGTAAGGAGCTGGCTAAGGCGCGCGCCGATAAGGACGACGCGGTGGTTATTTCCGCGTTGGAGCGTGCTGTAGCCGAAGCGACAAAGCGCCAGGGCGAGCTGGCCGCAATGTCCGCGTCGAATCAGGCGCGACTCGATGCGGCAACACACGCACTGACGCAGGCAGCAAGGGAATCGGGCAAGCAGGTGAACATCACCCTCACCGGTGATGGTTACAGCTCAAGTCAGGTTGAAGAGCTACTTAACAGCGTCGCCCGGGAGTATGGCGACATGAACCTGCGCATAACGCGCCTTGAGGATAAAAACGCGCCGGGCGCATTGGATTATGCGTCGGCCCGCCGATAGGAGATTTGAGTGTTCGAGATTGATTACATTGCCCCTGACGGTCGGGAGTGGCGGCTGCATTCCCAGGGTGAACGGGGTGAAGCGACGATCATTGAAGAGGGTGTGGAGGGTTTCGTAGGTTCAGTCGAGGATTCAGTTATTGAGTCTGTTGGTGAGCCGGGGCAGATTCTCGATGCTCTCAATGTGGGTGTGATGACGGGGTCATTGCAGTGTGTGCTGGTGCCTGATGGTGAATCGATAGATGAGTTGTTTTCGCGGTGGCGTGCGTCGTGGTCTCGTCGGAGGTCTGGAACGCTGCGCATCAAGAGTCCCCGGCTGGGCGTGTTGACAACGGCTGCGAGATTGTCGGAGTCGATGCCTACCCCGGAGGTTGACCCCGGCGGCAAGCGTCATGCGCGGGTGGAAGTGCCGGTGGTGTGCGACCGTGGGGTGTGGAGCACGGACAATGTGCGTGGGTCGGGAACTGTCACTGTGACGAATTTCGGCGATGTTGCGCTGTGGCCGTCGGTGGAATGGGCAGGTGCTGGTGGGCCGGTCACGCTGCCCAGCGGCGCGACTTTCACGCTACCTGCGGCAGGGTCGAAGCGCGTGTTGTGTTTGAATCCTGCGGAGTCGCTAATCGTGAAAGACCTTGCGGGAAAGGTTGACCGCGCACTGTGGCTGAAGCTTGCTCCGGTGGCGTGGGCGGAGCCTGTGATGGCGGGAGAGACCGCGCAGTTCAGGGTGCCTGCGGGCGCAGAATTGGTGTGGCGCGTGAGCGTCCTGGACCCGTTCGGAGGGTGATGTCATGGATTGGGTAGCGCATAAAAAGCACCGGGATTACATGGTGGCCACGACCGGCCAGTGGGCTGGGCTGCTTGATGAAAACGGCGTTCCACTGTGCGACCTGCCGCCGGTGGTGGAGATTGAGGGCGATACGACGCGTAGTGACTTAGGCGAGCTGACGATGACGGTTCAGGTGCGCACGCCGAGTGGTGAGGTGCATCCGATTGTTGACGAGATTATCGCCCGCGGTTTGGGCGTGGTGGATAGTCAGGCGCGCCTTGTTCCGGCGAACCAGGCGACGCGGTTTGTCTGTGTTGAGCGCGAGGGGTTGCGCACGGTGTATCGGGTCATGTTTGCGACTGCTCATGGTGGGGCGTATGTGCCATCGACGGTGAAGATTCACGCGGTGACGGTGCTGGATGTGCTGCAGGGGTTGCCGGCGTGGTCTAACCCACGGTCGATCGATGGGCAGTGGCGTTCGGTGAATCAGGATTTCGCCGTGCCGTGGGAGACAGAGCGGGACCTCATGGGAGTGTCGATGGCGACTCGTGCCGATGGCTACACGGTGCATGGCCCTGCGGTGGACATGATGAAGCGGATTATCGATGAATCTGTGTCTGCGTTGATGAAAGTTACGGGCGAGGTTGAGCCACCGGTGGTGTGCGAGGTGGTGCCGGGCGCGCCGAGTCCTGATGTGTTTATCCGCCCTGAAGATGATTCGGTGTGGGAGACGGTTATTCCGGTGGCTACTGCTGCTGGTGTTGAGGTGTCGGGAACGATGTGGTTGCCGGGCGACCCGCCCCTTGCTAGTGGGGCGACGAAGCCCACGGTTGTGGTGTGGTTGCGGCAGTCGGAGAGGGGATAAGTTATGGCTAACCCGGTAGTAACGCTGCTGGCTGATGGTGGTGACATTACGATCGGTCGGCGTGTGTCGAGTTTCATTTATGGCGTGGTGAATGTGACCGCCGCCGAGGGGGTGGATACGCCGGACGATGATACGGGGCTGGAACAGGGTTATATTTGTCGCGCTGATGGTGATGTGCCGAGGGGTCGGTTTGATTTCAATTTCGCCCGCCATGATGCGCAGATGCGCATGGCTACCGAGGGTGGGGACGGGTCCAGTGATATGGAGCAGGGCATCGTCGCTGCGTCCCGTCGGTCGAGCGGGGATGTGTTTTTTGAGCGTGATATTGAGTCGGCTGGGTTTGGACGGTGGGTTCCGGGTCGTGATTTTAATGTGGGTGACACTGTGGGTGTGCGGTTGTGGGGGCGTACTATTCCGCTGCCGGTGACGAGTTTGTCTTTGCGTAATGGCCGGTGGGTGGCGCATGTGGGCGGGCAGATGATACATGATGCTGAGAAGTTGAAGAGTCAGAATCAGTCGATTGAGAAGACGATTGCTGATGAACGTCGCAGGCAGCGGAAAGAAACTAAGGCGATTGCGGGATCTGTGTTGGTTGCGCAGGTGACGGCTGATTCTGCTAAGCAGGGGGCTGAGCAGGCGCAGGTGACGGCTGCCAAGGCTAGCGATGAGACTCAGCATTTGCGTGGGATTTTGTCGGGGGAGGGTGCTTCGCCTGGTGATGTGACTGCTCAGTTGGCTGTGCTTGCTGAGCAGTTGGAGGAGCATGGGGAGGCTTCGCCGGGTGGGTTGATTCCGGCGTATATTGCGGCTAATACGCGCCGGTGGGAGCTGCAGGAGCAGATTGATGAGACGCAGAATGATTTGCTTCGGGTGCAGTCGGAGGCGCAGGACGCGCTGGCGCGTCAGACGGCAGCGGAGATCGAGACCGTTCGCGCCCTGGTGGACTCGCTGCGGGAGTCTCAGCAAGCGATGCTGCAAGCGCAGCATGAAACGCTCTCGATCGGCCAAGTGCAAACGAATTCAACGAGTGAATTCTTTAATTACGAGTATTTCCACAATCCTTTTCACTTTACTTCCCGGTTCACAGCGAAGGGGTCGTGGAGAGGAAAAGTGAGTTACCAATACGCGAGAACCAGCTCTTCTAATGTGCAGCAAATGTTTTTGGGTGAGTGGCAAGTGCCAGATTCCAATGGCTCCCGCGTCAAAGAATTCGATATGGGAACTGCCTCTTATGATTGGTTCTATTTGCAGTTCGAAGTGGAAAACGGTGTGCAGAAAACCCGCGATATCACCCAAGGTCGTACCGACACCCCACAAAACAATTGGTACCGACACGCAAACCAAACATTCACCGCCAAAATAACCGGTTCGCACGCGGTCTACTGGGAAGTCACGTGGGACGCAACCACCTACCACAACCAATATGCAATCCGCGTCACAACCAGCAAAAACCGCACCCTCGGACAATGGGGACCACACACCAAAGTGGGGCCCCTCCTCCCCGGTTTCGACGGTTCTCGCACCCACTATCTACGACTGGCTGACCAACAGCTACAAGCCGGTGAACAGGTGTTCTTCGAAACCTTCACTGACGCAACGGAGCCAAGCCAGCGTGCGGTACGGGCCACAATGACCAAAATCTCATGGATTGAGGAGAATTAAATGACTGTTGTTTCTGGTGATTTGAAGATTGTCACGGGTGTGGCTCAGCAGGTGTCGGAGGTGTGGGCGCGGGCTGCGCGGTCCCGGCCTGTGGCGGGCGGGTGGCTGCTGGAGAACGCGGGCCGCGCTCTCGTCACCGCTGGGCGGGTGGAGATTGATTTGCACCCCGGGCCGTGCGTGTTGGTCGCAGTGATCGGCGGGCAGCCGGCGGAGTCGGTGGAGCTGGTCGTTCCGGAGGGTGCGAAAGCTACGCTGGAGGCCTGTGTTCGTGCTGCGGAGGGTGCTGGGGGGTTGGAGCGTGATGGGTTGGACGAGCTGCGGGCGGAGATCGGGTTTTGGTTTGAGGGTGCGAGGGAGTCTGCTGCTGCTGCGAAAGTGAGTGAAACGGCTGCTGGGGCGAGTGCGACTAAGGCTAAGGCGAGTGAGTCGAACGCTAAAACGAGCGAGACTAACGCTAAAGCAAGCGAGTTAAGCGCTAAGCAACAGGCAGATAGGGCTGAGGGTGCTATTAGGACCACCCGTTGGGTGGGAGATCAGGTTGAGATTAATGGGCAGCTTTCCCCACATCTGACGGGTAAGGCTGTTGTTAATGCGCCTTTGGAAACACGGGTTGATGTGGCTGATGTTGTGGCGCAGAACCGTTCGGGGCTAGTCCCAGATCATCCGTATAGTGACCCAACGCCTGAGCAGGTTGCAGCGGTTAAGGGTGTTGTGAGCGCTTTTATGCGCGGGAAAACGGCTGTTGCCCCTGAGGGTATGGAGATCCTCGAGGGGTTTGAGGGGGCTGCGCAAAGGAATGTCCGTATCCTGCGGTCTGTTCCCGGCAATGGCTTGTATTGGGGTGTGTGGGTTTTCCCGATTGATGACAAGATTACTGGCGTGATGGAAGCGCCACACCCTGTTTTCGACGGGGGTAGTGATGATATTGCGGTGAGGATTTGGGCTAAGAGTCCCGCCGGTACGGTGTTGGCGGTTGCTGGCTCGCACCGGACTAACCCGGATGGGCTGAACGCTCGCGATGTGGCGCATAACACTAAGTCGATGTGGCATCAGATCACTACTTTTATTGCTCAGCCTGGACTACCGGAGCTGCAACTGCATGGATTTGGTGATGATTCGATGCCGGGTGTGGGGGCTGTTGTGTCGTCTGGGTCGTCTCCGTTGTCTGCTGGTGTGATCCGCACGGAAGCGTTTATTTCGGCTGCGGGTATTGCGACGGCGCGACAATGGGACGGGTCGGCAACCAAGCTGATCGGCATGGCGAACATTCAGGGCGACGCTGCTGCCGTGCGCGGTAATCCGTTTATGCATATCGAGTTGTCGAAGACGGTGCGAGATAACCCAGAGGCGTTTATTGAGGCTGCTGCCTCGGCTGGTTTCTTGGCTGGTGAGAATGGCGCACTGCTGACGAATGAGTTTCCTAAGCCCGTTGGTTCTGCGAATTCGCGTGGCGAGTCTGCTACTGCTGCGCGTGCTGACCATACGCACCGGCTGGTTCAGAATGATCCGCAAGATGGTGAGATTGTTGCCCGCGAGGGCGGTGGCTGGCGGTCGATCCCTGCATCGCAGGTCGTGACTAGCGGTGGAGGGTATGTAAAGCCTTCTGCTGGTATTCCTTCAACTGATTTAGCTCAGGATTTGAAGGATATGAAAGCCACGGTTGACGCTGCTACGTATTCCGCGACTGCTAACACGCTGATGAAGCGCACTAGTACGGGAGCGGTGTCCGTCGCTGATCCAACAGCGAGCGTTCACGCCGCGAATAAAAAGTACGTGGACGGTGTAGCAGCCACTAAGGCCGATGCATCGCATACGCACACGATTAGTCAGGTCGATGGGCTGGAGAGTCGTCTTAGTGGGGTGGAGCAAGCCATGCCGAAGATTCAGGTAGTCACAGCCCTGCCCATGTCTCCTGACCCGTCCACTATCTACCTGGTGGAGGAGTCCTAATGCCGATCATTTCCAATGGCGGGAAAATCAAGCAAGTGTCCTCCGGCACAACCCCTATCAGCAAGATTTTTTACGGACGCGACCTTGTGTGGCAAAGGCTATCGAAGGCGCAGGTAGACGTACTGCGGGGATACGCAGCATACAAGGGTGGGCAGTCGTGGGATCGGGGCCAGTCCTCTACTGTCGGCGAGCTAGGTAAGACATGGACTGTGATGGGGCCTGTGGGCGCGGGGGAGTCTTTCACTGTCGGCGGCGTGACAGTCACAAATGCGGCGGGGGTAGTCTCTGTGCAGGTGGTGTCCAACCGTGCCACTATGTCCTATTCTGCGCCTGGTACGCACACCGGCACCCCTTTGGTATCAGTGTCAGCTACTACTGACTGGTACGGCTATCGCACGCGCCTGTACGTCAATGGTGTGAGTCAGGAGACCGCTTCGAATGGCGGGGCTTTTAAGGGCGAGGAGTCCACTGTGGGCGGGAATGTGCGAGTGAACTGTAGGTGGGTGGCGCAGATCACCGGAAGCGCGGTTGGCAACCCCACCAGCGACAGTGACGCGTCCGAGATCACCTACGCTATCCAGTGGGGCGCAGTCCTAGCCGAGTATGTTACTCGCACACACACGGCCGCGCGAACAAAGATCGACCTCCCAGCACTGGAAGGTTACCGGTGGGCAGTCGCTTACCGGGGCTACGGCGGAAACGCAAGCAATACATCTAAGACAGGCGGTGCAGCTGGCCCGACTGGCGTGCGACTCTATGCCCCCCGAGAAAGCCTCACCGTCAACTGGCTCACAGTCTTCTCCACAGATGATCGACTAATTGGTGACTACACCGTTGGCTTCGGTAGCAACGGGGCTGCCACCACATGGCTTGGAGAAAATTCACCACCAATCGATTTACCTTGGGGAGACACGCTCCCTGGTAAGACCGCATCTACAAGCGCCGGCAAATACACAGGTCACGGTGCTGGCGGCTCGTATTTTACCCCAGACAGCGAAGGAAAACTTCCCACAGGCTCCGGCGGCGGATGGGCAGAAATCAGATGCTACCTATGGGCATAACACGGGAGGTAAAACGCCACAGCGTGGCGAAACCGCCCCATAGGTTTACATGACTTACGGCCGTTTCTTTTGAACATTTTATTTTAGGGTGTCTTTATGGAGAAAGTACTTTCTTATTCCCGCCAGTGGGTGACTCAGAACACAGGCTACTATTGTGGCCCCGCGTCTACTCAAACAGTGATTTTAGGAAAAACCGGGAAACTAGTTTCTGAGGATGAATTAGCCCGCGATTTGCGAACTACGGTTAACGGCACTGATTACATCGGCTATTTCCCTGGCGTTCTGAATCGCCGTATTGGTGGCGGTTGGAGACATCAGGATATTCCGGGTGCTGATGCGTCGCCTGCTGAGGTTGAGACTTTGTGGGATCGTTTGCGCAGTAGTATTGATTCCGGTTTTGGCGTGATCGCTAATTTTGTGGTTCCATCGTCGAATTATCCGCGTGCGGTTGCCCCGTCTACTCAATCGCCTGCTTATGGTGGGGGTACTGTGTATCACTACGTTGCCTGTATGGGCTATGGGGAGGATTCGAATGGTCGGCGTGTGTGGATTGCCGATTCCGGGTTTAGTCCTTATGGATACTGGATGTCGCTCCGGCAGTTCGCTAGTTGTATCGCCGGTAAAGGTTATGCTTACGCCACTGCGCGCGTGAGCGCCCCTAAACCTGCGCCCGCCCGTAAGGTTGAGGCGCCCTCCGGGGGGACTATTTTTGGCGTGGATGTGTCTGAGCATCAGGATGGCATGAGCTTAAAGAAGGCTGCTAGTGAGGGTGTTCAGTTCGCTATTGTCCGTGCAACTGATGGAACTTATAAGGATCGCTGTTATCAGTCTCATATTGCGGATGCTGAGCAAGCTGGGTTAGTCACTGCTGCGTATCACTATTTGCGTAACCCTAGTGAGGGCACCACGGTTGCTCAGCAGGTGCAAGCCTCACTGGATGTCATGGGGGATAAGAAGCGCCCCGTGTGGATTGATGTTGAAACTAATGCCGGTCTACATGTGAATCATATCCGTGAGTGCCGGAATGAGTTTCAGCGCAGGGGCGTGCGAGTCATTGGCTGCTATTCCTATGTTCCTTATTGGGAGGGGCGTATTAGTCCTAGTGAGCCTGATTCGCATGAGTTTGGAGCGTTTTGGGTCGCAGCCTACGGGCAGAATACCACCGGTGCGCCACGGCAGATTTACCCCGGCGATAGCCACAGACAATGGGGTTATCCGTTAGGGAATCAAAAACCAGTTATGTGGCAGTTCGGAAGTAACGCGCAGGTCGCGGGCTATACGGTAGATATTAACGCCTTTAAGGGCAGTAAAGATCAAATCAGGTCGCTGTTTTACGGTTCGGCAGCGCAGAAAATCAGCAAACCTAAGGAGGAAAACATGGCGGATTTTGACCAAATTAGCCGACGCTACGGGTCTCGCGTGCCCGGCTCTAAGGTGACGATGACCCCGCTTGATATGGTGCGGAATATTGACGCGCACGCCTTCATCACTAAGGAAACGGCGACGCGACTGGAGAAGAAGATGGACATGATTCTAAGCAAGTTGGAGGGCAAATAATGAATCAGAAACTTAATCCGATGGCGTGGGTGCGCTTGGTGATTTACGTTATCTCGGCGTTGGTGGGCGTGGCTGCTGTGGTCGCGTCCACTGTGGGGCAGACCGATATTGCCGCGCTGCTGGGCACGCTGGCTGGCGCTGGCGCTGCTATCACGGGCGGTACCGCTGTCTATAATCTGCCGAAAGCGCCCGATCAGGACAAGCTGGCTGGTATTGATTTGACCGCTGTTCTGGCGGCTATCCCCACGATTGCCGGCGCTGCGCAGACCTATCAAAATGCTATGGCTTACGAGCCACGCCACGCCGAGACAGTCGAGGGTGCTTATCCCGGTCTGGGGGAGTGATGAAAGGCGATTGGAGGCCTGGGCTTCCCGCTGACGTGTCCGCGTTGCTGGGGGGGATCATGGCCTTGCAGGCTGGCAACCGTGGCGTGGATTACCTTTTGGGCGATCGTGATACAACCACTAACTCGCTTACGGTCGTCGAGCAAGCCATGCCTCTATGGGTGTGGGGCATGCTGTTTTTTGCTGGTGGTGTGCTGGTCGGTGTGGGCATGTGGAAGCGCCACGCGGAGCCGATAGTCACGGGCGCTACCCTGCTTATGGCTACCTACGGTGCTTTAGCGTGGGGGTTGCTGCTGAAAATGATCGAGCGAGGCACGCCAGTGCGCGCATTCACCCATGAAGCCAGTAAGTTCGACCTCGCGGGCATGATCCACGCTTGGCCGTGGGATGGGTGGCGAACCCCCACAAGCTTCCTCGCAGTCGCTATCATGTGGGGCTGCATCGCATGGGGAACACGGGTAATGCAGCGCGCGAGGGGAGTGAAAGCACTTGAATGATCTTATAGACGCTTTCCCAAAAACCCCCGGCTGGTCAATCGTCCTGGTGCTGGTGCTGCTGATTTTCGGGCCTGCCGCGATTTTCTCCCGCGAGTCAGCGGAAAAACTGTGGATCATCGGGCGTGCGGTGGCGTGGCTGCGTACCCGGCAGCAGCGTTCCATCGACCGCGAGCGAGCGTTGGAGGAGGCCACGGTTCGGCACCTTAAAGGGCGCATCGCCTCTTTGGACTCGCAAATGGGCGAGATGCGTGCTGACTTTGACGAGGAGCGCCAAGACGCGCGCCGACGAGAAACGCAGATCAGGGCCGAATTCACGGAAGCAAAAGAATACATCATCTGGGCCACTAGCTGGGCACACAATGTTTTGACGATGCATTCTTTTCATGGGTGGAAGCCACCCATCCCGCCGTGGATGACGTTTGAGCAGTGGCAGGCGACGCGCCGCGACAATGATTAAAGACCCCCGTCATGGGTTGAGCTTATGCTCCCTGTGGTGGGGGTCTTTTTTGCGTTTCGGGTAACGACGACGTGACGACATTTTGACGACAATAGGCACTAAAACAGGCTAAAACACACTAAAATCCAACACCCGCAGAAAACACGAAAAACCCCGCCCTACCAGCATGAACGCAGGTTACGGGCGGGGCATCAAAAGCTCTCCCACCAGGACTCGAACCTAGAATGACGGTACCAAAAACCGTAGTGTTGCCAATTACACCATGGGAGAATGCACTAGCTGAACACAGGCCAAGGCCGTATCACTGTGCATGGGACACAATACCTCACGACCCGCAGGGGTAGAAAACTGGCCTGTCTTATCGCCTCGCTACACTGGTCAATCATGAGTTCAAAGACCTCGGATCAGCCGCGCCACACAACCGCACCTGCACTATCCGGCCTGCTCAAGGCCGTGAGTCAGGATTCCAAGCTGCGCGGTTTGGTGACCCATATCGGGGATCACTCTCTGCACATGCAGGGCCCTGAGGGTGTGTGGCCTTTCGCGGTCGGCGCGGTCGCTAGCCAGGCCCCTGTCCTCGTCGTCACGGCAACCGGTCGCCAGGCGCAGGACCTCACCGAGATCCTACGGGCCATGGTGGGCTCCGCGGTGGAGATGTTCCCTGCCTGGGAAACCCTTCCGCACGAGCGCCTCTCGCCTGGCGTGGAGACAGTTGCGGCTCGTATGCGGGTGCTGCGCCGTTTGCGTGAGGATTGGGGGGACGACGCCCCGCGGGGCCCAAAGCAAAACCCCTCCGGCTTGCGCATTGTGGTGGCCTCGGCTCGCGCGGTGCTCCAACCGGTGCAGGAAAACTTGGGGGATGTGGAGCCAATTCGGTTGGTGGAGGGCCAGGATCTCAGCTTCGATGACCTCCCAGATCGTCTTGTGGAACTGGGTTATACGCATGTGGACGTGGTGGCGAAGCGGGGCCACTTCGCTATCCGTGGTGGCATTGTCGACATTTTCCCTGCAACGGAAGAACTACCGGTGCGTGTGGATTTCTGGGGCGATGAGGTCTCGGAGGTGCGCGCGTTCAGCGTGGGCGACCAGCGCACGATCCCCAACCTCCAACTAGATGACGTGACGGTGTACCCGTGCCGGGAGCTTCTACTGACCAACGAGGTCCGGGAAAAAGCCCGGCAGCTAGCCCAAGAACACGCAGGCAATGCGGAACTGGCGGAGCTCTTCGACAAGATCAGCCAGGGTATCTCCGTGCAGGGCATGGAAGCGCTGATCCCGGCCCTGCGCACGTCAGATCTGGTGGCCCTTCCCGCGTTGATGCTCGAGGGCACTCACACAATCGTGACAACCCCGGCCGCAGTGAAGCGTCGTGCGGTGGACTTAGCGGAAACCGGCAAACAGTTCATGGAAGCCGGGTGGGAAGTCGCCGCGATGGGTGGAGCTATGCCCCTCGACGGCGTGGCGTACATGTCGCTCGAGGGATTGCAACAGGTGCAAAAGAACCTGCATCGCCCGTGGTGGACCCTATCGCCGGTGGGTGTGGCGGATTTCGGGGACGCGGATACGGAAGACTCGGCGTCCAGCGGAACTCTAGATGACGATGTGCTCAGCCTCGACTATGCAACTGCCCCCACACCCCACGGGGATATGGAGGCTATCGGTGCGGTTATGGCCGATATCCGAAAGCGCGTGGAATCCGGCGGCCGGGTAGTCTTCGCAGCTCCCACGCCCGCCGTTGTAGCTCGCATGGTGCGTCGCTTCAAAGAAGCCGGAATCGCCGTCCAACCTATCGGCGTTGACCTTGCGGGATCCCGAGGCCTGGGCCGATTGCCGAAGACCACGCTCACCCCAGCGGATGAGCCCGCACCTAAGCATGTCAGCATCTATCACGCAGTCGCGCACCAGGGGCTAGATTTCCCATTTGCCGGGGATGATAAGCACTCCAGCTTGCTGTTCATTACCGAAACCGACCTGACCGGTAACCGTGTGGATGCCAAAGCAACAGGCAAGCGGAAACCGGCCAAAAAGCGCAACCGCGTGGATCCACTCGCGCTGGAACCAGGCGATCTGGTGGTCCACGATTCCCACGGCATCGGCAAATTCGTTCGCATGGAAGAGCGCACTATCGGCAAGGGCGCCGATGCCTCGCGCCGGGAATACTTGGTTCTGGAATACGCGCCCAGCAAGCGCGGGGGTCCAGGTGACCAGCTGTACGTGCCCATGGACCAACTGGACTTGCTCTCCCGATACGTGGGTGGGGAAAAGCCCGCACTGTCGAAAATGGGAGGTGCCGATTGGAAGAACACCAAGCGCAAAGCCCGCGGCGCGGTACGCGAGATCGCCGGTGAATTGGTCCAACTGTATGCCACCCGCCAAGCCGCGCCGGGGTATGCCTTCGGCGCCGATACACCCTGGCAGAGGGAGATGGAGGAGGCCTTCCCGTATACCGAAACCGAAGATCAGTTCAACGCAATCGAAGCGGTGAAAGCCGATATGGAAAAACCCGTTCCCATGGACCGCGTGATTGTGGGCGATGTGGGTTACGGCAAAACGGAAGTTGCGGTGCGCGCAGCATTTAAGGCAGTGCAGTCCGGTAAACAAGTTGCGGTTCTTGTCCCCACCACGTTGTTGGCGCAGCAGCACTTCAACACGTTCACCGACCGCATGCAGGATTTCCCCACGACAATTCGCGAGCTATCGCGGTTTACCTCGCCCGCGGAATCACGCGAAGTAATCAAGGCAATGGCCGATGGGACGGTCGACATTGTCATCGGCACACACCGCCTCCTGCAGACCGGGATCCAGTGGAAGAACTTGGGCCTAGTGATTGTGGATGAAGAGCAGCGTTTTGGCGTCGAGCATAAAGAGCACATCAAATCGCTGCGCACCCATGTGGATGTGCTGACCATGTCCGCTACACCGATTCCACGCACGTTGGAGATGTCCATGGCAGGGATTCGGGAAATGTCGACCATTCTCACGCCTCCGCAGGATCGCCACCCCGTGTTGACGTACGTAGGGCAGCAAGAGGATAAGCACGTGGCCGCGGCCATCCGGCGTGAACTGTTGCGCGATGGGCAAGTGTTTTACGTGCACAACCGCGTGAAAACGATTGAACGGGCCGCTGATCACCTGCGCCGGTTGGTGCCAGAAGCCCGCGTGGTTGTTGCCCACGGGCAGATGAGCGAGGAACAGCTGGAAACCACCGTCAAGGGGTTCTGGGATCGCGAATTCGACGTGCTGGTGTGTACCACGATCGTAGAAACGGGATTGGACATTGCCAATGCCAACACCCTGATCGTGGAAAACGCCCACCACATGGGCCTATCCCAGCTGCACCAGCTGCGCGGTCGAGTGGGCCGTTCGCGTGAACGTGGGTATGCGTACTTCTTGTACCCGCCGGGTGAGGTGCTCACGGAAACATCCTACGATCGACTGACCACAATCGCGCAGAATAACGACCTGGGCGCTGGTATGGCCGTGGCGATGAAGGACTTGGAGATGCGCGGCGCCGGTAATGTGCTGGGCGCCGAGCAGTCCGGGCATATCGCCGGAGTGGGCTTTGACCTGTACGTCCGCTTGGTCGGGGAGGCCGTCGAAGCATTCCGCGCGATGGCCGACGGCAAAGTGGTCGACGGAACGGAAGAGGAAAAGAAGGAAATCCGTATCGATTTGCCCGTGGATGCACACATTCCGGTGGAGTACGTGGCCAGCGAGCGCCTGCGTTTGGAGGCATACCGCAAGTTCGCCGCGGCCGAGGATAACGAGCAGATCGCGATCGTGCTGGAGGAGTTGCGCGACCGCTATGGCGAGCCCGGCGAGGAGATCCACATGCTGGCCGCGCTCTCCCGACTGCGCCTTCTGTGCCGCGACTTGAAGGTCACGGAGGTTGTTGCCGTGGGGTCGAAGATCAGCTTCAGTCCCATCCAGCTGGAGGATTCCGGCCAGGTGCGTTTGAAGCGACTGTTCCCCTCCGCGAACTACCGCGCGACCACGAAGGTTGTGCTGATTCCGGCGCCTAAAAAGGGCGCGGGAATGCGGGCGGTTCCGCTGCGGGAAATGGAACTTGTGCAATGGGTTGCGGACTCGCTCACGCAGATGGCGGGCATCCCATCGCGGAACATGAGTGGAATAGAGGCAGCGAGCAGGTAACATCTAATTCTATGTCTGTGATTCTGTTGGACCCCCGATTCCCCGCGATGATTCCGGTAGAGGCCGTCTCCCACCTGCGCGGAGACGTTTCCTACACCGAAGAAGTTCCGGTGCGTGTGCGTTGGGTGATCGCCGATCTTGGCGGCCACACCGTTGCTGAATCGGACGTATTGGTCACAACAGATATCACCAACGATGCGGTTCGCGAGCGCCTGAACAACCACGAGGAGATCATCAAGGCTCCCAGCCTTGTCGTGGAGATGGAGCCCAACAAGCAGCTCGAATCCGGCAGCTCCGCCACGGCCGAGGGGGCCCCTGTGTCGCCGAACGCGGCCGATGGTGCCGGGAATACGGCCACTTTGCCGTCTCCTGAGGCTGTGGCGGGGCGGGTAGCCGGGGGAGCTGGGGGTGCTTCTGGCGCCGCCTCGGTCACCCACTCCGGCGCTGGTTTTGTGGACGGGGAGATTGTCGGCACCGATGAGCACACAGTTGCTGTGGCCGGATTGCGCCGAACCACTCGTACCGAAGTGCCGGCGTCTGTCATGGACGAGATAGAAGATGCGGTTGCCCTGATGGCGCGGGCTCTGCGGCAGGGTGAGTGGGAGCAATCTATGACGCACACAAGCCTCATGGAGTTCCTTCGTCAGGAAACCGCGGAGTTGGCTCGCGTGGTGGAGGCCGTCGACGAGTATTCCGACGAGGACGATGGCACAGCGGCGCCCCAGTGGTTGGAACAGGAGTTGTGCCAGGAGCTTTCGGATGTTCTGTTACAGGTGTTGTTCCACGCTGAAATAGCCAATAGGCGAGGCGCGTTCGATATCGGGCACGTCTCGGGTGCGTTTGTAGCTAAGATGCGTTCTCGTGCGCCTTACCTGTTCGAACAGGTGGAGCGGGATGTTCCTCGCACAGAGCAGGACCGACTGTGGGAGGAAGGTAAGCGTAGGGAACGCGCGGCGAAACTGGAACGTTTGGGCGAGCCGTACCGGGCTTTCCTCAAAGACAAGGATGCCCCGGCGCAGCCAAGCCAAGGATCCGCTGCTGGGGCCGCCGCAGGAAGTACAGCAAAATCTGCCACAACCTCCGCCGCAGGAACTATCACAAAACCTGCCGCCACCCCTGCCGCAGGAACTATCACAAAACCTGCTGCAGGAAGTACAGCAAAACCTGCCACAACCCCCGCCGCAGGAACTGTCACAAAACCTGCCACAGGAACTGCTCCGGAATCCACGCAGGCGGATCAGGCAGTGGCATCTTCCCAGTCCGGCCAGGCAAATGTGTCGTCCAAGCCGAGTCAGTTTTCTGCGAAGCCTGATCAGGCAGCGGCATCTTCCCAGTCGAACTCAGCCGAGCAGGCTGCACCCGCGACTGTGCCATCTCCGCCGGTCTCATCTGCACTGGTCGAGGCGGAAAATGTTATCCGTCGAGCGCGAGAGATGGGCCTACCTGATTCCAAGATCCCAACCGATATTCGGTTTCCTATGGTGGGCTTGGAGCTGGACGAACCGGGTGAATCGGACCGCCGCCTGCTGGACGCGGTCCGCGCGTTCCAACAACAGCTCGACGACAGGGGTGCCTAATTTCCGCGTCTCCTAACCTGATGGGCGAGGTCTGCAATTTGGCAACGCGAGGGCTTACTCCTATTACACGAACTCCGGTGCGTTTCTTTTTCCACGGAGAGTTTTCCCGTGCCCGTTTTCGCCGGACTCAATTTCCCCGCGCAGGCGTTCCGTTGGATCCGCACTAAGAAAGCGTTCGGTAAGCAGAATGAGATGCGCGGAATCAGACGTGTTGGTGTCATTTCGTTCTGCTGATTCCGGTCCCGGCGGAGCGTGACCCCGGTGAATCCCGGCCCCGGCGAAATCCGCCCCCGGTGAATCCCGTAGCACGCTAATTCTGCAGCAGCTTCCGCGCCACGCCCTCGCGTTTACCGAACAGGTACACCAGCGCGAAGAGAGCAGACTGCGAGAGCACAATTGCCCCGCCGGTCGAGATATCCCAGAAGAAGCTCGTGGCGATTCCCACCGCGCAACTGATCCACGCCAACAGGGGGCTCAGCACTAACATCACGGAGAACTTCTGCGTGAGCAAGTAAGCCGTAGCGCCTGGGGTGATCAGCATGGCCACAACCAGTATCACACCCACTGCCTGGGCGGACGCCACCACCACGCACGCCAAACACAGCATCAGGATCCACCGGATGAACCGCGTGTTGAATCCCAGCGTTGCGGCATGGAGGGGATCAAAGGCCCACAGCGTCAACGCACGTCGCGCCACCACCATCACCACGAAGGCCACCCCTCCGAACACCAGCACCTGGTTGAACGCAGCATCTTTGATGCCTAGCAGGTTGCCGAACAGGATTTCCTGCAGGTGCGTGCCGGACGGGGAAATGGTCACCAGCACCAACCCCAGGGCAAACATGCTGGTGAAGGTTATTCCGATAGCGGTGTCCTCCCGGAGTGTGGTGCGGGAACGGATCGCGCCCACGGTTCCTACCGCAATGACCGCGGCGATCAGGGCGCCGACTGCGAAGGGTGCTCCCACCAGGTACGCGATGACAACTCCGGGCAAAACCGCATGCGAAATCGCATCGCCCAGCAGAGACCACCCGATCAGAACTAACCAGCAGCTCAACAGGCCTGCCACAATGGCAATCGCGCTCGCGGCCACGAACGCGCGCTGGATGAATTCGAAGTGGAACATGTCTAGGAAGGTCCAGGCTCCAGGGGATTTGCTCATTGCTTTCCTCCTTCGACGCCACCCCGCACTCCACTAAACGCTCTCAGCAGGTTTTCGTCGGTCAGCGTGGCGGCAGTGGGGCCATCTGCGATTACGCGCCCATTGATCATGACGACTTCATCGCAGAATGTGGGAAGGTGATCGATGTCGTGAGTGGCGACCAGCAGTGCTTTGCCCTCGGCGGCTAGTTGCCGGAAGAGGGCTGTGAGGTCATCGCGGCTGGTGTTATCCACGCCCGCGAACGGTTCGTCCAGTAGCAGGGTGTGGGCGCCCTGGGCAATGCCACGGGCTACGAAGACGCGCTTTTTCTGCCCGCCTGATAATTGGCCAATTTGGCGGTCGCGGAGGTCTGTCAGGTGCGCGATCTCTAAGGCAGCCTCGATAGCATCGCGATCGGTCTGTGTGTGCCGGCCCAGCCATTTGCCTCCGAAAATGGAGCGGCGAGCGGACCGTGAGCGGCTGGGAGTGGCTGTGCTGAGGGAAGCATTTGAGCGGGTGGGAGTGCCTGTGCTGAGGGCTGTGCTCGTGCGTTTGCGCCCGAACAATCGACCGCGGTCGGCGGGAGTGGCAAATCGTCCCGAGGCCACGACCTGTTCCACGGAGATGGGGAAGTTCCAATCCACAGCCTCGTGTTGGGGCACGTACGCAATGGCCCCTGGCGAATCATCCGCGTGCGTGATGGAACCGGTGTGCAGTGGAATTAGTCCCATGATGGATTTGAAGAGGGTGGACTTACCTGAACCGTTGGGGCCGATGAGGGCCTTCACGCTGCCGTAGTGCAACTCGGTGGTCACGTCCTCTAGTGCTGGCTGGTGCGTAGCGGGGTTCCCCGAGTAAAAAACGGTGACATTCTGCACCTGCGTGGCCACGCGCTCCGCCGGCGCGTCGGCGCGCCCAGCCACGTGATCCGCTTGCTCGCTAGTGCGATTGGGTTTCGCATTGACCTGCGTGGCCACGCGCTCGGCCGGCGCGTCCGCGCGATTGCGTGGCTCATTCACTGACGAGCCCGCCGGTGCGTCCGCACGCCCAGCCACACGATTGGGTTCCGATTTCGGCATTACTTCCGCTCTCCAGCAGCGTTGTTGCCCAGGCCCTTCACGATGGTTGTGGCGTCATGGCGCAACAGGTCCAAGAAGGTGGGCACCGGACCCGATGCATCGGAAAGGGAATCTACATAGAGCACACCGCCGTCCTTCGCGCCCGTTTCCCGCATAATCTGCTGCTTGGCACCGGGATTCACGGTCGACTCGCAGAATACTGCGGGCACCTTGTTGTCACGAACGAAGTTGACAGCGCGGGCCACCTGCTGGGGAGTAGCTTCCTCCTCGGTGTTAACCGGCCAGATGTAGCCCTCCTTCATGCCCGCATCCCGGGTGAGGTAACTAAAGGCACCCTCACAACTGACCAAGGTGCGGGACTGTTCAGGAAGTTCGCGCAGGCCCTTCTCCAGCTCGTCATCGACCTTCTTCAGTTGCTCGCGGTAGCGGTCGGCGTTCTGGTGGATTTCATCTTTGTGATCGGGCTTGAGGTCAACGAGGGCCTTTTCAATGTTGTCCACGTAGATCACCGCGTTATCTGGGCTCATCCAGGCGTGCGGGTTCGGAGTTTTCGTTCCCTCGATGTCGATAGGGGTCACACCTTGAGATACCTCCGCGCGCTTAGCCTCGGAGCGTTCCAGAACCTTGTCCACCCAGTGTTCGAGGCCCAGGCCATTGCTCAGAATGAGGTCCGCTTTCGAGGCAGCAGCGACATCCGAAGGGGTGGGTTCATAGCCGTGGATCTCGGCGCCGGGGGAGGTGAGGGACCGTACTTCCACCAAATCCCCGCCGACTTGCTTAGTCATGTCCTCGAGGATCGTGAATGTGGTCAGAACCGTGGGCTTTTCGGTGTTGGAAGAATCGGATGCTCCGGCGCCACACGCAGTGAGTAGCGCTAAGCCACTGAGCAACGAGATCCCGGCGGTGAGCTTCTTAAATGGCGGCTGGGGGCGTCGAGAAGACATGTGAAAACTCCTTGAGGAAATTAAAAGTTCAATGGATTGAAAACTAGAACAAACAGTAGTTGGAGAATTTGCTACCGGGCAAATGGTCTTACCCCCGTTAAGATGTGCCTATGCATGTGAGCGACCTTCCCGAGAAAACCCAGGACTACCTGAAGAAGATCTACGATTTTCAAGAGTGGGGAAACGCGGGAATCACTTTGTCCCAACTGGCCGAAACGATGGGGCAGCGGGCCTCCACCACGTCTGAAGCTGTGAAGCGACTGGATGCCAAAGGCTTGGTTGAGCACCGTCCTTACGCCGATATCCAACTGACCCCGCAAGGGCTACATCTGGCGATTGCAATGGTGCGCCGGCATCGCCTGATTGAGACTTACCTGTGCCAAGAACTCGGCTACCCCCTCGGTGATGTTCATGAGGAGGCGGAGATTTTGGAACATGCGGTCTCGGACGAATTCATCAGGCGTATCGAGGAGAAAATGGGTTTCCCATCCCGCGATCCACATGGGGATCCCATCCCGGATGCCAGCGGCAAATTCACCGCCCCTGCGGTTGTATCTTTGTCCACTGTCAATGCACACGAATCCTGTGTGGTCGATCGCGTGTCCGATAGGGACGGGGACCTGCTGCGTTACCTAGAGCAGCGCGGGATTCTGCCGGGTGTGGAGATTGAGATGCTGCAACGGGCCTTCGCCGATCTTGCCGAGATCAAGATCATATCGACGGGAGAACGGGTGCAATTGCCCGAGGTTAGCCTCAAAGCCGTTTTGGTCAACAAGGGTGGGGACAGCGGTGCCTAAGCCGAATAAGCCGGTGTATGGCCCCATTCCGGAACCCAACCGGTCGCGCTCTCAGCGCAGTGGCCGGGGGACATCGGGGATTCAACGGCGCGGTGGCGCTCGCGGCACTGTTCCTGCAGCAGGCGCTCGTGGCACTGTTCCTCCCGCGGGCGCTCGTGGCACCGCCCCTGCCACCGGAACTCGCGGCACCGTTCCTGCCGCCGGAACCCGCGGCACCGTGCCGTCCCAGCGTCCAAACCGCGGCAAGTTCGCAGGCTGTGGCTTCTTCGTCATCGTCCTCGCGTTGCTGATGATCATCGCGATCGTCGGATTCCTCGTCGCGGGATTCACGGAGCGCGCATCCGCACCTCAGCCCACTCGCGTGGCTGTGCCGGACAACGTTCCGCCTCAGGCCGCCAAACCGGCGCCGGATCTGGACATTCATGCTCCCGGCCGAACCAGCGAGGGGCTCCTGTCCTGGGCCAGACCCATTTCTGAGGTCACGGGGATATCACAGCAGGCGCTCATCGCCTATGGAAATGCCGAAGCAATCGCCCGCGAATCTCGCCCGCAATGCCATCTAACGTGGAACACCCTGGCCGGCCTGGGGTACGTGGAAACCCGTCACGGAACGTACGATGGCAAGCGTTTCGGTGCCTCTGAGCTCGACGCCAAGGGCAATGCCAACCCGCCCATCTTTGGACCCCAGCTCAACGGGAAGGGGTTTGCTACGGTGCGGGATACGGATGGGGGCAAGCTGGACGGTGACAAGGAATACGACCGCGCCATGGGACCACTTCAATTCATTCCAGAATCGTGGAACCGCTATGGGGTTGATGCGGATGGGAATGAGAACGCCGATCCGCAAAACATCGATGACGCAGCCGCGTCGGCGGTACGCCTGCTGTGTGATTTCGAGCGAGACTTGGCCACCCCGGAAGGGTGGGCGAGTGCGGTCCGTTCCTACAACCTATCGGACAAGTACGTCCGGGATGTGCGCGATGCTGCGGCAAACTACGCACTGGGCCAGCGGCCGTTGGGGTGATTCAGACCCGTTGCGAGCCAGCTTTCGACCATGCTTGCGCCACCCTGGGGGCGCCATTGCGCCACTGCCGGGGGTAGAGTTGTGGCACTGCGAAGGCCCCACTGCGCCATCCCGGGGGGGCACCGCTAAACCATTGCAGAGGCGCCGTTGCACCATCCCGGGGGCACCACTGAACCATTGCAAAGGCCCCACTGAGCCACTTCCCATCATTACTGGGGTAGAAACTGGGCATTGAGTCAGCGATTACTGGTGAAAATCTGTAACAATAGGGGTGGTTAAAGGTACCGACTACTTTTTCCTGCCCTTACCCGTCTCACTTAGGAGGCTGAAAAGCTCATGGCCGAAATCATGCAGATCATTGCCCGCGAAATCCTCGATTCCCGTGGCAACCCGACGGTAGAAGTGGAGGTGGGCTTGGATGATGGCTCCATCGGCCGTGCAGCAGTTCCATCCGGTGCCTCCACTGGTGTGCACGAAGCTCACGAATTGCGTGACGGCGACGATCGTTACTTGGGCAAGGGTGTACTGAAGGCTGTCGAAAACGTCATGGAGGAAATCGATGACGAGCTCGTGGGCATGGAAGCCGACGATCAGCGCCTCATCGACGAAGCCATGATCGAGCTGGACGGTACCGATAACAAGTCCCGCTTGGGTGCGAATGCCATCCTCGGCGTTTCCATGGCCGTGGCACACGCCGCCGCGGAGTCCACTGGCCTGCACCTCTTCCGCTACATCGGCGGACCAAACGCTCACGTACTGCCAGTGCCAATGATGAACATCCTCAACGGTGGTGCACACGCGGATTCTGGTGTGGATGTACAGGAGTTCATGATTGCCCCTATCGGTGCAGAAACCTTCTCCGAAGCACTGCGCATGGGCACCGAGGTTTACCACAACCTCAAGAAGGTCATCAAGGAAAAGGGCCTGTCCACCGGCCTAGGTGACGAAGGTGGCTTCGCACCATCCGTCGAGTCCACCAAGGCAGCACTCGACCTCATTGTCGAGGCCATCGAGGGTGCCGGTTACAAGCTGGGCGAGGAAATCGCCCTGGCGCTGGACGTTGCATCCTCCGAGTTCTACAAGGATGGCAAGTACCACTTCGAAGGTGGCGAGCACACTGCCGAGGAAATGGCCAAAGTCTACGAGGAGCTCATCAACCAGTACCCGATCGTCTCCATCGAGGATCCGCTGCAGGAAGACGACTGGGAAGGCTACACCAAGCTCACCGAGGCAATCGGCGATAAGGTGCAAATCGTGGGCGATGACTTCTTCGTCACCAACCCAGCCCGCCTGCAGGAGGGCATCGAGAAGAAAGCTGCGAACGCACTGCTGGTGAAGGTGAACCAGATCGGTACCCTCACCGAGACCTTCGATGCCGTGGACTTGGCACACCGGAATGGCTACCGCACCATGATGTCCCACCGCTCCGGTGAGACCGAAGACACCACCATCGCCGACCTGGCCGTAGCCCTGAACTGTGGACAAATCAAGACCGGTGCTCCTGCACGTTCCGAGCGGGTTGCTAAGTACAACCAACTGCTGCGCATCGAGCAGTACCTTGACGATGCTGCTGTGTACGCCGGCCGTTCTGCCTTCCCGCGATTCAAGGGATAACTAACCTCCCTGAACACCCGATCACCGCGCACCACTGCGAAGCATCCCGCGATTCAAGGGATAACTAACCTCCCTGAACACCCCGCGAACTGAACTGAGTTTCGTGGGGTGTTTTTCATTGCCACATTGGTAATCTGTTGATCTATGAGTAATTCCGCGAGCTCGAAGCGCAACACGGGGCGCACCGCCGAAACGGAGGCTGGTGCCGATCGCCCGCGCTTGCCGCAAGCTCGCTCGGTGCAACGGCAGCAAGAACGCCGCCGTCGCGTTCACAATGCACCCGGCCGCATGGCGCGCAGTTTCGTCACCTTGCCGCAAAAGGTCAATCCGTTGGCTACGGTCATTTCGATCTCCTTGGTGATCTTCCTCGCGCTGTCCATTGCTACACCACTACGCAACTACTTTGAACAGCGCGCCGAAATCGCCCGGCTGGAGAACACTATCCAAGCCCAGGAACAGCGCAAACGCGAGCTCACTGATGAGCTCAACCGTTATCACAACGAGGACTACATCAAAGAACAAGCCCGCACCAGGCTGGGACTAATCGAACCCGGTGAATCGGCCTTCCGCATCATTTCGCCGCACATCGGATCTTCCGCGCCGGGGGATAACCCCACCGACGATGCCGAGAACAACCAAGGCGATCGCGAGTGGTACCAGAAGCTATGGGATTCGATATCCGTTCCCGAACCCACCCCGGAGCAAATCCACCAGGAACAGGAACAGACGCGCCTGCCCACGATTCCAACACCACCAAAGTCCTAGATGGGGCGCTGGCGGTGAAGGCGCGGGGCGTCGGGTAGAAAAGAAACTGACCAACGCCAACAGAAACAACCGGGAAAGCAGGGACCAACGTGAGTGTGAGCGAGGCCGATCTCGACATCATGGAGCAGCAGCTGGGGCGGCGGCCACGAGGCGCTGTTGAGGTGAGCTACCGGACCCCCGATGGGCAGCCCGCCGTGGTGAAAACCCATCCCAAGCTGCCAGATGGCACGCCGTTTCCCACTCTGTACTATCTGACCGATCCGCGCCTGACGGCAGAGGCATCACGGCTGGAAGTGGCCGGTGTGATGAAGACGATGCAGGCACGACTGGCCACGGATGCGAACCTGGCCGCCGACTACCAGGCAGCCCATGAGCATTTCTTGTCCGTGCGCAACGCGATGGAGGATCTGGGGACCGATTTCTCCGGCGGCGGAATGCCCGATCGTGTGAAGTGCCTACACGTTTTGATCGCGTATGCATTGGCCGAGGGGCCGGAGCGGGTGCGGCTGGGTACGGAGGCCGTGGCCTTGGCGCTGGAGAACAACCCCAAACTGGCGGGTACTGCATTGCCCGCCGAGTGGCCGAGCGCGGAATCCTTGGGCACCTCTATGGCTAAGGCCAGCACCGAGCCCCGGCGGTTCGCCGCGATCGACTGCGGGACGAACTCCATTCGTCTGTTGATTGCCGAGCGTTGGTTTGATGAGGGTGGCCGGGCTCACCTGCGTGAACTCAACCGGGACAACATCATCGTGCGACTGGGCCAAGGCGTGGATGCTACGGGTCGGTTCGCCGATGAGGCTCTTTCTCGGGTCGACGCCGCGCTCCAGACGTACGCGGACCGCATGGCGGAATACGCGGTGGAAGATGTGATGATGGGCGCGACTTCCGCAACTCGCGATGCGGCCAACAAAGATGAGTTCTTCGACATCACCGCCAAGCATCTTGGGCGGATCAAGCCGGGTGCGCAAGCGCAAGTCATCAGTGGCGAAGACGAGGCGAAGTTGAGCTTTGCCGGGGCGGTGGGTGACCTTCCTGGACAGCTCGGTTCCGATCCGGCTGATCCCAACCGCTATGAGGGTGTGTGCGTGATCGACTTAGGCGGTGGCTCGACCGAATTCGTGGTTCAAGTCGGGGACGAGCTGCAGGCGTATTCCGCGGATATGGGATGCGTGCGACTGACGGAGCGATTCTTGCGAAGCCAGCCCCCTACGGAGGGTGAGATCGCCGAGGCGCGTGCAATGATTGCCAAGTTATTGCAGGACGTGAGCCAGCACGTGGATTTTAGCGCCGTGAAGCGTGTAGTAGGTGTGGCAGGCACAATGACTACTCTGTGCGCGATTACTAAGGGGCTGGAGAGCTACGACAGCGAGAGAATTCACATGAGCACGCTTCCGCTGCAAGACTTCCGGGCGATGGCGCTCAAGCTGGTCGATATGAGCCCTGAGCAGCGCCTTGAGTTGGGGCCGATGCATCCCGGTCGTGCGGATGTGATCGGCGGCGGAGCGCTGATTATCGATGCGTTCAGCGAAATCTTCCTACAGCGGGGGTTGATGCAGATTACCGTGAGTGAAAAGGATATATTAGACGGGATGCTGGCCGAGGTTGTGAACCGCAACCTCGCGTAGGAGCATCCGCCCCTATAGCCCAATTGGCAGAGGCAGCGGACTTAAAATCCGTCAAGTGTGGGTTCGAGTCCCACTGGGGGCACTGCTGACCAGCGGAAACGTTGGAAACGGAGCAGAGGAAAACGGCAAAGTGTCCAAAAAGTGTCCATTTAATAATCGACTCTGCTCCCTTCCAAGGAGGTGGATTGGGGCGCTGACTTTATCCCATATTTGAGCGAAAGTACCGGAGATCCTTCCCTGGAGTAAGTCGGGGCACTACGGGTACTTATCGACATATTTGTCGGAAAAATCCGATCTTCCCGCTTGGTGGGGTAGCTACCCTCTTCATTGGGGAGTGGGCGGGCGTGGGTGCCCTGTTCGGTTAATTCCGATGGTGCCTACTCTCTTGTATGTTTTCCAGAACTGCGCATAATTTCCAAGCCGATAACATACGTTATGACACTTGCCGTATAAACCGGCTCTGCATATTCATCACCACACCCCCGCCTAAATCACCTACCCATTCTACCAAAAACCACGGGAACGTATTCTAACCCCGGCCCCGCCGGCCCCTAAGCCTTAACTCCGGTGAAGACGTTTCCCACTTTCTTAGTTGCTCCGCTACACCCATCATGAACCCATAAACCGCTTCGGGGTCGAGATCTGGCCCTACCGGGTTTCTGGTGTATCCCCACACATCCTGCTCCAACGCTATCGCCTTGAAACGTCGGTGCAGCATCCTGATCTTCGCGTGGGTGCTTACAACGGCCAGGGCGCGGTTCGTGGTGGCATCGTTCATAAACTCTAGGGCCACGGCTTCCGGGTATCTGTGCATCGACAGTGGCGCGTACTTCGGGTGCAAAGCAAAGAATCCCCTGCCTAGTACCGCCGGTTCGAGGGTGCCATGAAGCAAACCTAGATAGGCCATGTAACGAATGGTGGACGTGCTATCGAGTGGTTTTCGGCGGTTCTGAATCCTATCGAGATGCGAAGCGAGTTCCTCTGTCCCCCACCGGCGCGCCATGATTTCAATGTAGGAGCGGATAGCTTTCGGCTTAACCCTCGATCGAGTGTTCTCTGTGAGGTGGGTGTGGATGATTTTTGCGTTCAGGGCGATGATCTGGTTCACGTGCCAGGCGTATTCTTCGAGTAATTCCGCGGCGCGTTCCTGGGTGGGGTGCTTGTTGTATTCGTCTTCGAGGAACCGGGCGAAGCCTTCGACGGCCTTTTTTTGCTGGGGTGTGGGGATGTTGGGTGTCATGGGGTGCGGAAAATGGGGGTTTTAAGGCGTTTTCTGGTCGTTGTGGGTGGTGGGCTATGGGTAAAGCCGTCTACGGGGTTGTAGACGACTAGGGGGTTGGTGGTTATGGGGTTATTCGGTTGGGGTGTCGAGTCCGATGCCTGGGTCTATGAGGTATTCGGTGTCGGATCCTGGGATGGTTTCGGTGTTGATGGTTTCGGTTGGTTCGAGTTTGGTGCGGTCTGGGTGGGTGGCGATTCGGTTGAGTCCTTCGGTTCGTTTGCGGAGGATGGTGGCGGTTGTTGCGGCGTAGTCGGCGGTGCGGGTTGCTTCGCGGTAGTCGGGGCTGCTTTCTCGGAGTAGGGCTTCGAAGGAGCCGCCGGTGAATGCGCCGGCTGCTTGGGCTTCTTCGAGGAGGATGGTGCGGGTTGGTGATGGTGGTAGTTCGAAGATTTTCGTTGCGCCGGCGAGGTCGAAGGTTGTGCGGTTCATGTAGCGCTGTGCTTGGAGTTCGGCTTGTACGGCTTCGTTGGAGCCGTGTTTGGCGGTGGGGAGTAGTTCGGCGCGGAGTTTGGTAGCTGGTTTCTTTGCGGCGGTTTCCCATTGGTCGATCGCGGTGTTGAGGTTTGCGAGTCGGTTGCGGTGGGTTTGGGTGGCGCGGTTGTGTACGTCTTGGTAGCCCTGGTCGCTGTAGTTGTGGCGGTTCATGGCTGTTTGTTGTTTGGTGGTGTTGAGGTTCTTTTCGAGGATGCCGAGTTGGTTTTGGATGGTGTTTGCAGACCATCGGTAGTGGGGGTTGTTGGTGGTCATGTGGGGGTTCTCCGTTTCTTGTTTTGGTGTTGTGGGTGGGGGTTGTTGTGGGGTTTAGGGGGGTTCGAGGGTTTGGGCCATGATGGTGGTGAGGGTGAGGGCGTTGTTTTCGTCGCTGATTCGCTGTGTGAGGGCTTCGAATTTGTCTACGCATACTGCGCTTGCGATGACGGCGTTTCGGCGTTCTGTGGGCGTGTGGGTGTGGTTGAGGGCTTCTTGGAGTAGTTCTTCGGCTGCGTTGGCGTATTGGGTTGCGAGTTGGATGCGTCGTTGGTGTGCGTCGATGGTTTTTGCGGCTACGGCTTGGGCGGTGTGGGTTCGGTCGAAGGTGAGTCCGTTTTCTTGTGCGATTTTGTCGATGTAGTAGGGGGTTGTGTTGAGTTCGCGGGCGATGTGGTTTCGTCCGTAGCCTTTGGCGTGGAGTTCTTGGACGTGTTGTGGGTTGGGGGATTTGTTTTTGGTTGTCATTGGTTAGTCCTGGGGGTTGGTGGGGCGTGTGGTGGCGATGGTGATGACTGCGAGGTGGACTAGTTCGGTGAGGGCGGTGGGTGAGAGTTTGGGTATTTCGGTTCGTAGGAGGGCGAAGTATTGGCTGGGGTTGTTGGTGTATGCGTCTGCGAGTACTTGGAGGGCTTGGAGTGAGGTGTGGTGTGTCATGGCGTGGTGGCTTTCAGTTTGTCGCGGTATCGCTGGATGGTTGTGTCTCTTCGTTTCTGTTCGTAGGTGCGGGTGTCTTGGGCTTCGGATTGCCTTCGCCGGCAGGCGGGGCAATTCTCTTGGAATTTGTCTCTGTGTCTCCAGCATCCGGTAGCCACGGTGTTGGGGTTTTCCTTCGGAGTTTGAGCCGGGGCGCTGTCGTTAATTGTCAGTTCGTTGTAGTTAATGTAGTTATGCTCTACGCCGGCATAGACCCCCCTCTGTCTATGAGTAGACCCCCCTCTACTCATGCATAGACCCTTGCTATTCATGCGTAGACCCTTTGGCTCTGATTCTTCACCCTCTACGGATACGTAGACCCTCTGTGTTTTGGGAACCAGTTCTTCATCATTTTCGGGTTCTTCGGGACGGTATTTGCCCCGCTCAAAACCGATAACGCGGATTGCATCCCAATTGAATCCCGTCTCCGAGTCGTACACGTTCGGGATCGACTTAGTAGGCTTGCCGGGATTCGGGCGGCAAAACGTGTAATCGAGGTGATACATCCGCGATTTACCTTGCCGGCCTTCGTCATTCTGGGGATGTATCCACCCTCCGTTTCTCAACACTCGGAGTCCATTGGAGACACTGTCATTCCGGCTCTTCTCCCTAGCCTTGATTGCTTCTTGCCGTTCCTTCTCAGTCGTAGCTTGCTGTAGAGCTTTAGCGAGGATGGGATCATCCTCCAGGCTTCCAAAGAGGTATTCGGCTAGTACCGGGCGCGATGGGAAAGACCTATCTCCCTCCGATTGCGCGTGGTAGGCTAGGCATAGGAGAAGGATATGAGCCGATTTAGGCTGTGGCGGTGGCGCCATTTTCAAAACCCATTCCATCGCTTCGTGGCTCATTCCGTCGTTGTCCTTCTGTCGTGTGCATTAGTCGACTGCCTTTGGGAAAAGAAGGTTTTCTAGCTCTGTGGGGGAGATAAACGTGTACCGCTGTGATCGTTCGCTCTTGTAGGCGGTGAGCTTCTTTTCGTTGATTAGGCGGATTATGGTGCGTACATCCATGCCGTACTTCTTTGCGGCGTGTGTCATGTGCATGAGTTCGCGGGTTGGCATGGGGTTAGGGTTGCATGCCAACCCGGTTGTTCAACTGGCGTGAACTGTTTCAAACGTTGGCGAACTGTCGAGGGGGTTAGATCACGATTGTGGACGTGAGACGGTAAACCCCATCCCGCTTGTGGAGCATCCCGAAACGGAATCGACGGCCCTCGGGTGCCACGGGTTCATCAATGTGAGTCCATCGGTACCAAAACTCGGCTAGTTCGCTTTCCGTTATCCACGGCTGGGCAACGAGCATGAAACCGGGCATGTAGAAGTACACGTCACATTCGGGGCCGGTGAGAATGACAGGTGTGACACTGGAGGACTCGAGGAACTCCGCGGTGTTGTCTTGGCCTTGTGTTAGCATGGTTGGGTAACTCTCTTTCTGGTTTTTGGGAGTTGGTTGGGCGCTCTAGATATTGGCGTAGCTAGAGCGTTTTCTTATGCGCGTTTCAGGCGTGGGTATCGGCCAGGGCTTGGAAGTCCTCTTCAACGCTGTATGGGCGATGTAGAGCTTCAGGCGGTTCCGTGGGAACTAACCGGCTGATCGCGTGGGGGTGCTCGCTGTGGTCGCGTGTGGTGCGGTTCACTGGTGGGCGGGTTCCTTTTCTCCGGTACGGATTAGGCGGTCGAAGGCTTCCGCTGGCACGAGGTAGCGATGCCCGATGCGGATAACCGGGAATGGCAGTTCATCATTTTTTGCCAGGCCGTAGATGTGAGCTTGGCTTACTCCGAGCCGTTGAGCGGCTTCAACGAGTGTGTAAGTTTCGCGGGTCATGTGGGTTCCTGTAAAGATAGGGGAAACATTCGGAACACATCAGAACGATACGTTCTTAACGTGTTGTGTTACATGCTATCAGAAAAATTTGTAAGCGTCGTGACTGTGTCTAACTGTGGAAAAAGGTTGTGGATAACTTGGATTCAAGAAAAGCCCATCTGTTCACCGATAGGGCGAATGTGCGGGTGGTAGCGAACCTAAGAAACCTTCGAGAAGCTGCGGAAATGTCCCGCGGTGCTTTAGCTGATGCGATCGAAAAAAAAGGTCTAACGATGTACCCCAACACCATTAGGAGGATTGAAGTAGGCGAGCAGCGCTTGAAATTCGATGAAGCTGTTGCGATGGCGGAAATCTTCGGAGTCGAAGTTGGTGACCTTCTCAAAGGCAGCTTGGAAAACCCTAGGCCGGATCTACAGCGCGTTCTTTCGACTGTAGAGCTAGTGCTATTAGTTATCGTTTCCGAGTTTCCTAAGCTAGTACAGGATGTCGAAACGCTATCTGGTGAGGTTGATAAATACCTAGAAACCCGCTCTGACCTGCCAAACCATTGGAGCGAGTTGCCGGATTCAGGGCGGGATTTACCTAGCGATGTGGAAAAGGCCGTGGATTTTCTAAAGACCTTAACCGCTTGGTTCGAAAAGGTAGATGCTGATTTGTTCGAAGATCTGCGCAAGTTGGTTGAGGGCCGTGGCGCGCGGTAGGCCGGTTACTCCCCTGGGGACGTGGGGGAACATCAACACCAAAACCATTGGCGAGGGGAAAGTACGAGCTGAAACGCGGCTGCGGCTATACGACGGCCAAACCGTCCGCATCCGCGCCATTCGCAAAAGTAAGACTGCGGCAATCAACGAAGTTAAAGCACGATGCCAGGAACGGCTCGGAGTTGTGGACACCCCAACCCTCACAACTACTAGTAGCGTGGAGCAACTACTGAACTACTGGCTCGAAGACGTTGATGTACGCGGTGCTTCTAAGGATCGTTACCGCACGGCAACTAACCGGCACCTAATCCCTGCTATGGGGGCTATGCGCCTTAATGAGGTAACGGGGGCGTTCCTTCAACAGTGGCTGAATTCCCAAACGAGCGGAGTTGTCCCGAATTGCCGCACTGTCCTACTTGGGGCGTTCGGTATGGCTGCGCGTTTCGGAATCGTTAATCAGAATCCGATGCTGAACGTGAAGTTAAAGAAACGTCGCTCTCGGGAAGTTAGAGCGCTTACGGAAGGAGAAGTACAACCATTCCGAGACCAGATCGCCGCATCGGGTAACCAAACTCTTATCGATGTGGTGGATGTGTGTTTGGCTACTGGGCTTCGAGCTGGGGAGGTCTTAGCGCTGCGTTGGGATGATGTGGACTTAGATGGCAACCCGCCGCGGTTGGAGGTTAGTGGTACGTTGACCTACTCAAAGGGGCGGGGGATGTACCGACAAGACCAGGGCAAAACGTCTAACGCTATGCGGTTCGTTCATCTGTCTGCGCTTGCTGTCGAGGTGCTAAAACGCCGGCGCGATCTCTTCGAGGGGGTCGTGGATCCAGTGTTTCCCTCCGGGGCGGGGACGTACATTTGGGAAAACAACTTCAATAGGTGGCTACGGGCTGCGCGTGGGGAGCGGTTCGACTGGGTAACGGTTCACACGCTTCGCAAGACGCTTGCGTCTGTCATTACTAGACACATGTCCCCTCGGGATGCAGCCGAGGTTTTGGGGCATGCTGATAGCCGATTAACCGAACAGGTGTACGTAGCGCGTGCAGTGGAGGGTGTAGCTATTGGTGATGTGGTGGATCGTGTCCTAAAAGTGTCCAAATAATATGTCGAAATGGGGCGTAGTGGACGGAATGTTTAGCATGATCGGAGAGTTGCGAGCTGGGAAAATAGGGGAAATATGGAACCATTAATATAGAACACTAGATCTAATCAACATCCGTCAAGTGTGGGTTCGAGTCCCACTGGGGGCACCATTGGGGGCTTTGTGAGGGCCCTGATGGGGGGCGCTGGCAGCGGTGCTGGGAGCGGCGCTGGGGGGAGCGGTGCTGGGGGGAGCGGTGCGAACGGTGCTGCGAGCGGTGCTGGGGGGAGCGGTGCGAACGGTGCTGCGGTTGCAGCGGTGCGAACGGTGCTGCGGGGAACGGTGCTGGAAACTGCGCAGCACCCGCCGCCCACGCGCCTATTCGTGCAATGTGCAGCAGAACTCTGACAAAATGGCGCGTTTTTGTTGGAGTTCTGCTGCACATTTGATTTTCAGTGCCTGGATCTCGGGAATGTAGGCACCGGGGAGCTCGAAGGGGCCTCCCGTATTATTCCGAACTACCTCGCACTCACGGTCCGCAGCACTGCGTAGCGCAGACTGGCTATATCTGGGCGTGGGGCGGGGCCGTTGTTACCCGCGGGCTCTATCTCGGCGTTGCATCTGCCGGCCGCATCGGGGCGCGGGGCGGGGCCGTTGTTCCCCGCGGGCTCCATCTCGGCGCAGCACCCGCCGCCCACGCGCCTATTCGTGCAATGTGCAGCAGAACTCTGACAAAATGGCGCGTTTTTGTTGGAGTTCTGCTGCACATTTGACTTTCAGTGCCTGGATGTCGGGAATACCGAGGTTGAATTAAGTGTAATCTTCACTGTCCTTCAATTAGTTGTGTGGAGGGTATTCAAGTTATTAATTATATTTGAATAGCAAGAATCCCCAAAGGGAGTTAAACCATTTGGGGATTCTTAGAAGGTGGTGTTCCGTCATAAAGTTTTGATGACGGGCAAGGGGTGGCGAAACCCCTTGTTATGAGGCTAGACCTCGCCGTGGTGGAAAGTGAATTCCTTAGACGAAGAGACCTGCGAACAGGTTGACCAGGCCGTTGATGCCACCGGCGATCAGCTTAACCAGGCCGGCGAAGAATGCTGCTGCGTTCTCGATCATTTTGAAATCCTTTCGGAGTGGTGTTTGCAGCGGGATTTTCCCGATGCTCATCTACACAAACGTGGATCTTTGGAATGCGTTACGAGTGGGCGCTACAAAGAATGTCATCGGGTGTAGTATCACAAAAATATAACAAATCCATTGCAGTGGTGACCGGCCAAAATGCCCAATTGTTCAACTGTTTTTGCGGGGGTAATTTTCTTGGGTGCAAACATCCCCTCATAGAACCCTTGGAGACCACTACCATGGCGAGGTATGAAGCAACTGTTTACCGCGCAAGAGGTCAGGCAAGCGGAGAATGTGCTGCTGGAACAGCAAAACCACCCCGATGAACTCATGCAGATCGCCGCTGAGCAGGTCGCGCGTGTAGCTGACGAGCTCCTCACTACTTCCCCACGCACCAGCTCCCGTCCGGGGGATTGCGCGGCCTCCAGCTCGGGTCCGGAGGGGCACGCGGCGGTTACCTTGCGTCCGGGGGATTGCGCGGCCTCCAGCTCGGGTCCGGAGGGGCACGCGGCGTCTACCTTGCGTCCAGGGGATTGCGCGGCCTCCAGCTCGGGTCCGGAGGGTCACGCGGCGGTTACCTTGCGTCCGGGGGATTGCGCGGCCTCCAACTCGGGTCCGGAGGGGCACGCGGCGTCTACCTTGCGTCCAGGGGATTGCGCGGCCTCCAGCTCGGGTCCGGAGGGTCACGCGGCGGTTACCTTGCGTCCGGGGGATGACGCGGCGTCTACCTTGCGTCCGGGGGATGACGCGGCCCCCAGCTCGCCTCCGGAGGGGCACGCGGCAGGGGATGAACAGGACCGAACCATCGTCTTGCTCGTGGGGCCAGGCGGTAACGGTGGCGATGCGCTGTACGCCGGCGCCCGATTGCTGGAAATGGGTCACCAGGTGGTGGCGTACGCGGTGACAGAGGGGCGTCGGGTAAAAGAAACCGCGTGCGAAGCCTTCGAAACCGCAGGTGGCCAATGGGTGACCGAGCTGCCGGTGGCACCCGACGTGCGAATGGTGATCGACGGCATTGCGGGTTTGGGGAGCAAGCGGGGGCTCACAGCAGAAGTGGCGGAGTTTCTGGCGGATGCGTACAGCTGCGCAGTGCCAGTCGTGGCCGTGGACGTGCCGTCGGGCGTGAACGCCGATACGGGCGCGATACCGGATCCCATCACCGTTCACGCGCGCGGGTTTGAGCCGGAAGACTGCATGTGGTTTGTGCAAAACGTGCCTGCGCACGTGCGGGCCAGCGTGACGGTAACTTTCGGTGGTTTACGGTTCGCTCACGCCCTGTCCCCATGGTGCGGCCGGGTCGAGCTGGTCGATTTGGTGCTGCCCGCTACGGCCGGCAGGGCAACGCGACTAGCCTTAAGCGCCGAACTACTCGCGGCAAGTACCAACCCCGTGACCTATTACGAACCTCTCGCGTCCCTGGCATGTGGCCCCGTAACCGGAGCAGATCGCGTGTCACAGACCCACGCCTGTGACTCCGAGGCAGCCTTAGACCCAGCGCCAGCGCCGGCCCGGGTCGCAGCCCTCGTGCCCGATAACCTACCGTTCGCCACAGAACCCGAAGCCTCTGATCATAAGTACTCCGGTGGCGTGGTGGGTCTGTGCGCTGGTAGCGATAGGTTCCCCGGTGCGGGCATCTTTGCAGCAGTTGCCGCAGTTCGCGCCACCAGTTCGGCTGTCCGGTTGTTCTCGCCCCCAGACCTGATCACGAGTTTTACACCCGAAGCCCTGGTGACGACTGAACCGCTGTGGGATTCTTTACCATCCACACCCACTTCCTCGTCGCCCCACGCCCTCGTTATAGGTCCGGGGCGGGGGACCGACGATGGGGCGGCCGCGGAATTGGCGACTGCATTGGATTCCATCCTGCCGGTGGTGGTGGATGCGGATGCGCTGACGTTGCTTTCCCAGCAACCGCATCTGCTGGACAAGCTTCGCGCTAGGGAGCCCTTCACGCTGCTCACCCCTCACGCTGGCGAGTTTGCTCGGTTGGCTACTGAAACCACACCGTCCCCGAATGACGATCCGGTGGCAGCGGCGGTTGTGCTGGCCGCGCAGCTCAACTGCGCCGTGTTGCTGAAGGGGCGTGCCTCGGTGCTGGCCACATCTTCGCAGGTGAGCGTTATTAACGCTGGCTCCTCGTGGGCGGCGACCCCGGGCTCGGGTGATGTGTTGGCCGGTTTGTTGGGTGCGTACGTTGCGCGGGCGACTGCCGCGATCGTTAAGCGGGATGCTTTCTTCCCTTCGGTCGTTGCGGCCAAGGATCACGCTGGGTCGGCTGAGGGCTCTTTTTCTTTCGACGCCCCCATCTTCCACGACCATGTCTTGGCTGGGTTATTCGTTCATGCAGTGGCGACGGAGCATGCTGCGACTACGACCTACCCGGGAATGGACGGGCGGGTTCACACGGGACAAGCGCCGGCCTCGGCTATGCAGATCGCACAGGCGGTATCGTCGGCGACCGCGGCGCTGACGGTGGGAATGTAGTTAATTTCGGTGGGTTACAGTGCGAGTAGCACGGGTGCGCAAAACGAGGACCGAGCGGCCCAGCGGTGCAGGCGCGGATTGGTGCGGGTACACAAACGGTAGTTGTTACAGACACAGAGATCGAGGAGATCATCATGAATAAGACAGCATTCATCACTGGGGCCACTCGCGGAATTGGTCTAGCCGTCGCGCAGCAGCTTGCCCCCGATCATCATCTGATCATTGGCGGATCCAGTGCATCTGCGTATGACGTGGCTGCACAGTTTCCCAGTGCTCAGGCTTTTGTCGCAGATCTGACTGATTTGGACGTGCTAGCGGACAAGGTTGCCACCCTCAACCTAGATCGTCTCGATGTTTTAGTGCACTCTGCAGGTGTGGTCGCTCACGATCCGGTTACGGAAACTGAACCCGTGCAGTGGCGCCATGCTTTTGATGTCAATCTTTTCGCAGTCGCGGAACTGACTCGCCAGCTGATCGCTCCGCTGCGTGCTGCTCACGGAACACTCGTGACCATTAATAGTGGGGCGGGGCACCACAGTGGTGTGGGTTACGGTCCCTATGCCGCTACGAAGTTTGCCTTGCGCGCATACACTGATGCGCTGCGAGAGGAAGAGCGGGGGAAAATCCGTGTGAGCTCGGTTCATCCCGGCAAGGTGGATTCGGACATGCAACGGCAGATCCAAAAGATGCGGGGCAATGATTACGATGAGTCGCTTTTCTTGCGCCCTGAATCAGTCGCCAAGGCAGTGCGCTTCGCGGTGGATGCCACGGACGAGGCGATGATCGAAGAGCTCACGATTCGCCCGACCCGCAGCTAGTGGCATTCTGTGGTCTTGAATTAGGCGATTCCTAGAGGGGGCGTACTGGGTTTCCTAGAGGGGGTGTACTGGGGTGCGGCTGAATCTAGGTAAAGTGTTCATTTTTCCAAAACTAGTGACAGAAGCACATTTGATACATAGAATATGGAGACAGCCACTTGACGTGTGCTACTTGATGAGAGCTGCTTGATGTGCTGATCATTCCAGTGGGGCCAATCTCTCAAGAGGCAGCATTGCGTACCATCGACCTTTGTGAAAGTGGCCTAGCATGCATGTGCAGCTCAACGATGTCTCATTCGAATATCGAAATCTATTCAGGAAAATTCCTATCATCAAGAACTTATCGTGGGAATTATCGCCGGGGGTGACTGGCCTATTAGGGCCAAACGGCAGCGGTAAGACTACGTTGATGCGGCTCATTGATCGATCGCTGCGTGAATCACAGGGTAGTATATTCGCTGATGGCGAAGAGGTCCGCACAGGATCTCGGCTCCGAGCTTACCGGCGCAGGCTAGGGATTATGCCCCAAGACCCAACATTTGTTCCCTGGATGACGGTGACCGACACCTTGGAGTATCTCGCGTGGGTCCATCACATCGAAAAAGCAGCGAGGAATAAAGCAGTTGCCCAGGCCTTGGAAAAAGTCGATCTAGTACCACACGGTAAAAAACCAGTGCGGGCGTTATCCGGTGGACAAAAACGACGGCTCGCATTTGCGTGCGCCACCCTGGGAAACCCCGACCTTCTGTTATTGGACGAACCAACCGCTGGGTTAGACCCCAGTGCACGCATCGCGATGCGCAATCTTATCCACGATGAGGGCAAACACGCCACCGTCTTGTTATCCACCCACCTCATTGAAGATATTTCTCGCATTAGTACCGGTGTGGGGATTCTAAAAGAAGGCCAAATTGCTTTCAGCGGGCCCCTTACTGAATTGGAGCGGTCTTTGGATTTCGCCGAAGGCCACGTAGAAAGCGCCTTCGAACAAGCCTATGAGCAGATTATCGATAATGCAGGACGGAGTGGGGCCCATGAATAACCTTGGCCTTGCTGCGTTTAAGAGAAAAGAAACCATAATAACCTTCCTCATTGCCTGCGCCTTGTCCGTGTTTCCAACACTGAGTTTTCTGAAACAGTCGTACACAACCTGGACTGATTTCGATTCCGTGTGGGGCACCATCCCAGCATTGCTGTTTCCCATCCTTGCCGGTATTTCAGCGGGCGCGGCACAGCGCCACGGTAAACCCAACCACATGACGATGCTCCCTGTTGGGGCCGTACCTGTGTTCCTCCGGCACCTTGTTATTCAAGCCCCATTGGTGATCTCTGCCGGGCTCGGAACCTGCGCTGGCGTAGCACCGATGTTGTGGAAGACTGCGCGTACCGCAACCGACGGGTCCCCCCAGCTTTCTGTGATCATTGTTTTCTTCGGTTTTTTCTTGGCCTCGTGCACCCTGGGAATGGCGGTTGCCGCCATATTTCGGTCACTGGTTGCCGTACCTGTTGCCGCGGTTATTGGGTTCGTGTGGGGCCAGACGGCGAATTATTTTGGTGACGATTACATCCTGATTGCACCGTTTCGGCCATATCCGCAAGATCCAGGTCAATTCTTAAGCGTACCCGTGAGCGTGGGCAACATAGTTTTTGCCGTGGTGGCCATTGGCGCATTGCTTGGAGTGACACGGATGTTGACGAACACCCCAGTGAATTGGACGTTAGCTGGGGCGTGTGCGGTGATATTAACAGTTACCGTGGGCGGTTCTGTAGTACTGGCGGAGAAAAAGAACACTCCCTTATGGGGGCTGGAGGCTCAACCACCCCGTGAGTGCCGCGAGTTGCGCGGAGCGGACGTGTGTGTACACCGCGCTCATCTGAAAGACTTAGATGATATTTCCACACATGTGGAGTCAGTGCTCCATAACTATGGAGAATCCCACCCTTCCCGCCTAGTCCTCATTGACAGCTCTTTACTTCTGGCCCCGCGCAAGCTAGCCAAAGAGGTAGTCATTATCCGTTTCACACCAGGGGAAACCAATGGCGTGGGTATACAGCTGGCACAGCATCTCACTAGTTTTTGGGCGTGTGCTAACAAACCAGGATCTGCCGGCACAGATATATCTGCGAAGCTCCAAGATTGGCTTGTCCTAGGACCCCGGGGAGCCAACCCTGAACACACTAGAAAAGTGATGTGGAACTACATCAGAAACAATCAACAAGCAATCGCGGAGTGCCGTGCGACACCAGAAAGCTGGCCACTGAAATGAGTAAAACTCACCCGCTCATACGAGTGTTCCGTTGGGGGGCGAATTGCGGTTGTGCTAGGCCTCACCAGTCTGGCGGCCCACTTCTGGGGAGCATTCACCTTAGAACTGGATTTGGTCTCTAGCGTAAACGGAAGGTCCGTCGTTATTGGTGAATTAACTGGTTATGTCGGCGTATTCGTGATTGCAGCAGAAACCTGCAGACCGCACGGAACATGGGAAATGGGGTGGCGTAGAAGCCAATATCGAGCCGTTGTTAGCGGTGCCGTGCTTCTTGCCACCGGCACAATCCCCTCGTTGATCTGTGCACACTCCTTGGTGGAAGAATTCGGCGTAGAAGTTCGCTGGTGGGTACCACTTCTAAATGCGCTGATCATTAGTGCGGTGACACTTCTTAGTTCTCGGGTCATCGCCAGCCCCCACTTCCTTGCTGTGCCACTGGCCATCATCGTGGTGATATTGACAGCCCAGACACTTCATGTTCCTGGCTCGGAACGTGTGTTTTTAGCAGGATACAACCCCCAAATTTCCCCGGGTGTTAACTATTGGATTGTATTCACAGTTGCCGCGTTACTGCTTAGCTGTATACCAATCGGCAGTATCGATCGCCTTGTGAAAACCGCAGGCTATCGTTAACGCGATAGACCAGCTAAGGGTGCTTGGAAGGGGGGTTTGCACCAGCTAGGTAGCTTATCCCCCGCACCTTGGCTGCGCGGGGCGCCCCACCCCCGGTTCCTCGGACTAAGGCAGAACCTTGAAAGCCTTACCCAGCAGCAGTGCCTTTGACATCACGGCAGCGTACGTCTTGCGCTTTAGGCTCTCCGGGCCGCGGAAGTACATGAAGCGCTGCTCGGAAATGTTTTGGGAGGCGGTGTACTTGATCAGTCCTTCTTCGCCATGGCGGTGGGACACGCCGGATTCCTTGCGACCCCCCATCGGGTTATCGATCGCGGCCCATGCGGTGGTGTAGCCATCGTTAATGGCCACCGAGCCGGCTTCGACATGCGGTGCCACACGCCACGCGGTCTCGGAAGAACCGAAAACGGAAGCATTCAACCCGTAGGTTGTGTCATTGGCCTTCTCGATGGCCTCGTACACATCTTCTACCGGCTCGATGTACACCACGGGGCCGAAGACTTCCTCAGTGCGCAATAGTGCGTCCTCTGGAACATCGGTCAGGACGGTTGGTTCGTAGAAGTAAGGGCCCAGGTCAGGACGGTGGCGACCGCCGGCGACGATGGTGGCTCCCTTGTCGCGGGCATCTTCCACGTACTTCGTTACGGTATCCAGTTGTTGCTGGGAGGCAAGCGACCCCATCTGGACCTCCCACTCGAATCCCGGCCCGATGGACATGGCCTTAACCGCGTCGCTGAACTTACCGACGAATTCCGAATAGGTATCCCGCTCCACGTAAATACGCTCAATCGAGACACACAACTGGCCGGAGTTCGAGAAGCACGCATCAAGGGCTCCGCGAACGGTGTAATCCATCTTTGCATCATTCGCGATGATCAGCGGGTTCTTACCACCCAGCTCAGCGGAGTATCCCACCAGGCGACGGCCCATCGTCTCACCCAGGATCTTGCCCGTTGCCGTGGAGCCCGTGAACATCAGGAAATCACATTGCTCGGAAATTGCGGTGCCCACCACCCGGCCCGAACCGGTAACCAGCTGCACGAGATCGCGGGGCAGCCCGGCGTCGAAAAGAAGTTTGAAGGCCAACAGGGCAGTAAAAGGAGTGTTGGAATCCGGCTTAGCAACTACGGCGTTGCCGGCCAGAAGGGCCGGAATGGCATCACCGATGCTGAGGGACAGCGGGTAGTTCCACGGCGAAATCTGACCAACCACGCCCAAAGGGTGGCGGTATTCGCGCGACTTGATCATGACGGGCATGGCCGCACGGCGTTTGCGTGGGGACATGAACTTTTCGGCGTGATTAGCGTAGTAACGCGCGTTGTTGGCGATGTCCAGGACCTCATCGAACGCGCTGGGGCGGTTCTTGCCGGTTTCTAGCTGGATCATATCCGTCACCAGCTCGCGATTACGCAGCAGCAGGTCGTGGAAGCGCAAGAAAATGCGCTTGCGCTCAGAAAACGGAACGTGCACCCACGAACGCTGTGCGCGACGGGCGACGGCGAAGGCTTCGGTTACATCCTCTTCGGTACCTTTGCCAACCCACGAGATCTGCTCGCCGGTGAAAGGGGTCTCGATAGTTTGTGTATCGCCGGATGGGTCGAGATTGTTGTGCCGAGTATTTACTGTCAGATTGCGCAGCTCAGTTGCTAGCTCTTCGGGCAGGGGGCCAACGGATAGTCGCTTAGGTGTCATGTTGTGCACATTACCTAACTATCGACCCCCCGCGGTGGAATCTGACGATACGCTTTGCCTATTTTTATCTCTTTGTGGGTCGACGCCACGCGCCGCTCCCACCAGCGCTCCTCTGCACTTTCCGGGGATCCGTGGCGAAGAGGTTCACAAGAAAACCCCGGAGATGCGGGAACTAAATCGCCACGTCAATCGTTACACTGGACGTAAGGTTCTTCGATCATAAGATTTTTTGATCGCAAGAACAGTGGAACATGTACTGACCAGCAGATCCACTGTAAACAGAGACTCAGAAAGTGAAGATGATGAAAACTTCCAATCCGTTTATGGGGTCGCTAGCCAAGAACACGAGCCAGCACCCCTTCGCTCAATCCGGGCAGCAAGGGGGACAGGGACAGCAGGGGTTTAACCCAGCCAACCCCTACGCAACCTCGGCCTACGGCGCTACGCAAACCGCTACCGTGCACCAGGGTATGGACAACGTTCAACACTCTCCGAACTTCGGTGCAGCCGGTGTTTCCGACCGCCCCATGACTGTGGATGATGTTGTCGCGAAGACCAGCATGACGTTGGGTGTGATCATCGCCTTCGCGATCGTGGAGTACTTCCTGTTCAGCATGGAGTCCGCTCTGGCGCCGATCCTGTTCTTCGTGGGCATGATCGGCGGCCTTATCACCGTCATGGTGGCTACCTTCGGCAACAAGTATGGTTCTGCTGCAGTGACCTTGATCTACGCAGCATTTGAGGGTTTGTTTGTCGGTGGTTTTAGTTGGATCGTGGCGAACGTTGCGGTCAGCGGCGTGAATGCCGGCGCGTTGATCTCCCAGGCGATCCTGGGAACCATCGGTGTGTTCGTCGGCATGCTCTTCGTCTACAAGTCCGGTGCCATTCGCGTGACCCCGAAGTTCACACGCTTCATGGTGGGAGCGATGATCGGTGTGCTGGTTCTTGCCCTGGGTAACCTCGTGTTTGCCCTGTTCACCGATGGTGCGGGCCCACTGCGCGATGGTGGTCCTATCGCCTGGATCTTCTCCTTGGTCTGCATCGGCCTGGCAGCTATGAGCTTCCTGCTGGACTTCGACCAAGCCGATCGCCTGATCCGCTCTGGTGCTCCATCCAAGACGGCATGGGGCGTGGCTCTGGGCCTGGCCGTCACCTTGGTCTGGCTGTACACCGAGATCCTGCGCATGCTCTCGTACTTGCAAAACGATTAGTGCGCCGGTGGGGACGAGCGAGCGTGTCGCTTAGCGAACACCACGGCTCGTCTGCGTGAGGCCTAGCGTGCTCAGCGATGAGAGTGCGTGAGGCCTAGCGTGCTCGGCGATGAGAGTGCGTGAGGGGCTTAGCGTGCTCGGCGATGAGAGTGCGTGAAGCTTCGCGTGAACGTTGCCGAGCGAACACGACGACTAGCCACCACAGCGAATGAAAGGGAGGGTGCCCACCGCGGTTGCGGTGGGCACCCTCCCTTTGTGCGCGCTAGCCTGCGCTCAACCGATCAAGTCTGCGGCGCTGCCGAACAGTATCATGCCTCCCAATGGGGTGGGGTTTATCCGCCTACTGGGGACGACAGGGCGGGGTATATGACCGAGATGGTGCTTACTGCTGATCGCGGGGGATATCCAGATCGGGGTCGTATGGCTCAGCCGAAACGATCGTGACCTTGACGGTATCGCCGTTTGGAGTCTGGTACTCGCGGGATTCGCCCACCTTTGCACCAACGATGGCCGCGCCCAGCGGGGCGTCGGTGGAGTAGGTCTCCAAATCGGGGTTGGAGGACTCAAGGCCGCGGGTACCGATCAGGAAGGTCTCCTTATCGTCCTCGTCATCGTCATAGTAGACGTGGATGACGGAGCCGACCAGGGCCACACCGGACTCCTGCGGGGCCTCGCCGATGGTGGCGTTGTCCAGCAGCTCTTCTAGGTAAGCAATGCGGGCTTCTTCCTGGCCTTGTTGCTCACGAGCAGCGTGGTACCCACCGTTTTCCTTGAGATCACCCTCTTCGCGGCGCTCGTTGATCTCAGCTGCCAGAACCGGACGGTTCTCCTTCAAGGCCGTGAGTTCAGCGTTCAGGCGGTCGTAAGATTCTTGGGTAAGCCAGTTCGTCTGGTTATCAGCCATGGTATGTGCCTTCCTAGTGTTCGAGGGCTATGTGCGTGGGCGCTATTGCGTTGATCGATGGTATCGCCACGATCATGTGCACAGTGAGGTTATGTCTAATACGGGTCTAAAGGTAGCAGGGTAATGCATGCTCCTGCATCCACGGTGTACCCACAACGGAGCTATACGGTGTTGTCGTCAACATACGCTGCGGTTGGTCATCATCAATCACCGTGGCCTGCCGTCAACATACGCTGCGGTTGGTCATCATCAAACGCTGTAGCTCGCTAGGCGCAAAACGCAGTGGTGGCCCCGCGGTGAAACGTCGCACCGCCAACCGTAGAAAACTCTCGCGCTAAAGCTTCGGAGGTTAACGCTCAACCCGCAGTGAGACGTCGCAACGCCAACCGTAGAAAATGCCCGTGCCCTTTAGCCCTGCAGGTGCGTGGGGATGGTCGAGGAACAACCGTAGACGGTCGCTGCGTAGGCTTCCTTGCGGGTATTGATTTCTACCTGCCAACGCGTAACTTCCGCTCCGCCAGCGGGGATCAAGAATTCCCGGCGGCCAACCTCGTTTTTGTCGTAGTCCAGTGCGGTCACAATGCAGTACGCCGGTTTCGAGGCATCAGAGCGAGTGACGTCCACGCTCATGCTGAGTTGTTCCGCGGAGACAACCTTGCCACCCGATTCCACCGCCGTGACATCCGCCGAGGTGGTGTTGAGGAATTGCGAGACAATGTAAATCGCTGCAGCAACGAGAATCGCCAGCAACACTACGACCATCAAGCGACCGGCAAATTTGTTGGAGCGTTCGTTGCCGTAGCGCTCGTCCATTTTCTTCGCCTGACTTTGGCGGTAACGGGCGGCTTTGGGGACAGCGGAGTTCGAGCGCTCGCGAGGGTCTGGGGAATTCACTGCATCCATGATGGCTCCATCGTAACCCACGGGGAATGCTTCCTACGTTCTACCTGCAGCCTGTCGGTCGTTTCAGAATGTTCCCGGCAGCAGAGTAAGTTTGTAACGGTATAACGATCGGATTGGAGAATTGTGAATACCTACCGTTTGCTGGCTATTCATGCGCACCCCGATGACGAATCGAGCAAGGGTGCAGCCACCATGGCCCGTTACATTGATGAGGGCCATCGCGTGAAGGTGCTCACCTGCACGGGCGGCGAACGCGGCGACATCCTCAATCCATCGATGGAGCCGGTCGAAGATATCGTCCCCGTCCGTAAAGAAGAGATGGCAAAAGCTGCCGGCATCCTCGGCGTGGAACACGAATGGTTGGGATACGTCGATTCGGGCCTGCCCGAAGGTGACCCGCCGCCACCATTGCCGGATGGTTGCTTTGCGCTCGAGGATACTGACGAGGTTACCCAGCGCGTGGTGAAAGTTGTGCGCGATTTCCGCCCCCACGTCATCATCACCTACGACGAAAACGGAGGATACCCACACCCGGATCACATCAAGGTACACGCGGTATCCATGCGTGCATGGGAAGCCGCCGCCGATCCCAGTTATCACCCAGAACTCGGTGAGCCCTGGGAGATCAAAAAGCTCTACTACACCCACGGTTTCATTCGGCAGCGTTTTGAACTTCTGGCCGACGCCCTCGCGCACCGCGGAGTCGAACTCCCCGGGTCGGTCGTGCAGTTCTTAAGCTTTACGAAGAGGTTTCCAGACATCCTGAACCGCGTAACCACTCGGGTGAATGTCGGTGATTGGTTTGAACGGCGGGATGATGCCCTTCGTGCTCACGCGACCCAAGTTGATCCGCAAGGCCAGTTCTTCATCGGCGATCCTGATATCCAACGCGAAATCTGGCCGACGGAAGAGTTTGAGCTCGCCGAAACCCGCGTTCACACCGAACTACCCGAAGATGATTTGTTTGCCGGCCTAGCCAGCGACGACAATGCTTAAGTAGCAAGCACCGCCTAATACCAACCCTGATGCTTTCGCTGTAAGGAATGATTGCACCCCATGAACACCCTCACCCTCAGCGCACTGCCACTAGTGGATGCGCCATCTGCCGTGCCTGCGTCCATCAACTTCGGCACCAACCAGACCGGTAGTTTTGCTCCAATGGAGGGCATCCAAACGTGGGTTGTTGCCCAAGCCGAAAAATCGGGCCCAATGGGAGCAGAATTTGGCAAAGCAGCACCTGTAGGGCTGTTTGTTATTGTCGCGCTTTTGCTGGTCGTACTTCTGCTGGGGTTCGCTATGAACAAGCGAATCCGTCGCATGGAGCGCCGCCGGGCTTTTGCCGATAAGCACGGCATCGACCTGTTCGATACCGAAACCTTGGAGCGACGGATGAAGGAGGAAGGGTTCGACGAAACCGCTGGGCGCTCCGCAATGTTCGCCCGCACTGAGGTGCCCGTCACTGATGAGCGTTTCGAACCCTCATCTGGCACCCTCACCGGCCCTGCTGCCATCGATGCGGAACGGCATGCCCGACCTCACCGCGATGGGGACAGCTCAACCGAGCGTGGGGATAATGCAACTGATCTCGGGGGTACCCCCGAAGATCGTCGGTGACACGGCGGTCTCAACAGGCAAGTAAGACCCTAATGGGATTGCGTCCCAAATACCGTGGAGAAGCACAGTAAGATCGGTGCCGTGAAAAAGATCCCGCGATTGCTGTACCCAGCTTATGAAGCGCAACTCGCCCGCGAGTTGCGCGATAAGCCGCAGCCTCAACACGTCGCCATCATGGCTGACGGCAATCGTAGGTGGGCCCGGGAAAACGGTTTCACTGACGTATCCCACGGCCACCGCGTGGGTGCACAGAAAATCGCCGAGCTCTGTTCGTGGTGCGATGAGCTAGGCATTCCGAACGTCACGGTCTATCTACTGTCCACCGAAAACCTCAAGCGCAGCGAGGAAGAACTGTCGTTACTTTGCGATATCATCGGTGAAGTCTCCGAAGAACTGGCCGGTCACGAGTCCGATTTTCGTTTGCGCTGCGTAGGCCAGCTCGATTTGTTGCCCGAAGCGCTGCGGACTCGCCTGCAAAAAAACCAAGAACTCACCAAGGATCACACCGGCGTACGCGTAAACATTGCGGTGGGCTACGGGGGCAGGCAGGAGATTGTCGACGCCGTGCAGCAGCTGGTACGGCAACTGGCTGGGCGCGGGGTTCCAGCTGAAGACATTGCTTTCCAGATCACCGCAGAGGCGCTGGGGGAGCACATGTATACCTCGGACCAACCGGATCCGGACTTGGTGATCCGCACGTCTGGGGAACAGCGGCTGTCCGGCTTTTTGCTTTGGCAGTCGGCCTATTCGGAAATCTGGTTCACGGATACTTATTGGCCGGCATTCCGCAGAGTCGATTTTTTGCGTGCCCTTCGCGAATACTCCCAGCGTCACCGCCGCTTCGGCTTGTGACGGCATGGCGCGGGGCGGCGTCGGGATAAAAAGGCGCTGTGGGCCCACTATGCGGAACAGCCCTACTAAATCTTGCGCATGCGCACCTTTTGCACCGAGTGATCGGCACCCTTGCGTAGCACTAGAGAGGCGCGCACGCGGGTGGGCAGTACATTTTCCATGAGGTTGGGAAGGTTCACAGTCTGCCAGATCTCACGAGCAATGACGGTGGCTTCCTCGTCCGTGAGCTCCGCGAAGTGGTGGAAGTGGGCGCGCGGGTCCTTGAACGCAGTGTTCTTCAGTCGCAAGAAGCGATCGATGTACCAGTCCTCGACGTCCTCGCGCCGGGCATCGACGTAGACAGAAAAATCGAAGAGGTCCGAAACCATCAGGGTAGGCCCTGTCTGCAGTACGTTAAGGCCTTCCAAAATGAGGATGTCAGGGGCATCTACGGTGATGTATTCTCCCGGGATGCGGTCGTAAGCCTCGTGCGAATACACGGGGGCCTTCACATTACGGGTGCCGGACTTCACCCGTGTGACAAAATCCAACAGAGCTGCCTGATCGTAGGATTCTGGGAAACCCTTGCGGTGCAAAATCCGGCGTCTTTCAAGCTCGGCAGTGGGGAGGAGGAAACCATCGGTGGTGACGAGATCCACGTTTGGTGAAGATTCCCAACGCTGCAACAGAACCTGAAGCACACGGGCAGTAGTTGATTTGCCGACTGCCACGGAGCCAGAGACGCCGATGATGTACGGAATGGGTGGAACGGGTTCCCCCAAGAAGGTCTCCGTGACCTGGTTGAGCCGGCGGTGGGCCTGTACACGCAGATTGATGAGACGCGACAACGGCAGGTAGACCTCGGAGACCTCTTCGAGGTCGATCTCATCGCCGATGCCGCGAAGCTGCTCCAGTTCATCCTCGGTAAGGACTTGGGGCATGGACTTGCGCAGTTTTCGCCACTGCTCGCGGTCCAGCTCAATGTAGGGGCTGGGGGAACTCATAGGACACATTGTGCACGGTCGGGTCCTAATTCTGAAATGACTGTTAAGCCTGGTGGGGTGGTGGCGCATGATGTGCGGAGGCAAGGGTGATTGGGAGGGGGCGATGCGGGTGCAAAACGCCGGTGTTATAGCAGACCAGCTAGACTGAACTAGTCGCAAAAAGCATCAATTGAAAGGCTCTTCAGACACATGACTTCTCCGTCCAATTCCGCCGCGGGCAATAACGCCCGTCAGCACAATACTCCGCTGGCTGAGCTCGATCCCGAGGTTGCACAGGCGCTCGCTGGTGAATTGGGGCGCCAGCGTGGCACCCTGGAGATGATTGCCAGCGAAAACTTCGTGCCACGTGCGGTGTTGCAGGCACAAGGATCCGTGTTGACGAACAAGTACGCGGAAGGCTACCCCGGCCGCCGTTACTACGGTGGCTGTGAGCACGTGGATGTTGTCGAGGACCTAGCGCGTGACCGTGCTAAGGCCGTCTTTGGTGCAGAGTTCGTCAACGTTCAGCCCCACGCTGGTGCGCAGGCCAACGCTGCGGTTCTTATGGCCCTGGCGAACCCTGGTGACAAGATCATGGGTCTGTCCCTCGCTCACGGTGGGCACCTGACCCACGGTATGCACTTGAACTTTTCCGGCAAGCTCTACGAGGTTGCTGCATACGAGGTTGATCCAGAGACCATGCGCTTGGACATGGACAAGATTCGCGAGCAGGCCTTGGCGGAGAAGCCACAGGTTCTGATCGCTGGTTGGTCCGCCTACCCGCGCCACCAGGACTTCGCGGCCTTCAAGTCCATCGCGGATGAAGTTGGGGCGAAGTTGTGGGTTGATATGGCCCACTTCGCTGGTTTGGTTGCCGCTGAGTTGCACCCATCCCCGGTTCCACACGCAGATGTGGTTTCCACCACCGTGCACAAGACGCTGGGCGGACCGCGTTCGGGCATGATTTTGGCGAAGCAGGAGTGGGCTAAGAAGCTCAACTCCGCAGTGTTCCCTGGCCAGCAGGGCGGTCCACTCATGCACGCTGTGGCCGCGAAGGCAGTGGCTATGAAGGTGGCGCAGACCGATGAGTTCCGCGATCGTCAGGCCCGCACCCTGGAAGGCGCCAAGATCTTGGCCGAGCGGTTGACTGCCCAGGATGCCAAGGATGCAGGTGTGCAGGTTCTCACCGGTGGCACGGATGTGCACTTGGTTCTGGCTGATCTGCGCAATTCCGAACTGGATGGTCAGCAGGCGGAGGATCTGCTGCACGAGGTTGGCATCACGGTCAACCGCAACGCCGTGCCTTTCGACCCACGCCCACCGATGGTCACTTCCGGTTTGCGAATCGGCTCTTCAGCGCTAGCTTCGCGCGGTCTGGATGCCGCAGCGTTTACCGAGGTAGCCGACATCATCGGTACCGCTCTTTCCGCTGGTAAAAGCGCCGATACCGCGGCTCTGCGCCAGCGCGTGGAGAAGGTCGCAGCTGACTTCCCACTGTACGAAGGCCTCGAGGACTGGAAGCTGGTTTAGCTTCCGCGTTCCGGTGTGAGCGCCCAGCCGTGTCTGGTTGGGCTGGTAGCGTGTGATACATGACAAACTCGCTCGTCCAGGTGCGCACGGAAGACGGTGTGCGCACCATCACCATTCATCGTCCGGAAGCGTACAACAGTCTCAATAAGGACCTACGCCTTGCACTCAAGGACGCGTTCGCTGAGGCCGCCCGCGATGCCGGCGCACCCCGAGCAGGAGAAGATACCGAGTCGCCAGCTGTGCGCGCCGTTGTGGTGCGCGCCGAGGGGAAATCCTTCTGCACTGGGCAGGATCTCAAGGAACAACTGGAACACATGAAGACCGGTGCGGGCATGGGCAAAGTGGTTGAGGAATACAACCCGATGATGGCCGCACTGCTCTCCATCCCGGTACCCGTGATCGCTGAGATCGCAGGCCCAGCCGCTGGCGCTGGCTGGGCGATCGCCATGGCCTGCGATCTGCGTTACATGTCCACGCAGGCTTCCTTCAAAGCTGCTTTCACTGGCGTGGGCTTAGCTGCGGATTCGGGGTTATCGGAATCCCTGGTGCAACGCTTGGGCCGCTCCAAGGCCCTCGAAGTGCTACTTCTTGACGAAAAAATCGACGCGCCGCGGGCACAGAGCTTGGACCTTGTCACCGGGGTGGTTGAGCCCCAAGATTTGCGTGAGACGGTGGCCAGCGTGGCGTCGAAATTCGCAAAGGGCCCGACCGCCGCCTACAAGGAGATGAAGGGGCTGGTGACCCGCGCCGACCTAGTTGAAAATGCCGCGGCGGCTGAAGCCGACGCGCAGGCGCGACTGGCCAAGACCGCAGACCACCTAGAGGCCATCACCGCGTTCGTCGAAAAGCGCCCTGCTGACTACCGCGGAATCTAAAGGGAGGGCGCGGTGCTACTGGGAATTGCTGGTGGCTTGGCCATCGGGCTTCTCATGGGGCTACTCGGCGGTGGCGGGGCCATTTTGGCCATCCCACTGTTCGTGTACGGCCTGCGCATGGAGCACACCCAGGCTGTGGTGGCCTCCCTCGCCGTTGTGGCGGTGGGGGCCGTTGTCGGTGGGGCGACTCACCTGCGGCAGGGGCACGTGCTGGTCCCTCGCGGGGTCGCCTTTGGTGTGCTGGGCATTGTCGGCTCGGTGGCTGCAACCTCCGTGGCGCATCGCGTTTCCGGTGCCCACTTTATGCTGTATTTCGCGGCGTTGTTGGTTCTTGTCGCCGTTCTGATGTTGCGGGGTGTCTGGAGCTCTAGGCAAGGGTTTACCGACGCCACGCCACGCACTACAACAACCACCTCTGGGGCTGGCGCCGTTGCCACGGCAGTGGGTAGCCAGGCGTATTCCTACAGATCAACGTGGATACCCGACCGGCCGGTGTTGTTTGCCAGCGCGGCCGTCGCCGTGGGATTTCTGACGGGATTCTTTGGTGTGGGCGGTGGTTTCCTCATTGTGCCCGCGTTGACGATGGCCTTGGCTCTGCCAATGCAAAAGGCGGTGGGGACATCCCTGTTGGTGATTTTCATTAACACGGTGGTCGCCCTGGTGCTTCGGGGCGACCAGATTCTGCTTGTGGACATCCCGACTGTCGCCCCGGTGATGGCGATGGTGATCGTGGGGGTTTTGTCCGGTGCGGCGTTCTCCTCGAAAGTGCCCGCGCGTGCGCTGCGGGCGGCCTTTGGGGTGTTCTTAATCAGCATTGCGGCGTACGTGGCGCTGGTGGAGGCATAGCGGGGCCGGGGTGTTAGGGTCCTGCAGTCACTGTCGCCACTTAAGACGGTCGGGGGGGCTGTGCGGACTGGAGATTTTCTAAGCCAGGCTGAGAAACATTTTTTCCAGCTTGGCTGGGTCCATGTCAGGATTATCGGATGCCAAGCATTCCTGTAGGCCAGTGGCCACGATGTTGAAACCCGCGCGGTCGATCGCTTTAGATGCGGCCGCGAGTTGGGTGACGATGTCTTGGCAATCGCGTTCTTCTTCTATCATGCGAATGACGGCATCTAGTTGGCCTCGTGCCCGCTTGAGGCGGTTGAGTGCGGGAGTGAGGGTTTCAGGATCGAGTTTCATGCGGATGACATCCTTCCTCGATGGTCGGCGCGTGAAAAATAGTCTATCTACCGATCAAACGGCAGGCTGAGCGTTTCGTGCTTGTACTCGAGCGAATATACCCTGCAGGGTAAAATAAGTGAAGAAAAAGAAGAACGCCCCCAACCTGAATCAACAGGTGAGGGGCGTGGGGGAGGGTGACTACTGGTCGCCCTTGGCTAGACGGCGAGAGATGATCTCGATCATGATTTCGTTCGGGCCACCGTAGATTGGCTGGACGCGGGAGTCCAGGTAGTGGGTAGCGATTGGGTACTCCATCATGAAGCCGTAACCACCATGCATCTGCAGAGCCTTATTAACGACCTCAATCTGTAGCTCGGTGGTGTGGTACTTAGCCATGGCACCGGTAACCTCGTCGAGCTTGCCCTCGACCTTTTCCATGATGGCTGCATCCACGAAGGACTGTGCGGCCTGGATAGCGGTAGCCATCTTAGCCAGCTCCCATCGGTATGCCTGGTGGTCAACCAGACGGTTGCCGAAGGTCTTGCGGTCCTGGGAGTGCTTGTAAACCAAGTCGAACGCACGGCGGGAGGTAGCGATGGAACCGACGGCGATGGACAGGCGCTCCTGAGCCAGGTTGGTGCGCAGGTAGCCGAAAGCAGCGCCCTCTTCGCCCAGCAGGTTCTCCTTCGGAATGCGAACGTCCTCGAAGGACAGCTCGGCGGTGTCCTGAGACTTCAAGCCGACCTTCTTCAGAGGGCCGGTCTTGGTGTAACCCTCCATGCCATCTTCGATGATCAGCATGGAAACGCCAGCGCGACCTGCTTCTGGGTTGGTGACGGCGACAACGAGGGTGAAGTCAGCCTGAACGCCATTGGAGATGAAGGTCTTAGAGCCGTTGAGGATGTAGTCGCCGTTGTCGTCCTTGCGTGCGAAAGAACGGATGCCAGCGAGGTCAGCGCCTGCGCCAGGCTCGGTCATTGCCAGAGCGGCGATCTTGTCGCCAGCGCACAGTGGTTTGAGGAAGCGCTCCTTCTGGTCATCGTTGCCGAACCGGGTGAGGTATGGGATTACCAGGTCGTTGATGGTCTGGATGCCCACGATGACGGAGCCGGAGTCTGCATTTGCGAGCTCCTCAGACAGGATCGCGTTAAACCGGTAGTCGTCGCCCATTCCGCCGCCGCCGAACTCTTCTGGGGCCATAACGCCCAGGAGGCCCTGCTGGCCGGCCTTCTTGTAGAGATCGCGGTCGCAGTAGCCTTGGTCGTGCCAACGCTCAACGTTCGGGCGAACCTCTGCCTCGACGAATGCGCGGCAGGCCTCGCGGAACATGTTGTGCTCTTCTTCGAAGATGGTACGTGGCAGGTAGTTCTTCATTGCTTCCTCCGAGAGGTGATAGTCAAACGTGCGCAAGAGTTTTATTTTGCACACGGTAACGGTGTGGGCCAGATACGAACGTTACTTAAAGTGTGACGTGCGTCTCTGATTGTTTATAAACATAGTAACGCCTTTAAAAAGCAATGTCAGATACGCGTTGCATCATTTAGGGGGTAAGTGGGGGTGGGGTGTCAATTAAAAAACAAAAATGTTGCGAAAATATTGACACCTGAACTGAGGGTTGGCTAACCTGACGTTGTGTCACAGGCTAGTCACCTGGGGCGCACTGCAGTTGTGGATTCCTATCCATTCATTCGAGTAGCTTGCCAGCGGGCTTCTTCTCCTCGTTGAAGAGCGCACTCGTGTGCCGATTGTCGTTAGAATTACCTCCTCATGCGCGGCAGTCGGAGCCAAGGGAACTTGGCGGAGCGTGGATAGATCGAAAAAGAACTCAGTTCGCACGGGGTTGCCGGCAGACTCGTCACCTGTCGGGAACCATGACAAACCAGCACGATGTCATCGCACCGCGATGCGAAGGTGGTGGAGGTCAGTGCGTAACCGGGTGGTTCTGAGGCTCGTCACCTTGAGGACCAAAGGCGGGGTATCAGCAACAATCGTTGCTGATACCCCGCCTCTTTCGTTGTCCTGTTTGGCTTTCCTGCTTGGAGCTCTCGCGGTGCTGTCGGGTTTAGCCCTCCTGCTTGGAGCTCTCGCCACGTTCTTCTCTCTGCTGGGCCAAGCTCAGCCGAGCTTGCCGCAACCAGTCGGGCTGGTCCTCCAGCAACGCCTTGATCTCCGTCGTGGTGAGCGGCTTATCCATCTGATTGTTCTTCAGGGCCGTGATAGTGATGCCCAAACGGCGAGCAACCTCCGGGCGAGGATGCGGCCCTTCTCGGCGCAGTTCCTGCAACCATTCTGGCGGCTTAATTTGGTAGCTGACGAAATCCTCGTGGGAAAGAGGAGAATTCTGGAATTCCGCCGGGGCTGCCGGCAGGTAGATACCCAGTTTTTTAGCCGCGGTCATGGGCTTCATGGGTGGTCCGGACTTCTTTGAGCGCGATGCTGCTGAGGCGCCCTCGGTCTGTGGGGTAGCGGAATTTCCGCTTTCTGCGTTAGTCACACCCCCACTTTAAGATGTTGATCATGCCTCAACAATTCTTGCGCGTTGTCTATAGTCCCGGGGTGCAGCCCGATAAGTGGTTCAACCGGTATGACGAGCGCATTCCCAGCTGGAAGATCGCATCGGCGCAGGCGGATGACCCACTCAAATACGTCCAGGCGGGCGCAGCCGATGTTGCCATTGTGCGGTTGCCGAGTGCGGAACAAGGGGGCGTCGGCGGGAAAGAGAGTGACCTGCACGAAGTGCGATTGTACGACGAACAGCTAGGAGTTGCTGCGCCAAAGGATCACCCGTTGAAGGTCGTGGAGAGTGCGACGTTGGTGGATGTCGAGGATGAGGTAATTAATGCAGAACCTGACGCACAGGGCCGGGTCGATCTGGCGAAGGTCCGCGAAGGATTGCAGGTGGTGGCGGCCAATGTGGGGGTGGTCATTGCGCCGCGCCCCCTTCTGCGAGCGATTAACCAGCCAGGGGTTGTGCATCGGGATCTTTTCGACGCCCCTCGCGTAGGCGGGACACGCGTTGCGTTGGTGTGGAGGAAAGACAGGGACGCCGATGAGGTGCAGGATTTTGTAGGGATTTGCCGGGGGAGAAAAGCGGGTAGTTCGCGCCAGGTGGGTGCGAAGGGAAAGCGTAAAAGGAAAGGCTGAGAGCGGAAAACGGGTGGCTACTACCTCAGGGAACGTTGGTTAAGAGTTGATAACAATATAGATTGAGACCCCACCGGGCCCTGAGAATTCGGTAGGAATGGTGACGGTTCAACGAAAGACGACGAAAGAAGAGGATTAACCATGAACGTACGTCGTAAGTTTGCCGCAATTGCTGCTGGATCTGCACTGCTGCTGGGCGCAGCTGCGTGTTCCGATGACGCGCAGAATGATGCGAAGAACAAGGCCAATGAGGCCACCAGCGCTGCTGGTGAGGCTGCTGGTTCTGCTACGTCCGCAGCTGGTTCCGCAATGGAGTCCGCTACGTCCGAGTCCGATAAGGATGACAAGGACGACGACGCCATGACTGGCGCAAAGAAGACCGATGCCGACGATGCCGATGACAAGAATGGCGACGCGGATGACATGGGCGGGTCCGACGATGAGAAGGATCTGCCCGCTGAAATCAAGACCGCTTGGGATAACGCAGGTGGCAAGGCAGGTGCCTTCGGAATGCTGAAGGACGTGGACGAGGACGATAACAACGTCCTAGCTACGTTTGAAAAGGGTTGGATGACCTACTCCAAGGACACTGGTGCTGTGCCATTGAAGGGCAAGATCGGTGAGACCTGGGCGAAGGAAGGTGGCTTGGACAACAAACTGGGACTGCCAACCGCACCTGAGAAGGGCGATGCTGGTTCTGGCTGGACCCAGTCCTTCCAAAATGGTGTGCTGAAGTGGGCTAAGGATGCCTCTGGTACGTTCACTGCAACGACGATGAATCGCTAAGTCGATTCCCCGTCGCATGTAAAAGTCTCACCTTTAAGTGAGACTTGATTCCCCCGACTGCGGGGAGGGAAAGCCCTCCTCATGGTCGGGTTTCCTGCGTCTCAGGGGAGTTAACTAGTTATTCATCTTTCACACATGTAATTTCCACTGGCGCCTTCTAGCTTCGGGTGGTGGACAGGTTGGGTCGCCACAGCGCGACCAACACCCCGACTAGATCCCGTTAAGAGGAGTTTTGCCTCCATGACACTGCCAGCCAACACCACCGTCCACACACCAGTAGCTTCGGCTTCACAAGCAGCAGAGCAGGGGGTGAAGACTTATGTTCTGGATACGTCCGTGTTGCTTTCTGATCCATGGGCGCTACTGAAGTTCGCAGAACACCGGATTATCCTGCCGGTTGTGGTGATCAGTGAATTGGAAGGAAAACGTCATCACCCCGAGCTGGGATGGTTTGCACGCCAATCCCTAGGGTTGTTGGAGGACTTTCGTCACTCCACCGGGCGCTTGGATGTTCCGACCACAGTGAATGACGAAGGTGGAACCGTGCACGTGGAGCTCAACCACATCGACCAGTCGATCCTGCCCAGCGGCCTGCGTGGCGAGGACAATGATCACCGCATTCTGGCATGTGCCCTCAACCTGCGCGCAGAGGGCCACGACGTCACGCTGGTGACGAAGGACGTACCGCTGCGAGTGAAAGCAGGCGCGGTGGGATTGGATGCCGACGAATACCATGCTCAAGACGTGGTCCTCACAGGTTACAAGGGCATGGCCCGCGCAGAAGTCCCGTCCCACCTCATTGATGAGCTGTACGAAACAGCGGAGGTCGAACTCACGGGTGCGCTTACCGTCGACGGGGAAGAAGTTGACGAGTTACCCATCCACTGCGGCTTGCAACTAACTGCGGGCAGCCAATCCGCGCTGGCCCGCACGACCGGTGATGGTTGGGCGCGTCAAGTGCCGGCAGACCTGGAGGTCTTCGGCATTCGCGGTCGCAGTGCTCAGCAACGCATCGCCCTAGATCTATTGCTCGACGAAGAGGTCGGCATTGTATCGCTCGGCGGTTCGGCAGGTACGGGTAAGTCTGCACTCGCCCTATGCGCGGGTCTGGAAGCGGTGATGGAACGCGGTACGCATCGCAAAATCGTTGTATTCCGGCCACTGTATGCCGTGGGTGGGCAAGACTTGGGATACCTGCCCGGCAGCGAATCAGACAAAATGAACCCATGGGCTCAGGCGGTATACGACACTCTCGAGGGAGTGGTCAGCGAAAATGTACTCGAGGAAATCGACGCGCGCGGGATGCTGGAAGTCCTGCCACTCACTCACATTCGTGGCCGTAGCTTGAACGACAGTTTTGTCATCGTTGATGAAGCACAATCCCTCGAGCGCAACGTGTTGTTGACCGTGCTATCCCGCCTAGGCCGGAATTCTCGCGTGGTTCTGACCCACGATGTGGCGCAGCGAGACAACCTTCGCGTGGGTAGGCACGACGGCATACAGGCGGTGATCGAGAAGCTCAAAGGCAACCCACTATTCGCACATATCACCCTCACCCGCTCCGAACGATCCCGGGTCGCGGAATTGGTAACCGACTTGTTGGAAAAAGGCTAGCCAAAGATGGGCTGGCTGATGGGCAGCGGGGCGTCGGTTAAAAAAGTGACCTCGGGTGCACTCACACCGGCGCCAAGTGGCGGTGCCCACCACCCATAGGGCACAATTTTTGGCATGACATCCGCTCAGGACAGATCATTTGATATTCGGCCGATGACGGAGCGCGACTATCCGCAAGTCCGCGACATTCTCCAGGCCGGAATGGATACCGGTCAGGCGACTTTTGAAGGAGAGGCGCCCGACTGGTTGGGATTTTCACACCATCGCATCATGGATTTAGCGTTCGTGGCTGTGGACGGAGACAAGGTCCTCGGTTGGATCACCGCCACGCCCGCGAGCCATCGCGAAGTCTTTCGCGGTGTTATCGAGGATTCGATCTACGTTTCCGCCGATGCCAAGGGGCGCGGAGTGGCCGGCAGCTTGCTGGATTACTTGATTAGCGACGCCGAATCGCAAGGCTACTGGGCTATGCACTCCAGCATTTTCCCCGAGAACGAATCCTCCGTGAAGCTCCACGAATCGCGTGGTTTCCAGAAAGTCGGAATCCTGCACTCCATGGCGCAGATGACGTACGGCCCGAAGAAGGGCAAGTGGCGCCACAACCTGATTATGGAGAAGGTGCTGGAAAAGGGGCCGGCGTGGGGACAGTACAAGGACGAAGAGGCCGCGGGTGAGTTGCTGTAGCGAAGCAGCGACCTGAGCGCCGTGAGTGGCACGACGTCACACAAAAAGAGAGGCCGCGGGTGAGTTGCCGTAGCGAAGCAGCGACCTGAGCGCCGTGAGCAGCACGACGTCACACGACAAGAGAACAAGGCCAGCGTGACGAGCTGTTCTAGCTAGAAACAGTCGTCCCCGCTGGCCTTCAATGTTGACCGGTGCTAGGTCTAGCGACTTGACCGGTGCTAGGTCTAGCGAATTGTCTCCTTGAGGTTGTCCTGACGGACGAACACCATGATTAGCGCGGCCAACAAAACGATGGGGGTTAAGCCGGCGAGGATTGGTGCCAGTGCATCGTTGTAGCTGGTTACAATCACTTCCGCTAACGGCGCGGGCAGCTGGTGTACATGCCCTGGGGTGAGGTTTGACAATCCACCCTGGGCGAACTTCTCAGCGGCCTGAGAACCCGCCGCGCCCATGTCGTGGATCGCGTGGGGCATACGCTCGGTAATGAAATTGCCCACGCGGTGCGTAAACAAACTACCAATAATGGCCGCGCCCAGTGTGCCACCGATTTGGCGGAAGAAGTTATTGGATGCGGTCGCCACGCCCACGATAGCGATGGGGAAGGTATTCTGCACGATCAACACCAGCAGTTGCATCACGAAGCCCAGCCCGATACCCATAATGGCCAGAACAATCCCCAGCTTCACTAGGGAATCGTGGGCCTTCAACGTGCCCATGCCGGCCAGTGCGATGGATACGATCACTAGGCCGATGATGGGGTAGGACTTATAGTGGCCGGTGGCAGAAACGCGGCGGCCGATCACCGTGGATGTCAGGATCATTCCCGCCATCATCGGGATCATCATCAATCCAGCTGCGGTGGGGGACATGTTGTGCACCATCTGGATGTATGTGGGCAGGTAGGCCAATGTACCGAACATAGCCACACCCACAATCAATCCCGCAGAGGTGGCCAAAACGAAGTTGCGCGCGCGGAAAAGCCCCATCGGAATCAGCGGGTCTTCAGCGCGACGCTCAATGAGTACGAATGCCGCTCCGAAGATCACCGTGGACGCGATCAGCGCTAGGATAAGCGGCGACCCCCAAGGGTGTTCGCGCCCACCCCAGGTGACGAACAGGATCAAGGATGCAGTGGCGATAGTCAACGTGATTGTGCCAGGCCAGTCCAGGTTCGCCCCGGCCCCGCGCCGCGGGATGCGCAGGACAGTAATCACCATGACCAGGGCGAATAGGCCCAATGGAAGGTTGAACCATAGCGCCCAGCGCCATCCTGGACCATCGGTGAAGAAGCCACCTAGCAATGGTCCCAGCACTGATGAGAGACCGAAGACCGCGCCCATCACGCCCATGTATTTACCGCGCTCACGGGCGGGGATCACATCGGCGATGATTGCCTGTGCACCGATCATCAGTCCACCAGCACCCAAGCCTTGGATGCCACGAGCCATAATCATCATGCCCATGTTTTGCGCCAGCGCACCGATGGTGGAGCCGATCAGGAACAAAATGATTGCTGTGATGTACAACGGTTTGCGACCGATCTGATCACCTAGTTTGCCGTTGATAGGCATAGCGATAGTCATCGTGACCATAAAAATGGTGATAACCCAGCTCATCTGGTCCGCACCGCCTAGTTCGCCCACGAGGGTGGGCAGCGCGGTAGAGAAAATCATCTGCCCCAGCGAACTCATCAGCATGCCCAGCATTAGGCACGCGAAAACGAGGGGCACATTGTTGTTTGTCGATTCTGTCCCGCCGGCTGGTGATTGGCTGGGGTGATTCTGCTGGTCTGGCGTGGTTAGCTTCGTGGACACAGCACCTCCTTGGGGGTGGTTGGTGGTTGTTGGTTTTTTATTGTCGACGCCCCGCTGTTGGTCCGCCCCGGTCATCATCTGGTTTCACGTTTTCTGCGATGTTGTGGTGCAAGGAGCTCAGTGCACGCGAGGTGGCGTACGCCCGCTGGGGGTTAACCACGGGCGTTTTTTCTTGGGCGTTCAGCGTGGACGAGGCCCACAGGGTGGAGATAGCGCTGGCTACGATGAGGAACGCTTCCTCGGCTGCGGTGAAGTCTTCGCTGAAACGGCGCTGTTCGGGGAATTTCTGCAGATGCTTGGTGATCGCATCGCCCAGTCTTTGACGGAGGTCCTGAAACCGCGACAGTTTGGCAAGCGCCAATTCAGAGTTGCGTTCCAGGATCAACCCACGGCGGCGGGCAACTTCCTCTGCCAGTTGGGCGTCCAGAACCGTGCCGTCGCAATCGCGGAACTGCTCTGCGCGCCGGGTTAGGAACAGTCCAAACAGTCGGCTTTCCAGTGGTTGGCCCGAACCGTCTTCGGCGGGGGGAGTGTTTTCTAGTTTGTCTAGGTCGTCCTGTGTCAGGGGTGGTGGGGCCACCCCCAGGGCAACGTGGTCTTTGGAATCAAAGTAATTGAAAAATGTGCGGCGGCTTATGTCCGCCGCAGAGCAGATATCTTCCAAGGTTACGGAGGTGTAGGAGCGTTCGAGGAACAGGCGCGTGGCCTCATCCTCGATCCGCAACCGGGTGAGCCTTCGTTTACGTTCGCGCAGACCCATCTGCGCGCAGGGGTCAACGTCTTGCGCTCCAGCGCTAATGCCGGTTGCGTCGCCTTCGGCATCCTCACATACATCTTCGGAAAAATCTTGCACGGGATATAAATTTACACCCAGTGCAAACTTTTGCCAAATGGTACATAAGGTACTGATAGAAGCGGGGGTGCGGAACGTGGCGTCGATAAAAAAGACCCCTACCCCGAAGAGGGGCAGAGGCCAAAGGAGACATAGGTGACGCTACAAAGGCGTTACCGTGTCGAGGTTATTACTTGTCACGGTCGGTGTTGGCCATAGCCAGCACGTCCAAGCGCTTGTCCAGTTCTTCCTCGGAGAGCTTGTCGCCGTCCACGAAGCCCAAGTCGATGACCGTCTGGCGGATGGTCTTGCCCTCCTTCAGCGCGGTCTTGGCGACCTTGGCTGCATTCTCGTAACCAATCGCGGAGTTCAGTGGGGTCACGATGGAAGGGGAGGACTCAGCCTGGGTGCGCATGTGCTCCGCGTTTGGCTCGATGCCGTCGACCAGCTTCTCCGCGAACACGCGGGCGGTGTTAGCCAGCAGCTTGGAGCTCTCCAACACGTTGCGAGCCATCATTGGGATGAACACGTTGAGCTCGAAAGCGCCCTGGGCGCCACCGAAGGCGACCGCTGCGTCGTTGCCGATGACCTGCGCGGCCACCTGCGTTGCGGTCTCGCACAGCACGGGGTTGACCTTGCCTGGCATGATCGAAGAACCTGGCTGCAGGTCTGGCAGGTGGATCTCTGCCAAACCGGTCAGTGGGCCGGAGCCCATCCAGCGGATATCGTTGGCGATCTTGTTCAGGGAGACGGCGATGGTACGCATTGCGCCGGAGAACTCCACCAGGCCATCGCGGTTTGCCTGAGCCTCGAAGTGGTTAACACATTCGCGCAGCTCACTAACACCGGTGAGCTTGACGAGCTCTGCCGTGACCTTCTCACCGAAGTCGGCTGGGGTGTTCAGGCCAGTGCCCACCGCGGTGCCGCCGATTGGCAGCTCACCCAAGCGGGGCAGAGTAGCCTCAATGCGCTCGATGCCGGCCTCGATCTGGCGGGCGTAGCCGGAAAACTCCTGACCCAAGGTCACGGGAACAGCGTCCATGAGGTGGGTACGACCGGACTTGACGATGGTCTCCCACTCCTTGGCCTTGGTGCTGAGGGACTTGTGCAGAACCTTCAGGCCTGGGATGAGGTCCTTGACGGCAGCCTCGGTAGCCGCCACGTGGGTAGCGGTTGGGAAGGTGTCGTTAGAGGACTGGCCCATGTTGACGTGGTCGTTAGGGTGAACCTCCACACCGTTGCTCTTCGCAATGGAGGCGATGACCTCGTTGGTGTTCATGTTGGAGGACGTACCGGAACCGGTCTGGAACACGTCGATGGGGAATTCCGCATCGTGCTTGCCGTCGGCGATCTCCTTAGCAGCGGCAATAATGGCATTGCCCTGCTCGCTGTCCAGCAGGCCACGATCGATGTTCACCTGCGCACATGCGGCCTTCAGGAGGCCCATTGCGCGGATCTGCGCGGACTCAAGTGGGCGGTCGGAAATGGGGAAGTTCTCTACAGCACGCTGGGTCTGTGCGCGCCACAGGGCCTTGGCAGGCACCTTGACCTCACCCATCGTGTCGTGTTCAATGCGAAACTCTTGTTCAGTCATTTGTTGTCCTTTCGGTTGGCAGGATTGGTTTTACGTTCTTTTGTTTTGACGAATCCGTTGGGCGATTCCGTTGGGGGATTCGACGCCCCTCGCCACATTCGGCATCGAGGCGTACCTAGAACCCAGCTTAGCCATGAACGTGGGCCCATGGCCGAGAATGGTTGGGGCCGAAACTAGCGGGGTTTGTCGGACCGGAAACGAACTGCGACGGCGGGGCCTGGCAACAGGGCGCGGACCGGAAACGAACTGCGGCGGCGGGGCCTGGCAACAGGGCGCGTTCCGGAAACGAACTGCGGCGGCGGGGCCTGGCAACAGGGCGTGGACCGGAAGCGAGCTGCGGCGGCGGGGCCTGGCAACAGGGCGTGGACCGGAAGCGAGCTGCAGCGGCGGGGCCTGGCAACAGGGCGCGGACCGGAAACGAACTGCGGCGGCGGGATCTGGCAACAGGGCGCGGACCGGAAACGAACTGCGGCGGCGGGATCTGGCAACAGGGCGCGGGCCGGAAACGAACTGCGGCGGCGGGATCTGGCAACAGGGAGCGTTCAGTTTTTTTGGGGGGGGGTTAGCTGCCGGGGGTGTAATCCAGAACGGAGTATTCCTGCAGCTTGGCCAACTGGTGAACCGACTCGATGTGGCGGACGGTGCCAGACTTGGAGCGCATGACCAAGGAGCGGGTGGTTGCTGAGTTCTTGTGGTAAGACACACCACGAACCATGTCACCGTTGGTCACGCCGGTTGCGACAAAGTAGCAGTGGTCGGAGTTGACCAGATCGTCGGTGGTGAGAACGCGGTTGAGGTCGTGGCCGGCATCCAGAGCGCGCTGGCGCTCGGCGTCGTCCTTTGGCCAGAGCTTGCCCTGGATTTCACCGCCCATGCACTTCATAGCTGCGGCTGCGATCACACCTTCTGGGGTGCCACCGATGCCCATCATGATGTCCACGGAGTTGACCCCGTTGTCCTGGGCTGCTGCCACGGCTCCTGCCACATCTCCATCTCCAATGAGGCGAACCTTGGCACCTGCTTCACGAATCTCGCGAATTAGATCAGCATGGCGAGGGCGGTCTAGAACCACGCAAGTGATGTCTCCCGGAACCGTGCCTTTCGCCTTGGCGACCTGATCGATGTTGTGCTTGACGGGTGCTTCAATGTCGATGAGCCCGGCAGCTTCAGGACCCACGGCGATTTTCTCCATGTAGAAGACGGCGGATGGGTCGTACATGCTGCCCCGTTCAGCGGCGGCGATCACTGCGATCGCGTTCGGGCGCCCCTCTGCCATGAGGGTGGTGCCGTCGACAGGGTCCACGGCGATGTCGACAGCTGAGCCACGACCGGTTCCCACCTTTTCGCCGTTGTAGAGCATGGGGGCTTCGTCCTTTTCGCCCTCACCGATGACAACCACGCCGTCCATTTCGACGGAGTTGATCATCATGCGCATGGCATCCACGGCAGCACCGTCGCCAGACTCCTTCTGACCCCGGCCAACCCACTTTCCGGATGCCAGCGCCGCAGCTTCCGTCACGCGCACCAGTTCCATCGCAAGATTTCGATCTGGCGCGTCGGGGTTAGGCGAGACTGCTGGGTCGACCTCGGGGATCATATTGATCAACTCTTTTCCTGTTGAAAGTGGGTTGTTTAGTTCATTCTCATTGTTCCATCTGACGGGTCTGAGGTGTGGAAGGCGCTACCTAAAATTGGGGGCAGGGCGGTGACGGTGCGATAATGGGCGCCGTGCAGATTCAAAAGCCCCGCGTTTTCCAATCCACCAAGGACATGATCTTGTCGCTTGGGGTGCTTCTTTTGGCCACGTTCTTGACCGTGGGTTTTACAGGACTGTGTTCATACAACCCGGGCGGTCCGGATAAATCCGGTCCAGTGCAAGAAATCGATGCAAAAACCGCGCTGACCATGGATGCCCGTAGTTTGAGTGTTCCCATTCGCTACCCAGAGATGCCCGATAACTGGGTACCGAATTCCGCGCGACGCACCTCTGTCGGTCAGGAGCCATCCAGCCTGGTCGGGTGGGTCATTGACGGGGAGAAATACATCTCGCTTACCCAGACCAAAGCTGATATGAAAGCGGCAATGAAGCCGAAGGATGACCCCCGCGAGGAAACCGAGAAGAAGCAGATCAGCGGGGTGGAGTGGACTGTGTTGCGCGGAGAGCATGCACGGCCATTGTGGGTGGCAGATCGTGGCGATGTTCGCTGGATGATTGAGTACATGGGGCAGGACGCTGACGCGCAGCAGCTCGCGGAGCAGTTGGTGAAGACGGACCCGATCAAGAAGTAGGAACCCTCCCACTACCGCGCCGATACCGCTCTGGCGAAGAAGGAGAAAGCCCCGCCGATACCGCTCCAGCCGAGAAAGAAAAAAATCGCGCCGATACCGCGCCCGAAAAGAAGTAGAAAACCGCGCCGATACCGCTCTGGCCTAGAAGTAGGAAACCCCGCTGATACCGCTCTGGCCTAGAAGTAGGAAACCCCGCCAATTAAGAAACGGAACACGACGCCGGTGTTTTCGCGTTGAGGGACAAATGTGCAGCAGAAGTCCGACAAAAACGCGTTCTTTTGTGAGAGTTCTGCTGCACATTGTGTGGGTTAGTGCGTGGCCGGCGGGAGTTGCGCCGGGATATGGCCGGTGGGTGTTGCGCTGGGATGCAGGCGGCGCTGGCGGGGGTTGCGCCGGGATATGGCCGGCGGGGGTTGCGCTGGGATGCGGGCGGCGGCTGGTGGGGGTTGCGCCGGGATGCGGGCGGCGGCTGGTGGGTGTTGCGCCGGGAAATGGTCGGTGGGTGGTGGGAGTCGCACCGAAATGTGGGCGGTGGGCTCTTCGGAGCTCATGGTGCCGGTGTTTTCGCGTTGAGGAACAAATGTGCAGCAGAAGTCCGACAAAAACGCGCTTTTTTGTGAGAGTTCTGCTGCACATTGTGTGGGTTAGTGCGTGGCCGGCGGGAGTTGCGCTGGGATGCGGGCGGCGGCTGGCGGGAGTTGCGCTGGGATGCGGGCGGCGGCTGGTGGGTGTTGCGCTGGGATGCGGGCGGCGGCTGGCGGGTGTTGCGCCGGGGAATGGCTGGTGGGCTCTTCGAAGTTCCGGGTGCCGGTGTTTTCGCGTTGAGGGACAAATGTGCAGCAGAAGTCCGACAAAAACGCGTTCTTTTGTGAGAGTTCTGCTGCACATTGTGTGGGTTAGTGCGTGGCCGGCGGGAGTTGCGCTGGGATGCGGGCGGCGGCTGGTGGGTGTTGCGCCGGGATATGGGCGGCGGCTGGTGGGTGTTGCGCTGGGATGCAGGCGGCGGCTGGTGGGTGTTGCGCTGGGATGCAGGCGGCGCTGGCGGGTGTTGCGCCGGGATGCGGGCGGCGGCTGGTGGGTGTTGCGCCGGGATGCGGGCGGCGGCTGGTGGGTGTTGCGCCGGGAAATGGGCGGTGGCCGGCGAGTACAGCGCCGAGATGTCGCCCGCGAGCACCTTCCGAGCACCCCGCCGAGATGTCGCCCGCGAGCACCCCGCCCAGAGTTGACCGACAGGCGATTCGGTCTGCGAATTCGACAAAAAGGGGAGCGGTGACAGGGCGCCTTATTCCGCACCGTTAGGGCGGTCTTGGCCCGCATCCTCAGCTTGAGCACGATTTCGCTTAGCCAGTGCGGTCTCGATACGGGTAGCCGCGCCATCGAGATAGTCCTCGCAATACGCGGCGAGCTCCTCGCCCCGCTCCCAGTAGTTCAGTGATTCATCCAGGCTCATCTGGCCCAGCTCGAGGATCTTCACGACCTCAATTAATTCATCGCGAGCTTCTTCATAGCTCATCTCCTCAAGCGAACGGAACTTCTGCTGCTCTTCGTTATTGTTCTGCGCCATTTCTCATTCTCCTTGTCAAAACTTTTTCGCTGGTCGTGGTTGCGGGGTCGCATCGCTGCCCGGCGCCGCCGAGACCCCCATGGTTGCCGCAGTGATGGACCCGTCGGGAACCCGCACACGCAACTGTGAACCCGGCGTGACGTCCTCAACGCTGGTTACCACTTGCGCACCCGAACCATCGCGCGGAATCACCTGCACGATCGAATAGCCACGCGCCAGGGTCTGCGATGGGCCCAGGGCATTCACTTGCGCCTTGTAACTGTGCACCTCCGATCGCAGGTGACGGATGATGTTGTGCAAAGCGCGGTCTTTGCGCTGCATAGCCTCTTCGATCAGATCCCGTTGCTTCGTCACCGGAAGCAGCGGGTTGTTCATGACCGGTCGAGAGCGCACACTGTCCAGGTGCCGTCGTTCTTGGCCCACCCAGCTACGAAGCGCGCTGGAAGCACGCGACCGCAGTTCCAGTACATACTGAAGCTCGGCGGCAACATCGGGAACCACTCGCTTGGCGGCGTCGGTTGGAGTGGCAGCACGTAGATCAGCCACGTGGTCCAAGACAGGATTGTCGGGTTCGTGGCCGATCGCTGAAACCACCGGGGTGCGCATGCGTGCGACTTGGCGGGCCAGCGCTTCCTCCGAAAACGGGAGCAAGTCCTCCACCGAGCCGCCGCCGCGGGCGACGATGATGACGTCGACATCCGGGTTGGCTTCCAATTTCTGCAGGGCCGCGATGACTTCAGGCACGGCATTGACACCTTGAACGGCGGTATTGATCACCTCGAACTGCACCGCCGGCCAGCGATCATGTGAGACCGCCAGCACATCACGCTCGGCGGCAGAACCGCGACCTGTGATCAGCCCAACTTTGTGGGGAAGAAAAGGCAAAGGGGTTTTTAACCGTGGATCGAACAGTCCTTCGGCTGCCAAGGCCCGCTTGAGTTGCTCGATACGCGCCAGCAGTTCACCAATACCCACGGGTTTTACTTGGGTGACCCAAAGCGAAAAGCTGCCTCGGCCAGCGTAGAAAGCGGGCTTTCCATACATAACAACGCGGTCGCCATTGCGTAGGGGAGTGGGCAGCTTTTGCAGCGTGGAGGTGTTCATCGTGACAGAGACGGACATTTCCTGTTCCACATCGCGCAGCGTGATGTAGGAGAACTTCCACGTGGGTTTCATATTGACCTGGGTGATCTGCCCTTCCACCCAGATATGGCCCAGGCGCTCAACCCACTGCTTGATTTGCAGGTTGAGCTGATGAACTGCCCACGGGGATTCCGCGGAGTTTGGCTGCTGAGACATGTGAACCATTGTAGGCAGAGCGCCAGACACTGCTGTGAGGTGGACGACCGTGGGGGCGGGTCCATGAGCGGCCACAAACCGCCCCAATGGGCTGCGGGTACACCGGCAAGGAAGAAAGGGCGACCAAAGAGTGGGCTCAAGGATAAACACCAAAGAGTGGGCTCAAGGATAAACACCAAAGAGTGGGCTCAAGGGTAAACACCAACGCCTTACGATCACCACCCACCCGGACTCAATAGGGCTTCGTTCTACGTTGGGCTAGCATGGTGGGCATGACTACTCCCAGCACCGTAAACGAAACGGCTAGCGCCGCGCCCGGTACAACTGAGGGCGGGGGCGAGAAGAGGGTTTTGCTCGCTGCACCCCGCGGCTATTGCGCCGGTGTGGATCGTGCCGTGGAGACTGTAGAAAAAGCTCTTGAAATGCACGGTTCCCCGCTCTACGTGCGCAAGGAAATTGTCCACAATAAACACGTTGTGAAGACGTTCGAAGAGCGCGGTGTGATTTTCGTCGATGAAACCACCGAGGTCCCCGAGGGATCCAACGTGGTCTTCTCCGCTCACGGTGTTTCCCCGCAGGTCCACGAGGAAGCCCGCCAGCTAAGCCTCAAGACTTTCGACGCCACTTGCCCATTGGTTACGAAGGTGCATCAGGAAGTGAAGCGCTTCGCGCGCCAGGGTTACCAAATCATCCTCATCGGCCACCATGGGCACGAGGAAGTGGAGGGCACCGCGGGAGAAGCTCCCGATGTGGTGCACCTAGTCGACGGCCAGGAGGACGTGGATGCGCTGGACTTTCCAGAGGACAGCAAGCTGATTTGGCTGTCTCAAACCACGCTCTCTGTCGATGAGACGATGCATACCGTAAAGCTGCTGCGTGAAAAGTTCCCGCACATCCAGGACCCGCCAAGCGATGACATTTGCTACGCTACCCAAAACCGCCAGGTCGCTGTGAAGGCGATAGCGCCGAAGGTGGAGCTGATGATTGTGGTGGGTTCGCAAAACTCTTCCAATTCCCGCCGTCTAGTTGAGGTTGCGCTGCAGCACGGGACCAAGGAAGCCTACCTGGTGGATTACGCCAACCAAGTAGATCTGCAGTGGCTGCAAGGTGTGAGCAGCGTAGGCGTGACATCCGGGGCCTCTGTTCCTGAGATCCTCGTCCGGGGTGTCTTGGAACTCCTCGCTGAACACGGTTTCACCAATGTCGAGGAAGTAACGACGGCAACGGAGGAGCTGATCTTCTCCCTGCCTCGCGAGCTGCGCCCCGCCCGCACGAACCGCTAGCCCAGCAACACAGCTCGAGCACCGCTAGCTCGCGGAGTAGGCGGCTCGCTGAATCGGCAGCCTCGGTCGCATCGGTTCATATCACCCTCAACGCAAAAACGCGCCAGTGGCAGCCGCCTTGGCGCGTTTTTGCCTGTTGTTCAGTGGCAACAGCCTTGGCGCGTTTTTACCTGTTGTTCAGTGGCAACAGCCTCGGCGCGTTTTCGCGTGTTGTTGCAAATCCCGTCCCGTCGCGCCCCCGCAACTCCCGTCGCGCCCCCGCAACTCCCGTCCCGCCCCCGCAACTCAATTTCTCACCGGGGGCGCGTGCGTTCGTGCCTAGCTACTTCTCTCCCGCTACAAACGGGGAAGGTTGTGCCGCTCTACCTTGCTTGCCGGTGAGGCATTGCCTGTCGCTTGGCCGTCGTTCCATGGGTGTTGACCCTCTTTATCCGACGCCAACTTCCCCCGATCACGCTCCCCATAACGGGCAAGGGAAGAATCCCTACGCGATTCCACGCTCTCAACGCTATCCTCGTTCCAGTCTGAATCGTGGGCGTGGGCGGGATTGCGGCGGCGGCGCTCGCTAGCCTCACGCAATTCCTCGATGGAGCGGGTGCGGGCACGCGTGTAGGACTCGCGGTTGGTGCGCTCGCTGGCAACGCGGCGTCGACGAGCGAAAGCTTCCCGAGCGGCACGGCGAGCTAGTTCCTCCCGGTAGAACCACCAACGGAACATGGCGATGGCCAAGGCGACAAGGAAGGAGAGCAACAACCACAAGAAGTGTTCCACGGTGGGATAGGCGGCGGTAAGGATCCGGGCCTTCCGACCCGGAGCGGCCCCTGACCCGGAGGTGGCGAACCAGCCGACAACGAACGTGCCCACTACGTAGTACACCGGGATCGCGGCCACAGTAAGGAAGAGACCTCGTGGGTCCACGAAGAACGCACATGCGATTGTTGCTACAGCGAATAGCACGAAATAGCTGGTGGGGATTGCGTGGGAACTCAACGCGAGAACCAACCCCGTGAGAATCACGGCAGCCATCACAAGCGGTGGCGCCCACACGGGGAATCGCGAAGTTTGGTTAGGCGAAGACTTCTGGAACACGGGGTGTAATGCTACTTGCTCAGTGGGTAATTTGTTACTTTGATCCACGCCGGAATCGGTTGAACATCTGGCTTAGTTGCTGAACTGCCGAGGAAGACTCGGCCTTGTCGGCCATGCCTTCGGATTCAACAGCAACTGTATCGTCCTCCGGGGCGTTGTCTTCAGCCTTGGGAGAGCCACCCATGCGCAACTTGGGGCGGCGCAGTTCGCGCCAGCGGGTGGCAGCTTCTTCCGATTGGCGCCCGGTGAGGGAACCAGCCGTGGTGACGAACTTGATTTCCTGCGCGGTCTTTTCTCCCGTCGCCAAGTCCGTCAGATCACCCATGTATCGCAAGATCACTGCAAGCACCGCTGCAACCGGCACGGCCAGGAAGGCACCAATGATGCCGAACAGCGTGCCACCCAAGGTTACGGACAGCAGAACGATCACTGGGTGAATATCCATCGCGCGGGACTGCAACAGGGGCTGCAGGATATTGCCCTCCAGCTGCTGCACCGCCACGACAATAGCCAAAACGATCAGTGCCGTTTGAATATTGATAGCAACAGCTGCGATCAACACGGAGAGCGCACCGGCAACGAAGGCGCCGATCATCGGGATGAAGCCACCGAAGAACGTCAAGATCGCCAGGGCGCCTGCCAGAGGAACGTTGAGGATGACAAGGCCCAGGCCGATGAAGAACGCGTCAATGAAGGAGACGATAGCCTGGGTGCGGATAAAACCGCCCAAGGTGTTCCAGCAGCGGGTAAGTACTTCCGTGAGGTGCCAACCTACGCGCCGCCCAGTGACACGACGAATCATGGGCAGGAACTTCTCGCCGTCCTTCAGGAAGAAGAAGGTCAGCACCAGCATGATGAACAGGGTGACGACTGCCGAGAGGGTAGCGGATGCACCCGCAGCTGCCTGGGAGGCGATGTCACCGGATTTCTGCTGTAGCCACTCCGTGCCCTGGTTAACGGCATCGTTGAATTGGCTTTCCTGAAGGTTTACCGGTGGGCCTTGCAACCATTCCTGCAACCGGCCGATCCCGTCATTGGCCTGAGTCGCCAACTTGCGGCTTTGATCTACCGCACTAGGTGCGATCGCAGCGAAGATTCCGCCGATGACAGCAAAAAACCCAAGAATTGTGAGGGCTACTGCCAAAGCATTGGGGATCTTGAACTTACGCAGAGTGCGCACTACTGGCCACAAAACCGTACAGACGATCAGCGACAACAAAATCGGCAGAATGCCCGACCACAGCTTGGCGAAAACAACGGAGGCAACGTATGCCGCTACGCCCATAATGATGAAGCGCAGGCACCAACCCGCGAACCAGCGTACCGACGTGCCGATGACTTCTGCGCGGTCGCGCAGTTCGGGGCGAAGGCCTTCGTCAAACGTCTTGTCTTCTTGCGCGTCGGCGGCCTGCTTTTCGGCGGCGGACAGCGAGTGAGCAGAACCGCTTTCGCGGGGCTGGGCACTCTCCGTTGCCGAGGAATCCACCTCGGTCATCAGCTCGTCAGAACGGGAGCTGGGCTTGTCGGCATCCTTTTGTCCTGCCACTGGCAAGCCGGGGGTGAGGTCTTCGAGTTCTTCCCGGGCTGAAATGCGGGTGTTGCTGTTCGCTTTGTTGTCATCGGGTAGGGGAAGGTTCGTTTCGGTGTCCATACGCGAGGATCCGGCGAGGAAGTCAGCGAAGTCGCGTCCGCTGGATTCACTTTTGGGATCACGGTGATTAGGGCCTTGATTCATTCTTAGTATTCTGCCTGATTTCAGTTCGAATTAATAGGCGAACAAACCTTTATCGGTATTTTTCCTGCTGAGTAGGGGTAGCGGGCAAATAAAGGCGGGGTTGTACTGGTCGTACAACCCCGGTAATTCTTTGGTCCTAAGGAAGCCTTTTTACGGTTTCTTAGTTCGTGAATGGCTTTAGGTGGCGTAGGTGTTATCGCGCATCAGGGAATCATCGTCGGTTCCAGGAGCGGTTCCCAGTTCGCCGGTGGTCTCATCACGGGTGTTATTGAGAAGCAGTACCGAGGAAACCAGTCCGCCCCAAATCACGAGGATAAACAGGACCATGAGGATAAGCGCGGGAGCGGTCATGGTGAGAGCACTTCCTTTCTTGAAGTTTTAGGGCCTGGGGGAGGGCCAGGGGTATCGGGCCAGGGGTATAGGGCTAGAGGTATAGGGCCAGGGGGGGAGGGGGCTAGAGGTATAGGGCTAGGGGGATAGGGCTAGAGGTATAGGGCCAGGGGGGAGGGGGGCTGCGTAGTTAGTGAACTGAAGTATGAGTGCCAACCCGGGAGGGCCGGGGATTCAGAAAGATTGAGGCGCTGGCGGGCTGAAGAGTTATAGAACTGAAGTTTTCCTAGCCCTACGGGTTGGCGTGGTCGTTGGCCAGCGCGGGGCGTCGGATTAAGAAGAGCTTGGAGAAGTGTCGACCTTGGCATCACTGCCGGACTGTTTGAGGTCCGTGCCGTCTGCCATTGTGTTGACCGCGCCGTTCTTACGGCCCTTGATTGGCACGCCGTAATCGGAGGTCTCCAAGCCGTCGAGGATCTGATTACCTCGGAAAGGTAGGAAGCTCCACACGATGGCGGCAGCGGCGATGATGATGAGAACCAACCAGCCATAGGAGAAGATCGCCTGGCTGGAGTAACCCTCGTAGGGTTCGGCGAGGAGGGTCTTGATTTCGCTGAACAGGAAGTACAACAGGACCGCTGGGGTGATGATAAACACGCAGGCTTGCCACACGCCACCGACGCGTACCGAAGAAACGGCGTTAAGGTGCTGCTGGACTTCGTTTCGACGCCCCGTAATCCACGCCGTGGTGATAACCGCTGCAGTCGCACAGATGACGATGCCGAGGTTATTGGTCCACTTGTCCATGATGTCCAGCGTGATGAGGCCTGAGGTGGTGGAGAATAGCAAGGTGGATGCAACGGCCATGACTAGGCCAACTGACACGCTGGCGACTGGACGACTGAGGTTCAGCTTGTCCTTCACGGCGGAGATCACAACCTCCATGATGGAGATCAGCGAGGTGATCCCGGCCAGGAACAGCGAACCGAAGAACAGTACGCCAAAGATTTCACCGAACGGCATTTGGTTGATGATGGTGGGGAATGCGATGAAGGCAAGGCCGATGCCGGACGCCGCGGCCTCGCTGACCTCGGTACCGCTTTGTGCAGCCATGAAGCCCAGCACGGCGAACACACCGATGCCCGCCAAGACCTCGAAGGAGGAGTTCGCGAAAGCGGTGACCATGCCCGTGCCGGTTAGGTTCGTACGAGGTTTGAGGTAGGAAGCGTACGTCACCATGATGCCGAATCCGATGGACAGGGAGAAGAAAATTTGGCCGTATGCGGCAATCCACACGCTTGGGTTCTTCAACGCAGCCCAGTCTGGGGTGAAGAACGCGTTCAGACCTTCCAGGGAGCCTTCGAGGAAGAGTGCACGAACGACCATGATGATGAAGAGGACAACAAGGACGGGGACGAAGATGGTCGTGATGCGACCGATGCCCGAGTTGATGTCAAAGGCTAGCGTGAGGATGCAGATAACCCAGACCACAATCATTGTGATGAGGATTGGCATGACGAATTCGCCGGACCAAGACTGGGCGGCGTCGACCTTCAACAGATCCTTCATGAAGTAATCTTCCGGGCTATCGCCCCAAGCTTTGGTGATGGAATCCCAGGTGTAGATTGCTGCCCACGCGATGATGGCGGCGTAGTAGATGGAAATGAAGAAGTTCACGCCCACCTTTAGCCAGCCGATGGGTTCGGCGAATTTGCCGATGCGCCGGAATGTCAATGGTGTGGACCCGCGGAAGCGGTGACCAATCGCGAGATCGAACCACAGCAAGGGGATACCCGCGGTTAGGAGCGCCACCAAGTAGGGGATAAGGAACGCGCCACCGCCGTTGTCGAACGCAACGTAGGGGAAACGCCAAATATTGCCCAAACCGACGGCAGAACCGATGGCGGCCATGAGGAAGACGAGGCGAGAGTTAAAGGTCTCGCGACCTTCGGGTGCATTCGTATCCGCGGCCGCCGAATCAGATGCGACTTTAGTGGGCCGTGCCGAATGTGCCGACGACGGAGGATTTGAGGATGCCAAGAGGGTGCCCTCTCTTTCTTCATTTCTCCCCAGTGCACCGACGGCAGTGACGGGTTTGGGGAGGAAAACGTTCAAGGTGTTCTCACTATAAGCTCATGTGAAGCCACCGAGTGGCAAATTGCCATAAACTGTCTGAAAAATATTGCTCAAATATTGCGCCAAGGTCTCAAATTATTGTTCTAAATTCTTGTGTATTGCGTAACAAGGTGGCTAGGGAACCAGCGTTCGGTCCTTTGCAGTTGACTCGATACAATGGTGAGCGTGACTTTGACTCTAGGAATCGTCGGCCTGCCCAACGTTGGCAAGTCCACGCTGTTTAATGCCCTGACCCGTAACGATGTGCTGGCGGCTAACTACCCCTTCGCAACGATCGAGCCGAACGTGGGACTTGTCGAGTTGCCAGATCCTCGGCTCGGGCGTCTGGCCGAGATCTTCGGTTCCGAGAGGATCCTTCCCGCGACCGTTTCCTTCGTGGATATTGCAGGCATTGTGAAAGGGGCGTCGGACGGTGAAGGTATGGGTAATGCTTTCCTGGCTAACATTCGTGAAGCAGACGCAATTTGCCAGGTAGTTCGTGCTTTTTCCGACGATAATGTGATTCACGTTGACGGCCGGGTGGATCCACAGGCTGATATTTCCGTGATCGAGACCGAGCTGATCCTGGCTGACTTGCAGACGGTGGAAAAGGCCCTGCCGCGCTTGGAGAAGGAAGCTCGCAAGAATAAGGAACTAGCGGAGCAGGTAGAGGGCGCGAAGAAGGCGCAGGAAATCCTCGAGGACGGCCGTACGCTGTCTTCGGCGGCGGCCAAGGGGGAGCTGGACCTAGCCACGGTCCGTGACCTGCACTTCCTGACCGCGAAGCCTTTCCTATACGTGTTCAACTCTGACGAAGCCGTCCTCACCGATGAGGCTAAGAAGCAGGAGCTTCGCGACCTCGTGGCGCCCGCAGATTGCGTGTTCTTGGATGCTGCCACCGAAGCTGAGTTGCTGGAGCTCGATGACGAGGAGGCGGCTGAACTGCTGGCTTCAGTCGGTCAGGATGAGCCAGGTCTGCAGACGCTGGCCAAGGCCGGTTTCGCTACGTTAGGCTTGCAGACGTATCTGACCGCGGGCCCGAAGGAGTCGCGCGCGTGGACTATTCGCCAGGGCTCCACGGCTCCTCAGGCCGCCGGTGTGATCCACTCCGACTTCGAACGCGGCTTTATCAAGGCGGAAATCGTTGCTTTTAATGATCTCGACGCCTTGGGCTCCATGGCTGAAGCGCGTGCTGCGGGCAAGGTGCGCCAGGAGGGTAAGGATTACGTGATGGTCGATGGCGACGTGGTGGAATTTAAGTTCAACGTTTAGCTGGGTGCTGTCGCTCGACCCAGATGCGATGCCCAGGAACTAGCCGCTCAACTGCCTAAGGATTGACTACTCGCTGAGTACTCAGTAGATTGGTGCAGCACTCGGGGGGGGGGCAGTCGTTGCTGAAAGACAGGCCTGAACTCTTCGAACAAATCCCGTCGCAGGAAGCCGTCGATTGTTGGGTGCAATTACACAGAGGACACCACATCCGCGCATCGTACCGACCACCGCTTATTGTAAATGGCTCGAAGAGCACGACCGTCACGAGAGGCGCGCGAGAGGAGACTTCGTCCTTCACTTTCGGGAGCATTACGGTCCTCACTTACCGATTTGGGTGGTGACGGAGGTGATGTCCTTCGGCCTGCTAAGCAACCTCTACAAATTAATGCGACAGAACGACCAGGAGATTCTCGCAGCACGTTTCCAAGTTCACTCCGCCGATGGCCGTGGAGACCGCGGCGCACCGGCCAACTGGCTCAATTGCCTAAGAAATGTGCGGAACATTTGCGCACACTATGGCCGTGTGTGGAATCGCGGTTTCGACGTCCTTATTGACGCGCCATGGCAGACGCGCAGAAGAAAAGAGGATCTTCTTGCTCCGCTCGTTGATAACGGGGTGAACAACAGGCTCTACGGTGTGCTTCTCGTCATGCGATACCTCATTTTGAGCATTGATCCTGACAACGGCAATGGCGTGGACATAGCCAGCTATATCGATGAGCGGTCCCGCCACCTTGGTTTCCGCATGGGGCAATTGGGATTCCCGGAAGGTTGGAGGAAGAACCCTCTTTGGGATCGAGGCTTTGAAATCAATCGTGAACCTATGGTTGCAGCTAGTTTGCTCGACCGCGTCGAAACCCTCACTGCACCTCAAACTCGTGAATCTCTTATTTCTGCAGAGCCGAGGCCCACGGCTGAGCCTCGCACACCTGACCAGTGGGCAGCAGCCAAACGTGCGGCTCAGAAGGACCTTCTGCGAGCATACGGCGAACACGAAGCGGTGATTGAGGTTGAGTTAGGAGGTTTGAGGTATTATCCGTCCTTTCAGTTCCGCGACGGAAAGACCTCAACGCTCTTGCTGAGATCAACAAAGAGTTCCTCTCTTCGTGCACACACTCGAATAGAACCGACAAAGCTAGGGCGCTGCTGAACTGGTGGCAGACTCCACACCCAAACCTGACCAAGGATGCGAGCAGGTGTGTCCAGTCGCCACTCCACCTGTTGGACCAAGTCCCGGAATCACAATTCGAGGCGATCGTCGAAGCGTCGGGCGCACTAAAGGCATTTGATCCGCCAGCGTAGGCGTGGCCGTCTTTATCGAGCAACTGATGGCCCAGTAATTAATGTAGGAATAGTCACCGAGATGCTCGCAAGTCGTATGACGAATTCCTGATCAGCTCAATTTGATCGAGCCACACTAGGTGGCGACAGATGAACGTTGCACACGTTACATTCCGACGAGATTCGATGGAATTTAAATTAGCGTTTAGCGTTTCGGCCTGTTCTCGAGAGAATTCGCACCGAAGACTGGCAGAATCCTAAGAAACAGTTCTTTTTACTTAACCCTCCGGAGAATCCCTATGTCAGGCCTTGAAAACGTCGAGATCCCACCATGCCCAGAGTGTGCCAGCGAGTACACGTACGAATCCGGCGCTTCGGTCGTCTGCCCAATGTGCAGCTATGAGTGGGTGCCAGGTGAGGCAGAAGAAGCTGCTGAAACCGAGGCTGCGGGATCTGTCATTAAGGATGCTGTGGGCAAGGTACTGTCCGATGGCGATAGCGTTTCCATCATCAAGAGCCTGAAAGTCAAGGGTGGCAGCGACATCAAGATCGGCACCAAGGTCACGGGAATTCGGCTGCTGTCGGAACCTGTAAATGGCCACGATATTGAGGCCAAGGTTCCGGGAGCCGGACAGATGTACCTGAAATCAAGCGTGGTGAAAAAGGCGTAATTCCATCGCGTAAATTGGCTACAGAATCACCTGACAAGAGGAAAACGTTCGATCCAACTAACTAGGCAACTCAATCCTGCCGGGGCCAATGATGCCTCGAGCACGGCCGTTGATCTTAAGTTGAATGGCTTCACCACCTGCCTCCTCCACCAAAGTGAGCGGAGTACCACCACTATTCGGGGGTGAGATCGTCACCCCCTTTGAATCGCCGGGCGTGGTAGGCACTACCTTCGCCATTTGTGATCCTTGAGTGGTGCAATCCAGCGTGGTATTGCGACCGTTAAAAACGATGATTGGGCTTTGCGAAGCGGATGGAACACAGTCCGGTAAGTAGGAGAGCTGCGGGGCATCTTTCGTCATGCACCGCGCGTGGACTTCCCCCTGCCCTGTAGTGCTGTTTTTGTACCGTGTGACATCACACTTTACCGAAGATTTGCTGGACACGACCGTCTGAGTATCCACAAGCTCCAGCTGGCTGCCATTTGCCGGTTGTTTACTAGCACCAGTGGTGCGAGCCGATGTTTGATGATCCGATTCGTCCTGCCTGTTGCCGAGCGTGGTTTGAGTATCCTTTGAATCGGATTGATTAGATGTCGGATCCGGCCTCTCCGCGGAATCGGTCTTCTCGCCGGACCAGTGGCTGTCCTGCGCCGAGGTAGGGGCCTTGGTGGGGGCCGACGAGGCGTCGGACATAGAAGATCCCTCGGTTTGGGGTGAGCTGGCAGTTTGCGTGGTTGTGTTCTCCGCCCCACACGCAGTCAGTGCTGCGGAAGTCAGGACAGCGCAGCCGAAGGCTGCGATCGTGTGAGTGAAATGTGGTCGGTGCATGATAGTGATCCTCCAGCATTGAAAGATTCGGAACAAAAGGCGGGTCTTTCGCTTTGGGAAAGTGCCTTACTTAAATGAACGTTTGGAGTGGGGAAGTATTAACACCCGGCTTGCAGTGTTATCGGATTGTTGTAGCGGGTTAACCCAAGCTTTACGGAGAGGAAGGAATTTTTCTCCCGTGGATGTGGCTTAGAATTGCAATCTCAACTGCGATAATAAAGCTGGAGTTAGCGATTCGAGCCCTTATAGGGTGGGAGAGGAAGCACTAGTAATTGTCGGTCAGATCACCTGAAAATATCCTTTTGTACCTTCCACCGGAGCAAGAAGCGCAGGTGCGGGCGGTATTCGCCGATCTTGCGAAATTGGGATTGCCGCAGCAATTTCAACGGCCGCATATCACTATCACATTTGCGCAGTCTATGAGCACCGAGGCAGTCCAGGTGGCTGCGCAATTGTTGCCCGAAGTAATTCCGGCCGAATTCACACGGGCTGGAACGGTCATCTTTGGAACCCGTAGCAAGCAGACGGTCACGTGGTTGTTGGAAACATCGGATGAAATGCATCACGTGGCGCGCGAGATTTCAGCGGCCAATCCTGACGGCCGGGGGAAACAATGGATTCCCCACTTAACCGTGGGATTGCGTATCCCACGCGCCCAGGTTCCGGAGTATGTGGCTGGTCTGGAAAAAGTAACGCCAACGCGTTTCAAGCAACTCACTGCGGCACGAGCCGGGTGGTGGCGACCCAGTGTGCAGGAATACACGGCGTTGGCGGAAAGTTAAGCAAGCAGCGAGGGCGATCCCGCTGCGATGGCACACCGGCTGGGTGCGCCGAGGTGGAGGAAGGGCGGAAAGTTAAGCAAGCAGCGAGGGCGATCCCGCTGCGATGGCACACCGGCTGGGTGCGCCGAGGTGGAGGAAAGGCGGAAGACTAAGCAAGCAGCCAAGTTGGCCCCGCTGCAATGGCACACCGGCTGGGGCGCCGAGGTGGAGGGAGGGCGGAAGACTAAGCAAGCAGCGACAAACCCGCCGCCACAGCGAAGCCCATGACGGTAACCAGTCCGGCTGTGTTCCCGGCCTTTTCGCGGGCTTCAGGGATCAGCGAATCCACGAGCATCACCAGGAGGGCGCCCGCCGCGAATCCATCGATCGCGCTGCGCATACCGCCTCCTACTGAATCGGCGAGCATGAATCCGCCAAAGGTGGCCAAGGTACATACCGCGGCCACACCGATCCACAGCCAGAAGATTGAGCTGCGCTTTACGCCGGCCTCGTGCATATCGTTCGAAGAGCCGATTGCCTCGGGCAGGTTCGAGATGAAGATTGCCACCAACAGTGCTGCGCTGATGCCCGAGCCACTTGCTAGACCCAAGCCCAATACGGCTTGTTCTGGAATCCCATCGAGGAATGCGCCAACGGCGAGTGACGTTCCGCCTCCGCGCTTCTGGCGACCGTGTGGCGGCGCAACGGGCCCTGTGGGATCACTTACCGTCGAACTCTCAGATTGTGCACCGTGTGCGCTGTCAGTACCGTGCGAACCGTCCGCGCCCATCGCGCCCATCGCATCGAGTGTATCGACTGCACCGATTGCATTATGCGAACCAGCCCGACCATGTCTCCGCGATGTGCCGGAGTTAGAGGACGAACCCATCTGGGACACCAACCGGTCAGCCGTGAAGTACGTCAGTGCACCGACGGCCAACCCGATACCGACCGGCGCGGGCCCGCCGATATCGATTCCCTCTTCGGCGAGCTCGAAGGAGATACTCGCGACCAAAGCACCGCCACCTAGGGCAAGGACGGAGCCAATAAGTTTGTTCGGCCATTTACGCGCAAAGCCGAGGAGCGCACCGATGATCAGGGACGAAGCCGCAACAAAGCCCCAAATAATTGCCATAAGCATAAAACCTAGTGTGGCAGAAAATGGTGGAGATACTAGGTAACGTGAAGTGTATGAGCATTCGAGCACAGAAGTCCCATGACAACCGCGCTCGTAGGGCACGGCGGGACGTGGAAAAAACAATGATGAGCGTCGCCTTGAGTGGGGCTGTGGTGGCCGGGTTAGTGGCGTGTGCGCCTCAAAATGGGGAAGGGCAGCCAAGTCCTTCGGCGGCGGGGAACGAGGCCGATATTTCCCGTGCTGCACGCGCCAGCAACCAAATCGCGGGGGACAGTGGCCTTCCCACAGTGGATGTCAATGACTACGTGGTGAAGGATTCCTCGCTGAAGGAGGGTCGCACGGCCACGCGGTTTGCCAGCCCCGATCGAAAGATCAATTGTGAATTCCAGATTGATCGTTTCGCGTGCATCACCAAGCCCCATGGCCAGTGGCCTGCCGAGGCGCGGAAGAAGGGTTTCGAACCTCACCAACCGCAGACGGTGGGTTGGTGGCCGGGCAAACTCGACGGGAAGGTGGAAACTTGGGTCACTCAAGGCGCTTGGCCCCGTGTAACCCCTGAAACTAAGGTACTGCCGAACGGGCAGTCAATTGCGATGCAGGCGCCAGGCGACAAGGGCACACGAATCACCTGTTCAAACCGCGATAACACTATGACCTGCTCCAATGGCGTGGCCGGGTTTACGGTGGGGGATAAGGGGCTGGAGCTACGTTAGACCGCCCAGCCACGGTAATTCAGGGCCTTCCAGAGGCCTTTTCTCTGTGCCTCCCCAAGGGCACTGACCCTCCTGGGGGCGATGGCTGGAAGTCATCGGCGCCGCACAATTGAAGAATCAAGGTATCGTTTTTAATCGCAGGGCATTCTCGCCACACCACAACGCTCGGGATGCTTTGCCCCAATGCCCAACTTGTAGGCTTTGCCCCAATGCCCAACTTGTAGAAAGAAGTCACCACATGAGCCCAGATCGCAACGATAACGGCCACCACACGAGCGACCGTGCCTCTGCCACAGAGGTTGAGTTCATTTTTGTAGATCCTTTCCAGCCGCCGTTGAAGCACCGTGTGGTGAAGGGGCCGGAGGGGAGTGCGTTTGCCGTCGTGCAGCGTTTTGGGCAGCCCTCGGATACTGATGATGCACCGGAAATCGTGGATTTTTTCACCGACTTGGGTGAGGCTCGCGACCTAGTGATGCAGCGCATCGTGGCGGAGGCCAACCGGCCGGATACCGGCAACGACCTGTACATCACCCACGTTAAGCTGCGCCCTGCTGTGGCAAGTCTGTAGGTTTCGGACAGCACGCGGTTTTTTTATACTCGACGCCAAAGGCAGCCCTCATTGAGAGGGCTGCCTTTCAAACGTTGTCAACGGCGGCGCGGTGGTCCGTCGTACAGTTATGGCAGGGACTGGATGTACTCGGGGAGTTGATCAGTGATCAACTGGCCGGAGTAGAACGGGGTTTCCTCCGCAACGTGGCGGCGCGCGTCGGTGTAACGCATCTTCCACATGAGATCGACGACATCCTCCATGGTGGGGGATTCGAAAGCCAACATCCACTCGTAGTCGCCCAAACCGAACGCGGGGATCGTGTTGGCGCGCACCATGTTGAATTGGCGGGCCTCCACACCGTGTTCCACCAGCATGCGACGACGTTCCTTTTCATCCATGAGGTACCACTCGGGGGTACGTACGAATGGGTAAAGGCAGATCCAACGCTTGGGTTCAGGGTTGATCAGGAAATCAGGGACGTGGGATTGGTTGAACTCTGCTGGGCGGTGAAGTGCAGCATTGGACCGAACTGGTTCCGCTACCTTGCCCAAGTCAGTTTCGCGACGGAAAGCGCGGTAGAAAGCCTGGAGCTCAGCCAGATCTTCACTGTGTGTCCAAAACATGATGTCAGCTTCGGGGCGCAGGCCCGATACGTCGTACACACCGCGGATGGTGACTTTCGAATCCTCGTAGGAATCGAGGAATTCTTGGAACTGTTCAGCAATTGCTTGACGATCGCCATCTAGCGTGCCCGCGGGGATGCGGAATGCAGACCACATGGCATAAACCAAAGTGCTGTTCAACTTGTCGTAGTCGATCTTCTTTGACATAAGACTAACTCTAGCCCTACTAGCGGGAATACGGCTAACAGTTTTGTGGCTGTGCCCGAGGGTTGCATTGTGGCTGTGCCTGAGGGTTGCATTGTGGCTGTGCCCAAGGGCTGTGCGTATCGCGGTTGTTAGCGTTCGTGCTACTGGTTTGGGGCTCAGGCAGCCACCACGGCCGTGATTCATCGCAGTGCTAGTATCCCCCGTATGAATGAAGCCCAATCGGCAGATGACCACCAGGAAGAGTCCAGACCGGGATCCATCACCGTCCAAGTCCTCCGCGAGGTGGAGGGGCACGCGGGAGACAAAGTAGCCAAGTGGGTCCATGACGGACAGGCGGTCATGGCAAACTTCCCGGGTTACTTGGGATCGGGTTTCTTAAGGAATTCCCCCGGCAGCGAGCTGTGGCGGATGATCTACCGTTTCGAGAACAATCAGGACTTGCAGCGGTGGGAGCAGTCACCGGAACGCGCTCGATGGGCTGAAGAGTTTTCAGACTTCGTGAAGAAGGAGGATTTCCATCACCTCACCGGCGTGGAAGGGTGGTTTGATACCGAAGCTTTCGAAAAGCCCTCGGCCGATTCCACCGCTCCGCCCCGGTGGAAACAGATGGTGGTCATCTTCCTTGGTTTCTATCCCATGACGATGGCGGCCAATTTACTTCTGAACCACTATCTTCCCACAGGGACGCCACTGCCACTGAAGGTAACCCTGGCCGTTTTCATGGTCATGCCCTTGATGGTGTACATAGTGTTGCCCTTCATGACGAAGCTCTTTCAACCGTGGCTGGAAAAACCTCGGCATTAAAAGGTGCCCTGCCGCAAGCCTTTTCGCCACCGAGCCACTTCGGATTCGGTTCTAATTAGGAAAAACTGATCCCGACCTTCCAAGGAAAAACAACGATGCTTCACGCTGCCAGCTACGCGCTGCTGGATTCCGTCAATGTTTTGCTCATTGGCGTGCTCTTCGCTGTCGCAGTTTTGCACGCCAAGACGGGTCGCTACGGAAAGATCGCCTTTTTACTGGTGCTCGGTGACTGGACGGGAGTTTTCCTGCTGGCGGTTCTGACGTACCTCCTGTTTGGAAATGTGGAAGACCAGGTGCGACACGTGTTGGAGTCGCCCATTTTTGCCGCGGTGTTGATCGGCATTGGTCTGTTGTCCGCAATCTTGACGTTCCGTGGGGGAGACCTAACGGAGATGATTAATCGCCTGGCCCGACCATTGCAGCGTGCATCATTCAAAACATTCACTTCGGGAATGACTTTGGGCGCTATTCAGTCCGCAACATCGGTACCGTTTTTTGCCGGTCTGGCGTACCTCACCACTACCGATCTGTCGTTCACGCTGAAAGCACTTGCAGTGGTGCTTTACGCCTGCCTAGCACTCAGCTTGCCCGCGGTGACAGGCATTATTTTATGGCAGGTTCTGCGGCATCCGGAAAGCCGCTTGGCGGAATTCATCGATGGATTGCGATCTCACAAGGAGGCCTTGATCAAGTCCGCGGGTTACGTGGTAGCACTGATCTTGATCCTGATGGGCCTAGGCACGCTGATCGGCGGTTAGCTGTTTTCAAGTTCGGTGTGCTGGTCGAAGCGGTTCGCCGTCGCCAACTGGCCACGCTGATCGGCGGTTAGCTGTTGCCAAGCTCGGTGTGCTGGTCGAAGCGGCTAAGTTTTGCCAGCCTAGGTCGGTCAGTCCTGCAGGAATGCCATCCAGTCGTCCCATTCGCGGTGGGTTTGTTCCATTCCACTGCTCCACGAATCCATCAGGCGGGATAGCCGTCGTTCAGTGTTGCTGACACGCATGTTCTCGGGGTAGAACACCTTGGCCTGACCGGCTTGTTCCAATTCGGCAATGGTGTTGGCGGCCGCATTGTATTTATCGGGGCGGGCGATCATCGCTTCGGCTACCGCAGGGCGTTTCCGCAGAAGCTGGCGAACCAAGCGGGGGCTGCGCAGGGGAGGGCGCACATACCCTCGTGGCTTGGTGCGAAGAACTAGGAATTTTTCGAAGCCATCGCTGAGCGCGGCGTCGATAATAAGGCCACCAGAAGCGCCCAAAGCCCCGTCTACGTACTCCACCCCATCAACAGAGGGGACCGGCATGAGGCCGGGAAGGGTGGAGCTAGCGCGGACCCGCTTCATCAGACCCGGCAGATCGTGTACGTCATCGCGGCCCCAGTAGACCGTTTCGCCGTTGTCGGCGCGGGTGGCGCCAATGCGGAACGGGGTGGGGTTGGCGAGGAACGTCTCCCAATCAAAAGGTAAGTCGTTATCGGGCGCCCCGGCGGTTTCGTAGATGTACTCCGCATTAAAAAAGCCCGTGCCGCGCATCATGGAACGGATTCCACCAGTGCGAGGGTCCGCGCCGAATTCGACGAAGGATTCGCGGGTGCGTCGGGCATCACGGGAAAGGAAGTTGACCGTATGAGAGGCACCCGCGCTTATGCCACCAACCCAACCGAAATTGACCTCGTGCGTAATCAGTTCGTGAATACAGGCCGCGGTGTAGGAATTGCGCATCCCACCGCCTTCGATGACGAGGGCTACGTGGTTGGCATCGATTGACATGGCAGCGGGGCTCCTCTGCTTGGTGAGCTGGTTTTACTGGGCGGGCTCGGGGCCGGGGTGGGCCTTCTTCTTATTCTTCTTGGGAATAAAGTGCACAATCAGAGCGACGATGGACCCGACGATGAGGCCCGTTAGTAAGCTAAAGAAGGTCTCTACCAGCCACGTCACCGCACCTCCGAGGTGGTGGACCGATTCCACGATATGGTGAACCGTGCCATAAGGCCAGTGCCAGCCGAGCTCATCGGCGCCCACCAGAAGGATGTGGCCACCAACCCACAGCATGGCAAAAGTGCCGATGATCGCAATGAGGGACAGCAGCTTTGGCATACCGGCGACCATCATACGGCCGATTTTCTGAGCTCCAGTGGAGTTTTTCTTGGCAAGGGCGAGACCCATGTCGTCGATCTTGACCAAAAGGCCCACAGCGCCGTAGACCACGAGGGTGATCAAAATGCCCACAACCACCAGTACCGCTGCGCGGATTCCGATGGTTTGATCGGCGACTTCGTTCAGCGAAATCACCATGATCTCAGCCGACAGGATGAAGTCGGTAGTGGTGGCACCGCGGACAATTGCATCCTCCGACTTTGCCCCTTCGTCTTCTTCCTCATGGCCACCCGTGAATTTCTCGATGACCTTTTCAGCACCTTCGAACGACAGGTACAGGCCACCAATCATCAACAGCGGCGTGAGGGCCCACGGTAGCAGCCAGCTGAGCAGCAAAATGATAGGGAGAATGATCAGCAGCTTGTTGCGCAAGCTGCCCTTAGTGATGCGCCAAATGATGGGCAACTCACGGGCAGGGGATACGCCCTCCACAAAGCGTGGAGTCACCGCAGCGTCGTCTACCACCACACCGGCGGCCTTAGCACTGGTACGGCCCGTCATGCTGGCTACGTCATCAGCGCTGGCCGCGGCCTTTTTTGCGATCAGTGCTACGTCGTCGAGAAGCGCAGCTAGTCCAAATGCCATTCGGTAGGCCTTTCGTAAAAATGTTGCTTATGGGCGACCCATTAAGGGGCGGCGCACCACCACGTGGTGACTGTGGATATGCGCGTTATGCGTTTGAGGCAAAGTTTACTTGGTGTTGTTGTTTTACTGCTGGTGTGGACGCCCTCACGCGCGTCGCATATAATCACTGCGGTTTTAAATTTATAAAGTATTGGACTCTCGAACCGACTGGCGTGGGACTACCCTGTCTGTTTGCGATCCCGCGCATCAGGCCGATCGAAGTCAATTGCTCCCGCCTGCCCTAAACGAGGTGGCGAGTACACGAGGAACAATGAGGTCACAAACGGTGAACAAACTTACTCACACTGCTGCAGTGGCGGTTACAAAGCCAACTCAAGCTGTGAACTCACGTCGACAATCATTCCGGGCAAAGGTCACCCGAGGCATGATCGCGGCGGTCGGTGCCACCGCAGCTATCACTGGAACCGTGGGTATGAATGTTTCTTCATCCACCGGTGCCACCGCGCAGGCCCAGCTACCGAGCCTGCCAGGGTTGCCCCTCAACCATGTTTCCATTGGGTCATCCCAGGTGGGTACGTCCTTGGCCCCTCGGGGGTGCGCACCGCATATCGTTGTTAATGTGCCCGGTGGGGCAAACACTGCGGCCAATCTTCCGGAAACCCTGCCTGTAGGAGCCTACACCGCAGAGGTGGGCTCCCAGCTGCGTGTGAATCACCCCGGAAAAGTGGTGGATCGGTACGCATCTTTCTCCTCGATCCCCGGTGGCGCCTACAGCTACGAGCAAACTCGGACGAACGGCTATCAAAAGGCACGGACCCTCATCGCGCGCGAGGCTGCTCATTGCCCGCAGGCCACGTTCAGCATCATTGGGTACTCCATGGGATCTGATATTGCCTCGCGAATCGTTAATGATATTGCGTATGGGCGCGGTCCCATTGCCGCTAATCGTTTGGATTCCGCCGTGATGATCGCCAACCCCAACCGCTCCGCGCACGGCGACGTTGCCCAGGCAGGTGGCGCTCCACGCACTGATGGCGCTTTCGGAGAGCTCAAGGGAGGGTATGGCAAACTCAATGACCGGGTGCTCGAGATTTGCCGCCGTGGTGATCTAGTTTGCGATACTCCACGGTCAGCTGCGCCGTTGACGAAGGCCTTTGCCCGCAGCGCAATCCTCACCGGTTTCTCCCCCTGGGCTCAGGCCAAGTCGACCATCGATCGCTTGGATCCGCGGGAACAAGCTGCGTTTTATGCAGGCATCCCTAACCTCATCGTGGGCCAGGGTATCCACGTGAACTACCAGGCGGTCAACGGTTCCGGTCTGGCCGTCCGCTACATCGATCGTCACTTGGGCACGGCAGGCGAAGACTAGCGCGATGAAAAGGGGCGAGCGAGCCACGTGCTAGTTCTCCGCACAGCCCCAGCGGGACGGCTTGTTTGCCGTTATTGTTGTACCGGCAGCAATGGCCCGATCGCTCCCTCGCCTAAGCACACACTGGTCCCCTCGGCCCCCTGTACTTCCAAGGCGATAGTTCCACCCACCCCATTAATCCGCACCCACTGCGTTTGCAGCTCCGTCCCAACGGGCACCGTGACCGCCCGCTTCGAGACTTCCGAAGCCGACTGTAAACCATTCGGCATACTGATCCGGACCTGCGCGTCTTGTGTCGCCGCCGCATTGAACTCCCACGTCCAATCCCCGAAAGGCAGTGGCTGATCCAGCACCACCACGCGCGGTTTACCCGCCGTAATGCGGGTTCCGCACTGGGGCTCAGTGCCCTTTTTATTCGACGCCACGCGCAGCACACCCGCGTCCACTAATCGTCCCGAATCGTCCACAACTTTAGGTTGCGTGGTATGCGTAGCCACTGGTACGCCCGCTATTGCGTTGATTGAATTGAACGGGTGCAAAAGCGGGGACAGCACATCGATTCGTGCTGGCTGGCTGAGTAAGGGGGAAAGCGTGCCCGCCCGCTGTGGATCCACCACCGTCTGGCGGAGATTTGCTAGGTATTCCCGCGTGGGATCATCCTGCCAAGTCATTGTCCAGGTCACAGTGGATATCGTGGCAGAAATGGCCAAGAACATCGCGGCCACAGAAAACCGGCGCCCTGTGGGGATTGCAGGGGGATGGTCGGAGGGGCGTCGGGAAGAAAGGGCAATCCCACCCAGCAATACCACCACGAGGGTGAAAGTCCACCAATCCGCGTAATAGTGGGGGGTGCGCGGGAGAAGATCCGTGGTGCCCGTACTAGTACGCGCCCGGACCATGACCACAAGGACCGCGGCCAAGTAAGCGAAGCTGGCGCCCACAATCATCGCAAGGACGCACATCGCGCGCCGGGTGCTGCGGGTGGAGTTGGAAACCACTCGCCAAGCCAGGTAGAGCAACCCCGTCACGATCGCGAGGGAGACCGGCACAGCGATACCCAGCGCCAAGTCCGCGAAGGGTGAACCCGGATGCCATCGATCCCATACCCAGGGCCCGCCTATCATGCCGGGAAGAACAAGCGTGGCTAAGGCCTTCGGGACAGCGGTCGTGACGGCGAAACCTTCGGAATCATCGTGGAATCCCGCGATGGAGAGGTACCAGGCGGCCCATGCAACAGTCAGCACCGCCGGGGCAATCGTGGCTCGCAGGAGGCGGGGTTGGCGCTGCACCTGGGCACGCACCCACGTCACGGTGGCAATGATGGCGACGAGGCTGAGGGCTTTTTCGGTGAAGAGCAAAGCCGTTAATTGGATGCCGGTGAAAGCGATAGACAACGCCACGGTGCGGTTCTTCGCGTGCAGGCCAACAAGCAGGATTCCCACGGCGGCCAGTTGCCATGCCAACGCGTTAATCGCTGCCGACCACCATCCTGTGGCCGAGCTGAGGAATGGGGATACGCACGCGGCGGTGTAGACGATTAAGGCGAGGCCAGGAGAAGCACCCCATTGGATGGCTTTCCGTGCGACGAGAAACCAACCGATGGTTAGCACAATCGTGAGCCCGAAAATGAGCACCGCGGGTACATGCCACGACAGGGGATTGGCTCGTGAAACTGCCAGTTGGAGCGCACTGGTACCGGGCATGAGGTGGCCATCATAGGGAGTGAAAAGTCGCTCCGGGAGGGAAGCGTGGGCATCTGGGATCGTTTTGCCCAGAGCGGAGCGGAGCTGCTCGGCGGCGAATTGTGCGGAAGCTGGATCGGCGGGGGAAATACCGGGAACACCCGGTGGTGTGGCCGACGCGCTGTTTTCACCCATGGCTGAGGTGGGCTGACCTCCAACGGGGTTGAATCCTGAATAGAACGATGGGATGACCAAGTCATCCCAAAACAAGCCCCGCTGGGAAAGCTGAAACCCCCGTGCGCCCACAGTGAGAAGCGCAACGAGGGCTGCGACTAGGTAGAAAGAAGCCAAAGCTTACCTAGCGTTTGCCGTTCCCGGTGCTGGCTTGTAGGGCTGCACCGGCCGGATCTTCAGGGTCTCCACGTTGCCTTCACAACCGGTGGCCTTGAGTGGGACGTATGCGGCGAGGGTTTCTTCCGGCGGGTAAACGCGAATCCCGGTGGACTGCACGGGTGTGCAGGCATCTCCATGCAGCTCGGCGCGGGTTATACCTAGGCTAGCCATTGCTTTTTCATCCGGGCGCAGCGCGACCGCCTCCGCGGGGATGCCCTCTTCGCGCTGTGCGGAACGGCCGATTTGGGAGCCGTTATTGTCTTTCACCAAGGACACGCCGGGGAAACCCTTGAGGGCACATTCCTTATTGGAGCGATTTTCAAAGACGATGTTGTAGTAGGAGGTGCCAGCTGCTCCCTGCTCAGGTGTCACCGTCACGTCCAGCTGGTTGGTTTTACACAGCCCGTTGTTATCGGCGCTCGCGAGGGCTTTCTGCTTCGAATTCTCTTGCGAAGGGTCGCCGCTTTGGGTGCCACTTCCGTCAGCGCCCAGGTGGTCCGATGCGTTCGCGGCATTCGAGGGCTGAGAAGAATCAGAACCGTAGACGGTCGATCGCTGATCGTTCGATGGGTCATTCGCCCCACATGCGGCGAGTGATAGCGCCACTACAGAAAGTGATGCGACCCCGAGGGTACGAGCGGAGCGAAAGTGCAAAGGCTTCATGTTTACAACCGTATCGTGATTCCTCGGCCATGCCATAAAAATATGTGCCTTTTTGGGTAAGGATTCAATAACGATGTGAACGGGTGTGGTTACATTGAAATAGATCAATCACCGTAGAACACAGAAGCGAGGTTAACTGCGCGATGGGTTTCAATCCTGATTTCGACCTGTTCCGCCTGCCCGATGAGTACATCGAGTTGCGCCAGGCCATCCGCGAGCTGAGCGAGCAGCAAATTGCTCCACACGCCAAGGATGTCGACGAGAACGAACGGTTCCCTGAAGAGGCGCTAGAGGCTTTGAACGCTTCCGGTTTCAATGCCATTCACGTGCCCGATGAGTTCGGCGGCCAGGGTGGCGACTCCCTAGCCGCAGTCATTGTCATCGAGGAAGTTGCCCGCGTGTGTGGCTCCTCCTCCCTCATCCCAGCAGTGAATAAGCTTGGCACGATGGGCCTGATCCTGAACGGCTCCGATGAGTTGAAGAAGGAAGTTCTCCCATCCATTGCTAACGGCGAGATGGCTTCCTACGCGCTGACTGAGCGTGAAGCCGGTTCTGATGCCGCTGCGATGAAGACCCGCGCTGTCCGCGATGGCGATGACTGGGTCATCAACGGTTCCAAGTGCTTCATCACCAACGGCGGCCGTTCTAGCTGGTACACCGTTATGGCCGTGACGGATCCAGAGGCCGGCGCACGTGGAATCTCAGCCTTCATGGTTCACAAGGATGACGAAGGCTTCCGCGTCGGCGGTTTGGAGCACAAGCTTGGTATCAAGGGTTCCCCAACGGCCGAGCTGTACTTCGAGGATTGCCGCGTTCCTGCATCCCGCATGATCGGCGAAGAAGGCACCGGATTCAAGACTGCACTGCAGACCCTAGATCACACCCGCCCAACGATCGGCGCACAGGCTCTGGGTATTGCGCAGGGTGCGTTCGACGAGGCAGTGAAGTACGTCAAGGAGCGTAAGCAGTTCGGCAAATCCATTGCGGACTTCCAGAACACCCAGTTCATGCTGGCAGACATGAAGATGAAGATCGATGCTGCCCGCTTGATGATTTACACCGCGGCTTCCAACGCAGAGCGTGGCTTCGCGGAAGGTGGCGAGAAGCTGGGTCTTATGGCTGCAGGTTCCAAAGCCTTCGCATCTGACGTGGCTATGGAGGTCACTGTCGATGCCGTTCAACTGCTCGGTGGTTACGGCTTCACCCGCGACTTCCCCGTTGAGCGCATGATGCGTGATGCGAAAATCACGCAGATCTACGAAGGCACCAACCAGATTTGCCGCATGGTGATGGGGCGCCAGATTCTGGGTTAGCAGGTCACAGCGATTTTTCGACGGCCACTGCGGAGGTTTCAATTCGCCACCGTAGGGGCCGTCGTTTTCATTTCCTGCCCTCAGCATCACGCGTCAGACTGCCCGCAGCCTCTCGCGCTGTAACCCGCGTGGGTCCTGGTACCTAGTACCGATTAAAGCGCAGTGCTTAAGATCTAGAGCTCTGGGTTTAAAGCCGCGGTAATGGGGGTGTCGCCTTCATTGAAATTGATCGTGCGTTCCACCGTGTCGTCATTGAATACCGCATGCGCAATGACGTTGGCGACTGTAGCTCGAGAAACGTTCGTGGCCTCGGACGCGTCGGCGTCAATAGAATCCCGTCCGTCGGTCTCGGTCAAAGTGCTGGGGCCAAGGATGGTCCACTGCAGGTTGGACTCTCGCAGTGCGGTGTCCGCCGCCGCCTTGGATTCGGCGTAGGCGAAGAAGGAGTGATCTTCAGGAACCCCGTGGTCTGGTCCCGCTCCGAAGTAAGAGACCATGACGTAGCGCTCAACGCCAGCCATCTTGGCGGCTGCAATGGAGTTGATCGCTGCATCGCGGTCGATAGCGTATGTCCGCTCAGGGGAGCCACCGCCGGCACCAGCGGACCAGATGACGGCATCGTGACCTTTCAGCAGGTCGGCGAATTGCTCAACGCTCAATTCCGTAACGTCTTGGATCTCGGGCTTGGCGCCGAGTGCTTCAATATCGGGCACGTGATGTGGATTCCGGATCACGGAAGTGACGTCGTATCCCTCGTTCACCAGGAGGGGGGTAGCGAGCTGTGCCACTTTACCGTGGCCTCCAATAACAATGATTTTTTTAGGCATGCCTCCAGCCATACGCTCGAGTTCGCTTTCTCGCAAGGACTGGTCCTGCTGACCAATCGACTTCCCCTGCCCGTGCCAGTACCGTTAGCTGGGGTTGTGGTTGCCGGTGTTCTGCGCCTTTGCTTCCCATACTGGCCATGTCATAACGACGCCCAAGCTCTCGATCCACCCAGCAAACCCCTGGGTCGAAATCCCATCGATCGCGGATTGCGTGGTGATCAGCGCCGTCGCAGCTTCCTTGGCAGTGATGTAACCGGATTCCACCGCGGCACCTAGTTCATCTAGGTCCAGCAGGTCCCAGGTGCCGTCGTTGTGGCTGACCAAATCCACGTACAGGTCCCGCGTTGTCCACACGGCGCTGTCGTGCGTGCTTTCTTGAGTGATCAATGCGATATCAACGTATAGCTCTTGGGAGGGTTTGAATCCTTCGCGAAAGTGGAACCGACTGACCCGCAAATTGTGTTCCGGAAGCAACCATGATTCAAGGTAAGAGAAATCGGGATGATCGGCAACGCGTCCCATGTACAGGCATCCATTGTTGACCTCGTAGCGATCCACGTGGCGCTGGTTGCCTTTTGGATCAATGTTGATCTGGTTGGCGATGTCGAAAGTTTCAGTTTTTATGGGGTGAAGATCGATTTCATGCATGGTCTTCCTTCGTGCAGGTGGGGCATGATCTCAGTATGCGATCGCACTGTGGTGGGGTGTTCCTCGTGGGTGGTGCGGTGGCGTGCTGAGATTTTTGGAGCGGTGCCCACCACTGGTCGAGCGTGTGGCAGAGCTGAGGCTTAACCGTTGGTGCAGTATGCTGACATTTTTGGAGCGGTGCCCACCACTGGTCGAGCGTGTGGCAGAGCTGAGGCTTAACTGTCGGCGCAGCGTGCAAACAATTCTGGGGTACGCAAACGGGGCACTGGGGGTATAAACCCCAGCGCCCCTAGTGCAAAAGCCTCTAGCGAACGTTGATGATCGCAGCGGTGGGCAGGAACGAGCAGTGGGTGTTGCCAGATTCCTTCTCGTAGGTGGTTACGCCACCTTCCAACAGAGCTAGAACGGTTCCGCGACCGGTTTTGGCTGCACCGTTAACCGTGGCAGGGCCATCGGGATTGATGCCGGTGTAACCGAGCTTGGTCATGCCGATCTTGCCGGTGTTGAGGTTGATCCAGCGTACGTTCATCGGGGCCTTTTGGTGCTTGGACACCGTGCCGGTTCCCAGACCAGTGAAGACGAAGTTGACCTCGCCAGCCTTTACTCCTGGCAGTGGCAGCTTAGCGGGGCCAGGAACGGCCATTGCGGTGCCCACTGCCTTGTTCTTGCCGCCGATGCACTTACCGGAAACGGTTGGCCAGCCGAACTGTGTGAATGCTGGGCCACCCTGTGGCACCTTCACACCTGGCTTGCCATCGCCGCGGAAGAAGCTCACAGCCTTAGCGATCTTCTCACGAACTTCCTTGGGAAGCTGCGGGTTCTTGGAAATCGCCTCGAGCTGGTTCAGCACGTGCGGGGCTGGGCGACCCAAGTTATCGATTGGGCTAGCGGCGCGCGCTACTTGAGCTTGAGCCGCGCTGGGAGTGATGACAGCGGGAGCTGCCAGTGCGCTCACGGCCGTCAGGGCAGCGAGGGCGCGACGTGAGTAGCGGGAGAGTGCCATGGTGAACCTTTCAAAAGGTGCTTCTCGTTACAGATTGTCAAAGATAGCAGTCACATTAGTCACATATGTCACATTTGTCACGTGCTTGTTTACTTTTGATCAGAATAGCACTCAAGGTCAAATCGGAAGCAAAAACGAAAATATATCTTCGCATGTGAACTGCTGAAGGTGTTTTTGCTGGTCAGGAGGGCGTCGGTTAAAAATGGGGTGGAAGTAGTGGAGGGGTGAGGGTGGGGAAACGGCCGTGCCCACTGCGTAGATCTGGTGTTTGCGAGTAGGATTGAACAGTAATTTTTTCACGTCCGCATGCGCTATGTAGCGAAGTGCGGCATCGCGACCCGTTTTGCTGCACTCGACGCCACCGCGGGCCGACCCAAAATAGGACAGGAAGAATCGGATCTGTGTCTTTGACTGAATTCCGTAATGTTGCCATCGTCGCGCACGTCGACCACGGTAAGACCACCCTCGTGGACGCTATGCTCCACCAATCGGGCGCCTTCTCCTCCCACGGAGAAGTTGAAGAACGTGTGATGGACTCTGGTGACCTGGAAAAGGAAAAGGGCATCACCATCCTCGCCAAGAACACCGCCATCCGACGTGCGGGCGCTGGTAAAGATGGAACCGATCTGATCATTAACGTCATCGACACCCCGGGCCACGCCGACTTCGGCGGCGAAGTTGAGCGCGCGTTGTCCATGGTTGACGGCGTGGTTCTGCTGGTGGATGCATCCGAGGGACCACTGCCGCAGACCCGTTTTGTGCTGGGCAAGGCCCTAGCTGCAAAGATGCCAGTGATCATTTGCGTGAACAAGACCGACCGTCCCGATGCCCGTATCGACGAGGTTGTCGAGGAATCCCAGGATCTGCTGCTGGAGCTGGCCTCCACCTTGGATGAAGATGCTGCAGAGGCTGCCGAGCAGCTGCTGGACCTGCCGGTTCTGTACACTTCCGGCCGCGAGGGTAAGGCATCTACGGACAACCCAGGCAACGGCAACGTGCCAGATTCTCCAGATCTACAGCCACTGTTCGACGTGCTGTATGAAGTCCTGCCTGAACCAAGTGCGGACGTGGACGGGCCATTGCAGGCCCACGTCACCAACTTGGACTCTTCCAGCTTCTTGGGGCGTATCGGACTGGTTCGTATCCACGCTGGCAAGCTGCGCAAGGGGCAGCAGGTGGCTTGGATTCACTACGACGAAGACGGTGTGGAGCACACCAAAACCGCCAAAATCGCAGAACTGCTGCGCACCGTTGGCGTGACCCGCGTGCCTGCCGAGGAGGTTATCGCCGGTGATATCGCTGCAATCTCCGGTATTGACGACATCATGATCGGCGATACTTTGGCCGATCCAGAAAACCCAGTTGCGTTGCCACGCATCACCGTGGACGAGCCCGCGATCTCCATGACGATCGGCGTGAACACCTCCCCCATGGCAGGTAAGGGAGGCGGAGATAAGCTGACTGCGCGTATGGTCAAGGCACGTTTGGATCAGGAACTGATTGGTAACGTTTCCCTGCGCGTGCTTCCTACCGAGCGCCCGGATGCGTGGGAAGTTCAAGGCCGCGGAGAGATGGCCCTATCCGTGCTCGTTGAAACCATGCGTCGCGAAGGCTTTGAGCTTACCGTGGGTAAGCCACAGGTGGTCACGAAGACGGTTGATGGTCAGCTACAGGAGCCATACGAAAACCTCATCATCGACGTACCGGAAGAGCACCTGGGCGCAATCACCCAACTGATGGCTGCCCGTAAGGGGCGCATGGAGGGCATGGACAACACCGGCACCGGTTGGGTGCGCATGCGCTTTGTGGTTCCCGCTCGTGGTCTCATCGGTTTCCGCACAGTGTTTATGACGGAAACCCGCGGTACGGGTATCGCCAACAGCTACTCCGCTGGCTACGAAGCATGGGCCGGTGAAATCAAGGACCGCGCCAGCGGTTCCCTAGTAGCCGATCGTTCGGGCCAGATTACGGCGTACGCATTGCAACAGCTGGCGGATCGCGGAACCTTCTTCGTGGAGCCAGGTGCCGAGGCTTACGAGGGCATGGTTGTTGGTGCCAATAACCGTGATGAAGATATGGACATTAACATCACCAAGGAAAAGAAGCTCACCAACATGCGTTCTGCTACAGCAGACGCTACTGTGACGCTGGCCAAGGCACGCAACCTCACCTTGGAAGAAGCGATGGAGTTCTGTGGCGTGGATGAGTGTGTAGAGGTCACCCCTGACGTGGTTCGCGTGCGCAAGACTATCCTCAACGCTACCGAGCGTGCGCGTGCTCGTTCCCGCGAAAAGCAGCGCAACAAGTAATTGCCCTGCCAAACCTCGCCATCTCGCGTCCACCACCAGCCCCGTCAGAAAAGGCCACGCATATGACTTCACAACACATCATGCGGGTCAGCCTAGCTGCGATGGCCACGGTTGCCGCGGTTAGCGTGGCCTCTTGCCAAGCCAACCCCGGGGATGCACCAACGGTCGAAGAACAAGCAACGTCGACCACCGCGCCCGCGCCCTTGAATCAGGACGAGCGAGGCAAGGGCAAACAAATCACGGTTGGGGTGGATGCGTTCACCACGAACCTGAATCCCCACTTGGCGGGCAATGAATCGCCATTGACCTCTGCAATCGCAGACCTCACGTTGCCCAGTGTTTTTGTGCCTGGCCCAGGAGGCTGGGTGCAGGACGACAACTTGATGCGCGAAGTGATTCCGGATGACCCAAATGCACCCACCACCATCAAGTACAAACTGAATCCGCAAGCGCAGTGGTCCGATGGCACCCCGGTGACCAGCAGCGACTTTGAATACCTAGTTTCTGTGATGGCAAACACCCCGGGCGTGGAACGTGCCGGGGGGTACCGGCGCATTGCCACATTCGACTCGCACGGTTCCGCCACGGAATTCACGGTCACGATGAAAGAGCCATACGTGCCGTGGAAAGAACTCTTCCGTCACGTGCTGCCGAGCCACATTTATCGCGCGGAAAACCACGTGTTCGGCACAATGATGGAAGGCTCGTCTGCGGCATCGGCGGGCCGTTATGTCGTATCTGCCGTGGATTCGGGCCGCGGCATCATCGAGTTGCAGCGCAATGACCGTTTTTGGGGCGCTAAACCAGCAGAAACTGACAAGCTGGTTTTCGCAGCGGTTCCCGATACCCCAACGGCAGTGCAGATGCTGCGCACCGGACAGATCCAGATGGTCGCTATGCGCCCGGCCGAACAGTCTGAGTTGTCATTTGCCCAGATCAAGGACGTGCAGCAACGCACGGCTGGACGGGCGGTTCAGCTAAACCTCACGGCGAACCTGCGCAGCACCACCATGCGGAATTCGAAAACCCGTGGCTTGATCATGCGGTCGCTGGACCGTGACGTGATTGCCAAGATTGTCTCCACGCGATCCGAGCCCCCTGCGCCCAAGTGGGATATCACTCCGGACGTGTTGGCGGGAACTCCCGAAAAGATTACGAATGCTCCCCATACACCCGTGGTCATTGGCGCGGATACTGACGATTCGATGGCAGTCAACGCGGCCCGTACCGCTGCGGACCAGCTGTCGCAGGCGGGATTCAATGCGTCGGTGAAGACCATGGAGGCCAACGAGCTGCACACCAAGGCTCTCGTCGACGGTTCGGTGGACCTCGTTGCTCACTGGCAACACAGTCCTGCCAGCCCGAGTCAGTACGCTGATCAATTTGGCTGCACCGCCGCTGGCGAAACACCGGGGAAGAAGAAAACCGGGTCTACTGCAGCGACCGGGGCCGCTGAGTCTGGCGCAGATTCCAAGAGCAACGCTGACTCTCAAGAAAACGCAGATCAAGGCAACACAGACCACGGTGAGGCGACCCAGCAAAACAACGCGGGTTCGGGCAATGCCTCGGGACAACCCGATTCGGCCACACCGACAAACCACGGCGGGGCGGAAGGCTCGGGCAGCGGGGCGTCGGCCCCCAAGTCAGAAATTGGTAACAACACCAGCGGGTTCTGCTCACCGCAAGTCGATCGACGGCTGAGTAGCGCACTGACGAGCGACACGGACCGGTTGTTTGGCGACAGGGAGTTGATTGACCAAGCCGTGGCCGCGCAAAATGTGATCCTCCCACTGCTGGGCGAGCAACAGCTGGTAGCGGTTAATTCCAGGTTGCAGGGCCCGAGCGCAGATCTGGCCGACTGGCCATTGAGCCCGATGAGTGGAATTTTCCCGACGGCGGCGCGTTGGACTATCGGGGATGTACAGGCCACTGCAGCGCCGTCACCGAACGATGTGCCGTCACCCAGCGAAGCACAACCATCCAGCGCCGCCCCAACAGCTACAACGGGACAGTAAACATAGGAGGAGCCATGCCTAACGGAATTATGGCCGTACATGCGCACCCGGACGATGAATCCATCTGGACGGGACTGGCCTTGGCGAAAGCGCGACGGCTGGGGCACGAGGTCACCAATGTGACGTGCACCCTAGGCGAAGAGGGGGAGGTCATCGGGGAGAAGTACGCCCGGCTTGTCGAGAATTCGCAGCACCCCAAAGGCACGGGCATGCTGGGAGGTTACCGAATCGCGGAACTGCAGCGAGCCCTGCAAGCGCTGGGAATCGATCATGGGCCGCTTTTGCTGGGCGGAGCCGGCTGCTGGCGCGATTCGGGTATGGCCGGCACCCCGTCGATCGAACATTCTAGGGCTTTTGCGGCGACCTGGCGCCCGGATGACTTTGCGGCGCAGGTGGCACAGTTGGTGGATCTTATTAGGGTCCGACGCCCCTCGCTGATCATCACCTACGATTCCGATGGGGGATACGGCCACCCCGATCACATTCGTGCCCACCAGATTACGCGCGCGGCGGTGGAACAACTGCGTGGAACACAGTGGGAGCCACAGCAGGTGTTATGGGCGGTGACGGATCGTGCCAAAGTCATGGCGGCCCTCGAATCAGTGGAGGCTCCGGAGGGGTGGACCATGGCCACGGAAGCTGATGTAGCAGGCGTGGATTCTTTGACGAACCCCGATGCGGTGGACTTCGTCGTCTCGGGTTCCGCAGAAGACGTGGCGTCTAAGCAAAAGGCGATGGCAGCGCACGCCACCCAGGTGTGGGTGGCCGATGGCACGCGCACGGACGTCAATTCTGAGGCGCGGCACAGCGACCCCGTGGTCTACTGCCTGTCCAACATGTTGACGCTGCCTTTGCTGAACGAGGAAAGCTACGCCGTCGGGTATACCGCGGAGAAGGCTGCACCGGATTTCGCTGCACGCCTGTTCGCAGGGAAATCGGCTACGGAGTAAGTTGCAAGAGGAGCGGAAGGAATGGCGTTTGTCTTAGCCTAGCTATACCGCGCCCGCTACTACTTCCGCCTGTTACTGCCCCCGCCAGGAACCAACCCCGCCCGGAACCAACTCAACCAGGAACCAGCCCAGCCAGGAACCAACTCCGCCCCAGAACCAACCCAGCCAGGAACCAGCCCAGTCCGGAACCAACCCCGCCCGGAACCAACCCAGTGAGATGAAAAGGAAAACACCAGCGTGACCAGTGACAAGACAGTCGAAACCGCCGAGCCAGACTGGGGTCACCCAACGAAATCGCAGGTGCGAATGGATACGACCAGGGGAGAAAAGGTCTCCGGCATTGTGTGGTTGACGATCGGCGCGCTCGGTGGGTTATTCATTGCGGTGCTCTACTTGGGTACCAGGGTGACCATCGGTGGAACCAGCTGGCCAGTGCCGTGGACCATTGTGCTTGCAGGATGGTTCAACTCGGTTATCACCCGTACCGCGTTATTGTGGACTCCCAACCGAGTGCTTGCTGGAATTCCTCTTATGGTGTGGTTGTTGGGCTTTGTGGTGCTTTCCGCATGGCCGTTCCTACCCGGGGCTAGCTCCGTACTCGTCCCCTCCACGCTGTGGTCGATGCTGGTGTTGGTAGTCGGCCTTGCCGGAGGAATGTGGCCGATGCGACCACGTTTTCCTGAGGTCGATCGCGACTGAATTAGCATATGATTGTAGAGTTGAACCACTGAAGTTTTGGCGGTGGTGTGACTAACCACTGCATGTACCTTCGAACAACTGCGAAAGGTTCGGTAACCAACGATGACTTACACCATTGCGCAGCCATGCGTGGATGTGATGGACCGTGGATGCGTTGAAGAATGCCCGGTTGATTGCATCTATGAAGGCAAGCGTGCGCTGTACATTCACCCTGATGAGTGCGTGGATTGCGGTGCTTGCGAGCCAGTGTGCCCAGTGGAAGCGATCTTCTATGAAGATGATGTGCCAGATGAGTGGGAAGAGTACAACGACGCCAATGCGGCGTTCTTCGACGATCTCGGCTCCCCGGGTGGTGCTGCCAAGCTGGGCCCACAGGATTTCGACCCACCGATGGTGGCTGCCCTGCCTCCACAGAACCAGGATTAATCAGTAGGTGGCTATGACTGACGCTTCGGGTGTGCAACCGCGGGTCTTGCGAAAGCCAGTGGGCGATCGCTTGCCGGATTTCCCCTGGGATTCTTTGGCTGAGGCAACCGCGCAGGCCAAATCCCATCCCGATGGGATTGTGGATCTCTCGGTCGGTACCCCCATCGACCCCGTTGCGCCCAGCATTCAGCTGGCACTCGCTGAATCTGCAGCGGTGCCCGGATACCCCCAAACAAAGGGTACGCAGCGTCTGCGGGAAGCAATCGTAGGCGCAATGCAGCGCCGTTATGGGGTAACGGGCCTTGATCCCAAGAATGCGGTTTTGCCTGTCATCGGCACCAAGGAAGCAATTGCGTGGCTACCAACCTTGCTGGGGGTCGGCGAGGGCCATACGGTGGTTATCCCCGAGTTGGCATACCCCACTTATGAAGTCTCTGCACGCTTGGCGGGCGCTGACGTGCTGCGCAGCGACTCTCTGCTGAAACTCGGTCCACAGCCGGTTTCGCTGGTCTACCTGAACTCCCCGGCCAATCCTCACGGTCAGGTGTTGGGCGTAGAACACCTGCGCAAATTCGTGGATTACGCGCGGCGCACCGGAACCATCATCATTTCTGACGAATGCTACGTGGGCCTAGGCTTCGAGGGTGAAAAACCCGTTTCCATATTAGATCCACAGGTATGCGACGGCGACCACCGTAATTTGTTGGCGGTGCACTCGTTGTCGAAGACCTCCAACATGGCCTCGTACCGCGCGGGTTGGCTGGCAGGAGATCCGCAGCTCATTCAAGAGCTGCTGGAAATCCGTCGTCATGCGGGACTGATGAACCCCGGCCCCATCCAAGCCGCGATGGTGGCCGCACTCGAAGAAGATGGTCACGAAACTCTGCAGCGCGAACTCTACCGCCATCGTCGCGACATGCTGAAAATCGCGCTGCGGGAAGCCGGATTCACCATTGAGCACTCCCAAGCCGGACTGTACCTGTGGGCCACCGAGGGCTGTGATGGCCGGGAGACCGTCGCCCGCTTGGCCCAGCTGGGTATCCTGGTCGCACCTGGTGATTTTTACGGTCCGCGTGGCCAGCAATTCGTGCGCATTGGCTTAACTGCCACCGACGAGCGCATCGAGGCCGCCGCCCGCCGCATCACGGAGGGTTTCGGGAAGTAACCGCGGCAGCTGATCGCCCACCCCGCCCGATGACAACGTACAGACCGGACCCCATCGACGGCATCTCCGCACAACGAATAGTCTTAAGAGAGCGCGTCCCAGACGACGGCGTGGTCTATCTTGCCGCCGCAGCGGGAGATTCCCCCTTTGCACCGGGCACAGTTTTACCTGCTGGTTCGACGCTACCCCGGGCCATTCCCGCCTGGTTTCACCCGAGGGTCGGGCGCGAGCCACAACGTTTGCTGAACCTGGATATCCCCATCGTCGCGGAAACCGAGGATGTACTCGTGGTAGACAAGCCCCACGGGTTACCCAGTACCCCTAACGGGCAGTTCATGCGCGCCTGCGTGCAGACCATGCTGCGCGTGCGACGGGAAGAACCGGACCTAGTGGCGATCCATCGCCTCGACCGGCTCACAGGAGGCTTGCTGGTGTTGTCCCGTCGTCCGCGCACGCGTGGCGCGTTGCAAACGCAATTTCAACGCCGGGAAGTCCACAAGACGTACCATGCCGATTCCACGGTTTACCTGCCGGGACACGAGTCGTGGGTGCACTATGCAGTGGGAATGGCCAAGATCGCGCACGATCCCCAAGTGAAGGTTTCCGAGGGCATAGGTAAGCAGACGAAGACTTGGGTGCGGTTGCTGGGGCCGGTGGCGTCAGAAAGAAAAAACCAGCCACCCAGGTGGCGCTATGAGGTACGGCCGACGACCGGGCACACTCATCAGATCAGGGCGCTGATGAATTACTTGGGTGCGCCAATCGTGGGTGATGATACGTATCCAGAATATAAGCCGCGGCCAGCGGATCAGCTGGAACCACGGCTTGGTTTAAGGGCAGTGGAACTGTCCCTGAAGCTTCCTGATGGGGCAGACGGGCAGTTCTGGACGCACTAGTTGGCGTGCACCTTACCGCCATGGGACGGCACACCCAGAGTCGACAGTTCCCCGTGCACTAGTTGGCGTGCAGGTCCTCGTTGAGTTCGATCGGGCCAGAACCTGCGACGGCTTCGACAGCGCCGGTCACACTGTTACGGCGGAACAGAACACCCGAGGTGCCGGAAACGTCTGCGGCCTTGACGATGTCGCCATCGGTTTTGCCTAGTGCCTGGGCAACATCTCCCTTGACGGTGATCTTCGTGCCGAAGGTGATGTAAAGGCCGGCTTCTACGGTGCAGTTATCGCCCAGGGAGATGCCAACACCGGCGTTGGCGCCCAGGAGGCAGCCCTCGCCGATGGAGATGACTTCCTTGCCTCCACCGGACAAGGTGCCCATGATGGATGCGCCGCCACCGATATCGGAGCCATTGCCCACGACCACGCCACCAGAAATTCGGCCCTCTACCATGGATGAGCCCAAGGTGCCTGCGTTGAAGTTTACGAAGCCTTCGTGCATCACAGTGGTGCCTTCGGCGAGGTGAGCGCCCAAGCGCACACGATCGGCATCGCCGATGCGCACTCCAGTGGGGACGACGTAATCGACCATGCGGGGGAACTTATCGATGCTGTAGACCGTCACTGGGCCGCGCTGGGCCTGCAGACGCTGACGGGTGAGATTGAAGTTCTCCACCGCGCATGGGCCATGGTTGGTCCATACAACGTTGGTGAGTTTGCCGAAGACACCGTCCAAGTTGCATCCGTGCGGCTGCAGCTTTCGACCGGAGATGAGGTGGAGGCGAAGGTATGCGTCATAAGCATCGGCAGGGGCCGCATCTAGGTCGGCGATGGTAGTACGGATGGCTACGCGGGCTACACCGCGCACATCGTCAGAGCCAACGAGGCCCTGGGCGTAGGGGTCGAGTTCCTCATTCCTCCGAGTGACCGTTCCCCCCTTGAAGTCGGCCGAAGAGGTCTCATCAATGAGATCGAATTCTGGGAACCATGCATCCAGCACGGTTCCATCGGCAGTGAGCGTTGCAAATCCATTACCAAAAGCTGCAGTCATAACCACAGAGTCTAGCGAACGTGCGCCCACTGCCGCTGCCTCTGGGGGCTAAACCAAGGCATCCTTCGTGTGGTCGTCGCCGGCTTTCTTTCCAATGACGACGCCCAGCCCAGACAGGGCTGCGAAAGCGATGGCAACCGTGAGCACCTGCAGGCGCGCCTGTGCATCAAACAGCATCAGGGCAGTCAAACCAAGGATCATAATGACCGTGATCCAGGACAACACGGGGTATGCCCACATGCGGACCTGCAAAGAGCCCTCGGCCTCCAACTGCGGGCGCAGCTTAATTTGAGACAGCGCAATCATGAGCCAGATGACCAGGAGGGAACCCCCGACGGCGTTGAACAGGATACCGATCAGGTTCGCTGGGCCCCAGACCTGCAGTGCAACGGAGATGAAGGCGAACAGCAGGGAAGAGATAACCGCGCGGATTGGAACGCGGGAGGAGTTGACCTGGGCGAAGAACTTCGGCGCGTAACCGGTTTTGGAGAAGCTGAACACGAGGCGGGAGGTTGCATAAATCTGTGCGTTAAACGCGCTCAGCAAGGCCAGGACAATCACGATCTCCATGCCCTTGACGGCACCGGGGATACCCGCGAGCTCGAGAACGCGCGTGAAGGGAGATTCCGCAGCAGATTCGGCTGCGCCGAGGGTCTTGAATGGCAGCAGCGCCGCGATGAGGAAGACTGCGCCCAAGTAAAAAATGGAGATACGCAAGATCACAGCGCGGACTGCGGAAGCGATGGATTCACTGGGCTTTTCGGATTCCGCTGCAGCGATGGTCACGATCTCGATGCCGCCAAATGCAAAAGCAACGGCCAGCAGGCCAGCGGCGATACCGGCAATGCCATTGGGGGCGAAATCGCTAAAGTTGCTCAAACCGGGGGAGTCGTAATCAGGGAACAAACCGAACAACAGGGCAAAACCGATGAGGATGAAGATCACGATTACAGCCACCTTGATGAAGGCGAACCAGTATTCGAACTCACCAAAACCGCGCACGGCGGCGAGGTTAACGATCGTGAAGATCACCACCGCAACCAGTGCCGGGATCCAGCCCGGCACACCGAACCAGCTACCCATGATGGCACCGGCTCCGGTGATTTCTGCACCCATCACCATGATCAGCATGAACCAGTACAGCCATCCCAAAGAGAACCCGGCCCAGTGGCCGAAGGCCTGCCGACCGTAGGTGGCGAAAGTGCCGGATGCCGGGCGCGCAGCGGCGAGTTCACCGAGCATGCGCATCACGAAGATGACTAGCACACCGGCGACAACGTATGACAAAAGAATGGCCGGGCCGGCGGCGCGCACGCCAACACCGGAGCCGAGGAAGAGGCCCGCACCAATTGCGGAGCCGAGCCCCATCATTGTGAGGTGGCGCGTCTTCAGGCCATGCCCCAACTGGGAGCTTTCGGTTTGTTTCGCAGAACTCATGCATGAATTACACCACACGGGAACTTATACACTGTAAGTACGCGAAAAATGGCTTGCGATACTACCCGTGATATTGATGGGGTATGAAAGGTGATATGGAATACAAACAGCTCGACCTTACGGTCGACCCGGTACAGCTCACCGCTGATTTGGTTGATATCTACAGTGAATCGCACCACGAAAAAACCATCGCTGACCTGCTTGAACCAGCGCTGCGCTCGATTCCCAATGTGGAGGTGAATCGTCACGGGAACACGCTCGTGGCACGAACACATCGAGATCTGGGGGACCGCATTGTGCTAGCCGGGCATATCGACACGGTTCCCCCCGCGGACAATGTGCCTTCGCGGCGTGGTCCAGACCCGCAGACGGGGGAGGACACCATTTTCGGCCTCGGCAGCGTGGATATGAAATCCGGCGCGGCTTGTTATGCCCAAGCTTTTGCCACCTTGGCCAACTCTCCGGAGCTCACGAGGGACATGACCTTGGTTCTCTACGAAGGCGAAGAAGTGGCAACGGAGTTTAATGGCCTGAATCACTTGGTCACTTCCGATCCGAAATTGCTCGATGGCAAGCTGGCCTTACTGGGTGAACCCAGCGGTGGGTTGATTGAAGCAGGGTGCCAGGGAACGCTGCGCGTGAAAGTAACCGCGCTGGGCAAACGCGCGCACTCCGCGCGGTCCTGGCTGGGGGATAATGCTTTGCACCGCCTTGCGCGCGTGCTAGTCCGAGTCGCCGACTATGAACCACGCGATGTTGAAGTTGACGGCCTGACATACAAGGAGGGACTCAATGCAGTCATCGCCGAATCCGGCGTCGCCACGAACACCATTCCGGACGAGGCCTGGGCCTTCATCAACTTCCGCTTCGCCCCGGATCGCAGTGTGGACGAAGCCCTGCAGCATACCTTCGATGTGCTACAGGTGGGTACTCCCGATGCGCCCGCGGAGGGATTCGCCGTGGAAATTGACGACACGGCGGCTGCGGCGCGCCCGGGGCTGGATCAGCCCGCTGCAGTCAGCCTCGTTAAGGCCACCGGGGGCAACGTGCGAGCGAAGTACGGTTGGACTGACGTGGCACGGTTCACCGCGCTGGGTATCCCCGCCGTGAACTTCGGACCTGGCGATCCCAGCCTGTGCCACACTCGCGATGAACGCTGCCCTGTGGCACAAATTGAGCAGGTGCATGCGCAGCTGACCAGTTTCCTCACTGCGTAGGGCGACAGTCGGGGTCCCACACTCGCGATGAACGCTGCCCCGTGGCACAAATTGAGCAGGTGCATGCGCAGCTGACCAGTTTCCTCACTGCATAGGGCGACAGTCGGGGACAGGGGGGGCGTCGAGTAAAAATAGCCGACGAGGCGGTCAAGACAGAGGGGTGGGGTGGGGCAATGCCAAGCAAAAAGGTGGACCCGGCGGTAGAAAAGTACAGGACACCTACTCGAAGAGAGAAAGAGCAACGATGACTCCCCCTCAAGAAACCCGCTACCGTGGCCCCGTGATCTTGCGGGGGCGACAGCGCGAAGATGGCGAAACGTCGACCACAGATCAGCGACTGTTGCGCGACCAGCAAGAAACTGACTGGTTGCATACAGACCCGTGGCGTGTGATGCGAATCCAAGCGGAGTTCATCGACGGATTCGGTGCGCTGGCGAAGCTACCGAAAGCCATCACGGTATTCGGATCCGCGCGTATCAAGGAAGGACATCCCTACTACGAGACGGGTGTGCAGCTGGGCGAGGCGATCCACAAGGCCGGCTATGCCACCATTACCGGTGGTGGCCCAGGATTGATGGAAGCCCCCAACCGCGGCGCGCAGGAAGCCGGGGGCATGTCCATTGGCCTAGGCATTGAGTTGCCTATGGAGCAGGGACTCAACCGTTGGGTCGATATGGGCATCAACTTCCGTTACTTCTTCGTGCGCAAAACGATGTTCCTGAAGTACTCGCAGGCGTTTATCTGTCTGCCCGGTGGTTTCGGGACCTTGGATGAGCTGTTTGAATCCCTAGTGATGGTGCAGACCGGCAAGATCCAACGTTTCCCCATCATTCTGATCGGCAGCGAATTCTGGGGCGGACTGGTGGACTGGATCCGCACTCGTCTCGTGGATGAGGGCATGATTTCACCCGAGGACGTGGATCTGTTCTACGTCACCGACGATCCGCTGGAGGCTGTTCGGATCTGCCAAGATACCCACAATGGCCAGGTGGAATCGCTGGAAGAGGAAAAGGAAAAACTACGCGAACAGCAGCGACAAGTGCAGCGTCGGATCGATAACCTAACTCGCGGCGACCATTTCGACGATCCAGCACAACCGCATTAGACACGGCTCACCACTCGGCAGGTAGATTAATAATCATGTTTTGGTTGTTGTCCTTCGCCGGTGGCGTGCTTGTGGCTGCGTTGTTGACGTTCCTTCTGGGGAACGTCTTCGGGCGTGGGGAAGAGTTCCCTGATGTGAAGAAAGGGCCTGCTTCACAAGAGCACTGGCGTAATCTCACTCAGGCTCCAGTGACGGCCGCTTCGGTCACCAAGGTCCAGTTTTCCTTGGGGTTGCGAGGCTACCGACAGGATGAAGTGGACGCCTACCTTGAAAACGTTCATGCCCGTTTGGCGGAGCTGGAAAACGCTGCCCGCACTGACAACCAATCTTCACCACATGCGCCGTTGAAGGAGGAAAACTAAGTGCCCACTACTGCCCCCATACCCTCGATCCCGCAAAGAGTTGTTGAATTGACCGCGGGGGAGCGCCTCGAGTCCAGCGAGATCATTGAGGTTTCCATTCTTTCCTCCGACGCCGCCCAGTCCCCAGGCATGGAAATCCAAGCCGATGGGTCGTTCGTTTACGGACTCAAAGGTTCGCGCCTGGCGCTATTGGATCTGACCCACGCGGAGGACTTCGAGGACGACGGTTGGCGCGCTGCGGGTGCAGATATAGTTCGCCGTCTGAGCACCCTGATTCAAGGCCACCCAGTCCGTGCCAAGAAACACCTGGTGCAGGTGAGCGTTCCCGCGAACGTCAGTGCGGATAAGCTACGTTCTTTGGCTATTGGGATGACGGTGGGAAACCACACGTTCGTCACCACCAATAAACGTCGAAAGCCCAAGGTTCGTCGCGCCCACATCGTTTTGCCGGGTAACGGCAAATCGGCAACGTCCGAGCACCTAGCGAACGCCGTGAAAACCGGAGCGCGTTTAGGTGCGGCGACGTGTCTGGCCCGGGACTTAGCCAACGCTCCGGCAAATGTGAAATCGCCGGAGTGGTTCGCGCGACAAGCTAAGAAGGCCGTTAATGACATCGAGGGCGTGAAGGTACGCATTCGTGACGAAGAATGGCTGCAGCAAAAAGGCTTCGGTGGCATCCTGGCGGTGGGGCAGGGCTCTGTGCGTCCACCGCGGTTGGTGGAACTGGTGTGGGACCCAGAACGAATTGGGCAGAAGCGCCGGCGCAAGACCGTCGTGCTGGTTGGCAAGGGTGTGACCTTCGATACTGGCGGTATTTCCATCAAACCCAGCGCGAACATGGATTCCATGCGCACGGACATGACTGGAGGAGCCAGTGTACTGAGCGCCTTCCAAGCGCTTGCCGAGATGCAGGTACCCCGCAAGGTCGTGGCACTGATTCCAATGGCAGAAAACATGCCCAGCGCATCGGCCTTCCGTCCCGGGGACGTGATCGAGCACTACGGTGGTCTGACCAGCGAAATCACCAACACAGATGCAGAAGGTCGTTTGTTGTTGGCGGATGCCGTGAATTACGGCGCACGTAAGCACAAGCCGGCAGCAGTGGTTTCCATCGCTACATTGACTGGCGCAGCCAAGGTTGCGCTGGGCTTGCGAACCGGTGCCGTGTTTGCACCCGATTGGGGTGTGGGTGTGAAGTTGTCGCGCCGGGGTGCTTCAGTTGGCGAGCGATGGTGGCCGATGCCCACGCCGGAGTACGTAGAAGACGATGTGGATTCCAAAATTGCAGACGTGCGTCAGTGCCCGCCGGGACCAGGAGCAACTACTGCGGCAATGTTCGTGCGCCGCTTTACCCGGGGCGTGGCCCATGTCCACCTGGATATTGCCGGACCCGGGCGTGCGGAGGGCATTTACGATGAGATCACCCCGCTGGGTACCGGTTTCGGCGCCCGTACGCTCATTCAGTGGTTGAGCCGCTAGGAATGTGGTGGATGAGCCGCTAAAAATGTGGTGGTTGAGCCGCTAGGAATGTGGTGAATGAGCGAGTAGGTGATCAGTGGCAGCGTTGCAAAGCCTCGGTCGCGAGGTCGCGGGGCTTCACATTTTCAGTCGCTGGGAATGTGGTGGCCCATGAGATGGAGTGCCCATGCTCGTGGGGGCACTATAAAATCCATTCGGGTTAGTTTGCTGGGGAGTCGTCTACCTGCCCAGCCGAAGATAGTGTTATAAATAACGGAATCAATTTTGCTGGAAGGAATAGTCAGTGCTGGAAGACGTCATTGACCTGCTGGCGGATCCCGTCGATGGCACCGCCTTAGCCGCGGGGGACGACAAGTGGAAGACGTTGGTCTCTGAATCGGGTCATAGTTATGACATTGCTCGCCAAGGTTATGTCACCCTAGCCGGGGGCTCTGGCCTGCGGTATTCAGGCGACGATGCTTCCATGATCGACGCCCGCGAGACATTCCTTTCCGGTGGCCACTTTGCACCCTTTGTGGAAGCGGTCACGCACTCCGTTGAGGAAGTCCTTGACGAGGCCGGAGTATCAACGGATGCCAAGCCGGGCATCGTGGAGATCGGTGCTGGCACCGGTTACTATTTGGCGCACTTGCTCGACACCGTGGAGGGTGCCCGAGGAATTGGTGTTGATGTGTCCACGGCTGCGGCTAAGCGCCTCGCGCACGCACACCCGCGCGTGGGGGCCGTGGTGGCGGACGCGTGGTCTCGCCTTCCTATCCGCGACGCTAGCGTGGATGCCATCACCGTTATTTTCGCACCCCGCAATGCGGCTGAATTCGCCCGTATCCTAAAGCCTCAGGGCGAGGTAGTGGTACTCACCGCGGACCGTGGGCACCTATCGGAGCTACGCGAGCCCTTGGGCATCCTGGACGTGGAGGACGGTAAGGTACAGCGCATGATTTCGCAAGCTTCGGGGCACCTCACGCCTGTCGGGCCATCCCAGCCCGTGGAATTCACCATGCGTTTGGACCAGGCCTCCATTGCCGCGCAGATCGGTATGAGCCCGTCGGCCCGCCACATTCATCCAGATGTTTTGCAGCAGAGGATTGAGGCTCTTCCCCATGTCATGGAAGTGACCGCCCGTGCGCTCATTACTCGTTTAAAGAAATCTTAGGTTTCAGCTTAGAAACTTACGCGGAGTGCGTTAGAGTCAACGGTGAGGGCTCGCATCATGTGAAGGTGGTTGGTTGCTCGAGCCCTCGCTGTGGTGGATGAGGTAAGTGTGGTGTTTGCCTCGTCTTGGAAGGAGAAATGTGCCCTCGGCGCCCCCATGAAGGAGCCCCGAGGGCACATTTTAATTGCTTAACGTGGTATATCCGGAACGGCGACGTTGACCGCAACCGCGTTGGTGTTGCTGTCGGCAGCAGCTTTGTCGGTGGGAACTGCGTTGGTGGTGCTGTCGGCAATAGCTTTGTCGGGTGCAAACAAGTGGGCCAACATATCGATGCACAACTAGGCAGCGGAGCCTACAGCAACTGCGAAGCCCGGGTCCGTGACCACTGTGGAACCAGGGGTCCCCATAGAGGTTGTCAACTCCGCGGGTGAGATTGTTCGGGTTGCAGGAGGCGAATTCGGGAAGGGTATAGGAGGTTCTTTCGAACGTCCCGGTGCCGGTATTCTCACGTTGACCAATGAATGTGCAGCAGAAGTCCAACAAAACTGCCGGGAAGGGTCAGGCGGTGAATGCAACATCTTCGGATGGATCGAGGTTAAAGAATACTTCCCTCGGGGTCAGTCCATCTAGCACCACCCGTGGAGTGTCGTTGATGAGGTCTTCATATTCCTGGAGTTGCTCATGGGTCACCGTGGCAAGATCGGTGCCTTTCGGAATGAATCGGCGTAGCTCGGCATTAATATTCTCGTTACTCGGCCGCTGCCATGGGGAGTGCGGATCGCAGAAGTAGAGCTTCAACCCCTCAAAATGTTCGGCCAGCTGACCACTGGCATCCATTTCCGCGCCCTGATCCCAGGTCAGGGTCTGGACGCGACGGTCTGGGGCGATAGCCATCTGGTTGATCTGCCCGAGCATGTCTTTCAACGCGGTGACCACGGTCTGGGACGTGTGATCGGTGGTTAACAACCTAGCCATGAACAACCGGCTATGCCGTTCTATCAAGGTGATGATCGCGTGCTTTCCACCCTGAGCGCCTCACACGAGGTCACCTTCCCAATGTCCTGGCACTGCCCGGTCAGCAGCGTGTGGTGGGCGGGTGGAGTATTGTCGCGCCATGAACCCATGGTTTCGCCCCGCGCCCGCGAGTCGGTAGCTTCGAGCGGGGTCGTCGTCCTGTGCGACCTGATCGAAAGGGCGTAGTCGACGGTTAACTCATGGCGTAGCCCACCAGCTGCTTGGACGTAGAGGGCTTGGTACATCGTTTCGTGTGACAAGGTCAACTCCTGATGAATGCCGGATAAACGTTTCAGCCTAGCTACGATACGTTTCGGTGAGACCTGCCGGTTCAAGCAGTCGAATGACGATACGTCGTAACGTGGTATGAGCATCAAGTTTTCGCGGTTTCGGGCGTTTGGCTGCATCGATGCTGCGTTGCTGGGCTATCAGTGGGTGATACACCCCGTCGATACTGTTGCGGGTGACCTCGCGGCTGATCACGCTGGGATGCCTGCCGAGTTGTCGGGCGGTGCGGCGGATGGAATAACTCTGATCTAGGCAAAACTTGATGTAGACCCTGTCGAACGCGGTTAAGCGCATACCCCGGCCGACTTTGACTGTCGCTGGCTGATAATTCACCACCACGGGGTCTACTGACAACACAATGGGTTGATCACGGTTACTTGTCGACGATACCGACGGGCGGGGCACAGGCATGACAGAATTATGTACCCACCGGTACACGGTAACTGGGTGGACACCAGTTCTGGCGGCAATATCGTGATCACTTCGCCCAGCACATGCTAAGAACATGACCATCATCTGGGTGGTTGTCTTGTGGGTGGCAAGACCACCACCACCACGTCCCCGCGCAAGGCGCGCACCTTGGCTTGTGATGTAGTCCCGCAACGCACGGTCGGTACAGCCAGTGGCTTGGGCTGCGTGCAGTGCGCTGTAGCGGTGGTTCGCGATCAGGTCGAAAGCAGCAACAACAGCAGGATCGGGAGTGTAGGACATAATCAACACCTCATGAACAAATCAGGGTGTTGCATTCACCACTAGACCCCACCGCCGCATTTTGTCAGAGTTCTGCTGCACATTTTGCGTACTAGCGAGTGGGCGGTGGGTGCTTCGGTGGGATGTGGGCGGTGGGTGCTTCGGTGGGATGTGGGCGGTGGGTGCTTCGGTGGGATGTGGGCGGTGGGTGCTTCGGTGAGATGGGCGGTGGACACCCCGTCCCCATATCGTTCGTTATCGGGGTGCCCGAGGGTGGAACTGCTACCAATATCGGGGTGCCCGAGGGTGGAACTGTTACCAATATCGGGGTGCCCGAGGGTGGAACTGTTACCAATATCGGGGTGCCCGAGGGTGGAACTGTTACCAATATCGGGGTGCCCGAGGGTGGAACTGTTACCAATATCGGGGTGCCCGAGGGTGGAATTGCTACCAACATCGGGGTGCCCGAGGGTGGAACTGTTACCAATATCGGGGTGCCCGAGGGTGGAACTGTTACCAATATCGGGATGCCCGAGGGCGGAACTGCTACCAACACCGGGGTGCCCCAGGGCGGAACTGCTACCAACCGCAATGGGGCAGCAGCTGAGTGAACACTACAGTTCCTCGTCCACGCCCGTTGCGAGCTCGCGGTCCGCGAGCAGAGCTTCGCGCATAAAGCGCTCTTGCTCCTCTGGCGAAGTTAGTCCAGCGTTGCGTCGCTGGATTTCCTTGCCCTTAGTGCGCATGCTGGCGATGACCTTTGCGCCATCGTGCGCTTTGACTTCAATGGCACTAGCGGGTTGCTCGGAGAGTACCGTGCTGGTCAACGTGGCAGACCCGCCATCAGCGAATACTTCACACACCGGCCCGTCAACGAAGATCGCCAAGGTATCGCTGTCCGCGTCGTCCAAAGGCGCACTGACTGTGTTCACCCCGTTACGGGCAATACTAATTTCGTTTGCCGCGTAGGTGATCGTCAGCACTACCTTCCCGTCTTGGTTAACTAGATCGGCCACGACCTTGCCCTGGCTAGCATCCAGTTGCGCGGTGTAGATGATTCCGTAGTCGGAGAACCCGCGAACGGCAGCGGGAGCACCCACGATGTCTTGGTAGAGCTTGCCATCGGCCAATGTCAGATGACGGGGCGCCGATAGGCAGTTGGCCCACGAGTCCACACCCACAGCTTGCGGATGCGTTCCTACTAGACCAAACATAACGGTGCTTTCGCCTTGGATTATGCGAGGTCGAGTGAAATCCGGACCGAAATCGAGCGGTCGGAAATCGGTGGAGACGTGCAGGGTGTTGCCCTGCAGTGTTCCCACTAGATAGCCAGCGGTCTCGCGCGACGGCGTAGATTCGTTGGGGAAGGTCACCACAACGACATCCTTGGCCTCACCGGTTACAACATCGTCCATTCGGACGATGCGCGGTGCGAATGGTCGGCTCGTGGGCAGCTTTGCGTTCCCTTCAAGCTGCAATGGCCCCTCAACCTTCCAGTTCTGGCGATCAGTAGAGCTCAACACCACGATACGTGCTTCGGTTTCACCCTCCAGAGCCAACGCCACCATGACCCAGCCACCGAATTGCTCATGGGGGATCACACACGGTGTCACTAGATTGCGTACTGCGTAGGCTGAATCGTCAATCGAGATGGGGCCTAAGCGGCGGACGTGCGGGTCGATTGTGGACGGATCGTCCGAAACATCAATCATTTCTGAGATGTTGTCGATCGCTGCACGCTGGATCTGGAATTGGCGCGCCCCTTTATCCCCGTGGTCAATCTCTGACCCTAGAAGCTCACCGCGACCGGTTGCCTCACTCTGGTCGGCAGTGGTGCTAACAAAAAATAGTTCGACGCCCTCGTCCGTGCCTACCGACGATCCGGCTAGGATATCGATTTCATCGCCTTCGGGGGCCAGAACATCATCGCAAACGTCCCAGTCGTAGGCCACGGAGGAAGCTACCTGGTGCGCCCACTTCGCCCCGGAAGTCGGGGTGGGCCGAAACTGGTGGAACACGTGAATGGCGCCATCGGCGAAGATGGCGCCAGCCGGAGCTTCGAGCACACCGGTTTCTGCAGTGATGTGCAACTCCGGGCGGTTTAAGCGGAGGGAGTTTTCCATGTCCCCATGTATACCAGTGAACGCTGACGCGGGTCGGGGTCCTTAGAACCCCCAAACAACTATCTGAGGTGGTTATTAGGGGAGGGGTGGGCGTATCCGCTACAGCAACGAACGGTATACGTCCACAGTTTGTTGAGCGATCGTGGCCCAACTGAAAGTATCCACAGCGCGGTCACGCCCAGCCTGCCCAAAAGCGCGTACTTTGTGGCGGTCGGCAACCAGGTCATTGGTAGCGCGAGCCAAGTCCTGCTCGAAGGCTTCGGCCTCGTGGGCGTCGTAATGAACCAAAGTGCCGGTGGAGCCATCCACCACAACCTCGGGAATGCCACCCACATCCGATGCGACAACTGCCGTTCCGCAGGCCATGGCCTCCAAGTTCACGATGCCGAGGGGTTCATAGATGGAAGGGCAGAGGAATACATCGGACGCCGTGAGGATTTCCTGCAAGTTTTCCTTGGGTAGCATTTCCTTGACCCAGAACACGCCATCGCGGCTGGACTGCAGCTCTTCGACCAAGCCGGTAACCTCCGCCTCGATTTCCGGGGTGTCCGGTGCGCCTGCACATAAGACAACCTGGATCTCGCTATCCATGTGGCGTATCGCACGCAATAGGTGTGGTACACCCTTTTGGCGCGTGATGCGACCGACGAAGCTGACGATGGGGCGGGAGGGGTCAACACCAATTTCCTGCAAGACGGAGCGGCCCGTGGTCTCTGCGGCCTCGGCGAAAATGGGGCGGGGCTGCCACAACTGCGAATCAATGCCGTTGAGTACTACGTGAATGCGATCCGGATCGATGGCTGGGTAGGCATCTAGAATCGCCTCTTTCATCTTGGCTGAGACCGCGATTACTGCATCGGCTTTTTCCATTGCGTTCTTTTCCGACCACGAGGACACTAGGTAGCCTCCCCCGAGCTGTTCGCGCTTCCACGGGCGGTGTGGCTCTAGGGAGTGCGCGGTGGCTACGTGCGGGATCTCATTAAGCAGCGCGCCAACATGGCCACCGAGGCCGGTGTACCACGTGTGAGAATGCACCACATCTACGGGCCCACCTGCATTGAGCTGGTTTGCCATGCGCAGACCCGTGGAGAGGGTCTGCACGGAAGCATTGGCGTTTTTCAATTCTGGGTCCACGCCATGAACGTAGACGTTTTCTTCTTGGCGAGGACCACCCATGCAGTGGACGTCGACAGTCTCCAATTCACGCATGTGCCGTACCAATTCGGTAACGTGCACGCCGGCTCCGCCGTAAATCTCCGGTGGGTATTCTTTGGTCAGCATCGCGATACGCATACCTATGACTTTAAGCCACGCTTGAACAAGTTTCCCGTCGTAAGCCACCCTGTTTGGGTAGGCCGGAAGTCAAAGGGTTCCCCCGCAAAAGTGATGTGATCGATTTCGCCAAGCAAAACTCCGCGCGCGCCATTACGGTGGGAGGTGTGAAGAACACTCCGAACGTCTTGTCCATCGTTCTGGCGGGTGGTGAAGGTAAGCGCCTTTTCCCCTTTACCGCTGACCGCGCGAAGCCGGCAGTTCCCTTCGGTGGCAACTACCGCTTGATCGACTTTGTACTGTCCAACTTGGTCAACGCCGGCTACTACAAGATCTGTGTGCTGACCCAGTACAAATCCCACTCCCTTGACCGCCACATTTCCCAATCGTGGCAGTTGTCGGGTCTCGCCGGACAATACATCACTCCAGTCCCGGCACAGCAACGTCTTGGCAAGCGCTGGTTTACCGGTAGTGCCGACGCGATCTTGCAGTCCCTTAACTTGGTTTACGATGAGCAGCCGGATTACATCATCGTCTTCGGTGCGGATCACGTGTACCGCATGGACCCTGCGCAAATGGTCAAGGAGCACATAGAGTCCGGTGCTGGGGTTACGGTCGCAGGCCTTCGGGTGCCTAGGTACGACGCCACCGCGTTCGGCGTGATTCAGGCCGGTGATGACGGTCGGATCGAGCGATTCTTGGAGAAGCCGGCGGATCCTCCGAGCGTGCCGGATGATTCGGAAGTCTCATTCGCCTCGATGGGTAACTATGTGTTCACTGCTCAAGCGCTGATTGAAGCGCTGTTGGAAGATTCCGAGAATGAAGCTTCCAATCACGATATGGGTGGCGACATCATCCCTATGCTCGTCGATAAGGGACAGGCGCAGGTCTACGACTTCTCCTCGAACTACGTGCCAGGTGAAACCGACCGCGACAAGGGATACTGGCGTGACGTGGGTACGGTGGATGCTTTCTACGAAGCGCACATGGACCTCATTAGCGTTCACCCAATCTTCAACCTGTATAACCAGCAGTGGCCAATTCACACTGCGGAGACCGGTAACTTGCCACCGGCCAAGTTCGTCAAGGGCGGTATCGCGCAGTCGTCCATGGTTTCGGCGGGTTGCATCATTTCCGCCGGTACCGTTCGTAACTCCGTGCTGAGCGAGAATGTGATTGTGGATGAGGGCGCAACAGTGGAAGGCTGTGTGATCATGCCTGGCGTGCGTATCGGTAAGGGTGCGGTTGTACGTCACGCAATCATCGACAAAAACGTTGTCATCTCCGACGGTCAGATTGTCGGCGTGGACCGCTCGTTGGATGAGCAACGGTTCAAGGTCTCTGATGACGGCGTGGTCTGTATTGGAAAGAACCAGCGGGTTTAGCCTCGGGTTCTCGAACTGGGGGTAGACGCAGCAGGCTGAAGCTCAGCGCCGTGAAGATTCACCTCGCTCAGCTTGTTGCGCGGTGAGCTGATCAGCTGCGTTAGCTCTGCGGTGCGCTGATTGGCTGCGTTAGCTCTGCGGGGCGCTGATTGGCTGCGTTAGTTCTGCGGGGCGCTGACCTTTGTTAGCAACGTTAGCCCCGCGCCCAAGGGTAGGCGCGAAACCTGAACGTCCTGCAGCTCGCGGAAGAACTCGTCTGCTTCCCGAGCCGCCGTGGTTTGCCGGTCCGTGCGGGACTCATCGCCAATGAGGCCATCAACCAGCGTGTCCATGAGGATGATCAAGCCACCCGGTCGGAGCGCGGGTAGCGTGGCTTTCACCAGTGGAATGAGGTCTTCCTCATGGGCTTCAGCTACGGCGAGATCGTAGCTTTCCTGCGCGAGGCGGCTCACAACATCGAGTGGGGAGCTAGGGAGAAAGCGGAAGCTGTTGGGTCGCTTTCCGGATGCCGCAAAGGCTTCCTTCGCCAACTGTTGGTATTGCACCTCCGGTTCAATGCACGTGAGGTGACCGTCGGACATGCCGGCGAATAAGTAGGATCCAACCACACCGGATGCGCTGCTCATCACGATTGCAGTGGGGGTGTGTCCAGCGAGAGTCGCGGAGCTCCCAGCATGCGCGGCTAGGAGTGTAAGAAATTCGCCCGTAATCGTGTCTGGGTACATCAGCCCAAATTCCTCGGCGGCTTCTATTGCGACGAGGAGCGCTTCATCGTGGTTCGCCGTGCGGTTGACGTGAGCGACGATGGCTTGTTCGGGGGTAGCAGATGAGGCATTCACAAGGGACAAGCCTAGGGGAGGAATACGGGTACATTGCGCTGGGTACGCGGCATGTCTGCGTGTGGCGTCGAAAAAAGAAAAGCGAGTGAACTGCCGTGACTGCTGTGACCGGCGAGGTTTGAGATTCACAGGTAAGAAACAGGTCAAGATTAGATTTTTGGGAGGGAAATAAGTCACAATAAGAGACATGAGTGACTCGATTGCGGCCGGAGCTAGTACCGCGGATTTTGATGCCGGAATCGGAAAGATGCCAACGTGGGAGCAGTTGGTTAACGAACACGCCGATAGTGTGTATCGCTTGGCGTACAGGCTCTCGGGCAACCAGCAGGATGCCGAAGACCTCACCCAAGACACATTCATGCGGGTATTTCGCAGTCTGAAGAATTACCAACCGGGGACTTTTGAAGGCTGGTTGCATCGCATTACCACCAACTTGTTCCTCGATATGGTCCGGCGACGTTCCACCATCCGCATGGAGGAGTTGCCCGAGGATTACGACAGAGTAGAGGGTACGATCGCTGCTCCTGACGTGGCGTACGAGATGAATAATATCGATCCAGCATTAGAGCAAGCGCTGGACCAGCTGTCGCCCGAATTCCGTGTTGCAGTTGTACTGTGTGATGGCATGGGAATGACCTACGACGAGATTTCCCGTACATTGGGTCTAAAATTGGGAACAGTTCGTTCCCGTATTCACCGCGCCCGTACGCAGCTTCGCAGTCACCTGCAGCGCGAAGCTGGGCAGCTAACGTTCGTGCCAGCGGAAGCGGTGAAAAGCTAAGTCAGCGGTTGGCCACCAGAAAGGAGTAGTCGTGGCATCTTTCTTGGACGATTTCAATCGTGAACTGTCCGTGGACCACCTCTCCCTCGAGGCCATCGCGGCGCTCGTCGACAACGAGCTCAGCCCGAAAGCAGAGCATCGTGCCAAGGTGCATTTGGTGCACTGCGAGCAGTGCCGAGAAGAAGTCAATGCGCAGCGGGTGGCCGCTGAGCGACTTCGAGAGCATGAAGTTCCGGTCCGGGCCAGCGGAACCTTGCGCGAGAAACTAGCGAAAATTCCCGAAGCTGCGACCGTAGGCAGTGCACAACCCGCAGTCGCTCATGGCAAACGGACTTTCGCCGCTGACGGATGCCGGCGACCGGAGACTCTTTCCGATCGGGTGGGATTGCTTCTGCGGAGGCTAGCACAGCGCTAGTGGGGCCCGCCCGGGGTATACGCTGGAAACAGTGAACAGTTTTGATCGAGCGAGTCGCAGTGGCTGTGAGTTAAGGTATAGAGCGTGTTTTCAAGTGTTGGATGGGTAGAGCTTGCGATAATTTTCGTGGTCGCTCTATTGGTTATCGGCCCAGAGCGACTGCCAGGATTGATCAAAGAGCTCCGAGCAATCATGCTGGCGATTCGGAATGCCGTTGGCGAAGCCCGGCAACAATTGGATGGCGAATTCGGTGAGGAGATTCGCGAGTTCTCCAAGCCTCTCGCGGAATTGAACAGCGTGCGACAGATGGGCGCACGCGGATTCATCACCAAGACACTTTTTGACGGCGACGAAAGCTACCTGACGTCCCTCGACGACACGAAAAACCAGTTCCGCGATACCGTCGAAACGATTCGACAGCCCAACTTGCGGGATACCCTACGCGGAGCGGGGGCAGGAACCAACGCTAGTGCAAGTGGACAACAGGGAACCGCGGCTCAGGGTGGCGTCGAGATAACACAGCAAGCAACCGCAGGAGAATCGCGAGAGCAAGTCCGCACGGGTGGTGAAAGCCCAGTACAACAGGCGGCGGATCACCTCGCCATGGAGGCTCGTGCAGGTGGGGCGGGCCCTGGTATTGCTGGGAACATCGGTGGCGACCACAGTGCGGGTGCTCAAAGCAGGGGAGAGCAGGGCGCGGGCGTGCAGACTAATGCTGCCCAGGCCACGGGGTCCGCGCAGACCGCGGGGTCAGCTGTACCAGTATCGGAAAACACCAAATCCCAACCACCCCAGGCGGCTACCGGTGGCGGGCAAACCGCTAATGCTAGCGGTTGGGACGATGTGATCTAAAACAACGTCGTTTCTGTGGGGCAACCCACCCCAAGGTGAAAGGTCACACTCGGGCGGCTGGTTTTAACCCCGCGACGGGATGTAACCCCGCGACGGGATATAACCCTCAAGAGGGGCGAACCCCGCAGAAAGAAACCTTCCCAGGGGCCTACTTGCGCGTGACCCCAAGGTTGAGCGACTTACCAGCCAACGACGAGCGTCGCATCGACAAGTGATCGGCGATCCCACCGAAGGCGATGGCGGCTTCACTTTCGGGTTCTGAGATGACGATGGGGTTACCCAAATCGCCACCGATACGGAGGTTGGGATCCAATGGGATTTGACCGAGCAGGGGAACCTTGGTGCCGGCAATCTTCGACAGTCGATCGGCGACAAACTGACCGCCGCCGGAGCCGAAGACCTCCATCTTGGAACCATCCGGCATGTTCATCCAGCTCATGTTCTCGATCACACCACCGATGCGCTGACGAGTCTGCTGGGAAATGGAACCGGCGCGCTCGGCGACCTCGGCGGCGGCAGCCTGTGGGGTGGTAACAATCAGCAACTCCGCATTCGGGACCAGCTGCGCCACGGAAATCGCCACGTCTCCGGTTCCCGGTGGCAAGTCGAGCAATAGAATGTCCAAGTCGCCCCAGAACACGTCACCTAGGAACTGTTGAATCGCACGGTGCAGCATAGGGCCACGCCACACGACCGGGGAGTTATCGCCCAAGAAGTGCCCAATGGAAATCAACTTCACACCGTGGGCCTGCAACGGCATGATCATCTCATCAACCTGGTGTGGCTTATCTGTACTGCCCATCAGGTGAGGGATGGAGTGGCCGTAAATATCGGCATCAATGATGCCGACCTTCAGCCCACGCTTGGCCAAGCCCACGGCGAGGTTGACCGTCACACTGGACTTACCCACGCCGCCCTTACCGGAGGCAATGGCGTACACGCGGGTGGTGGAATCTGGTTGAGCGAAGGGAATAACCGGATCGGCGGAATCTCCGCGAACCTTCATGCGCAGTTCGCGGCGCTGGTCATCGTTCATCACGTCGGTGGTGACGGTGGCCTTTTCCACGCCATCGACGGATTCGGTAGCCTGCTGAGTTCTCTCAACCAGGTGGTTTTTCATCGGGCAACCGGCGATGGTGAGGTAGATTTCTACGGCTACATCGGAACCGTTGATCTCGATTGACTTCACCATACCGAGCTCGGTTATCGGCTTATTAAGCTCGGGATCCTCTACGCGGGATAGCGCGCTGCGGACAGCGGATTCAGTTACTTGAGACATGATGATTGTCAGTCTAACGCACCCTGTGTACTGGGCTAATTCCACGGGGTGCAACAGCAACTGCATAAACAGTCGAGTGAAGACCAGTCTGGGGTGGGGAGTAAAGTAGACGACGACTATAGATTGTGTTGGAAGGCAGATTTTAGTGCACCTTATCGGGCGATTGTTCTGCGGTGGATTGGTTGGTGTGGCCATCTTTTTCCTCCTTGTTGGCCATTCCTTCGTAGGCGTGTATACCGTTGCAGCCGCAGTGGCATTGATTGCTGTGGTTCTTGCCGGCCGTGCTCCCGTAGCAGGAGAGGGTTTTCGGCTCCGCTCGCTGTGGAATATCCTGCCCGTCATCGCATTTGCTGTTGCCTACTACCTGACGTGGTTTTAAGCTCCGCCTCGAAAGCCAGATAGGGAATACTATGAACGCCAGCGCCCCAGTTCGTGGACCAATCGCATCCACTATCGCGCGCCAAGCCAAGACCTGTGCAGCGATGTTGATGATCGCGGCGATGGGCGTCGGAGCAAGTAGTTGCCACAATAATAGTGATGTGATCCTCCGTTTGGGCGTGCCACAAGGGGGTGTAGCGCCGGCGAAGATGGAGCAGCGGGAGGTCGATTCCCTGGGGTTGTACTACCTGCACGCGCTGGAGAAGACGGATCCCGAGACCGAAACTCAATTCAAGGTTGATCGGGTAGTTGTCGACCCCAAGGAGCGGATAACGGATCTTCGCACCGGAAAGGTCGGGGTGACTTTCGGTTGCGTGGGGGAACTGTTGGATTTACTCGACGCCCACAAGGCCCAGCAGCTTCGTGAATTGTATAGGAAAGAAGAAAAGCCCGATTTGGCGAAGTGGCGCGACATTACCCACAGCACAATGATGGCGGCCCTGCCGGCTGGGGTGGCTGCTTCGGATCCGGGGATTGCAAGTATTTGCTTCGATGAAAGCCTGCCGCAAAACATTGTGGCGCTGTATGACAACGAGGTACTCAAACGGTTCGACCGGCGGCAATTGAACAATGTGGCCGGCGGTGTGAGCACCGAGATGCTGGGGCGTTCGGAGCCCGCACTGCAGGCAACGGAGCCCGGTAACGAGGAGGAAACTGATTCGAAGGCGCAGGAAAACGAATGACTAATTCGCAGGTGCGGGGGTGGAGTGTATGGGCGCCCGGGGTGGTGCGGTTGGCTTAAGGGGCTTGGTGCGGGTGCGGGCGGGGAGGCGTGGTGCGGCCGGAGGAATGGTGCGGCCGGGGGAATGGTCAGGCGGGCGCGAGCTCGCCCTGAGCCTTACCTGGCTTCATTAAGAAGTAAAAAACGCTCATAATAACGATGAATCCGGCACCGGTTGCCAAGGAAACGCGGAACTCCTCGATCCATGCCAGCACACCGAAGGCCACCATGATCATGGCGATTGCGAAGTATTGGCCGATGGGCCACAGGGGTACGCGGTACTGGATCGCAGATACTTGCTCTGCGTTGAGTCCGCGACGGGAAGCCACGTGGGAGAGAAGGATCATCAACCAGACGAACACGGTCGCAAACGTGGCCAATGAGGCGAAGATGGTGAAGATCTTCTCCGGAATCATGGCATTGAGGACAACGCCCACAACGAGGATGAGGAGGAGCACGGCGGTGGTGATGACGGGCACATCGCCGGAGGTTCTCTTCATGAATTGCGGTGCAAGCCGCTGTTTCGCTAGGCCCGTGAGAACGCGACCAGCGCCGAAGATATCCGCGTTGATAGCCGAAACTGCGGCGGTTATCACCACGACGTTGAGCAGGGCGGCGGCCCACGTGATGCCCAGCGAACTAAAGATCTGAACAAACGGCGATTGCTCGCCATCAATCGTGCGCCAAGGGTTGATCAACAAGATGATCAAGATGGACAACACGTAGAACAGCAGAATACGGAACGGAACGGTGTTGATAGCTTTGGGCACTGCCTTTCGTGGATCATCGGTCGAGGCGCCGGCCACACCGATGATCTCCGTACCACCGAAGGCGAAGAGTACAAGAATGTATGCCCCAAGGAAGCCCCCGAAACCGTTGGGGAAGAATCCGCCATCATTCACCAAATTGTCGGGGCCCGTCGAATGAGAATCAGACAACCCAAATATGATTACGGCCGCCCCACCTAGGATCATGGCTACGACGGCGCCCACCTTAACCAGCGTGAGTCCGAACTCTAGTTCACCGAACATCTTGGTGCTGGCGATGTTCGCAGCGCCCACGAGCAACAGTGTGGCGGCGACCCACACCCAGGCGTCTACATCAGGGAACCAGAACCTCATGTAGATGCCGATGGCAGAAAGGTCCGCTAGACAAACGATGATCATTTCAAGAGCGAACATCCAGCCAGTGATGAATCCGGCCCAGTTGCCCAAGTAGCGTGTGGCGTATTCGGCAAAGGAACCGGAATGTGGGTTACGCAGTACGAGTTCGCCAAGACCACGCAGCATGAAGTAAACGACCGCGCCGCCGATGATGTACATGAACAGTACCGATGGCCCCGCTGCTTGGATGGCTGACGAGGAACCGTAGAACAAACCCGTGCCAATGGCTGACCCTAGAGCAATGAAGTGCAGGTGGCGGTGTTTCAGACCGCCTGTGCGATGTGCGGGGCGGCCTGGGGGGTCTGTGTGAGTCGGGTCAAGTGTGGCCACACCACCCGTTTGGTTGGTTGCGCTCGTATTGGCTGAATGCGTGGTTGCGTCAGCTGCAGTCTCGCCACCATGAGGGGTAGCGTTTCCGGTGTTGCTACTGGAGGCAGTGGGATTGGAAGAATCGTGTGAAGTGGCGCTGTCATTCTTATTGCGTGAGGCGCCGGTTTCCGGATTGGCCATGATTATTGCCCTTTCTCTTCAGGCGGTCATCGCACGGTGGCTTCATCTCTGTAGTTGAACGCTGAAGTGGGTGCGCACAGTGAAATGAGGCTTTCCATTGGGGATATTGCAACCTTATGAGAATAGGGCGATGGGGAGCCAATAGGGGTAACTATGAATGAAAAACACCGCCCGACCCCAGGGTGGGGGCGGGCGGTGCGTGATGCGACTAGCTTTTGGCTAGCCCCGGGAAGGAGTTACGTTTCTCCAATGGCGCAACGAGGCTAGGTTTGGTCTAGTCGCGGAACGCTTCTTCGATGAGTTGCTTCTGCTCCAGCTGGTGCACCTTTGCAACGCCAGTAGCAGTCGAAGCTTGTGCGCGACGGGAAACGCGCTTGAGCTTCAGGCCTGGCAGGTACTCCGGCAATTCCAGAGCCAGGAATGGCCAAGGACCCTGGTTAGCAGGCTCATCCTGGACCCAGCGAACTTCGGCGTTCGGGTAGTTTTCCAGTGCAGCCTTAATCCGGTTGTATGGGACGGGGTGCAGCATTTCTACACGGACGATGGCGACATCGTCGCGGTTGTCCTCTTGGCGCTTCTTCTCCAAGTCGTAGTAAACCTTGCCCGAGCACATCAGAACATAGCGAACCTTTTCGTTCTTACCGTTCTGATTTGGATCGTCGATGACGGACTGGAACTTCTTTACCTCGGTGAAGTCCTCCACGCTGGACACAGCTGCCTTGTTACGCAGCATGGACTTTGGCGTAAACACAACCAAAGGACGCTTCAGGCTGCCCAATGCGTGGCGACGCAGCAGGTGGAAGTAGTTGGCCGGTGTGGAAGGCTGGGCAATGGTCCATGTGCCTTCTGCGGACATCTGCAGGAAACGCTCGATGCGGGCGGAGGAGTGGTCAGGGCCCTGGCCCTCGTAACCGTGAGGCAGCAACAGCACGAGGCTGGAAATTTGACCCCACTTGGCTTCACCGGAAGATACGTACTCATCGATGATGGTTTGCGCACCGTTGGCGAAGTCACCGAACTGAGCCTCCCATGCAACCAGCGCGTCTGGGTTACCTACGGAGTAGCCGTACTCGAAGCCCATTCCGGCGAATTCCGTCAGTGCGGAGTTGTATGCCTCAAAACGGCCACCGTTTCCGGCTTCCTCTCCGAGCACCTGCAGTGGGTTGTAACGGTCGTGATCTTCGTGGTCGAACAGGACACAGTGGCGCTGGGTGAAAGTACCACGGAGCGTGTCCTCACCGACCAAACGAACCAGCTTGCCACCCTCAACCAAGGAACCGAAGGCCAATAGCTCACCGAATCCCCAGTCGATCTTGCCCTCGCGAGACATCTGCTTACGGCGCTTGATGACTGGCTTAACACGTGGGTGTGGCTCAAAGCCCTCAGGAACGTCGTAGAACAGGTCACCGATCTTTTCAACCAGCTCGCGCGGGACGGAGGTATCCAGGCCGTGGGGCAACTCCTGGGATCGGGTGATACCCAGCTGCTCCTTGGCCTTGGCGCCCTTTTCGGCCTTGCGAACCTCGTTGAACACGGTCTCCAACTGATCGTGGAAGTCGCGCTGCACCTTCTCCGCATCCTCTTCGGACAGGTCGCCACGGCCAATGAGGGCCTCAGTGTACTGCGCACGAGAAGTGGCCAGGTCGCCGATGATGTCGTACATCAATGGCTGGGTCATCGATGGGTCGTCTGCCTCGTTGTGACCACGGCGACGGTAAGTAACCAGGTCGATGAAGACATCTTTACCGAAGCGGTTGCGGTAATCGACAGCCAATTGGGCTACCCATACGCAGGCCTCTGGGTCATCACCATTGACGTGGAATACCGGGCAGTCAAAGCCCTTGGCCAGGTCGGTGGCGTAGTGGGTGGAACGGCCTGCATCTGGGGTGGTGGTGAAACCGATCTGGTTGTTTACAACGATGTGAACAGTACCACCGACGCTGTACGCATCCAGCTTGAACAGGTTGATGGTTTCCTGAACCACACCCAGACCGGCGAAGGCGGCATCACCGTGTAATAGAACTGGCATTACGGTGTGCATATCCTTGCCACGATCCAGCAGATCTTCCTTCGCGCGCGCGATGCCCTCCATGACTGGGTTAACAGCCTCGAGGTGGGAAGGGTTAGCTGCCAACGAGACGTCGATTTCGCCGTCGCCGAACATCTGGTGGTAGTGGCCCTTGTCGCCTAAGTGGTACTTCACGTCTCCGGAACCACCAGCAGCAGCTGGGTCGATGTTGCCTTCGAACTCGGTGAAGATCTTGGAATAGGGCTTGCCAACGATGTTGGCAAGCACGTTCAGGCGACCACGGTGCGGCATTGCGATAACGACCTCGTCGAGGTCGGCCCCAGCTGCACGGTCGATGGCTGCATCCATCATTGGGATTAGGGTTTCGGCACCCTCTAGGGAGAAGCGCTTTTGGCCCACGTACTTGGTCTGCAGGAAGTTCTCAAACGCCTCAGCGGAATTGAGCTTCTGCAGAATGTACTTTTGTTCAGCAGGGGAGAAGGAAGCCTGGCCCTCTTCGATGCGGTCCTGCAGCCACTGGCGCTCGGAGGCGTCCATGATGTGGGTGTACTCAGAACCAACCTTAAGGGTGTAGGCCTTACGCAGTGTTGCGAGGACCTCGCGGAGGGTCATGGTTTCGCGACCTGCAAAGCCACCTACGTTGAAGGTGCGGTCGAAGTCCCACAGGGTCAATCCGTGAGATTCAATATCCAAGTCGGACTTGTCTGGCATGGGCAGGCCAGGGTGGGTCCACTGCAGTGGGTTGATGTCCGCCTTGAGGTGGCCGCGAGCGCGGTAGGCCTCGATCAGCTGCATAACACGGGTGGACTTATCCACTCCGATGTTCGGCAGGTCCTGGCTCCAGCGCACAGGGGCGTAAGGCACGCGCATGGACTCGAAAATGCTATCCCAGAACGCATCGTCAACAAGCAAACGGCTCATAGTGCGCAGGAACTCGCCGGACTCGGCGCCCTGGATGATGCGGTGGTCGTAAGTGGAGGTCATCGTGACCAGCTTGCCGATGCCCATCTCGCCCAAACGGTCCTCGGATGCGCCGGCGAATTCAGCTGGGTAATCCATGGATCCCACACCGATAATGGCGCCCTGCCCCTTGGTCAGGCGTGGCACGGAGTGGCGGGTGCCGATTCCACCTGGGTTGGTCAGCGAGATGGTAACTCCGCTGAAGTCATCCATCGTCAGCTTGCCCTTGCGTGCGCGAACAACAATGTCTTCGTACTTCTCTACGAACTCATTGAAGCCCAGCGTCTCGGCTTCCTTAATTGCGGCGACCACGAGGGAACGGGAGCCGTTCTTGGCTTGCATGTCGATAGCCAAGCCCAAGTTAATGTGCTCTGGGGTAACCAGGGTGGGCTTCCCATCCACCACCGCGTAACTATTGTTCATGTCTGGGTGCGCCTTGACAGCCTGGATCAGGGCGTAACCAATGATGTGCGTAAAGCTGATCTTGCCGCCACCGCGGGCAATCAGAGTTTCATTAAGCACTGCTCGGTTTTCGAACATGAGCTTCGCTGGCATATCCCGGACGGAGGTAGCCGTCGGGAGTTCCAGGGAAATGTCCATATTCTTGGCAACGGCTTTGGCCGGGCCACGCAGCACCGTCTCGCCTGGCTCCGGTGCCTCAACGGGCTGTTTCGGAGCTGGCGGAGCTACACGTGTTGGTATGGGCCGTGCGACCTTATGACGGGTACTGTCCACCTGAGTCTCTTTAGCCTTGGCCGTGGGAGCTTTGGTGTTGCTCTCTGGGGATGGCTGAACTGACTGGGTGGAGGCGCTGCCCGCAGCATTCTGCTGCTGGGTGGATGCCTTATTGTCAGAAGCACCCGCCGAACCGTTCTTCTCGAAAAATTCGCGCCAGTCGGCATCAACCGACTGCGGGTTCTGCTTGTACTGCTGGTACATTTCGTCTACCAGCCATTCGTTCTGACCGAAATTTGCGCTGCTCACAGCAGGTCCTCGCCTCTTTCTTTTATGACTTTAAAGTCCCGTCCAACCACCCTACTACAATTCGCTCTATAGCCTACGGCGTAGGGGGTTGGGCTGTTATTGAGATATATGCAGTTGAAACGCGCTTTATTATGCCCCCATAAAGGTGTGCGATGTCGCTGGCAGAGGAAGCCGGTCTGACGTCCGTGTTCAGCTGTCATCTCTTACTGGGTAGCAAGGTGGCTACGGCTACTCCACCGAGGTTTGCTGGCCGGCTTCCGCCACGAAACGGTGCACCTGCTCGATCATGGTCTTCGCGATGGCGCGGTTGGCGGTGACCCCTAAAACCAGGCCAATGCCGAACGGCATGATCTTGCGGAACATTCCCTTGGCGAAGGCCTTGCGTATCTGTCGCAAGGCCAACTTGCCCAGCACTCCGTTGATCATGGGCAAGTCTTTTTGGGGAGCCTTGGTTACACCGCGCAGGGACTTGACTGAGGCCATCGTGGACCCCTGAGACAATGCGCTAACCAGTTCATTGTCATCAGCGCCGGACACGGTCAGGAGTACGATCGCGCGACGCTTTTCCTCGTCATCAATGTTAATGCCGTGTAAGTGGGCAGATGCTAGGGAGTACAGTCCGCATGCCTCGAGTACTAACAGGGATTCACCACCGACGGCACCGATGGAAAGCAGGGTACCCAGGCCCGGAACGGCGGCAATACCACCGGTGCCTGCACCGGTGCCAGTCAGCAAGTTCATGAAGTGCTTGTCGAGAATCGCTTGCTTTTCGTCCAGCGACTTATCCGCGTTCTTCTCTGTCAGCTTTTGCACGTAAGACCGAATAGCGGGCGCTTGAATCTGTGCGCTTCGGTCAATTGCGGCAAAGAATCGGGTGGCGATCAGACCGTTGGGGTAGCCGTTGGAGTTATTTCCCTGGCTACCCCGTTGGGATGTGGTGGAGGTATTGGATTGATCGCTCTTCCGACCGAAGGGTAGAAATTTCTTTAGTGGTGAATTCATAGCGTTTAGGCTACAGATTTTTCGTCCATGGGGGCGAGGTAGCAATTATGTTGGAAATGTGAAGTTCGCAAACCGTCCCATCGTTGAAACTGCCTCCGGTCCGATTGCGGGCATGGTTATTGAGGGGGTTTGTACGTGGCGGGGCATTCCCTATGGCACGGCCGCGCGCTGGGAGCCGCCACGTCCAGCCACGTGGAACGGGGTGTGGGACGGTACAGAGTATGGCCCGGTGGCACCTCAAACGACATACGGGTGGGGCGACCGTGTGGTCGGCGATGAATGCTGTTTGAATTTGGATGTGGTGCGCCCTTATTCCGACGCCCAGCTGCCCGTGGTCGTGTACTTCCATGGGGGCGGGTTTTTCTCGGGTGCATCCCACACGGCAGTGCTGAGGGGGTTCAATTTTTCTAAGGAGATTGATTGCGTCTACGTGGGGGTGAATTTCCGGCTGGGCACACTGGGGTACGTGGATCTTACGTCGCTCGGGTGGGAGGGGACGGAGCACTGGGAACCAAATCCCGCCTTGAGTGATCAGATTGCAGCATTGCGGTGGGTGCACCGGCATATTGCAGCGTTCGGAGGTGACCCCGCCCGGGTCACGCTCATGGGGGAATCCGCGGGTGGCGCGGCGATCGCAGCGTTGATGTCCAGTCCCGCATCACACGGTCTGTACGACCGAGTAATCATGCAGTCTGCCCCTGTGATGGGGGTTCACACAGCGGTACAGGCACGGGTGTGGGCGCGCAAGCTTGTGCAGTATTCGGGTCTTGTGCCACGCACGGCAACGGCAAAGGAGCTGAGGGCGGTGCCGGTGGCGGATGTCGTCCGGGCTGGACAGCAAATGCTGTGGCGCGGGGGAGGGCTCAAGGAGCTCAATCCATGTTTCGGCACGTCGATCGGGGGAGAGTTAATGCCGCGCCATCCTCTGCAACAGTTTAAGGAGGGCCGGCAGGCCCCCACACCTATGCTGATTGGTACCAACAATGATGAGCTCTCGGTGGCCCAGCTGCTCTATTTCTCCAAGGGTTCCCGGGCGGACGCAGCTCGTCGAATGCTGCAGGCTCATGATCCGGTGGGCTTTGATGAGATCTCAAATGCGTATGGCGATTTAGGGAAGCGATCGAACTTCGCTCACTTGTTGACGGATGCGGTGTTTTGGGCCCAGTCGGTTCGGCTGGCGGAATTGCATAGTCAACATGACCACGATGTGTGGATGTATCGGTACGACTACGCGCCGGCGATGCTGAGGAGGTTGGGTATTGGTGCTATGCACTCCATGGAGTTATCGGCGCTCTTTGGTGATACGGGTGCATCGAAGGCCAAATTATTACTGGGTCAAGAGCAGTCGGTGTTGACCGAGCAGATGCAGGAGGCTTGGGGTCGTTTCATTTGGGGTGACGATCCGGGGTGGGAAAGGTACGAGTTATCGAATCGTGCAACCAGGATTATGGAGCGCGAATCATTCACGGTGCACGATCCTCGCGCGGACGTCCGGCGGGCATGGCAGCATTTCCGCATGGATGGTTGGTCCGGTGATGAGAGCTCCGTGGCAATGCCCCGCCCAGGCCGATAGGGTGATCCCCCATGTTTTGTTTACTGATGGGACTGACATCGTGCACAGCTGGGGTTACGATGGTGCTAACGCTGACGCAAGTCGGTGTGTACAGGGGTACTGACCCAGACTTTTACATGGGGTTTACTCCCCAAGGAGGCTTGTGAGCGTGAGTTTCTACAGCAGGATCGCCGAGGCTTTGGACGAAGTGGGCATTGAATCCCGGGTGGTTGACGGGTTGCTCCTGGTACCGATTGCGCCAGAACTGGAGATTCAGTTCCAGCACATCGAAGTTGAGGGGGGACTTTCCACCATCGATGCCGCCAATGTTTTTGTGGCGCGCACGGATGAAGACGGCGCCGACGGCAGCGACGTGGAGAATTCTGAACTCGCAGCGGCCGTAGACGATGAATTCGAAACCGATGAACTCGACAGTGAATCTGACGGAGATGCCGACGGGGGTGCGGAAGAAGCTGGTATCGAGGACGAAGACGGTGTAAATGAGGAACGGTTCGAAGCTGCCCTTGTGAGCGTTGTGTTCTCCGTCGAGGGTGCGGTTGAAGAAGTCAATAAGCACATGACAACCGATCAGCTGGTCACTGTGCTTCACGACCTGCTGGAGGGGACTGACGATCGTATATCCAATTTGGAGTTCGTGCAGGATTCCCGCGACGCGCTAGCTGTCAGCGCCGAGGTCGGTGACGGTTCGCTCCTTCACGTTCAGCTGTCAGATGGTGACGAGGGCGCGCAGGCTTTGGTGCGCTTTGTGGCCTTCGGTGAGGATTTCGACATCCTCATCGAGCAGGCAGAATCGGAGCTTTTCAGTGAGGACTTGGATCTCGATGACGACGAACGGTACGAGCTGTACCAAGCCACGGTCGCGGACATAGGTGAACTCACTAAGGAAGTGCTGGAGCTGGGAACGTTCACCGATTTCGATCTACTGTTCAATGCTTTGGCAGTGGCTGAGGTCCAAGCCCGCGAGTGGGAATCTCTGTTGGCTCCGCTCGATGACGGATCCGTGGATGCCTTTGATGGCGGTTTTGTTAACGGCGAACTCGGTTAAGTTCGTCTTGCTTCTCGGTGTGCGCAGAAAGCTAGGTTATGCACTGAGTGCAGCTGCGGGGTGCGCACAGAAGGCTAGGTTATTCAGTGTGTGCAGCTGCGGGGTGCGCACAGAAGGCTAGGTTATTCAGTGTGTGCAGCTGCGGGGTGCGCACAGAAGGCAAGGTTATTCAGTGTGTGCAGCTGCGGGGTGCGCACAGAAGGCAAGGTTTTCCAGTGTGTGCAGCTGCGGGGTGCGTTTAGGGGGGGTGCACCGCGCCGGGCGGTTTGCCTAGGCCGCGCGGCCATGAGGTGATTCCGCCAGTGCGGAACCCCGCTGGCGCAGTTGCTGTCCGGTCATCAGTGCATGCCAGGTCCACGCCCGGGAGCCATCGCCTTGGGCTTCTGCAATTCTTTCCACGTCGTGCACGGCCGTGCCGATTACTAGTCGGAATAGTGAATGGATTGTCGCCGTATGGCTGCGCAAGCTCGAATCCACAGCGATCGTATCTCCGCTGACGATCGCGTGGAGAGTCACAACATACAGATCGGGTGCTCGGCCTTCGGGGGTTGAACTTACGGGTGGGTTTTCTCCGATTATCCGACGCCACGCGGTGGCCGAAATGCGCCGCCGATAGGCGCGAACGGTAGTTTGGGTTCCGTGTTCCCGGGAAGCCTCCAGCGTTGTTTGCGGCGCGGCCCACGAAGGTGCGATGCGGATCAAGCTGCGCGGGTGTGCGAGGAGACCGGCAATCCGTTGCGCAGCCAGTTCCGTGGAATGCGCTGGAACTAGGGGGATCGTGTTCTTGATGCTTTTGTTCGATTCGATCATGGGGATCGTCCTTCCATTGAAGCGCATTGGTGCTTTGTGGTCGATTGGTTGGTGTGTGCTGCTGGTTGTGTTCTGGGTCTCGCTTTCGATGTGATCGTCAGCCTAGGGAGGGTATCGGACAAGGGCCGCAGGGCGTCGAAAAAAATAGAACAGGTGTTCGCCTCACTTGTGGAGCTCAGGCCATCCCGCAGTTCATAGGCTGGTTAGATACGATTAGGGAATAATTGCTGGGAACTAGGCAACGCGAAACGAAGACGTTCATGGAAAGGCCAAAGACGGTTAGTCGATATGGGTGAAATAGCAGTCATTGGAGGCGGCATCGCTGGTCTTGCTGCTGCCCGAACGTTGCGAAACGCGGGTAAGCGCTGTGTGGTGATTGAGTCGAGGGATATGCTCGGCGGTCACGTGCGATCAGAGCGCATCGATGACATGACCATTGATCACGGCTTCCAGCTGTTCAATTCGTGGTACCCCGCACTGAAAGAGATTCTGCGCCCGGGCGAATACGCGGCCCTGGGAATTAGAACTTTCCAACCCGGTATTCAGACCCTGACCGACCAAGGCCACGCGCTAATCATGGATCCAGTACGCGCACCGGCGCTGATTCCCGCTTTCTTGCGCTCATCCTTCGATTCGGCGTTCTCGTTGCGTGACCTTTGGGGGTTGCAACGATGGATCAGTAAAGAGATGCCACACCGGTCAAGTCTGGAACTGCGCAGTCTGCGTAAAAGCGACAAAGTCCGCGATATGGAAGTCGCCGAATCGCTGGATAAAAGTGGGGTGAAACGCGCACTGCGCAAGGTTGCGCTGGACCCGTTGGTGGAGGCTTTCCTGTACGACAAGGAAGGTGCTTCCAGTGCGACGTTTGCTAAGTGGCTATTGATGTCCCTCATGCGCGGCAATCTGGCGGTCCCCGATAACGGCATGGGTGAGATTTCGGCCACTATGGCGAGAATCCCGGGGTGCCGTTTCGAAATGAATTCACCGATAGAGTCCATCGAGATTGATGAGCGAGGTGCCGGGGGTGTGAAGCTGCATATCCGCAACGCACTCACAGGAGAGCTGCGGGTGGAAGAGTACGAACGCGTCGTGCTGGCCGTACGGCCGAAGGATGAAAACGCGCTAGTAGGAACCCCCATGCCCAAAATCGTGGGTATTTCCAGTTGGTGGTTTGTCTCTGACGAGCCGATTGCCCAGCGCCCGCTATTTACCGTGGACGGCACAGGGAAATCGCCCATTGCGGGGGCTGCGGAATTGACGGCGGCTGCGCCGAGCTACGCGCCCGATCGGCACCTCGTGGCGTGTAACGTCGTGCACTCCTCCGAACCACTGCCTAGTGATCGTAGGATCCAGCAGGACTTGGGGGTTTTATTCGGAGTGGATTCCAGCAAGTGGGAGTTGGTGAAGCGTCAGGACCAGCCCAATGCCAAGCCGATCATTGCCCCCACCCATGCGATTAAGGACAGTCAGGTACGTCAGGACATTCAACAGCGGATTTTCCTGGCGGGAACCCATCATGCCACCCCGACTTTGGATGGCGCGGTGCGAAGTGGGCAGCTGGCGGCCAAAAACTTGCTGGATTGTATCGAGGCATAGCCTGGATCGTATCGGCGAATCATCGCGAACGTTTCCGGTGCAACGGGTGAAATCTACCCGCACTTCAAGCCGCGTTTGTGCCACGGCGAGCACGCAGAATCGCTTAATCCGCCACGAAGGCGTAAGGTTGACCCCAATGAGTGATACTGAAAACGTCACCGGCGACGTGCAAAAGCCGGTTACGGACGAGTCGGTATCTCAGAAAGAACTGCGTGAAGGGGCGGACAATTCGCCCCTAGATGTGTCTGATGTGTTGGGAATTGAACCTGACGCGACTGGTGAGGCAGTGGATTCTGAGAAGGCCGAGAACGTGCAAGAACAAGAGCAAGATGTAAATTCCGGCCAAGAGAACCACACTGAACCAGTGGTTGAAGCGGCCGCAGATGATAAAGAACAAGTAACTGAGGGCCCGTCCTTCGACAACCTGGGGCTGACCAGTGAAGTACTGGAAGCCGTGAAGAAGGTTGGGTTCGAAGCGCCTTCGCCAATTCAGGAACAAACCATCCCTGTCCTGATGGACGGCAAAGATGTTGTTGGACTGGCACAAACCGGTACAGGTAAGACGGCGGCTTTTGCGCTGCCAATCTTGGCCCGTATTGATCCATCCAAGCGCCACCCGCAGGCTTTGGTGCTAGCTCCCACCCGTGAGCTCGCGCTGCAGGTAGCCGAAAGCTTCGAGTCCTTCGCTACTCATCTGGGTGGAATCCATGTTCTGCCCATTTACGGTGGCCAAGCCTACGGCATTCAGCTTTCCGGCTTGCGTCGCGGTGCCCACATCGTCGTGGGAACCCCGGGGCGTGTCATTGACCACTTGAATAAGGGCAGCTTGGATATCTCTGAGCTGCGATTCATGGTGCTGGATGAAGCCGATGAAATGCTCAACATGGGTTTCCAGGAAGATGTGGAGCGCATCCTTGAGGACACTCCAGAGGACAAGCAGGTTGCGTTGTTCTCCGCCACGATGCCAGCGGGTATTCGTCGGTTGTCCAAGCAGTACCTGAACAACCCGCAGGAAATCACGGTCAAGTCCACTCAGCGGACCAGCGAGAATATCGAGCAGGATTACTTGTTCGTCAATCATCGTAACAAGCTGGATGCCCTGACTCGGATTCTTGAGGTCACCGAGTTCGAGGCCATGATCATGTTCGTTCGCACCAAGAACGAGACTGAGGAGTTGGCCGAGCGCTTGCGTGCCCGCGGGTTCAACGCTGCTGCCATCAACGGCGACATCGCCCAGGCACAGCGTGAGCGCACTGTCGATCAGCTGAAGGACGGACGTCTGGATATCCTGGTCGCCACGGACGTGGCTGCGCGTGGTTTGGACGTGGACCGCATTACTCACGTGTTCAACTACGATATTCCTCACGATACCGAGAGCTATGTGCACCGCATTGGCCGTACGGGACGTGCCGGTCGCTCCGGTCGGGCAATTTTGTTTGTGACGCCCCGTGAGCGGCGCTTGCTGAAGGCTATCGAGCGGGCCACGAAGTCCACGCTGAACGAGATTGAACTGCCTTCCGTTGACGCGGTGAATGACGCACGCAAGGACAAGTTCCGTGAGGCGCTGCAGGACAGCTTGGGCGATACTCAACTGCCTGTATTCCGCGAGTTGGTGACCGAATTCGCAGCGTCCACTGAAACTCCAATGGAGGACATTGCTGCGGCTCTCGCTGCACAGATCCAAGCCGGCGAAGATTTCCTGATGAAGGAAATGCCAAAGGACGAGCGCCCAGCTCGGCGTCGTCGCGAAGATCGTTACGGCGATGAAGGTCGCTCCGGTGGCGGTAGCTACCGCAGCTTCAATGAACGCTTTAATAAGGAAGCTCCGCGGGTTACGGACCGCAACGGCAACGAGATGGCGGTGTACCGCTTGTCCGTGGGTCATCGCCAGCGCGTGCGCCCAGGCGCCATCGTAGGTGCGATTGCCAACGAGGGTGGTCTGAACTCTCGCGATTTTGGCCGCATCAACATTTTCTCCGAGCACTCTCTCATCGAGCTTCCAGCGGACCTACCACGCGAGGTTTTTGAGCAGCTGGATAAAACCCGCGTATCGGGCCAGTTGATCAATATTGAGCCGGATCCAGGAGCACCAGACGGTCGCCCCGCCAGCCATCGTCGCGGTGATGGCCGTGGCGATAGGGATCGCGGTGGTCGTGGCGATCGTGGTAGTCGTGGTGGTCGTGGTGATCGCTTCCGCGGTGATGACCGACGCGGTGATGATCGTCGTGGCGGCCGTGGGGATTGGAACGAATCTCGCGATCGCGGCTTTGGCGGCCGCGGACGGGGTAACCGTGATCGCGATGACTTCCGTGGCGGTGACCGCCGCGGGCACGGCGAACGCGGGGATCGCGGAGATCGCGGAGGCCGTGGCGGTTTCAACCGCGATGATCGCGGTGGGCGCGGTGATCGCTTCCGCGGACGCCGCTAAATAGCGCGGAACCCGGGTCACCTCCTGGCAAGGAGCTGACCCGGGTCTTTTTGTTGTCTTACCACAAGGCCCCACCGTTGGTGGTTTGCGTGCCCTGCAGTTGGTGGTTTGCGAACCCCACCGTTGGAGGTTTGCTAGCCCTGCCGTTTGATAAGGGAGGGACCCCCGGGGTTCGGGGGCCGGGGCCCGGCGACTTTAGACGAACATCAGGATCGCAGTGATGATCCACAGCAGGTTGAAGATTCCGCCGAACATCGCGGCCTTACCTGGCACCTTCTCGGTACTCAGCTTCTGAACCGCAGCGGCTTCCTTGTCGGAGGCTGGGTTATCGGATGGATCTAGAGCACCCAACTTAATTAGGCCCTTGCGTTGCGTTGGGATCACGACAGCCAACAGGAAGCCCCACGCGATGACGGCGATGAGGATTGCCGCGTGAAAAGCGTAGTTCTCGCGAGCGGCTTCACTGGTGAGGAACGCGATCAGACCCAAGGTAGGAACGATCAACGAAGCTAGACCGTAGGTGCGCGTGGTGCGGAAGATGAACCGCAGGGCGCCCGTGGCTCCGGCATCACCGGCTGCGGCCTTGCGGAAGGTGGGGGCGTAGGCCGATGAGGAAACAGCAACTGGTCCGATGAGCAAGATCGCAGTGAGGATGTGGAGAGCAACAATGACTGTATTCATGCTTAACACTCAACCAGATTGATTGGGGAAAGTCATAGCACGCGCTATGCGGGGCACCCGGTTACAGTGCGCACGCCTTACGTGCTGTAGCGATGTCCGCCTCCGGTAGTGCTAGCTCATAGCGTGCGACGACTGCCACGAAGCGCGCTGCATACGAGCAGTGCGCGGTAATAGCGGGTGGCATCCATTCGCTCAGGGTGGCATCGGATTTGTCCCTGTTCACAGTCGAATCGACGACCACCAGATTCCACTGCATATCGTTTGCGAATCGCACACGTTTTTGCTCATCCCACTGATAGGCCCCGAGATCCCACGCGGCGCTCAGCGGCACGATGTGGTCGACGTCCACATGGCTGGCTTGGAGTAGCTTGCCGGTATAGGGATCTGGTGGGCCGACGCCCCGAGGGTATTTAACCCCGCACGTGATGGGAGCGGGGGAGGGCGTGGGGGCGTCGGTGGAAAAAGTAGCCTGCATCAGAATCTGCCGAGTAGTACAGAATTGTCCGCTGGCGGTGACGTGCGTTCCCCAGCCATGGCCGAACCGCTCGCGGGAGTATCCCAAGATTCGGGGCCGGGTGGGGATTGTGTGAACGGATTCAAGGGCTGTCACGAGGGTTTGTTGGTCGTGGGAGGAGGGCGCTGAGGAATAGCGCGAGGGTAAGGGGACGGTACACCCCACGGCGATGGCAATGACGGCTGACATCAACAGCTGGAGCCGTGGCCGCGATGAAAGGGCGGTGAGAACTGGGGTGTGAGGTGGAAAGTGAGTAGGAAGTCGAACAGGACGTTGAACAGGGGGACGGGCTGAGAGGGGGGTCGGGAACGAAAAGGGCCACCGCATGTCCTATTAGACAGCGATGGCCGTGTAAAAGTTCAGTCCCCGGTGGGGCGAACAACTAGTTCTTGGACATTGCCTCCGCAGCGCGCTCGATATCCTGGTCTGGATTACGCTCTGCTACCTTGGACAGCTTCGCAACTGCGTCGAAGGTATCGGTAACTTCCTTGCTTGGTGCCTTGGTCATGTTGGTTACGATGACCATGGCGATGATGTTGCACAGTACGCCAGGGATCATCTCGTAGAGACCGAATGGCTTCTCCATGACGCCGAAGGAAGGCAGACCGCCCCAAATGAAGGCAACCACGGCACCGGTAATGAGGCCAGCCGTTGCGCCAGCGGCATTCAGACGGCGCCAGTACAGCGCGCCAATGACAACGGGGCCGAAGGAGGCACCGAAGCCCGCCCACGCGAACTCCACAAGCTTGAGCACTGCGGAATCCGGATCCTGAGACAGTGCGAAGGCGATTAGAGCAACAACCAGAACCGACAGCCGGGAGAGCATCTTCAGCGTGTTGTCCGAAGCGGACTTGTTGATCAGGCCCTTGTAGATGTCCTCGATCAATGCAGATGAGACGACCAGCAGTTGTGAGGAAATGGTGGACATGATCGCGGCCAGCACTGCAGTGAGAACCAAACCGGCGATCAATGGGTGGAACAGGATACGGCCCATGTCCAGGAAGATCGTTTCAAAGCTGGTCTGGTCCGTGATGGCGATGCTTGGATCCATCCCGAAGAATGCCGGACCAATGATCGCCACGAATACAGCGCCAACCATGCACAGGAACATCCAACCCACACCGTAGATCATGCCGGAGCGGGCATCCGAGGTGGAACGCAGCGCCATGAAACGCACGATGATGTGTGGCTGGCCGAAGTAGCCCAAGCCCCATGCCAGGTTAGAGATGATCGTGATGAAGGATACCCCGGTGAATAGGGAGAACCAGTGCTGGTTTGGATCGATCGTTCCCAGACCGTACGCGTTCTCTAGCTGGTAGGAGAAGATCGCGCCGGGATCGTCCATGGTGATTAGCGCCATGACTGGAACCAGCAACAGGGAGAAGAACATGATCACGCCCTGGACAGTATCCGTCAGGGAAACTGCCAAGAAGCCACCGACAAAGGTGTAGATGACGGTCACGCCGGCGATGATGATAATACCGGTGAGGTAGCCCGACTCGAAGGTGGACTGGAAGTACTTGCCACCTGCGACCATTCCGGATGCCACGTAGAAGGTGAAGAAAACCAGAATGACCAAGCTGGCTGCCACGCGTAAAACGCGGCTACGATCTTGGAAACGGTTCTCGAAGAAGCTGGGCACCGTAATAGAGTTGTTGGCCATTTCTGTGTAGGCGCGCAAGCGGGGAGCGGTAATCTTCCAGTTAACCGCGGCGCCGATCAGCAGTCCGATAGCAATCCACAGCTCAGAGAAACCGGACATGTACAGTGCGCCGGGCAGACCCAACAGAAGCCAGCCGGACATATCGGAAGCTCCGGCGGACATGGCCGCAACAAAGGGGTGTAGCCCGCGCCCACCGAGCATGTAGTCTTCGTATTCGTCATTCTTCCTGAAGCTAAAGAGGCCGATCGCGAGCATCGCGATGAGGTAGGCCACCATGGCTATCAGGAACCATGTGTGTTCTGACACGGTCAGAAATCTCCTCGTTAAATTGACGTCAACATCTGTCTTCACGTTATCGGAGTAGAGTAATTGCCACTGTTGTTCGGTTCATCTGGCCTTGTTTTTCGTTAGTTAGGTAAATACTTTGACGGAGGTTTTCACCCACCAAATCCACCTTGTGTCGCGTCCGCAAGGCGAGCTTTGGGTGTGGATTGAACGTGTGGCGGGCCACCGCATCATCAACGATCTTTCGGAGCTCACACCTGACGATCTACCTTGGGTTTTGCTGAAAGAACTACGTAGATTTCATTACCGTCAGACTAAGAATTTGTGGCTTGCGACCCCCAAGGGACGACTGCGCCGGGTGGGGGTTCCGGTGGCGGCTTTGGAGCCTGAACGGGCGGTGCGGTTTCTGCAGATTTTATGCGAGTATGTGAATGAACATTCAGGGGGTGCTGGCGGGCTTTGCCCCGGGGTCGCCCCAGAGTCTGTATATATTTGTGACCTTTTTGCCTTTACCGACGCCCTCGTGCGGTCCGGACGCCTACTCATCGGGGTCGAAAAGGTCGACGACGCATGGTATCCCCGGTGGACCATCGCACCCGGGGACCATCAAGAAACGATTGCGGCATTCGATCGGGCGGCGCCGGGCGTCATCACAAAAAACACCCCAGCCGACCCGGACGGCAGCAGCGGGCCTGCAGCCCAGTTCGCCGAGGGAATAGCGCACTGGATTGCCTTGAGTTATTTGCAACGTGACCGGCATTTAACCGGTGAGCTGGCCAACGATTTCGTGCGCGGTTTGGTGACAGGTAAGGCAGCTAAGCGTGTTGCCGGGGCGACCGTCACCCACCTAGGGCAGTGGCGAGCTTCAGCCTTGCGGGACGCCTTCAAGTTGGTGCTCATTCTTTCTGACCCCGACGCCGTCGCGCAGGCCGACCTCGATGAACCCACGTGGCGGTTGGACATTGGGTACAGCCTCAGCAACTCCCCGGTGCAACCGGCGGTAGCCGCGGAAGTCCCCGACAGCCTCAAGACGGCCTTCCGAGTTCAGTTCAAACGCGCACAAGCGGCGTGGGAGCCTCTCACTGGGGCTGCTGTGGCGGTGGCGACGTGGCTGCAGACCGGTATTTGGATGCCGACGGCCGACCTGCTGACCGGAGATTACACCCGCGACCGCACACTGGGGATGACATTACAGTCCGAGGAGGTTGTGGACCTGCTGACCCATGGTGTTGATGCCCTCAAGTCGGTGGGGGTTGACGTGATGGTTCCACGAGGGTGGACGCGGGTGCAGCCCAATGTGCGAACCAAGGTCATTCCCGTGGGGCAGGGGCCAGGAAGTGGAAAAGTGGGGTTGGACCAGCTGCTCGATTTTTCCGTTGACGTATCGCTGGGTGGGTATGAGCTCACCGAGGAAGAGCAACGGACCCTGATGGAATCGGCCTCCACCATCGTGCAGCTGGGCGGGCATTACGTATACCTGGACCGCACAGCTTTGCAGCGCGCACAGCAGTGGATCGGAGCGGTCACCGGGACGGATGAGGACGAAAGTCTCATCGATGGGCCCACCACAGTGACGTTGCGCGATGTGTTGGCCGCCGATGCCTTGGACCCCAGCGACAACGCCGCAGAACACGTGTTGACTATTGAGGCCGAGGGCTGGGTATCTCGGTTGCTCCGTGGGCAGGCTGAAGTGGCGCCCATGCAGGCAGTGGACATTCCGCAAACCGTAATTACACCGCTGCGGGATCATCAACGCCGCGGTGTGAACTGGCTGGCGTGGATGGCTCAGCACGGGGTGGGGGCAGTCCTGGCAGATGACATGGGGTTGGGAAAGACATTGCAGATCTTGGCCCTAGTGGCGTGGGAGAAAGCGCAGGGGACGCTGGATGGGCCGACAAATTCCCCGGTTGAAGAAGGCGCCCTGGCTGGTGCTGTGCCGGTTGAGTCCGGCCTGGCTGGTGCTGTGCCGGTTGAGCCCGTGGGCTCGCCCACTTTGGTTGTTGCTCCCACCAGCGTGGTGGAAGCGTGGAAGTCCGAGGCCCACCGTCACGTGCCGAGCCTGCGGGTCTTAGTCGACCATGGGCGAGTGACGGATGATGAGTCCTTCACGGCTAGCGCCCCACAGCATGACGTGGTGGTGACCACCTACGGTCGTGTGCAACGCAACACGGAGCGGTATGCACAAGTGGAATGGGGGCGCGTGGTTGCGGACGAGGCGCAGGCGATCAAGAACCCTGTGGCAAAACAAACCCAGGCTGTAAAATCGCTTCGGGCACATCACCGCATCGCGCTGACGGGCACACCCGTGGAAAACCGATTGGCCGACTTGTATTCTTTGCTGGATTTCGTCAATCCTGGGTTATTAGGCAGTGCCGCCGCATTCCAAAACAGAGTTGCCATCCCCATCGAACGTTATGGAGATGAAGAGGCTCGGGAAAGGCTGCGACGACTGGTTTCCCCATTCTTATTGCGCCGGTTGAAAACAGATACGGAAATCGGCCTGGACTTGCCCCAGAAGACCGAAATCGTTCAGAAGGTTCCGTTATCTCCGGAACAGGCCACGCTGTATAAAGCCTATATCGACGATATTGAACAACGCCTGCGTGACCGCACTGGGGACCGCCGCGGAAACATCCTCGGTGCATTGGTGCGCATCAAGCAGATATGTAACCACCCAGCGCATTTCGCAGGCGATGGCTCGGCGCTGATGTATGACGGCAAACATCGGTCCGGAAAAGTTCAAAAGGCCTTCGAAATTTTAGAGCAGGCACGTCAAGACGGCCGCAAAGCGCTGATCTTCACCCAATTCCCCAGTTTCGGCGCGATGCTATTGCCCGAGTTGGAGCGGATGTATGGTCAACCCATCCCCATGCTGCACGGCGGGGTGCCACGAAAAAAACGTGCCCAGATGGTGCAGCAATTCCAGTCACCCAACAGTGACGGACCGCCGGCAATGGTCCTTTCCGTTCGCGCCGGAGGCACGGGCATCACATTGACCGAGGCTAGCGTGGTTGTGCACATCGACCGCTGGTGGAATCCAGCGGTGGAAGACCAAGCTACAGATCGCGCCTATCGTATCGGACAAAACAGGGATGTGACCGTGTACAAACTCGTAGTCGAAGGCACCTTGGATGAACGGATCAACGACATCATTTCGGGCAAGCGAGAGCTAGCCGGAGGAATCATCGGCACCGGTGAAGGCTGGATCGCTAACCTCGGAGATGATGAACTCAAGGAGCTGTGGCGCTTGCGGACGGCGACGGAGGAAGCGCGAGGGGCGTCGGCGGAAACAAAAAAGAGGCACCGAGTGCACACCAAACAACCGCGCACAAAGGACGGTAAGTGATGACAGAAGACAAGACCACGCGGTGGGGAGACAACGTCATTATTGCCGATTTCGCAGGGTGGCGGCGCCGGAAGCAATCACGGGCAGAGGTGGCGGGAACGCAGCCGAGCGATTCGGCAAGCAATGCTCGGCCCAAAGGCGGCAAAACGGGTGTAGCCGGTGCTCGTGGGCAGCAGGAACATGGATTCCGCGAGAGTTGGGTGGCGCGTGTTTTGATGCAGCAACTCGTCAACAAAACCGATAGTGGACGGGTGGCGCGCGGACGAGAGTACTTTCGCGCCGGGAAGGTCCACGATTTGGCGTTTGATACCGATAGTGCCGCAGCCTTGGTGGCGGGAAGTCAGTTACAGCCGTTTGATGTGCAATTGGTGCTTTCGCCGCTGAGCGAGAAGCAACGCGCGGGTGTATTGGGTGAAGTGCTTCGCGAGAGCACGGAGGTTCATGCGCTGGCTACAGGTAATCGACCCGGAGAAGCGGTAGTCGCCGGGTTACTAGGTCACAGCACCGGGGACGAGCAATTTGCCGGGCTGCGAACGTGGTGCGATTGTCCAGACCGAGAGGATGTATGTAAGCACGTTGTCGCCGTGGGGCTGGCGGTGTGTGAGTACCTTTCCGAAGTGCCATTGCGGATTTTGAGTTGGCGGGGGATTGATACGGAGCCGGTGACTCGGTTGATGCAGTACATGCAGGTGCCGGCAACGGTGACACCACTGGATGGGGAAGGATCAGGAACAGAACGGTGGCGCGGTGCCGGCACGGGTGGGGACGATGCAGGCCACGAGCAGCCCGATATTGTTGACCCGAAAGAGTTCTGGGGTGCGCCGGAGCACCGCGTGCGGTGGCAGGTACCTCAAACGGAATGGGGGCTGGATAGCGGTGAGCGCGAGCAACTGGAGAAGGCTGTTCGAACAGTGACTTGGAATACTGTGGATCAGCTCAATACGATGTCTGAGCTGGAACGATGCTATGAATCGCTGAGTGAGTCCGAGCCCGTGTTCGATTATGGACACGCGTGGGGCGAGGCGCTGTCTGACGACGATGGTAAAGATTAGCTGAACCGAGGAAGTAACTGCCTTGACGCTCACCTACCACGAATTAGACAACTGCACGAAACCGAGAATTTTTCGGACGTAAAACAGCGCACTGCCCGCGTGGCGCCCCGCGTCCATCACTGACAGGAGAAAACCCGCATGAATTCATCCTCGACAGAAAAAGCGACCGCGATTAACCGATTAGAGAGCTCCAATACGGATAACACCGTTCGTATCCTGCATACCTCTGATTGGCAGTTGGGTATGAAACGGAAATTCCTCGGCAAGGACGGACAAGCCCGGTTTTACGAAGCCCGCCTCGCTGCGGTCGAGAGATTGTTTCAGGTGGCGGCGCAGGAACAATGTGATGCGATCGTCGTTGCCGGCGATGTTTTCGACGATAACTTGTTGGATCGTCAGGTTTATCGCCGAGCCATGGATGTACTGGCGGAGGCTCCGTGCCCGGTGTATCTGTTGCCGGGCAACCATGATCCACTGGATGCCGCGAGTATCTATGCAAAAGACGAGTTTCGCTCCCTCGCCGCTCGCGACCGCGCGCCGGTGATTGTCCTCGACGATAGTGAGCCACGGGAGATTCCCGGTCGTTCAGATCCTTTGGCGCCTGCGTTTATCGTGGGGGCTCCGCTGACGTCCAAGCAGGCGAGCGAAGACTTGGTTTATGCGACTGCCGAAAAGCTGCGTCAGGTCGGGCCTCCGGAAGTGGAGTGCAAAAACTGGGAGGCTCGGATCAATGTTGTGGTCGGCCACGGGGCCGTGGAAGGCTTTGGGCGCGCCTTTGATCCATCGTTGATCGATGTCAGTGCAGCGGCGGAAGCATGTCGTGACCGCGTGATGGATTATGTGGCGCTGGGTGATACACATTCCGCAATCCAACTGCACCCCGATTCCACTGTGTGGTACTCCGGCGCGCCCGAGGTTACCGATTACATGGAGCCCAACGGAGGAGGTGAAAACAATTCGGGAAAGGTTCTGATTGTTGATATTGCCGTCAACGCGGTTCGTCCCCACGAACCCGCGCGGTTAGCGGTCCACGAAGTAGAGGTTGGGCAGTGGCGTTTTCAAGCATTGGACGCCGTGGTGAACTCCCACGAGGATGTGCAGGCATTCGTTGAGCAATTAGAGCGAATGACTAACAAGCGGCAAACGGCGGTGAAATACGGGCTCACGGGGGCACTTTCGTTGAGTGATAACGCGCTGCTGGAGGACAAGCTGGAAACCATGTCCGATGGTTTTGCTGCGCTATATCCACGCGAGCGACGGATGGATTTAAAGACCTTGGTTGAACTGGATCAGGTGGGTGAGGATTCATTCGGTTCGGGTTTCGTCGGTCAAGTAGCCCAGCAGCTGGCAACACGTTCGGAATCCGACGACGTTGCGAATGATGCCTTGAAGTTACTGTTCAGAATTCACACTGCCCAGGCAGGACAGGGGGAGTAAAAATGACTGCTACAACGTCAAAGAACACCGGCTGGCACCGAGAGCCTGGACTTGCCCCTGCCTTGCAAATCAGGCGCCTTGAGGTACGGAACTTCGCGGGAGTGGAGCACGCGAAGATCGAGCCCCAAACCCCGGGTGTCACAGTGATTCATGGCCCGAATGAAAGCGGAAAATCAACGTTTGTTGCGGCCTTCCAATTGCTGCTTAATCCGAAATACCGCCGCTCGACGGCGGATAAGAACGTCACGAAGTTTAAGACCCGGGGCAAGGATGCAGCGTTTGTCGTGGAGGCAGATCTTCGCTTAGGTGATTACGAACTCACGATCCGCAAGGAATTTAAAGAGCGGGGTGGTCAATCAATCTTGACTATCACCAAGCCACGACTCGAAAATTTTAGTGGTAATGAGGCGGAAGATCGTTTTCACGAATTACTCGCCGAAAAGGTGGACTTGGGCCTGCGCCAAGCGCTCACGGTCAATCAAGGGGATGATCTTGGCAATCTGGTGCCGGCGGACGTTACTTCGCTCAGCGGCGCAATGGCCAATGAAGCCACCACGGAAGTCGATGGTGTCGAAGCCTCCGCACAGGCCAGCGCCCTTTTCGCCGATGATTTCGACGAGCGGATTTACGCCGCAGCGCGTGAAGAATATGACAAGTACTTCACGAAAACTGGGCGAGCCACCAAACAGATAAAAGATCTGGAAGATAAGGCGCAACAGGCGTACACGGAACAGATTGATGCCGAGCAGCGGTTGACGAAAGCCCAGGACGTCATCACAGCTCTGGAATCTGCACGGCGAGAACGCAAGAAAGTCCGGCTGGATCAGCCGGGGGCCGAGGCTGCGGTGGAAATGGCGGTGGACAACCTCAAAAAGGCAGAATCGCGCGATGCTCAAATGAAACAAGCGCAATCGCGTGTGGAAGTGGCGACCCTCAACCACGATAACCTGCAGGCCACAGTGGATAAACGGAGAGAGCTCATTGATGAGCACGCCAAGACCTCAAGCAGAGTTCAAAAACTCACCCAGGCGCATCAGCAAGCCATGGAAGCTGCCCGTGAGGAAGAAGCGAACCTGTCGGCAGTGTTGGCGAAGGTGTCCAGGGCTCGGGCACGGTTAGATTCCGTCCGAGGATGGACGGATGTTGCGGAAGCTGTTCAGAACGCATTGGAATTCAGTTGCCGTCTCGCGACAGAGCAGCGGTTGATAGCCGAACTAGGGGAGCTTGAGAAGCAGAAACAGAAAGAATCTGATCTGCTGTCTAAAGCGATGAAACCCAAGGCTGGACAGATGGTCCGCGATGCCGTGGCGACATACCGGGCGGAACTGCGTGTGCTGGAATCTGTATCCACCCAGGTTCAGGTCTCGGGCCCTAAGGGGCTTACGTTTGTTGAGGCAGACCGTGAGGTCCAACTGGATGGAAAACAGTACACCACTAACCTGACGACATCGCGGGCATTCACCTTCGGAGAATTTGCCGTTGAGGTGCACCCTCACGACGATCGCAGCGATGCCCAAGAAAGTGTGGCCCGCGCTCTCACTAAGCTCAAAACTGCCGTCACCAAGGCTGGGTTGACGTTGGATCTTCCGAAGGAAACACCCACTGATCGGCAGGGCGTTTCAGCGGCCCTTGATAACCTGCTGCAGCAGGTTGATGCGAAGGATTCGGAGCGCGAAGATTCTGAGGCAAGGCTGCGTTCGGTGGAAGCGGCCATTGCCACCAAAGCAGCCGGTCGTTCTAGTGCTGAGGTACAGACCTCCATTGCTTCTTTGCTCTCTTCCGTCGACGCCACGCGCTCCGAGGCTCAGGAATACTTCCAGGTTGCGAAGGCAACCGAATCAGACGAGCACGTGGAATTCTCCGGACGCGACGTGTTGGAAAGGTTTGTGGAATCCGCGTCAACAGAGCACAGGGATACCGATCCGGACAACGTGGTTGCGGAGAATGCTGATACGGACAATGCGGTTGCGGATAACGCAGCTACGGACAATGCGGTTGCGGAGAATGCGGATGGTGCAGAGAACATTGACCAGGAGCTTTCCGGGGCCGCGGCAGCATTGGCTGCATTGAAGAAACTGCAAAGCCAAGCCGAATCCGCAGTTCACGAAGTGCAAAACCAACGTGAGGAATTGGCAGGCACCCCGTACGCGATCGCGGTCGAGCGGACGAAATCTGAACTCGATGTGTACACAGAGCGCATGGAGGCTGTGGCCGAACAGCTCGAGAATCAGCGGAAGAAGGTCGGTGATGACGATGTGGCGTCGGCAATGCAAGAAGCCAAAGACGCAGTTCGGCGGGCCGAGAACGCGGAACAGGAGCTGCGCGAGAGTTTCCAAGGCACCGATAGTGTTGAGGACGCACAACTGAAGTTGGAATCCGCGAACACGACCAAGAATAACCTCGAACTGCGAGAGCGGAAACTGAGCGAGGATATCGTGGCTTTCAGCACAGAGCTGAATAACTCCGCAACGGCGCGCGATGACGCCGTGGACGCGGCTATGGCGGCCGAGAAGGCGGCTGCAAAGTTGGCGGAAATGGAAAGGAATGCGGCTGCGGCGAAACTGCTCATGGAAGAGCTGACGGCAGCGCGCGACGAGAAACAGGCGAAGTACCAGGCACCGTTTAAGGAACAATTCGAAGCGTTGGCCAGGTACACGTTTGGTTTCGAGTCTGAGTTTGACTTTGACCAGGATTTACGAGTGGCAACGCGAATGCGCGGCGGGTTGGCCCTAGAGCGCGAATTGCTGTCCGGTGGTGCACAGGAGCAGATCGGATTATTGACGCGCCTGACCGTGGCCACGCTAGTGGGGCAGGGCGGGGGAGTACCAATCATCTTGGACGATGTGTTGGGCTTCACCGATGATGACCGTGCAGAGGGCATGCGTAGTGCACTAAGCACCGTGGGGCGCGATCACCAGATCATCGTGTTCACGTGTGCGCCGGAGCGGTTCCAAGGAGTTGCGCGCGCCAAGGTCCTATCGATGTCCGAGGCCAAGCGAGATGGAGGGGAGAGCTAGCTGGTGCACGCGGAGAAACCCAGGGGAACCAGCAACCCGAAAAAGTAAAAAACGGGGCTGTTGAAGCCCCGTTCAATAAAATGTGTGCCCCCGGCGAGATTCGAACTCACGACCCCTGGTACCGGAAACCAGTGCTCTATCCCCTGAGCTACGGAGGCGCGTACCGCATGCGAACACTGTAAAACTACAGGAACGCACGGACAGTTCCTGTCGGATGACAGTGCTGCAAGTACAAGTCGGTAGTCTAGCACCAGCACGCGAAGACCTTACAACTGACCCCGCCACCACGACTGATAAAGTTTAGCCTTGTGACTCCAACTGATCTTTCCTCCCTAATTACCGAACACGCACGCACCGTGTTGAGCGCGCATGACCTCGATGCTTCCGTGGTGCCAGAAACCGCTACCGTGGAACGCCCGCGCAACCCGGAGCACGGTGACTACGCGACCAACATCGCGATGCAGGTCGCTAAAAAGGCGGGCACGAACCCGCGCGAATTCGGTACGTGGCTGGCAGAATCCCTCGCTACTGCGGATGGCATCGACGAAGCATCCGTAGCCGGGCCTGGCTTCATCAACATTCGCTTGGCCGCGGATGCTCAGGGCAAGATCGTGCAGGACATCCTGAAAGCGGCCGATGATTACGGCAAGGGGGACGAGTACTCCGGTAAGAAGATCAACTTGGAGTTCGTCTCCGCCAACCCCACTGGACCCGTCCACCTCGGTGGCACGCGGTGGGCCGCGGTCGGTGATTCGTTGGGGCGTATCCTCACCAAACGCGGTGCAGAGGTAACCCGCGAGTACTACTTCAACGATCACGGCACGCAGATCGACCGCTTTGCCCGCTCGTTGGTGGCTGCCGCTCAAGGCCAACCCACGCCGGAAGACGGTTATGGCGGTGACTACATCGAGGACATCGCCCAACAGATCACATCGGCCAACCCCAACTGGGACGAAAAGTCCGGCGATGAGCTGCATGAACTGTTCCGTTCGGAGGGCGTGGAGCTCATGTTCGCGCACATCAAGCGCACCCTCGCGGAATTCGGTACGGAGTTTGACGTGTACTTCCACGAGAACTCTCTCTTCGAATCCGGCGCCGTCGACAAAGCCGTCCAGACCCTGAAGGATAACGGCAACCTCTACGAATCCGAGGGTGCGTGGTGGCTGCGTGCGTCTAACTTCGGGGACGACAAGGACCGCGTGGTCATCAAGTCCGACGGCGACGCCGCCTACATTGCCGGTGACATTGCGTACATCGCGGACAAGATCGACCGCGGCCACAACCTGTGCATTTACATGCTGGGTGCAGACCACCACGGTTACATTGCCCGCCTCAAGGCGGCTGCCGCAGCGCTGGGCTACGATCCCGCCCAGGTGGAGGTCATGATTGGCCAGATGGTCAACCTCGTCAAGGACGGCAAGGCCGTGCGCATGTCCAAGCGTGCAGGTACGGTCATCACCTTGGATGACCTCGTGGAGCTCATTGGTGTGGATGCAGCCCGCTATGCGCTCATCCGCTCCAGCGTAGATTCTTCCTTGGATATCGACATGAATCTGTGGGCATCCCAGTCCAATGACAACCCCGTGTTCTATGTCCAGTACGCTCACGCTCGCCTGAGCTCGATCGCGCGAAAGGCCGCCGAAGCCGGTGTGACTTACGAGGGCGCGGACATGTCCTTGCTCACCCACGAGCGCGAAGGTGACCTCATCCGTACGCTCGGCGAATTCCCGGACATTGTCGCAACTGCCGCAGAACTGCGCGAACCTCACCGCATCGCGCGCTACGCGGAGCAGCTGGCCGGTACTTTCCACCGGTTCTACGATGCTTGCCAGATCCTGCCGAAGGGCGATCAGCCTTCGGGTGACGACGCCGACGGGGTATTCCGCTCCCGCCTTGCCCTGGCAGCCGCTACCCGCCAGACATTGGCCAACGCTCTTTCCCTGGTCGGTGTTTCCGCACCAGAACGCATGTAGGAGGACCACATGGATCCGGAGACGAAACTGCCGAACGTCCCGCTGCGCCGCCGTACGCAAACCACGGTGGAGTTCAACCACATCCCCGCGCACGTGTACCCGCAGGGAACCGCTCGTGATGAAGACGGCGTGGTCTCCATCGCGGGAGTGGACCTCAAGACGATTGCTGAGGAATATGGCACTCCTGCATTTGTCCTTAACGAGGATGATTTCCGCGCACGGTGCCGCGCCTTGGCGACGGCCTTCGACGGTGGCGAACGTGTGCACTATGCGTCCAAGGCTTTCCTTACTAAGACCGTTGCTCGCTGGGTAGCGGAAGAGGGGTTGGCAATCGACATCGCCAGCCACGGTGAGCTTCAGGTAGCCCTAGCAGCAGGTTTCCCTGCTGACCGCATTACGGTGCACGGCAATAACAAATCTCGGGAGTTTCTGCGCTTAGCCGTGCAATCCGGTGTGGAATTGATCGTGATCGATTCCTTCCAAGAGATTGATCGTCTTTCCGAGGCATGCGAGGCGCTGGGGCGCACGCAGGATGTCCTGATTCGCGTAACCCCAGGGGTGCACGTTGATACCCACGAGTTCATCGCCACGAGTCACGAAGATCAAAAATTCGGCTTCTCGCTGTCTTCCGGCACAGCGTTCAAGGCGGCGACCATTGCCGCCACGACCCCGGGCCTGCGCTTGCGGGGATTGCACTGCCACGTGGGTTCGCAGGTGTTCGAAGCCGCCGGCTTTGCCCTCGCGGCCGAGCGCCTTCTGGGGCTGTGGGCTCGCTTGCTGGAGGAACTACCTACCCTTGACACTTTTGACGACGCCTCGCTGGCCAACTTCAACGTGCTGGACCTAGGTGGCGGGTACGGCATTGCCTACATGCCTGATCAGGAGGCTCTCGATGTGGACGAGGTGGCGTCGGATCTAAAAAGCAAGGTGGCGAAGGCAGCTGATGAGGCGGGTGTGCCACGGCCGATCCTCAACGTCGAGCCTGGGCGCGCGATCGTGGGCCCGTCGATGGTTACGGTGTACCGCGTGGGCACTGTGAAGGATGTTGAGGTTTCTGAACATTCGTCGCGACGCTACCTCTCTGTGGATGGCGGGATGAGTGATAACATTCGCCCTGCGCTCTATGAGGCGGAGTACGACTGCCGCGTGGTGAACCGGGAGGTGAGTGGGGAGCTCATTCCCACCCGTATTGTGGGATCGCACTGCGAATCGGGCGATATCTTGGTTAACGATGTGTTGGTGCCCGACGACGTGCAGGCTGGTGACCTGATCATGTTGGGAGCGACCGGGGCGTACTGCTTCGCGATGGCTTCTCGCTACAACATGATGACGCGTCCGCCGGTGGTTACGGTGTCTGAGGGTGAGCACCGGGTGATGATTCGTCGCGAAACGATCGAGGACGTGCTCGCCCTCGAGGTGGAGTAAGGGGTAGGCGGCCCGGCTTGGCGCGTCACAGCGGGATGCTAATCCAGTGATTAATCTGGCCGGATTCGTTGAGTTGGGGGGGGGCTGAAATCGATTGCGCAATCGCCTGATGGTCGGGGCTCAAGTTATGACAGTACCGATTAAGGAGACCGCGGTCTCAAATTCGGGGTTATCTCCATCTAGAAATGCATAGGTTGCTAATGTAATTTACATGGCTTCTCACCGTATAGAACGGACAGCTTCGACCGTAAAGAAGAAAACGGATTACCCTCGAGAACTGCCGATGAGGAGGTTTGTTAATCACCTACTTCCCACCGTGTTTATGGGGTTTGTCATGACGGTTGCGTATTTGGTGGGTTTTCATCAACCCCAACCACATCACGTGCCGGTGGGGATTGTGGGGCAGGGGCCGGAGTCTGCGCAGGTCGCAGAAAAACTGCAAGACGCGTTTGGCGACAAAGCTGACGTGAGAACCTATCCGACCGAGGGGCTAGCTGAAGCTGCCCTCAAGCGAGCCGAGGTTGCCGGTGCGTTTGTTCCGGGTGGGGATGAGATGAAACTAATGACAGCGCCCGCCTATTCGGAGACCCTCAACAACGTTGTGTTGAGGATGTTCTATCCAGTGGCTTCCAAGGCGCACCAGCCGATGACAGTGCAAGAGGTGGTGCCGCTGGATTCACATGACGCAGCTGGTCAGAATAGCTTTTTCTTCCTAGTCGTCCTGAGTGTGTCGGGATATGCACTGGGCATCGCGATGTCTGTAGCGGGTGCCACATACTCGTATCGCAAAAGAGTGGCCCTCATCTTGCCTGCGGCTCTATTCGTAGTGACGGTGGAGTTTGCTTTTGCCCGCTGGGCGATGCACATGTTCGAAGGTCATGGCTGGGCAGTGTGGGCGTTGGCGATGGGGTACTTCCTGATCGTGCTTGCGGTGACTGTTGGATTGCACCCGATAGTGGGGCGATGGAGCGGGTTTGTCTATTCCGCCATGTTCGTGGGGCTTAATTTCACATCCAGTGGGGGCGTATTTGAGCCAGTGTTACAGCCTGCATTCTTTGGTTGGCTCCACCAGTTTTGGGTGGGATCGGGCTTCGTTCAGTCGATACGGCACATACTCTATTTCCCGGGATCAGAAACGGGGAATGGCTTTGGCATTCTAACCGGGTGGGCTGTGGCGGCGGTTCTGATGCTGGTGATCGGCGGGGTGTAGGAGCGTGCCAATCACCTCAAGTACAAAGTTCTCACCTATGAGCAAGCGCAACTCGAAGAGGATGTGGTTGCTTGACGTTCAGGGATGGCAGGAATTGATTCAGCTGGGCCCGATTGGGCAGACTGATCTGTTCATTTTTTAAAAATATGGTGAACAGGGGTAATGAGGGAAAAATAGACAGAGCGGTTTATTCGTTCTTCATCTACGCTAAGATGGCAGAAAATTACTAGTCCCCGAACCGTCAAGGAGAGTCGTCCATCATGACCGACACCACCTCGCAGCCCACTTTTAAACCAGGCAAGGGCGCCGGCGCCACAGTAGGCGTGGCGTTGCTGGGCTTGGGAACCGTTGGCGCGGAGGTTTTGCGGTTAATGCGCGAGCGCAGCGACGAGTTCGCTGCGCGTATCGGTGGACCCCTGGAAGTGCGAGGTGTCGCGGTCTCGGATGTGAGCAAACCTCGTGACGGGGTGGAACCCGAGCTTCTCACCGATGATGCCCTCGCCCTGGTGAAGCGCGAGGATGTGGACCTGGTCATCGAGGTAATCGGTGGCATCGACTACCCACGGGAAGTCGTTCTCGCCGCTCTCACCGAGGGCAAGGCCGTGGTTACTGCGAACAAGGCCCTCATCGCCGCTCACGCCGATGAGTTGTCCGAAGCTGCCGAGCAAGCCGGCAAGGACTTGTTCTTTGAAGCTGCCGTGGCCGCTGCTATCCCCGTGGTCGGCCCGTTGCTTCGCTCCCTTGCAGGCGACAAGGTCAACGCAGTGATGGGTATCGTCAACGGCACGACCAACTTTATCCTCGACGCCATGTACGATCGGGGAGCTAGCTACGACGAGATGCTGCAAGAAGCTACCGATTTGGGATATGCGGAAGCTGATCCCAGTGCGGACGTCGATGGATTCGATGCAGCTAGCAAGGCCGCCATCCTTGCCTCCTTAGCATTTCACACCCGGGTTGCAGGAACCGATGTTCACACCGAGGGTATCCGGAGCATCACCACTAAGGATATTGAGGCAGCCAAGGCGGCGGATTCAACCATCAAACTGCTCGCAATTTGCGAGCGCCTCACCACCGATGAAGGACAAGAAACCGTGTCTGCTCGCGTTTACCCTGCCCTAGTTCCTCTCAGTCATCCACTCGCCAGCGTGTCCGAATCATACAACGCGGTTTTCGTTGAGTCCGAGTCTGCCGGGCGGTTGATGTTTTACGGCAACGGTGCTGGCGGTGGTCCAACCGCTTCGGCCGTCTTGGGTGATACAGTCGCCGCAGCCCGCAACATCATTCACGGTGGCAAGGGCCCGGGCGATTCCACTTACGCAGAACTGCCTATCGCAGACTTTGGCGAAATCTCCACGCGCTACCACGTTGACATGGAAGTCATCGACAAGATCGGCGTGCTTGCAGAGGTGGCCAATGCGTTTTCTGAGCGGGGCGTCAGCCTAAAAACAGTGCGTCAAGAGGGCCTGGAAGACGGCGCTCGCCTTGTAGTCATCACGCACCACGCTAAGGAACACGATCTCGAGGCAACCGTGAAGGCGCTGCAGGCACTCGACGCAGTGAAGACCGTGACTTCCGTCATCCGTATGGAGGGTTAAGCCGTGACAACCGAAATTCCCGTCGGCCGGAAAGCCACCGTTAAAGTACCGGCGTCTTCGGCGAACCTGGGCCCAGGTTTCGATACCTTGGGGTTGGCTGTTGGGCTCTATGATCACGTCACGGTTGAAGTGACCGACGCCCCACTGGTCGTCGAAGTAACGGGTGAGGGGCAGGGGGAAGTTCCACTGGACGAGTCCCACCTGGTTGTCCGCGCGATTCGAGCTGGCCTGAAAGCCGCTGATGTTTCGGTGCGGGGCTTAAAGGTTACGTGCCACAACTCCATTCCACAGTCGCGTGGCTTGGGCTCCTCGGCCTCCGCCGCTGTAGCCGGTGTGAGCGCTGCCAACGGATTGGCGGGATTCCCTCTGGACAATGCACAGCTGGTGCAACTGGCATCGTCGTTCGAGGGTCACCCCGATAACGCAGCGGCCTCCATTTTGGGTTCTGCCGTGGTCTCGTGGACGAACGTGCCAATTGATGGGCGCAGTGAACCTCGGCACTACGCGGTGGGACTGCAGACTCATGAGGAAATCAAGGTCACGGCGTTTGTTCCGGATTTCCATGCCTCTACCGAGGCCGTGAGGCGCGTGTTACCCAGTGATGTTTCCCATCTGGACGCGCGTTTCAATGTATCCCGCGTGGCTGTGATGACTGTGGCGCTGCAAAGGGATCCGTCACTGCTGTGGGAGGGCACCCGCGACCGGTTGCACCAGACGTACCGAGCCGAGGTCCTGCCTATCACTGCCGAATGGGTGAACAGGCTACGGAACCTGGGATATCCCGCATTCCTTTCGGGTGCTGGCCCGACGATCATGGTGCTGTCGACCGACGAGGTGGATCAGAAGCTCAAGGATGAAGCAATTGAGCGCGGTATGCGGGTTCTAGAGCTCGACGTGGCTGGTCCCGTCCAGGTCGACGTGACTGGATAGTCGCACTCCGGGGGGTGAGTCCTCGGTCTGGGGCCGATGGTCGGTCGTGGTTTGGGGCGAATGGCGAGTCGTGGTTTGGGGCGAATGGCGGGTCGTGGTCTTGAACACTGAGTTAGCAGAATGAGATGCCCACAGAGTCGTGGTTCTTGGTCTTTTCGTTCTGCTTTTCGCGTATGGGGAAGCTGCGCCCGTTGGCCGAGTGCGGCCACATGGCTGGTCCCTTAGTGCTTAGCGGGCGGTCTTGCGGTTGGAACTCCACGACTTCAGGATCCCGAAAACGCCCGGGAGTACAGACAGTGCCACGATACCCAAGAAGATGGCCTCGATGTTGTTGCGTACGAATGGGATCTCACCCAGCATTGCACCCAAGCCCACAACGCCAGCGCCCCACACCACTCCGCCTATCACGTTGTAAGTAATGAAGGTGCGGTAATTCATGTTGGCCATACCTGCAACCAATGGGGCGTATGTGCGCACGATGGGAACGAACCGGCAGAGGATAACCGTGATGGGTCCGTGCTTGGCAAAGAATTCTTCGGTTTGATGCAGGTAGGCCTGCTTGAAGACTCTTCCGTCAGGGCGGTTAGCGATGTGCGGTTGGAACCGGTGGCCAATGTAATAGCCCACCTGGTCGCCCAAAATGGCGGCTACGGGAGAAAGCACCATGACGAGCCACAGCGGGGCAAAAGGGTCGGGTTGGTTAGCCAGAAGCCCTGCGGTAAACAGGAGGGAATCGCCTGGCAGGAAGGGGAAAAGTAGACCCGATTCGATAAATACGATTACCAGCAGGGCCGGAAGGATCGCGGAGCCGAAAGGGCCCGATCCGCTCAAAAGCTGCATTGGGTCCAGCCAAGCTGGCCCGAGTGCGAGGGTGGTGGTCAACATAAGCGAAAACTTTACGCCTTGGGAAGCGTAATTACGTCAAACGACCCACGCCGGTACGCCTCACGCAAGTCTTTCTTGTCAAACTTGTCCACGCTGGTTTTGAAAATACTGTCAACGAATGTCCAGTTTTCTGGCACCATCCACCCGGGAACCTGTCGGCTGATGAATTCGGCCAGTGATTCCGCGGTTTCGCGCCCTTGCGGAGTCTCCGGTGTGAGATTCACCACAGCTAGCGGGCGTTGTCCCCAGCGCTCATCTGGAATGCCGATGACGGCAGCTTCGATAACTTCCGTGGCCTCCATCAGGTAGTTCTCCAACGCTGCAGAGTAAATCCATTCGCCGCCCGAACGGATAAGATCGTTCTTGCGGTCGTGAATTGTGAGGTAACCATCTTTATTCACCGTGCCGATATCACCGGTGCGTAACCAACCATCGGCAGTGAAGCGCTCGTCTGTCGGTGCCTCTGAGGTGGACATCATCGATGGAGCATGCTTGCCCCCTGCATGTGCGGCTTCCGTATGCGTGGCTTCCGGCTGTGTGCCTTCTGTATGTGCGGCTTCCGGCTGTGTGCCTTCCGCATGCTTGGCTTCCGGCTGTGTGCCTTCTGTATGTGCGGCTTCCGGCTGTGTGCCTTCCGCATGCTTGGCTTCCGGCTGTGTGCCTTCTGCATGCTTGCCCCCCGCATGCTCGCCTTCAACGTGACCGCCATCCGCGCTGTTGTCGGGGTTGTAGTACGATCCTGTGACCGTATTGCCCCGAACCTGCAGCTCTCCAGCGTTGCGGTCGTGATTGGGAAGGACCTGCCCGTTGTCATCCACAATGCGGTATTCGATGCCCACGGGAAAGCGCCCCTGCGAATCGCGATAGCGCTGGCGAGCCTCCCCGGCCACGCCCGCTGGCGGGTGCGCCACGGAACCGACGGGACCCGTTTCTGTCATACCCCAAGCGTGAATGACATCCACACCAAATCGTTCCTCCCAGCTGGCGATGATCGCGGGGGAGACCTGCGAGCCACCGGCATAAATCTCCTGCAGACTCATCTTCTCTGGGGGATGCGTGTTGTAGTGGACCATCAACCCTGTCCACACTGTCGGTGCACCGTGAGCTTGCCGAGGCATGGCATCGGCGATGACGTGGGCCAAATGCGCGGGCGTGGCAGTTCGTCCCACAAACACCATGGGCGCCCCCACCATGAATGCCGTCAGCGGCACACCCCAGCTGAGAACGTGATAAATCGGCACACAACACAGGAAAGTTGTGCCATTGCGAACAGAGAAGCTATCGGTGGATTGCAAACTCATTGAGTGCAGCCACAAACTGCGGTGGGAGTACACAACCGCCTTCGGCTGCCCCTCCGTGCCTGTTGAGTAGCACACGGCTGCTGCCGTCGTCTCCTCGAAGACCGGCCAGTCGTAGTCGCTGGGTCGTCCGTCCAGTACAGCTTCGTAACCCATGATGGTCATCGGCCTTGTCACATGCTCCCGCGCCAAAGCGGACACGTCGGCGAGGGGGCGCGCGGCGTCGGAATCAATGCCAGCGGCATCTAGAACAATCACGCCTTCGACGGTTGGGCAGGTGTCCAACAGTGGAATAAGGAGTTCGGCGTATGTGGGATCACAGACAATAACCTTGTCCTGCGCGTGCGCGATGATGTGCTGGATCTGCGCGCCCATAAGGTAGCGATTGAGCGGGTGGAAGATAGCCCCCATCGACATGGTGGCCAACATGGTTTCGAGGTGTTCGGCGCAGTTCGACATCAAGGTGGCCACACGATCTCCGACCTTAACGTCGAAAACATCCGATAGCGCGTGGGCCAAGGCAGCGGCGCGATTTCCAAGTTCACCGAATGTGGTCACCTCGGGTTCGGCATTGAAATAGGTGGAAATCGCCACATTGCGGTGCGCCGATCGTCCGTATTCCACGATCCGGCTGATCAGCAGGGGGATTTCCTGCATCGTCGATTCCATTGCTGCCGTTTTCATACTTCCTAAGCCTAGCGTGCGCTGACTCGGTCCCGGCTAGCCAAATCCCCGAATAGGTGGCCCATTTCTGGAAAAATCGCTTTGGGGTGTTAACATGATTGTGATTTCGCTACATTTTCCCACCGGCTCCAACAACACACGCCGGCGAAATGCGCGGATCGTCCCGGATGGTTTTTCGGCCTTGGGTTCGATTTAGCTGATTGTGCATCGGTGAAAGCAGCCCCGTTTGATCGGCCAACGATACTTATTCGACCATCCCCCAACATTTCCACACGTTGTATATCGAAAATTCCATGCTGTCTGCACGTGGCGACCTTTGGGTTCGTGTTTTGTGAACGCCCGCCCGTTCGTTTGTAGACCGCAGTGTGAAAGGACCTACGTGAGCCTGTCCGACATTCTTTCCCGGGCCGAGGCCAACGGTTTGGCGACTTTGAAGCTGACCGAATTGCGCCAGATTGCTGCTGCCCAGGGGCTCAAGCGCACTTCTGCCTTGCGCAAGGGCGATCTCATCGCCGCTATCGAAACTGCAGGAGGCAGGGGGCCTTCTGCCGCTAACTCTTCGGCCGCACCACAAGGGGATACCGTTTCCACTTCTGGTGATGGTTTTGATCCCGACGCCACGAGTGGCGCAGCTACGCGCCGTCCCCGTCGCCGGGTAGTTCGTCGCGATGTTTCCCTGTCCTCCGATAGCGATGTGGCTGAACAACCGGCCGGGGATGACGGTCAGAGCGTAGAGGCAAATCGTCGCGGTGGTGAGAATAGCCGGAATGATCGTCGCGACGGCGGGGTGCCCGGGGCCGACCGCGGTGAGAACACAAACTTTGGCGATGGTTCAGACCAGGACGGACGTGGCAATAACGTGGACCGGGATGGGCGCGGAGACAGCGCAGAACAGGACGAGCGCACTGATCGCGCCGAGCGCACTGATCGCACCGACCGCACTGATCGCGCCGACCGCGGTGATCGTGATCAGCGCGGGGGACGCGATGATCGTCGCCGTCGGGGTGACCGCAATCGCGATCGCGATGATCGCGACCAAGACAATAACGATGATTCCAACCAACGGGATGATCGAGACAACAACTCAGACGATGATGACGACCGCCGCGGCAATCGCCACCGCCGCGGGGGGCGCGATAACCGTCGCAACCGTCGTAACCGGAGGAATCGCCGGAACCGTGACGGGGGGAATGACCGCGGGGGAGACCGCGATGGCGGAAACGATAATTACCGCGATAACGACGGCAATGATGAAGGCCGTGGCGGGCGCGGAAACCGCAATGACCGCAGTCGTGGCGGCGACCGCGACGGCAACAATGGTAATAACGGTGGCAATGCTGAACCGGACAACCTCATGCCCGTTGCTGGCATCCTCGATTTCGTCGATGCGAACACGGCATTTCTGCGCACCACCGGATACCATGCCGGCCCAACGGACGTTTACGTGCCGATGAACACCGCGCGCAAACACGGCATGCGCCATGGCGATGCGATCACGGGGTTCATCCGCAACAAAAACCAGAACAACAACCAGAGCGGTCGTGGGCGCAACCGTCAAAAGTACACGCCTATCCACCAGGTGGAAACTGTCAATGGGTTGACTCCGGAGGAAGCTGCGGCCCGGCCGCACTTCTCCAAGCTCACCCCGCTCTATCCCAACCAGCGACTGCGTTTGGAGACCGAGCCTAAGGTGCTAACTACCCGCGTGATCGACTTGATCATGCCTATCGGTAAGGGACAGCGTGCGCTGATCGTCTCGCCCCCAAAGGCCGGTAAGACTACGATTCTGCAGGACATTGCAAACGCTATCGCGACGAACAATCCTGAGTGCTACCTCATGGTGGTGCTGGTTGATGAGCGCCCTGAGGAAGTCACCGATATGCAGCGTAGCGTTAAGGGCGAGGTCATCGCATCCACGTTCGACCGACCTCCAGGAGAGCACACCAACGTGGCCGAACTGGCGGTGGAGCGTGCGAAGCGCCTGGTGGAACAAGGCAAGGATGTTGTGCTTCTGCTGGACTCGATCACTCGACTGGGTCGCGCCTACAACAACTCCTCGCCAGCTTCCGGCCGCATCCTTTCCGGTGGTGTGGATTCCAACGCGCTGTACCCGCCGAAGCGTTTCTTGGGTGCTGCCCGCAACATCGAAAACGGAGGATCGTTGACGATCATCGCCACCGCCATGGTGGAGACGGGGTCTGCCGGAGATACCGTGATTTTCGAGGAATTCAAGGGCACGGGCAATGCGGAGCTGAAACTGGATCGCCGGATTGCCGAGCGTCGCGTATTCCCCGCCGTGGATGTTAACCCGTCGGGCACACGCAAGGACGAACTGTTGCTGGGGCCAGAGGAAGCACGCATCATGCATAAACTGCGTCGCATTCTTTCCGCTCTCGATTCCCAAGCGGCCATCGACCTGCTCATCAAGCAGTTGCGTAAGTCCAAGACCAACCGCGATTTCATGCTGCAAGTAGCAAGTTCTGCGCCATTGGCCGACGAAGACGACGAGTAGGCGTCGGGTAAAAAGCAGCCCGTCCGCGCAAGGAGTATAAGATTTCATCCATGAGTAATTCCCCTTCAATGGTCGACGACATCCTGGCCGAGTACCAGGGGTTGGAGGCCCAGCTGGGTGACCCCGAGTTGCACAATGACCCGGCGGCCGCGCGCAAAGTCGGCAAGCGCTTTTCCGAGTTGCAGCCGATCATCCAGACGTACGAGAAGCTGGAGCAGGCTCGCGATGACCACGAGGCCGCAGCCGAAATGGCTAGCGAAGATGCTGAGTTCGCCGAAGAGGCCAAGCGCTTGGAAGCGGAGATAGCCGAACTCGAAGAGAAACTGACCGACCTGTTGGCACCTCGTGACCCCCACGACGGCGATGACATCGTCATGGAAATCAAGTCCGGTGCCGGTGGAGAAGAAGCGGCCCTGTTCGCCGGTGAGTTGGCCCGCATGTACCAGCGATACGCAGAGCGCCACGGTTTCGCCACCGAAGTTCTGGACCTCAACGAGACAGACTTGGGCGGAGTGAAAGACATGACCATGTCTATTCGTTCCAAACAGCCCAGCCGTGATGGCGCGTGGAGCGAATTCAAGTTCGAAGGTGGCGTGCACCGCGTACAGCGCATCCCCGTCACAGAATCTCAGGGGCGCATCCAAACGTCAGCCGCTGGTGTGCTGGTGTACCCAGAGCCCGACGAAGTGGAAGATGTGCAAATCGATGAAAAAGATCTGCGCATTGACGTGTACCGATCCTCGGGTAAGGGTGGCCAGGGCGTGAACACCACCGACTCCGCAGTGCGTATTACGCACCTGCCAACTGGAGTAGTGGTGACCTGTCAGAAGGAGCGCTCCCAGATTCAGAACAAGGCTCGCGCTATGCAGGTTCTGGCTGCTCGTCTGCAGCAGATGGAGGAGGAGAAGGCTGAGGCCGAGGCAGCGGAAGGCCGTGCAGCACAGATCCGTACAATGGACCGTTCCGAGCGCATCCGCACCTACAATTTCCCCGAATCGCGCGTGTCTGATCACCGCATTGGTTACAAGGCCAACAACTTGGATGCCGTGCTGGGTGGGGACTTGGAATCCCTGTTCGCTGCGCTGCAGGAGGCCGACCGTGCCCGGCGCCTCGAGGCTGACAGCAATTAACGGGTAGGCAATAACGCGTGGCAATGAACGCGTAGGCGGGCCAGCGACGTGGCGCGCGTTGCCCTAATGTGTGCACTGATTGGGTGGTGATCGGATGTCGGATGGTTCTTCTGCGCAGGTCACCCCGTCGACGGTTGGTGCTGCGATTCGCTGGGGTGCCGCTGAGCTCCAGCGCGCGGGCGTTGAAACCCCTGGGGTGGATAGTCGCTTGTTGATGGCGTATGCGCTGGGCCCGGGTGAGAGTCTAGAGCTGGCCGGTACAACCACTCTGGGCGCCTCGCGCGTGCCCGCCATACCGCGCCGCCCCGCGTCCCCCACTGAATTGTTCTTTGCCCACGACCAACCTGTCCCGGCCGTGTTCCAAGAGTGGATCACACAACGATGTGAGCGCACCCCGGTGCAACACATCGTCAACGCCGCCACTTTCGATGGCGTGGACTTCTTCAGCCAGCCCGGTGCGTTTATTCCACGGCCCGAAACCGAATTACTCGTGGAATGGGCCTTCCAGGAAGCACTACGCCGGTCTCGCGATCGCGCCCATACGCAAGCACCCCCAACTCTAGTGGCTGACACCTCTTGTAATCCCACCTCGGAGGCCGTCTCAGTAGTGGACCTGTGCACCGGACCTGGCTCCATTGCTTTGGCTTTGGCGTGCCGTTTTACCGACGCCGACCTCGCAGCCACCGTTACCGGCGTGGAATTACATGACGGCGCCCTGCAGGTAGCGCGCCTGAATGAAAGGCAATTGCGACACCGCGGGCTGATCGGGGATCAGGTCGAGGTGCGCTTTCACCGCGCGGACATCCGTGACATCGATCAGTTGCGTGCTCAGCGCATCGCGGCACCGGACCTCATCGTATCCAACCCCCCGTACGTTCCCACCACAGCTTCTGTCAGCGCCGAAGTGTTGCACGACCCCACCGATGCCGTGTTCGCCGGCGCGGATGGCATGGAATTCCTGCCGGGATTGATCCAGGCCCTGAGGGTCATTGCGGGTGGGGAACAGGTGGGCGTCGGAATAGAACATGACGACGCCAATGGGCCAGCAACTGCCCAATCACTACAGCAAGCGGGCGCGGCAAACGTACAGCAACATCGTGATATTGCGGGGCGCGACCGCTTTGTCACGGCCCAGTTGAATGGGCAACACACCGATTGAGTCTCTTGGGGCCAGCTGATTGCAGCGATTGGGCGCGCCAAGTACTAACGTGGAATGACAAGTTCTTAACGCATATGGAAACGAGGCCAATCCCATGAGCCAAACGGTAGACGCAACCGATCCACACGATCGCGAGCTCGCCATAGAGATCGCGTCCAGCGCCGTAGAAGGCGGGCGCCTGGTTGTGTTGCCTACAGATACGGTTTATGGCATTGGCTGCGATGCCTTCGACAATCAAGCCGTAGAGGCCCTGCTTCGCGCTAAAGGGCGCGGCCCCGATATGCCCGTGCCAGTACTGGTAGGCAGCTGGGACACTATCCAAGGGTTAGTCCGCGATTACACCTACAACATGCGACTCCTGGTGGAGGCCTTCTGGCCCGGCGGCCTGTCCATGGTGGTGCACCAAGCCCCCAGCCTGCCGTGGAATCTGGGGGATACCCGCGGCACCGTGATGCTGCGGATGCCCGAGCATCCCGTGGCGATCGAGTTGCTGAACCAGACCGGCCCCATGGCAGTATCCAGTGCGAATATTTCCGGGCAGCCCCCTGCAACCAATGTGCAGATGGCAGAAGACCAGCTGGGCGCGGATGTGGCCGTGTATATCGACGGCGGCAACGCGACCCTCGGGGTGGCCTCAACGATTGTGGACCTGTCCTCGGGCCGGCCACGCATCCTGCGCGAGGGCGCGATTCCCGCAGAGCGCATTGGTGAGGTCCTGGGGATGAGCCCCGCCGAGCTGCGGGGCGAGATTTAGGACAGCGACGTGGTACCACCCACCCAGACTCACGTAATGGCGGCGGAGGCTGCGATCGGGGGTGCTGGCGTACCCTTGCGCGAGTTGGCGCTGGTTGTACTGGTTGGCGCGGCGGTGACCTTCCTGTCTACAGGATGCGTCCGCTCGATTATGCTGCGCTTTGGGCGCGTCGCCGCTCCGCGAGAACGCGATGTACATACGGTGCCCATCCCGCGGTTGGGCGGGGTAGCGATGTTCACGGGAGTGATCCTCGCGATCTTTTTCGCCAGCCAACTGCCGGCCTTGAACCGCGGATTCCCGCCGGTCACACCCGATATGTTTGCGGTGATCGCAGCCGCGTTCATCATCGTGATCGTGGGCATCCTGGACGATCTCTACGACATTGCGTGGTACCTCAAACTCGGCGGCCAGCTGGTGGGGGCGATCGTCATGAGTGTGATGGGGTTGTCCTGGTACCTGCTCTACGTGCCGGTGGGTGATGGAACCACGCTGATCCTCGACCAAGTCCAGTCCACGATCTTGACCGCTGTCTTGACGGTTACCGTGATCAACGCGATGAATTTCGTCGATGGCTTGGACGGGCTGGCTGCAGGGTTGGGGATGATCGCGGCGGGCACGATCCTGATCTACTCCCTGACTATCCTGTACGACCAAGGTGGCGCAGTATCGGCTTACCCGCCGGCTATTATTTCCGCGTCGCTGGCCGGCGTGTGTATTGGGTTTTTGCCTCACAACTTCTCTCCGGCCCGGATCTTCATGGGCGATAGCGGTGCCATGCTGATTGGGCTGATGCTGTCTGCAGCGTGCGTGTCCACGTCCGGCCGCATCAACATGGCCCTTTTCGGCGCGGCGGATATGTTCGCGCTGCTGTCGCCGCTGATCGTGGTGATCGCTGCGCTCAGCATCCCGCTGCTGGATCTGATCTTGGCGGTTGTACGTCGCGTGGGGCAGGGCAAGAGCCCCTTCGCGCCCGATAAACAGCACCTGCACCACCGGCTACTTCGCTTGGGGCATTCGCAAAAGCGCGTGGTCCTCGTGCTGTACAGCTGGGTGGGGTTGGTTGCTGTGGCCGCTGTGGGCTCAACTGTCTTGCCCACGGGTCTGACGGCCATACTGGTTGGGGTTGGCATCATTGCCGTCATTATCTGGACGGTCATTCCTCTTTGGCGTGCTCAGGCGCCGTCCGATAGTGTTAGCAGCCGTGACTGATAATCAGGACCTGCCCGAACTCAACGACATATCCAAAGCCGACGATCACCAATGGCCTCTGCAACGCGCCCTTCGTAACGGCGCTATTGCCCTAGCTGTGATTGGGGTGGCCTCCCTGTCGCTGTGGGGGGCATTGCGCGACTTGCCCGGAATTTACGGGGCACTTATCGGCATCGCCATCGGTGGTGGCTTCATGCTGGCCACTGTCGTGAGTGTGCTGTTTACCGCCCGCACCTCGCCCGCGATGACCATGGGAGTGGTCCTAGGTAGCTGGTTGGTTAAGGCCGCCGTTTTATTGCTGCTCATGGTGTGGCTTAAGGGACAGGATTTTTACGACGCCACCGCGCTCGGCATCACCGTTTTACTCACGCTCATCGCGGTCCTCACCACGGAGACGATTGCGGTGACCCGCGCGCAACGTCTGTTTGTGGGAAACTAGCGACCTTCCCGCACTCGCACAACGTGTTCGGCCCCTTCGACCCCGTCGAGGAGGGCCGGTTCTATTTCTTGTCCCTCTCGAATCACGGAGAGGGAACCGGTGGGTTCGAGGATGATGCATTGGACCTGTTCGCGCTTAGCAATTCCCGCGGCGCGGATGGCGGAATGCAGATTCTCCTCGGAAATGTGGGTCGCATGCATGGCCTCATATAGGGGAGAGCCATGGGCAAAAACTACTACCGGTGGGGCGGCGAGGGTGCGGCGCACGCCGCGCAGATTCTGCGCCGCCCCGAAAACCGCTTCCAAACACATAAGGGTGGCAAGACCGATAGCGCCAGCGGCCACGGTTGGCGGGTGCCCGATTATCACACGACCGGCAACAGCACCGAACATAATGATCACGACGGCGTCGAAACTACTCAGTGACCCCAAGATACGAACACCGAAAACGCGTACCAGAATGAGGAATGCAATGTAAATGCCGGCCGCTGAGGCGATGACGATGGGGATGCGCCACGCTTCGATTCCCAAGGAGGCGGCAGCGCGTGCGCTGAAGTCCTCTGGGAATAGGGATGAAACGAGGGAGGAATCCGCCGCGAGGTGTGTCATTCCGGTATCGGCGCGGGGAGGAGTGAACATAGTTATCACCCTACGCCCAGGGAGGTTGGGGGTTAGCCGACGCTAAGGCAGTTACGTGCCCGGTGCTATAACTCTACGCCCAGGGAGGTGGGGGTTAACCGACGCTACGGCAGTCACGTGCCCAGTGCTATCACCCTACGCCCAGGGAGGTGGGGGTAAATCGGGGGTGGGGGCCCGTGGGGAGAAAGCAGAGTTGGGAGCAGAAAATATCGTTGTTAGCGGGGGAAACTGGGGCTTAATTGGGGTAGGCACTAAAAAGCTGTCAGTTGCCTGTCAGCTTGCGGGGGGACTTGGTGGAATTTCGCTTAGCCCGTTGTCCCTAGGAACTGATAATGTTTCCACGGGCCATAATGCTATCGGTCGGATTGTGCCGGTAGCACTTAATCGGCACCGCCGACCTCCACGGGACGTGCGACGGAGTCCCAGGAGCGACGGTTACCAACAAACAAGCCTCCATCGCACCGCATGATTTTTCACGCGGCCCTATCACGGGAGAGAACGCTGAGCGTAACAACCTTGGCAATGAAGGGCGAATTTCACGCGCCTTCGTTGGAACACGAATTCTTCCCGGGGCACGGCCATCCAGAAAACCTTTGGCTTGAGGATTTTGCCGGTGGAGCTTTCACGCTCGACCGTCTGATGCTCATTCGCATCCTGATGATCCTGCTTATTGCAGCGTTCTTCTTCTTTGCGATGCGCAAGCCAAAGTTGATCCCACGCGGCGTTCAGAACTTCGCTGAACTCGCGCTCGACTTCGTGAGGATCCATATTGCGGAGGACATTTTGGGGAAGAAGGAAGGACGCAGGTTCCTTCCAATCATCGCAGCGATCTTCTTCACTGTTCTAGCCGTTAACCTTCCGACGATCATTCCACTGCTGAATATCTCGCCGTCTGCACGTATCGGTCTGCCATTGGTGCTGGCCCTCGTCGCATACGTCGTATTCATTTACGCAGGTGTGAAACGTTACGGTTTCGGCAAGTTCGTGAAGTCTTCGCTCGTGATTCCTGGGCTACCACCATTTCTGCACTTGATTGTGGTTCCCATCGAGTTCGTCTCCACCTTCGTTCTGCGCCCGCTTACGTTGACCATCCGTTTGATGGCCAACATGCTGGCTGGACACCTCATTCTTGTCATGCTGTTTAGCGCTACGAACTTCTTCTTCTGGCAGCTAAATGGCTGGTCTCTGCTGGCTGGCGGCACGCTGCTGTTCGGTGTTGCATTTTCATTCTTCGAGATCATGGTGATCTTCCTGCAGGCATACATTTTTGCCCTGCTGACCGCCGTGTACATCGAGTTGTCTCTGCACGCAGATGAGCACTAGCCTCCGGGTACCTGCACAACAATCAACAAAAACCTCGGCCACAACTTCAAATCGGACATAAAGAGTCATGTGGTCGACCCCAGAAAGGTAATGGAAAAAATGAACGACATCCTCACACTCGCACAGGACGCTGCTGCTACCGAGACGACCCTCAAGGGTCTGGGTGCCATCGGCTACGGCCTGGCTGCAATCGGCCCTGGCATCGGCGTTGGCATGGTCGCTGGTAAGACCGCTGAGGCGATGGCTCGTCAGCCAGAGATGGCCGGCCAGCTGCGTACCACCATGTTCCTGGGTATCGCCTTCACCGAGGCCCTGGCTCTGATCGGTCTGGTCGCCGGCTTCCTGTTCGCTTAATCGCGGCCCCTTTTACACATTCAAAGTAAAAAACCGCACCAAAGCGAAAGCTGGAGACTATGACGAACATCTTTTTGTTGGCAGCAGAACAGCAGCCACTGGAGAAGCCGGTTAACCCGTTGCTTCCTCCCCTGTACGACGTCGTCTGGTCCATCATCCCATTCGTGATCATCCTGCTGGTCTTTTGGAAGCTCGTTCTTCCAAAATTCCAGGAAGTGCTGAATCAGCGCGAGGACCAGATTGAAGGCGGCATCCAGCGTGCAGAGGCTGCTCAGGCTGAAGCTCAGGCTGCGCTTGAGAAGTACAACGCTCAGCTCGCCGAGGCTCGCACCGAAGCCGCTCAAATTCGCGACGATGCCCGTAACCAGGGTCAGAAGATCATCGCAGATATGAAGGCCCAAGCTACGGACGAGTCCGCACGCATCGTGGAGTCCGGCAACAAGCAGCTCGAAGCACAGCGTGCCGCTGTTGTTTCCGACCTGCGCAAGGAAATGGGCGAAAACTCCATCTCCCTTGCTGAGCGTCTGCTGGGTGAGCAGCTGTCTGACGATGTGAAGCGCTCGGGCACTATCGATAACTTCCTCGCTGACCTCGACAGCGTCGGCACTGCAAGGAAGTGATCGGTATGCACGCAGCGAGCCGCGAGGCACTGGAGCGACTTCTTGGAGCCCTAGATAAGGGACTGAGTGAATCCGCAGAAACGGTAGGAACTGGAGCCAATACGGGTAGTGAGCTGTTCGACTTCGTCGATTTGCTCGATACCGAGCGCAGCCTTCGAATTGCGCTCATTGACTCCGCATCGCCAGCCGAAAAGCGCGTGAGCTTGGTTAAGGATCTGCTTTCCGGCAAGGTGTCGAGCTCTACTGAAGAGCTCGTCAGCGCTGCTGTGTCCCAGACGTGGTCCAACACCCGTGACTTCCGCGCAGGACTTGTGCAGCTGGGCCGTCGCGCCCTTCTGCGTTCTGCTGAAGCCCAGGGACAGTTGGATCGCGTGGAGGACGAACTGTTCCAACTCGCACGTATCGTGGAAACCGAGCCACAACTGGAACTCCTGTTGGCCGATCGCGCTGCATCCGTAGATGCTCGCCGCGATCTTCTAGCAAAGGTCCTTTATGGCAAGGTTACGTCCACTACCGAAGCCCTGGCACTGCAGGCCGTTGGCCGTTTGCGCCAGCGCCCAGTGGAGGAGCTCGATACGCTGTGCAGCGAGGTTGCAGAGCTCACCGGCCGTGAGGTCGCACGAGTTCGCAGCGCAGCCAAGTTGTCTGAACAGCAGCAGACCCTTCTGGAGCAGAAGCTCGAAACGATTTACGGTCGCAAGATTGCGGTACATACCGAGGTTGATTCCAGCCTCCTCGGTGGTGCTGTGATTCGCGTGGGTAACGAAGTGATTGACGGAAGCACCGCAGGTAAGCTGCAGCGCCTCCGCCGGTCCCTCGCCTAGGCAGACCAGACCAAAAGTAAGCATGCTGGAAGACGAAACCGAGAGCAGGAAGAACATGGCGGAGCTGACGATCTCCTCCGACGAGATCCGTAGCGCGATTGCGAACTACACCTCGAGCTACTCCCCGGAGGCCTCCCGTGAGGAGGTCGGCGTGGTCACTACGGCAGCAGACGGCATTGCCCAGGTCAGTGGTATGCCTTCTGTGATGGCCAACGAGCTGCTCGAGTTCCCAGGCGGCCTTATTGGCGTCGCACAGAACCTCGACACCGATACCGTCGGTGTTGTGGTCCTGGGTAACTACGAGTCCCTCAAGGAGGGCGACGAGGTCAAGCGGACCGGCGAGGTCCTTTCCATTCCGGTTGGGGAGAAATTCCTCGGCCGCGTTATCAACCCACTGGGTCAGGCCATTGACGGCTTGGGCAACATTGAGGCAGACGAGGAACGCGTTCTCGAGCTGCAGGCCCCATCCGTTCTGATGCGTCAACCAGTCGAAGAGCCAATGCAGACCGGCATTAAGGCTATCGACGCAATGACCCCAATTGGTCGTGGTCAGCGTCAGCTGATCATTGGCGACCGTAAGACCGGTAAGACCTCGGTCTGCATCGACACCATTCTGAACCAGCGTGAAAACTGGGCATCTGGCGATCCCAAGAAGCAGGTACGCTGCATCTACGTCGCTATTGGTCAGAAGGGTTCGACCATTGCCTCCATCCGTAAGACCTTGGAGGACAACGGTGCTTTGGAGTACACCACTATCGTGGCTGCTCCCGCATCTGACTCTGCAGGCTTCAAGTGGTTGGCTCCATTCGCTGGTGCCGCACTGGGTCAGCACTGGATGTACCAGGGCAAGCACGTCTTGGTTATCTACGATGATCTGACCAAGCAGGCTGAGGCCTACCGTGCGATCTCCCTGCTGCTGCGTCGTCCACCGGGCCGTGAGGCTTACCCAGGTGACGTCTTCTACCTGCACTCTCGCCTGCTGGAGCGCGCTGCGAAGCTGCACGACGATCTCGGTGGCGGTTCATTGACCGCGCTGCCGATCATTGAGACCAAGGCCAACGACGTTTCTGCCTTCATTCCAACCAACGTTATTTCCATTACCGACGGTCAGGTGTTCCTGGAGTCCGACCTGTTCAACCAGGGCGTCCGACCAGCTATTAACGTTGGTGTTTCCGTTTCCCGTGTGGGTGGTGCCGCACAGACTAAGGGCATGAAGAAGGTTTCTGGTTCCCTGCGTCTGGACTTGGCTGCCTACCGCGACCTCGAGGCTTTCGCCGCCTTCGCGTCCGATTTGGATCCTGCGTCCAAGGCACAGCTGGAGCGTGGTAAGCGTCTCGTGGAGCTGCTGAAGCAGACGGAGACTAAGCCACAGTCCGTCGAGGATCAGATGGTTTCCATTTACTTGGCCGGTGAGGGCGAATTCGACGACGTCCCAGTCGAGGACGTGCGACGCTTCGAGGCTGAGTTGACCGAGTTCCTGCACGCTGAGGCCGGTTCCGTGTACGACCAGATTCAGGGCGGCGCGCCGTTCGATGATGCGTCTAAGGAAACTTTGAGCGCTCGCGTTCACGACTTCAAGCGCACGTTCCAGACCACCGATGGCACCCCTGTCATCCGTGAGCCTGAGGCTCGCGCCCTGGATGACCACGAGGTCTCCAAGTCGCAGATCACCGTTTCCCGCAAAGCCGCTAAGTAGGCCGCGGAAGGTAAGTGAAAAGCACAATGACCATTAACGGACAAGAAGGGAGGCGATAGCGATGGCTAATCTTCGCGAACTGAGGACACGCATTAAGTCCGTGAACTCAACTAAGAAGATCACTAAAGCTCAGGAGCTTATCGCCACCTCGAGGATCACGAAGGCCCAGGCTCGCGTAGACGCAGCTCAGCCCTACGCTGATGAAATCACTCGCGTGGTGCAGCGTCTGGCTTCTGCGTCGAGCTTGGATCACAAGATGCTGCAGGAGCCGCAGAACGCGGATCGTGCTGCCATCCTCGTGGTTTCGAGTGACCGTGGCATGTGCGGTGGATACAACAACAACGTTTTCAAGAAGACTGCGGAGCTTCGCAAGCGTCTTGAGAACGAAGGCAAGGAAGTTGTCCTTTACGTCTCTGGCAATAAGGGCATTTCCTACTACAGCTTCCGTGGCGAAAAGGTGGCCGGTACTTGGTCTGGATACTCCCAGGATCCTGAGTACCGTGCGATCCATGACCTGCGTCATCACCTGATCGAAGGCTTCCTCGCTGGTTCCGGTTCTGCCGTTGAACCCCGTGAAGGCGTCAACGCAGATCAGGGTAACCAGGTGCAGGGATTCGACGAAGTACACATTGTGTACACCGAGTTCGAGTCCATGCTTTCCCAGACTGCTAAGGCCCACCGCCTGCTGCCAATTGAGACAGTTATTGAGGAAGAGAAGCTCGAGCTGGGCGAGGATATGGTTAGCGACAAGGCTGACAATGTTTCCGCCGAGGTCGACTTCGAGCCGGATCCGGATACCCTGCTGGACGCTCTGCTGCCGCAGTACGTATCCCGTGGCATTTTTGCTGCCATGCTCGAGTCCGCAGCCTCTGAGTCCGCTGCCCGTCGTACCGCAATGAGCGCTGCGACCGACAACGCGACCGACCTGGTCAAGCAGCTTTCACGCGTTGCTAACCAGGCTCGCCAGGCACAGATTACCCAGGAAATCACAGAGATCGTCGGTGGCGCTTCTGCGCTCGCCGATAGCGGAGAAAGTGACTAATTATGACTACAGCAATTCAGGAGCAGCCTAACAACGCTGCACCGACTGCTGCGGGCCGTGTCGTGCGAGTCATCGGCCCCGTCGTCGACGTGGAGTTCCCACGCGGCGAGCAGCCGGCACTGTTTAACGCGCTGCACGTCGAGGTATCCCTCGAAGCAGTTGCGAAGACCATCACGCTCGAGGTTGCTCAGCACCTCGGCGACAACTTGGTGCGCACCGTGTCCATGGCCCCCACCGACGGCCTCGTCCGCGGTGCTGAGGTTAAGGACACTGGCAAGCCAATTTCCGTACCCGTTGGCGATGTTGTCAAGGGCCACGTATTCAACGCCCTCGGCGACTGCCTCGATCAGCCAGGTCTGGGGCGCGACGGCGAGCAGTGGGGTATCCACCGCGAGCCACCAGCATTCGACCAGCTTGAGGGTAAGACCGAGATCCTCGAAACCGGCATCAAGGTTATTGACCTGCTGACCCCTTATGTTAAGGGTGGTAAGATCGGCCTGTTCGGTGGTGCAGGTGTGGGTAAGACCGTTCTGATTCAGGAAATGATTACCCGTATTGCTCGCGAGTTCTCCGGTACCTCTGTATTTGCAGGTGTTGGTGAGCGTACCCGTGAGGGCACCGACCTCTTCCTGGAAATGGAAGAAATGGGCGTGTTGCAAGATACCGCTCTCGTGTTCGGTCAGATGGACGAGCCACCGGGAGTTCGTATGCGCGTGGCCCTGTCCGGACTGACCATGGCGGAGTACTTCCGCGATGTTCAGCACCAGGACGTTCTGCTGTTCATCGACAACATCTTCCGTTTCACCCAGGCCGGTTCCGAGGTGTCCACCCTGCTGGGTCGTATGCCTTCGGCCGTGGGTTACCAGCCAACCTTGGCTGACGAGATGGGTGTTCTGCAGGAGCGCATTACCTCTACGAAGGGTCGTTCCATTACGTCTCTGCAGGCTGTTTACGTGCCAGCCGATGACTACACCGACCCAGCACCAGCCACGACGTTCGCCCACCTGGACGCAACGACCGAGCTGGACCGTAGCATCGCCTCCAAGGGTATTTACCCAGCCGTGAACCCATTGACCTCAACCTCTCGTATCCTCGAGCCAGGTATTGTCGGTGAGCGTCACTACGAGGTTGCGCAGCGCGTGATCCACATCTTGCAGAAGAACAAGGAACTGCAGGACATCATCGCCATCCTCGGTATGGACGAGCTGTCCGAAGAGGACAAGATCACTGTTCAGCGCGCACGTCGTCTGGAGCGCTTCTTGGGTCAGAACTTCTTCGTCGCGGAGAAGTTCACTGGTATCCCAGGCTCTTACGTGCCGCTGAAGGATACGATCGATGCGTTCGAGCGTATCTGCAACGGCGAGTTCGATGCCTACCCGGAGCAGGCCTTCAACGGCCTGGGTGGCTTGGACGATGTCGAGGCAGCCTACAAGAAGATGACCGAGAAGTAAGGGAGACACCCCATGGCTGAGATTGCCGCACAACTGGTCTCCGTGGAGCGTGCGTTGTGGACTGGTACCGCAACGTCGATTACCGCGCAGACCACTGAGGGCGAGATCGGCGTGCTCCCAGGTCACGAGCCCCTTCTCGGACAGCTGGTCGAGAATGGCGTGGTGACCATCCGGACAACTGATGGTGAAAAGTTGGTAGCAGCGGTGCAGGGCGGTTTCCTGTCTGTCTCTCCACAGAAAATCACCATCCTGGCTGACTCTGCGACGTGGGCACACGATGTCGACGTGGCAGATGCCGAAGCTCGCGTTTCCCGCGGGGAGAACGAGCACGAGAAGGCAACCGCCGAGTCTGAGTTGCGCGCTGTAAAGCGTCTTCAGGAGAAGTAGATTCGGATTTCGATTGAGAATCGCTCTCTGCGAGGCCCCCACCAACTGGTGGGGGCCTTTTCATGCATTCCTCGTTTTCCCTGTCCGGGGGGTATGCTGGGGAAACAATCCTGATGGCAGTTTGGTCTTAGGAAAGGCGTCAAGGTCATTATGCAGTTACTCGGGTGGCTCTTAGTTGTATTCGTGCTCGCTGTTCTAGCTGCGTGTCTGTGGCGCTTTTTTACCCTCCGTAGCAAGGGGTACCCCGTGGTCGTGAGACGCTTGCCCAGTGAAGATGGCAGGCACTGGCGCCACGGGGTTTTGGTTTTCAACGGAATTTCGGTGAAGTTCTACAAATTGCGATCTATTAAACCGGATTCCAACCTCGTCTTGACTCGCTTGGCCACGGACGTTGTCGGGCGTCGGGAAATAACCGATCGGGAGCGAGTAATCATGGAACCAAACATGCATGTCCTGGAGCTGCGACACGGCAGCAAAGAGCGGTGGGAAGTTGCGCTGGATAGCGAGGGCGATACCGCAATGGTTTCCTGGCTGGAATCCGCCCCCTCGGCGCGCCGCGACCGCCACAGCGCATTCAACAATCCGCAGCCTATGTAGCCCGCTGTGGCAGCTCATCGCGGTGCAACGGCCGTCTGCTAGCGTTGAATCCCATGCGACTAGTCATTGCCCGATGCAGCGTGGATTACGTTGGCCGATTGGAGGCCCACCTTCCCGAGGCCACGCGCTTAATCATGATCAAACGTGACGATTCAGTCTCTATTCACGCTGATGATCGCGCTTATAAACCACTTAATTGGATGACGCCCCCTTGCACCCTCACAAGCTATGATGAGGCAGGCGAACTGGCTCCCGAATTGGAGGAACCGGGGGTTGCAGAGCTTTGGGTTGTATCTAACCCTAAGGGCGAGCAGCTGCGCATCCGGATTTTTGAGGTTTTCACCGATCAGGATCATGACTTAGGTGAGGATCCCGGCCTGGTGAAGGATGGTGTGGAGGCCCACCTGCAGGAGCTGCTGGCCGACCAGATCGAAATCCTGGGGGAGGGGTTTTCCCTGATTCGCCGCGAATATCCCACACCGATTGGTCCGGTGGATATTCTGTCGCGCGATGCCGGTGGTACGACAGTGGCGGTAGAGATCAAACGTCGCGGCGGTATCGATGGCGTGGAACAGCTGACCCGGTATATGGAGTTGTTGAATCGCGATGAGTTACTTGCGCCGGTGACGGGAGTGTTTGCTGCACAGGAGATAAAACCCCAGGCGCGTACGTTGGCCGAGGATCGCGGTATTCGATGTGTGACCTTGGATTACGATGCGATGCGCGGCACCGATAGCTCTGAGCTGAGATTGTTCTAAAGTTGAGTGAAGAACGCGTGCGGGCGGGGCTGTGAGAGCTGGAGCGTGGCGAGGCGAGCACCTGCTGGGTACCGGTGAGCGAGGCTGTGTTATGCATTCGACCACTGGTTCGCCTGCATCAGGGCAATGGTGTTTGAGGAACTGCGCCACGGCAACAGCGTCGCACGAACGTTAGAGAGACAGTACCGCACGAGCATTAGAGAAACAGCGTCGCACAAACGTTAGAGAGACAGTACCGCACGAGCATTAGAAAGGTAGTGCATTACAGATGACTAACCCCAACACACCACCAAACCGCTTTATCTCCGGAGCGGTCGATCTGGGTGCAGTGAAGGCCCAGGCGGATCAGCGCGCGAAGGCCCAAGAACAGGCAGCAAACGGAGAGGCTGTCGCTACCACTGCGACCGTCACGGTGGAGAGCTTTGAGGCGGACCTTGTGGTTCGATCAACTCAGGCACCGGTGATCACCCTGTTGGGCACCGCTCGTGCTGAAACTTCCGAGCAGCTGAAAAAGGATCTCGAGGAGCTGGCTGCTGCCCAGGAGACTCAGTCCGAGGGCGTGCAGTGGCTTTTCCGCTACATCGACGTTGATGCCACGCCCGAGATCGCCCAAGCATTTCGCGTTCAGGCTGTCCCTACAGTTATCGCGCTGGCCGCCGGCCGTCCACTCACGCAGTTTGAGGGTGGACAACCCCGTGAGCAGGTGGAGCAGTTCATCGCCGCCGTGGTGAGTGCTGTGGAAGGAAAGCTGGCGGGTTTGCCGACCGCTGGGGATTCTTCTGTTCTCGACGCCGACGAGGAATCCGATGACGATTCATACTCGTTGGCTCGTGAAAAGCTCGCGGGTCGTGAGGATGATCCGGTGGACGGTCTGGTACTTAAAGGCCGCAAGGCGGAGGCGTTCGAGCAGCTCATTGAGACCATTCGCAACACGTCTGGTGACGAGCGTGAGGCAGCTAAGAAGCATCTGTTGGAATTGTTTGCCTTGTTCGATACGGGCGATGAAGAAGTGATTTCTGCACGCACTAAGATGGCGAGCGCGCTATTCTAACGGACATGAACATTCTCACTCCTCGTTTTAAGCGTGCCACTACCTCCGTGGCGTTGGCTGGTCTGATTGTCACCGTCACCTCGGGAGCCGCTCAAGCAGACGTTGTCGACCGTGCCTTGACTGCCTTGCCAAAGGGCCAGATTTCCTGTGCGCAGGCAACCAAGTATTGGACGAATACTGCCGATTACAACCGCAAGGTCGCGCAGGCTCGGGCGCTGGCAGCAGTGGATCCGCGTGGTCCGCAGATCCTAGCAGCTTTGGCGCGGGTTGATGAGGCCGCGAATCGATGTGGGCTGAAGGGTGGTGTACGCCCAACGACTCCGGTAAATCCATCCAACAAGCCAGCGCCACGGCCGGCACACAACCAGCCAGGGCGCCCGGTTCACAACCAGCAAGCGCGCCCCGCTGCGAAGAAGCCCACTGCTAAGAAACCCTCGAAGAAGCCTGCTAAGCGGGTCTACGAGATCGTCCCTGGAGCACCGGTTGCTCAGACCATTCACGTTCCAAATCTGGGTGACGTAAAGGTACCGAACCTGTGGGAGATGGTTCGCAACTGGCTGAAGGGCTTCGGCATCCGTATCTAATCCTGGCGGATTATCTTCTCTTTAAGGGAGCAGCGCGGTCCTCGGCCTTTTTTTTGGGGGGGGTAGGGGAGACAAGCGTGGTCGTGTGTGTCTGGGTGAAGGGCTTCGGCAACGGCATCGACCGCGTGGGGGTGGGGCGCAATCTGATGCTGGGATGGGGTGCAATCAAGTACTAGGGAGGCGAGAGACGAGCGCGGTGGTGTGAAGACCGCCCCGCTCTACGAGTCTGCGTTCGAACCCGCACGAGTGCGTTTTTGCTGGTTGGTTTCTCATGCCGACGCTGCCCACTTCGTCAAGGTGAGACCCTACTGAATGGCAGGCGGTTTGCTCAACGGAAGAACGCTGCCCACTTCGTCAAGGTGAGACCCTACTGAATGGCAGGCGGTTTGCTCAACGGAAGAACGTTGCCCACGACATCAAGGTGAGACCCTTGTTTGTGTACCGCCCCTTCCGCTTCTTCGAACGCTGCCCGCCTTTGCACATCAACACTTGCGTGCCTCTTTAGTTGTTGGTTTTGTATCGTGGGATGCGTGTTGGCGGGGTGTGGGGTGCTCGCTGAGCAGAATGAGATGACATGAATGGAGGTGTTTTTGTGCATCTCGGTCTGCTTTTCGTAGATGGGGGGGACATCTCGTTCTGCTTTTTGCGGGCGGATGGGGGCTTGTGCTTCTCGTTCTGCTTTTCGCAGGCTGGGGATGCGTGTTGGCGGGGTGTGGGGTGCTTGCTGAGCAGAATGAGATGACATGAATGGAGGTGTTTTTGTGCATTTCGGTCTGCTTTTCGTAGATGGGGGGACATTTCGTTCTGCTTTTTGCGGGCGGATGGGGGCTTGTGCTTCTCGTTCTGCTTTTCGCAGGCTGGGGATGCGTGTTGGCGGGGTGTGGGGTGCTTGCTGAGCAGAATGAGATGACATGAATGGAGGTGTTTTTGTGCTTCTCGGTCTGCTTTTCGCAGGCTGGGTAAGCGTGAGGACTCCGAGAGGGAAAGAGGACACCGGAAAGCGGTGTGTATCGGGGCCGCCAGTGAGCCACCCGCAGCGCCCCAGCCCAGTGGGAATAGTTTTGGCTGGCGGGTGTGTGAGCCCAGTGGGAATAGTTTTGGCTGGTGGGTGTATGTGAGCCCAGTGGGAATAGTTTTGGCTGGCGGGGGGCGTGTCAAGTTTTTTGTGTGTGGAGGTTTGTTTTCTAGATGTATGGGGCGAATCGGTCGGGGTAGGCGACGATCATTTGGTTGAGTGCTTCCATCCAGCCGACGGTTGTTCTCCCTTCGATTATGCGTCCTGATTTATCTGGTTTCGGTGCCCCTTTCGCTTTCTTTGCACGCTTGAGTGCTCGCTTGTCTTCGATCGTGCAGATCGTCAACCACAGTGCTTTTACTGCAGCGATATCGTTGGGGAACTGGATGCGATTGCGGGTGGCTTTACGCAGTTCACTATTGAGTGATTCGATCGCGTTGGTCGTGTAGACCATTTTCCGCACCTGCGGGGTGAACTGCAGAAACGGTACAAACCTCTCCCAGGCGCGTTCCCATACCAAGACAGATTGTGGGTATTTCTTACCGAGTTCACTGTCAGCAAACCGGTTAAGCGCGCTGCGTGCTTCGGTCTCATTGACTGCCGTGTAGACCTCTTTTAGCGCGGCGGAGACGGCTTTGCGGTCACCGTAAGCGACGTATTTGTTGGCGTTACGGATCAGATGCACCACACAGGTCTGCACGAGTGAATGCGGCCAGGTTGCTTCAATGGCTTCCGGCAGACCTTTAAGTCCGTCACAGGCAACGATGAAGACGTCTTCGATTCCGCGGTTGGCTAGTTCTGCGCATACCCCTGACCAAAACGATGCACCCTCATTGGCGGCAACCCAGATGCCGAGGATGTGTTTGATTCCGTCGAGGTCAATGCCTACAGCAATGTGGGCCGCTTTGTTGACGACTCTGCCACCGTCGCGGACGTTGATGCGGATGGCATCCAAAAACATGATGGGATAAAACGCATCCAGCTTGCGGTGCTGCCACTGCATGACGGCATCCAGCACCGAATCGGTGACGTTGCTGATCGTCTCATGGGACATATCCACCCCATAGGAGGTGTGAATATGGTGCTGGATATCCCTAATCGTCATGCCGCCGGCATACAAGGACACGATCATGTCATCCAGCTCTGTAATCCGACGGGCGCCTTTGGGAACCATTCGCGGGATAAACGAACCATCACGATCACGGGGAATGTCAATCTCGATCGGCCCGTAGTTCGTATCGACTGTTTTTGAATAACTACCATTGCGATGGTTTGTCTGCCCCGCAGCGGCCTTTGCCGTACGGTCACCGGATTCATAACCCAGGTGCGCCTCCATTTCAGCGGCCAGGCCGCTGTTGATCGATGACTGCAGCACCCCGCGGACAAGCGCGTTGATGTCGCCATCGGCAGCCTGGGCTAGCTCACCTATCAGTTTCGATAATTCCGGGCTCGCCATGATCCTGTTGGAAACAGCCTTAACCTGATCAGCGTTCTGATGTTTCTTCGGAGACATAGTTGTCATAATGGTTCATCCTTCAGACTATGTGGTGGAACCCCCCACACAAACCATCTGACACCCTCCTGGCGGGTGCGCGTGAGCCCAGCTAAAACCGATTTAACCCAGCAAGTACGACCCTAACTCAGCAAGAACACTCGCGCGCTGTGCGCCGGCACATCCAAGTGCGCGCTGAATGACAAGCCGTGGGACCCAGGGGTTTGGGCGTCCAAATCCAGACCGACCGCGCGGCCCGCGCCCTCGAACTCAGTGGCGTCCGTATTCAGTACCTCGCGCCACGTCCCCGCCACCGGCAATCCAATCCGGTAGTTGGAATACGAAGAACCCGAAAAGTTGACCACACAGGCTACCCATTGGTCGCTTCCGTCGGGCAGCTTGTGGCGTCGAAGGTAAGAAAGCACGTTGTTTGCCGCATCATCGGCGGCAATCCAACGGAAACCGCGCGGATCGTGATCGCTGCTGCTCAAAGCAGGCAGGGAAGTGTACAGCTGGTTGAGTTGGCTTACCAATCCCGAGATTCCACGGTGGAATTCGCCCTCCCAGCCTTCCAAATCGGCCCAGTCCAAGCCTTTTGCTTCGTTCCATTCGGCAGGCTGACCCCATTCCTGGCCTTGGAACAGCAGTTTCTTGCCCGGGTGAGTCCACATGTATGCAAGCAACGCGCGGACCATCGCTGCGCGATCCCAACTGTGGCCCGCAGGCATACGCGACCACAGCGTGCCCTTGCCGTGGACGACCTCGTCGTGGCTGATAGGTAGCACGTACTTCTCGGAGTAGGCATACACCATGGAAAACGTGATTTCTCCGTGGTGGTGGCTGCGGTGGATGGGATCTCGTTGAACATACTCCAGCGTGTCGTGCATCCAGCCCATGTTCCACTTCAAGCTGAAACCCAAACCATTGTCGCTGGTGGGGGCGGTTACACCGGGCCAGGAGGTCGACTCTTCTGCGATGGTCAGCACACCGGGGCTGTCGCGGTGCACGGTCGCATTCATTTCTTGCAGGAAGCTCACGGCATCGAGGTTTTCCCGGCCACCATAGATGTTCGGTAGCCACTCGCCCTCTTCGCGGGAGTAATCCAAATACAGAATCGACGCCACGGCATCCACGCGCAGGCCATCGATGTGGAACTCACGGCACCAGTACAAGGCGTTGGCAACGAGGAAGTTCTTTACTTCCGCCCGGCCGAAGTCGAAAACATAGGTGCCCCAATCAGGTTGCTCACCGCGGCGCGGATCGGGGTGTTCATAGCAGGCTTGGCCGTCGAACTTGCCCAGAGCCCATTCGTCCTTGGGGAAGTGACCGGGGACCCAGTCCATGATCACGCCAATGCCCGCTTGGTGGAAAGCATCGATCAGCGCACGCAAATCATCCGGTGAACCGAAGCGGTTATTGGGAGCGTAGTAGCTGGTGACCTGATACCCCCATGACGGCTCGAAGGGGTGCTCTGAAATACCCATGAGCTCTACGTGCGTGAAGCCTTTCTCGCGGACGTAGTCAACCAGTTCCGTGGCCATATCTTGGTAGCTCAGACCTTTGCGCCAGCTGCCGAAGTGCACCTCGTAGATGCTCATGGGGTTGAGATCGTGGGCTGCGGTGGCGCGCTTGGCCAGCCATGCGCCATCGTTCCACTCGTAGCGGGATGGCGCTACAACGATGCTGCCAGTGGCAGGGGAGCGTTCGGCTAATCGAGCCATGGGGTCAGCTTTATCCATGTGCACGCCGTCGCCGGTGGTGATGTGGAACTTGTAAACGGATCCAGCGGAGACTCCGGGCAGGCTGATTTCCCAAATCCCCGAGCTGCCCAGCGCTCGCATGGGGTGTTGGCGGGGGTTCCAGCCATTGAAGTCACCGATAATGGATACACCTGCGGCATGAGGTGCCCACACGGCGAAGGAGCACAGCTCGTCATCGAAGAGGTGAGCACCGAGTACTTCCCACAGGCGCTCGTGGCGTCCCTCGCCGATAAGGTGCTGATCAACGTCGCCCACTGTGGGGGGCTGCCGGTAGGGATCTTGGCTGATGGTGCTGGAGGAGCCATCGGCCCACGTGATATCGAGCTCGTAGGTAGCAACCTCACTGGCGGGGACCGTGAGGGCGGCAGCGAAGATGTCGTCACCAATGTGCTCGAGTTGAATCTCATCGCCTGAAGGGGCCAAGCGGGCCGTGACGGCACTGGCCCCGCATTGCACGGTACGGAGAACGCCACGGCCGTCGTGCAAGCTATGAACCCCCAGCACATCATGCGGTGCGTGGTGCCGACGTTGAACCAAACGCGTCCGGTCGTCGTCGTCGATGAGCTGTACGGGGGTTTGACTTGTCATAACGACCAAGTTTACCTGCGAGGGTCCCATTCGTCTTGGCGGAATGTGGTGGCCATGCGCAGGTGCTCCGGAATCTGCGGTAACTGTACGATGTGAGCGACCTCGAAGTCTGGGTCCAGGCGCACGTAGTTTTCTCTCGACCAATCCCACGTTTGCTGGGTTACCAGATCCGTCACTTCGAAAGATTCTTGGTCAGCAAGTCCCAAGGCCTCTAGGTCCAGGGTTACAGTGCCTTCTTGGATCTGGTGGGAATCTAGCGTCACTACCACCAACACGGCATTGCCGGTGATTGCGTCCACACGCGAATAGGCCAACAAGTGGTCGCTCGATGTCTCGTGAATGTGCAGATTTCGTTGCTGCAGAAGGGCTGGGTTAGCGCGGCGGATCTCGTTCAAACGGGTGAGCCACGGCGCTAGGGAATCTTCCACGTCGAAGTCACGTGGGCGTAGTTCGTACTTCTCGCTGTTGAGATACTCCTCGCTACCTTCATGAACAGGTGTGGATTCGTACAGTTCATAACCGGAATACACACCCCACAGCGGGCTCATGGTTGCCGCCAGTGCAGCGCGGATAGCGAACATCGCTCGGCCACCGGTTTGCAGCGATTCGTGGAGAATGTCCGGGGTATTGACGAACAAGTTGGGGCGGAATACATCCGCGCCTTCGGCCACATCGGTCGCGAACTCAGTGAGCTCCTCCTTTGTGGTTTTCCACGTGAAGTAGCTGTAGGACTGCGTGAATCCGGCCTTGGCGAGCCCATACAGGCGCGGTGGGCGGGTGAATGCCTCGGCAAGGAACACCACATCAGGGAATTCTGCGTGGATTTGGCCGATCAGCCAGTGCCAGAATGCGGTGGGCTTAGTGTGGGGGTTGTCCACGCGGAATACGCGAACTCCGCGCTCGATCCACAACCGAACAACGTCCAGCACCGCGTGGTAAATGCCCTCTGGGTCGTTATCGAAGTTGAGAGGGTAGATGTCTTGGTACTTCTTCGGTGGGTTTTCGGCATATGCGATGTGCCCATCGGGCAGCACCGTGAACCACTCGGGGTGGGACTTTGCCCAAGGGTGGTCGGGAGCGCACTGCAACGCCAGATCGAGTGCCACCCGCAAACCATTTTCGTGAGCTACGGCTACGAAATGTGTGAAATCTTCGACTGTTCCTAGCTGGGGATGGATTGCTTCATGCCCACCTTCGGCGCTACCGATCGCCCACGGGGAACCCACGTCCTGCGCCGTCGGGGTCAGTGTGTTGTTTTTACCTTTTCGGTTGATCGTACCGATCGGGTGAATGGGGGGCAGGTAGATCGTGTCGAACCCCATTCCTGCGATACGCGGCAAGTCTTTTTCCGCGGTTGCAAAAGTGCCGTGTACTGGTTGGCCCGTTTCATCAACGCCGCCGGTCGAGCGGGGGAAAAACTCATACCAAGCACCGACGCCACTTTCCAGCGGCTCAACCAAAATCTCGAACTCACGGCCCTTCGTGAGCAGGTCACGCACAGGACGCCGATTCAGAGCCCGCTTTACCTCATCGGTGAAGGCTGGCGCGATGCGGTGGTCCAGTGGGAGGTTCGTATCACGTAAAGCCACAACAACTTGTTTGATGGTGCTCACCGCGGATCGGGAGACTTTCCCCTCGGCGCGCTCGAATAACTGGGCCCCAACTTCCAAGTCGTTGGCCAGGGCTTCGGCGTCTTGCCCCGCCGCTACCTTTTTCTGGACCGCGTTATTCCATGTGGCAATTGGATCGGACCACGCGTCGATCCGGAATGTCCACAAACCGGGAACGTCGGGGATGATGACCGCGTGGCGGTGATCCGGGTTATCCGGATCGGGCAACATCGTGACCTTGGTGCGCCCGCCCTCCGCGCCTGCGGGACGGCGCACTACCAAGGTGGCAGAGATCGCATCGTGTCCTTCGCGCCACACGGTTGCCCTAATAGGCATTACTTGACCGACAAGCGCTTTGGCTGGAACGGAACCTTCCATGATGACGGGGTGGATATTGTCCACGCCTAACCGGGGGAATGTGTGCATACCTTTAAAGCCTAATCGGTGGTTGTTGTTTCGGCTGGGTGAGTTTTTGGGGTGTCTATTCGGTGGTTGTTGTTTCGGCTGGGTGAGTTTTTGGGGTGTCTATTCGGTGGTTGTTGTTTCGGTTGGCCGAGGTTTCGGGCACCATTAGAGGCATGACTGTTGAGCGCACTCCATCTACGTCCCCTCTGATTTCCAGCCCGGCGAAGGAAGCCGCTGTGGATGAAGACATCATGATCGACATGCGCGGAGTGTCGGTGGTACGTGAGGGAAATGCGATCCTCTCGCCCCTCAACTGGCAGGTTGAGCTCGATGAACGCTGGATCATCATTGGGCCTAACGGTGCCGGTAAAACCACACTAATGCGAGTAGCTAGTGCGCAAATGTTTCCTAGCACGGGCATTGTTCGACTAGTGGGCGAACAAATGGGCAAGGTGGACTTGCGCGAGATCCGTACTGCTATCGGCATGAGTTCCTCAGCGCTGGCACAACGCATTCCCAATGATGAGCGTGTAGCGGACCTTGTTATTTCGGCTGGCTACGACGTGTTGGGCCGTTGGCGCGAAGACTACGAAGCAATGGATGAGGATCGGGCGGTCGAGATCTTGGAATCCGTCGGGGCCATCCACCTTGCCAACCGAAAGTGGGGAACACTGTCCGAAGGCGAGCGTAAGCGGACCCTCATCGCCCGCGCGCTCATGACCGATCCAGAGCTACTGCTGTTGGATGAACCCGGTGCTGGCCTGGACCTCGGAGGTCGCGAGGACCTCATCCAACTGCTCAGTGAATTGGCCGCAGATCCGGACTCCCCGGCGATCGTCATGATCACCCACCATGTGGAAGAAATACCGCCGGGGTTTACGCATGCGATGCTTTTGGACGAGGGCCAGGTTGTCGCCCAAGGGCTGCTGGAGGATGTCATGACAAGCGAGAACCTCACCCGCGCCTACCACCAGCCGATTGAGGTTCATCACGATCGGGGCCGGTGGTTTGCTCGTCGGGTGCGTCGGGGTGGTAGTCACCGTTCGGGTAGCTCGGGTCGGGGTTAGTGTCGGGGCCGGTGGTGTGCTCGTCGGGTGCGTCGGGGTGGTAGTCACCGTTCGGGTAGCTCGGGTCGGGGTTAGTGTCGGGGCCGGTGGTGTGCTCGTCGGGTGCGTCGGGGTGGCAGCTACCGATCGCGCAACTCGTGTCGCGACTCATGACTAAGATGAACAATTATGAGCCCGCACCGTCTTGGACCCGTTGAGCCCCGACACGCATCCACAGTGATTCTGTTGCGCGACACGTTGTCGGGTCCAGAGGTATATGTCCAGGAGCGCGCGTCCACCATGTCGTTCTGCCCGCAAATGACGGTTTTCCCAGGTGGCGGTGTGGATTCGCGCGATATGCCAGGTGACGTGGATGGCGATGGCCAAGATTCACCAGAAGTGCAGTGGCAGGGCCCCGAAGTTGCGTGGTGGGCAGAGCGTCTCCAGAAATCTCCTGCCATCGCCCGCGCCCTCGTGTGCGCCGCCGTCCGAGAAACTTTCGAAGAGTCGGGAACGCTTCTAGCCGGTCGCCTCGACGGCACCATTGTGGGGGATACCACCCCGTTCCAAGACGAACGGCACCAACTAGAAAACCACCAGCTCAGTTTCACCGACTTCATGCACAACAACACACTGGTGTTACGCAGTGACCTCATCCGACCATGGGCTAACTGGGTTACCCCCAAGGAACAACCCATTCGCTACGACACAGCGTTCTTCGTCGCCGCCCTTCCCGAAGGTCAGCAAACGTGCGGCGATACACGTGAAGCCACTTCCACCGGCTGGTTCCGCCCCTCCACTTTGTTGGACGGCTGGCGCGCTCGCAAAATCGGCCTGATGCCACCTACTTGGGCACAGCTCAAACTGCTGGACACATTCCGTACTGTTCAGGAGATCCTCGATTTCTCGGCCAACATCTCCGTGGACCCAGTGTTGGTGGAGCCGGTGGACGAGCCTTACATGGCGGAGTATTACCTCATGGAAACCCAGATGTACGGCTCTCCGAAGCGCCACTTCGCGCCGGGAATGAAATTTGCAGTGGATCCTGCGGACTTGCCAGAACACCCATTCGAGCACAGTCCCGGTAGCTTCCTGCAGTAGCTTTCGGGACCACGGGTGTGCCGTTCACCTGCTCTGCACTCGACTTTTCCGCTCCGGTAGCTTCCTACAGAAACTCTTTTGAACCGCCACCATGTCGTTTTCCCATTCCGAACTTGATTTCCTCTTTGCGCACCCCGAATTGATCACCAGCGCCGAGCAATTGACGCTAAGTAAAAAGTCCATGCTCGCCGACATAGCAACGCTGCGAAAAACCGCCGGTAATCACGCCCGGGCGCTGGTGGAGATTGTGTTAGCGCGGCGCGCGGCGTCGAAAAAAATGGATCCCGCAGTGGCACACAACTGGTGGGCTGATAGCGACGCGGTACAACAGGCCACCCCCGAAGGCGTAGCTGAGTGGCGGGCAAAGCATCTGGCTTCGCTGGGAGTGGGCTGGGTGCACGACGTGACCTGCAGTGTGGGCACGGAACTGCGCATCCTGCATGCGGAGGGCGTGGACGCGGTGGGTTCTGACGTGGATGTCACTCGTCTGCGGATGGCCAAGCGCAACGTGGCGCCGGTTGGGGTCTTTTGTGCCGACGCCACGCGCCCAGCAACCAGCGCCCCAGTAGTGGTGGCCGATCCTGCGCGTAGGAATTCTTCCGGACGGATTAGCTCGTTGGCGGATGTTGTCCCCTCAGTAGAGGATTTATTGGCGGCGTATCCTGCCCGGACTGAATTCGCGATCAAGTGCGCCCCGGGTATCGACTTCAACGACGTGCGTGAATGGGCCGGCATGGTCGATGTGGTGAGTGTGGATCGACAGGTCAAAGAGGCATGCGTGTACACCCCTGGACTGATGGCAGGGGCAGGAGGCGGTCGGTTTGGTCCGGTAGTTGGGGACCTGTCGGCGACTGCGTGTGCAGCGGTCGGACCAGGGGCTGAAGGCGGAGTATTCCGCGAGGGCAACAAGTTGCTGATGCGTGCCGTTGTACTGCGTGCAGAGGCCGCGCCACAGATCGTGACGTCGACCATGGACGATAACGTTGGGGAGGGGGCACCGGGTAAGTACATCATTGATCCCGATGGAGCCATTGTGCGCGCCGGGTTAGTACGGCATTACGCAGCTCAGCATGGGCTTTGGCAACTCGATCACCGGATCGCCTACTTGACCGGGGATGTGGTTCCCGCGGGTGAACGCGGATTCCGGGTGCTGGAGGAAGTGCCCCCAAAGCAGTTGCGTGGGGCGTTGGCGGCGAGGGGCGTCGGCACATTAGAAATTTTGGTGAGGGGTGTGGACGTGGATCCTGATGTGCTGCGAAAGAAGCTCAAGCTCAAGGGTGCGCAGCAGGCAACGGTGGTACTGACGCGGGTAGGTTCTGCCGCAACTGCGTTTATTTGTGAGGTAGAACGAGGATAGGTGGGGTATAGATAAAAAAATATCTGTAACTTGTGGCGATTGTCACGTTCCTATGGGTAGCATGGTTACGAATCACAAAAATCAATCAGGAAGGCCAACGAATGTCGAACATCGTTGTTCTGGTCAAGCAGGTGCCGGACACCTACTCCGAGCGCAAGCTGAAGGAAGACGACTTCACTTTGGATCGCGATTCTGCGGACAAGGTGCTGGACGAGATTAACGAATTTGCTGTGGAATCCGCTCTTCGTCTGAAGGAAGCGGACGATTCCCTCAACGTCATCGTGCTCTCCGTGGGGCCAGCAAGCTCTACCGAGGCACTGCGCAAGGCTCTATCCTTGGGTTGCGACGAGGCAATTCTGGTCACCGACGATGCCTTGGCTGGCTCTGACACGTTGGGTACCGCATGGGCTTTGACCAATGCGCTTAACCAGATCGAAGATGTCAAGCTGATCGTCACGGGTAACGCATCTACCGATGGTGGATCCGGCTCCATGGCAGGTCTGCTGGCTGAGTACCGCCAGATTCCAGCTTTGACCCACCTGTCTGAGGTTTCCCTCGAGGGCGATACCGTCAAGGGCACCCGCCTGGTTGACGAGGGTCGCTTCGAGCTCGAAGCCCCAGCACCAGCCATTGTTTCCATTATGGAAAAGGCTCCCACCCCACGCTTCGCTGCGTTCAAGGGCATCATGGCCGCAAAGAAGAAGACCATCAAGGAGCTGTCCCTGTCTGACATCGGCGTGGATGCTGCCAACGTTGGTCTGAACAACGCCACCACGTCCGTCGCTGGCGTTACTCCTAAGCCACCAAAGTCTGCCGGTGAGATCATCACCGACGAGGGCGACGGCGGCAAGAAGCTTGTTGAATTCCTGGTCAAGGAAAAGCTCATCTAAGCCATTTGCGCTAACCACTACCAACTGTCAAATATTTGACGAGTATCTCTACGTAAGGATTTTGTCACCATGGCTAATGCACTAGTACTGGTAGAGCACGGTGAAGGTGAGCTGCGTGGCGTAACCACCGAGCTCATCACCGCAGCTCGCGTCTACGGTTCTGTAGGCGCAATCGTCGTCGGCACTCCAGGCACCACCGATAAGCTTCAGGCCGCTCTGGCCGAGGCCGGTGCCGAGGAGATCTACTCCGCTGAGGCTGACTTCGCTGATGACTACATCATCACCCCATCCGTCGATGCCGTTTCCGGCTTGGCAGCTCACCTGCAGGTTCCCGTGTTCGTGGCCGCTTCCGCAGCTGGTATGGAGATCGCAGGTCGCGTGGGCGCCCGCGTTTCCTCCGGTGTGATCTACGATGCGGTTGCCGTTGAGGCCGACGGTAAAGCAACCAAGTCTATCTTCGGTGGCGAATACACCGTCGATACCGCTGCTGCTGGCGCAAGCCCAGTGTTCGCACTGCGCCCAGGCTCCGTTGAGCCACAGCCGCAGGCTGCTGCTGGTAACGTGCAGCAGGTTGAGCTGCCACAGCCAGGTCCAACCGCTGTGAAGATCAACTCCTTCGCTCCAGCTGAGAAGGGCGATCGCCCAGAGCTGACCGAGGCTAAGATCGTCGTTTCCGGTGGTCGCGGTGTCGGCGGTGCTGAAGGCTTCGCTGACGTGGTCGAGCCACTGGCTGACCAACTGGGCGGCGCAGTTGGTGCTTCCCGTGCAGCTGTTGACGCAGACTTCTACCCAGGTAAGTTCCAGGTTGGTCAGACCGGCGTTACCGTGTCTCCAAACCTGTACATCGCCCTCGGTATCTCCGGTGCTATTCAGCACAAGGCTGGTATGCAGACCTCTAAGACCATTGTTGCTGTGAACAAGGACGAAGAGGCTTCCATTTTCGAGATCGCCGACCTCGGTATCGTAGGCGACCTGTTCCAGGTTGCTCCACAGGCCACTGAGGAGCTCAAGAACCGCTAAAGGGGTTCTCATCTCGGCCTTTCGGGATTCCCTTTTCTACCGGCGCTGACCCCATGTTTTGGGGTGGGCGCCGGTTTTGGTTTGTTTGGGGTCGGGGTGCGCACAATGGGCGCCGGCTGGTCGGGGTGCGCACAATTGATTGCCGGCCGATGTGCCAGAATCACACCCTGAATCAAACCTAGTCTTCGTTGCTACCGCTCAGATTCCCGCAGATAGTCCCCCAAATATGGCAGGGTGAACCTCACCGCGCCGAACCCCGCGGGCTCGATCAGGTCCCGGTCGATGAGCCGTTGCCGTCGCGCGGAAATCCCGTTTGGTGGTACTCCAAGTGTCTGAGCAATGGCCGCGGTGGGCACTTTTTCTTCCCTCGACGCCGCCATGGCACGCAGGAATGCTAATTCTCCGGTTGGGACCTTGGTGAGCGCTGGCTTGTGGACTTGGTGCTTCATCCGCCCGATTGCGTCATCGGCAATCTGGGAAACGTGGGCGGGGGAGATCGCGGTGGCGTGGTCTAGGTTTGAGGCAGCCCAACATAGCGAACCGACCACCTGGATGAGGTAGGGATAACCCCGGCAGAGATCGGTCGCGCGCGTGAGGGCTTCAGGACTGATGTGCTTGCCGGCGTCCTCAATCGTGGTTTGGAGGGTTGTAGCTACGTCTTCATCGGAGATGGAGTGCAGGTCCACACGGGTGGCTCGGCGCATGAATGTTGTGCCTTCGTGCTGCAGGAGTTCCTCCACTCCATGCGGGAGCCCGGCGCAGGCGATGGCAATGTCCTTGTCATCGCGAACGAGGTCTTGGACGGCGGTGGCCAGCGTATGCAATTGATTGACGTTGGCGGCTTGTAGTTCATCGAGAGTCAGCAGGATCCCGGAACCTGTGAGGCTGTCCATGAGTTCGTTGAGTCGCGTGATGAGTGTGGGCGAGGACTCTAAGGCGGTGGCTTCAGGGTTGCGGTCGGTGCGAATGCCACCAACACCGGGGATTGAGCCGCCAGAAATTTTGCGCTGGGAGGGCGGGTTGATGGATGTAATGGCGCGGGGAATGGTTGTATTGACCAGCTCGTCGATCATCGATCCGTGCGGATAGCACCGTAGGGTCATCCAACCTTGAGCCTGGGCAGCATCTTCGAGTTCATTAAGTAGGACGGTTTTGCCCACACCGCGGACGCCACTGACAAGTAGTGCACGGTGGGGTGAGCCGGGGCCTTCCATGAGGCTGAGCTGGAATTGCCGCAGCAGGGCTTCCCGACCGGCGAGGTAATAGGGCGACGCGCCGAAGCTGGGCCGGAAAGGATTGCGTGGTGGGTTCGCGGGCTGAGGTGTGAAACTGCGACGTGATGGTGCCATGGATACGAGCATAGCGACGCACGTGGACACTTGATAGATCTCATAGATAAGGATGTCTTGGATAGATTTGATAGATCGTGTAGAGATGTCCGGCTTGGATAGATTTGATAGATCGTGCAGTGGTGACCCGCCTGAATAGATTTGATCGATATAAGGCGCAGCGAGTGGTTTTGCCAGATCTTGCAGGGCTGACGGGCGAGTTAACAAGACCCCGGGGTGTGTGCCTCCGAGGGGATACTTAGCGAACCCGCAGGTCTGCCCGATTTTCAAACCGCCTTGGCGTGCGGACTAGGCTAGCTAGCGTGAATTCCTCTCGACTTTATCTTGATAATGCAGCCACACAGCGGCTTCGCCCCGAAGCTCACGAAGCGATGGTGCAGGCTGCCCGAGAACTCAATCCCGCAGGACAGTACGCTTCTGGCCGTGCGGCCCGCAGTATGGTCGAGGATGCGCGCGAGCAGATTGCGGAGCTTTTAGGGGCGGACTCTGCGGAGGTGATTTTTACCGGTTCGGGGACGGAAGCGGACAATATCGCCATTCAAGGATTGGCGTTTGGATCACTGGCACGCCGAGCGGCTCGGGTTATTGCTAGCGCAGATATTGAACACCCAGCGGTGGCCGAATCCGTGGACTGGCTCACCGCGGGCCCGATTGACTTCGGTTTCGATCGCTTTCGATTGCCCGTCGATCCGAGCGGTCGAGTGGTGGTAGACGTGCCCGAATTAGACCGCCAGCTGGATGAGGCAGGAGACGTGGCCGTGTTGACCTGCATGTGGGCGAACAACGAAACGGGCAATATTCAACCCGTGAAGCAACTTGCAGAGTTCGCGCGCGAACGGAACATCCCATTTCATACCGATGCCGTGCAAGCCGTAGGTCATGTTGAGGTTAACTTCCACGAGCTTGGCGCCACCACCTTGGCGGCCAGCGCGCATAAATTTGGCGGGCCGAAGTCAGTGGGGATTCTGCTGGCCCGTCGCGATGCCGATATCTTGAGCCCCGTACGGGGAGGGGGACAAGAACGGAAATTGCGGTCGGGGACAGTGAACGTGCAAGGTGCGGTCGGGGCGGCTGCGGCGCTGGGGGCGTCGGTAAAAAAGATGGAAGAAGAAAATCGAACGATGGCCACCTACCGCGATCAGCTGCGGGGAGCAGTGGAGGGCATCGACGGGGTACGTGTGTGGACGAATGAGCCTGCACTTGCGGGCCATCTGCACATCAGCGTGCCGGGGGCGGAGGGCGATAGTCTCATTATGTTGCTGGATGCAGCCGGGGTGGATGCCTCAACGGGATCGGCGTGCAGCGCGGGGGTTAATCGAGCGTCGACGGTGCTTACGGCGATGGGGGTGGATGTGGCCATCGCGCGTGGCGCGTTGCGATTGACTATTGGGCCCGATGCTGACGCAGAGGCTATTGGAGATCTCGCACATACGCTGCCACAGATCATTGAGCGAGCCCGAGCTGCCGGAATGGCCTACTAAGGTGATGGGTATGAGCACCTTCTTTTACGACGGCGATTGCGGATTCTGTCAATGGTCGGCCGAGAGGCTGCGTGGGTTGACCAACGGGGAACTGGATGTACGCCCAGCGTGGGTGGGTCGCTCGCAAACACCTGTGCCAACAGCGGTGGAACGAAGGGTGCAGAAGAGAATTGCGACAGAGGCGGTGTACTGGCGGGGTGGCGCTGGGGGAGAGCCCGAGCTGTTCGGAGGCCATCACGCGATCGGTATGGCTCTGGCGGATCACGGGCACACCACGGCGGTTCGACTAACAGGGCGGGCACTGAACGCGCCGGTTATATCGCTTATGGCGGGATTGGTCTACCGAGGGGTATCCCGTTACCGGCACAAGCTGGGGCCCTTGGTGGGTGTGCAGGCCTGCGCGTTGCCGCGAAATGGATTTTCGCCACGGTGAACGAGTAACCTGCCCACTATGCGTGTTGTAGCAGCAATGAGTGGTGGAGTGGATTCGGCGGTCGCGGCCTCCCGCGCGCTGGAGGCGGGGCACGATGTGGTCGGCGTGCACCTTGCCCTATCCCAATCTCCGGAAGCTGTGCGGGCGGGCTCACGTGGTTGTTGCTCCCTCGAGGATTCCGCCGATGCCCGGCGCGTGGCTGACAAGTTGGGCATACCGTTTTACGTGTGGGATTTCTCCGATCGCTTCAAAGCGGATGTGATCGATGATTTCGTGGATTCGTACGCAATTGGTGAAACCCCCAATCCATGTTTGCGCTGCAACGAGAAGATTAAGTTTGAGGCGCTCCTGGACCGTTCCATTGCGCTGGGATTCGATGCCGTGGCGACGGGGCACTATGCACGGTTGCACGACGGTGTTTTACGTCGTGGTATCGATGCCAATAAGGATCAGTCCTACGTGTTGGGCGTGCTGACTGACGAACAGTTGGCGCACTGCATGTTCCCCGTTGGCGATACGATCAAACCCGATATTCGTGAAGAGGCGGCGGGACACGGGTTCGGCGTGGCGTCTAAGCCAGACTCGCACGATATCTGCTTCATCCCCGACGGCCGTACCCAGGCCTTTTTGGGCAACAAGATCGGTCTGCGCCCCGGCATGGTGCAGTCCACGGCCGGGGAAAAACTAGCGGAGCACGAAGGTGTGTACGGTTTCACCGTCGGCCAGCGTAAGGGTTTGGGGTTGCCGCGGGAGGGGCTCGACGGACAACCTCGCTATGTCACTGATATTGACGCCGCCACGGGCACCGTGACTGTGGGGCACCGTAGGGACTTACGTATCGGCGGAATCGTTGCAGATCGGCTGAAGCGATTGAATCCTGAGGTTCATGGACGGGAGTTCGAGTGCGAGGTCCAGGTGCGGGCCCACGGAGGTGTGGTTCCGGCTCTGGCGCGATTGGTTGATGATCCCGATCCGGTCACTCCGGCAGGTCGCGAGAAGCGCGATGATGAAGCCCCCTGGCGCTTGGAATTGGAACTGCGTGAACCCTTGGAGGGAGTGGCGAGGGGCCAGGCAGCGGTTGTTTACAAACCCGAGGATGACGGGGATATTCTACTGGGGTCGGGCACGATTCGTGCGACGAGCCCGTGGGATGGCGTATAGGCCCGCGCTAGATTCAGGGAGTACTCAGCGGGGAACGCCGAAAACAGCCATCTACGTGCGAAGGACAGATATGCGGTTCGGTTGGTGGGAAAACACTGTGGTCCGGAATCTCGACTACCGAGAGGCATGGGCGGCTGCCATGCGCAGGACGGTGGATGTGGAGGAGGACATCGGCTGTGAACCTGCTTTGAGTGTGGTGCGCATGGGTGATACCACCGCCGCTACTGCGTCGATAGCGCAGATCCCCGTGCGCAGTAATGCCAGGGGCTGGGAGCTCACGGCACATCCCAGCTTGGAATCTCGCCGTGTTGACGGTGCGTGGCGCGAAATCCGTGACCTCGCAGAAGAGCTGGTGATTGGGCGTACTCAGCGGTTGATGGTGCACGTGGAAGGCCCGTGGAGTTTCGGGGCGAACGTGGAATACCGTGGGCACGCCCTGCTGCGCGATCGCCCGGCTTTCCGAGATTGCGCTGTCACGCTGGGAGAGGCAGTGGCGGAGGCAGCACAGTGGTGGTCCGAGGCCATGGGCAGTGCAGGTAACCCTGCAGAAGTGATTATTGCCGTTCATGAACCCCGGGTTGCAGAAGTCGCCAGTGGCCTGAGCGGATCCACCGATTTTGACACCTTCGACCCCGTTGATCGCCAGATCCTCGCGGGCGTGTGGGAGCGGTTCGCCTCCCAGGTGCAACGCCCGATGGTGTTGAACACACATGGCCCCTTGGATGACGGGGTGGTGGATGCCGTGGGGGCGTCGGAATGGGAAGCAGTGGTAGTGGCACCGGAGCAACTGCAGTCGTCTGCGGCGAAGGACCGGATTGGCCAGTTAATCGGGACGGGGCAGCGCATTGGATGGGCGTTGAGCTCTGCGGAGGTCACGGCGGGAATCGAGGGTGGCGAATCGGCCGCTGTCAATATGTTGAACCAATGGAGACAATGGTCGTTTGAGGAGGCGATGTTGCCACGTATGGTTGATGTGGTGGTTCCGGAAGGGGTGCGAACCAAGGGGGAGGCTTCAGAAGCGGCTGCGGCGGCGAGAATTGCAGTATCTTCGCTGGTGAAAGGCTAATATTAGCCAATTGTGCTTACGTGGCCTTAATGAAATCTTTACCCCCTTACCTGGGGGTGAATTTGTTTAAACCCATTGCGGAGGGTGGGTGTGGCCCATAGTGTCGTCGGTGAACAACAACGATATTGTTCAACAAAGCAAGGGCTTCAAGCCACCTCCACTTCGAAAGGTGAAACACAATGGGTTCCGTAGAGCAGATTTTCGACAACTTCGACCTCATCAAGTTCGTTAAGGACTTCTTCGGCCAGCTGTTCGAGGGCAACGACTTCGGCGCTGCACTGTCCGACGCAGGTTCTTCTCAGCTGTCCGGCGGCACCGATTCCGCTGAGACCGCAGGTTCCGCTTCCGAGGCTCTGGGTTCCCTGAGCGACTCCGCAGCTACCGAGGCTGCAGAGTAAATCGTTAGCGCGACTGCATCGCAGTTCCCGCTGCGAGAATTCGCACTGGTGTGAATCGTTTGAAAGCCCAGCTCCACATGTGATGTGGATGCTGGGCTTTATTATTTTCTGGGGGGCACTGCGGTAGCCTCAATGTGTTGCTGCTATTCCCTGCGGCCCGAGCGAGCACTAGCGGGAGCAATGATCGGGGCACTACCTAGAAACCGCCCCACAACTGAGCTCGTTCTACACCGAACCGTCATCCAACAGCTTCATAAACTGTGCCTCGTTCAGGATGGGCACACCCAGATCCTCGGCCTTGGTGAGCTTGGACCCGGCCTTTTCACCCGCGACCAGGTAGCTGGTCTTCTTCGATACGCTGCCTGCCGCCTTGGCGCCACGGGATTCAATAGCTTGTTTTGCGCTATCGCGATCGAAGTTTTCCAACGTGCCCGTCACCACAATGGTCAGGCCTTCCAGAAGGGACGATTGGGCCAGATCCTCCTCGGTTTGTTCAGGGGCTTGTTCTTCCATCGTCACACCCGCTGCCGCCCACTTGTCGACAATATTGCGGTGCCATGCAACGGTGAACCAATCAGCGACGGATTTGGCGATGATTTCCCCAACCCCATCGATGGTGGACATCTCTGCCACGCTCGCCCCGCTGATTGCGGGGATGCTGTGGTAGTGCGCAGCTAAAGCTTTTGCGGCAGTTGGGCCAGCATGGCGTATAGACAAAGCAACGATCACGCGCCATAGTTCTACCTGCTTGGCGCCTTCTAGCTTCTCCAGCAGTGTTTCACCGGCCTTGTTGAGCACCCCCGCCTTGGTGGAATAGGCAGTGGTCTTCTTCAGATCCTCCTCACCAAGGTCGAACAACTCTGATTCATCTGGCAGCACGCCCGAGTTAATGAGGTCATAGGCGGCGCGCTCGCCTAACGCATCAATATCGAATGCCCCGCGCCCCGCCAAGTACGTGAGGCGCGTGTGTAGTTGGCCGGGGCAGCTGCGGGTATTGGGGCAGCGCCAATCGGCGTCGCCCTCCTTAGATGGAGCCAGGGGGGTGCCACATTCTGGGCACACGCTTGAGAAGAGGTATTCCCGCTGTGTTCCATCGCGTAGATCCTCGACCGGTCCCAAAACCTCTGGGATGACCTCACCGGCTTTGCGGATCATGATGGTATCTCCCAGTAGCACACCTTTGCGGTGAGCTTCCGTGGGATTGTGCAACGTGGCCATGGTGACGGTGGACCCTGCCACATACTTCGGCTCCATCACGGCATACGGAGTGGCGCGGCCCGTGCGACCGATGCCGATGCGGATGTTGCGCAGGCGCGTCATGGCTTCTTCGGGCGGATACTTATATGCGATGGCCCAGCGCGGGGCGCGGCTGGTGGTACCTAAGCTGAGTTGTTCATCGAGGGAATCGACTTTAACTACAAGGCCGTCCATCTCGTGTGCTGCATCGTGGCGATGATCCCCCCAATACGCAACTTCCTTGAGGACTTGCTTGGGGGAGTGCAACTGCTTAGTGTACGGGCTGACGGGCAGGCCCCACGCCTCGATCGCACGGTAGGCCTCGTGTTGGCTGGAGACATTAAAGCCCTCCCGAGCCCCGATGCCGTGGCAGATCAGGCGAAGTGGGCGCTTTGCTGTGTCTGCTGCGTTTTTCTGACGCATCGCACCAGCAGCAGCGTTACGAGGATTAGCGAACAGCTTCAGCCCTTCCGCCTGCCGTTGGGCGTTCATTGTTGCGAAGTCCTCAACTTGGATGAACACCTCACCGCGGATCTCTACGAGCTCCGGAACGGGAAACTCCTCGGTGCCCGTGAGGGTATCCGGGATGTCATCGAGGGTGCGTGCATTGTGAGTAATGTCCTCACCGGTGGTGCCATCGCCACGTGTAAGGGCCAGTTCCAGCTTCCCGTCGATATACAGCAGGTTGATCGATGCGCCATCAATCTTCAGTTCCGTGAGGTAAGTCTCCGCCGGGGTGCGCGTCAGCCACGCCTCTAAGTCGCCAGCATTGAAGACATTGTCCAAGGACAGCATCCTCTCGCGGTGGTCCACGTTGTTGAATGCACTCGGCGGGGCTGGGGCGACTTCCTGGGTGGGGCTGGTCCCGGTGACAGCTTCAGGGTGCGCCCTTTCGAGCTCCTTGAGCTGTGCGAGGAGCGTGTCGAACTCCTCATCGCTGATCGTAGGATCGCCGTAGTAATAGCGTTCGCGGTGCGTACGCACCTGCTCTGCCAACTGGCGCCACTGCTCCGTTAGTTCTGGCTGTGTGGTCACAGGTTCCAAGCTTAGTCACGGGGCAAAGTGTGAAGGCGGTGTGGTGGTTGCACTTTGTCTTATCTCGCTTCTTTTTACCGACGCCGCTTGGTGCTGCCATTGCTGATGGTTGCGGGCGGTGTGGTGGTTGCACTTTGTCTTATCTCGCTTCTTTTTACCGACGCCGCTTGGTGCTGCCATTGCTGATGGTTGCGGGCGGGGTGGCGGTTGCTGCGCCTGTATAGAATTACACGTTTTTTAATAGCCCGACTTTGGCACACCGAAAGTGAGCCAGCACACATTTGGCCGTAGCGAGGCAAATCTCATGGGTGTGTTTTTGGCTCCCAGATCTATATATATGAATCCCACAAATATGCACGCCGCCCCGGTTGTGCAGGCCACAACAGCGGGGGCAAGAGTTGTATTGCTAGGTGGGGAGTTGTCGCAAGCGTTCCTAGAGTTTTGCCCATTCCTCAACGCACCTCCGCGACCTCCTGTAGGGGCCGCGGAGGTCTTGAGGACAAACCAACCACCGAAATCACTAATCCGGAAGGGCAATAGATGATCACACGGATTTTAGTGGCCAACCGCGGCGAAATCGCGGCACGAATCATCCGCACAGTCCACGACCTGGGGTTGAAAGCAATCGCTGTATACGCAGATGCAGACAGGGATTCTCCCGCGGTGCAACTCGCGGATGAGGCATATTCTCTAGGCGGCGGTACCGTAGGGGAGACCTACCTGAATTTGGGCAAAATCTTGGAGATCGCCCGCCGAAGTAACGCCGATGCGTTGCATCCCGGTTACGGATTCCTCTCTGAAATCGCCGATGTCGCCCACGCGGTCACCGATGCCGGATTGGTGTGGATCGGCCCTTCGGCCAACACAATCAATCAACTTGGAGACAAGATCTCGGCCCGCCGCACAGCACTCATCGCGGGAGTACAACCTGTGCCGGGGACTAACGATCCCGTGGATAGCATGGCAACGCTCCGCAGCTTCATCGATACCCACGGCCTGCCTATCGTGGCCAAACGCTCCGATGGCGGAGGCGGACGCGGTATTGAAATCATGCGCACACCAACGGACGTCGAAGAATTCGGCGTCCGCCACGACGGCTCTGACATGGATGCGTTCTTCCTGGAAAAATTCGTGGAAAACGGGCGCCACGTGGAGACCCAATGTATGGCAGACGCTCATGGTGACTTCGCCGTGGTGACTACCCGCGACTGTTCAGTACAGCGCCGAAATCAAAAGCTCATCGAAGAAGCTCCCGCCCCATTTCTCACCGAAACTGCCGAAAGAACCGTCCGTGATTGGTCCCGTAAGCTTTTTCGCTACACGGAATACCAAGGCCTCGGCACCTGCGAATTCTTGGTTAAGGGAGACGAAGTCTATTTCCTCGAGGTCAACCCACGCCTCCAGGTGGAACACACTGTTTCCGAAGAAATCACTGGCCTTGACCTCGTCACCCAGCAAATTCGCATTGCCGACGGAAAACAGCTCCCCCAGGTTCCCGAGCCCCGCGGGCATTCCGTGGAATTGCGCATCACCTCTGAAGACCCGGGCGCCGATCTCACCCCCACGGCAGGCACAATCACCACATTGAATTGGCCCATGGGGCACGGCATACGTATCGAGACCGGTGTTCGCGAAGGAGATAGTGTCACGCCGGATTTCGATTCCATGATCGCCAAACTCATCGTCACTGGACCAGATCGTCCTACCACTATTAAACGCTGCTTGCGCGCTCTCACCGAGCTGACCATTGAGGGCGTGGCCACGCCAGCGCCACTGTTAGAACGAATCCTAGCCCACCCCGACTTTGCCGAAGACTTCGCCGTGGGCACGAAGTGGCTCGAAGAAGAATTTTTGCCACAGTGTGAGCTGCCGGCTCCTTTCGCTGAAAGTGGCGTCGAAATAGAAGAACAAGAAACCCTTCACCTGCCTATAGAAATCGACGGACGTCGACACACGCTTACCTTGCCAGCAGGGTTACTCCGTACCGGAGGGGGAGAGGATAAACCGCAGCAACCCCGTCGGGGTTCCTCCAAGAGGAACGGTGCCACCGCGGGGGGTGATGGGGCCGTTGGTGCAGATGGCGTGGTTGCTTCCCCGATGCAGGCCATCGTCGTGCGCGTGCCCGTTGAGCCAGGTCAGAGGGTCGTAAAAGGGGATGTCCTCATCGTGATTGAGGCCATGAAGATGGAGAAATACATCCATTCCACAGCCACTGGGGTAGTCGAGGAAATCCTCGTGGATGTGTCCCAAAACGTTCCCGCAGGCACCCCGCTGCTCAAGATCGCTACCGAGAAGGAGGCATAAATGGGGATTCAATCACTGCGTCTGCAAGTCAGCCGGGTTCTGGGCCGCAAGAAAGCCCCACTGAACCTGCCACCGACCGTTGACCCAGGCATGTCCGCGGATTCTGAAGGGCACGCACATCCACCCGTCGGTAGTAAAAACCGCATTGACTACGCTTCGGCCTCGGCCGCAGCCGAGCGCAAAGCGAAGAAAACTCAGCATGCAAAAGGCAAGAAAACCGCACGCGAGCGCATTGCCAGCTTGTTGGACGAGGATTCCTTTGTGGAGTTTGGACGGTTCCATGGCGGCGACGTCACGCAAGGTTTTTTGGGCGCTGCGGTTATTACTGGATTCGGGGAGATCGACGGCCGCAAGGTTGCGCTCTACGTCCAGGATTTTTCTATCCAGGGTGGCACGCTGGGGAAAGTCGAGGGTGTGAAGATCTGCTCTCTCCTGGATAAGGCAATGGCCATGCGGATACCCGTCATTTCCATTCTGGATTCTGGCGGGGCGCGTATCCAGGAAGGTGTACAGGGGTTGTCTGAATACGGTCGCATCTTCCGGCGCTCCTGCAAAGCCTCCGGAATGATCCCGCAGATTTCCTTGATCTTGGGCCCCAGTGCCGGCGGCGCGGTGTATTCACCAGCGCTGACCGACTTTGTCATCATGACTCGAGAGAACTCTCACATGTTCGTCACCGGCCCCGATGTCGTGCGCGCAGTCACAGGGGAGGACGTTAGCTCCGCGGACCTTGGTGGTGCCGAGCTGCACAACGTGCAATCCGGTGTTGCCCATTACCTGGGTGAGGACGAAGAAGACGCGTTCGGGTACGTCCGCAGCTTGTTGACATATTTGCCCAGCCACTGTGACGAGATGCCACCGAGCTACACATACAAACCTTCTGCTGCCGACGAAAAAGCCGCAGCGGCCGTGAAGGATTTGGTGCCCGATAACTCCCGTCAGCCCTACAACATGGTGGACGTGGTGGAATCCCTCGTGGATCACGGGGAATTTGTACAGGTCCAAGAACATTTCGCCCCATCTATCATCATTGGCTTTGCCTGCATTAACGGTGAGTCCGTGGGTATCGTTGCCGACCAGCCGATGCACAATGCCGGTACGTTGGACGTGGATTCGTCCGAAAAGGCTGCGCGGTTTGTGCGTTGCTGCGATGCCTTTGGCTTGCCGGTAGTGACTCTCGTTGACGTGCCGGGCTACCGCCCGGGAGCCGATCAAGAACAGGCCGGCATCATTCGTCGCGGTGCCAAATTGATCTTCGCTTACGCTAACGCGACCGTACCGTTAGTGACCATCACTCTGCGCAAGGCATACGGTGGGGCTTATATCGTCATGGGGTCCAAGTCCATCGGCGCCGATTTCGCCTATGCCTGGCCCGATGCAGAAATCGCCGTGATGGGCGCCGATGGGGCAGTGAGTATTTTGAACCGTCGGGAGATCAAGGCTGCGGGCCCAGCCCCCGCCGCAATGGCAGCCAAAGCCAAGGAATTGGCAGAGGAATATGCGGCCCAGAACATCAACCCAAACCTGTCCGTGGCCACCGGCGAGCTGGACGGAATCATTTCGCCAGAAGGCACCCGCCAAGCCATTGCCGAATCACTCGAAGTGTTGCGGACCAAAGACCGCACTCACAGTGGCCTCAAGCGCCATAACAACGGCCCGTTGTGAACCTCGTTTTCAACCAGTTGGCTTCTCGTGGAGCAAGACCCATTGCGTTTTCCCACCTGGTTTCCTGCGGCGTTAACCCCTGCTCAACCGCGTTACATCTTTGCGGTACATCCCCCTTCCCAACCACACATTCTTAGGACTTCACCTCTATGGCACCCACTAGTTTCCTCGCTCACCTGAACACCTCAGGTGATAAGTACGCGATCGTTATGGCCGGGCAATCTAGCCCATGGCAGGAGCTGTTACGCTCCCAGATCGCAGACCCACAATTGTGTTCTATCTTCGGCGGGCTGCTGCGCGCCTCCGATGACCTGCTTGCACCCGTCGCCCCGCAGCTTGTTGCCGTGAGCGCCGGCACACTGAGCGGGCAGCGCCTAGCCCACGACCCCAATGGGGTGAACGCGGCACTATCCGTCCCCGGAATCACCGTTACCCAGTACCTGCAGTACCGGGCCCTTATCAATGCCGGTTTGGATGTTGCGGCCAACCAGCCCATTGCCGTACTGGGACATTCCCAGGGTGTGTTGGGAGTGGGCATGGTGCAATCGGACAATCCCGCGGAAGTACTCGCCATCGCGCGCCTCATCGGCGCTGCAACCTCCCGCGCCTCCCGCGGCCTATCCACCCCGCCCATGCTGGCGATTGAAGGGCTGGGTACTGCGGAAGTCCGTGCGATCATTGACGGTACTGGTGTGGAGCTGGCCCTAGTGAACGGCCGGACCCGTCACGTGGTTTCCGGAAAGCCATCTGATCTGGAACTGGTGAAGCGCACACTGAATGCTGACGTGAACGCGGAGTATTTAGAAGTCGCAGCACCGTTCCATCACTCCATGCTCAGCGACGGTGTGGAGCAGGTCATCACTTGGGCCAAGGCATGTGATCTGCCTCTTGAACTGGCAGAAACCTACGCCCGCACCGTCATGACGGACCACATTGACTGGCCCGCGGAGCTCCGTGGCGTGGCCGGCGCGCAATGGCTGATCGAGTTAGGCCCTGGGCGCAGCCGCCTCACGGAAGACAACGTGGAGGGAACCGGTGTGGGCATTGCCCGCGCGCACACCCTTGATGAGATCGACCGCCTGGCCACCGTTGGGAATCTACCACCGCGCACCACCGATTGGTCTCGTTATGCTCCGCGCGCGGTGCAGCTGCCCACCGGTGAAGCCGTTGAAACTGCCTTCAGCCGCCTTACCGGCAACTCGCCTATCATCCTCGCGGGGATGACCCCGACCACGGTTGATCCGGAGATCGTCTCTGCCGCGGCCAATGCAGGGTTCTGGGCAGAGTTGGCCGGTGGTGGACAGGTCACCGCAGAGGTTTTCGCTAGGAACCTCGCGGACCTAAAGGAGCAGTTAGATCCCGGTCGTACAGCCAAATTCAACGCGATGTTTATGGACCGTTACTTGTGGAACCTGCAGTTCGGTGCTCAGCGGATCGTGGGCAAGGCGCGCGAATCCGGTGCACCCATCGACGGTGTGGTTGTTTCGGCCGGTATCCCGGAGTTGGACGAGGCTCCTCAGCTGATCGAGGAACTGCAATCCCAAGGTTTCCGGTATGTGTGCTTTAAACCCGGCACTAAGGCCCAGATTCGTCAATGCCTGGCCATCGCCGAAACCGTCCCAACCACGGTCATTTTGCATGTGGAAGATGGCCATGCCGGTGGTCACCACTCGTGGGAAAGCCTCGATGACCTGCTGCTGAACACATACGCGGAGATCCGGCGCCACGATAACGTCATCCTGTGCGTGGGCGGTGGAATTGGCACCCCGGATCGTGCTGCGGATTTCATCTCCGGTGAATGGTCCTTAGATCACAACATGCAGAAAATGCCGGTTGACGGGGTACTCATCGGCACCGCGGCCATGACGGCCAAAGAAGCCCGAACTACTGAGCCGGTCAAGGACTTGTTGGTGGCCACCCCTGGTGTCGCAGGCAATGAGTGGGAGGGAGGCGGTGTCCGCTCTGGCCTTTCCCACTTGCGCGCGGACATGTACGAGATCGATAACGATGCCGCCGCCTGCGCTCGCCTTATCGCTGAGGTCGAAGGCGATATGGACCGCATCAATGCCCGTCGCGATGAGATCATTGAAGCACTTAACAAGACCGCGAAGCCATACTTCGGCGATCTACCTGAGATGACTTACGCGCAGGTGGTCCGGCGCTTCGCTGAACTGTCCTACCCATGGGTCGATCCCTCCTGGTCCCAGCGCTACTGGGAATTGCTGCAAAGGGTTGAGGCTCGTTTATCGCCGGCGGATCACGGCCCGGTGACAACTCTTTTTCCTTTTGTGGACGACGCCGACCAGGCCTTCAGCGCCGCCGACAAGCTCATCGCGGCCTATCCTCACGCGGAGAAACTTACCCTCACAAGTCTAGATGCTGCCTGGTTCGTATCACTGTGCCGTAAATACCCAAAGCCGATGGGCTTCGTGCCCGTGCTGGATGACGATCTGCTGCGTGCGTGGGGACAGGATTGTCTGTGGCAGTCGCAAGATGACCGTTACGAGGCCTCCGCGGTCCGTGTGATTCCTGGGCCAGTTTCTGTGCGTGGCATTACGACGAAGAATGAACCCATTGGCACAATTTTGCATCGGTTCGAACAGGCGGTGCGGGCACGTCTTGGCAAGTCGACCCCGGTAGTCTCCCGTTTGGCTTCGGCCACCACGGCCGAGGAACTCATTCAAGCTGCCCCATTCATCTCCTGGACCGGGCACGTCATGGATAACCCAGCACACAACCTGAGTTGCTATGACTTGGTGATTGATAACCCCGAAGACATCGGACGGGCTACTGTCTCTGCAACCCTCACTGTGAAACTGGATACGTACTGGGACGGATCACAAGCCGATGTGCACGCCGTGCGTGAACTGGTGGTGCCACTGTTGCTGCCGACTTCCGTTGTCGATGGCGGGCTGCCGATTGTGGATGAAGATCGCTTGCCGGAATCCATGTATGCATTGCTCGCAGGCACTGCGGGTGTGGGCAACAGGTCCGTTACTCACGATGAGATCACGGCCATGCCTGCGATGGTGCCGTCCGAACGTTCTCCGTACGGGGAGGCACACTACGCCTTCCATCTCACCGACAACCTCGGCCCTGATCACACGGCTGTGACGGGCGCGGACATGGCCACCGCTCGCATTGTTCCCGACGCGCTATTGGGGCCATGCTGGCCAGCGATTTATGCCGCACTGGGGTCTGCCCGCGTGAACGATTACCCAGTTATCGAGGGGTTGCTCAACGCGGTGCACCTGGACCACACTGTCAGTTTCTCACGCCCCGTCGACGGACTGGAGAACGCCCGGGTGGACGTGACTAGCTGGGCAGAATCTGTACAGGAATCGTCTTCTGGACGTGTCGTGCAGGTCAACCTGGAGCTTCGCATCGAAGGTGAACTATTGGGCACTTTCACCGAGCGTTTCGCGATTCGTGGCCGTGCATTCGGTACGGATAAGCCCAGTGACCCAGCATTCGCCGGGGGCGTGGACAAGGTGGAGGACACTCCGCGATCCACGTTGCTGCGCGAGGTGGTGACAGCACCGAGCAACATGACACCGTTCGCGTGGGTTTCCGGTGATTTCAATCCGATCCACACCAGCTGCGCCGCAGCCACTGTTGCTGGACTCGAAGCGCCACTGGTGCACGGAATGTGGCTATCCGCTACTGCCCAACACGCTGTGGCCAAATCTGGTTACCGCATTACTGGGTGGACCTACCGCATGTTTAACATGGTTGCGCTGGACGCCGAAGTGGAGATAAAGGTCGAACGTATCGGCCGTCGACCCCAGGGTGGTTTGGTACTGGAAGTGACGTGTTCTATCGACGGGGAGCTGGTCTCACAGGCCACCGTCGCCACGGACATTCCACGATCCGCATACGTCTACCCAGGCCAAGGCATCCAGTCCAAGGGCATGGGTCTGAATGAACGCGCCAACTCCCGCGCCACCGCGGAGGTGTGGGAGCGCGCCGATGCGCACACGCGCAGTGCACTGGGCTTTTCTATTCTCACCGTCGTGCGCGATAACCCCACGGAACTCACCGCGGGGCAGACCGTCTACCGGCATCCCGAGGGCGTGCTCAACCTCACGCAATTTACCCAGGTGGCGCTGGCCACGCTGGCTTTCGCCCAGACGGCGCGCCTTCGCGAAGCCGGGGGAGTAGCAGACGGGGCGTTCTTCGCTGGGCACTCCCTGGGTGAGTACAACGCGCTATCCGCTTACGCTCAGGTCATTGATCTAGAAACCGTATTGGAACTGGTATTTCACCGTGGCTCCACCATGCACAACTTGGTGGAGCGGGATCCTCAAGGGCGCTCCAATTACCGCATGGGCGCGCTTCGTCCGAACCAATTTGGGGTCACAACCGATGAGGCCGTCAAGCAATACGTCGCCGAGGTCTCTCGCGGCACCGGCGAGTTCCTAGAGATCGTCAACTACAACTTGGCCGGCCAACAGTACGCTGTTGCCGGAACTATCGCTGGCATCGAAGCTTTGGAACTCGACGCCAACGAGCGTGCCGCCGCAGCTGGTGGCAAGGGTGCATTTATGCTGGTTCCGGGCATTGATGTGCCTTTCCACTCCCAAGTACTGCGCGGAGGCGTGGGGGAATTCCGGGATCGCCTCACTGAGTTGTTGCCACAGCACATTGAGATTTCAGCACTAGAAGGACACTACGTTCCGAACCTCGTAGCCATCCCGTTTGAACTGACTCGCGAGTTCGCTGAGGCCATCCTGCAGGTTGTTCCTTCCGAGCCGATCAAGGAGGCCCTGGAGAATTGGGATGTGCAAGACCGCAATGAGCTGGGTCGCATGCTGCTCATCGAGCTCCTGTGCTGGCAATTTGCTTCCCCGGTGCGCTGGATCGAAACCCAAAAACTGCTGCTGCGTGACAAGCAGGTTGAGGATTACATCGAGGTCGGTTTGGGCGCAGCCCCGACGTTGGCGAACTTGGCCTCCAAGACGTTGGCGTTGCCACAATTTGCGGATCTCACGGTGCGCGTGCTGAACGTGCAGCGCGATGAGAAGTTGGTGTACCAGCAGGACGTTCACACGATCGAGGATCCGCGAGAGGAGGCCCCCACCGAGCCTGCGACGAACAAGCCAGCGGCAAACAAACCAGTTGCAAACAAAGCAGCTGCAAACCAAGCAGTTGCAAACCAGGGAAACTCGGCTCCATCAACTAATCGGCCAGCGGCGAACCAAGCAGCTACAGGCCAGGCACCAGCCACACCAACTGCACCAGCCGCATCACCTGGGTTAGCCGCGGAAGCCGGGCAAACCTCCCCATCCGCGGCTACTGCACAGGCCGCGTCTGCTACGCCCACTGCGCCCGCTGCACCGGCTGCGGAAATCCCGACCCTGCCTTACAGGGCCTCGGATGCCATCAAGACTCTCCTTGCGTACTCCAACAAGGTCCGCGCCGACCAGATAGGTGATGCGGATACGACGGGCACCTTGACCAATGGTGTGTCCTCCCGCCTGAACCAGTTGCTCATGGACATGTCCGCAGAACTCGGCCTGTCCAGTGTGGAAGGCGCGGCAGAAGCCGATGTCGCCACATTGTCCGGCACCGTGGACAAAGCCGCATTCAACTACACAGCATTCGGACCCATCCTGGGCGAGGCCGTCAAGGACCGCGTACGCAAGCTCTTCGGTGCCTCTGGTGCCAAGCAATCCTTCATCGGTGAATACCTCACCACTGAATGGGGCTTGGGCGATGGGTGGGCCGCGCACACCACCGCAGCCATCGTGTTGGGTACCCGTGATGGTGCTTCCGCCCGCGGTGGCGACCTCGCGACGTTGCCTACGGAGGTCGCCTCTATGAGTGCAGTAAAAGACCTTATCGACGAGGCCGTTACCCAGGTCGGTTCCGCTCACGGTATCTCTGTAGCCAAGCCGGCTTCCTCTGGCGCCGACGGGGTAGCGGTGGACTCCGCCGCGCTGGATGCTTTCAGCGAACAGATAACGGGCTCTCTTGCTTCCACCGCCCGCCATCTACTTGATTCTCTGGGTTTGGGTAGCACCGAGTCCACAGATTTTGCAGAGGATAACGACGCAGCCACGGTGATGGAGGCCGTCGAAGCAGAGTTGGGCAGCACCTGGCCGCAACTCGTCTCTCCGTGTTTTGACTCTCGCCGGGCTATCCTCTTCGATGACCGTTGGGCCACAGCCCGTGAGGACGTAGCGCGGCTGGGCACAGGTGAGGCACTCGACGTCAACCTCAATTCCTTCATCGGCACCGGGCAGGCCGTGGCGGATCAAGCACTGTGGTGGGCGGAACGATCCGAAGCCTCTGAACTGCTACGTTCCATTGCGAGCGCGGCCACTTCCACAGACCCTGGGGAATATCACAGCCAGGTGGCAGTCGTTACCGGTATGACTCCCGATTCGATCGCCGGTGGCGTGGTCGCCCGATTGCTTGAAGGCGGCGCAACAGTGGTGGCAACCGCATCGCGAATCACCTCCAGCCGGCTCTCCTTTGTCAAAAACTTGTACCGCCGCCACGCGCGGGCAGGTGCGGCGTTGTGGCTGGTACCTGCGAACCTAGCCAGCTACCGTGACGTGGATGCGCTCGTGGAATGGATTGGCAATGAGCAGACCGAAACCGTTGGCTCTGATGTAAAGGTCACTAAGCCGGCACTGACCCCGGGCCTGTATTTCCCCTTCGCCGCACCACCGGTCATGGGCTCTGTTGAAGATGCCGGCGCAGCCGCGGAAAACCAGGCCCGCCTGCTGCTGTGGAGCGTGGAACGTTCCATGACCGCCTTGGGCCGGATCGGCGTGGAATCCAACGTCGCCCACCGCCTGCACGTCGTCTTGCCGGGTAGTCCAAACCGGGGCACGTTCGGCGGCGATGGGGCATATGGCGAAACCAAGGCCGCGTTCGATGCCATCGTGAACAAGTGGAAGGTGGAACCGTGGGCGGAGCGGATCACCATTGCGCATCCTCGCATCGGCTGGGTCGCTGGCACCGGGCTAATGGGAGGAAATGATCCACTGGTCGAGGCCGCACAGCGCGCGGGTGTTCGTGTATTCACCCCGGCGGAAATCTCCGAAGAACTGCTGGCCCTGTGTACCTCCCAGGCACGTCACCAGGCACGAAAGTGTCCCATCGAAGCCGACCTGACCGGCGGCCTAAGCGAAATAAATATCGGGGAGCTCGAGGAAGTGGCGTCGGATAAAAAGGTCAAAGAGGAAGAACAACCGGCAACCGTCGATGCCCTACCGACCCCTTACCAACCCACCCAACCTGCAGGGACGTGGGGTACGACCACTGCGAGGCTGGATGAGACTGTGGTGATTGTTGGCCTTGGCGAGGTCAGCCCGTGGGGTTCCGGTCGCACCCGTTTTGAAGCGGAATATGGCATTCAATCCGATGGCACCGTGGACCTCACCGCAGCTGGTGTGCTGGAGCTGGCATGGATGACTGGGCTGTTGACCTGGAAAGATACCCCAAAGGCGGGGTGGTACGACCAAGAGGATCAGATCGTTGACGAGGCGGAGATTTTCGATCGCTACCGAGACGAGGTTGTGGCGCGTTCCGGCGTACGCACATTCGTGACGGATTCTGCGATTGCCAACGACGGTGAAGGGCCCCACAGTCCAAAAGCCGTGGAAATGTTCCTCGATCGCGATGTGACCTTTAGCGTGGATAGCAAAGCCGATGCTAAAGCGTTCGTGGAGGCCGACCCGCAATTCACCCGTGCCGTTGACGTTGACGGTGAATGGCAGGTCACGCGGTTGGCTGGGGCGCGTTCGCGAGTTCCCCGTCGCGCGACGTTGGCCCGGCGCGTGGGCGGGCAGTTTCCCACGGATTTCGATCCCACCCGCTGGGGTGTGCCGCAGGACATGGTGGAATCCCTCGACAGGATGGCTGTGTGGAACCTGGTTGCGACCGTGGATGCTTTCCTTTCCGCCGGCTTTAGCCCGTCCGAGCTGCTGGAGGCCGTGCACCCGGCCGAGGTGGCGATGACGCAGGGCACGGGCTTTGGTGGCATGACCTCCATGCGCAAGCTCTTTGTGGACCGATTCCTAGGGGAGGATATCCCATCGGACATTCTGCAGGAGACCTTGCCAAATGTTGTGGCAGCCCACACCATGCAATCCTTCGTGGGCGGTTACGGTTCCATGATCCATCCGGTCGGTGCGTGTGCCACCGCCGCGGTCTCGATTGAAGAAGGCATGGATAAGATCCGCTGCGGAAAGGCGGACTTTGTGGTGGCTGGTGCGGTGGATGACATTTCGGTCGAGTCCATTTCCGGTTTCGCCAACATGAATGCGACCGCGAACTCGGAGGCCATGGCGGCTAAAGGGATTAGCGAGCGCTTCTATTCCCGCGCTGGTGATCGCCGACGCGGTGGGTTCGTGGAAGCACAAGGTGGCGGTACCGTATTGCTGGCCCGCGGTGCAGTCGCGGCCCGCATGGGGCTGCCGGTCTATGGCGTGGTTGGGTTCGCACAGTCGTACGCCGACGGTATCCACACCTCCATTCCAGCTCCCGGAATCGGCGCGTTGGCATCGGTAAGGAAGAGCTCGCAGATACGCGGGAACCTGGAAGCGCTTGGTGTAACTGCAGATGACATCGCCGTGGTGTCCAAGCACGATACGTCGACGAATGCGAACGATCCGAACGAAGCCAACCTGCATACGCGAATGGCCAAGGCGCTGGGGCGCACCCCGGGCAATCCAATGTTCGTGGTTTCCCAAAAGACACTCACCGGTCATGCCAAAGGTGGTGCAGCGGTATTTCAGGTCGCGGGTATTACCGACATGTTCCGCACGGGACGGATACCGGGTAACCGCGCGCTCGATTGTTTGGATCCCGCGATGGAGGATTCGCTGTTCCTCGTGTGGCCGCGTTCGCCACTGCAGCTGGACCGGACCATCAAAGCGGGCATTTTGACCTCGTTGGGCTTCGGACACGTCTCCGCCGTTGTGGTACTGGTTCATCCTGCGGCTTTCCAGGCCGTGGTGGCCACGGAGCTGGGAGAGGACAGTGCCGCCCAGTGGCAGGAACGCGCTACTCAGCGTTTGCGCCAAGGCGTGCGCCGACGGGAAGCCGGCATGCTGGGGCATGCGCCGTTGTTCGAACGTCCTGCTGGGCGCATCTATGAGACGGATGACGAGGAAGCGGCGATGCTCCTGGGAGACGAATCGTGATCATTCGGTTACGTAGGAAGCACCCAGACCGTGCCGTGAAGGCTCTGATGCGCCGGGATAGGCAATCGTGATCCTGGGCATCGGGACTGACCTAGTGAACGTGCCGCAGTTTGCAGAGCTCCTGAGCGAACCCGGCACGAGTTTTGGCGAAGCTTTCACCGCTGCCGAGTGGAGAGCAGCCCAGCGCCGAGCTGAGGTGACCGGGAATCAGGCCCAACACCTCGCCGGGCGGTGGGCGGTGAAGGAAGCTTTCATCAAAGCGTGGTCTGCGGGGCTTTATGGTCGTCCGAACCCCGTGACAGCGGAGCAATTGGTGTGGCAGCACATTGAGGTAGTGCAGGATCACTGGTCCAGGCCCGCGCTACGGCTGCACGAACCTTTGGCTGCGATCGTGGTGGCAAGTTTGGGAGACATCCGGTGGCACGTTTCGCTAAGCCACGATGGTGACTATGCCATTGCGACGGTGATTGGAGAGCAGGTGTGACGGCGAGTTGGGCACAACTTTATCGATAGTAAAACCGCCTGTAGTGATACTTAGGCACATACTTCCAGGTGGAGGTAGGGGGTGGGCAGTCTATCGGAAATATAAGTGCTTTCAGTGCGAGAAACTCTGTTGCCTGCGCAAACGCTGGAAAGTCTATGATTTTAGCGGGGTGAATAAGGATGTAACTGGCGTCACAAAGCTCGATCGGGCACGGGGGCTGGCCATAGCGTGTAAAGCACACGGACGGACAAGCTCCAACCACCGTCCACACCACGCAACGAAAGGATACCCGCTATGGCTTTCCCAGATATCTTCAACAAGGACTTCAACATCGCCGACGAGGCAAACGCATTTGTTTTCGGTGACGATGGCGGGCTGTTCATCGAAGCGGACAACAGTGCCCGCATTGCCGACGACATGCTGGTCTAAAACCGACACGCCGGTTTAACCCCGACATGTTGGTTTAACTCAGTCCTATAACCAACCTCTTTCCCAAGCAATCCGCGCAGCATCGTAGCGGTTTTTTGCTTGGGTTTTTATGTGGGCATAGTCAAGGCACCCAGGGAACCGGGATGCGGCATAGAAACCTGGTTCCTGGTATCGATGGGGTTGTCGCAGTCCCCACACCCACAGGGGCATGGCCTGCTCCCTGGTCCCTTGTATCGATGGGGTTGTCGCACGCGGACTATAAAGTAGGTCGCATGAACGCACCGATCCCGCACTTTGAACCCGCCAACATGCTCAGCTTCGACCTAGAAACTACCGGAACTAACCCCAAGACCTGCCGCATCGTTACCAGCGCCATGATCTCAATAACAGGGCGCGAACGGGACGATCTGGAACTGCTTGCCGACCCGGGGATCGAAATCCCAGAGCAGGCCACCGCTGTGCACGGAATTACTACTGAGTACGCCCGTGAGAACGGTCGCCCGCACGATGAGGTGCTGGCACAGACCATTGAGATGATCCGTGAGGCTTGGCGGCGCGGCGCCACCTTGGTGGTGTACAACGCTCCTTATGACCTGAGTGTTCTTCATGCACTCGAGCCCAGCTTTACCATTGACGGCTTGGTCTTTGATCCCTTGGTTGTAGACCGCGCGATGGATCCGTACCGCAAGGGCAAGCGCAGGTTAGAAAATGTCTGTGAGCATTACGGAATCGAATTAACGAATGCGCACGAGGCCACGGCCGATGCTGTCGCTGCAGCCCGTGTGGCGTGGAAGTTGGCCAAAAAGTACCCCCGATTGGTACAGGATAGTGGCGAGGAATTGATGGTCCAACAGGCCCAATGGTTCTACGAATCACAAACTAAACTGCAACAATGGTTCGAGTCTAAAGGGCGGGACATCAAAGTTGGAACCAGTTGGCCTGTTCAACCGTAGGGGACCCAACTTGTTTATTCGCTAAGGAAGGTCAAGAATACCGCCTAGGGGACGATAGTCGCCGGTTTACCCTGACGTTTTAGAAGCGGATAATCTCATGGCTTACACAGATATCACCTCGCACAAGGGGCCAAGCATTGCCCCCAGCAAGCGGGAGAAGAAAGACAATACCCACTGGCTCTACATTGCGGTGATTATCGCCGTTATTGGGGGCATTGTTTTGGGGCTCGTGGCTCCAGATGTGGCCCAGGGGCTTAAGCCTCTGGGCACCACATTCGTCAATATCATCAAGATGATCATCCCTCCGGTGATCTTCTGCACCATTGTCTTGGGTATCGGTTCCGTACGCGCGGCTGCGTCTGTGGGTAAAGCCGGTGGTATTGCCTTGGCGTACTTCATCACGATGTCCACCTTCGCTCTGGCAGCAGGGTTGGTTGTCGGTAACCTTATCCAACCGGGCGAGGGTTTAGATATTCACGGGAACTCCAAGGCCGTCGAAGAGGCCTTGAGTAAGAACGCGGAACAGCCTCACGGCCTTATCGGCTTCATCCAGTCGATCATTCCGGAGACATTCTTCTCCGCCTTCACCAGTGGATCTGTTCTGCAGGTTCTTATGATTGCCCTGCTGGTTGGCTTCGCCATTCAGTCCATGGGCAAAGCCGGTGAGCCAATCCTAGGTTTTGTAGCCCACCTGCAAAAACTGGTGTTCAAAATTCTGGGTTGGATTCTATGGCTGGCACCAATCGGCGCTTTCGGCGCTATTGCTGCTGTTGTCGGCGCTACCGGGGTGCAGGCTGTGGTGCAGCTGGGCGTGCTTATGTTGGCCTTCTACCTCACCTGTGTCATCTTTATCTTCGGCATTCTCGGAACCATCCTGAAGGTCTTTACGGGGTTCAACATCTTCAAATTGGTCAAGTACCTAGGCAAGGAATTCTTGCTGATCTTTGCGACCTCCTCTTCCGAGTCCGCTTTGCCGAACCTCATGCGCAAGATGGAGCACATCGGTGTGGATAAGTCCACCGTGGGCATCGTGGTTCCTACCGGTTACTCCTTCAACCTCGACGGCACCGCTATCTACCTCACGATGGCTTCGATCTTTGTGGCAGACGCCATGGGTAAGCCCATGAACATCGCTGAACAGATCAGCTTGCTGGTGTTCATGATCATTGCGTCTAAGGGCGCAGCTGGTGTGACCGGCGCAGGCATCGCAACCCTCGCCGCCGGATTGCAGTCCCACCGCCCAGATTTGCTAGACGGTGTGGGTGTGATCGTCGGAATCGACCGCTTCATGTCCGAGGCCCGTGCGCTAACCAACTTCGCAGGTAACTCCGTGGCAACCTTGCTGGTCGGAACGTGGACCAAGACCATCGATAAGGAACAAGTTCATCGCGTACTCGACGGCAAGGATCCATACGTGGCTGCCGAGGACGATGCTGATGTCGATCTGCGCTACCCTTCGGTGAAGAATCCCGCCACCGAAACCCTGCAGCCCACCCCACAGCTGGACGTGAATGCCTACCACAACGCGAGCACTGATCAGCCAGGCGTGACGGGTTCGGCTCACCCACAAGGCAACGTCCGCCCGGATCTGTCCACCTCCAAGGGGCCGCTGGACAAATAAGGCACGACCTGCGGGTGGTGTAGCCGGAATACCGGCTGGGGTTAGCGATCGAAACAAACCCCCAACCCCGCACATCAAGCCCCAACCCCGACTGCACAGCGCCAGTCATCACAGATAACATGGTTCTCCATGGTGATGACTGGCGCTGATTATTTGCGAAACATTGTGGCTGCACCCGTGTACCAAGCGGCGATCCACACCCCCTTGGATAACATGCCCTCACTCAGTGAACGCATTGGTAATACAGTCTTGGTTAAGCGCGAAGATCTGCAGCCGGTCCACAGCTTCAAGATCCGTGGTGCCTTCAACAAAATGGCACAGCTCACGGAAGAGGAAAAGGCACGAGGCGTGGTGGCTGCCTCAGCAGGCAACCATGCGCAAGGGGTGGCGCTGTCCGGCCAGAAACTGGGGATCCGCTCGATTATCGTGATGCCTGAACCCACCCCTTCGATCAAGGTCGATGCCGTCCGTAGCTTCGGAGGGGAAGTGTTGCTGCACGGCGCGAACTTCGATGAGGCCAAGACCAAGGCCATGGAACTATCGGAAACCAAAGGCATGGTCTGGGTAGCGCCCTTCGATGACGAGGCCGTTATTGCCGGCCAGGGAACCATCGGTTTGGAAATCTTCCAGTCTTGTTCCGATGCTGACCGCGTATTTGTTCCCGTCGGTGGTGGCGGTATCGCGGCGGGTATCGCCGTCCTGCTCAAGCAACTGCGCCCTGAGATCCAGGTCATTGGCGTGGAACCAGAGGAATCTGCGTGCCTTGGTGCCGCACTACAGGCTGATAAACCCGTCACGCTCGACCACGTCAGTTTGTTCGCCGAGGGCGTGGCCGTCAAACAAATCGGTGCCGAAACCTTTCGTCTCTGTAAGGAATACCTCGACGATTGCATCACGGTTACCTCGGACGAAATCGCGGCGGCAACGAAGGATATCTACGATGACACGCGCGCGATCGCAGAGCCCGCCGGGGCAGTCGCGCTGGCGGGGCTGAAAGCGTACGTCGGGGAGCATGGCGTCGAAAAAGAAAAGCTAGTATGCGTGCTATCTGGCGCGAATATGAACTTCCACTCGCTGCGCTACGTCAGTGAGCGGGCGGAGCTCGGCGAGGGTACCGAAGGAATCTTCGGAGTTACGATCCCCGAGGTCGAAGGTGCCTTCTTGGACTTCTGCAAGGTGCTTGGTGGCCGGTCGGTTACGGAATTCTCCTACCGGGTGGGTGAAAGGCAGGCCGACGCCCCTCAGGCCCGCATCTTCGTGGGTGTGCGGGTCACCGAAGGTAAGCGGGAACGCGCCGCTATTGTGCGCGACCTAGAGGGGCAGGGCTACGGGGTGGTCGATCTATCCGATGATGAGATTGCGAAAGAGCACGTGCGTTACATGATTGGCGGCCACCCGCCGCATCACATCAGCGAACGGGTGTACAGCTTTGAATTTCCGGAACGACCGGGCGCGCTGCAGCACTTCCTCGAAGTGCTGGGCACGCGGTGGAATATCTCGATGTTCCACTACCGCAGCTTCGGAATGGACTACGGTCGCATCCTCACCGCCTTCGAAAACGTTGCGAACGATGGGGATTTCGAGCGGCACCTGGCTAAGCTCGGCTACCACTCCACCGAGGTATCCGACTCGGATAGCTACGCGTTCTTCCTGCGTTCGAACGGCGAGGGCGCTAGCTGAAGAAAGCCCCAACGATGGTGCCCATCTGCCGCAGGTGTTCTACCTCGGATAGGAGGAAATCGGGCCCGCCGGGGCGACCAATGACCAATAAGAGGGACGTGCCTTGAATTGGAGTTGCAGCCAGCGCGGAATCCATGACCGCCCAGTTTTCGGGGATCCAATCCTCGCGTTCGGAGTTGAGCACACGGGCTTCTACGACGGGGGCGGCCTCCAGCTCCTTGCCGTTGTCTGCGGGCGCGGCGGACGACGCGGCAACGCGATGCGTGCGTGGCACGGTGTCCAATACGATTGACCAGCCAGCGGTCATCGACTGCGGTAGGCTGTTCATCATGAGGTCTAAGGCTTCGGTGAGGTTTTTCCGCTTATCGGCTACATCGGCCAGCATCTTTACCTGTCCGCGGCGATCTACCGTTCCTGAAAACGGCCGGATCGAGTCGACGTAAACCCCGTCGACTTCTTGTGCCGCAGTGATGAGGGAGTCAGGTAGGGAACCGGTGGGCAGGTTGACCACAATGTCATCGACAACGGTTCCAATGTCCTCCGAGGAATCGGCGTTGCCTACGATGTCCACGCCGCGGATGTCGCCACCGACGGTACCAATGGCTACGGCTAGTTTGCCGAGAACGCCTGGAACATCGGGCATACGGACGCGCATTAAGTAGGACATGCGTCCGAGTCTAGCTACACCTGTCCGCACTTGGTGTCTAAAGGGTGACTAGAGTAGTAGGCATGTCAGAAATTTCGCGTGATGATGTAGCCCATTTGGCCAAGTTGGCCCGCCTGAAGCTCACCGATGAGGAGCTCGATCACTTCGCCGCTCAGATCGATGGGATCGTCGATCATGTGGCAGCTATCCGCGAGGTCGATACGGAGGGCGTGGAGCCTCTGAGCCACCCCACCCAGAATGTCGACGGCACCGAATCCGTTATGCGTGAGGACGTAGTGATTCCCAGCCTGACTGCCGAACAAGCGTTGGACCAGGCCCCGGCCGCAGAAGACCAGCGCTTCGTGGTTCCACAGATTCTGGGCGAATAGTTCCCCAGCTAGCACCCGTATTGACCAGCTTCGTCACATAACTGATTCCCACAGGATGGCACCAATGACCGATAATTCTTCCGCGTCCTCCAAGTACGTCGTTGCCGAGCGCAATGATTCAGATTTCACCACGTGGAGCGCCGCCGATCTGGCCCAGAAGATTCATTCTCGCGAAATTTCCGCTGTCGAGGTAACGCAGGCGCACCTCGATCGCATTCAAGACCTTGATGGTGATATCAACGCGTTTCTCCACGTTGGCACCGATAGTGCCCTGGCGGCGGCGGCCACTGTCGATGACGCGCTAGCAGCTGGTGATCAGCCGACGTCCAAGCTGGCTGGTGTGCCACTGGCGCTGAAGGATGTTTTCACTACGACCGATGCTCCCACGACTTGCGCATCTAAGATGCTCGAGGGCTACATGAGCCCTTACGATGCCACCGTTACGCTGCGTCTGCGCGCCGCTGGCATCCCGATCCTTGGCAAGACGAACATGGATGAGTTCGCCATGGGTTCTTCCACGGAGAATTCCGCTTACGGGCCAACGAAGAATCCGTATGACTTGGATCGCACTCCCGGCGGATCCGGCGGTGGTTCTTCTGCCGCCCTTGCCGCGGGTATGGCTCCGCTAGCCATCGGTACGGATACCGGTGGTTCTATCCGCCAACCTGCTGCACTGACCAACACCGTCGGCGTGAAGCCCACTTACGGCACCGTGTCCCGCTACGGCCTAGTAGCGTGTGCGTCTTCTTTGGACCAGGGCGGCCCAACTGCACGCACGGTTTTGGATACCGCTTTGCTGCACGAGGTTATCGCGGGTCACGATGCCAACGATGCCACCTCTTCTTCCCGCCCTGTGGCACCTGTTGTCGACGCCGCCACGGCTGGCGCGAACGGTGACCTCAGTGGGGTCAAGTTGGGCGTGGTCAAGCAATTCGAGCGCCCGGAGGCATTCCAGCAGGGCGTGCTGGATGCGTACCACGCCAACTTGGAACAGCTGAAGTCCCAAGGCGCGGAGTTGGTGGAGGTCGATTGCCCGAATTTCGATCACGCCATGAACGCCTACTACTTGATCCTGCCGTGCGAGGTTTCCTCCAACCTCGCCCGTTTCGACGGGATGCGGTATGGCCAGCGCAAGGGTGATGACGGTACCAACAGCGCTGACCAAGTCATGAGCTTGACGCGCGCTGAGGGCTTTGGTGACGAAGTGAAGCGCCGTATCATGCTGGGAACATATGCCCTGTCCGTCGGTTACTACGACGCTTACTACCTGCAGGCCCAGCGCGTGCGTAACCTCATCGCGCAGGATTTTGCCGCTGCCTTCGACAAGGTGGATGCGATTGTTTCCCCGGTAACCCCAACCACTGCATTCAAGTTGGGCGAGAAAGTCGATGACCCATTGGCTATGTACATGTTCGACTTGTTCACGCTGCCCCTGAACCTTGCCGGTGTGTGCGGAATGAGCGTGCCCGGTGGCTTTGCAGCGGACACCAATCTGCCAACCGGCTTGCAGATCATGGCCGGCGCGCACCGGGACGACAACTTGTACCGGGTGGGCGCAGCCTTTGAGGCTGGGCGCAAGTAATAAAGCGCACGAGTAGCATCGCGAGCATGACGCGAGGTTTGTGAGATTTCACCACAAGACCGTATTTCAACGGTGTGAGGAGCGAGACCATGACGGGTGACGGCTGGGCTGTAGGAACAGACGGGTCTCGGCGATGGGGCACGCTGGGCGCCGCTGGGTTGATGCTGCTCACTTCGGCGGGGGAGGTCCTCATGCAACACCGCGCCAAGTGGACTAATCGCGGTGGCACCTGGGCCTTGCCGGGTGGGGCGATTGATACGGGAGAATCGTGTGCGGATGCCGCGCTGCGGGAAACCTGGGAAGAAACCGGAGTTCTACCCGAATTGGTCACGGTGCGTGGGGAACTGGTGACCTCACGGATCGAGCTGAGTCACGTTCTCACGCGCCAGCCGCTGGCCTCCGAGGATATGGAGTTAGTGGATAGCTTCCGTGATGAGGTCGAGGGTATCGGGGATCCCCGTGACCCCCGTGTCCAGGAACTGATGAACGACAACCGGATAGAACACCCCGGCCACGGAGGTCACTTGGTGTTTGGTTTAGGCGGTCGTTTTTGGTGGGAGATTCCGGATAGCTCGGTGAGCGAGTGGTGCTATACCGTCGTTCTGGGGACCTGTGACACTGTGCTGGAATTGAATCCAACGGCAGAGTCGACGGACCTGAAATGGCAGCCCCTCGATGACCTTGAGCAACTGGACCTCATGCCGGAGTTCTCCCACAGCTTGCCCGCGTTACGCGAGAAGATCGGTGAGTTGGGACTGCGCTAGTTCGGGCGGGGCATTGTGAAGTCGAATCGCATTGAGCGTGGCCGATCTCTACACCGCACGGTTGTCCTCGGGTGTATGTAAACCAGCCCGCCTGACCCGCGCGAGTGCCCTTACACAGCGAGTGTCGGAGCCGATCGCTACAATCAGGCACTATGCGTATTGCGACCCTCACCAGTGGTGGTGACTGCCCCGGACTCAATGCCGTTATCCGCGCCGTCGTGCGCACGGCTGCTCAAGAAGGCTCCACAGTCGTGGGCTTTGAAGATGGCTGGCAAGGCCTGCTGGAAGATCGTCGCGTGCAGTTATACGACGATGCGTTTATCGATCGGATCCTGCGACAGGGTGGCACCATCTTGGGCACCGGTCGTCTGCACCCTGATGACTTTATGGCAGGTATCGATCGGGTTAAGGAGAACTTGGCCGACGCCCACATTGATGCCTTGATCGCGATCGGCGGGGAAGGAACCCTCAAGGGGGCAAAGTTTTTGCACGAGCATGGCGTTCCGGTTGTGGGCGTGCCAAAGACTATCGACAACGACGTTGACGGCACCGACTACACTTTCGGCTTCGATACCGCGGTCGCCGTAGCTACGGATGCAATTGACCGGTTGCACACCACCGCTGAATCCCACAACCGTGTGATGATCGTAGAGGTCATGGGCCGCCACGTTGGCTGGATTGCAATGCACGCGGGCATGGCTGGTGGTGCTCATGAGATCCTCATTCCAGAAGCCCCGTTCGATATCGACGAAGTATGCAAGCGCATGGCTCGCCGTTTCCAGCTGGGGGAGAAGTACGGAATCATCGTGGTCGCTGAAGGGGCGCTGCCAAAGGAAGGCACGCTGGATGTCGGTGAGCGCGAGGTTGACCAGTTTGGCCATGAGAAGTTTGATGACATCTCTGGTCTCATCGCCAAGGAATTGGAAAACCGGCTCGATACGGATGTGCGCACAACGGTGCTGGGGCACATTCAGCGCGGTGGTACTCCCACCGCTTTCGACCGTGTTTTGGCCACTCGGTTTGGTGTGAACGCCACCCAGGCTTGTTTGGCGGGAGACTTCGGCAAGGTCGTGGCGCTCAACGCGTCCCACATTGAATTGATTACCTTTGAGCAAGCTGTGGGCCAACTCAAGGAGGTTCCACTGAAGTTCTACGAAACGGCGCAGGCGCTGTTCGGCTAGGCGTCGAATCAAAAGAAATTGGTGACGGCCTGCGCTTTTGTACGGCCCGCAATGCCTGCGCTACGTCCGCTACCTGCGCCGCGCGTTACGCCTCGGTGATCTGCAACTCCAAGCAGGCGACGTCGGCGAAGTAGGGGTGGGTTCCCTCAGAGACACGCAGGATCTGATCATCGGCGAATCCCAATGTGTCCTCGGGGCGCAAGACGGCGCCGTTCAGGATGTAGTTGGCAAGGTTCATGAGCTTGGCGTAGAGCTCCTCGGGTGGAATGGGAGAGTCCACGAATATCAATTCGGGGTGCCCCAGGGGTGCTAAGCCGCACGTGTATGCGTTACTACCGCCGTTTTCCGACTGCACAATCCACACCGAAACCAAGGCCTCTTCCACTCGGCCCTCTTGAACGAAGCCACGGTAGTAACCCGCATTGAACGTGACCTCGGCCAGGGTGGAGTGCACCAGCAACGCGCCATCGACGGCAGCTACGGCTTCGGTCACCGCGGCGTGCGTGAAAGCACTGTTCATCCGTGGTTCGATGAATTGCTTGTTCAGCTGCATTCGACCCTCGCTGGGAAGGAGGGCGACCACAACCTGGGCTGTGACGTTATCGACGGCGCTTTCCTCGCCCGACAAAACGGGGTGGTAGCGCATGTGGAAGTACTCACCGTCAGGTACCGCCTCGACGGTGGTGACGTGAATGAGGTGATCACCCCATACTTCCACCGCTACCGAGTTTGTTTCGGGGTTGATCTGGAATTCGCCGAGTTCGTTTTCGAACTGTTGTTGCAGCTGCTCAACGATCTCCTCGGGACCGGGCGTGCGATCGAATAGCACAATGTTCACAAGAGGTGCTGAAACTGTACGGATATCCAGAATGTGCGGGGTGCCTTCTGGATGGGAAGTGTGCTCCCCCTGTGCGGGAATCGGTGCAGATTGCGCCGATGTTTGTTCCCGCGAGGTGCGAGATGCGCGAGATTTGCGTCCGAACATGAAGGTTCTTTCCGTCGATGACATGTGGGGCCACCAACCTTACCGAGGCTCAGCCATGGCCGTTGCCGAATAAAGAATTTCCGTCGTACTAAGATGGTCACCATGACTGCGCCTGTGTATGACTACTCCGATGATGTGATGGATTTCGATGAAGTGCTGGAGCGCTTCGACCCGGTTATGGGTATGGAAGTCCACGTCGAGCTGTCCACCAAGACGAAGATGTTCTCCACCTCCTCGGCGGAATTCGGCGATGCACCGAACACCAACGTGGACCCCTGCAGCTTGGGGCTGCCCGGCGCGTTGCCCGTGGTGAACAAGCAGGGTGTGGAATGGGCCATCAAGATTGGTCTGGCGCTGAACTGTGAGATTGCACCTTACTCCCGCTTCGCGCGAAAGAATTACTTCTACCCAGACCAGCCGAAGAACTACCAGATCTCCCAGTACGATGAGCCAATTGCGCACGACGGCTACTTGGATGTCGTGTTGGAAGATGGCACCGAGTGGCGCGTAGAGATCGAGCGCGCGCACATGGAAGAAGATACCGGCAAGCTGACCCACCTGGGTGGCGAGCGCGGTCGCATCCACGGCGCTACGTCCTCCCTCGTTGACTGCAACCGCGCCGGCGTGCCGCTCATTGAGATCGTGACCAAGCCGATCGAGGGGGCGGGAAAGCGCGCACCGGAGGTAGCGAAGGCTTACGTTTCCGCACTGCGCGATCTAGTGAAGGCCCTCGGCGTCTCGGATGCGCGTATGGATCAGGGCTCGATGCGTGTGGATTCCAACCTGTCGCTCATGCAGAAGGGCGCCACGGAGTACGGCACCCGCACCGAGACTAAGAACATCAACTCCCTGAAATCCGTGGAGCAGGCTGTGCGCTTCGAGATGCAGCGCCAAGCAGCGTGCCTAGTCAACGGTGTAGAGATTGTGCAGGAAACCCGCCACTACCAGGAACTTGATGGCACGACCTCTAAGGGGCGCCCGAAGGAGACGATGGCGGACTACCGTTACTTCAACGATCCTGACCTGCCACCGGTTCTGGCCCCCGCGGAGTGGGTCGAGGAAATCCGCGCTACGTTGCCGGAGATGCCATGGATTCGCCGGGCGCGTATCCAGGAAGAGTGGCAGCTTAAGGATGAGGAAATGCGGGACCTGGTCAACGCCGGTGCGTTGGACCTCATTGTGGATACCGTGGAAGCGGGCGCGAAGCCTGCCGAGGCGCGCTCCTGGTGGGTCTCCTACCTGGCGCAGAAGGCCAACGAACAGGGGGTGGAGCTGGAAGCTCTGCACATCACCCCACAGCAGGTGGCGCGCGTGGCTGCTTTGGTATCCGAAGGCAAGCTGACCAATAAGCTGGCTCGCCAGGCAGTTGACGGCGTGCTGGCTGGCGAAGGCGATGTTGACGAGGTCGTTAAGGACCGTGGTTTAGAGGTCGTCCGTGACGACGGTGCTATCGAAGCCGCGGTTGACGAGGCTTTGGCCGCGAACCCCGACATCGTGGAAAAGTACAAGGCTGGCAACAAGAAGGTCACCGGCGCGATCGTCGGTGCCGTCATGAAGGCCACTAAGGGCAAAGCTGACCCGGCACAGGTCAACCAGCTGATTGCAAAGAAGCTGCAGTAACCCAGCACTAGCTCCCTTCGCGCAAGAGGCTGCGCTCGCTTCGCCTCGTGTGTGGCACCCGCCGCGCGATGACGCTTACTGGACGATTACCGCGCAACGCTGGCTGCACGGTGCACAACTTGGGTTGCGCGCGCTGCACTCGCTTCGTCTCGTGTGTCGCACCTGCCGCGCGATGACGTTTATTGGACGCTTACCGCGTGGCGGGGTGAACGTGTTGCGGTTAAGTATGTCACCACCCAGCAAACAAACGCTCCAGCTGTTGGGGGCCGCCCACCGGCCGCAATCCAGCCTGCTCGGGCGTTGTGTGCTGTACTGCCAACTCCAGTGCAACCCCACGCGCAGTGGTGATGTCGGACCCATCGGGTAGCTGCACCATCCGATCCGTCACAGCCGCATAGAACGTCTCCACATTCTCCAACGCTAGCGGCTCGGCCATTCGGACCTGGATCCGCGAATCTGGCGCCTCCGTGGCTCTCTTCTTGCCGGCGTGGCCCTGGCCCTCACTGCCATCCAATTGTCGGACTCGTGGATCAGCCGCAAACAGCGCGGGCACCTCCCCATCCATATACACCTGCACATCTGCCTGCAGCCAGCTTGCGATCACGGCCTCCGAAACTCCGGGGCGTTGCCAGGCGGTAGCGGTGGTGGGGGCTTTTTCTTTTGGTAGGACGACGCCAATGTCAGCCACTTCGAACAACCCGAACTGCGGCCGGCACATGGGATGGGTGATGCGTGTGGCCAGAGCGGTCGTTTCGAAATTTTTTCGACGAATGGCTTCGTCGGGGTCGCCGAAGCGCTGTCCAAAGTCGTCCTGCGGGTGAATAGCAATAGCGGCCGGTTCGTGGACGAACTGCGCACCATGATTCCAAGCGCGCCATGCGAACTCCCAGTCCTCACCGCCGTAGCGGACCAGGGTGGCGTCGAACCCCGAAAGAAAAGTGAAGAAAGACCGCGAGCACACCATGGCGGCGGAGATGATGAAACGCCACGAGGTATCGTCGGCGGCGCGGAGGTGGTCTGTGTGGTGCCATGCGTGGCGCAGCCATTCGGGTTCTTCGGCGCTGGGGCCGGTGAGTCGGCTGCCGACGACGAGCGCGCGGGGATTCGCGGTGATGTGTGGGACGGTGGCGCGGAGGAACCCGGGTTCGGGGCATGTGTCACCGTCGAAAAACGCCAGCACCTCACCGGTGGCTCGGGTGGCGCCGAGGTTGCGGGCGGCAGCTGCGCGGAAACCCTGATCGGGTTGCCAGACGACGGTGGCGCCCAGCCGGTGCAAGGTCGGCTGGAGCTGAGGATCTTCGTGTGCCGGAGGAGTGGAACCATCATCAGCAACGATGATCTGCACCGGACCGGGGTAGTCCTGGTTTACGACTGCAGTGAGGACCCGCAGCAGCTGGTCGGGGGCGTTGTAATAGGGGATAATCACGCTGACTGCGGGAAACGCGGAGCGGGCGTTGCCCGGTTGAGGTGAGGGATGGGGGTCGGCAGGGCGCCGGTGATCGGTATTGCTTGGATTCATTACATCAATCCCGCCTTACACCACTGCTCTTGCCACTGCTGCGCGACACGATCCCAACCGTAGTCCGGCGGGTCGATGTGCTCTGGTGTGAAGTTGTCGATGGCCGCGCGCAGCTGACCTGGGCGCACCAGCGTAATACGCCCAGGTAGCCACTCGGCGATTTCGCGCGTGTATGGGGAATCGCTAGCCAGTACTGTGCGGCCGGCTCCCAGCCACGTCATGAGCGAGCCCGAGGCCGAATAGTGCCTGTGCGCGCACACGGGAACCGCAATCTTCCCGGCTTCCAAGGCGAGCTCCGCATCGGAGAGCCACCCAGTGATCTCCGCGTTTGCGGTGAGCGCCTCTGCCCAATCCTCGTGACCGGCAGAGACACCACCAAGAAAGCGCAGGTTGTAATCCGACCCAACCAACGCGGCGATCACGTCCTCGTGGCCCTTGCCAGGGTAAATGAATCCCAGGACTCCGACTGTGCCCGGTTGCGGCTGGTATGGGGAATCAACACGGGGGATAGGCAGGCGAATGACAACCGGGGTGGTGGGGGTATCACGGAAGAAGGCGCCCTCGCTGTGGGAGTTGACCACCGTCAGCGTTGCGGCTGCGGCGAGTTTTTCATAGGCCGGGCGGCGACGTTCAAACCGTTCGTGCCCCTCCTGGGCCTGCGGTATGTCGTGCAAGGACAGCGAAAAAGGCCGGCCGGCCACGCGGCGCAAAACGTTCTCAGCGGCCTCGGCGGGTGAAGAACCGAAAAGGTGGTCCGTGAAAGTGACATGGATGGGTTCGTCGGAGTCTGCGTTTACCTTGTCAGGCGCGTGAGCATCGCCAAACGTCGTCTCGCGGATTACATCCGCACCTACCGCAGTGGCGAGCTGTTGCGCGTACACGGTCACGCCGTGACCCTCGGGGCCCACTACTAGGTGCTTCATGCCAGTAATCCCAGGTTTTCAATCCGATCGGCATGCCGTTGCAATCCGTGGGCGACCAACCGCGGGCGCTGACGATAAAACTCCAATTGTTCCCGCACGATCTGCTCTTCGTCGAGTACACCGCCATTTCGTGTCTTCCACGATTCTCGTCCCGCAACTGCGGTTGGGTCGACGCCCAACGCATCCACCGATTCGGGCTCAATTGGGGCGTCGAGTTCCCCTAGCATTTCGTAATCCGGAGCAGTGATCGATTCGGTTGGCAAACCCAATGTGCGCAATACTCCGCGGGCTAGTACGCAGAGGGTTTCATTGTTGGGATGGTTGACGGTGTGCCATACGGGATTGGTTTCGAGGAAGTTCGATATGACTACCGTATCGTGGCGCTTTTCCCGATTGCGAATCTGCTGTACCGACATTGCAGCGGCGTGGCGCAGGGCCGCAGGTCCCACATTGCGGCGCAGGGCTTCCACATTGCAGCGCAGGGCCGCAGGTTCCACATTGCAGCGCAGGGCCGCAGGTTCCACATTGCAGCGCAGGGCCGCAGGGGTCACGGCGCGGCCGAGCACGTTGGATGCCCCAGCTGCTACCGATTCCCCGCTGGAGGCAGCTGCCGCCACCAATATGCGCAGGTCGTGATAGGGAACCACGGGCGGGTTTAGTGAGCTGTCATCGGGATCGCGAATGATGGCTTGATACGGCATCAGGCCATCAAAACGCAGCACGGGCACAACCACTTGCTGCGCGTGCGGGGGTGCGGTGGCGAATGCCTGTGCGGTGCCTACGGGCAGTCCGCGGTAATCGTCACGGATGGGTTGGGCGACCACAACATCGGAGCCCTTCAACAGTTCTCCAAACCAAGGCATGTCTGCTGTGGTCAATTCGTGCACGGGAGGGATGCGGTGCGATTCAAAATGGCCCGTGCTCATCAGGAGTTTGCGTAGCGATTCTGCTTGGCAGTTTCCGATGACGGTGAGGGTAGGCATGGGTTCCAATCTAACCACAAGCCGACTGACACACGACGGGGACGAGCATTAACGACAATCCCGGTTCGCAACGTTTTCGTACACCGCACAGGCAATCTGCAAACAATCCGAAACTTAAGTAAATTGGAATTCTCGTGAAGTATTTTCGGTGCGGTCGCGTGCCGATCGTGGTCTATTCCCGATAAGGGGCGTGAAGAGTGAAGCGTAGTGTACGGGTGCTATCCATTCCCGCCCAGCATCCATACACTCAGGCCATCAAACCAGCTAACGCGGTCTACTTTCCCGATCCCGATATCAATGGAAACTGGTGGCCGCATCCCGCTCTGGAGGCCAACTTTTGGTCGAGCGCACCGACTGAGGAGGAGCCCGCAGCGGCGGGGGGCTTCGGTACAGCTTTCTCGCACCTGCATTATTCGCTAGGGGGCATCGATCTGGTGCATCTGCATTTCGGTTTTGAGCACCGCACCCCCCAACAGATCCAGGAATTCGTTGATGCATTGCCCATCCCACTTGTGGTGACTGTGCATGACCTCGACAACCCGCATCTGGTCACGGCCGCCCAACAGCAGGAACACCATGAGCGCCTGCGTATCCTCATCCGTGCCGCTGCCAGTGTGATCACGTTGACCCAGCCGGCTGCCCAGCGACTGCGCGAAGAGTTTTCCGCCCAACGCGTGGACGTGGTTCCGCACCCTGCAATCACCCGGGATGTTCCCAATCCGCCCCGCGATCCAGTCGCTGGAGTGTTCCTGAAATCGCTGCGCAATAATGTCATCTCCGACCCCAGCTTTTACCTCGCCATCGCAGCCGAAACTCCGTTGCGGGTCTTTATTCATTCCGACGCCCCCACACGGCCCCTTCGAGAAGCCCTCACTGGGAAGGTTGATCTGCGCGTCCACGCCCCGTTCAGCGATGACGAGCTACACCAAGAAGTCGCATCGGTCACGACTTGCCTGTTGCCATACGTCCGGGGAACCCATTCCGGTTGGCTGGAAATGTGCCGTGACGTGGGCACCACCGTTGTGGCTCCCGACGTTGGGTGCTACGAAGGCCAAGCCGATAGCCCGGGCACGGTTCGGGTCTATGACGCAGGGGACGCACACGCGGCCGCCGACGCGCTGAACAGGCAATTAGAACGCGGTACTGTGCCGTACCGCGGCAACCGGGAGCGACAGCTTCATTTTATTCACGGTTTCCACGAACGACTCTACGAAAGGTTGGTCACGCCATGACTTCCACATTGCCCTTGCGCAGAGCAAGTGACCACCTGCGCCCGTTGCGTATCGCGTTCGTGGCCCCATCGCGCTATCCCATCAAGGAACCGTATGCAGGAGGGCTGGAAGCATTCTGTGGCACGATGGTCCGGGCCCTTCGGGAACAGGGCCACCAGGTTGACATGTATGCGGCCGTCGGTTCGCAAGGCCATCAGCTAGACATTCAACTACCCGGGGTGGATTGGGGTGATGCTCCCGAAAATGCCGTCGATACCGAATACCCGGCCGGAGAACGTGAAAAGGAAGACTGCGCCTTCATCGCCCTGCGCAACCACTTGGTCGACCAAGATTACGATGTCGTGCACAACAATTCGCTGAATGCGTGGATGTTTCCTTCTGCTCAGTCTCAGGAATATCTACCGATGGTCACCACCTTGCACACCCCTCAGCTCCCGGAGATGCAAGAGGCCATCACGAACGCCGGTCGCGCCAGCGGCGCATTCGCGGCTGTGAGCCACACTACGGGCGCGGATTGGATCACCCCCACTCCGGTCGAGGTGGTTCCCAATGGCGTGAATGTGCGCCAGTGGGCGCTGGGTCCCGGCGGGAAATCGGCAGTGTGGTTTGGCCGCTTGGTTCCAGAAAAAGGGGCACACCTGGCAATCGATGCGTGCCGCGAGCGTCAGCTCCCCCTCATTCTGGCTGGTCGTAAGGGCGATCATGCGTATTTCAAGGAGGAAATCGCTCCGCGATTGAAGTACCCGGAGGTCCGGTGGATTGGGGAATTGCCCCATGACAAGTTACGCCAGTTGGTCGGTAACTGTGCATTGACCGTAGTAACACCCCGCTGGGAGGAACCCTTCGGATTGGTTGCATTCGAATCCATGGCGTGTGGCACACCTGTTGCGGCGTTCGCCCGCGGGGGATTGGCTGAGCTCCTTGCGGAGGCACCCGCATGCCTGGCGGCATCGGATTCAGTTCCGGCACTTGCGGATGCCATCGATCGCGCCCGCACATTTGATCGGCGCGAGGTTCGCAACTGGGTGGTAGCCCGTCACTCCCTGACGCAAACGGCTCAGCGATATATTCAGCTGTACCGGGAGGTTATGGTGCGATGATTTCACCCATTCCTTCCGCCTCGCCCCACGATGATGGTGCGACGACTGCGCCGTGCATTGGGATTTACGCCCACCACCACGGATCCGGGCACCTGCACCGATGCCGCGAAATTGCTCGCCAACTGCGTCAACGTGGTTTTGCGGTGACTATATTTTCTAGCGCGGCCGGCGCGGACATCACACTCCCCGACGATTCCCCCGCAGACGGCCAGGTGCCCGCCTGGCGCGCGACGACGGCCGCAGGCACGGCCCACTATGCACCTCCGCAGAACGCTGGCCTGCAGCAACGGTTTGCCCGCCTCGCGCAGTGGATCGCGGAACACAAACCGGCGGCGTTCTACGTTGATGTTTCCGCGGAAGTCGTATCCTTCGTGCGTCTTATGGGCATTCCTGTGGCCACTATTGCCATGCCCGGCGTGCGCGATGACCAACCCCATCAGACCGCCTACGCTCAGGCTGATGCCATTATCGCTGCCTGGCCACACTGGGTCCCACTGCCTTTTTATTTGACGCCCCACGCTTCCCGCTTCCACGCTATCGGTGGGATCTCTCGGCTTGAACCCATCAACGCGGTTACGCACCATCCCAGGCGCGTGGTAGTCATGACCGGCGAGGGCGGTTCTACCTGGGACCCTGCGGACTGGGTCCAGGTGCAGAGAGCATGCCCCGACTGGGAGTTCATCCACTTGAGCGGGCGCAACCGTGTTGCAGATCCCAGTGAACTTCTGGCAGGGGCAGCGGTCGCGGTGATTGCGGGCGGCCAGAATTCCATCGCGGACCTCGCAGTTCTGGGTACCCCAGCCATCGTGTTGCCGCAACCCCGCCCATTCGCGGAACAAAACGTGACGGCCAAGGTGCTCGCCACAGCGGGCCTAGCAACGGTCATGGAAGAGTTTCCCGCTGCGAACGAATGGCCTGCGATCTTGGAAGAAGCTGCCAATTCCACGCCACGGTGGGAACGGTGGGAGACCGACGGAGCAGCTGGCCGCGCAGCTGACATCATTGCGAATGTGGCACACCCTGCAGTCCAGGATGAATCCGCAGCAGAACCGCGGACGGCGGTCCTCACTTTGACCGACCATCAGCGCGTCCATCACGTGCAAAACCAGGTGAATCTATTGCCCCTCGGGGTGGATCACATCACCATCGCACTTTCTGACGTTGAGCGGGTGCGACGAGCACTACCAACCTCGACGGTGGTAGCCGCTCCGAGCGATAATCTCGCTGCTGCGCGAAACTGTGGAGCACGCCAGGCAATCAAACGGGGTGCCCGCCGATTGATTTTCTTGGATGCGGACTGCGTGGCGTCGAACCAATTAATAAACAGCTACCAGCAAGCCCTACAGCGCAAGCCCCACGCCGTGGTGGCCGGGCCGGTGACGTACATGAAACCGGGAGAGCTGCGGACCACTAATCCCCAGCCACATCCCGCACGGCCGAACCCCCAAGTAGGTGAACTGGTGAAGGCGGATAACTACGACCTGTTCTGGTCACTGTCGTTTGCACTTGAGGCAGCAACATGGGAACGCATCGTCGATAGTTTTGGTGGATTCGATGAGGGATATCAAGGGTACGGTGGTGAAGATACAGATTTTGCCTCCAACCTGCAGAAACACAACATCGAACTGTGGTGGGTCGGGGGAGCACACGCCTTTCACCAGTGGCATCCCGTTTCTTCGCCACCGTGGGAACATGAAGATGACATTGTGACCAATGCCACCTATTTCCACAACAAGTGGGGGCGCTGGCCGATGGAGGGTTGGTTACGCGAGTTTGCTGAGGCCGGGGCGGTGGAGTTTACCGGTGGTCGGTGGCGCCGTACGAAGTGCGACAAGTAACCGTTTTCTGTGAGGAAGGCGCATTACGCGCCGGGAAACGTCCCCAATATTGTGCACTTCACGTTCTAAGATGGGCGATGTGACTGATGAGACTAAGCGCAACCGCAACCGAAAGACCGATCCGGGTGTAGCGAAGCCCGCCGGCCGCATGGCAGCGGACGACCTCTTCGCAGATGACACCGCTGATATTGACGTTCCTGTGTACCGCAGGGATCGCAAAGAGGGTGCCGTAGAGGGGGGCGCCGCGCCTAAGTCTCGTCGTGATATCTACGACGTGTTGGGGCGCGCGCGTCCACAGCGGATTACACCACCTACCGTGGAGTCGAAGTCGAGCGATCAGCCCGCGCCGAATGCTCAACCCGAGGGGCGGACGGAGGAGCCTGCGACCCCAGTGTCAGGGGCAGATGAGCAGCCTACGACTGTCATCCCCACGGCGGGCCGTGGCCAAGATAACGGGAGCCGTGGCCAGGATAGTGATAGGCGTGGCCAAGATAACGAGAGCCGTGGCCAAGATAACGGGAACCGTGGCCACAACAGCGCGGGCGAGGGGCCCGCGAAGGCAGTTGGTGTTGGTGCAGGTCCAACTGGTCAGTCTGCAACCACGCAACCCCAGGGTAGCGACGACACGGTGGTGTTCCCAGAAGCCAACGCTAACCCTCACCGGGGTGACGTGCATCCCGCTGAGAGCGCACTGGCGCCAGCTGAGCCGCAGGCAGCAGCGGTGGGTACGGATGCCACCGTTGTGGAAGGGGATCCAGCCACTGACGTGCATGTGCACGACAAGCGGGGCACCACCGGTTTCGGACTCTTCCTATTGCGCCTCGTAGCCGGTGTGTTACTGCTGGTGTACGGACTGCAGACACTGTTTGCGTTCGGAGGAAACCCCGGCCTCAATGCCTTCGAGGGATTGCTGACCCAGTACAAGTACGCTGACCTCCTTGCCGTGGGTCTGTCCATTGGACAAGTGGCTGCGGGTGGCCTGTTGATTCTGGGGCTACTTACACCCGTGGGAGCGGCAGTGGGTGCGATCGTCAGCGCATTCTTGGCGGGGCACTACATGGGTATGTCCGGTGGAAACCTGTGGCCCTATGCCTTAAGCCCACAAACCCAACTGTGGAGTCTGTTGGCGTTGATCTGCTTGGCTTTGATTTTCACGGGTCCGGGGCGGATCTCCGTGGACCGCAACCGGGGTTGGGCTCGCCGCCCGCTGGCCTCCGCCTGGATTTTTGCGATCATCGCCATCGGCGCAGCTGCGGCATTGTGGATCGTCGTCGGCGGTGGGAACCCGGTTCGTTAATGCAGAGGTTGTTACGGCGTTCGCACATGCGCACGCACGCTGCGATTGGTTAAGGAAAAGTCCCCCAGCTTTCGGCTGGGGGACTTCTTCTTTGGTCAGATAATGCGAGAGCAGTGGAATGCGCGCGAACTCGGTGCTGGGGTGCTCGGTTACTGGGGTGAGCTACACGCCCATCGCCAATCGGGCGGCAATGATTACCATCATGATTCCGATGCCCACATTGATTTTCTGCCACACGCTCGGCTTAGCCAGATGTCGAGACATCGCGCGGGCGCCGAAACCGAGCGCCGGGAACCACGTCAGGGTCGCAACTAGCGCACCGATTCCCAACGCCCATGCCAGATCGCCGTACTGGTGCGCCACACCGCCCAGCATCACAAAGCCGTCGACGAATGCCCCAGGATTGAGCCAGCTCATCGCGATGGCGGCGAGTACGGGTTTGCGGATGGATTCGCGGTTGGGAAGCTGGTTTTGAGTGGGAAGCTGGTTTTGAGCCGGGGCATGCTCCATGGAAACCGCAGTAGATGTACGCGTGAGGGTCGCTACCTGCGACGATCCGCCATCCACGGGTGTGTCCGCGCTGCCGAGCGTATCCACTGCTTGAGGGGTGTGTGAGGTTGGGGACAGCGTGGCGTCGGTAAAAGAATCCCCGTTCGGCGCGTCAGCGGCCATGATGCCGCGAGGGGTGCGGGCCTCTTTGAAATTGACGAAGGCGAACCACAGGAGGAAGGCCACGCCCGCCCAGCGCAGCACCTGCAACAGCCAAGGAACCCGGCCGACGATGAAGTCCACACCGGCGATGCCACCAATGACGAGTAGGCAATCCGAAAGCATGCAAACCGCGATGACCGGACCCAAGGCATGGCGGCGCAGGCCTTGTTTGATGATGAGGGCGTTTTGTGGACCAAGGGCCACGATGAGAGAAATCCATAGTAGAAATCCCTGCAGCATGACATGTAAACCTGCCGAGGTGAAGATGTGTCCCATGATCCTTATTAGCTCCTCTCTGTCCGAGACATAGACTAAGATGACGGCATGATGAAGGCAATCTAACGCTTCTTATCCATCATTAGAACCGCTTAATCACCCTGGTAGAGAGGTAAATACTGTGGCAGGCAAACTGGATTCTCGGCAACTCAACACGCTGTTGGCCGTGGTGGACACCGGGAGTTTCGACGCCGCTGCGGCGTCGCTGGGGATTAGTGCATCAGCAGTATCGCAACGCATCAAGACACTAGAAAGTGGGATGGGGCGGATTTTGGTACGCAGGACCTCCCCTGCGACCGCCACGCCGGCGGGGGAGATCCTGGTGCAAACTGCGCGGCGCATGGAGCTTTTGGAGAAGGAAGCTGAATTGCAGCTGGAGGGGCGATTGAATTCGGTTCCCCTGAGCGTGGTGATTAATGCCGATAGTTTGGCCACGTGGTTCCGCCAAGTGCTGATCGATGCCGCAACGTGGCCCGGTGCTGGATTGAATATCAGCATCGAGGACGAGCGCCACTCGTTGCGAATGCTGCGCCGAGGCGATTGCATGGCGGTGGTGACAACGGAATCGGTGGCCATGGCTGGGTGTGAGGTGGACTACCTAGGTCGTCATCGATATCTGCCCGTGTGCCAACCAAGGCTGGCCCGGTGGTTTAGTAGCGGCGACTTTACGTGGCAGACGTTGCCGGTGGCCCGATTTGGGGCCAAGGATCGCATGGAGGCGGCCTTCCTGCGGCAGGAGCTGGGAGACTTCAGCCCCTCACCCGAGCGCCGTGAATTCCACATCCCATCGTACGAGGGCATTCTGGATGCGGTGTTGGCCGGACTGGGGTGGGCTATGGTGCCCGAGTCGACGGTGTGGCCGCTCATAGAAGAAAACCGGCTGGTGCAATTGCATCCAGCCAGTCTAGAAATCCCGTTGTATTGGCAACGGTGGAAGGTGGAATCGGTGATGCTGGACCGGCTCACCGACAGCATTCATGCGGCGGCGGCCAGCAGCTTGGATTAGGCAAACGCTCCCGCTTCGTCACCCTCGGTCTTGTCCTCTTCGCGCACTGGGCCCGGTGCGGTGCCTTCGCCGAATGGGCTGCCACCCAGCGCTTCGCGACCGTGTTCGGTGTAGAAAATTTTTGGATCCGGCCCGATGGGAACAACACCGGTGGGGTTGATGTCCTGGTGAACGAGGAAGTAGTGATCCTTGATCTGGTGGAAGTTGGTGGTATCACCGAACCCTGGTGTCTGGAACAGATCGCGCAGGTAACCCCACAACGCTGGCATCTCGGAGATCTTGTTCCGGTTGCACCGGAAGTGGTTGTGGTACACCATGTCAAAGCGAATGAGGGTGGCGTACAAGAAGATGTCGACCAGCGTGATGTGGTCTCCCATCAGGTATCGACGCCCCGTAAGGCGCTCTTCCAATTTGTCTAGGGTTCCGAAAAGGTTAGCGAAGGCCTCTTCGTACGACTTCTGATTACGGGTGAACCCGCACTTGTACACACCGTTGTTGACGTTGTGGAAGATCTCATCGGCAAGGGCATCAATGTCCTCGCGCATGTCCTCTGGGTAGAGGTCGGGAGCACCCTCGCGGGCGAACTCTCCCCACTGGGTCGCCAAATCGGGGATGATGGTGGGGAAGTCATTGGTGACAACGGCCTTCGACTCGATGTCCACGATGGCGGGCACGGTGATGCCTCGTGGGTAATCGGGGAAGCGGTGCATGTAGGCGTCGCGTAGCTTACCAATGCCAAGCACTGGATCGACCGAGTCTTCGTATAGGTCGAAAGTCCACGACTTCCAATCGTGGGTGGGGCCCGTCAGTCCTTGACTGATGGCATCTTCCAGTCCCATGAGGCGACGGGTGATGACGGCGCGGTGAGCCCAAGGGCAGGCGCGCGCTGCAATCAGTCGGTATTTACCAGGCTCGGCCTTCCACGCTTCACCCTGGCCGGACCGTGTGGTGGAGGAATCGAAGCCGGTGGGGTCAGCGAGGATGCGGTCGTCGATGTAGTTGGTATCTCGTTTGTAGGAATTGCCTTCAACGTAGCTCATACCAACTTAGTGTACTCGTCATCTAAATTCTGTGTGGTGCTGGGGCCTGGGGGTTATTTCACTTCCCGAACCGCACCCTTGTCTGCGCTGGTAGCCATGGCTGCGTAGGCACGCAGTGCCTTGGTCACCTTGCGGGAGCGCGTCGTAGGGGTCCACGGCTTGTCGCTCGCTTCCATCGCCTCACGGCGTTTCGTGATTTCCTCGTCCGGTACGTCCAGTTCCAGGCGGCGCTCATGAACGTCAATCACGATCTTGTCTCCGTCTTGGATCAAACCGATGAGGCCACCATGCGCAGCTTCGGGGGAGATGTGACCTACGGAGATTCCCGAAGAACCACCGGAGAAGCGACCGTCGGTGATCAACGCGCACTTCTTGCCCAGGCCTGCACCCTTGAGGAATGCTGTCGGGTGCAGCATCTCCTGCATACCGGGGCCACCGGAGGGGCCTTCGTAACGAACCACAACAACGTGGCCGGGTTGGACCTTCTTGTCCAAGATCACGCGTACGGCATCCTCTTGACTCTCCACAACCAGGGCGGTGCCCTCGAAGTGCCAGAGGCTTTCGTCCACACCCGCTGCCTTGATCACAGCTCCATCGGGAGCGATGTTTCCGCGCAGGATCGCCAGCCCGCCGTCGGCAGTGTAGGCGTGATCAATATCCCTAATCACACCGCCTTCGGCATCTGTATCCAGGCTAGACCAGCGGTTGGCTTGGGAGAATGCCTCGGTGGTGCGGGTCCCGCCGGGGGCTGCGTGGAACAACTCAATTGCTTCATCACTGGCTTCGCCGCTGCGGATATCCCAGGGCAGCAACCATTCTTTGAGAGACGATGCGTGGACGGTGTGGACGTTCTCGTTCAACTTCCCGCCACGCCACAGCTCGCCCAGAATGGCCGGAATGCCACCACCACGGTGCACGTCTTCCATGTGGTAGTCGGAGTTGGGGGAAACCTTCGACAGGCACGGGACCTTTGTGGACAGCTCATCGATATCGTGCAGATCGAAATCAACCTCGCCCTCTTGGGCTGCAGCCAAGATGTGCAGGACGGTGTTGGTGGACCCACCCATTGCCATGTCCAGTGCCATTGCGTTTTCAAAAGCCTCGCGTGTGGCAATGCTGCGAGGCAGCACGGAATCGTCGCCTTCACCGTAGTAGCGTTTGCACAGGTCCACGATGGTGGTGCCGGCCTGCGTGAACAGAGCGCGACGAGCTTCGTGAGTGGCGAGTGTGGAGCCATTGCCCGGCAATGACAATCCCAAGGCCTCGGTCAGGCAGTTCATCGAGTTCGCGGTAAACATCCCGGAGCACGATCCGCACGTTGGGCAGGCTGCCTGCTCCACGTTGAGCAAGGATTGTGCGGACACTGCATCCGATGCTGAAGCCGAGATGGCGGTGATGAGGTCCGTCGGAGCATGGGCTACACCATCTTCCACCACGGCCTTACCGGCTTCCATCGGACCACCGGAAACGAACACCACTGGGATGTTCAACCGCATCGCGGCGTTCAACATACCGGGGGTGATCTTGTCGCAATTGGAGATACATACCAGCGCATCAGCTGCGTGTCCGTTAACCATGTATTCCACGGCGTCGGAAATAACTTCGCGCGACGGCAAGGAGTACAGCATGCCCGCGTGGCCCATGGCGATACCATCGTCGACGGCGATGGTATTGAATTCGCGGGGCACACCACCAGCCTCGCGGATGGCATCGGCCACAATGTCACCTACGTTTTTTAGGTGCACGTGGCCTGGCACGAACTGAGTGTAAGAGTTGGCGATGGCGATAATGGGCTTGTCGAAATCGCTATCGGTCATTCCCGTGGCGCGCCAGAGCGCACGGGCGCCTGCCGCATTGCGACCCTGGGTGGTGACAGCGGAACGAAAGGGGATTGCGTTCATCGTTATTCTTCTCCGGACTTTGTGTTATTGGATTCGTATTCCGCGCGGCGCTTCGTTTCGTAGTCCGCGTACTCGTCTTGATCCATGAGGACTGCGTATCCGTCCTTGTGTACGACTTGAACCTTTTCCTGCGTCGCACGACGGCCAGCTGTCACCGGGTCTGGAATTCGGCCGTCGGTTGCCTCGCTCAGGGTGGCGAGCGAGTTGAAGCTCACACCAGGCAGCCACATCATGTCGTCATTGTGGCTGGTGGCAAAACCCTTGCCCGCTTTGTTGAAGCGGATGGATTTGAAATTCTCCCATTCCATCTGACCTGACTTTTTCAGGAGGTAGCGCGTGGAAATCCCTTGCGGCCCCACCACGGTGCGGACGCGCAGCACCCACACCATAAGCAGAAGCGGGAGAATCGGTACCCAGAAAAACCACTTAACGTTGTAACCGGTGAACATAAGGCAGATGAGGAACATCACAAACGCTGCCAACACATGCTCACGGCTCGGTCGAAAAACGGTGTTTCGCTCTGGGCTGGGGGATGCTGGGCTTGAGCTCATGGTGCTATCTTAATCAGCTTTTCTTCTTAGTCCGACGCCACCCCGCCCCATCCCATTGAGGTTGCAGCGGGGAAAACTCTCTATCGGGTTGCGTCGGGTGCGTTTTCTGAGGCCCCGTTGGCGCCACCCGCTCCACGGTCAGTGGCGCTATCGGTGCCGGGGTTGTTCCCACTCTGGGGATTGCCGGTTGGGTCAGTTCCCCGCTGCGCCGTCGGTGCGCCGGGGGATTGGTTGGTGGTTGCCGCGCCACCTGGGTTGGGACCTTGGTCCGTATCTGTCGGTGGGTTGGTCTGTGACGTAGGTGCTTGGTTGCCATCGTCGGTGTTCGTGGTGGTTTCTTCCACGGAAGAGGATGGCTGCTCCGACTGGTTGGGGCTGGGTTCTGTTTCGGATGCAGTGGGTTCGCTAGTTTTGGTTACCCGCCATTTGTCGGGGGAGAGGACACCCGCATTGCCACCCTCTGGATTGCTGGAGAATATCGCTAGCAGTCCTACGAAAAGAAGCGCGATCATGAGTGCTGTGGTCGACCAGCGCACGCGGCCACCCAAGCTGAGGATATTCTTAATCCTTGTGTCGTATTCCTGCCGCTGTGGCTCGAATTCCTGTAGATCGTCCTCGCTAAATCTATCTGCGTCGAGGCCCTTGCCTGGCCCGTGGTCGCTCGGCGCGATCGGGGCGGCGGCTTCGGCGTCGTCATCGGTGGGAGACTGGTTCTCTGGGATGAGTTTGGTGCCGGTCTCCCCGTCGGCGCGGGCTGATACGGGCGCGGTCTGGCTTGCGCCAGCATCCGTGCCGTCAGCTGCCCCGGCAGCACCCGCAACACTAGTGGTACGTGTGTTTCCATCTGGGTTTGCGGCGTGTGCAGCGCTTGCGTCGTTCCCTACTGCTGCCGCACCCGCAACACCAGCGGCCGGGAACACAGCTGTGGGGCCAGCATTAGTCGCTGCAGCGGAACCTTCCTCATCCCGCGCATGCGCGGGATGACCGTCAACAGTGCGGCGCGACCATGTGGATGTGGGCGCAGTAACGCCCTCGGTAGAACGATTGGGCGAGGTGAAGGCTTCGGTGGGGGCCGTGTCGGCGTCGGAGCGAGAAGAAGAAGGAGTGCCTGCGACCTGCGGCGGGCGTGATGCGCCAGTGCCGATGGGGGCGCCTGGCAGATCGTAGCGATCCCAGAAAACGTTTAGAAGCGCAGAGCGAATCACGCGTTCAACAGCCCACTGCATGGCGGGGTTGACCTCGGCGTTGATGCGGAAGTTCACCGACCACGGTTGGCCGGCGGCGACAGGGGCGATGATCTCGGTGGCAGGGAGGATTTCGATTTGCCCGCGCACGTCACTGACGATGGACGGGTCCTTGAGTGCCTGGTGAACCGTGGTTTCGACCGTGGAGATTAGGTCATCCATGGCTTCACCGGGGAGCAATGGGATGGCCAAGTTGACCACCGCACGCGACCATTCCTGCGAATAGTTTGTGATGACGCCCGCCGAGCCATTCGGAACCGTAACCAATTCGCCCGAAGGGGTGCGCACCTTGGTGGCGCGCAAGGTCAGCGCCACGACGGTGCCTGAAATGTCGCTGGCTGTGCCGTCGAAAGACACGAAGTCGCCCACACCGAATTGTCGCTCAGAGATAATGAAGAATCCGGCGAGGAAGTCGCCAATGATCTTCTGCGAACCAAAACCGATGGCAGCGGTAAGGACGGTGGCTGGGAGAGCAGCTCCGATTGGTGGCACACCCAAGTTCGTGAGCGCCAACATGATGATGATGAAGAAGCCGATGGCTTGAATGACATAGACCAAGGCACCAATGAGTGCAAGCCGTGTCTTCGTGGCCTCTTCACCCTTACTGAAGCGACGGGCAATGACGCGCACTGCCAAGCGCCCCAGCCTCGGTAACAGGATGGCGCACAGGAGCAACGCGGTGAGGGGGATGCCGTGGTTGACGAACCACTCCCACAACTGAAATAGGAAAAATTTCAAATCCACCATGAGTGCCACGTTACGTGAGTAGTGCGACACTCCAATGCGAAGCATGAGTGTCCCAACTACTTCCCAGCTTGTGTGGCTTGAGTTCCCAGGCGTGTGAGGGTGAGTGGTTGCTGGTTGGGCGGGTGCGGGTTGGGCGCCGTCACCGAGTACGCGTCGTGTGGGCCGGTGCTTGAGTACCCAGCGCACGTGAGGGTGAGTGGTTATTAATGGCTCGCGGGTTGCCACCTGATTCTGAGTACTCGGGCGTATGAGGGTGAGTGGGTGCATAAACCGTGGATTAAATGCAGTTCGCAGGGCGGTTTTGGTGTTCACCTGTTGGGATAGTTGTGCCGTATTTTGGGAAAACTATGGTCAAGGGGGGTGAAAAGTTTGACGGTTTGGTTGTGCTGGTATAAGCTGCTGGCATGACTTCCAAAGAGATTATTCGAGTACTCGTAGCGTAGGGGCGCCCAGCACCCTCGACCTCACGAACTCGAATTAAGGCGCCCCCGACCCGGAGACCACCGGTAACTCGGGGGCGTTTTTCATTGGATGACATGCCCTCAACTGCCCAGTGAACTGTTGTCACTCGTCAGGCGCCGTGGAGCGTACGGAGGCGACAACGCACCCTAAGCAAGGAGCGAGCAACGTGACAGACACATCACGCTCTCAACCAAGTCCAGCCATGTTGGCAAACCGCAGCGCCGGTAAAGCGGCCACGGTGCAGCCAGAGCGAATTAATGGCGCGCAAGCGATTGTGCGTTCGCTAGAGGAACTCGGTACAGACGTCGTATTCGGCCTCCCTGGTGGCGCGGTTCTGCCACTGTATGAGGCCTTGTATGACTCAACTCGGCTGAATCACATTCTGGTGCGACACGAGCAGGGGGCGGGGCACGCTGCCACCGGTTACGCTCAGGTCACTGGTCGAGTGGGTGTATGTATCGCAACATCCGGGCCGGGTGCAACCAACCTGGTGACCCCCATTGCCGATGCCAACATGGACTCGGTTCCGATTGTGGCGATCACCGGCCAGGTGGGCGCGAACCTACTGGGCACCGACGCCTTCCAGGAAGCGGATATTCGGGGTGTGACCATGCCGATCACCAAGCATAACTTCATGGTGACGCGTCCAGAGGATATTCCGGCCGCGATCGCCGAGGCGTTCCACGTAGCCAGCACCGGTCGCCCAGGTGCGGTGCTGGTGGACATTCCCAAGGACGTCCAGAATGCAGAGCTGGATTTCGTCTGGCCCCCAGCGTACGAGCTTCCGGGGTATCGCCCGGTGACCACGCCGCATAGTCGCCAGATTGAAGAAGCCGTGCGTTTAATTAGCCAGGCGTCTAAGCCCGTGCTGTACATCGGCGGCGGTGTGATCAAGGCCGATGCGCATGCGGAGCTCAAGGCTTTTGCGGAAGCGAACAGCATTCCGGTAGTGACCACGTTGATGGCTCTGGGTTCGTTCCCAGATTCGCACCCGCTGCACATGGGAATGCCGGGCATGCACGGCAGCGTACCGGCGGTGGCTGCTTTGCAGCGCTCCGACCTGCTGATTACGATTGGCGCGCGTTTCGATGACCGTGTGACGGGTCACGTGGAAAGCTTCGCACCGAACGCAAAGGTCATTCACGCCGATATTGATCCAGCGGAGATTGGCAAGATCCGGGCCGCCGACGTGCCGATCGTGGGCGATGCGCGTGAGGTACTGGCTGCGCTGCACGATGCAATCGATGCACTGGGCTTACCTAAGCCTCAGACTGACAATTGGTTGCAGTATCTGGGCAATCTGGTTGATGAATTCCCGCGCGGTTATGAAGAGCAGCCAGACGGCAAGCTGGCACCACAGTTTGTTATCGAGACACTGTCTAAGTTGGCGGGCCCCGAGGCCATTTATGCTGCTGGCGTGGGTCAGCACCAAATGTGGGCTGCGCAATTCGTGGATTATGAAAAACCACGCACATGGCTCAACTCCGGTGGACTCGGAACGATGGGTTATTCCGTTCCAGCCGCGATGGGCGCGAAAGCCGGCGCTCCCGATAGGGAAGTGTGGGCCATCGACGGGGATGGTTGCTTCCAAATGACGAACCAGGAATTAGTGACCTGCGCGGTGGAGAACCTACCTATCAAGGTTGCGCTCATTAATAACGGCAACCTGGGTATGGTTCGACAGTGGCAGACCTTGTTCTACGACAAGCGCTATTCACATACGAACCTCAAGCCGAAGGAAAACTACCTGCCAGACTTCCTCATGTTGGCAGAATCCATGGGATGCGCGGCTTTCCGCGTGACAAAGGCTGAGGACGTTGAACCCACGATCCGCAAGGCCCAGGAAATCAACGACCGCCCGGTCGTCATCGACTTCATCGTCGGCGAGGATGCTCAAGTGTGGCCCATGGTTGCGGCGGGTACCTCCAACGAGGAGATCCAGTATGCGCGTGACCTTCGCCCACTGTTTGACGACGAAAACTCCGCTGCTGAAAACCCAGCGGATATCCACGAGGTTACCCAAGAAGGGGAGCAGAACTAATGTCCGAAGTTCATACTCTTTCAGTCCTGTGCGAGGACGTGGAAGGCATTATTTCCCGTATTTCGGGGATGTTCACGCGCCGCGCTTTCAACATCATCTCCATCAGTTCGGGCCGCACGGAGGTAGAAGGTGTTAACCGGATCACCATCGTGGTGGAGGGTGAAGATCACATCATTGAGCAGATTACGAAACAACTCAATAAGCTGATCCCCGTGTTGAAGGTGACGCGCCACGACCCAAAGGCGATCGTCTCTCGTGGTTTGCTGATGGTGAAGGTATCCGCGGATAACTCCAACCGCACCCAGGTCGTGGAGGCGGCGAAACTCTTCCGTGCTCATGTGGTTGATGTTGGTCCTGAATCCCTCATTGTTGAGTGCACGGGTACTCCGTCTAAGCTGCAAGCTCTGCTGGACGTGCTGGAACCATTTGGTATCCGGGAGCTCGTGGAATCCAGCTTGACCGCGATTGGCCGTGGTCCGAAGGCGATGTATCCTGCCAGGCTCTAACGTGGCCGGGCTGACGGCTTAGGTGCTGACTCTCTACATTCGACGGAGCGTAAGTGCCACCACCTCCACTCTGCCTAAAAATTCCACATTGTGAACAAAGTCATCCCATACCGTGGAATGAACTGTGATATAACTAGTTACGTGAATGCGTCACTCACGGTCGTGTGAGATCCGGGGTGAACGCACATTTCGACGAAAGGATCCCTAAATTATGGCTATCGACGTTTTCTACGACTCTGATGCTGACTTGTCCCTGATTCAGAATCGCAAGGTAGCGATCATCGGTTACGGTTCCCAGGGGCACGCACACGCCCAGAACCTCCGCGATTCCGGAGTCGAGGTCGTCATTGGCTTGCGCGAAGGCTCCAAGTCCCGTGCAAAGGCTGAGGAAGCGGGCTTCACTGTAAAGTCCAACGCCGAGGCGGCCGAGTGGGCAGATGTGATTATGCTGCTGGTTCCCGATACTTCCCAGGCCAAGGTCTTCACCGAGGAAATCGAGCCCAACTTGAAGGATGGTGATGCGCTGTTCTTTGGCCACGGCCTGAACATCCACTTTGGCCTGATCAAGCCAGCTGAGAACATCACCATCGGCATGGTTGCTCCTAAGGGGCCAGGCCACTTGGTGCGTCGCCAGTTTGTGGACGGCAAGGGTGTTCCCTGCTTGATCGCTATTGAGCAGGACCCGAAGGGCGAAGGCCGTGACGTAGCATTGGCCTACGCATCTGCAATTGGCGGTGGCCGTGCGGGCGTCATCCCAACGACCTTCGAAGCAGAGACCGTTACCGACCTGTTTGGTGAGCAAGCCGTGCTGTGTGGTGGTACGGAAGAGCTGGTCAAGACTGGTTTTGAGGTGCTGGTCGAGGCTGGATACGAGCCTGAGATGGCTTACTTCGAGTGCTTGCACGAGCTAAAGCTGATTGTGGACCTGATGTTCGAGGGTGGTATCAAGAACATGAATTACTCCGTGTCTGACACGGCGGAGTTCGGTGGCTACCTGTCCGGTCCTCGCGTTATCGATGCGGGCACCAAGGAGCGCATGAAGGATATCCTCAAGGATATCCAGGTCGGCACCTTCACCAAGCGCCTCGTGGCCAACGTTGAGGGCGGCAACAAGGAGCTCGAGGATCTGCGTGCTTCCTACAATGACCACCAGATCGAGAAGACCGGCGAAAAGCTGCGCGATCTGATGAGCTGGGTCAAAGTAGACGCACGCGCAGAAACCGCATAACCACAGGTCAGGGGGTTGGGGGGGATTCCTAGCCCGATATTTGCCCGTGACGTTGGATTAAACCCCTGCGGAATTCGAGACCTCTAAGTGCTCGGAATGCTCCGAGCGCCCGGGGGCCTCCGCGTACTTGGAATGCTCCGAGCGCCCAGGGCCCTCCACATACTCGTAAAGCAGAATGAGATGCGTCCCGCGCGCGGTTTTTCAGTCGTTTCGTTCTGCGAATCCGGCGTGCCCCAGCTCTAACAAGCCGCCCTCGCTGTAGCCTCCATTAATCCACCCTGAACGCTTGCCCCGCGATGACGATTCCCTTCGTGTTCGCCGGCACAATCCACGATCCGTACAGCTTCGTGACCTTTCCCGGCTCGGCCCCCATAATCCAATCCTGGTAGCCCGAGCCGTCGACCATGCAGTACGACGAACTGATAATCTGCCGGCTCTTGCCCGCATCGTCGACGATTGTGGGGTCATCCAGAAGTACAGGCTCATTGCCTTGGCCGGGCACGGCCTGCACGTCAAAAGTGGCTTTGACCTGCACAAGTTTCTGGTCCTCCTGGAGTTTCCCCACATTCGAATCACCGTGATCATCGAACCCGAACTCGCATTTGTGCCCAGCGCTCAGCGTGTCAACGGTCGCTTCCGCACCAGGAACGACCTTGCCATTCGAGTACACTGGAATGGGCTGATTTAGCTGCGCTTCCTTCGGCGTCGGCCACTTTTCCGTGATCTCAGGCGCCAGCTCCGAACTAAGTGCCTCAGGCTGGCTGCCTTCCTGGTTGACGGGGGTTTCTTTATCCGACGCCCCGCTCGGCCCACCTTCGCCATCATCGGCATTGGAGCCACAACCGGTGATCGCCAATCCGGAGGTTAACAGAATGGAAGCAAGGAGCATCTTTCGTCGCATGAGTACAGGGTACCGGTAATCATCTGAGCAAATCGGCATCCATTATTCTGCAGGGTGCCACTCAACGTGAGGGTGCAAAGTGTGCCTCTACGGACACGGTGGTTCCGGGCAGTCTTCCGTTTCGCAGGACGGGCAGTCTTTAGGCGAGGGATCTGGGTGAGCATAGGTTCTCGTAAGTTTTTGACCTATTGGGCATCAAGATTTCATTAAGTTACCGATACAGATGTTGAAATCGATAGGGCTTCTGCGCTATTTGTTGAACACGTGTCTATTTTCTCCCCAGATGATTCTGAAAAAGATCAGCCAATAGGAACGGCTATAGCTGTGTCGAGCGATGTAGCAGATGCCGATGATTCCTATGGGTATGGTCCAAACCACGTAGAGGAGGAACGTAGTAAGCAGATCGCGGAGCGATCGCGTGAGAAGCCTCTCGAGCAGGATGACGTCACCGTTGTCGATAAGCCACTGGTAAAGAAAGCCGTGACCGCAGCGTCATTGGGCAATTGCATGGAGTGGTATGACATGGGCGTGTTCGGATTCCTCGCCGCGGGTGTGACCGAACAAGTCTTTTATGGTGAGAGCGACTGGGCCCGAGTGGGTGTCTTCGGCACCCTGGCGCTGGGGTTTGTCATCCGCCCATTCGGTGGAATCTTCTTCGGATTCCTCGGAGATAAGATCGGCCGCCAGAAGGTGTTGGCGCTAACGATGCTGCTGATGTCCCTGGGAACTTTCCTTATCGGTTGCCTGCCGAGCTACAATTCGATCGGCATTTGGGCTGCCGTGGGTCTGCTGGCATGCCGTTTCTTGCAGAGCTTCTCCACCGGTGGCGAGTATGCCGGTGCGACTACTTTCATTGCCGAATATGCCCCTGATAGGAAACGCGCGTTCTTAGGCAGCTGGCTGGACTTCGGTACCTATGCTGGATTCGCGATTGGTTCGGGAACGGTTACGCTTCTCACCGCTGTCCTGGGAACCGAGACAATGGTGGATTGGGGCTGGCGAATCCCATTCCTGATCGCGTTGCCCATGGGCATGGTTGGCTTGTATATCCGCTCTAAGCTGGAAGATAGTCCGGCTTTCAAGGAGGAGCAGCAGAAGTCCGAGAATCGCCAGAAGGCCGACGATTCACGCTCGCGGTTCAAGGAAATCTTTAGCACTCACCGTCGTGCATTTCTTGTGTGCCTCGGGCTGGTAGTCAGCTTCAACGTTTTGGTCTATGTTCTCACCAGTTACCTTCCCAGCTACTTCACTGGCGTAACCGACTTCAGCGCGAACCGTGCCAATATGCTGGTGCTGTACGGATGTGTTTTGATTGTTGTTTGCATCAATATGTTCGGTCGACTGTCCGATCGAGTCGGCCGTCGCGTGCTGATTCTGGCCGCAGCAATTGCGCAGTTAGTGCTCGCGTATCCTGTGTTCTTACTGTTCCGGATGGATAACCTGCTCGCACAGATAGTTGGGGTGACGATTCTCGGAGTAATCTTGGCATGTTTCGCTGCGCAACAGGCTGCGTCGTTGCCAGCACTGTTTCCCACCAATGTCCGTTTCAGTGCTCTTTCCATCGCTTTCAACATCGGTATCTGCATTTTCTGCGGCACTATCCCACTGGTGGCGGATGCTACCTTTACCGGGCTGAAAGGCAAGGTGCCGGACAACATCTCGATGATGATTCCCGCTTTCATGCTGATCGGCGCGTCTATCTTGTGCCTCATCTGCCTGCGCTTTGTAGGTGAGAGTGCATTGCAACCACTGGAGGGGTCCAAGCTTCAGGTGGATGATGAAAGTGAGATCGAAGAGATCTTGCGCGAGAGCCGTCATCACCACAACACGTGGAAGCGCACACATGGCCGAGTCAACCGGAATCACCGCGGTAACCGGAATTAGGGTGGTACTCGTGATCACCGCGTAGCTTGAATTACCGAGGTAGTCGGTGCAACCGTGCTTGTCGGTATTACTGCCTTAGGCGGTGCAACCGTGCTTGGCGGGATAACCGCGGTAGTCGGTGCAACCGTGCTTGGCGGTGCAACCGTGCTTGCCGGGATTACCGCCTGAGGCGGTGTAACCCTGCTTGCCGGGATTACCGCGGTGGTCGGTGCAACCGTGCTTGTCGGGATTACCGCGGTGGTGGGGGTAACCGTGCTAGTAGCGATCACCGCGGTAGTCGGCATAGCAGCACGATCGGGGTGGCTCAGTTACGGAAAACGGGATAACCAATGATGACTATGGGGCAATCCACCTATTTGAACAGGGCTTTTTCGAACGTTGGCCAAGAATCGGCCAAACTGCGCCGGAATACTCCCCACTGGTGCGTACCGGTGGGGTAGAACTTCGAGGTCACCGGCACGCCCTCGGCACGAAGCCGGCTGTTGAACGCGTGGGTGCACAAGTTAGCTCCCATGTCGATAGGTCCTCCAGCGATCACTAGATTGGCTGCAAAATCTCTATCACCTGGCGCCAACGGGTTAGTCAGCGTGAGGTCATCTGCCCCGGCCAATCCAGACGCCGAGGAGATATATACAGCAAGATCTTTACCTTGGTAATCCGCGCGCAGCTTGCGAGCGTTCAAATATGGGTCGTTATATTTTGCGTAATCGCTTGAGGTCTCGCCCCACATATCGGTGGGTGAAGCACCGTCTTCACGACGATCAAGCACGGTGCTGACAACAAACCGCCCCAGCAAGCTGGTGGTAGACGCGCAACCGGAGAACGACCCGACGGCGTCGTAAAGGCCGGGATTGTGTTGCGCTGCAAGGAGAACCGATGTCGCGGACATCGAAACGCCCATAATGGCGCGTTTCTTATTCGCGTTGAGGGCCGTTTCGAGCGGGTCGGGCAGCTCGCGGGTGAGGAATGTCTCCCATTGCTGCTTAGCGAATTCCGGGTTGGTTCCTTCACCACGTTGCCAGTCCGTGTAGTAGGTGAATCCGCCCGTGATCGGCATAACAACATTGACATTCCGCTCGCCATAGAACTCAATCGCGTTGGTGTTCGCGAACCAACCGTCACCACCATCTAGCCCGTTGAGAGCGTAGATCGTAGGTGCGTTATCGCGCTTGGCTGGATCTTTGGGTCGTAGGACCAACAGGGGAACGTCCACTCCCATCGCTTCGGAGTGCGCGGTTACCTCAATAACATTTTCATGGCGGGCTGCAATTTGCCGGAATGATTCTTGATCGGAATAACCTGGCGTACGGTTGTCCAGCTTGATGGTTGCGGGCTGTGCGGCCGGAATCTCCTCTGGTGCTTCATAGAGTTTTCCACCTGGCAGGAAGCTCAGGCCACCGTTGTTCCCGGAACTTAAAAGTGCGGAACCCGTGGGTTCGTTCGCATTCGATGGTATCTCCTGCGCGGAGGCTACGGCGGCAGTAGACGAAAACGTGGTCGCAGCAGTCAGTGCGAGTGTCATCGCCCGTCGGTGGGATGCAGAGAGGTGTTTCACGATCTTCCTTCACTGGTGGCTGGGTTATCCAACAACAACTTATGGCAGAGCTACCTATAGACAACTCTTGGTGGGGTCATCTAAAGACAACTGGGGGCTGGGTTATCCAACGACGGAACGCGCGCGTGGATGGGGGGATCTAAAAATCGGTCCCTAGCTACTGTGCTTCTGAGTTCTCTGGCGGAAACCCGTTGACAAGAGAGTCGAACGGCAGGCTGTGTAACGCGTGAGGTGGTGGGCGCCTTCGCCAAACGCGCAGTTAGAAATCCGAATTCTATTTCGGGTGTTACTCTAACATGAAGTGATGATGCCACCATTCTGGTAGGCCCCCGCTGGGGTAGCATGTCGCAGTAAATTGTTCAACACCGCAATTAAATGAAAGAAGTGTTCAATGGAATTTGAAGCTCTCATCCCATTCTTTGACCCCAAAATTTGGGACCCAATTATCATTGCGATCACTAATGTGCTGGGGCCGATTGCTCAGTTCTTTGGCCCGGTTGTGGCTGGCTCGATGACGGCCACTGGTTCGCTCTAACCGGGGGACTGCTGCTTGAGTTCCGCTACGGTGGCTGGTTCGATGACGGCCACTGGTTCGCTCTAACCGGGGGACTGCCCCTCGGGTTGTGCTTGGGTAATTTGGGGTGACTCAACCCAGCGCGTTTTGGGGTGCGGCGGTTCGGAGTCCTCTCAATTAGAATCCATATCGACAAGCATTGTCGTTAGTGTAGTGTGGGAACCTCGATAGTTGGAAACGCGAGGAGGTTCGCACCACATGACCATGAATACGACGGCGGAGTCGCACCTACAGGCACAGTCGGGAGAGCCCCGCCAGACCCCTGTCACCATTCTTTCGGGATTTCTGGGTTCTGGTAAAACTACGCTGCTTAACGAGCTCCTTGCCGATGTCGCAGGGCTCGCCGATCGCCGAGTAGCCGTTGTTGTTAACGACTTTTCGGAAATTAATATCGACGCCGCCCTCATCGCCAATGAAGGTCACGTTGAACGAGGCGAAGATCGCTTTATCGAGCTCACAAATGGTTGCATCTGCTGCACGCTGCGCGAAGACCTGGTGGAATCTGTTGGAAAACTCGCGCGATCGGAGGAGTTTGATCAAATCATTATCGAATCCACCGGTATTTCTGAACCCATGCCCGTCGCTGCAACGTTTGAATGGCAGTGGGAGGATGGCACTCGTCTGGCGGATATAGCGCCCATCGACACCATGGTGACCTTGGTGGATGCTAGCCAATTTCTTTCCATGATAGCTACTAAGGCCAAGCTCACGGACCGTGAATTAGGGGCCGTGGAAGGCGACGAACGCACCATTGCGGACCTACTCGTTGACCAGGTGGAATTTGCTGACAAAATCTACGTGACCAAGTCGGACCTCGTATCACCCAAACAATATGCGGCGACAGCCGAATTGGTTCACCGTATGAATCCGCGTTGCGGCGTCGAAAAACTTGTAGAAGGACAAGTAATCGACGAAAAAGGAAACAGTCGACCAGCGACCCGTGACATCCTTGGGGCGAATCTATACGACGAAGATACCGCGCGAGCTTTCCAGGGATACATGGATGAATTAGCAAATCCGCATACTCCGGAAACGGAAGAGTATGGCATTAGTTCCATCATTTTCCGCGGGGCGCGCCCGTTGGATCGCACACGCTTGATCCAGGCGCTGCGGGCAACTAAGGGATTGGTGAGATCTAAGGGTTACTGCTGGATTGCTGACAGTTTGGAGCATGTGCAGGTGTGGCACCAGGCCGGGCCAGATCTGCGAATTCAGCCGGCGACCTTGTGGAAGGGGAGTGGGATGACACCGGGCAATGAGGTCGTATTGATTGGTGTGGGATTTGATGCGGAAGCGGCGCTGAAGCGATTTGAGGCGGCAATGCTCACGGATGAGGAGGCTGCGGCGCTGGTGGAGTAGGACCAGGAAGTGGTGGCTGCGGCGCCGGTAGGACCAGGAAGTGGTGGCTGCGGCGCTGGTGGAGTAGGGCCAGGAAGTGGTGGCTGCGGCGCTGGTGGAGTAGGGCCAGGAAGTGATGGCTGCGGCGCCTATGTGATCGGTAACACATTGATAAAACTGGGGGAAGCCGAGCCACTGTCGCAGGCACCATCTAAGATGTGAACTTGTCGCACGTCGCGGGTGGGAATCAATTCCCCGGGAAGGCGTGGGCCCTGTTGCTCGGCGCGGTCGTGTCGAGGAGCGGGAAGCCAATTTTCGCAGGAGTCATTCGTGAGCCAGAACACCCGTCCAGTTGTCCTCATTGCCGACAAGTTAGCGCAGTCCACCGTTGATGCGCTGGGAGATTCCGTTGAGGTGCGCTGGGTTGATGGACCCAACCGCCCAGAACTTCTCAAGGCAGTAGCAGATGCCGATGCTTTGCTGGTGCGTTCCGCAACCACCGTCGATGCCGAGGTGCTCGAGGCAGCTCCGAAGCTGCAGATCGTCGGTCGCGCCGGAGTCGGTCTCGACAACGTTGATATCAGCACCGCCACCGCCAAAGGCGTGATGGTTGCAAATGCGCCAACCTCTAACATCCACTCCGCATGTGAGCACGCTATTTCATTGCTGCTCTCTACTGCTCGCCAGATTCCTGCCGCAGACAAGACCCTGCGCGATGGAGAGTGGAAACGTAGCGCTTTCAAGGGTGTTGAGATCCTTGGTAAGACCATCGGTATCGTAGGCTTCGGTCACATCGGTCAGCTGTTCGCACAGCGTTTGGCTGCGTTCGAGACCGAGATCATCGCTTACGATCCTTACGCTAACCCTGCTCGCGCTGCACAGCTGGGTGTGGAGCTCGTTGAGCTGGATGAGTTGATGGGTCGTTCCGACTTCGTCACTATCCACCTGCCCAAGACTAAGGAAACCGCCGGCATGTTCAATGCCGAGTTGTTGGGCAAGGCAAAGAAGGGGCAGATCATCATCAATGCTGCTCGCGGTGGCCTGGTGGACGAGCAGGCCCTAGCAGATGCCATCAAGTCCGGGCACATCCGTGGTGCGGGATTCGACGTTTACGATTCCGAACCATGCACCGATTCTCCGCTGTTCGAGTTGGACGAAGTTGTCGTGACGCCACACCTAGGCGCATCCACGGTTGAGGCTCAGGACCGCGCTGGTACCGACGTTGCGGCTTCTGTTCTGCGCGCCCTCGCGGGGGACTTCGTACCGGATGCTGTGAACGTGTCTGGTGGCAAGGTCAGCGAGGAGGTTGCCCTGTGGTTAAACCTCGCTACCAACTTGGGGCGCGTTGCGGGTGAGCTGTTGGGGGCAGCTCCAACCGCAGTGAACGTGACCGCAAAGGGTGAGTTGTCGTCTGAATCCGTGGATGCGCTGGGCCTTGCGGCCCTGCGCGGTGTATTCACCGGTTTCATCGACGAGCAAGTGACCTTCGTTAACACCCCTACCATCGCCGAAGAACGCGGTGTGCAGCTGGAAGTTAGCACGCACGACGAGTCTGTCACCCACCGCTCGGTGCTGGAGGTGCAGGTAGTGGCTCCAGATGGAACTACCGCGACCGTGACAGGTGCGCTGACTGGTTTGGAGCGCGTGGACAAGATTGTTCGAATCAACGACCGTGGCTTGGATCTGCGTGCCACCGGTTCCAACCTGTTCTTGGTCTACAAGGATCAGCCGGGTGCGCTGGGCCGTGTTGGTGTGGCGTTGGGTAACGAAGGTATCAACATTGATGCTGCTGCACTTTCCCCGAATGAGGGCGACGGCTCTGCAACTCTCGTGCTGCGCGTGGACCGCGAAGTACCAGCGGAGCTGTTGGAGACGATCAAGTCGGACCTCTCTACGACCGCTGCGTTCCAGTTGGATTTCTAAGGGGTAGATTGCGGATGTAGATTCCGCGGAACTCCTAGATTTTGGGCGGGGGCCCACGCGAATAGCGTGGGTCCCCGCTTTTTCGTGCGCAGGTGTTGTGGGTGCGTGGGTGCGTGGGTGCGTGGGTGTTGTGGGCTTGCGATGCATCGTGCGTTGGAAAAGCAGAATGAGATGCCCGGGAGAGCGTGATTGTGGTGTTTTTGGTTCTGCTTCGTCGGTGTGGGGTGGGGAGTTGTTCGGGAAAGCAGAATGAGATGCACACGGGCCGGGGGATGTTCGGGCGAGCAGAATGAGATGCACACGGGCCGGGAGTTGTTTGGGAAAGCAGAGTGAGATGCCTGGGAATGCGCGGTTGTGGTGCTTTTCGTTCTGCTTCGTCGGTGTGGGCTGGAGAGTTGTTCGGGAAAGCAGAATGAGATGCACACGGGCCGGGGAGTTGTTCGGAAAGCAGAGTGAGATGCTTGGCAGAGCGTGGTTGGGGTGGTTTTCGTTCTGCTTCGTCGGTGTGGGATGGGGAGTTGTTCGGGAAAGCAGAGTGAGATGCCTGGGAATGCGTGGTTGTGGTGTTTGTCGTTCTGCTTCGTCAACGTGGGGTGGGGGAATGTTCGGGAAAGCAGAATGAGATGCCTGGGAATGCGTGGTTGTGGTGCTTTTCGTTCTGCTTCGTCACCGTGGGCCGGGGAGTTGTTCGGTAAAGCAGAATGAGATGCACCGGGGCGAGCCGTGACGAGCGGGTCACGAACAACAGGAAAGGCCGCGAGCGGCGTCGAAGTTTGCACGCCCTCGTGCGGAACTCCCTCAGCCCTCACCAGCATCTTTTCCTGCGTCTATTGTGGCTCTCCGCGCAGCCACTGCAGTGAGCCCTCCTGCAAGTGGCGAGCACCAACGAGCTCGACGAAACGATCGACCAGGGGGATTCCGCCACGAACCTCGTCGAGCGTACCTGCTGCACGGACCTGCCCCTGCGCAATGATCGCCACATGGGAGCACAACCCCTCTACAAGCTCCATGACGTGCGAGCTAATCACCACCGTACCGCCTACGGCAACGAACTGCTTCAGGATTTCCTTAATCACCTGGGCGGAGACGGGGTCGACTGCTTCGAAAGGCTCATCTAACAGCAAAACCTGTGGGCTGTGGACGAGTGCTCCCGCCAGCAGGATCTTCTTCGTCATGCCCGCCGAGAAATCCACGATCTTCTTCTTGCCCGTGCCCGTCAGATCGAGGGCAGCGAGAAGTTCAGAGCTGCGCTGGGAGATGTCCTCCTGTGGCAGCTTGCGAAGTGCGCCCATGTACTGCAGGTATTCCGCGGCGGTGAGCCTATCGAACACTGGCAAACCGTCGGCGAGCAGGCCGTAAGACTGTTTGGCGGCGTAAACATCGGAGGGCGAGGCGTCGCCCCACATTGGGTGGCCCGCGATCCAAGCGTTGCCCGAAGTTGGCTCGAGCAACCCCGTGGCCATGGTGATTGCGGTGGTCTTGCCCGCGCCGTTGGGTCCAACGAATCCGTAGAAACTGCCGCGGGGGATGTCGAGCGTGAGGTTGTTGACTGCGACATGCCCGCTGAAATCCTTGGTCAGGCCATGCATTCTAACCGCGGGGACGGGAGAGTGTGGGTCCTGGGAAGTGAGACTCGTGGGGTAAGAGGGGTAAGCGGGGAGGGAAGTACGGGATTGTTCGGCGCCGGAAGCATCGGCGCCGTTCGACTCGGCGCCGGCGGTGTTAAGTGGATCATTGGGGTGGATCATGTCTGTTCGCTTTCGAAGGAAATAGTGGGCGAGTGGTGGTCAATTAGATTCGGAGTTCCATCACACCAGGACGGTTGCTTTCGGCGCTCCGGCAGGAAAAGCATGGGCAACCAGCGCAATCACTTCCATGCCTTTACGATGTAGAAGATCTTGGGCCAGCCGGCGTCTAGACGAGAAGAAGCCTTGCGAACTGCCAACCACAAGATGCTTGCCATAATCAGGAAGTGAACGACCAAGCCGACCCATCCAATGAGGCGTATCTCGGTGATGGAGTTCGTGGGGAGGTCGACCGTACCCATCACAGTCATTACGAGACCGGGGATGGATGCGATGCCCAGCAAAACCGTTCCACCGAAGATCGAGGCGAACGCGGCTCCACCTCCGCCGGAGCGATCCCGCATAGGGTTGATCCCAGGCGGCGAGGTGGGGTAGGGGTTCACCACGCTCATGAAAGCGCCGAGGGCCATAGCGCCCAGGATCGCTCCGAAGCTCACGAGCCCCATGACGAACCATTGGGCGGAAAAGTGTTCGTGAATACCTACCGCAATCGCGACGATAACCCACAGGCCCGATGCGAGCAGGAGCCCAACTACCATGCGCGCAGTCACCATGGTTTTGCCACGGACTCCAGCGACGATGTGTAACCAATTCGATGGGCCGTCGTAGCCATAAACGTTCGACAACAACTGCACGGCGCTGAACGCTGGCATCCACAGGCCAATCCATAGCATCGAATCGTTGCCGGTGAAGCCCATGACCAGGTACACCACGCACAGCATCGGGAACGTCAGGGTGGAATAAAACAGGCGATTGTCGCGCACCCAGTACAGCAATCCGCGGGAGAAGATCGCACCCCATTGCGTGTTCGGGGCGAAGCGGTTCATCAGAGGTGGCCGGCCGTCGCTAGTTGTTTTTTGGGTGGCGACGCCACGCTGGGACCCGCCTTCGGTGTGAATGGGGTTGCGGAAGCCTGCCTCGATGGCGCGAGTCCACAGGGCGATGAAGATCACGACGGCGACAGCCCAAATGACTACGCACGCCAAGGCGCGTGGGATGCTGTTCCAATCTGGGGTGTGTGAAAGTTCGGCGGCAGCGCCTGCTGCTGCGCCGAACGGGGACCACCGGCTGAGGGTGGTCAGCAGGTAGGAGGGGAATGCATTGAATGCGTTGGCGAGGAGGGCCATCCCGATGAAACCCAGGATGAAGAGCATAGAGGTGATGGTCGTGATGAGTTCGCGCCAACCACGGTGGTGCATGATGCGGGCGATCATGGAGTAGCAGGCTTCGCCGATTACGATCGTCACGAGCAATTGGGCCAGGCAGGCGAAAGGCCAGGCGATGGAGGCTGCCATATTGTTGGTGGTGGCGAAAGCTGAAGTGCCGGCCACCATCATGATTAGAGTGTTCAGCGCGCTGATGACCCCTCGCGAGGTGACGAGCGTAGAAATCAGCATGCCCGGCAGGATGTCCTTGAAGCGCAAGGGGAGGGCGCCGAAGTGCTCTGGTTCGATGGGGTTTTCCGTCCCCGAGAGCACGACGGAGGAGAAGAAATACAGGAAAGATCCCAGTGCCATCGTCATCACGAGCATTGCAGGCTGGTTCAGCTCGACGATGTCGAAATGTGCCCCGGCTGCCATTCCCGCTGTGGTCGTCACGATCATGATGGCCATGATCGTGGTCGTGACCATGGCGGCCTTGTTCTCCATGAAGCTGCGCCACCAGAGCTTGCTGTGTAGCGCGATGATGGTCTTGGTGGTGCTGGCGGGCCGAGCCGCGCGCGCCCTGGATGGGTCTGGTGGCCGCTCGCCTGGATCTCGCCGTTGCGCGCCTCGCCCTTGTTGCTGTGTGCCTAGGTCTCGCCGTTGCGCGCTTGGGTCTGGTTTTACTGCGCCTGACCCTGGTTGCGGTGCGCCTAGATCTCGCCGTTGTGCGCCTGGCCCTAGTTGTCGCGCGCTTGGATCTGGTTTTGCTGCGCCTGAACTCTGTTGTGGTCTTCCTCCGCTTTCATTCACATTTTCACGCTAACGCAGCTACGTATCGGGGGCTTGGGTGAGAGTGCAATTGTTATGGAGCCGTAACAGGGCGAGGGCTTTATATCTCCTGCTCTTGTCGGCCATTTTATTTCTCGCTCCTGTCAGCCCTTTATTTCCCGCTCCTGTCAGCCCTTTATTTCCCGCTCCTGTCAGCCTTGGAGCAACCTCTCACCGTGTCAGTTTCTGCGGGATGCTGCGAATCCTTGCGACTTTCTCTCACCCTGACTATCGTAACGAATACCACTTAGTGAGAATTAGGAGTCCACATAATGAAACTCGCTGTGATTGCTGGCGACGGTATCGGCACTGAAGTTACTGCCGAGGCGCTGAAGGTTCTACACGCATTGCGTGACGACGTCGACATCACCGAATATGACCTCGGCGCGCGCCGCTACCTCGCTACAGGGGAGACCTTGACTGAGGAGGATTTGGCGTCGATTAAAGAACACGATGCAATCCTGCTGGGTGCGATCGGCGACCCTCGCAGTGTGCCGGCCGGTGTGTTGGAGCGCGGGCTGCTGCTGCCACTGCGTTTCAAGTTGGACCACGCAGTTAATCTGCGGCCGTCGAAGCTGTACCCCGGTGCGAGTTCGCCGCTGAAGAACCCGGGTGAGATTGATTTTGTCGTCGTGCGTGAGGGGACCGAGGGGTTGTACGCGGGCAACGGCGGCACCCTGCGCGAGGGGACGGATCAGGAAGTTGCCTGCGAGGTCAGTCAGAATACGTACTACGGGGTCGAGCGCGTGGTTCGTGATGCGTTCGAGCGCGCGACGACACGGCGTAACAAGTTGACTTGGGTACATAAGACGAATGTGCTGGTCAACGCAGGTTCTCTATGGCAGCGCGCCATCGAAACCGTGGGTGCAGAGTATCCCGGTGTGGCGGTGGATTACTGCCACATCGATGCCGCAACCATCTACATGGTCACCGACCCTGGCCGATTCGATGTCATTTGCACGGACAACTTGTTCGGCGATATTCTCACGGACCTGGCGGGAGCCGTGACGGGCGGGATTGGCTTGGCGGCTAGTGGCAACATCGATCCGTCGCGCCGGTACCCCTCGATGTTCGAGCCCGTGCACGGCTCCGCGCCTGATATTGCTGGCCAGGGCATTGCTGATCCATGTGCGGCTATCTTGTCGGTTGCCTTAATGCTTCGCCATTTGGGGGACGACGCCAACGCCGAAGCCATCGAGGCAGCTGTCTTGGAGGAAGCCTCCAGCCGCGACGGCTCTCAGGTAAAGACCGCGGAGGTGGGCGACCGTATTGTGGCGGCGGTCCGGGGGTAGGTCTTGGTTCTTTAGCTGATGACGAGGGTTTCCCTGTCATGCAATGATCGCATTGTGGCGGCGGTTTGGGTGTGGTTCGTGGTTCTTTAGCTGATGGCGAGGGTTTCCCTGTCATGCAATGATCGCATTGTGGCGGCGGTTTGGGTGTGGTCCGCGGTGGGGTGGCTGTGGTCCGTGGTGGGGTGGCTGTGGTCCGTGGGCGGGAGGGTGCGAAGATGGTTAAAGTCTCCCGTGTCCCAGCTCTCCTGCCTAGCATAATTCCTAGGGTGGGGTGAGAGTCCAGTGCCAGAAAAGAAAAGAGTCCGGCGCCGTGAGCGGACACAGGGTTATACGTAACAATCAAACAGTTTTGTAACCAACAATCAAAATGCCCGCGCAGGTGCTGGTGGGGTGCGTGGTGAAATCAGTAGGGTCGTCGCGCAGACCTAACGACTTCTCCAAGCGCATTCCCGTGCTTATTTCCCGTGGAGCCGCTTCCACACGCTTACTGCCTTAACTTAAACCTCGGAGTTGTCCGGGAATAGTTCTCGGGCCGCTTTCACACGCTTACTGCCTTCACTCCCAACCAGTCAAACAAAACCCCAACAGGGCGCCTCCTCACCTTTACTGGCCTTCATTGCTGGATTCGCAGAATGAGATGACCGCGGGGGCACGTGTTGTGGTCGTTTCGTTCTGCTTTGCGTGTGTGGGTTCGTGCCTACAAGCGGATCACAGCCCCGAAGTGTGGGAACGTTCTGCTTTGCGTGTGTGGGTTCGTGCATGGATTGCCGCGCGGCTTCGTGTGTGGGAGCGGTGTGCACTGTTGTGAAGGGTGGTGCGTGTGGGTCTGGTGGGGTGTGCTTGGGTGGTGGGAATGTGGGCGCATTGCTGGGTTTGCAGAATGAGATGACCGCGGGGGCACGTGTTGTGGTCGTTTCGTTCTGCTTTGCGTGTGTGGGTTCGTGCCTACAAGCGGATCACAGCCCCGAAGTGTGGGAACGTTCTGCTTTGCGTGTGTGGATTGGTGCATGGATTGCCGCGCGGCTTCGCGCGTGGGAGTGGTGCCATTTTGTCCTGATCGGGTGCTTTCGCCAGGGTCGCGCGGCTTCGTGTGTGGGAGCGGTGTGCACTGTTGTGAAGGGTGGTGCGTGTGGGTCTGGTGGGGTGTGCTTGGGTGGTGGGAATGTGGGCGCATTGCTGGGTTTGCAGAATGAGATGACCGCGGGGCACGTGTTGTGGTCGTTTCGTTCTGCTTTTTGTGTGTGGGTTCGTGCCTACAAGCGGATCACAGCCCCGAAGTGTGGGAACGTTCTGCTTTGCGTGCGTGGATTGGTGCATGGATTGCCGTGCGGCTTCGCGCGTGGGAATGGTGCCATTTTGTCCTGATCGGGTGCTTTCGGCAGGGTCGTGCGGCTTCGTGTGTGGGAGTGGTGTGCACTGTTGTGGAGGATGGTGCGTGTGGGTCTGGTAGAGAAACTGATGTGTATGGGACTGAAGGTGGCGCGCGGAGCGCGAGGCCAAGCGGGCAAGAGTACCGCCGGGCCCGCCATGTCTGTCCTCGCCGCCCAGATCGCACCTAGCCCGCCCCAGATCGCACCCGGCAGTTCCGCGAATCGTTGGCAATTGTTTGCTCAGGAAAATACTGTGGAAAGTATGAGCGTTGAGATCGAAGAAATCCGTGACTTCCTTGGGAAATATGAGCCCTTCCGCCACCTCGCCCCTGACGAACTCGACCGCCTCAGTTTTTGCTGGAAAATCAGATACGTACGCCGAGGCGAACACCTCCTCGACATAGGGGAACCCAACGATAACCTGCATGTTCTTCGCAGCGGCGCTATCGATGTCATCGATGCCAACGGGCTCCTGCTAGACCGCCGCGATGTAGGGCAGAGCTTTGGCCATTCCACGCTCATCGGCGACCGTGTATCGCAGTTCACCGTCATCACCGTGGAGGACTGCTTAATTCTCACGCTGGATCGGGAATTCTTCCAAAAACTCGTTGAGGATTACCCCGAAGTCAAGCGCTACTACGCTGGCGTTTCCGACCGCGTGCGCCGCGCCAACGTGGAGCAGGAAAACAGCTCCCCAGATTCTGCCGTTCTGCGGACCAAACTGGGGCAATTCGCGATAGAGAATCCCGCCAACACAGTCTCCACCACCACCACCTTGCAAGACGCCGCGAGAATCATGAACGAGCTGCGCGTGAGTTCGCTGCTCATCATCGATAACGACAACCTCGTGGGGATCATCACCGACCGTGACATGCGTAAGGTCGTCGCCCACAACACCCCGGTGTCCACCACAGTGGGCGAAGTGATGCCCACAAAATTGGTCACGCGAAGCTCGGATACCGTTGTCATTGAGGCTATGGTGCTGATGGCGGAACGCGATATTCACCACCTTCCCGTTGTCGATGACGGCAGAGTGACAGGGATCGTCACTGCAGCGGACATCATGCGGCTGCTGAAGCAGGACCCTATCTATGTCACCGGTGAACTCTCCAGCGCGGCAACCCCGGAGGACATGGCCCCGATTTACACTGCCGCCCAGGAAATGGCGGTGAAGTATGTAGAGCGTGGCGTCGCTGCACAAGAAGTACAAGCCCTGCTTACAGTATCTGCCGATGCTTTGGCCCGCCGGTTGCTGCATCTGGCAGAAGAAAAACTGGGACCACCGCCCGTACCGTATGCATTTGTGGTGCTGGGATCGCAGGGGCGACGAGAAATGGGATTCGCTTCCGACCAAGATAATGCGCTGATCTTGGATGACACCTACAACGAAGCACTGCATGAGGAATACTTTGCGCAGCTCGCGGACTATGTGTGCAACGGTTTGGCGACCGCGGGCCAGCCACTGTGCCCCGGGGACATGATGGCCAGCAACCCGAAGTGGCGGATGACGGTTTCGCAGTGGCAGTCATCGTTCCACTACTGGATCACTGCGCCGGAACCCGATGCGCTGCTGTGGGCGATGACCTTTTTCGACATGCGCGGGGTGTACGGCGAGACGGACTTAGCCGATGCTGTGCACGCCCAGGCGGTGGAATCGGCACACGGTGCTACGAGACTGCATGCGCACCTAGCGGCCTTAGCCTCGCGCTGGGAGCCGCCGTTGGGAATTTTCCGCGGCCTGGCTGTAGACCGCAAGGGCAAGTATGCACACACCCTGAACGTGAAGAAGGGAGGCGTGGCGGCATGTGTGCAGATCGCGCGGCTGGTGGCGATCGAGGCGAACAAAGCTGTGCTTCCCACGCGCACGCGCCTGGACCAGGCTGCGGGGGTTAGCTTTCCGCGCAAGAACGCACGCGATCTGCGGGATGCGTTCGATTTCCTCAACGCGGTTTCGTTGCGCAATCAGGCGCAACAGTTCCGCAACGGTGAGGAGTTGAGTTACCAGATCAAGCCGTCCCGCTTGGCGAAGATGGAGCGCGAGAATCTACGCGATGCGTTCCAAATCCTGAAAACTGTTCAAAGCGGGTTGGCTGTGCGCTACCCGATTCGCAATGTCTAATGGGCGGAGTTGAGCATGCTTAACGCACTGAACAGGCTTTTTGGCGGTGATTCCGTGGATGAGCGGGCGGCCACGGGTGCTTTGGCTGAGTATTATCGAACCCCCGCGCCCAGCCGTCGCACGCCGGTGGCGAAGTTGCCGCTGTTGGCCGTGGATGTGGAGACAACGGGTCTGGACTATCGGAAGGACCGCCTGCTTTCTATTGGCTGGGTGCCGGTTAATGGGCATGAAATTGATCTCTCAGGCGCTGGCTATGGCGTGATTGAGCAAGAATCGCACGAAACTGTTGGCGAGTCCGCAACCATTCACGGCCTCACGGACGATCACGTGGATCGGGAAGGCGAGGCGGCCCCCGCGGTTCTCGCCCGCTTGCTTGAGGCACTGCGGGGTCGGGCGATGTTGGTTCACTTCAAGAAGGTGGAATCTTCTTTTATTTCCGACGCCTGCCAGGACTATTTCGGGACCGGCCTGAAGACTCATTATGTGGATACTTTCGAGCTGGCGAGGCGTTTCATTGAGGACGGTGGTGGGCACCCCAAAGGCGACGACCTGAGGCTGGCCCGTGTGCGAGAGCGGTTGAATTTACCGAATTATCACAATCACAATGCGCTGACGGATGCGTTAGCGTGTGCGGAAGTGTATTTGGCTCTGGTGGCGCGGAACCGTGGCATGACGTTGGGTGCGCTGCTGTAAGGGGTGGTGGCGCTGGTGGCTCTGGTGAACGCTCCGGCGCCGGTTTCCCGCGCAGTAGGATGAATGTGCAGCAGAACTCCAACAAAAACGCGTTATTCTGTCGGAGTTCTGCTGCACATTGTGTGATTTAGGGTGCGCGATGGGTGGTTGACCGTTGATGATGCTGTGTCAGCGAGGAATAACTAGGGCGCGGGCGACCCGCACAGCTCCTTAGGGCAGAGATGTGCGGCTGAGCACTCCGCGAGGGTAGAAATATGTGCGGCTGAGCACTCCGCGCCGTTATTTGCGCGCAGTAAGACGAATGTGCAGCAGAAGTCGAACAAAAACGCGTTATTCTGTCGGAGTTCTGCTGCACATTGTGCGGGGTTGTTGCGGTGGTGCCGGGCGGTGTTGGTGCGGGCGGGATTGTTGCAGTGTGGTGTTGGTGCGGGCGGGATTGTTGCAGTGTGGTGTTGGTGCGGGCGGTGTTGTTGCTGGGTTGTTGTGCGGTGTTGTTGCGGGGCGGGGTTAATTGCCGGGATAGTGGACTAGGTGAAAGGTTGACGTGACGACATCTGCGCTGAATGCCGATGCTCTTCTGTGAGGTCAACCGCTCTCCGGTACAGTATGGAAACATGCGTATTGCTCGAATTGCCCACAATGAAGGTCTCGCCTTCGCTGCGTTGGAAGGTGGCCAGCCCGACGGGACTGGTGCCACTTGCCGCGAGATCAGCGGAGTGCCATTCGGAAAAGTCGAACTCACCAATAAAAGCTGGCCGATTGAGGACGTGCGCCTCCTAGCGCCTATTCTGCCTTCCAAGATCGTAGCTGTCGGGCGCAACTACGCCGACCACGTCAAGGAAGTTTTCAAAAAGGGTGCGGAGCACTTGCCACCCACGATCTTCCTGAAGCCACCAACAGCAGTTGTGGGACCTGAGGCTCCAATTCGCATCCCCGAATGGGCAACGAATGTCGAGTTCGAGGGCGAGTTGGCTATCGTTATCGGTCGTCCTTGTAAGGACGTGAAACGCGAGGATTGGAAGTCGGTTGTCATGGGCTTCACAATTGTCAACGATGTGTCTTCGCGTGATCTTCAGTTCGCGGATGGCCAGTGGGCACGTGCGAAGGGGCTGGATAGCTTCTGCCCCCTGGGGCCGTTCATCGAAACCAACGTTGACAGCATTGAAATCGACAATCTTCCGATTAAAGCGCACCTCACCCACGAGGGTGAAACACAGACAAAGCAGGACTCGAATTCTAACCAGATGATCAAGTCCATCCCTGAAATCGTCGAATGGGTTTCCAGCGCGTTCACGCTGATGCCAGGTGATGTGATTTGCACTGGCTCACCGGCGGGCACGGCAGAAATGGTGCCGGGGGATACCATCGAGATCGAAATCCCGGGGCTGGGCCGACTGTCCAACCCGGTTCAGGCTTACGAGCAGTAGCTGACACGAAAGTGGGGCACCACCGGTGGTGCCCCACTTCTTCGCAGTTGGGGGATGGGCGAGCATGAGATGCGGAACCTTGGACGCACCCACGAGAGCAACCAGCACTTCTTGCAGTTGGGGGGGTTGGGCGAGCACGAGATGCGGAACCTTGGACGCACCTACGAGGGCAACTAGCACTTCTTGCAGTTGGGGGGGGTTGGGTGAGCACGAGATGCGGAACCTTGAATGCACCTACGAGGGCAACTAGCACTTCTTGCAGTTGGGGGGGATGGGCGAGCACGAAATGTGCGCAGGTAGGGGAGCGAAAGCGGGGCAGGCGCACCTCATAACGCAATGTGCGCACTGCCCGGGCAGGTGTGGCGGCTCCGGCCCGCTACACCTGGCGCATCGCTGCGGGCACGTTCAGTGCCCGCAGCGCCGTCTGCAGCTTGGCCGTAGTCTCTGTGGCCTCTTCCTCAGGATCCGAATCAGCCACAATTCCACCGCCGGCCCAAGCACGGGCCATCACCCCCTCCATGACACAGCAGCGGATCGCAACCATATACTCACCATCACCAGCGGCATCGCACCACCCAACCGCACCGGCATAAAACTCCCGCGGTTGTTCAACCTCTTCGATGATGCCGATGGCGTCATCGATAGGAGTACCCCCGATGGCAGGCGTGGGGTGAAGCATTAGCGCAAGATCGAGGGCCGAATAATGTGCGTATTCTTCCTTCAGCTCGCCGCGAATGGCCGTGCCTAGGTGAATGACCTCGGTGGTCTCGTGAATGTCCGGCTCGGTCGGAATGTCGAGGTTCTGGCATAGCGGCTCGAGGACATTGCGGTAATGATCCACAACCAACTTGTGCTCGCTTTGGTTTTTATCCGACATCAACAGGTCACGCGCCGCCTGATCATCGATGCTGGCCACGCCCGTGCGTGGCGCGGAACCCGCCAAAGGGAAGGCCGTCACAATGCGGTTTTCCCGGCGCACCAGCATCTCTGGCGAAGAGCCTACGAAAGTAGCCCCCTCGTCTTCATCGCGGCCAGTCGCAGACAAGTCCACGGCAAACCCGTCGCGGTTTGCGGAAAGGTCAATGAGGCGCGCAGCCACCAACAGCGGGTCCGGCTCGTTTTCGAACGTGACATCGACGGCGCGCGCCAGCACCACCTTTTCCAAACGTGTCTGCTGGATCGTGGCAATGGCGGCGGCAACCGCGGCCTTGTGTTCATTCAGACTGGTCACCGGGATGATGGATGAAACCCGCAACGATTCCGCCGCGTTCTGTCCCCGGAAAAACGCGGGTGGCTCTAGCGGCCCTTCGCTGACCACAACCGATTCGGGTTGTACTAGCGCGGCGCGGAAACTGGTCTTGAATGGAATAGCGCCCACGAGCAGATCCACGTGCCCGTCGTGCAGCGCTTGGGCAGCTTCGAAAGGATCCGGGTACGAGGCTTTTCGACCCTGCGTCCGGATGCTGCTATGGGGACGCGAGAGCAAAAAATCCGGGGCGGTGGCCGGTCTCTGGTGCTCTGCAGTCATGCGCTTAAGTCTACTAAGCGCGTCGGACAAAACCGATTCGAGGGCGGTGCCGCCCACACGCGCTAACCCCTTTACGCCCCGCAGCACTCGCCGTGCCTTACATAGGCATGCCTCGCCGGGCGCATTTTCGGCGCTCCCCGGCCGCGCTTACGCCGCAGTCTCCTCGGTGTGCATTCCCGCCCACTCACCCCGATACCGTCATGGGTTCCCCGTAACGTTCATTTGCAACCACCGCCCACTCACCCCTGACCCAGGTCCCGCCCCAAGTAAGGCATCTCCGCCGCGGTCACCGTCACCTCCGCCCACTCACCCCCGCCCCAAGTAAGGCATCTCCGCCGCGGTCACCGTCACCACCGCCCACTCACCCCGATCCCGTTATGGGCTCCCCGTAACGATCATGTGCAACCACCGTCCGCTCACCTCCGCCCACTCACCCCCGCCCCAAGTAAGGCATCCCCGCCGCGGTCACCGTCACCTGATCCACGCACACATCCAGCGGCAAGTCCGCCACGGAGGCGAGAAGTTGGGCGGCGCGGGTGGCGTCGAACATGGGTTCAGAGGACGTAAAACTTCCCAAAAGGTCCGTGCGAGCGTTGCCGATGTCCAGCTCCGTGGCGCGAATCGCGTACGGGCGGCCGTCGAGGTTGGTGCTGACCGTGAGGCTCGCGATCGCGGCTTTCGTCGCCGCGTACGTGGCGGCTGCCGGGCGCGGGCGAGTCGCGGCGATCGAACCGTTGTTGATGATTCGCCCGCCGCCGTGTGCCTTCATCCACGCGAACGCCCCCTGCGTGCACAGAAACGCCCCGCGCAGGTTGGTGCGCACGGTCCGGTCGAAGTCCTCGATGTTGATCGTGTCGATTTCACCGGTGGGGCCGGGGGCGCCGGCGTTGTTGACCAGGAGATCTAGGCGTCCGAAGGTTGCGGTTGCTTCTTCAAACATTTTCTCGACGCCAACCTCATCCCCAACATCGCACGTCACGGCAAGATGCCGATGCGCGTGGGCCTCGTGGGGCGAGGCGGGGGTGCCCGGTTCGACCTGCGCGTTCACGTCGTTTTGTCCGGTGGGGTGTGTTCCGGTGGTGGGCTGTCGGGTTTGCGCGTTCACGTCGTTTTGTCCGGTGGGGTGTGCTCCGGTGGTGGGCTGTTGGGTTTGCGTGTTCGTTTCGTTTTGTCCGGTCGAGTTTTCCTCGTTGAACCCGTCACTCAGCGATTTTTCCAGTGACGCAATGGTTTCCTCCAACGAAGAGCGTGTGCGCCCTACCGCAACGATCGACCATCCTTTCCTAGCCAGTTCTTGCGCGAACAGCCGTCCCAGTCCAGACCCAGCGCCGGTAATGACGGCCACTTTCCGGTCCGAGCGATCTCGCCGCTCGCCCTCATCCCGCAGTCCGTGCTGTCCCAGCTCTGTATGCCCCGCGCGATTCTCTGTTGATTCGTACTCGTTCCACGGCTTCTGCGGTTTTTCCATGGCGTGCTTTTCCTGAGCTTCCCGCGGATCTGACAACTTCCGCCCTTCCTGCCGTCCCAATCAGTGAATTTGTTGCTTTTGGATGACTCTACTGCTCGCGGTGCTCATCTACTCCCGTTTCCAGCTCTCCACGGGTAATCGATGCTTACCGCGTTCCAGACGTGATGAAAAACCTCGTGCCCTGTTCCCGTCCTGTTGGGTTTGCAGAGTGAGATGTTGCGGGTGTTGCGTGGGGGTGTTGTTTCGTTCTGCTTTTTGTGGATGGTGCGGTGTGTGGTGGGGCACTGCTCTGGGTGGAACGGGTGGCCTGTTGGGTTTGCAGAGTGAGATGTTGCGGGTGTTGCGTGGGGGTGTTGTTTCGTTCTGCTTTTTGTGGATGGTGCGGTGTGTGGTGGGGCACTGCTCTGGGTGGAACGGGTGGCCTGTTGGGTTTGCAGAGTGAGATGTTGCGGGCGTTGTGTGGGGGTGTTGTTTCGTTCTGCTTTTCGGGGATGGTGCGGTGCGTGGTGGGGCACTGCTCTGGGTGGAGCGAGTGGCTTGTTGGGTTTGCAGAGTGAGATGTTGCGGGCGTTGCGTGGGGGTGTTATTTCGTTCTGCTTTTTGTGGATGGTGCGGTGCGTGGTGGGGGTATCAGCTTGAGAATTAAAGAGCGGAAATACAGAAACCAACGGCCGCGAGGTTTGCGCCGCCATCCCTGCGGCGCAAACCCTACCGAGCCCGTGCAATTACTTGCTGCACATGCCGCCTAACCATAAAGGGATCGCGCATGCTCGAAGCCGTGAACCGCAGCACTGTCGCCCCGCGCGCTTGCAGCACACGGTCCACCATCGCATCGTGTTCGCGCTGCGCGGGATCGTTATGGTGAGAACCGTCGTAAAACAGCGCCAGCCAGTACTTTCTCGATGCCAAATCGATTCGTGTCAGAATCTTGCTCCGCCATGGACGCGCTTGCCCGCCCGAGGACATCGGTAATTCCTCCGACTCTGCGAGTTGGGAGAATGTGGCGTCGTCCAAAGAAAAGTCGTCCAAAATACCCGCCGAGTCGTCCGGAATACCCGCCGAGCAATCAGCCGACGAGAAAGGAAGCGCAGACGCCGGCGCGAAGGGTTCCGCGCGCCCCGCCACCGTCTCGTACACTGGCACCTGTGGTGCCACGTCGGGCAGCAGGTCCCGCACCAGCAGGCGGAGAACGGTCTCGGGCGGCGAATCCGCGTTCTGCACCGACAGCGCCCACAGTCGCTTTAACCTGCGCCTGCTCACGCGCCCACGCGCGCGCTCGGCGATCACGCCAGAATCGAGCGGAATGTGCCGGCGAACGGCGTCGATGAGCTGGACTGCGCGGATTTCGTGGGCGCTGAGGTGGCACGCCCCGCACAAATCGGGCATCCCCGGCAGCTTCCACGCGTTCCGTCCCTTCAGCACGGAAATTAGACAGCGCACGAGCGCCTCCTCCGCGCAGACGGCCTGCACATCGCCGGGTAATTCGAAATGTGCTGAATCGAACAGCGTTTGGTCCGCCAGCGGCACGGCCCCGTCGTATTTCACATGCTGCACCGCGCGCACGGAACTCGCCCGCTTGTTCGTGCGGCTCACCACCTCCACGGGCATGTCATTGCAAAACGCAGGCAACCCCAGCACATGCAGCGCGGCCCAGCCGGTCAGCACCAACGTGGGATGCTCCATTGCATGCGCACGCAACCGGATCGTCATCGGCAGAATCGACCCGTCGCGGTGCGCCTCCGGTAGGCGCTCCACCCCAAAACTCCTAGTCACGCGCACCATTCTTGATTGCCGCCGTCCCCTCGGCCATGCCTCGGGCCACGGTTCTTTTCTCATCGACGCCCCCTTTCTCCCCTCACGAATCTCACCCCGGGTGGTCGTGGGGCGCTCCTGTAACCCCCTCTGGAGCGCCCCGACCCCCGCTATTGAATTAACCATGTGGAACCTGGGCAGGGGAGGGCCAAAGACGTGACATGTGGATAACTCCTGCTTTACAGCGGGTTTTCCACATGGGGGCGGAGAAAAACTTGACTGCGGACGTGCTGTGAAGCGGCGTGGAAAACTTGACTGCGGACGTGCTGTGAAGGGGCGTGGAAAACTTGACTGCGGACGTGCTGTGAGGGGGCGTGGAAAGGGCATGGGCGCGGGTGTGGGCGCGGCGGGGGCTCCTCAATGTGCGCAAAGCAGAATGAGATGCGCGTGTGAGTGTGTGTTGTGGTCTTTTCGTTCTGCTAATGCGGCCAGGTGCTGGCGATCGTGATGGTGCTGGTGGTGGTGCTGGCGGGGCGCGGGTGTGGGCGCGGCGGGGACTCCTCAATGTGCGCAAAGCAGAATGAGATGCGCGTGCGAGTGTGTGTTGTGGTCTTTTCGTTCTGCTAATGCTGCCAGGTGCTGGTGATCGTGATACTGATCGTGTTGATGATGCTGGTGCTAGTGCTGGCGATCGTGATGGTGCTAGTGGTGGTGATGGTGCTGGTGCTGGCGGGGCACGGACGCGGGCACGGGGGCGTGTCAAGTTTTTTGTGTGTGGAGGTTTGTTTTCTAGATGTATGGGGCGAATCGGTCGGGGTAGGCGACGATCATTTGGTTGAGTGCTTCCATCCAGCCGACGGTTGTTCTCCCTTCGATTATGCGTCCTGATTTATCTGGTTTCGGTGCCCCTTTCGCTTTCTTTGCACGCTTGAGTGCTCGCTTGTCTTCGATCGTGCAGATCGTCAACCACAGTGCTTTTACTGCAGCGATATCGTTGGGGAACTGGATGCGATTGCGGGTGGCTTTACGCAGTTCACTATTGAGTGATTCGATCGCGTTGGTCGTGTAGACCATTTTCCGCACCTGCGGGGTGAACTGCAGAAACGGTACAAACCTCTCCCAGGCGCGTTCCCATACCAAGACAGATTGTGGGTATTTCTTACCGAGTTCACTGTCAGCAAACCGGTTAAGCGCGCTGCGTGCTTCGGTCTCATTGACTGCCGTGTAGACCTCTTTTAGCGCGGCGGAGACGGCTTTGCGGTCACCGTAAGCGACGTATTTGTTGGCGTTACGGATCAGATGCACCACACAGGTCTGCACGAGTGAATGCGGCCAGGTTGCTTCAATGGCTTCCGGCAGACCTTTAAGTCCGTCACAGGCAACGATGAAGACGTCTTCGATTCCGCGGTTGGCTAGTTCTGCGCATACCCCTGACCAAAACGATGCACCCTCATTGGCGGCAACCCAGATGCCGAGGATGTGTTTGATTCCGTCGAGGTCAATGCCTACAGCAATGTGGGCCGCTTTGTTGACGACTCTGCCACCGTCGCGGACGTTGATGCGGATGGCATCCAAAAACATGATGGGATAAAACGCATCCAGCTTGCGGTGCTGCCACTGCATGACGGCATCCAGCACCGAATCGGTGACGTTGCTGATCGTCTCATGGGACATATCCACCCCATAGGAGGTGTGAATATGGTGCTGGATATCCCTAATCGTCATGCCGCCGGCATACAAGGACACGATCATGTCATCCAGCTCTGTAATCCGACGGGCGCCTTTGGGAACCATTCGCGGGATAAACGAACCATCACGATCACGGGGAATGTCAATCTCGATCGGCCCGTAGTTCGTATCGACTGTTTTTGAATAACTACCATTGCGATGGTTTGTCTGCCCCGCAGCGGCCTTTGCCGTACGGTCACCGGATTCATAACCCAGGTGCGCCTCCATTTCAGCGGCCAGGCCGCTGTTGATCGATGACTGCAGCACCCCGCGGACAAGCGCGTTGATGTCGCCATCGGCAGCCTGGGCTAGCTCACCTATCAGTTTCGATAATTCCGGGCTCGCCATGATCCTGTTGGAAACAGCCTTAACCTGATCAGCGTTCTGATGTTTCTTCGGAGACATAGTTGTCATAATGGTTCATCCTTCAGACTATGTGGTGGAACCCCCCACACAAACCATCTGACACCCTCGGGCACGGGCATGAGCGCGGCGGGAGCTCCTCAATGCGTAAAAACAAACATCCAACTGCCACCTCAGGAGGCCCTCCCTGTGCCACACTTACGACATGATGCACGATGGCAACCCTCTTTACGAACCGAACTCCAACATGCACGACGATGCGGCCCAACCCGTCGACCTCGATCCCTTCGACCCTAATCTCAGCGTGCGCGATCTCGATCCCGCCGACCCTAACCTCAGCGTGCATGACCTCGATCCCACCGACCCCCACTGCATCGTGCACGACCTCATCACCGCCCACAACATCTCGATCGGCTACCCACACACAACGGAGGCGGGGTGGCGTAGGGGCGTCGAGGCGAAAGAAAAGCACCGGCCCACCCCAAGTTCGCCCCTGCGTGTAGAAATGTGGTGGCCATTCGACCGCCCGGACCCCACGGAGCGCGAGATTGCCCGCTTGACGAGCTTCCTCACGAGCAACAATTTGCAGCTCATCGCGATGAACCTCTGGGCTGGCGACATGGCAGCGGGGGAGCGGGGAGTGCTGCATCGCGAACCGCTGCCTGCTTCTCATATCGACGCCGTCGCCCGCATCCATGACCTCACCGGGGTGTCGAAGTTTAACCTGCTGGTGGGGCGGCGCGGGGAGGATGCGGACTCGTGGCAAGTCCAATGCGAGCGCTTTGCCCGAGCTGTGGTGGATGTGTACCGCGCGACCGGGGGAAAGGTGCTGGTCGAAAACATGAGTGGCATCGAGGATTATCCGATTAAGCGCGTGCGAGAGGCGTTCGAGTTGACGTGGAAGGTTTCTAGCTTTCTGGATGACCGCGCTCGCGACGAGAGCGGCTTCGATTGGGTTGATGACGATTCGATTGAGCAGGTGGAGTCGGAAGGCGTGGGCGTGCTGCTCGATATCTATCACTTCCTGACCAACTGGGAGGCGGGGATCGAGACGAATGACCCGTGGGACGGATTTTGTTCGCACCATCTAGGGGTTGCCACTGGGGCGGAGTACGGGCACTCCGTTAGCTTTAACGACGAGCATGAACCCACTGATGGTGCGGCGGGGCGCCTTGGTGATGAAGATGACGAAAGCGAAAGGGTCGACGAAAGCGACGAAACCGGCGAGGCCGACGAAAGCGACGAAACCGGCGAGGCCGGCGAAAGCGACGAAAGCGGCGAAGGCGACGAGACCGGCGAGGCCGGCGAAAGCGGCGAAAGCGACGAGACCGGCGAAAACGACGAAGGTTCCGCCCACTGCGCCACTCGCGATGTCGGCCCGGGAGAAATAGGTAACTCTCTCTTCTACTTCGCGGGCTGCATGGGCTTCAGTCACGAAGTCTCCCACGTGCAGGTCGCCACGTGGCCCGATCGTTGCGAGCCGCGATCCGACGACTATCAGATTCTCTCGATCCTGAACGGACTGAGCCCTCGGGCCAATAGAGTTGGCGGGCCCGTTGTGCTGGACATCGTAGGGGAGTGGCTGCCTAGCTCCGATTAGAGTCGAGTCGCTGAATGCGGATTCGCGAACAAGCGCGACGTCGCAAGGGGGGTGCATAGCGGGCGTATCTCCCGACACGCCGCCACACTGGCGCTACTTTTGTGACAACCGTTACTAATGTTACTTAAGTGATTCTTGAGGATGTTGTTAAAGCCGTCCGCACGGCAACCTGCGCCCTTCTTCGCCTCTCCACCGCCGGGCCGTCGCGCGCGGCAATCGCGGTGCGCCCGTCGGCCACGATGCTCCGCGCCTTCTTCACTGGCCTGGCCTTAGTGGGGCTTGTTGTTGCCGGTTTAACGACGCCAATCTTTCCCTACCCACATGCGTCCGCCGAAACTGTACCGGGGCCGGCCCACGCGCCGCGGCAGCATTCTGCGCCAGCACCCGCCCACAAGCCGGCACCAGCACATGCACACAAGCCCGCACCCGTCCGCGAGTCAGCGCCAGCACCCGCACCAGCACCTGCACACAAGCCCGCACCTGCACCTGCACACATGCCCGCGCCTGTCCGCGAGCCAGCGCCTGCATCCGCCCCCAAGTCAGTGCCCGATCCCAAGCCCGCACCAGCGCCGGCACCCGCCCACAAGCCAGCACCAGCACCTGCACACAAGCCCGCACCCGCACCACTCCCACACCACCTAGCCACACACCCAGCTTCCAACGTGACCAAAGCCAAGCCCGGTGAGGCAGTCAACGTTGAATTCACGCTCCCCAACGGGCACAAGCGCCGGGCGATTGTGAGCGTCACCGCGGACTACAATCCCGCACACCCAACTCCGGTCCTCTTCGGCTTTGGCGGCTGGCACGACAGTCCGGAAAACTTCCGCAACTACTCCCGCTTCGCAAACACCGGCGCCGCACGGGAAGCGATCGTGGTGTATCCGGCGGGCGTCGAGTATGCATGGGAGGGAGCCCCGTACGCAGTCACCCCACGTGGCGGTGATGTAGCCTTCGCACGGCAGATTGTGGACGAGCTCGATGCGCACTTCAACGTGGACCGCAAGCGCATCTACGCTGCCGGAATGTCCAACGGTGGAGGTTTCGCGGTGAGCTTCGCGTGCCAGGCTCCGGATTTGGTGGCGGGGGTGGTGTCGGTCTCGGGGGCGTTCTACAATCCGGTCCTCGAAAATTGTGCGCCCGGGCCAGTGGCGACGTTCATCATTCATGGCGTTCAGGATCAGCTCACCCGCTTCGAAGGCGGTCACCTGCACCGCGCTCCCTACCTCTCCGCGCCGGCGGTGGCTGACAGTGCGGCGAAGCGCAACCTCTGCGCGCCCCACCCGGTAGTTGAACAAAAGCCCGAAAATGTGACTCAGTTCGGCTACCCAGGCTGCGCGAAGGAGGCCGTCTTCTGGCGTATCAACGACCAAGGCCACAACTGGTATTTCACCCCGGATGTCGCCAATGAGGTCTGGAATTTCCTCGCCCGTCAGCATAAGTAATCCGCAGGAGTGGCTTTTATGAAATAGGTTTGCATGGAAGCGTTGCGTATTTATCCTAATCATGGGGTAAGTTCTTTCTGTGCAAAATACTTCTAAATCTCGGCGCGATATCGCGACTTCCCGCCACTGCGCGCCCCTCGCCTCCGATGCGATCGTCGAGGCCCCTCGTTCCACCTCTCGTTCCACCTCTCGTTCCGCCCTTCGTTCCGCCACCGGCCGCCGCTTCGTCACAGGTTTCATGGCGGCTTCTACCGCGTTAGCGCTCACTGTGGTTCCTGCCAACGACGCCCCCAGCCCCCTCGCCAACGTCACCCCTTCGGCGCAGGCGCAAACTCTGCCGGGTTCTAGCAGTGCCACTGGCAGTCTCGGTGGCGGCGGAAACTTCATGGTTCAGCTGCGCCAGATTCTGGAATTTATCAACGGTCTGCTGCAGATCTTCAACGGCGGGGGCGGCCCTCTGCCGAATATCCCGAATGGCCCATCGGCCCCGGGGGCTGACGCTCAAACGCGCACCTTCAACGTCAACGGTGCTTCCCGCACTGCGATCGTCAAGATGCCATCGTCCGGAAAAACGAAGAACCTGCCCGTGCTCTTTATGTTCTCCGGTTGGCAGCACACCGCTGCGCAGGCCCGTGGCTACGCGGCTTTGGAGGGCACCGGCGCTGGCTCCGATGCGATCATTGTGTACCCGCAGGGCCGCAGCAACGCGTGGGAGGGTGCGCCATATGCGACGACGTCCCGCGGTGAGGACGTGGCGTTCGTGCGTGAAATTGTCCGCACCCTGGCCAATGAGGGCAAGGTCGACCGCTCTCGTGTGTACGCAACTGGTTTGTCTAATGGTGGTGGCATGGCCTTGGCTCTGGCGTGCCAGGCGCCTGATCTGATGGCGGGTGTGGTTGGAGTTTCCGGTGCGTACTATAACCCGGTGTGGTCGAATTGTGGCTCCGGCAAGGTGCCTGCGTTGATCATCCACGGCACGAATGATGCGACCGTTGCCTACGAAGGTGGCACTCGCCATGGCGCGCCGTATCGTTCGATCGAGCAGATGCACCAGCTGGTTGGTACCCGTAACGGCTGCTTGGCTTTCGGGGCGCCTCAGGAAAGCATCAGCGGTAGTGTGACAACGTACACGTTCAGTGGTTGCTCCGCAGAGACCCACGTCAAGAAGGTGTCTGGCGGCACCCATACGTGGTACCCGGTGAACCCAAGCGCGGCGCGGGAATCCTGGTCCTTCCTGTCCAAGCAGAGCAAGTAGCTGCTGCTGGTGGGGCGGGGGAAGCAGGCGCACGCATTCCCTAGCGCACCGTTCCGTGCCCCACACCTTGCCACTGTTTTGCTGGCGGGCACGTCTGGCGCCCGCACCCACGACTGCACTTGGAGCCCGCACCCACGACTGCGCCCTCCGAACCTCACCGCACGCTTTTCCTAGCGCGCCCCACCCAGTCCATGTCTGGGCCCGTGGGTAAACTATTTATCCATGAGTGAAGTACGCGTTCGTTTCTGCCCATCGCCCACCGGCACACCCCACGTCGGAATGGTGCGCACAGCCCTGTTCAACTGGGCATATGCTCGCCACACCGGTGGCAAGCTGGTTTTCCGTATCGAGGATACGGATGCCAAGCGCGATAGCGAGGAAAGCTACCAGGCAATCATTGATTCGCTGAAGTGGCTGAATCTGGGCTGGGACGAAGGCATTGAGGTCGGCGGGCCTCACGAGCCATACCGCCAGTCCCAGCGCATGGACATTTACGCGGAAGTCCTCGAGAAGCTGAAGGCCTCCGGCGACGTCTACCCCGCATACTCCACTGCGGAGGAAGTTGAGGAGCGCCACAAGGCCGCTGGCCGCGATCCCAAGCTGGGCTACGACAATTACGATCGCACCCTCACGGACGAGCAGATCGAGGCATTCAAGGCCGAGGGGCGCGAGCCGGTCTGGCGCCTGCGCATGCCCGATGATCGCGTGTACCAGTGGAACGATCTCGTGCGTGGCGAGATGACCGTCGATGGCAAGACCGTCCCAGACTTCGTGGTCGCACGCTCCAACGGCCAGCCACTGTACACCCTGGTAAACCCCGTGGACGATGCCCTCATGCGCATCACCCACGTCCTGCGTGGCGAGGACCTGCTACCTTCCACCCCGCGTCAGATCGCACTGTACGAGGCGCTGGTCCGCGTGGGTGTCGCAGAAGCCGTGCCCACCTTCGGCCACCTGCCGTTCGTGATGGGGGAGGGCAACAAGAAGCTCTCTAAGCGCGACCCCGAGTCCAACCTGTTCAACCACCGCGATAACGGCATCATCCCCGAGGGCATGCTGAATTACCTGTCGCTGCTGGGCTGGTCGCTGTCTGCGAACGAGGACATCTTCACGATGCAGCAGCTCATCGACAACTTCGACATCGCGGACGTCAAGCCCAACCCTGCCCGCTTCGACCAGAAGAAGCTCGAGGCCATCAACGCCGATCACATCCGCCTGCTGGACCTCGACGACTTCACCGCTCGCCTGCGCGCGTACCTAGAGGAGTACAAGGGCTTCCCCGCGGACTACCCAGCTTACAAGTTCGCGTTCGCGGCCGAGTTGGTGCAGACACGCATCAAGGTTCTCTCCGATGCTGACGGTTTGCTTCGCTTCCTTGTCACGGGGGACGACGCCCTCGAGCTCGACGAAAAGGCCGCCCGCAAGAACTTGAAGGAAGACGCGGTCGAGGTCCTGCAGGTATCCTTCGAGCAGCTGGAGGCTATCTCGGACGAGGACTTCAAGACCGAGGTTATTGAGAAGGCTCTGCAGGGCAAGCTCATTGAGGAGATGGAGCTGAAGCCCCGCAAGGCGTATGGGGCGCTACGCGTGGCGGTCTCGGGCGCGGCGGTGAGCCCTCCACTGTTCGAGTCCATGGAGTTGCTGGGCAAGGCCTCGACGCTGGCGCGCCTGCGCAAGGCGCAGTCCGTCACCCCGTTCCCCGCAGCGCAGTAACCCTCCCCGCGGTCTTGCGCCTGCCCCGCCCGGTGCACCCCGCGGTTCTTAATATGAGGGGAGCGTAGTAACCCATCCCGCCCGTCGCGCGGATCGCGGGCAATCTGCGCTCTCCAGTCGCTCCGGCTTCGGGGCTTTGCCGCAGGAGTAGCAGTTCTCTCCTGATGGAAACGCCACCTGACCAGCGGATTTGATTCCGCTGTGAAGGTCTGGTTATATTATGTCTCGTTGCACGGGGAACAGTCCGGTGGTATTTACATCATCGAATCAGAAGTTTCTAGTGTCTACGATTGGCCTATGGTGTAATTGGCAACACTACGGTTTCTGGTACCGTCATTCTAGGTTCGAGTCCTGGTAGGCCAGCAGTGAAAATTGCTTCCTAGTTTGTCGTTTCGTTCGACATGCAACTTGCTAGTTGTTCTCTGGATGCACGTTTCACAGTCCTTATGCCCCGTTCGTCTAGCGGCCTAGGACGCCGGCCTCTCACGCCGGTAACACGGGTTCAAATCCCGTACGGGGTACAAAATTGCAGCGCTCCCGCCTCGGATTATAGTGGGGGCGTTCCTGCATGTAGTGCTAACTCTGTCACCTGAGTTCTTGCGTTGCATGTTCGTTTTGAGCCGCGCCTGCACCCTAAAACTGCGCGTTGATTATTGAGTCGTGCTATCTAAGAGTGTGAGCTGCGTGTCCTGAGCAACCGTCGTCGTCGACTTGCGATAGCGGGCGCGCCCCGGTTATGTTTCCCTTCTTTTCCTCGCCTAGGTCGAATTAGCAAAGTAAGGCCCACAATTTCGCCGGCTGGGCTTTTGTGGTCATCCCTTTTCGCTTTTTCGTTACCTTGACACGAGGATCTAGGTGCATCCGGCAGCGGGGGCAGCACCCCTCTCGAACGCTTAGGCAAGTACCCGTGGCCGCAGTTTTTTCAGCTTCGCCAGCCCCGCCGCCAGTTGGCGTGGCCCCGTTGACGCGTCCACTTCGGGGTAGTGTGAGAACACTTCATCCGCGCGCACTTCTGGCGCGTTCCATCTAGGGGCGCGCAGAAACTTATTGGGCAGGGTCAATTTCAAAATCGTGCGCTGTACTTCCCACAACTGTCGCGGGAAGCTGGCGGTGTTATACGGTAGCCCAAATTCTTTCGCGATCTGTTCCACCTCGCGCGCAATTGGTGCCAGCCGGTTGCTTGGCATATCGGGGAATAGGTGATGCTCAACCTGGTAATTTAGATTCCCGGACAATATCGTCAGTACTTTCCCACCGCGGAAATTCGCTGACCCCAGCATTTGCCGCAGGTACCATTCTGCCTTGGTCTCTTCATCCAGAGTGCGTTTGGTGAAGGTTTCTACGTCATCGGGGAAGTGCCCGCAGAAGATAACTGCGTATGCCCATACATTTCGAATTAGGTTCGCCCCTAGCGCCGCTTGAGCAGCTCTCTTTACGTGGTGTTTGGCACCACCGACCCCAGCCTGGAACCGCGTTTTCGCTTTTTTATTTCGGCGCCCCATACTCCCCGCTAACACAAATCCCACGGCGCCGGCGACGGCTGGAAACGCCACGTAGTCTTTGACCACTTGTGCTCGAACTTTCCGCAAGGTCTCCAGCAGACGGGGTTTGGTCTCTTCCCAACTCTGTCGGCCTGTAAAGTAACGGCCAAGCTCCACATCGTAGAACGCCACCGCGTATTCGAACAATGCTGCCAGGATGACGTTCGTCAGTGGCTGCAGCGCGGTCGTGGGCTTCCATTTCTTGTCGCGGGTGATACGGATCACGCCATATCCGATGTCGTTATCCATCCCAATAATGTTGGTGAAGGTGTGGTGGCTGAAGTTGTGGGAGTGCTTCCAGCCAGATGCTGGCCCTGTGTTGTCCCATTCCCACATACCGGAGTGGATCTCGGGATCATTCATCCAGTCCCATTGACCGTGCATGACGTTGTGTCCGATCTCCAAGTTCTCCAGAATCTTTGCTAGGCCCATCGTTGCCGCCGTGGGGCCTGCCAAGGAGGGTGCGAACACGGTCGCTACTCGAGACAATAGGTCCACCCCGCGTTGGGTGCGGATCAGATTTCGTATGTATGCAGCGTCCTTTGCCCCTAAGGTTTCTCGGTGATGAGCTTCGATGGCGTCGAACCGACGTCCAATTTCTTCCACGTCTTCGGCACTCAGGTGGGCGTATGCTGCGATATCTTTGATGGCCATGGGGTTCTCCTTGGGTTGGTGGTTGGTGTTATGTGGTGGCGGGTACGCACTGTTCGTGCCTGGTCTTGACGAAAATCGGGTTATCCAGCCGTGGCCGGATTGCGTGATCCAGGAGTGCGTAACTTCAGGTGGCGGGTACCAAAAGTCCGGGCAGCTAGATTGCGGGGCCTTGGGTCGGTGCGGCTGCGGGGGTTGTACGGACTGCAGCCTTTGACTAAAACCGCTTGGGTGTGCATCAGGTCTGCTCGATCGCAATATCCCCGTCGGGGATCGCGGAGCATGTGCGTACTCGTTCACCTTCACGGTGGGTGGTGCCCGTGCGGATGTCCACGGCTTGGCCGGAAGTAATGGTTGCGGAGCAGGTGTGGCAGATACCCATGCGACACCCGTGAGTGAGCTGCACCCCGCAGGCTTCCGCCGCTTCGAGGATAGTAGTGGATCCGTCGCACGCGGTTTCTGTATGGCCCCCAAGGTTTTGGGTGCCTGCACCACCTTGCTTGTCTGCGCGCACATTTTTGCCCGCGTCGTTCGAAGTGGTAAGGAATCGAATTGTTCCGCCCATCGCGGAGCCCCCTGTGGCAGCGTGGAAGTGCTCGACATGGGTCCCGGGGAATGCTGTTGTCATAGCGTTGAGGAGCTCCGCTGGGCCACAAACGTAGCGCTCTCTGTCTTGAATGTCCGGTACAAGTTCGGTGATGATTTGTGGGTCGAGCCGACCACGGGTTATCGAATTCCAATGCACGAGCTGGTACGAGGGGTTTTCCGCCGCCAGCGCGTGTAGCTCCGGGTTGTAAGGTGCGGGAAGATCCTCCGAACGCTGGCTATGAATGTGGATGACATTGGGAAACGCTGCAGCACCTGTGTCCCCAACTGGCTTCCAGGTGGGGCGTAAATGAACTGGGTCATGCGCGTGGCAGGAATCCAGTCCCGCTATTTTGGTCGTGCCGGTGTTCTTGCCCACCCCGTACTCTTGTCGCAACCAGCGCAGCATCGACATCACCGGGGTGATGCCCGATCCCGCTGTCACAAACAGGAGTTTGTCGGGAACCGGCCGAGGGAGGAAGAAATCTCCACCCGGTGCAGATAACCGGACAATGTCACCAGGTTTCGCTGTGGTGGCTACATGAGTAGATAAAGCTCCGTCAGGAACCGGCTTGATCCCCAAGGAGAGGGTGCGGAGTTGGGAGCGGGGGGCGTCGGTAATAGAAAAACAACGCCACTGCCAACGACCGTTGGCTAGTACACCAAGACCGATGAACTGGCCGGGTCGGAAGGTGGTGGTCATGCCGGGGCCGGGTGTCAGGGTGAGGTCGATGAGATCACCGTGATGGGTGATTGATTGGATTCTGCCGCGGACTTCGCGGCCGCGGAGAGGATCAAAGATACCCGCGTAATCCGCGGGGAGTAGCGGGGTAGTGAAGGCGGTGGCAAGGGTTCGTGTGGCGCTGCGGGCAGCCTCGCGGGTCCAACGGTGGAAGGCGGCGAGTGGGGTGGCGCCGGATTGAGAGGTATTGCTGACATTCCGATCGGCTCCAGGCAGCGAGCTACTGTGGCCAACCCGCGGACGAGACGGGCCGGAGAATTGTGAGGTGTTAATGGTGATCCTACTTTCGGCTTGCCGGATGAACTATCCGAAAAATGATTTTTCTGCAGTGAAAGTGGTTTGTTTCGTTAATTAACGTACCATCTTGAGTGACCATTGCTGCACGGGGGAGGGTAACGGAGTTGCAGTCGCTGCGGCCATGGAGGGGTCAGGTCGCCGAGAACTCCGGAACCCCGCATTCTCGGAAATTGGCAACCGACTTCTACCGTCGCTTCAGCTCTCCGTAATTGATGCCACCATGCTCAACGGTGGGGTTCAGTGGCCACTGGCGCTTCCATGGAGCACATTCCGAAGACGGCAGGATTTGTTTCCACTCCGGATGCTTGGGGGAGTAGGAGGCCATCGTCTTCTCCTTGATCATAGAGTCGTACTGATCTAACGAATCCTCCAAGGTATTAGCGTTCAAGACCACTTCCCGATCGTAGAATTGCGCGAATTGGCGAACACCCGGAATCTTCGACAATTCGGGCTGCCAAGAGTCAGCCGCCATTCCGTTTTCCGAGGAAATCCACACCCCGTCGGGCGTGTTAATGCACAAGGAGTGATTGCCGTCGGTATGACCTGGTGTCCACAACAGAGAGATGCCTACGCCGAGCTCTACATCGCCCTCGAAGGAAGAGATCACTTCGCGGTCTACCCCTTCGAGACCATCCTTGACGTACCAAGCGTACTGCATGGGGTGCGGGGATTCGAAGGTGCCCAGTTCGGCTTGATGCGTAAGCAGGCGGGCTCGTGGGAACAGGGGCTCGTAGGAGGACTCACCGGCTGGTGGATTGGCGGTGGAGCCCATGATCATGCGTGGATCCTGCACGTGCAGGTGGTCGAAGGATATGTAATCGACATCCGCGTTTGTCATGCCGATTGAGGGCAGAATCGTGTCGGGATCGTTGAAGTACCCCGCGAGGATGCGTTCGGCTCCTAGCTTCTGCATCGTTGAGAAGGTGCGGTTTAGCCACTTAGGGCCCTTGCCGTTGCCGATGAGACTGCCGTAGAACCCGGACTTCTTAGACCCCTCGGCCACAGTGGGCTCCCACACGAGGGTTCGGGGGATACCATTAAAGTCCTCGTATTGGATGACCAGCATACGGTTAATGATGCTGATGATGGGGTTAATGTGCAGGGAGTAGTTCTGGAAAGCGTACTGGGATGGGTAGGGTGCAGCTGCGATATCAAAGGAGCGCACGCCCAGGACAGTGCCCTGGTTCAGGAAACGATCGCGGTATTTCTCAGCGGCTTCGCGGACTGCTTGGAGGCGATCGCCACGTGGCCAAATGTTGTGTACGCCTTCGAATTCCGGGATGGGCCGGAAAGTTGGTGGATCGGTGAGATTGCGGCTCACCGTGATGTTCGGGTCGTTGCTGTAGGGCTGATGCGGGCTGCTGCTCCATTGGTCGGCGCGACCGGCGGACGCATTCTGGTCGGTGGAATTTTGCATAGTGGAGGGATCCAAGGTGGTCATTGGGGAAGGGAGTCCTTTCCTGAGCGAATAAGTTTTCATTCGCGATGAAAATACTGTCTCAACCACACGATAGCGGTGTAGGTTAGGATTGTTGGCGGTTTGGCTCAATAAAGTTTTGGAGAGTTCGCTCGGTGGAAAACTGAGTCGCCGGAGCGCGGTACCTAGGCAACGGGGGTGGGTAGCCGCCTACATCGGAGACTAGATCGCTACGGGGAAGGTTATCGACGGGGGTGGGCACAGTTGCCATGTAGGGCCGAACTGGCCCCCGAAAGCTGGACTGGTTTAGTTCTAGGCGGTTAGGGGCTCACAGGTCTGGTTGTGATAGTGCCCCGGCGCCAGGCCTTTGAGCCGTTTTGTATGCGTTTGCGGTTGTACCAGTGAATGTTGGTGTGGGTTGAGTTTTTCGGACCGGTTTTCCTGATTTGATGAGAATGTGAGGGGGAACTAGCACCCCGCTGTGTAACCGCCGAAATTGGCCTTGAATGGCAAGGAAGGTGTCTAAACAACTCGCCTCCTAGCTCGGCAGCGTCCTTTTCACACCGCCTAGGCTGGCCGGTTCCGCGAACGAGTCGCTCTTGCGAATGTCACTTTCGAATGCAATCAAGTATGTCCATGTCTGATATTGGTAGGCAGGGTGAGCTATCAGAGAGCGCAGTAGACACTCGGTAGCTTCGCGCCCGCAAATAACAGTCTCGTCGTCAGCCTTGCCTTCAACTATCCAGTAGGTACCTTCAGTGTCGAGGGTCATGTAGCCATTGTCCTGACACCAATGCTCGGTCTTGGCGATTTCTTCAGTGGTCTCGCCACAGTCTCTGCCAAGAGTCACTGCGTCGCTGTTTCGGCGCGGATACTAGCCGACAATGCGGATCAAGCCGTCGGCGATAGCGTACATTTCGGATTAGAACAGTGAAATATTACTCCTTGCGACTGGGTCTTGTGCTTGCCACTTTAAACTGTGGGGTGAGCAATTCGTTAGGTCACGTCGCATGGTTGTTCGGCTACTTGGGTGGAGTTGTTAGGTGTGCTTGCTGCCTGCGCGGTATGTGTTGTTGGGTAAATTTTTGCTTAGAAGCGCGTTGTTTCTCCTGATTAAAATCGAGAAGTCGGCAGTCAAAGGATGATTGTCGTATTTTTAGATCGAAGAGCATTATTGAAGGGGGATAGATTCCTTGGAATCGAACAAGCATTTCACTCAGGGGAGGGTAATCGTCCTTACGCCCGGGGACTGTCTGGTCTACTCCTTAAACTTATAACCGCACCGACAACTTGGGGCGCGCCGCAGGCACACATGAGGAGTGACTGCCACGCTCCGGCAGTGTGAAGGAGTGAAGAACATGACCATAGATTTCAGCTCGATTAAGGGGCTCGAACAGTGGGTTTCGGTTTTCCCTGAACAGTTTGAACCATTGGCCCAGCCCCAGCGCCGGTTGCTTGCCAATGCGCTGGCGAATGGTGCTCACGAGGGGTGGGAACCCACGGAAGCCGAGGTGCAACTACTCGCAGATCAAGTTGCTGGCTCGCGACCACAGCTGACGATCGATGAGCTGATGGTCTTGTACTAACACCACAGCATGAGTTTTCACGCCCAGAACCTTCGCATACTAGAAGCCAAAAGCTAGGAGCTAGGAGCTAAATATGGCCAAGCCCGCAGACGTTTGGACGAGCTACTTCTACCCGGGCACGCAAGTACTCCGGAATAAACCCGATATTCAAGACCAAGACACACTTCAGGCCGTGGAGTACCTCAATGGAGCCTCAGCGGAGTTATCCAACTCAACCGGGGAGTCTTCCCTCGAAGGAGGCGATGCTGGCTCGCGGCTGTGCTCTGCACATAATCTGGCATTTGGTGCCCTCTATGAATGGGCGGGTGCACTGCGGAAAGTGAACATTCAAAAAGGTGGCCATCACTTTGGAGATCACGCCAGTATGGGCATGTACCTGCGCCACATCGGTAGGGCGATTGAGAACTTCGAGTGGGAATCAACCGATTTCAATGGCACGTTGCGCTACCTCGCCAAGATCCATACCGATCTGAACTTTGCGCACCCGTTCCGCGAGGGAAATGGGCGAGCAACCAAAATCTTTATGACAGATTTAGCCCGTCAACACGGCGTTGAGCTGGCATTCTGTGAGGTGGATGCCAATACGTGGAACCAAGCAAGCCGCGATTCGTTTATGGATCCCTACGGGCTCCACCTGAACTACGAACCAATGCTCGACGTGTACAAGTCAATCGCAATGCCAAAGCAACCGGGAGAGGTTTCGTCGCATGCTCAACGACCCAACCATTAGCGTCCCAGCTGCTGATTGGGCACCAGCTACTGACGACCATTCCACCGGACGACTAATGAGAGAGCGACCACACCGCCGTCAAGAAGGGATAAGACTATGACCATCGACTACCGCACCGAAGACCAGAAAGTCGCGGCCGTGCGCGCTTCAATGAGAATGGCCGGATACGACATCACTCCCGATGATGAAGCCCGCGGCCGCCGTATCCTGCGTGGCGAAATCACCGGTGACCAGGTTGCACTGGAAGTGATGGAGGCCCAGGGTTATGGCGATTGCGAACGTGCCGAGTTTCTTCGCCAGCGCATTGCTAAGACCACGGGTGCGAAGAACGGAACTAAGGATGCTCCGTTTGAGACGAAGGATGTCAAGGCCAGGACGAAGAGCGTGAAGACCCGGACGAAAGGCGCGGAGTAATGGCACACAAAACAGACGAGGCTCCCCGGAACCACTTCAACGAAACCGACCTCACAGTCCTTGATGAGCTTGCCGGGCAATTCGCCACTCAGCGGCTTGCTGAGCTGGAAAACGCCGAACCCCTCAGCAGCTTCACCGCGGCAGACCACTGGGGTGAGATGACCATCGTGCGTCCGTTCCGGGATGGCAATTCGCGCTAGCAGCGGTTCTTCTTCGACCAGATGATGCGGAGTGCCGGGTGGGCGCTGGATTGGACCCGGATCAATGCCGAGGAAGTGCATGCTGCGCGGTACATCGCTGCGGCCACGACGGATTCTCGTTTTCTTACCGACGCCCTGCGCCCCGGTGTTTTCGCGGCTGACCAGGTGGGGCGGGAGGCCGATATGACGGAGCGCGGTGCTGCCAGCGGGGATGGTGAGACGATGCAATCGGGGAGTGAAGGCAACGATGCGCGGTCTTCTGCGCACACCTGGAGTTCCGCACCGCTGATTCCCGCACCGCCTCCTCGGGCAACGACTTCCTAAGCCCCTTTGAGAGCCTCCACCGCGTAGTCGTACACGATTCGTTCCTGCTCGATGCGTAGGCATCCGCCAACCGCATGGCTGCGTAAAAACTCCAGGGCGAAGGTTTCTTGCGGAGTGAGCCATTGTGGCACAAACCTACTGGGCTGGGGTTCTTCCACAGCTAATTGCATATGCGCGCGAGCGGTGTCTAGGTCCATTAGGACTGACGTTGCCTGAGGCAGATGTCGGCGAACGAGTTCAAGGATGTAAAAGCCGTGCGAGTCGAGATCTCTCCAGTACAGCACAGTTTTGTCACTGAGGCCGGGAATCTGCGTGGCAAGAGTGTGCGCTCGTAGCCCGCCACCGAAGACCGCCACGGTACCTGGCAGATTGGGTAAAGCAAGGAAAGTGTGGTGATTTTCGATCACAAGTGACTCAGCTTTTTATCCTCTCGCTGCGCGGGTATGGTGCTGCGGTTCCACTCGTCTAACCAAGAGCGGACCGCGAGGCCATCGTCACGCTCTGCGAGCTTTCCCGTCGGTGGCTCAAGGTTGATTGCAAGTCCTGAAAACTGGCCACTTAACCAGGCACGGTGGTTGCGCCACATGGACTGACCCTAATCTGTCCTATTTTCAATGAATCCATCTAAACCCTAGGGCGGGCCACTTGTTGGAACGTACGTTATCGCGTACGATCCTTCGTGGAGGTGTTTTGCCATGACCGCACTTAGCGCAACTAATGCCCGCGCGAACCTTTACCGGCTCATCGATCAGGTCAATGAGGAGTCTGAGGAGATTACAATCACTGGCCAGCGCGGGAATGCTGTGCTGGTTGGGGAAGAAGATTGGCGGTCCATTCAGGAGACGCTATACCTCATGTCCGTTCCAAATATGACGGCATCGATTCGCGAAGCGCGCGAAGAGGGGGCAGATGCTGCATCCTCGGAACTCGACTGGTGAATGGTGGGTGACCAGTGGGGGATTGGAAACTTGTATTTTCGAAGGCGGTGCAAAAAGATGCCAGAAAACTGCGCGATTCGGGCTTGAAGCCCAAGACGCAAAAGCTCCTGGCGATCGTACAAGATGACCCGTTTACATCACCACCGAGGTTCGAAAAGCTGGTGGGTGACCTTTCGGGGTGCTATTCCCGCCGGATAAATATTCAGCACCGGCTTGTCTATGAGGTGGATCCAGAGCGCGAAATCGTCCACGTATTGCGAATGTGGACTCACCACGAATAAACCTCAGAATGCGATGCACGCGGAAGGGGTGGTCGACGAGAGTGGGCGGGTCTAGTCGCAACAGAGTTTCCAGGCGGTGCCTCGGTGGTCTTATAGCTCTTTTTTAGTCCTAGAAGCCAATTGTGCTCAACTCCCCCGCAACTCGCTCCATGCTAGAGGCTGGCCAGCCGTGCCCCACGGCGTGCACCACTTACCCGGGTCACTTTCCCCAATCCTGATGATCCCTCTTCTACCCGACGCCCCCGTGGCTTCCGGGCTCGCAATGCAGGGGGAGGGGCACCCCGCATGCCGGCGCGTGTGCGCCGCGCCCACAAAGAATATGACGACATTCACGAGCTCAACGGCGAGCGCAACAACAATCACTGGCGCCACTCGTATGGCTTGATCGCGGAAGGCTCAACGGGCAACGACTTTTTGGGGGCGGAGGGTGGCACCGCGTAGGTTCCGCACGCCCCGGGGAGGGCGAGCAGATGGGAACCGCTAACAACCGCGGAGGTCTATAGAACCACCGGACTAGAACGTGCTGGAAGCCAATATTCCGAGAAGGACTATTAACCACGGTCGTGAGTGAAAACGCGTCTGGGGAAGAGCGGTTGCCTTGTGGGGCAGAACCTAGAGGCTTCCCTGAACGAGTCGGGTGCACATCATCTCAACATAGGGTTACCAGTTGCTCATTGACTGTTTTGGCCCCTGTGAAGTAGTCCCGTGCGATAAAATAACGCTATTGTAATTAGGTCGAGCTGGTCTTGATGAGGGATGTATGGCAGATAGAATCAACCGGGTTGACGGGCTTAGCGTTGACCCAAACATCGATTTTGTGGCGCATCTGACTTCTTACCAGGCCAAATATTTTGCGTATCAACTGGAGCGAAGCTATGCCAACGACCATGTCGGCAAACTGGCGGGGCTTCTCTTTGATGCTCAGGTGGAGCCAAAGCCACATCAGATTGATGCGGCCTTATTTGCACTAAAGGGAAACGCCACTCGCGGCGTCATTTTGGCGGACGAGGTTGGTCTCGGTAAGACGATTGAGGCGGGCATTGTCATTACTCAGTATTGGGCGGAACGCAAGCGTCGAATCCTGATTATTGCTCCTGCCAGCCTTCGCCAGCAGTGGAAGCAAGAACTCTATGAAAAGTTTTTGATTCCGTCGGAGTTGCTGGATTCTAAGTCCAAAGTGTCATTACTTGCCGGTCAAGGGGCAGGGCAGGTTTTGATCGCCTCGTACGAGTTTGTCCAGCAGAACAAAGCTGACTTGGTGCGTTCTTGGGATTTGGTGGTTGCCGACGAAGCGCACCGATTGCGAAACTTCTATAAGGGACAAGCTCAAGCCAAAGTGGCTTCGTCAGTTGGCGACGTGTTTGATGGTGCTAGCAAGATTGTTCTGCTGACCGCGACTCCTCTTCAGAACCGGCTCGAAGAAATCTATGGTCTGGTTTCTATCTTCGATTCGGAGTATTTCCGGTCGCTTGATGTTTTTCGGGAACGGTATGTGAAGTCTGGTGGTGACGGGTTTAGCCCTAATGATCTCGCTGAACGTGCCGGGCACTTAACCAAAAGGACGTTGCGCCGGGACGCCGAAAAGTACATTCGCTTCACCAAGCGAGACCCGCTGACGGTCAAATTCCAGCCGTCAAGGGCCGAATTGGAGCTGTATGACCTAGTCAATAGCTACCTTCAACGCGAAACTCTTTACGCTTTTAACAATTCCCAACGGGCCCTTTCCTCGCAGGTGATTCGCAAACGGCTTGGTTCGTCCACCTACGCCGTTGGAATCACTCTCAGGAAAACGGCAAACCGTCTAGCCGAGGAGTTGGCCATGGGAGGGCGACGCAACGATCATCTGTCATTGTTCGACTTCGACAGCGACATTTTGGACGAGGAGCAAGCAGCTTACGAGTCGTTTGGCAATAGTCTGGAACCAAACGATGACTGGTCTGATCCAGCAATCCGGGAACAAATACAGCTGGAGATTGATGAACTAAATGGTTTTGCTGCTCTGGCTGAGTCTATCCATCAGAACCAAAAATCGTTAAAGTTTGGCGAAGCCATTGAGCGGGGATTTACCCGCCTTCGCGAGATCGGAGCTCCTGAAAAGGCCATCATTTTCACGGAGTACACCGATACCCAGAATTTCTTGGCAGAAACACTTCGTCAAGCGGGGTATGGCGACGGGTTAGTACTTTTTAACGGTCAGAACGATTCGCCAGAGGCGACCAAAATTTATGGGGAATGGCTGGACAAGAATGCCGGTAGTGACGTCATTACTGGCAACCCTTCCGCTGACCGCCGTAAAGCACTAGCGGATTATTTCCGCGACTCGGGTTCGATCATGATCGCCACGGAAGCAGCCTCTGAAGGTATTAACCTGCAGTTTTGTTCTATGTTGATTAATTACGATCTGCCATGGAATCCGCAGCGGGTTGAGCAACGCATTGGTCGTATTCACCGTTTCGGTCAGAAATATGACGTTGTGATTGTCAACTTCTTAAATGAAGGTAATGCGGCTGAAGCTCGGATCCTGGAGTTGCTCGAGAACAAGTTCCACCTCTTCGACAGTGTGTTTGGTGCCAGTGATGAGGTTCTTGGGCGGATTGAAAGTGGCTTCGATTTCGCCCAAGAGATCGCCCAGATCTATGACAGCTACCGGACTGCCGATGAAATCAATCAAGCTTTTAAAGAACTGGAGGAAAAGTACGCCGACACGGTCAGTAAGGATATGGCTGAGGCTAGGGCGAAGGTTTTTGACAATCTCGATCCAACTGTTCGTGACCGGCTCAAATCATATGACGAGCAGTCCGGTGATGTGTTAAACAAGTTCGAACAACTGTTGCTTTTGTTGACGATCAACCGTCTGCAGAGTCTGGCCGAGTTTGATGGGGATGGCCGTAACTTCGTTCTGCACACCGCGCCAGCCGAGGGGATCGCAACTGGGCGATACCATTTCAAGTCGTCGCCAAGCGAACATTCCAGGCAGTATCGCTATAGCAGTGATCTGGCGAAGTATGTCATCGAGGGCGCGATGACTGCTGATACGCCGCAGCAGACTCTTGTTTTCGATATCAATAAGTCAGATCGTGTCAGCTCCCGGATGAAAGACCTGGTCGGCCAATCCGGATCACTGACGGTTCGCAGCCTGACTTTTAGGATGAAGGCCCATGACCGTGATATTTCTGAGAGTTACTTGTTGTCTGCAGGCGTGACTGATGGCGGCGAGTTTCTGAACCAGGAAGATGTCGTCGAGATGATGGACCTTAGGGTGACCGACCAGGCTGATGATGGCACGCCGATTGACAGCACACTCTTCGAGGGGGCACTTAAGGCCCAGCAAGACTTGTTGGAGAAGGAAGTCCAGCACCGTAACTCAAGCTATTACAACCAGCAAGAAGAACTACTGCAGGGTCAGATTCTCGACCTTGATGTGGAGCGTAGAAAGGCTGTTCGAGAATTAGAGAAGAAGCGCAAGGATCTGCGGGCGCAAGCGAACCAGGCTGACGATCCGATGGAGCAGCTCAGGTTTAAAAAGAAAGCCCGAAACCTCGATGATGACATCGATTCGATCGAAGACAGATATCGAAAAGAGAAGCGAGATCTGCGGGACAATGTCGACGAACTGCTTATCCTGATTAAGCAGTCGTTGCAAGGTGCACGGGTGGAAAATGAGCTGTTCGCCATCCGGTGGCGTATCACAGCGTAAACAAAGCCAGTAGTGAATGAAGGACAGAAAACTGTGAAAGAAGAGCTAGAAATAATTAACGAGGTAGCGAACGGCAGCCCTGATTTCCGCACGGAGCTGGCCGAGCAATTGGCCGAGCTGGCCCCTGAGGCAATTGCTGATGGAAAGATTGACGTCGAAAAGCTCAAGGAGCTTTTGCAGGGAGACGCATCCGACACCAGCGAACGCTTCGGGTTGTTTTGGCCAGGGAAGAAACGCGCCATGCGCGCAGCCCAGACGCCAACAACTGCGACACTTCGCCCCGACAAAGAAAACTCAAAAGACTGGGACACTACACAGAACGTGTTCATCGAGGGCGACAATCTTGAAGTCTTAAAGGTTCTGCAGAAGCACTACCACGGCAAGATCAAGATGATCTACATCGATCCTCCCTACAACACCGGCAAGGATTTTGTCTATCCCGATAACTTTAAAGAGGGTCTGGAAACCTACCTCGAGTGGTCGAAACAGGTTAACGAAGAAGGCAAGAAGCTTTCGTCCAACTCGGAGTCAGAAGGCCGGTATCATTCGAACTGGCTCAACATGATGTACCCACGGCTGAAGCTGGCTAGAAATCTTTTGACTCGTGACGGCGCGATTTTCGTGTCGATTGATGACTCTGAGTTGGAAAACTTAAAACGCATGTTGAACGAGGTGTTTGGTGAGAATAATTTTGTAGGGTCTTTTATTTGGAGCGGTGGAAGAAAGAACGACTCCAAATTCATCTCCACTTCACATGAATATGTTTTGTGTTTCGCTCGAAACTTTAGTTACTTGAAGGAGAATGGTCTCAACTGGAAGACCCGAAAAGCCGGGCTCGATCAGATTTATCAGTTCGCCGAGCGTGCCGTTAGAAAAAACGGTGGAAACTTTGCTGCAGCGAGCGGTGATCTAAAGTCTTGGTACGAAGGACTGCCTCCAAACGACCCATCTCGGAGAAATAGACATTACAACAGGATTGACGAGAATGGGGTGTTTTTTGCCGATAATATTTCTTGGCCAGGAGGCGGCGGTCCTGTATATGACGTCCTTCACCCAGTAACCAATAGGCCGGTGAAGATTCCGAGCCGAGGTTGGCTCTTCCAGAGGCCCGTGATGGAGCAAAAGATTCTTGAAGGTCGCGTACTTTTTGGTGCTGACGAAAGCAAGGTGCCCACGTATAAGAGGTACTTAAACGAAACTGAATATGAAGCCCCTTACTCGGTTCTCTATCAAGACGGTAGGGCTGCGACGAAGCGAGTTAAGAGCCTTTTTGGGGAGAAGAAGGTTTTCGACTTTCCGAAAGACGAATATATTCTTTCTGGCCTAATCGATTTACTCAATGATGATGAGATGACGGTTCTAGACTTCTTCGCAGGCTCCTCCTCAACCGCACATGCCGTTATGCAATCCAACGCAGAGCAAGGAGCGAATCGAAAGTTTATTATGGTGCAGCTGCCGGAGCCTACATCCGAGAAGTCTGTCGCAAGACAGGCTAAATACGAGACTATTTCAGAGATTTCGAGAGCAAGAATCCAGCTCGCTGGAAAGAGAGTTTTCGAGGATTATGGTGATGAGCTGACAGATCGAAACAAACCGCTCGACATTGGTTTCCGGGCCTATAAACTCGCTGATACTAATTTCTCTAAGTGGCGTACCGAATCTGACACTGATGTGACACAGCTGGAGCAGCATCTGCTCGACCTTGGCGAAAGTCCTGACGATAACGCCACGCCGGATGACCTTCTCACCGAGATCTTGATTAAGCAGGGGCACTCGCTGGTGGAACAAATTCGCGATCGTGAGATCGACGGCTTGTCGTTCAAGGCGGTCGTCGAAGTCGATGACGAAGCCGACAAGGAAGAAACGTTGGTGCTGGCTTACCTTGATGAACACACTAAGCCGACGCTGCCGCAGCTGCGTGCAGCAGTGGATGTAAAGCCCGCCCAGTTCATCATCCTCGAGGATGCTTTCAAGGGGGACGACGAGTTAAAGACCAACCTCGCTCAGATCTGCAAGACTAACGGCATTGAGCTCTGGACGGCGTAGGGATGAGTATGAAATTCAAGTTTGATGCCAAACAGGAATACCAGCTCCAGTCGATCAACTCGGTTACTGATCTGTTCGATGGCCAGCCCAACGACGCCGGTGATTTTCTCACTACGTTTCACACCACAAAAGCGCTGCCGGAAACGAGCAACCAAGCCCTCGACATTGATTTGAGCGAGGAAATCGGCGCAGTTGGCAATAACTTCCTGCTAGATGAAGAGACTGTGCTTGAAAACCTCCGGGTTGTGCAAAACCGTCAGGGGCTTAAACCTGCGCGGGAGCTTATCGACGGGCTGCAGTTCGATATCGAGATGGAAACCGGTACCGGGAAGACCTACGTTTACCTCCGGACCATTTTCGAGCTGGCAGAGAAATACAATTTCACCAAGTTTGTCATCCTAGTGCCCAGTGTGGCGATTCGTGAAGGTGTGAAGACCAGCATTGAGTTGATGCATGATCACTTCCGTCAGCTGTACCCGGCGCTGCCATTCGATTCCATGGTCTACAGCGGTAAGAACGCTGAAGAAGTGCAGTCGTTTGCTACGTCGACGAGCATCCAGATCATGATTATGACGATTGGTTCGGTGCGTGGTCGGGGTAATAACTTGATCATGAATCAGACGCGAGACAAGCTTAACGGTTTGCGTCCAATTGATTTTCTGCGCGCTACCCGACCTGTCCTGATCATGGACGAGCCACAAAATATGGAGTCGGAACTGTCGAAGACAGCGCTGGCGGGGATGGACCCCGCTTTCATCCTTCGCTACAGTGCGACACACCGTGAAACGCGCAACGTGACTTACCGGCTGGATCCAGTGGATGCTCATGAACTCGGGCTGGTGAAGCAAATTGTCGTGGCAGAGGCGACGGAGCACGGTGGAGACGCCAAGCCGTACATTAAGCTCTTGAGCGTTGACAGCAATCCGTGGCAGGCTAGTCTGGAGTTGGTGTGCCGTAAGAAGGACGGGTCGCTTGATCGCCAAGTCAAGAAGGTCAAGCAGAACCAGGACCTGGCGAAGGTGACCGGCAACTCTGCGTACGACAACAATTGGCGCATCAATGAAATTAACCTCGATGGTCCTGGGTTTATCGAACTCACCCACCACGGCATTCTGCAGGTCGGAGAATCTATTGGCAGTAATGACGAGGCGGTCTATCGTGAGATGATCCGTGAGACCATTCGTGAGCACTTCCGCAAAGAGTCGCTGCTGCGTAGGCACGGCATCAAGGTGCTGAGTCTGTTCTTCGTCGATAAGGTTGCAAGTTATTTAGGAGAGGGCGCAGATAACGCAACTGCTAACGGGAAGTTTGCACAGTGGTTCGATCAACTATTCCTTGAGGAGAGGGAGCGATTCTCAGAGTACAAGGAGCTATTGCCACAAGATCCGATCGAACTCAGGCGCGCATACTTCTCCCAGATCAAAAAGGGCGTGTACGGGGACACTTCGGGGGAGACCGCTAAGGATGATGACTCATATGACTTAATTATGAAAGACAAGGCGCGTTTGCTGAGCGAAGAGGAACCGGTTCGGTTTATTTTCTCTCACTCCGCTTTGCGGGAGGGTTGGGACAACCCGAACGTGTTCCAGATTTGTACGTTGCGCGAAATGGGTTCTGAAACTGAGCGTCGTCAGACAATCGGACGAGGGTTGCGCCTTCCAGTCAACCGGGACGGTGAACGTGTCGCTGATCGTTCAGTGGCCCAGCTGACTGTTGTCGCTAATGAGTCATACCAAGAGTTCGCCACCAACCTGCAGAAAGAATACAAGAAAGCGGGTGTGGCGATCGGTTACATTCGCAAGGGCGATTTTGCCAAACTTCCAAAGCCAGAATCCGAAGGTCAAGAGAATCTGGGATACAACACTTCGGTAAAGATTTGGGACCAGCTCAAGGATAGGGGATTCCTCAATCAGGACGGCTACGTCACAGAAGCGTTCACTCCAGATTCTGATAACTTCTCTCTTGACTTAGAGGCAGAGTTCAGCCCGGTCGAGGCCGCAATTGTTGAAGTTCTGCGACGGGCTAACATCGCCCATTACGTTAAACCGAAACGAGCACGAACGACCCGCAAGCTAAACAAGCAGCTCTATTTTACGTCGCGTGAGTTTGAAGAGTTCTGGGAGAAGATTAGCCAGCGCACCACCTACAGTGTCTCGGTTGATAGCGATGTGTTGATCAAAAATGCAGTACGTAAGATCGAGAAGGCCGAGGACATCGATCCACTTCGAATCGAGGTGAAAAAGGCAAAGCTGACCATCGCTCGTGGCGGCACTAAAGGAGCGGAAACCAGCAGCCGTACCACTGACCTTCGGGGTGGGTATAAGTTGCCGGATATCGTGTCGGAACTCCAGGAGGCGACGTCGCTGACCCGCAGGACGATTATCGACATTCTCATTCAGAGCGGCCGCCTTGATGAGTTTATTTTAAATCCGAACGATTACATCAAAATGGTCAGGGGAATCGTTGAAGCCGAACTAGCAGCGATTGTGACTGAAGGCGTTCAGTACGAGCGGATCGGCGGCAGTGTGTATTCGCTTACCGAACTCCAAAAAGATGGGCTGGAGGAGAAGCAGTACTTCTTGGACAACCTTTACAAGGTTAAAAACAAAGACAAGACTGACTATGACTTCGTTGTCTACGACTCGGAGACGGAGCGCCAGTTCGCCGAACTTCTCGATGAGCGAGAAGACATCAAGCTGTTTCTGAAACTACCGCCTAAATTCAAGATCGATACACCGGTTGGGCCGTATAACCCGGACTGGGCAATCGTGAAGCATGTGGATGGCGAGGACAGGCTGTACATGATTCGTGAAACCAAGAGCACAATGAGCGAGCACCTGCTGCGTGCCACCGAACAAGCCAAGATCGATGCTGCGACAGAACACTTCAAGACCATTGGAGTGGACTACGCAAAAGCCGCGCCAGGGAAGTGGAATATTTAAGAGTGATTCGTGTACGGTTGTGCCGCTTCGGCAAATAACCCGTTGGCCGCTTTGAGGAATTGTGGATTTGAATCGTTGTACCGATTCGTATCAGTGCCAACAATCTGGGTGAATACCTGACCGCATTTCTTAACCACGCGCAGAGGGGCCAGACACGGGATCCCCCGAGCTCGGCTGTAGAATGGAAGCTGGGCAGCAGGGGCTTGGTCAACCCGAAGCTAGGCCAAATCATCCTCGAAGAAATCATCGTCAATTTTGTAGAGCACAAACTCTCGAGTTTTGTGGACGGCCACTCCGTACGACAGCATCAGGGACGTCAGCTTAAGGCCATCGATGAGGACGATTCTTCCATGTCGGTAATTGGCCGCCGTAGTCTTGGCCCTGTCTTGGAATGACGAGGTTGTGATGAATACACCAAGGTTCGCCCCATGTGAATCTAGAGCACCAATGAAATTGCGAATCTCAGGGTCGCCAACTTTATTGTGGTCCGCGTAACGTTTTGCTTGGATGTAGACATTCGTCAACCCCAGTGCATCCTGCCGGATCACGCCGTCAATACCACCGTCACCAGAACGGCCCACATGCTGTTTTTCACCGTAAGCGCCGCCGTACCCCATAGCCCAGAGCAGCTCGATCACGGCTTTCTCAAAGAATTCAGGAGAGGCCTTTTGGAGCCGACTTCGCAAGGCGGTTTCGGTCTGTGCGTTGAAATCTCGTTCGCCAGCGGATAGGCGCTCGACGGGATCCGCAGTATCTTCGCGGTCCCCGTCCCGTGAAGATTCCAAAGAATCCGATTGCTTACGCTGAGAGATTTCAGTCTGGTAGGTTCGCCAATCGGCCCATTCCAGCATGTCTTTTTCGGAATACTCGGAGAGTGACCGCTGCGCGACGCTTCGGCCGTTCTCCGTAATGCGGTAATGGCCTCTACGAGGGCGTTCCAAAAGACCGGCCAATGTGAGGGCCGAACATGCCCAATTTATCCTGTTGCCATACCGCAATTGTCCTGACGAAATCCGCTCGTTGCGAAGTTCTTGGGACATATCTAGGCTGTCGGCGACCCGCCGGCGAATGTCGTTCATAGAACGTTCGTGCCCATCCGAAAGAATATTGAGCACAGCGGGGCGAAACTGATCGATGGTGGGCATTTGTTCGGCCATCGCGGGCACTTGTTCGGTCATGGGAGCGTATCTTTCCAAGTGATAGTGATGAACGTAAATTACTTCATTTAAGTCACGATTATTCGTTCGGAGTCTTATTCGTCTTTGTGGTCCCGCTCTTTGTAACTCCGCGCATCCGCCCGCAGCCTGTCGTCGATCTCGTCCTGGCCGAAGGCCGCCACGCTCGAGCGGGGAGGGACCTGGATCACGTCCTCGCTGGACATGCCCGCCTGGAGTTCGCGGAATCGGGCGACCTCGGCGTCGAGTTTCAAGCCCATCAGCAACAACGTGTTAGCAATGACCAGGCCTAAAAACAGTGCGATAAGACCACCTAGGGCCCCGTAGGTGCCGAACTCTAGGAAATGGTTCAGGTAGGTGCGCACGCCCAGCCCCACCAACGTCATGGTGACCAGTGCGAATACCGAACCCGTCGTCAGCCAGCGCACCCGCCCATACCGGACGTTCGGCGCCACGTGATACAACACTGCGATCAGCATGATTGACAGCCCGAACACCACCGGCCAGCGCAGGTACCCCCACACTGGCAGGAACTCGTTGAGCACAAAGTCCGCGGCGCCTTCCCAGTTCAGCGGCTCCGCGATGGTGTTCAAGACCGGCTGCAGCAGATCCGCCCGCAGGAAGAACGCCACAGCGATCAGTACCAGGCCGAATACTAGCGCGATCGTTAGACCCCACATCGTCAGCCACGTGCGGGCGAGCGTGCGGCCCTCCTGCCGCCCATACAGCGCATTCGCACTGCGGGAAAACGCGCGAACATACGCCGACGAGGAAAACAGCGCGAACACAACGGAAATAACCAAGGTCCGCACCGACTTATCCGTCGAACCGATGATCTGCTCCACGATCTGGCGGGCCTCGTCCGCGAAACGCCCGGGGACGTTCTCCGTGATGAACTGGTCGGTGATCTCCTTCACGCGCGTGCGATTCTTATCCAGAATCAACGTGGTGATCGCATAGAACGCCATCAGTGTGGGCACCATCGTCAGCAGCGTGAAGAAGCTCAGAATCGCTCCGCGGTCCATCAGGCCCCGGAAAAAGTACTCGATATACAACCGCCTAGCGATGTGCCGCCAGGCCGTGCCGCGGAGCCAGAACTCAGGCCGGCTCACCGTCCGGTGGTACTCACGGGGACTCAGTACCTCCACAGCTGGATGCCCGTTTACCGGCACCACGAATTCGGGTTGCTCAATCCGGTGGGCACCTTGCAGCTCGATCTTCTTGCTCATCGCTACCTAACGTACCTGCTTGGGGGCCTTAATTTTCGACGCCGTGCCGAAGGGTTCGGGTTTGGGACCACAAGATCCCGTTGGAGGTGGCATGGGTAGGGCAAGGCGCTCCCAAGGGGCAGTCAGGCGCGTGGGCAGGTAGGTCGGGGAGTACGGGCGAAGGTGCCCAGCAATGCGAGCGCAATGAGGGTCCACCACAGGTAGGCGTTGCCCACGAATTGCTGCCAGAGGTTCCAGTGCAACTCTCGGTGATCGTTGAATGGCACGTAGAGGGTCGGTTCCAGTGCGAAAGCGGCGAAGCCCGCGACGAGCAGGGCCACCCACATCCAGCGCGGGCCCGCGAGGGGGCGGGCATCTAGGCCCGAACCGGGGGAAGCAGGGGGCACCTCGCGTCGGCTGGCTTCGTGCCAATTCGCTCCCTGCCGGTAAATTTGCCCACCGCTCGATCCGCGGGGACTAGCCAACGCGTAGCAACCAATCGCCACTAACAACACCGGCGCCCAAGACCAGTGGTGCGACCACGAAATCGGACTAGCCAGCAGCGCGAACAGCGCATTAACACACAGCGCCGCAATGGGTGCTCCCGCGCGGAGCAACCGCACCATCACGAAACTCACCACAATGAGCGCCAGGACAACCAGCATCAGCCACAGCTGCGCCCCATACGCGCTGTGCGAACCACTTGCGCCCTGTGCAGTGTTCAGCGCCTCCCCAACCTGTTCGCCCACACCGCCGCCGTCAGCCGCCTTCGCACGCAGACCCATGCGGTAGAGCAATCCGTTCAGGCTCTGATTCAACGCGTATTCCTCGCCGCCGATCCGCCCAGTTTCGCGCAGAGTCTGTGTCCAATACCGCATGGAATCCCGCGGCAGAATCAACCACGCCAGCGCGGTGGCACCCACCGTGCCCGCGCCCATCCGGACCACGGAGCCCCAATCTTTGCGAAGCAAGAACCACAATCCGAATACGGCGGGCGTCAATTTGATAGCAACGGCAAACCCCGTCAACAGGCCACGGAAACGGCGGGGGACCACGAAGGCATCCGCGAACACCATCGCCATCAACAGCACGTTGATCTGACCGTACGTGATGGAGGTATGGATAGGGCTCAGGTGGATCAGCACCGCGGTCAGGGCCACGGCCACCCAGCCGGCGAAATTCCGCTCTACGCGTGCGGCTGAATGCACCGTGTGCGCCACAACCCACCAGGTCACCGCCACGGTCGCGAACGTCAACAACACAGAACTGGCCGTGTACGGCAGCACCGTCAAAGGCGTGAACAACAACGCGGAAATCGGTGGGTACGTAAACGGCAATTCGATATCGCCGATGATGGGGAAGTGCCCGCTGTACAGCTCCAACCCATCCAGCACGCGCTGTGCACCCACGCGGTATACGTCCAGATCCAACCGGTACTGGAGGACCAGGCTGCCGCGCTCCAGGGAAGCCCGTGGGTTAAACAGTGCGACCAACGCCGAAAGCGCACCCACCACACCCAACACGATTTTGTGGCTGGGGCGCAGGTGGATGCGCTTCACAGTTTCTGTAGCTAGGGATTCTGTAGCTAGGGACAAAATATGCTGCCTTTGTCTGGTTCTCCGCGGCGGGAGACCCCAGCAACTACTTCGCCGCGGTCTTCACCCCGGTCTTTGCCTGGGACTTCTTCAGGTAGTTGTACACCATGCCCACCAGGACAACGAACAGCGCCAGGCCAATCCACTGGGCGGTCTTCGCGAAGTCCTCGCCAACCACGGCCAGCGCGGAGCTATCAGAGGTCGCCGCGATGATGCCCGCGTTGAGCACACCGAACAGCGATTCACCCACGATCAAACCGGTGGCCATCAGCACACCCATGCGCTTGGTGCGCTCCGCATTCGCCTGCTTATCGGCCCACTTGTTGTACAGGTAACCCAGCAGGGCACCGATAGGAATGACCAAGGTCAGGGAAGCCGGCAGGTACATGCCCATGCCCACGGCCAGTGGAGGCAGGGAAAACTCACCGGTTTTGGACAGGACCTCGTTGATGACAATCACCACGGCGCCGATCGCCGCACCCAAGCCAATCAGGCCCCAGTCCAGGGAGTTACCGAAAATGCCCTTAGCCACGGAGCTCAGCAGGGCCGCCTGAGGCGCAGGCAGCGCATCCGCACCAGCCCCGGGAGCGCCGGCGAAACCGAAGCCCTTCAGCATCAGTTCCAGAATTGGCGGGATGACAATCGAGCCGAAGATCACACCGAAGACGAGGGCGGCCTGCTGCTTCCACGGGGTCGCGCCCACCAGTTGGCCGGTCTTCAAGTCCTGCAGGTTATCGTTCGAGATCGTCGCGATGCCGAATACCACCGCGGCCGTGAAGAGGGTGTAGGCGACCAGCGCGTCGGCGTCGGCCTCACCCCCAACAACCACCTTGATCAGCAAAGCAGCCGACAACACCACGATGATGCCCACGCCAGAGATCGGGGAGTTCGACGCGCCGATCAGGCCGGCCATGTAACCACAGATGGAAGCCACGATCAGGCCGACCAGGAGGGTGTAGACGATCGACAAGATAATCAGGCCGGTCATGTGGTGGGTGATGGCGGAATCCTTGACGAACAGCCACAGCAGCACACCCACGGGGATCATCGAGGCCAAAGTCACACCTGCGACCACGGGGAAGGGGATGTCTTTTTCGGTGAGGGCTACTTGTTGGCCGGCGTTACGGGCGCGGGACGACGCCATGCTGTCTTTGATTCCCTTGATGATTGGTCCGATGATCTTCAGCAGAGTCCAAACCGCAGCGATCGCCATCGCACCGGCGCCGATGAAACGGACGTCGGAGGCGAAGGTGGAGGACACGATGTCAGAGATATCGCCTTCCGCTGGAATGAGACCGGACGTGCGCAGTGGGAGCAGCACTCCGTAGGAGATGGCGAGGCCGATGATCATCGCGATTCCGACAGAAAGACCGACCAGGTGCCCCACACCGATCAGTGCGAGGGAGAGGGAACCGCCAATCATCGTGCCGCCGGAGCCGACGCGGAAGAACGTGGCGATCTCCGTGGCGGCGACCTTCATCGCACCGAGGATGGCCATGGCCGCGGAGGCCAGGGCGCCGACGATGATCATTCGGAGGCCTTGCTTGTTCTCCTCGTGGGCATCGGTGGAGGTGCTGCTGGTGCTGAGGGTGTTGCTGGCGTTGCCAGTGTTGTCAGTGTTGCCGGTGCTGCTGGTGCTGCCGGTGCTGTCGCCCGCGGATTCAGCAATGACGGTGCCGGCGCCCGTCGTGCCCGTGGCGTCGGCAGCGGGGGTGCTGGCTGGGTTCGTTCCAGCAGTGGCGGCAGCGTTGGCGGCTTGCGCGTTTTGTTCACCTTGAGTGTCACCGACCTTGAGGACCTCCGCAGCGGCCACGCCTTCTGGGAACGGCAGGTCAGAGCCGGTGACGAGCGCGCGGCGCAGCGGGATGGAGAACATCACGCCGAGGATGCCGCCGATCGCGCAGACCGCGGCTGTCGTCCAGTACGGGAAGCCTTGCCACCAGCCGACCATGATGAGGCCGGGGAGGACGAAGATGATCGCCGAGAGGGTGCCCGCGGCAGACGCGATGGTCTGTACGATGTTGTTCTCCTGGATGGAGTGATCCTTGAAGTTACGCAGGATCGCCATGGAGATCACGGCGGCGGGGATGGACGTGGCGAACGTGAGGCCCACGCGGAGGCCCAAGTACACGTTGGCCGCGGTGAAAATCAGAGTGATAATGCCACCGAGGATGACCGCGCGGAGAGTGAACTCTCGCACCGGAGAGGTGGGCTTTGCTTTATCTCGCAGGTCGGCCGGTTGGGCCGAGCCTGCTGAATCAGATGAGCTGGTCATTTGGGAGCTCTTTCTAGCTGCTATGGGTTTGAAATCGGGTGTGTAGGCCAGCGCGTCGGGGCGTGTGACGAGGGTTACGGCTCGTCCGCGATGATCGGCCAGCTAACACAGAACTGATTTACTTGGGGATTTTAGGCCTCGAGAGGTGCAGTTGCCCAATCGGTTATGCGCATTTTTTGCGGAAGGGTGGCGAGTGGGATGGCGGGGATGGCGAGGTTATGGGCAGGGTGGGGGCCTACTCGGACTTCTTTTCAGTGGGAATTGGCATCGATTTGGTGTAAATCATCGAGTGACCTGCGGATTAGGTAAATATTTCCCGTGACGTGTAAAGTTCTGTTCCGTCGCTTGCACACTGATTTCAGTCGCAACTGTGATGTCCTGCCCCGTTCGTCTAGCGGCCTAGGACGCTGGCCTCTCACGCCGGTAACACGGGTTCAAATCCCGTACGGGGTACCAAATCTCAGCGCCCCCACCTTGATTCGAGGTGGAGGCGTTTTTTCGTGTCGCTTCTTTCTGCTTTTTGACCCTTAGCTCTGCTTTTTTGGGGGGTGTTGGGCAGCGTGTTTTAGGGCGTGTTGGGTGGCGTGTTTCTGTGTTGCTTGATATTCGTTCCTGTTTTCTTCGCGCCGGTTGGGTTTGCAGAATGAGATGCGTCGTTGGGTCGGTTTTTGTGTTGTTTCGTTCTGTTTGTTGAACGTAGTTGTGCGGGAGTGCGTGGAATTGAGGGGTGAGGGAGGATCATGTCCATGAAATGGATCATCGGCGCCGCAGGGGTGGAGGCATTTGGGGTGAAACGGGATCAGGTATGAGAAAAGCTTTTTCCGGCTGTTCGCTGGGGGTAAAAATCTCGGGGAGTGAAGATATTCGCAGAAGGGGGGTGAAACGGGCAGCCTGAAAGAGTTTTAGGGAGGGATGCGGACGTGGCGGGTGGGGAAAGCTATATGGGGGAGAAGTGCATAGGTGGCGGTTGCCGAAAATTTTTTGGGCGAGAGGCGCGGGGTGTGGCGGTTGGTGAAAACTCTTTTTGGCGAGAGGCGCGGGGTTTGGCGGTTGCCGAAATTTTTTTTGGGTCGGTGTCCGCTTGGCTATTGCGAACACCAACACCCTCCGCTATGATGGTTGACGTATCACCTACATGGTGGGTGATGTGAACGATAAAATGCTGAACTGTCACCTACATGGTGGGTGATACAGCCAATGAACGTAATTAGACTGACCATTAGGGCAAGACCACAGCCCAACACTCAATACCCGTAGGAGGGTCACCACTATGTTGAACAACCTGTTGAAAACCCAGCCAGAACGATCCTTTATCTCGAAGGCTGGCTCCGTCTTAGGCCGCGCTGCCGTTATGCCACTGTTCATCATCGGCGCACAGAACGCGCTGAAAAACATCGAGGGCGTTGGCGGAATGGCCGATTCTGCAGCGAAGAAGGTCGGCCTGAACAACCTGCCCGTCGAGGGCAAGCACATGGCCACCATCAATGCGTACGCTCAGATGGGACTGGGTTCCGCACTGGCCTTGGGTATCTTCCCACAGCTCAGCGCACTGGGCTTGGTCGGTTCCCTCATTCCAACCACCTTGGTTGGCCACGCTTTCTGGGATCAGGAAACCGAGGAAGACAAGGGCCAGCAGCAGCTGCAGTTCGTTAAGAACCTCGCCGTCATCGGTGGCCTGCTGTACCTGGCTACTCGCGACAACAAGCACTAAACGGGACCGTGGTGGCCGCACGTTAGGCAGGCCCACGTGCCAAGGCTGGTAAGCCATCGCCAATTAACCCAGCGCACACTCGCCACCACCCACAAACCCAGCACCTACCATTTCCGCATCATGCGGATGGTGGGTGCTTTTATGCGCAGACCGCCCAACTCCGGCTGACGGCCTGCGCCTACAACGCCCGCTTACAGCACCAGTCGCTACCCAACTCCGGCTGACGGCCTGCGCCTACGACGCTGCTTGGAACGCTGGTCGCTACCCAACTCCGGCTGACGGCCTGCGCCTACGACGCCCGCTTACAGCACCAGCCGATACCCAACCCCCAGCTCCGTCGTGAAGTACTGCGGATTCGCGGGATCGCGCTCCAGCTTCGCGCGCAGCTGAGACATATACACCCGCAGGTAGTTCGTCTCCTTCTTATATGATTCGCCCCATACCGCCTGTAGCAGCTCCAGCTTCGTCACCAACCGCCCCTGATGGCGAATCAGGTACTCCGCGATTCCCCATTCGCGGGGCGTGAGATGCACCTCCGCACCATCCACTGTCACGCGCTTTTCCGGCAAATCGAACGCCACGCGCCCATCGGAGGTCCACACCACCGGTTGCTCCGCCTCCTCACTGGGGGCCCTGCGTAACGCCGCCCGCAGCCTCGCCAGCAGCTCCCCCACGGCAAACGGCTTGGTCACGTAATCATCGGCGCCCTCATCCAGCGCGTTAATTTTCCCGGCCTCGTCGTGCCGCGCCGAGACCACTAGAACGGGCACATCGCTCCAGCTCCGTAGGGCACGCAGAACGTCTAGGCCGCTCATATCCGGTAGCCCCAGGTCCAGCAGCAGCGCGTGCGGGTGCCACTCGGCGGCCAGCTTGATCGCCGCGCTGGCGGTCTTCGCCACCTTCACGTCATACCCCCGCGCCCGAAGGGTGACGAGCACCGCATTGGCCAAGGGGGCGTCGTCCTCAACCATCAAAATCTTTTCACTGTTCATTCTGGTTCCTTGGGGTTGGCGTTGTTGGTTTCTTTTTTATCCGACGCCACCCTCATCCCCACCCCTGCCGTCCCCGTACGGTGGCGGTCCGTGGAGGTGGGGTGTGGGGCGGCAGTGGGTGTGTGATCCGCGGCGGATGTGAGATCAGTGGGCGCAGCTCCAGCGCGGGGGAGTGTGAGCACCAGCGTCGCGCCTCCGCCGGGCGTGTTGTGTGCTTCCAAGCTACCGCCCATGGCCTCGGCGAATCCGCGGGCGACTGCCAGGCCCAGGCCCAGTCCATTCTGGTTGGCAGATTGATCGCCAAGGCGCTGGAAGGGAGTGAACACGTCGTTGAGCTTCTCTGGTGGAAACCCAGGGCCGTGGTCGCTGATGATGAGTTGCACGGTGCTGGGGGAAGCCGTGTTTGCACTAACACCCTCTTGCGCGCGGATCTCAATGGGCGAATTCGGCGCGTACGTCCGCGCGTTGATCACAATGTTGGCGACAATGCGCTGCACTAAGCCCGTATCACCTACCGCGGGTGCCACCGAGGCATCCACGTGCGATTCGATGTACTGGGCAGCCTCGGGCAGCTCCGCGATAACAGCATCCACCACGTCGGCGTAATTCACCGGGGCGTGATGGACGGTGACGGTGTTGGAGTTCACGCGGCTCATATCCAACAGATTCCCAATGACCGTCTCCAGCCGGTCGGTGCTGGAGGCAATCGTGTCCATCAACAGCGCGCGGGAATCCTCGTCCAGCTCCACGTCGTCCATCGTCAGCCCCGTGATCGCCGCCTTGATCCCCGCCAGCGGGGTGCGCAAGTCGTGAGACACGGCCGTCAACAGGGCCGTACCCACACGGTTTCCCGCCTCCAACGCGGCCGTCGCCCGGCGCATCGCGTGCAGCTGCTCGCGGTCGATAATGGCGGTGATCCGCGCACCGTGAGCCTCGATCATGGCACTTTCCGCCGGTGACAGCTCCCGCCCGCCCAACACGAACCGCATGCCGTCGCCCGCACCCACGTGCGCGGGGGTCTTCTTACCGGGCCATGGCACACCGATCCCACCGGGATCGGTGGTCGCCATCGTCACCCACTTTTTCCGCTCCTTCGAATACTGCTGCAAATCCACGCGCCGCAGGTTGAACGTCTCCCGCAACCGCGATAGCAAACTGTGGATATCATCGCCCTCATCCAGCGCGCCACGCGCGAGGTCGGACAGCACCACCGCCTGGCCTAGCCGTCGGTTGGACTCAGCGCGGCGTCGTTCCGCAATATCCACCACCACCGCGACGGCCACCGAAATAACAAAAAACAAGATGATCTGCACCAGGTTGGCAGGCTCGGTCACCGTGAGTGTGCGATAGGGGTGGGTGAAAAACCAGTTTGCTAGCACAGAACCCAAGGCCACAGCCACAATCGCTGGACCAAAACCACCCGCTAGCGCCGCGAACACCGCGATGGTCAAATACCCCAGCAGGATGGAACCCAGTGCACCTTCCTGGTGATCGAAGGGCGTCATGAACAGGGTTAACAGGATCGGCCCCAGGATCGCCAACGCCCAGCCAGCTCCGCGCCGGGCGGGGCTTAACTGTGGAGTCGTATCCAGCGCTCCAGTGTGCCGGCGCGAACGCCCCACCACGTAGGTTTTCGCCCGTCGCAGCAGCGACCGAACGGTTGAACTGCGCCCGTTCTTCACCGCCGAGCCCACCGTGGACACAATGTGCACGTCAATGCGCCCGGACCCATCGATAATCTTGTGGGCCGTGGAACTAAACAGGCGGCTCATGCGCGTGCCCAGGCCGATCACCAACTGCGACGCATTGACCGTGCGCGCGAACTCCAGCAACGTCTTGGCCACATCGTCGCCCTCGATGACGCGCCACTGGCCGTCGAGGGATTCCGTCAGCTCCTGCAATCGGCGCAACCGCCGTGGCACGTCGCCCTCCAGGGCCCCATCGGCACCTGAGACGAACACCACGAGCATTTCGCGCCCGGCCACACGCTCGGTGATGCGCGCACCACGGCGGATCAGGGCCTCGGAGACATCATCGCCTTGAACTGCTACGACCACACGCTCGCGGGCGGGCCAGTTGTCCTGGATCTTTTCGTCCTCACGGTACTTCTCCAGTACCTCGTCGACCTTGTCGGCCAGCCACAGCAGGCTCAGCTCGCGCAGGGCTGTCAGGTTGCCGACCCGGAAGTAGCTGTTCAGTGCGGTTTCAGCCTGCTGTTGTCGATACACCTCACCGCGCGCCAGGCGAATGCGCAGAGCATCGGGGGAGAGGTCCACCAGCTCGATCTCATCGGCATCGCGCAGTACCTGATCCGGCACGGTCTCGCGCTGTCGCGTTCCCGTCACGGCGGAGACCACATCGTTGAGCGATTCCACATGCTGGATATTCATCGTGGAGATCACGTCGATTCCGGCGTCCAGCAGGGCATACACATCGTGCCAACGCTTTGCGCCCTCCGCCGGCCGGTCTCCATCGGAATCCTGCGCGCCCACGATGGTGTGCGCCAACTCGTCGACCAGCACCACCTGCGGGTGCGCGGCCAGCGCGGCCTCAAGGTCCATCTCGTCGTACTCGCCACCGCGGTGCGCCACCATTTTGCGTGGCAGAATCGGCAAGCCCTCGGTTAGCGCCCGCGTGCGCTCGCGCCCATGGTCTTCCACGATGCCGACCAGCACATCGTGCCCGCGATCAACCAGGTCATGCGCCTCACTGAGCATCGCGCACGTCTTACCCACACCCGGCGCAAATCCCAGATAGACCTTAAGCTTGCCCCGCTGTCCCATGGTCGCTGTTGTCTCCTCGTTGTTGTCACGGCCGCGCCGGCCTTCGTAGTGCCTTTTTACACCGACGCCCCCCGCCGCGACCGAACCTCGAATCACAACGGGGAGCAGGGGTTGCCCACTTAGCTCATGTCGCTGAGGGCCTTGTTCAACTTCACGACATTCACCGGGGCGCCATCCCGGTTGCCGGTGAAGTTGCCTTCCGTGGCATCGGCGATCAACTGGTCCACGCGGGCCTTGTCGATCCCGCGTTCCTTCGCCACACGCGGGGCCTGCAGCTGCGCATACCGGGTGGAGATGTGTGGGTCCAGGCCAGAGCCCGAGGACGTCACGGCATCTACCGGAACGTCGTTGGGGGAGACGTTTTCGCGTGCAGCGACCTCATCACGCTGCTTTGCAATGGCCGCTTGCAGGTCCTTGCTAGAGGGGGAGAGGTTCGTGGCGGAGGAGCTCATGGCGTCGAAACCATCATCCCCAGCGGCAGAGGGTCGAGGGTAGAAGAAACCCGGAGCGGTGACCTCTTGGGCAATCAGGGTGGAACCCGCTGGTTCGCCCTGTGAGTTGGTGATCATAGAGCCATCGGTCTTGGCCGGCATGATGCGGCCTACACCCACCATCGCGATGGGGTAGACGATGCCCAGGATCAGGGTGAGCAAGAAGAAGATGCGCACCGTAGTGGAGGCTAGGCGCAGGCCGTTGCCGGATGGAGCTTTAGCCATTGTTTTTCCTTTCTGGAGGGCTGTGGGGTGGCAGCAGGGGTTATGGGGTGGTAGCAGGGGCTGTGGGGTGGCAGCAGGAGCTGCGGGGTTGTAGCAGGGGCAGAACCAGCAGATATACCCGCCCGGCCTATAACCCGAATACCCCGGAGATAATGAGGTCGATGATCTTGATGCCGATGAACGGCACGATTACTCCACCCAAGCCGAAGATCATGAGGTTGCGGGACAGTAATGCGGCCGCCGAACCTGCGCGGTACTTCACACCTTTCAGCGCCAGCGGGATCAACGCGATGATGATCAGCGCGTTGAAGATGACTGCGGAGAGAATGGCTGACTCCGGAGAATGCAGGCGCATGATGTTCAACGCGGACAGGCCGGGGAAAGCTACGACGAACATTGCGGGAATGATGGCGAAGTACTTGGCAATATCGTTGGCAATACTGAACGTGGTCAGCGCCCCGCGGGTAATCAGCAGCTGCTTTCCGATGGCCACCACGTCGATCAACTTGGTGGGATCCGAATCCAGATCCACCATGTTGCCGGCCTCCTTGGCCGCGGTGGTACCGGTGTTCATGGCCACACCCACGTCGGCCTGCGCGAGGGCAGGGGCATCGTTGGTGCCGTCACCGGTCATGGCAACCAAGCGGCCCTTGGCTTGTTCCTTGCGGATTAGCTCCAGCTTCTGCTCAGGGGTGGCCTCGGCCAGCACGTCGTCCACTCCGGCCTCCGCGGCGATGGCCTTGGCGGTCAGGGCATTATCGCCCGTGACCATGACGGTACGAATGCCCATTTTGCGTAGTTGTTCGAAACGTTCAGTCATGCCCGGCTTGACTACGTCCTTGAGGTGGATGACGCCCAGGACGCGCCCGGCGCGGTCTTCACCTTGGGGATCTAATGCGATCTCGGCTACGACCAGTGCAGTTCCACCGTTATTGGAAATGTCGTTAACCACGTCCGTGGTCGCGGTGGGGACCTCGCCGCCCAGCGTCGCCACCAATTTGGTCACTTCCGATGCCGCGCCCTTGACGATCTTGCGTGCGCGAGCCTGGCCGGTGGCCCCGACCCATTCGGTGTACTCCCCGGCACCGGCGGGCAACGTGATGCCACTCATGCGGGTTTGCGCAGTGAAGGGGATGAACTCGGCTTCGCGGAAGGTCACGTCCGGAATGGCCCGGCCGGATTCCTTCTGGGCCAACAGGACGATAGAGCGCCCCTCGGGGGTTTCATCGGCAAGGGAGGAAAGCTGGCACGCGTAGGTCAGTTCTTCCTTGGTGGTATCGCCCACGGCCACGAACTCGCTGGCTTGGCGGTCACCAATGGTGATGGTGCCGGTCTTATCCAACAGCAACGTGGCCACGTCACCGGCGGCTTCCACCGCGCGACCGGACATGGCCAGCACGTTGTGCTGAACCAACCGGTCCATGCCCGCAATACCAATTGCGGACAGCAGCGCACCAATGGTGGTGGGGATCAAGCACACTAGCAATGCCACCAGCACAACCGGGGATTGCTCGGCGCCGTTAAAGGCTGCCATCGGGGCCAGTGCCAGCACCACGATCATGAAGATGATCGTTAGCACGATGAGTAAAGTGCCCAGCGCGACCTCGTTGGGAGTCTTCTTGCGTTCCGCGCCTTCCACCAGGCCGATCATGCGGTCCATGAAGGATTCCCCGGCCTTGCTGGTCACTCGCACCGCGATGGCATCGGAGAGCACGCGCGTACCGCCGGTGACCGCGGAGCGATCACCACCGGACTCGCGGATCACGGGCGCGGATTCACCCGTGACAGCAGATTCATCCACGCTGGCGGCACCCATGACCACGTCACCATCGGCGGGGATCACGTCCCCAGCGCTGACCAGCACAATATCGCCAGGAACCAGGGACTCGCTGGAGACCTCTTCGGCCACGTCCCGCACACCCGCACCGGAGTTCTCCAGGGCCGGGGCCAAGGCGGCATCCGCGATATCGGCACCCGTGAACTTCAAAGCGTTCGAGGACGTGCGGGTCGCACGCAATGCATCGGCTTGCGCCTTACCGCGCCCCTCGGCCACGGATTCCGCCAGCGTGGCGAACAGAACTGTCAGCCACAGCCACACCGTGATCGACCACGTGAACAGGGAAGGGTGCGCAATCGCCAGCACCAGCGTGAACAGCGCGCCCACTTCCACCAGGAACATCACGGGGGTTTTGTACAGCACACGCGGGTCCATCTTCTTGATGGCCAGCGGCAAAGCTGCTTTCAGTTGCGCCACAGAAAACGTACCGCCGGGCTTTTTCCCGCCGTGTGATGATCGGTTCGGGGAGCGCGGGGCGTCGGGATTAAGGCGAACAGCATCGCCGGAAGTAGAAAGATGTGCGGTTGTCATGACAAAGCCTCCGTCAATGGGCCGAGGACCAAGGTAGGCAGGAAGGTCAGGGCGCCAACAATGATGGCGATGCCGACCATCACGCCCACGAATTGCGGATGGTGAGTAGGTAGAGTTCCGGCAGTTTCCGCAGCCGGTTTTTGCGTGGCGAAGTCACCGGCCAGCGCCAGCGCCATAATGATGGGCAGGAACCGACCAAGCAGCATGCACAAGCCCAAAGTGATGTTGAACCACGGGGTATCCGCGCCGAAGCCAGCAAACGCAGAACCGTTGTTGTTGGAGGCCGAGGTGTAGGCATACACCAGGTCGCTAAACCCGTGTGGACCCGATGCGGAAACGGCATCGCGGGTGGATGGAAGCATGGCTGAAACACCCACACCCGCCAACACCAACGCCGGCATCACGAGGATGTACAGGCTCACCTTGGTGATCTCCGAAACACCAATTCGCTTGCCCAAGTACTCCGGGGTACGGCCCACCATCAGCCCGGCTACGAACACACTCAACAGTGCGATCATCAACATGCCGTATAGGCCGGTGCCCACTCCGCCTGGAGAAATCTCGCCCAACATCATGTCCAGAATCAACATGCCACCGGCCAGTGGGTGGTAGCTGGAATGGAACGAATCAACCGCACCCGTGGAGGTCATCGTTGTGGTCACGGCAAAGAACGACGATGGCAGTACACCTAGGCGGTATTCCTTGCCCTCCATACCGCCACCTTGGAATGCGGCCAAGGAGGTCTCGCTGGACATCACCACAGCCAGAGAGCCGAAGTACAACACGGCCATTGCAGCCAGAACGGCCCAGCCCTGACGGGTATCACCAATCATTTTCCCGAAGGTCCGGGTGAGGCTCACGGGGATTACCAGGATCAAGAAGATCTCCAGCATGTTGGTCCATGCGTTCGGGTTTTCATACGGGTGGGCGGAGTTCGCGTTGAAGTAACCACCGCCGTTCGTGCCCAGTTCCTTGATGACTTCCTGGGACGCCACCGCACCACCCGGAATGGTCTGCTGACCACCGGTGATCGTTTGCACCGTCGTGGGGGCATGGAAGTTCTGGATCGCACCTTGCGAAATTAACAGGACCGCACCAATGACCGCCATCGGCAGCAGCACGCGGAAAACGGCACGGGTGAGGTCCACCCAGAAGTTGCCGATCTCCCCATTACCCAGCCGATTGGCCAACCCGCGGATCAGTGCAATAGCCACGGTGATACCCACAGCTGCAGACACAAAATTCTGCACGGCCAGGCCGGCCATCTGCGTGAGGATGCTCATGGCCACTTCACCGGAATAGGACTGCCAGTTTGTGTTTGTGGTGAACGAGACCGCGGTGTTCCACGCCTGATCCCACGTCACCGGCTCCTTGCCGTGGTTCAGTGGCAACCATTGCTGCACGCGCTGCAGCAGGTACAGGAACACCAGGCTGATAGTGGAAAACGCCAATACGCTGGCCGCGTAACGCGTCCACTTTTGTTGCCCGTCGGGATTCACACCCGTGAGCCGATACACCAGCTTCTCGAAACCCGTATGTGCAGAGCCCGATTGCCCGGGACCCGCTTGCCCGGGACCCGTAAACACCCTGGCCATGTAATTGCCCAAAGGTACGTACACACCCGCCAGGGCAATCAGAACGATGATGACAGGGATCCACCCTGTGATCGTGCCGGTCATGAGAACTTCTCCGGGTTCAGCAACGCGATCAGTAGGTAGATGATGGCGAGGATTCCCAGAATCGCCCCGACAACCAATTCCCAACTCATAGCTTGTCCACCGCCTTGACAGCGGCACCCATTGCGCCGAAGAGGGCACAGGTCACTGCGACCATTAAAACGTCATAAAGCATGCTGATGATCTCAGCACCGCGCCCGCCGCATCCCAACGTTTTTTGACGCTTTCTTAACGACCCGCCCCTTTCTAACCGACGCCCCTCGCACCCTTCATCCTCGTTCTCCGTTAGTGTGTCGCCACTCTCGGTCACGTTTCTTCTTCGGGTTCACGTTCCTTCTTCGGAGGGGCACGTTTCTTCTTCAGGGTCACGTATCTACTTCGGAGGGGCACGTTTCTTCTTCGGGGTCACGTTCCTCCCTAGGGTTAAATGAATAGTGCAGGCCGCGCAAGAAGCATTGGAGGATGACTGAGATGACAGCGAATGACCAACGGAATATGAACGGTGGGGCGGCGGGGGGCGTCGGCCAACAGGGGGACAACGCAGCCGAGTTAGACGGTGCCACCGGTTTGAGCGATGCCATGACAACGGCCTTCGAGGCGGGGATTGCAACGCGCCGGGAGGTCATGGGGGACGAGTTTGTGGATGCGGCATTGCTACGGAATGCGGGCAAGGACGGGGAGGAACTGCAAAAGCATGTGACTGCGACCGTGTGGGGAGCTGTGTGGAACCGGCCGGGATTGGCGAAGCGCGATCGTAGTTTGTTGAACATTGGCATGCTGGTGGCGCTGCGGGCGACCGAGGAGTTGCGCGGACATGTACGTGGTGGCTTAGAAAATGGTCTGACGCGGGAGGAGATCACCGAAGCGGTGATCCATGCCTCGGGTTACTGTGGCGCTCCGGCGGCTTTGAGCGCGATGAAGGTGGTCCAGGAGGTTCTGGAAAAGGAATTGGGGCCGCGGGAGTAAGTACTGGTGTGGCTGGGGTGGGGCTGGTGCGGTTGGGGTGGGGGCCGGTGCGGCTGAGCAAGTGTTAGCGCGGTTGAGGTGGGGGCCGGTCCGGCTGAGCAAGTGTTAGCACAGTTGAGGTGGGAGCCGGTCCGGCTGAGGTGGGGGCCGGCACGAGCCCCCGTTGACCTGTCCAAGCTTTCAGTTAGTTGATATGACAACTACCGGGCGGGCGGAGTAGTATTTTCCGCATGTCTAATGGAGAAAATCAAAGGGCGGGACTGAGTCGCGGGACCATTGTCGTCTTAGCTTTGGGCGGGGGTTTCGCGCCTTTCGCGATCGATGCCTACGTGCCGGGGTTGGATCAAATTGCTCACGAATTCGATGTGAGCGCATCGGTCGCTCAGTTGAGCCTGACCGGTTTCTTGGTGACGATGGGGTTGGCGCAGCTGCTGATTGGTCCATTGTCGGATCAACGGGGCAGGCGCCGGTTGCTCCTGATAGGGCTGGGTGGATCCGTTATTGCCTCAATTGTGGCAGCTATGGCACCTTCGATCTTGGTGCTTATCATCGCCCGCATGCTACAAGGATTCTTTGGCGCCGCGGGAGTGGTGCTATCTAAAGCGATCATTGCCGATTTAGGCCGGGGAGTGGGTGTGGCCAAAGCGTTTTCCACGTTGATGGCCGTGCAATCCATCGCTCCCGTCATTGCCCCAGCCATTGGTGGCTTCTTGGTGCCCGCGTTTGGCTGGCGTTCGGTATTTGTATTCCTAGCGCTTTTGGCTTTCGGGACACTGGTTGGAGCTTATTGGATGGTTCCGGAAACATTGCCGGAAGAGGCTAGGAATACCAATGGGTTCCGAAAAATTTTCGGGTCCATGGGCAAGCTGCTTACTGAACCTTCCTTCCTATTTACTCTGCTGATGTTCGTATCGGCCTTCGCTGTGATGTTTTCCTATATCGCCGGTAGTTCGTTCATTATGATTCGCCTCAATGGCTTTAGTACGGCTCAGTACTCGGTTATGTTCACCATTAATTCCGCAACGCTGGTGATTGCAAACTTGCTGAATTCCCGGATTGTGACCAAGGTGCCCGTGTTGAAGTGGGTGAGCATCGTGACGGGGGTCATGGGCGCAGCGGTGCTGTGGATCCTGGTGACGGTCCTTGTATTCGATGCCGCCGCCATTCCTCTCATGATTGGGTTCTTTATCCTCGTGGGGTCGAATGGTTTCTTGTTCCCGAATACCGTGGCGCTGGCGATGCAGGCTTCCGAGGGGCGCACGGGCTCCGGCTCGGCGCTGCTAGGGGCATTCCAATTCACCTTCGCGGCAGGAATCGCACCTTTGACAGGTGTGGGCGATGGTTCGTCGGCTCTGCCGATGGCGCTGGTGATGACAGTTGGAGCGGCAATCCTAGCGGGTGGGGTGACCGGGTTGCGCGCAGTAACATCCAACGCGCAGAAGGATTAGGGTTCACTGACTGCGTTGCCGGTGGTTGCGGCTGCGGTGCCGGCGGTTGCGGCTGTATTGCCGTTGGTTGCGGTCGAACAGCGCTCACCAGCACCGGTACAAACTACAGCAACTCACCAATCCGTTTGGCACCTGCCAACAGAGTGTCCTTGTAGCGATCTGCCGGCGATGGGCGCAATCGATCCACAGGGCCAGATGTGGACAATACCGCGACCAAGCCACCGCCAGCATCCAAAATAGGAACGGAACAGCTGGCCAGCGATACGTCGCGCTCGGCGACCGATTCCGCCCACCCTTGCGTCCTGATCTGGTCTAGCTCTGCACGATCGTAAGCCGCAGTGGGCAAGACCTCCCGGCGCAGATCCTCCGTGCCATAGGCCACCAAGACCTTGGCGGCTGATCCAGCGGCCAAGGTCATTCGATGTCCAGCGGGCACAATATCGTGCAGGCCCGCAGAAGGGCTGATCGCGGCTACGCACACGCGTTCAAAACCGCTACGGCGATACACTTGCACGGCCTCGCCGACTTCCTTGACCAGTTCGGGCAAAACCTCATCGGCAGCCTCCAGCAGACGGTTGCTGCTACGCGGGGCCAATTCAATCACGCCCTGGCCAATTCGCCAACGGCCTTCTTCATCGCGCTGGATGAGGCGATGCTTCTCCAGTGCGACCGCAATACGGTGGGTGGTTGCACGCGGGAGGCCGGTGAGCTCGCACAGCTGGGTTAGGTTGCTGGGGCGAGCGGCGATGACGTTCAACAGATAAACGGCTCTATCCAAAACTTGAATGCCGCTTGTGTTTGGAACTTCTACATCGTTTCCCATAGTTTGATATTGTACATCCCACACCGTGGAATGGTGGTAGTGATAACCAGAAAAGAGGTAAGCAGTGTCCACAACAGCTGAGCACGCGAATAAACCGCTGACCCTAGCGGAGAAAGTTTGGCGCGATCACGTCGTCGCCCCCGGCACCGATGGTGGCCCCGACCTGCTCTACATCGACTTGCACCTCGTCCACGAGGTTACCTCGCCGCAGGCATTCGACGGGCTGCGTCAAGCCGGCCGCCCCGTCCGCCGGCCGGACCTAACCATCGCCACCGAGGACCACAACGTCCCCACCATCGGCGTAGCTAGCGGGAACTTGCTGGAAATCGAAGACAAGACTTCCCGCCTGCAAGTATCCACCCTGCGCGATAACGCCAAGGAATTCGGCATTCGCCTGCACTCTATGGGCGACATCGACCAGGGCATCGTCCACACTGTCGGCCCCCAGCTGGGCCTCACTCAACCGGGGATGACCGTGGTGTGCGGTGACTCGCACACGTCCACGCACGGCGCTTTCGGCTCCATTGCGATGGGCATCGGCACCTCAGAGGTCGAACACGTCCTGGCTACCCAAACCCTGCCGCTGAAGCCCTTCAAAACCATGGGCATCGAGGTCTCGGGCGAATTGCAACCCGGCGTGACGTCCAAGGACCTGATCCTGGCCATCATCGCCAAGATCGGCACCGGCGGCGGGCAGGGTCACATCATCGAATACCGTGGCGAGGCCATCGAAAAGCTGTCTATGGAAGCCCGCATGACCATGTGCAACATGTCCATCGAGGCGGGCGCCCGCGCCGGAATGATTGCCCCGGATGACATCACCTTCGAATACCTGAAGGGTCGCCCGCACGCACCCACCGGCGACGATTGGGATGCGGCCGTGGACTACTGGCGCTCCCTGCGTACCGATGACGATGCCACCTTCGATACCGTCGTCCACATCGACGGCAGCGCGATCACGCCATTCGTCACCTGGGGTACCAACCCAGGTCAGGGCCTACCGTTGCATGAGGCCATCCCGCACCTAGAGGACTTCACCAACGACGCCGACCGCGCCGCCGCAGAACGCGCCCTGGAGTACATGGATCTGCAGCCCGGCATGCCACTGCGCGAGGTCAAGATCGATACCGTTTTCCTCGGTTCCTGCACAAACTCCCGCATCGAAGACCTGCGCGCCGCTGCTGAGGTCCTCGAGGGCCGCCAGGTCAGTGACCATGTCCAGATGCTGGTGGTCCCATCGTCTGCACGCGTGAAAGCGCAGGCCGAAGAGGAGGGCCTGGACAAGATTTTCCTAGCCGCCGGTGCCGAGTGGCGCCTGCCGGGTTGTTCCATGTGCCTGGGCATGAACCCGGATCAGCTCAAGCCGGGGGAGCGCAGCGCCTCCACATCCAACCGCAATTTTGAGGGTCGCCAGGGCAAAGGTGGGCGCACGCACCTTGTCTCGCCCCCGGTCGCCGCCGCCACGGCAGTTCGCGGTTTCTTGTCTTCACCTGCCGATTTGGTATGACGCCCTGCGCCGTTCCACTGAAGAGTTTGGCGTCGAGTAACCAAAAAATCAGCACCCACGCGAAAGAAAAGAGCAACCGACATGGAGAAGTTCCATACGCACGAAGGAGTGGCAGCGCCGCTGACGCGCTCCAATGTAGATACCGACCAGATCATCCCAGCGGTGTACCTCAAGCGAGTAACGCGCACGGGATTCGAAGACGGCCTTTTCGCCGGCTGGCGCAAAGACCCACAGTTTATCCTCAACCAGCCGGCCTATGAAGGCGCCTCCGTGCTGGTGGCGGGCCCCGATTTCGGAACGGGATCCTCGCGTGAGCACGCGGTGTGGGCATTGATGGACTACGGATTCCGGGTTGTCCTCAGCAGCCGTTTCGCCGATATTTTCCGCGGGAACTCCGGTAAGGCGGGATTGCTGGCGGCCACGCTGGAGCAATCGGATATCGAGCTGATCTGGAAGCTGCTGGAGCAAGAACCCGGTGCGCAGATGACTGTGAACCTAGAGGACCGCACAGCGCAGCTGGGCACGCACACCTTCACCATCGAGGTGGACGACTACACTCGCTGGCGCCTGATGGAGGGGCTGGATGACATTGGTCTGACCTTGCGCAACGAGCAAGCCATTGAGGATTATGAGGCGGGGCGGCCCAGCTTCAAGCCACGCACTCTGGCGTAGCACTTGCGCGGCTCGGCGGCCCGTTTTCGTCGCGACCCAGCTTCAAGCCACGTACTCTGGCGTAGTTCCTGCGCGGCTCGGCGGCCCCTCTCGGCGTGGCACCCGCCGTTCGTGCGTCGGTTCGCACGATGTGCAGCAGAACTCTGACAAAATGGCGCGTTTTTGTTCGACTTCTGCTGCACATTTGTATTTCGTTTGGAGGGTGCCGGCGCCGGGGCGCAGCTTGTCAGCTCACCTCGGCGGCCCGTTTTCGGCGCGACCCAGCTCCAAGCCGCGCACTCTGGCATAGTTCCTGCGCAGCTTGTCAGCTCGCCTCAGCGCATCTTCGCGCGACCCAGCTTCAAGCCGCGTACGCTGGCATAGTTCCTGCGCGGCTCGGCGGCCCGTTTCGGCGTGGCACCCGCCGTTCGCGCGTCGGTTCGCACGATGTGCAGCAGAACTCTGACAAAATGGCGGGTGGGGTCTAGTGGTGAATGCAACACCCTGATTTGTTCATGAGGTGTTGATGATGTCCTACACTCCCGATCCTGCTGTTGTTGCTGCTTTCGACCTGATCGCGAACCACCGCTACAGCGCACTGCACGCAGCCCAAGCCACTGGCTGTACCGACCGTGCGTTGCGGGACTACATCACAAGCCAAGGTGCGCGCCTTGCGCGGGGACGTGGTGGTGGTGGTCTTGCCACCCACAAGACAACCACCCAGATGATGGTCATGTTCTTAGCATGTGCTGGGCGAAGTGATCACGATATTGCCGCCAGAACTGGTGTCCATCCGGTTACCGTGTACCGGTGGGTACATAATTCTGTCATGCCTGTGTCCCGCCCGTCGGTATCGTCGACAAGTAACCGTGATCAACCCATTGTGTTGTCAGTAGACCCCGTGGTGGTGAATTATCAGCCAGCGACAGTCAAAGTCGGCCGGGGTATGCGCTTAACCGCGTTCGACAGGGTCTACATCAAGTTTTGCCTAGATCAGAGTTATTCCATCCGCCGCACCGCCCGACAACTCGGCAGGCATCCCAGCGTGATCAGCCGCGAGGTAACCCGCAACAGTATCGACGGGGTGTATCACCCACTGATAGCCCAGCAACGCAGCATCGATGCGGCCAAACGCCCGAAACCGCGAAAACTTGATGCTCATACCACGTTACGACGTATCGTCATTCGACTGCTTGAACCGGCAGGTCTCACCGAAACGTATCGTAGCTAGGCTGAAACGTTTATCCGGCATTCATCAGGAGTTGACCTTGTCACACGAAACGATGTACCAAGCCCTCTACGTCCAAGCAGCTGGTGGGCTACGCCATGAGTTAACCGTCGACTACGCCCTTTCGGTCAGGTCGCACAGGACGACGACCCCGCTCGAAGCTACCGACTCGCGGACGCGGGGCGAAACCATGGGTTCATGGCGCGACAATACTCCACCCGCCCACCACAGGCTGCTGACCGGGCAGTGCCAGGGCATTGGGAAGGTGATCTCGTGTTAGGCGCTCAGGGTGGAAAGCACGCGATCATCACCTTGATAGAACGGCATAGCCGGTTGTTCATGGCTAGGTTGTTAACCACCGATCACACGTCCCAGACCGTGGTCACCGCGTTGAAAGACATGCTCGGGCAGATCAACCAGATGGCTATCGCCCCGGACCGTCGCGTCCAGACCCTGACCTGGGATCAGGGAGCGGAAATGGCTGCCAGTGGTCAGCTGGCCGAACATTTTGAGGGGTTGAAGCTCTACTTCTGCGATCCGCACTCCCCATGGCAGCGGCCGAGTAACGAGAATATTAATGCCGAGCTACGCCGATTCATTCCGAAAGGCACCGATCTTGCCACGGTGACCCATGAGCAACTCCAGGAATATGAAGACCTCATCAACGACACTCCACGGGTGGTGCTAGATGGACTGACCCCGAGGGAAGTATTCTTTAACCTCGACCCATCCGAAGATGTTGCATTCACCGCCTGACCCTTCCGCGCGTTTTTGTTCGACTTCTGCTGCACATTTGTATTTCGTTTGGAGGGTGCCGGCGCCGGGGTGAACGGGAGGGCTACTGGTAGGCATAGAATCTTCGCCACTATTGCCGCGGCCCACTCTCGGCGCCGGGGTGAACGGGAGGGCTACCGGTAGGCATAGAATCTTTGCCAACACTGCCGCGGCCCACTCTCGGCGCCGGGGCGCAGCTTGTCAGCTCGCCTCAGCGCATCTTCGCGCGACCCAGCTCCATGCCGCGTACGCTGGCGTAGTTCCTGCGCAGCTTGTCAGCTCACCTCGGCGGCCCGTTTTCGGCGCGACCCAGCTCCAAGCCGCGCACTCTGGCATCGTTCCTGCCCACCTCGGCGCATCTCGGCGCGGCCATGGCACCGGCGACGCTGCCGGTTACTTCACCGGTAGCGGGCTCGCCAAGTAGTCAATACCCAGCAGCTTGTCATCGCGGAAGTGTAAAACCCAAGCGGAGGATTTCTTCACACGCATGTCGTCGATCTCGATATCGGCTTCCGCAGCAAGTCGCGCCAGCACGCCCGGGATGACCGCGCCCTGACCACAGATCACCTTCACGGGGGCCTCTCCGCCGTTGTCGCTGACTCCGTCGCGGTCGAAGGCTACCCGGCGGAACGCGTTCATGGCGACATCTTCGCCCTGCTCCCAACCGTGGTCGCCCAGCTCGGCGTCGACCTGAATTTGTAGCGTGAGGTCCTGCGACAGGGGAGTAAGGGTATCTACACAGCGCTCTGGGGCGGCCGAGAACAACACTTCGGGTCGGTATCCCGAAAGTTGCGTGATGAGCATCTCCGACTGTCTGCGCCCCTTCTTCGCCAATGGGCGCAGATCATCGTTACCTGCCCACCCTTCGCGCGCGTGCGCCTTAGCGTGGCGAACGTACAGAACACGGCGGTTCACGCCCAGGTTCACCATTGCCTCGCCAGCGGCGACCACGTCCAAGTCGATCTCATAGCTGAGCAGGCCTTTGGCCTCTTCAAACGTCACCCACCGCAGCTCATCGGACTCTTCGTTGGGCTCGAAGTTCTCCTCGAGGGATTCCGCCGTCCAGTAGTAGACCACCTTCGTGCGACTTCCCACGGGGTAGTGCACGTATCCCAGCAACCAGCCCAGCCGGGCGGTGATGCCGGTTTCCTCGCCGATCTCGCGAATGGCCGTACCAGCCAGGTTCTCCCCAGGATCGACCTTGCCCTTGGGCAAGGACCAGTCATCGTAGCGGGGGCGGTGGATGACCGCGATACGGATGCCGTCTTTACCTCGACGCCACACCATCGCGCCCGCGGCGAAAGTTGGGCGTGCGAATTCCTCAGCAGGGCGGGAGCCGATGCGGCAGATGTGCCCTTCGCCGTGGTGGCTCATAGCCAGCGACGTAGAGAGGTCACCAGTTCCGGTGTGGGAGATCACGAGTTGAAGCTGCCTTCCGATAAGGTTCTCAATAAACAAAGCACATCGTATAACGAACGTTGAGGGGTTGTGTAGCGCATGGTGCGGGTAGCAGTAATGGGCGCGGGTTCCTGGGGAACCACCGTCGCGAAAGTTTTTGCAGATGCCGGCAACGAAGTGCGTTTGTGGGCCAGGCGAGCTGAGGTAGCAGAGGAGATCAATGCCAAGCGCACAAACTCCGCCTACCTTGGCGATATCGAATTGCCTCAGGCACTGACGGCCACCCCCGATCCGGAAGCTGCGATTGATAGCGCAGAAATCGTGGTGCTGGGTGTGCCTTCCCAGACGCTGCGCGATAACCTCACCCAGTGGAAGGGATTCATCGGTAGTGACGCGGCCGTGGTGAGCCTGGCTAAGGGCATCGAGCATTCCACCGGCATGCGCATGAGCCAGGTTATTAGCGAGGTTGCAGGCATTGAATCAGATCGGGTGGCCGTGCTGACCGGCCCGAACCTTGCTAAGGAAGTCGCGCTGGGCCAGCCTGCAGCCACCGTGGTGGCCTGCGAGGACATGTCCCGCGCGCAGTTGATCCAAGCGGCGGCGGCTGCCCCATACTTCCGTCCGTACACCAATACTGATGTGGTGGGTTGCGAAGTGGCGGGCACATCCAAGAACGTGATCGCACTCGCGGCTGGCATTGCCCACGGAATGGGATTCGGTGATAATACCGCTGCCACGGTCATCACCCGCGGGTTGGCAGAAAGCACTCGCCTGGCCCTTTCCCTTGGAGCCGATGCCCGCACCATGGCCGGTTTGGCGGGGATGGGGGATCTGGTGGCCACGTGTACCTCCCCGCTGTCGCGCAATCGTCGCTTTGGGGTGCGTCTGGGTGAGGGCGCCACTCCGGAAGAAGCTGCGAAGGCGAACAAGGGGCAAGTCGCAGAGGGAGTGGTTTCTTGCCAGTCCATCGCTGAGCTGGCCGAAAAGAATGGGGTAGAGGTTCCCATCGCCGATGCGATGGTGGACGTTTGCCACCGCGGCGCACCCGTGGAAGAGATGCTGCAGCGTCTGTTGGGCCGCAGCCGTAAGTCGGAATGACTCGCCCAAGCGCTACACTGTGAAGCGATGAATACACCTGCAGCTGACTACGATTCTTCCTCCCAGAACCGCGCCCAGAACCGCGTTGAACACCGCGCCGAGAACCGCGCCCAGAACCGCGTTGAGCACCGCGCCCGGGTCGCCGTTCTCTACGGCGGACAGTCCACCGAGCACTCTGTTTCCTGCATCTCCGCAGGCGCGATCATGGACCACTTGGATTCCACGCGCTACGAGGTCATTCCGGTGGGCATTACCCCGCAAGGGGCGTGGGTTCCCGGTGCGACGGACACCACCGAGCTGCGCGCCAACGGTCGCGAAATGCCCACGGTTCGCGATCGTGGGGAGCACGTCCAACTGGTCCTGGGCGCCCAGCGAGGGGAGTTGCGATACATTTCGGGCGAACGCGCCGGTGAAACTTTCGCCACCATTGACGTGATCTTCCCTGTTCTGCACGGTCAAAACGGCGAGGACGGCACTATCCAGGGGCTATTCGAGCTGGCGGGCGTTCCGTATGTAGGCAATGGCGTGCTGGCATCGGCTGCGGGTATGGACAAGGAGTACACCAAGCGCTTGGCCTCCCAGGCCGGTGTGCCGTGTGGCGAGGAGCTCATCCTTACTGAAAACCGCGAACTCACTGCTGACGAACAGCAGCGCCTGGGCTTGCCCGTCTTCGTCAAGCCCGCCCGCGGTGGCTCCTCCATCGGCATTTCCAAGGTCGACGAGTGGGAGGACTTCCCCCAGGCGGTGGAGATCGCCTTTGACCACGACGGCAAGGTGATCGTGGAATCCATGATTCACGGCCGAGAGGTGGAATGTGGCGTGCTCCAATACCCCGAGGGTTCCGTAGTTGCTTCTGCCCCCGCGATGTTAGAGGGCACTGAAGACAGCAACGAGGGCTTTTATGGTTTCGACGCCAAGTATGTCGATAACAACGTCACCCCTAGCATTCCCGCCCCCATCGGCGAGGAAGCCACCGCGGAGGTCCGTCGCTTGGCCGTCCGTACCTTTGAGGCTCTGAACTGTGAGGGCCTGGCTCGCGTGGACTTCTTTGTCACTGACAGCGGGCAGGTCATCCTCAATGAGATCAACACCCTCCCGGGATTCACCCCGATCTCGATGTACCCTCAGATGTTCATCGCGGGTGGGATGAAATACTCCCAGCTATTGGATATTCTCATCGCCCGTGCGCTGGTGAACGACTAGCACCCCACCGCTGGCGCACGACTAGCTCCCCACCGCTGGCGCACGACTAGCTCCCCACCGCTGGCGCACGACTAGCACCCCAACGCTGGCGCACGACTAGCACCCCACCGCTGGCGCACGACTAGCTCCCCACCGCTGGCGCACGACTAGCACCCCAACGCTGGCGCACGACTAGTTTTCAGTTTTCTTCATCGTCGCGGTCATGGCCTTGCTGACTTCGGTGATCACCGCATTATCCTGCTGGGCACCTGGCATGGAGATCCCCACGATCTCCTCGCGACCCAAGCCAAACCAATTTCCGCTGGTGGAGCCTTGGGCTAGGCCGGGCTCTGCGAACCACGGCACGTCATTGACGGAGCTCAGGCGTTCACCGGCTTTGTACCCCTTCGGCATATCCAAGCCGCAGCGCACGACGATTGGTTCGCGACGATCCGCGCGGAACGTTGCCGAGTGCTCCGGAGCCTTGGATGCCGCCGGATCATCCCCGCCCACGCGGGTGTAATCACCGAGTTTGCCCGGCAGGGCATCGAGAAATGTGGCGCAGACCTTCGCGTTGACCGTGGCCGCGGGCTTTTGTGTCGACAAGGGGTAAGGCTTGCGCGCTGGGGCCGTAGCGGCGTCGGTATAAGAAGAAACAACGGACCCAAAGTCATCCAGCGCCCCGGAAAAATCTGCTTCCGAGGTCACGGCAATCACTGGGCCTGCGCCCACCGTGTAATACGTGCGCAGGTTGGATCCGGGGGTGGCATCCGTGATGGGCAACCACTGCGTGCCGGCGTGCTGCTCGGTGAGGCTGGCCTGCGTGTACTGATCGGGCGCGTTCACACCACAACGAATGGTCAACTCCGTTCCCTGCTCGTTGCGGTAGGCCGCGGTTCCGGCAGGCGCGGGTGCGTGCACATCCACTATGCGGAAACCAGCGGTCCGCTGCGGCAAAGCTCCAGTAAGATCCCGGCACTGCGCGGAATCTGCCTGCGGGGCATCGACGGGACCCATGGTGACTGGGGAGTACGTGTTGCGATCGTTGAGGACCTTCGCGCCGGCCAAAACTCCCGCAACGAAGATTACGCCCAACGCTAACGCCAGAAAGATGAAGAACCTCGGGGTAGTGTTGTCGGAGGTTGGATTAGCCGAGTTGTTATCCGATGTGCCAGCCGGTGAAGCGGTGGATGCCTGCGTGCTCATGAGAGTTCATTGTAGAAACCGTCACGGACACTGGCTAATCACGTTCCTACAGCAACTACCGAAGCAAAGGAAATGATGCGAGAGTCACTCACCGTCTCCCAAGCCGGGGAGGCCCGCACCATCGCGGCGATTCGCACAGCGGCACCCAGTTCGCTCAATGGCGACGATGCTGCGGTTTTGGAGGTTACTGCCCCGAACTCTCGTCACGTGTGCTCGACGGACATCCTGGTGCAAAGTCGTCATTTCGATTTTCAGTATTCATTGCCACGCGAGGTCGGCATCAAGGCGGTCACGCAGTCCTTCGCCGATATTCAGGCGATGGGGGCACGCCCAACTGCGGTACTGCTGGCCATTGCTACCCCGGGCGACCTGTCGTTGCAGACGGTGGCGGACATCGCCCGCGGTATCCACGAGGCCGCCTCGCCTTGGGCCGCGGAGTTGGTGGGCGGCGACGTGGTGAAATCCAAGGACCTGGTTATTTCCCTCACCGCGCTGGGGGAACTTGCCGGTCCCGCCCCCGCGCTGACGTTGGATGGAGCGGGTGTGGGCCACCAAGTTATCGCCTCCGGTCACATCGGTTATTCCGCGGCCGGGTTGGCGATCCTAGAGCACTTTGGATCCCGGCGCGCGATTCCCCACGATGATCCGATCCTGCAAGAACTGGTGCAATGGCACTGTGCACCGTGCTTGCCCGTCGCGCGCGGTTCGGTGGCGAGGGCAGCCGGGGCGGCCTCGATGACCGACAATTCCGATGGGCTGATCCGCGACCTAGGGCTGATTGCGGACCGTTCTGCGGTGTGCCTGGACATCGAATCCGCCGCTATCGCACCTGATCACAAGCTTCTGCACGCCGCTGAATGCGTGGGCGGGGACGCTTGGAAGTGGGTGCTGACCGGCGGGGAAGATCACACGTTGCTGGGCACCACCGATACCCGCGTGCCCTCCGGATTCAACGCGATCGGCCGCGTTCGCAGCCTCACCAGCAAGGTAGCTGTGGACGTTTTCGGCGAGTACACCGATGAACCGGCCGTTCTCGTAGATGGTGCTCGCCCGAAGTTCACTGAAGGCTGGCAGTCCCTGTGACGAATGCACCTGCTTCTTTTCACTCGACGCCCCGCGTGCACCCCGCGTGGGATCTGCCCGGGTTAGACGGAGCGCTCGCCAGGGCTTTCCAAGCAACTCCCGCTGAGCAGATTCTTCCCGCGCAAGACAACATTTTGCGCGCCTTCGAAATGGATCCGCGGGATGTCCGGGTGCTGATTGTGGGACAGGATCCGTATCCCACACCCGGGCACGCGGTCGGTTTGAGTTTCGCGGTGGATCCACTACACGTGGGTGGCAAGCTGCCGAAGTCCTTGGTCAATATCTTTAAGGAGTACGCTGAGGACCTCGGTCTGCCATACCCTACGAACTCCCATGCAGCCACGTTGCAGCCATGGGTGGATCAGGGCGTCTTGCTGCTCAACCGCGTGTTGACCGTGGCTGCTGGCCAGGCCCACAGTCACGCCCGAATGGGGTGGGAACAGGTTACGGAGGCCGCCGTTCGACAGGTCGCGCAAAACCAGCACTTCGCGGCGATTTTGTGGGGCAAACCCGCGCAACAACTAGCGCCGCTCATTGGGGAAGACCGGTGCGTGAAGTCTGCGCACCCGTCGCCGCTTTCGGCCTACCGGGGTTTTTTCGGCTCCCGTCCATTTAGTAAGGTCAATGAGATTCTGATTGCCCAAGGAGGGCAGCCCGTCGATTGGGATCTTACCGACACGCGGGCACACACGACGAGGGACGAAAGGTAGTCAATGGCAGCTGATAATCGTCCTGACCACCTGAACGGTCGCCTGCTCGTGGACTGGGCCCACCGGGCGGCCCGCGGCTTGCAGGAAGCCCAGGCGGAAATCAACACCATTAACGTATTTCCGATCCCGGATTCCGATACGGGGTCCAACATGGCCCACACGATGACCAAGGCCGCCGAAGCTACCTCTTTTGTCGACGCCCACGATGTCAGCGCCGTCGCCAGCGCCCTGGCCTCCGGGGCCGTTCGCAACGCGCGCGGTAATTCGGGGCTGGTGATCAGCCAAGTCCTGCGCTCACTGTCCCAGATTGCTGCCACCGGACCGGTCGATGCCACTGCAGTGGCGAAAATGCTGCAGCAGTCCGCGGACTACGTCCGCGAAGCAATCTCGGCCCCAGTGGAGGGCACGATTATCAGCGTGCTGGATGCTGCCGCCAAGGGCGCGTGGCGCGTTGTTGAGGATTCCCCAGCTGCGGAATTGCTTGACGTGGTGAGCGCAGTGGTGACATCCGCGGAAGAAGCGCTGGTCCGCACGCCGGAGCAGTTGCCGGTGTTGGCGGAAGCCGGGGTCGTGGATGCCGGCGGCCGTGGATTTGTGGTGATTGCCCAGGCTCTGTTGGACGTATTGGGCGGTAAGAACGAACACAGCTTGTTGGCTACGCTGCCATCGGCGCAGCCCGCTCGCAGCGCGGTATCCCACGCTGCCGCTCACAACCCATCTCCCCATGTCGCTGTCGCTTCCGAGCTGGAAGTCATGTTCTTCTTCGAGTCCACCGAATCCGATCCTGAAGCCACAGAACTCCGCGCATTCCTCGATACCCACGGCAATAGCGTTATCATCGGAGCTCTCGATGAGCGCAGCATGACCGTGCACGTGCACTCACAACAGGCGGGGGCAATCATCGAAAAGGCTTATACGCTGGGAACCGTTAGTGACTTGCGCATTGAGGCCCTACCCGCCGAGGCGCCAGCCCCGTCAGGTGGTGAATCCACGTCGTCGGCACCCATCATCGCCCTGACCCCTCCGGGCGGAGCCGCCGCTATGTTTGAGGCTGCGGGCGCGGTGAGTTTGGCGTCGAGTAACAAAGAAGCAGTGAAAAAAGCCCTGCAGCAAGTCGGCCGCGAACCTGTCATAGTGCTGGCTAACGGCCGCGATACGACGGCGTTGATGACCAGCGGTACCGAAATCGACGTGATCAATACCGAAGCCCTCGTGGGTGGGCTGGCCGCGCTGGCAGTTTTCGATCCCAGCGCGGATTGGGACGATTGCGTGGAGGAAATGGTGGACGCGGTCTCCGTGCAACGGTGGCTCAGCTGTGCGGCGACTAACGCGGAAGAAAGCATCGCCGATCTGCTGCACGAGGGTGGGGAACTGGTCACTGTTTTGTACAGCGGGCCGGACGTAACGGAGCAGTCGGCGCAGCAGATGATTGCGCGCCTACGGGAGCGTTTCCCCGATGCCGAATTCGACTTGCACCAGGCCGACGACATGGGGCAGGACTTTCAGATCGGAGTGGAATAGATGCTGGGTTGGCTCGACGCGCGACCACTATCGCTAGCCATTACCCCTGATCGCGCGCGCAAACTCGCCGATAAACCCAAGTTAAAGACCCTCACAGATGCGGTGATGTTCTTCCCCAACCGCTATGTGCGCGCCAGCTTTCCCGATGCGCAAGACCTGATGTTCGAAGGGGAGATGTTCACGTGCATTGCCCGCGTGGAAAAGGTGGAGGAGCGCTCCAACACCTCTGGGCGCGGTGCGCGGAGGTACATGCGGGTGCAGATCGTCACAGGTAGTACCAGACTGTCGTTCGCAATGTTCGGCAACGTCCATCTGCACCGCACATGTTTGCAGCCGGGCAACGTTTTGATGTTCTACGGCAAATTGGCGCTGTTCCGGCAGCAGTGGGAGCTTAAGAACGTGTCTTACGTCAGTGTGTTCGTGAAAGACGAATCGCAGTTCGGCGCATTCGGCCCTTTGAAAACCGTCGTGGATATTGCCGGTAGTGACCGCAAGGCCATGGAGATCCTCAACCGGCCGTGGCTGCCGTTTTATCCTCGCCGGGTGGGGACGACCACCGCCGAGATGCTGGGAGTGATGGAACACGTGCTGTCCAGCATGGGGGATCCCACCGAGATGCTGCCCAGCCCCCGCGCCGGCCGCGATGCCCCCACCTGGCCGGTGGACCAATATGGTGCGCCCCTGCTGGATTTCGCCACTGCCTTGCGCCAGATTCACCAGCCACCCGTTGAGGGGCCGGAGCCCGCGCGCGCTCGCTTGAAGTTCAACGAGGCCTTGGAGTTGCAGTTGGTTATGGCACTTCGGCGGGCCGACGCCACCCAGCGCAGTTCGATGCCGATGGCCCTGGGGGCTGAGGGTTCCCTGCGGCAGGCTGTGGTGGATAGCCTGCCTTTTGAGCTCAGCGAGGGCCAAATAGATGCCTCAGCAGAGATCTCCGCGGCGCTGGATTCCACCACGCCGGCCTCGCTGCTGCTGCAGGGCGAGGTCGGCTCGGGTAAGACGGTCGTTGCACTACTGGCGATGTTGCAGGCTATCGAAGCTGGGTATCAGTGCGCGTTTGTAGCACCAACGGAAGTGCTGGCTGTGCAGCATGCGCGCACGCTGGTGGAATTACTGGGGCGCAGCACCGCCGGCAGTGCCGTCGGGGTGACCGTGCTTACGGGATCGCAAAAGACAGCCGACCGCAAAGCCGCGCTGTTGGATGTGGTTAGTGGCCAGGCATCGATTGTCGTGGGCACACATGCCGTGATTCAGGAGACGGTGGAGTTTTTCAATCTAGGTCTGGTGATCGTCGATGAGCAGCACCGGTTCGGTGTGCGTCAGCGCGATAAGCTGCGCGATAACTCACCGGTGGATCGCACACCGCACATGATGGTGATGACCGCCACGCCCATCCCGCGCACTGTGGCGATGACGATGTTTGGTGACCTCACCCCGGTGCGTTTGCCCGGTTTGCCTAAACGGGCAGGGGGCACGGCGCGCCAGGGGGTGTCCACCACAGTTGTGGCGTTGGAGAAGCCCCACTGGGTGGCGCGAGTGTGGCAGCGCTGCCGGGAGGAGCTGGATGCGGGGCGGCAGGCATTCATCGTCACACCGAGGATCGAGGGTTTCGGTGGGGTGTTGCAGACGGTCGAGTGGCTGTCGCAGACGGAATTGCACGACTACCGTGTGGGGGTGCTGCACGGCAAGATGCCCGCTGATGAAAAAGACGAGGTGATGAGTGCTTTCGCTGCTGGTGAGATCGATGCCCTGGTCGCCACCACCATTGTGGAAGTGGGGGTGGATATCCCCAATGCGACGATGATGATCATCCTGGGTGCGGATGCCTTTGGTGTGAGCCAGCTGCATCAGTTGCGCGGGCGCGTGGGGCGTGGCGAACACGGGGGTGTGTGCTTGCTGCTGCCTTCGGACCAGTCCCTACCACCGGCCACCATGGAGCGATTGCATGCGGTGGCCAGCACCACCGATGGATTCGAATTGGCGGAATTGGACTTAAAACAGCGCACCGAGGGTGATGTGCTGGGCGCGGATCAATCGGGCTCGCGGGTGCGCCGCTCCACCTTGTTGGACCTCACTGAAGACGAGTTCCTCATCAACCAAGCACGCGAGTATGCCGAGGCCCTAGTGCGATACGATGAGCCGCTGGCGCGCGCCCTCGTGGTGGATATCGAAGTTGAAGAGCAGGACTACATTGAACGCCACTAGTGGCTGACGATTAAAGTGTGCCGTATGAACATCCATGCTCCCTTCGCCGGCATCGTGCGCTTCTTGGTGGCCGATGGCACGTCCGTGGCTACCGGGCAAGAGCTGGCCATTGTGGAGGCAGTGAAGCTCGAAGCTCCCGTGCTCGCCCCTGGGCCCGGGGTGGTGGTGCGAACCATTCATGAAGACTTCGTCGATGTCTCCGGCGGGGATGTGTTGATGCAGCTAGAACCTATCCAGGAGGATCGTGCATGACCCGAATCATCGCAGGCACCGCTCGAGGCCGCCGCATTTCTGTTCCCAGTGAAGGCACCCGCCCCACCAGCGACCGTGCCCGCGAAGGGCTGTTCAGTTCCCTCGAGGCGCGCTTTGGTGTGGCAGACGAGGTTGTGCTGGATCTCTTCGCCGGCTCGGGCGCACTGGGGTTGGAGGCCGCGTCCCGTGGAGCGGCGGAGGTCACCCTGGTGGATAACAATCCTCGCGCGGTCAAAACTATCCTCGATAACGCCAAGGTTGTGCACGAACACCCGCGGATCCGTGTGGTTGAAGCCAAGGCGTCGGTCTTCGTGGCCGGCGCACAACGCAACCACTACACCATGGTGCTGGCGGACCCGCCATATGATCTTTCGGATGACGCCGTCGCGCACATGGTTGAAGCATTCATTCCGCTGCTGACCCAGGATGCCGTTGTGGTTGTAGAGCGCCACAGCGATTCGGCGGAAACCGCATGGCCGGCTGGATTTGAAACGACGGGGCAGAAATTAAAGAAGCGCACCTTTGGCATCGCTCGGTTTGATATGGCGATCTGGCGAGGTCGCGATTAGGTTGGATGTCATGCGAGCAGTTTGCCCAGGTTCTTTTGATCCGATCACTCTAGGCCACTTGGATATCTTCACGCGTGCCGCCGCCCAATGGGACGAGGTGACAGTGTTGGTCACGTACAACCCCAATAAGAAGGGGTTATTCACGGCGGAGGAGCGCGTGGAGTTGATCGAGCGGTCTATTGCCGATCTTCCCGATGCGCCTCAGAACATCACGGTGGATGTGTGGGATAGGTTGCTGGTGGACTACTTGAATGCTCACGGTATCAAGGCGATGGTTAAGGGGTTGCGTAGTTCGCTGGATTACGAATACGAATTGCCCATGGCGCAGATGAATCACCGCTTGTCTGGGGCGGATACGTTCTTTCTGTTGACGAAACCGGAGTACGGCTACATTTCTTCCACGTTGTGCAAGGAAGTCGCGAAGTACGGTGGCGATATTTCCGGTTTGTTGCCTGCCACGGTGGTAGACGCGGTTCGGGCCAAGTACGCGTAGACTTCGGCCAAATTCTGACCTGTTTCTGGTGTGTCACGATGCAACGGGTGTGACTAGTGGTGCATGATGGACACCATGTACAAAACTTTCCAGGGTATGGACGACCTCCAGCAGATGGTGGAGCAGGCCTATGGTGTGCCCATGACCTCCAACTGCATGGTGCCGCGACGCGAGGTGCTGGACATCCTCGATGAGATGCGCAACGCAATCCCCATCGAACTCGACGATGCCCAGGACGTACTAGACCACCGTGATGACATCATCGGCGAGGCGCAGGATCGCGCCGACAATACCATCAGTGAGGCGGAGGCAGACCGCGACGCCATCTTGGCTGATGCGCGCGCTCGCGCCGATGAAATGCTGCGCGATGCCGAAGATCGCGCTAACACCACGGTAGCCCAGGCCGAGGATCAAGCGGACCGCCTCGTCACGGATGCCCGGCGAGAATACGAGCAGACCACGTCCCGCGCTGCTGCAGAAGCCGATCGACTGGTGGCAGAAGGCAACGCCTCCTACCAGCGCTCGGTGGATGAAGGCATCGCCGAGCAGCAGCGCCTCGTCAGCGATTCCGAGGTTGTGCGTAGCGCGGAAGCCGAGGCTAAGCGCATCGTGGAATCCGCCCACGCGGATTCCGATCGTCTGCGCACCGAGTGCGACCGTTACGTGGACTCCACCCTGGCCACGTTCGAAGAATCGCTATCCAACACTCTGCGCACCGTGGGCCGGGACCGCGCAGCGCTGCGCAAGGGCGCTGGCGCAGCCGGTTACCGTTCTGACCGTGATGCGGGTAGAAATTGAGGGTATGAGCAACCCTTTCATCCTTGATGTACAGGACATCCCCACCGGGCTGACCGAGCCCGTCGATACTTCCGGCCCATCGCCCGTGCGCTGGGGTGGCAACATGCTTGCCGTGGAAGAAGGGCAGCCAGTGGAAGTCCACGGCACCCTGTCCAACTTGGGCGAAGCCGTTATGGTGCGTGCCACCGTGACGGGTGAAGCGCGCGGCAAATGTGGTCGCTGCCTGCAGGAGATCAACACTGAATTCAATTACGACATCAGTGAAGTTTTCGGATTCTCTCCGGAATTCATCCGGGGAGATGCAGTCGATGACGAAGAAGACGAGCCGATGCTGGTGGAAGATAACAGCGTAGATATCACCCAGTTGGTATTGGACGAGGCGGGCCTCAACGTTCCGTTTAACCCTACCTGCGAGTTCTATGACCTCGACTGCAACGAGGAAACGCCAGAGCCCGATGGTGTTGTAGAGGAACTGGAGCAGGAGGAGAAGCCGGACCCCCGCTGGGCCGGATTGGAAAAATTCAAGTTGGGGGAGGGTAATTAGTGGCTCGTAAACGTCGCCTCACAGGAGAGGCAGCCCTCAATGCGGCTTACACGAAAACCGATCACACCCCGCTGCGGAAGGCGTGGGGCGTCGATATAAGTGACGACTACCTGCGCCTAGCCTTAACCCACCGCAGTTTCGCCAACGAGAACGACAACCTGCCGAACAACGAGCGCCTAGAGTTTTTGGGCGATGCCGTGCTGGGGTTGGCGGTGGCCGAGCAGTTATACCGGCAGTTTCCGGACCGTACTGAATCGGAAATCTCTAAAATGCGTGCGGGTGTGGTCAACATGTACGCTCTCGCGGACGTGGCCCGCGAATTGGGTGTGGGGCCAAACGTGCTGCTGGGGCGCGGTGAGATGCGAACGGGTGGCGATGACAAGCACTCGATTCTCTCCGATACGGTGGAGGCCATTCTGGGCGCCATCTACTTGGAACACGGTTTCCAAACCGCCCGCGAGACCGTCTTACGCATCTTCGAGCAGCGCATCACGGCGGCTCCAACGGTCGGCCTGACCATGGACTGGAAGACGGTCTTGGTGGAGAAGCTGTCGGATCTCGGCCTGGGTGACCCGGTGTACGCATCGCGCGGTGAGGGGCCGGAGCACAACCAGACCTTCCACGCGCGACTGGTGGTCACGTCTAAACGGCTGCAGGCCGAGGCCGATACCGTCACACCGGAATCCGTTCCCAGCGAACTGGTGTACTTGCGCACGACGGGCGAGGGACACACGAAAAAGGAGGCCGAGCACGCTGCTGCGAAGGCCGCGGTCGCCCAGCTCAATAAGCGCTAGCGCCCGTTGATTCGCTCAACTGCTGATCCCTATGCCGGAATTACCCGAAGTTGAAGTGGTCCGCCGCGGCCTAGAATCCCATCTCCTAGGCCGTCGCTTCGCCGCCGTCGAGGTACGCCATCCCCGGGCTGTACGCGGGTTTGACCCCGCCACTTTTTCTTTTTTACTTGACGCCACGCGCATCCGCGATATCGCCCGCCGCGGAAAATACTTGTGGATGGTGCTGGAATCCGAAGGTGACGTGCCCGATAGGGCACTGTTCGTTCACCTAGGCATGAGTGGCCAGATGCTGGTGAACCGGGAGAACGCACCGGTAGCCAAGCATGAGAGAATTCGCGCGACTTTCGTGGATGGCACCGTGCTGTCTTTCGTGGATCAACGAACCTTTGGCCGCTGGGCGGTGATGGACTTGGTGCCTGATCCGCACGGTACAGCAAGTGCAGATACAGCAAGTGCAGGTCTACCAAAGGTGCTTAAGATTCCCGCGGCTGTTGCCCACATTGCGATGGATCCCTTGGAACCTGGGTTTGACCTCGAGGCAGCCGTCGCACGGATTAAGTCCAAGAATTCTGAGATCAAGCGGGTGTTGTTGGATCAGACCGTGATTGCGGGCATTGGCAATATTTATGCGGATGAAGCCCTGTTCGCCGCCGGGGTGCGACCACGTCGGCGCGCTAGTAGCCTGAGCCGTCCCACCATCCGGCGGATCGTGGAACAAGCCAGGGCCGTGATGGTGCGCGCGTTGGCTGAAGGTGGCACCAGCTTTGATTCGCTGTATGTGAATGTGAACGGGAACTCGGGGTACTTCGCGCGTTCGCTGCAGGTCTACGGGAGGGCAGGACAACTCTGCCGCGTGTGCGGCACGCCTATCAAGCGCATTCAGTTCGCTGGGCGATCGTCGCACTATTGCCCGGTGTGCCAGAAGTAACCCCGGGATCCAGCGCCGAGCGCGCCCAGCTTCAGCAGCCTTTCCGGCAGGTTATGACTGCTCTTCCAGCAGCTCTTCCAGCAGGTTTTGCACGCGGGAATCTATATCATCACGAACCAAACGCATGCGCTCCATGCCCTCGATACCGCGAGACGAAGGCTCGTCAGTGACCCAGCGCTCTAGCGTTCCTTGGGCTCCTTCGGGCAATTCCAGCTGGGCATCCTTGCCCAAGATGATGACACGGTCTACGCGCGCGAGGAGTTCGGGATCCACTCCCTTTGGGGTGCCGTCGGACATGTCCGCACCCGTTTCCTTGAGTGCAGCCACGGATTCGCTGTTTAGTTTCGTTCCGGGGTGGGTGCCAGCAGAGTGGATTTCTATTTCTCCGGTTGCGCGGAAGCGAGTGAGTGCCTCGGCCATTTGAGACTTCCCGCCGTTGGACTTGCATACAAATAGTACGGAAGGGGTAGACATAAGTGTCCTTAATTGCTGTGAGTCGGGGAGGAGGGGGCGTCGGAACTAAAAAGGCGCGGCCGCAACCACAGGGCAACGTAAACCAATGCGACCAACACCGGCACCTCAATGAGGGGACCAATCGTACCTGCGAGTGCCTGTCCCGAGGTTACGCCAAAGGTGCCAATGGCCACCGCGATGGCCAACTCAAAATTATTGCCCGCGGCAGTGAAGGCCACCGACGACGACCTTTCGTAATCTAAACCGGCAGCCCGGGAGGCAAAGATACCGACGAAGAACATCACCACGAAGTACCCCAACAGTGGTAGCGCCAACCGGGCGACGGTGCCGGGGCGGGAGGTGATGTGCTCGCCTTGCAGGGCGAACAGCAATACGATGGTGTATAGCAAGCCGATCAGAGCCAGCGGGGAAACCACAGGCAGGAAGGTGGATTCGTACCAATCGCGCCCGCGGGTTCGTTCTCCAATGATCCGCGACAGGGCCCCCGCGATCAAAGGGATGCCCAAGAACACGACCACTGAGGTGACGATGGCCCAGAACGAGAAACCAGCTTTCGTGGTATCCAACCCCAGCCAACCGGGCAGAACCTGCAGGTAAAACCAGCCCAACACGCCGAACATGAGAACTTGGAACACGGAGTTAATGGCCACGAGGACGGCTGTGGTCTCTCGGTTGGCGCATGCCAGATCGGACCACACGAGCACCATGGCGATGCAGCGGGCGAGGCCCACGATAATGAGCCCGGTGCGCAGCTCGGGTTCATCGGGCAGGAAGATCCATGCCAAAGCGAACATGAGGGCCGGACCCACCAGCCAGTTCAAAACAAGAGAGACCGCCATGAGGCGCTTGTCGGCCACGATCCCACGGACCTTGTCATAACGCACCTTGGCCAGTGGCGGGTACATCATCACCAACAAACCAATGGCAATGGGGATCGATATACTGCCCACCTCCATGGAACTCAACCATTCGCTCAACCCCGGAACGGCTCGCCCCAGCAACAATCCCGCTGCCATGGCCAAACCGATCCACAGGGGCAAGAAACGATCGAGGAAAGACACGTTAAGAAAATCCCTTTCATCATTGTGTGGAATCGGCTTAAGGTTACGCGTATGGAATCGACGCCCCACATTTACCCCGCCCTCGTTATCGGTGGGGGCCAGTCAGGATTGGCAACGGCTTACTATCTGCGGCGTTTCGGGATTGAATACTTAATCCTCGATGACCAAGATAAGCCCGGCGGTGCGTGGCTGCATGTGTGGCCGACGATGACGTTGTTCTCCAACGCGGCTTCTTCCAACTTGCCGGGGAAACCGATGCCGGGGTATCCGGGGTTTCCGCCGGCAAGTCACGTTATCGATTATCTGGCGGAATACGAACGGCGCTACGGACTGAACGTGGAGCGAAGCGTGACAGTCACCGATGTCGAGTTCCTCCCCGTTGGCACACTGGCCGAAACTTCGGACCGTCCCACCTACGTCGTCACCGCCTCCGACGGACGGCGCTGGTATGCACACAACATCGTGGCTGCCACGGGCACATGGTCGCAGCCTTTCATTCCCACGTTGCCGGGCAGCTATGCGGGGCAACAGTGGCATTCGGCGAACTATCCCGGCCCTGTACCTTTCCAGGGTGCGAGTGTGGCCGTGGTGGGGGCCGCGAATTCCGGCGCGCAGATTGCCGGGGACCTCGTCGCGGATCCCAACGTCGGGCCCGTCACGTGGTTCACGAGGCACGAACCTCGCTGGATGCCCGACGATGTGGACGGGCGCGTGTTGTTTCGCCGCAGCCGGGAGCGCCTCCTAGCGATCCAGCGCGGGGAACCCGATCCGGGGCCGGATTCCCAACTGGGGGACATTGTGGCTTTGCCGCACCTGCAGCGTTTGCGGGATGCGGGAGACCTCTACTCGACGTCCATGTTCAGCAGCCTCAATGAACTCTCAACCGATCACCTCATCTGGTGCACGGGGTTCCGGCCGGCGCTGCGCCCATTCCGGCACGTGCTGAGTGGGCGAGACCCATTGCATAAGGGTTTCTTTTTCGTGGGATACGGAAACTGGGTGGGACCGGGTGCGGCGACCATCACCGGGGTGGCACCGTTTGCACGACAAGCTGCGCAAGCCATTAAAAATGCGTAAAACTCGGCCACCCCGTAGAAAGCCTATGGAATAGGGCACTGGTGCTGTAAGTTTTTCCCCATGCAACAAATTGAGGACTTTGTCGTTAACGTCATTAACGACAACTACTGGATGGTCATTCCATGGCTGCTGCTGTTAGCGGGCGCCTACTTCGGTATTCGTACCCTGCTGGTGCAGATTCGTCTGTTGCCGGACATGTTCAAAATGGTGGGTGAAAAGCCCAAGAGCAAGTCCGGGGAGTCTATCTCTGCCTTCCAAGCCTTCACCATCTCCGCAGCCTCCCGCGTGGGTACCGGCAACATCGTGGGCGTGGCCATCGCCATCACGCTAGGTGGCCCCGGTGCGGTGTTCTGGATGTGGATGATCGCGCTGGTCGGTGGCGCCACGGCCTTCGTGGAATCAACCTTGGCGCAATTGTTCAAATCCCGTGACGGCAAAGGTGGCTACGTTGGTGGCCCGGCCTATTACATGACCCGAGGTATGAATGCTCGCTGGTTGGCTGTCATCTTCGGCGTGGCCATCACGATCACCTACGGTTTTGTCTACAACGCCGTGCAAACTAACTCTGTGGTGGATGCCATCAACACCTCCTTCGGCCTGGAATCGCTGACCGCAAAGGTCATAGTGGGCCTGTGTATGGCCGCCCTCACCGCCGTGGTGATCTTCGGCGGTGTGCAACGCATCGCTTCGGCTACCCAGGTGATAGTGCCCTTCATGGCTGTTGCGTACCTGCTGATCGGCATCTTCGTCGTCGCTATCAACATCACGGAAGTCCCAGGCATTATTTCCCTCATCGTAGGCCATGCACTGGGATTCAAGGAGGTTGCCGGAGCAGCAATGGGCGCGGCTTTCATGAACGGTATGCGCCGTGGTTTGTTCTCCAACGAGGCTGGCCAAGGTTCCGCACCCAACGCAGCTGCGACCGCCGCGGTATCCCACCCCGTGAAGCAGGGTCTGGTCCAAACCTTGGGCGTATATTTTGACACTCTGGTCGTTTGTACGATCACCGCGCTGATTATCCTGCTTTCTAACCCTGCCTATGGCGAAGGAGTTCAGACTGCCAACCTCACCCAGCACGCATTGAGTTCCGAGGTTGGTGCGTGGGGCACCCACTTCATCACGTTCATTTTGTTCTTCTTGGCGTTTTCTTCCGTCTTGGGTAACTACTACCTCGCACAGGCCAACGTGCAGTACTTTACGCAGAGCAAGGGTGTGATGACCGTTTTCCGCGTACTGGTTGTCCTATGTGTATTCGGTGGCGCCATCGGCACCGTTCCGCTGGTGTGGGCCCTGGCCGATACGTTTGCCGCGACCATGGTGGTTATCAACCTCATTGCGATCGTTCCGCTGGGTGGTTTGGCCTTCAAGCTGCTGGCCAACTACTCCGCGCAAAAGGCACACGGCTTGGATCCGATCTTCCACAGGGAAGACTTGCCGGGTGTGAAGAACATCGAGTGCTGGGATGGAGACGCGCCGGAGCTGCAGCGCACCGACCAGCACCGGCAAGCGGATACCGCCGTCAGCTAGGCCAGCACCACACAACACCACACCGCACCACACCGCAACGCACCGCAACGCACCGCACAGCCCGGCGTAGATGCAGTGCTAAAATCGCCACGATGTATCTCAAGTCGTTGACCCTCAAAGGCTTTAAGTCCTTCGCGTCTTCGACGACCCTAAAACTGGAGCCGGGCATTTGCGCCGTGGTTGGTCCTAACGGCTCCGGTAAATCAAACGTCGTCGATGCCTTGGCGTGGGTGATGGGCGAACACAGCGCCAAAACCCTGCGTGGCGGGAAGATGGAAGACGTCATTTTCGCCGGCGCCGGCGACCGCAAGCCTCTGGGGCGAGCCGAAGTCACGCTGACCATCGACAATTCCGATGGCGCGCTGCCCATTGAGTACACGGAAGTCTCCGTTACGCGCCGCATGTTCCGCGACGGCGCCAGCGAATATGAAATCAACGGCTCCAAAGCCCGCCTTATGGATATCCAGGAGCTGCTCAGCGACTCGGGCATAGGCCGCGAAATGCACGTCATCGTGGGGCAGGGGCGCCTATCGCAGATCTTGGAATCCCGGCCTGAAGAGCGCCGCGCGTTCATTGAGGAAGCAGCGGGGGTGCTGAAACACCGGCGTCGAAAGGAAAAAGCCCAGCGCAAACTGGTGAATATGCAGGCTAACCTGGACCGCCTGCACGACCTCACCGACGAGTTGCACAAGCAGCTGGGCCCACTCGCACGGCAAGCGGATGCTGCGCAGAAGGCCTCCACGGTGCAGGCCACCATCCGTGAAACAAAGGTGCAACTAGCGGCGCACCAAGTGAAAACCCTGTCCGCGGAGCTCGCGGAGGCCTCCACCCGCGCGGAATTGGCCGCCGAGCAGGTGGAGGAGATTCAGGACGCTCTAGAAACCCATTCGGCCACGCTCACGACGACCGAAGAGGAACTGCGCACTGCCCTGGAGCAGGCCGAAGCGGCCAAGCACCTGTGGTACCGGTTGTCCGCAGTGGCCGAGAAGAACTCCGCTACCTTGCGCATCGCCGCGGACCGTGCCCAGCAGCACAACGTCGTCTCTTGGTCCGGCTCGGATCCCGAGCAGCTGTTGCTGCGGGCCGAGCAAGCCGAGGAAGAACAATTCGACCTCGACGAAGCCGTCGAAATGGCCGCGGAGCGCCTAGAGTCCATCGCCGAGGAAGTCGCGGAGAAGGAAGAAGCCGCGCGTATCGCGGAAAAGGAACACTTCGCCCAAGTGCGGGCCATCGCAGATCGCCGCGAAGGCGTGGTCCGCCTGCTGGCCAGCCACGAATCGGCCACCAAGCAGCTGGAATCCGTGACCGCTGAAGCACAGCGGGCGGGCGAGGCTGTGGAGCATTTGCAGGAAGCCCTGGACGCCGTGGCCGAGGAACTAGCGGAAGCCACCGATGAGCTCAAGACGGTCGAATCCAGCGGTGCCGGGCTGGCCGAGCGCACCGAACGCGCGGAAAAGGAAGTCTACGACGCCGAATCTCGCGCCGAGGAGTTGCGCGCCGCTCAACTTGCCACCGAACGCGCGATCGCCACGGCGGAGGCCACTATCGCCGCGTGGGAGGAGCGCCTGCGACCGTCCGATGGCGCTGTCGTTGCCGTGCGTGCCGCGGAGGCTGAAGGCGTGGATATCACCGCGCTCACGGAGCACATCACAACCACTGACGGTTGGTCCGTAGCACTGTCCGCCGTATTGGGGGAGGCCGCCGTTGCTGGCTTGGTCATCGATTCCACTGATGATTCTTCGGCCGACGCCCTGCTGACCGCGCTCCACGATGCTGCCCAGGGGCGGGCGGTTGTGCTGCAGCCGCAATCCACCAAACCATGGCGGTTGGATACTTCACCGTTAGTGGGAACGTGGTTGCTCGACCACGTGGAATGCTCCGAGGTCGCACAAGGCCCAATTAACTCTTTGCTCGTCGACGTGGTGGCAGTGGACTCTGCGGCGGACGCGCGCCGTGTGGTTGCGGAGGATCCCCGCCTGCGCGCGGTGACCCCGACCGGCCAGGTTTTCGGTGCCGGTTGGGCTGCCAGCGGCCATGGCGGATCCACACCCGTGGAGTTAGCAGAGAAGGTGGCTGCGGAAAAGCAGGGCGTCGAAAAGAAAAAGAAGCAACTGGCGGACCAGCAGGCATCTCTCGATGGAGCACTGGAAACCGCCAGTGACATGCGAACAGCGGCGGCGACTGCGCGTGCGGCGGATCAGGAATACAGGGCCGGCAGGCGCGCAGCCGAGCAACGGGTGGCGGCCACGCAAAAATCTTTCGATGCCGCGCGTAACCAACTGGAGCGCGCTGTGGCCAACCGCGATCAGGCGGAACAACGCCAAAAGGAAGTTGAGGCTCAGGTTGAGGAACTGGCCGATCGTGTGAGCCGGGTGGACAATGAGGATCACGAGCAAGAACCCTCCACCGCCGGTCGCGATGCGGCAGCCAGCCAATTGCAGCAAGTTCGTGCTATGGAGATGGAGGCCAAGCTGGCGCTGCGGTCAGCCCAAGAGCGCGCGGAATCGGCACGGGGGAAGGCGGAGGCCCTGCGCCGCCAAGCTCGCCATGAAGAACAAGCGCGGGCCCAGCACGAGAAAGCGCAGGCTGCGCGCCAAGCGGCCCGGGTAATGGCTCAGGCGGTGCAGGAACAGGCTTCGCGGGTGGGCCAGCGTATTGCCGAAGCGCTAGAGCGCGCCGATGATAACCGCACGGTGACCGAGCAGTCCTATAAGCAGTGGCAATCCACTATGAGCCAGCAAAAGGACAAGGTCTCAGCCTTGTCTGCGCAGTTAGGCCGGTTGACGGATAACGCGCACTCCGCGGAGGTGGCCCGTGCCCAAGCCCAGGTGAAGATCGAGCAGGCGGTGCAATCCGCGCTGGAGCAGCTGGGGCTCACAGCCGAGCAGCTGCTGGCGGAAGAATTGCCGGACGACTTTGATCCCACCGCTACCCGCAGCGAGCTGAAGAAGGCGGAGAAGTCCCTGAACTCGCTGGGCAAAGTGAACCCTCTCGCCTTGGAGGAATTCAAAGCTCTGGAGGAACGCTACAATTTCTTGGCGCAACAGTTGGAGGACGTGGAACAGGCGCGGCGGGATCTGCATAGCGTTATCCAAGAAGTCGACGATACGATCCTCGCCCTGTTCACCGATGCGTGGCAGGACGTGGAAGCAGAGTTCCCCCGAGTGTTCGCCACGCTGTTCCCAGGTGGTGCGGGCCGTTTGGTTCTGACAGATCCGGAGGACATGCTGACCACGGGCATTGAGGTGGAAGCGCGACCACCGGGTAAGAAGGTCAAGCGGCTGTCACTGCTATCGGGCGGTGAGAAATCGCTGACGGCGCTGGCCATGCTGGTGGCGATCTTCCGGGCTCGCCCTAGCCCGTTCTATGTCATGGACGAGGTGGAAGCGGCACTGGACGATGTGAACCTGCGCCGCCTTATTGCACTGTTTGAAGAGCTGCGGAATGATTCGCAGTTGATCGTCATCACCCACCAAAAACCAACCATGGATGTGGCGAACGTTTTGTATGGTGTGACCATGCGGGGCGACGGTGTGACGCGCGTCATTTCCCAGCGAATGTCGCCCGCGACCAGCTCTTAAACCCGGGGGCACCTCGTGGCTGGAGTGTCGGCGGGCGTGGTTAGAATGGTCGCGTGACTTACAGCCCGATTGCAGACCTGCAGGACACTCTTCTTCCATGGGCCTCGACTACTGAGGCCCGTTTGGAATCCGAATTTGCTGAGACCCAGCTGTTCGTGGAGTTGGACATCAACGGTGACGAATTGGAGCGGATGACCCGCTTCTTCGGCACATTCATATCGCGACAAGTTGAGGCTGGTTCCTCGGAAAGCGCACTGCTGGAGGCCTGCCCGGCACTCACCGCGGCCACCTTGCTTTCGCGCGCGGCGCGGTTTCACCAAGTGGGTGAGCTGTCCTCGGAGTACTGGTCCGGTTTGGGCCTGGAACCCACACCCGCGCGCCGCAAGCTCATCGACGGCCGTTACCGGGACATCCTCGCGGCCGCGGGGTTGAACACGTTCGATGAAGTCACGGGCGGTCCGGACGGCGAACTTGGTCGATTGTTCGCCCACGTGGGTGTGGCTACTGACTGGGTGCCCGAGCTCATTGAGCTGATTGATTCTCGACGCCTCGACGGGTCCGCCCAGGGGGAGCTCGCGGCGGAAGCTCAGGCACTGGTTGCGATCCTGGCAGAACAGCCCCGCCAGGTGGGGCCCTTGTGTGCCACGTTGCCCGAAACGGCTGCCACCTTGTTGCGCCCGGTCGTGGCGACGGTTCGTTATGCGGCGGATAATTCCGAAGGCTGGGAGTATGCGCTGTTGGCTGGGGAAGTCGAGGGTACAGAGAAGTTCCCTGCGCTGATCCGTGAGGACGTCGTAGAGGAATTGCGCGAACGACCTGCCGGGACCCTTGAGCGGCGGCATAGCGTGGGCGTCGCTCGGAAAGAAGACCAACCGCGGTTCCACTTGGATGTAGAACGCCAACGCGTGCTGCTGCGCTTGCCGGCCCAGCCATTGGGGGAGGAAGACGGTGCGGAAACGCGCTGGCGCGTGGATTTCGATGGCAGGCCGGGGGCGTTCCGCGCGATGCGCAGCGACAACCCGGCCCGCGTGGAATCCGAAATCGTAGATGTACCGGTGCGCCACCCACTGCGCGAGGTGCGGGTGCGCAACAAGTACAGCGACCACCACTGGCATTTGCCGATGGTGAACTCGGCTACCGACCCGGTGCTGCTGTTTACCGTCCGCGGCCACGACGTCACCGACCACGTGTGTTTGCACCACAGCGAGGTTTTCGTGGTGTGCCCGCAGGACTCGGTGGCCAAGGATCCTGTGCGTGACCAGATTGTTCCGGTTCTGGCAGAGCACGGCATGAAAACGTGGGACGGCTGGGTTATCCGTCAATTGGACCTATCCGAATCGCTGGCGTTGCACGTAGAGCGCCCGGGCGAGCCGCAGCCGTCAATGCTGGGCGTGCGCGCGATTGACCCCCGCCAGCGCGTGCGGTTCATCGAACCCGACGAGCCACTGCCCGCGGTGCGCACGCTTGCGGGTAAGGCCATCCACTCTGAGTCTCTGATGGTGGAGTTCCCGCCGACCATTTCGGGAGCGACCGAAGAGTGGTACTTGTCCGTATCCGCGTACGCGGGGCCGGGTGAGATCGGCGAGGAGGTCTCCGAAGAACAGCCTCTCGAGGTTCCCGCCGAGGGTGGAGCATTCGATGTATTCGACCCCGAGGCCTACGATTCCCCGTGGGCGGGTGAATACCTCGTGCGCTTGCGCGGGCCGCGTAACGAGTCGTTCCGCCACGAATATGCGCTGGTGGAGGGCATGTCCGTGGAAGTGGAGATCGAAGGCCCCAGCTCGCAGACCCGTCTGCCTATGCGCGGTGGCCTCAGCCCAGCAACGGTTCGCCTGCGCCCGGGTGAGAAACCGTTCCTGCGGGTCAAGCCGATCACACTCACTGCGGAAGACAGTTATGCGCTGGCCTCAGTGGAAACCGACGCCGGTGACGCACTGCCCATCGTGGTTCGCCCCCCATGGATCCGTTACCAGCTGACGTTGCACGGGGAGGACCCCATGTGGCGCACCGAACCGATCAACATGGCGAAGGCGTGGTTGAACACCGATTCGCGTTTCCGCGTGCGCCCGGGCGCGCCCATGGACGACCCGCGCTTTGTGGTCCGCGATCGGCACGGCAACCCCGTGCGTACGCTAGCGCTGACCACGGTGGATAACGTGACGTGGTTCGTGGGGCTTTCCACGATCGCCAGCAGTATTGCGCTGCTGAGCCAGGGCAGCATCGAGTTCGAATTCGTAGATCCCATCGCCGCCCGTCGGGTAAGCGTTCGCCTGGCGAATTTGGTCTCGGATGGGGAGTGGGGCGTCGAGATTGAAAATGGCCGCCTGAAGATCCACAGCGAGGTCCCCGGCCAGCTGGAAACCATGGGTGCGTGGGTGTGGCCGCTGACCGCGCCGTGGGAATCCGCCCGTTTTGTGGATTACGACGGGCAGCTGCCTGCGGATCTCACCGACGCGGGCCCGTTGAGTGTGCAGCTTTTCCACCAGGATCGTTTCAGCCACCTGCGGCCACCAGTGGTCGCCGGGACACGGTCGGTCAAGGTGGATGCCCCTGGTTACTTTGTCGGGGACGACGCCGATTCCCCCTGGGCTCACCTTTCCGCCTTCCTAGCGGGGGAGCGCGAGGACATTCCTACAGACCCGTCCGTGTTGTCGACGTTGTGGGACGTACAGGCGGGTTGGCTGGCTGGGCGCTTTGAGGTGATGGATAAGCTGCGTGAGGCCTTAACACACGATCCACGCGCATCGATTGGGGCCATGTCACGGTCCCTGGTTCCGGCCGGTGACCGGCCTGCGCAGTTCATTGCGTCCGGGTTGGTGCATACGCCGATGGCGCGTGCTGTGGGCGAGGCGGAACAGGCCACTGGCGATGTTGAACGCCACGGCGATACCCCGTGGATTGCGGCGCTGGAGATTTTGGACGAGCTGTCCCGCATTGACGATGAGTCCGCTGAAGCCCGCAAGCTGCGTGCGGAATTGGGCGAAGTTGCCGGTGCCCCTCTGGTGCAGACGGTTGAGACCGGGCGCGACGTTTCCCTAGATACCGCCTGCATTGATAACACGACGGTGCAGATCGCGCACATGGATCCAGCGCAGCAGAAGGCGGTGCTGGACATGTTCTTCGGTGGTGCGGGGGTGGTACCGGGAGCGTTGAGCGAGGAGAACAGCCGTTTGATCGCGGTGTTCGATACGTTCAAGAAACGCCAGGAGCTGTCCGACTTGCTGGGTGACCCGCAGCTGATGAAGACGGCGGTGGCGGTGTTGCGCCGGGTGAAGTCGGCGAACCGCCAGCTGTACTTGTCTGCGCGTGTGCGTTTTGATCGACTGTCGGGCGTGGATACCGACACGCCGGCCAACCGGTGGGCGCTGGCACCGGTGGTCAGTATGATTTTCGCGTTGGCTACTCGCATGCATGCGCACGGCCACTTGTCCTCGCTGGGGCAGTTGCCACAGGCGTATGCCGGGTGGGCGGATATGGCTCGATTGGTTCCGGATCTTGTCACTGGCGATATCGTCTCGGCTGATGCCATGGTGCTGGGTATCTTTGGCCCCCGGGTTAAGGAGTAGGACCCCCGGTCGTCGGACTGTTTGCAGCGCATTCACATAAGTTCTGAAACACTGGTAGGCATGTACAGTTCAACTCTTGTGTGGATCCTTGTCGGCGTAGTGGCGTTGATCGTCATTGCGGCGATCATTATTGCCATTGGTCTGAAGCGTAATAAGGCCAAACAGGTCTCTTTCGAGAAGAAGGAGCAGATCGAACAGAAGAAACCCGATAGCGGCAATTACCAAGCGCAGGGTGGCTTCAACTTCACCGCGGGGGGCGGGGCTGGAGTCGCTACGAAGGTTGCTGAGCCAGCAAAACCAGCAGAGCCAGCCGAGCCAACGCAGCCCAAGCCAGAGCCCGCGCCCAAGCCCAAACCCGCAGCGCCAGCAGAGCCAGCCAAACCAGCAGAGCCAGCAAAACCCGCTGAGCCTGCAAAACCAGCTGAGCCAGCTCAGCCCAAACCCGCTGAGCCAGCCCAGCCCAAACCCGCTGAGCCAGCCAAACCCGCTGAGCCTGCAAAACCAGCAGAGCCAGCAAAACCAGCTGAGCCAGCAGAGTCAGTCCAGCCCAAACCAGCTGAGCCTGCCAAACCAGCAGAGCCATCCCCCGCACCCACCCAAACCGAGGACATCGCACCTGTTCAGGGCCGCCTGGGGAAACTCCGCGGACGTATGTCCAAATCTCAGAACGTCATCGGCCGCGGCGTGCTGGGCATCCTCTCTGCGGGCGATCTCGATGAGGACGCGTGGGAGGAAATCGAAGATACCCTCCTGATGGCGGACCTCGGCACCAAGACAACGCTTGCGGTCGTCGAGGACCTCCGCGAGCGCATCGCCGTCAACGGCGTTTCCAGCGAAGCGGAAGCCCGCGCCATGCTCCGTGCCGCGCTCATCGATGCCTGCAAGCCCGAGCTAGACCGTTCCATCAAGGCCATGCCCTATGAAGGCAAGCCGGCGGTGATCATGGTCGTGGGTGTCAATGGCACGGGAAAGACCACGACTACGGGCAAGCTCTCCCGCGTTCTCGTAGGCATGGGCCACAAGGTCCTACTGGGCGCCGCGGATACTTTCCGTGCCGCTGCCGCTGACCAGTTGGAAACGTGGGGCCGCCGCGTTGGTGCTAAAACCGTGCGTGGCAAGGAAGGTGCGGATCCTGCGTCAGTCGCCTTCGATGCCGTGGCGCAGGGAACCGACGAGGGTGTGGACGTCGTCGTCATCGATACCGCGGGCCGTCTGCACACCTCTGTTGGCCTGATGGATCAGCTCGGTAAGGTCAAGCGCGTTGTAGAGAAAAAGGCCAAGGTGGACGAGGTCCTTTTGGTTCTCGACGCCACGGTCGGCCAAAACGGTCTGATGCAGGCCCGCGTGTTCCGCGAGGTCGTGGACATCACGGGTGTCGTCCTCACCAAGCTCGACGGTACCGCCAAGGGTGGCATCGTCTTCCAGGTGCAGGAAGAACTCGGGGTGCCCGTGAAGCTCGTCGGGTTGGGTGAAGGTGCAGATCACCTGGCACCGTTTGAGGTTGAAAGCTTTGTGGACGCCCTGCTGGGCTAATCCACCGTCGTTTCCTCGTCCGGAAACACAATTGAAACACGGACATTGGGAATGTTCACATAAGTGAAACTCTCTTTAACCAATTGTGAAACAACTAGCGATGACAATTGGGGGCGTCGAATAAAAAGGCACTTCGACGTATAAGGAGAGATGATGACTACCGAACAACTGTCCGTGGCCAGTGGTAATTCCGCATGGATGTTGATGAGTGCCGCGCTGGTGTTGCTAATGACACCGGCGCTTGCGCTGTTTTATGGCGGAATGTCCAGACAAAAATCCGCGATCAATATGATGCTGATGTCTTTCGCATCGATGGCGGTCGTGGGGGTGTGCTACATCCTGTGGGGATGGTCCATGTCCTACGGAAGCCAGTCGCTCGCCGGGATCTTGTCGAACCCCTTGGAATTCTTTGGGTTGCGCGATTCGATTCTCACCGCGGACAACACTTACGTCGCGGGTGCGAATGGCTATGCGAATGTCATCGATATTTGTTTCCAAGTCACATTCGCCATGATCGCCGTCGCTATCATTTCGGGTTCGCTGGCGAACCGAGTCAAAATTCGTACGTGGCTTGTATTTAGCGCGCTGTGGGTGACATTCGCGTACTTCCCCATGGCGCACATGGTGTGGGGCGGGGGCCTACTGAGCCACTCCGCAGAAGGGTTGGCCGCTAAGGTTTTTGGCACGGTTACAGAAAATGGCGAGACGGTCGCCGCAATTGCTCCCATTGATTTTGCCGGTGGCACGGTGGTCCATATCAATGCGGGAGTTGCGGGGTTGGTACTCGCGCTGATTATCGGTAAGTCAGCCACGTTCATGAAGACTCCGGACCGTCCGCACAATATGCCTTTGGTAATGCTGGGAGCAGCCCTGCTGTGGTTCGGTTGGTTCGGGTTCAATGGCGGTTCGGCCTTCGCCGCCGATGGGCTGGCGGCACTGGCGTGGATCAACACCACCGCCGCTACCTGCACGGGAATGCTGGGCTGGATTCTCGTGGAGCGCATGCGCGATGGCCGTGTGACTTCGCTGGGTGTTGCCTCCGGCGTGGTTGCGGGTCTGGTTACTATCACACCGGCCGCCGGGGATTTCACGCCGATGGCGTCCCTGATCATCGGTTTCGTGGGCGGTGGTCTTGCTGCCGTGGGCGTGGGGTTGAAGTTCCGATTCAAGTTCGACGATTCCCTGGATGTTGTGGGGTTGCACCTTGTGGCGGGAGTCTGGGGAACGATCGCCTGCGGTTTACTCGCCCGGGAACGTGGGTTGTTCACGGGCGGCGGCATGGATGGTCTGAAGCTGGTGGCTGTGCAGATCGGAATTGCGGCGGTGGCTGCCCTGTACTGCGCGCTGGTAACCACCGCCATTGGCCTGTTGCTGAAGTTCACGTTGGGTTGGAGGATTACGCGCGCGGAGGAGGACTTGGGCATCGATACCAGTCACCACGGGGAGACGGCCTATCACTACGAATTCACTGAGCCGGATACGAAGCACTCGATGCTGGAGGATGAATCAACCCACTAGGCTGTATTACTCAGCCAGTTAGGCTGTATTACTCAGCCCGCTAGGCCACCGTGGTTGAGGAAAAGTCGACCCACCGCGCTAAAGTGGGAGAGATTCATTTTCTTGACCACCCACGACAACCTAAGGGAGCAACGACTAGCGTGTTTGAGTCGCTTTCTGATCGCCTTACTGGTGCTCTCAAAGGTCTGCGCGGTAAGGGCCGCCTGACCGAAGAGGACATCAACGCTACCGCTCGCGAGATCCGTCTTGCGTTATTGGAAGCCGACGTCTCCCTCCCGGTCGTGCGCGGGTTCATCAACCGCATCAAGGAGCGCGCCCGCGGCGCAGCTGTGTCGGAGGCGCTCAACCCGGCGCAGCAGGTTATCAAGATCGTCAACGAGGAGCTGCAGAACATCCTCGGTGGTGAGACCCGCCGGCTGAACCTCGCCAAGCATCCTCCGACGATCATCATGCTCGCCGGCCTGCAGGGTGCGGGTAAGACAACCTTGGCCGGAAAGCTTTCCAAGCACTTGGCCAAGCAAGGGCATACCCCTATGCTCGTGGCCTGTGACCTGCAGCGCCCTGGCGCGGTGCAGCAGCTGCAGATCGTCGGTGAGCGCGCAGGCGTGCCGGTGTTTGCGCCAAACCCGGGTACTAGCCTCGATTCCCACGATCATGAAATGGGCACCAGTCATGGTGATCCCATTGAAGTCGCGCAGCGGGGTGTGGAAGAGGCCTATCGTACTCATCACGATATTGTCATCATCGATACCGCGGGCCGCTTGGGCATCGACGAGGTCCTGATGAAGCAGGCCCGCGACATCCGCGATGCTGTCGAACCGGACGAAGTGCTCTTCGTTATCGATGCCATGATCGGCCAGGATGCCGTCACCACAGCCGAAGCGTTCCGCGACGGCGTGGATTTCACGGGTGTTGTCCTCACCAAGCTCGACGGCGATGCCCGCGGTGGTGCGGCGCTGTCCATCCGTGAGGTCACGGGCAAGCCTATCCTGTACGCCTCTACGGGCGAGAAGCTGGAAGATTTCGACATCTTCCATCCCGACCGTATGGCCAACCGCATCCTCGGCATGGGCGATGTGCTCACCTTGATTGAGCAAGCCGAGCAGGTCATGGACCAGGAAAAGGCCATGACGTCTGCCGAGCGTATGGCCTCGGGTGAACTGACTCTCGAGGATTTCCTCGAGCAGATGATGATGATCCGCAAGATGGGGCCCTTGGGGAGTATTCTCAAGATGTTGCCCGGTGGTTCGCAAATGTCCCAGATGGCGGACATGGTCGATGAAAAGCAGCTTGATCGTATCCAGGCCATCATCCGGGGTATGACCCCCGCCGAGCGCAATGACCCCAAAATCCTTAATGCCTCGCGACGCAAGCGTATCGCCAACGGTTCGGGCGTCACTGTCGCCGAGGTCAACCAGCTGGTGGACCGTTTCTTTGACGCGAAGAAGATGATGGGCCAGATGGCCGGGCAGTTCGGCATGGGCGGGCGCTCGGCCACCAAGAAGGTCAAGAATCACCGCAAGGGTAAAAAGGGCAAGAAGGGCAAACCACGCAACAACCGGCGTCCAGGAATGGGCGGGATGCCCGGGATGCCAGGAATGCCCGGGATGCCAGGGATGGGTGGAGGAATGCCCTCCATGGCAGAGCTTGAAAAGATGCAGGAGCAGCTACCACCGGGCTTCGAGAACATCGATTTGTCCAAGATGAAGTTCCCCAAGGGCAAGTAACCCTAGCCCGGCACCCGTGCTTCAGGTCCCGCAGTAGGTGACATACGGCCCCGTTCCTTCTTCCGGCGGGCCGGGGTCTTGCCACTTTTGGTCGTCTGTCGCTTTTTCTTTTACCGACGCCACAAGCTCCGCAGCCACGTTCACATCGCCATGAGTGGCAGCCTCGACCGCGTTTTCAATCTCGTAGTTCCGCGGGATCCGGGGCGGGTTACATGGTGCGTCCTCGGTACTGCGCTCTGCTGCGTTTTCCCTCCACCAACGGCGCAGATCCACGCCGTCTGGTGGCAAGGGTCCGCCGAATTCCTGAGTGAGTGCGTCGTGGTAGAGATCCGGGAAAGTCTGCACGATTGCGTTAGCTTCATCCACTTCCACGTCCAAGCTGGTTCCGCACAGCGCTTCGGCCAACCGCGCCAGGTTCCACATCGCGATGGAGGGCTGCTGACCGAAGGCATATCTCCCGGCGGTATCGATGCTGCTGAACTTGGCGGTGGGGTCGAAGGTATCCACGAATGCGCAGGGGCCGTAGTCGATGGTTTCACCGGCTAACGACATGTTGTCGGTGTTCATCACTCCGTGGACGAACCCCACCCGCATCCATTTGGCTACCAGAGCGGCTTGCGTCTGTACTGCGTGGCGCAGAATTTCCGCGTCGCGCCCGCCGGGGGCGCCCACGATTCGCTGAAGGGTGTACTGGGCCAGTGCGGGCAGAACCGCATGCTCGCCCCGGTGCTCGTCCAGCAGTCGGGCGAATTGAAATGTTCCTACGCGGATGTGGGACGTCGCCACCCGCACCGCAATGCCACCCGGTTCGCGTCGTCCGTTACGGGCAATCTCCTCTCCTGTGCGGAACACGGCGGCGATGCGGGTGGTCGGAATGCCGGCGGCGTGCATGACCTCGCTGACGACGAATTCGCGCACCATGGACCCCAGGGTGCCTAACCCGTCACCGCCACGCGAGAAGGGAGTGGGGCCCGAACCCTTCAATTGCACCTCGCGCCCATCAGCGGTTTCCCCAAGAAGTAGCGCGCGCCCGTCGCCGAGGACGGGATTGAAGTGCCCAAATTGGTGGCCCGAGTAGGCGGTGGCCCACCCCTCCATTCCGCCTGCGAAGTCCCAATCGCGCTCAGCGACTAGGGCCCACGGGTCGTCGTTGGCGATGGCCAGGGTGGCGTCGGGAAAAGAAGCGGAACGCCATGGCTGTGAGAGTTCCGGTAATGCGGTGGGGAAAGGCGTGGTAGGGAAGTGTTGCATGGTGACGAGCTTACAGAGCAACGTATGTGACTTTGATCTGCGTATCGGCTCCAGTAGACTATGTGAGGTTGTCTGCGTAACACCGCATCCGACTCCGGTCGGCCGGTGGTCACGCGCAGGTAAAACATCAAGGGTTGAACCGGCCCGCGCAACAGGGCGCGGGTGTCTGAACTGCCCAGTGACCGAGTGAAGGAGCCAATTATGGCCGTAAAGATCAAGCTACAGCGTATGGGTAAGATCCGTACCCCTGAGTACCGTGTTGTTGTTGCCGACGCCCGTACCCGTCGATCCGGCAAGGTTATCGAGAATCTTGGCATCTACCAGCCAGCTTACGAACCATCTGTCATCCGCATCGATTCTGAGCGTGCACAGTACTGGTTGGGTGTTGGTGCTCAGCCAACCGAGCCAGTTCTCGCTCTGCTGAAGGTGACCGGCGACTGGCAGAAGTTCAAGGGCATCGAGGGCGCCGAGGGTACCCTGAAGGCTCAGCCAGAGAAGAAGTCCAAGCTGGATCTGTTCAACGAGGCTCTGGCCGAGGCCGCTGACGGCCCAACCGCTGAGGCTATCACTGAGAAGAAGCGCAAGGCTAAGGAAGAGGCCGAGGCTAAGGCTGCTGAAGAGGCCAAGGCTGCTGAGGAAGCTGCTGCTAAGGAGGCTGAGGCTGCTGAGTCTTCCGATTCCGCAGAGGCTGCTGAGTCTTCCGAGGAGGCCGAGGCTTCCGCAGAGTAATCTGCAGGCTTCTGCTTCTCTTTATTCCGCACTTTCGCCGCGTCCCGTTTGCTGGGCCGGGGGGGTGCGGTTCTTTTTTTATTCGACGCCCCCTCGCCGCCCTTACCTGCGTGGGTTTATTGGCTCTAGCTGTCGTCGGCTGGCGTGTTCATAAGGTTTTAGTTCATCTGTTCGTATATCTGGAGAGCGGATGGAAGGGGTTAGGGGAGTATCTTCAGGGCTTTCGGTAAAAAATGCATTTTACCTGCGAGGAACAAGGTGAATTGTTCCGAAGCGGCGGTGATGATGGTTTGAAACCTGGTGGGGTATTGACGGCGTTAGAAAGGGTGTTCTAGGATTGGGTTAAGAGTTTTAAGGGATTTAGGGGAAAACGATGACCGCACCGACGGCAGACAACAGATCTAGCGACCAACCGGACCAGCCAGCCCAACCTGACCAGCCAGGCCAACTTAGCCAGCCACATTTGCCCGGCCAATCAATTCTGCCCAGCGAGACCACAGCTGCAACCTCAAGCCCAGAGGAGAAATGGGGCGAGCCTCCAGCCGAGTTGGAACCGATCCTGACCAGGTTGTTGCCTCCATGGCGCGCGCCCGATGCATCATGGCGAATTGATGATCCGAACGATCCAGTGAGTTTGGCAGCGAAGTCGGTGAATTCTTTGAACGTGTTCATGGCGTACTTGACTCAGCCACAGTGGAACGATCGCATTCAGGATCACGCCAGCCGTATTGGTGCCCGCACTGGTATGACGGAGTGGAAGGCCGAACAAGTCGCGATGGTCGGGTTGATCTTGCCACGTTTTCCTCGGTTGTCTGAGATTGCAATGGATGGCCTACTGAACTTTCAGTTGGTGCACCGACTGTGTGAGCAGCTTGAAGCCGCTGATACTTCCAAGGATGAATTGATCGATCACGCCATGGTTCGGCTGCTACAACCAACAGTGCGCAACCAAGCCATGCGAACTGTCACATGGGTCAATAACACGGTCACCCAATTACTACAGTTCCTTGACCCAATTGCTGTACCGATGCCGGAGGATAGCGCTAATGCTGACAGTGATAACGACGGCATCAACCCCGATGACGTCCCACCCATGGATGAGGATACCTACCACGATGGTGTGAGCTCCTTTAGCTACGACAACCGCGACCCGAACTACACCACCTTCACTCTCACCGTCGATGCCATCACCGGCGTCGAACTACTCAAAGCCATCAACAACGCCGCCACCACCAATAACACCACCCAAGGCCAAGCCTTCCTCGGGCTGCTACGCGGCCAGACCACCGCATCGATCACACTCAACCTCTACAAAAACACCTTCGGCCTGCCACTGGACGACGTCTTCGGCGAAGGTCACTGGCTCACCACCGCCGCCTCCGCTGCCTGGCTCGACCGCATCACCCACCTCGCCGGCGCCGGCACCAGCGACAACAACGGCTACCAACCATCCGCTCGCACCGCTGCCATGGTCGCCGGACGAGACGGGCACTGCCGATTCCCCGGCTGCACCATCCCCGCCCACCGATGCCAAATCGACCACGTCCACCGCTACGACCACACCAACCCCACCACGTCGGGGCCGACGTCCACCGACAATTTGCATCTGCTGTGCGCTAAGCACCACCGGTTGAAAACCGCCGGAAACTGGGATGTAACCCTCCACCCCGACGGCACAGAAACCTGGACCAGCCACGGAGACGGCCACACCATCACCACCACCAGCGACGGCCCCCTCGGCCGCGAAACATTCCAACACAAAGCCACACGAAGGGTGGCGGTGGTGAGGAGCTACAACGAGGAAAGACTAGAACGGGAACGGATAAGAAGGCAGGAGAGCGAACGGCACGAAGACCCACCCTTCTAGTTGAGTAGACCTATTTCTGTGTGCTTCGGCACGAGGGAATAGAATTGTTCTCTGAACCACAGCCCATCCTGGAAAGGGATCCCCGTGAACGTTGATCAAACAGTCAAGGAATACTACGACCAGATTCTGCAGCGAAACGCGGGCGAGCCTGAGTTTCATCAGGCTGTCGCAGAAGTGCTTCAAAGTTTGAAGTATGTCCTCCACAAGGACAGCACATACGGGGAGTACGGCCTCATCGAGCGCATGTGTGAGCCCGAGCGCCAGATCATCTTCCGTGTGCCGTGGATCGATGACCAAGGAAACGTCCGCGTTAACCGCGGTTTCCGCGTGCAGTTCAACTCTGTACTGGGCCCATACAAGGGTGGTCTGCGTTTCCATCCCAGCGTGAACCTTGGCATCATCAAGTTTCTGGGTTTCGAGCAAATCTTCAAGAACTCACTAACAGGCCTGCCCATCGGCGGCGGCAAGGGTGGCTCCGACTTCGACCCCAAAGGTAAGTCGGACCGGGAAATTATGGCGTTCTGCCAATCCTTCATGACCGAGTTGCAGCGACACATTGGCGACAAGGTGGACGTCCCGGCTGGCGATATCGGCGTTGGCTCTCGGGAGATCGGCTTCCTGTTCGGGCAATACCGACGCATCAACGGTCGTCACGAAAACGGTGTCCTTACGGGCAAGGGCCTCAACTGGGGTGGCTCCCTCGTGCGTACCGAGGCCACAGGCTACGGTTGCGTTTACTTCACCCAGGAGATGATGGCTGCCCGTGGCAAGCGACTGGATGGCGCTCGCGTGATCGTTTCCGGTTCCGGCAACGTGGCCATCTACGCCATTGAAAAAGCCCAGGAACTGGGTGCCACGGTCGTGGCGTTCTCGGATTCCTCGGGATATGTTTACTGCCCTGAGGGGGTGGACGTGGACTTGCTGCGCGAGGTCAAGGAAGTTCAGCGTGGCCGCGTATCGGATTACGCGAACGCCATCGACCACGCAGAGTTCCGCGAAAACGGCAACATCTGGGAAGTGGAGGCCGAGGTGGCCCTCCCATGTGCCACCCAGAACGAACTGGACGGTGAATCCGCCAAGATGCTCGCCGACAACGGTTGCATGTTCGTCGCCGAGGGCGCCAACATGCCTTGCACTCCAGAGGCTATTGAAGTCTTCCGTAAACGCAAGATGAGCTTCGCCCCAGGTAAAGCCGCCAACGCCGGTGGCGTGGCCACGTCTGCACTGGAAATGCAGCAGAATGCATCCCGCGATTCTTGGAGCTTTGAGTACACCGACAAGCGTCTGCGCAACATCATGCGCAACATCTTCAAAGTCACAGCCGAGACCGCAGAAGAGTTCGACCAGCCAGGTAACTACGTGGCGGGCGCGAACATCGCCGGTTTCCGCAAGGTAGCGGATGCGATGCTGGCTCAGGGCGTGATCTAACATCGATACCCAGTTGCAGATCGGGCGCGTTATCAAGCCCCACGGCGTTCGTGGCGAATTGGTGGTAGAAGCAACGACGGACCACCCCGAGTTGCGTTTCGCAGTTGGCACCGAGCTGACGGGAAAGCAAGCGGGGAAAACCCGAATTCTTACCATCGCCAAGGTGCGCCCACACCAGGGTCGCCTGCTGGTGACTTTTGAGGAGATCGCCGATCGCACCGAAGCGGAAACCCTCCGCGGCCTGCGATTCTTCGCAGACCCAGTGGAAGATCTTGACGAGGAGGCCTTTTACGACCACCAACTAGAGGGCCTCCGCGTGCTGAACTGTGGCAACGTGGACGCGGAGACCGCCAACGCCCGCGCCTACGAAGGCGCGCAACCGGAACCCCTGGATATCGGCGAGGTCACAGGCGTGCTCCACACACCTGCAGGCACCACATTGGAAGTAACCATCGACGCGGACACCCCATTGCCGACTGCTGGGCTTACGGTACTCGTCCCCTTCCGCCACGCTATCGTGCCCATCGTTGATTTGGAAAACGACGCCCTCGTCATCACCCCACCCGACGGCCTCTTGGAGCTAATGTGACAACTGGTCCCGCCTCGCAGGTAAAACCGACCATGCGAATCGATGTTGTAACGATCTTCCCCGAATACCTCGATCCCTTCCGCCATGCCCTCCTCGGCAAAGCAATAGAAAACGGGATCTTGCAAGTCGGCGTGCATAACCTGCGCCAGTGGACCCATGATGTGCATCAAGCAGTGGACTCCACTCCCTGTGGCGGGGGCCCCGGCATGGTCATGAAGCCGGATGTGTGGGGGCCAGCGCTGGACGACGTTGCCGCGGGGACGGGCCCAGCGGCCGCGACTGCAGACCTCGTGAGTGCCACGCCGCATAAGGGTGCGGTGACAGCGGGGGGCGTCGAATTAAAAAGGCCAGAAGCCCCACAAGGCGATAAACCCCTGCTTGTCGTACCCACACCGGCCGGGGCGCAGTTCACACAGGAGATGGCGGCGCGATGGTCTCAGGAGCGTCACGTGGTTTTTGCGTGCGGTCGCTACGAGGGGATCGACCAGCGCGTGGTGGAGGATGCGGAAAACCGCTACCGGGTGGAGGAAGTGAGTATCGGCGATTACGTGCTGATCGGGGGAGAAGTCGCTGTGCTGGTGATGGCTGAGGCGATGGTGCGACTCATTCCCGGAGTGCTGGGCAACCGCGCCAGCCACGAGGAAGACAGCTTCCAAGACGGTCTGCTGGAAGGCCCTAGTTACACCCGGCCCCGAGAGTGGCGGGGGCTGGAGGTCCCAGAGGTCCTGTTCAGTGGAAACCACGCCAAGATCGAGCAGTGGCGCCGGGAGCAGTCCCTGCTGCGGACACGGCAAAGGCGACCGGAGTTGCTGGAACAAGTGGAGCTCAGCACATCCGATCGCCAAGTCTTGGGCTGGGATTAACCCCGCATTCTAGTGGTCAGCCCCGGGGATTGCTTGAATGTGATCGCGGACGGCCTCACCTTCGGCGTACAAAGGCATATCCTTACCCGCCTGGTAAAACGGCACGTTAATCGGATCCAGTGGTTGCTTGCCCTGAATCAGATCGGCGGCCTTCTCGGCGAGCATCATCACTGGCGCGTAGATATTGCCGTTGGTGATGATTGGCATAGCGGAGGCATCCACCACGTGCAGCCCTTCAACACCGTGGACCTGCATCGTCTCGGGGTCGACAACCGCCATGTCGTCATCGGCTGCGCCCATCTTTGCGGTGCAGGAAGGGTGCAGAGCGGTTTCGGCATCGTTGCGGACCCACTCCAGAATCTCCTCGTCGGTCTCCACGGATGGGCCGGGGGAGATCTCGCCGTCTGTGTATTCCTTCATGGCTGGGGTATCCAGCAAGCGACGGGATACGCGCACGGCCTCTACCCACTCGCGACGATCTTGGTCGGTTGCGAGGTAGTTGAAGATGATCTCCGGCTTTTCCTTCGGATCAGCGGACTTGATGTGCACGTGTCCCTGCGTATCGGAGTACATCGGGCCCACGTGGAACTGGAATCCGTGCTCACCTTCCGGTTGGGAACCGTCGTAGCGGATCGCCATTGGCAGGAAGTGGAACATGAGGTTCGGGTAGGCCTCTTTCTCGTTGGAACGCGCGAAGCCACCGGCCTCGAAGTGCGAGGATGCTACCGGTCCCTTCTTCGTTAGCAGCCACTGCAAGCCGATCTTTGGGCGATTGATCATCTTGTAGTACGGCTGGGAGCTCACAGGTTGGGTGCAGTTGTACTGCACGTACACCTCAAGGTGGTCCTGAAGGTTGGCGCCCACGCCTGGCAGGTGCTTCTTTACCTCGACGCCGGCCCGCTCCAGCACGGCTCGGTCGCCGATGCCGGACAGCTGCAGTAGCTGTGGGGTATTGAAGGCACCACCGCTGAGGATGATCTTGTCGGCGTAGACGCGGTGCTTCTTGCCCTTCCACTCGTACTCCACGCCTGTGGCTTTAGCGGCACCGGTGGCAGCGTTGGTCTCGACGAGAACCTTGGTGACGAAAGCACGCGTGCGGACGTCCAGATTCTTGCGGTTCAAGATGGGGTGCAGGTAGGCGCGGGCCGCAGACATGCGCTTGCCGTGGAAGATGTTGCGGTCGAAAGGAGCGAAGCCCTCCTGGCGGTAGCCGTTCACATCGTTAGTCAGGTTGTAGCCCGCCTGTTGTGCGGAGCGGAAGAATGCCTGAAATAGTGGGCTGGTCGCGGGGCCGCGCGTCAGCTTTAGGGGACCGTTGTGGCCGCGGCGTGGATCGTTTGGATCAGCGGCGAGTGCGGTTTCCATCTTGTTGAAGTACGGCAATACGTGGGCGTAATCCCACTTCTCCAATCCTGGAAGCTTGCCCCACTTCTCGTAGTCCATCGGGTTACCCCGTTGGAAGATCATGCCGTTGACGGAACTGGATCCACCCAACACCTTGCCGCGGGCGTGGTAGATGCGGCGACCGTTCATCTCTGGTTCTGGCTCGGACTCGTAGGCCCAGTCGTAGTACTTGTTACCGATGGGAAAGGAGAAGGCGGCGGGCATGTGGATGAACAAATCCCACAACGAATCGGGGCGGCCTGCCTCCAAAACCATGACGTCTTCACTGCCGGATTCGGTCAGGCGGTTCGCCATAACGGAGCCAGCGGAACCGCCACCAACGATGACGTAGTCGCGCTTGCGGTCTTCGACGATTTCGCCGGTTGTGTCATTCTTCTTGAAATTAAAAAAACCCATTTATCCCTCTCTGCAAAACAAAAAAGCCGATCGGCGGATGCCTATATTTTGACATAGGTAGCATAGGGTGTGCAAAGTGGCTTTATAAGGTAAACGATAATGTGGCATATGTCTCATCTATGTGTACTATCTGTATTTGCCTAATAAGTGACGAGAAGTGAAACAGAGCGAGTACGAGGGTCGAATGAGTGAAACAGGAGATAAACTCGAAGTATTGGTGGGATCATTCAATACTCAAGAAAAAGATGCCTATCACGGCAAAGAAATAACACCACCACGAGCGAATATTCCGGTCTTTTCTATATCGGCCCTCATCATCCTCTTGGTCGCCGGGTGGGCTCTCATCGCCCGCGAAGGTGCAGCCGAACAACTGGGGGCAGTAACGGGCTGGATCTCTACCAACCTCGGCTGGTTCTACATCCTCACAGCCACCGTCGTGGTGGTATTCGTGTTGGTTGTTGCGCTGTCCAAGGCCGGTGGTGTGCGCATGGGGCCCGATCACTCTAAGCCTCAGTTCCGTTTGTTTTCTTGGTCCGCCATGCTCTTCGCCGCTGGTATCGGCGTGGACCTCATGTTTTTCGCCGTGGCGGAACCCGTGCAACAGTACCTGGCCCCACCAGAGGTGGAGCCCGAATCCCTGCAGGCTGCCAAGGATGCCGTTGTGTGGGCCCTGTTCCACTACGGCTTCACTGGCTGGGCAATGTATGCGCTCATGGGCATGGCTTTTGGCTACTACGCCTATCGCTTGAACATGCCGTTGGCCATCCGCAGTGCCCTGTACCCGCTCATCGGTAAGCGCGTGCACGGCCCGGTGGGGGATGCAGTTGATATCGCCGCGGTGCTGGGCACCGTCTTCGGTATCGCGGCGTCCTTGGGTATCGGCGTGGTTCAGCTGAACTACGGTATCCACCTCGTGTTCGGAGTGGAAGAAGGGCCCATCGGGCAGATTGTCCTAGTCATCGTCAGTGTCCTGGTCGCCACCTTGTCGGCTGTATCTGGCGTCGACAAAGGAATTAAAAGGCTGAGTGAGCTCAACGTGTTGCTCGCCATCGGCCTGGTGGCGTACATCGTCGTGACTGGAAAAACGGCCTACCTGTTCAATGGTTTTGTCATGAACATCGGCGACTACGTGTCCCAGTTCCCAGGCATGACCATGAACACTTTCGCCTTCGCCGAGGATTCCGCAGCGGTTTCCGAATGGATGGGCGCATGGACGCTGTTTTTCTGGGCATGGTGGGTGGCTTGGGCACCATTCGTGGGCCTGTTCCTGGCGCGCATCTCCCGTGGCCGTACCCTGCGGCAGTTCGTTTTCGGCACGCTTACTATTCCGTTCTTGTTCATCCTGGCCTGGATGAGTTTCTTCGGCAACACCGCGTTGGATCGCCTGCGTGGTGGCGATACGGCCTTCGGCGAAGCAGTCATGGCTAAACCCGAGCAAGGATTCTACGAGCTGTTGGCCCAGAACCCCGGCGGTACCTTCCTGGTTGGCCTGGCCACCCTCGTGGGCCTGTTGCTGTACATCACCTCGGCTGATTCCGGTGCGCTGGTGACCGCCAACTTCACTTCGCGAATCACGGATAGCCAACAGGACGGGCCCGTGTGGGCGCGCGTGTTCTGGTCAGTACTTATCGCGATCCTCACCATCGTGATGCTTCGCATCGATGGCGTAGCGACCGTACAAGCCGCGACCATCGTGATGGGCTTGCCATTCACGATCGTGATGTACATGATCATGATGGGATTGATCCGATCGTTGCGCCTAGAGGTCTACCAGGCCGACGCCCGGGCCGTCTCCATCCACTCCGCCATGTCTGGGCGTACCGATACTTCAACTCCGGTGTCCAATATGGGTTGGCGCAAGCGCCTTAGCCGGGCATCCACGTGGCCAAGTGCTCGCTCTGCCAACCAGTTCCTCACTTCGGTGGCTAAGCCGGCATTGGAAAAGGTCGCGAACGAGTTGCAATCTGAGGGTTTCGACGCCTCCCTGGTCATCGCCGATGTTCCCGATCAGGAAGTTGGTCAGATCGACCTCACGGTCAAGCTGGGGGAGGAGCAGGACTTCCGGTACCAGATCTACCCCACGGAGTGCCCCGTGCCTTCCTTCACAAAGAACACCGCCGGAGGGGAGAAATACTATCGGATGGAGATCTATGACCTCACCGGATCGATGGGTTACGACGTGTACGGATACACCCAGGAGCAGCTGATCAACAACGTCATCGACCTGTATGAGCGGCACTTGGAATTCATCCACATGCAACGTGATCTGCCCGGCACCTCCGATATGTCCGGCGGTGCAGATCCGATACGCACCTGGGAAGTCGAGTAGAAAGGGAAAACATGACCCAGAAGTTTTTCGATCCAACCACAGCCAAATTCCTTGACGGTGCATTCACCAACGGCACCGATCACCCCGCCACCTGCTACATCGACGGGAAGTGGCAACCAGCCGCCAACGGCAACACACGCACCATCATCTGCCCTGCGGACGGTACCGAAGTGGGTAAGGTCTCCGAGGCCAGTGAAGAAGACACCAACCGTGCGATCGCCGCGGCTCGGAAGGCCTTTGACTCCGGCGTATGGTCCAACGTGCCCGCCGTGGAGCGTGGCAAGCTGTTGCTGCGCGTGGCCGAACTGATCCGGGAGAACAAAGACGAATTCGCCCGCGCCGAATCCGCGGATACAGGCAAGCGCATCGTCGAGTCCGAGTTGGACATGGATGACATCGCCAACTCTTTTGAATACTTCGGCACCTTGTCCCAGCATGCCGCAGGCCGGGTCGTGGATCCAGGGGACGCGAACGTTCGCTCCCGCATCGAGGCCGAGCCCGTGGGAGTGTGCGGACTCATCACACCGTGGAACTACCCGCTGCTGCAAGTCGCATGGAAGGTCGCCCCGGCCCTCGCCGCGGGGAATACGTTCGTGCTCAAACAAGCAGAGCTCACACCTCACACCGCGATGATGCTCATGGGCGTTCTGGCCGAGGCCGGTCTGCCCAACGGTGTAGCCAACCTCATCACCGGCGCCGGCGCTGACTGTGGTAACCCACTGTCCACCAACCCAGACGTGGATATGGTGAGCTTCACCGGTGGATTGGTCACCGGTAAAATCATTGCCAAGAACGCAGCAGAAACGGTCAAGCGCGTTGCTTTGGAACTCGGCGGCAAGAACCCCAATGTGATCTTCGCCGATGCGGACTTCGACGCTGCGGTGGATAACGCACTCAATGCAGCGTTCGTCCACTCCGGTCAGGTATGTTCCGCTGGCGCGCGCCTGGTTGTGGAAGAATCCATCCACGACAAGTTCGTCGAGGAACTGGCCCGCCGCGCCAAGCTGATCAAGCTGGGTGGCCCGCAAGACGATGCCGCGGAGACCGGCCCGCTGATCAGCGCGGAGCACCGGGAAAAGGTGGCGTCGTATGTGGAAAAGGCAAAGCAACAGGGGGCAAAGGTTCTCAGCGGTGGTCGCATTCCTACCGCAGAGGACAACGAATCGGATCACGCGACCGGGCAGACTGATCTGACCGCGGGCATGTTTTACCTGCCGACCATCCTAGATGGCTGCGATCAATCCATGGACTGCGTTCACGACGAGGCCTTCGGGCCCACTGTCACCGTGGAGACGTTCCGTACCGAAGAAGAAGCCATTGCGATCGGTAACGACACCGAGTATGGCTTAGCTGGCGCGGTGTGGACCACCGACGCCGGAAAGGCAGAGCGGATCGCTGCGAAGCTCCGACACGGAACCATCTGGATCAATGACTTCCACCCCTACCTGCCCCAAGCGGAATGGGGAGGTATGAAGCAGTCGGGTAACGGGCGCGAGCTGGGGCCCACTGGTTTGGCTGAATACCAGGAATTCAAGCACGTCTACACCAACATTGCCCCGGCGGTTACTGGGTGGTTCAAGGGGTAATAGAGGCCAGCTCTACAATATGGGGAATGACCGATAGCATCGCTAGCATCATTGCCCGTGAACTTGGGGTGGAGACCTCCCGTGTGGAGGCCACCATTGCCTTGCTCGACGAAGGCAACACAGTTCCCTTTATCGCCCGCTACCGTAAGGAAATCACGGGCGGACTCGATGACAGCCAACTGCGCACGCTAGAAACCCGCCTGAACTACCTGCGGGAATTGGCGGAGCGGAAGCAAGTTGTGCTCGCGGCCATTGAAGATCAGGGCAAACTCACAGAGGAGCTAAAACAGCGGATTCTAGGCGTCGAGACAAAAGCACGCCTAGAAGACCTATACCTTCCCTACAAAACAACGAGACGCACCAAGGCCACGATTGCGCGCGAGGCCGGGCTGGAGCCGCTGGCGGAGCAACTGCTGAGTGGTACCGATACCGCTCCGGCGGAGTTGGCAGCCGGTTACGTCACGGAAGGATTTGACGACGCTAAAGCGGTTCTCGCGGGGGCCCGAGCCATTGTGGTGGAAAACCTAGCGACGAACGCCGATCTGGTCGGGGAGATCCGCGAAGAGTACTTCAAGCGGGGGCGCGTGGAATCAGCCGTCGTGGAAGGGCAGGAGAGCGCGGGGGCAAAATATCGCGATTACTTCGAATTCGACGAGCCCTTTGAGAAGCTGCCGAGCCACCGGATTCTGGCCCTGCTGCGCGGGGAATCCGAAGGGGTTTTGCGGGTGAACTTCGCCGCAGGTGACGACGATAGCTTCTACGAGGGGCTCATCGCGGAACGGGCTGGTTTGCAACCACAAGGAGATGCCGCCGATAAGTTCCGCGCCGAGTGCGCCCGCTTTGGGTGGCGTACCAAGCTGGCAGTGAGTTCCGCGGTGGATGTGCGGATGCGGTTAAAGGAGAGGGCCGACCAAGCAGCCGTGGACGTGTTTTCCCGGAACCTACGCGACTTGCTGCTGGCCGCGCCCGCTGGTCAGCGAGCCACTTTGGGTTTGGACCCGGGGTACCGCAACGGTGTGAAGTGCGCGGTGGTTGATGCGACGGGCAAGGTGCTGGATACGATCGTGGTGTACCCGCACACCGGCGCGGGCACATGGGATGAATCCCGCGCAGCGCTGGCCCAACTGGTGGCCAAGCACAAGGTGGAACTGCTGGCGGTCGGCAATGGAACCGCCAGCCGCGAGACGGAGAAACTGGCGCGCGAGGTCTCGGACCTCATTGCCCAAGCTGGTGGTGAAAAACCACAGGCCGTCATCGTGAGTGAATCTGGCGCCAGTGTGTACTCCGCTAGCGAGGTGGCCGCGAGGGAATTCCCCGACATGGATGTATCACTTCGTGGTGCGGTCTCTATCGCGCGACGGTTGCAGGATCCGCTGGCAGAGTTGGTCAAAATCGACCCCAAATCCATCGGAGTGGGCCAGTACCAACACGATGTAAACCAAACGCTGCTGGCCCAGGGACTGGATTCCGTGGTGGAATCAGCCGTGAACTCCGTAGGCGTGGACCTGAACTCCGCCAGCGCCCAGCTGCTCGGCCGCGTGGCCGGTGTGAGCAGCACCGTGGCGGACAATATCGTGGCATATCGTGACGAAAACGGCGCGTTTACGTCCCGCAAGGAATTGCTCAAAGTGCCTCGGTTGGGGCCAAAGGCGTTTGAACAGGCTGCGGGATTCTTGCGCATCAGGGGTGGCGCGGACCCACTGGATGCCTCCGCCGTGCACCCCGAGGCTTACCCGCTGGTGCGCGACATCGTGGAACGCACGGGAGTGGCCATCGAGGACTTGGTGGGCAACTCGACGGTGCTGTCGAAGCTGAAGCCAGTGGATCTGGCGACCGAGCAATACGGAGTGCCAACAGTTACCGATGTACTAGCGGAACTCCTTAAGCCCGGTCGCGATCCGCGTCCGACCTTCAAAACAGCCAACCTCGCAGATGGTGTGGAAAAGATCAGCGACCTCAAGGTGGGCATGGTGCTGGAGGGCACGGTCACCAATGTGGCGGCATTCGGTGCGTTCGTGGATATTGGTGTACATCAGGACGGGCTGGTGCACGTCTCTGCCATGAGCCACAAATTCGTGCGCGATCCGCATGACGTCGTTCGCTCCGGCCAAGTGGTCAAGGTGAAAGTAATGGAGGTCGACGAAGCTCGGCAGCGCGTGGGCCTATCGCTACGCTTGGATGATGAACCGGGTGGGCGTCACAAGAAAAAGGCCCCCACGCCAGCCCCGGCGCCCCGCGGCGGTATGGCTGCAGCGCTCAAGCGCGCGGGATTTGGTGGATCCTAGAAACGATGCCATACTATTCGGGTTAAACCTGTTGTGGGTACGAACCCGTAGGCGCACCAATAGGAGTGAAAAGCCGCGTGGGTCCTCTATCCAGACGAACGTAAGGATTACACATCCATGAATATTCTTGACAAGGTCGATGCAGCATTCCTGCGCGACGACATCCCAGAATTCCGCGCCGGTGACACCCTTGACGTGCACGTCAAGGTTATCGAGGGCTCCAAGTCTCGTGTCCAGGTCTTCCGCGGTGTAGTTATCCGTCGCCAGAACTCCGGTGTACGTGAGACCTTCACTGTTCGCAAGATCTCCTTCGGCATCGCCGTGGAGCGCACCTTCCCAGTGCACTCTCCGAACATCGATCACATCGACGTTCTATCCCGCGGTAAGGTTCGCCGTGCGAAGCTGTACTACCTGCGCAACCTGCGCGGCAAGGCAGCCAAGATCAAGGAAAAGCGCTAAACAATCATCGCTTAATTCGCTTGAATGCAACCCCAGCCCACTGTTGCTCCCCACGCCGGGAGCCAAGGGCTGGGGTTTTTGCTGTGAATGGTATCCTCAACAATCGTGTCACATGAATCTGAAGCTGCCCCAGCGAAGCCCGAGAAGCAAAAAAAGACCTACCCATGGTGGGTAGAAATGCCGATCATCATCGTCGTGACGATGCTGTTACTAGGCGCCTTTAACACCTTTGTCGGGCGTATGTACCTCATCCCGTCGGAATCGATGGAACCCACCTTGCATGGCTGCGCAGGTTGCACGCCTGACCGTATCTTCGTGAATAAGCTGGCCTACCGTGGCGATAAGCAACCCGAGGCCGGTGACGTGATCGTGTTCGTGGGGACGGATTCGTGGAACGAGACTTATACCTCCAAGCGCAGCTCCAATGCCGTGGTGGGTGGACTGCAGACTGCTGGGGAAAAGATCGGCCTGCTGGCTCCAGATGAAAACACTCTAGTCAAGCGCGTGATCGCCACGGAGGGGCAGACCGTGCAGTGCCGCAAGGGTGACCCGGGGATTATGGTCAATGGCAAAAAGATCGACGATTCCTACACTATGAACCCGCCGGTCAACCCGATTGATACCACTCGGGGTTCCCGCGAATGCCAGGGCAACTACTTTGGCCCCATCACCATTCCGGATAACTCCCTGTGGATGATGGGGGACAACCGCACGAACTCCTTCGATTCCCGCGGTCACATTGGGGATCAGTACCAGGGCACGATTCCGGTGGATAACGTCGTGGGCCGAGTGGAATCTATCGTCTTACCGTTCAGCCGGATCGGTGGCGTGGATAGTCTGCCCATCCAGCAGTAGACCACCCCACCGGTAATATCACCATGGATATGGAGGCGGAGCTCACCGCTGCCGGCCTGGGGCCCGTAGCGGGCGTGGATGAAGCTGGTCGGGGCGCGTGTTGCGGTCCCATCAGCATTGCGGCGTGCATCCTGCCGGAGGGGGACTTGCCCGAGCTGACGCGACTCACGGATTCCAAAAAGCTCACGGAAAAGCGACGTGAGGAACTTTTTGGCGTCATTAAAAAAGTAGCCACGGCCTACGCCATCGTGCACATTCCGGCAGAAGAAATCGACAAGCTGGGCATTCAGCACGCCAATGTGTCCGGTATGCGGCGGGCAGTGGCGAAGCTGGATGTGATTCCGGGGTATGTGCTGACGGACGCGATGCGCGTGCCAGGGCTAGCTCAGCCGCATTTGCCGGTACTGAAGGGCGATCAGATGGCGCGGTGCATTAGTGCTGCGAGTGTGCTGGCCAAAGTTAGTCGCGACCGGTTAATGAGGGAGATTGATCAGCAGTATCCCGGTTATGGTTTAGCAGGTCACAAAGGTTATGGCACGAAGGCTCACATGGACGCGGTGAGTCTACACGGTGGCACCCCATATCACCGCTACACTTACTCCAATGTGGCCGCAGCACAGGCGGTGTGGCTGAACAATGGTGGTTAAATACTGGTGGTTAAACATCGAGGCGAGGAAGGGCTGATCTGAGCGTGAGCGCTGAGGAACTGGACGACTACGAAGCTAATGTTGAGCTGTCCATGTACCGCGAGTATCGCGACGTGGTGAGCCAATTTTCCTATGTGGTGGAAACCGAACGCCGGTTTTACCTCGCCAATGCTGTGGAGCTGATCCCCCGCAATTCCGGCGGGGAGGTTTACTACGAGGTGCGGATGTCCGATGCGTGGGTGTGGGACATGTACCGCCCCGCTCGTTTCGTACGCTACGTGCGGGTTATTACCTACAAGGATGTCAACATCGAGGAGCTGGACAAGCCCGAGCTGAACTTCCCTGAGTAGGTAAATTTACAGGTTTTTCGTTGTCCACAGGTTGTAGCTTATTCACAACCTCGTGGGTGTTTGCGGCCGTGGGTGCCTTTTTTATCTCGACGCCACGCTGTGCCCCGCTACGTTATTGATGGAAACACTAGTAACGCGCAAGGGGGAAAGATGGCACACTCACGAGCAGTGGGGGCCGCGGGGGAACAGCAAGCGGTGCACTACTTGGAGAAACAGGGATATCAACTGTTGCAGCGCAATTACCACTGTCGCGTTGGGGAGTTGGATGCGATTGCCAGAGCACCCGGTGGGGAAGTGGTGTTCATCGAAATCAAATGGCGCGCCCATGAGTGTGATGGGGGTGGGTTAGCTGCCGTCAACCGGGCGAAGTTGCAGCGTATGCGCGTGGCCGCTACGCATTGGATGGCGGAAAATCCCCAGTGGACAAAAGCGGCGACTGGGCTGCGCTTCGATGTCATCGATGTAGGGCCTCACGGGGTACGCGAGCACATGCAGGGGGTGTGGTGACATGAGTGTGGGAACCAGTTACTCCATGGCTCTGGAAGGCATGGAAGGACGGTTGGTCACGGTGGAATGCGACGTGAGCCGCGGATTGCCGGGCATCAGCGTGGTTGGATTGGGCGATGCGGCGGTGCTGCAGGCTAAAGAGCGTATTCGCGCGGCGTTGGGGAATTCTGGCATCAACTGGCCGGGTTCACGAACCGTCATGAGTTTGTCCCCGGCTTCACTGCCGAAGGCGGGCGCGGGGTATGACCTGGCGATGGTTCTGGCAATGCTGGCTGCGAAAGGTTGCACGACAGGGACTAAGCAACGCTTGGGCTCGGCGGTGATTGTGGGGGAGTTAGGGCTGGAGGGCGATGTCCGCCCCGTCGATGGCGTGCTGGCCATTGTGTTGAGCGCAATGAGGCAAGGCTTCGACACCATTGTGATTCCACAAGGGAATGCCGAGGAGGCCGCGCGCGTGAGCCAGGCTATGTCCGCGACAACGGAAGTGGTGTGTGTGGAGCACCTGAAAGATGCCATCGAATGGATGCACGGGGCGCAACTGTCCGCCGCTGCCATGGTGGCCCCTCTGCAGGACACGCAGATGAAGCACTCGCGCGTGGACTTGGCGGACGTGGTGGGCCAACCGGAGGCCAAGCGCGCCGTGGAAATCGCCGCCGCCGGCGGTCATGCACTCATGTTCACCGGGCCGCCAGGGTCCGGAAAATCCATGCTGGCAGGCTGCATTCCAGGCATCCTGCCGCCCATGACAACCATGGAGCAGGTCGAGGCTGCTGCAGTGCACTCTGTGGCGGGTTCGAAAGGAAACCCCGGTGCGATTTGGGCGGGGCAGCGACCATTCGTGGCTCCACACCACACGGTGACGCATGCCGCTTTGATCGGAGGTGGCAATACCCCACGGCCGGGTGCAGTTTCTTTGGCCCACCACGGGGTGTTGTTCATCGACGAGGTCGCCGAAGCCAAGGCCAGTGTCCTCGATGGTTTGCGCGTGCCGATGGAGACTCGATCCGTGGAGCTTGTACGCCAGCGCCACATCGTGCGCTACCCAGCCCACTTCCAATTGATCCTCGCTGCCAACCCCTGCCCGTGTGGCGCGGAATTCGCTGCAGAATGCACGTGCCCAGGCGCGGTCAGGGCACGCTATCAGGCCAAACTTTCGGGTCCATTGCGCGACCGCATCGACATCTTTGCTCGGACCCGCACGACCACCAGCGCCACGCTGACTGCAGAAACCCCGGAGACCACATGTGCGGTGGCTGAGCGCGTGGCCGAGGCTCGGCAGCGGGCCCTTGCTCGTTGGGGGCAAGTGAACGCCGCAGTCCCCGGCAAACTCCTGCGCGCGCAACACCCCGCCACCGATGAGGCCATGCTGGTGTTACAGGACATGCTGCGTACGAAAACCCTCACTCAGCGGGGTGTGGACCGTGCTCTACGGGTGGCTTGGACCCTGGCCGATTGGTCCGGCTGCCCCAAACCCGGCTTAGAACAAGTTTGCGATGCGGTAGACATGTATCGCGATGGAGCGGAAGTGCACGCATGACCAGCCGACAGATGGCGTGGATATATCTGCGCCGAGTTATTGAAGCCAGCCGGACAGAGGTCCTCGAACTGCTGTGGGACGGCGCTGATACACCCGACCCCGAAAAGCTCGCCCACCGCATACGCACGCGCGATGCCACGTTGCCCGAAACGCTCCTTTCCACCACCGAACAGCGCTGGGATTGCACACCCGAACGGGATGCCGAACTAGCTAAGGCACGAGGCTACCGCCTGGTTACGCCGGACGACGATGAATGGCCCAGCACCATGGATGCGGCCTTTGGGCGAATGGGTAACAGCGGCGCGGAGATGGAGGCCAACGTCAGAGGCCAGTCGGCTCCACCTTTTGCACTGTGGGTCGCAGGGCCCAATCGATTGGATACCAGTGTGCAACGGGCGGTCACTGTCGTGGGGACCAGGGCGGCGTCGAATTATGGAAAAGAAGTGACTAAAAGCATCGCCACGCAGCTGGCGCAAGACAATGTAACCGTGGTGTCCGGCGGGGCAATGGGGATCGATACGTATGCACATACCGCGGCGCTGCATGCCGGTGGCACGACCGTCGCGGTGATGGCATGCGGATTGGACGTGGATTATCCCCGTGCAAATTCGCATCTGTTTCGCCACATTGAGCGCTCCGGCTTGCGCGTGAGTGAATACGCACCGGGAACCGCGCCCGCGCGGCATCGATTTCTCACCCGCAACCGGCTGGTGGCCTCCTTAGGACAGGTGGCGGTGATGGTGGAAGCCGCGCTGCGCTCCGGTGCCATTAACACGATGAACTGGGCCGAGGCCATGGTTATACCCAACCTGGTGGTGCCGGGGCAGATCACCAACGTGAACGCGCAAGGCTGCCTGGTCCGTGTACAACAAAACCGCGCGGAGCTGCTGCGCCGGTACGAAGACATCCTGGTACTCTTGGACCCGCTTGGAGACCAACTGGAACTGGGCTTGCCCACCACGGAGAAAATGCTGAGCTGGGAACAAACCGCAGTCTTCGATGCGTGCGGGGAAGGGGGCGGGGAACTTGCGGACATCGTGGGTAACACCGGGCTGGCCGCCCAACCGGTGATTCGGGCGCTGCGGGCCTTAGAAACAGCCGGGCTCATCACCCGGGTGGGCGCTAAGTGGAGGCGGGTGGAATAGATCCCTACAATTCCTAGGCATGACCGCCACACCACCCACCCTGTCACAGGCTCTCGATGCCTATGAGGAACACCTGCAATACGTGGTGGGGCGCTCCTCGAATACCATTACCGCCTATCGCAAGGACCTCGCAGCGGCACTCGAGGGGCTAGAGGAGATCAGTGAGTTCACGCTCAACCACGCTCGCGATGTGTTGGGCTGGTCGCTAGATGCAGGTCACAGCCGGGCCAGCATGGCCCGCATGGTATCCAGCCTCAAGGGGTTCGGTGCATTCCTCGCCCACAAAGGCTGGGTGGCTGCCAACCCGGTAGCGGCACTGCGCGCGCCCAAACTGGAACGCACCCTGCCGCGGGTATTGCGCGCCGATCAAGCCACGCGGGTTTTGGATCTGGCCCGGGAGCGCGCCACCAGTGAACCCGATAATCCCATCGCCACACGGGACTGGGCCATGGCTGAAGTGCTTTTCGCCACCGGCATGCGTGTATCCGAACTAACCGGCGCTGACGTGGACGATGTGGACTTCACTAACAACGTTGTGCGCGTGCTGGGTAAAGGTAACAAGCAACGCGTGGTTCCATTCGGACCCACCGCGCGCAAAGCCCTCGAACAGTGGCTGAGCCGCCGGGGAGAAATCAGGCGGGGTGACATCAGTCGCGACAGGAGCGCACTTTTCCTCGGCACGCGCGGCGGACGGATCAACCAACGCCAAGTGCGCACAGTGATAAACAACATGACGGACTCCACTGATGTGCCCCGCCTGTCCCCCCACGGCTTGCGGCACTCCACGGCAACCGCGGTCCTCGAAGGCGGAGCTGACCTGCGTGTGGTCCAGGAGATGCTGGGCCACGCCAGCATGCAAACAACCCAGATCTACACACACGTGGGTACCGAGCGCCTCAAAGCAGTGTTCAATCAGGCACACCCGCGGGCTGGGAACCCTCCGGAATAAGTCGCACCACTGCTGGGCCCAGCAGCTCCATGGGATCCACATAAACCCACTGCGCGCTCCCACCGCCCGGTACTTTCGCTCCCCAGGACAGTCCCGGATCGCGCCGGGCCGTCTGCGGTAGCTTGTTCGTATCCGCCAGCATTCCAATCACCTGGCCCCGTCGAACCTTGGTTCCTGCGCGCACAACCGCCCGCACTGGCTCATATGTGGTGCGCACCCCACTGTGGTGATCCACGCTGACCACGGGCGTTCCCGCCACCACACCGGCGAACGCAACGATTCCGGTCGCGCTGGCTACCACCTTGTCGCCTGGCAGGGCCTTAATATCGACGCCCCGGTGTCCCGGCCTCCAGTTCTGTTCTGGAATATCGGCGGGTTTGAGCACGTAGGTGGCTGGATCGGCGCTCACCGGGACACCCGCCACAGGCACCCGGTGAATCCGAACCAGTGGCGGGGCAGTTCTGCCTGGCGCGGTTTCTGCGACCCCCGCATGCGCTGCGAGGAAAAGCGAACAAAGAATGGCACTGATACGAGTCCTCATAGGACTCATGGTTCAGCGTGGCGTCGGAATAAAATAGGTACACAAGCGGCGAGACGAAAAAGCTGTGGAAATAGGCGCAATTGTCCACAAGACAAAAGAAAAAATTTGCGGTGCGGAGAGTTGTATCCTGCGTGGGGCAGGCGGTAAGCTGATGGGCGCAGTATGTCCGGCGACGGGCTGTAGGAGGTTAAAACTCCAACAACCGGTGCCAACGCGAACGGCACTGTTCGGCCGCTGGGCTGCTGACTACGCGTAGATGTTCGCACCCCGACACATCACGGCTCAACCTGCTACGGTCCCGCACCAAAACAACGAGTGTGGGTGTCAAGGCTGGCCACAGCTATAACGGGGAAATCTGCCAGGACGAGGCATAAGCCACGGGGTACAATCCGTGTCGAGTGCGTCGTAAGAAAACCGTCAAAACCCAAACTTTCGAAAGCGAGGAAGGGACGGCAGCTACAGCACAAAAGCCGTCCCTGTAACACTATGGCTGTTGTTACAATGCGCGAACTGCTGGACGCTGGTGTGCACTTCGGTCACCAGACCCGTCGTTGGAACCCGAAGATGAAGCGCTTCATCTTCACCGACCGCAACGGCATTTACATCATCGACCTGCAGCAAACCCTAACCTTCATCGACGAGGCTTACGAGTTCGTCAAGGAGACCGTTGCCCACGGTGGCAACATCCTCTACGTCGGTACCAAGAAGCAGGCACAGGAAGCCGTTGCTACCGAGGCTGAGCGCGTCGGTATGCCATACGTCAACCACCGCTGGCTCGGCGGTATGCTGACCAACTTCCAGACCGTTGCTAAGCGTCTGCACCGCCTGAAGGAACTGCAGGCTATGGACGCCGCAGAGGACGGCTACAAGGGTCGTACGAAGAAGGAAATCCTGATGCTGACCCGCGAGCGCAACAAGCTGGAGCGCGTTCTCGGCGGTATCGCAGAGATGAACAAGGTTCCTTCCGCTCTGTGGATCGTGGACACCAACAAGGAGCACATCGCGGTTGCTGAGGCTCAGAAGCTGCGTATCCCAGTTGTGGCTGTCTTGGACACCAACTGTGACCCAGATGTTGTTGACTTCCCAATCCCAGGCAACGATGACTCCATCGGTTCCGCTGCTTTGCTAACTCGCGTAATCTCCTCCGCAGTTGAGGAAGGCCGCAAGGCTCGCGCTGAGCGTCAGGAAGCAGCCGCTAAGGAAGCAGCGGGGGATGCCCCAGCTGCGGAAGAAGCTCCCGCAGCTGATGAGGCTCCGGCAGCTGAGGCCGAGGCGCAGACCGACAACGCTTAAAAAGCATGGGCGTTAATCGTCACCTAGGCTGAATAACAGTCGCATAAGATGACAAACGCATTAGAAACTTCCACCCGAAGGAGGATCGCCCAACATGGCGAACTACACCGCTGCAGACGTTAAGAAGCTCCGCGAGCTCACCGGCGCAGGCATGATGGACTGCAAGAAGGCTCTCGAAAAAGCCGGTGGCGACTTCGATAAGGCTATCGAGATTCTGCGCATCAAGGGTGCTAAGGACGTGGGCAAGCGCGCTGAGCGCTCCGCTTCTGAGGGCCTGATTGCCGTTTCTGGCAACACCATGATCGAGGTCAACGCTGAGACCGACTTCGTGGCCAAGAACCAAGAGTTCATTGACTTCGCCAACAAGGTCGCCGAGGCTGCGGCTGAGGCCAAGGCTAACTCCCGTGAGGAGCTAGAGGCGGTTCAGGTCGATGGTCAGTCCGCAGCTGAAGCTCTTCAGCAGCTCTCCGCCAAGATTGGTGAGAAGCTGGAGCTGAAGCGTGCCGTTACCGTTGAAGGTGACAAGGTTGCTGTTTACCTACACCACCGTTCCGCTGACCTGCCACCGGCAGTTGGCGTACTGGTCACCTACGAAGGTGATAACGCGGACGCCGCACGTGCCGCTGCTATGCAGGTTGCCGCGTTGAAGGCTAAGTACCTGAACTCTGACGAGGTTCCAGCCGAGACCGTGGCCAAGGAGCGTGAGATTGCTGAGGCTACCGCCCGCGAGGAGGGTAAGCCGGAAAAGGCTCTGCCAAACATCATTGAGGGTCGTCTGAAGGGCTACTTCAAGGACGTTTGCTTGCTGGATCAGCCATCCGTCACCGAGTCCAAGAAGACCGTGAAGCAGGTTATGGACGAGGCCGGCGTCACCCTGACCGGCTTCGAGCGCTTCGAGGTTGGCCAGGCGTAACCCGCCGCCACCTTCTGGCTCTTTTAACTCGACGCCCAGCTCGTCCCCATATCGGGGGCTGGCTGGGCGTTTTGTTGTGCGTGGGGTTAGTCGTTACGAAGGTGGAGCAGGCGCGCTGATAAACTCGATCAACGACAAACGACGATAGGCGAAGCGCGCTTGCAGCCTCGTAAAATCCCCCATCTAAGGAGAATAGTGAGCACTGACGAGACAACAACCGGGTTCAAACGTGTAATGCTGAAGTTGGGTGGAGAGATGTTCGGTGGGGGCAATGTCGGCATTGACCCGGACGTCGTGCAAAACGTGGCCCGCCAGATCGCGGAGGTATCCAAGAACGGTACGGAGGTGGCCGTCGTTATTGGTGGCGGAAACTTCTTCCGTGGGGCTCAGCTGCAGCAGCGCGGGCTGGACCGGTCTCGCTCCGACTACATGGGTATGTTGGGCACCGTGATGAACTGCCTGGCGCTGCAGGACTTCCTCGAGCAAGAGGGCGTTGACTGCCGTGTGCAGACCGCGATTCAGATGACGCAGGTGGCGGAACCATACCTGCCACTACGTGCGGATCGGCACCTGGAAAAGGGTCGCGTGGTCATTTTCGGCGCGGGTATGGGTATGCCCTACTTCTCCACGGATACCACAGCTGCTCAGCGTGCTCTGGAGATCGGCTGCGACGTACTGTTGATGGCGAAGGCCGTGGATGGTGTGTACAGCGACGACCCACGCACCAACCCCGATGCGGAGCTGTTTACCAATATCACCCCTCGCGAGGTCATCGAGAAGGGGCTGCGCGTCGCCGATGCCACCGCGTTCTCCCTCTGCATGGACAACAACATGCCGATCTTGGTTTTCAACCTGCTCGCTGAGGGCAATATTGCACGGGCCGTTTCCGGTGAGCGTATTGGTACCTATGTTGGTTCCGACGCCGCGGACCGCTAACCCCAGCCTGTCCTCTGGACCCTACGACAACCGAAACTGGTAGATTTTAATTATGATCGACGACATTCTGCTTGAATCCGAAGAGCGTATGGCAAGCTCCGTTGAGCACGCCCGTGAAGAGCTCACGACTATCCGTACCGGTCGTGCCAACCCGGCGATGTTCAACGGCATCATCGCCGAGTACTACGGGGTACCAACCCCTATTACCCAGATGGCAACGATCAGCGTGCCTGAGCCGCGCATGTTGATCATTAAGCCCTACGAAGCATCCACGATGAATGACATCGAGAACGCCATCCGTAACTCCGACCTCGGCGTGAACCCCACCAATGACGGCCAGGTCCTGCGCGTTACGGTTCCGCAGTTGACCGAGGAGCGCCGTCGAGATTTGGTGAAGGTTGCCAAGTCCAAGGGCGAGGATGCCAAGATCGCCATCCGCAACATTCGCCGCAAGGGCATGGAAGGCCTGAGCCGGATTCAGAAAGATGGCGAAGCCGGTGAAGATGAAGTCAAGGCTGCTGAGAAGGAGCTGGAGAAGGTCACCCACAACCACGTGGAGCAGGTTGACGGGCTGGTAGAGCACAAGGAACAGGAGCTCATGGAGGTGTAAACCTCCATTGGTTTTTAACCTGCCGTCACCAGGCACACGCATAGAAGGGGAATGAGAAAGGCCGTGGCCTTACCTAAGCCGAAGAATAACGCTGGGCGTAACCTGACCCAGGCGGTCTCCGTCGGAGTTCTTCTAGGGGGACTGGCCATCGGCGCACTTCTGAACCCGTTCTTGTGGTACCCCCTGGTGGCGATTGCGTTGGGCTTGGCGGTCTACGAGGTCTGGCGCCGATTGTACGAAACTGGCTACGTGTTGAGCCTGATCGTTCTAAGCATCGGCGCGCAGGTCATGGTGTGGCTATCGTGGCCGTTCGGCACCACCGGTTTGGTCGCCGGTTATGTGACCAGCGTGCTGTTATTGATGATCACACGGCTTTTCCACCACGGCAGGCATTCCCCGCCACACAACTATGTGCGCGATGTGGCCGTGGGCGTGTTCGTTCTTACGTGGATTCCGCTCTTTGGTTCCTTTGCGGCAATGCTCTCGCGGATGGAAACCGAGACCGCCAGTGGCGTGGCCTTCATCTTGACGTTCATGGCTTGCGTGGTGGCGTCGGATGTAGGTGGGTATATATTTGGGGTGTTCTTCGGCAGTCATTCGATGGCGCCGGCGGTGAGTCCAAAGAAATCGTGGGAGGGTTTTGCCGGGTCGGTGCTGCTATCAACCGTGGTGGGTATTGCCACTGTGACGTTGATGCTGGGGGCACCGTTTTGGGTGGGCGTACTACTGGGCGTGGGCCTAGCAGTGTGCGCCACATTGGGGGACTTGGTCGAGAGTCAGTTCAAACGGGACCTGGGGATTAAGGACATGTCCGGCATGTTGCCGGGGCACGGAGGCCTGATGGATCGCCTAGACGGCATGCTGCCAGCCGCGATGATCACGTGGGTGGTCCTCAATATGATCAGTGGCAGCTAGCCGCAACTAGGCGCGCTTAACCTGGCGGCGAAGCTGCAGGATGCGCACGCCACCCACGAGGGCCATGATCAGGGCGCCGAGGATAGCTGAGAGCAACATGCCCACGCCGATGGGCAATTGGATAGACCAAGCGAACAATTGCAAGTCGAACTTCTCTTGGTTCTGCAAGATGAAGGTCAGCAGAACGATCAGGAGCAGCACACCGATGATCAGGGCTACCCAGGTACCACCCGCTGTAGAGCCCTTGACGCGACGCTGGGGATCGCGATCGGCGGTTTCGCTAGGGGCAACGGGGGAGTCGTAGGAGTTGAAGTCCTGAGACTCGTTAAAGGGAGCGGTGTTATTCGACATATCACCTATTCAACTGCAAAAGTGACCGAAGTGCCACCGGCGTGCAATAATAACCTGCATCATGGCTGAACCAGTGAAATTGACGTTTACCGCTCCACGCAGGGGAAAGCCGCCGGTACACCTGGCGGATATGAGCCGCGAAGAAGTCAAAAATGCAGTTGAAGAATTGGGATTGCCCAAGTTTCGTGCGGACCAGTTGGCGCGGCAGTACTACGGGCGCCTGTTGGCGGATCCCGAGGATATGACAGACTTGCCGGAGAATAAGCGAAAGCCGGTGCGAGACGCGCTCTTCCCGGAGTTGATGACACCATTGCGTCACCTGAATACCGATGATGGGGAAACGCGCAAAACGTTGTGGCGACTGTTCGACGGCACGTTGTTGGAATCGGTTTTGATGCGCTACCCGGGCCGCGCTACCTTGTGTATTTCTTCGCAGGCAGGGTGCGGTATGGCCTGCCCATTTTGTGCTACCGGGCAGGGTGGATTGGACCGTAACCTCTCGGTGGGGGAAATGGTGGAACAGGTTCGTTTCGCCGCCGCCGCGATGCGTGATGGGGAAGTGGAAGGCGGGGAAGGGCGACTGTCCAACATCGTGTTTATGGGTATGGGCGAACCGCTGGCCAACTACAAGCGTGTGGTGGATACGGTCCGCAAGATTACTTCTCCTCCGCCATTGGGATTTGGTATTTCTCAGCGTAACGTGACTGTCTCCACAGTCGGATTGGCTCCGGCCATTCGAAAGCTGGCTGACGAAGGAATGACGGTGCGCTTGGCCGTTTCACTGCACACCCCCGATGATGAATTACGCGATGAGTTAGTGCCGGTGAACAATCGCTGGTCGGTGGATGAGGTGCTGGATGCCGCGCGATACTACGCGGATACCTCCGGTCGGCGTGTGTCTATCGAATATGCCCTTATTCGCGATATGAATGACCAACCGTGGCGGGCCGAGCTACTGGGCAAGAAGTTGCGTGGGGCGCTGGGGTCTAAGGTGCACGTCAATGTGATACCTCTAAACCCAACCCCCGGTTCTAAGTGGGATGCCTCCCCAAAGGAAGTGCAAGACGAGTTCGTTCGCCGAGTGGAAGCCCAGGGCGTGCCGTGTACCGTGCGCGATACGAAGGGCCAAGAAATTGCGGCGGCTTGTGGGCAGCTCGCCGCTGAAGAGAATTAAGAGACTTAGGCTACCCTGAGCTGGTTTCAGCTACGCCTATCCTTGCTGGCGGGAAGGCGTGCGCTACCCATATAGTCGCTATCATGCTTGAAACCATCGCAGGTATTCCTGCGCACGCCCTTCTTGTTCATGCAGCGGTGGCCTTTCTGCCCACCACCGCCAGCACCGTATGTGCTCGGAGTTCCGGGGAGGCCATGCTTCCTCTGCTGGGTTTGTCTGAGGAAAACCCTGGTGAGGTCGGAGTCTAAAGAAATGCATAGCGCTGATTCACCACATGCTGCTGAAGCACACAACTCGGCTATTAATTCCAAACTGAATTGGTTGCGCGCTGGTGTGCTCGGCGCCAACGATGGCATCGTCTCCACTGCTTGCATCTTGCTCGGCGTGATCGCGGCAGGCAGTGGTACTTCCGCGATCATGATTGCCGGCGTGGCAGCCGCTGTGGCGGGTGCTGTCTCCATGGCGCTAGGCGAGTACGTATCGGTATCCGCACAGCGCGACTCTGAACGCCACTTCATTCATCTGGAGAAGTCCGAACTGCGGGACTACCCTGTAGAAGAACACCGCGAATTAGTGGAGATTCTGCAGGGGTATGGCGTATCCCATGACATCGCCGACCGTGCTGTGACAGACATCGAATCGAAAGACCCACTCAAAGCTCACTTGAAGTTGGAGCTGGGTATCGATAGCGAGGACCTTACGAACCCATGGGCTGCGGCGTTGTCGTCGGCCGTTGCGTTTACTTTGGGTGCGTTGCTTCCCATCATGTCCGTGATTTTGGCGCCCGCCTCGTCCCGAGGGCTCACGGTTACTTTCGTGACCCTAGCTACTTTGGTTCTCACGGGTTACGTTTCGGCGCGAATCTCCGATACCAATAGGGGACGCTCCATGCTGAGGCTGCTCATTGGCGGTGCCTTAGGCCTGATCGTCACCTATGGAGTTGGTTTGCTGTTCGGTACAGGAGTTGCTTAACCAAACAAGAAGTCCCTCGCCTAGGAAGGCGAGGGACTTTGGCTTTCCGGTGAGTAAACCGGAGGCCTAGTTAGTTCTGAACCGTTTCGGTGCTTTTGTAGTTGTGGTTCAGTGCTGCGGACTGCTCAGGGGTGAGGTTTGCGTAAACTCCGGTGCGGTTGAGCTGATCGGCAGCCCAGTCAGGCTCGATGTGGCCGACTGGCTTGTTGCGAGCAGTCACGGTCTTCTTCACCTTGCCACGGGAACCCATTGCCCACTTCGCGGTACCGGCGAAGACGAGAATTGCTAGGCCAATCAGCCAGATGTTCTCCACATTACCCCGGTGGTTGCCGAAGAGCATGCCCAGTAGGAACAGGCCACCGATGAGACCGGCAAGAATGATGGAGCGCTTAGATAGCTCACTCCAGCCCCAGCCTGCGGATGGAACATCCCTGGTAGAAACGCCGTTGAACACTTCGTGCTTTACGGGGTGGCTGTCGTGCGGGTGTGCGACCGCGTGAGCGCCCGTGTGGTCGTGTGCGCCGTCGTGATCGATAGCAACAGCTTCGGAAGTTGCCTTAGCGTGGGATCCCACCGTTTCCTCCTGATGTCAAAGGTAAACCATTCTGCGAGGAGCTCACGCACCGCGAGTTGGCACCTGCAGATATAACTTGAAACCATTTTGGCATATTGTTGCCACAAACACGCCATTGACTGGAGCCCTGCACCCCTAAATGTGACCATTTGGCACATGGGTGCGCAGAAATGACTGAGCCAAACGGGGATGTCTGATTCATATGGAACAATGTTCGTTGTGAACACTCGTGTTGTAGTACTCGGAAGCACTGGATCCATAGGCACACAGGCTCTGGAGATCATTTCGGAGAACCCGGACCGGTTCCAGTTGATTGGTATCTCGGCCCACGGCAGCAAACCAGAATTACTGTTGGAGCAGGCCAAGAAGTTTAACCTGCCCGCCGATAGGGTCGCAGTGGCAAGTGATGTGGCCGCGGATTTCATCGAAGCCGAAATTGGTGGGCACACCATTCGCGGTACAGATTCAGCACGGGAATTGGTCGAAGCCGTTGCCGATGAACTCACCGAAGATGATGTGATTCTCAACGCGTTGGTTGGTTCATTGGGTCTGGATGCCACTTTGAAGAGTCTCGAAACTCCTGCAAAGCTGGCCCTTGCCAACAAGGAATCGCTCGTCGCTGGTGGACAGTTGGTGCTGAAAAACGCCAACCCTGGGCAGCTCATTCCCGTGGATTCGGAGCATTCGGCCATTGCCCAATGCCTGCGGGCTGGTAAGGCGGACGAAGTCAATACGCTGGTTCTTACTGCCTCCGGTGGTCCTTTTCGTGGATGGACCCGCGCCCAGCTGGAACCGGTCACACCCCTGCAGGCAGCGGCCCATCCAACGTGGTCCATGGGGCAGATGAACACCTTGAATTCCGCCACCATGGTGAACAAGGGCTTGGAGCTCATTGAGGCCAGCCTGTTGTTCGGCATCCCATCCGATCGCATCGAAGTGACCGTGCACCCGCAGTCCATCGTTCACTCAATGGTCACGTTCGTGGATGGCTCGACGATTGCCCAAGCCTCCCCTCCATCGATGCGTTTGCCGATTTCCCTGGCTTTGGGATGGCCGGACCGCATTGAAGGGGCACACCGCAAGCTCGACTTCACCAAGGCCGGTACGTGGGAGTTCGAACCACTGGACGAAGCAGTTTTCCCCGCAGTGGAGCTCGCGCGTCAAGCCGTTGCTACCGGTGGGGCGATGCCTGCTGTTTACAACGCGGCTAACGAGGAAGCTGCTGTGGAATTTCTGGCCGGCACTCTGTCATTCCCGCGCATCGTCGATACGGTTGCTGCGGTCATGGAAGATTGCGAGCACCTCAAATCTGAACCCGTTGATCTCGAGGAAGTTCTCGCCGCCGAACGCGAAGCCCGCAATAAGGCTCACGAGAGGATGGCTCAATGGCTTTCGCACTAGGCATCATCCTCTTCGGGCTGGGAATCGCTATCTCCATTGCCTTGCACGAAGCCGGCCATATGTATGCCGCGCGGTGGACCGGGATGCGCGTGCGCCGCTACTTCATCGGTTTTGGGCCGACCTTGTGGTCCACCACCAAGCACAGCGCGAAGCATGGGCAAACCGAGTACGGTCTCAAAGCCATCCCCCTCGGCGGTTTCTGCGATATCGCCGGCATGACCAAGCTCGACGAGATGACGGCGGAGGATCGGCCCTTCGCCATGTACGACCGCCCCGCCCGTGCACGTATATTCGTCATGCTGGGCGGCATCATCATGAACATCATTCTGGCGCTGGGCCTGATCTACGCCGTGGCGCTGGCATGGGGACTGCCTGACCGCAGTGTGCAATTCACACCAACCGTCGCATCTACAGCCTGTGCCGCTCCCCAACAAAATCCGGACGGCACTCTGGCAGCCTGTTCCGGCGCAGGGCCCGCGGCCGAGTCAGGGATCCAACCCGGGGACACCTTCGTGAGTATCAACGGCGAACAGGTCGCCGACTTCCCAGCGTTTTCCAAGCAAGTATCCCAACTGGGTAAAGATGCCAACGCGAATCAGGGCAAGCAACCGGGCGATACCATCACTGTTCCCGCGGAAGTCCAACGCGGAGACTCCGCCGTGCCCGTGGACTTGAAAATCCAGATCGTGGAGCGGCTCAACTCCGCAGGGAACACGATGGTGGTTGGAGCGGTGGGCGTCAAAGCGAAAGTCCCGGAGTATCGAGTACAGCATTACAACCCGGCTACGGCCGTGGGTGGCGCCCTGAGCTTCACGGGGATGGCGGTGAAGGAAACCGCGAGGGGGCTCGCGGAGCTGCCGCAGCGTTTTCCTGGCGTGGTGGCCAGCATTTTCGGTGGCGACCGCGCCGATGATTCCCCCATGAGCGTGGTGGGAGCCTCCCGTCTTGGTGGCGAATTGGTCAAGTACGACCAGTGGGCCAGCTTCTTCATGGCGTTGGCCAGCCTGAACCTCTTCCTCGCTGCGTTTAACCTCGTACCGCTGCCACCGCTGGACGGTGGACATATAGCTGTGGTGTTGTGGGAAAAGGTGCGGGACTTTTTCCGACGCCGAAAGGGGCTGGCCCCCGGCGGTCCCGCGGACTACACGCGCCTGATGCCGGTGACCTACGCAGCGTCATTGATACTGCTGTTATTCGGTGTGACGGTGATCGTAGCGGACGTCGTCAACCCGATCCGCCTGTTCTAGTTTCTCGCGCGTAGACTGGTCGAGAGATTTATCGTTGCTTCGAAAGGTGCTGAGGACTAACTTCATGACTGGCATTTCACTGGGGATCCCCGACGGCCCACCACCCACCCTGGCGCCACGGCGCAAGACCCGCCAGCTAATGGTTGGGAACGTGGGCGTGGGTAGTGATTACCCAATTTCGGTACAGTCCATGACCACCACGAAAACACACGACGTTAATGCCACTTTGCAGCAGATCGCGCAGCTGACTGCGTCGGGCTGTGACATCGTGCGTGTCGCGTGTCCTAAGACCGTGGATGCGGAAGCTCTTCCGGCGATTGCGCGCAAGTCGCCGATCCCGGTGATTGCAGACATTCACTTCCAGCCCAAGTACATTTTTGCAGCTATCGATGCGGGTTGCGCGGCCGTGCGTGTGAATCCGGGCAACATCAAGGAATTCGATGGGCGAGTCAAGGAAGTCGCGAAGGCCGCCGGTGATGCGGGTGTTCCAATTCGCATCGGAGTGAACGCCGGTTCCCTGGATAAACGCATCATGGAAAAGTACGGCAAAGCCACGCCTGAGGCATTGGTTGAATCCGCGCTGTGGGAAGCCGGTTTGTTCGAAGACTGCGACTTTGGGGACATCGCTATTTCCGTGAAGCACAACGACCCAGTGATTATGGTGGAGGCCTACCGTCAGTTGGCGGAAAAGTCTGATTATCCGCTGCACCTAGGGGTGACCGAGGCCGGACCAGCATTCCAGGGCACCATTAAGTCCTCTGTGGCTTTCGGTGCGCTGCTGAGCCAAGGCATCGGCGATACCATCCGCGTGTCCCTGTCAGCGGACCCCGTGGAAGAGATCAAGGTCGGCGACCAGATTCTGCAGTCGCTGAACCTCCGTCCGCGCAAGCTAGAGATCGTGTCCTGTCCATCGTGTGGTCGTGCACAAGTGGATGTGTACAAGCTGGCCGAGGAAGTGACCGCCGGCTTGGAGGGGATGGAATTCCCATTGCGCGTGGCCGTCATGGGATGTGTCGTGAATGGTCCAGGTGAGGCCCGCGACGCAGACCTCGGGGTGGCCTCCGGCAATGGAAAGGGTCAGATTTTCGTGAAGGGTGAGGTCATTAAGACTGTGCCCGAAGACCAGATTGTGGAAACCCTCATCGAGGAAGCAATGCGCATTGCCGACGAAGAGGGCATGGAAGCGATCGAAGGCCAAAAGGCCGAGGTTCGCGTTACTAAGTAGTAGCTCCATCTACGATCGTCGCTCCATCCACAATCGTCACCGTGCGATCCAGCGATTGCAGCTGTTCTTGGTCGTGGGAGACGTACAGCGCGGGAATGCTCCGATCGTGGGCGAGGTTCTTGACCAAAGCCGTCACTTCGGTGGCGGCTTTGGTGTCCAGCGCGGCGGTGGGCTCATCGACCAGCAACAGCTCGGGATTATTCATAAATGCCCGGGCTAAATTCACTCGTGCCTGTTGACCACCGGACAGCTCGCCCGTCTTGGCTCGAGCCTTATCCCCGAGGCCCACGGCCTCCAGTAAATCCCGTGCCCTCCTCTTGTCTTCGCTCTTGTTCCCACGGAATAACTTCCCGAGATGGCGCATCATCACCAACTGTTCTTCGGCGGTGAGCGCGGGCAGCAAGTTCGGCTGCTGGAAAACGATTCCGAGGCTGTCCCGCCGGATTCGAGCTGCCTGCGCACCACGGGCGGCAGCCAGGTCTATCGAACCTTGCGCCGTATTGAGCACCGCGCGACCTGAGGTGGGCTCTTGCAAACACCCCACCACCGCCAACAGCGTGGACTTCCCGGAACCCGACGGGCCGGTAATGCCGACCACTTCGCCTCCATCCACGGTGAAGCTCACGTTGCTGAGGATGCGGCGGGTCGTGGTGCCATCTTGCACATCGAGGGTGAGCCCCTCGGTCACTAGGGCTGGGTTTTGTGTAGACATATTGAACCTTCTTTCGTGAGGGGAGGGAAATGGGTTTTACCCGGCCGCCAGCGCGGTACGCGGGGAGACTTTCAAAACGGGACGTATGGAAATCGTGGCTCCCAGCAGCCCGGCAACCGCCAAGATCACTGCGGGCTGCGCCAAGGTGGTAGCGCTCAAGGTGATTGGCATTGCCGACGCCAACGCGGACCCCGCTATGAATGTGATCAAAACTCCTGCGACGATCCCGCCGGCGAGGATGACAAGGGCCTGTCCCAACGAGTCGCCAATCAACACACGTCGCGAGGCTCCGAGGGCGGAAGAAATGGCCACCCCACGCAGGCGTTGCATGGTCCAGACGGTGAAAAATGCGCCCAGCACAAGTGCTGAGATCACGTACAGCAGTACGACCATCATGTTCAGGGAGGTCTGTTCGCCCTGATAGCTGGCAGAAGCATTCCACCGCTCCTTGCCCTTCAGCATGACGGTGCCACTGGGTGCTGCGAAATCCTCGCTCACCAAAGCCGCGGTGGACGCGCCTGGGTCATCTTTGAGGTCGCGAGGGTTCACACTCAGGACTGGTTGGTGATCCAAGTAGACCTCATCGGAGACTGTGACCGCGGACTTCTCAGGCATCGCAGCCTGGGCATCGTTGTACAGCACCTCGGGTACCTCGACAGTGCCGGGTTTGACCTGCGCGTCGCTGAGAAGCACGACGGTGGACGTGCCCACCTTGGCACGGGACATGTACAGCGCTTCGCCGCCAGCGGCCTCGACAGCCTGCAGCTGGTTCGGGGTCAATCGCGAAGAAGCTAGGGAGCTGGTGCCGCTATCTTGTAGCAGCAGTGCTTGCTTGGACTGGGTGGCGTCGGAATTAAAACGAGCCTGCAACGCCGAGACGGATTCGAAAGACAAACCAGCAGCCAGCGATGAAAGGAAGGTGACCATGATGGTGATCATTCCGACGGTAATGGTGATCAACGCTGTGCGGCCTTTGGCGGACCGGAGTTCTCTAATTCCCTGAAACATACTTCAATGATCGTTTGACGTGCGCGTTTACACATCGGGCGCAAGGCTGGACTTTGGTTCCTACTAAAGTTGGAACAATGATCGGTAGAAGGGCCCTAGGAAGGCACGAGGCGGCGCGCAGGCGCGTTGATCAACTCGACCGAGTGTGGACGGCACTGGGGCATTCGCTGCACTTGCTGGTTTTCATCCTGCTGGTGGTGACAGTCGTGGTCGACGGGATGTCTTGGCAGGTCGTGGCGTTCGCGTTGGCGTACAGCTCGGGGCGCATGATCCCGCAGCGGTCGGTGTGGATCGCGCTGGTTCTGGCTACGTGGGTGCTGCTGTTCGTTCGGGGCGAGTCGGCTGTCTACTTGGTGTTTGCGTTGTTCTTTGTGGTGCTGGGGGTGTTCCGTCCGCGTGTTTCGGTGCCGTTAGTATTCGTGATGACGGGTTTGGCGGTTTACGGCATCGCACGCAATGTTGGGTGGACCGTCGGTGGGATCATCGGTCCGATCATCGGCGCGCTGGTCGCGATCGCCTTGGGTTTAGGATTCCGGATGCTACGTGTGGAGGCCCAAGCACGCGAGGAAGAATCCCACCGCGCGGGCGAAATGCAGGAACGCGCGCGAATTGCCGGGGACATTCACGACACGATCGCGCAGGGCTTGAGCTCCATCAACATGCTGTTGCATTCGATTGAAGGGCAAATCTCTTTACTCGACGCCACCACGTTGGATCCCGGAACCCGAGAGCAGCTGGGGCGCCAAATCCGCCTGGCCCAGACCACCGCGCAGGAAAACCTGCTGGAGACCCGGCGTATCATCGCGGCTTTGCAACCGAGTCCGATGATGGGGGCGGATCTGCCGGTCGCGTTGGCCCGCGTCGCTAGCTCCACCGCGATGGGGCAGGCCATCACGTTCGACGTGGACGGGGAACCGCGTAGTGTCAGCGCGGCCGTGGAGCAGGAATTGGTGCGAATCGGGCAATCGCTGGTCAGCAACATCGCCCTTCATGCCAATGCCACGCGAGGGCGGGTGACACTGACTTTCCAACCAGACCAAGTGGTGCTGGATGTAGTCGATAACGGCGATGGTTTCGATATGGCGAGTATGCATGAACTGGGGTTGCGTACGCACCGCTCCCGAGAGGGGACCGTATTGGTGGATGCGGCACACCCCGGACAGCAGCTGGATGCGACGGGGTTGGCGGGTGTGCTGCGCCGAGTGAAAGCAGTGGGGGGAACGATGGCGCTAGAAGCCGAACCGGGTGGCGGGTGCGGTGTTGCCGTGCAGATCCCGACGGGTGGGCGCGAGTAGTCTGGAGCACTATGGCCGACCAACAATCCCCTGTGCGCGTAATTCTCGCTGACGACCACCCGGTGATCCGGGCGGGTTTGGAAGCGATGTTAACCACGGCACCGGACATTGATGTGGTGGCTACTGTCGATACCGCGCAGGGGGCGATCGATTACGTCCGCGCCTCGCTGGCCGGGGAGCAACCTCGCGTGGATGTGGTGCTCATGGATCTGCGCTTTGCACAGCAAGTCGGCGCTGGGGAGGCCGGGGGAGTTTATGCCACGAGGGAAATCCGGTCCATACCAGGCGCCCCACAAGTGTTGGTAGTGACCAACTATTCCACGGACGGGGAAGTCGTTGGGGCGGTGTCCGCAGGTGCCGTGGGTTACTTACTTAAAGACTGCCCGCCTGCGGAGCTGACTGAGGGGATCAGGAAAGCGGCCCGTGGGCAATCCGTGATGAGCTCGCCAGTCATGGGCAAGCTCATGGAGAATATGAACCGTCCCATGGAAGCCCTTACAGCCCGTGAAATCGATGTACTGCAGTTAGCGGGGCAGGGGTGGTCCAATCGGCAAATCGCCAGGGAGCTCATCTTGACGGAGGCCACTATCAAATCCCATATGGGCAGGGTTTTCACCAAACTTGGTGTGAGCAATCGAACTGCCGCAGTTGCTGTGGCGCGGGAGCGCGGAATTCTTTAAAACGCTTGCTAGCATGACCGCATGCGACGTGCCCTCACTTCTGCCATTGCCATTTCTAGCTTGGTGTTTTCGCTGGGTGCTTGTACCCCGCGCCCGGATGTTGCCGATGCCGCCGCGGCGTCGTTCCTCGAAGCGCTAGCTGGGCACCAGGATGCAGCAACGCAGACCGACAACCCGACAGCAGCGGGAGATGTTATCAAGAAAACATGGGATTCGTTGCAGGCCGAAGGGTTGTCGACGCAACTGCAAGACGTACACACCAATGGCGATGTGGCCACGGCGAACTACCACATGAAGTGGGATCTCCCAGGGGATCGTGAACTTGATTACGACTCGCAGATGGTGTTGACGAAGTCGGGTGAGGCGTGGAGCGTGCGGTGGCAGCCTTCGCTATTGCACCCCGAACTCGGCACGAATCAGCACCTGGAATTGCGTACCGTGCCTGCAAAAATAGCCAGCGTAGTCGGCTCGGACGGGGCCGTTTTACTCAAGCCGGGCACGAAGTGGCGCGTGTTCGTGGATACTACTACCACCGACGATGTGGGCGCCGTGATGCGTCGTATTGGTGCAGAACTAGACGGCGTGCGCGGGCAGTTGCCGGATGTTCCCGAGTTTGATGTGGACGAAAAAACCAAGGAAGCCCAAGCAGTGGACGGAGAGTTCTCCGCGCTCATCCTTAATGCAGAGCAGGGCAGCAAACTCAAGGACGTGCTGAACAATATCAAGGGCGTACGAATGAATGAAGAGGCCGCGTTAGTGCGCCCCGACCCAGGCTTCGCGCCGGACATCATGGCACGGGTCTCCGGACTTGTCGAAAAGGACCTGCAGGGCAAGAACGGGTGGAAGGTCGTTGTGGCTACCGCGGAGGGGGCCGAGGTGAGGGACGTGGCTACCCAGGAGGCCAGCGCTGCACCTAGCGTGAACATCAGCCTGTCCCACAAGGTGCAGCAGGCCGCACAAGAAGCCGTGAACACCCGCAAGGATGCGCAGGCCATGATGGTTGTGATGCGTCCATCTACAGGCGAGATCCTAGCCGTGGCCCAAACCCCCAAGGCCGATGAGAAGGGCGACGTGGCCCTGATGGGGCAGTACCCACCGGGGTCCACGTTCAAGATGCTGACGGCCTACGCGGGGATGGATAAGCAAGGCCTCAATCCGGATTCCATCGTGGGCTGCCCAGGCACGCAGGATATTGGCGGGCGCATTGTGACGAACTACAACTCGTTCTCCTTAGGCGATACGCCCTTGGAGAATGCCTTTGCGAAGTCCTGCAACACCACGTTCGCGGATATCTCGACCAAACTCAAGCCCGGCGAATTGCAGGATTACGCCAAAAAATTTGGGCTGGGTGTGGACTTCCAGATCGACGGATTGGATACGATCACGGGTTCAGTGCCGAAGGGCGAGGTCATGCTTGACCGCACGGAGGCGGGTTACGGCCAGGGCCACGATCTCGCCAGCCCATTCGGTATGGCCATGGTCGCTGCCACGGCCGCGGTTGGAAAGCGCCCCACCCCGTATCTCATTGCCGGCAAGGACCACAAGACCGACAGCAAAAATCAGTCCACGGACGACCTGAATCCGAAGACGGTCAAGGAGTTACGCCGACTCATGCGCGCGGTAGTGACCAACGGATCGGGCTCGGCGATATCTGGCGCGGGTGAGGTTTACGCCAAAACCGGTGAGGCCGAAATCAATGAAGGATCCCATGCTTGGTTTGCTGGCTATAGAGGCGATCTGGCCTTTGCCACCCTCGTTGTACTGGGCGGGGGATCTGAGCATGCGGTGGCGGTGACGGATACCTTCTTCAAGAATCTAGATGGAGCAAAGCCGGAGGCTCCTCGGCCTGAGCAATAGGAGGGGCGAGTACCATCGGGATACATGACTAGAGCTCCACTTATTCCCGGTAACCCAACCCCCATCCGCGATGTCCCCGCCCACATCCAGCGGCCAGAATATGCGTGGAAGGACGAGGTTCAGGAAAACGTCGGTGAGCCGTGGATTCAGACTCCCGAAACTATCGAGGCTATGCGCGAGGCGAGCCGAATTGCGGCCGAGGCCCTGCGGGAGGCTGGCCGCGCGGTGGCTCCGGGCGTCACAACAGATGAAGTAGACAGGGTGGCCCACGAGTATATGTGTGACCACGGTGCGTACCCATCCACCCTGGGATATCGGCATTTCCCCAAGTCCTCGTGCGTGAGTTTGAATGAAATCATTTGTCATGGCATTCCGGATACGACCGTGATCGAGGACGGCGATATCGTCAATATTGACGTCACCGCGTACAAAAACGGTGTGCACGGTGATACCAATGCCACGTTCCTCGCCGGCAATGTCTCTGAGGAACACCGCTTGTTGGTGGAACGCACGAAGAACTCCCTGGACCGCGCCATCAAGGCCGTCAAACCGGGCCGCGAGATCAATGTGATCGGCCGTGTGATCGAGTCTTACGCTAAGCGCTTCGGGTATAACGTTGTAGAGGATTTTACCGGCCACGGCGTGGGTACTACTTTCCACAACGGGTTGGCAGTGCTGCACTACGATAACCCGCAGAACACCACGTTGCTGGAGCCGGGCATGACCCTCACCATCGAGCCCATGATCAATTTAGGTAGCTTGGCTTACGACATTTGGGATGACGGGTGGACCGTGCAAACTCGCGACAAGCAGTGGACCGCCCAGTTTGAGCACACGTTGGTCGTCACCGATGATGGGTGTGAAGTTCTCACGATTCCCGGCGACGAGTAGTTAAACCGACTAGCATCTCCTGAGGTATGGAGGACAAAACTACTCTCGGCCCCGGCCCCGTGTCGCGCGGCCAGCATCTGCGCCAGCTCGGCCCGTTCGGAACTCTCGCTACACGCGTTGGGGCGCGCGTTACGGGCAAAAAGAACCTCGGTGTGTTCGCCACCATCGGTCGCGCTCCACGGTTGTTCCGATTCTGGTTGCTCTACGGCGCCTCGATGATGCCTTTTGGCTATCTTTCCCGCCAAGAAACCGAAATGATCATTCTGCGCGTTGCTTACTTGCGTGGCAGCGCGTATGAGGCTGATCAACACCGTGCCATCGCCGCGCGGGCCGGGGTTTCTTCTTCTAATATCGACGCCCTCTTCCTCCCCGAGCACGGCATCACCGGGCGCCGGGGCCTGTTGTTGGATGCGACCGAGCAGATTGTTCGCAACCAGGGATTGACCGCCACAATGGCGCAGCGATTGCGTGAGCTTCTCAGCGAGCGCGAGCAGGTCGCGTTCGTGATGCTCGTGTGCAACTACGACGGGCTTGCTACCGCACTGGACATCATGGCGGTCCCGGTCGACGAGAATCGCTAGAACGGTGGCTGGTCGTTCGGGTTTTGTTGCATCTTTCTCCGGTTATATTCATGGACGGCCAGCGTGCGCCGAACTGCGCGGTGTTGGAAGGTCTGCCGGCCCAGCGGGCCGTTCGGAGCGGTCATCACGGTGTGGCCGTCACCGAGGCTCGTCCAGGTCTCGTTACCATCGGGATGAATAGTGACATCCCAGGCGCCCGCGGTCTTTACGTTGTGGTGCTTGGAACATAATGCATGGAGATTCTGGGTGCTCGTCGGGCCTCCTTCCGTAGGGTTGTCGTGGTTATAGCGTTGGACGTGGTCCAATTGGCATTTGTGGGCGGGTACGCTGCAGCCTGGGAAACGGCACGTGCCATCGCGCCCTTCAACGCTGGCGCGCACTAACGGGGTAGGGGCATAGCCGTTGTTGCTGGCCACACCCGGAGCTTGAACGTGGGTGACACGTTTCATCCATTCAGGGGTGGCCAACGTGCTCACCCACCCGCCAGCAGCCCAGATCTGCGAATTCGGCTCATCCACGCTGCGATAGAGGTTCAGGGTGACTTCCGCTTTGGTTTCTGCACGCACGAGCATCATCAGCGCTTCGGCCCGGGAGCAGACGCTGTCTTTACGTACGCTGTTGAGGGCTTGGATTAGCTCGAGCCCTTCGAGTTTCGGGAGCGTGAGGCGAAATTCAGTGACGTCATCGAGGTAGTCATCAATCACCAGTCGGGTGATTGGGCCCGTATCGTCATCGTCGTGGCGTGGGAGCAGGTCGTCGTCATCAGTGAGTGAATCGTTGTCATCCAAATCAATGGGGGTCGCGAGTGGATCGTAATCGTGGACAATTTTCTCCAGCCGGTTTCGGATGGTCGCTCTGGCTAGCATTGCCTGATTGGGCACAGTAGGGGACAGCGCCTGAAAAATTTTTTCCTCCATGATGTCGGGGGCTTCTTCGCTGACCGCCGATAGGCATTCCGTTACGCATCGCCACAGGTCAAGTGAATATGCGCCCGATTTTCCTAATTCGATCAGGCTAGGGAACCTTCGCAACATGTGTCCGAGGTCTACCAACGTGAGTGCACGGTATTCCGTCAAACCCAGCCGCACACACAGGCGGGTGGTGATGTCCGAAACGCACTCATCCATCGCTGGGGCACAGGCTAAAGCCAGATTGATATGCCCCCGATTCACGTCGCAGATCGCGACGCTCAATGGATCATGTGGGTCCGTGACGCGCCAGCTGGGTAGTTTGTTCGGTGTGGTGGATTTGTTGTGCATGGTTTCCCCTTGGTGATTCTGGATGATGCAGAGTCTGATTAGCAGGTGTGCTCTCGATTGAATATTCGGTCACAGGTCGTGGTGCTGACAAGCGTGTTAGTGCTTGTTCTAACGTTCGGGAACAGTATAAAAAGGGTCTCAGACACTACCCCCCGTTTGGCGTTCCAAAATCGAACATAAGCTGGGAATAGTTTTCTGCACCGCCCGGCCAGTAGCGATCCACCCAGGTAAGCTGGATAGCCAAACCCGCAAAGCTTTTGCTGAGGCACCGCCCCGACTCAGGAGCAGACCTAGAGGTACTAGCATGATGACGAATAACGATGAACCCACCCAGCCACCGCGCGCCGAAAAAATTTTTACGCCAGCTGAAATCCAGGGTTACCCACACCGCGCGGGATCAATTTCTCTCGTCGCGACCGTCGCTGCGTTGGTAGTCTTCCTGCTTGCTGCCGGGGTGACAGCCCTGAACTGGGACACCATCCCCGATCGCTTTGCAACCCATTTCAGCGGTTCCGATTTTGAACCCGACAGTTGGGCCGATAAGTCGGTCGGCAGCGTGTTCTTTGCGACATTTTTCGGCCTTGTACTAACTCTCGGCTTCGCGCTGCTGAGCTACGGGATGCTGCGGTCAGAAATCCCCGCGCGCACCAACCCGGCGTGGCGCTCCAAGTTGCGCCAACACATTATCCTGCGCACGACTGCTATGTGGCTGGCTGTGATGAATCTGACGTTGGCCCTATTGTTTGCGGGTATCCAACTTTGCACCAGAATTCCTGCGTTCATGGGTTGGATGCCCGCCACCATTCTGGGCGGGCTCGTCTTGGTTGTAGGTACGTCCCTCGGCATGGTGGTGGCCCTAGTCATGAAGCAACCTACCGTGGAAGCCACAGTCCAATCACTCGCGCAGTCAAACCCAGACCGAATCCCCCAGGAAGTCCCAGAGAACACACGCGACAGTAAGTACTACAAGTGGGACATGTTTTATTACAACCCGGATGATCCCGCGATCATCGTGGAGAAGCGTCACGGGGTAGGCGTGGATTTCAACTATGCGCACTGGCAGGGCAAAGCCTTCATGGTCTTCGTTGCGTTGGTGTTCATTGGTTCCATCGCTCTGCCTTTTTTACTTTGACCTTTTTACTTTGACGCCCAACGGAACCCCGCATTGAGAGCCCGCATGGCGCCCCGGTAGGCCCACGGCGCGTTGACTTGAGCCCAGCGCGCCACCGGAATGTCACCGCTGGTGTTGATCAGGTACTTACCCTTGTCCACACCCTTCAGAATTTTTTGGGCGGCCTCTGTAGGGGAAACTGCATGGCCCTGGAACAAAGCTGTCGCCTTCTCGATGCGTGGTTTGCTGCGGTCCACCCCGTGAATATCGATCGTCCGGACGAGGGGAGTATCTACGGCCCCAGGTACCACCGCGTGTACGTCAACCCCGTAGGGGGCCATATCGAAACGCAGGACTTCGCACATACCCAGCACACCACCTTTGGACGCGGAATAGGCCGCGTGCCACGGAAGCCCGATGATCCCGGCAGCAGAGGAGACAAAGACGAATTTCCGCTGATAGTGGCGCTGGAATGGGAGGCGCCGCACAGGCTCAGCCGTCATGAGTAGTGGCGCGAAGGCCTCCACCATGTGCACGGATCCCATGAGATTGATATCGATCACGCGCTGCCACTTCTCATGGGGCATGAACCGCACATCACTCCAGATGGCAACCCCGGCGACGTGGTGCACGTGATCCGGCGTTCCGTGTGTGGCACAAATGTCCGTGGCCCAAGTTTTCACGGCGTGGACATCAGTCACATCCACCACGCGGCTATCGGCTACCGTCCCACCGGCGGAGCGTATGGCCTTCGCGGTGTGGGCCAAGCCCGCTTCATCGCGGTCACTAATTGCGAGCGAGTATCCGCGCTGCGCGAGGAGCAAAGCCACCTCCCGTCCGATTCCCGAGGCGGCTCCCGTGACGACTGCGAACATGGCCTAAGCTCCTTGACTTTTTGGTTAGCTAGGGGATGTTTGGTTAGCTAGGGGATGCCCGCTGTTATCTAGGCATCGAACTCCAACCCCAGCAGGGCATTCTCTACCAATTCTGTCAAAGCCGGGTGGGGCCAGAACTGGTTTTCAGCAAAATCGCGCGCATGGATGCCGAAGGACATGGCGCTGACGAAGGATTGGATGAGAGTACTGGCTTCCGGTCCCATGATGTGGGCGCCGAGAATCTCACCCGTGGACCGATCGGCGATGACTTTGCAGAACCCAGTAGTATCCTCCATCGCCCAGCCGTAGGCGATATCCGCGTAACGCTGAACCTTGATGGTTAGTGGCCGGCCTGTGAGTCTTGCTTCTTCCTCTGTCATTCCCACGATACCGATCTGCGGATGTGTAAAGATCCCGCCCGGGATGAAGCGATGATTGACCTTTTGCAGGTCATCGGGAAAGGCAATGTTGTGTTTGACTACCCGAGATTCGTGGTTGGCTACATGCTTGAGCTCAATCTCGTTGGCGGCATCGCCCAGTGCCCACACACCCTCGGCCGTCGTGCGGCCATATTCATCGACGACGATGGTTCCACGTGCTGTAACCTCGACGCCCCCCGCTTCAACATTCAACGTATCGGAGTTGTTTTCCCGTCCTAGAGCGACCAAGATTTCATCTGCTTCTACCTGGGTGCCGTCATCCAACGTGATTTTGATTCGGCCGTCGTGGGTTTCCTCGGCGGCCTCTACGGTGCGCCCCAAATGATTAGTCCATTGCGTTTTAGCCTGCTCGGTAAAGGCCTCGGAAATGTCGTGATCGGCCATGCGAAGCAAACGCTCAAAGCGATTCACAACGGTCACCTTGGTGCCGAAGGCTGAAAACACTGCCGCAAACTCCACCGCGACGATGCCACCGCCGAGGATGATCAGTGACTCGGGGAGTTTTTCCAACCGCATGATGTCCTCGTTGGTGCGGTAACGTATACCGGATTCCTTGATGACTGGGTGGATCCATGGGCGCCGACCAGTAGCGAGAATGACATCCTTGCCACGGATAATGGGCGCCTCGGGCCCATCGCCAATGCGCAGGGTTCGCGGTGCTACGAAGGAAGCAGCTTCTCCGTGAAAAAGGGTGATATTGGGAGTTTTATCACCAGCACGGTATTCGGCTCCGGCCTTCGATATGGGATCGATGCGCTCGCCGAATACGCGACGTTGAATGTCCTTCCAATCCACGTTCTGCAATTCGCCGGTAAGGCTTAACGCGCCTGCATGGCTGAATTCGCGGGCGACATCCGCGGTGTGGACAAACATTTTCGTGGGAATGCAACCCACATTGGAGCAGGTGCCACCAAAGACACCCTTCTCGACAATGGCCACGGTCTTGTTTCTGGTGGTGCGACCGGGAATCATGTTGCCGGATCCGGTGCCGACAATGACCATGTCGAAATCTTGGATGCTCTCTTCAGAGAATTGCTGGAACAAGATGGAATTCCTTTCTTAAGAAGCCTTAGAGGCTGAAGCCTTAAAAAGTTGTTGTAAGGGGGCCGCGTGCGCTTTAAGTTAGAGCAGAGGGGGTGGTGGTTTTATTCCGAAGCCAATTGGTGGTGGCAAGAAAAGCGCGATTACGGACCGGCTGACGGGAAAGAAATACATCGTGGGTAGCCCCGGGAATCACTTCGATGTGCGCGTAAGGGGAAACCTTGGGTGCGACTTCCCACATTTGGTGGGGCATGAGGATCGGATCGTTCACGTAGGTCTCATCCGATAGTTCGCGGCCAAAGTAGTGCCCATCGCTAGTGAGGATGAGTGTGGGCAGACCCGTGGAATGCTGTCCGGAGCGTAGCTTGCGGATCTCCTGGGCCACGCTGACGAGCCACGGCACGTATTTCTTCCGGGGCAGAATCGGTTTCAATTCCAGGTTGTAATTCCATTCTCCAGCATATTCGGAGTGGAGGGAATAACCGTAGCTGGGATTAATCCCACCCGGCAAGGGCATGTGGGGAGCGATTTTCGCGAGGACAGGGAATATGCGGTTGATGATGAAGCGGGTAGGCCCATCGAATTGCAAACCGTACCAAGGGGAGTTACACACAATCGCGGCCAGGTGGCGATGAAGCACTGCGGAGCCTGAATTGGGATGGCGCGTGGCGGCGTCGAACAAACGAGTTGCCCACATGGTGACATTCAAGCCACCGGTGGAATGTCCGACGGGTACGACCTGGCGATGTGCGCCGGCGAGGAGGGCGGTGGTGATGGTGATGTCTTCGTCGTACAACGCCTGGCTGGTGACGTGGTGCCAGGTCTGCCCATCGCGCCAAGCACGACCGCACTTGCGTAGGTCGAGACCGTAGACGGCGTAACCCTGCGAGTGGAAATACCGAGCCACGTGATCTTGGAAGAAATAATCGGTCATTCCGTGGACGAATAACAGGGCGGGGCGGGAGAAGAAGTCATCCCCGGAGTCAGTGGGTCGATACCGCACCACAGCGCACCGAACAGGCGCCTCGCCATCCGGATCTGCACCCATTTCCACGTAGTGCACGCCGAAGCCTTCTCCCAGTTCATCAGGGGCGAAAACAAGGTCTGCTGCGGAACGCGAAAGGGGGGTGGCCAACACTTCGTCGGCGGTCAAAACTGAAACAGAGTCGTTGTTCACGGTTTCTACTCTAACTGTGCTGATGGACATTCATCGCGGGGCATTGTGCGGATCCCCGGTGAGCAGGCGTATGGTTGGAAAGAGTTTTAGGACTCTTCCCCGTAAGGATTGAACGAAACGTGGTTTCCAACAACACACAGACCGATACGGTCGACGTCCTTCTTGTAGGCGCCGGCGTCATTTCCAGCACACTGTCCGTTATGCTCAAGGAGCTGCAGCCCAGCTGGAGCCAGCTCATTGTGGAGCGTTTGGACGTACCAGGCGCGGAATCCTCCGACCCGTGGAACAATGCGGGTACGGGCCACTCCGCCCTGTGTGAATTGAACTACACGCCCGAAGTCAACGGCAAGGTCGATATTTCCAAGGCCGTGGGCGTGAACGAAAAATTCCAGGTATCCCGCCAGTTCTGGAGCTACCTGGTGGAAAACGGCATCCTGGGTGACCCCAGTGAATTCATCAACCGTGTTCCCCACGTCTCCTTCGCGCACGGTTTGCAGCAGGTGGATTACCTCAAGGCCCGTTACGAGGCACTGAAGGATCACCCGCTGTTCCCGAACATGCAGTTCTCCGACAGCGAGGAGAAGTTCCGTGAGTCCCTGCCTCTGATGGCCAAGGGCCGTGACTTCAACGATCCCGTGGCGATTTCTTGGTTCAACGACGGAACCGACATCAACTATGGCGCGCTGACCCGCCAGTACCTGGATGCGGTCACCTCCAAGGGCGTCGAGGTTCGCTACGGCACAGAGGTGAAGAACATTACCCGTGACGGTGCAAAGTGGAAGGTCTCCACCAAGAACCTGCACACCGGTGATACCAGCGTGATCACGGCGAATTTCGTTTTCGTGGGAGCAGGCGGTATGGCCCTGCCACTGTTGCAGAAGTCCGGGATTCCAGAGATCAAGGGCTATGGCGGTTTCCCCGTTTCCGGCCAGTGGCTGCGCTGCACTAATGAGGAGCTCGTTGAGCAGCATCAGGCCAAGGTGTACGGCAAGGCATCTGTGGGGGCACCTCCAATGTCCGTGCCACACTTGGATACCCGCGTCATCGACGGCAAGAAGGGCCTTCTGTTCGGCCCTTACGCCGGCTGGACCCCGAAGTTCCTGAAGAAGGGCTCCTTCTTGGACTTGTTCAAATCCATCCGTCCGGGCAACCTGCCGTCCTACTTGGGCGTGGGTGTCCAGGAATTGGGCTTGACAAAGTACCTCGTGGAAGAGGTTCTCAAGGATCACAAGGCCAAGATGGAAGCTCTGCGCGAGTACATGCCAACTGCTAAGGATGAGGATTGGGAGATTGTCGTGGCCGGCCAGCGCGTGCAGGTCATCAAGCCAATCGGTGCCCCCAAGTTCGGGTCCCTAGAGTTCGGCACGGCACTGGTGAACTCCTCCGATGGCTCCATCGCGGGCCTCATGGGTGCCTCTCCAGGTGCGTCCATCGCCCCAGCGGCCATGATCGAGGTGCTCGAGCGCTGCTTCGGGCAGTACATGGGCGAGTGGGCTCCTAAGTTGAAGGAAATGATTCCCTCCTACGGCGGCCGTCTTTCCCAAGATCCCGAACTGTTCCGTGAGCAATGGGACCGTTCGCAGAAGGCCCTCAAGCTGCAGGGCTAGACCGAGCTGTCTAGATTGCGGTACTCTCTTTACCCATGACCGCACAGCTAACTTCTCAGTCGGAGGCCCCAGCGGGTCGCGTGGTTCTCGTAGGGGGAGGCCCTGGAGCTTGGGACCTCATCACCGTGCGCGGCATGCATGCGTTGCAAGCTGCGGACGTTATCCTCACGGATCATTTGGGGCCTACGGATGAACTGGACAAGCTGTGCGAGGTGGCGTCGAAAGAAATAGTCGATGTGGCGAAGCTGCCGTATGGCAAGCAGGTCGCACAAGAAAAGACGAACGAATTGCTGGTGCAGCACGCGCGCGAGGGAAAGCGCGTGGTTCGTCTGAAAGGTGGGGACCCTTTCGTATTCGGACGGGGTTTCGAAGAAGTACAAGCATGTGTAGCCGCAGGTGTTCCCTGTGAAGTAATCCCCGGTGTGACCAGCGCCGTTGGTGTGCCGGAATTGGCGGGTATCCCCGTCACGCAGCGGGGGGTAGTTCACGCTTTCACCGTTGTCTCCGGGCATCTTCCGCCCGGGCACCCCAAGTCGCTGGTGAATTGGCGGGCGCTGGCGGCCAGTGGAGCCACGATCAGCGTGATCATGGGGGTAAAGAATGCCCGGGCGATCGCTACGGCCCTCATGGACGGTGGGCTCGCGGGAGACACTCCGGCCGCGGTGATTCAAGAGGGCAGCACCCAGCGCGAGCGAGTGTTCCGCTGCCGTTTGGAGACACTGGCAGAAACCTTCGATGCGGAAGGCATCGCCTCGCCCGCGGTGTATGTGATCGGTGAAGTGGCGGGGCTTTAGACCACCAACGTGAGCTCAGTGGACTTCCCACTGGGCATTTCCACGCGCATACCCGCTTCCCCTAGGCAATCGGCGATGGCGGGGAGGGCGAGGGGCGTCGAGTCAAAAGAATCGGCGTGCGACGCCAGCTGCCGAGCAACCAACCCCTTGTAGTGTTTATTGAAGTGGCTCACCACCTTGCGCGTGCCGTCGGGCCGCTCGCTTTCCACCCGGATCGTGATGGCGCCCGGCAACTTACCCAGCTGCTGGTATGTGCCGCTGCGCAGGTCGATCACAGGGCCGCTGTGCTTTTCTTGGTACGACGCCAGCTCATCCGTGATTTGGCTTCCCCACCGGCTCTTGAGGGTGCGGTGGGCTGGGGGTAGCTTTACCGAGCCCGATAGGCGATAGTGTGGGATGTGGTCGTTGGCCATGAGCACGCCGAACAGAGCGGACCCGATGGACAAGTGTTGCCAGGCTTCGCGGGACAGACTGGCGGGATCCAGTGCATCGTAGAGCACGCCCGTGTACCGCAGGATGGCCGGTTGAGTAGGGGAGGAGAACAGCTGCCGATTGTGGCTGGCTTCGTCGCGCAGTTTTGCGGAGAGACCAAGTACGTTCATGGCTTGTTCGTCATCCATGCGAGCCAGATCATGGGCGATGTCGCTGCGAGTGGCCGTAAGGCTGGGGAAGCTGAGGGAAGCAAGATCCAGGGCGGCACCATCGCCACCGAAAGACTTGGTTTCCGAAGGGGGAAGCACGATCAACATGACTTCCAAGATTAATACCCTGGCGCTGCATGTTTTGTCTGGGCCACAAGGTAGAGTTTTCAACCATGATCACCCGCATGTCTACCCTATTCCTGCGCACGCTGCGTGACGACCCAGCGGATGCAGAAGTACCCAGCCACAAGCTGCTTGTCCGTGCCGGATACATTCGCCGGGCCGCCCCTGGTGTGTACTCGTGGCTGCCACTGGGACTGCGCGCACTGCGCAAGGTGGAAAATGTCGTCCGGAACGAGATGGATGCGATCGGCGCCCAGGAACTGAGCTTCCCCGCGCTGCTGCCGCGCGAGCCCTATGAAAAGACGGGCCGCTGGACAGAGTACGGGGATGCCCTGCTGCGTTTGCAGGATCGCAAGGGTGCTGATTACCTGCTGGGCCCTACCCACGAGGAAATGTTCACCTCCGTGGTGAAGGGCGAATACAACTCGTACAAAGATTTCCCCGTCACGCTGTATCAAATCCAAAACAAGTACCGCGACGAGGAACGTCCACGTGCGGGTATCCTGCGCGGGCGGGAGTTCATCATGAAGGATTCCTACTCCTTCGATATGGACGATGCCGGGTTGGAGGCCAGCTACCAGAAGCACCGCGGTGCCTACCAAAAGATTTTCGACACCTTGGGCGTGCAGTACGCGATTTGTGCCGCGACGTCCGGTGCAATGGGTGGTTCGGCCTCAGAAGAATTCTTGGCCGTGGCCGACAATGGCGAGGACACTTTTGTGCGCTCGACCGAGTCTGACTTTGCGGCCAATGTGGAAGCCGTGGTCACGAGGGCGCCCGCACCGCGTGCCATTGAGGGGCTCGCGGAGGCCGAAGAGCACGAGACCCCCGGTGCTACTACGATTGACGCACTGGTGACATGGGCGAACGAAGCCGGCGTAACCGTTGAAGGCAGGTCGGTAGAAGCCGCCGATACCTTGAAGTGCATCCTGGTCAAGATCACCGAGCACGGGGTGGATAAGGAAGGCAAACCACTGGGCAGCCACCTGGCGGGCGTGCTCATCCCCGGTGACCGCGAGGTTGATATGAAGCGCCTCGAGGCCTCACTGGAGCCAGCCGAGGTGGCCTTGGCCGAGGAAGAGGACTTCAAGACACACGGGTTCTTGGTCAAGGGCTTTATTGGCCCGAAAGCGCTGGCTGCCAACGGTGTTAAGCTCCTTGCCGACCCTCGTGTGGTCGAAGGTACGCAGTGGATCACCGGTGCCGACAAAGCCGATTACCACTTCACCAACATGGTGGCTGGGCGCGACTTCACCCCCGACGGGTTCATTGAAGCTGCCGAGGTGAAGGAGGGCGATCCTTCGCCGGACGGCAAGGGCACCCTCACGCTCGCTCGCGGTATCGAGATCGGCCACATTTTCCAGCTGGGTCGCAAATACACCGAAGCCTTCGATGTGCAGATCCTGGATGAAAACGGCAAGCGCGCGGTGCCGACCATGGGTTCTTACGGCATCGGCGTATCCCGCCTGGTAGCCGTGCTAGCCGAGCAGATGCACGATGAATATGGCTTGCGTTGGCCTGTGGCGGTGGCTCCGTATGAAGTCCACGTGGTCATCGCGAACAAGGATGCCGCGGCGGCTGAGGCTGCCGAAAAACTGACGGAGCAGTTATCCGTGCAGGGATTGGATGTCCTCATTGACGACCGTCCGAAGGTCTCCCCGGGCGTGAAGTTCAAGGATTCCGAGCTGCTGGGTATGCCGCTAGTTGTGGTCGTGGGCCGCGGATTCGCCGATGGCAAGGTAGAACTGCGCAACCGCCTGAGTGGCGAGAAGGTAGAAGTCGACTATGACCAAGCTATCGTCGCTGTTCAGCAGCAGCTGGGTAACTAACGAGCCAGGGGATCGGTACCCTGCGCTCGCTTGATGGCCCCTTCCAATCGGGCCATCAGGCCGCACCACCTGGCTGCGAACTCGCGTGATTCCGCGCTCTCGGTTTGCGTGACGAGGTAGTTGAGCTGACTCGTGATTGGTTGTGTGCTCTCCAGCTGGCTGCGTAAAGCTGAGTCGGAATCCTTCGGCGCTCCCTGGGGAGAGGCGTAGCTGGCCTGTGGAACTGGAGTCTGCGCGTCCGCTGCCTCCACTACTCCGAGGGCGGCCTCACGGAAATCACGCAGCCGGTCGGCAACCGCGCGCAGCGTTTCCCTATTGGTGCCCCCGTCGGCAGCAAGCGCCAATCCGCTCACGTAAATGGCGCCGTAGGTCATATCGATCGCGTCTGTGAGCGCTTTCATGCCCGAGCCCGCTGCGAACCCCTCGGCAACTGTGCGGGCATCAAGGCGCTGCGCTCCCTCTAGTTCTGCGCTGTCTTCCACCACAGCCAACATGGCATACACGTTAGTGACTAGGCCCGCGACGGTAGTGGAGCCGGTGGTGATCAGCTGCAGGGCAGCTTTGCGCAACTCTGCATCCGAGGACAACCGTGCTGCGTCCGATCGTGCTTGGTGGGGTTCCAGAGGCGGGCAGTTTTCCGGGGCGCGACCTTTGTTATCGCGCCCGCACTGCCGCGAGAGCTCCTTGGCCACGGCCTCGGCATGCCGTTCATAAACTTTCGCTGGCGCGCGAAAACCCTTTTCTTGTCTATTCGACGCCACCTCGGCCGCATCCTTGAGCGCCCAGTAGAAGTTCACTAGTCGTTCATCGGGCTGGGGGGAGGAAGCGAACACTTCCGTCAGGGAGGATCCGTCCGATGAACACGCTGGCAAGGTGAGCGTTCCGGCGGTCATGAGTCCAGCTAGCAGGAACCTGCGGCGGTTCAGCGTTCGGAAAACAGCGGGTTGTGTGGGAACTGTAGAGGAGGGCGGAACATGCTTCGACATCACAGGTCATAGTAATCTACGGTCCATGGCATTCCCGAGTAATACCCAGCTAACGACCTTACTTGAACCCCTCGTTCGCCAATATGGCCTCGTCATCGAGGATATTCAGGTGGCAAAGGCCGGTGCGAAGTCCAGCGTGAAGATTTTTGTGGATAGCGCCAGCGTGGTTCCGGCGACCTTGGCTAGCGCCCCGGCGGTCACCCCCGGCGAATTCACGGGGCCGGATTTGGACGCTGTCGAAGAACTCAGCCGGGATATATCGGAACAGTTTGATCAGGCGGAAGACCGGGGTGATGTAAATTTTGGGCCCGGTTATACGCTCGAAGTGGGATCTGCGGGGGCGTCGGCACCAATAACACAACCCCGGCATTGGGTGAAGAACATTGGGCGCCAAGTGACGCTGCCAGAAGGTGGGAAGGCGCGCGTGCTGCAGGCCGCAGATGATGGTGTGATCCTAGCCATACGCAAGGGTAAGGACCTGCGGGTTTCTCGGTACACATTGGATGAGGTCTCCGGCGCCCGCGTAGAAATCGAGTTTTCAAAGGTCCCCGAAGCGGAACAGCACTTGGTTGGGTTGCAGGCGAGCGCCTATGATGCAATGATCGAGCGTCGTTAAAAATCTGTAGAAGACTCAACGAGGAGCACACAAGTGAATATTGATATGGCTGCGCTGCGCGCGTTGGAAGCTCAAGAGGGTGTGGATTTCCGTGATCTCATCCACGGGATCAAGCGCGGATTGCTGGAATCCTATAAAGAGGCCACGCACTACCAGGGGTGGGTAGAAGTCGAGATCGACGAAGCCAGCGGCGCGGTCACTGTCTACCAAGTTGAGCGCAATGAAGAAGGGGATATCACCGGCCGGTTCGACGACACGCCCAGCGACTTTGGGCGCGCTGGCGCCATGGCGGTGCGCGATGCCATCCGTTCTCGCATTAAGGAAGCTCGCGTTCAACGCGACTACGATCAGTACGCTGACCTGCGCTACCGCGTGGTCTCGGGCGTGGTGACGCGCAACGCCATGGCTAATGACCGCGGTGTTGTCGTGGTACACCTAGGTACCGAGGCCAACGGCAAAGACGGCGAGATTTTGCCGGCCGAGCAACTGCCGGGGGAGAAGCTGGAACACGGCATGCGTGTGAAAGCGTACGTCACGGACGTGATCAAGAACGCCCGTTTTGTGCAGATCATCATGTCCCGCACCCACCCGGAATTGGTTCGCGGATTGTTCGCTCTCGAGGTGCCCGAGGTGGCCGATGGCTCCGTTGAGATCGTGTCCGTGGCGCGTGAGGCGGGCCACCGCACGAAGATCGCCGTGCGCTCCACCATCAAGGGCTTGAACGCCAAGGGCGCCTGCATCGGCCCGCGTGGGCAGCGGGTGGCTGCTATCCAGCGCGAACTGGGTGGAGAAAAGATTGACATCATTGATTACTCCGAGAACCCTGCCGTGTACGTGGGCAATGCGTTGTCGCCGTCGAAGGTGGTGCGCGTGGACGTCACCGATCCGGACGAGCAGATCGCCCGCGCGATTGTGCCGGATTATCAACTGAGTTTGGCCATCGGTAAAGAGGGCCAGAACGCGCGCTTGGCGGCTCGCTTGACGGGATGGAAGATCGATATCCGCTCCGAGACGGAGGCAGGGGAGTAAACCCACGGTCATTCCCACCGTCATTCCCACGGTCGAGGGGTGGCGGTTACCGTCCAACGGGAGTTTCGCGTTAGACTTAACAATGGTCTTGGCCACAACCGTGGCCATTGGCTGGTTAAGTGCGCCCTCTGCACAGGTGCATATCGCGAATGTTGCTGCGGTTTTCAGTACGACTGCACGCATGCCCGATGAAGTTGAGACGTGAAGGCGGAAGGCGAGCTATGAACGCGAGCAAGGCCCACGTCCCGCAGCGGACATGCATCGCCACGCGGGAAATACTTCCCGTACCTCAGTTGTTGAGGGTAGTGGCGCACGTACAGAGCTCCGGGACAGTGGCGATTGTGCCTGACCCGCGCCGCCGGTTGGGTGGCAGGGGAGCATGGATCCAACCAACGTTGGATGCCGTGAATACGGCGCACACGAGGCGGGCATTCGCTCGCGCTCTGAAGGTGTCGGCCGCGCAAGCGATCGACGTGGACCCAGTCCGTACCTACATTGAGGGTTTGCCTCGCAATGAAGCCAACCCTTAAGAGAACAGAGAAAGTACCCAAATACTGATGAGCACACGATGAAGCAGCGTCCAATGAAGTTGCATCAGCGATGAGTACCACACAGTACGGGAGCCGTACGTAGCCAGAGATCGATAACGATTGACTCCGGCCTGCGGCTCCACAAACACGAAGGAGAGTAGTGGCCGGAAAGCTACGTGTACACGAACTAGCGAAACAACTTGGGGTGACCAGCAAGGAATTGCTCGCCACGCTCAAAGAACAGGGCGAGTTCGTTAAAACGGCATCATCCACCGTCGAGGCACCTGTGGTGCGTAAAATGCGCAAACACTACGGTGTGGACGGTTCTGGATCCAAGACTGAGGGCGACGCCACCCCGTCTACCAAGACAAGCGCACCTGCTAGCACCCCTGCGGGGACCGCGCCGAAGCCAGCCGCAAAGCCTGGGCCTAAACCCGGCGCTGGAGCTGCTAAGCCCGGACCCAAGCCAGGAGTAAGCCCAGCCGTGGCGAAAGCGGCCACAACTCCAAGCAGCAGTGTTAAGCCTGGCGCAGTCGCGCCGAAGCCAACCAGCGCAAAGCCTGGTGGACCCAAGCCAACCAGTGCCAAGCCGACGAGTGCGAAGCCAGGCACCCCGAAGCCCGGTACCCCGAAGCCGGGTACACCAAAACCAGGTGGGCCAAAACCGGGGCCGAAGCCCGGTGGTCGCGCACCTCGCGTTGCCAACAACCCATTTTCCTCCGGATCGGATCGACCCGCACCACGCCCACGTGGTGGGCAAGCAGGTCCGAACGACATGCCGCGCCCCGGTGGTTCCCGTGGCGGGCAGGGCGGTCCACGTCCAGGTCAACGTTCCGGCGGTAAGCCGGGGGCCGGACGTCCGGGAGCGAAGCCAGGTGCAGGCGCGCCACGCAGTGGCGGTGCTGCAGGTTCCGAGCGTCAGGGCGGGGGCCGTCGTCCATCGCCAGCCATGATGCCGAGCCATCCGAGCCCGGGCCAGATGCCAGCCAAGTCCGGCGGGTTTGGTGGGCGCGGAGGCCGTGGTGGCTCCGGTGGCCCAGGTGGACCGGGAGGTCCAGGTGGTCCAGGAGGCCCACGCGGTGGTCGTGGCGGTCGCCGTGGCGGCACCGCTGGTGCTTTCGGTCGTCCAGGTGGCGCACCTCGTAAGGGGCGCAAGTCGAAGCGACAGAAGCGCAATGAGTACGAGGCAATGCAGGCGCCAAGCGTGGTCGGTGGCGTTAAGCTGCCAAACGGCAAGGGCCAAAAGATTCGCCTTGCCCGTGGTGCTTCTCTGGCTGATTTCGCTGAGAAAATCAATGCCGACGCTGCCGCGCTGGTCCAGGCATTGTTCAACCTCGGCGAGATGGTGACTGCTACCCAGTCCGTATCCGATGAAACCCTGCAGCTGCTGGGTGAGGAGATGGACTACAAGGTCGAGGTTGTTTCTCCAGAGGATGAGGATCGCGAGCTGCTCGAAAGCTTCGATCTGCAGTTCGGTGAGGATGAAGGTGACGATGAGGATCTGGCCCAGCGTCCTCCTGTGGTTACCGTCATGGGTCACGTTGACCACGGTAAGACTCGATTGCTGGATACCATCCGCCAGGCCAACGTCGGTGGTGGCGAGGCCGGTGGCATTACTCAGCACATCGGCGCCTACCAGGTCTCCGTGGACATGGAGGGCTCCGAGCGACTAGTGACGTTCCTGGATACTCCGGGTCACGAGGCTTTCACGGCTATGCGTGCTCGCGGTGCCAAGTCGACGGATATCGCGATTCTCGTTGTTGCGGCCGATGACGGCGTGATGCCCCAGACCGTGGAAGCGATTAACCACGCCAAGGCTGCCGACGTGCCGGTTGTGGTTGCTGTCAACAAGATCGATAAGGAAGGCGCTCAGCCTGACAAGATCCGTGGCCAGCTCACCGAGTACGACCTCATTCCAGAGGAGTACGGTGGCGACACGATGTTCGTGGACATCTCCGCAAAGCAGAACACTAACATCGATGCTCTGCTCGAGGCCGTATTGCTCACCGCCGACGCTTCGTTGGATCTGCGTGCTAATCCGGAGATGGACGCGCAGGGTGTTGCAATTGAGGCACACCTGGACCGCGGTCGTGGACCAGTGGCAACGATTCTCGTACAGCGCGGTACCCTCCGCGTGGGTGATTCGATCGTCGTTGGCGATGCGCACGGTCGTGTGCGTCGCATGATCGATGAGCACGGTAATGACGTCCAGGAGGCGGGTCCGTCCCGCCCAGTCCAGGTGCTGGGTCTGACCAGTGTCTGTGGTGCTGGCGACAACCTGCTCGTGGTCGACGAAGACCGCACAGCTCGTCAGATCGCTGACCGTCGCAACGCACGGCGTCGAAATGCTATGCAAGCGAAGAACCGCAAGCGGGTGAGCCTGGAGGATCTGGATGAGGTGCTGAAGGAGACCAGCACGCTCAACTTGATCTTGAAGGGTGATAACGCCGGTACGGTTGAGGCGCTTGAGGATGCACTGCTGAAGATTGAGATCGACGATGAGGTTGAACTCAACATTATCGACCGCGGTGTGGGCGCAGTGACCGAGACGAACGTCAACCTGGCTGCCGCATCTGATGCCGTCATCATCGGCTTTAACGTGCGCGCCGAAGGTAAGGCAACCGAGGTGGCTAACACCGAGGGTGTGGACATTCGTTACTACTCGATCATCTACAAGGCGATCGAGGAGATCGAGGCGGCGCTGAAGGGCATGCTCAAGCCGATCTACGAAGAGCGTGAAATTGGTACCGCCGAGATCCGCGCAATCTTCAAGGCTTCCGCCGTCGGTCTCATCGCAGGTTGCATGGTGGAGACCGGCAAGGTGCGCCGCAATGCCAAGGCTCGCCTAGTGCGGGATGGCTCGGTTGTAGCCGAAGAAACCACCATCGAGTCCCTGCGTCGCGAGAAGGACGATGTTACCGAGGTCGCACACGGTTACGAGTGCGGTATGGTCTTGTCCTACCCGAATATTGAGGTGGGTGACCGCATTGAGGTCTACGAAATGGTTGAGGTTCCCCGCGACTAATCGCTGACCCATTCCGCTAAGCTGGGCAGTCGGTACTTTGATTACCGACGCCCAGCTTTGCCCGTTTACAACCCGCATCTGGGACTGAAGTTGTTATTGAAAGAGATTTGAGGAGTCCGATTCATGGTTGATCACGCCCGCGCAGCTCGTATGGCAAAGCGAATCCAGCAGATTGTGGCTACCGCTATCGAGCGGGAAATTAAGGACCCGCGCTTAGAGTTTGTCACGGTGACAGATGCTCGGATGACCGGTGATTTGCACGATGCCACCGTGTTTTACACCGTGCGTGGCCAGCGGCTAGAGGATGAACCGGATTGGGATTCCGCCGAGCGGGCACTGACTAAGGCCCGGGGGCAGCTGCGCAAGATCGTCGGTGAACAATTGGGCGTGCGGTTTACCCCCACGCTGTCCTTTGAGGTGGATACGGTGCCGGAGGCCAGTGCACACTTGGAGGAGGTGTTGGCGAAGGCCCGCGCGCGAGATGAGGCCATTCGTAAAGCAGCCGAGGGCGCACAGCCCGCCGGTGAGGCCAACCCTTATCGCGACCCGGCCGAGGCCACTGCCGACGACATCGATTCGCAGTGGTAGAGACCCAAAGAAGCGCGGGGGATCCGCAGATCGACGCATCCCCTGGCGCGATTATTGGGCTGGCATGGCCCGCGCTCGTGGTGCTGGCAGCTACACCGCTGTATCTTCTTTTCGACACCGCAGTGGTGGGGCGGCTGGGCGCTACGGACTTAGCTGCGTTGGCAGCCGGAGCGACTGTGTTGGGTACCATCACCACACAGCTGACATTCCTGTCTTACGGCACTACCGCGCGAGCTGCCCGGCATTTCGGGGCCGGGGAGACGCGCGCGGCGATTTATGAAGGATTGCAGGCCACGTGGGTGGCCATTGTGGTGGGGGCTATCTTGGCCACCACGGTGTTTGTGAGCGCTCCGTCGATCATGTCATGGTTGAGTTCGGATCCAACGGTGGCTGCCCACGCGACCGGTTGGATGCGCGTGACGTGCTTGTCCGTGATTCCGGCCCTTGTCGTGATGGCCGGCAACGGGTGGTTGCGTGGTATTTCCAATACCCGCTTGCCGTTGTATTTCACTTTGGCCGGAGTACTACCCATGGCCGTGACCGTGCCCTTTGCCGTGGGCCGGTGGGGCTTGGTGGGTTCAGCCTACGCGAACGTGCTGGGTGAGACGATTGTGGCGCTCTGTTTCATCGGTGCTCTCATCGTGCACTGGCGTGCAGAAGGGGATGACCGACCAGTGGGGCCACGGTGGGACGTGATTGTGAAGCAATTGGTGATGGGACGCGACTTGGTGGCCCGGTCACTGTCGTTCCAGATCGCCTTTATTTCGGCAGCCGCGGTGGCCGGTCATATGGGTGCCAACCAACTGGCTGGCCATCAGGTAATGCTGCAGCTATGGAACTTCCTCACCTTGGTGTTGGATTCCGTCGCGATTGCCGCGCAGGCGCTGGTGGGTAAGGCGCTGGGCGCGAAAGCCTTCGAAAGCGCCCGTGCAGTGGGTGTGACCGTGTTGCGCTTTTCCATTGCCTCCGCTGTGTTGTTGGCCATTGGACTAACTCTTGGCGCGGGCTTCATTCCTCGTATCTTCACGTCGGACCCGGGAGTGTTGGAACAGATGCGGTGGCCGTGGTGGATTTTGGTAGCCCTGGTCGTCTTAGGAGGTGTGGTCTTCGCCTTTGATGGTGTGTTGCTGGGCGCGGGCGATGCGGCATTCCTGCGTACCTGGTCAATCGCCTCTGTTCTGTTGGGATACCTCCCGCTAGTGTGGTTGAGTTACGCCTTCGGCTGGGGGTTGACTGGCGTGTGGTTAGGCCTGCTGGCGATGATTTCTATTCGGATGGTCGCGGTGACTGTGCGCTTCCGCGGGAATGCGTGGATGGTGGCGTGAGTTTGCCTGCGTACTGGGCAAGTGTGGGGAAGCCAACAGCAAGTGAGCGCCCTCAAAAAAATTTTGGCCTTGTCACAGTAATTGACGGCGTGTCACAGTAATTAACATTAATACCGGCAGTCACAGTAGTTTTGGTGTTAAAGTGATCGGGGATGTTGCCGTGCGCCGCTGTTGGTCAGGTTTACGCACGAGAAAGGAATCGTCATGCGAACCCTCTGGGCCGTTAGCGATCTTCACGTGCGTGCCCCCGGCAACTGGGAGTTGTTTGATAAACATGTACGGACCCAGAATCCAGCGGATTGGTTGATCGTAGCGGGAGATGTAGCTGAGGATCTGGATACGGTCATTGAGGTTTTGCAGGAATGCACTCGGCGCTTCGATACCGTCATTTTCACCCCAGGTAACCACGAAATGTATTCGCGGGAGGCAGATGAACTTAAAGGCCGAGACAAGTACGACGTTCTCATTGCACTCTGCCGCGAATTGGGGGTGGTAACGCCCGAGGACACGTACCAGTCCTTCGCGGGACGAACTATCGTACCTATGTTCACGCTGTACGATCACACGTGGCGGGATCCCGAGTTAACGCGGGATGAAGCCTTGGCTGGGGCGCAAGAACGTGGCATAGTGCTCACGGATTCCGTGGCCATTGAACCATATGAGGACGTGGGGTTATGGTGCCGCGACCGCTTGGCCTATACACTTAAACGGCTGGCCGTTGTCGACGAGCCCACGATACTGGTCAACCACTGGCCCCTAGTGCGCCAAGCCATTGATCAACTAAAGTACCCAGACATTGGATTATGGTCTGGAACCCGACATACACAAACGTGGCCCGAAAGGTACAAAGCCGAGACCGTAATCTACGGTCACTTGCACATCCCCACACAAATATCTGTGGAAGGTGTAACGCATACAGAGGTTTCACTCGGTTATCCCAGAGAGTGGCAAGCGACTTTGCCGTTGCGATTAAGTAAGAAAGCCTGGCCCTATCCAGTGCTCGTTGACGAGGAGGTGAAGTGATGAAGGTCGATTACGCCAACGGTGTTAGTGCCGTGGACTTTAAAGGTGTAGACGTCGCCCCCATTATTCCAGACCTGATGCTTCCCTCCGGTACCCGCTGTGTAGAGTTGCATTCTTCGTCGCACGATTTGTCGCGATTCCACACCCTTTCCTCCGAAGAGCAACAGCTGGTGGAGAATGCAGTGGACCGCCGGAAGGCGGACTTTGGTGATTCGCGGTGGTGTGCGCACGAGGCTATGCGCCCCATCGTGGAAGACCAGCCCATCATGCGGGGGGTGCGCGGTATGCCCCTGTTCCCTGAGGGAGTCTCTGGGTCGCTAACCCACACCGAAGGTTTTCGTGCAGCGATTGTCGGCCGCAGCCAGCGGTGGCGTTCGCTGGGGATCGATGCCGAGCCCGCCCGTGATCTCCCTGAGGGCGTGCTGCACGCCATCGCATCACAGCGGGAGCGGCGCCGGCTGCGCGGACTGGCAGTTCACTATGGTGTGGATTATGCCGATACGGTGCTGTTTTCCGCTAAAGAGGCCACATACAAAGCGTGGTTCCCACTGACACATCGGTTCTTAGACTTCGACCAGGCCGATATCGACTTGCGAGCGGATGGCACTTTCACCTCCTACCTGCTGGTTCGTCCGGTTCCGGTGCCGTTCATCCAGGGGCGCTGGCTGGTGCGTGACGGTGTCGTGGTGACAATCGCGGCGGTTGCTCGTTAACCCCACTCCCTAATCCAAACCCTGCGGTCGCGCCACGAACACGCTAGCCGCCCGTTTGCCCTTTTCCTTGACTAGGGCAATGGCGCGCCCCTCCGGGGTGACCGCCGCGCGGATACCGGAATTCCCCACGGGCTCGAGCCATTTGCCGAGTGCCAGCTCCTCGCCCTCCTGGGTGGAGATTTCCCTGGTGGGGAAGCACGTCGTCATGGCGACATCTAGATCCAGCGCCAGTAGTTCCTCTGGTTGCTGCCCCGACTCGGCAGCGTTCGCGAGCCGCTCCAACGTCGTCGCTTGTGCAATGGTAAACGGACCCACGGATGTCCGCCGCAACGCCGTGAGGTGACCGCCCACCTTTAGCGCCTCGCCGAGGTCGCGGGCAATCGAGCGGATATACGTACCGGAGGAGCAGTGGACCGCGATATCCACGTCGATGTGGTCCACGGCGGCGTCACCAAAAGAAACAACGTGCCCCGCCGCGTCCAGCGGGCGAATAGCACCCACGTGCAAAGAAAAGATAGTCACGGGGCGCTCCGGTAGGACAACGTCGTGACCCTCGCGAACTAGCTCGTGGGCGCGGCGACCATTGATTTTGATGGAGGAGACGGAACTTGGTCGCTGCATGATCTCCCCAGTTAGCCGGGCCAGCTCGCGGCGAATGCCCTCTTCGGTCACGGCAACAGGTGCAGTACTGTTGAGCACGTCGCCTTCCATGTCATCGGTGACGGTCGCAGCCCCCAAACGCACCGTGGCCTCGTAACGTTTGTCGTGAGTGACCACGTGCGCCAAAAACTTGGTGCCTCGCTCCACGCCGACCACCAACACTCCCGTGGCCATCGGGTCCAACGTGCCGGCATGGCCCACGCGCTTGGTGCGCATCACTCGGCGTAGTTTGGACACCACATCGTGACTGGTCATTCCTGCCGGCTTGTCGATGACAACCAGCCCGGACCGTGTGAGCACGCTGGCGGTTGGGGCGGGCAAACGTGAGGCGGAACGAGACTGCGATGCATTCATGGCACAAGTCTATGGGCTAGCATTTCAATCGTGAGTATTTGGTACGGATTGGACAGAATTCCAGCCTCCGTGGTGAGCGAAGGCAGCGCGGTGACTATCGGCGTATTTGACGGAGTACACCGCGGGCACCAGCAACTGGTGAAGCGGGTCATCGAGAAGGCGCGCGAACTGGACGTGCCCAGCGTGATGTTCACTTTTGACCCGCACCCCACAGTTGTTTTCAGCCCCGAGCGCGTGCCTGCGCAGTTGGGAACCCTCGAACAGCGCGTGGAGCTGGCCCACAACATGGGTATCGATCACGTCGTGGTGGTGGGGTTCACCGCAGAGATTGCCTCGTGGAGCCCCGCAGAATACGTTGACCATGCCTTAGTTGAGCTGTTGCACGCCAAAGCAGTGGTGGTGGGCGACAACTTCACCTTTGGCCACAAGGCTGCGGGTACAGCGCCGATGCTGAAGCGGTTGGGCGCCGAACGCGGCATTGACGTGGAGGTCCTGTCCCTTCTTTCTGATTCCGACGCCCCCCTGGAATCCGTAGACGGTACCCCTGGGGACTGGGTGGTGTGTTCGACGTATATCCGTGAGCAGCTGGCCGCGGGCGAGGTTACAGCTGCAGCCCGTGCATTGGGGCGCAATTTCAGCGTTCGTGGCGAGGTCACACACGGTGCGGGGAGGGGAGGACGAGCCTTGGGGTTTCCCACCGCCAACTTGTATTTCCACGATAAGTACGCGCTGCCGGCCGATGGTGTGTACGCCGGATATGTGACGATCCTGCCGGATCAGGTAGACAGGGAGGCGCAAGCGCAGCAGCCAGGTGAACCGCCGATCGTTGTGAAAGCCGGGCAGAAGGTTGGGACAATGCCGGTGGGGCAAAAGCTGCCCGCCGCTATTTCCGTGGGCACAAACCCTACGTTTGGGCACGAACCGCGCAGTGTGGAGAGCTTCATCCTAGATGGCGAGGCGGATCTATACGGTCTCAATGTGGACGTGGAGTTTGTCGAACGCATTCGAGGTCAAGAGACTTATTCGGATCTTGACGAATTGATCAACGCGATTAATCGGGACGTGGAGTCAACGAGGGCTGCCCTGCGTTAATTGGTTGCGCTAACTACGGCGAATTGGTGGCTAGCGCCATTGGTGGTAACCTTGGGCGGTCTGTGACTGTGGTCTGCGGTAGTCACACAAGGTCCGAGCGGTCGGGCCATATTTTCGCGCAGACTGAAATAACGATTTAAAGGAGATAATCCATGGCTCTCACTAAAGAGCAGAAGGCGGAGACCCTCAAGGAGTTCGGCCTTCACGAGACCGACACCGGTTCCACCGAAGCCCAGGTCGCACTGCTGACCGTTCGTATCCGTCAGCTGACTGAGCACCTGAAGTTCCACAAGCACGATCACCACTCCCGTCGTGGTCTGCTGTTGATGGTTGGTCGTCGTAAGGGTCTGCTGAAGTACCTGGCAGAAAACGACGTCACCCGTTACCGCTCCCTGATCGAACGACTGGGCCTGCGCCGCTAAGACCGCAACCCAACGCACCCGCTGCGCCTTTCCCGAAGACAAGGGAAGTGGTCGCAGCGGGTTTTTGCTGTGTGAATTAAGGGTTATTGCAACACGAAAGCCGTGAAGGGGCGGCCCTTGTGTTCAAAGGTACCGAGGACGTCGAAGCCGAGATTGTGGTGCAAGCGTGTGCTCTTCCGGTTGGCATCGTCAACGAAGGACACAATTGCCGATGTGCCCAGTCTTCGGCTTTCTTCTTGGACCGCGTGGATGAGGCGGCCACTGAGGCGTTGACCGGCTGCGGAGGGGGTGACGGCCAAAGGGCCGAAGACCATCGTCCGTTCTGCATCGAGGTCTGACTGCTGGATGGTTGTATACAGCCCACCCGAGGGATGATCCGCCGGCGCGGGGCCGGCGGGGGAAAACATGCACACACCCACAATTTCGTTTGCCTGCACGGCGACCATGCCGCCACGCTGGGGGCTTTCCAACCAGGTGTGGAGATTGTCATCACTCATATTGCCCTGGACGAATCCCTTTTCAGCGCGCTTTTCGGCTGACAAGTCTTCGTTCTTCGCAGCGCGCAGCAGGGCGCCGATCTGAGGAGCGTCCGCAGGTGTGGCACGGCGGATACTCACTGGGGTGTTTGTTGTGGGTGTGTCCACTTCGTTCATCAGTTCTCCCGTTAAGTCAGAATCTGGTAGCGTTGTTGCTGGTAATTAGAACATTTGTAAACGATTGCAAGCTCACCTATGCGCGCGGCACCGACGATCAGCGTTGCAAGCGGTAGAGCATCAAAGGCAAACGCAGCAGAAAGGCGATTGCATTCACAATGAGTCCACGTAGCACTCAACAACCAAAGTCCGGTCGTAATTCCACCCGTTCCGGGTCCCGCGGAAAATCCACGAACTCCCGTTCCCGCAGCACCAAGCCGGCACGGCCACAAATTCAGGCCGAGCTTATTGATCCAGAGGCGGGAGTGTGGGAAGCCACCGCCACCATCGACAACGGAGATTTCGGTAAACGCACCGTTCGGTTTGAAAGCGGACTTCTGGCGCGGCAGGCCGATGGCGCAGTCACGGCCTACCTCGATGACGACACGATGTTGTTGTCCACGACCACCGCGTCCCGCAACCCCCGAGAGGGCATTGACTTCTTCCCGCTGACGGTGGATGTGGAAGAGCGTATGTACGCCGCAGGTCGCATTCCCGGAAGCTTCTTCCGTCGCGAAGGACGCCCAGGCACCGAGGCCATTTTGGCGGCGCGCCTCATCGACCGGCCGTTGCGCCCCACTTTCGTCAAGGGGTTGCGAAACGAAGTCCAAGTCATCATTACCGTTTTGTCGATTGATCCGGCAGAGATGTACGACGTGCTCGCGATCAACGCAGCTTCGGCATCTACGCAGTTGTCCGGGCTGCCGGTCTCGAGTGCCGTGGGTGGCGTGCGTATGGCACTGGTCGTAGATGAGGATCACCCCCAGGGCCAGTGGGTTGCATTCCCGACGCGCGAGCAGATCGAGGCATCCGTGTTCGAGCTGGTTGTCGCGGGCCGAGTGACTGAGCCGGTGAAGGGTGGACGTGGGCGTCGACCCAAAACTGACGAGACCAACGTGGCAGTAATGATGGTGGAAGCAGGCGCGACCGCCAACGCCGTGGAGCGAATCGCCGACGGTGCGCCCGCCCCAACTGAGGCGGTCGTTGCCGAGGGTATCGAAGCGGCAAAGCCGTTCATTGCCACCCTGTGCGATGCACAGGACGCGCTGTCCCGCGCTATTGGCAGCGAGGCGCGTGAGTTCGAACTGTTCCCTCCATACGATCAGGACGTGTACACCTCGGTCGAAGCGGAGACCGCCGAGGCTCTGGGTGAAATCATGTCAATCGCCGACAAGCAGGAACGCGATGAGGCATTGGCTGAGAACATGCAGGCAACAGTGGACGAACTGGCGGAGGAATTCCCCGAGCGCGAAAGCGAAATCCGCGCGGCCCACAACGAAGTCACCAAGCAGCTGGTGCGCCAGCGGATTCTGGAAGAAGGCTTCCGCATCGACGGCCGCGATTCCACCACGATTCGTGACCTGGGCATCGTTGTGCAGCTGGTACCACGTGCACACGGTTCCGCGTTGTTCGAGCGCGGTGAGACCCAGATCCTGGGCGTGACCACCCTCGACACACTGAAGATGGAACAGCAGATTGATTCGCTGGGCCCAGAGAGCTCCAAGCGCTACATCCACCACTACAACTTCCCACCGTTCTCTACTGGTGAAACCGGCCGGGTGGGTAGCCCGAAGCGTCGTGAGATAGGCCACGGTGCCTTGGCAGAGCGCGCGCTGGTTCCTGTGATCCCATCTCGCGATGAGTTCCCGTACGCGATCCGCCAAGTCTCCGAGGCCATGGGATCCAACGGATCGACCTCCATGGGTTCTGTGTGTGCTTCCACCTTGAGCCTCTACAACGCCGGCGTGCCACTGAGGGCACCGGTGGCTGGTATCGCCATGGGCTTGGTGACCGGCAAGGTTGGCAACAAGGACAAGTACGTGACCTTGACTGATATCTTGGGCGCCGAAGATGCCTTCGGCGACATGGATTTCAAGGTCGCCGGTACCGAATCCTTCGTGACTGCCCTGCAACTGGATACCAAGTTGGACGGCATTCCTTCCGACGTACTGGCTGAGGCCTTGGGGCAAGCACGCACTGCTCGCTTGGAGATTCTGCAGCTCATGGAAGATGCAATCGATTCCCCCGATGATATGAGCGAGTTCGCTCCCCGCATCACGACCATCTCCATTCCATCATCGAAGATCGGTGAGGTCATCGGCCCGAAGGGCAAGACCATCAATCAGATCACCGAGGAAACGGGCGCAGATATCTCCATCGAGGAAGATGGCACCGTGTTTATTTCTGCCACCGGTGGCCAGGCTGCCGCAGCGGCCGAGGAAAAGATCAATGCGATAGCGAACCCACAGCTGCCGAAGATCGGAGACCGCTTCTTGGGCACGGTTGTGAAGACGACCGCATTCGGTGCATTCGTCTCCCTAGTCCCAGGCCGTGACGGTTTGATTCACATCTCGAACTTGGGTGGAGATCGCCGCATCGAGCGTGTCGAGGACGAAGTGTCTGTTGGCGATAAGATCGAAGTGGAAATTGCTGACGTGGATAACCGCGGAAAGATTTCCCTCGTGCCGGTGGATGAGAACTAGGTAGACGTTCACCCCCTGTGTGCCCTGCCGGCCCACTGGGGGTTTTCCCATTGAAAAAGCTAGGAGTGAAAACGATGACGAAGATTGGTGTTCTAGGAGCCAAAGGTCGTGTAGGTAGTGCCATTGTGGCTGCCGTCGAGGCCGATTCGAAGCACGAGCTGGCCGCCGCTTTAGATCACGACGATGAGCTGCAGCAGTTGGTGGATGCCGGGGTAGAGGTTGTGGTGGACTTCACCGTGCCCGATGCCGTGATGGAGAACGTTGAATTTTGCGTACGCCACGGCATCCATGTTGTCGTTGGCACCACTGGCTGGACCGAGGACCGTTACAACCAGGTTCGCGAGTGGTTGCAGAACTCCCCAGAAACCGGTGCGCTGGTCGCTCCCAACTTCGCCATCTCAGCTGTGTTGACCATGAGGTTCGCGGAGATCGCCGCGCCATTTTTCGAGTCCGCGGAAGTCATCGAACTGCACCACCCCAATAAGAAAGATGCTCCCTCCGGGACCGCTGTTCACACTGCGGAGGGCATCGCAAAGGCTCGACGGGCTGCGGGGATGGGAACTCAACCCGACGCCACCGAGCAGAGCCTCGACGGCGCCCGCGGGGCGGACGTGCAAGGCGTGCCGGTGCATGCAGTACGCATGACCGGAATGGTTGCACACGAGCAGGTTATCTTCGGCACCCAGGGGCAGTCGCTCACAATCAAGCAGGATTCTTATGACCGGGATTCCTTTGTTCCCGGAGTGATGGTGGGTGTGGAAAAGATCGCCACCTTCCCAGGGTTGACCGTCGGGTTGGAGAAGTTCCTGGGGTTGGAGAACTAGTCCATGGCCACGATTGCTGAGCTGCACGTGCAGCTCGTTGGGCACACGGCGTTTTCCTCCCCGGAAGACGTGCCGTGGAAAACGGACGGCGCACCAGCCAGCCAGCTGGTGGAATTTGCCGGTCGCGCGTGTTACGAAACGTGGGATAAACCAAATCCGCACACGGCGACCAACGCGGCCTACGTGCGCCATATTCTGGACGTGGGGCACCTGACAGTGTTGGAACACGCCAGCGCGACCATGTACCTGCGCGGGGTCTCTCGTTCCTGTGCTGCGGAAATCATGCGACACCGGCACTTTTCGTTTTCCCAACTTTCACAGCGATACGTGCCCACCCACGAAGCCCGCGTGGTTGTGCCCGAGCACATCAAGAAAGACAGTCACCTCACCGACCTGTTTCTACGCTCGGCGGATCTCGCCCACCAGGTGTACGAGGAACTACTGGAAGGCATGGACGGGGAGCAGGTCGGCGTCGATAAAGAAACAACAAAAACCCGATCCAGCGGTGCCAATGCCGTGTTGCGCGCCAAGCAGGCCAGGCAGGCGGCTCGGGCGGTATTGCCCAATTGTGCGGAAACACGCTTCGTTATGACAGGTAATCTCCGCAGCTGGCGACACTTCATCGCCATGCGGGCGGCCGAGCATGCCGATCCGGAGATTCGCCGCATCGCGGTCACGTGCCTACGGCAACTGAAAGAGATAGCGCCAGAGGTTTTTGACGATTTCTCCATTACAACGCTGCGTGACGGTGGGAACATGGCGACAAGTCCGTACGTCAGCGAAACCTAGAAGTACATCGGCACAGAGCGTGCGTCGGTCGACCAAGGGCAATAACAAATCACGGAAGTGATAGGGTTCACAACTTGCGTGACCTCAATGTTTCGAGAACACAAGAGAGAAGGTAGTCTGGGAAGTCATGAGTACAGGTATTGCAGCGAACAAGGGTGCTGACGTCTTCGGCACGATTTCAGTTGCGATGGTTACCCCGTTTAATGCAGACGGCTCCATCGACGTGAACAGGGGTGTGGAAGTTGCCACACACTTGGCCTCTAAGGGCTGCGACTCTCTCGTCCTTGCCGGCACGACTGGCGAATCGCCAACCGTGCGTGGTGAGGAGAAGTTGGACCTGCTCAGAGCAGTACGTTCCGAACTTGGCGATGCGGTGAAGCTGATCGCCGGAACCGGCTCGTACGATACCGCCGCCACCATCGAGTTTTCGAAGGCTTCGGCCGCTGCGGGGGCAGACAGCCTATTGGTTGTTACGCCGTACTACTCGCGCCCGAGCCAGGAGGGTGTGTATCAACACTTCACCGCGGTTGCCGACGCGGTGGATGTGCCCATTTGCCTTTACGATATTCCTTCCCGTTCCGTTATCCCCATCGAGTCAGAGACGATCGCGCGTTTGGCTAAGCATCAGAACATCCAAGCCGTGAAAGATGCCAAGGGCGATTTGTACGCGGCGATGGAGCTGATGCAGAACACTGACTTGGCGTGGTACTCCGGCGATGATCCGTTGAACCTGCCGTGGTTGGCCAGTGGCGCTACCGGTTTCATTTCGGTTATCGGCCATGTCGCGGCCGACAAGCTCAAGGAGCTAAGGGATAGCTACGACGCCGGCGACCTCGCACGCGCTCGGCAGATTGCCGTTTCTTTGGCGCCCTTGCAGCGCGCTCAGAACCGGCTCGGGGGAGTGGCGTTTTCGAAGGCAGCACTCAAACTTCGTGGATTGGACGTGGGAAGCCCGCGTCTACCCATTGTGGAACCTAATCAAGAAGAGCTGGAGCAGCTCGAAAAAGACCTGCAGGAAGCAGGCGTTTAAAGGAAGATATGACTGAACAGCGTTCGCAGAGCCGCAAGGTAACACGTAAGGCGGCTCCCCCAAGCGCGGAAACAGCCGCCACTTCAGAGGCTGGCAACACCAGCGCAGCTGAACAGGCGCATGCCAAGAATGCCTCAAACAAGGACCAAAATATGAATAATAATTCCCACACGGATGTGGCGACCACCTTTAATGACGGTGGGCAAGCACCCGCGTCCGATGCCCAGTTGGGCAACGACGGAAATGACCAGGGAGGAAACTCCCGCGGTGGTAACCGTTCCCGCCGGCCACGTCGTCGCGGTGGAAACGGCGGCAGCTCGAATAACAGTGGCAACAACAGCGGCAACAACAGCGGCAACGGTGGTAGCTCCAACAAGGGTGGGGACAACAACCGGGGCGGTCGCGGTGCAAACAACCGTGGCTCTCGAGGGAGCCGAGGCGGGAACAACCGTCGTGGGGATGACCGTCGTAAAGGGTCGCTCAAGGCCATGCAGGGAGCGGACCTCACCAAGCGCCTGCCTAGCCCTCCAAAGGCACCGAAAAACGGTCTTCGCATCGTTGCGCTGGGCGGTATTTCGGAGATTGGTCGCAATATGACCGTGTTCGAATACAACAACCGCCTGCTTCTCATCGACTGTGGTGTCCTGTTCCCATCTTCCGGCGAGCCCGGTGTGGATTTGATTCTGCCGGACTTCACCTACCTAGAAGACAAGTGGGATCGCGTAGAGGCTCTGGTTGTCACCCACGGCCACGAGGATCACATTGGTGCTATCCCATGGCTGCTGAAGCAGCGCGCAGATATCCCTATCATCGCTTCGCGCTTCACCTGCGCACTGATCTCCGCGAAGTGCCAGGAGCACCGGCAGCGCCCCAAGCTCATCGAGGTTAACGAGGATTCCCACGAGTCTCGTGGTCCGTTTGACCTACGCTTCTTCGCCGTCAACCACTCCATTCCGGAGTGCTTGGGCATTGCCCTCAAGACCGGCGCTGGCTTGGTCGTTCACACCGGTGACATCAAGTTGGACCAGACCCCATTGGACGGCCGCCCAACCGATCTTCCCGCGCTATCTCGTTTCGGCGATGAAGGCATTGATCTGTTCCTGTGCGACTCCACCAATGCCACCACCCCGGGGGTATCCGGGTCTGAGGCTGACATTGCGCCGACGCTGAAGCGCCTAGTACGCGATGCCAAGCAGCGTGTGATCATCGCTTCGTTCGCATCCAACGTATCCCGTGTGCAGTCCGCCGTGGATGCCGCGGTGGCTGCCGGCCGTAAGGTGGCGTTCAACGGGCGCTCCATGATTCGCAACATGGAGATCGCCGAGCGGATGGGTTACTTGACCGCCCCACGTGGAACCTTCGTCACTATGGACGAGGCTTCCAAGATGGCGCCCCATAAGGTCGTGCTGGTGACCACCGGTACCCAGGGCGAACCCATGGCAGCGCTATCGCGTATGGCCCGCCGTGAGCACCGCCAGATTACGGTCCGCGATGGTGACTTGATTATCCTGTCGTCCTCCTTGGTTCCGGGTAACGAGGAAGCCGTCTTCGGCGTCATCAACATGCTGAGCCAGATAGGCGCGACCGTCGTTACCGGCCGCGATGCGAAGGTGCACACCTCCGGTCACGGTTATGCCGGTGAGCTGTTGTTCCTCTACAACGCAGCCCGCCCACGCAACGCGATGCCCGTGCACGGCGAGTGGCGCCACCTGCGCGCTAACCGCGACCTAGCGATCTCTACTGGTGTGAATGCCAACAACATCCCGATCGCCCAAAACGGTGTGTTCGTGGACTTGGTTAACGGACACGCAAAGGTGACGGGCCAGATGAATGTGGGCAACCTCTATGTCGACGGTGTACGTATGGGCGATATCGACAGCGAGGTTCTTGAAGACCGAACCGCAATGGCCGAGGGCGGCATGGTTTCCATTACCGTCGTCATCGACAACCGCACTGGCCGCCCGTTGGAGGCACCGAGCGTGCAGACCAAGGGATTCTCCGACGATGCGCGTGACATGGTTGGTGAAATTCGCGAGGCCGTCGATAACGCGATGATGGACATGGCTGGTGCCGGTGAAAACGATCCTTACCGTATGGCGCAGTCCATCCGTCGGAAAGTAAGCAAGCTGATCTCCGACAAGTGGAAGCGCAGCCCACTGATCGTACCAACGGTGGTCCCGATGACAAGCGAGATTGTCGAGGAGCTGGAAGAAGGAGAATCCCTGCCTTCCCTGTAAAGCTCTGAGGCTTAATCCGTCGCTGCACCTCCCGCCCGTGGGAGCGTGGGGCGGCGGGTTTTTTGCGCGGTCGTGTCTGCATCGTAGCTACACTTGTAAAGCATGACACAGCATCACCACAATCCCTATGGCAATCCCGACGATGTCAATGAACCCAGCCTCGCTTCCGGTGGATCCGCTAGTGTTTCGCAAACGGAGCGCAGGCAACTGGCAGATCTCCTGCTAGCGAAGGGGCCCGACGCACCAACGCTGTGCGAAGGTTGGACTACCCGCGATTTAGCGGTGCACTTGGTGGTGCGTGAGCACCGGCCGGATGCCGCTGCGGGTATGTTTGTTCCTTTCCTAGGCAACCACCTGGAGAAGGTCTCGGCTGAAACCGCGAAATTGCCTTACGAGGAATTGGTAGAAAAATTCCGTCAGGGGCCGCCACACTGGAATCCCATGCGCTTGGGCGATAAGTACCTCAATGCTGCGGAGAACTTCATTCATCATGAGGACGTTCGACGCGGGGGAGGGGATACTACTCCGCGTGAGCTCCCCGCTGCGGTAGAGCGGGAACTGTGGAAGATTGCAACCCAGGTGTCCCGCCTTATGGTGCGCCCGAAGAATGTTCATGTCATCTTGCATCCCGTGTTTTCTTCTACCGACATCGCTCCTGCGGCTACACCGGAGGTGTTTCGGATAGGCAACACGTCGGCTGCTGAAGTGAAGATCGAAGGGAAACCATCAGAGATCCTGTTGTGGGTTTTCGGCCGAGGCAAGTATACACACTTGACCGTGACGGAATCCGAGCCAGGCGCGAGGGACCGCGTGGGTTTGCAGTCGCTATAAAATAGGTTTCTGAGGGCGCTTTCTTGGCTTTTGCGCATGTTCGGTGTTTCGTGTGTGACTGATGTGACTTAAAGGGCTAAAGTGAATCCCATGTCTGTCACTAGTCGCCCTCGCAACGGATCCCGCTCTGCCCGTTCACGCTCCACGGCCCCTGCACTGGGTGAGGTCGAACGTAGCTCTGGCGACGAGTACGATTACAGCGATTTCGAACGTACTGGGAGTGCTTTCGGCGCAGTCGGCCACGGACTGGGTTCAGCCCTGTCCACGGTTGCCCGTGGAGTTGGTGGAGTGGGGAGAAAAATCGCTGGTTCTAACAAGTCGGACAGCGAAGAGCAGGATTTGATGTGGGAGGAAGATACACAACACATGGCATCCGCACGGCGTTCGCAGCGTACGCAAGGAAACTCACGCGCTCACAGCCGGAAGCGCCCCAAACCTACCGGCTACGATGACGCTGAGGCGCCAACTACCAAGTTGGATCTCACGCGGGAAAGCGATGCGGAACTGCGAGAGGACGGTTACGTCGAGGGCTACTACGATCCCCATTCGGCTCGCTGCGTGGGCGGTGGACACGATGGCGCCGCACTGGGTGTGTTGGCCTTGGCAGTGATTCTCGCCGGAACCATGTGGTTCGGTGTCGGCGGCGCAGTGGGTAACGGCGTGGCGTCACTCATGAAGTGGGTTGTGGGAGCCGGTGCTTTCGTCGTGCCCATCGCCTTGGGTTATGCAGCGTGGGTGCTGGCGGTTGGTGCCCGGACTACACAGCGCTCGCCGCTGCGTTTAGTCTCCGGTGTGATGCTGATCGTGGTGGGTGCATTGGCTTGCATCCACATTTTTGCAGGATTGCCCGCAGACGGTGAAGGACGGGCCTCGGCGGGAGGCATGGTGGGGCGGGTGATCGGCAGCCCCATGGCCGTGGGATTTAGCGAATACTTAGCAGTACCGCTGCTGTTGCTGGCAATTGTCTATGGTGCCCTGCAACTGACGGGGATGACGTTCTCCCAGGTAGGATCCGAGGTCGCGCACTACTTCGGCCTCGGGATGGATCGCCTACGGTCCTTACATAATGCCGATGACGACGACGCGGTCTATGACGATCGAGACGAAGACGATCTATATGGCGGTGTCGATCGTGAACTCGATGCCGCAGTATCCGGTGGACGAGCACCCAGGGCAGCGCGCAAAACTTCTCGCGAGCGCCACCCTGCACCCAACTATAACTACCGGGATGAGGACCACACGGGGCCGGAAGAGGCTCCCGCGCGCGAAGAGACTGCAATTCTCGGGGACGAGCCCGTGGACAAGCCGCGCCGTCGTTCCCAGCGCAAGAGGGTGGGTGCCGCTCAGTTGGATGACGTGGCCGAACTACTGGATGATGACGAGCCCATCACAGTAGAACCCGAAGTCAAGCCGGTGAGGAAGTCAGCGGCACGTCAGTCACAGCAGAGGAGCCTAGATTCAACGCAGTCTTCTCGTGCCGAGGATGGCCGGCAGGATGCTGTGGCGGCTTCCCGTGAGTCCATCCGTCAGGCCATCGTGGCGCGGTCTGGTATTGACGCCGCAGCTATCCCCGCCACCGTCCCCAAGTCAGAGTTGGAGACGGTTGAGGCAGGGGGCGTCGACCAACAAAAGCCCGCAGTGGAGAAGGCGGCCGCAGAAAGCGACTACCAGTTGCCCAGTGCGGACCTGTTGATTGAAGGCGACGCACCGAAAACCAGGAGCGAAACCAACGATCGCATGATCGAGGCCATCACCGATGTATTTGATGAGTTCAACGTAGATGCACAGGTGACGGGATTCTCTCGTGGCCCCACAGTCACCCGCTACGAGATTGAGCTGGGCCCGGGCGTGAAGGTTTCCAAGATCACTAACCTGCAGTCCAACCTGGCCTACGCTGCAGCGACAGACAACGTCCGCCTGCTTACACCTATTCCAGGTAAGTCAGCCGTGGGTATCGAGGTGCCCAACAGCGATCGAGAGATGGTCCGCTTGGGCGATGTGTTGACCGCGCCGAAGGTTTCGGCAGATCTGGATCCGATGCTGGTGGGATTGGGCAAGGATATTGAGGGTGAGTTTGTGGCCCACTCCATCCAGAAGATGCCACACTTGTTGGTGGCTGGTTCTACAGGTTCTGGTAAGTCGGCCTTCATCAACTCGCTGCTGGTTTCTCTGCTCACGCGCGCGACGCCCGAGGACGTGCGGATGATCTTGGTTGATCCAAAAATGGTGGAGCTCACTCCATACGAGGGAATCCCGCACCTCATCACGCCGATCATTACCCAGCCAAAGAAGGCTGCGGCTGCATTGACGTGGCTGGTGGAGGAGATGGAGCAGCGGTACATGGACATGAAGTCGTCCCGCGTGCGTCACATCAAGGACTTCAACAAAAAGGTGAAGTCCGGCGAGATCACCACGCCGCTGGGTAGCGAACGCGAGTACCGGCCCTACCCATACATCGTGTGTGTAGTCGACGAGTTGGCGGATCTGATGATGACCGCACCACGCGAAATCGAGGATTCGATTGTCCGCATCACACAGAAGGCCCGCGCTGCCGGTATTCACCTAGTGCTGGCTACGCAGCGCCCATCGGTGGACGTGGTGACCGGTCTGATCAAAACCAACGTGCCGTCGCGTTTGGCTTTCGCCACGTCGTCGTCAACCGACTCCCGAGTGATTTTGGATCAGGGTGGCGCGGAAAAGCTCATCGGAATGGGCGATGGTTTGTTCATTCCGCAGGGTGCCGGTAAGCCACAGCGTATCCAAGGCGCGTTTGTGACGGACGAGGAAATCCAGGCCGTTGTGGATTCGGCAAAGAACCAGGCCGAGCCCGATTACACCGAAGGCGTAACCGAGGATAAGGCGGCTGAAGCCAAGAAGGACATCGATCCCGATATCGGCAATGACCTGGAGGATCTGCTGCAGGCAGTCGAGTTGGTTGTGACTAGCCAGTTCGGTTCCACCTCCATGTTGCAACGCAAGTTGCGCATTGGGTTTGCCAAGGCAGGTCGCTTGATGGACCTGATGGAAACCCGCGGCGTGGTTGGCCCGTCCGAGGGGTCCAAGGCCCGCGAGGTATTGGTCAAACCCGAAGAACTAGAAACGATTCTGTGGATGATTAAAGGTGCCAACCCCGCGGATGCACCAGACGAACTGCGCGAGGAACCATCGGATGCGGAAAGTATCCCCAGCACGGGTGATAACGCTGCGAGTGGTCCAGGCGCAGGACCCAGCGCGGACAGCACCGCGGAGATTCCACGAGTGGTGCAGGCGGATCCGACAAAGGGTGCGTTTTAAGCACACGTGAGATTATGTGTAAGCTTGCACACCATGGAGGGGAGTACCCCAATCCGCCTGTGAACAACGGCACAGATCGTCAACACGGTAGGTCGTGAGATACGAGATTCTATATCCCGGTCGAAGACTGACCTCCCGGTCGTGCCGGTCGGGTTAACCACATTGCGTGGACCCGACGGGGGAGACCTCCGGCTCATTCACCACGCTCTCATACTGAAAGCCGGAGGTTTTATCTAATCATGGAAGTTAATGCATTGACGTGGGGGATTACCATTGCGGTGGTCGCTGCGTTCTTCGTCTTCGATTTTTTTGCCCACGTGCGCACGCCACACGAGCCCACCGTGAAGGAATCCGCACTGTGGTCGCTGTTCTACATTGGCCTGGCTTGCCTCTTCGGTGGCTTTTTATGGCTGACATGGGGGGAGCCCGGTAATCCCCATCAACACGGTGTGGAGTTCTTCGCTGGCTATGTCACCGAAAAGGCGCTCAGTGTGGACAACCTGTTCATTTTTGCGCTCATCATGGCTTCTTTCCAGATCCCCCGTAAGTACCAGCAAAAGGTGCTGTTGTGGGGTATCGCCATGGCTCTGGTGTTCCGCGGCATCTTCATTGCCCTGGGCGCAGCGGTGATTTCCGCTTGGTCGGACGTGTTCTACCTTTTCGGTATCTTCCTGTTGTGGACCGCCGTCAAGCTGATCATTGATGAAGTTTCCGACAAGGAAGAAACTGACCCGGAAAACATGTGGATTGTTCGCACCATCCGCAAGGTAATCCCCGTTTCGCCCGATTACAACGGCGATAAATTGGCCTTCAAGGACAAGGGTAAGTGGATCATCACACCACTGTTCGTGGGGCTTCTAGCCATCGGTTTCATCGACCTTTTGTTTGCGCTGGATTCGATTCCCGCCATTTACGGCATTACTAGCGAGCCGTACATCGTCTTCACGACCAACGCACTGGCGCTGATGGGATTGCGTCAGCTGTATTTCCTGCTAGATGGTTTGCTCGACAAGCTGGTGTACCTGTCCTACGGCTTAGGTGTGATCTTGGCCTTCATTGGTGTGAAGCTAGTGCTACACGCTCTGCACGAAAACAACCTGCCATTTATCAACGGTGGACAAAACGTGCACGCCCCTGAGGTGTCGGTGGAAATGTCGCTCATCGTTATTGTGAGCGTCTTAGTTATCACCACTGTCCTCAGCCTCACCCTGGGGAAGAGGCATAACGCAGCCAACGAAGAAGGCCACGAAGCTACTGATACCTCGGTGAGCTCCTAGTAGTATGAAAAATGTGGCTACGACATCGATGAATCGCACCAATCAGTCGTCGTTTGGACGGGTTGTGCACCGGCTCAGCTTGCCCAATGTCCTCACGACGGTGCGCATTGTGCTGATCCCGCTCTTCCTGTGGCTAATCCTCAGCTCGGACCATTGGGCCCAGGCTGGCCACGCGGATAAGGTCACACGCTGGTGGGCTCTCATCGTGTTCGTGTTGCTGATGTTCACCGATCAGCTCGACGGGTTTTTGGCTCGCAAATACCAGGTCATCACTGATTTCGGGAAGCTGGCTGATCCGATCGCTGACAAGGCGCTGATGATTTCTGCGCTGGTTAGCCTGAATATCCTCGGGGAACTGTGGTGGTGGGTCACCGCTGTCATCGTGTTCCGCGAGCTTGGCATTACGGTGTGGCGCGTGGTTCTGGCCCGCCGTGGTCGCGTTGTGCCCGCATCAAAGGGGGGCAAACTCAAGACCGTCCTGCAAACTCTGGCGATGGCTCTGTACATCCTGCCTGTGGCCGGTGCGCTGACGTGGCTCGCGCACATCGTGATGGGTCTAGCTGTCGTGGTCACTGTTGTCACCGGTGTGCAGTACTTGCTGGATTCTCGAGAACAAGCCCCGGCTGGCTCCGGTGGGGCTTCGGCCAACTAGGACACCGTTCCGATGCCCGCCCAGCAAAACCCTTGTGGTTACACACCGATCACTATTAACCGCCCACCCCAACAACCGCAGCAGGTGGTCGCCCAGCTACGCGCGTCCGGCCGTACGATTGCCACCGCGGAATCCCTTACCGCGGGGCTGGTGTCTGCCACCATTGCCACGGTTCCAGGGGCCTCTATTATCCTGCGCGGGGGGTTGATCGTTTATGCCACCGATCTTAAGGCCAGGTTGGCGGGGGTGGACCAGCGCTATCTTCGACGCCACGGGCCAATCGATCCCGGTGTGGCCGCCGCATTGGCGAGGGGCGCGGCAACGGCATGCGATGCCGATCTCGGCATCGGGCTAACCGGGGTAGCGGGGCCCGACCCCCAAGAAGGCCATCCAGTGGGTGAGGTGTACGTGGGCGTCGGGACAAAAGAAGGAAATGGCACCGTGGTGGCGGAACTGCCCGCCAGCTGGTGGGATCCACAGGCCGACGACGTGAGAGCCAGCATCCGACAGGCTGCGGTGAGTGTGGCACTGACGCTATTGTCGATCGTAGATTCCGAGCTTTCATAAAGCTGTCTGTGACCGCGTTATGGTGGAGGGAACAAATTCCCGACGTCGTTCGTTAGAGCAAGTGATGACTCAAAACACTATTGTTATGGAATCCCGCCACAACGTGGCGGAGGCGCTGAAAACCGCGACGCGCCCGGTGGCTCCCGATCAGGAACCTCTGTTGCGTGAAGCGTTGGGGGCAACGTTGCGCGAATACCGTTCCCAATCCGGTTTTAGTTTGCGTGAGTTAGCCAGCTTGGCCAGTGTGAGTCCCGGGTATCTCTCGGAGATCGAACGTGGCCGGAAGGAAGTCTCTAGCGAGCTTTTGGCAAGTGTGTGCCATGGAATGGGTATCAGCGTAGCTAGCGTGATTGTGGAAGCTGCTTCAATGATGGCCCTTGATGCCGCGGCTGCCGAACTGGCTGCGAGCATGTCGCACAAACGCCCCAATGCCGGTGCCGTCGCGCGCGAGCGTTGATACACTGAAGCGGATCATTTACGTCAGATAAATTTAGAGGAGTTTCGCGGTGGCGAACCCATTTGTTAAGGCTTGGAAGTACTTGATGGCGCTGTTCGACAGCAAAATTGAGGAAAACGCTGATCCTAAGATCCAGATTGAGCAGGCTATCGCCGAAGCGCAACGCCAGCACCAATCACTATCCCAGCAGGCAGCTGCAGTTATTGGCAACCAGCGTCAGCTGGAGATGAAGCTCAACCGCCAACTCGCCGAGGTTGAAAAGCTGCACGCCAATACCAAGCAGGCCTTGGGCTTGGCTGATAAGGCACGCGCTGATGGCGACCAGCAGAAGGCAATGGAGTACGAAAATGCGGCTGAGGCTTTTGCTGCCCAGTTGGTTACGGCCGAACAGTCGGTAGAGGATCTCAAGGGACTGCATGACCAGTCCCTGCAGCAAGCTGCTCAGGCCAAGCAGGCTGTGGAGCGCAATGCAATGCAGTTGCAGCAGAAGGCTGCAGAGCGCACCAAACTGTTGAGCCAGCTGGAGCAGGCCAAGATGCAAGAAAAGGTTGCGGAGTCCCTGCAGTCTATGAACCAGGTCGCCGCCGGATCCACCCCGAACTTGGATCAGGTGCGTGAAAAGATTGAGCGCCGCTATGCCAATGCGCTGGGTCAATCTGAGCTAGCCCAGAACTCTGTCCAAGGCCGCATGATGGAAGTTCAGCAGGCGGGGATCCAGATGGCGGGGCATTCCCGCTTGGAGCAGCTGCGTGCGGAGATGAATCACGATAAAGGCATTGCCGGGGGAGCTAGTACACAGCAGCGATCTATCGAGCAGGCCCAGCCACAGGCTTCGAACTACACTGATGACGCAGTAGCGGAGCGGATGCGCCAGCTGCGCAACGATTCCTAATTGATTCCGCAGCGCGCACCGGCGATGACTTAATCCCCGGCGCCGCGGCTGATCAGGGCTTCGCCAAAGGCTCGTGCGCGCAGCAGGCTGCGAACAAGCAGGGGCACACCGAATGCGGTGGGGGAAAACCCTAGCCCACGCGCACGTCGCGCTTCCAAAATCTCGGCTGCGGTCACAGCAGTCAGCGGGATTAACCTCATCGTCAAAGACATGGCGATGAGGATTTTTTCTGTCGGAAACCCGCGTCTGGCTAGGGGTTGGAGCAGTCGCTCCAACGCATCCATCAGCTGTTCCACGGTGGTGGTGAGCGTGAGGAGGATAGCGATGGCAATAGCCGTGAACAAGGTGGCGGTAGTGCATAGCGCGATCTCCCAGCTCTCGCGCCACCATGTCACCACTCCGATGAACGCTACGACTGGCACAGGCGCTAGCATTTGGCGCCCAGCTATCGCTGCGGGGATATGGGCCAGCACATACAAGACCACGACCAGCAACAATCCCCCGAGTGCGACCGGCCACCACCGTCCCAAGACCGCCGTCAGGATCACAGTGACAATAACTACCGACAGTTTCAGCCCCGTGGGTGCGGTGTGCACTACCGACCGCCCTGGGACATAGACACCCATCGGCACCACGTGGGGATTAAACACCGCCGTAGGCCTCCTCATATTGTTGGACGACGCCCCGCGCCCCGCCGCTTCCACTTCGAGTGGAATCTCCGGCAATTCCTCCGTTGTCGATCCACAGCACGCGATCGAAATCGCGGATCAGATCTAGATCGTGAGTTACTACGATCACTTGTTGCGACAGAGCTGCGAGCTCGCTGGCAACCCGGCGGCGGTTGTGTAAGTCCAGCAAGGTAGTGGGTTCATCAGCGATGATAATGTCTGGGCTCAGAATCAACACGCTGGCAAGGGCAAGCAGCTGCTTTTCTCCTCCCGATAGGGTGTGGGGGGAGTTGTTTGCGAGGTGGGCAATACCCATCGCATCCAACTGCGCCAGCGCACGCTGATGGCGCTGGGCGCGGGGCAGCTTGTGGCGTCGGAGGGAAAAGGCAACATCTTCTACCACGGTGGGCATAAGGATTTGGTTGTCAGCGTCCGAGAAAATGAAGCCCACGCGCTGGCGGATCTGTTTGGCTTGGCGGGCGACATCCAGCTCGCCCACACGGACGTGGCCAGTCGTGGGGGAGTTCAGGCCGTTGATGAGGCGAACCAAGGAGGACTTGCCGGAGCCGTTGGCGCCGATAATGGCCACCCGGTGCTCGGTGAGAGTAGTAGAGATATTGGATAGGATCCGACGGGTTGTGACACCGGTGGGAGAGGACTGGGTGACGTCGAGGTTGATGTTGTCGAACGTTATCGGGGCATGGGAGATTTCAGCGGGTGCCATGGCTGTTTAATCGTTGGCGGCGGTATGACGGATTGGCAATTTTGCAGTGGGAATTAGATCAGGAACCGCGCGAATAGCTCCGGCCGCGACGATGGCGGCAACGACTGCTTTGGCTAGGTCGCCAGGGATGAACGGTGCGTTTGTGGCAAGGGCTGCGGTGAAATCCAGTGGTGTACGCGCCATGAGCCCGATAGTGCCACACAGGTATTGAATGGCAATGCCCGCCAGACCCAGGATGATCAGCGTGACCAGCAGCGCGATGGGAGAGCGGGCTGAGCGACGGTGGGAGCGGATAATGCGATCGGCTGCATAACCGATCAGGAATGCCGTGACTAGGTATCCGACCAAGTATCCAACGGTGGGCCCAGGCAAAGCCGCCAATGTAGGGCGCCATCCGGCGAGGTTCGGCACACCGACCAGGCCAACTCCGAGAAAGAGGGCGACAGCTAGGCCACCGCGGGTGCCTCCTAGGATGAATGCGGCCAAGAGGATACCCATGTTTTGCAAAACGATAGGAACGCCCGCGGTTCCCACTGGGATGGATACGGCGCCGAGCACGATGATGAGCGCTGCGAAGACGGCGATGAGGGCAAGATCCGTCGCGCCGAAGCCGGTGGAATGGGATGAATTGTTTTCCTTCACAACAGCATTTTAGAGCACGGATTGAACGCCGTTCAAATTCGTGGAGGTGTTAGGTTAGACGACATGAGAATGGCGGAATTCGATCGATTGATGGAAGGCGAGTTCGGTGCAGACCGATCATCGTGGGTGCTGGATACCCATTATCTATCGCGATTCGGTGGGTATCCAAAAGAGATTATCGAACGCGGGGCCGATTTACGGGACGTGTGGCTAGCGTTGTGTGATGACTTTGACGTGCCTGAAGATCGACGCTTAGGGGAAGATTTGTAGTGTCGTGTCGATAGTAGAATTTCGAACACCCGTTCGTGTACGCTGTGGTGGTGTGAAAGTAGCAGCGTAGGATTCCGAGTGAACTTTTTCGGGGAGTTGCCGTGTCTAAACGGTTAGCCCCCCGCAAGGCCGGAGCCTGCGATGACATGTGGCGCTGGCTGCAGATAGCTGAACAGATTAAGCGAGGAGATTGAAGATGGCGACGAAGAAGAAGGCCACGGCTGCGATGAGCAACGATCGTGCCAAGGCGCTGGACTTGGCCATGGCACAGATCGAGAAGGACTTCGGTAAGGGCGCCGTGATGCGCCTGGGTGATGACAATCGTCCTCCGATCCAAGCTATTTCTACTGGCAACATTGCCATTAACGTAGCGCTCGGTATTGGTGGCTTCCCGCGCGGTCGCGTGGTTGAGGTGTACGGTCCGGAATCCTCGGGTAAGACCACCGTGGCGCTCCATGCCATTGCTGAGGCCCAGCGGGCGGGCGGTATCGCGGCGTTTATCGATGCGGAGCACGCGCTGGATCCCGATTACGCCCGTAAGTTGGGTGTGGATACGGATGCACTGCTGGTATCCCAGCCGGATACGGGGGAACAGGCACTGGAGATCACGGATATGCTGATTCGCTCCGGTGCTATCGACATCATTGTGGTGGACTCGGTAGCTGCGTTGACACCCAAGGCGGAAATCGATGGTGATATGGGTGATTCCCACGTGGGTCTGCAGGCACGTTTGATGAGTCAGGCGTTGCGTAAGTTGACTGGTGCGCTGTATCAGACCGGCACGACCGCCATCTTCATTAATCAGCTGCGCGAAAAGATCGGAGTGATGTTCGGTTCTCCCGAGACCACCACAGGTGGTAAAGCGTTAAAGTTCTACGCTTCCGTGCGATGCGATATTCGCCGTATCCAGGCGCTGAAGGACGGTCAGGATGTAGTTGGTAACCGCACACGACTCAAGGTTGTAAAGAACAAGGTTTCGCCGCCGTTCAAGATTGCAGAGTTCGACATTCTGTACGGTGAGGGCATTTCGCGCGAGGGCTCCATCATCGATTTGGGTGTGGAAGCCGGAATCATCAAAAAATCCGGCGCGTGGTACACCTACGATGGTGATCAACTGGGACAGGGTAAAGAAAAGGCGCGTGAATTCCTGAAAGCCAATCCAGAGATGGCCAGTGAATTGGAAGACCGCATCATGCGTGAGCTCAAGGTAGGCCCGTACGCCAACGTGAAGCCGGAGCAAGAAGAGGAGATCGCACCGGAAGACCGACCCATTGACTTGGCGCCGAATTTCGATGACGACAACGACGACGAATAGGCCGTGCCCGCTAGGACAGGGGTCCCGCAGCCATGAATGAAACAAGACATAGTCACGACGACAGAATCGCGCGGTTGCGGGATGCAATTGAAAAGATTGCCCGCGGGGAAGCACACCGTGATTCCCAGATAGTTGATCGGGAGTTTGAGCAAGCGCTTGCCCCCGTGGCGGCAAAAGCAACTCGGTTGATCAATCATCGCGCGAGGTCGGAGCATGAGCTGCGGACGCGCCTACTAGAAGAGGATTTTGCTGCCGAGTTGGTCGAGGAAGCCATTTCTAGGTGCCAAAATAACGGGATGCTAGATGATGAGCAGTTCGCTTCGGAGTGGGTGCGACAGCGTTCGCAGCACTGCAAGAAATCAACATCCGTACTGCGCCAGGAATTGCAGCGCAAGGGTGTGCAGGCCGGTCTTATCGAACAGGCCTTGGAAACAATCGATGAGGATCAGCAAAAAGAGATTATGCGACAGCTCATCGATAAGCGCGCCCGGAGTGTCAAGCGGCGTCCGACGGATTGGAAACAGTATCGCAGTGAGCTACGTCGTTTAATGGGCGTAGCAGCCCGGCGTGGTTTCCCCGAAGTCGAAGCGAAGGAATATGCCGAGATCGCGCTAAATAGGCGAATTGAGGAGCTGTAGCCGCCACCAGCGCGTTCCCCCCTTGCCACGCGTCCCCCAGTCGCGCAACTACTGGCGATTAGTAATCTTGCTTCAAATCGCGATAGTCAGGGTTGTGCCAGTCCACGTTGGTTTCGTCCTTGGTGACCACGCCCACGTCCTTTTGGTGTGGAACCTTCGCCACAATATTGCGGCGAGCACGACCGGCCCGTAGCTGGGTTTCCATACGTTCGGCCAGGCGGGAGAGCAGATAGTTGACCAGGATCATGACGATCGCGACCACGACCATCGCCGCCAGGTAGTTCTTGTACCACGATGCGGCCTGCAGGCTGGAACGCACAACCTCTACGTAGCCAATTAGGTAACCCAGCGCGGAATCCTTCAAGGCGATGACCATCTGCGACACCAACGCTGGCAGCATCGAAGCGACAGCCTGGGGGAGAAGGATCTTGAACATAGTTTGGCGTCGAGACAATCCAAGGGCAATCGCGGCTTCTTCCTGACCGGCCGGCAGTGACCGAATGCCAGAGCGCAGGATTTCGGCGATCACCGAACCGTTGTACATGGTCAGGCCGAAAATCACCGCGGCAAATGCCAAGTGTTTCGTTGGCACCAGACCATAGATAGCGAATACCTGGTAGGCAAAGATCATCAGCAGCAGCACGGGGATGGAGCGGAAGAACTCCACGATGACCGTGCATACCCAGCGAACTGGTGCGATCTCTGACAGACGGCCCAAACCTAGGATCGTGCCCACGATGATAGCCAGGATGATGGAAGCCACCGCTGCCTTCAGGGTGCCCCACAACCCGGGCAGGATGTAGGTTGTCCACATGTCGCCGGTGAGGAACGGCTGCCAATTCTCGGCTGCAAATTGGCCGTTGTTGTTCAACCGGATTCCGACCCACAGCAACACGGCCGCGGTGATGATAATCGTGGCTGCAGTCAGCAGCCGGTTGATTTGTTGACCCCGAGGACCCGGGGCGTCGTACAAAACAGTTGCACGAGTAGACATTTATCGCTTCACCGCCAATCGCTTACCCGCTGCGCCGAAGATCAAGCCCATTGGCAGCGTGAGGATGATGAAGCCGAGGGCGATAACACCGAAGATCACAAACACCTGGTTAGCGTGATTCTCCACGGTGGACTTCATCAGTAGGGATGCCTCTGCCACACCGATCACGGACGCGATCGTGGTGTTTTTCGTCAATGCAATCAGGGTGTTACCCAAGGGCACAATCGCACCGCGCAATGCCTGCGGGAAAATGATGTGGCGGAAATTCTGCATGAAGCTCAGGCCCAATGAACGGGCAGCCTCTGCCTGGCCAAACGGCACTGTGTTGATGCCAGAGCGCAGCGACTCGGCCACGAAAGATGAGGTGTACAGCACAAACGCCAACACAGCGAGGCGGAAGTTGTTGGTCGTCGTAAAAGTAGCACCCTGTCCTGCCAGGGCAATGTCCAGATTCACATAGAGACCCAGCGAGGCGAACAGGACAATCAACGTCAAGGGTGTATTACGAACGGTGTTGATATAGAACGTCGCGAGGCTACGCAGAATCCCGATGGGGGAAACACGCATCGCCGTCAAAATTGTGCCTAGGATCATGGATCCCAGGGCCGACCAGAACGTGAGTTTCACGGTCGTCCAAAACGCCGGAAGAAGCTCCGGCCCCATTTCAGACCATAGTTCGGCATTCATCGGTGTTACCCTCCTTCCTACTTCTTATCGATGAAGGAGAGGTCGCCGATCTTGGGCTTGTCTCCAGGTTGGATGGCATCACCGAGGTTGTCCTTGATGATGCGTTCGTATTCGCCAGAATCATGCATTTCGTTAAGGGCATCGTTGACAGCCTTTACCGCGTCCGGTTGCCCCTTGGCCATACCGATTCCGTAATTCTCGTTGGTCCAATAAGAGCCGTCTTCCTTTTTCAACTCGACCACGCGCATCCTGCCGGGGTACTGCTCAGCGAACCCAGCCAAGATCGTGGCGTCGGTAGAAAGAGCATCCACCTTGCCGCGCGCTAGCGCTTCCACGCAGGCGGAATAGGTGTCGAATTCTTGTAGTTGAACCTCTGGCAGCGCATTCTTGATCTTCTGCGCTGGAGTGGATCCCGTCACCGAGCACACCTTGGTGCGCGCGCCCATGTCACTAAGACCCTGGATCGGGTCGTCCTTACGTACCAGAATTGCCTGGTGAGTAAGCAGGTACGGACCACCGAAGTCCACGGACTTATACCGGCCCTTGTTGATCGAATAGGTGGCGGCGATCATGTCCACCTCACCGTTTTTGATCAGCGTTTCGCGCTGGGCCGATGGGGTCTCTCGCCAGGTGATCTGTGGCTGCGCCCAGCCGTTCTTCTCCGCGATGTGCTTGATGACATACCGAGAGACATCGGTATCCACGCCCTCGTAATCCTTGGACGGTGTGCGCACGCCCAGTCCCGGCTGGTCGAACTTTGTTCCCAGGATTACGTGACCGGACTTGATGGATTCCAACAGCGTGCGGGCTTCATTGGATCCGCAGGCCGCGAGAGCTGCTGCGCTACATAGAGCAACGATCGCCGCGAGGATCCGTTTGGGTAGCAATTGAGTTCGCATATTCGCCCGCTTCCTCTAGTGGCCCAGGATTTTGCCGAGGAAGTCCTTGGCGCGATCAGACGTTGGATTGGTGAAAAAGCTCTCGGGATCTGCGTCCTCTACGATGCTGCCATCGGCCATGAATAACACGCGATCGGCGGCTTTGCGTGCGAATCCCATCTCGTGGGTCACACAAACCATGGTCATGCCATCGGCGGCTAGGCCAGCCATGACGTCCAGCACCTCGTTGATCATTTCAGGGTCGAGCGCGGATGTCGGTTCGTCGAACAGCATGACGCGGGGCTCCATTGCGAGAGCGCGGGCAATGGCCACGCGCTGCTGTTGACCACCCGATAGTTGGGCAGGGTATTTCTCGGCCTGCGCGGCAATGCCTACTCGATCGAGCAGCTGCATCGCCAGCTTCTTGGCCTCTTCTTTGCCTAGACCGCGAACCTTCATCGGGGCCAGTGTGACGTTATCCAGAATCGTCATGTGGCTAAACAGGTTGAAGGACTGGAAAACCATGCCCACTTCGGCGCGTAGCTTTGCAAGCTTCTTGCCCTCTTCGGGAAGTAGGTCACCGTAGATCCGAATCTCGCCGGAGTCAATCGTTTCCAGCCGGTTGATGGTGCGGCACAACGTGGATTTGCCTGAACCCGAGGGGCCCAGAAGCACGACAACTTGCCCAGAAGGTATCTCCAGGTTGATGTCGCGCAGAGCGTGGTAGTCGCCGAAATGCTTGTTTACATTCCGCAACGTGATTGCGGAAGTAGATGTGTTTTCTGCCATAGGCGATAGGTTAGTGCACGAGGGCTCACTTTTAAGAAACTTTGCGCCACCAATTACAGGTATTTGACGGTAGTTTCTGCTATTGGTGCTCTCTGCGATAGGATGGCTGGCTGTAATAACCCCCGCGTGCCCCCGCTGCTCATAGTTCGTTGACGTGGTGTTTTCTCACTTTTGCAAGCAGTGTAGACCGGCTCGGCACGCTCTTTTTTATTCCGACGCCCACGAGGTGAATAGTGACGATGAACCCCCAGGCCCGCACGTATGAGGTGCGCACGTTCGGCTGCCAGATGAATGTTCACGATTCCGAGCGGCTCTCCGGCCTCCTAGAAGACAATGGATATATACCTGTTGGTGACGGTCAGACTCCGGATGTCGTGGTTTTCAACACCTGTGCTGTGCGTGAAAATGCCGATAATCGACTGTATGGAACCCTTGGCCAGATGAAGGCGGTCAAGGAAAACCATCCGGGCATGCAAATCGCGGTAGGTGGATGCATGGCGCAGAAGGATAAGCAGACGGTTGTACAGAAGGCTCCGTGGGTCGACGTAGTCTTTGGCACGCACAATCTGGGTAGTCTGCCCACGCTGCTGGCCCGTTCCGCCCATAACGATCGCGCGGAAGTGGAGATTGTGGACAGCTTGGAAGAGTTTCCTTCGGTTCTTCCGGCCAAGCGCGAATCGGCCTACGCGGGCTGGGTATCCGTGTCCGTGGGCTGCAACAACACTTGTACGTTCTGCATCGTGCCCTCGTTGCGTGGCAAGGAGCAAGACCGCCGACCGGGGGAGATCCTGGCAGAGGTCAAAGCGCTCGTGGACCAGGGGGTGAGCGAAGTGACGTTGCTGGGGCAAAACGTCAACGCCTACGGTGTGAACTTCTCCGATCCCCACCTAGAGCGTGACCGCGGCGCGTTCGCGAAGTTGTTGCGTGCATGTGGCGAGATCGAGGGTTTGGAACGGTTGCGCTTTACCAGTCCGCACCCGGCAGAATTCACCGACGATGTGATTGAGGCTATGGCGGAAACCCCCGTTGTGTGTCCGCAGCTGCACATGCCGCTGCAATCGGGTAGCGACAAGGTTCTTAAGGATATGCGCCGGTCCTACCGTTCCAAGAAGTTCTTGGAGATTTTGGAGAAGGTGCGCCAGCGGATTCCGAAGGCGTCCATTACGACGGACATCATTGTGGGCTTTCCCGGTGAAACGGAAGAAGACTTCCAGGCCACCCTGGACGTGGTAGAGAAATCCCGGTTTACCAGCGCGTATACCTTCCAGTACTCTCCTCGTCCGGGCACTCCCGCGGCCGAAATGGACAACCAGATCCCTAAGCATATCGTCCAGGAGCGTTATGAGCGCCTGCTGGATCTGCAGGAACGCATCAGTCGCGAGGAGAACGAAAAGCTTATCGGCACTACTCAAGAGCTGCTCGTTCAGGCAGATGGTCGCAAGAACGACGAAACCCGGCGCATGAGTGGGCGGTCCCGGGACGGCCGGCTCATCCACTTTGACCCCACGGTGGAGGGCATTCGCGCTGGCGACATTGTGGAGGTTGAGGTCACCGGTGCTGCGGCCTATTTTCTTTTCGCCGACGCCGGCGTGCTCAGCCACCGCAGGACCAAGGCAGGGGACATGACTGCGGCAGGACAAACTCCAACCACGGCGCCCGTCGGCGTCGGGCTTGGAATGCCAGGATTCAGCCGACACACGGCAAGTGTAAAACAGCAACCGGTAGAAACGGGATGTGCAACAGGAGGATGCGGCTGTGAGTAATCGAGACACGCAAGAGACAAACCCGCAGGAAGCTAGTGCGCAGCGAACTGCGACAGCTAACCCGAAGCGGGCGGATGCCCTAGCACAGTACCGCGGTGATCTGGAATCTGCCGAAAAGAAGGCGGCGCGCGATGTAAATTATCAGCCGTTCCTGCCTTTCCTGGCGATTGGAATCTTCGGCGTGCTGCTCGCGATCTTTCTGCCACACGCGGGGCAGGTCAAGGGCTACGATGTGCTGTTTAATTCCCCGGTAGCCCAACAGTTCAATACTAAGTTACCCGAGCGCGCTTTCAGCTGGCTGGCGCTAACCGGCGGCGTTCTACTGACCGCGGGAACAATTGTGTCGCGGTCGTGGCTGGTCGCGTGGGTGAACTGGTTCTTCGTCGGAGTGGCGTGGTGGTATTCTGCTTTCGCGATCTGGATTCGCCAATCGCGTCCGGTGACGGATCCCGGTGAGGGACCTGCTTACGGCCTGATTTTCGCGGCCGTATGCCTGACGATCCTGTTTGTCACGTTGTCGATCCTCTTGTTCCGCAAAACTCCGCTGCAAAGGGCCCTTGCTAAGGCTCGGCGCGAGGAGGCCCACCGGGACGAGAAATCCCGTCTCAAGCAGCAGCGATTGCGCACAGGGCTGCAGGAGCGCGAGCAGGTCAATGATTTCGTGGATGACCGTCGCGCGATTGTCGCGGAGCGCCGCCGGCAGCGCCGCGCCCTGCAGGATGCACCCGCGGACCAGCCTAAAGAGGACTAACTCTCGATAGCTGCTGCAGCGGTATCTGCCCACTGCTGCCACTGAGCCGCCTGCTCCCGGAGCGTGGCGGCTTTTTTGCTATTGCCCTTAGCTTCGGCGGCCTCAGCTTCTTGGCTGTACTGGTCGGCTTTGGCCTGAAACTGTGCAATTCTGGATTGCGCTTCTGGGTCGGTGCGGCGCCATTCAGCATCGGCGGCCTCGGACACACGCCGCTCTACAGCTGCGATTTTGTCTTCAAATTCACGCACTTGTCCACGGGGGACATACCCGATGTCTTCCCACTTTTCCTGCAGCTCGTGAAGAGCCTCGCGGGACTTCTCCACACCGTGGGTGGAGGGGTCGACCTTGGCATCATAGTCATCTAAGAGCTTCTGCTTGGCTTGGGCGTTCGCTAAGAATTCCTCGTCGCGCTTCGCATCGTTGGCTTTGCGGGCATCGAAGAACTTATCCTGCGCTGCGCGGAAGCGTTGCCATAGCTTGTCATCAACGTCGCGGTGTGCTCGGCCGGCGGCTTTCCATTCCTTCATAAGCTCGCGGTAAGCGCGGGAGGTCTCTGCCCAATCGGTGGAATCCTGCAGTGCTTCGGCGCGCTCAACTAGGTTTTCCTTGACGTTTTTCACGGCCATACGGTTGCGATCTAGCTCGGCGAAGTGTGCTCCCCGCCGCTTGCGGAAATTATCGCGGGCCGCTGCGTAGCGTTTCCACAATTGATCGTCGGTCTTGCGATCCACGCCCTTGATAGATTTCCATTCGTCGACGATGGCGCGCAGGCGATCTCCCGTTGCCTTCCAGTCCGTGGAATCCGCAGCCAGTTTTTCAGCCTCGGTTGCGAGTGCTTCCTTGCGCTCGGTGGCCTCTGACCGACGGCGCTCCTTCAAGGACTCGACCTGCTGCTCGACCCCCACTGACTGCGTGGCAATAGAAGCCAAACGGGTCTGCAGGCTTTCGATGTCTCCGATGATGGCGGCGGTATCGAGGTCCTCGCGGATTTTCGCGGCATCTGAACGGATGCGACGCGCTTCTTCCGGGTGGGTGGTCAGGCGCATTTCAAGCAACGCAATCTCCGTGGAGACGTCGTCGTAACGGGCGCCGAAGTGCGCTAGGCCCTCCTCGGGGGTTCCGGCTTTAAAGTCACCGATGTGTCTTTCACCGTGAGAAGTCACGACATATGCAGTGCCGTCGTCCTCCACGCGACCCCACTTGGCTGGATCGTTGTGCGGGATGTGCACGCTGCCCGTCAGTGCTTGCGCGCCTTTCACTGCAGTGCGGTTGTTGGCCAGAGCAGCAGGGCTAGGCTTTGGCTGAGGCCTTGGCTGAGGCTTTGGCTGGGACTGTGGGTCCTGCTGGTTAGCATTCGCCCGATCATGCGGTCGGTTGGTCATCGTGGTACTCCTTGCTCCCGCGCCTGGAGGGCTAGAAACTGAGTGAATGCTCTCCAGAGCGGGACTTTCATTCTTGCCGCGCGTCACGGCTGCCGTGGAATAGCTATAGAACAGCTATGGAATAGCTAACGGGTGCGATTCCTTCTTCTGCCGAGTATGGCAGATTCTTACATTCTTGGGTGGAATTACTCCCCACTTATTCCTCGCCACTGTGTGAGGCCTCCTGGGGGGTGGAGGGCTAGACTGGCAAGTCATGAATGGAATTAGCGCCACCAATGGGATTAACCCAGTGGCGGTGGTGGGGCCGACGGGCGCGGGGAAATCAGCAATGTCTCTCGCGCTCGCGCACGAACTCGGTGGTGAAATTATCAACATCGATTCCATGCAGCTTTATCAAGGCATGGATATTGGCACCGCTAAGCTCACCGTGGCCGAACGCGAGGGCATCCCGCACCACCAGCTGGATATCTGGCCGGTGACCAAACCGGCTTCCGTAGCCGAATACCGCGTGGGCGCGATTGCCGATGCCGAAGCAATAATGGCCCGCGGTAAAACACCCATATTTGTGGGTGGCTCCATGATGTACGTGCAGGCCTTGGTCGATGAATGGGACTTTCCTCCCACCGACCCTGCGGTCCGTGGGAAGTGGGAAAGCACACTGGCAGAGATCGGGGTGGAAGCACTACACGCGCATTTAGCAACGGTTGATCCCCAGGCGGCCTCGATTATTGAAGCCCGGGATCCACGTCGCACAGTTCGTGCTCTGGAGGTCATTGAGCTCACAGGCAAACCGTTTGCCGCCTCTCAGCCACCCAAAGACCGCCCGGCGCGGTGGAACATGGACATCTTGGGTTTGCAGGCGGATGCGGAATGGTTGAATCCACGACTGGAACAGCGCGTGGACATCATGTTTGAGCGTGGCCTCGTAGCGGAAGTCGAGCGGTTGAAAGCTGCAGGACTGCGCCGCGATTCCACGGCTGGTCAGGCGATTGGTTACGCCCAGGTGTTGGACTACTTAGACGAGCACATGACGGAAGCACAGGCGCGGGAGGCCACGGTGATTGGCACTCGCCGTTATGCCCGCAGGCAGCGTAGTTGGTTCCGCCGTGATCCTCGCGTGCAATGGATACCGGCCAATCAGCCCGATGCAATCGGACGTGCGTTACAACTGGTCCGCTCACGGTAGGCTGGGGCACCATGACTGACACACAATCTGCCCACGAGCCCGGTGTGAGCTTCCCGGAGGGGGCGGCCACGCGCTTCATCAAGGCGCATGGCACGGAGAACGATTTCGTCTTCCTCGTCGACCCATCCGTCGCGGTTGATCTGACCGACGAACGGGTGCGCCGAATTGCCGATCGCCGTGCGGGTATCGGCGGGGATGGTGTGATTCGTGTGGCGACTGCTGCTTCTCTTATCGACGCCCGCGTCGTCGACGAATCCATTCTCGCCCCGGCCCCTGATGACCCATCGTCCGCCATCCAGGGGGAGGAGTGGTTTATGGATTACCGCAATGCGGATGGTTCAATCGCGGAGATGTGCGGCAATGGTGTGCGCGCGTTCGCTCACGTGCTGGTCGCAGAACATCTGGTGGGCGGGGATAAACCAGAATTCCCACTGCAGGTGGGAGTAGGAACGCGTGCGGGTCGTAAGCTCGTCACCATTCACAGTGCTGATGAGGTGCACGCATACGTCAGCGTGAACATGGGCCAACCGGAGGTTACGGGGATGTCCACTGCCACGGTGGGAGGGTTCAAGCTGGCCGGGCTGGGCGTGGACATGGGGAATCCCCACCTGGCTGCGGTTATTCCCAACCTCACGGCGACTGACTTGGCAACCTTGCCCGTGGGTCAGCCCGTGGAGTGGGATAATGCGTTCTTCCCCAATGGGGTGAATGTGGAAATTCTCACGCCCTTAGAGAACGGTGCTATTCACATGCGCGTACATGAGCGAGGTGTGGGGGAAACCCGCAGCTGTGGCACGGGAACGGTAGCAGCCGCGGTGGCCGCGTTGGCCGACGCCGAACAGGAATTCGGCACGGTCACCGTGAACATCCCCGGTGGCCAAGTGATGGTAGACATTACTGAAGACGCCGCGATCCTCACTGGACCCGCGGAGATCGTCGCTCGAGGCGAGATGGTTGTGTAGCCACTAAGCTGTTGAAACTCTGGTGGGCGCTGCAGTCTCACTGGACGCCGGCAACGCTAGAGCCCTCAGCTCTTGCTGGGGCCATGCCGTACTAGTGGGCCCCGCCGCAGCCACAGTTGCCGGACCCGCAACCTCCACTGGTGGCGCAGCTGGCGGCTTCGATGGCGGTGGCGGTGAAGGCGACATCTCCTGACAGAATGAGCGGACGGGGCTGGCCGTTAATGCTCGTCGCTAATGCGGCAAGATCCCCGGCGCTTTCCGGCAGTACCACCGTAAACTCGAACGGCGAGTGTACGGTGCACACCCAGAACGACTGTCCAGTCAGGTCCGACGTGCGTTTCACAACCTCCGTAGTCTCCACCGCGATGTGTGCTTTGGAGTGTGGCGCTGCAGCTCCCGAATTCATCTCGGAAAGCCCGATCGATTCCACAGTTCCCACAGAGGTGCCACCGGCGGCGGCGAAGAACGTGGCGTCGGTAAAAAGTGAAACATCGACGGCCAAAGCGGTCACTTCCACCGGTTGGTACTGCATGCTAGTGATATCGGCCAGCATGGGGCCCTGTGCAATGGTCGCGGTGACGGAGGAAACGACCGGCGCATCTTGGTTGCTTGTTTGCAGCGCTGGGCTATCGTCGACGATGTCCAGCACGCCAACAACCTCGTTGATCATGGAAATGTGCGCGCTGGTGCCCACCCCGCCGGAAAAGCTAGCGAAAGAACCATATGGTGGGGCGGTAAGAATCACCAGCCGGGCTCCGCTGGGATCATCGTATTGGAGGACCTGTCCACCCTCGACCTCGCCCGATACGGCTAAACGCCCAGAAGCATAAGCGGCCTCTAGCGCGTCCTGCCACTGTGGGAATTGAAGACCAACACTCGTCAGCTCAGCAATCATGAATCCCACTGTAGACCCCACAGTGTGAATGACCCGCATCGGATTGGTTTCGTGCAGGTAAACGTGCAAAAATAGTAGCTAATGACTGAAGAAAGCAAGCTTTACCCCGGCGCTGAGCGCGCTACCGAAGGGGAAAACTTTTTTATCGACGCCACCACGCCAACCATTGGTGAGCTGGATTTGGAAGCACGTTCCTCCTTGCGCAGGCTCACACGCGGAACCAGCACTTACACCGATGAGCAAGCCGACGGTTATGACGTTGAGTACCGCAAACTCCGCCTCGAAAAGGTGGTGCTGGTAGGTGTGTGGACCGAAGGGACCGTGGAGCAAATTGAGGCGCGGCTCGAGGAACTGGCCGCGCTGGCAGAAACCGCTGGATCGGAAATCGCAGATATTACCTATCAAAAGCGAGATAAGCCCGATGCTGGAACGTACATCGGGAGAGGCAAGGTGGACGAGCTACGGCAGGTTGTCGTGGAAACCGGTTCGGATACCGTGATTTGCGACGGCGAATTGAGCCCGGGACAAATGATCGCTCTGGAGAAGGCTCTGGACGTAAAAGTAATCGACCGCACCATGCTCATCTTGGATATCTTCGCCCAGCATGCGAAATCCAAGGAAGGTAAAGCCCAGGTTGCTTTGGCTCAGATGGAATACCTCATTACGCGCGTGCGCGGGTGGGGCGGTGCGCTGTCTCGTCAGGCCGGTGGACGTGCCGGAGCCAATGGCGGTGTGGGGCTGCGTGGCCCGGGTGAAACGAAGATCGAGGCGGATCGTCGCAGGTTGCGTGCCGAAATGGCACGGTTGCGAAAAGAGATTGCGGGAATGAAAAAGTCGCGCGATATTAAGCGCGAACGCCGTGATTCTGCTGCGATTGCGCAGGTCGCTATCGCAGGGTACACCAACGCCGGTAAGTCGTCGTTGATTAATGCCTTGACCGGCGCCGGCGTACTAGTCGAAGATGCGTTGTTCGCGACCTTGGATCCCACGACGCGTCGTGCCGAATTGGCCGATGGCCGCGCAGTCATCTTCACCGATACCGTTGGATTCGTGCGCCATCTGCCCACGCAATTGGTAGAGGCTTTCCGTTCCACCTTGGAAGAGGTCATGGCCGCGGATGTGGTGCTGCACGTGGTGGACGGTTCGGATCCATTCCCACTGGAGCAGATCGCCGCTGTAAACAAAGTCATCGGTGAAATCGTGGAAGAAAGCGGCGAGCAGGCTCCACCCGAAATTTTGGTGGTCAACAAAATCGACAAAGCTGATCCCTTGGTTCTCGCGGAATTACGTCACCGTTTGAGCGATGTGGTATTTGTCTCCGCGCACACGGGTGAAGGTGTGGCTGAGCTCGAAACGCGATTGGAACTGTTCCTCAATTCGCTCGATTGCCAGGTAGTGCTGCATGTGCCGTTCGACCGCGGGGACGTGGTGGCCCGGGTGCATGAACTAGGCACCGTTTTGTCTGAGAGCTATGACGAAAACGGAACGCGACTAGAGGTCCGTCTCCCCGCCCAGGTTGCCGCGGAATTGGATCAATTCACTATCCGGCAATAACAGCCTTTAGAGTTTGAGGCTGTGAGTAACCATTTAAAATCCCCGGAACACGGCTCCTGGTTTGGGTGGGCCCTACACGGTGACGGCAAGACTATCGGTTTTGGCGAGGTAGTCGCGCCCGAAGAGCGCCTATCGTGGGGTCGCACCATCGGAATCGGAATGCAGCACGTCATTGCAATGTTTGGTGCCACGTTGTTGGTGCCGACCCTCACCGGTTTTCCTGTGAACACCACTTTGCTGTTTTCTGGTGTGGGAACCATCCTGTTTCTGCTGGCCACCCGAAATCGACTGCCGTCGTACTTGGGTAGCTCTTTTGCATTTATCGCTCCATTGACCGCGACGCAAGCGCAGGGAATCGGCGCCCAGCTGGGCGGTGTCATTGCTGCGGGCGCGGTCCTCATCGCTGTAGGCATTGTGGTTACTGCTTTGGGCCGAGGCGTTATCGACGCCGTGATGCCGCCTGCCGTGACTGGCGCAATTGTTGCGCTCATCGGATTGAACTTGGCGCCAACTGCCACCGCCAACGTGGAGAAGCAGCCTCTTATTGCTGGGGTCACATTGTTGGCGATCGTATTGATCACCGTGGCGGGGCGGGGAATGCTGGGGCGCCTCGCGATTTTGCTGGGGGTGACTATTGGCTGGGTGTTCGCATGGACCACCGGTGGCATTAGTAGCGAGTCCCGGGAAGCGATCGCCGCCGCCCGATGGGTTGGACTGCCACAGTTTCACCAGCCCGAATTTCACCTGGCAGCAGTGGCAGTGACCTTGCCAGTAGTGGTGGTGCTCATTGCGGAAAACGTCGGGCATGTGAAGGCCGTAGCAACCATGACTCAGCGCAACCTGGATGACCTGGCGGGGCCCGCGTTGATGGCTGATGGTGCCGCCACTGTCCTCGCGGGTGGGTGTGGTGGAAGTGGCACTACGACGTATGCGGAGAACATCGGGGTGATGGCCGCTACCCGTGTTTATTCTTCTGCTGCCTATTGGGTGGCGGCGACCTTCGCAATCATCTTGGCCTTCATTCCTAAATTCGGCGCCGTGATCCTGACGATTCCAGCCGGAGTTCTTGGCGGGGCAACGATCGTGCTCTACGGCATGATCGGTCTGCTGGGAGTGCGTATTTGGCAGGATAACAAGGTGAAGCTGACTGACCCCGTGAACCTGACGGCAGCGGCTGTAGCGCTCGTTGCAGGCATCGGCAACCTTACCCTCAATGTGGGCTCTATCGCGCTGGAGGGAATTGCATGGGGTTCGGTGGGGATCATCGTGGCCTACCCAGCGATGCGTTGGCTCTACGACCATGTGGGTGAGGGGCAACAAAGTAGACAGCTTGACTAGGTGCCAGGCTGGGCAAAGACCACGTCGATTCCCGAATCTTTGAGCGCCTGTACGTAAGTATCGGGCGCCCCGGGATCAGTCACGAGCATTGATAAATCGTCAATGGAGGCAAAACTGACCAGGTAGTCCAAGCCGAACTTTGAGGAATCGCATAGGGCGACGACACGGTCGGCATTGGTGACCATGCAGCGCTTGATTGCTCCCTCCGCGGCGTCGGGAGTAGAAAGCCCATGTGCCATGGTGAGTGCGTTTGTACCGATGAAAGCGACATCCGCGTGAAGCACACCCAGTTGTCGGGTGGCGATGGGACCAACGACGGCACGGGATTGAGGGCGCACGTCACCGCCGATAAGCAAAATGTCAATGGAGGGCGTGTTTGCCAATCGGTAGGCAATGTGGAGGGAGTTGGTGATCACCCGCAGTGGGGGAAAGTGCGTGGTAGCCCCGCTGTTGGGGGTGGGCGATGAGTGATCCCGGCGGGACTCTGCCTGGCCGGGAGAGATTCCGTCACCGTCTGCGTCGATCAGATGGGGGGCGTTGCCCCTGACAGACTGTTCGGCTAGGTAGTCGGCCAGCACGCCCGTGGTTGTGCCGGCATCGAGAAAAATAGTCGAACCGGGTTTAGGCAGATGCTGTGCGGCTTCTCGGCCGATGGCCAGTTTGGCCTGAATACTAGCTTTCGAGCGGGTTTCCACACTGGTGTATTCAGTGTGGTACTTAGGCACGGGTACGGCCCCGCCGTGTACGCGATAAAGCAGCCCGCTGTCATTGAGGGCGGCGAGGTCGCGACGAATAGTTTCGGCCGTTACGCGAAAACGATCGGCAAGTTCGTTGACTGTGACTCGACCTTGCACCGCGGCGAGGGAGACAATCTGTCGTCTGCGTTCGGTGGATTGCACTCCTGTCGCTCCTTGCTGGGAATATGCCGACTACTTTTGGCCTGTCGAACAAATTCTAGCGAGGTAGTTGAACCCCGGGCGTGAGTGCCGGGGAACGGGGGTGGCGAGTGTTAGATTTTGCGGAGCACGGCGACAACTTTGCCAAGTATTTGGGAGTGCTCGGCTGGGATTGGCTCGAACAGATCGTTGTGGGGGAGCAGCCACAGTCCCTCAGAATCTTTGTGGAATTCCTTCACGGTCGCTTCGCCATCAATCATCGCTGCAACGAAGTCACCAAAGTCAGCGGTGGACTGGGAACGTACAGCGACCCAGTCACCGTTGAGAATGCCCGCATCCCGCATGGAATCGCCGACAACCTGGAGCAGGAAGAGTTCTCCGCCCCCCACCAACTCACCCGGAAGTGGAAAGTGAGCTTCCACGTTTTGCTCCGCGAGGATGGGGTTGCCAGCAGCAATCTGCCCGACAACGGGGACGTAGGTCGCCTCAGGCAGGTTTTCATCACCTTCAGAGCGAGGTTGACGGCCGGGTTTGCGCCCTGGGGTCTTCTTGCCACGCTTTTCATATTCACGAACGTCTACGGCGCGCGGTTTCTTATCCTCACGTCGCAGGTAACCGGCTTCCTCAAGCAAATTGAGGTGGTAGGAGACCGACGAGGTTGACTGCAGGCCGACTGCATCGGCGATTTCACGAATACTTGGGGGATATCCGCGCAAGCTCTTTGAATTTTGAATGACCTCTAGAATGCGACGCTGGCGCTCCGTGGGTTGCTTCCGCCCCTGAGCCTTTTCGGCCCTACGATCGGCATCGGATTTTTTGGGCCGTCCGCGACGCGGTGGCGTGCTGGAGTTGGGCAATGGGGTGGGGGGCGTAATGGGTGAATTATCGGTGGACTTTGGGTTCGCAGATCGGGGTTTCTGGCTGCCGGCGGGCGACATGGGGGCTCCTAACTTTGATGACTCATCGATTCTTACACTACCGCAGTTGCGGACAGTTTTGGCATAGGTGTTCGAAAAATGTTCGAAAAAACACTCGACAACAATCGAACAACCGTGCTAGCGTGTGAATTGTCGTCATAATAGAACAGAAGAGCGAAAATGTGGTTGTTCGAGGCTGGGTTGTCGTCCCTGGTTCGTAATGTGACGATCGCAAGCTTTCAGCCGGGTTACCCGGCGGGCTATGGGCAACCGGAGCACTCTTCGGAGCGCTTCCGTTTATTTGGCTAGTAAGAACACTAAGAAAGAGGTTATGACATGTCCACTCCGGTTATTTTTTCCCGTCGTCCCCTAGCAGACCTGAACAATCAGCAACGGGGGTATGCGATCGTGGAAGGTCGCCGCGTACCGCGCACCGCAGGAGTGCGGCGACCTCACACCGTTAAACCCCAGTGGGAGCAAGAGGATTCTCGTGGAGGTTCGAACACGCGTTTCGCCGGTCCAGTATTGGAACGGGCACCCCGTAGCGTGGCGAGCGGTCATATCTTAGCCACCTCTCATTGTCGAACGCATTCGAAGCGATTGGGTTTGCTCGAACGTATTCGTCGCCGCACCTTGGCTATAGTGTCATCTCCGGGCGGAGTTATCATTTCCACCTCGGCTATTTTCCTTTCCATTACCTTGGCGCCGGTGGTAGCCGAAGAGCCCGTGCAATTGTCGGGAACAGCTCCAGCGCAAATAGCACAGATGAAGTAATTCAGGGGCGAGTCATAGAGAGTAGGAAAACCGCGGGGCGGGGGCTTTCAGCAGCCAAAGGTTCCGCGTTTTTCCGGCCCACTGTTCTGGGATTTGGGTGTGGGACTAGCATTAAGGCCGTGTTGTGTCCGTCTTGTAGTTCCCAATCCTCGAAAGTGGTCGACTCCCGCACCGTCGATCACGGCGTGGCGATCCGCCGGCGCCGTGAGTGCAACAAGTGTGCCACCCGCTTCACCACACTAGAACGCAGCATCTTGTTGGTCACCAAGCGCAACGGGGTGACGGAGGAATTCAGCCGCGACAAGCTCATCAAAGGCGTCCGGCGGGCCTGTCAAGGTCGGGAAGTGTCCGACGATGCCCTTAAGGTGTTGGCACAACAGGTGGAACAATCCATACGTGCCCAGCACGGATCCCAAGTTCAAGCTAACGATATCGGTTTGGCGATTCTGGACCCGCTACGAACCCTGGACGAGGTTGCTTATCTGCGCTTCGCCTCCGTCTACAAGTCGTTTTCCAGTGCAGACGACTTCGAACGGGAAATTGAATCCCTCCGCGCGCACCGTACCGACGGCTGCCAGTAAGGCCAAGGCTTGGCCCGCCTAAGCTCTAGGGGCAGCGCGGCACAGCACTAGCGTATCTTGGCTAGGGCTTTTCTGATGCGTTGTGCCGAAACGCTCTTCGTAGTCCCCAACTGCTGGGCAAACAGGCTGACACGTAATTCCTCGATCAACCACCGTACGTCTTTAAGCTGGGGGGAAGCCGCGCGGGTTGAGGGCAGGCGCTTTACTGTTTCTTCGTAATCCGCCAAGACCGCGCGGACCTCGTCATCCAAGTCCATCTCGCGATCAGGATCTGAATTCATCATCTCCAGTCGCGCCCTCATTGCGGCGACGTAGCGTGGGACATGTTTCATCTGACTAATTCCGGCGCGTGCGATAGCCCCCGGGCCAGCATAGAAATCCAGTTGCTTCTTCATATCGTCAATTGCTTCGCCGCTCCAACCGTCCAACTCGGTACGCATATCGGCAACAGCTAAAAGGGCAGGGGCCACGGCCACTACATATTGCCGTACTAAAGAGGGGCCCTGTTTACTGGCGACGGCTAGTACTTCCGCGCACTTATCCGGATCACGGATAACGGACCCAGCCTTCGTGAGAATTTCCTTGCAGGCCAGTGCAACTAACGAATCAAGCAGAGGTTCCAATCCGCCGGGAGACGATTCCAGTGCTACACGCTGGCGCAACGGCAATCCCTTAATCATGGCGGCTGGTGCCACCTTACATTTTTCAACCATCATGTGCAGAACCGTAGAAAACTGCTGGGCGGCCGCTCCATTTGCACTGGGTAGAGCCGTTAGCACGACGGTACCGTCGCTTTCCAGCTTCAGTGCCGGATAAGTGTGTACCGTGTGCCCGTCGATAATGGCTTCAATAGTCTCCGGAATGGTTCCAATACCATCGATTGTCCAGGTATCTTCGCGGGCAAGTACCCCTCCGGTGCCAGTTCCTCCAGAACCAGTTCCCTCAGAGCGACCGGTCTTCTGACCGCCGAAGCGGGTGGTTCCCAGATTCTTGCTGCCACGGTCGGCGCCAGAATTGCTCTTTCCGCCACCAGTTTTTGAGGGCTTCTTTCCCGAGTGCACGCTATGCGCGGATGCATCGACCGGGGAGGGCGCGCTTCCACTGCGCTGGCCGGTCGCCCTAGCGGTGGCTTGGGCAATAGCCTGGTTAATCTGCCCGGTCAGGCGCTGTTGCAGCGCTTCCAGGTGACGACCCTTGGCTACGACCTTCCCACGCCGATCAACTGCAGCGAACTGCATCCTTAGGTGATCGGGCACACGCGACCAATCGAAATCATCCGCGTTGATACCACTCCCGCCTAAGCTACGTAAGGCATCTGCAAGGGCAATATCGATGGGTCCGTCAAAAGGAATCATCCGCTCCAATGCCCGTTCAGCAAAGTTGGTTGCCGGAACCACGGACTTGCGCAGCGCCTTCGGTAAGGTCTTGATTAGCGCGACGCACAATTCCTGGCGCAATCCAGCTACCAACCACTGCGTTTCCTCCTGGCTGACGTTCACCAACAGGGGTAACGGGACCACCATTGTTATACCGTCGTCTGGATCGCCAGGCTGGAATACATAGCGGAGTTCGAACTCCAGTGAACCCTGCCGCCACGTATCGGGGAAAGCATCGGCGGCAGCGGCAGCTTCCTCTGAATCAATCAGATTGTCATAGGTGAAATCCAACAGCTCAGGATTGGTATGCCGCGCCTTTTTCCACCAAGAATCGAAATGTCGCGCGGAAATGATGTTGGCTGGAAGCTTAGTGTCGTAAAAATCAAAAAGCGTTTGATCGTCGACGATAATATCGCGGCGGCGAGCTTTGTCCTCTAGCGTGCCTGCTTCCTCCAACAGCTTCTGATTACGCTTGAAGAAGTGGTGGCGTGTGGACCAATCACCCTCCACTAGTGCGTGGCGAATAAACAATTCGCGTGCCAGCGGACGGTCGATGCGCCCCAAATTGATGCGTCTATCGGCAACGAGGGGAAGGCCCAATAGCAACACCTTTTCGTGGGCCATTGCGGCCCCCCGCGAACTGGACCAATAGGGTTCGCTGTGGTTGTACTTCACCATATGTGGAGCGATGTCTTCAATCCATTCTGGTGTAACGGGTCCCACCGTGCGGGCAAATAGTTGCGATGTTTCCACCAGTTCCGCAGCCATGACCCACTGCGGCGGTTTCTTCGCTACGTGCGAAGAAGGATGTACTACGAAATGCGAATTACGCGCACCCGTAAACTGTCGACTAGATCCTTCTCGCATTCCAATATGTGTGATCAACCCAGCAAGCACACTGCGATGAACAGATTCCTCATTGAGCGTCGCGGGATCGATTGCTAGGTCTCTCATATGACGAAGATTTGGAACCTTCCAGGAAAGGTCCTGGATAACCGTGAGTAATTGCCTCACTAAATCCATCCATTCACGCACGCGCATGTAGTGTATGAATTCATTTTGGCATAGCTTCCGGAATTGATTTCCAGATAGCTCTCGGCGTTGCTCCTGCAGGTGAGACCACAGTTTTAGAATGCTGATAAAATCTGAATCCGCGGCAAACCGGGCATGGCTTTGATCAGCTTTGGCTTGCTGTTCCAATGGGCGCTCGCGGACATCTTGAATACTCAAGGCTGCAACGATTACCGCCACAGGCTCAAGCACATCGTTTCGATGCGCTGCCTCTAGCATGCGGGCTAGTCGTGGGTCAGTAGGGATTCGCGCGAGGTCCCGGCCAATGTTCGTTAATTTTAGATCGACGCCTTGCTCTAGCGCGCCCAGTTCCTGCAGTAGGCTCACACCATCCCGGATCGATTTTCTATCGGGGGATTGTAAAAACGGAAATTCTTGAATATCGCCAAGCCCTAGCGCGGCCATGGCTAGAATGACACTAGCCAAGTGGGTGCGCAAAATTTCGGGGTCAGTGAATTCGGAACGGGCTTGAAAATCCTCCTCAGAATACAGCCGTATTGCTATACCATCAGCTGTACGGCCGCAACGGCCAGAGCGCTGTTTGGCGCTGGCTTGGCTAATTTCTTCAACCGGCAGGCGCTGTACCTTCGTTCGATGCGAATATCGTGAAATACGTGCGTATCCGGTATCGACGACATAATGTATTCCGGGTACGGTGAGGGAGGTTTCCGCTATATTTGTGGCTAATACAATGCGACGGCGGCCGCCGGGATTAAAAACACGGTGTTGTTCGGCATTGGATAGGCGCCCGAAAAGCGGAAGGATATCTACGCGACGTGGACCGTTGGAGTTGAATTCCGTTTCCAGAGCGTCAGCTGCATCGCGGATCTCTCGCTCGCCCGAAAAGAAGCACAGGATGTCTCCTGGACCTTCCTTGACAAGCTCTCTACATGCTGCCACTAGACCTTCCAGCGGATCGGTTTCCTGCGCGATAAGCTCACCCGACTGTTCGTCCAGGTGCTCTGTGCGTAAAGGTCGGTAGCGGATTTCCACTGGGTAGGTACGTCCACTGACTTCGATGATCGGGGCCGGGGATCCATCGGGCGAGCTGAAATGCTCTGCGAAACTCTCAGGGTCAATGGTGGCCGACGTGATGATGAGCTTGAGATCGGGGCGCTGGGGCAATAGTTGCTTGAGAAAACCCAGCAGGAAATCGATGTTCAGGCTGCGCTCATGGGCCTCATCCACAATGATCGTATCGTATTGGCGCAACATGGCATCGTGCTGGATCTCATTGAGCAGCACACCATCGGTCATTAGCTTCACGCTGGTCGCAGGCGCGGTCCTATCATCAAAGCGGATTTTGTAGCCCACGGGCGATTCTGGGTCTCCTACATCGTGGCCCAGTTCTTCTGCGATGCGCTCTGCCACACTTCGGGCTGCGATACGACGAGGTTGGGTATGGCCGATCAACTTGCGTCGGCCACGGCCGAGCTCCAAGCACATCTTCGGGATCTGTGTGGTCTTACCGGAACCAGTTTCACCCGCAATGATGACTACCTGGTTGTCGCGAATTGCCTCAACGATATCGTCGTGCCGTTCACTAACCGGTAGAGCGGCAGGATAAGTGAGGGCGGGGGTGGGGCGTAGGGGTTTGTTCCGCCGGCTCCGCGAATGACCCTTTTTGCGAGAGCGAGGGCCGGTTGTAGTGGTGTTTTGGTCCTGAGGGTTGGCGGGATTCACCTGCTTAACACTATCAATTGGGGTGAAGTCAATAAAACTTAGGCAATTTAACCACGTGGCTGGTTTTGACTTTCTAATATGTGTTCCAATCCATAAGTATTTTTGGGAAGCTATGTCTTCTCTACGAGTCCCCAAGGAGCTTGCTGTGAGCCACCGTTGTTCTTCCGATTCAGCGCCCTCAGTTTTCCCTGTGTTCGAATCCGAGTTGAGTCGCCGTAAGTTTTTCGGAGGGCTAGCAGCGGTTTCCGGAACGGTCCTGTGGGCTGGCTCTTCAGAAGGTCAACAGGGTGTTGCCAATGCCGAACCGCGGGCAACCAACCCGTCCGCTCCCGGCCTGCACGTGGGCCGGGCTATGGCTGATATCACCGGCGAACCTTGGGGTGCGGGTTTTAACGGCTATGCCGTATTGGAACAAACGGCAGTGGGTATTCAGCGCCGTCAGTACGCTCGAGCGTTCATTTTTGCCGACGAAGCCAATCCGGACAACCGGGTCGTACATGTCACTGCGGACATCGGTTTGATGTTCCAATCGATCCAGTTGGAAGTGCTGCGCCGTCTGCGTGGTCGTTTCGGAAGCTTGTACGGGGAGCACAATGTGCTCATTACCGCTACGCACACCCACGTTGCGCCGGGTGGTACGTCACAGCACCTCATGGTGGATCTCACCACCGCGGGATTCCGGCCAGTCACGTTTGAAGCTACCGTCAAGGGTGTAGTGGATGCCATCGAGCGAGCCCACGAAGATGTCTCACCAGCGGATGTCACCATCGCCGAGTCCACCGTCGAAGATGCAGGCCGCAACCGTTCACGTCCGGCGTGGGAAAAGAATCCAGCTGAAGACAAACTGGTGAACCCGACCGGGGTGGATACTCGCAGCGTCACCGTGCACGTTTCCAAAAACAATCGCCCGGTGGGCTTGATCAACTGGTATTCCATTCACCCCACTAGCTTCTCTAGTGAGTATCAGCACATCGCCTCGGACAATAAGGGATATGCCGCATGGGCCACGGAAGAGGCTGTGGGCGTTGACCATCGCTATCCAGACAAAGCCGAATTCGTGGCTGCTTTTGCCAACGCAACACCCGGTGACATCACACCAAACCACGGACTGGTGCCAAAATCGGGACCTGGCAAGGACGAACGTGAATCCGCGAAGATTCTCGGTGAGCGAATGATGGAAGGTGTCGCCAAGGGTGGAATGGGTTCGGCGATGGGCAAGGGCGGCATCGATGTCCGGTATCGCTGGGTCGATTGCACCACGTTGACTGTGGATGGGAAATGGACTCCCGATGGCGAGCCAGGTGAATTAGGTCCAGCGATTCTGGGTGCGGCATTCGCGGCTTCTTCCCAGGAAGATGGCGGGGGTGAACCTGCGTTGGGTCTGAATGAGGGCGAGCGGGGCGGAACCCCATGGGTGAAAGCCCTGAATGAAGTCACCGTCCCACCGGGGGTTGCCAAGATTCACGGGAACAAGGAGATTTTGCTTCCACTGGGCTACGTGCCCGGAATGATTCAGCAGACCCACCCGTTCTATATCCACCGGATCGGCGGGTTGGTTCTGGTCGCATTGGGCTTTGAACCCACCATCACATCCGGCCTGCGCCTACGCCGGACGGTGGCGGATGCTCTGGGCGTCGATACATCTGCAGTGGTCGTGCAGGGGTACACCAACTCCTATGGTCACTACCTCACCACACCAGAGGAATATCAAACCCAGAACTACGAAGGTGGCGCGACAATCTTCGGCGTGAACCAGTTGCCCGCATTCCAGCAAGTTTTCCACGATCTGGCGGTCGCGATGAAGAATGGAAAAGACGTGGAGGCAGGTCGACCAGCCGGTGACCTCACTGGATTGATCCCTAAGTCCTTGAAGGGGAATCCGTGGTTGGATACCCCGCCTGCAGGCAAGAAATTTGGCGAGGTGTTGAAAAAACCTGATGTGGTTAAGGCGGGTGAAATCCTTTCAGTGGAGTTCGTTGGCGCGAATCCAAACAATAATCTACGCCACGGCGAAGGCTATCTCACCATTGAAGATCCATCTGGAAAGGTAATTGCCAACGATTCTTCTGAATCCACGTTGCTCACGTTCGCCAACAACTTCTCCACCACAACCGCGACCGTAGAATGGAACACCGCGGAGGTGAAACCAGGGGAGTACACTATTCGCTACCGAGGAGATTCGCGGGCGTTCCTCGGCAAGGTCACGCCATTTGAGGGGGTGGCTCAGGTAACTGTTTCCTAGTACTGGTGAGAGTGCCGGGGCAGGCTATTGCACTGGTTCCCACAGTTTCCTGTGGCCACAGCAGGTTGCGATCCGTGCAATGGTGGCCTCGGTGGCCCCGCAAAATGCGAAAATGGTGAACAGAATTAGCCCAAGCATAACGAATGCTTTTGAATTCCCCTGCTGCAAATCTATCGTTTCCCCAGATTAAGCAAATAGGGGGATTTGTATTGTAAGCTAAAGCATGTGTCTACCAGAGAATATCGCCCTACAATCACGCAGCTCCGTACTTTCGTCAGCATTGCAGAGTACGGCCATTTCGGAACGGCCGCATCCAACCTAGGGATTTCCCAGCCGTCGTTGTCGCAGGCACTGGCAGCTTTGGAGACCGGTCTGGATGTTCAGCTCATCGAAAGATCTACTCGTAAGGTTATCGTCACCTCCACCGGTGAAGAGCTGCTGCCTTTGGCCAAGGCGACGTTGGCTAGTCTCGACGACTTTGTGACCAAAGCGCATGGCGCACAAGGCGGCTTGGAGGGAGGGATCTCTATCGGCATGATCCCAACCTTGGCGCCCTATATCCTTCCCGAGTTCTTATCCGAGGCCAGCGCTAAATTACCTACGTTGCAACCGGTGGTCACGGAGGATAAAACCGAAGCCCTGCTGGATAATCTGCGTTTTGGGAAGTTCGACCTGGCGATTATTGCCAGCCCCGATACCACCACGGGGCTGAAGTTCGAGCGTCTCTTCCTAGAAGAATTCGTGCTTGTGGTTCCACAGGGTCACCAGCTGGCCGGACGGCGAAATTTGAAGGTCTCTGACATCCCCCAGGACGAACTGTTGCTGCTGGACGACGGACACTGCTTGCGCGACCAGGTACTAGACCTATGCCGCACTGTGAAAAACAGCGGCGAAGTTCGAAACCTAGCTCGGGCAACTAGCTTGAATACGCTGATCCAGTTGGTGGCCGCGGGGCAAGGTATCACCCTCATTCCGCTGAGTTCAATCACATCTGAACATCGACGCCCCGGAGTGGATTTCGCCACGTTCGCGGGTGGGGCCTCTGTGGCTGGTCGACAAATGGGCTATGTGTTCCGTACGAGTAGCGCGCGGGGCAGTGATTATGCAGAGCTGGGCAAGATCATTACCGTCGCATTCGATAGGGCCGAGAAAGCATCGCGAGAGTTGCTGGAATCCACGATGCAGGGCCGGTAGGGCTGGCCCATCTAGGCGCCTCGGCGGTGCCTAACCCGCGATGATCTCCAACTCGCGTAGACGCACTTCACCGGCCTCGTCGGTCGCATTGAGATCCACTGTTCCACGCAGCGACCAACCGTGGTCACCCTCAGGATCGTCAAAGATTTGCCTTACGAACCACAGCCCCGATTCTTCGCCCGTTCCCGGCCGGATGGAAATCAAATCGCCGGAGCGGGCATTGGCGTCCACCCCCAGATCGGCATACTCATCAAAGTAATCGTCCATCGCAGCAGGCCAGTCTGGTGGGTTGTCTAAGTAGGAATCCATCTGCTCGAGAGCCTCCTCCCGCTCGAACGCGAACAGTTCCACGTGACGGAAGAAGTGGTTGCGCACCATGCGGCGTAGGGCGCGGGGATTGGCGGACAGGAGGTTGGGATCCGTCACACCAAATGCGTGCTCTTGGACCTGTTCCTCGGTCAGTGCCGCGTTCTCATCACCCATCTGGGCCCACTCGTCGATGAGGGAAGAGTCGATTTGACGAATTAACTCACCGAGCCAATTCAAAATATCCGCGAGTTCATCAGTGCGGTACTGCTGTGGAACCGAATGCTCGAGGGTCCGCCACGCATCCGTGAGGTAACGCAACACAACCCCTTCGGCGCGGGCGAGGCCGTAGGTTGCCACGATGTCACTGAAGGTCATGGCCTTCTCAATCATGTCGCGCAGAACCGATTTGGGGCTGAGCTCGAAGTCTTTGGCCCACGGATTGCCCTCGCAGAAGGTGTCGAAGGCTGCTTCCAATTCTTCCACCAGTGGCTGTGGCCACGTGATGTCTTCCACGATGGCCATCCGGTCGGTGTAGTCCACACCTTCGGACTTCAAGGCGGCGATCTCTTCACCACGGGCCTGCTTTTGCTGAGCAAGTAAGATGGCCCGCGGATCATCTAGCACTGCCTCAAAAGTGCTGATCACATCCAAGGTGAACGTGGAAGACTCGGGATCCAGCAGTTCCAACGCCGCCAACGCGAAGGGGGACAGCGGCTGGTTGAGGGCAAAGTCGCGTTGCAGATCCTGGGTGAGCCGTGCGTCCTTACCCGAGGGTGTTTTGGCTTTGAACTCCTCCACAATGCCTGCGTTCACTAGCCCGCGGTATAGCTCAATCGTCCGCATGATTGATGCATTTTGCTTCGCGCGCGTGTCATGATTGCCGCGCAGGATGTGGCGCAGGGAACCGTAGGTCCATTCTGGGCGAGCCACAAGGTTGAGCAGCATGGAGTTAGACATGCGGAACTGGCTAACTAGCTGCTCTGGTTCCGCCACCTTGAGGCGATCAAACGTTTTCTCGCTCCACGTCGCCCGCCCCTCAGGCGCGGCTTTCTTCCGGATCTTTTTGATTTTCTTCGGATCTGAACCGGCGCGCTCCCGGGCACGGAAGTTCTCGATCTCGTGTTCCGGAGCTTGCACGACTACCGTGCCCTCAGTGTCGAAACCCGCGCGCCCGGCGCGCCCGGCAATCTGGTGAAATTCGCGGGATTTCAGGACGCGGTGGCGAATCCCGTCGTATTTCGTCAACTCCGTCATCAGCACCGTGCGAATAGGCACGTTGATGCCCACGCCCAGCGTGTCCGTTCCACAGATGACTTTGAGCAACCCTTCCTGGGACAGCTTTTCAACGAGGCGACGGTACTTCGGCAGCATTCCAGCATGGTGCACACCAATGCCTTTACGAAGCAGTTTGGACAGGGTTTTGCCAAACGTCGTAGTAAACCGGAAGTTACCAATGCCGTTGGCGACAGCATTCTTCCCCGCATCATCCAGCAGGGACATACTGGTGAGGGCTTGGGCGCGCTCAATCGCTTCACGCTGCGTGAAGTGCACCACGTAAATCGGTGCTTTACCTTCTGCGACCAGTTCGGCGATCGTCTCGTGCACGGGGGTGTAGACGTAATGGAAGTCCAAGGGGACCGGGCGGGTAGAGCCCGTTACGAGGGTACTGGTGCGTCCAGTGCGCTCAGTTAGGTCCTCTTGTAGTGGCGCGGTATCACCCAACGTCGCGCTCATCAATAAAAACTGGGCTTGGGGCAGTTCCAACAGGGGAACTTGCCACGCCCAACCGCGGTCGGGCTCGCTGTAGTAGTGGAACTCATCCATCACTACTTGATCGATGTGCGCATTCTTACCTTCGCGCAGCGCGATATTGGCCACGATTTCGGCGGTGGCGCAGATGATCGGCGCTTTGCCGTTGACTGTAGCATCACCGGTCATCATGCCCACGTTTTCGGGTCCGAAGGTTTGGCAGAGGTCGAAGAACTTTTCGCTTACGAGAGCTTTGATCGGAGCCGTGTAGAAACTCCGCTGGCCCCGAGCCATTGCGATGAAGTGCGCGGCGATAGCCACCATCGATTTGCCGGAACCCGTGGGGGTAGCGAGGATGACGTTGTCCTCCGCGACCAGCGCCGTCGCGGCCTCTTCCTGCGCGGGGTACAGCGTGATCCCGCGGTCCCTTGTCCACCCCAGAAAGGACGCGAGAATCGCATCATCGACCAGGCTTTCGGGAACTTCATCGAGGTCGGGCAAAAGCCTAGCGAGATCAGATGCAATGGACACAGGGGCTTCAAGCTTCCTTTGGTTTGGGTGTTCACGGCACGCCACGGGCCATCCGGCTAGGCGTTGCCGTCCTCACCGTCGTCTTCTTCACGGCTATCGCGGCCTTCTTCCGGTTGTTCCCCAGCGCCCTTGTGGGGGTCGACGCCACGCTGTTCAGGGGCGTCGGATGAACCATCCGTCTCGCCGCGTGCGACATTGGCCAAGAAGGCCTCCAGCTCAGCGCCGATTTCGTCACCGGTAGGCATTGTTTGGCCAGGTTGCAGCAGGGTATTTTCCTTGCGTCGACGAATCCGCTCCGCGTTTGCGTCGTACTGCTGCTCAAGAGCCTGTACTACGGTCCCGATCTCGGCGGATTCCTCCACTTGTTCGGTCAGCTGGGATTGCACGCGCGCAATGTCACTTTCCAACGCTGTCAGCGGGAGCTTGCGCCCCGTGACTTTACTTACTGCTTCTAGCAGGTTGTGCGTGGCTTCGGGGTAGTCACTGGCAGCGATGTAGTGGGGCACATGCGCGGTGAATCCAATGGTTTCAAAGCCGTGGCGGGACAGCTTGAGCTCCGTGTCGAGAGCCGCGGCCCCAGGCAAGATCATGCGGGAATCCCAGGTGTGGTAATCCGCAGTTAACTGGTAATTAGTGGAGTGGGCGGAGATCACGAGAGGACGGGTGTGTGGAACGGTCATGGGTGCCGCGTACAGCGTAACCACCCTGTCAACGTTGAATTTGCGCGCCAGTTCCAGCACCGCATCAGAAAATGCACCCCACTTCAGATCCGGTTCCGGACCGCTGAGAAGCAAGAACTTCTGCCCCTCGGTGTCTGTCACCACGTCGAGTGTCAGCGCTAGTTCCTCACGGTCAACGACCCGGGAGTGATCCATGGTCACCCCTGGGCGACGAGAGCGGTAATCCACTAGGTCATCCACGCGGAACTTTGCCAGCGGCTGGCTATCTAGTGCCTGCAGCAGGTGGGTGCCTGCATTATGCACCGCCTGGCCGGCGTCCGCATATCCCTGCAGGGCGATCATCAGCGGCAAAGTGGCCGTGGTGTCGGTGGCCTCGTGATCAACCTGAGGACGTTCTGTGGGGTTGGAAAGCGAGGTGTTGAGCTGCGATTCGAGCTGAGGAGTGGGACCCCCTAAAGGATTTGGGTACGCCAAATCGTAGAGCTCTCGCCGCTGGCCATCAGATTGCGGAAAATTCTCGGGCATCGTGCAGCACTCCCTTCACACGCGATACCTTTGCTACAGCCTACCAAGGTGGTTAGAGCTGCGGATTCATGACCTGCACAATGGCAGAAGAAAAATTCTTATCCACATCCCCGCTGTTATCCACAGGGTGCAGGGTGGATGCCGTGATTCTTCTGTTGTGTGCCGGAGTTAGGTCCACGACCTCACCGACAATGCTGGCATGACTTCATTCAAAGATTTTGCAGACATACTCAACAACCGACTGGAGCGTGAAGGTATTCCCGCTGGCCAATTAGATGACTCTTCCGGGTCGTCCGCACACTCGCGGACGGTCAACTTGGGTTCGGATCCGGGTGCTTTGTTGGCATCTCTCCCGGCGCTCTTAGGCTTCGTTCCAACCCAGTCTCTGGTGGTGGTGGGTTTGGTACCCACAATGGCAGGTGAGCCGGCGCGGATGACAGTGGGGCCCGTGGTCCGCGTGGATTTTGATAAAGGGGCGGTTCGCGAAGGCGTGCAGACGCTGATCGAGGCCATGCAATCTGACGATGGTATTGAGCTGGAAGCGTGCGAAGCCATCTTGATCGGCATTGGCTCTCCTGGGAAGAAGCGCAGTCGAGCGATGGCACAGGCACGCGGAATCCTGGAGGAACACTACCTCACGATCAACGGCCATTTCCTTGTGAAACAACTTGCGACCGGGGCGATTTGGCGCGAGAGCAACACAAACACCAGTGGCCATGTGGGCAGCATTGATGATAATCCGCTGCAGAACATCGCCACCCTGGCTGGAGCCTTGCGTTTGAACAATCGCGATGAAATGGAACATTGGTTGGATCAGCGAGAAGATCCCCTGGACCTCTTGGCGCAGCGATGCGTGCTCGGGTGTCAATTAGAAGAGGCTGAGGAGTGCAGAGCGGAAAGCCACGGGTTGTGTTCGCAGGGCCCTGGCGATGTGGGCGACGTGGTGAGGCTCTACGAGACGATTGCGGCAGTGAAAGAAGGAAAGCGCTCTGTGGAGGATGCGTGCGACGACGTTGATGTGCTTACCCGCGTGACATATCTGGCGCTTAGCGAAGTCCTACACACCACCATCATTGTGGCGGGCGCAGGTGTTAACGCACCCATCGTGCGGGAAATACTCGCCGCCGCTGCGCGGCGCACGGAGGCCACACCGCGCTGGCGTTTGATGGCGCTTCTGGCCGTGGTTTTGGGCGGAAATGACGAGGGCACCGTTGCTTTTTCCACGTTATTGCGCACGATGAACGAACTGGACACGGTGTGCGAGGACGATGCCGTCACGGTGGGCCTTACCATCAGCGCGATTGGTGCTCACCATCGGGGAAAAACCCGTGACCTGCTCCGCCTAGCTTTGGAACGCGGAACTCACGTGCTCGCCGCGTGTCACGATGAGCTGACCCTAGCGGTGGATCTGGGCGCCAGTGTGGATGAATTCCTATCTGATTTCGACGCCTGCCTAGATATCCTCGACATCGAATTCCTGAAGGGAGCCGGGGCGTTCGACGGACATGGTGGGAACAACAACGACCTGCGCCCCGAACAACGTCGGGGCGCAGGATATGAGCAACCGGGTAGTTGAGCTAGCCGAGATCGGCGGAAAGCGGCCGATCAATCCAGTGGCTGCACCCGCAAAGCGTGGCTAATATCTTCCGGAATCGTGAGGCTGCCTTGGGCGTTGGTGACCGTAAGGTTGCCGTCCTCTGCGGACTGCAAGGTCACTTCGCTGCCTAACGACATGTTGAGTGCTGCCATCTTGGCCATGATTTTGTGCTCGACTTGGACGATTTCGTTGACGGCCAAGATGATCACGCGGATTTCTTTGCCGGTATCGATATCAGAAGCTCGAACGGATTCTCGCTCCCGTAGTGCTTTCACACTGTTGTTGAGTTGGTCCAGGCGATCATCTTCGGTATCGGGGACGAGAGCTTGAAGTCCTGGAATGGGGTTACCGAAAGGAGAGGTGGTGTATTCGGTCAGAACCTCTACGAGGCGCTGTTCCACCTCGTCACCCATGACGTGTTCCCAGCGGCAGGCTTCATCGTGGACCTTCTCCCACGGTAGCCCGATTACGTCCGTGAGCAGGCGTTCTGCCAGACGGTGTTTACGCATGACGGCAGTGGCAAGCTCGCGACCCTCAGCGGAGAGCTTCAAACTGCGATCCCGTGCGATGCTGAGCAGACCGTCGCGCTCCATACGCGCAACAGTTTGGCTCACTGTTGGCCCAGACTGGGCCAGACGCTCTGCGATGCGCGCGCGCAGTGGGGGAATGCCTTCTTCCTCCAATTCATAAATCGTGCGCAGATACATCTCAGTGGTATCAACCAAATCTCGCACTAGCGATATACCTTTCCGAGTCTTCGAAGAGAGGGGGAGTTAACCTACCTATTTAAGATACACAAACACTTGCTCTAGATAGCGTACTCGCGGAGCTTGGCAGCGCGATGCCCCTCGCGCAGCTTGGCCATAACCTCGCGCTCGATCTGGCGCACACGCTCGCGGGAAAGACCGAAGCGACGGCCAATCTGATCCAAGGTGCGAGGCATGCCGTCATCCAAGCCGTAGCGCAGTTTAATGACGTCCTGCTCGCGTTCCTCCAACGTGCCAAGCACGGCGCGGACGTCCGAGTGGCGGAGCGATGCAACAACCGCCGCCTCGGCATCTGTGGCATCGGAATCCTCGATGAAGTCACCCAGCGGCGCCTCTTCATCGGAACCCACCGGCATGTCCAAGCTCACTGGGTCGCGGGATTGTTTCAACAGCAGCTCAATCTTGGATTCCTCAATGCCCGATTCCTCCGATAGCTCCTCATTGGTGGCTTCGCGACCTAGGTGCTGGTACATCTCCCGCTTAATGCGAGAGAGTTTGTTGACCTGCTCCACCAGGTGTACCGGCAGGCGGATCGTACGGGACTGATCTGCCATACCGCGGGTAATGGCCTGACGGATCCACCACGTGGCGTAGGTAGAGAACTTAAAGCCCTTGGTGTAATCGAACTTCTCCATCGCGCGGATCAGTCCGAGGTTGCCTTCCTGGATGAGATCCAGCAGTGGCATTCCACGGCCCGTGTAGCGCTTCGCTAAGGACACAACGAGGCGTAGGTTGGCTTCTAGGAGGTGGCTGCGGGCAGCCTTACCCTCACGGGCCAGGATCTTCAGGTCACGCTTGCGGGCACGGGTGAGGTCCTTCGTGTTCTTTAAAAGGTGCTCTGCATACAGTCCGACCTCAATGCGCTGAGACAGCTCCACCTCGTCTTCTGCAGTCAGCAGAGCAGTCTTGCCGATGCCGTTGAGGTAGACGCGCACTAAATCGGCAGAGGGGTTTTCGTTATTTCCCCGACGGCGACCCTTATCCTCGGATCGTTCGTTGTCGCGATCGTCGGCTTCGCCCGCCATGTCGTCATACATGGAGTTGCTCATTACGCTGATCTCCTCCTGGAGAAGCTCGGTGAAAAGAAGACATTGACTTCGTTAAGTCTCTAATATTTCGTTAGTTTCTACATCGTCAACGGACAAGCGGTGCGAATTGTTCCGATTTAGGTTAAACCTTGCGCCCAGATGCACCCCCTTATGGGGTATGTCGGCCGTGACCAGCAATTTTTAAGTCTCTACGAGAACGGTAAACGGGCCCTGGTTCACGGATTGCACCGCCATATTCGCCCCAAACTGACCCGTGGCTACGCAGATGCCTCGCCGGCGGAGTTCGGCCACTATCTTCTCGATAATGGGTTCGGCCTCCGGGCCCGGGGCGGCATCGGACCATGACGGTCGTCGCCCTTTGGCGGTTCGCCCCATAAGAGTGAACTGGCTGACGACCAACACGGTGCCGCCGATTTCTTCCACCGAGGTGTCCCGGGATCCCTCCCAGTGATCGGTTGCTGTCTGCGCGGGATCGCCGGGAAACAAGCGCAATTCCGCTATCTTCCGCGCCATCGTCTCCCAGCTGTCCGGAGCATCGTCTCGACCCGCACCGATCAGCGCCAACAGCGCGGGACCTGTGACCTCCGCGATTGTTTGGCCGTCCACTGTGACACTCGCTTCGCTCACCGTTGAGATTATTGCCTTCATCTGTCCTTTTTCCTTTTCGCTCTAGTCACGCTGGTTCCTGATCAGCTCTAGCTACGCTGGTTCCTGATCAGCACTAGTCACGCTGGTTCCACATAAATTCTGGGTCCCCGTCCCTTAGCCACGCACGCCGGTGCGCTATGCACTCTCCGTCGCCGGCAGCAAGAACCCGTGCCTGATCAGGTCGGTGATGATGGGCATGAGGGCGTCGGTAAATGCTGCTTCGTCCAACCCGTGCACGGCGCAGTATAGTCCGGCAACATCTCGCAACTTCAGGCCTTGGGGGTTTAATCCGCTGATCACGGCGCGGACGTGCTCATCGATCTCGTGCGACCACGCAGGCCCCTCTGTCCGGCTCAGTCGCAACGCGTATGGGGTAAAGCCTTGGCCTTGTTCCACATCAGCCACTTCGATGTGCTCCACAGCGACCCCGGGGCGTATGGCGAACGTGGAATCCAGCAAATCCTCGCGATCCGTTGCGGCCAGCCACTGCATACGGGCAAACCACTCGTGGACCTCGTAGCCTAAAAACGTGCCCGGCGGCAGAGGTTGGTCCAGGACCTCAAAGGTCATATCCGACGGCTCGGAATCTGCAATCCGTTCTAGGTGTACGTAACCCATTCCGATGCGTTCCACTTTGTGGGCGCCCAGGTAGTCCAGCCATTCATTCACACGCGCGCGACCTTCGCTGCTTCGGGTATCGACTTCCTCATCGGCCAGCCACGTGGTCACATAGTCTGCTACGCTCACCAGTTCCCGTTGCACTACCCATGCGCGCACACCGTGGGTGGGTAACCACGCGGATACTCGCTGGGCAGCAGATTCCCCGTCCGCTAGCGCCCATCCCGTCAACAGGTGCGCCCGGCCTCCGACCCGCAAGTATTCGGGCGCCTGACCAACCACCAGCGCACTGGCGCCGTCTAATTCCAAACCGGACTCGCGGTACGTCTTCGCCTGATCGCGGTGCGGCGGGGCCATGACGAACGGCGGATTGCTGACAATCACGTCGAATTCGCGCCCATGTACCGGTTCAAACCAATTGCCACACAGCCATTCCACCTGCGGATCGGTAGTTGCGCTGTCGCCACTTTTATTCTCGACGCCCCGCTCTGCCACCTCTCGCCCCGCTCTGGCAAAGGCGAGCGCTCTGCTGGAAATATCCGTGCCGGTCACCCGAAGGTGCGGATAGTTGGCTGCGAGGACTGTAGATAACACACCTGATCCACACCCTAGGTCAAGGACATCCGTCACTGACCCGTGAGATTCTGAATCGGGATCTGGAGTCTGTGGCGGTATGACGTTCAGCAGGGACATGCTGGCGTTTCCCGCCCCTGGAACATGGTCACTGGTTCCCGTCTGTACCTCGGCGGCAGCATCGGGGTCGCTGACCACGAGAACCTCGGTTGTGCCGTGGGACGCGACAACGACCGGCCGGATATCCACCTGCAGACGGCCGTGGGCAATCACGCCGGCGGCCAATGCATCTGCGGTTATACCTGGGCCCAGCACCAATTCCCATTGGGAACGGTCCAGTGGTTCGCGCAGGTAACAGCCCAAAATGAGGTTTCGTTCGCTGTTTCGTTCCCCGTTTTCCATGCGCTGTGCATACCATTTGGCGGCAGCGTAATTATGGCCGTGGGCGGCGGCCAGGCCTCGCTCCCCGAGGACTTGGGAGACAAGCTGCGAGTCATAACCCAATTGCTGGACGTGATCGACAACTCGGTTGAGGGTTTCGAAGAAGTGGTTGTCGTTGGACATGGAGTGGGTCACTCGTCATCCTCCACAGTGATGATTTCCTTGCCGGGATTGGATGCGCTCTCAGAAGACTCCAGGACATGCTGGGGATCCGCTGCTGAGCGCACCCCTCGGTTGGCCTCCAGTGCTTGGCGGTTGGCACGCACAACGGCGGGCTTGTAGATTTTCCGTTCTTGCTTATCTACTTCGCCAGTTTCATTGGCCAGCAAGACAGCTGCCCAGGGGAGAGGCAGCGAAATTAAGGCGATGGCCACCGCTAGAGCCACATTGTTGGTAAGCCACATGGCAATGCCTGCGCCTGCCAAAACCGGCAAGCGCAGCAGCTGCAAAGTCGCATATACCCGGCGCCTATGGTGCCACCCTTCCAAGCGGGAGCGTTTGGCGTCGGTAATAAGGGTGGCAGTAGACTTGCCGCGCCGAGTAAAGCGAGGCACCGAAGCTGCACTGCGTTTGTTCTGAGCTGCCATGCAAACAACGCTAGTCCTTCAGTGGCCAGTGCATGCGTTGAGGGGCAGAGCGGGTGCGACTGGTCCCAACCTCGGGCTGCTACTGGGGCAGGGAGGGAGATCCAACACAGCCGCGTGCGCTCTTCATCCCTAGTTGGAAAATGGGTGCGTTCAGGGGCACAATGGGTCATTGTGAGTAACCCAAGTACAACCACCATTGAGCGCCCCGATGTGCGCACCGAGCAAACGACAGACGACGATACCCCGAAGTTTTTCCACTACGTGAAGAAGAACGAGATTATTGAGTCTGCCGTGGCTGGAAAGGTCGTTGTGGCACTGTGCGGGGAAACCTTTCCGGTACGCAAACAGGCGAAGCCCGGCAGCCCAGTGTGCCCGGATTGTGAGCAGATTTATCAATCTCTGCGCAAGCGCTAGAGGCCTGAGCGCCGGCGGTACCCGAGTGCTGCACGATTAACGACCACAAACGACGAGAAAGAAGCGATGAAACACCTCCGCGCCTGGCAGCAGGAGGCACTCGATAAATACATCGCTGAACAACCTAAAGATTTTCTAGCAGTAGCTACCCCAGGGGCGGGAAAGACAACCTTCGCGTTGACCTTGGCTCGGCTATTGCTGGAAACCCGTGTGGTTCAGCGACTTGTAATCGTGGTGCCGACCGAACACCTCAAGGTCCAGTGGTCTCACTCTGCCGCGGCACAGGGAATCGCGATCGACGCTAATTTCACGAATTCTTCACCATTCAATAGGTCCTACCAGGGAGTTGCCGTCACGTACGCCCAGGTGGGAATGAAACCCACCAAGCACTACCAAGTCGCAACCGCCCAAAAGACGCTGGTGATCTTGGATGAGATCCACCATGCAGGTGATGCTAAAAGCTGGGGCGATGGGGTGCGCTTGGCGTACGCCCATGCGGAACGGCGCTTGGCTTTGACCGGTACCCCATTCCGTTCGGACGACGCGCAGATTCCTTTTGTGCGCTACGAATCCGTGGATGGAGCAGAAGGTGCGCTGCAGTCCAGCGCCGATTACACCTACGGGTATGCGGAGGCCCTCAAAGACAAGGTCGTGCGCCCCGTTGTGTTCCTGGCGTACTCCGGCCAAGCCCGCTGGCGCAATAGTGCGGGCGAGGAGTTCGAGGCCCGACTGGGCGAGATCCTCAATCAGGAACAAACCGCGCGGGCATGGAAAACGGCCCTGGATCCCCGCGGTGATTGGATCCCGGCCGTCCTGCAAGCTGCACACACACGTTTATTGCAGTTGCGCCAACACACCCCCGATGCCGGCGGCCTGGTGATCGCCACGGATAAAACCACGGCGCGCGCGTACGCCAAGATCCTCGGGACCATTAGCTCTACCCCCGTGACCGTGGTGCTCTCCGACGAAGCGGGGGCCTCGGATCGTATTAAAGAGTTTTCGGACTCCATGGACGAGTGGATGGTCGCGGTCCGCATGGTTTCCGAGGGCGTGGACGTGCCCCGCCTGGCGGTGGGCGTGTACGCCACAAGTTCATCCACCCCATTGTTCTTCGCACAGGCCATCGGTCGTTTCGTGCGTAGCCGCCGCCCCGGCGAGTCCGCCTCCGTTTTCCTCCCGAGTGTCCCGGTGCTGCTGGACTTGGCGTCGAAAATGGAACGGCAGCGTAACCACGTGCTGGGTAAGCCAGACCGCCCCGACGAGGGATGGGATGACCAGGCCTTACAGGATGCAAACCAGGAAAAGAATGAACCTGGCGATGAGCGCGGGTACGAATCTGTCGGCGCCGAAGCCGAGTTGGACAGCTTGATTTACGACGGCTCCACCTACGGCACCTCCACCGTGGCGGGTTCCGAGGAAGAACAGGCCTACCTGGGCCTTCCCGGTCTGTTGGACGCCGATCAGATGCGCACGTTGCTCAAACAGCGCCAGGCCGACCAAGTGGAGGCACGGGCCAAGCAGCGAGAAGAGGAAGAACGGCGCCGCAAAGAAGCGATAGCCAATGCCCCCGAAGGGTCGGGAGCCAACCTGCACAGCCAGCGCGTAGCCAGCGAGGAACTGCCGGCCCTGCGTAAGGAACTCAACGCCCTGGTGGCGATGAAGTCCGCCCGCACGGGCAAACCGCACGGGCAAATACACAACGATGCCCGCAAAAATTGCGGGGGACCACCTACCGCGCTGTGTACAGCGCAGCAACTGCGAGATAGAATTGCATATTTGCGGGACTGGTGAGGAATCCCACCGCACCTTATTTAGAGCATCTTTAATGCGTCAAGGAGAAGCGAAGGCACAATGGCAGCGCGTGACTATTCCGACCTCAGCGAAAACAATGCCAAGGAGATTAAGCGCCGCAAGGTGCAGCAGCAGAAGGTCACCGGTCTTTCCATCGCTGCATTGGTCGTCGGCATCCTGTCGATTCCCGCGGCCATGATGCCGGTTATTGGTATCGTCGCGGCCGTTGTCGCCTTGGCGGTGGCTCTGATCGCCCTGTTCGTGGCCATTCGTGGTAACCAGCAGAAAGTCTATGCCGCCATCGGGGTGTTACTGGCCATCATTGCTGTGTGCACCAGCATCGTCATCACCAATTTTTCTAGCGAGGCCGCCCGGAAGTGTGAGGAAGAAGGTCACGCATCCCACGAGTTGTGCCAGAGGCTGAACAGCTAGGGAAGGTTCTTGCCGTGGGGTGTGCCGCAACCCTCGCGCGTGATCAGCGGCGCTCCTGCCGCGTCGTGGACCTGTCCGGTAAGTAAACGTTCGGCCAGATGGTAGAAATCCTCCGGGGTTCCGGGGGCCTTGAGGGACACGGAAAACGTGTGAAAACGGCGGAATGGGTTCAATCTCGGCCCAGTAGGAACGCGCTCGAGATGGCGGGTGGCGTCGACCAAAAAAGAAGGGTAAGTCAGATCCCGGCGAGACGCAGCCGAAAATGGGGTGTACCTAGGCGAGAGCGCCGTCCTGCGGCAGCCGAAGAGCTGGCGAAACGGCGCTAGGAGGGCCACTCTGCTAGTCCAAGTAATCGCGGAGGACCTGGGACCGGGATGGGTGGCGCAGCTTGGACATCGTCTTCGATTCGATCTGGCGGATGCGCTCGCGGGTCACGCCGTAAACTTGGCCGATTTCGTCTAAAGTGCGCGGCATGCCGTCGGTGAGGCCGAACCGTAGTTTGACCACCCCAGCTTCGCGCTCCGACAGCGTGTGCAGCACATCCTGCAGTTGATCCTGCAGCAGGGTGAAGGAGACAGCATCCACTGCCACCACGGCCTCGGAATCCTCGATAAAATCGCCTAGCTGGCTATCGCCCTCGTCGCCGATGGTTTGGTCGAGGGAAATCGGCTCGCGGGCGTACTGCTGGATCTCCAGCACCTTATCGACGGTGATGTCCATCTCGCGAGCGAGTTCCTCGGGGGAAGGTTCGCGACCGAGGTCCTGCAGCAGCTCACGCTGAATACGGCCGAGCTTGTTGATGACCTCCACCATGTGGACCGGAATGCGAATGGTACGGGCTTGGTCGGCCATTGCGCGGGTAATCGCCTGGCGAATCCACCACGTGGCGTAAGTGGAGAACTTGTAGCCCTTGACATAGTCGAACTTCTCCACCGCACGGATTAGGCCCAAGTTGCCTTCCTGGATGAGGTCTAGGAAGGCCATGCCACGGCCGGTATAACGCTTGGCCAAGGAAACCACCAGGCGAAGGTTCGCCTCCAGCAAGTGGTTCTTGGCTCGGCGGCCGTCGCGCTCAATCTCGCGCAGGTCGCGACGGTGCATGGGGGAGAGCTTCTCGCCCGATTCCTTAATCTCCTGCAGGCGGTACCCGGCGTAGAGGCCCGCCTCGATGCGTTTGGCTAGGCTGACCTCTTGTTCTGCATTCAACAAGGCAACCTTGCCGATTTGCTTGAGGTACGCACGCACGGAGTCCGCCGAAGCTGTGAGCTCGGCATCCTTGCGGGCCTGGCGCAGCGCCGCGGATTCATCCTCGTCCCAGACGAAGCTACCGTCTTTTTCGTCGTCGGCGCTGCCGTCCTTGGCGGAATCTTCGCCTTCTTCGTCCTCTTCGCCTTCCTCAAGATCCTCGTCGAGATCGTCGACGAGGTCATCCTCGAGGTCATCTTCTAAGTCGTCGTCCAGATCCTCGTCGAACTCGTCGTCAAGTTCACGATCCAAGTCGGGATCTACATCATCCGGTTTGATGTCTGCGGTATCCACACCCGGGGTGCCAGCGGTGCCGGCAGCGGTCAACGTGGCATCCAGATCTCCTGCATCCAGCTGCTGCGCGCTGTCTTGTGCCTGAGCTGCCTTGGAAGTGGCCTTCGCTGCGGTCTTCTTGGTAGCTGCCTTCTTTGCAGCCGTGCGGGCGGTTGTCTTCTTTGCCGTTTTCTTCGCGGTGGTCTTCTTGGCCGTTTTCTTCGGAGCCGTTTTTTTCGCCGTGGCCTTCTTGACCGCCGTCTTTTTTGCAACGGTTTGCTTTGCGGTTGTGTCAGGCGTGGTCGTATCCGTAGCCACGGCGGCTGCAGTGCTGGCGCTGGCCTCGGCTGCCACAGTGGCCGCTGTAGTCTTGCGCGCTGCGGTGGCCTTCTTTGCGGTTGCTGCCTTCTTGGCGGTAGCGGACTTCTTGGCTACCTTGCGAGTGCTTTTTGCAGCAGCGGACTTTTTGGCTACCTTGCGCACTGCTGCGTTCTCGGATCCTTCGTTGGATTCGGCCGAGTTATTCGCTACCACAAAAAGCCCTTTCATTTGCGTGCATTATTACTGCAGCTACTGTTTTCATTCGTCGCCACTGTACCGCGACAAAAGTGCTGCTCGCGTTAATGAAATGCGTGTGTATCGCATTCCTCGGGTCGTAGTTCCCGACAATCGACCCCCAATTATAACTGAAACCGCGATTGTCAAGGGGGTAGGGGTGTTACCCCCGCTGTTGTTTGGGCGGTGGTAGTTTCTACCAGCAAATAGATTTCATCTGCCTCGCGTGCACGGCTAGGGGCGGAAGCCGTCTCGCACAGCCATCGCCGCACCCACAATGCCAGCTTGGTTTCGTAACTGTGCGGGAACAACCTTTTGCTCAACGGTCAGGCGCGGAACCCATTTATCGGCCTTACGGGAAATTCCGCCGCCAACCACGAAAGTCTGCGGGCTGAACAGTTTGCCGTACAGGTGCATAACCTGATCAACGCGCTTAGCCCACTCCTTGAAGGGGAGGTCTTCTTTTTCCTTCACTGCAGAGCTGGCCCACTTCTCGCAGGTCGTGTTCTCAAAAGGTAGGTGCCCAAGTTCCGAGTTTGGGTAGAGGTTGCCATCCATCAACAGGGCAGAGCCGATACCCGTACCAAAGGTCAGCAACATGACGGCACCACTGCGAGCGGCTTCATCGCCGTAGGCAACTTCGGCCAGGCCCGCGGCATCGGCGTCATTAAGCACCGCAATCTCGCGATCACCCAAGTGCCGATGGAAGAGTTCCTGGCAATCCGTCCCAATCCAATCACCGCCAATATTCGCTGCGCTGCGCGTGAATTGATTTTTAACTACAGCTGGCACAGTAATTCCCACTGGGCCATCCCAAGCAGCTTCCTGCATGAGCTGGAGAACAACCTCGGCCACCGCATCTGGTTCTGCAGGCTGGGGCGTGGCGATCTTTAACCTCTCGGTAACGAATTCACCGGTCTTGAGGTCAACGATTGCGGCCTTTACGCCCGAGCCTCCGATGTCTACGCCAAAGCTCAAATCTGGGTTCTGCTCAGTCATGGGTACAGATGATAGCGGGTTTAACCCCCGTCGTCCGCGCGCGGATGCTCCCCGTGGTTTGCTGGTGGCATGGTTTCACAGAATTCGGTGCCTTCGGTTCCTTCAACCCATATCTACTTGACGCCCCGCGCTACCCGCTCACTCGATTCCCTTGGGGTCAAGTCGCAGCGTGGGGGAGGGGATGGGTATGTGTCCATGATTGACCTCCGTGAGATTTCCCGAGCCGCTGCCGCGGCAGCGGCTGACTTAGTACGCCACATGCGCGGTGAGCTGGCCGACAGTTCAGGGCGAGTGGCAGCCCGCGCCCATAAGAGTTCAGAAGTGGATCCCGTCACGGCGGTGGACGTAGCGTCCGAAAAGTTCTTGCAACATTTCTTACTATCCGCTCTGCCCGGATCGACCATCTTGGGGGAGGAAGAAGGGCACATCGTGAGCGAGCGGGAATTGGCGAACTCGGGCACGTGGGATACCGGGCACCCGGCCCTGTCGGTGTCGCGGGCCGTGGTGTCGAATCTGGGTGGGGCTAATGCTGGGGTTGAATCCGTGCGGACTACGGATGTCGTGTGGGTCGTAGACCCCATCGACGGCACCGTGAACTTTATGTACGGCCAACCGGATTGTGCCGTCAGCGTGGCTGCGACCGTTAGTGGAGTGCCCATTGCCGCGGCAGTCGTGCAAATACCTTCTGGCAAAGAGTACTGTGCGCACGTCGGCGGTCCGGCGACGCTGAACGCCAATTCGACTATCGCCTCGCAAGCGCATGCTTCCCACCAACCTCGCACTCTCGAAGCCCCAGGGGCTGGCAGTTTGGCGATGACATTGGTGGCTACAGGCTTTGGCTATGTTGCCGAACAACGTCGTGCGCAGGCACGGGTGCTCTCTGAACTGTTACCCCAGGTACGAGACATTCGACGGGCAGGCTCGGCGGCATTGGATTTGTGCCACTTGGCTGAGGGCACTGTGGATGCTTATTACGAACACGGGCTGGGACCGTGGGATTACGTGGCTGGCGCGTTGATCGCCGCGCGGGCGGGGGTGGATGTGATTTTTCCCGCATTGGACAGCGATAAAGAACAAAAACTACTGGTCGCTGGTAGTTCGGCACACCTCCTGCCGGAGTTAATAGGAGCATTAGCAAAGGTGGGTGCGGGGGTGGCGTTGGCGTCAAAATAAGAGGCAAGGTGGCCCTAAGGTGACAGGTCAGCGGTATTTGCTTTACTATGCGCGTCGACGCACATGAACTGTCACCCGAAAAGTCGGAAGTGCTAACAAGGAGAAACGCCGTGGCTACTGACTATGATGCACCTCGCCGCCGTCCTGAGGATGAAATTGAAACCGATTCCCTTGAGGGATTGAAGGCCGCTGAAAAGGCCGAGCCTGCGGTTGCAGATACCGATGATGGAGAGATCGTGGAGCCATTTGATGTTCCACTAGCTGACCTATCCGGTGAAGAGCTGTCCGGCACGGTCATCCCCCGCCAGAGCGATGAATTCACGTGCAGCGTGTGCTTCCTCGTGCAGCACCGCAGTCGGATGGCCGAGAAGGTCGGCGATGATGAATTCGTCTGCGTGGACTGTGCCTAACCGGTCGTCCTCGGCTCTAGGCTGAGGTTCGTGTAAGGGGGGGGAGCTACCGTGGGTACTAACCCCCAAAGCGTTTGTTAATAGATCGATCGTTAATAGATCGGGCGATCCAGCGCCTCCAACAGCGCCTGTGGTTCCTTGGACGAAATCAACCAGTACGGGGTGGGATCTTCCGGATCGTCCAACACCATCATTGCCATCGTAGGGATCCAACCCTTGTGAATTACGAAGGCCGCGGGATCCAGCTGGCGCCCCATGGCTGCTTGCTTGGCCGTGGGTGGGATGACTAGCGAGCGGCTGATGAGTTCGGCTGGCAATTTCGCCTCACCCGCGTGCAACCAGCGCTGACCATCGGCGCGTTGCACCACCGCAATCTCGGTGGCGGAAAACTTTAGCAGCATCCACGCTGCGAAAAGACCAGCGAAAACTCCCGCCCCTACGGCATACCAAACGGATCGCCCCATTTGCGCCTGCCAGGCGATGATAAAGACCACGCCCGCGGCAAAAAACCACCACGTCAGTGGTACGCGCTGCCGCTCAGAATAGAGGACATTATCCCCGTGGGCTGGCACCTCTGTGGAAGCCACTGACGTTCTCCTTAATGTCCATCTGCACAATGCTTGCGTGAATTCATTGTAGCCACCGAGTATCCCGACCAGATATTCGAGGGTGTCCCACTGTAAAGTGGTAGACCATGACCAACCCACACAACGAGCCGAAACTTAACCTAGTGAGGCTTGATAAGGACCTGCCGTTGCCTACCCGAGCGCATCCCTCGGATGCGGGGATTGACCTTTATAGCGCGGAGGATGTGCAGATTGATCCGGGCCAGCGCCAACTAGTTGGGACGGGAATCGCCCTAGGATTGCCTGTAGGCATGGTTGGCCTCATTCACCCTCGTAGCGGTTTGGCACTGCGACACGGATTATCCATCGTGAACACCCCAGGCACCATCGATGCGGATTACCGCGGTGAGGTGAAAGTCTGCCTCATTAACCTAGACCCGCAACAGTCGGTGACCATCCGTCGCGGGGACCGCATCGCACAGCTAGTTGTTCAACAGGTGAGTTTGTGCGAGGTCAATGAGGTTGACGATATTTCCCACTTGGGTGAAACGGTTCGCGGTGCAGGTGGATACGGTTCCACGGGCCAATAATTTGCACCAGCCCGCCAGCGCGAACGCGCAGGAGTGCACACCAACTACGCGACAACTTACCGAAAGAGAGATGACGCACCATGTTTGGACGTAAGAAAGACAGCGCAGCGGATCCCAATACCTCTGCAGCAGAGCAATCCCGCGTAGACAATGTAGCGGCGACAACGGACACCGATAATCAAGCCGGGGGAGTCTACGACCCAATAAACGGTGACTTTGGGCCGTTTGATGGAGACCAGGTGGACTACCGGAATTTCGACTTCTCGGATTTCGCCAAGGGCGGGCTGGATCTAGGTTCGATGATGGTGCCCGTGCCACTGGAAGGTGACGTGCAGGTGGATGTGGGCCCGGAAGGTCCGCAGATGATCCATATCGGAACACAGTTTGGGCGCGTGACCCCAGTGGCGTTCGCCGCTCCAAAAAAAGGTGACCTCTGGGAAGAATCGGTGACCGAGATCGTTAAGGGCATGTCCGGCGACGGTTTGGAAGCAACCGTGACACAAGGCCCATGGGGGCCAGAAGTGTTCGCAGAAGCCGGCGACGGAATGCTGCGCATCATGGGTGTGACCGGCCACCGTTGGATGCTGCGTTTCACGTTGGCTGGGCCGAAGGAATACGGCGAGGAATTGGCCGAGCTAGCCCACCAGATAATGGCCCGTACTTTTGTTATGCGTGGCCAAGATCCAATTCCGGCGGGTAACCCATTGCCAGTGCATATGCCACAGGCCATGGCCGAGGAGCTGCAGAAGCAAATGCAGGCGCAGGCGGAGCAAATGGCGCGCGAGCAGGCAGAGGCAGCTGGAATCGAACCCCTTAACGAACCCATCTTGGGTCGCGATAATAACCAAAACCAGTAGTCTCCAGCCCCCTCATAGATCCAGAACGTAGGACCCCGTGACACACCCGTCCTCTAACAACGAGCCTTTTGACCCCACCACATCGGGCACCGGGCCCGCGCATATCACTGGCGATACCCACCAGTCGGCCACCCACTCTGAAAAGCTAGCGCCCTCCGGTGGGCGGGCCACCGAGGAAAAGCCCGCCACCTTGCTGGAGCAAATGGGCGGTCTCACCGGCTTGGTGAGCTCCACTCTGCCAGTGTTGGTACTGGTTCCCGTCAACAGCAAGTACGGGTTGGTGCCCGCTTTGCTTTCCGCACTGGCTGTGGCGGCGGGTATCTTCGTGTGGCGCTTGGCCCGAAAGGAGAACCTGCAGCCGGCCATCTCCGGCTTGCTGGGTGTGGTCATCTGTGCCGCGATTGCCTGGTTCATGGGCGATGCCAAGGGTTATTTTGCCTACGGCATGTGGTATTCGCTGGTCGCGGGAATCGCGTTCATCATCTCGATTGCGGTGCGGTGGCCACTCGTTGGCGTGATTTGGCGCGGCATCAACGGCGAGGACCAGAGGTGGCGTACCAACCGTGGGGCTGTTCGGGCCTTTAGTTGGGCTACCGCGGCGTGGGCTGTGGTGTTCCTGGCACGGTTCTTCGTCAAGCGGTTCTTCTACGTGAAAGATGCCACCGATGCCCTGGGATACGTTTCCATTGCTATGGGCTGGCCACTGACGGCAATCGTCGTCCTCATCACCGTCGTGGCCGTGAAAAAAGCTAATGCAGCGGAGGGCATTAAATGAATCCCGAAGTAGTGACTGTTTCCAGCTTCGATAAACCTGCGCACGGTGGAGCTTGCATTACTCGTCTCGAGGACGGCCGGATTGCCTTTGTCACCGGAGCTGCGATGGGGGATCGCGATGTTGAAGTCGCCTTGGACCCCGCTGCGAAGTCATCTTCCAAGCGTTCCTTTCGCACTGGTCAGGTGGTACGCGTGGGGTCGCCATCTGTGCACCGCGTACGGGGGCAGTGCGGTGCTGCAGCGGCCGGGGCGGGTTGTTGCGATTTAGATTTTATCGACGCCCCTGGTTCTCTCGAATTCAAAAAAGCCGTGGTAGTCGATCAGTTCGAACGAATTGGAAAGATCAAGCTCACCGACGATGTGGTTTCTACGCACTCGCTGGAACCCTATGTGGGGTGGCGCACCCGCGCCCGAGTCGCGATTGATGCGCAAGGAACAGTGGGGATTCGGAAGAAGAATTCACACGAAGTTGTTCCCCTCAGTCCAGACACCCTATGTGCGCAATGGGTTTCCGAAATGAAAGACGGGCTGTGCGAACAGATCAGTGACCTAGCCGCCGAAGGGCGTATTCGTCCGCGCACAGAACTCATCATCGCTGTCGGCAGTGACGGCGTACGAAGCATTGTGGAGCTGTCGGGAAACCGGCGGCATCGGAAGACGACCGCTTTGGTGGGCGATGGGTCGATCACCCAGCAGTTAGGGGGTCTCACGTGGGATCTTCCTGCACAGGCTTTCTGGCAAGGTCACCACGCCGCGACTGAGTTTTACGCTCAGTGGATTGAGCGCACAGTGCCCTCCGCGCTGGGAAAATGTTCCACGGCCTGGGATCTGTACGGTGGCGCTGGATCGCTGAGTTCCGCACTGGTCGATAAAGCCGACCGGGTGGTCAGCGTGGATATCGCTGGCGATGCAACTTCGGCTGGGTCACGCGCGTTTTCCCAGGCGAAGGTCCATTCCGTGGAGTTTTGGGACTCCAATGTGGACCGGGTTGCGGAGCGCGTGGTGGCGTCGGATAAGAAAACCAACCGCCGAGTCCCCGCGTGGTGGAGCGATCGGCACGCGCAGGAATACTTGCATGCTGTGGTGCTTGATCCACCACGAACGGGCGCGGGAAAGCACACGATCCCGGCCGTGGCCAGTCGCCAGCCAAAACATGTGGTGCACGTGGGTTGCGATCCGGCTGCGGCGGCGCGCGATGTTCGACGGTGGATCGACGCCGGTTACGCTATCTCACAGGTAGCGATTGTCGACGCCTTTGGGCTGACCCACCACGTTGAAGTGCTTGTGCACTTGCAACCCGTGGCCACGGCGTAGCGGTAAGACTATGGCTGAAAAACAGGCGGCTTCGCGGGATACGGGCCGTTAACCGCGAGCGCTTCAACACCTGTCCGTGGACGCGACTAAGATAGGCTGAACAATAAATTTTCGCCACGATAGTTAACCTAGGTCATCGCCATTCGGGAAACTGTCGGGGATGGTTCCCTAAAAATGGCCACGCCGGTATAGCGCTACCGCACGAGAATGACCGAGGAGAAGAGACAAACTTCAATGGGTATTCTGGACAACATTTCTTCGCCAGCGGAACTCAAAGGCCTGCCTGAAGATCAATTGGAAGCACTCGCGGCTGAGATCCGTGAGTTTCTCATCCAAAAGGTCTCGGCAACTGGTGGGCACTTGGGACCTAACTTGGGAGTGGTTGAGTTGACGATGGCGCTGCATCGCGTGTTCGACTCGCCGACTGACCCATTGATTTTCGATACTGGGCACCAGTCTTACGTGCACAAGATGCTGACGGGGCGACGGGATCTGTTTGGGACATTGCGGCAAAAAGACGGGCTGTCGGGGTACCCCGAACGGGCAGAATCACCACACGACTGGACTGAGTCCTCGCACGCTTCCGCTGCGTTGTCCTACGCCGACGGATTAGCCAAGGCCTTCGAGTTGTCCGGTCAGATTCATCGTCATGTTGTGGCCCTCGTGGGCGATGGGGCCCTGACCGGTGGAATGTGTTGGGAGGCGCTGAACAACATCGCCGCTGCGAAAAACCGCAGTGTGGTGATCGTGGTCAACGATAACGGCCGTTCTTATTCTCCAACCATCGGTGGCATGGCCGAGAATCTGGCGGCCCTGCGGTTGCAGCCTTTCTACGACAAGGTGATGGACTCTGGGAAGAACGCCTTGGGACGCATGGGCTGGGTCGGCGATCGTGCGTTCCAGGTTATCCACGGGCTCAAAGCCGGGGTGAAACACACGGTGTTGCCAACGGAGATGTTCACCGACTTGCGCCTGAAGTACATCGGTCCAGTTGACGGGCATGATATCCGCCAGATGGAAAATGCGCTGCGCTACGCTAAAGATTACGGAGGGCCGGTCATTGTCCACGCCGTGACCGCCAAGGGCAAGGGGTTTGAGCCTGCGGAAAACAACGAGGCCGACCTCATGCACGCAACGGGAGTTATCGATCCCATCACGGGCGAGCCAGTGGAGAAGAAGGCCGTGGGTGTGACCACGTGGACCAATGTGTTCTCCACCACGTTGATCGACTTGGCCAAGGAGCGAGACGATATTGTCGCGATCACTGCGGCGATGGCCGGACCTACAGGCTTGGCTGAATTTGCGGAGGTTTTCCCAGACCGTACCTATGACGTCGGTATTGCGGAACAACACGCGGTGACCAGTGCAGCCGGTTTGGCTCTGGGCGGGATGCACCCAGTGGTTGCCGTATACTCCACGTTCCTCAACCGTGCTTTTGACCAGCTGCTGATGGATGTTGCCTTATTGAAACTACCGGTGACATTGGTGTTGGACCGCGCGGGCGTCACCGGATCCGATGGACCCAGCCACAACGGCATGTGGGACCTATCCATCACCGGCATTGTGCCGGGGATTCATGTCTCGGCCCCACGTGATGGTGAGCGATTGAAGCTGGCTTTGCAGCGCTCCGTGGATCTTGAGGATGGGCCGACCGTTGTGCGTTTCCCCAAGGGCAATGCGCCCGATCCGATTGGCGCGATTCGGGAAGAAACCGATTACGACGTGCTGTTTGAATCCACACATGCTGGAGCTGAGAAGACTGCGCCGCCCGGTGACTCTTCGCCCACGAAGGTGCTCATCGTCAACTTCGGCGCATTGGCCACACAGGCGCTGGCCGCGGCGGAAGCGCTCGACAACGCCGGATTCCAAACCACCGTTGTGGATCCGCACTGGGTAGTGCCCACTGCCGATTCTGTAGTGGAACTGGCTAGGGCTGCGGATCTGGTAGTCACCATCGAAGACAGTGGACTGCACGGTGGCGCCGGTTCCACGCTGCAAATGCGGTTGAATGAAGCGAACGTGGATACCCCGGTGCGCAACCTCGGCATTCCGCAAAAATTCCTGGCTCATGCCTCCCGTGGCCAGGTGCTTTCAGAACTCGGTTTGGATGTTGAATCCGTCACCAAGACGGTAGCGGAGTGGGCCCAGCAGCTGGGTGAGGTTTAGCGTTAACGCGTGCGCTGTCTGCGGTGCAAAAGTGCTGTGCCCGTGCCCGGTGAAGCCTCCGTGGCTACGTGGGAGGGTAGCGCTGAGGAAGGACGCGCGCTAGCTATTGTGTAACTTCATCCATGAGGTAAGCCGTGGCGTCATTGAGTATGAGCTCTACCTGCCACGGGCGGCATCCTGCCCGTGTGAGCAACTGACCAAGACAATCTTCAGTGCTGTCCACATCGGTGAGGTTTACTGATTGATCTGCCACTCTCTGGGCAAACTCCCACGCAACGAACTTCAACTGGCGACTGACCACTATGGTGTCTGTGCCCAAACCCAGCTCCTCGCACAATTCCTCGTTTGATTCACGCAAGATCTCCAACGCATCCCACGCCATGGGGTGATCCGTTTTCCACGTTTTAGGGTCGGGGCGACGGCGTTGCAATTCTGGATCATCGTGGCGTTCATCGCGTGATCCCCAGCCAGCTGTTGCCTTAGCTTCCCGGTGTTCGGCGTAGGCGCGCGACATGGCGTCGAGGAAAGAATTCATAGTGCCAGAGTGGCGATGAGGGTTCACGCGATCGGCCCCGGGGCCGTGAATAGCGTGGCGAAAGTCCTGCAGGAGCTCGCGAGTGGCATCGCGTTTAGGCAAAGTGGCTACCGCCACGATGAGTTTCGAGGACAGTAATCTTTCCGGTGGGATGTCTTCCGACCGTGCGATCTGTTGGCGTGTCTCGAAAAGGTGGCGGGCAACGAACGCAGCTCGACTGTGTGGGTGCAGGAAGCGGGCGCCCTTCATGTCAAACCATTCAGGATCCTTGAGCGGCGAGGCGTGAACTAGGTCATGCTCGCATTCCTGGACGTACCAATCCATCCGGTCGAGGTCGGAAAGCTCATCTACCATCAGCTGGTGCATTTCCAGTAAGAACTCCACATCGAGGGCAGCATAGGCTAGCAATGAATTCGCCAGTGGTCGCCGAGACCAATCGGCATTGCCCTTATCTTTAGGAATGGAGATGGATAGGAATTCTTCTAAGAGCGGCGAGAGGCCCAGCCTGTGGCAGCCCAACAATTTGGCGGCAATCTGCGTGTCTAGCAGCTGTGTAGGGCGCCACCCCAAGGCCATCAGCGCGGGTAGATCTGTATGAGCGGCGTGCAATAGCCACGGCACTTCGCCCATCAGTTCGTCCTGCCACCCGCGAAGCTGTTCGGGATGCTCCGTGGGGTCAATGATGAAACTGCCCGCCCCGTCCCGACGCAACTGAATCAGGTACGCGCGGTCATCAAAGCGGTACATTGCGGCGCGTTCGGTATCAATGGCGATCGGCCCCGTACCGTTGCTTAAGGCGCGCAGAGTGCTCTCGAGTTGTGCGGGCGTACGACGTACGGAAGGCACGCCACCGGAGGGGCGGGTGATTTTTTTCATGCACTGAATACCGAGGAAGGGGGATAGGGGGAGGTTAGCGGTGCGCAGCTTCGCGCGCGTGGTCCACACCAAAGCGAGGGGCTGCCACGCCTTCGGGTGGCAAGCCAGCCACATTCGCCAGCACGTGCGAAAATGCGGTGACATGTGCCGACAGGTCAGCCCCCACGGCGGTCCACGACGCCCGCATTTCCAACTGGAACGCACGTGGCGGGCCACCAATTTCGCCGTAGCGAACCGAAGCGGTGGATGTCACAGTGCCACCCAGATCGGTGTAGGTGCAGCCGGGGCCGTCGAGCTGCTCGGTCAGCCAATCCCACGCCACGTCGGGCAAAAGTGGATCCGCGGCAACAGAGGCATCCATATCGGCCTGAATGTAGGCGACCATGCGCATCTTAGGCGATGTGGCCGTGGTGGAGGGATCCCGCCAGTGTTCCTCGGAGGCAGGATCATGAAGCAGGATGAGGCGGCCGAACGCATCGTGCCCGCTGGAATCGGCAGCGATAGCGGTCTCACCGGTGCTGTCAATAGTGTGCACAACTTCCAACCCAACCGCGTGGCTCAGCGGCGCCAAGTTGCGGGGAGGGCGAATATCGGTGATCTGAATGCCACTTCGTACCTCCGCTTCCGTCATGGAGCGGACGGCTTCGTGGAAGTACTGGGGGATCTCAGTGTCTTGGCTCACGATGTCTAAACCTAGCCTTTAAGGTTTTTATCGTTGGTTAGGCGCGCCGGAGTGGTTGGTGTTGTTAGCCTTTCGTTTCCCCCATCATCGGCTGGCATAATGGCGGTTATGACTAATAAGGCTTTTGAACCCCAGATTGACGTCGCAGCCTCCCGTCGTCGCGCCAACCATGACGCCCCGTTTTTGGCCGCCGCTAGGGGTGAAAAGCCATCGCGTCGACCCGTGTGGATGATGCGCCAAGCCGGTCGTTCGCTGCCTGAGTATCGTAAGGTGCGCGAGGGCATCCCCATGCTGGACTCCTGCTTCATGCCCGAGCTTTTGGCCGAAATCACTATGCAGCCGGTTCGACGCCACGATGCAGATGCCGCCATCTTGTTCTCGGACATCGTTGTTCCTCTCAAGGCCGCTGGTGTGGATATCGACATTGTTCCCGGTCGTGGACCAGTTATGGCCGAGGCCGTGCGCACGCCGCAGCAGATTGCTGCGCTTCCGGAAGTGCAGCGCGAGCAACTGGAGCCGATCGCGCAAGGGATCTCGCACGTACTGGAGGAATTGCGCGATGATCAGGTCCTGATTGGTTTCGCTGGTGCGCCGTTCACGTTGGCTTCCTACCTCGTAGAGGGAGGCCCATCGAAGAACCATGAAACTACCAAGGCCTTGATGTACTCCCAGCCTGATATGTGGCATGCTCTCATGCGCGAATTGACCCCCACCATTACCCGCTTCTTACAAATGCAGCTGGAAGCGGGCGTGGATGCGATTCAGTTGTTCGATTCCTGGGCGGGTTACCTCACGGCCCGTGATTACCGCGAGTTCGTCGGGCCATACTCCAAGCAGATTTTCGATGCCGTTCGCCCGTACGGCGTGCCGATGATCCACTTCGGTGTGGGTACCGGTGAGCTGTTGGGCGACATGGCGATTGCTGGCCCAGACGTGGTGGGTGTGGACTGGCGCGTGCCTATGGACTTAGCCGCTGAGCGTGTAACCGCGGCGCTGGCGGATGCGAACCCAGGTCTAGCCCCGTCGGAGCGTGCTAAGGCACTGCAGGGAAATCTTGATCCAGCTGTCCTGTTCGCCGGTCCCGATGCCATCCGCGCCCATGTCACCCGGATTTGCGCCGAGGCCGACCGAGCCGTCAAGCGTGGCTTGGCGCGCGGTCATATCTTCAACCTTGGTCACGGAGTTTTGCCATCCACCGAACCCGATGCTGTCACTCGAGCCTTCGAGGAGGTTCATAACCTATGAATTCCCCACACATCCCCAACGGATACGCACCTGGTGCGCCAGTAGATATTCACTCCGGTCTTCAGCTGAGGCAGGACGATCTGACCAAGCTGCGGGGGCTCCGCATTGCGGTCATTGGTGGTGGCATCGCTGGTGTAAGTGCAGCGTGGCGATTGCGCCGACAACTGGGAGAAAGTGCTCGTATCTTCATTTGCGAAGCCTACGATCGGCTGGGCGGCAAGCTGAAGACCGTCGATTTCGTTGGTGGTCCGGTGGACATGGGGGCGGAGGCCTACCTGTCCCTGCGATCGGATTTCACCGACTTAGTGCGCGACGTGGGATTGGAGCACGCCCTCGAGGAACCGTCAGGACTGCCCAGTGGATTGTTCGCAGAAGGCGCGTTGGTCGACATTCCACGGACCACCCTCATGGGTATCCCACACGAGGGCGCATCCATTGCCCACATCGTGGGGGAGGACCAGGCCCGTCGCGTGGACGAGGAAAAATCCGGCCAACCCATGACATGGTCCCCGGAACAGGACACTACGGTGGGCCAGCTTGTGGAAGCACGGTTCGGTCGCACCGTCGTGGATCGCTTGGTTTCCCCCTTGCTGGGCGGGGTCTACTCCTGTACTGCTTATGATTTGGGTGTGCGGGCGACCATGCCAGACTTGGCTGCCAAGCTGGACGAACTGGGCGAAGGCGGCCGGGCTTTCTTTCTTTCCGACGCCGTCGGGCAAATCTTGGACGGACGCCGCAAACGTTCAAATGGATCCGGGGCAGTTTTCAAGAGCTTCAACTGTGGCTATCGCGGGCTCGTCGACGCAATGGTGAAGCAGGCGAATCCCGAGGTGTTCCTCAATACGGGTGTGGAATCCATCGGACGCACCCGCAATGGGTGGTACGTCGAACCCCTGGGTGAATTCGATGCGCTGGTTATCGCCACACCGGCCCCAACGGCAGCGGTTTTGCTGGAGCATATGGTACCAACAGCCGCGGAGGTCTTGCACAGTGTGGAGTTAGCGAGCTCCGTGGTTGTGGGCATGCGTATGGCATCTGCACACGGCATCCCGGAGCGCTCTGGCGTGCTGCTGGGTGCCGATGCCCCCACAGATGCCAAAGCGTTTACTTTCTCTTCCCGCAAATGGCCCCACTTGGGTGAGCGCGGCGGGGCATTCGTTCGTGCCAGCTTCGGCACATTCAGCCAGCCGTGGTACTTGGAGACCGATGATCGCGCCCTGCTCACGTATGCTATCGACGATCTAGCTAAGGTGACGGGCGAGCGCAAGCGCCCCGAGGAGTTCTTCGTCCAACGCTGGTGGGGTGGCATCCCACGGTACGGCGTGGGCTACCGTGAGTCCATGGCCGTGGCATACAAGGAGGTTCAACGTACCCGTGGCATCGCGCTGGCCGGGTCCATGCTGGATGGAGTGGGTGTGCCGGCCGCAGCGGCGACAGGCATCCGTGCTGCTGACGAAATTCTGCAGGAGATGCTCTAAACGGGGTCTTCTGCCCGTTGATCAGGCAGGACGAGCCCAGCCTGTTTTACTCCGCCGCGTCCAGCGTCAGCGAAATGCTGTTGATGCAGTACCGTAGATCGGTCGGGGTATCGTAGCCCTCACCTTCGAAAACATGCCCCAAGTGGCTTTCACAATTCGCGCACAACACCTCTACGCGGCGCATGCCCAACGAATTATCTTCGCGCGTAATGACTGCGCTGGAATCCTTCGGATCAAAGAAGCTGGGCCAACCGCAGTGGGAGTGGAACTTCTCAGTCGAACGGAACAGCTCCGCCCCACAGGCGCGACAGCGGTACACACCCTCGGTCTCGGTATCGGTGTATTCGCCCTTAAATGGCGCTTCGGTACCTGCCTGGCGTAGGACGTGGTACTCCTCGGGGCTCAAGCGCTGCTTCCAATCATCGTCGCTCAGGTTGCGGAAGTCTTGGATTGGCTGCAGCTTGTTGTCGCTACTGTTGCTCATCAATGTCCCTCTCGGTTCGGGCTGGTCGGGTTGTCTTCCTGTTGCAACGTGCGGGCCATTTTATTATTCCGACGCCCCCACGCGGATCCCTTCTTTGGCCACCAGCCGTTCTCGTGCAAATCCCCGAGAATATGGTGGCCCAGTCTCCGCTCCATCATAGTCCACACCACCACGGTGGTAACGATGCTGACCAGCAGCAAGGACCAACCGATGGTGCCCCGGCTGAATTCGAACACCCGCCCTGGCCAAACCCAGCGATCGGACATCCACTCATCCAAACTCATACAGAAGTACACGCCCAGCCAAGCGATTGGGGAATGCATGACGCTACGGGCGCGAAGAACCGTGAAGAACATGGGTAATAACAACATTGAGTAGTACATCTGACCCAGTGAAGAGATCAGGAAAACCCCGGTCAGCACAACCCCTGAGGTCGTGGTTGCCCACATGATTTCGTCGCGATCGCGCCAGCGCAGCAGCAGAAGAACACTGATAGCAACGCATAGTGCGGCCACGGTTCGCCAGAATAGGATGCTGGCATCGGAGAATCCAAAGTACGTCAAAATGCCCGAAATTGACGAATTGGCGTAATCCCTGACTTGGCCCAGATACGGCACGAGCTTATCGAGGTAATCGCCGGGGCTAACCATCAGAGGAATAGCGGCGAGATTCAAAACGACAGGTACCGCGATTCCGACTGTGATCGTGGAAAGTTGGCGTCGGACCAAAGGTAGGAACAAAAGTGGCGCAAACTGGGGCTTAACCACGATGGCCAAGCCGATGACCAGGCCGGCGAGTATATTTCGCCGGTGGAGGAGCAGGTAGAGAAAGAGGGCCTCGGCTAGTAGCAAAATGCCATTGATGTTGGAGAATAGCAGGGTGTTCTGTACGGCCTCGGTGGAAAAAATGATGAAGGTGGCAGCTGGGACCACGGGGCCGCGAAGGGAATACTTGAAGAGCTTGGTGAGCACGGCTACCGCGAGTACAACCGCGACCGCGTTTAGCACGATATAGGCTGGCCGACCCAGATTCTCTGGGAGGTAGGCCAAGGGGCTAAGCAGCAACGTGCCGCCGGGGGAGTATAGGTAGTGGGGATCGACAGTGCTGTAATCCTCGGAATACACCGGCACGTGTTCCCGGAAACGGCGCAGGGCGCTGATAACCGTGGTGAAGTCATCAGTGGGGTGGTCGTTGTAGGGGTAGAGGAAGGTCTTGTGAATGAACGTCATGATGGCCAGCGGCCACATCACGAACGTGAGAACGAGGGCCACGCGCGATCGTTGGAATCGGTCGGCGAGGATCTCGGTATGTGGGCTTTCGGCCGATGAGTGCTGGGTGTGTCTGATCGAGTCAGGTTGCGTAGAGGCAGGAGACGCCGAAACGGACTGCGAGGGGGCAGAAGGTGCCGAGGATGGGGAATTATGCTGCTTCATCGTCAATTGAGATTAGACGGCAGCTGGGGGATTTGGGGCAAGGCGCTCCGAGCTAGGGGTGAGATGCGCTGGCTGCGTGGATGCAGTAAACCGTCGGGGTGGGTGGCGCGCAGCAAAGCCCCGAGGCTTTACGCCTTGGGGCTTTAGTTGAGCGGATGACGAGACTCGAACTCGCGACCCTCACCTTGGCAAGGTGATGCGCTACCAACTGCGCTACATCCGCATTCACCCAACGATTGCTTCGTTGGTTGGTGCGCGATACTGGGATCGAACCAGTGACCTCTTCCGTGTCAGGGAAGCGCTCTCCCGCTGAGCTAAACGCGCTTTAATTCAGTTGTTCTTGAGGTGGAAACGGGAATCGAACCCGTGTACACGGTTTTGCAGACCGTTGCCTAAGCCACTCAGCCATTCCACCAAGGCAGTGTTTGCCGTATGTGGCCCACCTTAGTGAACCTCGGTTCAACAAGGTGAACCTTGGAGCGGATGACGAGACTCGAACTCGCGACCCTCACCTTGGCAAGGTGATGCGCTACCAACTGCGCTACATCCGCATTCACCCAACGATTGCTTCGTTGGTTGGTGCGCGATACTGGGATCGAACCAGTGACCTCTTCCGTGTCAGGGAAGCGCTCTCCCGCTGAGCTAAACGCGCTTATCTTCTCTTTTCTACCCGGTGACCCTGGAGAAAAGTGGAGCGGATGACGAGACTCGAACTCGCGACCCTCACCTTGGCAAGGTGATGCGCTACCAACTGCGCTACATCCGCGTTGCAACACTGCAATGAATCGTTGCGACTCAGAACATTAGCCCGATTGTTGTTTATTTCACAAATCAGCAGGTCATAGCTAGCTGCGATGAGGGGAGAAGATGTGATCAAGGCGGAGTTCGAATTACAACGGTGACATTCAGTGGCCGAGTTAACGCCGGGGGCTACCGCGGTTGCTTTAAAGCTGGTCCCTTGAGGGGGATACGACAGTTAAGTGGTGGGCAGTGGAACAGGGAAACGGTCATGGCCAAGTGGTGTCAGCCCAAATAAAACAGACCCGCCCCCACACCGTCCAGGGTGGAACAGGGAAACGGTCATGGCCAAGTGGTGTGACAGTACGCTGAGTGTGTTGCGCTGCCGTTCACTTTTATCGGTCGTGAGCACGCCGTTTGCGGGTATGCAACGCCCAGGTGGTACATTTTCTCCACAGCACGGATGAAAACCGCGTGTTGACACACGCAAGATTCGTTGCGGTCCTATAGCTCAGTGGGAGAGCGTTCCGTTCACACCGGAAAGGTCACTGGTTCAATCCCAGTTAGGACCACCATTCCGCGCCGGTTAGCATGGTTTCATGGCTAGTAGAACCCGCGCGATCGCCGCTGTGGCCGGTGTGCCTCACGAAGTGTTGAGCTACGTTCCAAGCAAGGATCATTTTGGGGAGCACTCGGTACAGGAACTCGGGGCGGATCCTGCAGAAGTTTTCAAAACCTTGGTCGTCGTTTCTGGTGTGGATTTCGCTATGTGCTGTGTGCCTGTCGCGGGACATCTTTCCCTGAAGGCCACGGCCAAAGCCCTTGGCTGGAAGAGGGCCGAGATGGCACGTCCGGCACACGCACAACGTATTACGGGGTACGTCGTGGGTGGAATCTCTCCGCTGGGAACGCGGAATCCACTACCTACACTCATCGATGCGAGCGCGGCTGATCTGCCCCAGATTATTATTTCCGCCGGGCAGAGGGGACTATCTTTGCGGATGGCTCCTCGGGACCTCGTAGATCTTTCCGGCGCAAGGCTTGCACCTATAGCAACTCGGTGACGGCTTCTCGCAGGATAGGTGATCCAGCGCCACAAGCGATGTCGTAATCGATCGGTGTTGCCGGGCACGGCCCATCGGCCTGATAATCCACCGCCCTTGCGTACCGCCGTCAGCCATCATGGCTTGCCACTGTCCGCCATCATGGCTTGCCACCGTCCGCCACCATGGCCTGCCGCTGTCAGCCATCATCGCCCGTTCCGCACGCCATCGGGAATATGTGATAAACAGCACATCGTTTTCAACTTGGGAACTTTGTGCGTGGCATAACCGACTACTTCGACGGGTCCAGAATAATTCCCAGTAGCAACCCTAGGGCGTCGTTCTTGGTGGGTTCTGCGCTGTTTTAAGCGTGCCGAGCCTGCACTAGCGTTAGATGGAGACGCATACAGAATGAACGCTGGACCCCTCTTTGGAGAAGGTTGTTAGGTTAGCGATCCCGCTTGCGGGGTTGCAGCGATCTTTTCGAAGTGGATGCCAGGAAGCAGAAGGGACATTGATGAAGAAGTTGGCTTTAGGGCTTACCGGTTCGCTATCGAGGTGGGGTAGGCCCGTCGCGATGACAGGCGCAACTGCGCTGACGGCAGCCACGATTTTCGCCGCTCCCGCAGTAGCCCACGACGGCGTTGTGGAATCCAATCCGGCTGCCAGTAGTACGGTTGAACAACTTCCAGGAAAAATTTCGCTCACCTTTTCTGGTGTTCCCCAGGACGGATTCAACAACATCGCCTTGACTAAGGACGGCAACCTCATCACGCGGGGCAAACCCACACAGGATGGCAAGACCCTGTCCATCGACGTGCCGGAGCAGAAGGACGCCGAGCCGGGTGAATACACAATTGGCTACCAAATCACTAGCTCCGACGGTCACGCGACCCGGGGTTCCGTGAAATTCACGCTGGCTGGTGGAAACAAGGGTTCATCTGAAGCGGGCGACAACAGCCCCTCGAACGACCGGGAAACCAATGAGTCCTCCTCACAGGGGGATGACCCCATGCGAGGACTTGGGTGGTTACTACCTCTAGCCGGTATCGTCGTTATCGGAGGTGCGCTGGTCATGGCGATCGCGCGCTGGCGAAACCTCAACGACGATAAGAGGAGTTGACGACAATGAGCGTTTTTAAAAAGGTGACAGTTGGAGCAGTTGCTCTCTGCGCGGGCGTGGCTATGGCCGCGTGCTCCCCGCCGCACGAGAATGATTCTTCCAATCGCGGATTCGGGGAAGTAACCCAAGGCCCAACCCAGCCAAGCCTGGCTGAGGTCACCAAACCCACCTCCGAACCCTCCACCGCATCTACCTCTTCCGTAGACCCATCCGCCCAGGAGACCACTGAGCCAGCTGCAACCGAGCCGGCTCGTTCTTCCGAGGCGAACAACCCTTTCACTGAAAACGCCCAGGCTCCAGCCCAGGGCACTGCTGCCGATGGTGCAGCTCAGGCGCCTGCCCAGTAGGGTGTCCCACGCTCCAGCAGGAATGTACTTCCTGTGTCGCTGCGAGTGGCGCTGCCGCTTGTGGCGTCGAGCAAAAAAACAACAACATAGAAACAGAAAGCAGGATCGCAATGCGTACCTCCACCTTTGGCCGTAATCGCCTGGCCGCCCTCTCCCTAGCCACCGTCGCTTCCGCTAGCTTGGCCTTGGCCAGCTGCTCCGCACCTGGTGAAAAGGATGGTAACACCGAGGCCGCACACTCCTCCGTTACCGAAGGATCCGATGCAGCCAAAGCTCCATCAAATGATCAGTCCAGCACCCCAGCGCAAGAATCCGGTATGAACCACGAGGGCCACGACCACATGTCTGGCGCTAAGACCATCACGTCTGGCGATCTTGCATTCGAGGATGCGTACATCACTGCAAAGCCCGCATCGAAAAAGATGACGGGTGTGTTCGGCACGTTCAAGAACACCTCCGATAAAGAAATCAACATCACCGAGGTCAGCGGTTCTCTCAAGGGTCGCTATGAAATCCACGAGACTAATAACGGTGTGATGTCCCAGATGAAGGGTGGCCTGAAGATCGCCGCCGGTCAGACTAGCGAACTCAAGCCGGGTGGAAACCACTTGATGATCATGGACAACACCGACGAGATTGCAGCCGGTGATACCCTCACGCTGAACCTCAAAGATTCCGAGGGCAACAGCTATGAGCTCAAGGACATTCCGGTGCGCGTGCAGAACTCCCAGCACGAGCACTACGGCCACTAGTTTTTAGACATGTCAAGCGCAGCGCGCATTCGCAGCGTGCTCTGCGCATCGAACGAGATCTTCGAAAAGAAGGTAGAACTAGCAATGTCCACTGGCAATGTATCCCGTCGCGGATTTTTTGCCGGTCTGGGGCTCGTGGGCACCGCAGGTGTCCTAGCAGCCTGCAATACCGACACATCCACCAACAGCACTGATGCTACGACCGCTGGGGGTGAGCAGCCACCAATTCTTTCGGCCCGCTCCACCGACCGCACGACGATTCCGTTTGATGGGGCACACCAGGCAGGCATCCAAACACCCAGTCAGGCCAATGCGGTCGTTGTTGCTTTCGATCTGAACCGCGAGGGTCTGAGTCCCCGTGAATTACGCCGTAACCTGCGGCGTCTCATGGTGATCTGGACAGGCGACGCCCGCTCCATGACCCAAGGTGAAACCGCTCTCGCTGACTTGGAAAGCGAGCTCACTGCAGCGCCGCTAAACCTCACCGTTACCGTGGGTTGGAGCCCAAAACTTATTGCCGACGCCAAGCTGGATTCGAAAACGCCTTCCTGGGTTAAGAATCATCAGCAGGGATTACCTCCATTTAAAGGCGACCGGCTCAATGAAGACTTCAGTCACGGCGATGTGGTGTTGCAGGTGTGCGGGGATGACCTCACGGCGGTGAGCCATGCTGTTCGCGTGCTGACTCGCGGGGGGCAGGACTATTGCCGTCCGCGGTGGATCCAGCGCGGATTTGTAGACTCGCCCCAGGGGCAAACCCCTCGCAATTTGCTGGGTTTTAAAGACGGTACGGCCAACCCCGCTAACGACGCCGAATACGACGATACAATCTGGGACGACCAGGGCGGCACTTCGATGGTGGTCCGCCGTATCGTGTACGACATGCCCGATTGGGAAGCTCTCGATCGTCCTTCCCGTGAAGTCGTTTTCGGTCGCACGATTAAAGAAGGCGCTCCATTGGGCGGGGTAGCAGAAACCGATCCCGTGGACTTGAACAAGGTGGATCAGACCGGTCTGCCCTACATCGATCCGCGCAGCCACGTGGGGATCGCTGCCGGTAACGGAAAACGCATGCGCCGACGTGCCTACAACTGGGATGGCGAGATTTCCCCGCTCGGGAGCACGGGGTTGATTTTTATCTCCTTCCAAGATGATCCCGAACAGGGGTTTAGCGAACTGCAACGCCGGTTGGCGGCCAAGGATCGCCTGAATCGCTGGATCACACACGTGGGATCCGCACTATTCTGGTGCCCACCGGGTACACAATCGGGTGCCTACTGGGGTCAGAAGGTCTTAGAGGGGTAATATCTTGTGAGTTGAAGATCGTCACCAGGTATGTGGCGATCACCGCTATCCCGAAAGGACATCCCTGCTGTGAGTGACCTCAGCCCACACAACTCGCCCCAGACCCAGCACTCTCACGGTGCTCCCACTGGACAGGCAACTACAGTGGCTACCCAGCCGGTCACCTTCACTGTTTCCGCGGGTGAGGCTGCGGGCGCAGCAATGCGTCCCCTGGAACTGCCGAACAAGGGCCCGCAGGCAATCGTGTGTGTGAAGGATTCGGATGGCAACCTTCGGGATCTTTCTTGGGCTCCTGAGCAGGAGCAACAGGTCGCGGCTATCGCTGCCGATACGGAAGAAGGTCGCGGCGTCATCCGACACTCGGCAGCACACGTGCTGGCCCAAGCTGTGCAGAAGGAATTCCCCGGCACCAAGCTGGGTATTGGTCCGGCCATCGAAAACGGCTTCTACTACGACTTTGATGTGGCCGAGCCATTCACGCCGGAAGATCTGAACAAGATCGAAAAGACGATGAAGAAGATCATCAAGTCTGGCCAGAAGTTCGAGCGCAAGGCCTATGCCTCAGTGGACGATGCACGTGCGGAATACACCCATGAGCCTTTCAAGACTGAGTTGATTGATGACAAGGGCAATGTGGACCCCGATTCCGATGAGGCCACCGAGGTCGGCGCGGGCGAATTGACCGCGTACTCCAACGTCAACCCCCGCACTGGTGACGTGGAATGGTACGACCTGTGCCGCGGCCCGCACGTGCCCACCACCCGTTACATCCCCGCCTTCGCGATCACCCGATCCTCTGCAGCGTACTGGCGCGGCGATCAGTCTAAGGCGGGATTGCAGCGCGTGTACGGCACCGCGTGGGAATCTAAGGAGGCGTTAGAGACTTACCAAAAGATGCTGGCCGAGGCCGAAAAGCGCGATCACCGCCGCCTAGGCGCAGAACTGGACCTTTTCAGCTTCCCCGACGAGATTGGTTCTGGCTTCCCCGTTTTCCACCCCAACGGCGGTATCGTGCGTTTGGAGATGGAGGAACACTCTCGCCGTCGCCACATCGAAAGTGGTTACTCCTTCGTCAACACCCCGCATATCACGAAGGGCGACCTGTTCCAGAAGTCGGGCCACCTTGATTTCTACGCTGAGGGTATGTTCCCTCCCATGCAGTTGGACGGCGAAACCGATGCGGATGGCAACGTCACCAAGCAGGCGCAGGATTATTACGCCAAGCCGATGAATTGCCCGATGCACAACCTGATTTTCGCCTCTCGTGGACGTTCTTACCGCGAATTGCCCCTGCGCCTGTTTGAGTTCGGCACGGTCTATCGTTATGAGAAGTCGGGCGTGGTTCACGGTTTGACCCGCGCGCGTGGCTTCACGCAGGACGATGCCCACATCTACTGCACCGAGGATCAGCTGGAAGAAGAGCTCACCACGGTTTTGGAATTCATCATCTCGCTGCTGCGTGATTATGGCTTGGATGATTTCTACCTAGAGCTGTCTACCAAGGACCCGAAGAAGTTCGTGGGTTCGGACGAAATCTGGGAGCGCTCTACGGAGATCCTGCAGCGCGTAGCTACCAAATCCGGCCTGGAACTGGTTCCGGATCCAGCAGGTGCGGCGTTCTATGGTCCAAAGATTTCCGTTCAGGCACGGGATGCCATTGGCCGTACGTGGCAAATGTCCACGGTACAGTTGGACTTCAACCTGCCCGAGCGCTTCAACTTGGAATACACCGCCCCCGATGGTTCTAAGCAGCGCCCTATCATGATCCACCGTGCGCTGTTCGGGTCCATCGAGCGCTTCTTTGGCGTGTTGCTAGAGCACTACGCCGGCGCGTTCCCCGCGTGGCTGGCGCCTCACCAAGTGGTGGGTATTCCGGTTGCTGATGAATTCAACGAATACCTGGACGGTGTGGCGTCCAGTCTGCGCAACCGCGGTATCCGCGCAGAGGTCGATACGTCTGACGATCGTATGCAGAAGAAGATTCGTACGCACACTACCGGCAAAGTTCCTTTCATGTTGTTGGTAGGTGGCCGGGATGTTGAGGCTGACGCCATTAGCTTCCGCTTCCTCGATGGATCCCAGGTCAATGGTGTTCCGCGTGAAAAGGCAGTCGATTTAATCACGAACTGGATTGGCGAGCGCCGGAACACTCAGCCGACAAAGGCCGAGGTAGAGGCGCTGCTCGGTTAGCGCGCCGACAGTGACAGACAGCCGTTTCCCTGTGCGTACCCCGTGTATGGACAGTGGAAGTGGCTGTTTATTCGGTAAAACAGTGAGCAGGGCCTGAGTAATCTAATAGCCGGACGTGGAGAGTCGGAATATCGATCGAAAGGAGTTGGAGAGGGATGACTGATACCCCGTACGTGGATTCTGGGGTGGGAGACACCCCGAATAACCCAGACGGGTTGCTGCGCCTGTGGGCGCCATATCGCTCCACCTACCTAACGAAGTCCCCACGATCGGCTGATCCTTTTGTGGAATTGCCGAAGCAACCGGATGAAGACGCGTTGATCATCGCCCGCGGCGAGACGGTGTACTGCGTATTGAATCTTTTCCCATACAACCCTGGGCACATGATGGTTGTCCCGTACCGTGCGGTAGCCGACTACACGGAGTTAACGGATGAGGAAACCGCTGAGCTCGCGCATTTTACCAAAACGGCGCTGAGGGCCCTCCGGCACAGTTCCAACCCTGATGCAGTCAACGTGGGATTGAATTTGGGTAAAGCGTCCGGTGGCAGCGTGCCCACCCATCTACATCAGCACATCGTGCCGCGATGGACCGGAGATGCTAACTTCATGACCGTTATGACCGGCACGAAAGTCCTACCACAGACATTGCGTGAAACCCGTGACTTGCTTGCGCGGGCATGGGCAGAGGTCGAGCCAGGAGAGAGCAATGCTTAGTGTGCATGGCAGGAAGCCAGCTGCCGTGGTCATCGAACCCATTGCGCGGCGGCTGAGCTCGTGGGGAGTAACCCCCAACATGGTGACGATCGCGGGGACCGTGCTAGCCGTAGTTTTCGCCCTCTGGCTGATCCCCGCTGGCCACCTATTCATCGCCGCCGCACTTATAGGTCTGACGGTCGCCACCGACATGGTGGACGGAACTATGGCCCGAATGCGAGGCGGCGGCACGAACTTTGGCGCTGTTTTGGACGCCACCTGCGATCGCCTTTCCGATGGCGCGATTTTCGCAGCGCTGACGGTGTACTTTGTTCTTCATGAACCGCACGAAGTTGGTTTGTTGTGCGCGGTCTTGTTGATCCTGGTCTGCAGCCAAGTCACTAGCTACGTCAAAGCCCGGGCAGAGGCCAGCGGTATTAAGGTGATTGGTGGCTTAATCGAGCGCCCGGAGCGCCTCATCATTGGGCTGGTTTCAATCGGTCTGCACGGCCTTGGGCTGCCCTATATTTTGGCTATCGGCCTGTGGGCTTTGGCAGCGGGTAGCGTGTACACGGTCATCGAACGCCTGTGGATCACTGCGACCGCCGAGAATGCTGCCGGTAAAATTGCCGCGCCCACAGGGGCGCGTGAATTCTCCACGCCCGAGAACAAGGGATAACGTCTCTTGGCACCTATTCCTACCAACGAAGAAAAACTGGCACGAACTATGAGTTCAAACACGGCACAGGAACTTCGCGAATCCTTGACAGCTTTCGCGTACAAAGCTGGCTGGAAACTCACGGCTATCGCACCCGAGCCAGTCGCTCGATGGCTATTCACGGCGATGGCCGATGTGGCGTCGAAAAAAGGAAAAGGCCCAGAACAGCTGCGCCGCAACCTCGCTCGTGTAGTGGGGCCCGAGAACGTGACCAAGCAGCTGGTGCGGGATGCCATGCGAAGTTACATGCGGTATTGGAGGGAAGCCTTCCGCCTGCCCACAATGGTGGGCGATTCGCTTGTCGCCCGCATCGACGCGGGATTTACCCAGGGAAGTGTGGAGCGGGTATTTGCGGCCATCGCCCGTGGCAAGGGGGTAGTAGTTACGTTGCCACACTCTGCGAACTGGGACATGGCCGGGGTGTGGCTGGTGGCCAAGAATGGCGAGTTTACGACCGTGGCAGAAAGGTTGAAGCCGGAGAGCCTTTTCGATGCTTTCGTAGACTACCGTGAGAGCCTGGGATTCAAGGTTATTGCCTTGACCGGGGCAGCGCGGCCTCCGATGGAGTTAATGGAAGAGGTGCTGCGCGAAGGGGGTGTGGTGTGCCTGATGGGTGAACGTGATCTCACTGGCCGAGGCGTATTGACTAGATTTTTCGGCGAAGAGGCTACTTTGCCGCCGGGCCCCGCACTGTTAGCTCAGCGCACTGGTGCTGTATTGATGACCGCGGGAATGAGCTTCACCGAACACCGGACGCGCGGTCGGTGGGGGTTGCCACGCGTGGAGGAAGGTTGGCGTATTCACGTTGGGGAACCGATTGATACCGATCGGCCGTTGGAGGACATCGTTCAGCAACAAGCCGATGAATTCGCCGCAAATATCGCGCGTGATCCAGCTGATTGGCACATCTTGCAACCGGTCTGGTTGGCGGATCTTTCCCTGCGGCGGCTGCGGGCCATGGGGATGGAGCAGCGGGTTAATCGGCCGGCCCTTGATGGTTCAGTAGAGCAGGAGGGGTAGCGACCAGTGCGTATTGGAATGATCTGTCCCTACTCCTTTGACGAGCCAGGCGGGGTGCAGATCCATGCGATTGACCTGTGCACGGAGCTGATCAAGCGAGGCCACGAGGTCAGCCTTATAGGTCCGGGCAGCGATCGTTCACGGGTGCCGAATTTTGTGGAACTGGGCGGCAAGGCAATACCCATTCGGTACAACGGTTCCGTCGCCCGGTTGAGTTTTGGACCAAAGACCGCGCGCCATGTCGATCGGTGGATTGCCGATAACAATTTTGACGTGTTGCATATCCATGAGCCGAACTCTCCGTCGTATTCCATGTTGGCGCTGCGTCGTGCGGAGGGGCCGATCGTGGCTACCTATCACGCGTCGGCGAGTTCTTCGCATTTGTTGCAACTAGCTCTACCTTTCCTTCGTCCGCTTTTGGAGCGGATTCAAGGTGGCATTGCGGTCTCGGAAGAAGCCCGACGGTGGCAGGTGGAGAATTTGGCGGGGGATCCAGTGTTGATTCCCAACGGGGTTGCCACGGGCATGTATCGACGCGCCGAACCCATTAGTGGTGTGGATCCCACCCGGCCGCGAATTATGTTTCTGGGCCGATTCGAGGAGTCACGCAAGGGCTTGAGCATTCTGCTGGACGCCATGCCCGCCATCGTGCGGCAGTTGCCCGAAGTGGAGTTGGTGATTGCCGGCGGAGGATCAGTGGATAATCTGGTCGCCCGGTTAAACAAGGTTGGGTTGTCACACTCTGTCGGGCTTGGCCCTTCGGAGGCCAATGTACGGGTTTTGGGGCGGGTGTCGGACGAGGATAAGGCCCGTGCCCTCACCGCCAGTGACATCTACATTGCCCCGAATACGGGCGGGGAAAGTTTCGGCATTGTCCTCGTGGAGGCCATGGCCGCGGGTGCTGCCGTGGTCGCCAGCGATATCCCTGCCTTCGCCGCAGTGGGGCAAGACGGCCACTCGGCCAGGCTTTTTCCCAACGGGGATTCTGCGGGATTGGCCGCTGCTGTGAGTGATCTTCTCGCCAACCCTGAGAAGCGGTGCGCGCTGGCGGCCCGTGGATCGCAGCGGAGCAGAGAATTCGATTGGCAGACGGTCACCGATAAAGTCGAAGAAGTTTATTCTGCCGTCGCTGCAGCAGGGCGGAAGGTGATCGTGCGTTGATCACCATGTCAGTCTGGGCGTTGTTGGCTCTCATTGCCCTTTTCATTGCCATTGCAGTGGGGATTTGGGCTTTTGGTCTGGCGCAACGGCTCAACCGTTTGCATATTCGTACCGACGCCGCCAGGCTCAATTTGCAGGGGGCTCTGGACGCTCGCGCTGCAGTGGTGGAAGCGCTGCAGCCGCAGATGGCGGAGGAGATCAATCGACTATCCGGCACAGTATTGCGCGCGACGAACATGGGCAGGCGCTCCGACGCGGAAAACTCCCTTACACGCCAGCTCAGCCCAAGCGTGTTAGGCAATAGCAGTTTCGTCGCTGCGTCAACCCGTGTGGACCTAGCGGCGCGGTTCTATAACGATGCCGTGGCGGATACTCGGAACGTGCGGGCTCGTCCCATTGTGCGGGTTTTGAAGTTGGCGGGACGAGCACCGATGCCGGAGTTCTACGAGGCCTCGACAACGAATCACCACGAGTAAGAATTTCACCCCCGGCTTCTCTAGCACAAAACTAGACAGGTTAGACTAGTGAAGCATTAAACCACCCATCATGTGGGGCAGGTCGTTTCTGATGGGCGACGTGCTCAGATGGCTAGAGACGGGAAGAGCGAACGTGAGTAATCAACAGGAAACTACCGGCACAGCACGTGTGAAGCGTGGCTTGGCTGACATGCTCAAGGGGGGTGTCATCATGGACGTTGTTACCCCGGAACAAGCAAAGATCGCTGAAGATGCTGGCGCTACGGCAGTTATGGCGCTGGAGCGCGTGCCTGCTGACATTCGTGCCGAGGGCGGCGTTTCCCGGATGTCCGATCCGGATATGATTCAGGGCATTATCGAGTCCGTTTCCATTCCAGTCATGGCGAAGGCGCGTATTGGCCACTTCGTTGAGGCTCAGGTTCTGCAGTCCCTCGGCGTGGACTTCATTGATGAGTCCGAGGTCCTGACCCCGGCCGACTACAAGAACCACATCGACAAGTTCGATTTCACTGTTCCATTCGTGTGTGGTGCAACCAACCTTGGTGAGGCCCTGCGTCGCATCAATGAAGGTGCTGCCATGATTCGTTCTAAAGGCGAGGCCGGCACGGGTGATGTATCCAACGCTGTGACGCACATGCGCACCATCCGCGCAGAGATTAATCGTTTGAAGTCTATGGCTGAAGACGAGCTGTACGTTGCAGCCAAGGAGCTGCAGGCCCCGTACGAATTGGTGCGCGAGGTTGCCGAAAAGGGCAAGCTGCCGGTCGTCTTGTTCACCGCTGGCGGTATCGCCACCCCAGCCGATGCTGCGATGATGATGCAGTTGGGTGCCGAAGGCGTGTTCGTCGGTTCCGGCATCTTCAAGTCTGGCGATCCTGAGAAGCGTGCTCGCGCCATTGTGCAGGCCACCCAGAACTACGATGATCCCGAGACCATTGCAAATGTTTCCCGCGGTTTGGGCGAGGCCATGGTCGGTATCAACGTGGACGAGATTCCTCAGCCTCACCGCTTGGCTGAACGCGGCTGGTAAAAACTAGGACCGATGAGTTCGACAACACCACAACCACCGCGCATTCTCGAGGTCCTCGACCTAGAACGTGTGGATCGTGACATTTATCGAGGCCAGGTCATTCCCTCCAAGCTGGCGCGCACCTTCGGAGGACAGGTGGCCGCACAGGCTCTAGTGGCGGCCACCAACACAGTCGAAGATACGAAGGGTGTGCACTCATTGCACGCCTACTTCTTGGCGCCGGGTAATCCCGACGCCCCCACCACCTATTTGGTCGATCGCGTACGGGATGGGCGATCGTTTGCCTCGCGCAGTGTAAAAGCCGTGCAAAACGGGCGGGCGATCTTCATCATGCAAGCGAGTTTTCACGTGCGCGATGATGAGGGGCCAGAGCACTCGGACACGATGCGTGCGGTTCCCGACCCAGATTCCATCGTGGTGGACCACGACCGGATGACGGATACGCGCCGCAAACTCATGGAGGAGTGGAGTGACTGGGATATCCGATACGTGAACCCAGAGCACTTTGAGCACAACAAGTACACCGCTAGCCAGCAGCTAGTGTGGTTCCGTTCAAAGCAGCAGCTACCCGATGACGAAACATTCCACATCTGCACATTGGCGTATATGTCGGATATGACCCTTTTGTCGTCAGCGTTGGTTCCGCACCAGTCTGAGCAGGTCCAGGAAGCCTCGTTGGATCACGCGATGTGGTTCCTCCGTCCGTTCCGCGCAGACGAATGGCTATTGTATGACCAGATATCTCCATCGGCGCATGCAGGACGTGCACTTACCCACGGGAGGTTGTTTAACCAACAGGGGGACTTAGTGGCTGTGGTGACCCAGGAAGGGCTAACCCGAACGCTCCACGAGGGAAAGATCGCCGTGCCTTTCAAGCAGGAACAGGATCGCGGCTAAGGATGGTTCAAACGAACACCATGAACAACGAATTCTCTGGATTCACCGTAGGAGTACTCTCGCTACAGGGAGGCTTCGCGGAGCACACTCGCGCGCTGGAGCGACTCGGGGTGAAAGTGGTCGCAGTGCGCCGACCGGCCCACCTAGAAGGGCTCGACGGGATCATCCTGCCCGGCGGCGAATCCACCACGATGAGCAAACTGCTGGAGCTCGGGGGATTGTTGCAACCACTGCAAGAGGCCATCGCTGCCGGACTGCCCGCGTTCGGCACCTGTGCAGGGTTGATTCTCCTAGCCGATGAGGTTCTCGACACCCGTGCGGACGCGCACAGTCTTCATAGCCTAGACATCAGTGTTCGTCGGAATGCTTTCGGGCGTCAAAAAGATAGTTTTGAAACCACCTTGCAATTCGGACATCGCGGCAGACAAGTAGAAGCCGTGTTTATCCGCGCACCACAGGTCGAGCGCGTGGGAGATGACGTAGTTGTCCTGAGCACCCTGGCTGACGGAACCGTCGTAGCTGTGCGCAGCGGTCATGTGATGGGCTGCAGTTTTCACCCAGAGCTCACTAGTGATGATGGGGTACACGAGTACTTTTTACGGGAGCTGGTTGTCCCGGCCGCGTAGAAAGAGGCAACACGTATCGCTCGCTGTCCCAACTCAAAGGCTCGTCAACTCACCAAAGTTTTTAGGGTGGGTTCATTGGGCTTGGGCAGCCCACGGCGTAAAGTAGAACAAGTACCAGTTAGTTAGATGATGGAAGAGGACGATGGCAGGCCACTCAAAATGGGCAACCACAAAGCACAAGAAAGCAGCTAACGATGCCAAGCGCGGCAAGGAATTTGCCAAGCTGATCAAAAACATCGAAGTAGCCGCTCGTACCGGTGGTGGCGATCCCAGCGCAAACCCGACGCTGCAGGACGCCATTACGAAAGCGAAGAAGTCCTCTGTCCCGAACGACAACATCGATCGTGCCGTTAAGCGCGGTTCAGGCGAAGAAGCCGGTGGCGCTGACTGGGAAACCATCATGTACGAAGGCTACGGCTCCGGTGGCGTGGCGATGCTCATTGAATGCCTTACCGATAACCGAAATCGCGCGGCTACCGATGTTCGCACCGCTATGAGCAAGAACGGCGGCAACATGGCAGATGCCGGTTCTGTGTCCTACCAATTCACCCGCAAGGGGGTGGTGATTCTCGATAAGGGCGAGCACACCGAAGATGACATCCTCATGGCTGTGTTAGATGCCGGTGCGGAGGAAGTTAATGACCTGGGCGAAAAGTTCGAAGTTGTCAGTGAACCTACGGATCTTTCCGCTGTGCGTGATGCGCTGCAGGAAGCCGGGATCGAATACGACTCCGTGGAGCCGGACTTCCGCGCGTCTACCGAAGTACCAGTAGACGCGACAACCGCTAGGAAGAACCTCAAGCTCATTGACGTGCTAGAGGACTGTGACGATGTACAGAACATCTTCACGAATATGGATATCCCAGCCGACGTTATGGCCGAACTGGAAGGTTAGAGGAATCCGGGTTCAAGTGAACCCGGATTAGTTTTTAAACCACTCCAGTGGAGATCCCAGCGCCAGCAGGCCGCTGAACAACAGAGCCACGGCGATCAGTACGACGATTAAGGTCACAATTGGTTTGCTTACCGCAAAGGCCAGTCCGCGTTCAGCCACGTTACTGGGGCGTTCGTGGGGATCGAGCGCATCAGCGGTGAATCGCCACGCGCCGTTGAGCACACCTGCTTTATCTGCCTGCTTTTCGAATGGAATGGTGGCAAAGGGGATCACGGAGGACAGTAAGCCTAGAATTCCTCGGCCGAAGCTCCAGCGATTATTGATCCAAATCAGCACAGTGGCAACGCAGTAGGTGAGGAACACAAAGCCGTGGATTCCCCCGGCTATGCGCACTCCAAGTGGGGTAACGTCCGTGTATTTCAGGATCATTCCCCCGATAAGCAGCGCCCAAGTGATGGTTTCGGCTACCGCTAGGGTGGAGTAGAGCTTCTTTGGTGTCATGTATGAAAACATACCGTAGGTTCGGTTGAAGTCCGAAGTAACGGCGCGGTAGCAGGATGTCGGCAACCGTAGCCGGGGGCTGGAGTTGGCAACCGTAGCTGGTGGCCAGTGTTGACAACTGTAGCTGGTGGCCGGAGGTCGGGTGGGGGTGATGAGAAGGTGCGCCCCCGAGGTGGATAGGTTTTCGCTGACCGCGCACAACACACTCCATTTTTGGAACACGTGTGCTAAATTAGTGAGCGCTATGAATAAATCGCCATCACATCCTGCCCCCCATGCGCGCCCAGGAGCCGGTTCCCGCGCGCTTGCAGGGATGGGTGAGGGAGGGGTGGCGCGTGGCGTCGGCCAACGAACCCGCAACCTGGCCGGCCTGCGAGTGATGGGGATTGACCCGGGTTTGACGCGGTGCGGGCTGTCTGTCGTCCAAGCAGGTCGCGGGCGTTCTGTACTGCCAATAGCCGTGGGGGTAGTCCGCACGCCCGCCAGTGATAGCCTCACCTCTCGCTTGTTGCGCTTGTCGAATGCGGTGGAAGAATGGATGGACGAATATCGCCCGGACGTCGTGGCTCTGGAGCGGGTTTTCGAACGATCGAATGTGTCGACGGTGATGAATACTGCTCACGCCTCCGGTGTATTGATGCTCGCGGCAGCCAAACGTGGGCTGGATGTGCACATGTACACCCCCAGTGAAGTGAAGAAGGCGATCACAGGCAACGGGCGGGCCGATAAACCGCAAATGACCACGATGGTAACTCGCATTCTTGGTCTTGGTGAGCCGCCTAAGCCCGCCGATGCCGCCGATGCGCTTGCCCTCGCCGTCTGCCATTGTTGGCGCGCACCGTTGAACCATGTTGTGAAAGGACAGTCATGATTGGTTCCATGTTTATCTCGTTGTGTGGACCCGATATGGGTAGTCGGTACTCCTCGTTAAAATCCCTTGAGAAAGGACAGTCATGATTGCCTCGTTGCGTGGAATCGTTATTGATAAAGGTCTCGATTACGTCGTCGTGGAATGTGGTGGCGTTGGGTATCACTGCCACACCACCCCGGCGATTGTCGGATCGCTGGAGCGTGGCTCCGAAGCCTTCGTCCTCACCACCTTGGTGGTTCGCGAGGACGCACAGATGTTGTATGCGTTCACCGATTCCGACCAGCGCCAAACCTTCGTGGCTCTACAAAAGGTTTCCGGGGTGGGCGCCCGAGTTGCTTTGGCGATTATGAGTGTGCTCACCCCCGCTGAATTGGCCGCTGCGGTGGCCGATGGCGATGCTAAGACACTGCAACGCGCCCCAGGTGTGGGAAAACGGCTGGCCGAACGCATGGTCGTTGACCTCAAGGGCAAGCTGGGTGCGTTGTCTTCTGAGCTATCGACGCCTAGCGCTGCCACGAACGGTTCTCCACAGGAGTTAAGTGATTCCGTGCGTGCACAGGTGGAAGAAGCCCTGGTGGGCCTCGGCTTCACGGAAGCAAAGGCGGCATCTACTGTCTCGCAGGTCGCATCTCGGACTGAGGGTGCGGGACTCTTGGAAGCTTCGAGCCTACTGCGAGCGGCGCTGTCGCACCTCGGTGGTAGTAAATAGGCGCGTGGCAGTCCGACGGGAGATGGCCGCGAGGCTCAGTCACTTCGACACAGTCTTATGGGAGTGGCTATGCGTAGTGACGAAGAGTGTCTGCGGGCAGAGGTAAGGTAGGCAAACATGAGTGACGTGGAAAAAACTGAATTCGAGTTACCCTCGGGTGCTCTCGAGTTCAGTGGCACAGACGCAGGTGGCGGAATCAACCCGGACCTCAGCGGTGGACAGGTGCCGGGGGATTCCGATGTAGAAAGCTCGCTGCGCCCCAAATCTCTGGGTGAGTTTATCGGCCAGCCGAAGGTCCGCACTCAGCTTGATCTGGTTTTGGGCGGCGCTCGTGCGCGTGGAGTAGTTCCGGATCACGTTTTGTTGGCCGGGCCGCCGGGCTTGGGTAAAACCACTATGGCCATGATTATTGCCCAGGAGCTGGGAACGTCACTGCGTATGACTAGTGGCCCGGCGCTGGAACGGGCGGGTGATCTCGCCGCTATGCTATCCAACCTGATGGAAGGCGATGTCCTGTTCATTGACGAGATCCACCGTATTGCCAGGCCGGCGGAAGAAATGCTGTACATGGCGATGGAGGACTTTCGCATTGATGTGATCGTCGGAAAGGGGCCGGGAGCCACTTCCATTCCCATTGAAGTTGCCCCGTTCACGTTGGTCGGTGCTACTACGCGCGCCGGTATGCTGACAGGTCCATTGCGGGATCGCTTTGGTTTCACCGCCCAAATGGAGTTTTACGACGTAGAGGATCTCACACGCGTGGTCACTCGCGCTGCGGGAATCCTGGGTGTACACATCAGTCACGATGCTGCCTGGGAAATCGCTTCGCGTTCGCGTGGCACCCCGCGTATTGCGAACCGTTTGCTGCGTCGAGTCCGTGATTTCGCTGATGTGAATGCGGACGGCAAGGTCAACTTGGAAGTGGCTAAAGCAGCGCTACTGGTGTTTGACGTGGACGAATCCGGTTTGGACCGCCTCGACCGCGCAGTGCTCGATGCCCTCGTGAGAGGCCATGGCGGAGGGCCTGTGGGCGTCAATACACTAGCGATAGCCGTGGGTGAAGAACCCTCCACCGTAGAAGAAGTGTGCGAGCCCTACCTAGTGCGAGCCGGCATGTTAGCGCGTACGCCACGCGGAAGAGTGGCTACGGCCATGGCATGGAGACACGTGGGGCTGGAACCTCCAGAGGGAACCATTGGTCTGTAATTGTTCGCTGTGCCGGTAGCGGCGCCCGCATGACTACCCGGACAAGCGTTAGCTTTAGCGAAAGCGGTGGTTAAGAACGGTGGGGTTCGGTAATTAGGTGACCGCAAGGATATGGCACACTGGCAGGTATGGATCCTCTTATTCTTATTCTTGTCCTACTGGTTTTCATTGCCCTCCCGTTATTCCAAATGCGGAAGCAGAACCAAAGGCTCAAGGAGATTCGCGCCTTCCAAGAACAACTGCGCCCCGGCATGGTGGTGCGTATGACCTCCGGACTACAGGGGCGCATTCACAACGTGGGTGAAAAGACGATCGACCTAGAAATCGCTCCTAGCGTGGTAACCACCTGGGACCGCACCGCGGTGCTCAACCCAGTTGATTCCGTCGATACCGGTTCGGTGCAAGGGGATGCGTTACAGCAGAGCAACCCCAGCGCTTCCAGCCCGGTTGATCAGCACGAGGTCGACGGCCCGTCCACGGACGACAACCCGGAGGGTTCGCCCGAGGATCGTCGCTAAAGTGTCTGACCGCGCGGTTTATGGAGAGTTTCCTAGACTCCCCACCGCGCGGTTCTTACGTAATCGCCCCTTAAGGGTTAGAATCATCAGGTTACGATTCGGTCTGCTTGTGGAGTGCGGTTAACGCACGCTTCTCGCATCCGGCACAGGCAGTCCGTATTCATTTCACGTCAGTAGTTCCCGATATACGCCCAGGAGTTTTTACTGTGGCCACGAAACGCTCCACACGAGCTGCCAAAAACAACTCGTTTGCATGGCCGAAGCGAGCACTAGCGCTCTTCGCCCTTATCCTCGTCATTGTTTTTGGCTTGATTTTCTTCACCGGCAGCAAGTCGCTCTCGCCCAAACTGGGCATCGACTTGCAGGGTGGCACCCGCATCACCCTTGTCCCGCAGGGTGCCAAGCCCAGTTCGGAGCAGCTGGACCAAGCGCGCCGCATCCTCAGCGACCGCGTCAACGGCATGGGTGTTTCCGGCGCGGAAGTACGTGCGGACGGCAGTAACCTCGTGATCACCGTTCCTGGTGAAAACGTGGAGGAAGCCCGTGCGTTGGGCAAGACGTCACAGCTTGTTTTCCGCCCGGTGGTGCAGCAGCCCGCACAGCCAGACAAGGGCGTGTTTAAAGAAGTCGAGGCAATGGCGAACCGCTGGGTAGAGGTCGGGGCGATCACGCCCGAGGTCGGCCAGCAAAAGCTGGACGACCTCATGAAGTTCCTCAAGCAACAAAAAGTGCCAGATGCGCCGAAGGACCTAAAGGTCACCGCCAAGGCCCCCGCTGAAGGCAAAACCAGTGTGGAGCAGCAGAAGAACCGTGACAAGATGGTTAAGGTTTTGCTGGAAGACCGCCAGTCAGACAAAGCTAATAAGCAGGAGGCTGCTCGTGCCCTCTTGACGTGTGAGGGCAGCGATAAGTTGGCCGGTGCTGATGACCCATCGAAGCCCTTTGTGACCTGCGATAACGAAGGCCAGGTTCAAGTGCTGGGCCCTGCGCCGCTACTGGAGGGCTCGAAGCCGGGCCCCGATGCCAAGTTCCTCACTGGCGCAATGATCGACGGGAACGCACCCATCACAGGTGGTCTCAACCCACAGACCGCCCAGATGTCCATCTCCTTTAAGTTCAAGACCGGTAAGCAGACCCCCGGTGGCGAGACGTGGTACAAATTTGGGCAACAGATGCTGCAGCAGCAAGTCGCCATCACCCTGGACTCGAAGGTGATTTCCGCTCCGGTGATCCAAGAGCCAACCCCTCCGGGCAATACCTCGCAGATTACTGGTGAGTTCAGCGAGAAGGAAGCTCAGGACATCGCCAACAACCTGCGCTACGGCGCTTTGCCCATCAGCTTTGTGGGTGAAAATGGTGAGCCCGGCGGTACAACCACCACGATTTCCCCAACTCTGGGTGAGGCCTCCCTGAAGGCCGGTCTGATCGCCGGCGCTGTCGGTTTGGCGCTCATCGCAATCTACGCCTTGGTCTACTACCGCGGTTTGGGCGTCATTGCGATTGTCTCCCTGTTGGCCGCGTTCGCTCTGGTCTATGGCCTGATCGTGTTGCTGGGTCGCTGGATTGGCTACAGCTTGGACCTCGCAGGTATCGCTGGTCTAATCATTGGTTTGGGCACCACGGCAGATTCGTTCGTTATCTATTTCGAACGCATCAAGGACGAAATCCGCGATGGGTCTACGTTCCGCTCGTCCGTTCCACGCGCATGGCAGCGCGCCCGTCGCACGATCGTCACGGGTAAGGCCGTGAGCTTGTTCGGAGCGCTCGTGTTGTACTTCCTGGCCATTGGCGAGGTCAAGGGCTTCGCCTTCACCCTTGGCCTGACCACTATCTTCGACCTTCTGATTGCTTTCTTGGTCTCTGCTCCACTGGTTATTTTGGCATCTCGACGCCCCGCGTTTGCAGCACCGCGGCTCAATGGCCTGGGATCGGCATTCCGTGCGGCAGAGGCCAATAAGTCTCAGCGCGACGATGAGGGCGACAAGGATTCTTCCATGGGATTCTTCGGCAAGATGTATAACGGCATGGGCGGGTTCCGGATTATTCCGAACCGCCGCAAGTTGTACTCCCTCATGGCCGCGATGCTGGTTGTAGCCATCGGTGCGATCCTGATTCGTGGGTTCACACTGGGCATTGACTTCCAGGGAGGCACAAGGATTGCCATGCCACCGGCGCAAAACGTCACGCAGTCACAGGTGGAAGAGACGTTTGAGGATGCCATTGGCATTGCCCCTCAGTCCGCCCAGACTGTGGGTAGTGGCGATTCGCGCGTCATCGAGGTGACCTCTGAGCGCCTGAGTGAAGATCAGATTCGTCAGGTTCGTTCCGCTCTATTTGAGAAGTTCCATCCAAAGAATGCCGCGGGCGAGGTCAGCGAGAACGCAGTGACGGATTCCACGGTCTCCGAATCGTGGGGTAAATCCATCACGCAGCGCATGCTGCTGTCGCTGGGCGTATTCTTGCTGATCGTCTTTACCTACATCACCATCCGCTTGGAACGGGACATGGCCCTGGCTGCCATCGTCACAATTTTGCTGGATCTCGCCGTGGTGGCCGGCCTGTATGCCCTCATTGGTTTCGAGGTCTCGCCAGCAACGGTGATTGGTTTGCTCACGATCTTGGCATTCTCCCTCTACGACGTGGTGGTCGTGTTCGACAAGATTCGCGAGAACACTTCGGGCCTGTTTGGGTCCACCCGCTCTACCTTCGATGAACAAGCCAACCTAGCGTTGAACCAGACCATCATGCGCTCGATCAACACCTCCATCTTCTCGGCAGTGCCTATCGTGTCGTTGCTGGTGGTGGCGGTAGGTTTGATGGGCGTAGGAACGCTCAAGGACTTGGCGCTGGTGCAGTTTATTGGTGTGATTGTCGGTACGTTTAACTCCATATTCTTCGCGGCTCCACTGTTGGCCACGATTAAGTCCCGTCAGCGCAAGTACCGGGAGCACAACGAGCGCGTTCGCAAGGCACGCGAAGGTGGTGAAGGCAACAACGGCCATGCTGATGAGATGGCAGGTGTCGCCGCAGTTGGCGCTACGAGCGCTTCCGATGTGGCCGGCCTGGATCGCAACGCCGGCGGGGCAGCGGCGCAGCGAAGCGCCGACACCCAGCACAGTGCCAACATCCAGCACAGCGCAAGTCCCGATACCGATGCGGATCGCGGGCGGGACTTTGACTCTGCAGGTGAGGACGCGATCAACCGTGCGCGTGCAGCGGACTCCACCGGGCACGGTGCATCAACCGAAGTCGGTGCTGATAATGGCAACCCATTGAATTCGGCGGTGGGTTCCAGCGGGGCGTCGAGTAAAAATGGCGGCCGCAAGGTTCAGTTCCCCAGTAATGCCAGCCGGGTGACTAAGCCAGCAAAAAATGACCAGGCCGAAGGCACAGGTAGGGAAGCAACGCAAGATTCAGCCCGCCATGACGGGCCAGAGACCGGTGCAGCCGGGCAAACGTGGCGCCCGGGAATGTAGCTCGGGGAACTCAGTGATCATGGATCTGGTTCGCCGCTCGCGGTGGGCGACAAGGTAGGAAGGTGTTTGTGAAAGGCTCGGTTGGCAAGAAACTCGCGGCGACCGCGGGGGCGGTGGCGATCACGGCTGCGGTGGCTTCCTGCGCCGGTGATCGAGGCCCCGGCGACAGCGCTGCTCCCGAAGAGCAATTCGGGTACGCGTTGCCACAAGAACTGGTTACGACGAACGCCGGCACCTCGTTGGGTGTAGCCACGGACGCCGGCAAAATCAGCGCGCGACTGTATCCAGGCGCTTTCATCGAAGGTCCCGATGAGCAATTGTTGCCAAATCCGGACATTGTGAAGGCCTTTCCCAGCAAACGCAACCAAGCGGTCATCAATTACCAGATCAACAGCCAGGCCGAGTATTCCGACGGGAAACCGGTGGTGTGCGACGACTTCCTGTTGACGTATGAGGCCTCCAAGCGTCCGGACTTATTCGGCTCAGATATGCCGTTATTCTCGCAGGTTCAGAGCCTGGACTGCCAGCCCGGATCCAAACGGTTCGTAGTGAATTTCAAGGCGGGATTCGGCGAGCGGTACAGGGAGCTGTTTAGCGCGGGCAGCGTGCTGCCCATGCATACGGTTGCCGAGCGCGCGAAACTGCCCGATGCAGCCCAGGCATTGCGATCGGGCGACGACGCCATGCTTACCGAAATGGGGAAGCAGTGGCAAGAGACCTTTTTGCTTAGCAAAACCGATCCGACAAGCGTGCCCACGTCGGGTCCGTACAAGATCGCATCCCGTGGGGAAGATGGGCACCTCGAATTGACTGCCAACCCTGGGTGGTCGGGTGTGAAACCCGTCGAGGAGCCGATCCATGTGTGGCCACGGCGGGCAGACCTAGCCACGCTCCGCGAGCACAACCAACTAAAGGTTGCGGATATTGACGCGGGTAAGAACCTAGAAGAGCTGGGATTGAAGGAGCCGGACTGGCGCGTCACGCGCGTGCAGTCTTCCCGGGTAGACACCTTGCGTATTTCCGATCTGGGCCCACTGGGCACCCCCGAAGCCCGAAGCGCTCTCAACTACTGCATCGATCAGCGTGGCTTAGCCGATGCCGTGACTAAACACTCTGGTGCACGCGTGAAACCAACTGGTTTGCGCGTGATTGGGCCATCACACCCACTTTCCAGCCAACTGACCCGCACATCCCAAGAGAATACCGTTTTCGCGCCGGATAAAGCGGCAGCGTTGACAGGCCAAACGATCCGCATCGGATACCTAGAAACCACGTCCCGGTACAAAGTCATCGTGGACAAGATTAAACAGACGTGTGGCGCTGCCGGTGTGAATGTGGAGCCAGTGCCCCGCGGTATAAGTGATTACGGGGTATTGGGAGTTGATTACGACGTGTTGTTGGATACCCGCACCACTTTTGGGCGCAATGCGGCGGTGGCCCACGGTGTTTCCGGGCGCCTGACGGAAATCCAGCGAGAGGAAAAGAAGCTGCAGGCCGCCAGCTACTCGATTCCATTGGTGACCGAAGCCCGCACGATTGCGTTTGAGGGCCACGTGCACAACGTCATGGACAATGGGGCAGATGGGGGAGTCAGCTGGAACATGGATCGGTGGATCACCCGTACTACGCCGGTACCTGATGATGCGCCCGCTGCTGCAGATCCGGATGCCAAAACCCCCTCGAACAATCCCAACCAATCGGGTGCGAGCGGTACCTCTAACCCCGGAAAAGGTAGTTAATCCTCACGTGTTCGCTAAAGTAAGCGACACGTAGTGTTGCCTCGTGTACGAGGCAACACCATCGAATCTTTGACGACCGACGCGCAAGAGGTTTTAGTCCGTGCATAATCCCGTTACTCCACCCACCGTGCAGCCCAAGACGGCAAAGGAGGCGCTGGAGAAATTCACGCGCATAGTCCCAGATTTCCCCAAGCCCGGCATTGTGTTCGAGGACCTCACACCCGTTTTGGCCGACCCCGATTGCTACCGCGTGCTGGTGCACGATTTGGCCGATGCGTGCCGAGATGCAGGCGCGGACCTGATAGGTGGACTAGATGCCCGTGGCTTCCTGCTCGGTAGCGCTGTTGCCCACGAATTAGGTGTGGGAGTGCTGGCCGTGCGCAAGGGGGGAAAGCTTCCGCCTCCGGTCCACCAAGTGCACTACGACTTGGAATATGGCAGTGCCACGTTGGAGATCCCAGCTAGCGGCATTCCCCTCGACGGCAAACGCATCATCCTCATCGACGATGTGTTGGCCACCGGTGGCACACTACGAGCTTCCCAAGAACTCCTCGAGAAGGCCGGTGCTCACGTCGTGGGCCTAGCCGTTGTCCTTGAGGTTGAAGGCTTGCACGGTCGCGACAAGCTGCGCGATCTGCCTCTATACGTCGTCGCCAAAGGAGATTCGCGGTCGCTGGCGCAGCTGGGCGTCGAACCAAAAGAAACAGCCAGTGGTGTAACGGTGAGCAGTCATGAGTAACGAAAAGGGATCGTTATGGATGGCAGCGCGAATAGCGCGCAGCCTGACCGGCGGTGGCCGCACCCGCGTGAACCCCGTGCTGGGACCACTTGTGGCGATTCACCGAAAGTATCATCCGAAAGCCGACGTGGACGCGCTGGGGCGGGCCTATGAGGTCGCCGAACGTTTACACCGAGGCGTGACGCGTAAATCGGGGGAACCATACATTACCCATCCGCTGGCAGTAGCCACGATTGCTGCGGAGATCGGCATGGATACGACCACGCTGGTGGCCGCCCTGTTGCACGATACTGTCGAGGACACGGACTATACCCTCGATGAATTGACGGCCGATTTTGGCGCGGAAGTTGCGCGACTAGTCGACGGAGTAACCAAGTTAGACAAGATGGTGCTGGGGTCCGCAGCGGAAGCCGAAACCATTCGCAAGATGATTGTAGCAATCGCCAACGATCCCCGAGTGCTGGTAATTAAGGTCGCCGACCGGTTGCACAACATGCGAACCATGCGCTTTTTGCCACCGGAAAAGCAGGCCAAGAAAGCCCGGCAAACCCTCGAAGTGATCGCCCCGCTGGCACACCGACTGGGAATGGCGACCGTGAAGTGGGAGCTGGAGGATCTATCCTTCGCCATTTTGTATCCGAAGAAATACGACGAGATCGTGCGGATGGTCGCAGATCGCGCGCCCAAGCGAAACTCGTACATCGCGGATGTGAAGCGCGAGATCGAGGAAGCGTTGCGACGTTCCGGCATTCAGGCCACCGTGGTTGGACGGCCTAAACACTACTGGTCGATCTATCAGAAGATGATCGTGCGAGGGCGAGATTTTGATGAGATTTTCGACCTCGTAGGCATCCGTATCTTGGTTGATTCCGTGCGCGATTGCTATGGCGCCGTGGGCGCGATCCACACCTTATACCATCCGATGCCAGGCCGGTTTAAGGACTACATCTCCGCGCCACGCTTTGGGGTGTACCAATCGCTGCACACCACCGTGGTCGGGCCCAAGGCCAAGCCACTGGAAGTGCAGATCCGTACGCACGAAATGCATCACAAGGCCGAGTTCGGTATCGCGGCGCACTGGCGCTACAAGGAAACCAAGGGTAGCCACAAGGGCGATAGTGGTGAAGTCGACCAGATGGCCTGGATGCGCCAGCTCCTGGATTGGCAAAAAGAAGCCGCTGATCCGAACGAGTTCCTTGACAACCTACGTTACGATCTATCGACTAATCAGATCTTCGTGTTCACGCCGAAGGGTGATGCCGTGACTCTGCCGGCGGAGGCTACCCCGCTGGACTTTGCCTACGCGGTGCACACCGAAGTGGGGCACCGGTGCATCGGTGCCAAGGTCAACGGCAAGCTGGTCGCGCTGGAATCTAAGCTCAAGACCGGCGATAAGGTCGAGATTTTCACCTCGAAGGACCAATCCGCCGGCCCCAATCGAGATTGGCTGGACATCGTTGTATCCCCACGGGCCAAGAACAAAATCCGCGCTTGGTTTGCCAAGGAGCGCCGTGAGGAAGCTACGGAGAAAGGTCGCGATATGCTGGCGGCCGAAGTTCAGCGCGGCGGCCTGCCACTGCATCGGTTGTTCACTGCAGATTCCATGCGGGCCATTGCCTCGCAGTTGGGTTACAGCGATGTTGATGCGCTATACGCCGCGATCGGGCGTTCTGAAGTGGGCGCCGACCACGTGGTCAAGCTACTCATCGAGACTTTCGGCAGCCCCGAAGAGGCCGAGGACGAACTGGTTCGGCGAACCCCAGCAGTTTCCAGAATCGCGAATACTCCGCAAGAGGGCCGCGGCGATGGATCGGGAATCCTTGTGCAGGGCCAGGCAGATTTTTCGGCGAAGTTGGCGAAATGCTGCACTCCGGTGCCGGGGGACGAAGTGTTCGGCTTCATCACCAAAGGCGGGGGAGTATCTGTTCACCGTACGGACTGTACGAATGCTCCGAAGCTGCACGCGGAACCCGCCCGTTTGGTGGAGGTGCAGTGGGCCAGCTCGTTTAACAACGCGGTGTTCTTGGTGACAATTCAAATTGAGGGGTTGGACCGCAACGGTTTACTCTCGGAGGTCACCCGTGTGATCTCTGATCAGAAAGTGCCCATCGTGGCGACCAGTTCGCACACCGCGGACGATCGGGTGGCGAATATCCGCTTCACCTTTGAGGTTTCGGATACCAAGCAGCTGGGCTACACCATGAACCAGTTGCGCAACGTTGAGGGTGTCTTTGACGTCTATCGCGTGACCACGGGTGGCTAAGGAAAGAGGAGCAGCCCGGGCGGGCTGCTCCTTTAATTAAGCTTTCGTGGCCGAGGTGATGCGCACCTCGTCCTTGGGCTTGCCATCGTCTTGCGGTGCCTTCTCCAAGATCTTGTCCAGGGTTTTTAGGCCCTCGTCGGTGATCTTGCCGAACATGTTGTAGGTCGGAGGCAGGGTGGAATCCTGATCCACCAGGAAGAACTGGGAACCATTGGTCTCTGGCTGACCGGTGTTGGCCATAGCTAGGGAGCCGCGTGGGTACTTCACTGGCTTTTGCAGGCCCTCTGGTGGGTTCATCGGATCTACCTTTTCACCCTTCTTCACGAAGGCGTTCTCCGGGAACTCGTTGGCAAATCGGTAGCCAGGGCCACCGTTGCCCTTTGCGGTGGGGTCACCACACTGCAAGATTGTCAGTCCATCGGATTTCACCGAACGGTGGCATACGGTGTTGTCGAAGAACTTCGCTTCCACTAGGTGAACGAAGGAATTCACGGTACAAGGGGACTGCGCCGCATCAACCTCGAGGGGTATGTCGCCCTCGTTGGTCTTGATGATGACTTTCTGCGTACCGGTGGTTGCAATTCCATCACCGTTTGGCGCGGACACGGGCTTTGCAGCCTTCCCGTCCTTCTTGTACTCACATTTCACGGTCTGGCCGTAAGGCTCCAGTGGCTTGTCCGGCATTGCCGCAGCTTCGGGCGTTTGCTGTTCGGAGGAAGTTTGGTCAGCCGCTTCAGTCGATTTTTCGTCGCTGTTCCACGTAACAGCCATGTAAATACCGCCGACCAGCAAAACCAATACAGCGAGGGTGGCGAAAATTACGCCTAGTGGCGCGGCCTTCGCGCGCCGTTCGCGGGATCGAAGGGTTTTTTCCAGCTCGTTGAGAGCTTCATCGCGCCGTCCCTTATTGGGCATATCGCGGTCGAGGTTCTTCTGGGACACGCTAATTAGCGACCTTTCTACAACGGTTACGACGGCATAGTTTCCGCGCCATCCAGCTTGCAACTATCAATAGGCCATTATGCCTTAGAGCTCCCAATGTTCCTAAGGTAACGCACCCAAAACACTCAGCTCGCTAAGGTTGGATACATGACTGACTTGTTTAATCCCTCGACCAGCCCCAGCGCGCCCGTCACTGTGGATGCCGTTTCACCATCGGTGGAGATCCTCACGTTTTCGGCCGGTCCTTTCCAGACCAATTGCTATGTTCTCATCAATCGCTCTGTTGCTGCCGGCACCCCTGCGGGTTCTTCTATTACCGACGCCGCCACGGGATCCAGCTCCTCCGCCTCTACATCGGGGCACGACACATCCGCTCCCGCACCGGCCGTGGTCATTGATCCTGGCCTGGGCGCTTTCGATACGGTCACCAGCTTGGGCCGTGACCTGAACTTCCACGTGGAAAAAGTTGTCCTCACGCACGGTCACATTGATCACATCCGCGATGCTGCGGACTTTAACGTACCCGTTTATGTTCACCCGTTAGACCGTCCATTTTTGGAAATGGATCAATCAGCTTCCCCTTTTGCCCAAATTTTTGATGTCGCCACCATGAAACCGGTTGCCGACCTGCGCGAGTTGACGGAAGACAGCATCGACATCGCGGGAGTGCAATTCGATATCCACCACATGCCGGGGCACTCTCCAGGCCATGTGATGTTCCGCGTGCCGGGATTCATCATCGGCGGTGACGTCCTCTTCCGTGGCGGGGTAGGCCGAACTGATCTGCCGGGTAGCTCACCGGAGGATATGGTGTTGTCCCTCAAAAAACTCACCCATGAGTTCGACGACAACGATGTCGTTGTTACCGGCCATGGCCAAGCTACGACCATTGGTGAAGAAAAGCGCACCAACGGGTACCTGCAGGCGGTTCGTTAGTACTACCTGCACCCTGCGCGTCAAAAGGTAATGGTTAAACTTTGTACTTGTGAATGACAGCGCAGCGAAGAAAAAGTTACAGGCATTAAGCGCGCCCAAGGGCGTGCAAGAGTACTTCCCGCCGAACTCGCATGAGTTCCTAGCGATCCGCGAGGCGTTTACGAATGCCGCCCGCCAAGCCGGTTACGAACACATCGAGCTGCCAATCTTTGAAGACACGAATCTGTTTGCCCGGGGCGTCGGTGAATCAACCGACGTGGTGAGCAAGGAAATGTATACGTTCGCAGACCGCGGCGGCCGCAGTGTGACCTTGCGCCCGGAGGGTACCGCTGGGGTTATACGTTCAGTCATTGAAAACAACTTGGATCGCGGACAATTGCCCGTCAAGCTGGTCTACGCGGGCCCCTTTTTCCGTTATGAACGGCCTCAAGCAGGCCGCTATCGCCAGTTGCAGCAAGTCGGCGTGGAGGCCGTGGGGGTTGATGATCCTTACCTCGATGCCGAGGTGATTGCCCTGGCCGATCGTTGCTACCGCAGCGTCGGGCTCACCGGCCAGCGCTTGGAACTGACCTCCTTGGGCGATAATTCCGATCGCCCCGCATACCGTGCCAAGTTGCAAGAATTCCTGCGCAAGCTGCCCTTGGACGAGGAAACGACTCGGCGCGCCGAACTCAATCCACTGCGCGTATTGGACGACAAGCGCCCGGAAATGCAGGAGATGCTGGCCGATGCTCCACTGATGCTCGACCACCTGAGTGATAGTTCTCGCGAGCACTTTGAGACCGTGACTGGAATGTTGGACGATCTTGGCGTGCAGTACGCTATCAACCCCCGTATGGTGCGCGGGTTGGACTACTACACCAAAACCTGTTTCGAGTTCGTCCACGATGGATTGGGCGCGCAGTCCGGTATCGGTGGCGGTGGCCGTTATGACGGTTTGATGGCTCAGCTGGGCGGACAAGATCTCTCGGGCATCGGTTTTGGGTTGGGTGTAGACCGCACCTTGCTGGCGTTGCGGGCAGAGGGCACGCAGGCATCCGAGGGGCGACGGGTGGATGTTTACGGCGTGGCCCTGGGAAGTGCTGCCAAGGCCAAGATGGCTCGGTTGATTGACGAGCTGCGGGCTGCGGGGCTCAGCGCCGATATGTCCTATGGAGATCGAGGGCTCAAGGGTGCGATGAAGGGCGCCGATCGCGCAGGCGCCACATTCGCCCTCGTGATGGGTGATGCAGAGCTGGAAGCAGGAACGGTAGCACTGAAGGACCTAGCTGCACACGAGCAGCGCGACGTGGCGGTCGATTCGGTGGTCGCCGAACTCGCGACCGTCTTGAATTAGGTTAAGTTCGTCCCCAAAACGGGGGCGAGCCAAGTAAACTCAGGGCTAAATCTTTCTGACACGAGGGCAAAGGCGCAAGACCGCGTGAATTGTTGCCGAGCGAAGAGGAGCTAACGGGTGGTTAGCTCCTCTTGTCGTTTCAATACTCTGAAGAGGAGCCCTACCTATGTCGCGAAAGCTCTCGCGTGCCGCGCTGGCGCTTGTTGTTACCCCAAGTGTCGCCTTTACTTCGCTGTCTGTTCCCGCATATGCAGCGGAGGCCGACCAAGTAAGCCTGAACATCCTGGGCGTGACCGACTTCCACGGTCACATCCAGCAGAAGACATCCAAAAGCGGCACAGTGACCGAGATCGGCGCTGGCGCGCTGGCGTGCTTCCTGGATAAGGAGCGCGAGACCAACCCGAACACTAGCTTTGTTTCGGCTGGTGACAACATCGGTGGTTCTCCTTTTGAGTCCTCCATTCTGAAAGACAAGCCGACCGTGGAGGTTCTCAATGCCATGGAACTGGAAGCTTCGGCAGTTGGTAACCACGAGCTGGACAAGGGTTGGGATGACCTCAACGGCCGCGTGGGTGTTGACGGCAGCAAGCTGGCCAAGTTCCCATACTTGGCGGCAAATATGAAGGGCGCTCAGGTTGCACCTAGCACGATCGTTAATAAAGGCGGTGTGAAAATCGCCTATATTGGCGCCATTACCGATACGACGAATCAGCTGGTAAGCCCTGCCGGTATCCCCGGAATCACCTTCTCTAAGCCTATCGAGGCTGTGAACGCTGAGGCCACTCGTTTGAAGCAGCAAGGACAGGCCGACGTGGTCATCGGACTGGTTCACGAAGGTGTGACCTCCGCGGGATTCAGCAAGGATGTCGATGCCGTCATCGCTGGCCATACCCACCAGAACCGTAATCTCGATGGCCAGCCTCCTGTAGTGCAGCCTGCGAACTACGGCATGCTGATTGGTGACATCGATGTTGTTTTCGACAAGAAGGAAAAGCGCGTGGTCAGCGTAAAGACCACCAACCGCACCTCCGATGAGGTTGTGAAGGCCTGTAACGGTGAGAAGGATGCGGAAGTCGAAAAGATCGTGCAGGCCGCGGCCACCGCTGCTAAGGAAGAGGGGCAGAAGGTCGTCGCGACCACGGCTACCAACTTCTTTCGTGGGTCGAACTCTGGGGCGGACTCCGGCAGCAACCGTGGTACCGAATCCACGTTGAACTCCATGATCGCCGATGCCACCTTGGAATCGGTGAACAAGTCCACCGATTTCAAGGCCGATATCGGCATCATGAATGCCGGTGGTGTTCGCGAGGATTTGATGTCTGGAGAGGTCACTTTCTCGGATGCATACGCTGTTCAGCCTTTCAACAACACCCTGGGTGTCGTGGACGTTACGGGTGCCCAGTTCAAGAAGGTTCTCGAGCAGCAGTGGCGCAACGCTGCAGCTGACGAGCGCCCCGTTTTGGTACTGGGCTTGTCCAAGAATGTGGAGTACACCTACGATCCTACGGCTCCAATCGGTTCTCGCATCACCTCGGTGAAGGTTGATGGCAAGGTTCTGGACGAGAACAAGACTTACCGCATTGCAGGTAATAATTTCCTGCTCGCCGAAGGCGATGGCTTCACCGGCTTCGATACCCATGAGGGTGGCTCGAACAAGATTAAGGACACGGGCCTAGTCGACGTGGATGCCTTCAACAAGTACCTCGCATCAAGCAAGGACTTGGCAGCACGTACCGATCAGACCAGCGTGGGCGTGCACTTTGTGGATGCAAACCCAGCCGAGCTGACGGCGGATCAGAAGGTAAAGATTGAGCTATCGTCTCTGAGCTACACCACCAAGGGTGAGCCAATGGCCAAGACCGTTGAGGTTTCCTTCGCGTATGAGGAGGGCGAGCAGATTAAGTGGGCCCCGGCCGTGAGTGGGGATTTGGACAACACCATCACCAATGACAACAACGAAACCGGTAAGACCTCCCTCGAGGTTATGGTTCCGGCCAACGCGGTGGCACTGCGAGTGAAAACCGACAATGGCACCGACCAGATGATGCCGGTCAACGGCGCCACACTCCCGGCCGGGCCAACCCCAGGCGATAACGTACCCGGCTCCTCCGACCAGCCCGGCTCTTCCGATTCCGCTGGATCCTCCAAGGAGCAGCAACGTGGCTTCTGGGCGTTCCTCTTCGGTGGTCTGTTGTCCGTCCTAGCTGGCGCAGGTCTGCTGGCATGGGCTTATGACACCGGCATGATCCCACAGTGGATGATCCCTAACTGGGTGAAGCTGCCGAAGCGAATTCTGCCACAAGCTCGCTAGCCGGGGCTCGTTCACTCAATCTTTCATTAGTTCCCACCCTGGAGCGCCAATGACATCCTCGATAGTCGGCTCCGGGGGTTTACCTTGAAGAAAGGCTTGATTTCCTTGTTTTCTGCTCAGCGAAAGCTGTCTTCGGCCCTCACTGTATCCGGTTTGACGTTATGCACGCTGGTCGTTCCTGGGGCATTCGGCGCGTCAGTATCAACAGGTGTTGCAAGCGCTGCAACCAGCGGTGACAACGTTATCATCAACGAGGTCTACGGTGGCGGTGGTAACACTGGTGCCACTCTCACGCACGACTTCATCGAACTGTACAACCCCACCTCTAAACCCATTTCTCTTGACGGTTGGGCCGTGCACTATCTGTCTTCCAAGGGGACCACCGCCAGCACTACCGTGACTCTGGCCGGTGAGATCGCTCCCGGAGGGTACTACCTCATCCAAGGTGCTCAGGGAACAGGTGGCACTACTTCCTTTTCTTCTGACGCCCAAAGCAATCAACTCGCCATGTCCGGATCCAGGGGCACCGTGGTCCTCACCAAAACCTCCGCACAGTGGTCTCAGGGGGATAGCGCAGTAGACATCGTCGGATTTGGTGCCACCACTGTGGCGGAAGGAACTCCGGCCAGCACGCTGTCCAACACCACCTCGGCTTCGCGCAAGCAAGCCGGCGCGGATACCGACGACAATGCGCAGGACTTCCTGGCTGGCGATCCCACCCCGCAGTTCACTGGTGGGGATGCCCTGACGGGCGACTCGTCGAACCCTGGCACGGATCCCAATACGAACCCTGGCACGGATCCCAATACGAACCCTGGCACGGATCCAGATACGAACCCCGGTACGGATCCCAATACGAACCCTGGCACGGATCCCGGCAACGATTCAGAGTCCACTCAGCAAAAGACCACCCCCATATCGGATATTCAGTCCACGGGTGAAAAATCTCCCCTGGTTGACAAGTCCGTCACCACAGTGGGTTGGGTTACAGCGTCCTACCCAACGGGAGGCCTCAAGGGTTTCGTGATTCAAATGGGTGGCACCGGAGGCAAGGCACGCCAGGCAGGGGAGGCCTCTCAGGCCGTGTTCGTATACACCGGTAATACCGCTCCCAGTGAGCTCGATAAGTGTGTCATTGTCACGGGTAGCGTGTCCGAGTTCAACACGTCCACGCAGATCACGGCGGCGTCGACCAAACAATCCACCGACCCAGCGGCAGACTGCGGTGAAAAGCCGAAGCCCATCGGCGATAACGTGCCAACCGATCCGGCGCAGCGGGAAGCTAACGAGCACATGCTGTTCAAGCCCACAGGCGGATACACCGTTACCAACAACTACGAGGTCTCTAGCTTCGGCAGTGTGGACTTAGTGGCTGGAGACAAGCCGCTGTACCAAGCAACGCAGATGGTGGCCCCCGGGGCAGATGCGCAGAAATATGAGGATAACAACCTCAAGCAGGTGATCACCCTCGACGATGCTGCGACACGCAATTACTTCCTCAACGATGCGGCCAAGGACGTGCCTTTGCCATACTTATCCACGCAAGAGGGCATTCGTTCCTTGCGTACCGGTGACAAGGTGACCTTCCAGAACCCAGTGGTGCTGAGCTACAACTTCAAGAAGTGGGGCTTGCAGCCCACTGGCGAAGTCACTGGTGATACCAAGCGGGCAGAGCTGCCGATTGCGTGGGACGACTCCCGGGCAGCAGAAGCGAACGGTCCCCGCGAAGTTGGCGGCCAGCTGTCCATCGCGAGCTTCAATGTGTTGAACTACTTCACCGATCTGGGTGCGGATGAAGCAGGTTGTGGCGCGTACAAGGACCGTGATGGCAAGGCGGTGACGGCGAATGGGTGCAAGGTGCGTGGAGCTTACAGCCAGGAGGCATTCAACGATCAGCAGGCGAAGATCGTCGCGGCGATCAACCAGCTGGACGTGAGCGTACTCGGTTTGGAAGAGATCGAGAACTCCGCGAAGTTCGGTCACGATCGGGATGAATCGTTGAAGCGACTGGTCGACGCGCTGAATGCTGCTGGTGGCAATTGGAAGTTCGTACCCAGCCCCAAGACCTTGCCAGACGATGAGGACGTAATCCGTACCGCATTCATCTACAACCCCGACAAGGTGACCCCGGTAGGGGAATCCCGCATTCTGGACCACGAAGCCTTCAACGGAATTGCGCGCCAGCCTCTGGCCCAAGAGTTTCGGACGGACGAGGAAGGTCAGAGCTTTGTGGCAGTAGTGAACCACTACAAGTCCAAGGGTTCGGTGGCCCGTGGCGATGCTGATACTGGCGATGGCCAAGGCAATAATGCCCGGTTGCGTACAGAGATGTCCAAGCAACTCAACGAGTGGTTGGGAACGCAGGAGGATTGGCAGGACAAGGCGCAATTCGTGATGGGCGACTTCAATGCCTACGCGAAGGAGGATGCCATTCGCGTTCTGGAGGAGAGCGGGTTTACCAACCTCGATACTCACTTCGATGCGGGCTTGTCTTACCAATTCAGTGGTCGGCTGGGTTCCCTGGACCACGTGATGGCCAATGCCGCAGCGCTGAAGCTCGTCACTGGAGCCGACGTTTGGGATATCAACAGTGACGAAGCCACGAGCTTTGAATACTCCCGGCGCAACTACAACGCGGTAGATTTCTACAGCCCGGACGTCTTTCGCGCGAGCGATCACGACCCAATCAAGGTCGGTTTCAAAGCTCCAGGCGGAAAGCCTGAGACTGGGGACCCACAACCACCGGTCGAGCCTGGTAACCCAGACAAGCCAGGCTCTGACGGGACCAGTGGCTCCGATGCAGCTCCTTCATCATCCAAGGGATGGTTCCTAAAGTTGCTGGCCGGCGTGGCTGGCGCAGGTGCGCTGTTTGCTGCTCTGTATGGGATCGGTGCGCTGCTGGGCTGGGTCAAGCCCATGAGGCTTATGCGTTAGTGGTCCTGCAAGAGAAGCTTGCGCTTGCTGGATTTGTCCTTGATGGATTTATGCTTGCGTGACTTGTGCTTGCTGGATTTGTGCTTGTGTGACTTGTGCTTGATGTACTCCCATTGCGGATTCCGTTTTACGGAGTGCACCCGGCAGGGTTTGCGACAGTTAGAACCAGCGTCCATTGCATGGGTGCTGTGGCGCCCGTTATCTGCTGTGCGCACCTGAGAGGGTTTGCGACAGTTAGAACCAGCGTCCATTGCATGGGTGCTGTGGCGCCCGTTATCTGCTGTGCGCACCTGAGAGGGTTTGCGACAGTTAGAACCAGCGTCCATTGCATGGGTGCTGCGGCGCCCGTCATCTGCTGTGCGCACCTGGAAGACGAGGTCCTGCGCAACACCAGAAGCATAGAAAAAGGGCGCGGCGGTGAGAAATCACCCGCCGGCCCTCTTTCCGGTTTAGCGCCTGAAATTTTGGCGACAGCTATCAACCGTGCCGCCTTGGTAGCCCCGCATGAACCATTCCACGCGCTGCTTAGAAGATCCGTGGGTCCACTTATCGGGTTGAACGCCGCCACCGGAGCTTTCCTGGATATGATCGTCTCCGATGGATTGTGCGGAACGAACGGCCTCATCAACCTGGTTTTGGGTGATCGGATCCAGCACCGCATCTGGCCCCTTGTCCGCGTTCTGTGCCCAAACACCCGCGTAGCAATCGGCTTGCAGTTCCATCTTTACTGCGTTGGAATCTGGACCAGGCTGGTTGTAATCCGAAAGACCCAAATTGCCCTCGATGTTTTGAATGTGGTGGCCAAACTCGTGGGCTACAACGTACTCCTGGGAAAACGGTGCGTCCGAACCACCGAGCTTCTTCAACTCACTGAAGAACTTTGTGGAGATGTACACAGTTTGATCGGAGGGGCAGTAGAACGGACCCGTTTGGGCCATATTCGCGGAGCCACAACCGGAGTTGACCTGGCCATTGCCCAGCTTCAAACCCGGCTGAGAGTAGTCTTGGCCGATTTCAGCTGGAGCGGCCTTGCTCCAGAATTTATCCAGGGACTTTGCCGTGGCCAACATGCGACAATCATCGTCGTTGTTGGCATCTTCGGCGGTTTTGCAGTGAGCGAAGGAACCCGAGCCACCCTGTTGACTAGCTTGTTGGCTGCTACCTCCACCGAACATGCCCAAGCCGCCGTTCATAAAGAAAAGGATGGCGCCGAAGATCAGAATGCCGGGGATGCCGAACTTTCGGCCGATGACGCTGCCGAGGATCCACATCAGTGGACCACCACCGCCGCCACCACGCATGCCGCCACCAAAACCAGCGCCACCTGCAGAACTTCCGCGGTCGCTGTAGTCGCCAAGGTTGTTGTTAAAAGTCACACGTTAAATCGTGCCACATTTCCGCATTTCCCGCGTCATCTTCTAGGCGCAACCTATAGGGAAGTGCTTGCAAACCGATACGGCGCGGGACGTTGCGATCATCTTTTACTTGCACCCTAGGGGAGGTCGCTGCGGAGGTGAAATGGGTATTTCGATAAGGGTTTTCAACTCTGCGGGCGAGGTTGTTAAGGGTGTAGGAGTCCTGCTGCTTTGCATAGGTGATGTGGTTTTTAGCATTGCGAAGGGTCGATTGGAATTGACGCGCCCGAGGCTGCTTGTAAAAGAGTGGGGGCTTGACAAGGCGGAAGGGATTAAGGAGGAACGACAGGATGTGCAGGGTGGAGGGCATAGGGGCCTCTTCTGAATGCTCAGGTACCAATGATCTCGCGCTGAACCACGAATGTGCAGCAGAAGTCCAACAAAAATGAGGGTGGGGTCTAGTGGTGAATGCAACACCCTGATTTGTTCATGAGGTGTTGATGATGTCCTACACTCCCGATCCTGCTGTTGTTGCTGCTTTCGACCTGATCGCGAACCACCGCTACAGCGCACTGCACGCAGCCCAAGCCACTGGCTGTACCGACCGTGCGTTGCGGGACTACATCACAAGCCAAGGTGCGCGCCTTGCGCGGGGACGTGGTGGTGGTCTTGCCACCCACAAGACAACCACCCAGATGATGGTCATGTTCTTAGCATGTGCTGGGCGAAGTGATCACGATATTGCCGCCAGAACTGGTGTCCACCCAGTTACCGTGTACCGGTGGGTACATAATTCTGTCATGCCTGTGTCCCGCCCGTCGGTATCGTCGACAAGTAACCGTGATCAACCCATTGTGTTGTCAGTAGACCCCGTGGTGGTGAATTATCAGCCAGCGACAGTCAAAGTCGGCCGGGGTATGCGCTTAACCGCGTTCGACAGGGTCTACATCAAGTTTTGCCTAGATCAGAGTTATTCCATCCGCCGCACCGCCCGACAACTCGGCAGGCATCCCAGCGTGATCAGCCGCGAGGTAACCCGCAACAGTATCGACGGGGTGTATCACCCACTGATAGCCCAGCAACGCAGCATCGATGCAGCCAAACGCCCGAAACCGCGAAAACTTGATGCTCATACCACGTTACGACGTATCGTCATTCGACTGCTTGAACCGGCAGGTCTCACCGAAACGTATTGTAGCTAGGCTGAAACGTTTATCCGGCATTCATCAGGAGTTGACCTTGTCACACGAAACGATTTACCAAGCCCTCTACGTCCAAGCAGCTGGTGGGCTACGCCATGAGTTAACCGTCGACTACGCCCTTTCGGTCAGGTCGCACAGGACGACGACCCCGCTCGAAGCTACCGACTCGCGGGCGCGGGGCGAAACCATGGGTTCATGGCGCGACAATACTCCACCCGCCCACCACACGCTGCTGACCGGGCGGTGCCAGGGCATTGGGAAGGTGATCTCGTGTGAGGCGCTCAGGGTGGAAAGCACGCGATCATCACCTTGATAGAACGGCATAGCCGGTTGTTCATGGCCAGGTTGTTAACCACCGATCACACGTCCCAGACCGTGGTCACCGCGTTGAAAGACATGCTCGGGCAGATCAACCAGATGGCTATCGCCCCAGACCGTCGTGTCCAGACCCTGACCTGGGATCAGGGAGCGGAAATGGCTGCCAGTGGTCAGCTGGCCGAACATTTTGAGGGGTTGAAGCTCTACTTCTGCGATCCGCACTCCCCATGGCAGCGGCCGAGTAACGAGAATATTAATGCCGAGCTACGCCGATTCATTCCGAAAGGCACCGATCTTGCCACGGTGACCCATGAGCAACTCCAGGAATATGAAGACCTCATCAACGACACTCCACGGGTGGTGCTAGATGGACTGACCCCGAGGGAAGTATTCTTTAACCTCGATCCATCCGAAGATGTTGCATTCACCGCCTGACCCTTCCCGTGATTTTGTCAGAGTTCTGCTGCACATTGTGGGAATGAGGGCGTGGGGTAGGGCGTGGGGTGGTGGGTACTCAGCCCCCAACCCCGTTCGCTACCCGAGGGGTGCGAACTAGGGTTCGAACTAGGGCTAGGGCGTGGGGTGGTGGGTACCCAGCCCCCCAACCTCGTTTGCTACCCGAGGGGTGCGAGCTAGGGTGCGAGCTCGGGTTCGAACTAGGGCTAGGGCGTGGGGTGGTGGGTACCCAGCCGCCAACGCTATTCGTTGCTGGGGAGAGAGGGGGGCGTCGGAAAAAAGTCGTGAGCCTTCACAACGTGCCGGCGGATTAGCGAGCGCTGCCCCAAGGAACAAAAGGGGCAAATGGTTGGCCCGCAAAATGCCAGGAAGGTTGTCAGCTGTGAGAGAGAATCCCAGCCACCGGGTTGAGGGGATGAGGCTGGGCCGGAGAGAGGGCTACAGAGCAAATGCGGTAAGCTGAGGGGTCGATTGCACACTTAGAGGAAAAGGAACGTTGTAAACGTGTTGCGGACGCATCTTGCGGGCGAACTTCGTCCAGAAAACATTGGCCAAGAAGTTACCCTTACCGGTTGGGTGGGGCGCCGTCGTGATCACGGTGGCGTGATCTTTATCGACATGCGCGATCGCTCCGGCATCGCACAGGTAGTCTTCCGCGAGTCGGAAGTTGCCGAGCGCGCGCATGATCTCCGCAGCGAATACTGCATCAAGGTCACCGGAATCGTTGAGGCCCGTCCTGAGGGGTCAGAAAACCCCAATCTTCCATCGGGCGGCGTCGAGGTTAACGTTTCGGCTCTTGAGGTTCTCAACGCTTCGGCCGCTCTACCATTCCAGATTGACGATCCTTCTTCTGCTGGTGAAGTGGGAGAGGAAACCCGCCTGAAGTACCGCTACCTGGATCTGCGCCGCAAGACCCAGGGTGATGCGCTGCGCTTGCGCTCCAAGGTCAATGCGGCAGCCCGTAGTGTGCTAGCACGTCACGATTTCACGGAGATCGAAACCCCTACGCTGACCCGCTCCACCCCTGAGGGCGCCCGTGACTTCCTAGTTCCCGCGCGTCTAAAGCCGGGCACGTTTTATGCATTGCCACAGTCTCCACAGCTGTTCAAGCAGCTACTGATGGTCGCGGGTATGGAGCGTTATTACCAGATCGCCCGCTGCTACCGCGACGAGGATTTCCGTGCCGACCGCCAGCCGGAGTTTACTCAGCTGGACGTTGAGATGAGCTTCGTGGATCAGGAAGATGTCATCGCCCTGGCCGAGGAAATCTTGGTGGCCATTTGGAAAGAAATCGGTTACGAAATCTCCACGCCGATCCCACGCATGACGTACGCCGATGCGATGCGCCTGTACGGTTCCGATAAGCCAGACCTGCGCTTCGACATTCAGATCACCGAGTGCACCGACTTTTTCAAGGACACGACGTTCCGCGTGTTCCAGAATGAATACGTGGGCGCAGTAGTCATGGAAGGTGGCGCTGGACAGCCTCGCCGTCAGCTGGATGCTTGGCAGGAGTGGGCTAAGCAGCGTGGCGCCAAGGGCTTGGCATACATCCTAGTGGGCGAGGACGGTGAGCTGTCCGGCCCTGTGGCCAAGAACATCACCGAAGAAGAGCGCGCGGGCATCGCTGATCACGTGGGCGCAAAGCCAGGCGACTGCATCTTCTTCGCCGCCGGCGAGACCAAGTCTTCTCGCGCTCTGCTCGGTGCAGCTCGCGGTGAGATCGCAAACAAGTTGGGCTTGATCAAGGAAGGGGACTGGGCCTTCACGTGGGTTGTGGATGCTCCTCTGTTCGAGCCCGCAGCTGATGCCACTGCATCCGGTGACGTGGCGCTGGGCAATAGCGCGTGGACGGCAGTGCACCACGCATTTACTTCCCCAAAGCCGGAATTTCTGGACACATTCGATACGGATCCCGGCTCCGCACTAGCTTACGCTTACGATATCGTGTGTAACGGCAATGAGATCGGGGGCGGTTCTATTCGTATTCACCGTCACGATATCCAGGAGCGTGTATTCAAGGTCATGGGTATCTCTGAGGAGGAGGCGCAGGAGAAGTTCGGCTTCCTGCTGGATGCCTTCGCGTTCGGTGCTCCACCACACGGCGGTATCGCATTCGGATGGGACCGTATCGTGAGCCTGCTGGGTGGGTTCTCCTCCATCCGCGATGTGATTGCCTTCCCTAAGTCCGGTGGTGGTGTGGATCCGCTTACCGATGCCCCAGGCGAGATTTCTGCAGCTCAGCGGAAGGAATCCGGCATCGATTTCAAGCCAAAGAGCAAGCCTCAGTAGCAGGTCCCGCGAGGAAAGGTACAACCCACGTGCAATCGGTAGAAGCCACCATGGATGCGGCCCGCCACCTGCTGGCGGCCCGTTTTGGTGGCACCCCGGAGCTTTCTATGCCCGAGGATTTGGGAGGGGATGGCCCGGCTTTAGTTCTCCGTTGCCGTGTGACGCCCAACCCTTTCCTCCACGAACGCACGGTTGTCATCAAACAGTTGCCCCCGGCCAATGCTGGCACGGCGCCGGTCGTCGACGGGCAACCTGAGCCTGAAAGCACGAACGCCGGTGGCATCGACTCCGTCGCGATGAACAACCTCAGCCTCATCAGGGAAGTGGTAGCCTACCAATACACGAATACCCTTCCTGAGGCTTGCCGCCCGGGCCCCTTGCTGTTGGCTTACGACATCGAGCAACGCATTCTTATTCTTTCTGACGCCGGCGACGGGCCGAACTACACCGATATCCTCACGCTTCATGAGCCCGAGGAACGGTTGGTGGCGGTGCGTAAACTGGGACGACGGTTGGGCAAAATGCACGCCAATACGTTTGGGGGGCATTCGTCTTATGAAACTTTGATGAAGCGCCAGTGTATAAAACACGGGATGGATTCCGGTTTCATCGCTGAATCTGATGTGGATATTGCCAAGCTAATCCGGCAAGGATTAGGGCTGCTTCGGGAAAATCAGGTGGTGATACCTGATGAGGTGGTTGCCTTTGCTGAAGAGTCCGCGGATCGTCAGTCGCGTACTGACCTGCTAGCATTCACGCCTTTCGACCTCACTCCAGACAACATTATGTTGGCAAACCAGGTGGTTTTCCTCGATTACGAATGGGCGAGTTTCCGTGACATAGCGTTCGACGTGGCGTGCGTGATCGCGGGATTCCCTCAGGATAACTCCACGCCGGCGTTGGAAGACCGCGAAATTCGGGACTTCATTTCCGCGTGGCGCGCTGAAGTATGGTCGGTGTGGCCCGCAGCTAAAGACGATGAGGTCGTTGCCCGAGGTTTGATGACCGCGCTCATTGGCTGGGCTTTTATGTCCCTGATGATGCTGCACTATGGTCGGCTCAATCTGGAGCGCAGCCGTGGATTCTATCCAGCTGAGGCCGCCGATCTCAGCCGGGATCTCGCCCAGTTGTCAGATGCTCAGCTGCAGGACCTCGCCACAACTGTCGATGCGATCAAACGGGTCGCCGGCATTTATACCGTGGTGGATTTCTCTGCTGTTCGGGATTGGACCGTAGAGTTACTGCGGATTCTTGCGCGCCTTGGGGCGCATCCGCAATCGCGGGTGGTGTAACTGTTGGGGGACGACTTGTTCAATCAAGGCTGGGATTCCGCTTCCGATGCCGGCCAGTTCGGTTCTGACTACCCCAATTCGAACCAGTTCACCGCAGGCCGATTCAGCGAAAGCTCCCCAGCGGACGCGGACGTGCACCATTCTAACCACCAGCAGTCTCCCTACGGTGGTGCAAGTAGTGCTGCCCGTCGCTATTTCCACCCCGGTTCGCATGCCCCCTTAGCGGTGCGCATGCGTCCGCGTAGTCTAGATGAGGTCGTAGGGCAGGAGAGTGTTCTAGGCGAGGGATCCCCCTTGCGTCGGCTCATCGAGGGGCGCGGGGATAGTTCGGTGATTCTCTACGGCCCACCCGGCACAGGTAAAACTACGATCGCTAGCTTGATTTCGGCCGCCTCCGATCGTCACTTCGAAGCGCTCAGTGCTCTCAACTCCGGGGTGAAAGAGGTACGCGCGGTTATCGAGTCTGCCCGTCAGCGTCTCGTCCACGGCCGTTCCACTGTGTTGTTCATTGACGAGGTCCATCGTTTTTCCAAAACGCAGCAGGATGCACTGCTTTCTGCCGTTGAAAATCGCACGGTGTTGCTCGTCGCCGCGACAACGGAAAACCCCAGTTTTTCCGTGGTTTCCCCGCTACTGAGCCGTTCCTTGCTGGTCCAGCTCCAGCCACTGTCGGATGCCAATATCGCCGAGGTACTCACCCGTGCCATCTCGGATCCGCGTGGATTGGCTGGGGCAGTGACTCTTTCCGACGCTGCCCTGGGCCAACTGGTTGCACTGTCAGCTGGGGATGCGCGCCGAAGCTTGACGTATCTGGAGGCCGCCTCCGAATCCGTGCTGGCGGAACGGGCACACAGTGGCGCATCAGATGCTGCAGCGAACGAACGGGCACGCAGCGGCGCACCGGATGCTGCAGCGAACGAACGGGCACGCAGCGGCGTACCAGATGCCCCAGTGGAAATCACACTGGACGATATTAAGCGATCCATCAATAAAGCCGTGGTTCGTTACGATCGCGATGGCGATCAGCACTATGACGTTACGAGTGCTTTTATCAAGTCCATCCGTGGCTCGGACCCCGATGCTGCGCTTCACTACTTAGCGCGCATGATCGCGGCAGGGGAGGATCCGCGGTTCATTGCGCGACGACTGGTCATCCATGCCAGTGAGGACATTGGTATGGCCGATCCCACTGCGATACAGGTGGCGGTAGCTGCCCACCAAGCAGTTAGCTTCATTGGTATGCCGGAGGGGCGCCTGTCCCTGGCGCAGGCCACATTGCACTTGGCGACCGCTCCCAAGTCCAACTCGGTAATCAACTCTATCGGCAAGGCTCTGGCGGACGTGGACGCGGGCAAGGGGACCACCGTGCCGCCGCATCTGCGCGACGGTCACTATCAGGGTGCGCGTGAGATGGGCAACGCCGTGGGTTATGACTATCCCCATGATGACCCACGGGGAGTGGTGCAACAGCAGTACTTGCCCGATGATTTGCAGGACGCGCGTTATTACGAGCCCACTATGCACGGCAATGAACGCACGATAAACCAGAGGATGGAAAAGGTGCGCCGCATCGTGCGTGGCGAGTAGTCATTGCACCTCAATACCCCAACGTTTCATCCTCGGTCTAGAATAGGAACGTTGTAGTTACCCGTCGCCGAGATTTGAGGGATTAGTCACGTGCAAACGCATGAAATTCGCGAGCGCTTTATCAAGCACTTCACCAACGCTGGGCACACCGAGGTCCCCAGCGCCTCGCTGATTCTCGACGATCCAAACCTGCTGTTCGTCAACGCCGGCATGGTTCCCTTCAAGCCCTACTTCCTGGGCCAGCAAAACCCACCATTCAACACGGCCACCAGCATTCAGAAATGCGTTCGCACTCTCGACATTGAAGAAGTTGGCGTGACTACCCGTCACAACACGTTCTTCCAGATGGCGGGCAACTTTTCTTTTGGCGACTACTTCAAGGAAGGCGCCATTAAGCACGCATGGGCCCTGTTGACGAACTCTCTAGAAGACGGTGGATTTGGTCTCGATCCAGACCGCCTGTGGGTCACTGTATTCACCGATGATGATGAAGCAGCACACATCTGGGAGAAGAAGGTCGGTGTTCCCGCCGAACGCATTCAGCGCTTGGGAATGGCTGATAACTACTGGTCGATGGGTATCCCTGGTCCCTGTGGGCCTTGTTCGGAAATCTACTATGACCGCGGTCCAGAGCACGGCCAAGAGGGCGGACCGGTCGTGGACGATACCCGATACATCGAAATCTGGAATCTCGTGTTTATGGAAAACGAGCGCGGTGAGGGCATCGGCAAAGACAACTTCGAGATCATTGGGCCCCTGCCCAAGAAGAACATCGACACCGGCATGGGCGTCGAACGAGTGGCTTGCATTCTCCAAGATGTGGAGAACGTCTACGAAACTGACCTTCTGCGCCCAGTGATTGATGAGGCAGAAAAGCTAACGGGTGCGGGCTATGGAGTGAACGACGTCGACAATATTCGTTTCCGCGTGATCGCTGATCACTGCCGCACCGGATTGATGCTGATGCTGGACGGTGTGACCCCGGGTAACGAGGGGCGTGGATACATTCTGCGCCGATTGCTGCGCCGCATCATTCGTTCTGCGCGTTTGCTCGGTGCGACCGGTGAGACCATGGAGCGGTTGATGGATACTGTGCGCCAGACCATGACCCCCTCCTATCCAGAGATCGCCAATAACTGGGAGCGCATCCGTTCCGTGGCTGTGGGTGAGGAGAAGGCATTCCTCAAGACGTTGGAATCGGGCTCCCAGTTGTTCGAGAATGCGGCGGCCCAAGCTAAGGCCGAAGGCAAGACCGTCGTGGACGGCGCCACCGCGTTCTCGCTACACGATACGCACGGCTTCCCCTTCGATTTGACCCTCGAAATGGCGAATGAAGCCGGCCTCTCCGTGGACGAGGAGGGTTTCCACTCCCTCATGGCCGAGCAAAAGGCCCGTGCCAAGGCTGATAACAACGCCAAGAAGATGGGGCATGCGGACGAATCTGTTTACCGTCCTTTCGTGGACAACCACCCGACCGTGTTCACGGGATACACCCAGCTGGAAGACGAGTCGGCGGTGCTAGCAATCATCAAGGATGGGCAACTTGTTGACCGCGTGGGGCAAAACGAACAAGCCCAAGTGATTGTGGATCGCACCCCGTTCTACGCCGAGGCCGGTGGTCAGATGGCTGATCGCGGTGAATTCCGCGGGCAGTCCGGCGCGGCGGACGTTCACGACGTACAAAAGGTGGGCAAGAAGGTCTGGGTACACTTCGCGACCGTTACCGGTGGCGAGCTTGCTGTGGGCCAGAAGCTCACCGCATCGGTAGACAATGCGTGGCGGCACCAGGCGCGCCAGGCACACTCCGGCACTCACCTGATTCACGCTGCATTGCGTGACGTGCTGGGGCCAACAGCCGTGCAGGCCGGTTCCATGAACCGCCCTGGCTACCTGCGTTTTGATTTCCAGTACGGCGAGCAGTTGACGGCTGATCAGATGACCCGCATTGAAAACATCGCCAACGGCGCCGTGGATAGTGACTACAAGGTCAACACCATTGAAACCTCGTTGGAAGAAGCCAAGGCCATGGGCGCAATGGCTCTATTCGGTGAGAACTACGGTGACCACGTTCGAGTCGTGGAAATTGGTGGACCTTTCTCCATGGAGTTGTGTGGCGGTATCCACGTGGATCACTCGTCGCAGATTGGCCCCATTGCCGTGCTTGGTGAATCCTCCGTTGGCTCTGGGGTACGCCGCATTGAGGCTTACACCGGTATGGACTCGTTCCGCTTCCTCTCCGGTGGAAAAAACGTCGTGGCCGATCTATCCGCCAACCTCAAGGCGCCTACCGAGGAACTGCCAGAGCGCGTGGACGCGTTGACTGCCAAGCTCAAGGCAGCGGAAAAGCAGATCCAACAGTTACGCAACCAGCAATTGCTAGCAGGTGTGGGCGAGATCGTGGCGAAGGCAGAAACGATCTCAGGCATCAAGGTGGTGGCCTCTCAGCTGCCGGATGGTGTGAGCGCAGGCGATGTGCGCACTATGGTGACCGATGCGAAAGCGCGATTCGGTACTGAAGCCGCCGTCATATTCTTCGCATCCACCGATGGGGGGAAGGTCCCATTCGTCGCCGCTGTTACCGATGCAGCAGTGGATCGCGGCGTGAAAGCCGGCGACCTCGTAAAGACCTTCGGGGACAAGGTAGCCGGGCGTGGCGGCGGAAAGCCTGCTTTGGCCCAAGGCTCCGGATCCGATCAAGCGGGCATTGCCTCTGGCCTAGAGGCAGTGAAGGCGCTGGTTCAGTCCAATGGCTAACCCGTCTTTGGACGGCTCGGACCGGGTCGTCGCTTTCTATGAACCGCAGCGCCCAGCAGCAGATGACGACCCCGGCCGGGGCCGTCGGCTGGGCATCGACGTGGGCACAGTGAGAATCGGTTTAGCTCTCAGCGATCCCGATGGCATCTTGGCATCCCCGCTACGCACCGTTCGTGCTACCGACGACGGGGGTGATGTGCGCCAGGTAGCAACGGAAGTCGAAGAGAACTTCGTAGTCGAAGTCATCATCGGCCTGCCCGTAGCCCTGCGGGGTAATTCCACCGCAAGCACAGACAAGGCATCCGCCTTTGCGGCGGCCCTCGCCGAAGAACTCGATTCGCGTCTTGGCCAGCGCGTACCTATCCGAATGGTCGATGAAAGAATGTCTACTGTGGCAGCCACAGCAGCCATGCATGCCTCTGGCGTCAATACAAAGAAGGGGCGCAAACGCATCGACCAAGCGGCGGCCGTCCACATTCTGCAGGGGTGGCTGGATGGACGTAAGCGTGTACTCAACACGCCGTATTCGGGCGAGTAATTGCCGAATTTGACTGTTTGTCATGTAACAATAGGCTCTACCATTCTTATGACGTGGTAGAGGACCTGACTGCGAGGAAAGGGAAGCAACGGATGCAACCGAAGTACAGGCGCCGTCGGCAATGGGCCGGTGCCTTATCGATAGCGCTTGTGCTCTTGCTTGTCGGCACACTGGGATACATCTGGTACCAGCGTGAGGTTGTCGGTACCCGAGACTACGCGGGTACGGGAAACGGGCGAATCGTGATGGTCCGCGTGGACGAAGGCGACTCGGTCGCGTCATTGGTTCCCGAGCTTGTTGAAAAGAACGTCGTTGGCTCCCGCCGCGCTTTGATGGCCGAAGTCTCCAAGGAAGCTCCAACACTACAAGCTGGTTACTACCCTCTTCAAGAGGAAATGTCGGCGAAGTCCGCTTTGGAGAAGCTGTCCGATGACAAGAATCGACGCGGTGTGGTAGATATCCCAACCGGTTTGACCCTCGAGGATGTCACCGTCGTCGGTGGCAAAACCCGCGAAGGCATCTACACCTTGGTCTCTAAGCAGACGTGCCAGGATGAAAACACCTGCATTAGTAAGGAAAAGCTGCGCGAGGCGGTGTCCCAGACGTCCCCCGCAGACCTCGGGGTTCCGGAGTGGGCGCGTGAGCCCGTGAGCCGCCGAGGTGATGATCCTAAACGAATTGAAGGCCTCGTTGCTCCGGGAATTCACTTGTTCAATCCCACCAGTGATCCAATTACCATCATGCGCACGCTGTTGGATTCCTCAGCGGAGCAATACGAGAACACCGGGTTGGTTTCTGCTGCGGGCAAGATTGGGCTGACCCCCTACGAGATGGTCACGGCCGCGTCCTTGATTGAGCGCGAGGCCCCAGCTAACGACTTCGACAAGGTGGGGCGTGTCATCCTCAACCGCCTGAAGATCGATCAGAAGCTGGAGTTCGACTCTACGGTTAACTACTCTCTTTCCGAGCAGGAGGTCGCCACGACTGACAGCGACCGTAAGCGCGTTACCCCATGGAATACCTACGCGAAGCAAGGCCTGCCCGATACTCCGATCGCATCCCCGGGTCTCAAGGCACTGCATGCGATCGAGAACCCAGCCATGGGCGACTGGCTGTATTTCGTGACGATCGACAAGGACGGCACCACCGTCTTTAACCGCGAATTCAGTGAGCACGAAAAGGCTATCGAACAATCTCGCTCCAACGGTGTTCTGGACTCTGGACGGTAAATGAGTACGAACGAGCTTCCGGATAGCGGCTTCCTCACAGTTGATGAATTCTTGGGGTTGGCAAACCCGCGGTGCGCGGTACTGGGCCGCCCCATTGCCCATTCGCTGTCCCCGCAGTTGCACACCGCCGGTTACCGTGCGGTGGGGTTGGACGATATGTCCTATTACCGCGTGGAAGCGGGTGAAGCCAAGGAAATCCGCCGTGTGATGAAGGCAGCGCAGAATGTGCCGGGGATTAGGGGGTTTTCGGTCACTATGCCGGGCAAACAAGCCGCGCTTGAACTTGCCGATATGGCGACCGAGCGGGCCTTGAGAATTGGTTCCGCTAACACCCTGGTTCCACGTTTAATTGATGGCGCGCCAGTTCAGCCAGCAATGCAGGCACCAGGCCAGCCGCCGAACCTAGCGGGGGACCAGGTATTAGACCAAGGGGCAATTGGGTTCGCGGACCAGCCGTTCGACCAGACCCCGGCCCAGGCTCTTGTATCCGCCACGACGTCTTCCGCGGAACCCCGCGTGCAGTGGTTGGCGGACAACACCGATGTCGATGGTGTGTCACGCTGTCTGGAACACGTAACCGCCACCGGGGCCCCGGATCTGCCCGGAACTTCTGCGGTGGTCATTGGCAATGGTGGCACCGCGCGCCCGGCAGTAGCAGCCCTGGCGGCGGCGGGCGTGCGCAGCATCACCGTCCTGGCGCGTTCTGAGCGTGCTCTGAACTTGCAATCTCTCGTCGAGGGCCTGGGGATGGAATTCACTTGGGCACGCTTTGATGATGTAGCCCTAGAGGCCACGGTCCGCGGCTCCAGCGTGGTGATCTCCACAGTGCCCGCCGAGGCTGCCGAGCCCCTTGTTCCCGCCCTGCTGACGGCGCATGCCATCGTGGACGTGATCTATGATCCCTATCCCACACCATTACTCAGCGCCGCCCGCGATGCCGGTCTGCCCCACGCGGATGGCTTACGTATGCTGGCGGGTCAAGCCGAGGAGCAGTTTCGCCTTTTCACCGGGCACACTAGCCCCGCCGGTCTTATGCTAGAAACCGTGCTGCACCTCAGAGTGCAGTAACCGTCGGTTTGCTCTGCAGCGCGCTAGCACATTCGCGGCTTGGGGGTCTGTCCGTGCGCTCGATGATGGTGGGGCCGTTGCAGCACGCTAGTGGATTTTTGATTCCGGACCGGGGAAGTTGCGTCAATTTTTTGGGGGAAACGCTGTGGTCAGCACCGTGCCGTCGTGGACGGAATCTGTTGTGTGGGTGGCTTACGCAATCTGGGCTGGGTGGATCTTTTGGTTCGACGCCACCACGCGTCGGATACCCAACAACCTCACCGGGCCGCCGGCGGTCGTCACCGCGGTGTTGACGTGTGTTTTGCCCGGTTGGCATCCTTGGCAACTCATCGGGGGAGTGATATGGGCGGGATTTATCGTGGTCGCGCCGATCCTCAACAGCCGGATGACGGTCGGTGGAGGGGATGCGAAGCTCGCCTTTACTTTGGGCACATTGGCTATGAGCCTTGGGTTTTGGGGCCTATGGATCGCAATGGCAGTGACGGGCGCGGTGGGCGTCGGAATAAGCATGGTGGTTACAGCCAACCGAAAGGATCCGTACACACCACACGGTCCCGCGATGATCCTTGGGACTAGTGCTGTGGTAGTGGGGATGGTTCTGATCGGGTCGTAGTAATATGTACGGCATGCTCAGATGGACCACTGCCGGTGAATCGCACGGCCAAGCCCTGATTTCTCTCATTGAAAACCTCCCTGCAGGTTTGAGTGTGACCCGCGAAGAGGTATCTCGTCAGCTCGCCCGCCGCCGTCTTGGTTATGGTCGCGGTGCCCGCATGAAGTTCGAAGCCGATGAGGTGACATTCCTTTCCGGTGTGCGCCATGGTCTCACACTGGGCAGTCCGGTTGCGGTGATGATTGGCAATACCGAATGGCCCAAGTGGACCACGATTATGTCTGCCGATCCCATTGATACCTCCGATCCGGGCATCGTTAAGGAGATGGACAGTGGCCGTGGTGCCCGCTTGACCCGCCCACGCCCAGGTCATGCGGATTTCTCCGGCATGATCAAATATGGCCACACGGAAGCTCGGCCGATCCTAGAGCGCTCCAGTGCCCGCGAAACCGCGGCTCGAGTGGCTGCGGGCACGTTTGCGCGGGCGCTACTGCGCGAGGTGCTGGGTGTGGAAGTGTTCAGCCACGTTGTGTCAATCGGTAGATCCACCCCTTACACCGGCCCGGTGCCGGACTTCGACCAATTGGAGGACATCGACGCCTCCCCGGTCCGCGCGTGCAATGCCGACTCGGCCGAGGAAATGATTGACGAGATCAAGGCCGCGAAGAAGTCCGGTGACACGCTAGGAGGCATCGTCGAGGTTGTCGTTAAGGGCTTGCCCATTGGATTAGGGTCACACACTTCCGGTGAGGCTCGGCTGGACGCACAACTCGCGTCTGCGCTCATGGGTATTCAAGCTATCAAGGGCGTGGAAATCGGCGATGGCTTCGAGGAAGCCCGTCGCCGTGGATCGGAAGCCCACGATGAAATTGTGCGGGCAGAAAATGGTGAGGGTGTTTCTCGCTTGTCCAACCGGGCGGGAGGCATCGAAGGTGGAATGACTAATGGGGAAACCCTCATTGTTCGCGCTGCCATGAAGCCCATCAGCACCGTGCCCCGCGCATTGAAAACGGTTGACATGGATAACGGTGAAGCCGCGACGGGCATCCACCAGCGCTCCGATGTGTGCGCGGTTCCCGCAGCGGGAGTGGTAGCCGAAACCATGGTCGCCCTTGTATTAGCGCGGGCCGTGGTGGAGAAATTCGGTGGTGATAGCGTGGCTGAAATGAGACGCAACTTCGATAATTACCAGGCCTATGTACGTCAGCGGCTGGCTTGGGGGGAAGGGCAGGAATCATGAGTCCCCGCGTTGTGCTAGTCGGCATGCCCGGCAGCGGGAAAACCACCATCGGCCAACGCGTGGCCCATGCACTTGGAACCAGCTTTACCGATAGTGATCAACTCATCGCCGAAAAGTACGACATGCCGTGTGGAAAGGTTTTAGAGACCTTTGGTGAGGAGGAGTTTCGGCGCATCGAGCATGAAGTCGTTGCTGAAGCGCTCGGTGGAAACGGAGTTCTGGCCTTGGGCGGGGGAGCTGTGGTCCATCCCGGTACCCGGGAACTATTGGACGATCAGGTGGTCGTGCGCCTAGAGATCCCCATTGACGATGCCATGCAACGGCTGGAAGGTAATCGTAGCCGTCCGCTGTTGAATGTTGCCGATCCCCGGGCGGCCTATGAGAGGCTGCTTGCCCAGCGTGGGCCGTTGTATGAGGAAGTGTCCGATTACACCATCACTGGTGGTAACAAATCCTCCCAGCGCGTGGTGACCGAGATCCTCACCTTTATGGAGGATATTTACCCAGATCAGATGCGGCCAGAACGCCCGTAACCGCCCACTATTGGAAGTAAAGCAATGACCCAAATTCCCGTACATTCCGTCAACCCCTACGTGGTTCATATTGACCGCGGACTAGAGTTCGTTGCTGAGCAGGCGATGCGGGCTACGCAGAACGCGCAGACGTATTTGCTCGTTCATCAGCCGGCGCTGGCTGGGCGCGCTGCGGCTCTGGCGCAGATCCTTCGCGATAGTGACCGGTCGGTTCACCTCGTAGAGCTAGCCGATGCGGAGCGCGGTAAGACTATCGACGAAGCCACACGACTGTGGGCCGCGTGCGCTGATGCGGGTCTCACCCGGCACGATGCCGTTATCGGCTTGGGGGGAGGCGCTGCCACGGACGTGGCGGGCTTCATCGCTGCCACTTGGATGCGTGGGGTAGCCGTTATCCAGTGCCCAACTACTTTGCTGGCCATGGTTGACGCCGCGGTGGGCGGAAAAACCGGCATCAACACGGAAGCGGGGAAAAACCTCGTGGGTGCGTTCCATGAGCCAGCCACCGTTATAGTGGATTTGGACGTGCTGGAAACTTTGCCGTTGGCGGAAATCGTGGCGGGAAGCGCGGAGATCATCAAGGCCGGATTTATTCGTGATACCTCTATTTTGGATATCTACCTCAATGATCCCGATGCGGCGCTTGCTCCCCGGGGAACCTTGCCTGAGCTCATCGAAAAAGCTATTAAGGTAAAAGCGGATGTGGTGGGCAAGGATCTTAAAGAAAGCCACTTGCGCGAAATACTGAATTACGGGCACACATACGGTCATGCTGTGGAACACCACGAAAACTACACGTGGCCCCACGGTCACGCAGTGGCTGTAGGAATGGTGTTCGAAGCCGAGCTCGCACACGCGGCAGGGCTCCTCGACGGCGAGGCTGTGAAACTGCACCGACAAATCTTGCAGTCGGTGGGTCTTCCCATTCGTTACGACGGGGCGGATCTGCCGACGTTGAATGAAGCAATGTCTCGCGATAAGAAGAACAAAGCCGGTGTGACCCGTTTTGTGGTGCTGGATGGCATTGGCAGCCCAACCAGGCTGGAAGGGCCCAGTAACGAGCTGTTGGAAACCGCCTACGAACGTACTAGCCGCTAGTCAAAAATTGAGGAGAAACCCCATGCCACACGCGCCCGGTGTCGTCATCATCAATGGTCCCAACCTCAACCGGTTGGGCAAACGCCAACCGGAGGTGTATGGTTCCACGACCCTCGTGGATATTGAGAACATGGTGGCCAAGGAAGCCGAGCGGCTGGGCATTGCGGTGGACTTTTTCCAGTCAAATATCGAAGGTGAGTTGATCGAGCGCATTCACCGAGCCGCTGATGACGGACACGCAGTCATCATTAACCCGGGCGGTTTTACGCATACCTCGGTAGCTTTACGCGACTCACTGGCGGAAATTGCCGACGCGCAAGGCTTTATTGAGGTGCACATTTCTAATGTCCATGCCCGCGAGGAATTCCGGCACCATAGTTACCTTAGCCCTATTGCTGCCGGGGTTATTGCCGGTTTGGGCACCTATGGCTACGTAGCCGCACTACGCTATTTCGCTTAAGCAGATATTGCTTTTTTCATGGAAGGAAACAAAATGTCACTGACTATTTCACAAGACGTCGTTGCCAATTTCCAATCCCGACGCCACCGCGTCGCCAGCAGGATTCACGATGCAGGGGAAAACGCGCTCCTCGTCACCGATTTGAAGAATATTCAATACCTCACAGGATTTGCAGGGTCCAATGCCGTCCTACTCTTGCGCGCGGACGGGACTGCCGTGCTCGGTACCGATGGTCGGTACGACACGCAGATTCGCCTGGAGACTGGTGCGCCGGAAGACATCGACATTCGCATTGAAAACCGCCTGCTGCCAATGATGAAGGAGGTGGCCGGCGATCGGGGTTTCGCGGTGGAACCTAGCATGCCCATCGGTAGTGCCCGCGAATTGGGCGACCCAGCGGTTCTTTCCCAAGCTGTGGAATCTGAGCGTTTGGTGAAGGACGAGGCGGAAGTACGCGCCCTGCTCGCCGCCGGTGAGCTTGCCGATTCCGTGTGGACCCAATTCCTCGCCGAAGGTGGTATCCGCGAAGGGCTCACGGAAATTGAAGCTGCTGCGGACTTGGAGAACCGCCTTCGCCTGGCTGGGGCGCAAGCATTGAGTTTCGACACCATCCTGGCCAGCGGGGCGAACGGTGCTAAACCACATGCTGGTGTGTCTAAGGACAAGATCGTGCCAGGATTGGTGACGGTTGACTTCGGTGTTTACTTAGACGGATACGCCTCCGATCAAACGCGCGCCGTTTGCGTTGGAGAGCCCGACGAATTGGCCTATGAGATTTACGACACCGTATACCGTGCCCAGAAGGCTGGAGAAGCAGTAGTGCAGCCCGGCACCAGGTTGCGCACGGTTGATGAAGCCTGCCGTGACCTGATCACGGATGCCGGCTACGGGGAGTACTTCGTGCACTCCACCGGGCACGGCGTGGGACTTGACGTTCACGAATCCCCGCGTGCCGCAGCGGGCGTGGACGAGACTTCCATTTTGGAGCCGGGCATGACCATTACCGTGGAGCCCGGGATTTACCTTCCCGGTAAAACGGGGCTCCGGATTGAAAACACCTACGTGGTGACCAAGGACGGTCACATCAGCTGCAACGCCTCGCCCACGGAATTGGTGGTCGTCTAGAGCGTGGCGTCGAGGTGATAGAATACGTCACCGGTCAACTAAAGCGAGCCGCCAGGATAGCGCGATCGCCTGCAACAACCGCAGATATAAAACCCAGATAGCAACCATTGAGGAGATAGACACGTGGCAACTACCGCGGATTTCAAGAACGGTCTGGTTTTGAAGCTGGACAACAAACTGGTCCAGATCATCGAGTTCCAGCACGTTAAGCCAGGCAAGGGCCCAGCATTCGTTCGCACGAAGCTGAAGGAAATCCTGTCGGGTAAAACCATCGACAAGACTTTTAACGCCGGTGTCAAGGTAGAAACCGCTAACGTGGACCGTCGCGATATGACCTACCTTTACAACGACGGCACCAATTTCGTTCTCATGGACGAGAAGGACTACGAGCAAATCGAACTATCCCCGCACCTCATGGGTGAGGGCGCACGTTTCCTGCTGGAAAACACCACCGTGCAGGTTTCCTTCCACGAGGGCGAGGCACTGTTCGCCGAACTGCCCGTCTCTGTTGACCTGCGCATCGAACACACTGATCCAGGCCTGCAGGGCGACCGTTCCACCGGTGGCACCAAGCCCGCTACTTTGGAAACTGGTGCGGAGATCCAGGTGCCATTGTTCTTGGAGACCGGCAACGTGGTCCGCGTGGATACCCGTGACGGCTCCTACCTGTCGCGCGTCAGCAACTAAGTCGCGCACTTTAATCCCCAACCCGCAGCCGCCGCGATATTCACGGTCGGTTGCGGTCGATTTTTCCACCCCTCCATTTCGATCAGCGGAAAGCGGTTAATCCCCACTGTGAGCGGAAATAAGAACAACTACAGGCGACACGGCAGCAGGTTCAAGGCCCGCCGTCGTGCAGTAGACATCATCTTTGAAGCCGAGTTCCGTGATCTCGATCCCGTAAAGATCGTCGAAGAGCGCCGCGACCTATCGCGCGATCCCGCCAATGCGGTTAAGCCGGTCCCGGAGTACACCGCCACCATCGTGGAGGGAACCGCTACGCACCTGGATGCCATCGACGATGCGATCGCCTTGAACCTGGCTAGCGAGTGGCGCTTGGATCGCCTGCCTGCCGTCGATAGGGCTGTGTTACGCGTGGCCACTTGGGAATTGCTGTTCAACAGTGATGTTCCCAACCAGGTGGCCATGACCGAGGGCATCGAGTTGGCGGCGCAGTACTCCCACGACAAGGCACCTTCCTACGTCAATGCGGTACTGGACGGGGTGGCACGCGCGGCTGATTTGAAGTTGGCCGACGCCGCCGAGGCCAAAGCAACCGAATCTGATCGCGGGCCGGAGGAAGCCGAGGACGCGGAGCTGGATGCGCTCATCGGCAACGTTATCTCCGGCGACGGTCTCCAAGGCACTGCGGCCGCGCGCTCCGACTTGGTGGCTGGCGTTACCGACTCCGGTGCGGAAACAGCGTCCACAGAGGGCACTGAGGCCGCTGGCACTACCAGCGGCCCCGGAACTGACTCGCCTGGGGAGCAACCCCAGCCCTAAGGGGTAACCTCAGTTTCTATTCAGCGCAGCCGTGCTAAGGTTTACAACCGTAAAGAGACATCCTTTAACAGACCGCACAGAGAGGCGGGAAAGGAGGTCACGATGAACACGGCAGATGCATCGAACACGACTGTCCTACTCAATGAGGCAGACGTGGCACGTACTGTCGCGAGAATCGCGCACCAAATCATCGAGAAGACTGCCCTCGACAGCCAGGGCAGCAACCGCGTTGTGCTTTTGGGAATTCCATCGGGGGGTGTTCCGCTGGCCGAGCGCCTCGCGGAGCGCATCACCGCCTTTTCCGGGGTAGAGGTATTCCACGGCTCATTAGACATCACCTTGTACCGGGATGACTTGCGTACCAAAGCCCATCGCGCGCTGAAACCCACCCATATTCCCCGTGAGGGAATCGACGGCACCACTGTAGTACTGGTTGACGATGTGTTGTACTCCGGGCGTTCCATCCGGGCCGCCCTGGACGCGCTGCGAGATCTTGGTCGCGCTCACATGGTCCAGGTTGCAGTGCTGGTAGACCGCGGGCATCGCCAATTACCCATCCGGGCGGACTACGTGGGCAAGAACATTCCCACCTCCACCACGGAGGACATCACTGTTAGCCTCACGGAGCTCGACGGCCAAGATTTGGTGGAGCTGCACAAGCCGTGGGCGTCGGATGAAGAGAAAGCAGGGGAGTAGAAGCCAATGCAGCACCTGTTGAGTATCGCGGACCTGAGCCGCAACGAGATTGTGGGACTGTTGGATGAGGCGGATCGATTTGCCGAGGTGTTGGATGGGCGTGAACTGAAGAAGCTGCCGACGTTGCGGGGGCGCACGATCTTCACCATGTTTTACGAGAACTCCACCCGCACCCGTTCCTCTTTCGAGACCGCAGGCAAGTGGATGAGCGCGGACGTCATCAACGTCTCAGCTTCCGGATCCAGCGTGAAAAAGGGCGAGTCCCTCAAGGACACGGCACTGACGCTGAAAGCAGTCGGTGCCGATGCCATCGTCATGCGGCACCCGTCATCTGGCGCGGCACGTCAAGTGGCCAATTGGTTGGGGGAAACGGCGATCATCAACGCCGGTGACGGCTCCAACCAACACCCCACACAAGCCCTGTTGGACGCGGTGACGATGCGCCGCCACCTGGGGGAAATCGAAGGCAAGCACGTGGTGATCGTGGGCGATATTTTGCACTCGCGAGTGGCGCGCTCCAACGCACAGTTGCTGACCCGCCTGGGCGCCGATGTGACGTTCGTGGCCCCTCCCACCTTGCTTCCCTTTGGAGTTGAAAAGTGGGGGATGGACGGCAGTGAAGTGCGCGTGGCGCACGATATGGATACCCAACTGTCTACCGCCGATGCCGTCATGATGCTGCGCGTACAAGCTGAGCGCATGAACGGCGGGTTCTTCCCATCGCATCGGGAGTATGCGACCCGTTACGGCATGAGCAAGGCCCGCTTGGCGAAACTGCAGGACGATGCCATCGTCATGCACCCCGGCCCCATGCTGCGCGGCATGGAGATCAACGACGACGTGGCCGATGACCCACGCACCGTAGTCCTCGACCAGGTAACAGCGGGTGTGCAGGTACGCATGGCCGTGCTGTTTACCTTGCTGGTCGGCACGGATTCTTCACAGGTTATCGACGCCCCCCAGTCCCGCGAACCACGCCCGTGAGTGGGGTAGGAATCTTTCAATGAACGAGGAGATTATTGCCATGACCAACAACGACAAATCACCTTCGGCTACCTACCCCGATGATCGTGCGTACCCCGCCACCGGCGACCTCGCCCCGGTGCCGACGGGGGCCGAGGCCGAGGTCCTGCTGCAAGGGGTGCTGATCTACGGTGAAGGAGAGCCCACCGATGTCCTCCTGCGCGACGGCGTGATCGCAGAAATCGGCCAGGCCGCCGGTAAAACTGCTGCGACGAATGCTGAGGTACTGGACCTCAACGGCCAAATCCTACTTCCGGGGTTAGTGGATATGCATGTTCATCTTCGCGAACCAGGCCGCGAGGATACCGAGACCGTGGCGACTGGTTCGGCAGCGGCCGCTCAGGGCGGTTTCACGGCCGTTTTCACAATGGCCAACACCGCACCGGTGATGGACAACCCTACGATCGCCGAAACCGTATGGTACAAGGGCCAGAAGACCAACCTGTGCGACGTCCACCCCGTGGGTTCCATCTCCAAGGGCTTGCAGGGTAAGGAACTAACCGAGTTCGGCATGATGGCCGATTCCGATGCCAAGGTGCGCATGTTCTCCGATGATGGAAAGTGTGTAGATGATCCGCGCCTCATGCGCCGTGCCATCGAGTACTCCCGCGGTGTAGATGTGCTGCTGGCTCAGCACTGCGAAGAACCGCGCCTCACCGAAGGCGCAGTCGCGCACGAGGGCGATCATGCAGCGCGCTTGGGTTTGCGCGGTTGGCCCCGCGTGGCGGAGGAATCCATCGTGGCGCGCGATGCCATCATGGCCCGCGATTACGGTGGGCGCGTGCATATCTGCCACGCATCCACCGAGGGCACCGTGGAGTTGCTGAAATGGGCGAAGGCCCAAAACATCCCACTGACCGCTGAGGTCACCCCGCACCACCTGATTCTTACGGATGAGCGACTGGAAACCTTCGATGGCGTAAACCGCGTGAACCCGCCACTTCGCGAAGAGCGCGACACGCGCGCACTGCGGCAAGCCCTCGTCGATGGCATCATCGACTGCGTGGCTACCGATCATGCACCACACGGATCCGAAGAAAAGTGCTGCGAGTTCGACAAGGCCCGACCAGGCATGTTGGGTCTGGAGACCTCACTGGCGCTGATCGCACAGATCTTCGTACTCAACGGCGATCAGGACTGGCGATTCGTCGCCCGCGTGATGTCCGAGCGCCCAGCGCAGATCACCAAGCTGCCAGGTCACGGTCGCCCCATCGCAGTGGGCGAGCCCGCCAACCTCTGTGTGGTCGATACAACCACATCGTGGGTTGCCGAGGGCGAGAAAATGGCATCCAAATCCCGCAACACTCCCTACGAGGGAATGGACATGCCCGTGAAAATTAGCACCACCATCCTGCGAGGCAAGGTCACTTGTCGCGAGGGCCTAGCGGTAACCGAGTAAAGGGATTTCCGTGGCGGCGTCGGTAAAAAGAAAAGGCGCCAACCGCGTACACACCACACACGCTTCATGATAAGCACAATGAAAAGAGGACACTAATGACCCGTACCCCAGCAGCCCTGGTTTTGGCCGACGGCCGTATCTTCCGTGGCCGTGCCTTCGGCGCACAGGGCACTACTCTCGGCGAAGCGGTCTTCACCACAGCCATGACCGGTTACCAGGAGACCATGACGGACCCCAGCTACCACCGTCAGATCGTTGTGGCGACCGCACCCCAGATCGGCAACACCGGATGGAATGACGAGGACGGCGAATCCCGCAACGACAAGATCTGGGTGGCCGGTTTGGTTATCCGCGACTTGTCTCGGACAGTGAGTAACTGGCGCGCCAACCGCAGCCTAGAAGACGAGATGACCGCCCAGAACATCGTGGGCATTCAGGGCGTGGACACTCGCGCTATCGTGCGCCACCTGCGCGACAAAGGCTCGGTTGCTGCCGGCATTTTTTCTGGCGACGCCGCCCTGGTCAGCGACGATGAGATGATCGCGAAGGTTAAAAGCCAGCCGTCAATGGAGGGCGCAGATCTGGCCGGGGACGTATCCACCGATGAGGTTTACATCGTGGAGCCGGAGGGCGAAACTCGGTACACGGTCATCGCCTACGACATGGGTATCAAGACGAACACACCTCGCGAGTTTTCCAAGCGCGGAGTGCGGACCGTGGTGGTGCCACACAACACCAGCTTTGAGCGCGTACAGGAACTGATGAAAGAGCACGGCGCAACGGGCGTATTCGTCTCCAACGGTCCTGGTGACCCCGCGACAGCTGATGCCACAATCGCAGAAGTGAAGAAAGTTTTGGAGGCAAAGATTCCGTTCTTCGGCATCTGCTTCGGTAACCAGATCCTAGGGCGTGCGCTGGGCATGGAGACATACAAGCTGAAGTTCGGCCACCGCGGTGTGAACGTACCCGTCATCAATCACGTGACCGGACGCATTGACATCACCGCCCAGAACCACGGATTCGCGTTGAAGGGTAAGCCAGGGGAGAAGTTCTCCACCCCCTTCGGTGAAGCCCAAGTCACCCATACGTGCCTCAATGATGATGTTGTGGAGGGCGTGGCCCTCCTGGACGGCTCCGCGTTTTCGGTGCAGTACCACCCCGAATCGGCTGCCGGTCCCCACGATGCAAACCCACTGTTCGACCAGTTCTTCGAGATGTTGGATAAGGCCTAAAGAATTGCGCCAGCCCCCTTTTTGTGCTGACTGCTTTTCATATTTCCAGCCATAACCATATAAACCCAGTTAACAGAGAAAGCTTCTGAGGAAACCCCATGCCACGTCGTGAAGACATCAACCACGTCCTCGTTATCGGTTCCGGTCCTATCGTGATCGGCCAAGCCTGTGAGTTTGACTACTCCGGAACGCAGGCTTGCCGTGTGTTGAAGGAGGAGGGCCTTCGGGTCACCTTGATCAACTCTAATCCGGCCACCATCATGACCGACCCGGAGTTCGCCGACCACACGTACATCGAGCCGATTCAGCCCGAGTACATCGAGAAGATCTTTAAAGCAGAGCAAGAAGCCGGTCACAAGGTGGACGCGGTTCTGGCGACCTTGGGTGGTCAGACCGCACTGAACGCCGCCATCCAGCTGGACCGCCTGGGCATCCTGGAAAAGTACGGTGTAGAACTCATCGGTGCGGATATCGAAGCCATTGAGCGCGGCGAGGACCGGCAGAAGTTCAAAGACATTGTGGAGAAGATCGGCGGGTCTTCGGCTCGCTCCCGGGTGTGCCACAACATGGAGGAAGTCCACGCGACCGTGGCGGAGCTGGGCCTGCCCGTCGTCGTTCGTCCGTCGTTCACCATGGGTGGCCTGGGTTCCGGCCTGGCGTACACCACTGAGGACCTAGAGCGGATCGCCGGCGGCGGTTTGGCTGCATCACCCGAGGCCAATGTGCTCATCGAAGAATCGATCTTGGGCTGGAAGGAATTCGAGCTGGAGCTTATGCGCGATGGTAAGGACAACGTGGTGGTTGTCTGCTCCATTGAAAACGTCGATGCACTGGGCGTGCACACCGGTGACTCGGTCACCGTCGCCCCATCCATGACATTGACGGACCGCGAGTTCCAGACGATGCGGGATCAGGGCATCGCGATTCTGCGCGAAGTTGGTGTGGACACCGGCGGTTGTAACATTCAGTTCGCCATCAATCCCAAGGACGGCCGCATCATCACTATCGAGATGAATCCGCGTGTATCCCGGTCCTCCGCACTGGCTTCCAAGGCGACCGGTTTCCCCATCGCGAAGCTGGCCGCCAAACTGGCCATCGGATACTCCCTGGACGAGGTACGAAACGACATCACCGAGGTCACCCCAGCTGCGTTCGAGCCCACCCTGGACTACGTCATCGTCAAGGCTCCACGCTTTGCGTTTGAGAAGTTCCCCGGTGCGGACGACACGCTGACGACCACCATGAAGTCCGTGGGTGAAGCAATGGCCGTGGGCCGCAACTACATCACGGGCCTGAACAAGGTCATGCGTTCCCTGGAGACCAAGCAAAGCGGTTTCTGGACTACCTCCGACGAGTACTACGCTGGCGAGCGCGCCACCGATAAGGCTGCGGTTCTGGAAGATCTGAAGCGCCCGACCGAGGGGCGTATGTACGACGTGGAGCTGGCACTGCGATTGGGCGCCACCATTGACGAGGTGTACCAGGCCTCCGGAATCGACCCCTGGTTCTTGCACGAGGTCAAGGCTTTGGTGGACTTCCGGCAGGAGCTTATCGACGCCCCCGTGCTCACTGAAGAACTGCTGCGCGAGGCCAAATACTATGGCCTGTCCGATCGTCAGATCGCCGCACTGCGCCCCGAGCTGGCCGGAGAAGACGGGGTGCGTTCCCTGCGCTGGTCCCTGGGAATCCGCCCAGTATTCAAAACGGTGGATACGTGTGCAGCGGAGTTCGAGGCAAAGACCCCTTACCACTACTCTTCCTACGAACTGGATCCCGCTGCGGAATCCGAGGTCGTGGAGCAAAAGGACAAGAAAAAGGTTCTGATTCTGGGCTCCGGCCCGAACCGCATTGGTCAGGGAATCGAGTTTGATTACTCCTGTGTGCACGCTGCGTTGGAACTGTCCCGCGTGGGATACGAGACCGTCATGGTCAACTGCAACCCAGAGACCGTTTCCACCGACTACGACACTGCAGACCGCCTGTACTTCGAGCCGCTGACGTTCGAGGATGTTATGGAGGTTTACCACGCCGAGGCTCAGTCCGGAGAAATTGCCGGCGTGATCGTGCAATTGGGTGGTCAAACCCCGTTGGGCTTGGCACAGCGGCTCGCAGATGCAGGTGTGCCGATTGTGGGTACTAGCCCCGAGGCCATTAACCTCGCCGAGGACCGTGGCGAATTCGGGAAGGTGCTGGAGCGCGCTGGCCTGCCAGCGCCTGCATACGGCACAGCTACCAGCTTCGAAGAAGCCCGCGAAGTGGCAGCACGCATCGGTTACCCCGTTCTGGTTCGCCCTTCCTATGTGCTGGGTGGCCGTGGCATGGAGATCGTCTACGACGAGGCGCACCTGGAGGACTACATTTCCCGCGCCACGGAGATCACGGCCGATCACCCCGTGCTGGTGGACCGCTTCTTGGATTCCGCGATCGAGATTGACGTAGATGCCCTTTGCGATGGGGAAAACGTTTACCTCGCAGGTGTTATGGAGCACATCGAGGAAGCCGGTATCCACTCCGGTGACTCCTCCTGTGCTCTGCCGCCGGTGACCTTGAGCAAGCAGGATATTGACCAAGTTCGTGCCTCCACGGAGGCTCTCGCCCACGGGATTGGTGTGAAGGGCCTGATGAACGTGCAGTTTGCCCTGAAAGATGACATTTTGTATGTCATCGAGGCGAACCCACGAGCCTCTCGTACGGTGCCATTCGTTTCCAAGGCCACCGGTGTATATCTGGCAAAAGCTGCCTCCCGCATCATGCTTGGTGCCACGATTCCCGAGCTATTGGAAGAGGGCATGTTGCCGTCCGACCGCGACGGTGGCTCCCTGCCAATGGATCATCTCGTTGCGGTGAAGGAAGCGGTGTTGCCGTTCAACCGTTTCCGTAGCCCGAACGGGCAAGTCATGGATTCGTTGCTGAGCCCCGAGATGAAGTCCACCGGTGAGGTCATGGGCTTGGACCGCGAGTTCGGCATTGCCTTCGCCAAGGGCCAATTAGCGGCGTTTGGCGAACTCCCAACGTCCGGCACGGTGTTCGTTTCTGTCGCTAACCGAGACAAGCGAGCCCTGTTGCTGCCAATCCTGCGTTTGTCCTCCCTGGGCTTCAACATCTTGGCCACTACTGGCACGGCAGAAATGCTGCGCCGAAATGGTGTGGAATGCACGACCATTGCCAAGGTCACCGAGGTGGATGGAAGCAAGGGGGTCAACGCTGCTGCTGGGACAGCCGTCTCCTCTAGCGGAGAGCACGCGGTCAATGCCGAAGGCGCCAGCAATGTAAGGACCGTGGTCGATTACATCCGCGATGGAGAAATCGATTTGGTCATCAACACTCCGGCCGGTTCCGATCACTCCCGCACCGATGGTTACGAGATCCGCTCTGCGACCGTTAATTACAGCGTGCCGTGTGTGACCACCGTGCAGGGCATCGTGGCCGCTGTCCAGGGCATTGAGGCTTTGTTGCGCGCCGAGCCTGGTGTGTACGCCATTCAGGATGTGAAGCACTCATGACCCAGTCACCCGCCCGCCCCACCTTTGGCGAGCGATTTCTAGAACGTGCCCAGTCCCACGGAAAGCTTTGCGTAGGTATTGATCCCCACGAACAGTTGCTGAAAGATTGGGGCCTTGGGGTGAACGCAGAGGGGCTTCGTGAGTTCACCCGCATCTGTGTGGAGGCATTCGCACCTACCGCATGCGTTGTGAAGCCCCAAGTGGCGTTCTACGAGGCCTTTGGCTCCACAGGATTCGCGGTGCTCGAAGAAGCAATCTTCGAGTTGCGGCGACACGGGGTACTGGTGATTGCCGATGCCAAGCGCGGTGATATCGGCAGCACCATGGCTGGGTACGCCAGGGCATGGGTGCATCCTGATTCACCGCTGTGCTCGGATGCCATGACGGTTTCGCCGTGGTTGGGTTTTGATTCGATCCAGCCTGTGAAAGAGGTCGCAGATGACAACGGTGCTGGCGTCATTGTGCTCGCCGCCACCAGCAACCCCGAGGCCCCCTCAGTTCAAAGCGCCGTAGTTACCAGCCCATTCGAGGGTGGGCCCAGCGTGGCGTCGAAGGAAAAAGACCCGCTAGTGGCGGGGGAGAAGGCCCCAGCGACACTGGCCCAAGACATCGTCAACCGGGTGGCGGCAGCCAACCGGGAGTACGGCGCGGCGGCTGGCAACGTGGGTGTTGTGGTGGGTGCGACTGTGAACGATCCACCACGACTAGACGAGGTGGGTGGCATGGTGTTAATGCCTGGCGTGGGTGCGCAGGGTGGCACGATGGCCGACGTGAAGCGAATTGCGGGGCAAGCGGGCTCGTTGGTGAGCCCAAATGTTTCCCGAGGAATTCTCAAACATGGCCCAGACGTAGGCGAACTTGGCGAAGCGGTGGCTAAGCTCACTAGCGAGATGTTGGTTTAGCTGGGTAAACCCGTGCTAGACTGACCTTCGTCGTTTCGCATACAGCTCTGATTTTTCGCGAATCGGCGGGTTAGTTGCACGCAACTGGCCCCCGAATGCCCGCGAGTGATTTACAGTCATTTAAGGTGTGTCGGTTGGCAGTGGCGAGTGGGATACCCTAGTATCCAACTCTGCTTCCGATAATTCACCGTCGGAGATGGTTCGAACACGGTAACTTCGACCGCGCAGGCTGATCGCCCGCTTGGGCAAGCCGGTTCTGACTGTGGTGCGGAAGAAGCCGGAGGGTGCGGTCGTACTCTGTTCGGCACTGGTGGCTCCGGCCGTGGAGTCACACACAACAAGAAGCTTTAACAACCCGTTCAATTACGAGAAAACCAAGAAAGACGGAGGATCCCGTGGCACTTCCCCAGTTGACCCCGGAGCAGCGCGCAGAAGCACTGAAGAAGGCCGCTGAGGCCCGCAAGGTTCGTGCAGAACTTCGCGAGAAGCTCAAGCGTGGCGCAACCGACCTGAAGCAGGTGCTCAAGGACGCCGAGACCGACCCAATCCTGGGCAAGATGAAGGTCCACTCCCTGCTGGTTTCCCTGCCAAAGGTTGGCAAGGTCAAGGCAGAAGAGATCATGAACCAGCTGGAGATCGCTCCGACCCGTCGCCTGCGTGGCTTGGGTGACCGCCAGCGCCGTGCCCTGCTGGAGCACTTCGGCTACGAGGTGTAGGTCTTGAACGCAGGCCTGAATAATCGACGCATAGTCGTACTCGCTGGGCCTTCTGCGGTGGGCAAATCCACCGTGGTGGCCCGGTTGATCCAAGAAGTACCTGGCCTGTTTTTCAGCGTGTCAATGACCACCCGCGATCCGCGCCCGGGAGAGGTTGACGGCAGGGATTATATCTACGTCACCCGCGAGCAATTCCAAGATCATATTGATTCTGGGAAAATGCTCGAATGGGCCGAGATTCACGGTGGTTTGCAGCTGTCCGGAACACCACGACAGCCCGTGGAGAGCGCCCTCGAAGAAGGCCGCCCGGTGCTTGTGGAGGTGGATCTTGAGGGGGCCCGCAACGTCAAGAAGCTCCTTCCGGAATCACGGACAGTATTCCTCGCACCACCATCGTGGGAAGTTTTGGTTCAACGCCTCACGAACCGTGGTACCGAAACTGAAGACGTAATCAACCGCCGGCTGTCCACGGCGAAGACCGAGATGGCAGCGCAGACGGAATTCGATCACGTTGTAATCAACGAGGATGTCAACGAGGCAGTCGCTGAGATCAGCGAGATTCTGAACCGCTAAGCTCTTAATAAGGGCTCAAGTGCGGGTGGTAGCTCCCCGCAATTTTTCCAGCAGTAACTACTAAAAGAAGGTGCATACCGTGGCAAACCAGGACGTGAATTCGAACGAGACGGTGTTCGATCCGCCAGTTGGCATCACTAATCCGCCGATCGATGAGCTCCTGACTAAGGTCTCCTCCAAGTATGCGTTGGTTATTTTCGCCGCCAAGCGCGCGCGTCAGATCAACGATTACTTCCAGACAGTCGACGAAGGTGTATTCGAGTTCGTGGGGCCATTGGTAACCCCAGAAGCTCAGGAAAAGCCACTGTCGATTGCCTTGCGCGAGATCAATAAGGATCTGCTGGAACACACCGAAGGTTAAACAGACTAGGCTATCCGGTGTGAATGATTCTTCAACCGGGAAATCTGACAACATGCCGCTCCGCGTCGTTATCGGCGTAGGGGGCGGCATTGCCGCGTTTAAGGCCGCCCACTTAGTTCGGTACTTCACGGAAAAGGGTCACCATGTCAACGTGATTCCAACGTCCACCGCGCTGCGATTTGTGGGCGCTGCCACGTTCGAAGCACTGTCCGGGAATCCGGTATCCACCGACGTCTTCGACAATGTCGATGAGGTGCAACACGTGCGTCTGGGACAGGAAGCAGACCTCATCGTCATTGCCCCAGCCACTGCCGACCTCATGGCACGGTTAGCACAAGGCCGTGCAGATGACCTGCTCACTGCCAGCTGTTTGGTGGCAACCTGCCCCGTGGTTCTGGCCCCAGCGATGCATACCGAAATGTGGCAACACCCCGCCACCCGCGACAACGTGGCTTTGCTGCGATCTCGCGGCACCGTCGTGTTGGAACCAGCCCACGGCCGGTTGACTGGCAAGGACACGGGCCCTGGTCGGTTGCCTGAGCCCGATCACATCGGGCAATTGGCTGAGGCTGTAGTTGCCGACCGTGACATGTACCGCCAATCGCTGACTGCGCGGAAAGTCGTGATCAGCGCGGGTGGTACGCATGAAGCTTTGGATCCGGTGCGGTATTTGGGGAACGCCTCTTCAGGGCGACAGGGCTTTGCGCTGGCAGATGTGGCCGTGCAGCGTGGCGCACAGGTCACCCTGATTGCTGGTGTTACCGAAGATTTGCCCGTGCCCTCGGGGGCAAACGTTATTCGAGTGGCCTCGGCACGTGACATGCAGCAGGCTGTCACCGCTGCGGCCCGCGATGCAGATGTGGTGATCATGGCTGCAGCGGTGGCAGATTATCGCCCGGCCAACGTGGCGGCTGCCAAGCTGAAGAAGGGTGGGGGTGATGACCTGAGCTCTCTCGCGCTTACCGAAAACCCGGATATTTTGGCTGGCCTGGTGGAAGCACGTCGTGCGGGCGAACTGGCGTCGGAAATGAAAATAGTAGGCTTCGCTGCCGAAACAGGAGATGCCAGCCACAGCCCGTTAGACCATGGCAAAGCGAAGTTGCTGCGCAAAGGCTGCGATTTGCTCATGTGCAACGAGGTGGGAAACGGGAAGGTTTTCGGCCAGCGGGACAGCCAAGGGTGGCTATTACATCCCGCAGGTGACGACGTTGTGGTGACGGATGTTCCCCACAGTTCTAAACTGCGCGTGGCCGCCACGATGTGGGATGAGATCGAGTCCCTTGACGAATGATGCGATGAGGGTAGGTAGACTCATACGCCGTCCGTAGAAATTGGACAGGCTTTTCAACAGGCGGGGGTTGTTCCCGCCTGTGACCGCGTAATTGGCCAACGCTAGACAGCTTGGTCTACTATGGCGTGATAACCGAAGAACCCGCCCGGTGGTTACCCGCCCGCCGAGCACAGATGAAGCTAAAAATATTCTCACGATAGGAAACACCGTGGCATTGCGACTGTTCACCAGCGAATCCGTGACTGAAGGCCACCCGGACAAGATCTGCGACGCGATCTCGGATTCCATCCTTGACGCACTTTTGGAACGCGATCCGGAGGCCCGAGTCGCAGTAGAGACGGTCGTGACCACTGGTCTTGTGCACGTCGTTGGCGAGATTCGTACCAACACATACGTAGAAATTCCGCAGATTGTGCGCAACAAGCTCTTGGAGATCGGATTTACTAGTTCCGAGATGGGCTTTGATGGCCACACGTGCGGTGTGAGCGTCTCCGTTGGCGAGCAGTCCCAGGAAATCGCCCGTGGCGTGGATACCGCAATCGAACACCGCAATGGCGAACCCACCTCGTTGGAAGAAGAAGACAAGCTGGGCGCAGGAGATCAGGGCCTGATGTTCGGCTACGCCACAAACGAGACCCCGGAATTTATGCCACTGCCGATCTCTCTGGCACACCGGCTGGCCCGTCGCCTGACGGAGGTTCGCAAAAACAACATCATCCCGGGATTGCGTCCAGACGGCAAAACTCAAGTGACGTTCGAATACGACGATGCCGGCAAGCCCATCTCCATCGAAACCATCGTGATCTCCACGCAACATGACCCCAGCTGGGAGGGTGAGGCGCAACAGGCCAGCCTGCGTGCGAGCTTGAAGACTCACGTTGTCGATCACTGCATTGGCGAAGCTGGCCTGGGTCACTTCGTCTCCGATGACCTGAACCTGCTGGTCAACCCGTCCGGCTCTTTCATTCTGGGCGGTCCCGCTGGGGATGCGGGCCTAACTGGTCGCAAGATCATCGTGGATACCTACGGAGGAATGGCACGCCACGGCGGCGGCGCGTTTTCCGGCAAGGACCCCTCGAAAGTGGACCGCTCCGGCGCGTACGCTATGCGCTGGGTTGCCAAAAACATCGTGGGCGCTGGCCTTGCCGATCGTGCCGAGGTGCAGATCGCGTACGCCATCGGTCAGGCCCGCCCGGTGGGACTGTACGTGGAAACGTTCGGTACGGAAAAAGCTCCGGTGGAACTGATTCAGGCCGCAGTCAGCGAGGTCTTCGATCTGCGCCCCGCAGCCATCCTGCGCGACCTCGACCTGAAGCGTCCGATTTACGCCCAGACCAGTGCGTATGGTCACTTTGGTCGCACGGACTTAGACGTGCCTTGGGAGCGTTTGAACCGCATTGACGAGCTGAAGTCGGTCGTCGCCGCCCTGCAGGCGAGGTAAAGGGTTTATCCTCGGCACTGTGAAGGAAAAGCTGGATCAACCGATTGCACGAGTACTGCCTTTGCTGGGCATGCCACATTTGGACCGGCTCTTCGACTATTCCGTGCCCGCCAAGTATGCAGTAGAAGCGCAGCCGGGGGTTCGGGTGCGCGTTCGTTTTGCTGGTCGGCTCGTCGATGCGCTCCTGATCGAGCGGCGTTCGCACACGGACCACGAAGGCACCCTTCGCCCTATCGAGCGCGTAATTTCACCGCTGCGTTTGCTTACCCCCCAGCTGTGGGATGCCGTCAACACCCTCGCGGAGCGCTACGCGGGCACCCGCTCGGACATACTGCGTTCGGTTCTACCAGCGCGACACGCCAGTGCAGAAAAAGCCGGACTGTTCAGTGGCGGCAAACCCTGGGATCAATTGGGTAACGCATCGGTCTCGTGGGAGGAGCTTCGCGCCGATTCCCTTCAGGCCGCGCAGGAGGCTCTATCTCGCTACCACTTTGGCACTAATTTTCTCGACGCCGCGCTGGATTCGCGCTGTGCCCATGCCCATGTGCTGGGGATCCCTGGGCACAACCTCCATCAGTTGGCCGCGGATGTGGCAACCGCCGTGGCCATGCACGGCCAGGGCGTGTTGCTCATCGCTCCGAATGCGCGTGAAATTGGGCGCATCACCAAGGCTCTGTCCGCGTGGCTGTCCAGCAGCCAGATCACGGAATTAACCGCAGATCTTGGCCCCAGTGCGCGCTACCGCCGGTATCTGTCGATTCTGGCAGGACAGGCGCGCGTGGTGGTGGGCACCCGGTCGGCCATGTTGGCCCCGGTGACCAATCTTGGACTCATTGTCCTTTTTGGAGAGTCCGACGATAACCTCGTGGATCCGCGGGCACCGTATCTGCACGCACGAGATGTTTTACGCTTGCAGGCGGAACAGGCCGGTGCCTCCATGATGGTCATCGGTGTGCATCGCAGTGCAGAGATTCAGCAGTGGATTGACGAAGGTTTCATGCACCCAGTCTTGCCAGAGGCCGAACAGATGCGCTCCCACCGGCCGTGGATCCGGGCTCTTGCGGATTCCGACAACACGATTGAGCGCGAACTCCATGCCCCCGGATCTCGTTTGCCCACGATGGGGTTTGAGGCCATTCGCACGGCCCTGGATGGGGGGAAACCTGCACTTGTGCACGTTCCGCGCCGTGGATACGCACCGTCTATTTCCTGCTCAAACTGCCGTACCCCGGCTAGGTGCCGCAAGTGCAATGGGCCCCTGGAGTTGCCCGGGGCTGGGGAGGACGGTACCCCACAAACACCGAGGTGCCGGTGGTGCGGGGCGTCGGCGGGAGTATTTAGTTGCCCGGAGTGCGGTCACCGAGGCTTACGCCTGAACATCGTGGGCCAGGATCGCACGGCCCAAGAGCTGGGAAGGGCATTCCCCGGAATCCGGATCATTTCTTCGGCGGGGGACCACGTGCTCTCCGAGGTCCCGAATTCCCCCGCCATTGTCGTAGCCACTCCAGGTGCGGAACCACATGTCACAGGTGGTTTATACGGAGCGGCCGTGATTATGGACCCGTGGATGCAGCTGGGCCGCGCGGATTTGCGAGCTACAGAAAAGGCGCTACGCCACTGGCTGGAAGCGGCTGCTCTAGTAGCGCCCCATGCCGATGGAGGCGTGGTTGTCATCGTCGCAGAAGCGTGGCTGCGCCCCGTCCAAGACCTCATCAAGTGGGACGCTCCGGGGGCGGCCAGAAGGGAATTGGCCTCCCGGCAAGAAGCGGGTTTTCCACCGGCCGTCACGATGGCTGCGATCGACGGGACGCGGGACACCATCGATCAGCTACAGGCTGCTTGGGAGCAACCAGCGAGTGCCGAACTACTGGGGCCGGTAGAGCTGCCGCCCGGAATCCGCTTGCCCGCGGGCCTGACGGCAAGCCATGCAGATGAAGGCCGCCGGTTGATCGTGCGCATCCCCGCGAGCGATGGCATGTTGCTGGGCCGAAGCCTCAAAGTTGCCCAATCGATTCGCGGGGCACAGCGCAACAATGGCCCTTTAAGGATCGTGATGAACCCGGTGCGCGTGGGCTAAATCTAGGTGCCACGCTAGCCGCGGAGCTGTCGTGCCCATCAGTTAGGCTAGAGCACATGACAGTCCTACCCATGCGCTATTTTGGCGACCCAGTGTTGCGCACCGTTGCTGACCCAATTCGGAGTGAAGACGTGGGCGATCCCGCCGTGAGAACCCTGGTCACCGACATGTTGGAGACCATGGATCACTATGGTGGGGTGGGGCTGGCGGCCAACCAGGTGGGAGTAACTAAACGCGTATTCGTCTACGACTGCGACGGGGACCGCGGTCACATCATCAACCCCATGTGGGAGCGCGTAGGTGAGGAAGACCAGACCGGTCCCGAGGGCTGCCTATCCGTTCCCGGAATCGGGGGCACGGTCACCCGTGCTATGCGGGTTCGTGTCACAGGCGTAACCGTGGACGGGGAGCCTGTGGATCGGGAGGTTACAGAGCTTCTCGCCCGCTGTGTGCAGCACGAAACCGATCACCTGGACGGTGTTATGTTTCTGAAGCACCTGTCTTCGGAAGAGCGCAAGGAAGCGATGAAAGAGATCCGTCAGTCGGAGTGGTTCAATTCATGAAGATCATTTTTGCCGGAACGCCTGAACCAGCCGCGGTCACACTAGAGCACTTGCTGGCCGATGAGCGCTTGGAAGTGACTGCGGTGATCACCCAGCCCGATGCAAAAAAGGGGCGAGGGCGAATGCTCCGGCCCAGCGCCGTGGCCGAGGTCGCAGCTAAGCACGATCTGCCGATATACAAGTGGTCGACCCTCAAGGACGGAACCAAAGACGGTCAAGAAGCGAGGACCCAGTTGGCCGATTTGGCCGATTCTGGGGTGCAAGCGATCGCCGTGGTCGCCTACGGCAACCTCATTCCCGCGGATTTGCTGGACGTGGTGCAACACGGTTGGGTTAACCTCCACTTCTCGTTGCTGCCACGGTGGCGCGGTGCTGCCCCGGTTCAAGCAGCCATCGCTGCCGGCGATACCCACACGGGCGCGTCCATCTTCCGCATTGAGCGCGGTCTAGATACAGGGCCGGTCATGGCAACCAACGAGGAGACCATTGGTGTGGGGGACACGGCAGACGACTTGCTCACGCGCCTGACTTATTCTGGACGAGAGTTGCTAGCCGATGCATTGGTGGCTTTGGGCGAAGGTTCGGCATCGCTTGCTTCTCAGGACGACGCCCACGCGACCCACGCCGCAAAGATTTCGTCGGCAGACGCCCAAATCGACTGGCGCCTTCCCAGCGCGGTCATTCAACGGGTTGCGCGTGCCCACACGCCAGCCCCTGGAGCATGGACCGTGTTGCAGGATCAGCGCTACAAGATCGGTCTCATGCTTCCGGCGGACTCCGCAGCCGGAGCCAGCCAGGTAGGCGGTAGCTCCCCGAGCTCTGTGACTATTCCCGATCTACAGCAACTGCAGCCCGGGCAGTTGCTCGCCACGAGAAAGGAAATCTGGGTGGGAACGGCCACTGAGGCGTTGCGCATCATGTCCATCCAGCCTCCGGGCAAAAAGATGATGGCCGCAGTTGATTGGGCGCGCGGACAAGAACAATTACTCGATACGCAACCGGTATTCGCCTCCCCAGTGGACACCGAGCCCACGGTTCCCTACGCCCAATACCCGGATTCTGGGCACGCAGGTATTAGAGCTGCGGAGGCCAAGTCCGAGGCGCATAAGCCCGCAGCGAATGAGCCAGCCGTGAAAGAGTCCGCCATAAATGGCACCGCGGAAAACGGCCAAACGCAATCTAGCTCCACTACCGAAGGTAAGGAATAACTCATGGGTTTTCGTTCGCGGTCCGAATCTGCTCGTCGTGGAGACGCTCCCCGGGAAAACCCCCACGCAGTGCGGGGAGGCGCCGGCAGCAGGAGTGCCACGGGATCTGGGAGTAAGGGCCAACGTGGGCGTCGGGACCAGAAAGACGGCGACCACCGCGGAACGGTGAGCCGCGGCTACCACCAGCGCCGCCCGGAACATAAGCAGCGGCCACACCACCAACGCGGAAGTGGCGAGCCAGTGCGCGACGTGGTGCTGGAAGTGATTCGGGAAGTAACCCAGGATGGGGCTTTTGCCAACTTGGTGCTGCCGAAAGCACTAAAGCGCCACGGCTTGCAAGGGCGAGATGCTGCCTTCGCCACCGAATTGACCTACGGCACCCTACGCGCGCTGGGACTGCTCGATGCGGTGATTGCTAAGGCTGCGGGTCGACCAGTGTCCAAGATCGACGCAGTGGTGTTGGACATTTTGCGGTTGGGCGCCTACCAGATTCTGCGCACCCGGGTGGATGATCATGCAGCGGTTGATACATCCGTTGAGCTGGCAAAGGCCAACGGCGAGGGCAAGGCCAGCGGTTTCGTCAATGGAGTGCTACGCACGATTACCCGCACACCCGCCGACGAATGGTTACGCAAAGTGACCGACGGGAATTCCATCGCGGACTTGGGGCTGCGGCATGCCCACCCAGGGTGGATTGCTTCTGCATTCAACGCTGCACTCGGAGGAACCGACTCCACACAGGCCGACGACCTCGCCCAGGCTTTGGCTGCCGATGATGAACGGCCCCAGGTACATCTCGCAGCGCGCCCAGGTCAAATGTCCGCCGAAGAGCTGGCGCTGGTGACCGGGGGCGAAGAAGGAAGGTTCAGCCCGTACGCGGTGTACCTGTCCGAGGGCTCACCCAGCGGAATTGAACCAGTGCGCGACCGACTGGCGAGCGTGCAAGACGAGGGTTCACAGTTAATTGCTTTGGCGCTGGTGCGTGCCCAGCTGGGCGCAGCAGAGGAGACAGGTAGCACCCTCGGCACAGATCGTGCGGATAACGGCCGCTGGTTAGATTTGTGCTCTGGGCCTGGCGGCAAGACCGCGTTCATCGCATCCTGGGCTGTGGCGGACGATGCACGGGTAGATGCCATTGAGGTTGCTCCGCACCGTGCAAAGCTTGTGGAGACCACGACGGAGAACCTTCCTGTTTCCGTGCACGTGGGTGATGGTCGCAAGGTACGCGAGATTTCCGGACTGGACATGCCAGAAGCCGGCTTCGACCGGGTGCTTGTGGACGCACCGTGCACTGGTTTGGGAGCGTTGCGCCGTCGGCCGGAGGCTCGCTGGTTCAAGCAACCCGATGACGTGCCCACCTTGGTAGCCCTACAGAAAGAACTGCTGACCAGCGCTTTGAGCGTCACCGCACCGGGCGGAGTGGTGATCTACTCCACATGCTCCCCGCATCAGGCCGAGACCACGGATGTTGTGCGAGCTGTCGCCGCGAAAACCGGGGCGGAGATAATGGATGTGCGCCCGTTGCTGCCCGAACTGGAGGGGACCGACGCTGCGGCGCGGTTGAGCGATGCAGAGCGCACGATCGACCCGCGGTTCGTGCAGTTGTGGCCCCACCGCCACGGTACGGACGCGATGTTTATTGCGGCGCTGCGGCCTAGCTCCACCTAACTAGCGCCGCCTCCCGCTGACCCGTCACCGTTCGTAGGCGAGGCCAGGCTCAGGCGGAAACGCTGGCCTAGCCGCAGCTGCTTGAGACTCACCCACTCCCAACCACTAGAATGTGGTGCATGCCTCAAAAAACCATCATCGCGCCATCGATTTTGGCAGCTGATTTCTCGCGTCTCGGCCACGAAGTTCGCACGGTCTCCAACGCGGACTGGATCCACATCGATGTGATGGATGGCCACTTTGTCCCCAACCTCTCCTTCGGCCTGCCCGTTGCACAATCTATCGTTGGGTTAACCGATAAGCACCTCGATGTGCACCTCATGATCGAGGACCCCGCTCGGTGGGCCCCCGGTTACGCCCACGATTTCGATTCCGTAACCTTCCACCTGGAAGCCGTGGAATCCGTCGATGCCGCCAAGCAGCTCGCCGCGACGCTGCGCGCTGAAGGCACGCTGGCAGGTGTGGCCATCAAGCCGGGAACTAACCTGGGGCCACTGCTTGACCACCTCGCGGCATTCGACATCGTCCTCATCATGAGTGTGGAACCAGGATTCGGTGGACAAAAGTTCATGCCCGAAGTGCTGGATAAGGTGCGTGAACTACGGGAGCGCATCGACCGCAAAGGCCTGCACACCATCATTGAGATCGACGGTGGCATCGGCCCTGAGACCGCGGCAGAAAGCGCTGCCGCTGGGGTGGATGCCTACGTCGCGGGCTCTAGCGTATTCGGCAAGCCCGACCCGATTGAACGCATCAACGCTATCCGCTCGGCCATTTCTTCGAGGCTCTAGCCTTGCTCCCTGATTTTTTTGCCGACGCCACGCGCCTCAGCTGGTCCGCCTTTGGTAGCACCTCGCCAAATCCCCCAGTCGGGGCGGTCATAGAGGACACATCCGGCAACGTAGTTGGACGCGGAGCAACCGAACCTGCTGGTGGCCGGCACGCAGAGATCGTAGCATTGGCTGAGGCGGGAGAACGGGCCCGTGGTGGAAGAGCCATCGTAACGCTCGAGCCCTGTAACCACTTCGGTCGAACCGGCCCGTGCTCCCACGCCCTTATCACGGCAGGCATTGCTCGGGTAGATTATCTGTTCGCAGACCCGTTCGAGCCAGCTTCTGGCGGAGCAGATGCTCTGCGAGCAGCAGGGATCGAAGTACACGGACCATATTTACCCCACCCGGACCAGCTGGATAGCTGGACCCCGGTGCAGGCTGTGGAAGCCTGGCTGCGGGGCGTCAAGAATAAGCGCCCGTACGTGATCCTCAAGATGGCCGCGACGCTAGACGGGAGAGTAGCCGCGGCCGATCGTACCAGCCAGTGGATTACCGGTGATGTGGCGCGCCAACACGCCCACACGAGGCGCGCACAGGTGGATGCCATTGTGGTGGGAACCGGAACGGTGTTGTCAGACGACCCCAAGTTAACCGCGCGGAATGCCACTGGAGATACGTTGCCACCAGCCATCCAGCCCCTGCGTGTCGTCGTGGGAGAAACACCCATTCCCGAGACCGCCACACTCTGGGCTCAACCTGGCGAAACAGTAGTAATGCCCACCCGCGACGTCCGCGAGGTGCTGCGGCATCTCCACGACAGAGAAGTGGTCACCGTTCTAGTGGAGGGAGGGCCGACCCTCGCGGCGGCGTTCCTCGATGCTGGGATGGTTGACGAGATCAACTTCTACGGAGCGCCAGCGCTGTTGGGCGCCGGGGTTAACGCTGTCCATGGCCACGGCATGGGTTTGGGTGACACCATCGCCCATATTCAGCGGTTCACGCCACGAGAGGTTCACCGTCTTGGCAACGATATTGGGTGGATCCTCACCGCCAAACCCTCCCACACAACGTGAGTAGGTAACGCGCTGCAGTCGTGCGGGAGGCAATCACGAACGCCTGGGTTAAACACGGGCTTGGGTTGGACAGGCCGCTTGAGCTTAGCGGAATGCTGGACGAAGACAGGGCGCATCGCACAAACACAGCACGAGAACTAAACACGACAATGAATACAAAAGGTGGAGAATGTTCACGGGAATTATCGAAGAAACGGGTACGGTCCAGGCGATCGAAAGGCAGGGCGATGCCATCCGGATCCGTATCGCAGCCACTCGCGTGTTAGAAGGCACTAAACACGGAGATTCCATCGCCGTCAACGGTGTGTGCTTGACGGTCTGTGCCTTCGACGAGGATAGCTTCACCGCGGACGTCATGCAGGTCACGCTCGACTACACAACCTTGGGCTCGATTCAGGTAGGACAGCGGGTGAATATGGAACGCGCTACCGCCACCGGGCAGCGCTTAGGTGGCCACATTGTTCAAGGGCATGTCGATGGAACGGCCCAGTTGGTCTCGCGAACCCCCTCAGAGCACTGGGAAGTCTTTCGCTTTACCCTCGATGACCCGCATTTGGGCCGCTACGTAGCGAAAAAGGGATCCATCGCAATCAATGGCACATCATTGACCGTGGCTGAAATCACCGACTCGGTGGCCCTAGAATCCGCGGCCCAGTGGTTTGAAGTTTCCCTCATTCCCACCACTTTGGCAGACACGATGCTGGGAGACGTGAGCCCAGGGGATAAAGTCAACGTGGAATGTGATGTGTTGGCCAAGTACCTCGAGCGACAGAGGGGCTTTGGCAACTCCGGCGACTAGTTAACACTGCTCAACCCAGCATTACTCACGGCGACGAATAATCCGCACCCCACGACAGGCCACAATCAACTGTCACAAGAATGGAAAGTGTAAAGGTGACACTGCATGGACATGCACACTTCGGAAGAGCCCATTGTTCTGGACGATGTCAGCGCAGCCATTGCTGACATTAAAGCGGGCAAAGCCGTTGTTGTTGTAGATGATGAGGACAGAGAAAACGAAGGCGACCTCATCTTCGCCGCAGAACTAGCCACGCCGGAGCTCGTGAGCTTCATGGTGCGCTACAGCTCCGGTTACATCTGTGTGGGCATGCCACACAATGACTGTGACCGCCTAGGGTTACCACCCATGGTGGCGCGCAACGAAGACGTGCGTGGCACGGCTTACACCATCACGGTAGATGCTGCCGAGGGCGTGGATACGGGAATTAGTGCCACCGATCGAGCCCGGACTATCAAGCTCTTGGCCGATCCACAGTCCACCATCGGCACATTCAACCGCCCTGGCCACGTGGTCCCGCTGCGGGCACGCGACGGCGGGGTCTTGGTGCGTCAAGGGCACACCGAAGCCAGTGTTGATTTGGCAGTGGCAGCGGATCTTCGCCCTGCGGGCGCCCTATGCGAAATCGTGAGTGAAGAAGATCCCACCACGATGGCCCGCTTGCCGGAGCTACGCCGGTTCGCCGACAAGCACGATTTGAAACTCATCAGCATCGAGCAGCTGGTGGAGTGGAAGCGTAAGAACACGTCAGTAGTTGAGCGCCAAGTAGAAACCCGAATGCCCACCAGCTATGGGGAATTCCGCGCCATTGGATACACCAACATCGTCGACGGGACGGAGCACGTGGCCCTCGTTGCAGGCGATGTCACTGGTGCCGATGACGTGCCCGTCCGTGTTCATTCAGAGTGCCTCACCGGGGACGTATTCGGATCCAAGCGTTGCGATTGCGGCGAGCAATTGCACCTGGCAATGCGCGAGATCGCGCGTGCAGGAAAAGGTGTTCTGATCTATCTGCGGGGGCAAGAAGGCCGCGGAATCGGCCTCATGCCCAAGCTACGCGCCTACGTGTTGCAGGATGAAGGCCTAGATACCGTAGACGCAAACACCGAGCAGGGCTTGCCCGTAGACGTGCGCGAATACAGTTCGGCAGCTCAAATCCTGAGCAACCTCCAAGTCAAGTCCGTCGCTCTGATGTCTAACAATCCGCACAAGGCCGACAAGTTATCGGACTACGGAATCTCCGTCTCCCGGCGTATCCCCGTAGAATTACCGCCAAATCCAGAAAACATCGTCTATCTGCGCACCAAGCGCGACCGGATGGGCCATCAACTGGACTCGCTGACTTAGCCCGCCGCAGCCAGCACAACTGACCACTCGTGAACGAAGGAGAACTACCGACATGGCGCAACATGGCGTCGCCCAATTGAGGCTTGAACCCGGTGACGCAGAGGGAATGCGTGTAGCCGTTATTAGTGCTCTGTGGAATGCAGAGATTACCGACCAGCTGCACGAGCGCTCCATCACGGTAGCTAAAGAAGCCGGAGCCCAGGTCGCCAGCTGGCGCGTGGCAGGCGCGTTAGAGCTTCCGGTGGCCGTCGCAGAAGCGTGCGAGAGCTTCGATGCCGTGGTTGCCAACGGCTGCGTCATCGAGGGGGAGACCGATCACTTCCGCGTGGTGTGCGACTCCGTGACCTACGGTTTAACGCGGGTTGCCCTCGACCAGCGCACGCCCGTGGGAAACGGTGTGCTAACGGTCTCGAACTACCAGCAGGCCATCGACCGCGCAGGTGGTGAGGGTGCCAAAGAGGATAAGGGGGCCGATGCAGCCACCGCCGCAATCCATTCTGCTCTCGTCATCCGAGAGATTGGCGAGCACTAGTCGCCTACGATCGAGAAGCACGCGCAGCTTCTGGGTCGTTTTCGGCTCTGCGCGACCAGCGGGGTAGGGTTGAAACCGTGAATAAGGCGAAGTCAGGACAGCGAGCTGCTCAGGGGAATAAAATGAACACTTCTGCCGGCCTCCCGACGGACCAGGGTGCCGCAAACACCGCGGATCGTCACTCGGGCGTTTTTGGGCACTGGGAGTTAACGTACACCTCTCCTTTTTTGCGACGCCTCGCGTGGATTCTGGTCGTTGCTGTCTTAGCAGTCCACGTGTTCATGGCCTTCATCGTCTCTGTGGGCGATACAGGTGTGGCTGTCACTCTGGCCGACCAGCTGGGTTTTGTCGGCATCGGAATAATCTTCTGCGTCCCCGCTTTGGGTCTGCTGCGCCCCCGTGTTCGCGTTAATAGCGCCGGCGTGGAAGTACGGAACATAGTCAACGCACAGTTCTACCCTTGGCAGATCATCTACGGTCTGTCCTTCCCAGCCAGCTCGAAGTGGGCACGGTTGGAATTGCCCGATTTCGAGTTCGTGCCCATGATGGCGCTCAACGTCTACGACAAGCAGCTTATCGCGCAGCGCGTGGAGGAATTCCGGCGCCGCGAGGACAAATACATGCCCGATGAGGATTAATCATTGAATTCGGTTTCTTACCGCCCGGCCCCAGGAACTATCCCGGATAAGCCGGGCGTGTACACGTTTAGGGATGCGAATGACCGCGTGATCTACGTGGGTAAGGCAAAAAGCCTGCGGTCGCGCCTGTCCAATTATTTCCAAGACCTTTCCCAATTGCATCCGCGCACCCGCGCGATGGTGCAAACCGCCAATCGTGTGCAGTGGACGGTGGTCAGCAGCGAGCTAGAGGCACTCAACCTGGAGTACACCTGGATCAAGCGATTCAACCCGCGATTCAACGTGATGTATCGGGATGATAAGACCTACCCGATGCTAGCGATCAGTATTAAGGAGCAGATCCCGCGAGCGTTCCTGTATCGCGGGCCCCGCCGCAAAGGGGTGCGCTATTTCGGTCCTTATCCCAAAGCATGGGCTATTCGCGAAACCCTGGAATCGCTCACTCGCGTTTTCCCCATTCGCACGTGCACGACCGGAGTGTATAAGCGTCACGCGGCACTGGATCGACCGTGCCTACTGGGCTACATCGACCGATGCAGCGCGCCGTGCGTAGGCAACATCACTCCAGGAGCTCACAGGGAGCTAGTGGACCAGTTTTCTAGATTTCTCGCCGGTAATACGGATGACGTAATGCGACGGGTCCGTCAGGAAATGGAGGCGGCCAGCGAAGATCTGGATTTCGAACGCGCGGCTTCGTTGCGGGATCAATTGCAGGCAATGAACAAGGTAGTGGAGCGCCAGGCGGTGGTGTTCTCCGATACCACGGATGCCGATCTGATCACCTTCGTATCCGACGAACTAGAATCTGCCGTGCAGATCTTCCACGTCCGGGGCGGGCGCATTCACGGCCAGCGCGGCTGGGTAGTGGAACGGGGCGATAACACGGACGAATCGCTCCTGCGGGAGTTCATAACCCAGTTCTACGGGGAGGAAGCTGAACTGGCCCGAGCTACCGAAACCGCCGTGGGTGGCTCTTCTAGCTCCCAGGTGGACCTAGAATTGGCCAAGGCAATCAACCCCGCCGCCGTCAGCGAACTTGGCGATCTGGTTGGTGATGTGCAGATTACGCCCGTCCCAAAGGAAGTCCTTGTCCACACGATTCCGGAAGACGTGGAGCAACTGACCACGTGGCTCAGCGAACTGCGGGGCTCCCACGTGGGCATCCGCGTTCCGCAACGCGGTGACAAAAAGCAGCTGTTGGAAACCGCGAACCAGAATGCCAAGCAGGCCCTTGCACAACACAAGCTGAAGCGTTCCGGAGACCTCACCACGCGATCGGCAGCCCTGCAAGAACTGCAGGAAGCGCTGTTCATGGACACCAGCCCACTGCGCATCGAGTGTGTGGATATTTCCCATATTCAAGGCACCGATGTGGTAGCCAGCCTGGTGGTATTCGAAGACGGTATCCCCAAGAAATCGGACTACCGCCGCTACAAGATCAAGGAAGCCGCCGGGGATGGCCGTTCGGACGACGTGGGCTCGATCGCGGAGGTCGTGCGCAGGCGTTTCCGCCGCCACTTGGAAGATAAAACGGCCATGCCCATGGGGGACGATGGCGGCGAACTGTTGGAAGGCGAGGATCAATTAACTGCGCCGGAGGGGGAGAGCGGGGCGTCAAAAAAGAGGTTTGCCTACCCACCGCAACTGTTTGTGGTTGACGGTGGCCAGCCACAGGTTAATGCAGCGCAGGCGGTGCTGGACGAGCTGGGGATCACCGATGTGACCGTGGTTGGCATTGCCAAGCGTTTGGAGGAACTGTGGGTGCCTGGAGACGATTACCCCGTGATCATCCCGCGCGGTTCGGATGCCCTGTACTTGGTCCAATATCTGCGCGATGAAGCCCACCGGTTTGCGATCACCTTCCACCGCCAGCAACGTAGTGCACGTATGCGCAGGTCAGTGCTGGACGATATTCCAGGTTTGGGCCCCAAACGCAGGGCACAGTTAGTGAAAGCGTTCGGTTCGGTGGCCAAGGTCAAGGCCGCGACGGTGGAGGACATCGCCGAGCTACCGGGGTTCGGTCCGCAATTGGCAACGGCAATTCACCAGGCGTTGCAGAATTGATCTATTGCCCAAGGTAAAGGGGTAGTAGAGTTTTTAACTATGGAAGTTTCACGCTCGCACTCTCCGCACTCTTCGCACTCGGCGGCTCTGCAAGATCCATCGCTCGTATTGATTACAGGCATGTCCGGGGCTGGTCGACGCGCTACGGCAGCCGCTTTAGAGGAGCTCGGATGGTACGTTGCTGAAAACCTCCCTCCGGAGCTTATTTTGCGGATGGTGGAGATGTCCTTCGACAATTCCTCGCCGATCGAAAAGCTTGCGGTCGTGACCGATGTTCGTTCGCGCGCGTTCGCCGGAAGCTTGAAGGACGTGTTGGATACCTTGGCCACTCGCGGTCGCCGCCCTATTCTTCTTTATCTCGACGCCACTGACAGCGCACTCATCACCCGATACGATACTGTGCGGCGAACGCACCCCCTACAGGGTGACGGCACGTTGCAATCGGGCATCGATCAAGAGCGGGCGATGCTGGCCGATATTAAACAGCGGGCGGACATCATCTTGGACACGTCCAATAGAAGTGTCCACGATCTGCGCCGAGACTTGGAACACTACTTCGATGGTGTTGAAAGCAACCGCGTGCGGGTGAATATCCAGTCCTTTGGATTCAAGCACGGCCAGCCTAAGGATGTGGATGTGATGCTGGATACCCGTTTTTTGCCGAATCCATATTGGGAACAGGACTTGCGTGGGTTCCGTGGCACCGATGCGCCCGTTCGGGACTTTGTTCTGGAAGGTCCAAACGCCCAAGAGTTCGTACGGTCTGCCGAAGCACTGTTGCATGCCATGGTCGAGGGATACCGTGAAGAAGGTAAGGCCTTTGTAGCAGTGGCCGTCGGGTGTACCGGCGGTCATCACCGCAGCGTGGCTGTCGTGGAGGAGCTCGCTAGACGATTACGCCGCGACGGAATGGATGTGCGAACTAGCCACCGCGATATCAATCGCTGATTTGACGGCAGCCAACAACCGCACCGACGTCACCTATCTATCAACCCCCAATGTGTTTACCGCTTAAGCGGCCAGCATATTACCCACTAAACTAAGTAGTTCTATGACCCGCTCACAAGACAGTTCTTTTCCGCCGGCATTCGACAAAATCGCGTGTCTCGGGGGAGGCCACGGCCTGTTTAATACTCTGCGCGCTGCGCGCCAACAGGCAACTTATGTTTCCGCCATCGTGACCGTTGCCGACGATGGTGGATCGTCTGGGCGCATGCGCCGCGAATTCAACTGCCTGCCGCCTGGGGACCTGCGGATGGCTCTGGCCGCGTTGATGGATAACACCGACCGGGGTGTGTTGTGGGAACAAGCTTTGCAGCACCGCTTCGGAGGCAAGGGCAGTTTGAATGGCCACGCGATTGGGAACTTCCTGATCACTGGTTTAGCGCAGGTCATCGGCGATGAGCAGCAGGCGCTGGATGAGCTGGCTCGAATCTTCCGGGTCTGTGGACGGGTGATCCCCATGAGCCCGGAGCCTTTGGATCTCGAAGCAGAGGTTATCGGGCTAGGTGTTGACCCACGCGAGGTTAACCCGGTGCGCGGCCAAGTTGCCGTGGCCACCACGTTGGGTCAGGTACGGCGGGTGAAGCTGCACCCTGCGGAACCACCGGCCAGTCCTGCCGCAGTGGAGGCTATCATGGAGTCCGATTTGGTGACTATGGGTCCTGGCTCTTGGTTTTCCAGCGTTATCCCGCACGTTTTAGTTCCGGGCATTATCCACGCTTTAAAGGAAACCTCGGCTAAGAAGATACTGATCCTAAACTTGGTTCCGGAACCGGGTGAGACCAGTGGCATGTCAATTGAGCATCATATTCACATGATGCGGCAGCACAGTGCGGACTTGAGTGTTGACTATTTGCTCATCGATGAATCAACGGTCACGGGTGACGCTGCCCGGCTACACATCGAGCGTGCCGCCTCGGCCATGGGGGCCGAGGTTGTGTACCGCGATGTACGTGAAGACGATGGCCGTGGTCGGTTCACAGATCGACATGACCACACCAAGTTGGCTAACGTACTTGCAGAGTTCGCCCGATAGGTGCGAGGGAGCATTAGCCGGGACAACCCACCGGCCCTGGGAAGAAAGGAAGTGGGCGACAAGTGGCTCTCACGGCAGATGTGAAGTCGGAGCTCAATCGTGTAAAGCTCATCGCTAGTGACGAAATGACCGCGGAGGTCGCCAGTATTCTGCGTTATAGCGGGGCTTTGCACTTGGTTGCGGGCACCCTCGTGGTCGAGGCCGAACTCGATTCTTCTGCCACAGCTCACCGTTTGATGGGGATGGTCGAACAGCTTTTTGATCTCGACGCCCAGCTGCAGGTGATCGGGGCCGGCAATAGTCGCCGGGCTGCCCGTTACATTGTGAAATGGGTCGATGGCGGTTTGGAGCTTGCGCGGCGCACCGAGATCATCGACCGGGCTGGCCGGCCGGTTCGGGGGTTGCCGCGATTTATCATCGGTGGCACTCGCGAGCAGTGTGTGGCTGCTTGGCGGGGCGCGTTTTTGGCACAGGGCGCGCTGACTGAACCGGGCCGTTCTTCAGCTTTGGAGGTCACCACCCCTAGCAATGAAGCGGCTCTCGCCCTCGTGGGCGCGGCCCGCCGTATCGATGTGATCGCCAAGACGAAGGAAGCCAGGGGCGCCCATCGCGTGATCGTCAAGGATGCCGAATCCATAAATAGTTTGCTGACTATGATCGGGGCTACCGATTCGAAGGTCGCCTGGCAAGAGCAACGCCAACGCCGCGAGGTGCGCGCGAAATCGGACCGATTGGCCAATTTCGACGACGCAAACCTGCGTCGCTCTGCCCGGGCCGCGGTGGCCGCGGCTGCCCGTGTAGAACGCGCATTGGAAATCCTGGGGCAAGACGTTCCCCAGCATCTCGCGCAAGCGGGGCAGTTGCGTGTCCAGCACCGCCAGGCGTCGCTCGAAGAGCTAGGCCAGTTGGCAGACCCACCGATGACCAAAGATGCAGTGGCCGGCCGTATTCGCCGGTTGTTGTCAATGGCGGATAAGCGGGCTGAAGAGTTGGAGATCCCAGATACGAATTCTGCAGTCACCGATGATCTGTTCAATGAGGTCGACTAGGGCTGGGGACGTAACTGCTGGGCCGAGCCGTGGGATCGGTGTAACTGACGACAGCGAGCGATCCTACTGTCCGGGGGGCTCATCCGATCCTACTGTCCGGGGGGCTCATCTAAGGTCATTGTGCTTAAGAAGGCGCCCTAGATGGTTATAAATTTTGGTCATTATTCACTTCTGACTGCGCAATCCCGTGCCCGTCGGTAGCATGAGGTAGGCAAGAGATTACCTGCACAACCAGCTACTGATTTAGGAGTCCAACAGTGACCATTCGAGTAGGCATCAACGGGTTCGGCCGCATTGGTCGTAACTTCTTCCGTGCTGTTCGCGCGCAAGCCGCTGATATCGAGATCGTCGGTGTTAACGACCTGACTGATAACAAGACCCTGTCCACCCTCCTTAAGTACGACTCCGTGATGGGAGTTCTCGATGCTGAGGTCACCTACGATGATGAGTCCATCACCGTTGATGGCAAGCGCATCACCGTAACTTCCGAGAAGGAGCCAAAGAACCTCAAGTGGGGCGAGCTGGGCGCAGATATCGTCATCGAGTCCACCGGCTTTTTCACCGACGCCAACGATGCCCGCGCACACATCGATGCTGGTGCGAAGAAGGTCATCATCTCCGCGCCAGGCAAGAATGAGGATGCCACCTTCGTCATGGGTGTAAACCATGAGGAGTACGACGCAGAGAAGCACACCGTGATCTCCAACGCGTCCTGCACCACCAACTGCCTGGCACCACTGGCTAAGGTTCTATCTGACGAGTTCGGCATCGTTCGTGGCCTGATGACCACCGTTCACGCCTACACCGGTGATCAGCGCCTGCACGATGCACCGCACAAGGATCTCCGTCGCGCCCGCGCCGCGGCTGTGAACTTGGTTCCTACGTCCACCGGTGCTGCTAAGGCCGTCTCCTTGGTTCTGCCTGAGCTGAAGGGCAAGTTGGACGGCTACGCAGTGCGCGTACCTGTCATCACCGGTTCCCTGACCGACCTTACGTTTGAGGCCGAGAAGGAGGTCACCGTCGAGTCCGTGAACGCCGCGCTGCAAAAGGCAGCTGAGGGACCACTGAAGGGCATCCTCAAGTACTCCAATGGCGAACCCCTAGTTTCCACCGACATCGTTGGTGATTCTCACTCGTCGATCTTCGACTCCGGTCTGACCAAGGTGATTGACAACCAGGTCAAGGTTGTGTCTTGGTACGACAATGAGTGGGGTTACTCCAGTCGCCTAGCTGACTTGACGAAGTACGTGGGCGAGCGCCTCTAATTCGGGGAATTACCCCCGTTATCCACATGAGTTTTTTGTGGCACGCACGCTGTCTCAAGGACAGTTCCCCCGTGTGGGGGGCGTGCCCTTTTTCATGCGCCCACAGCACTGGGTCGCGTGGGCAGAATATAGTTAATAGCATCCATCTCAACCATTAAAAGCGTGCGAATGTAACCAGCATGGCTAAGGAGTAGAACATGGCAGTGAAAACCGTTCAGAATCTCATCGATGAAGGGGTAGAAGGTCGCCACGTCCTCGTCCGCGCGGACCTCAACGTTCCGCTCAAAGATGGTGAAATCACCGATCCCGGCCGTATCGACGCTTCGGTTCCCACGCTCAAGGCGCTACTGGAGGCCGGCGCGCGCGTGGTTGTAGCTGCTCACCTCGGCCGCCCGAAAGGTGAGCCGAACCCTGAATTCTCCTTGGCCCCTGTTGCGGAAGCCTTGGCAGAGCGCTTGGATCAGTGGGTTCCACTAGCTGCGGACGTCACTGGCGAAGATGCGCACGAGCGCGCCAATGGCCTGAACGATGGCGATATCCTGCTGCTGGAAAACGTTCGTTTTGATGCACGCGAAACCTCGAAGGATGAGGCCGAGCGTGCAGAATTCGCCGGTGAGCTCGCGGCCCTGACCGCCGACAACGGCGCATTTGTTTCCGATGGCTTCGGTGTAGTCCACCGTGCGCAGGCTTCGGTTTACGATGTTGCCAAGAAGCTGCCACATTACGCTGGGGGATTGGTGGAGACCGAGCTTGAGGTGCTGAAGAAGGTCAGTGAAAAACCAGCTCAGCCCTATGCAGTCGTACTGGGTGGCTCCAAGGTATCCGACAAGCTAGGAGTGATCGAGGCGCTGGCCCCCAAGGTCGACAACCTCATCATCGGTGGCGGCATGTGCTTCACCTTCCTCAAGGCACAGGGCCACGAGGTCGGCGGCTCATTGCTGCAAGAGGACATGTTGGATACCTGCCGTGACCTCCTAGACCGCTTCGGCGATGTCATCGTGCTGCCCAAGGATGTGGTTGCTGCGGAGGAGTTTGATAAGGATGCGCAGCACAAGACGGTTGGTCTGGATTCCATCCCTTCTGATTGGATGGGCTTGGATATCGGACCAGAATCCGTTAAGGCTTTCGCCGACATTCTGTCGCGGGCCAAGACCGTGTTCTGGAATGGCCCCATGGGCGTATTCGAGTTCCCGGCATTCGCTGAGGGCACCCGTGGCGTAGCCGAATCCATCATCTCTGCCACCCAGGATGGTGCATTCAGCGTGGTTGGCGGTGGCGATTCCGCCGCAGCCGTACGTACCTTGGGCTTGGACGAAGATGGCTTCTCTCACATCTCCACCGGTGGTGGCGCTTCCCTGGAATTCCTCGAGGGCAAGGAGCTGCCGGGCGTCGCTGTACTAGAAAGCTAGAAGCCCCAGCAGATAAACAGGCGACCACACAACTGACCATCCAACCCTGGCTGGGCTCTGAACGTCCCGGTCAATGTCCAGTGTCGGTCGCAGTCGTACCCGCTCACACAACTAAAGGAGAACCCGCTGTGTCCCAGCGCACCCCGTTGATTGCCGGTAACTGGAAGATGAACCTCAACCACCTTGAGGCAATCCAGGTCGTTCAAAAGTTTGATTTTGCCCTGCCAAAGGATTACTACGAGAAGGTCGACGTAGCCTTCATCCCTCCTTTCACCGACATCCGCTCTGTGCAGACGGTAGCCGATGGAGAGAAGATGCTGTTCACCTACGGCGCTCAGGATGTCAGCGAGCACGAATCCGGTGCATACACCGGTGAGGTCTCCGCGGCCATGCTGGCAAAGTTGGGCTGCAGCTGGGTCGTGGTTGGGCACTCTGAGCGCCGGCAATACCACGCCGAAACCGATGAACTCGTGGCGCGCAAGGCCAAGGCAACCCTAGGCGCGGGGATGAGCCCCATCGTGTGTGTTGGCGAACCCCTGGAAGTCCGCGAAGCAGGCGAGCACGTTGATTACGTGGTCAACCAAACCCGCGCGTCGCTGGAGGGCCTCAGCACCGACGATCTGGCTAAGACCGTCATCGCCTACGAGCCGGTGTGGGCCATCGGGACCGGTAAGGTTGCCTCCGCGGCAGATGCTCAGGAAGTCTGCAAGGCCATCCGAGCATTAGTCGCAGAACTTGCCGGCGAGGAGATCGCAGCCGGCATGCGCATTCTGTACGGCGGTTCCGTCAAGACCGACTCGGTGGCTGAAATCGTCTCCCAGCCCGACGTGGACGGGGGACTCGTTGGTGGTGCCAGCTTGGACGGTGGAGACTTCGCCAAACTGGTAGCCGCAGCTGCCAAGGCATAAGCACGTTCGCAAGGCGCGTGTCACTTTTGCGTGAACGCGCGTCGATGGGTAGATTTAGACTGTTATTAGCTTCAACGACAGTCATTTAGGGTAGGAAATTGATCCTCGCACTTCAGATCATTTTGGTCATCACGAGCCTCCTGATGGGGCTGTCTGTGCTTTTGCACAAGGGTAAGGGTGGCGGCCTGTCCAGCCTGTTCGGCGGCGGCATGCAATCTAACCTGTCGGGTTCCACCGTGGCAGAGAAGAACCTCGACCGCTTGACCATTGTCACCGCACTAATCTGGGTGTTGGCGATCATCGGCCTGAACCTGGTTCTGTACTACGGTAACTAGATTCGCTACTACGGCAACTAGCTTCGCGCTTTCAGCCACGGGGTTCCCACAGGGCGGGCTCGGTTCGCAGAACCGGCCCGCTTTTCGTATTCGGGGTATAAAGAGGGTGAGGAGCTCACCACCACGCTCGAGCGGTGAAAGGTATAACCCCGATGAGTCAAGAACCCTTTGGATCCATAGAGTCTGCAGAACTCACCGACGGTGTAGTACGTCTGCGTCCGTTGCGCGTCACGGATGCGCCTCAGCTGGTCAAGAGCGTGGACGCACGCATGATCGCTTTCACTCACATTCCGGTCAACGACCCCGGTGATTACACCATCGCATACGCGGTGAAGCACATCGAAGGCCTCATCCGCGCAGCGGGTACCGTGGCATGGGCGCTGACGGAACCGGATAACACGGGGGACCGGTACTGCGGCAGCATCGAATTCCGGCAGAACCCATCCGGACGCAACCCATTTGAGGGCGAACTAGGTTATAACACTGCGCCGTGGGCTCGCAACAGGGGACTGCAGGGCCGAGGGGTCCGGCTAGCCACGAAACACCTTTTTCAACAGGGTATTCACCGCGTGGTGATTAAGGCGCGCGTAGACAACATGGCCTCTAGGTGGGTCGCAGAGCGCGCTGATTTCGCCTTCGAAGGCTTTGCACGGGATGCCGAGCACCTCCGCGACGAGTTCTACGATCTCGCCGTCTACTCCGCGCTACCCACCGACCCGGCCTACCGCACCTAGCACCTAATCGGATAACCCTGCTGCCGCTTCCTTGTCTACCCACAGCAGAGTTTTCTTTCTACCCGACGCCAACGCGGCTGGCCACAGGTATTCCTCATCCGTGCCAGCGGCCACCTTGGCAGCCGCTTCTGCCTTAGCACCCCCGGCGACGAGTAGCCACACCTCATCGGCGCTACCTACGGCATCGATGCTGAGGGAGACTCGCTCTGGTGGAGGCTTCGGGCAATCGCGCACCGGCACCACGATGTCCTGGGGATTCATCAATTCCGGAGTATGGGGGAACAGGGAATTGATGTGCCCTTCCGGGCCCATTCCCAGCAAATGGATGTCGAACCCTTCCGGTGCCTGCTCACGAACGGTGGCAGCATAAGCCGTGGCGGCGTTGTCCAAAGAAGAAACCTCGGGCGAAGAGTAACGAAACACCTGGTGGTCAGGAATGGAGACGTGATTAAGAAGTGCCTCGTCAGCCTGGGTGTCATTGCGTTCCGGATCGCCGACGGGCAGAAAGCGCTCGTCGCCGAAGAAGATGAGCACGCGGTTCCAGTCGATGCGCCCGGTGGGAAAGTCCTCCGCACTGCGAACCGCGGCGTGATCGAGGGCAGCTAGGTGACGCAGAGTAGCGATGCCCGCGCCACCGCCGGTCAGCACCAACCGCACCTCGGGTTGGGTGCGTTGCAGGTGGGTGACGGCGTGAACGAGTTCACGGGCCGCAGCGAGAGCCAGGTCGTTTTGATCGGCCTGCACACGGATGTGAACGTGGGGACTAGTCATCGTAGAACCTTCCTAACGCAGGGATTCTTGCACGTCAAACTGTGAATCGTCGCGATCGACGAACCACTGATCACGGGAGTCGTAACGATTGCGGTCGGTTCCGGAACGTCCGCGGTGCGGACGGCTCACACGCGCGAGACCGCGGAGGGCATGGCCGAACGCATAGTCGACATCCAAGTGGCGCAGTTCTTCAGCAAGGCATTCATAAAGCTCACGGCGGCCCAGAGTGACTTTGCGCGTAATATCCCCAACGGTGAATTCCACCGTGTGGGCACTAGCGACCGCCACTCGAACATCCGTATCTGTGCGTCGCAATACGATGGATTCCAAGCCTAGGCACTCGTTGCCGTTGCCATCTAGGGGAACGGCAGGAGACCCGCTGACTTTGCGGGTGACAGGCACGTCCAGTCGATCCGCCAACCAGCCGGCAGCTATATCCACACTGGGATCGTCCAGCGGGCCAGACACCTCTGCTGCGAGAATATCCTCGTGTGGCGGTTGATCCAGCAGCGAGGCAAGCAATCCACGCCACAGCGTAATGCGACTCCACGCCATGTCCGAGTCCCCGCGAGCGTACGTCATGCGACGGCGGTATAGCGCGTCCGGATCGTCGTCGAACAGCGAGTCGGTGATACGTCGCGTTGCCAACGAGCCAATGCGGTCGGTCGATGGATTGCGGGGGCCGTGCGTGGGCCACCACGCGACCACCGGGGTATCGGGCAGCAACAGGGGAGTCACTACGGAATCGCGATGTGCACTGAGCTCACCGTACAGGTGCATGACGATGATTTCGGATGCGCCCGCATCACCACCCAGGCGAATCTCCGCATCTAAGCGAGCCTCCGCCGACGTGCGGTGAGTCACCAGCACCAGCACGCGCGCTGGGTGCTCGCGGGAGGCCTGGTGGGTAGCAGCGATGATGCTATCCAGATCGTCCTCACCGGTCGCGACAACGATGAGAGTCAGCACGCGGCCACTCGTCAGTTGACCGCGCTCGTCGCGGATTTCGCGCAGTCGCCGGATGACGTCGTGGGTTTTGGTATTAGGAAGATCAATGATCATGAGTATTAAACCTTTCGACCTGACGTGCTACTAGGGACGGCGCCACGCGCGACCAGTGCTGCGAAGCATCTTGTCGGCACTATCCGGGCCCCACGTACCGGCTGGGTAATCCTCGGGACGGCCGTGCATCGACCAGTATTCCAAGATGGGATCGAGGATCCGCCAGGACAACTCCACCTCTTCGTTGGTAGGGAACAGGCTGGCTTCATCCAACAACGCATCCAGAATCAAACGCTCATACGCTTCCGGTGATTGCTCGGTGAAAGCCTCGGAATAGCTGAAGTCCATGTTTACATCGCGGACTTCCATGGCGGATCCCGGAACCTTGGAACCAAAGCGCATCAGAACCCCTTCGTCGGGCTGCACTCGAATCACCAGCGTGTTGCTTCCCTGAGAAGCAGTTTGGTTTTTTCCGAACGGCAGGTGCGGTGCTTCCTTGAACACGAGCGCGATTTCTGTCACGCGACGCCCCAGGCGTTTGCCTGTGCGTAGGTAGAAAGGCACGCCGGCCCAGCGGCGCGAATTAATCTCAAATGTTGCCGCCGCGTAGGTCTCGGTGGTGGATTCGGGATCGAAGCCATCTTCTTGGCGCAAACCTTTGACCGGTTCGCTGCCTTGCCAACCGGATGTGTACTGACCACGGGCGGTGGTTTGCGCGAATGGACCAACGGGCCGAGTGGCGCGCAACACCTTGATCTTTTCCGTCTGCAACTCGGCGGGATTGAAAGCCACTGGTTCCTCCATCGCCACCAGCGCCAACAACTGCAGAAGGTGGTTCTGGATCACGTCGCGAGCAGCACCAATGCCGTCGTAGTATCCCGCACGTCCACCCAGACCAATGTCCTCGGCCATGGTGATCTGCACGTGGTCCACATAGTGGCTGTTGAAGAGAGGATCGAAGAGCTGGTTAGCGAAGCGCAGTGCAAGGATGTTTTGCACGGTTTCTTTGCCTAGGTAGTGGTCGATGCGGAAGACCGAGCTTTCGGGGAAGACATTATTGACAATGGAGTTCAGCTCGCGTGCTGATTCCTCGTCGTGGCCAAATGGCTTCTCGATAACCACGCGCCGCCATCCTTGGATAGCGGGAAACTCGTCGGTCGCCGATTCAATCTTCTCTCCACGCGCCAAGCCAGAACGATCCAATTGGTTACACACATCGGAGAAGTACTCCGGCGGAACCGACAGGTAGAATGCCCAGTTACCTGCAGTCCCGCGCGTGGCATCTATCTCACGGGTGAGTGCAGCCAAGTTATCGAAAGCCGAGTCCGTGGTGAAATCGCCCTTGGCAAAGAAGATGCCCTCAGCCAGCCGATCCCACACGGATTGCCGCCATGGGGTACGGGCGCGGTCCTTCACGGCATCGAGTACTTGGGCCTCGAACTCTTCCTTAGTCCAATCGCGACGACCATAGCCAATCAGGCTGAATCCGGGTGGCAGAAGGCCTCGGTTGGCAAGGTCGTATACCGCGGGAAGGAGTTTTTTCCGCGCGAGGTCACCGGTCACACCGAAAATCACCAAGCCACTGGGGCCGGCAATTCGTGGCAGTCGCTTGTCTAGGTCATCCCGTAGGGGGTTGATCCACTCCTGTGGCTGCGTCAACATCGAACTGATTGAGCGTTCCTCCGCCCCGTTTTCGATCGTCACCTGTTTACGCCTCGCCCTTCTTCGCCTGCAGCTGCTCTTCCACGGTCGCGAGCAGTTCTTCCCAGGAATCGATGAACTTCTGCACGCCTTCGCTCTCCAAGACCTGCCAGACGTCACATAGATCCACGCCGACGTTATCCAGTTGCTGGAATACCAGTTCAGCCTGCATCTTCTTATCGCTCAGCATGTCTTCATCGGCTTCGCTGTGAGCGATGACTGCATCGAGAGTTGCCTCTGGCATGGTGTTAACAGTCTGGGGCCCGGCCAGGGCATCGACATACAAGGTATCGGGGTAGTCGGGGTTTTTTACAGAGGTCGACGCCCACAACGGCCTCTGCACATGTGCTCCCTTGGCCTCTAGAGCTTCCCATCGTGGGTTTGCTAGAAGAACTTCCTGGAAGGCGGCATACGCAAGTCGGGCATTTGCCAGGGCTGCCTGGCCCTCCAGGTCTGCTTGGCCCAGATCATCCAGGCGCTTATCGATTTCCGAGTCCACGCGGGAAACGAAGAAGCTGGCTACCGAATGAATGGTGGACAAGTCTTTGCCTGCCTGGTCAGCTGCTTCGAGACCATCGAGAAATGCCTCACACACCTGGCGATAACGCGATACGGAGAAGATTAGCGTTACGTTCACGCTGATGCCCTCGGCTAGCACATCGCTGATGGCGGGAAGGCATTCCTCGGTCGCGGGGATCTTGATCATGACGTTAGGGCGACCCACCTTCTCCGCCAACTCCCGAGCTTGCGCCACAGTCGCACCACGGTCGTGGGCCAAGCGGGGATCAACTTCCAACGAAACGCGGCCATCCTGACCCCCAGTAGCCTCGTAGATTGGGGCGAAGGCCTCGCAAGCATCACGGACGTCATCGGAGGCCATTGCGAACACTGCGTTCACCGCTGGGATGTCCCCGGCTGCCAATTCCGCGATCTGTTCGTCATATGCGTTGCCCTTGCCCATTGCCGCAGCAAAGATTGCTGGGTTGGTGGTTACACCAACAATGCCCTTAGCGGAGATGATCTCGGTGAGGTTGCCGCTACGCAGGCGTTCGCGCGATAGATCGTCCAGCCAGACAGAGGTGCCTAGGTCACGAAGCTTTTGAATTGGCTCGGGGCCTAGTTGGGTGTGGGCGGAAGAACTGGTGTTCATGAAAGATGCTCCTAGGGACGTGAGAAATGAAATAAACGGGCTTACTTGAGATGGCTTGGCGACTCTGACCCAGCAAACGGCTGAGGGTTAGCAACCGGTCGCGGGGTAGAAGTCTCCTAGACGGGAACAACCAATTGGGTTTGCAAATGGTTGAAATTGGTAAAGGGAAGCTGGGTTAGTTCAGGGTGAGGGTTTTTTAAAAGGTCCGTTGGAGAAAGGACCCCGCGGCACAACGAACAACGGGGTCCTTAGACAGCTGGGTTATTTCCCGGCAACTTCTTTCGCCGCTACTACCACCGCATCAGAGGTGATCCCGAACTTCTCGTACAGGGTCTTGTAGTCGGCAGAAGCCCCATAGTGTTCCAGGGAGATGTTCCGGCCACCGAATCCGGTAAAGCGGTGCCATGGCATGGCGATGGCAGCTTCCACAGAAACGCGGGCGGTGACATCACTCGGCAGGACCGATTCGATGTAGGAGGCATCCTGCTCCAAGAACCATTCCATACAAGGCATCGAAACAACGCGGGCCCCGATACCTTGCTCTTCCAACTTCTCGGCGGCCTCAACCGCAAGTTGTACCTCAGAACCGGTGGACAGCAGAATGACCTCCGGCTTCTCGGTGGAGGACTCTACGAGTACGTATGCGCCACGACGCACGCCCTCAGCAGCCTTCTCTTTGGTGCCTTCCAGAACTGGAACATTCTGGCGGGTGAGGACTAGTGCCTTTGGACTCTCCTCGGCCTCCAGGGCAGCCATCCAAGCCTGAGCCGTCTCGTTGGCATCAGCAGGACGAATCACTGCCAAGTGGGGAATAGCGCGCAGGGCCGCCAAGTGCTCTACGGGCTGGTGGGTTGGGCCATCCTCGCCCAGACCGATTGAGTCGTGCGTCCACACATGGTAGACATCAGACTTCATCAAGGCCCCTAGGCGAACGGCACCACGGGCGTAATCCGAAAACTGCAAGAAGGTAGCACCGTATGGACGGGTTGGGCCGTGCAACGCAATGCCGTTGAGGATCGCAGCCATCCCGTGCTCGCGAATACCGAAGTGCAGATTACGCCCGCCTAGCTCTGTGGTGAAACTCCGCGTACTGATGCTCTCTGGACCGAAGGAAGAGGAATCCTTGATAATCGTGTTGGTGGAACCGGCTAGGTCAGCAGAACCACCCCAGAGCTCGGGCATGTCAGCACCAAGAACCTGCAGCGTAGCCTCAGAAGCCTTGCGGGTCGCGACCGAGTCACCGGGCGCCCACGTCGGCATCTTGCCTGCGAGGCCAGCGGGCAGTTCACGCGAGTAAAGGCGATCAAAAAGCTTTTTGTTCTCTGGGTTTGCAGCTGCCCACTCATCGAAAGACTTCTGCCACTGAGCATGGGCTTGCGCGCCGCGCTCTACCAAGCCGCGGGCGTGCTCCACAATGTTTTCCTCAACGGGGAATGGCTCGTTGGGGAAGTCCAGCTCCTGCTTGATACCGGCGATCTCGTCCGCACCGAGGGCGGAGCCGTGGGATGCGCCAGTGTTCATCTTGTTAGGCGCTGGGTAGGCGATGACAGAACGAAGACGAATGAACGTGGGACGAGTGGTTTCCGCCTGTGCTTTCGACACGGCGTCGAGGATGCCTTCAACATCTTCGCCAGTAACCTCCAGGGTTTGCCAACCGTATGACTCGTAACGCTTCACCACATCTTCGTTAAAGGCAATGGTGGTCTCGTCCTCAATGGAGATTCCGTTGTCGTCCCAGAAGACAATAAGGTTGCCCAGCTGCTGCGTACCAGCCAGCGAAGAAGCCTCACTGGTAACACCCTCCTGCACATCGCCATCGGATGCGATGACGTAAACGAAGTGGTCGAAAGGAGATTCACCGGGAGCTGCCTGAGGGTCGAACAAAGCGCGCTCACGACGAGCCGCCATGGCCATGCCCACAGCGGAAGCCAGACCTTGGCCTAGTGGCCCGGTGGTGATCTCCACACCATCGGTGTGGTGAACCTCTGGATGGCCGGGGGTCTTGGAGTGGTAGGTACGTAGAGCTTTGAGGTCATCCAGCTCCATGCCGAATCCACCCAAGTACAGCTGGATGTACTGCGTCAAAGAGGAGTGACCACACGAAAGAATGAAGCGATCGCGACCGACCCACTTAGTGTCCTTGGGATCGTGACGCATCACGCGCTGGTACAAGGTGTAGGCCAATGGGGCGAGACTCATCGCGGTACCCGGGTGGCCGGAACCGCAGTTTTCCACGGCATCCGCAGCCAGCACCCTAGCCAGATCGACTGCTCGGGTATCTTCTTCGGCCCAATCAGCTGGGTAATTACGTACGGTTAAAGCTGCCAATTCAGGGGAGAGCGTCACGTGTGCGAGCCTTTCCGGTTGCGTTCACAGTAGATATATCGTTACGCACTCATACTAGTGGTTTAAACAGACAGTGTGGGCTAGCGGTTGGACATTGCGGGGTGCCAGCCGTGCTCAGGACTCTTCCACTAGCGGCAAGCTGGGCCACTAGTTACCTATTCGGACAGCCCTCGGGTAGCGTAGGGGAGTACTGAATACATCTATATGGAGGCAGAGCAACCAGTGACCACCTTCACTGATAGGGTCAAGGCCTATATCGCTTTGACGAAACCCAGGGTCATCGAATTGTTGCTGGTCGCCACCATTCCGGCCATGCTGCAGGCCGCCCGGGGGAACGTCGATATCGGCCTGATCCTACTGACCCTCATCGGTGGCTGGATGGGGGCCGCTTCCGCCAACACTTTCAATATGGTGGCGGATTACGATATTGATCAGCTCATGCGCCGCACGCGCCGTCGCCCATTGGCGAAGGATAGCGTCACGGTTAATCAGGCTCGCGTTTTCGCCTGGGTCATGATGATCGCGTCCGTACTGTTCCTAGGCCTGCTCGCCCATTCGTGGCTGGCCGCCGGGTTCGTTGTGCTCACCATCTGGTTCTACATCTACGTGTACACCAAATGGCTGAAGCGCCGTACCTGGCAAAACGTGATCTGGGGCGGTGCAGCTGGCTGTATGCCCGTCATCGTAGGTTGGGCTGCTACCACGGATAACCACGGCGGTGCGTTCAACGCTGGCTGGGGTTCATGGATCCAGGCAATCATTTTGTTCATGATTATCTTCTTCTGGACCCCACCACACACGTGGGCACTGGGAATGCGCTACCGCGAGGACTACGAAGCCGCCGGTGTGCCCATGATGCCCGTGGTGAAACCACCCCTTGAGGTCACCCGTCAGATTCTGGCCTACACTTGGGCCACTGTGATAACCAGCTTGCTATTGGTTCCCGCGGCCGGCTGGATCTACACAGTCGCAGCACTGGCCTCCGGCGCTTGGTTCATCATCATGGCTCACCGCCTGCACAGCGGTGTGAAAAACGGTACGCCGGTCAAGCCGATGAAGCTGTTCTTCCTCTCGAACAACTACCTATCCATCCTCTTCGTCGCCCTCTCGGTAGATGCGGTCTTGGGATGGGATACCGTTGCCCAACTATTGACCTAAACCGAAGCATTTCCGGGACTACCAGGTGCGGTGCCTTATTGGGCTGTGGGGTTGTGCCCTAGTAGGTAAGGGGCGTGTGCCTTGACGGGTCAGGGACTGTGCCCTAGTAGGTAAGGGGCCTGTGCCTTGACGGGTCAGGGACTGTGCCCTACTGGGTTTGGGGGCGTGAGTCTTGACGAGTCGGGGACTCTGCCCTACTGGGTTTGGGGGCGTGTGCCTTGACGGGTCAGGGACTGTGCCCTAGTAGGTAAGGGGCCTGTGCCTTGACGGGTCGGGGACTCTGCCCTACTGGGTTTGGGGGCGTGTGCCTTGACGGGTCGTCATCTCTGCGAGGTGGGGTTCTTGTGGGTCTAAGTTGCCGACTCAGCAAGTGGGGTTTTTGAGGGGTGTAAGAATCCTACTGTTTGCGACGCGGTGTTGTTTTTAGCGGGCCGAAGAGCCAATTGATACTCGCGAGTTGAAACGAATGTGCAGCAGAACTCCGACAAAATGACGCGTTTTTGTTGGACTTCTGCTGCACATTGTGTGAACTAGCTTGCGGGCGGCAGGCACCCCGCCCCACGCCGTACGTTATCGGCGGCAGGCAAACCGGGGGCGCTCAAGATCAGCAGGAAAATCGGATCAGCAGCCTGCAAACTGCCAGCGGGGCCCCGCCGGCCCCGAGAGGGCTATTCGGCTAGCTGTCGTAGCTGAGGACTTGCTCCTGGTCAGCTTCGACAGAACCGCACAGTGTGGCGTCGCCCCCAGAAAGACGCGCAGTCAACGACCACAGGAAACCCATCAGGGCGGTCAGAATACCCGAGCCGATGACGTGAATGGGGACAGTCCACCGCGGTACGCCCATCCAGTATTGCGCGATACCAACGATGCCTTGGAAGACGATAGCGGCCACTACGCACAACGCCGCCTTCCGAACATCACGATTGGCCTTGATCGTGAACAGGCCGGCCACCAGCCCCAGGATCAAGCCCAGGTAGAGGTACATCGAGTGAGCGTGAATGTGCGCGATCTCTACGAGAGGCACCTGCAAACGGTGCTCAGGTAAAACCGCAGCATCGCCAGCGTGTGGGCCGGAGCCGGTCACTAGAGTGCCGGTGAACAGTGTGATACCCAGCAATGCGGTCGCCGCGTTGGTGGAAATGATGAGCGGGCGAGGCATCTGGTAGTACAGCGTGCCGTCATCGGGCTCCCCAATGCGGATCACTAACCGGGCGGCCAGCAACACCAGCAGCATCGACGGCAGGAAGTGCATGGCTACTGTCCACCACGCCAGATCCATGCGCACCGAGATGCCGCCCAGCACGGCCTGAATGATGATGCCGATACCTTGGAAAAATGCTAGGTGCAAGATGGCGTTTCTCCGTGCGGCTCGGATCACGCTAATGAAGGTCACGAGGGCTGCGATAACCAGAACGAATGTCAACATCCGGTTGCCAAACTCGATGGCTTGGTGGATCCAAGGCGCAGCGCCGGCGACCGGAAAAAGTGAACCGGGATGGCACTGCGGCCACGTGTCACAGCCCAATCCGGAGCCCGTCACGCGCACGAGAGCTCCCGTGAACGTGATGCCCGTTTGGCATATCAACAAAATAATAGCGAAGAGGCGCTGCCGGTGGATCGAAGGGACCTGGACGGGCTTGGGCAACCCGAACTTACGGTCCATCCTGTGCACCCAGCTGTACAAAGCTACGAGTGCCTTGAGGAAGGAATTGGATTCCCGAGCCACACGATCTTGCATCATTTGAATCACAAGCTCAGACTAACGCAGCCGAGGTACGGTTCGTTAATCGCTTTCCATCGTGAACCGGAAGAATCTCCGCGCAGCAATCACCCCAAAGAAAGTCCACACCAATAGCACTGCTACAGCCCACATGTTCACCCCACCACCTGTCACGGCGGAGTGAAAACCCTCCGATAAAGCCACGGATGGAATCATCATCAGCGCATAGCGTGGGACCGTAGCTAGGTTGTCACCCATCATCGCCACATATACAGCCGTTCCTAGCAACACGAACCAAATGGTATTGGCCAGTGCCAGGACCATCTCTGAGCTTAATGTGCCTCCTAGTAGCAGCCCGGCACTGGTGAACGTGGTCACTCCCAGCACCAGCATGATGAGACCCCCCGGCACCGTGCCCCAGCTGGGTTCCCAGCCCAGAACCACGGCCACCACCGACAGCACCAACACCTGGAGCATCACGACCACGGTCACCGCCGCTACTTTGCCGCCAATCAGCGCCCATGTTGGCACTCCGCTAGCACCAATCCTCTTCAGTGCGCCATATCGGCGGTCAAAAGCAACCGCGATGGCTTGCCCCGTGAATCCGGCGCCCATCACGGCGATTGCCAACGTCATCGGGAAAATGCGCTGCACGGGGTCCGCGAGGTCGTTCACTCGGAATAGGGATAGCCCCACGAGCATTGCCACCGGGATCACCATGGACAGCAGTTGTTGTTCTCCATGCCGGAGGAACAGCAATGCTTCGATTTTTGCCTGTGCCGCCACGATCTTGCTGGACTTTGCCAGTCGCGGTGCTGGAGTGAAAGTATCCACGGGGAACCGCTGGGCTTCGTGCGTGTTCATTTATCGCATTTCCCTTCCGGTGATATCCAAGAAAACATCCTCCAAGCTGCGCTTATCCACTTCGATGCTGCGGATCAAGATGTCATGCTCGGCAAACTTCGCGGTCAGCAGCGCCAATGCTGCTGGGGTTACGTCCAGGTGCTTAAGCTCCCACCAGCCAGGCCGAGTGGCGGTCATTTCAACCTTCGACTCGTCCAGCTCTTCTCGCACGGCCTGCGCCAACCATTGCACATCCCGTTGCGAGTCAGCCAACTGGAACGTCACACGCCGGGGTGGGTTTTGCGTCTGTTTTTTAATCTCGACGCCACGCTCCGCCCGATTCTCGTTCCGTATATCGGTTCGCAGTGACCCAACTTCACCGCTGATGATCTGCTCGGTGGTGCCGCCAGCCACTAGTTGGCCACGATCGATGATGTAGATTCGGTCGGATAGGTTCTCAGCTTCATCCATGAGATGAGTGGTGAGGACCACGGAGGCACCATCGCGCCGCAGGGCTCGAATCAATTCCCAGACGGCTAGGCGAGATTGGGCGTCCAAGCCCGCGGTTGGTTCATCCAAGAAGACCAGCTCGGGGCGCCCGACTAGTGCGCACGCCAGTGATAAGCGCTGCTGTTGGCCACCCGACAGTCGGCGGTAAGGGGTTTTCGCGTGCTTGGTCAACCCCACGGTCTCCATTAGCCAGCCGGGATCCAATGGGTTGTCGTAGTAGCTGGCCACCAACCGAATCATTTCACCCACTCGGATACCTGGATAAGCACCACCGCCTTGGAGCATCACGCCTATGCGTGCACGAACCTCATCGGAATTCGTGGATGGATCAAGGCCAAATACACGGACGGTTCCAGAATCGGGGGAGCCGAAACCTTCGCACATTTCGATCGTGGTGGTTTTACCGGCGCCATTAGGGCCGAGGATTGAGACTACTTCGCCCGCATTTACGTGCAGGCTCAGGTGATCGACTGCAACGGTTGCGCCGAACTTCTTGACCACGTTATCCAATTGCAGGATGGTCTGGGATGAAGGTTCTGCCGTGTTCACAATGATTCAGTCTAGGTCGTGCCCAGACATGTGGCAGACGCGAGGTAGCTAACAGGCGATCGGATTGGGCTGCACGCCAGTTCAGGAAACACCTCGGGCCTGTTCGAGAGGCTGGAAACAGCCGTTCTAGGCGATCCAGCCGGGCGCTCTTCTCAAAGGCATTGTTACGACCGTTCCATTGCCGAGCGGTCGTCAAAGAACAGGGATTCACGCAAGTGCGGTCGGGTTCGAACTAGGTGCAATAGCACCAGCGCCAAGAGCAAGAACAACCCAGCGGACATCACATAGATGTACACCACGGTGCCAGGGGGCAAGCTAAGGCCCCGGGGCAGAATAAAGAAACTGAATGCGACGGAATAACCCACCGCGAAAACGTGAAAGAAATGCCGGTTAGCCCATGCTGCCAACGGCAAAATGGCCCAGAGCAAGTACCACGGATGCACGACGGGGAAGAAGACCACGAGGAAGAAGGTAGCCACACCCAATCCTCCTACCGGGTGGATACGGCCCCGGAAGGATGCAAAGAGCATACGGATTACCCAGCCTATTCCCACTAGCAATCCAAGTAACCGGGCCACCGCCAGGGCGGATTGCTGATGGTCCCCCAACCCCAAAAGCATGCCTAGGAGGCTACTGGCTAGGCCCAGTACAGAAGATATGGACATCCACGAGATCACCTCAGCCGCCCCACCTTGAGCTGTTGCCCAGCCGAACCCGACCCCCGTTCCCAGGGAAACTACGACTGCCGTCACGGCAGCAATAGTCACCGTTAAAGCTGCGGCTTTCCCCAGGTCCAACCAGCTTCCGCCGAACCACCGGGCGATGGCGACCCCGGCGAAACCCAATCCCATCAGCGCTGTCACCTTGACTAACCCCGCTCCGGTAATCAGGGTAAGCCCCAATACAAGCAGGATCCACCGGCTGGCCATCGGGCGGGATTCGCTGTCCGTGCCACGCAACACCAATTCCATGCCAGCCAGCAGCAGGCCCATCATCACTGACTCATTGTGGATGCCTCCGATGAGGTGCAGGATCACCAGTGGGTTGAGTATGCCGAGCCACAGTGCCGCTTGCCCGGGCACAGCGCAGCGACGGGCCAATCGCACCAAGGCCCACCCGGCCAGCACAATGCCGAGCAAAGAGACCAAGCGGTGGGCGATTATTCCTCCGAGAATTGAATTGCCCGTCACCAAGCTAATAACAGCGGAATACCCCAGTGCGACCGGACCGTAGGGAGCAGGGGAATGCGCCCACAGCAATGGCACAGATCTAGCCAGGGGATCCTGAATCCCCAGCAAGTCAACAGGCCCCGCAGCATACGGGTCCATTCCTTTGGCCGCGATAGCACCCTGGGCTAGATATGAGTAGATATCCTGCGTAAACATGGGCGCGGTAAACAAGATGGGCACAACCCAACAGGCCAGGATGCGCCATAGTGTGCGTTCCGGTACCAGGTAGGTATATCGGCGCCGTGAATTCCTGGACGGCGGTAACGCAAAGGGTGTGAGCAGCAGCCATGCCACCACCAGCGCTCCAATTCCCAGGAATACAGCAACAGTCGAGGTGTGTAACAAACGCGAGAGGAATGATCCCAGCGGCAAATTCCAATACGGGTTGTCCACAACGGGGAACGCGCCCGCGCCCAGTCCACCGAGAGCCACCATGACTGTTCCTAAGCATCCCAGCCATGTAGACAAACGCAAACGCAGCACGTGGTGGGGCTGCAGTTTCGCCACGGGGTGGGATGAAGCCGAATCCAGTTGGGCGTCGGAACCAAAAAGAACCCCAGGCCCGTCGACCGGTGGAGCATGCAACAAGGCCGCACGGGAGCCTGCATGCCCAAGGCGTGGCAGGGTCTCACGGATGGAGCCGGGGTGTGGGGAGCGAGGGGCTTTCTTCTGATCGACGCCACGCTGACCCGCGGCATCAACCGGAGTGGAGTTCGAGTCAGCCTGGTTCATGGTTGCAAAGTGTAGTGGGCGAGTGCGACACCGGCGACGACCACCACGCCAATGAACGTAAAGGGGTGACCACCGGCCCGAAAAGGTGGCCCCGCGCTACACCCGCGGGTATTGGTAAAGCCCAGCTAGCGAACGACGGCGGTACATAAGGCAACATCCTGATAGCCCCACGCTACACCCGCGAGTATTAATAAAACCCAGCTAGCGGGCCTAAATAGGTTTACCTTAGTGGACAGAGGGAATTATTTAAGACACACTCGTGTTGTCTAATCATGACAGGGGAATGCACTGAGTGACTTATGTGGCTGAGTGCGTTCACCACACGCTCACACAAGCCGAGGTGGCAACGGCGGTACGGAATGAGGAAGAAGGTGACAACGCTCAATGGAGACAAATAGGCCCGTTGACGGAGACACCCGCCACCGCATCTTGCTGCACTTACTGCGCAACGGTGCTACGAGCGCTGCTGATATCGCCGAAGTCTTTGACTTCAGCACAGCCGGTGTTCGACGCCACTTGGATAACGTCGTTGCTGATGGGCTGGCAGAGGCCGTGGATGCTCCACGATCCGGCCAGCGCGGTCGACCAGCGAAGTTGTTCCGTCTCACGCACGAAGGCCGTGCGCAGTTCGGGCATGATTACGACAGTCTGGCGCTGCTTGCGTTGCAAGCATTGAAAGATGCTGGAGGCGAAGCGGCGGTGGAAGATTTTGCGGCCAAGCGCATAGCCGAGGTCCTCGGTGACCTACCGGCGAGTGCAGAACCGCAAGCAGATGGCGATGTGGAGGAGCGCGCCCAAGCGATCGCTAAGGCGCTCACCGAACGCGGATACGCTGCTACCGTGGGGCACGCCGCCGGTGGTGTGCAAATCTGTCGCCATCACTGCCCAATCCAGGATGTCGCGCAAGAGTTTCCCGAGCTCTGTGCGGCGGAACACCGGGTGGTTGCGGAGCTACTCGGTCAACATACCCAACCTTTGGCCACGATCGCCGATGGCAACGGTATTTGCACCACCCATATTCCGCTGACAACCGTTCACCCTTCAGCTACGAAGGAGAAATAAAGTTATGACTCAAGCTGCACAAAAACCACAGTCAGATGAAGAGATCATCAATTCCATCGGTGCCTACGGCTACGGCTGGCACGATAAGGACGACGCGGGTGCGAGTGCACGCCGTGGCCTGAGCGAAGAGGTCGTGCGCGACATCTCCGCAAAGAAGAGCGAACCAGAATGGATGCTGGAGCGCCGCCTGAAGGCACTCGACATCTTCGACAAGAAGCCCATGCCAACGTGGGGTGCTGACCTGTCGGGCATCGATTTCGACAACATCAAGTACTTCGTTCGGTCCACCGAAAAGCAGGCCACCAGCTGGGAGGATCTGCCAGAGGACATCAAGAACACCTACGACAAGCTGGGCATCCCGGAGGCCGAGCGCCAGCGCTTGGTTGCCGGTGTGGCCGCGCAGTACGAGTCTGAGGTTGTGTACCACCAGATTCGTGAGGACCTTGAAAGCCAGGGCGTTATTTTCGTGGACACCGATACCGGTCTACGCGAATACCCAGAGCTGTTTGAAGAGTACTTCGGCACAGTTATCCCCTCCGGCGATAACAAGTTCTCCGCGCTGAATACCGCAGTGTGGTCCGGTGGCTCCTTCATCTACGTCCCCAAGGGCGTGCACGTGGATATTCCGCTGCAGGCTTACTTCCGCATTAACACCGAGAACATGGGCCAGTTCGAACGCACCCTGATCATTGTGGATGAGGACGCCTACGTGCACTACGTTGAGGGCTGTACCGCCCCAATCTACAAGACCGACTCGCTGCACTCCGCTGTGGTCGAGATCGTTGTGAAGAAGGGTGGTCGTTGCCGCTACACCACGATCCAGAACTGGTCGAATAACGTGTACAACTTGGTGACCAAGCGCACCAAGTGTGAAGAAGGCGCCACCATGGAGTGGGTCGATGGCAACATCGGATCCAAGGTGACCATGAAGTACCCAGCCGTATGGATGACGGGTCCACACGCAAAGGGCGAAGTATTGTCCGTTGCCTTTGCTGGAGAAGGACAATTCCAGGACACGGGCGCCAAGATGAAGCACCTCGCGCCCTACACGTCGTCCAACATCGTATCCAAGTCTGTGGCTCGGTCCGGTGGCCGTGCAGCGTACCGCGGATTGGTTGAAGTTCACGCGAATGCGCACCACTGTGCCTCCAACGTGGAATGTGATGCGTTGCTGGTCGATTCCATCTCGCGCTCGGACACATATCCATACAACGACATCCGCAACGACCACGTCACTTTGGGCCACGAGGCCACCGTTTCTCAGGTCAGCGAAGATCAGCTGTTTTACCTGATGAGCCGTGGCATCGAAGAAGAGGAAGCCATGGCCATGATCGTGCGCGGATTCGTTGAGCCAATCGCCAAGGAGCTGCCAATGGAGTACGCCTTGGAGCTCAACCGCCTCATTGAACTGCAGATGGAAGGATCGGTGGGTTAAGACAGATGACCACCCAGTTAAAGGAAACCGAACCACAGATCACCCCGGTCAAGGCCGGTACCGGTCACCAAACCAAGGGAGATCGCTTCACTTCCTATAAGACCGACGACTTCCAGGTTCCCCATGCCAAGGATGACGACTGGCGTTTCACCCCTCTGCGCCGTTTGCGTGGTCTGCACGACGGCTCGGCCGCAGAAAGGACTGCCACGCGAATCACGGTGGATACCGCTGGTTCCGATGCTGTGCAGGTCAGCACCATTGACAGGGACGATGCCCGTTTAGGGCGCGCAGGCGCGCCCGTGGACCGCGCTGCAGCTCAAGCGTGGGAAAACACGTCACAGGCCGACTACGTTCTAGTGAAAAAAGACGCAGTCCTCGACAAGCCCGTCAGTATCACCATTGACGGTCCGGGTGAGGATGCAGTCTCTTATGGCAACCTGTTGGTGGAGCTGGAAACCCACGCAGAGGCCGTTGTCTACATCCGCTACCAGGGGTCCGGCGCACACTCTGACAACGTGGAATTCGTTGTCGGCGATGGTGCCAAACTGACCGTAGTGGTTTTCGAGGACTGGAAGCGTGACGGCGTGCACCTGTCTAACAGCCACATCCTCGTTGGTCGCGACGCAACGGTGCGCCACTACTATGCTGCTTTCGGTGGCGAAGTTGTTCGCGCGGTACCGCACGTGCGTTATACCGCACCTGGCGGCGACGCTGAGTTGCTGGGACTGTACTTCGCCGATGCGGGTCAGTACTTCGAGCAGCGGTTGCTGGTAGATCACTCCATTAAGAACTGCCGTTCCAACGTGCTGTACAAGGGCGCGTTGCAGGGTGAGCCCGGAAAGCAAGCACGTTCCCGCGAAGCCCGTACGGCTTGGATCGGCGACGTACTGATCCGCCCCGAGGCCACGGGCACCGATACGTACGAAAAGAACAACAACCTGATCCTGACCACCGGCGCACGCGCAGACTCCGTGCCGAACCTGGAGATTCAAACGGGTGAAATCGTGGGTGCGGGACACGCTGCCACCGTCGGTCGCTTCGATGACGAGCAGATGTTCTACTTGCAGTCCCGAGGCATCCCACAGGCCCAGGCCAAGATGCTGATTGTGCGCGGATTCTTCACGGACGTCATCAAGCGCATCCCTCTGCAAAGCATCCGTGAGGAGCTCGAAGCCAAGGTGGAAGAAGAGCTGTCCACCACCGTCCTCTAACAGCCCTTCTAGTAACCCCCCTTGCTTAGCGAAAGGTACATCGAACACATTATGAGCACTCTCGAAATCAAGAACCTGCACGCCCAGGTCGTTCCCGCTGACGAAAACGAAGATCCAAAGCCAATCCTCCACGGCGTTAACCTCACCATTAACTCCGGGGAAACCCACGCCATCATGGGGCCAAACGGTTCCGGTAAGTCCACGTTGTCCTACGCCATCGCTGGCCACCCACGGTACGAAATCACTGAGGGTGAGGTCCTTTTGGACGGGGAGAACCTGCTGGATATGGAAGTGGACGAGCGCGCTCGCGCCGGCCTGTTTCTGGCTATGCAGTACCCAGTTGAAGTCCCGGGTGTATCCATGGCAAACTTCCTGCGTTCTGCAGCTTCTTCCGTCCGCGGCGAAGCTCCAAAGATCCGCGAATGGGTCAAAGAAGCCCGTGGCGCAATGCAGGAACTAGACATCGATCCATCCTTCTCCGAGCGTTCCGTCAACGAAGGCTTTTCCGGTGGCGAAAAGAAGCGACACGAGGTTCTGCAGCTGGGTCTGCTCAAGCCTAAGTTCGCAATTTTGGACGAGACCGACTCCGGCTTGGATGTGGACGCCCTGCGCGTAGTCAGTGACGGCATCAACCGTTATAAGGAACGCGAGAACGGTGGTGTACTGATGATTACCCACTATCAGCGCATCCTCAACTACGTGAAACCCGATCACGTTCACGTTTTTGCCGGTGGCCGCATCGTCGAATCCGGCGGGCCGGAGCTGGCTCAGCAGCTCGAGGCCGAAGGCTACGAGAAGTTCGTCAAGTAATTCAATAAGGAGTTTGCCCCTTCCCATGAGCACATCATTGGACACCGCAGCGATCAGGAAGGATTTCCCGATCCTGTCTCGCACCGTCCGTGATGGCCGCCCCTTGGTCTACCTAGACTCCGGAGCGACCTCACAGCGCCCGGTTCAGGTTCTCGATGCAGAACGTGACTTCCTTACGCGTTGCAATGCGCCCGTTCACCGCGGTGCGTATCAAATCGCCGAGGAGGCCACGGATGCCTACGAGGCCTCGCGTGAGGACATCGCAGATTTTGTGGGCGCTGACTATTCAGAAATCGCCTTCACGAAAAACGCCACCGAAGCACTCAACGAGGTCGCGTACATCCTAGGTGATGACCGGGCGGGGAAGTGGCAGGTCACATCCGAAGACGAGATCGTGGTCTCTGAGCTCGAACACCACGCCAATCTGGTGCCGTGGCAGGAACTGGCCCGGCGCACGGGAGCCACGCTGAAGTGGTATTCCACCACTGCGGATGGCCGGATTGATCTGGATTCCCTAGAGCTCACCGATAAGACTAAGGCCGTAGCTCTGACCCACCAGTCCAACGTCACCGGCGCTGTCCTGGACGTCGTAGAGGCCGTTCGCCGTGCGCACTCCGTTGGGGCACTTTTTGTTCTCGACGCCTGCCAATCCGTTCCTCATATGCCAGTGAACTTTCGTGAGCTCGACGTAGATTTTGCGGCTTTTTCCGGCCATAAAATGCTGGGCCCAAATGGTGTTGGAGCACTCTACGGTAAGCAGGAACTGCTTTCCGAACTGCCACCATTCCTCACCGGTGGATCCATGATCGAAAAGGTAACTATGGATGGTTCCACGTTCACGGAAATACCCCAACGGTTTGAGGCAGGCACACAAATGACCTCCCAGGTCGTGGGCTTCGGAGCAGCTGTGCGTTACCTTCGCGAGCTGGGCATGGCCAATGTTGCAGCGCACGAAAACAAGCTCACCGCATGCGCATTGCAGAAGCTGTCCGCCATCGACGGGTTACGAATCATAGGCCCTGCTGAGGCTGTGGACCGAGGCAGTGCTATCAGCTTTGTCGTCGACGGCATCCACCCGCACGATCTGGGACAGGTCGTTGACGATCAAGGTGTGTGCATCCGGGTCGGCCACCACTGCGCATGGCCCGCACACACGTGCTTGGGAGTTCAGGCCACTGCGCGCGCCAGCTTCTACATTTACAACACCCTTGACGAGGTGGATGAGCTGGTGGCAGCAATCCACAAGGCAAAGGAATTCTTTGGAGCATAATGAAGCTTGAACAGATGTACCAGGAAGTAATCCTGGATCACTACAAACATCCGCAGCATGCTGGATTGCGCGATCCCTTCGATGCTGAGGTTCACCACGTCAACACCTCGTGCGGCGATGAGCTCACATTGCGGGTGAAGATCAGCGACGACGGCAAGACCGTCGAAGATGTCTCCTACGATGCGGTCGGGTGCTCAATCAGCCAAGCTTCCACGTCAGTTATGGCTGAAGAGATCGTGGGCCAGCCGGTTGAGGAGGCGTTCGCCAAGCTTGCAGAGTTCGAAAAGATGGTGACGTCCCGTGGCAAACTTGAGGGCGATGACGAAATCATCGGCGATGGCGTGGCCTTTTCCGGTGTATCGAAATACCCAGCCCGCGTGAAATGCGCCCTACTGGGTTGGAAGGCCTTCGAAGCAGCGTCCATCGATGCGGGTGTGGAGCGCCCGGCGTCGGAATAAAAAACCGAGTAACCAGAAACAACGGTAATGCCCCCGCGAAAGGAGCAACCCGCTATGACAACAGAAGATGGTAATCAAAACCCCTCGACTCCAGAAATGGATCCATCACCGCTCAACGACGTCCCACAACCGCCTGAAAATCCCACGCAGGAGCAGGTAGAACTGGCTGGGAAAGTAGAAGAGTGTCTGCTCGATGTGATTGACCCGGAGCTCGGCATCAATGTGGTGGACTTGGGACTGGTCTACGACGTGTGGATCGAGGACACGACGGCCGTCATCAATATGACGCTGACATCCCCAGCATGTCCTCTGACCGACATGCTGGAAGATCAAGCGCAATCCGCTGTGACGGGTGGGGTCGACGAGATCACGGACATGCGTATCAACTGGGTGTGGACACCCCCGTGGGGCCCGCAGATGATCAACGAAGAGGGCCGTGAGCAGTTGCGTTACTTGGGCTTCTCGGTCTAAAGGAACCCGTCCGGTTCACCCACCCTCGTGGTGGGTTTGTCCGGCCAGGGCTTAGTTATCCTCGGCGTGCGCCATCCGTTGCTTAACTGCACGGTATACGCTCCGGGGGTTTTTCCATAGGGGTTGTAGGAATGGATGTCGCAGCCCAGTTTCCTTTCGCAGGGACCACATGGCCTTCATCACCTCGACGCCATTATGCCCCGTGAGGTACGCCAACTGTGTGGTCTGGGGCATTTTAAAGAAGCAGTCAAAGAAGTCTGCGAGTACGTATTGATCAGCGCGGGCGATGAGTTCGCCTCCGATTTGGCGCAGCACGAATGCCAGTTCGGCGTGCAGTCTTTGAGCTACGAGACTTGAGCGAGCAGTTTTGCCTTCAAGTTGGTCCAGTACTTGGTCGACCGCTTGCAGCGAGGCACCCACGCTGTATCCCGTAGCGGGGTGAATAAGGCCACCGCGAGCACCGAAGTAGATGGTGATAGGTGTGTTCTTATGGGCGCTCTCGCGGTGGCTTCGGCGGTGGCTTTGGATCCTCCCGAGGGGGGTTTTGCGGGGGCGGTACCACGCACGTGCGCGCGTGGCCATGGGAATGGCGACTTCCTCGATGCGCACCCGTGGCGAGGATTCGACGAATGTGTGCAGCTCGGGGTCGGTGAGGCGATTGTCCAACCGGTTACGCAGCGCTGCCAGTAATTCCGTTGGTTTCCGGTGCGTGGTCAGTACCGTCTCCTCGATGAGGATGCCATCATCGACGGGTTGAATGTAGACGAAGCTGGGAGGGAAGTCCGCGTTTGTCGCCGGTTGAGTCCAGTCCATAAAACGAGGCTGGGGCGCTGATGGAGGAGTCCCGGGTTCGGCGGAGTGCTGGTAGACGTATCCCACGGCAATTTGCCACAGTGCCACGTCAGTGTGGGCGGCACCGTGGGCGGCGACGATCGCCTCCGGTTGTGCGCCGGATGTCAAGGTGGGGGCGTTGGAGTGGATGATGAGTTGCCCTGCTGCGGCGGCCTCGCGAAGTGCGGAGAGCATCCTGGGGTTGTCCATCATGCGGTAGCGGTAGGGAAGTGTGCGTTCGGTGAAGGCGCCCTGTTTGTCAGTGTGCTGTGCCTCAATACGCTGGGCCTCAATGTGCTGGGCCTCAATGCGCCGTGCCTCAATGTGCTGGGCCCCAATGGGCTGTGTGGTGGTCCTGCCCGTGGATACGTGTTCGGCTGGAGTCGGCCCCGTAATAGAGAGCCCCGGAGTGGTTCGCACCGTGACTTCATGTGGCGGACGGAACCACTCATCCGCCCAGGCGGGCACGTCCGTCTCAATCACACCGTAAGTCGCGGGCCAGGTGAGCCGGGGCCACTTGGGCTCGGTGGCTGTGACGTGGTGGCCGCGCGCGAGAGCCCGCAATGCGAAAGCAGTGCCCGCTGGGCCAAGACCTTCAACGTGAATGTGCATGCTCGCCATTGTGACACGTTCAGGTTATTGCAGCGTCGCTGTCGTGGTTTAGGGGGTACACGGGCGCAGACCAGATGTGCACGCCGCTGGCTCAGTTATCCCTACTAGCCGTATTGGCCGAACGGTGGTTGCTTACGATCTGGCTGGGTAAGGCAGGGCAAGTCATGCACTCGTCATGAGGGTGGGCTGATAGGGTGATTCGTTGTGATTGTGACTAATGACCTCGAGGTGCGCGTGGGGGCTCGCACCCTGTTGAACGCGCCCGGGCAGCTGCTGCGAGTGCAGCCGGGAGACCGTATCGGACTTGTGGGGCGCAACGGTGCAGGCAAGACGACAACCATGCGTATTCTCGCTGGTGAAGGCGAGCCATACGGCGGTTCAGTCACCCGCAGCGGTGAGTTGGGATACCTACCGCAGGATTCCAAAGAAGGCGATATCAACCAGACCGCGCGCGATCGAGTGCTGTCCGCGCGTGGACTGGATCAGATTCGCCGCTCCATGGATAAGCAGCAGGACATTATGGAGACTACGTCCTCCGATTCTGCCCGGGATGCTGCGATCGCCAAATACAGCCGCATGGAGGAGCGCTACCATGCACTCGGCGGATACGAGGCCGATAGCGAAGCTGCTCGCATCTGCGATGCACTGGGGTTACCGGAGCGCGTACTGGACCAGCAGTTGAAGACGTTATCCGGTGGTCAGCGCCGCCGCGTGGAATTGGCGCAGATTCTCTTCGCCGCCACAAGCGGATCGGGCCGCTCTGCAACCACCTTGTTGCTTGATGAGCCCACCAACCACCTAGACGCCGATTCCATCACGTGGTTGCGCGACTTCCTGTCGAAGCACGAGGGTGGGCTGATCATGATCAGCCACGACGTGGAGCTGCTCGAAGATGTCTGCAACAAAATCTGGTTCCTTGATGCGGTTCGTGGCGAGGCCGACGTATACAACATGGGTTGGAAAAAGTATCTCGACGCCCGCGCAACTGACGAGGCACGCCGTCGGCGGGAACGTGCGAATGCCGAAAAGAAGGCGAGTGCCCTGCGCCAGCAGGCTGATAAGTTGGGAGCCAAAGCTACTAAGGCAAAGGCGGCCAAGCAGATGGCGGCCCGCGCAGAACGCATGATGGGCGAGTTGGATGAGGTTCGTTTGGAAGACCGCGTAGCATCCATTAGTTTTCCCGAACCTGCGCCGTGTGGAAAGACCCCGATGAACGCCAAGGGACTGACCAAGATGTATGGCTCCCTAGAGGTATTCGCGGGTGTGGACCTAGCTATCGATAAAGGCAGCCGGGTGGTTGTGCTGGGCTTCAACGGTGCGGGTAAAACCACGCTGTTGAAGCTGCTCGCCGGAGTGGAACGCACTGATGGTGAGGGTGGAATTGTCTCGGGATACGGCCTCAAGGTGGGATATTTCGCTCAAGAGCACGACACCATCGACGGGGAAAAGTCTGTATGGGAAAACGCCATTGCTGCGTGCCCCGATGCAGGTGAACAGGACTTGCGCGGTCTATTAGGCGCGTTCATGTTCAGTGGTGAACAATTGAACCAGCCCGCCGGGACGCTTTCCGGTGGTGAAAAGACCCGCTTGGCCTTGGCCACGTTGGTGAGCTCGCGCGCCAATGTGTTGTTGCTGGACGAGCCCACCAACAACTTGGATCCCCAATCCCGTGAGCAGGTCCTCGATGCTTTGCGCACCTACACGGGTGCGGTGGTGCTAGTCACTCACGACCCGGGTGCCGTCAAAGCCTTGGAACCGGAGCGGGTAATCGTGCTGCCCGATGGCACCGAGGATCTATGGTCGGACGAATACATGGAAATCGTTGAGCTGGCTTAAGCCCCGCCAGGTTAGTTTCGGAAACCGTGCACCGGTGCCGGAATGAATCCACCGCGCAGGATGAAAGCGTCATTTCCCTTCGTGTTGACGGGAATCACCGGGGCATAGCCTAGGAGTCCACCGAAGTTCACCTCGTCACCCGGCTTGGTGCCTGGCACTGGGATAAGGCGGGCAGCAGTGGTCTTATGGTTCATGACACCAATGGCAGCCTCATCTGCGATCATGCCCGCGATAAGCTCCGCGGATGTATCACCGGGAATCGCGATCATGTCGAAGCCAACGGAGCAGATGGACGTCATGGCTTCGAGCTTGTCCATGGAAATCGTACCGGCACGCACCGCATCGATCATTCCTTGATCCTCGGATACGGGGATGAAGGATCCAGACAAGCCGCCCACGCGTGAGCAGGCCATCATGCCTCCCTTCTTCACCGCGTCGTTCAGCAACGCCAGAGCGGCTGTGGTGCCGTGGGTGCCCACTTGTTCCAAGCCCATGCGCTCCAGGATGTGTGCGACGGAATCGCCAATCTCCGCGGTCGGAGCCAGGGACAAATCGACGATGCCAAATGGTACGCCCAGCCGCTGGGCCGCCAACGTACCCACCAGCTGGCCCGCGCGCGTGATCTTGAACGCGGCCTTTTTGATTTCTTCGGCCACCTCATTGAGGGAGGCCCCTTGGAGAGAACCAATGGCGTTATCGACCACACCGGGGCCCGAAACACCAACGGAGATCACAGTATCGGGTTCTTCGATGCCGTGGAATGCGCCGGCCATGAACGGGTTGTCCCCAACGGCATTTGCGAAGACCACCAGTTTGGCGCAGGCGATAGACGATTCGTCTTTGGTGAGCTGCGCGGCTTCCTTGACTACCTTTCCCATGAGCGCGACGGCGTCCATGTTAATACCAGCCCTCGAAGTAGCAACGTTGACCGAACCGCACACCGAGTTAGTGGCGGAAAGGGCCTCTGGCAAGGAACGAATCAACCGTTCGTCAGATTTGGTTGCACCTTTTTCGACGAGTGCAGAGTAGCCACCGACGAAGTTGACACCCAGCTCGCTAGCAGCCCGATCCAGCGCTTTGGCGATATCCACGGGATCCCCGTCAACGCCCGCGGCCACGAGCGACACGGGTGATACGGAAATCCGCTTATTGACAATTGGAATGCCGAGTTCGCGTTCCAGTCCCTCGCATACTTCCACGAGCCGCGCAGCTCGGGTAGTAACGCGATCATAGACGGCTTGGCACGTTTCCTGCATCGTGTTGCGCGTACACCCGATGAGGGAGATTCCCATGGTGACGGTGCGGATATCAAGACGGTAGTCCTCAATCATCTGAATGACGTTGAGGATATTCTGGGCGCCGAGTTTCACATCGCTAGACAACCGTATGCACCCCTTAAATCTCATTCATGGAAGTGAACAGGTCTTCCGACTGGATGCGCACGATCACGCCCAGTCGCTCGCCGACCTCGGCCAGGTGCTTCTGCAGACCTGCAATGTCGGGGCGGTCTTCGTCGATATGCACCCGCATGATCATTGTGAAGTAGTTGTCCATGAGGGTTTGGGACACATCCAGGATGTTGAGATTTCTGTCTGCCGCGGCGGTCGCCACTCCTGCGATGATGCCTACCCGGTCATGCCCTGTTGTCGTGATGATTGCGTTCATAGGTGGCAGTGTAGTCACCGCATGCAGAGCTACCCCGTGGTGGGGGACGTCACCGTGAAGCCGACCGCGCACACCCTCACTTACGCATAGGCGCACTTACGTATGGGCCTGTGCGGGTGTGTCCACATCAGCGCGGGATCCGGGTGTGTCCACATCAGCTTGGGATGCGGGTGTGTTCACATCAGCACGGGAACGGTTGCGACAATATTCCACGAAGCGGCGCAACAAACTATTCGCGTGAGACGTATCGTGTCCGTGCAGTCGCGCGTACGTTTCTGCCAGCTCGTCAGGATCGCAATATCCGGCATTTTCGTAGAACGACAGGCGGGTGCGGATAGCGGCATCATCCATTTCAGGATGGAATTGACTGGCCCATACATGTTCGCCGAAGCGGAACAGCTGCGCCGGGCACGAACGCCCATCGGCCAACAGGGTAGCTCCGGTTGGTAACACTTCCACGCTATCTTTGTGCCCGGTCATTCCGTAGAACACTCCAGGCAGATCCTGGGTGAGGGGATCGGTCAGGCCAGCCTCAGTCAAAACAACCTCCGATAACCCCGGTTCCTCCGCATGGTCCGCTGTAACTTTCCCATCCAGATAGTGCGCTAGCATGCTGGATCCGTAGCAGGCCAAGAACATGGGCAGATCACCGCGCACCCCATAGTCAACGACGAAGTCTGTGAGCCGGCGGGAAACCACTTCCTGCCACTCGCCATAGGCCTCTGGCGTGGAAATAGTGAAAGGCGAGCCACCAATGAACACACCTTCTACATGAGCGAATTCCCCCAGGGGCGCATCTGCTGTGCGCAGCGCACGCTGTTCCAACTCCTCGGGCTGCAATCCGGTGAAGCGCAAAAAGTCCGCATATTCAGCTGCGAGGACGTCTTCACCCTCTCGGGGGCACAACAGTACGAATGTCATGCCCCCAACTTTAACAGACCGCTTGGTCTAGTTTGGTATTTCTGCCCCAAACTCATCAGCATGGTTCTCCACCTCACCGCGGGCAGCCACCAATTCCTCAAATAGCGCTCGGCCCGAGGTCAACTTCAGTTCTTCGTAACCACGCACACGATCGGCACCCAGCGCCAACTGATATGCTCGCTCCAGCTGTGCAGCCGATTGCGCTCCTTCCGCTAAGGTCAGCACGGTTTTCTCGTACTCATCTCGCAGTTCCCGCTCCAGTCGGCGCACCTGCGCGTAGCCAAAGACGTCCCACTTAGTGCCTCGCAGCGGCTTCATCTTTGCTAGCCCCTTGAGCATCGGACCAGCCCAGCGTCGAGGCAAATCGACCTTCTTCTCCATACCCAATGCCCGCAACACCGGTGGGTGCAGCTTAAAGGTCAGCGTGTCCGCGGCCTCTGGGCCGAACTCTCCAGCCACGTAGTTCTCGAACCCCTCATCGGTTGCCAAACGGGCAACCTCATATTCGTCCTTGTAGGCCATGAGTTTGAACAACCCCTCTGCGAACGCCCCTGTCAACGAGAACCGGGACCCGCTCGGGGCAGCAAACCCTTCTGCGCCAGCCCCCATGCGATCCTTGCCTCGGACCTCCGCACGGACCATCCGGGATAGCGCGGTCAAGTAGCGCAGGGCGTCGGCCTTCGATCCCCATCGCTCCAGCTCATCGACATTTACGGCGATGGTCTCGATCAGCGCAGGTTCCTCCGACAACGCTGGCAACTGTGCGGCGACGTGGCGCACAGTAGCTGGACGAGCACGCACCGTCAGGAAGTCCTGCTGACTGCGGTATTGCTCCACCAACTGCTCCACGCGTTGCGGCTCGGCGATAATCATCCGTCCCCAACGCAGGGCTTGAATGTTCTTGTCCACGGATTTTCCATTGGCTTCCAGTGCCCGCTCTATGGCATCCACGCTGACCGGCACTGCTCCAGCCTGCAGCGCCATACCCAGCGCCACCATAGTCTGGCATGTTGTCGCGCCCAGCACCGCTTGGGAAACCAACATGGCATCGGTGACGACCTTGCGATGCGCACTTTCGGCTATGGCCTCCGCCAGTTGCACTCCATCTGGCCGGTGGGCGGTTACATCGGTCACCATTCGGCCGGTCGGGCTATTCGAGCTGGAAACCACCGCTGTGGTCCGTTCACTACTGCATACCTTGAGGGTATTCTCTTCCGCACCGGTCACACCGTCTAGCGCGAACAGCAGGTCCGCACCGCAGGTCGGCACAGCTCCGGGCAGATCCAGCGGAAGAGCAGAAATCCGCAGGTCGGAGATCACTGATCCACCCTTTTGCGCCAAACCTGTCATATCGTTGCCACGCACATACCGGCCATCCAGCTGGGCTGCTGTCGCAAGTACCGCAGCCAACGTCAACACACCCGTTCCGCCTACACCAGACACCCGCACATTCCACGTTTCATCCGCCACCGCATGCAGGTCGGGCATCGCGGGCCGGGGCAGGTCTGCCAATTGCAGGGTGGGCACGTGGTAGCTATCTTGATTTACCGACGCCCCCTTGGTCCCCGCACGCATTCCCTGCGGGCCACCGATCAGCTGGTCGCCCCGTTTTCCGCCTGGCTCCACGGTCACGGTGGTGAACGCTGGACAGTCTCCGCTGAGGCAAGAGAAGTCAGCGTTGCAGCTGGTCTGGTCGATCTTGGTTTTGCGACCAAATTGTGTGTCCACGGGTTGGACGGATAGGCAGCCTGACTTAGCACCACAGTCACCGCAGCCTTCACAGATACGTTCATTAATAACCACCTTGGAGGTTGATTGTTCTAACTTCCCTCGGTTACGGGCACGGCGCTTTTCAGCGGCGCAGAACTGATCGTGTACCAACACGGTAACCCCTGGGGTAGAGGCCAACTCTGCTTGTACCTCACTAAGCTGCGCCCGATCCCGCACGTCGACATCGGAGAGGTGCCTGCGCAGCTGCCGACGGGTGCGCCGCAGGTCGTCGGAGGTGACCACAATCTTCGCAGGGCCTTCAGCCTTCACCATGTCAATGAGACCGGCCAAATCGGGCTGCCCTACCGGATCCTGTCCACCCGTCATTGCGACGGTCCCATTGTGCAGCAGCTTGAGTGTGACGTTGACGTCGGCTGCGACCATAGCGCGCAGCGCCAACGACCCGGAGTGTAGGAACGTGCCGTCGCCCATGTTCTGCACTAGGTGCTTTTCTTGCAGGAAGTTCTGCATCCCGATCCAGTGCGCACCCTCCCCACCCATTTGGGCGGTGCCGATAACATCGCCCACCCGCTCGGTATCCATCAACATGACCATCGCGTGGCAGCCGATTCCAGCACCCACCAGGGTGTCTTCGCTGGCACGGGTGGAGGCATTGTGCGGGCAACCCGAACAAAAGTGGGGCACACGGTTGGCCACGTTAATGGGTAACGAAATGCGGGTAGGCCCGGCAGCTGGGGGAGCAATATCAATGCCTGCATCGCGCAGCGCACGGGCCAACTCCGTCGCGGGGTTATTGAGGTGGTGGATCTGCGGCTGCACCTTGGCGCCATACATCGTGGTGCGGACAGTTTCATGCAAGAACGTACCCAGCTCCTCCACCACGATGAGCCGGTCTAGCCCTTCCGCGAAATGTTCCAGCTCCGCCTGATCCAACGGCCACGTCATCCCCAGGCGCAGCACACGAACGTGGCGGGGGATTCCGGAAGGCGTTTCCTCAATGAGACCCTGGGCCAAGCGGCGCAGTTCCTGTTCCACTTCCAGTGCACAGTTCCCTGCGCAAATGATGCCCACCTTGTCGGCCGATCCCACGTGCAGGAACCTGTTGAGCGCGTGCTCACGGGAGTATTCCAGCGCACGCTGCAAGCGCACGCCACTGCGGGTGGCGTCGAGATCCAAAAGACGCTTGCCCAGCAAACGGGCGTCCGGCGTGTGTACATCGTTAACGACATCCGGGGCCAGTGGGGCGCTATCGAGCGTTACCGAGCTTGAGCCATCGGCGACGGCCGTAGTCACCCGCAGGGATGTCCACAGCCCCGAATAGCGAGACATCCACACGGCATGGTTTCCCAGAGCCAAGATGTCACTGGAATCTGCGGGCACCAGCGTAGGCATGCCCAGATCCGCTAACAAGCGGGAAGAATTGGAAGGTACGGTGGAAGATTTGGCTGTGGGATCATCACCGCAGATCGCAACCGCACCACCTTTGCCGCTGGTACCGGTGAGGTTCGCGTGCCGCAACGCATCCGCCGAACGATCCAAACCGGGTGCCTTGCCATACCAGTAGCCAACCACTCCTTCGATACCCTCGCGTAGCGTGCCCACCCCAGTCAGCTGGCTACCGGCCACCGCTGTCGCGCCGAGCTCCTCATTTACTGCGGGCTTGTGGATGACATCGAACTCCGCCAGGAGCTTCCCGCGGCGCGCCAGCTCTAGGTCGTACCCTCCCAGTGGAGAGCCCTCGTAACCAGAGACGAAACTGGCGGTTTTTAGCCCCCGGGCCCGGTCCGCCAATGACCGATCGCGGATCATGCGAACGAGTGCTTGAATGCCCGTGAGGTGGACCGATCCGGTATCCGCAGTGTACTTATCGGCCAATACATCCCGACTTCCCGTGGAGCGAGGCAGGGTAGTGCTTCCTGGCACGGTGGAGGTCATCGTCATCACCTACTGTTCTCGGCGTTGGTTGCTGGTAGTCGCAATCCTCTCGTGTGCTGTGGATCACAACTTTGCCCATACGCTATATCGCACACCTTTGGCTGGAAAACCTTTTCTTCGGCACGCTGCCACTTGTACAGAGTTTTGGGGCGACGCCACGCTGGGCATTGCCATTGGCCATCTTTGAACCCTCGTGGAGAACCACACGCACTACGGGAGAGGGGATAATAATAGCCATTTATCCAACATGAACACGGGATAATTTTGGCGTCGATACAATAAGCAAGTATGAAAAAGACCACCCGCAACCCACTTGATTCCGTCGATGCAGCAGTACTGCGACTGTTGATGCAGCAGCCAAAGGCCGGGGTGCGTGAGTATTCACGGCAGCTCGGGATGGCTCGCGCAACGATTCAAAATCGGATCGATAAGTTTGTGGAAAGTGGCACCATCAGGGATTTCGCTCCCCATTTAGATCTGGCTCAACTGGGTTACCCCCTCAGCGCCTATGTGTATTGCACACTCGATCAGCAGGATCTAGATGCCGTCGTGGCGAAGATCGCGAAGATACCTTTCGTCAACCAGGCCGATTCCATGGCGGGCGAACTGGATCTGGTGTGTAGGGTAGTGGCGCGCGATCACGAGCATTTGGAAGCCATTAGCCAAATGTTCCTCACGATTGAGGGTGTGCAAAGAATCCGGACTGACATCGTTCTACGCCATCGGATCCCGTTCCGCAGCGCGCAATTGTTTGAACCAGAATCAACCACGCCCAGTACTGAGGGAAAGCGCCACTAACGCAGGGTGCAGTCGTGACAAAGTCCAGCTGAGCTATGCCCAGACAGGCGAACCGGCCCGATCGGCACAAGGCATCACTATGGGAACATACCAAGCTAGTAGGAGCTATCAGCGGTGGCCCGCAACCACCTGGACGGCTGCTTTTATCTGAGCCGCGGATAGATCAGTACTGATGGTGGCGGTGCCGTGGGGATCGTGCGCTAGGTATCGTGCAATCGTCCACCCATTGAAATGCTCGGGCTCCAACACATCCAGCGGATTCTCCGCGGAGATCAGATCATACGGCTGGCCATCGGCATCGGCAGGTGCAGAGAATTCGGCCGTGGTAATCGTGAAGGACTCGCCGCCGTCAGTGGGCAGGACCTCCACAATTGCGCGAAATTTATACCGCACCTCATGAGTATGGTCTTCCGGACCATTGTGCCTAGTGGCACTAGAAACCCACACTCCACCCACCCGTGCAGGCGCGAACCGAACCCAGCCATTTCGCCAAGCCATCCCCAGCTGATGCAAGTTGTGGCTGCGTTGGCGCGCGCTATACACCGTGACAACCACCAGCAGCATACCGATGAGTAGTAGGACGAGGGCAACGACAATGCTGGGCGCGCCCCGCGTAAACCGTAGCAGGGCACAGACCACACCCATAAGAGTCATCACGAACCCCACGATGCCCAGTATGACGCGCCCACCACCCAGCCCACCAAAGGCACTATTGACAGGTAGCTTTCCGTGTTCAGCCAGAGCCTTGGTGACCGCAGGCGACCCTGCCGGATGTGGGCATTGGCTTGCGAATGCATCGGAGGAGGCCGCTGCCTGTAGCGCTCCAGAGGGGTCGTCGATCAATGCGCTTGAGCGTGCGTAGGGGAAAATCTTCGGGGATGGCACGATCATCGATGCTAACGCATGGAATCCCGTCACTTCCTGCCAAGGGTCCAGAAGCCATAGAAAATACATAAAACCCGGCATCTCCCGCCGCGGAGGTTCAACCTCCAGGCGAGAAGATACCGGGCCACCGCAAGGCAAGCACAGCGATGCGGGAGTTATTCAGGGTGGCGCCGCAGCGCGGTCTCCACAAAGTCCAGCGCGGGCTCTAAATCTGAGTCAGGAGAAAGCACACCTTGAGCGAGTTTGCTCAGTACACCTTCCATGACCAGCTCGAGAACTTCCGCAATGGTGTCTACAGGGACATCGGTTCGAATACGACCTTGGCGCGCCTGCTCTCGCAAACGATCGCGAACAGTTTGCTGCAGGGCGAGCTGATCCAGCTCCCACTTGGCAGAAAAACAGGGATCGTTGTTGGCACGCCTAGTGATCTCCACTCGCATTCCCCACCATTCGGTGAGGTCGTCGGAATCGACGAGCTCGCGGATCAAACCGATGAGTCCTGCACGCGCCGCAATAGCTGACATGCGGCGCATGTCTTCGTGCGCTACGGCGAGAAACAGCGCATCCTTGTTGCCGTAGTGGTGGAAGATGGCGCCACGGGACTTGCCCGTGGCTTCCTCCAGCCGAGCTACGGTTGCGCCGTCGTAACCATAAGTCGCAAAGCACGTGCGTGCCCCGGTGAGGATCTCGATCTTCTTTTCAGTCAAATCGAGATCGCTGACCTTGGGCATTGCTGTACAACCCTAACTGGTTAACAGATCGCCTACTTGGAGGCCATCATGTTGCGCAGCACGAACTGCAAGATACCACCGTTGCGGTAGTAATCCGCCTCACCTGGTGTATCGATGCGGGTCACGGCGTCGAACTCGATCTTTTCGCCGTTTTCCTTGGTAGCGGTGACCTTGATGGTCTTCGGGGTCTCGCCGTTGTTAAGCTCCTCGATGCCCTCAATGTCGAAGGTCTCGGTACCGTCAATACCCAGGGACTTCCAGGACTCGCCTTCTGGGAACTGCAGGGGAACAACACCCATACCGATCAGGTTGGAGCGGTGAATACGTTCGAAGGACTCTGCAATTACGGCTTTCACACCGAGCAGCAGGGTGCCCTTAGCCGCCCAGTCACGGGAAGAACCGGTGCCGTATTCCTTACCGCCCAGAACGACCAGAGGAGTGTTCTGCTCCTTGTAGTTCTGCGCAGCGTCGTAGATGTAGGCCTGTGGCCCGCCCTCCTGGGTGAAGTCACGAGTGTAACCACCGGAAACACCGTCAAGCAGTTGGTTCTGCAGACGGATATTAGCGAAGGTACCGCGAACCATGACCTCGTGGTTACCACGACGGGCACCCAAGGAGTTGTAGTCCTTGCGTTCAACACCATTGGCATCCAAGTACTGAGCAGCGGGAGTACCTGGCTTAATGGTGGATGCAGGGGAGATGTGGTCGGTGGTCACAGAGTCGCCGAGTAGTGCCAGAACGCGAGCGCCCTTGACGTCGGAAACTGGCTGTGGCTCCTTGGACATGCCGTCGAAGTATGGTGCACGACGAATGTAGGTGGACTTCTCATCCCAAGCGAAGGTCTTACCGGTTGGAACCTCGAGGTTCTGCCAGCGCTCGTCGCCCTTGAAGACGTCGGCGTAGTCGGACTCGTACAGCTCCTTGGAGATGGAGGTGGCGATGGTCTCCTCGATCTCCTGGGTGGATGGCCAGATGTCCTTCAGGAAGACATCGTTACCGTCTTGATCCTGACCCAGTGGCTGGGTCTCGAAGTCGAAGTCCATGGTGCCGGCAATGGCGTAGGCAATAACCAGGATTGGAGATGCCAGGTAGTTCATCTTGACATCTGGGTTAATGCGGCCTTCGAAGTTACGGTTACCGGACAGAACGGCGGTAGCAGCCAGATCCGTGCGGTTGATTCCCTCGGAGATCTCCTCTGGCAGTGGGCCGGAGTTACCGATACAGGTGGTGCAGCCGTAACCCACGAGGTAGAAGCCGAGAGCCTCGAGATCCTTCCACAGGTCCGCCTTCTCGTAGTAACCGTTAACAACCTGAGAACCTGGAGCCATGGAGGTCTTGACCCATGGAGCAGCCTTCAGACCCTTCTCGTTAGCCTTACGCGCCAACAGGCCAGCGCCAATCATGACGGATGGGTTAGAGGTGTTGGTACAAGAAGTAATGGATGCGATAGCAACCATACCGTGGTCAAGTTCAACGTCTTGATCGTTGTAGTTAACGGCAGTTGGCACGGACGGGCGCCCCTGTGCGCCAGCAGCAGCGGAAAGAACATTGCCCTTCGCATCTGCAGCAGAAGCAGGAGTCTCTGGCTGAGAAGAGGTGGTCTCAGTAGCAGGACCCTCGGCATCGAACTCAGGGGAGTTGTCAGTGGACTGGTCATCTGCGCTGATGTAGTTGTGCAGGTCCTTACGGAACTGTGCCTTGGCATCAGTGAGTTCAATACGGTCTTGAGGACGCTTCGGGCCAGCGATCGAAGGAACAACAGTGGAAAGATCCAGCTCGAGGTACTCGGAGTACTCAACGTCCGCCTCTGGGTCCAGCCACATACCTTGAGCCTTAGCGTAGGCCTCTACGCGCTCCAGAGTCTCCTGATCACGACCGGTCAGCTCCAGGTACTTGATGGTCTCGGAGTCGATCGGGAAGATAGCGGCGGTGGAGCCGAATTCTGGGGACATGTTACCGATGGTGGCGCGGTTAGCCAGTGGCAGTTCGCCAACACCCTTGCCGTAGAACTCAACGAACTTACCGACCACACCGTGCTGACGCAGCATGTCGGTGATGGTCAGAACTACGTCGGTAGCGGTAACGCCAGCTGGGATCTCTCCGCTCAGCTTGAATCCGACAACACGAGGGATCAGCATGGAAATTGGCTGGCCGAGCATAGCGGCCTCAGCCTCAATACCGCCTACACCCCAGCCCAGGATGCCCAGGCCGTTCTGCATGGTGGTGTGAGAGTCGGTACCAACACAAGTGTCTGGGTAAGCCAAGCCGTCCTTGTCGAAGACGGAACGAGCCAGGTACTCGATGTTGACCTGGTGAACGATACCGGTTCCCGGAGGGACTACACGGAAGTTGGAGAAAGCCCCAGTACCCCAGCGCAGGAACTTGTAGCGCTCTTCGTTGCGCTGGTACTCGATCTCTACGTTCTTCTCAAACGCGCTGTCATCACCGAATGCCTCGATAATGACGGAGTGGTCAATGACCATTTCTGCTGGGTTCAGCGGGTTCACCTGGTCGGCGTCGCCCCCCAAGGCAACAACCGCGTCACGAATGGTAGCTAGGTCAACAATGCAGGCAACACCGGTGAAGTCCTGCATAATCACACGCGCAGGGGTGAACTGGATCTCAATGCTTGGGTCAGCCGAGGCATCCCAGTTAGCGATAGCTTCAATGTGCTCGCGGGTGATGTTCTTGCCATCTTCGTTTCGCAGAAGGTTCTCGCCGAGAACCTTCAGGGAGTATGGCAGCTTTTCCATGCCTGGAACGGCGGACAGGGCGTAGTAGTCATAGCTCTTGTCGCCAACTTCCAGGGTGCTCTTAGCACCGAAGGAGTTGATGCTTTCAGTCACAATAAGCTCCTGAGTTCTTCTCTAGTCGTTTTGGTCGCTACCGCAAAGGGCACTCGTCACACCTTGTGTGCCCCGTGGGCCGAGTATTCGTCGTAGACGCGGCGCGGAAGCTTCACAGTCCATTGTGACAGCAAATTCCCCGCAACGTCGTCTCGATTCTAACAGTACGATCGTAATGCTCGGGAATCCCTGGGCAGGTTGCGTGTCAGAGCCACCCCAAAAGGGGCGGGGGTGTTAGAAACGATGTCATGATTCCCTCTTTCGTCAACATTGATGCGGTCGTCGCCTCTTTATCCGACGCCCAAATCTTCATCGACCCGAACTTCCCTCGGGCTAATTCAATCAGTGAAAACGAGATGCAGAGGATCATCAAGGACGTACAGAGCGGGGCGTCGAAAGAAAAATACGGCGAGGTTAAGGTGGCGCTGCTAGGGCGTGCCCTCAGCCCAACGGGCATGCGCGATGTCGCACAGAGAATTAAGGACGAGCTGGGCGCGAACACCGTCATCGTGAAGTCACCGGGTGGTGGCGCGACGGTAGCGGATAATTTTTCGCGTTACAACTTAGAATCCAACACCCACCTTATGTACAAGGGATCCACAACCGAGGGATTGCAATCTTATATGGCAGCGATTGGGGAGCATCGCGATCCCGACATGGCCGTCAACGCTGTGGGCTTGACGAGTGTGATTTTAGGCATTGCTATTACAGCTACAGCAACGCGACTCACCATGAAGCGCGGTATGAAGCACAGCTAGGGAAAGCGCACCGCTCGATAGGGCCTAAGTCAGGGACATGTGTCACGGCGAAATTCCATCAAGCCTCAAGGCTTGACTCTCCTGACGTGAAACTCTAAAGGTTGAGAGCGTGTTTCCCCCTTTTCAACCGACGCGCCGGCATGTTTTGTAAATGTGACATAAATCACACATCGATATATTAGTGATGTCCTTGCAGGTCAAGTTACAAACCGTGACCAACGTGGAAGGTGTTTTCTTTGTTACGAGTGTGACAAAACTTCACCAAGCGGTTGTAAGTCTCCTAGTGTTCCTTGAGTCAGTCTTTGTAACGGCTTGATATCAAAATCGACTCAAGAGTTTATTTTGAACTCAGGCCTCACATGGATGTGTCAGAGTTCTACTTGCAAGCAGCTCCTCGCTGCGGGTGCCTGGGCGCGTTCTGTCTATTCAGAACGCTCGTAGGCCCACATGAAATAGAGAACTCGACATCGGGAGCGGGACTGTCCGCATGGGGAAGTGCGAACAGCCGGACCGGGACACACCACCAAAACTGGCGCTGTAATGACCTGTTAGCAGTTCAGGAGAACCCAAGCATGAATCACCGTCCTTTGAGTCGCCGTCACGCGGCCACATCGATCGGTCGGTCGAGTCGAGCCCTGTTGGCCTGTGCCGTCTCTGCCGGGATGGCGTTCCAGGCGTCCGCTCACCCCGCACTGGCGGAGAAGGACGTCACGGTTGAGGGCTACCTCGCCGACCTCGTTGGCAAGGCGTCCCAGACTGAGAAGGAAGTGTCCTCACTTCAGTTAGAAGTGGGCGGCTTAAGAGAATCTGCTAACAAGGCTCGCGTGGATTTGGGACGTGCCCAATCCGAGGCTCAAAAGGCACAAGACGAGGTAACGTCTGCCCGCGGTCGCTTGAAGGCATCCGATAAAGATGTAAGCCACGCCCAGGGAAAGCTGGACGACATTGCGCGTTCTGCCTACACCCAGGGCGGCGATGCCTCGCCTATCCCGTTAGCTGCTGGCGAGGACGCGGCCTCCGCCGCGCTTGACCGTTCTACTTACATCCGTCTAGCGGCGAAGAAGCAGCGTGCTGAAGTTGATCGCCTTGAGTTGGCACGTACCCAGAACGCAAACCACGAATCCGGCCTGCGCGCCAACCGAAATCGCGCGGACCAAGCTTTGAGCGCTGCCGTACAGGCACACAAGGCGGCTGCAGACGCAATGGTTCGCGCCCAGTCGCAGTTGCGTGGAAAGCAACAAGTCTTGGTCAAGCTGCTGGCGCAGCAGAAGCAGATTCAGGCGAAGCTGCGCGCGGCCCGTTCTGCGGTGGAGACCTTAGCTAATACAAAGCCGAGTGCCTCCAGTTGGGAAAAGCGTCGTGTCGCAGAAGCAGCCGCCGAAGGCGTGAAGTCCGCCTCCGATAAAGGCAAGCCTGCTGACAACACCAAGAACAACACTGCATCAAAGTCCACCGATACCTCCAAGCCTAAAGCCCCGGCCGGCGTGGAGGGTTACGCCGGTGACACTGATGCGATGGACTCGACCAATTCTCCAACGCCACCTGCAACGGGGGACGTGTCCACAACGGCGCCCAGCGAAACAGCTGCTGACACCAACGAGACCACCACGGCGACAACACCGGCGACGGAATCCACCTCTGCTGCGCCCACAGAGACTACAGCTACGAATCAGCAGGAACGCAGTGCGGTCCAGCAACCTGGCGCTCCGGCCGGATCCGCGATACCGGAATTGCCTAGCATTCCTAATAACTTCGCAGCGACTTCCGAAGGTGATACTCAGCGCCAGCAAGCTATCAACGGTTTGTTGAAGGCGGGCGAGAGCGCCTTCATGGCTGGTTTCGAGCAATATGCTCAAAGTGGGGACAGAAACGCTGCCCTCAACGCGGCGCTGCAAGCCGGACGGAACTCCGCTGGTACTGCGTACGATGACTACCTCAAGCAGGCGCAATCGGCGGGGAACTCCAACAGCAACCCAGCGGTTCCTGCCGACCCCGCGTCCCCACCGAGCTCCGCCCAACCGACGGCGCCGGGGACACCAGCAGAACCCGAAACCCCAACAATCCCCGAGATTCCCGGTGTAACGGATGGCACCATTCCCGGCCTCAATCCTGGTGGCACAACGGGGAATGCCGATGATTCCGTCGATACCTCGGGCACCGCGGCAGAGAAGATCGAACGCGTTATTAAACGCGCCGAGGGCCAGATGGGTGTGACGTACGCGTGGGGTGGCGGTAACCACCACGGGCCTACGCTGGGTATCCGCGATGGAGGAGTGGCCGATAGCTATGGTGACTTTGCCAAGGTCGGTTTCGACTGCTCCGGTTTGATGATGTATGCCTTCGCAGCTGTCGGCATTCATCTGGAGCACTACTCCGGCTACCAGTACACCTCCGGTCGACAGGTCCCAGTTTCTGAAGCCAAGCGCGGTGACATGCTGTTCTGGGGCCCCGGCGGCTCGCAGCACGTCGCACTGTACCTAGGTGACAACAAAATGTTGGAAGCCCCGCAGTCCGGTGACGTGGTCAAGGTTTCCGATGTCCGCTGGGCAGGCATTGAGCCGATGGCCGTCCGCATGATCGAGTGATCCCCCGATAGCCAAGACATGGCATCCTCGCGCTCACTGAAAAACGAGCTCAGCCGGCCTCGTTTTTTTCGTGGGGTGCATCGCATAGCCTAACAATCACGAAAACGCGGTGAACCTCACCGCACTAATTCCCTCATCGCGTAATCAACCGCGACCATCCGAGCCAATCGAACAGCCCTCAGAATGGGAAGCAGTTCGGCATCTAGGTTCGCTCCAATTTCGCTTCTCTGCGTCACCTCAATAATCGCGGCAAGAGCATCGGCACGGGCCATCAACCTAGCCGCTCGTTGGGAGACCCCCGCAGGCAAACCAGGGAGCCCGAAAGCATCGCTCAAACTCCCCACGGCCAACCGCGCCATCTCAAATCTTCTACCGTCGCCGGCGACACCTCCGCGCCGCTGGTGATGGTTACTCATCTCAATGAGGCGGGCAGCCTTATCCGACGCCTCACGCAGCCCTGCATCCGCTTCTCCTGGGCCATAGGTTCTCAGTGTCGGCGTAGGCCCGAATGCGGTGTACCACGTCCACTCGATCACACTGTTATCGATGACGCGCGGGATAACCACGTGCGTGACATCGGGATCGCCATCGGCGATGGCGATCCCGGCACCGGCTTCCGCGACTGCCCGTGCCGCCGTGGTATTCGCAGGCAGTGGTGGCACGTCACCCGGACCCGCCAGTACCAGCGAGACCAATGGGCGATCCTCAAGCTCCACGCCCGCATCCTCCGTGACCCTCCGCGCGTAGCGCAGCAGCTCAATCAACCCGAAGCGGTCAGCTCGGGGATTAGAGTTTTCCGTGGGTGGGGAGAAGGTGGCGTCGAAAACAAATCGGTGGTGCTTGCCCTGGACGGCTTGGAAAGCGTCGATGACATCGTCCGTGCTGATCACATCGTGGAGCCACCAGCCCAGCCAGAGCGCGGTGTTTTGCACAGGGGACCACAGTTGCGAGCGCAACAGAGCCGTGTTCGAGTTGTTCATCTCTATTAGCTTAAAGTGGGGTTCCATGAGCTTCAATTACCGAGATCCCTACGGTGGCGACATCCTCAAAGGACACTCCCGAGCCAAGGCGCCGCAGTATCCCACAATTACCCCTGAGCTCGGCATGGTGATCGAGGTCATCAGCGACGATTATGTGGGGGCCGTGGTGGGGGGCGAGAAGACTGCCGAAGGGGATTTTATTCGGCTAGAGGATCGCTACGGGAAATCCAGGCTGTTCAAATTGCGCGAAGGGGCTTTCCTGCTGGAAGGGCAGCGGGTTTCCCTCAATAGGTACGTAGATCCAGCCACCTTGCCTCCGACACAGCAGATATCTAACTCTGGCTCCCGCAAAGTCGCTAACGTACAAGCCAAAGTGGCTGCACCATCCCGCATCTGGGTCGAGGGTGTGCACGATGCCGCCATTGTGGAGCGCGTGTGGGGCCACGACCTTCGAGTAGAAGGAGTGGTTGTGGAATACCTCGAGGGGTTAGACAACCTGCCGGAACGTCTTGCGGAATTTGGTCCCAGCGCGCATCGCCGTGTGGGTGTACTCGCCGACCACCTTATCGAAGGGACTAAGGAAGCGCGTCTGACGCAGGACTTGGGCCCACACGTTATGGTCACAGGCCACCCGTACATCGATATTTGGGAAGCCGTGAAACCCGCCAGTGTGGGGATCACCGCGTGGCCGCGGGTACCACGAGGCCAGGACTGGAAGACCGGTGTGTGCCAACAACTGGGGTGGGGCGATCCGCGCGATGGGTGGCGGAAGGTGTATTCCTCGGTATCGTCGTTCCGCGATCTGGATTACACCCTCATCGGTGCCGTTGAGCGCTTGATCGACTTTGTGACTGTGGGGGAATAGCTGCCGCGTTGTGTCGCGGGGGCTGGACGCTGTGTCGCGGGGGCTGGACGCTGTGTCGCAGGGGGGGCGGGGCTGGACACTGTGTCGCGGGCGCGGGGGCTGGACGCTGTGTCGCAGGGGGGGGCAGGGGCTAGTTTCCGAAACGTGACAGCGAGTCAACCGGGGCCCGGCCGCCCGCAGTGAGGGGGTGGGCAATTCCGCCAGCTAGGCACGCATGCCGCTCACGTTCCCTATCATCGGGGGCATGGGTCCCATCATTTGGTTAATTGGCGCCGGCATACTGGCATTGGCTGAATTCGCAACGATGGATTTTTCGTTGCTGATGCTTGCCACCGCCGCATTAGTCACCGCGGGTGTAGCCACCGTAGGCATCCCGATGTGGGTGGAAGTCATCGTTTTCGCTATGACGTCTCTCCTCACCCTTCTTCTCATCCGCCCAGTATTGCGGAAGAGAATGATGCGGAACCCACATTCGAATCTCTTCGACCAACGCAGCCTTGAGGGCAAAAAGGCCACGGTGGTAGAAGCTTTTCCCGTCAATCCCAGTGGGAGCGGAATGGTCCGGCTCGAGGGGGAATTGTGGTCAGCAAAGGCCGCGTATCCAGGGGAGAGCTTTGCGGAGGGTGAAGAAGTCGACGTTCTCAAAATCGACGGCACTACCGCCGTTGTTTGGAAAGGCCCTTAGGAAACATGTCAGCACCAGGAATCTTCCTTATAGTTGTATTGATCTTGGTCTTGGTCCTCGTTGTCAAGGCCATTGCCCTCATCCCGCAGGGCGAAGCGGCAATTATCGAGCGACTGGGAACCTACACACGAACCGTCAGCGGCGGTCTCACGTTTCTCGTTCCCTTTGTGGACAAGATTCGCGCGCGCGTTGACACCCGCGAACAGGTCGTATCATTTCCACCCCAAGCAGTAATCACGCAGGATAACCTCACGGTCGCCATCGACACCGTGGTGACCTTCCAGATCAACGATGCCGCAATGGCGATCTACGGTGTGAACGACTACATCATCGGTGTAGAGCAGATTTCCACCGCTACGTTGCGAGACGTTGTGGGTGGCATGACTTTAGAAGAAACACTCACGTCTCGTGAGGTTATCAACCGTCGTTTGCGTGGTGAGCTCGATGCAGCCACCAATCGATGGGGGCTGCGCATCGCTCGCGTTGAGCTCAAGGCGATCGATCCGCCACCATCCATTCAGCAGTCCATGGAAATGCAGATGAAAGCCGACAGAGAGAAGCGTGCCATGATTCTGCAGGCTGAAGGCCGCCGTGAATCCTCCGTGAAAACCGCTGAGGGTGAAAAACAAGCACGTATCTTGGCCGCTGAAGGTGAAAAGCATGCGAACATCTTGGCGGCAGAAGCCGAACGCCAGGCCAAGATTCTGCGCGCTGAAGGCGACCGAGCTGCCCGCTACCTCAAGGCGCAAGGTGAAGCCCGCGCGATTCAGAAAGTCAACGCAGCCATCAAGTCCGCCCAGGTCACTCCGGAAGTCCTTGCGTACCAATATCTAGAGAAGCTGCCGGAAATGGCCAAGGGGGATGCCAACAAGACGTGGCTGGTGCCCATGCAATTCGGCGATTCGCTGGAGCAGTTCGCCAAGGCACTGGGGAATAAGGACGAAGACGGTGTGTTCCGTTACGAACCCACTCCCGTTACCGACGATGCTCGCCGAGAATCCCAGGGTGACAATACCGATGATTGGTTCTCTACGGAATCGGCCCCGGAGATTCGGGAAGCCGTAGCCGCCGCTAATGCGCAGGCCAACAAGCCCGTTGATATCGATGACCTCAGTGGGTCACAGCAGTTCGGCTCGCAAGTCACTCCTTCAGCTCATCAACCCGAGCAAGCATATGAACAGCCAAACTCCACCCCGACTGCTCGGCCTGCCACCCCGCAGCTGCCAGACGTTGACTCATAGCTTGTTTACTGATCCCAACGATGGCGGCAGCCTCACTTTGTAGGTGACCCGCACGAAGCAGGGCAGTGGCCTCGCGGCCCTCTTCGGTTCGTCGCGATAGGACGAAGGCAAGCAGTGTGAACGCTGCTGCGATGTCCTCGCCGATCATGGCTGCCGCCCCAGGGGCTAGTACGCCACCCGGTCCGGGACGCTCAATGCGCACCGTCACCGTGGTGGCCTTTTGCGTCCTGGACACCGCTCGGCCAGCCGTAGCGGCAACCTGTTGTTCCAATTCTTCGGAATCTTCTTCTGACGCCGCTGCGCCACCCGTCACCGTCCCAATTCCGATTGCGAAATCCCCGCCTTGGATGAGGCTTAACACCACTCCACCGGTTTCATCGGGCCCTTCGGTGATGACGACGAAGTCCTCCACACTCCTGTGCTCAACTGCCCGTACCACCGGAGAATGGGAGAATGCTTCGACGACCTCCCGCACATAAGCGCCTCGACGGCGCATTCTGCCACGGTAGGAAGCATGAATCGCGAACATGGTTTCTAATCTACTGCACCCGAACCTAGGCCCCGGGAATACCTCGACAGGTAAACCTTCGGAGCACACCCCGTCCTTCGCTGGCGCTCATCGGCGCTCCCGTTCGGCCACCTTCGCCCCTTTAAGCAACGACCGCCAACGTGCGAATTCACGTGCCGAGATGGCGAACCCCAACAGGACAACCACCAGACTGACCAGCAAGACCGCTGGGCTTTTGCCAGTTGCTAGTGCAGAACTAGCCACAACCGTGGCAATGGTATTGGGTGCAGAACCGATGAAGGTTGCCAGCAGGAATGGTACCAATCGCATAGTGGACAACCCGCAGGCGTAATTGAGAATGGAAAACGGAACGGCCGGAACCATGCGCATTCCCAGCACTGCCACCCAGCCTCGTTCGGCAACCACGCGCTGCAACATCGCTAAGCGACCGTCCCCAGCTGTCGACTTCGCAATGAATCCCTTGCCGAGCCACTGCACGAGGCATAGGGAGATCAAGGCGGATGCCGTTAGACCAAGCAATGCCAAAACGCTACCAAGTACCGATCCGAAAACAACTCCTGCAGTAATAGTCCACACGGTTCTTGGCAACGGGAGCTGGGTAAAGCCAGTCATCAGCGCCAAATACGTCAGAGGCCCCCACGCGCCGGTGGACCTCACCCACGCGCGCGTCTCCTCGATAGCGGGGATGGGAACGCATAACACAATGGCAACAAGGGCGAGGGGCAGAAGCACCGTCAGAACTCGGCTCAGCAGCGACCAGCTGCTCCACACACTCCACATTTTGCGAAACCCGCGTGTCAGGCGGCGCGGGGCGTCGAAAAGAATCGTCCACCTCCATGTGAAGAAACCCCGAAAACTACCAATGGAAACTCCGAGCAACAACCGAAACCTACGAAACAAAAAAGTCCCAACACACCCTCCGCAAGGAACGATGTCTCGAGACTTCACATAGTGTCCGGAGGGGGACTTGAACCCCCACGTCCGTTAATAGGACACTAGCACCTCAAGCTAGCGCGTCTGCCATTCCGCCACCCGGACAAGGATTGCGACAACCAGCTGCACTGGTTGAACTCCCGCTACTCTAATGCCAACCCTTCCATTTATCCAAACTGGCTGGTGGGGTAGGACAGGATCACCGTCGCCTATGTACTTATAAGCTGTTTCTGCGAGGATAGAGTCGCGTGTTCTACGATGGCCAACATGACTGCAGAACAGAAATATCATCAGCCCACCTACGTGGATGATCGTTTCCCTGGACCAGACCCATATGCCCCGTTGGTGGACCTGCCTCCGTTGAAGGTGACAAGTGAAACTTTTGAGGAAGGCGCGGAGCTTCCGAAGGATCAACAGGCGCCCACCTCGGTGTCCCCGCAGCTGTCATGGGAGAAAGGCCCGGAAGGCACCAAAACGTACGCCGTGACGTGCTTCGACCCCGATGCGCCCACTGCTAGCGGCTACTGGCACTGGGCTGTGTTCAACATCCCTGCAGACGTTACGGAGCTAAAGTTAGGCGCGGGTGATGAAGACCTCACCGGGCTGCCCGAGGGCGCATCGGCCTTGCGAGGGGACAGTCGCTCGTGGGGGTACTATGGCGCACAAGCTCCAGAAGGCCACGGCCCACACCGCTACATTTTCGCAGTTCACGCGGTTGGGGAAGAATTGGATATCGACGATCGCCAGCCAGCCACAATCTTAGGCTTCAATCTCAATTTCAAGGCCATCGCACGTGGCCTGTACTGGGGCTGGGCCGAAAACTAAGCTAGCCTAGCTGAACCCGCCAGCTAACCCCACCTAGTCAACCCAGGGCAATCCCTTGCCCACAGCATCGGCGAGGTTGGAAAGTCCATGCTGGGTCAGCTGCTGGGAAATGCCCAAGTGGATGTCGCGGATCCAGTCTGGTCCGCCATAAATCAGCGCCGTGTAGCCCTGCAGCAGGTGAGCGCCCGCCCCGATGCGTTCCCAAGCCTGCTGCGCGGTTTCGATTCCACCCACGCTCACTAGGACTAGCTTGCCTTGCGCGCGGGCATGGATGCGTCGCAGGACCTCTAGCGAACGCACGGCGACCGGTGCTCCGGAGATTCCTCCCGCTCCCAGCGCACGCACGTAACTCGAGTCAGTCTTGAGCCCCTCGCGAGAGATCGTCGTATTAGTGGCGATCAAACCCGTTAGGCCACTTTCAATGGCCAAGTCAACCACAGCATCAATGTCTTCATCACTCAAATCCGGCGCAATCTTCACGAAAAGCGGGCGAGAGCTTTCCGACTGCACAGCAGCGATGATAGGGCGCAGAGATGCAACCGCCTGGAGGTCGCGCAGTCCCGGTGTATTGGGGCTAGAAACGTTAATAACCAAGTAGTCCGCCACAGAATCCACAACACGGGCGGATTGGCGGTAATCGTTATCTGCCTGCTCTGGCTCAGTGATCTTCGATTTACCCAAGTTCACACCCACCGGCACCGTAGATCGGTGATTCTGCAAGCGCATCGCGGCGGCGCGGGCCGACTCGTTGTTGAAACCCATGCGGTTGAGTAATGCGCGATCTTCCGGCAAACGGAACAGCCGTGGCACGGGGTTTCCAGGTTGCGCTAGGTGCGTCACGGTTCCTACCTCCGCGGCACCAAAACCAATAGCCCCCCACACGTTAACCTCGCGTGCGTCCTTATCGAAACCAGCCGCCAACCCCAACGGTCGAGGGAAAGTTATTCCTGCGATGTTCTGCGATAACCGGGAATCGTTAACTACCCAGGCCTTTTCCAGCGCTTGAAGTGCAGCTGGGGAATTGCTCACTTTCTCCAGCGCCATGGTCATCTGGCCGTGAATCCGCTCTGGCGGAATGCGGAACATTGCCTTGACTGCTTGGCGGTACACGGCTCCCCGCACTGCGCGAAATGGGCTTGGCTGGTTAGTGTTCACTGGAGTAATCCTCTTCTCGCTGGTCTGCTTGTTGGCCTTGGTCGCCCTGTGCCACGGCACGCCGGCGTTACTTCTGCTCGGAGCCCTTGAGCTCAACAGGGAACTTCGTCTTCGGATTCGCACCGGCCCTACCGTCTTCCACGGTCTTATCTACATCCGAAGCGCTAATGACCTGCACCTTATTGTCCGTGCCGACCAGGAGTACCGACCCGTCATGTTGTACTAAAACATGGCGAACATTCGCAATCGTTTTCCACGTACCAACGTCTTTCGGGGTACCGGAGGCGATGTCGTACGCCGTTAAAGCATTGTCCGCGGTCGTGCTCACCAGCGCTACCTTTCGCGCGGTATCCCAGGCCACACCCCACGGGGACTTCTTAGTCGGCGCAGTCTGATGCAGGCGAACCACGTCATCCATCGTGTACACCATCACCTGATCCTGGCGGTTATCGCTAGCCACCACCACTGCATCGTTACCAGTACCCGTAGCAACTTCCCCCACTCCTTGGCCGATGCGCAAGGTTGCTTTGTACTCTTCCTTCGCCGGATCTACATCGTTGATGGTGGTTTGTCCCCGGTCGATCACTGCCACCCGCCCCGCGCTATCTGACCCATTCACCAATACCGCCATATCGAGGCTACGGCTCACCACAGCCTCGTTGGTTCGCTTGCCCTCTTGGTTGTAGAATCCGATCTTTTCTTCCCCGTCTACACCAATTACGCTGCGCCCTTCGGCGGTAGTTGTTGCGGACTTTACACGCCCATCGGCCTGGATTTTGCGCACAACGTCACCGTTTGCGTCCAATTCTAGGTACTCGCCATCACATCCCACTGCCACACCGCTGGCCGTGGCGTTGAGGTTGTCGCAGCTATCGTCCACCTGGACTTTTTTTGCTTGTTCAATTTTATTCGACGCCGCCAAGTAGACCGCGCCCTTCGTCAAAATGGCACTTGTGGACTGATTACCTTGGGTGTGAGGGGCGACCGTGGCGGCGTCGAGAACAGAGGTCCCTTCCGGAAATGGCAGCGACTTCACCTCCCCAGAGGTATCCGAGCCAGCCAGCGGAGACTCCACGGGCTTAGCGGGAGTGCCGGCGATGGGCTGATCTGCAGCCTGCTGGCTACCGGAGCTGCTATTGCCCGTGAAGTTCGTAGAACATCCCGCGACCACAAGCGACAGCGCCGCGACACTGACCATGACCGCACGCGCCCCGCGGCGGCGAGGAGATACCGGACTAGAAGAAACTTGGGAACGGAACAACTTGGGCTGGTTCATCACGTCCTTAACGCTACCAGTAGGGTTCACAGAGATTTCGTAGGCTAATGGGGGTTTCGCAACTGGGAACCCGACCATCCCCAGCGGTAGAGTTTTCCTCCATGACATCGGATATCACGTGGGCGCAGACAATCGTCCTTGCGCTCGTTCAGGGTTTGACAGAGTTTCTTCCCGTCAGCTCCTCGGGACACCTCCGCATCGTTTCGCAGCTGCTGTGGGGGGAGGATGCTGGGGCGAGTTTTACCGCGGTGATCCAGCTGGGAACCGAGGCCGCCGTGTTGGTGTACTTCGCCAAGGATATTTGGACTATCGCAACTGCATGGTTGAAAGGGTTGTTCAATAAGCAAGCACGCGGTTTCGATTACCGCATGGGCTGGATGGTGATTGTGGGCACCATTCCGGTGGCGGCCTTGGGCTTCCTGGGCAAGGACCTGATTCGCGAGAACCTGCGCAATCTGTGGATCACAGCAGCGATGCTGGTGCTGTTTTCCTTCGTGTTCATCCTGGCCGAGAAGGTGGGCCGTCACGAGCGTTCCTTCGATCGGTTGACGATGAAGGATGCCATCATTATGGGCTTGGCGCAGTGCTTGGCCCTCATTCCTGGCGTATCCCGTTCGGGTGGCACCATTTCGGCTGGCCTATTCCTGAACCTTGACCGTGAAGTCGCGACCCGGTTTTCTTTCCTGCTGGCGATCCCCGCCGTGTTGGCCTCCGGCTTGTTCTCCCTCCCAGATGCGTTCAATCCAGAAGCAGGGCAAGCGGCCAGCGGCATGCAGCTGCTAGTGGGTACGGCCATTGCGTTTGTCGTTGGTTATGCCACCATTGCGTGGTTGCTGAAGTTTGTTTCCCACCACTCGTTTAGCTGGTTTGCGCTGTGGCGGATCCCAGTGGGCGTGCTGGTGATGGTCCTGCTGGCAACGGGTGTACTAGCTGCGACCTAACCACCGCAGGGCAACGGCATCGCTAGGACTTGGCCGGGCCCGGTTTTGGGTCCAGCTCGGCGGAGTTGTCGATTTCGGCACCCAACCACATGAGCTGGGTGTCTACAGTTCAGTCGTGACCGACGGGAGCCATTCAGGTGGTGAGAGGTAGACTCTTTCAACATGCAGTCGTGGCCTAATCCAGATGTTCCAGTTCTTGCCGGCGAAGCCCCGGCTCTCCGTCTGTACGACACCGCAGATGACGAAATACGGCCCGTTTCCATCCCTTCCGCAGGGGAAGAGATCGGGATGTACGTATGCGGAATCACCCCTTATGATTCGACGCATTTGGGGCATGCGGCCACGTATCTAACCTTTGACCTCATCAACCGCTACTTGGTGTCCGCGGGACACCGCGTGCACTATGTGCAAAACATCACAGATGTTGATGACCCACTATTCGAACGCGCAGAACGCGACGGTGTGGACTGGCGTGAGCTGGGGGACAGCCAAGTTAGCCTGTTCCGCTCGGATATGGAAGCGCTGCGGGTCATCCCACCGCGCGATTACATCGGTGCCATCGAAAGCGTGGACGAGGTTGTGGACATGGTCGCGCGGTTGCTGGACGTAGGCGCTGCCTACCAGCTCACCGACGACGAGTACCCCGATATTTACGCTGACCACACATTCACCCCGCAGTTCGGCTACGAATCCCGCTACGATAACCCCACCATGGCCGAGCTTTTTGCCGAGCGCGGGGGCGATCCCGCCCGCCCGGGCAAGCGCCACGCTCTCGATGCGCTGTTGTGGCGGGCGCACCGCGAGGGTGAACCGCAGTGGAACGCTCCGTTCGGCGCGGGCCGCCCAGGCTGGCACATTGAGTGCTCCGCCATCGCAACCAATCGATTGGGGCCACATTTTGCCATCCAAGGTGGCGGCAACGATTTGCGGTTCCCACACCACGAATTCTCTGCAGCGCATGCCGAAGCCGCCCATGGCTGCGAGCGTATGGCCGATCACTATGTTCATGCTGGCATGATCGCGCTCGATGGGGTGAAGATGAGCAAATCCCTGGGCAACCTGGTTTTCGTCTCCAAACTCACCGCCGCGGGCCACGAACCCTCTGCGATCCGTTTGGGTGTGTACGCCAGCCACTACAGGGCAGATCGGGATTGGTCGGATGCCATTCTTGCCGCCGCCGAAAACCGGTTGCAGGCGTGGCGCGAGGCATTTGCGAACTTGCAGCAGGCGCAGCGGAATAACGCCGAACTGCCCACCATCGATCAGGACACTCTGCCACCAGTAATCCAGACGGTTCGTGGCCTGATTGCAGACGACCTAGATTCCCCAGCTGCACTAGAAGCCGTCGATCAGTGGGCCATGGCCACAACAGCCGATCCAGCGGGGGCTGTGCGCGCGGGGAGCGACCCAGAGCTCATCAAGCGGGGGTTGGATGCGCTTTTCGGGATTGACCTCTAGCGACGAGTGCTCTTAGCCACACTCGGTTCGTGCACCGCTTACCGTCTTGTGGGCGCGGTGAAAACCGCTCCGGACGTGGAACGTCCTGCACGTGTGCGCCACAACAGTTAGCATGAACGAAGCGTTAGCAGTTCGCCCAACAACGAAGGGATCGACTCACCATGACCGCCTCTGCGCCAGCCCCGCTTACCGAACGCACCGCCACCGCACTGGCTGAGTTCACTGACAACATTCGTGCAATGGCCACCGGCAGTTACCTTCGCCCGGAAGATCGGGAGTTCTGGGAAGCCCCCTACCCGGAAAGCGTTGCAGACCAGGCTGATTCGATCGTTCGCGATGCTCTCGCCGCCGCTGTTGGGGTCGCCGCCCGGCAACCTGCGGATCTGGCGCGATTAGCTGCAGATTCTCAGGTCGACGCCGCGCTTCTCAATGCTGAAGACTCTGAACCGGGTGGTAGTTCTTCCGCTGACGGCACCGCCGCAAGTTCTACGGAAATGGACAAAGACCACGCTCACGCCACTGTGTTGGCTGCGGCCATTGCGGGCGTGATCACCCCAAAGCTGGTGCAGCTCAAGGAACTGTCGGACAAGGTGGAGGGCGCTCTCTTGGATGAAGAGGAAGTACGAGACCTCAAGGAAGTATTCGCCTCGGCCGCAAATGATCTTTCCGCTAGTGCAACTATCCTTTCCGGGCACGTGGATAACGTCCTCGAGACCTAAGCTACGCTTTTGGCTTTCAATTGCTGGCAGCTTCGCCCTTAATGACAGCTCCGCCGCTCGCTCGAGGGCCACGGCGTAGACCCCAGCGAGGATTGTGAACTAAGCGGTCTAGCCGTGGGCTAAGGTTAACTGCGTGACTACCGACGATTCGAATCAGGCCCCAACACCACAGCCCGCCACGTCGCGCACCACAGTGCCGGACACCGCCCCGTCGCACACCGCAGTGCCGCACACCGCCACGTCCGAAGCGACAACCTCTCAAGCTCCCGCACAGCCCTCGTTCGACCATCCGCTGCTGCACGCATTGCACCAGCGTGTGCTCATCGGCGACGGTGCGATGGGTACGCAGTTGCAAGCCGTCGATCTAGACCTTGAACGTGATTTTTTGGGCCTCGAGGGTTGCAACGAGATCCTCAACGAAACCCGCCCGGACGTTTTACGAGCGATTCACCGGGCATACTTTGAAGCTGGGGCAGATATTGTCGAAACCAATACCTTCGGCTGCAACCTGCCAAACCTCGCAGACTACGATATTGCCGACCGCATCGAAGATCTAGCCTACCGAGGCGCCGCAATCGCACGTGAAGTAGCCGATGAAATGGGGCCACGCCCCGACGACGGCATGCCGCGCTTCGTAGCCGGATCGATGGGGCCAGGCACCAAGCTGCCCTCGCTGGGCCACGCACCGTACGTGGACTTACGCAATGCCTACGTGGAAAGCGCCCGTGGCCTGGTACGCGGTGGGTGTGATGCGATTCTGATCGAGACCTGTCAAGATCTCCTGCAGGTCAAGGCCGCAGTACTGGGCACAAAACAGGCGTTCGAGGAACTGGGGACCCGCCTGCCCATCATCGTGCACGTCACCGTGGAAACAACGGGCACCATGTTGCTAGGCAGTGAGATCGGCGCAGCTCTCACCGCCCTGGAACCCCTGGGCATTGACATGATCGGCATGAACTGCGCTACCGGCCCCGACGAGATGAGCGAGCACCTGCGCTTCCTTTCGAACAACACGACCCTTCCCGTATCCGTCATGCCGAACGCCGGCCTGCCGGTGCTGGGTGCACATGGTGCGGAGTATCCACTCACGGCGCCAGAATTAGGGGAGGCCCTGCGCGGCTTCGTCGCCAACTACGGTCTCAGCATGGTGGGTGGGTGTTGCGGAACCACACCGGAGCACATCACTGCGGTACGCACAGCGGTACTGGGAACAGCAGTGGTGGACAGCGGGGCGTCGGGTAAAGAAAACAACCACCCCCCGAAAGACAGCCAGCAAGAGGGAGCTACCGCGCCCGTAAAACAGGGCAACAGGGAAGTGGTTCACAATAACAACGTCTCCTCGCTGTACCAAGCGGTGCCTTTGACTCAGGAGACGGGGATCACCATGATTGGTGAGCGCACCAATGCGAATGGCTCCAAGGCATTCCGGGAGGCCATGCTGGCCGGCGATACGGAAAAGTGCCTGGAAATCGCAAAGGATCAGGTTCGCGATGGCGCCCACATGGTGGATTTGTGTATTGACTACGTGGGGCGCGATGGAACTCAGGACATGGCAACGCTAGCTGCGTTACTAGCCACGAACTCCACGTTGCCGATCATGATCGACTCCACCGAGCCCGATGTGATCCGCGTGGGCCTAGAGCACCTGGGCGGCCGCAGCGCGGTTAACTCAGTGAACTTTGAAGATGGCGATGGGCCCGATTCGCGCTACCAGCGCATCATGCGGTTGGTGCAGCAACACGGCGCGGCGGTTGTTGCGCTGACGATTGATGAAGAGGGCCAGGCACGTACTGCGGAAAAGAAAGTGGAAATCGCCGAGCGCCTGATCGCTGACATTACGGGCACATGGAATGTGGCGAAGGAAAACATCATCGTCGACTGTTTGACATTCCCGATCTCTACCGGGCAGGAGGAAACCCGCCGCGACGGTATAGAGACCATTAACGCAATCCGCGAGTTGAAACGGCGCCACCCAGAAGTGCACACCACTTTGGGGCTATCCAACATTTCGTTCGGCCTCAACCCCGCAGCGCGGCAAGTGCTGAACTCCGTGTTCCTCAACGAGTGCATCGAGGCTGGCTTGGATACGGCCATAGCCCACTCGTCGAAAATCCTGCCGATGAACCGCATTGATGAAGAACAGCGCACGGTGGCGCTGGACATGATTTACGATCGGCGCACCGAAAGTTACGATCCACTGCAAACATTCATGCAGCTTTTCGAGGGTATAAGCGCAGCCAGTGCCAAGGATGCACGTGCAGAGGCGCTGGCGGCGCTGCCGCTGTTCGAGCGCCTTGCCCAACGCATCATCGACGGTGACCGAAATGGGTTGGCACAAGACCTCGATGAGGCCATGCAGACGAAGGACCCGGTTGCCATTATCAACGAAGACCTCTTGGCGGGCATGAAAACCGTGGGTGACCTGTTCGGTTCCGGCGAGATGCAATTGCCATTCGTGCTGCAATCCGCAGAAACGATGAAAGCGGCCGTCGCTCACCTGGAACCTCACATGGAAAGCGAAGCGGGCCAGGGTACATCCAAGGGCAAGATGGTCATCGCCACAGTGAAGGGCGATGTGCACGATATCGGCAAAAACCTGGTGGACATTATTCTGTCTAACAACGGCTACGACGTGGTGAATATCGGAATTAAACAACCGATTAGCGCGATCTTGGAGGCAGCAGAGGAAAACAATGCGGATGTCATCGGCATGTCCGGCCTGCTAGTGAAATCAACGGTCGTTATGAAAGAGAACCTGGAGGAGCTCAACCGGCTAGGCAAATCGCACTATCCGGTGATGTTAGGCGGGGCAGCGCTGACCCGGCCGTATGTGGAAGATGACCTCACGGAAGTCTACGACGGCGATGTGTACTACTCCAAGGATGCGTTTGAGGCGTTGACTGTCCTGGATGGGATCATGGCCGGTTTGCGTGGCGAGCACACCGAAGAATCCGCCGATGTCATGGAGAAGCGTGCCAAGCGCCGCGCCCGTCGTGAACGCTCTAAGGCCATTGCCGCGAAGCGCAAGGAACAAGCCGAGCCTGTTGAGGTGCCCGCCCGCTCCGATGTGGCCATTGACGTGCCACTTGCTACTCCGCCGTTCTGGGGCCCACGGATCGTTAAGGGCATAAGCGTGGCAGATTACCTGCCGAACCTCGATGAACGCGCACTGTTCCGCGGTCAGTGGGGATTGATGCCCTCCCGCGGAGAAGGCGGCCTCACTTACGAGGAATTGGTAGAAACCGAGGGCCGCCCACGCCTGCGCGCGTTACTCGATGAGCTGAAATCCAACGGTGTGCTGGATGCCGCCGCGGTTGTTTACGGTTACTTCCCGGCTGTTTCCGAAGGCGATACGGTTCATATTTTGCCGACGCCCCCAAGCCCCACCGCCACCGCTGATCCCCAGGCGGAACCGGTGCACTCGTTCACGTTCCCGCGTCAGCAACGTGGCCGCTTCCTCAATATTGCGGACTTCATCTGCTCGCGCGAGCGCGCCATCGAATTGGGCAGGACGGACGTGATGCCGTTCCAGCTGGTAACCATGGGCCAGCCGATCGCCGATTATGCCAATGAGCTTTTCGCTAAGGATGCCTACCGGGAATACCTAGAGGTCCACGGTGTGGGAGTTCAGCTCACCGAAGCGTTGGCTGAATACTGGCATTCGCGCATCCGCAGCGAGCTCACCTTCGAGGATGGCTCCACCGCCGGCGATCAGGATTCTCCACACAAGGAAGACTTCTTCGATCTGCAGTACCGTGGCGCGCGGTTCAGTTTCGGCTACGGTTCGTGCCCGGACATGGAGGACCGTAGGGCGCTGGTGGATATGCTTGAAGCGGACAAGCTGGGAGTTGTGCTCTCCGAGGAACTGCAATTGCATCCGGAGCAATCCACGGACGCCTTTGTGCTGTACCACCCAGAGGCGAAGTACTTCAACGTTTAGCAATCCGCGGGTTTGTTCCTAGCCTCCGCGCTGGGCGAGGGTGGCTGGGCGAGTGAGCCAGTTCCAACGCAGCCAACCCGGCCCAACCGGCCCAGCCGATCCAACGCAGCCAACCCGGCCCAACCGGGCCAACGCAGCCAACCCGGCCCAGCCGGCAGCGGCGGGTTTTAGTTCAGCCGATCCAGCATGATCGCTTGGTTGACGGTTCCCACGGGTCCTTGCTGGTCGTAGACCCGCGAAATCGTGGTGCCGATTCCGTCTGGTCCGTAGTTGGCCTCAGCAGATAGGCCGACCCATTCACTGTCGGGCATGCGGTGCAAATACACGCTGAGGTCCACGTTCATGTACACCCATTGGCTCGGATCCAGCACGGTATTAAGGCCGTTGGCGATATCCACTGTCTTCATCAACTGCACCCAGGGGGAATCGTCACGACCTTCCACCACAGGCAGGGAGGACTTCGACCAGTACACAGCCGGGTTGCGGTGCGCGTAGTCGGAGTGGTCCTGTCCGGTCAGTTCGGTGCGAACAACCTCGATGGAATCAATGTAACCGCTGGTCCATTGATCAATAAACTCGCGGGCGGGGCGCCCAGTTTCGGGCCCTGGGATCGCTTCTGCCACGCTGCGTTCAATGTCCAAGGTGTCAGCGGTCCGGACCCACCACCCAGTGCCACGTATATAAGCCCGCCCGCCCTCATCACGGATTGTTGTTTCCACCATTGTTATCCGACGCCCCGGGCGCACCACACGCACCGTCGCCCGTAGGGCGCTGAGGGGAACCGCCCCTAGGATCTCCACGGTCATTCGACTGAAGCGACCAGCGGTCAGGTCCACACCGTGCTCGCGGGCGCCTTCTTCCAACGTGACCGCCACCAGCGCGGCTGGGGGAGAGCCGTGTTGAAAGCCGCCGTCACCCCACGGGGATTCGGTATGAATCGTGGGGTAATAGGTGTACTCGCACGAGGGATTGCCCAGTTCGTCTGTGCCTTTGGTGACATCTCCAGCCACAAAGTAGGCGGGAGCATCGGGAATGTCATGAGATGACGTGTTCATAACCATGCTGAGAACTCCTTGCGCAAACGGTTGAGAGGCAAAATATTTTTCGCACACTACGTTAGTGCCGATTAACTGTAATGCTAGTGCCGGTGAACTGTTTTGGGGTATTGCTCATGGGTTTTCAACTCTTCGGGGGGTGTCGGGGTTCTGCTTCCGGGTTTTCGACTCCACGGATAGGGCGTGTTGAGGTGCGGGAATCCGGCAGCTCGGCGAGGGTCCCGCAGTTCTGGACATGTTCGGGCTTCGCAGTTCTAGACGTGCTGGGGTTACGCAGTTCTGGACGTGCTGGGGTTACGCAGTTTTGGACATGTTCGGGGTTCCGCAGTTGTAGAAGGCACGCGGCTAGCTAATACGACTGCTCGGCAGGGGACAAGAACAACTCCAACACGCCACGCTGCCGTTATTCTCCCACCGAACAACGAATGTGCAGCAGAAGTCCAACAAAAACGCGCCATTTTGTCAGAGTTCTGCTGCACATTGTCCGGACGACTACGAGGGGCAGCGTTTCTGTTCCGCAACCCAGCTACATCGCGCAGTCTTACAATCCCGTTGAAAGACGAACGCACGGGAACATAGTGTAGGGAAGCCCTCAAATTCGCTGCCCCGCACGACTCACCTACCCCGGTGGAAGAGAAAAGCGCGGGAACGAAGGACAAGCTAGGCTGCTGAGCAGGTGGGCGTCGTTTATGGTGGGAATTATCATGAAGGCTATTTTGTGGGATATGGACGGCACCCTCGTAGATACGGAACCGCTATGGGGGATTGCGACGTTTGAGATGTCCGAGGTAATGGGGCGGCGAATCACCCCTGAGGTGCGGGAATTAACGGTAGGTGGCACCACCGAAAACACTGTACGAATCTGTGCGAATTACGCAGGGCTACAACTCGACGAGAGTGAAACGCAGCACTGGGTGCAGTGGATGTTTCAGCGCGTGGGGGAGCTGCTGAATTCCTCGCTACCGTTTCGCCCAGGCGTTCCCGCCTTACTGGATGAAGCCAAGGCGGCGAACATCCCCATGGCGCTGGTCACCAATACTGCCCGGCACCTGACGGATGTGGCGTTAGAATCCATTGGCTGCCATTACTTTGTGTTGACCTTGTGCGGGAACGAAGTGCCACAGGGCAAACCCGCTCCGGATATTTACCTGACTGCTGCCGAAAAACTAGGTGTGGCACCCGAGGATTGCCTAGTTTTTGAGGACTCACGCGCGGGTATGACAGCCGCCTGGACGGCCGGTTGTCGCGTGGTCGGTGTACCCACCGATCCTCAGATGGACACGCCCATCGAAGTGCCACTCTTACGCGAACTCACCGATGGGGAGGAAGACTTGGCGCTGTTCGATCTGCAGCGAATCAAGCAGCTATATGCGAATTACCCGCGCCCGGGTGCGAGCTAACATGGCGATTCCCGGATTACGCGGGGGATCATCCCGCGGTGTGTACGCCGACGTGCAACAATAGGGAACGTGAACGAAAAGAAGACATTCGAATCCCTGTTTGCCGAACTCGCACAACGCGCCGCCGACCGCCCTGAGGGCTCGAGCACTGTCAAGGCCCTAGATGCGGGTGTGCATTTCCAGGGAAAGAAGATTGTCGAAGAAGCCGCAGAAGTGTGGATGGCGGCTGAATACCAATCGGATGACGAGTTATCGGAGGAGATCTCCCAGCTCATCTACTGGCTGCAGGTTGTGATGATCCAACGGGGCCTGCAGCCCGAAGACATTTACAAGTTCCTCTAACTCAACCCCTTCGCCCATCTCGGCGCTGCTCAGCCGGGTTTTCTCTCGATCGAATAAAGAAAGTGTGACGACATGCTCCGTGTTGCCGTTCCCAACAAAGGCTCGTTGTCCGAAGCCGCCACCGAGATCCTCAAGGAAGCTGGGTACTCTACCCGCGGTGATTCTAAAGCGTTGACCGTTTTGGACGAACAGAATCGGGTGGAGTTTTACTTCCTGCGCCCCAAGGACATCGCAATCTACATTGCGTCTGGCCACTTGGACATGGGCATTACCGGGCGCGACTTGGCCGCGGATACGCGCGAAGAGGTAGAGGAGCTCATGGGTCTGGGCTTCGGCGCTTCCACCTTCCGCTACGCAGCACCTGCCGACGAGGAATGGGATCTCGACAAGCTCGCGGGTGCGCGCATCGCCACCAGCTACCCGAACTTGGTTCGCAAGGATCTCTCCGCCCGCGGGATTGAGGCCGACGTCATCCGTTTGGACGGGGCAGTGGAAATCTCGATTCGCTTGGGAGTCGCCGATGCCATTGCCGACGTCGTTTCCACCGGTCGCACCCTGCGGCTGCAGGGCTTGAAGCCTTTCGGCGATCCACTGTGTGTTTCAGAGGCCGTCATCGTGGGCCGCAAGGGGGTAGAGGTCACGGAGGAGCAACGAGTGTTACTGCGCCGCATGGAGGGCATTTTGCACGCCAAGAACTACGTGATGCTGGATTACAACGTTTCGCGCGACAAGTTGCAGGCAGTTGCAGATGTCACCCCTGGTTTATCCGCGCCCACCGTGTCCCCGCTGGCCAACCAGGACTGGGTTGCAGTACGCGCAATGGTTCCACGAAAAGATGCCAACCCCTTGATGGACGAGTTGTCTGCACTAGGAGCGGAAGCAATCCTGGCCTCCGACATTCGCATCGCGCGTATCTAGCACCCCGCGGGTGGTACTTAATCGCCACTGCAGCGGAGTGGTGTGTCGCACATTGGAGTAGTGTGTCGCCACAGCATCGCGTGGTTTAACGGGCCCTACAAAGTGTCGCGCACTGGAGTGGGTGTCGCGCACTGGAGTAGTCGTGGTGCATTAGGGTGATTGTCCTACGCACCGGGCTAACTCGCGCGCACTGAGCTGGCGGATAGACAGGCCTCACCCGTCAGAACAAAGGTTTATTCCTATACACAATTCAATGCGAGCACGGGTGGATATCGCGCAAAACTATAATTCATCCACCCCTAAAAAGGCGTGCCAATAAAGCCACCCCGAACGCCACAAAAGGCAAGACCAAATCGGGTTTTACGCCGAAAGATCGTAAGTTCCGCATCTGGGCAAGCCATGGGGGTCCGAACAAATGGTTATGGTGGACGACGATCGATCTTTAACAACACCTAGACGACCGAGATAAAAAGGACTCCCTTCATGACAGACACCCCTGTCCCATCCGCTTCCGCTCCGGACGCTGAATCGGGTCGCGTCGTAACCTCGACGGACATCATTACCCAGGCTGAAACACACTCCCAACTGGCCCGCTCCGCCGAAAACTTCCGTGTAGAGGAAGACCTGCTGGGAAAAATGGACATCCCGGCCGATGCGTACTACGGTATCCACACCCTGCGTGCGGTTGACAACTTCCAGATTTCCCGAACCACCATCAATATGTTGCCGGAGTTTATCCGCGGCATGGTCATGGTGAAGAAGGCCACCGCCATAGCTAACCGCGAAGTCGGAGCTCTGCAGGAGGAAAAGGCAGAAGCCATCATCTGGGCTTGCGACCAGGTGCTCGTTGAACACCGATGCATGGATCAATTCCCCATTGATGTATTCCAGGGTGGAGCCGGCACCAGTGTGAACATGAACACCAACGAGGTCATCGCCAACCTCGCTCTGGAGCATTTGGGCCATCCCAAGGGCAGCTACGACATCATCAACCCCAACGACGATGTCAACATGTCACAGTCCACCAACGATGCATACCCAACGGGCTTCCGCCTAGGTTTGCACTTCGCTTTTGACGAGCTAATTAAGCACCTCGACGCCGTACAGCGCGCCCTCGACAACAAGGGTCGCGAGTTTGCCCGTGTGTTGAAGATGGGCCGTACCCAGCTGCAGGACGCAGTCCCTATGAGCTTGGGGCAGGAATTCCACGCTTTTGCAGCCAACCTCGCCGAAGAGCAGCTGCAGCTGTTGCGAGCACAGGAGCACCTACGCGAAGTAAACATGGGCGGTACCGCTATTGGTACGGGCGTGAACACCCCTCCCGGCTACCGCGAGGCCGTGGTCCGTGCGTTGGGCGAGGTCACCGACCTAGACATTTCCTCCGCACGCGACCTAATCGAAGCCACCAGCGACTGCGGTGCGTACGTCAACGCCCACGGTGCCGTTAAGCGTGTGGCGATGAAACTATCTAAGATTTGTAACGACCTGCGCTTACTGTCGTCTGGCCCACGCGCTGGCCTCAACGAAATTAACCTGCCTCCACGTCAAGCGGGCTCGTCCATCATGCCGGCCAAGGTGAACCCGGTTATCCCAGAGGTTGTTAACCAGATCTGCTTCAAGGTCTTCGGTAACGACACCACCGTTACCATGGCCTCCGAAGCCGGCCAGTTGCAGCTCAACGTGATGGAACCTGTCATCGCACAGTGCGTGTTCGAATCCGTTCGACTGCTGGCACGCGCCTGCAATTCCCTGCGTACCCTGTGCGTGGTGGGTATCACGGCCAATGAGGACGTCTGCCGCAGCTACGTGGATAACTCCATTGGTATTGTGACCTACCTGAACCCACTGATCGGCCACCACAATGGTGACATCATCGGTAAGGAAGCCGCTACCACCGGCAAATCCGTACGAGAGCTGGTGCTGGAAAAGGGCTTGCTCGATGAAGAAACCCTGGAAAACGTCCTCAGCGCCGAGAACCTGCTGAACCCGAAGTTCCAGGGCAAGCTGTACAAGTAACAGCTGCCGTCCGTTTCCTAACGGACTAGGAGCTGCAGCGCTAGCTGGCGCGGGTACTCAGGGGGAGTGCCTCCGAATTCTGGGCAGATGTCTTGAAAGTGGCACCAACCGCACAACTTAGTTTGGCGCGGTTGGAACTCGCCCGTTTCCACATCACGCGTAATGGCCTGCCACAAGACGTTGAGGTCGCGTTCGAAGTATTGCAGTTCCGCAGGACTGGGGCTAAGTACCATGTCATCGGCCACTTTCAAGTACATCAATCGCAGCTGTGCCGGAATGTCCCCAGTCATGCGCCACCACACCAATGCATAAAACAGCATCTGGAACTTCGCCGTCTCCGAATAACGAGGCAGGGGCTTTTTGCCCGTCTTGTAATCCACCACTCGGACCTCGCCGGTGGGAGCAACGTCCACACGGTCAATGAAGCCACGCACGGGAACCCCGTTGGGCAACGTCATATTGACGTACTGTTCGCACTGGTGCGCATCGAACCCCTCCGGATTCTCCATGTGGAAATATCCCTTAACCAGGCTGCGACAATCAATGAGGTAATCGTATGTTTGCTCTTCAGGGACCAGATCCAGCAGTTCCGGATCATCAGCAACCATCTGTTGCCACTTGGGCTTCAACATCTTGACCGCAGCCGGATACGTCCGCTCCCCACGAGGCAAACCGTGCAGGTCCTCGAGGACCGCGTGCACCAGCGTGCCTTTGACCTGTGCGACAGTCTTGGGCTCCGGCAACCGATCAATCGCACGCAGGCGAAACAGCAGCGGGCACTGTTTGTAGTCAGAGGCGCGACTGGGGGATAGCGCTAGGTGGGAACGTCGCTGGGAGTGTTCGGGCGTATTCGTCGGCTCGGGAGTATTCACAACATCCCATTCTAAGCAGTAGCCGGACCTGCTCCACGCTCGGCAGTGCTGAACGCTGGGCCATATTCAACGCTCGGCAGTGCTGAACGCTGGGCCATGTTCCACGCTAGGTGATGCTGAACGCTGGGCCATGTTCCACGCTAGGTAGTGCTGAACGCTGGGCCATATTCAACGCTAGGCAGTGCTAAACGCTGGGCCATGTGAAACCCTAGGTGATGCTAAATCGGCAAACCCCGCTCGCGGCGAATCGCGCGCACTCGGGCATTCACGATGGTGGCAATCACTACGATCACCGTGACGAAATGCACCGCGCCGATCTCGAACCAACGAAACGCCAACGCGCCCGCAATCGCGCCAATCGACAAGCTCGTCCACAAAACCAAGTGGGCCAACCACACCACATGGCTGCCGTCAAAAAAGGCATCCACAAAACGCTGCCCCATCTTAACCAGTGTCCCGGTCATGTACGTCAGCGGAATGGCGACTTCTCCGCGCCTCTCAAAAATGCTGTTCATAGCGCCAATGGCTACGGATACCACGGCAATGCCGAACCGTTGTGCGTCCAACAAAATTAACGACGATGCCACCACAAGTAGCGCGCAGATCAGCAGCAGGACATATTCCCGCGCCCAAGTGAGGCCGCGGGAGCGGGTGACGAGGCGTCGAACCAAAGCCCCCAACATCACACCAACCAGGAACAAAATGATGCAGGAACCAGCCAACCCCATCAGGTGAGGCTTTCCATCGACGAAGGCCGTGGCCGAGCGAGTGGTGTTGCCTGACATGAAGGACAAGAAGACCCCGCCCAAAAAGATGAATCCCACCGAGTCCAGAAACCCAGCCACAAAGGTAAACACCATGGCCAGCAATCGTTCCCCGGGCCGGTATGCCAACATGTGCCACGTTCTCCTTTACTTCTCACATCGTCACAAGCACCCCAGTGGCACTGTCCACACTTTAGAGTTTGCCACGTGACCGTCGTAGGATTGCGCTATCCGCTCTCATAAAACCGATGCGCGCGCCCAACCAGATACTGCGCCAATGGGGGCACTGATGCACTGCACACTTAATTGAGGAGAGGATTCCCAGTTCATGGCCTACTCGGGTAAGTTTACCGCCGGTGACCGCGTCCAGCTCACCGATGCCAAACGGCGCCACTTTACGATTACATTGGAAGAGGGGGCCAGTTACTTCACCCATAAGGGCGAAATCAAGCACGATGACATCATCGGCCAAGATGAAGGCACCGTGGTTGATTCCACCGCTGGCGGCCAATACCTGTGCTTCCGGCACTTGCTTGTCGACCACGTTCTTTCCATGCCACGCGGTGCTGCGGTGATCTACCCCAAGGATGCGGCACAAATCCTCGTGGAAGGCGATATTTTCCCCGGCGCAACGGTGCTGGAGGCCGGCGCTGGTTCCGGCGCCATGAGCATGTGGCTTCTGCGCGCCGTGGGCAGCACGGGCAAGGTGATTTCCTACGAAATCCGCGAGGATCATTTGGAATACGCTGAGAAGAACGTCTCGGAATACATGGGCGGGCACCCGGAGAACTGGGATCTGCGCCTAGGTGACCTCAAAGATGTACGCAAAGACGACGTGGGGGAAGTTGACCGCGTACTGCTGGACATGTTGGAGCCGTGGGAGATGCTGGACACGGTCAAGGACATCCTGATTCCCGGCGGTGTGTTCATGACGTATGTGGCGACCGTGCCGCAGTTGATGAAAGTCATGGAAGGCATTCGCGAAACGGGTTGTTTCACCGAGCCCAAGGCGTGGGAATCCCTTGTGCGTGAATGGAAGGTAGAGGGGTTGGCCACCCGTCCGGAGCACCGCATGAACGCGCACACTGCCTTTTTGATTCTGGCTCGTCGCTTAGCCGATGGTGTGACGGCCCCACGTCCACAGCGCCGCGCGCGACGCTAATCCTTTAACGGGGTCCAGTTTCCCCTTTTACGAAACCCGGTCTCCTTCCCGGTTTTCTGGGCGTGTTTATCGCCTGCCAATCCCGCACCGTCTGCTGGTCCGCCTCACCGCCCGTTGTTCGCCCAGCGCAGTGCCCCCGCGAGGGCTACACTGTGTGGCTATGAACCACGCTGAGCCCTCGCCAGTTGTACCGGGCGTGCGCCCAACTGGCGTTCCCGGGTGGGTGCACGCTCATCCGCACGATGCCGAAGCGTTTCGCGGATTCTATTCGCGGCTTTTCGGCTGGCAGTGGGATACCGTTGCCGGTTCCGTTCCTGGAGAACAGCGGTTTGTTGCCTTTTCTTCTCGACGCCCCGTCGCGAGCCTATCTAGTGGACCCCAGGCGCCGGTAGCCAGCGTGGGGGCCGCCCCCGCCCGCTGGTCAGTGTGCTTCATTTCCAACGATGTTCGGGCTACCGCGCAGCGAATTTTGGCCGCGGGTGGCTCCACGGTGTGTCAGGATTCCGTAACGCAGGATCCGACCAAGCTTGTGGCCGTGGAAGCCCGAGACCCCAAGGGTGGGGCGTTTGTGGTCCTCAACGAGGCATCGATACCGCAGCCCCCAGCGCCTGCGGGCCCAGCGACCGTAACATGGGCGGAATTGATCACCAGCGAAGTGTCCACCTCCGCGGAGTTCTATGAACGCATTTTCGACCTCGGTGACATGGGGTTAGATGATGCCGATCCTGGGTATAAAACGTTGACCAAGGACGACCAAAGTTGGGCTGGAGTGGTTGCTGGCCACCAGAGACTGGGGGAGCATGCGAACCCTGACGTGCCACAATGGCTGCCGTGGTTTGGTGTGGTGGACCTGCCCCAGACGGTTGAGTTGGCGAAGACTCTGGGGGCCACGGTTGTGGTCGAGCCAATTGAGATGATGCCCGGGCTGGGGATCTGCGTGATGGCCGGGGTTGAGGGCGAGTTATTCACGTTGCACGAGGAAGACTTCGGTCCCGGCCCCGATGCCACGGCGGTGACAATCGAGCACTAGCGGCGCATGGCGGATTTCTGTTTCCTCAAGGTAAATCTTCCCCACCTCGCCAAGAAGAAGTACCAACTGGCTAGACTTGGAACAATGACGGAGCCACAGTCCCACCAGTCCCAGCCGCCGGAGACTCTGCGGGAATTGCAGATCGCCAACCGCGCCCTCGGAGCGCGAAACCAAAAGCTGGCCGATATGCTCCGCGCCTCCCGCGCCAAACTGGAGGAAATGAATGGGCGGCTGGAAAAAATGTCCGAGCCCCCGAGCACCTATGGCACTTTGTTGCAGCTCAACCCGCAGGGGCACACAGCCGAGGTCTTTACCGCTAACCGCCGCATGCGGTTGCCGGTGAGCCCGTTGGTGAACCGCGCCACCTTACAACCGGGCGTGATGGTGCGCCTCGGGGAAGGCCAGGTGGTGGTGGAAGCAACAGGCGCCTACGACTCGGGTGACATTGCGCAGGTCGTAGAAATCGTGGGTGACGATCGTCTGATCGTGGCCGATAAGGTAGGGGAAGAAAGCGTAGTGAGGGCCGCGAGTGCCTTGGCGCGCGACATTGCCGCAGACGAAGTATCCACCGGGGACTCGGTCATTGTCGATCGGCGCGCCGGCTGGGCCTTCGAGGCGGTCCCACGCCAGGAAGTATCCAGCTTGGTGCTGGAAGAAGTCCCGGATGTGAAGTACTCGGATATCGGTGGTCTGAGCGCCCAGATCGAGCAAATCCAAGATGCCGTGGAACTGCCTTTCCTGCACCCGGAGGTCTACTTGCAATACGGCCTGCGCCCGCCAAAGGGAGTGCTGTTGTACGGCCCACCGGGTAACGGCAAGACCCTCATCGCCAAGGCCGTCGCAAATTCATTGGCGCAGCACATGACCGAAGGGGATTCCTCCTATTTCCTCAACGTCAAGGGCCCGGAGCTGTTGAACAAGTTCGTCGGCGAGACCGAACGCCAGATCCGCCAGATATTCGAGCAAGCCCGGCGCGCAGCTAGCTCGGGTCGCCCGGTCATCGTTTTCTTCGACGAGATGGAAGCCCTGTTCCGCACCCGCGGCACCGGCGTGTCCAGCGACATGGAATCCACGGTGGTGCCCCAGTTACTCGCGGAACTTGACGGTGTGGAGGGCGTGGAAAACGTCATCGTCATCGGCGCCTCCAACCGCGAGGAGCTCATTGACCCCGCGATTCTTCGCCCCGGTCGCCTAGACGTCAAGATCCGAGTCGCCCGTCCCGATCAGGCCGCCGCTGTTGACATCCTGTCCAAGCACTTAACGGCTGCCATTCCTTTTGACGCCGAGTTGGTGGCCGAACACGGCTCCGCCAATGGTGCCGCCGCGTATTTGCGGGAACGTATCACCTCAAAGCTGTTCGAACGCAGCGATCAGCACCGGTACGTCACCCTCCACTTCGCCGATGGTGGTTCCCGTGATCTGTATTGGGGAGATTTCGTGTCCGGCGCAATGCTGGCCAACATCGTCGACCGGGCGAAAACCGCCGCGATCAAGGAAGTTCTGCGCAATCCCCACGGCACCGGTGGCGGTATGGCCGCCCACCATGTCGATGCCGCCGTGGAGGCCGAAATTGCACACAATGAGGATCTACCAGATACCACCAACCCGGCAGAGTGGGCGCGCATATTTGGTGTGTCTTCCCGCCGCGTTGTGGATATCACCGTCGCTTAATGGCAGCCGCTGGGCCAGCTTTTCTGGACGGTGCTCCAGCCCGCGTTGCACCCCACTCGTCGCTCAACCTGTTCCATCACCAGTTCCCCCACACCTGAGGAGCATCCCCCAATGCCCGTACGCTTTACTCGCTCTGGCCAGCACATCATTGGCAGCGAAACGGAATACGGCATCGTCGCCGTCGATGCCCCCGACGTAAGTCCCATAGTCACCAGTACCCAAGCCGTGGTGGCCTATGCAGAAAACAGCAACCAAGGCATCAACAGGCGCACGCGGTGGGACTACGAAAATGAATCCCCACTTCGCGATATCCGCGGCTTCGACCTGCGCCGATACCGATCGGGAGCAGCTCCCGTGTTGGACCCGAACGCGCTGGGTGCCGCCAACGTCATTACATCCTCCGGTGCCCGCTTCTACGTGGACCACGCGCACCCTGAGTATTCCTCTCCCGAAACAACCAGTGCGTGGGATTGCGTGGTCTGGGATAAAGCCGGCGATGTGATCATGCACCAGGCTGCGCAAGCCAGTGGCCAAGTCGCGGACCAGCCACAGCTGAAGATCTATAAAAACAATGTCGACGGCAAAGGGGCTTCCTACGGTAGCCACGAAAACTACCTGTATCCCCGCAGCGTGGATATCGAGCAGGTTCAGCAAGCACTAATCCCACACTTCGTCACCAGACAGGTTTACACGGGTGCCGGCCGTGTTGGCCTGGGGGCCACCGGGGAAGAACCGGGTTTCCAGATCTCACAGCGCGCCGATTACATCGAGACGGACATCAGCCTAGAAACCACGCTGAACCGCGGCATCGTCAACACGCGCGACGAACCCCACGCGGATGCCAAGAAGTGGCGCCGTTTGCACGTCATTATCAACGACGCCAACATGTCCGAAACCGCCGCCTACCTAAAGTTCGGAACCACCGCTCTAGTGCTTAAGGCTGTGGAGTACAACGTGGATTTTTCCGACCTCCGACTGTTGGAACCGGTGGCGGATGTACAGCGCGTATCGCGCGATCTGACATGCTCCGAGCCACTGAAGTTCTACGGCAATGTGCAGCGCACCGCGATTGAAACGCAACGCGAGATTCGTCGCCGAATCATTGACGGCTTGAATCCCCACGGTTTGCTGGATGGCCCTGCAGCCGAAGATGATCGCCAGGTATTGGACCTTTGGGAAACCATTCTGGATGCATTAGATAGCGACCCACTGAGCACCTCCGATCGGTTGGATTGGACGGCGAAGCTGGCGCTCATCAATGGGTACCGCGCACGTGGTCTGGAGTGGGGTGATCCCCGTTTGGCGCTCGTCGATCTGCAATACACCGACATTGATCCCGATCGCGGCTTGTACCACGCTTTAGTTAAACGCGGTCGCATGCGCACGCTGGTTCCAGCTGAGGCAATCGACCATGCCGTCACCTGCCCTCCGGCGGATACACGGGCGTGGCTGCGCGGGCACCTCGTAGCCAACTATTCCTCGGATGTACTAGCGGCCAACTGGGACAGCCTTGTCCTGGATACACCCAGTGACGGCCGCCAAGCCACCCGTGTGGTTTTGGATGATCCGAGGATCTTCACCGCCCCAGAAACCGAAGGCATGTTCCCGTGTTACAGCCAACGGGTGATGCAATCGGTTGACCGTGGGGGCGTCGAGGTAAAAAACCTACTGAGCGGCGAAGATACAGCACACAACATTGCCGAAGTGGTTGCCGCGTTGCAAGCGCGGTATCCGGATCGCGTTGGTGGAGTGGGGTAGAGCTCCAAGGGTTTAGACCAAAGGGAACTGGGAGGTCGCTACAGTAGAGACCATCCACAGTTCTCGGGGCTTGGCCCCAACGAACGACACAGTCCAATCAGTTGCCCCGGTGGCCCGGCCGGATACTGGAAATAGGGTGCCCCGGCAACGAGAAAGGGAAATTATTATGGCGCATGGTCCAGGTTCCGCAGGTGGTTCCAGCCAAGTCAGCGGCGGGGGTGGCCGCGATGATCACGATGTAAACGATGATGTAATGACTGGTGGCGGATTAGAGAACGTCCAGGTCAGTGGCACTGACGATCTGCTTGATGAGATCGATGGGCTGTTGGAAAACAACGCCGAAGAGTTCGTACGTTCCTACGTGCAAAAGGGTGGACAGTGACCGCACTTGTTCGCCGCATCATGGGTGTGGAGACTGAGTATGGCATCACGAACGTCATGGACTCAGCTCGGCGCCTAGGCCCCGATGAAATCTCCCGCCAACTATTTGCGCCGATCGTGGAGGAATTCCGATCCTCCAATATCTATACGTCCAACGGCTCCCGCTTGTATTTAGACGTGGGCGCGCACCCGGAAATCGCCACAGCAGAGTGCGATAGCTTACATCAGCTGATTGCCTACGACCGGGCTGGTGACGTTACGGTTCACGACTTAGCTGAGAAGGCAGAGACCGTGTTGGCCGAGCGGGGGGTTGGTGGTCGCGTGTACCTATTGAAGAACAACACAGACTCCATGGGAAACTCCTACGGCTGCCACGAGAATTACCTGGTGAGCCGCGATATTCCCCTGAAGGCCCTGGGGGCGCAGCTGTTGCCGTTCCTGGTGACCCGCCAATTGATCTGTGGCGCAGGAAAGATCTCTATCCCCACTAAGGGTGCCCCAAACGAGAATTTCCCCGCGGGGTACACCATGAGCCAGCGGGCAGACCATGTGTGGGAAGGCGTTAGTAGCGCCACCACCCGCTCGCGCCCCATCATCAACACCCGCGATGAACCCCATGCCGACAGCGGGAAATACCGCCGCCTGCACGTGATTGTGGGGGATTCCAACATGTCGGAGATCACCACCGCGCTCAAGGTGGGTACGACGTTGCTGGTGTTGGAAATGATTGAGGCAGGGGAGAAGCTGCCCGATTTTGAGATTGCCAATGAGATCCGCTCCATTCGAGAGATCGCGCGGGATTTCACCGGCACCGAACCCGTGAAGCTGCGTTCGGGGGCCACGGCTTCCCCCTTGGACATTCAGCGGGCGCTGCACGAGGCGGCGTCGGAATGGTTAACCAAACGACCAGAACCCGACTACAGCGACGAAGGTTGGCGCGGAACGCCGAACGAACAGATGCGGCCCATAGTCGAACTGTGGGGCAAGGTCTTGGAATGCTTTGAGACGGGCAACTTCACGCCTGTATCTCGCGATATTGACTGGGTGATTAAGAAGACCTTGCTGGACCGCATGGCAGAGCGCGGTGGACTGAATATTACGGATCCGAGGCTGGCGCAGATCGATCTGACGTATCACGATATTCACCCTGACCGAGGTATATTCAATGTGCTGGTCAAACGCGGCATGGCCAACACTTTGGTAGATCCCGCCGAGATCGAGCGCGCACGGACTTTGGCTCCCGCCACCACGCGAGCGGCCATCCGTGGGCAATTCCTCAAGGCCGTTCGCCGGTACGACGTGCCACACACCGTGGACTGGATGCGGTTGAAGATCAACGGCGAGCACGCCCAGGAGGTTGTGCTGCCCGATCCTTTCGCAAACACCAACGAGGATGTCAACGCGATGCTGGGCTCCTTGCCGGATCTTGCCGGCAACGCATAATCGCTGACGCGTAATCACTGTCCCGTGACCGTAAACCCCTTGACCATTGCAGAGTGATTGAAAGAGCGCACTGTGACTAGAGATTCCTCATCGGAGCTGGGCCAGACCCAACCACAGGGCCAGACCCAACCGGAGGGCAACGCCCAACGCCAGGGTGGCGCCCAGAAGCCAGCCCTACCCGTCGAGTCCGCCCAACCACTCCTTCACACCCCCATCCCCAGACGGGGACGGCGGGGCAACACGCCCGTGGACGTGACGTGGCGAGAAGGCACCGCGCGACTGATGAACCTAGTAATTGCGCTAGCACGGTCCAACACGCCACGGTCGTTTGAATGGATCCGCACCAATGTCGACGGCTACAGCACAACAGCCGACCCGGCCTCGGTCAAGCGCCAATTCGACCGCGACCGGGCGACTTTGGCCGACGTGGCCGGCATTCGATTGGTTGAAAGCACCATCGACAGCGAATTCGGCACCGCTAAGGACATGGCCAAAGGCTGGACCCTTGAAGCGGCCGCCGCCTTTATGCCCCGTGTGGAATTCAGTGCGCAGGAAAAAGAAATCCTAGCCACCGCAGCCCAGTGGGCCCACGGACACGAACAACAAGCGGTTGCCCGTACGGCCTTCCGCAAGCTGGCTAGTGCCGGTGTTGCTGCATTGGATTCGCAGGCAGTAGTCACCAACGTGCCGGATCACATCGACTTAGATCAGGCCTCACTACAAGCCCTATTCCGAGCACTGGATCGGGGCCTGCGCATTGAATTCGACTACTACCCAGCCCCTTTAGTCGAGCCAATGCGCCGTCAGCTGGACCCTTGGGCATTCGCCACAATTGGCGGACGAACCTATGTCACGGGTTTCGATCCAGACAAGCAGGGCCAGCGAACATTCCGGCTAGCGCGGCTGGGTGGGGTAGAAGCACTGCCACAGTTCGTCGAGCACCAGGCTCCCGAGGGAGTGGGCAACCATGCACTAGTTCGGCGCGGGTTGTCGCGAGCGGGGGAACTCATCGATGCGAAGCTAGAGTTCCGGGGTCCTGGCGCGTGGGAGTTGCGGGATAGATGCGATGCCACCGAAGGTACGGCGCCCAACGCATCAACGGTAGCGATGATCCGCGGCGTGCAGCGGCAATGGTTAGTGCGCACGGCTGCGGCCTACGCCACCGATGCCGTGATCATTGAACCATCCGATGTAGCCGCGGAGGTTCATAGCATTGTGGCCTTGGCCAGCGGTGATGGGGCGCACACAGGAAAGACCGCTGTCGCTGATTCCGCCACGCCCAACGCCACGCCCAACGTCGCATCCAACGCCGCGCCCAACGTCACCGATCCCGCTCCAGCTGCTGACGACGACCTCGCGGTGCCGGATGCCACCCCATCCGAGCCATCCCACGCGTTCGAACCACATACCTACGGTGAACAATTCGTCCGTTGCGTGGATCTCCTCGCGTGGTTCGCTAACCACCCCGGCGGAAGCTTCATGGCGGCTGCGCGCGATCTCGGCACCTCCGTCCCCCAGATCAAACACGAACTGAAGCAACTCGAATTTTGCGGACTTCCCGGTTACCTGCCGGGCTCGCTCATCGAAGTTGAGTTCCACAAAACTGGCGCCACCATCCAGTTCTCCGCAGGCATCGATTCGCCCATCCGCTTGACCTCTGCCGAAACGGCCACAATTCGCGTGAGCCTCGACGCCATCCGCGACGTCATCGACCCCACCGACGCGGACGTTGTCGATGGCTTGATCGCTACCATTGCTGGCTTGGCCGTCGGTTCTTCTATTCATTCCGACGCCCCCACGCACCCACCTCACACAGCAGATGAGCAGGACCCAAAGGTCAGCGAGTTCGGCAAGCAGCAGGGCGTCGACCAAGAAAAGGTGAAAGAACAACCGCATATTCACCTGCGTTTGACAGAGGCCATTCGGCACCGGTGCACGGTGACGGTGGAGTACACCTCTTTATCCTCAGATTCGCGTACCACCCGCACCTTGCTGCCGGATCACTTGGGAGTAGTGGACGGCGAGACATACCTATGGGCCCGCGAAACTGATGAAGCCAAGCCGGGGCAGCGGCGCTATGCACTCAGCCGGATGAACGTGCGTGAAGTTGGAGAAGAGGGCTCGGCGGGCAAGCGGGTGCAGCCCCGCATCGATACGGCCAACCCGTTCGGCTGGAGCGAATCGACCCCGTGGGCACGCGTGGCCATCGATGAATCGGCGCGGTGGATGTTGGAGTACCAACAAATGTGGGTCATCGATGACGATGTGGAGTCCAACGGGGGAGAGATCCTTGTGATGATGCCGGACACCGGGGCTTGGATTGAGAGATTTCTCATTGCGTACACGCCGAGCGTACGGTGCATACAGCCGTTAGAATTGGTCGCTAGGGTTCGCAGCCGGGCGCGCCGCGGGTTGGCCAACTACACGGACTAAACCGCTCCGCCCGCGCCCGGCCTGCTAGCTAACATGCCGGGCTCCAACCCGGTTGTTGCCCGGGACTCCCCACGGAGAGTGCTAGGGTGACTGTGACAACTCATTGTTTTCCAGATTCTTGCGTGATGCACCAAAGGTGAACGTAAAGCATGAAAATTTCGAATGCGAGGTAACCACCCATGCCAGGTCCAACAGAGTGGCTTCTGATCCTGCTCGTAGTTCTTCTACTATTCGGAGCAACGCGCTTGCCGAACGCCGCACGTGGTTTGGGACGGTCGATGCGTATCTTCAAGTCCGAGATGGACGAGATGAAGACCGAAAGCAACCAGCGCAAAGGAATCGCTGCGCAGGACCCACAGCAGCCGGTTACTGGTGAAACTCCAGAGCAGTCCGCTGCTCGCCTGCAGATGAACCAGCAGGCACAGCCCAAGCCACAGGGCATGGCTCAGCCGGTTGATCCCAACCACCCACAACAGCCTTAAGAAAGCAGTCTCCACCAGGAAAGAAGGTTGGCTGACGGCCTATCATGACTACCTCCAGTAGCCTCAGACCGGGTAGCTCCAGCCCCGACAGTCCTTTGACGGAGCAATCCCACCGGGTGAACTCTCGACGGACGGTCAAAGCTCCCAGAATTCGTCGTAAGAAGTCACCCACGGGAGACATGACGATTGTGGAGCACATCAACGAGCTCCGGCGCCGGTTAGTAGTGTCATTGCTGATCATCGGGGCTGGTGCCGTCGTTGGTTACCTCTGGTACGGCAATGGGGTTGGCCCCATTCCCAGCTTGGGTGACCTGCTGAAGCGACCCTATTGTTCTCTGCCTCCGGAACAACGCTTCGGTTCGGCATCAGGGGATTGTCGCCTACTGGCTACGGCCCCACTGGAAATGTTTATTCTGCGACTGAAGGTCGGAGCCTTGGCCGGAGCCGTATTTACCTCTCCATTCTGGCTGGCCCAGATTTGGGGGTACATCACCCCGGGTTTGAAGAAAAATGAAAAACGCTGGACCCTGACCGTCGGTTTGAGTGCGGGTCTGCTGTTCGTCTTGGGTGCAGTCCTGGCGTACTTCGTCCTCGCGTATGCCTTTGACTTCCTGCTTACCATCGGTGACGGCACCCAGGTTGCCGCGCTGCGGGGTTCGGATTACTTCCACTTCATCTTCACGCTGATCCTCGTGTTCGGCGTGAGCTTCGAAGTGCCGCTACTGACGGTGTTGCTGAACTTCGCGGGTGTTTTGAGCTACCAACAGCTCAAGGAGAAGCGACGCTACGTGATATTGTTCATGTTTGTTTTCGCCGCATTCGTCACCCCAGGTCAGGATCCTGTCTCGATGGTGCTGTTGTCCTTGGCACTGACGTTGATGATGGAGATTGCAACCCAGATTGCACGTATCCACGATAAGCGCAAGGCACGTGGCAACGCGGAATGGATGAATGTGCCCGATGATGAGGCCGCGTCCATCGGAGGGGCCAGCCCAGTCGATAGTGCTGCTGGGGCTCCGGTTTCTTCCTCTATCGATGCACCCGCTCCCATTGCCGATTACCACGCGGTAGAGGCCACACCGGCGCCGCGTAGTAGCAGCGCTGCTCGGCCCATTCAGCAACCACAACCCACCGGAAGGAATGATCTCAATCTCTCAGGAGGCTCAGCCTTCGATGACGTCCTCTAAGGTTCCCTCGGAACTTCACCCCGAGGTTCAGCGTTTTCAGGACCGATACGATTTCCCCCTTGACCCTTTCCAGCTGGAGGCGTCCAATGCCATCGCCGCAGGGAGGGGAGTGCTCGTAGCTGCACCCACCGGCGCCGGTAAAACGGTGGTCGGTGAGTTCGCGGTATTCACGGCGTTTCACAACCAAGGCACCTGTTTTTACACCACGCCAATCAAAGCCCTGAGCAATCAAAAGTTCCACGACCTCACGGACCAGTACGGCGAGGACAATGTGGGACTGCTGACCGGTGATGTCACCATTAATGGCGATGCGCCTATCGTCGTGATGACAACCGAAGTACTGCGCAACATGATTTATCAGGGGTCCGATAGGTTACGCACGCTGACCCACGTGGTCATGGACGAGGTTCACTTCCTCGCCGATAAATCCCGCGGCCCCGTGTGGGAGGAGGCGATCCTGAACCTGGATCCCAGCGTGATCTTGGTTTCCCTCTCCGCAACCGTATCCAACGTGGAAGAATTCGGTGGCTGGCTATCCACGGTACGTGGCCACACGGACATTGTCCTCACCGAACACCGCCCCATCCCGCTGTCTCAGTTCATGATGGTCGGACGGCAGATTATGCCACTGTTTCAATCGGAGCAATCCCGACAACACTCCGCTGCCATGAATCAAGGGACAGCAGTTAACCGTGCCGTCGTTGCGGCCGCCGCGAAGGCGGAGGAATCCGGAAAGCGTCGCGGGCCCAAGCGTTCAGATGTGGCGCTGCACTTGGATGCGGCCAACATGTTGCCAGCGATTTACTTCATATTCTCCCGCGTGGGCTGTGATGCCGCGGTGAAGCAGTTGTTGGCCGACAAGGTGGAGTTCACGACAGCTGCCCAGCGCGCTGAGATCCTCGATACCATCGATGAGGGAGTGAAAGGCCTGACCCAAGAAGACCTCAATGTTCTGGGCTTCCGCCAATGGCGGCGGGCAGTCTCCCGCGGGTTCGCCGCCCACCATGCAGGCATGCTGCCAGCATTTCGCCACATCATTGAGGACCTTTTCGAGCGCGGTCTCCTGAAGGTGTGCTTCGCCACTGAGACTTTGGCCTTGGGCATCAACATGCCAGCTCGGTCGGTGGTGTTGGAGAAGCTGATTAAATTCAACGGTGAAGCCCACGTGGACCTCACACCAGGTCAATATACCCAGTTGACCGGTCGTGCGGGCCGCCGTGGCATCGACACCAAGGGCAACGCGGTGGTGCTGTGGGCACAGGGTATCGACCCGCACGCGGTCGCCGATCTGGCTTCCACCCGAACGTATCCTCTGGATTCGACATTCCGCCCCGGCTACAACATGGCGGTCAACCTCATCAACACCAAGGGTTTGGAGGAATCCCACCGCCTGCTGCAGCGTTCATTCGCGCAATACCAGGCCGATGGCACGATCGTGGAAGCCGCCGAGGCCGTAGAGCGTCGTCGCCGGCAGTTAGTCGAGGCGGAAAAGGCATTACGCGACGTCATTAGCGACTTCCGCCGCAAGGCCGCGCGTTTTGAAGAGGATCTTGACGCCGATACCTCCACGGTGGTGGATTATGCGCGCCTGCGCCGGGAACTCAGTCAGGAGGAACGCCGTGCCAAGCGCGATGCCGGAATGGAGCGCAATAAGGAAACCGCCAAGCTGTTGGCCAACCTCACCGTCGGCGACGTGCTCGCCCTGCCTACCGGCCGCAATCCCATGACCGCCGTCGTGGCCCGCAGCGACCACCGCCATCACAATCCCAACCCGACGATCATCACAGAAGACGGCTGGGTAGAGCGCGTATCCGCGGAAACGTTCGGCAACACGCCCATTCACATCGGCCACATGAAGCTCCACAAGGGAGTGGAACGTGCCCCAAAGCGGTTAGCCCGGTCAGTGGCCGCCAATCTGCGTCGCATGCACTTCGATAAACCTGCCAAGCTCAAAGCCAAGGCCCGAGGTGGTTCCGCCCATGCGACGGAACTGCGCCAGCGTGTCCACTCCCACCCGGTACATGCGTGGGAGGGTCGCGAGGAAATGAATCGCGCCGCGGAGCTGTACATTAAGGCCCAACGTCGCTTAGCATTCGAACAAGACGAGGCAACACCCGACCGCGAAAGCCTATCCTCCCAGTTCAACCGCATTTTGGCACTGTTGGAAGAAATGGACTACGTGGAACTCACTAGGGGTGAGGCTGGCCCTGACATTACCGACGCCACGATCACCCTCGAAGGCGAACGCTTGGCCCGCGTGCACCACGAATCCGATCTTCTCATCGCGCAGTGTCTACGTCGTGGCATCTGGGACAATTTGGACCCGGCTGAGCTCGCCGCTGTTACCAGCACGTGCGTATTCGAAAACCGTAAGGAGACCTCCGGGGATGCGGCACTTCCCACCGACGATCTCGAGGATGCTGTAAAGCACACGCTGCGCATCTACAACGAGTTGGCATCGGACGAACAGCGCCACAACTTGCCACTGACCCGCCAACCCGAACTCAGCTTTGCGACGGCAGTCCACCAGTGGACGGCCGGCGCACCACTGGAATACTGCTTGCAAGCGGCCGAAGCGGCGGGCGCGATCCTTACACCTGGCGACTTCGTGCGGTGGTGTCGGCGTGTCATTGACCTGTTAGATCAGATCCGCCAGACGGGCTATTCCGCGGAGGTTAAATCCGCCTCCCGGAAGGCAGTGGCCGCGATGCAGCGGGGCGTCGTCGCCCTAGAGATATAAACCCTATCCAGCCCAGAGTCAGGAGCACACCTTGAAGCCCAAACCACAGCCCTTGCAAGGGCAGAAAGTAGCTATTTTTGGCGCGACCAGCGAGATCGGCGGAGAGATCGCCCTCCGGCTGGCCTCTGGTAACCACATGGTGCTCGCCGGCCGGCGGATGGAGGCTCTCGAACTGCTGGCAGCTAAGGTGCGACAGGCCGGCGCAACAGGTGTGGATACTTTGTTTTTCGACGCCACGGACTGCCCAAGCCACGGTGTGCTCCTAGAAACAATCGAATCCACTGGTGCGATTGACGTTGCCCTCGCAATGTTTGGTGTGCTCGGCGACCAGCAACGCGCGGAAGAGGATTCCGACGAAGTGGAAAAGATTATTCACACGGATTTCACCGCGCAGGCAGTTTTACTGACGGAGCTGTCGTCTCGCATGAAAAAGCGGGGGAGGGGAACCATAGTGGCGTACTCCTCCATTGCGGGTGCGCGCGTTCGCCGACCCAATTACGTCTACGGTTCTGCAAAGGCGGGCCTGGACGGTTTTTGTCAAGGCATGCAGGATGCATTGCGGGGCACCGGGGTGCGCTTGCTGGTCGTGCGGCCTGGATTCGTGATCGGGCGTATGACTGAAGGAATGGATCCCGCACCGATGTCTTCCACTCCGGATGTCGTTGCGCAGGCGACCGTGGATGCAATCGCCGATAGTTCCCAGTGGGACGTGTGGATACCACGAAAGCTCAAGGCACTGGCGGCCATTATGCCGGCAGTACCTCGAGCTATCTGGCGCCGCGCGCCACGTTAGATGCGGAACAAGTTGTAAAAGATCGTGCGCAGCATACCGAAAGCGGTCACGATCGCCGTGGCCCCCAAGATGCCAACAAGAACCTTCAGCATGGGGTGCATCTGGTCCCAAGTTTCGTTGCCGGTTTCGGACGACTGCAGGGAATCGCTGCTGATGAACTTGTCCTTATCTGCCTCACTCGAACCGCTGCTCAACTTGGACTCCACCGCAGAGGACAGCTGATCCGTATTCTGCGCTTGAGCAGCTGGAAGGGTGCTCAAGGTGAGGGCGGCGGCCAGGCCTACGACTAGAGAGGTTCGGCGCATCTTCATGGGTTGGGTCATCCTTTACTTGACGCAGTAGAAGCTGTGATGCTGGCGCCGTGCAACAACGGCGGTAGCTCAGCGCAGGTCACTGCAGAGACGTAATCGTTACGTAATTGTAACATCGCCAGCTTAACCCTCGTGCTGCTATCGCTCAAACCTGGCATGAACCCGTGTGGTCTAGGCAGCAGCCAAGCAGCACCGACCCAATCCGGTGTCGATCCACCGGCACATGCACCCCGCTCAGTACAATATTTAGAGATATAGCGCGCCACGTGCGCGTATCCCCGCCCATCCACACCAACCGCGCTATCGCCGGCGCTTAGGAGAGTGTCCTTCCCTCATGCCTCAGTTCCTACTGGGTTACCTTCTGATTGAACTCGTAGCATTCCTCGCCCTGGGCTGGGCCGTTGGGTTCGGCTGGGCTTTATTGATTGTCCTCGGCTTGTTCATCCTGGGAATCGCCGTGGCGATGTGGCAGATGCGCTCTCTGGCTACTCGGGTAGCGCAGCGAACCGACCGCCCTGGCGCGCTGACGGGCGATGCGGCTCTATCGTGCGTGGGGGCCGTATTCGTGGCCCTGCCCGGTTTGGTCTCTAGCCTCTTGGGATTGCTGTTGTTGCTGCCGCCCACGCGCGCACTGGTCAGGCGCATCATCTCCGTTCGAGCCCAGCGTGCACTGCAGAACTTCGGCGGCTCGTCGTTCGTGACGGTCTCCGGTTTCGGCGCACCACAATCGAAGAACGTTCCCGGCTGGGGTGAAGTCATTGACCACCGCGACGACGAATTCAAGCGTTGATGTCCACTCGCGCAATCTCCCGCCCCATTAAGCCTGCCCGCCTCGGCAAATCCGTCCGCTCGTGGACCACTGACCTACTTCGCTTTCTTGGGGCCGCTTTCAGTGGGGTCATGCTCTTCGCCTCGTTCCAACCCACCGGCTTGTGGTGGGCGGCCCCACTGGGAATGGCGCTGTTCTTCTTCTCAGTCAGTCAACAGCGCAGCATCGTGCTGGCGTGGGTCCAGGGTCTTGTTCTCTATGCCCTCTTGCTGCCCTGGGTGGGGGAATTCGTTGGCGCGACCGCGTGGATTGCGCTCGCGCTGGTGCAGTCGCTGTATTCCTTATTGTTCGGTGTGGGCCTCAAGGGCCTGCTCGCCACCCGCCAACGCGTACTTGCCGTTTTCCCTTTCCGCTTTGCCCTCATTGCTGCGTGGTTCATCGCGACAGAATTCCTACGGTCGAACTGGCCCTTCGGTGGTTTCCCTTGGGGTCGCCTAGCGTGGGGTCAGGTTGACGGTCCGTTCGCCTCCTTGATCTCGCTAGGTGGCCCAGCCCTAGTTTCCTTCACCGTCGTTTTCACCGGCGGGTTGCTATCGGTCCTCATCGGGTGGGCACTGGCGCGCCTGGCCACACGCTGGCGCACGCTCCGGGTGGTTACTGCCGCCGCGCCCGTGACGTCCGCCCGTCCGGCATGGTCGGCTGTACTCGTCGCGGTGATCATTCTGGTCGGCGGTGGCATGCAGCTAGCTCACCCTTCGTCGGGCTCATCAGTTTCTTCTATCGACGACGCCACGCTGGTCAACGTCGCCGCCATCCAGGGGAACGTGCCTCGCCTGGGGTTGGACTTCAACGCGCAGCGCCGGGCGGTGTTGGATAACCATGCGAAGGCAACGGATGAGTTGGTCCACAGCGTTTCGACGGGCCAAGCTGCCCAACCCGACGTGGTGTTCTGGCCCGAGAACGCTTCAGACATCAATCCTTTCCTCAACGCCGATGCCCGCGCCGTCATCACGAACTCCCAATCCGCAGTGAAAGCCCCGATGCTGGTTGGAACTGTCAGCCCCGAGCACAACACCATGGTGGTGTTCGACGAGCACGGCGCAGGGGAAAGCCACGTCAAGAAGTACCTACAGCCATTCGGGGAATATATGCCGTTGCGCGACCTGCTGCGCAAGGTCAGCCCCCTAGTCGACCAAGCTGGAAATCTTCAACCGGGGAATGACAATGGCGTCGTCCACATGACAAGCCAAGCAGGTAAAAAAGCGGGAACAACTATCCCTGTCGGAGTGGCAACCTGTTACGAGGTGAGCTTCGACGGTGCTTTCCGTTCTGCGGTGCGCGGGGGAGCGCAGTTACTGACCAGCCCCACGAACAACGCCACATTCGGTTTTACCGAAATGACGTACCAACAGCTGGCGATGAGCCGAATGCGCGCCATGGAGTACGACCGCGCGGTGGTAGTGGCTGCGACCTCCGGAGTTTCGGCTATTGTGGAGCCGAACGGAAATGTGGTGCAACGCAGCAACATATTCACCCGTGACGTTTTGCAGGCCGATGTTCCCTTACGGGATACACTAACTCCGTCCGCACGGGTAGGTCCTTGGGTCGAGTGGGTCATTGCCAGCATTGGCACGCTCGCTGCTCTAGCATTAATTGTTGTTGCGCGATCTCATGGTCGGCGGTCTCACATCAACGACCCCGGACACCGCGAAAATAGCAACCGCAAAACCATAAACCACTAACACCTAGAGAGGTTTCCACACTATGGCCAAGCTCAGCGATAAAACGCTGGTCATCATTCCGACGTTCAACGAGCGCGAGAACCTGCCGTTGATCGTCGATCGCCTATTCAAGGCGGAGCCGGAGCGCGTGGACGTACTCGTGGTTGACGATGCCAGCCCAGACGGCACCGGCGACATTGCCGATGAGATGGCAGCCAAGGATTCCCGCATTCATGTCCTACACCGCCAGGGCAAGGGCGGGTTGGGCGGTGCTTACATCGCCGGTTTCCGCTGGGGCCTCGACAACGGTTACGAAGTGCTGTGCGAGATGGACGCCGACGGTTCTCACGCACCTGAGCTGCTTCACCTGCTGCTGGATCGCATTGATGCCGGCGCGGAGCTGGTCCTGGGTTCCCGTTACGTTAAGGGTGGCAAAACCGTGAACTGGCCAGCTAGTCGCCAGATCCTATCTCGTGCAGGCAACATCTACGCTTCGCTCGCTCTGGGGGCCGGGCTGTCCGATATCACCGGTGGTTACCGTGCCTACCGTCGCGAGGTACTGGAGGCCATTGACCTAGACGCCGTCGATTCAGCCGGCTACGTTTTCCAGGTCGACCTGGCATGGCGCGCGATCGAGGCGGGCTTCGACGTACGCGAAGTTCCCATTACATTCACGGAGCGCGAAATCGGCGATTCCAAGATGAGTGGCAACATTGTGGGTGAGGCCTTGGTGCAAGTAACCAAATGGGGGCTTGCACACCGCGCGGATCAGATCAAGAACTTCTCTTCCGAGTTCTGGCGCATCGGTTCCGGTACCGTTCGCAACATGTTCAACTAATCCCGCTGTTCAACTAGTCTCGGGGGGCCACGGCGGCCGTTGCGACTGTGGCTACGGCGATAGTACGGGTACGCAAAGAGCCCGGGTGAGGAAACCTTCTTCCTTACCCGGGCTTGTTGTATTCGAACGATGCACTACATTAACGTTGCGCTTCTTGTTCCTTCATCAGCTTGACTGCTTGACGCCGACGCTTTCGCAGCAACTCAATGCGTTCTTCCAACAGCACGTCCAACTCTTCCATACTGCGACGCTCGCACAGCATGTCCCAGTGGGTGCGTGGTGGCTTGACCGGCTTCGATTCCTGGCCTTCGCCCTCCATGAGCGTGCCAAGCATGCCGTTCTTGCACTGCCATTCCTGAGGGATTTCAGCGTCATCGGCGAAGGGAACCTCGTAAACCTCGCCATTATCGGTCTGGTAACGGGCGATACGACGCGGTGCGAGATCGTGATCACGATCTGTTTCATACGACACCGCTCCCATACGACTGCCCCGCAGGACCCGATCTGCCATCCTGAAACCTCACTCCATAAATAGATTTGGTGAAACTCTTTTCGCCCCGCACAAAATACTATGCAACGCGACCTATAAAGCTTAACGGATAGCCGATAGTATTTGTTCCCATGGCTGGCATCTCTGCGCGTTCCTCGAATTCCCCGCACCACTGCAAGTGGTGCGGTCGAGCCATCACTGACCAACCCAGCCGCGGACGTCGCCGCCACTACTGCAGCCAAGCATGTCGTCAACGCGCCTACGAACACCGAAACCTCACCACTCACCCCGCCTCAGCGACGGAGAATGAGCACCCAAGTGGCACGGTAACGTTGGGGCCCAAGGCGGCGTCGAACCTAAAAGATCTGATGTACCAACTACGGTGCGCCGCCGAAGATGTCCGTACCGCCGCCGAAGAAAAGGCTAGCCACGACGAAATCCGGGGGCTAGCCGACGAAGTCTTGCAGTTAGCACAAAGCATCGAGCGAATCCGCGCACTAGGGCCCGCTGAAGGGCCCGCTGAGAAGTAGCAACCGTGGTGCAATGGCACCAGTTGGTAGCCGGTGGGCCGGGGGATAGGGTAGGAGGTATGCGTAAGGGAATAATCACACTGGGTGTCATCGGAATCATCGTGTTCGCCCTGATGGCCGTGGGGCCCATCGCTTACAATCTGCTGTCCAACCGGGGGTTGCAGACCGCGGATATCTCGGAAGGCGGACCGGCGGCGACTGTCGGAACCGATGGCTCGTGGCAAGTGACGAAGGGGGCCGGCGCAAACCGCACACAGGCGGGATACACCTTCAACGAAATCCTGCCGGGACAGCGCAAAACCACGTCCGGACGTGCAGATAATGCTCAGGACGACAACGTGACTGGGCAAATGCGCGTGACCGACGGGAAACTGGAGGAGGCCGTAGTAACCGTCAAGGTCGCAGCGATTTCCAGTGATGTGGAAAAACGCGATATCAACGTTCGCCGGCGCATCCTGGAAACCGATGCGTTCCCGGAGGCCAGTTTCACTCTAACCAAACCGGTCGATATTTCGCACGTACCCGACGATGGTAAGCCCGCCGAGGTGCAGGTGACGGGCGATCTGAAGTTGCACGGTGTGTCCAAACAGGTTCCAGTTACACTCAAGGTGTTGCGCACGGGGGAAAACATCGTTGTCTCAGGCAATGTCCCCGTGCACCGCAGTGACTTCGGATTGGAATCGCCCGAATTTGTGGCCGCAAAGATCGCGGAAGAAGGCACCATCGACCTGCTGCTCGTCTTCGAACAGCGCAAGTAATTGGAGGCAGAATGTCACCGGAAATGATGAACCTCTCCCGCATTATGCGGGCAGTTGTGCTGGTGGGTTTCGGCGCGTACATGGTGTTTGTCGGTATCGGCGGGAACCCGCTGGGTTGGGTGTTTGCCGCAGTGTGCATGGTGTTTTTCCTCCTCACAGCATGGCAAATTGCGAAGGCGAGGAAGTAAGCAATGACCGCTACCCGGGTAGATCCCAGGAAGGACCTGCCGGAAGACCGCGAATTGCCGCGCTTGCTGGCCTCCCGTGATGAGCGCGAGCTAGTATCGGCCCAGCGGTGGCTTGCCGAACAAACCAGTGTTGATATCGCCGCTGAATTGGGGCGATTAAAGCCTGAGTTACAGGCGGTTGCGTTTCGGCTGTTGGATAAGGAACGCGCGCTCAGTGTGTTCGAGTACTTGGACCCACCGCACCAGGCGGATTTGCTGGAGGCACTCCGCGATGAGCATGTAGGCGAATTGTTTGGATCCATCGCTGCTGACGACCGCGCGGCGCTCTTGGATGAGATGCCAGCCAAAGTCGCCTCGCGCCTGCTTCGTGACCTACCGCAGGAAGATCGCCGGGCCACCTCGGTACTGCTGGGATATCCTGCCCGGTCCGCTGGGCGCGCAATGCTACCTGTCACGGTGGTTTTATCCTCGGATTCAAATAGGGAAGAAGCGCTCGAGAAACTCCAGCTGCGTGGGGAGGCCTTTGCCACCGTCCCCGTCACCGACAATTCCCGCCGGTTAATCGGGATGGTGAACTTGGCGGACCTCGTGACCGCGCCCGCTGGCACTCCAGTGAGTGACGTGCTGCAGTCCGAGAAGCACCGCGTGTATGCCCATGACGACCAGGAATTCGCGGCCAGATTGGTGCAAGAAGCTGACTTGTTGGCACTTCCGGTTGTCGATGAGGAAGACCGGCTGCTGGGGCTTCTTACGGTGGACGACGCCATGGAGATCCTTGAGGACGAAGAAACCGAGGATGCCTATCGTTCCGGTGGCCAAGAGCCACTCAACGAGCCATACCTGACTGCAACGGTGTTCACGTTGGCCCGCAAGCGCGGGCTGTGGTTGATTGTGCTCATTTTCGCGGCGTTTTTGACCATCAACGTCATGGAAGTGTTTGAATCCACTCTGGAAAAAGTGGTGGTGCTCAGTGTGTTCGTTCCCATGATTATCGGTACTGGTGGCAATGCGGGTTCGCAGGCGGCCAGTTCGGTGGTTCGTGCCCTAGCTATTGATGAAGTACGCCCCAGTGATGTTTTCCGCGTGATCTGGCGCGAGGTGCGCGTAGGATTCCTACTGGGTGTTTTCCTTGGAGCGGTGATTTTCCCCATCGTGGCCCTGCTGTATTATCCGCAAGTCGCAGCCACAATTTCCTTGGCGATCGTGTGCATTTGCTCGTGGGCATGCATCGTCGGAGGCATGTTGCCGTTGGTGGCTAAAAAGCTCGGTGTGGACCCTGCCGTGTTCTCCACCCCTGTGGTCTCCACCTTGGTCGATGCAACCGGTTTGATTATCTACTTCACCATTGCGGGGGCGATTATGGCGGAGCAGATCGCGGCGGCAGGGTAGTGCGGCAACAGGGCAATTCAGCAGCAACGCCGGGGTAGGAGCACGGGGGCGGTGTGCGCAGCAAAACCGGGGTAACTGTGCCGAACCGGGCTGTTTTACATAGGTCGTCACCTCTGCGGGTGAATTTATTGGGGTCTGGGCGGTTCGGCTGGGTACGGGGGCAGTCTCGGACGCCCCGGCGCCCGTATCCTCCCGCTGAACAGCGAAAGAAAACGAATGTGCAGCAGAACTCCAACAAAAACGCGTCATTTTGTCAGAGTTCTGCTGCACATTGTGCGGACTGGTGGCTGGGCAGCCCGCCCGGCACCCTTCGTTGCCAGAGTTCTGCTGCACATTGTGCGGACTGGCGGCTGGGCACCCCCGCCCGGCACCCTTCGTTGCCAGAGGAGGGGAGCGCCCAACCGCCACCGTTCGGGTTGAATTATCCGAATTTCTCGAGCGCCGAGAGCTCGCCGGCAACGATGATAAGGTCTTCGGAGCTCAAGCGGGTATCGGAAGTAATGGGTTGCCAATCACCGTTAACACGGGCTTGCACAACCCACACGCCCGCCCGGGCCGACAACGCTTCGTTGTCTACAGGGCCGCCCTGCAAGAAAGCAGGTGGGTGCATTTTGATCATGCCGAAATCCTCATCGAACTCCGCGAAGTCCTGGAAACGCCCGCCCAAAAGGTGAGCCACGCGGCGCCCCGTATCGCGTTCCGGTCGCACCACGTGGTGCACACCGATCTGAGTCAAGATGCGCGCGTGCGCCTTGGAATCGGCCTTAGCCCACACATCGGGCACTCCGAGCTCCAACAGGGCCGAGGCCGTGAGGATCGACGATTCTAGGGAGGAACCGATGCCCAGAACCACGCGGTCAAAGTCACCGATCCCAAGCTGCTGCAGCGCATCCATATCGGTGGTATCCGCCACGGCAGCATCTGTGAGCTCACTCTTGCACTGCTCAACGAGGCGGGCATCGGCATCGACACCCAAGACTTCCACGCCGTGAGCGGTCAGCTCTTTCGCGAGCGAAGAACCGAAGCGTCCGAGCCCGAGAACAGCAACAGGGGGAATATTGATTTTTGCCCGATTTTTTGCGGACGGGCCAAAGAACCTAACCAATGAACGGCCTTTCTTCTGGGTATTCGAAACGACGCTTGAACTTTTTCAAAGCCATCGCCGTGACCAATGTGATTGGCCCGATGCGACCAAGATACATGATCGCGATGAGGATGCCCTGTGAGGCACCGCTGAGGTAAGGGGTGATACCAGTGGAGAGACCAACGGTAGAAAAGGCGGAGAGGGTCTCCAACACCACTTGGTCTGCGGTGAACTGCGGGTCCAGCGTGCGGATGAGCACGATGGCCGTCACTACGAGAGCCACGCCGAAGCTCACCACGGTGAGTGCGCGGCGAATGGTGGAGGGACTAATGCGCCTTCGGTTAATGGTGACGCTGTTTTCACCACGAAATTCGGTCAACATCGCAGCCAGGATGATGGCCGCGGTCGTGATGCGGATGCCACCGGCGGTACCACCGGATCCGCCGCCGATGAACATCAAGATGTCCGTTCCCATAAGAGTAGACGGGTGCAGCATGCCGTAATCGACGGCATTGAACCCTGCGGTTCTAGCCGTAGCTGATCCGAAGAAGCTCAACAACATCTTGTCGTGAAAAGCTAGGGGAGCAAGGGTGGCCTTCCATTCGAAGAACGCGTACCAAATCCAGCCTGCGACCAGAAGAAATGCCGTACCCCACAAGGTGACAGTGGCGGTTACCGAAAAGCGTACGTTATCACTGCGGTTACGGGGGTTGAGGATTCGCCGACGTGCCTTGTTAAAGATTTCCAACAGGACTTGGAAACCCACCCCGCCGACGATCAGTGCGAAAGCGATGGGAAGGATGACCGCAGCATCGGTAGCCAGGCTAATGAGGTTATCGGAGTAGATGCTGAATCCCGCGTTATTGAATGCGGAAATCGCGTGGAATACACCGTGCCACACAGCTTGTCCAAAGGGCCTATCGTATCCAAAGTGGAAACGACAGGCGAGGAAGATGGCCACAAGGAACTCGGTGCCCGCCATAAACACAAGTGTCATAACAAGCGTTTTGCGCACGCTGCTAGCATCCTGCGTTCGACCTTCTGCCAAGGTATTGAGCTGCGAGCGGAGACTCAAGCGCCCAGTCAGCATCATGGCGGCCAAGGATGTCAGACTCATGACGCCGAACCCGCCAAGCTGAATCAACGTAATAATGACAACCTGGCCGAAGCTAGTCCAATGGGTCGCCGTATCCTCAACGACTAGTCCCGTCAGCGATACAGCACTTGTGGCTGTAAAGAGAGACGGCAGAAAGTCCGTCGCCGTTCCGTCGGTTGATGACACCGGCAGCATCAAGACGAACGTACCGATGAGGATCAGTACGATAAAACCCACGGCGACCACTTGGGTGGGATGCAACCGTGGTGTTGTTGCGTTAGTTTGCACGAAGGATAACCCTAGACCCAGAGTCGCAATATGGCTAGCACAACGACGATACTCGCCGGATAAATCTAAACGCTTTTTTAATGGGTAACGTACCACCAGCTTGTGCAGGTAATGAGCTACCAGTAATGACCTCGAGCTATAGCGAGCGTTCAGCCCTTTAGCCGATAATATATATTATGACACTTCGCGGATGAAGGGGCGCCGGCCCCCTTATGGGCACCCAACCCCCTAACCCAAAACTCAACCCCCTAACCCAAAACTCAACCCCCTAACCCATAACTCAACCCCTCATTCATGTCAGCCGGATGCGCTCCGCTGAGTCATATCACCCGAATAAGCTACTGGGCACCCACCCCGGCTAGCTGCTACCCAGCACACTGGACCCCACAGCAACGTCAGATAAGTTCACCGCGCCCTCTGCAGACCCCTGCGCGCTGCCAATAGGATTGGCCTTTTCGGGAATTTGGCACGCACCCTTGACCGGCACACCGTTGAAGCGATCCAAAATGAACGGAATGCCGAATTCCGCGCCGGATATCGCTTGGACGAAGTGGTTGTAATCGCCAAGCTTGGCCATATAGTCATCTCGGTACAGGACGGACGTCCCCGCAGCACACCACTTCCGCGCCAAGTCCTTGGCTTGCTGATACTCCACATTGAGATCGTACCGACCGGAGACGATCATGACAGGCGCCGCCGGTATGGACTTTCCGATGCGTTGAGCTTCCATGGCAGCCTGCGCCTTCGGCATTGACTTCAACAGCTCATCCAGACTGCGCCCATCTTTCGTCCACATGGAGGTCGTCTGGTGCCCGTATTTTTCCGTGATCTCGTTCGTACACATCGTCTTCAGATCCTCCAGTGCGACCTTGCCTCGATCATTGAGATTGGCCTCCAAATCCGCCTGCAGCTCTGGATAGCGCTCCAGCAATCCGTTGATAGTAAAGCCAATCGCACCCACCAGGTCCGATCCGTCGATATTGCGCTGCACCGCATCCAAATCGGCCGGTGGAGCGGATGCATAAGCGCCCGCGGGATCCAGCTCTGGCGCATACGCGCCGATGGTTTCAATGGCAGCCGCAGCTGCTCCGCCACCCTGCGAGTGCCCATAGAATGACACCTTGCCGAAGTTCCCACCCTTTTCTTCCACCAGGTTGCGCGTAGCCCTAGCTGCATCGATCATGGCATGCGCCTGATCCAACCGGTTCATGTAGGTGTGCACACCCGCAGTGCCCATGCCCACATAATCTGTGACAACAACGCGCACGCCCTGGTTAGAAAAGACCCAGTCGTACATCCCTTCCAGCGCCACGGCGCGTTCCGAAGCAATAGGGTTAGGTTGGTTATCCAGTGGCCAGTTGCGCGATGGCGCACACTGATCACCCTGCCCCACCGTTCCACGCCCTACCACTACTGTTGGCCGGGGCCCCTTGCCTTTCCACTTCACGACTGGCTCCACGACGTAACCTGTGACGGGTACTTTCTGGCCGGTTTGTGTGGTGGAGGTGTACATAATCTTGTGCACAGAATTCGGCAGCTTGTAATCCAAGTTCCCGAAAACCCGACCATACGGCGCATCCTGGATTTTCACCACGTCTCCTGGGCGCCTACCGGAAACATCCACGAGATCATAGAACGGGTCATGATCACCCTTTTCCACGCGCGCCTCGCTGCCCGACGATCCTTCAGCACCCGACGACCCCGCCGTTGCCGCACCCGATCCTGGCGCGTCCTCTTCAGCAAAAGCTGTTCCCACCCCGCCCAGCGCTAGCCCGGGAATCATCAAGGCCGCCCACAAAACACGGCTTTGACGTGCATGAATCTTCATCAGTGTCCACCTTCCAGTTGAATCGAATCAATCGACACATTCAGTATGGTGATCCAACTCACAGGAAGGGTGGGATTTAATAAAAATTCTGTTTACAAAACTAATAACTACCCCCGGACGTGGTACTTAGCTATGCATAACCACCCCTGGACGTGGTACCCACCTACGCAACGGGGTGAAACCGACCAATCCTTTCTTCAATGCGCGCAGCCACGTCCAATAACAGGTCTTCCCCACCATCGCGCGAGGCCACCAATTGCACACTCACCGGCAAACCGTCGCGCCCTACCCCTACAGGAATGGCGATCGCGGGATGCCCACTGACGTTCCACGTGGCGGTGTACGCCACCGACGGCAAACTCGCCAGCTGTGCTGCAATAGTTCCCATCTGCATCAAGCGTCCAGCCTTTATCGGCCGACCTGCCACCGTCGGGGTTACGATCAGGTCGTACTGGCTAAAGATCTCCCGTTCAATGAGGTCCCCCAGCTGCTGCGAAGCCCGCCGGGCCCAATCATGCACCCGCTGCGGCATTGTCCACACCCCCATCAGGGCCGTCCGCTTGTGGCGCGGCTCGATCCTCTCGGGGTGATCTAACCCGGCGATCTCTTGGCGAATCCCAGCGTAGAACTGGGCTAGAAAGGCCGGCGTGGGGTCGGGGTAACTCAACTTTTTCTTCTCGACGCCATGCCCCGCACCCCTAAGCTCCTCACCAATCCTATGGACCGCGGCCACGTGATCTTCATGGGGAGGAGTGAGAGGGCTCACAGGGTGCGTATCCAGGACAACCCGCAAGGGGCGTTCCCATGCTGTCCGCGACCCTGCGGGTTGATGTTCATAACTGCCACGCAGGGCGTCGAATACCAGAGCAACATCAGCCACACAAGCGCCGAGCGGCCCGGCAGTCCCAAGCGATAACCAAAGGTCGGGGTAAGGATCTGTGGGCAGCACCCCCCGTCCTGGTTTCAGGCCCACGAGCCCGCAATGGGCAGCGGGAATGCGCACTGATCCGCCTCCGTCGCCACCAATAGCGACTGGCACCATGCCCGCAGCGATTGCCGCCGCTGTGCCGCCGGAGGATCCGCCTGGGGTGCGGGTAAGATCACGCGGGTTGCGAGTGATTCCCGTGGCTTCGGATTCGGTGAACGGGAATGCACCGAAGGCCGGCATGGCAGTCTTGCCGATGATGACGGCACCGGCGTTGCGGAGGCGCCGGACAATCTCGGAATCAGTAGTGCGAACCGATGTGTTGGCGTTGGTTCCAAACGTGGTCACGGTGCCGGCGACGTCGATTTCTTCCTTGATGGCGATAGGCACGCCGAACAGCGGGCCAGGTGTGGAAGTGGCCGCGCGGTCGAGTTGCCGAGCGGCTTCCAATGCCTCCTCGCGCAGAACTACGGTGAAAGCATTAATCAGGTCGTCTTTAGCATCGATGCGCTCCAGAGCAGCGTGGATTCCAACCTCGGCCCCCTCGGTTATGGCCGCTTCCCGCCACTGCGCCGCCGAGAATGCATGCCATGGAAGGTCGAAGGAATGCTTACCCACGGTCTTCGCCTCGGGCGGTTTGAGATTCGCGCAGCAGGGCCTCGATCTGCGGTTTCAGGGCCTCACCCACACGCTTGCCCGAGTGGATACACCCACCCAAGAAGGTACCTTCCAGCGCATTCTTGCCATGCATTCCACCCCCACCGAAGCCCGAGACCTCGCCGGCGGCGTACAGGCCAGGCAGTACCGAGCCATCGGATTGCACGCAACGACCCGACAGATCAGTTTCAATACCGCCTAGAGTCTTACGGGTAAGGATGCGCATACGCACCGCAATCAGTGGTCCCTTGGACTCATCGAGCAACCGGTGCGGGGCAGCACAGCGGACAATCTTGTCACCCAAGTATCCGCGGGCGGTACGAATGTAGTTGATCTGGGAATCCTTGGAGAACTTGTTGTCGAGCTGGCTGTCGCGATCTTCGATCACGCGGCGTAGTTTTTGGGCATCGATGCGTGGGGCATCCTCCGCCGTGACCTCGTTCATACCTTCGACCAGATTGTCTAGGTCATCGGCAATCACCCAGTCTTCTCCGTGATCCATGAAATTTTGAATTGCAGGGTGAGTGCCCGGCCCAACCTTGGACAGCAAGTTCTTGAACTTCTTGATGGTGAGATCCGGGTTTTGCTCGGATCCAGAGAAGATAAACTCCTTATCGGCGATCGCCTTGGTCAGCACAAACCACGAATAGCCGTGCCCAGTGCGACCAATGTGCTCGAGGGTCGCGAGGTTATCTCCACCGGGGATAAGCGTGGTGGGCAGACGGTTACCTTCGGCATCCAACCACAGAGAGCTGGGGCCAGGGATAATGCGGATTCCGTGGGTAGGCCAAATGGGATCCCAATTCATCATGCCCTCGGTGTAGTGCCACATTCGATCAGTGTTCGTCAGGCGCGCGCCCGCCTGCTTCGAGATCTCAATCATGCGACCATCGACGTGCGCTGGCACACCCCGTACCAATTCCTTGGGGCATTCCCCCCAGCGCTCGGTGGGCCACGTGCGACGCACCAAATCCAAGTTGCCACCAATACCACCAGTGGTCACGACCACCGCGGGTGCACGAAGTTCGAAGTCGCCGACAACCTCGCGCGAGCTCGCCTGACCGCGCTCCAGATCCGTCGGTTCCAGCACACTACCGCGCACGCCGACCACGCGCACACCGTCCCCGTCGGGCTCAGTCAACAGCTCATCCACCTGGTGACGGAATCGGAACTCGATCTTGCCCTGGCGCTCGGCCTCCTCCAGAGGTTCGCGGAAAACGCGCACCACCTCGGGGCCGGTGCCCCATGTTAGATGGAACCGTGGAACCGAGTTTCCGTGCGCTGAGGCATCGCCGTGCCCGCGCTCGGCCCAGCCCACAGTGGGAACTACATGTAGCCCGAGAGCCTTAAGGTAGTCGCGTTTTTCATGGGTCGCGAAGCGAACGTATTCCCTACCCCACTTGCGTGGCCAATAGTCGTTGTCCGCATTGTCGTAGTCGGCGGAGTTCTCCCAGTCCCGCCACGCCAATTCCTCGCTGTCCTTTACACCCATCAGGCGTTGCTCGGGGCTGTTGACGTAGAACAATCCTCCCAGAGACCAAAACGCCTGCCCACCCAGATTGTTGCGGTTTTCCTGATCTAGTACGAGGACTTTCAATCCACTTTTCACCGCTTCGTGCGCTGCCACCAGTCCGGCCAGACCGGCGCCCACAATGATCACCGGAGCATCGGTGCGGTTGCGTTCAACGTTGGCATTCGTCATTTTGTTCTCCATTCCGTGACGTGTTTGTTCTGCAAAACACATTAGTGTTTTTACCCCTGTTGTGAATGCATATTCACGTTTTCCCTCCGGCGTTCGTCCGTTCGCATATCTTGCCTAATTAAGTTCACAACCCATACAGGAAAGAAGGAGGTTTGAATGTCGCAGTTTTCCACGGAAACCGGCAATCCCGTCACCCCAGACCCAGCCGGCGCGTCACCAGCCCTACCCGCCACCCCCATTGCAGACAAGACTGTGCGTCGTCGCATCATTCTCGCCTCCACGGTGGGTACGACCATTGAGTTCTACGACTTCTATGCATATGCCACGGCAGCCGTTGCCGTCTTCCCTCACCTGTTCTTCCCGAAGAATGACAACCCCACGGTCGCCCTCTTGGCTTCTTTTGCCACGTTCGGACTGGCCTTCGTTGCCCGCCCGTTGGGCTCTATCGTTTTCGGCCACTTCGGTGACCGCGCCGGCCGCAAAGTGACTTTGGTTGCATCTCTCCTGACCATGGGCATCGCTACCTTCATCATCGGTTTGCTGCCCACCTACGCCAGCATCGGTATCATCGCCCCGGCTATCTTGGCTCTCATGCGTTTCTGCCAAGGGCTGGGCCTCGGCGGTGAGTGGTCGGGCGCCGCGCTTCTAGCTACGGAGAACGCCGAGCCGGGCAAACGTGCCCGCGCCGCGATGTGGCCGCAGCTGGGTGCACCATTTGGCTTCATTCTGGCCAATGGTCTTTTCCTCATCCTCGTTATCGGCTTGGGCCACGAAAACGGCAAGACCGACGGCGCATTCATGCAGTGGGGTTGGCGCGTGCCATTCTTGCTGTCCGCTGTTATGGTCATCGTGGGCTTGTACGTGCGTTTCAAGCTGGAGGAAACCCCTGTGTTCCGGGAGGCCGTGGATAAGGGCAAGAAGCTCGACGCCCCCGTGCTCGATGTCTTCAAGGTCGCGTGGCGACCGTTAGTTCTGGGTACGTTCATCATGCTTTCGACGTACACGTTGTTCTACCTGGTGACCACGTGGGTCTTGTCCTACGGCATTGCGAACCCGGCCAAAACCCGGGGCCTAGGCATCCCCTATGTCGACTTCCTCAAACTGCAGCTGATCACCATCTGGTTCTTCGCTCTCGCCGTGCCAATCTCCGGTCGTTTGGCGGACCGCTTCGGCCGCAAGAACTACTTGGCCGTAATCTCCGTTCTGATGTTGGTTTTCGCGGCCAGCTTCTCCCTCTTCCTCAAGCAAGAAACCGCGACTGAATTCACCGTGGGTGTGTGGCTTGCCATCGGTATGGCATTAATGGGCCTGGTCTTTGGGCCAATGTCGGCCGTGTTGCCCGAGATGTTCCCCACCAATGTGCGCTACACCGGTTCGGGCATCTCGTACAACGTGGCCTCAATCTTGGGTGCAGCTGTGGCACCTTTTATCGCCACCGCGCTCGTGGCCTCCTACGGAGTACACGCGGTTGGTTTGTACTTGGGGGTTGCAACGGCAATCACCTTGGTCGCCGTCCTCTTGATGCGTGAAACCAGCCACGTGGACATGAAGGACATCTAGGTCCTCCTGCCACTTAGCTGCGCGGTTCGAAAACGAACTGCACGCAGTCGATATCCCCGGCGCTCATCAACGCCTGATGCAGCGCCAGCTGGTAATCCCACAAGCGGCGGAAAATGAGGTCGAACCCGGCCGCCGCAGCCTGCCGCTCACGCGCTAAAAAATTGCTCCGCCATAGCGGCAATGTGGCAGCCAGGTGCGAACCCAAGTAGTTCTCCGCCACCAGATTCAATTTCGTCGCGGATAACGTGGCCGCTCGCACCTCACCTACCAGCGGGTATTCCAGCGCGGGCCACACGTAGGCGCGCATCACGTCTAGGGAGCCTTTGGCGGTCTCGCGGGCGGTTGGCGTCGAAACTATAGATTGAACGACCGCCACCCCACCGCGAGCCAACATACGATCAATAGCCCGCAGGAAATGAGGGATCCCGGCGCGCCCCAGCGTCTCCATGCGTTCAATGGAAAAGATCACATCGTAACTGCCCGACCATTGGCGTGGTGAGGGGATACTCCCGACGATTCTTTCAATGCGCACGGCACCCGCAACTCCGGCAGCGCGGACGCGCGCACCGATAGTCTCGGCATGTTCGGCATCGCTGGTAAGGACATCCACGCTGGCCCCACGCTTTGCAGCTTGGATGGCCAGCGTGCCGCCCGAACTAGTCAGTTCCAACACTCGGTCCCCGGGGCCCACACCGGCCTCGTCGAGCATGCTTTCAATACGGCGCATTTGAGCATCGTCAAGGTCTTGGCGATCTACGTTGTCCGGCGCCCCGAAATATGTTAGATCCAGCGTGAGCTGGGTGGTTTTCTTCGCGCCGGGGGAAACGGGCACACTCACCGACTCCGTTGTGGTGGTGCGAGCTGCGGACTTGAATAACGCGGCACCCGTGGCGCGCGTTTCACCGGCGTAGAGCTCCACCAACCCATCTGGCACCTCGCCTGGTAAGGGGGCACCGAAGTTACCGTGCTTGCGTTTACGGTTCAGCAATGCCCCCAGCCGCCCCTCCAAGTTTTGCTGCAGCAGGATTTCTAGCACTTCGGGCAGGGGCTCTGCATCCCACTGCCCCAGCATGTAACTTTCTGCCACGCCCAACCACTCGTGGGCCACGATGCGGTCGAACAGCTCTCCGTCGTGCACATCCAGGAAAGGGGTGGTGGCTCCGGTGAGCGAAAGATCGTATTCCGCTGCGAGGGCTTCCAACCGCTTGGAGGCCTCCTCGGCCCGTCGGCCTTGAAAATGCGCATCGAGAGGCGCAACCAGGTGCGGCCAGCGCTTCGGATCAACATACTGCGTATTCATCCTCTCCACCACCGGTATTTAGCCTCCTCGATATCGTTATGGAACTCCCCCCGAAGTTACTAGCAAAACCACATCTTATAGTGCAGGCATCGCCGGTTTATCCACGCTTTTATCGCCCCCATACGGCAAAAAGGGCACATCCTCACCTGACCAACCACGGTTAATGTGAGCGGATTCCTCACAAGCGTTAGGATGGTGGCCGTACAACTTGCGAAAATTTGAGAATGAATCGCTTCCACTCGTTGACCGAGGAGAACCCCCCTAATGAGCTATAGCCACCGCAACATGAGCGGCCGCCACCGCGTCGTCATCATCGGCGCCGGATTCGGTGGCCTGTTTGCTGCGAAGAAGTTCAAAGATGCAGACGTGTCCGTTACCATCGTTGATCGCACGAACCACCACCTCTTCCAACCGCTGCTGTACCAAGTAGCAACGGGCATCTTGTCTTCCGGTGAGATCGCACCTTCCATTCGCCAGATCTTGGCTAACCAAGACAATGTCCGCGTGGTCAAGGGCGAAGTTCGCGATGTTGATGTCAACGCCAAGCGCGTGACCGCCGATCTGGGCGGCAAGGATGCCGTTTTGGATTACGACTCGCTCATCGTGGCTGCCGGTGCGGGCCAATCCTACTTCGGTAACGAACACTTCGCGGAGTTCGCTCCTGGTATGAAGTCCATCGACGATGCCCTAGAGATCCGCGCCCGCGTCACCGGCGCATTCGAGCGCGCCGAGATCACCGACGATCCCGCTGAGCGCGAGCGCCTGTTGACTTTCGTGGTTGTAGGCGGCGGTCCCACCGGTGTGGAGCTGGCTGGCCAGTTGGCCGAGATGGCATACCGCACCCTGCGTAACGAGTTCCGCAGCATTAACACCACCGATACTCGCATTATCTTGGTCGATGGTGGACCACAGGTTCTGGGCCCCTTCGGCAAGCGCCTAGGCCGTCGGGCTTCCCACCGTCTGGAAGCCATGGGGGTGGAGGTAGTTCTCAACTCCATGGTGACGGACGTCAACCGCCAGGGCGTGAAATTCAAAGACATGAAGACCAACGAAGAGACATTCGTGCCTTCTTACGCCAAGATCTGGTCCGCTGGTGTGGCTGCTTCCCCACTGGGTAAGCACATCGCCGAGCAACTGGGTGTGGAGGTCGACCGCGCCGGCCGTGTGCCTGTCAATCGCGACCTAACCGTTGGCGATGACCGCCACGTCTTCATCGTGGGCGACATGATGTCCCTCGACCGCCTTCCCGGCGTGGCTCAGGTGGCAATGCAGGGTGGTCAGTACGCTGCCCGCACCATCATCGACGAAGTAGAAAACGGCACGTCCCCCGAGGCCCGCAAACCCTTTGATTACTTCGACAAGGGCTCGATGGCCATCGTTTCCCGCTTCAATGCCGTGGTGAAGATGAACAAGGCCGAGGTTTCGGGCTTCGTCGGCTGGATCATGTGGCTCGTCCTCCACCTGCTGTACATGGTCGGCTTCCGCAACCGTGCTGTCGCAGCGTTTTCTTGGGGCTTGAACTCCGTGTCTCGCCGGCGTTGGCAGCTGGTGGCAACCCGCCAGCAACTGCATGCCCGCAATGCGATCAGCAAGTTGCGTGCGTATGAGGACGAAAACGACGAGCGCTCCATCGAGGTTCGCGATAACCTGCGCTTCGGCGAGGGTCGGAACACCCGCGCCGTTTCCGATTAGTCAGCGCGCAACCCCCCTTTGCCCTAGGTAGCCCCTAGGGCTTTTTCCTTGTCGACGCCACGCTCTACCCGATTGGGCGCACCGCTGTTCGCAAGCTGGTGATTGCAAGCAGCTTGCCGGTCTTTTCATTAGTGTGTTCAATCCGCCATAACTGCGAGGTTCGACCAAGGTGGATAGCCCGGGCGGAACTGATGATCACGTCACCCGGAAAAGCCGGGCGTAAAAACTCGGTTGTGTTGGTGGTTCCCATGACCTGCATGCTGTTGTCAACGGCCAAGAAGCCTGCCATGGAACCAGCAGTTTCTCCCAACGAGGCGAAAAGCCCACCGTTGGCAAGACCCACCGGCTGGGTATGCTCCCATGTGACCTCGCATGCAATGGTGACAGAATCTCGTGCGAGGCTGCGGTAACGCACGCCCAGGGTACGATCCAGCGAAGGGTGCAACTCGATTTCTTTGTTGGCCTCCGCGACAATGTCCTGTGTTGCGGCACCCGTAGCTAGGGCTTTTTTGATTGTGGCCAATGCTTTGAGACCTTCGATTCGCTGCGCCGGGATCTCCATGATCAATCGCCTTCTTCCTTCAATCGGTGAATTCGAGGTTTCTGCGTAGGCAAAAATTCCTTTTGCTGATGCACAAGTTACCGCACAGGCATTACCGCGGATTGTCGTTTGATAAATGTAGAATGTTTAACCATGACTACCGCTTCCGAATCTTCTTCGACTTCGAACGCATCTTCCACCCCCACTGGCACCGCTCATATTGGAGTTGTTGGTCTGGCCGTGATGGGGTCCAACATTGCCCGCAACTTCGCTAACCACGGTCACACCGTGGCTGTGTACAACCGCACGACGGCTAAAACAGAAAAGTTCATGGAGGATTTCGGGGGCTCCGGAAGCTTCGTCGCTTCTGCGACCATCGAGGATTTCGTGCAATCCCTGGAACGCCCCCGTCGCGCTCTAATCATGGTCCAAGCAGGTGCGGGTACCGATGCCGTCATCGGCCAGCTTGCTGACCTCATGGAACCGGGCGACATCATTATCGACGGCGGTAATGCGCTGTACACGGATACCATCCGTCGCGAAAAGGAGATTCGCGAGCGCGGCCTACACTTCGTGGGTGCGGGCATCTCTGGCGGCGAGGAAGGCGCGCTGAACGGCCCTTCCATCATGCCCGGTGGCCCAGCCGAATCCTACGAGTCCTTGGGACCGCTGTTGGAGTCCATCTCGGCCAAGGTCGATGGCGAACCATGCTGCACCCACATTGGACCCGACGGTGCCGGCCACTTCGTGAAGATGGTCCATAACGGCATCGAGTACGCCGACATGCAGGTCATCGGTGAGGCCTACCACCTGCTGCGCAATGCAGCGGGCATGGAGCCAGCCGAGATTGCGGATGTCTTCCGTGAATGGAACGCAGGCGATCTGGATTCTTACCTTATCCAGATCACTGCTGAGGTACTGGCTCAGACGGATGCCGAAACCGGCAAGCCCTTGGTTGACATCATCGTGGATGCGGCTGGCCAAAAGGGAACCGGCCGGTGGACAGTGAAGTCTGCGCTGGATTTGGGTATTCCAGTGACCGGTATTGGCGAGGCCGTCTTTGCCCGCGCCCTTTCCGGTGCGCGTTCTCAGCGCGCCGCCACACTCGGGAAGCTACCATCCGGCAGCATCGCCTCGGCCGTAGAGCCGGCAGATCGGGATGCTTTCATCGAGGATGTTCGCCGGGCACTGTACGCTTCAAAGTTGGTTGCCTATGCCCAAGGCTTCGACCAAATTCTGGCGGGCTCCCAAGAATACAACTGGGATTTGGATCCCAAGGACATGGCTCGCATTTGGCGCGGCGGTTGCATCATCCGCGCGCGTTTCCTCAACCGCATCACCGAGGCATATGACGAGAATCCACAGCTAGAATCCCTGCTGTTGGCTCCTTACTTCAACAACGAACTGCAGGGGTTGATTGACTCGTGGCGCAAGGTTGTCATCACGGCCACCGGCTTGGGCTTGCCCGTACCGGTATTCGCCTCTAGCTTGTCCTACTACGACTCCCTGCGTGCAGAGCGCCTGCCAGCAGCACTGATCCAGGGCCAGCGCGACTTCTTCGGTGCGCACACGTACGGCCGAATCGACAAGCCGGGTGCTTTCCACACCTTGTGGTCTGGCGATCGTAGCGAGGTGGAAGCATAAATTGAGATCCTCTGGATCCCGCTCCTCCCGATCTAACCGAGGGCACCGATCCCGCACGGTGAAACGCGAAGACAATTCGAGTTCGCAATCACCAGATCGATCCCCCAAGCGGCGCCGCGATCAGCGACGCGGTAGCCGCGCCCAATCTTTGCCCGACCAACGCAAGACCACGCCAAAAACGGCCCCTCAGTCTGCGCCTGAATCGACCCACTCAGCCATGGCAGACACAACTACCACCTTTGCCGACCTCGGCTTGTCGTTGCCAATCGTTAAGGCACTGACCGCCGAGGGGGTGAAGCACCCTTTCCCTATCCAAGCCGCGGCAATACCGCAGGCTATCGAAGGGAAAGACATTCTCGGACGGGGCCCTACCGGTTCGGGTAAGACATTTACCTTTGGCCTGCCGATTATTGAGTCGCTCCAGCGAGGGGCGTCGGCACCAAAGAAGCCCCGTGCCCTGATTCTGGTGCCCACCCGCGAGCTCGCCGCCCAAGTGAGGGAACGGCTCGAACCCATAGCCAATGCAGCTGGCCAACGAATCCTGGAAGTCGTCGGCGGGGTGAAAATCAGCCGCAATATCACGGCACTCGCACGTCCCGTAGATATCTTGGTGGCCACTCCCGGCCGCGCGCAGGATTTGCTTGATCAGCACCACATCGATTTCTCGGATGTGCGCGTGGCGGCTTTGGATGAGGCCGATCAGATGGCGGACATGGGCTTCTTGCCACAGGTCACCCGCCTACTCAAGCGACTACCGCGCGATTGTCAGCACTTGTTGTTCTCCGCCACGCTGGACGGGGATGTGCACGTGCTCGTGAACCGATTCATGAACAACCCCATTACCCATTCGACGGGTGAGGCAACCGCCAGCGTGGATTCGATGAAGCACGTACTGGCAGTCTTCGATGATCGCGATGGACGGAATCAAGCCATCCTCGATCTGGGCAAGCTAGGCTTCCGCACGGTCATGTTCGTTCGAACCAAGTACGCCGTGGATCGTCAAGTCAGGAAACTTGTCCGTGCGGGTGTCAACGCCGTTGGATTGCATGGCAACAAGGGTCAAACTACGCGTACAAAAGCGCTGGAATCGTTTGCTTCCGGTGAGGTGTCCGTATTGGTGGCCACGGACATCGCCGCCCGCGGTATCGATGTGCGGGATGTTGAGCTGGTAGTGCACATCGATGCTCCCGCCGAGCACAAGTCTTATGTTCACCGGGCTGGCCGTACTGCCCGTGCGGGTGCCAAAGGCACGGTCATCACGTTGACCTTCACCGATACAAAGAATGACACGCTAAAAATGATGCGACAGGCCGGGGTAACCCCGGATGTTGTGAGTGGCCCGGACATCGCAGCGCAGGCGAAGAAGGCTGCACGATAATGGATATTCTGCTTTCGATTCTGGGGCTCGTGGGGTTCATAGCACTGACCGGTGCGACCGGCTTATTCGTGGCCATCGAGTTTGCCCTCACCGGCCTCGAGCGTTCCACGGTTGACCACCATGTGAGCGAGGTAGGCGATGCCTCGGCCAAGATGGTTCGTCGCGCTCACGGCGATTTAAGTTTCGTCTTGTCCGGTGCGCAACTGGGAATCACCATCACCACCCTAGCCACGGGTTATTTGGCCGAGCCGATCCTAGCGCGCTTCCTTACTCCCCTCTTGGACCTCGTGGGCGTGCCGGATTCTGCCACTGTGGCTATCGCATTGATCCTGTCCCTGGTAATCGCCACTGGGCTATCCATGGTTTTTGGCGAATTAGTACCCAAGAACTGGGCTATCTCCCAGCCGCTGCCCGTTGCCCGCGCCGTTGTTCGCCCCGTCTGGGGATTCAACAAAGCACTAAAGTATTTCATCAAGGGGCTCAATACTGTATCCAACAGCATCGTGCGCAGGCTGGGTATAGAGCCTGCGGACGAGTTGGCCTCCGCCCGTTCCGCCGAAGAGCTGTCTGCCCTCGTGCGCAACTCCGCAGGTAGCGCCGGAATCACTCAGGCCAAGGCACGGATCCTGGATTTATCGCTGCGCTTTGGCGATGCCAGCGCCGAGGACATCATGACGCCCCGCTCAACCGTCCAAACCCTGGACCAGGATGAAACCGCTCTGGACCTTATTCAGCTTGCCCTAGAGACCGGGCACTCTCGGTTCCCCGTCACACGGGGTGACCTCGACGACACTATAGGTGTGGTCCACGTCAAGGATGCCATCGCAATTCCCGCCCAGGAACGTGCCACCACGAAGGTGAAAACCATGGCCCGCCAGGTGCCCGTTATCCCCGATTCCTTAGCCGGCGATGCTGTATTGAACCACGTGCGCCGCGCGGGTTCCCAGCTGGTACTGGTAGCCGACGAGTACGGCGGTACATCCGGCATCGTCACCATCGAGGACGTGGTCGAGGAGATTCTCGGCGAGGTCTTCGACGAATACGACGACGTAGAAACCGACCGCGAGGTCAAACGCACGGGCCACAGCTGGGAGGTCTCCGGCCTGGTTCGCACCGATGAGCTTGTCGACGCCGTCGGTTACACCGCCCCCGAAGGTGACTACGAAACGCTGGGCGGCCTGGTCATGGCCACCCTGGGGCGCATTCCAGCCGAAGGCGATCGCGTAGTCCTGCCCATCGGCGATAACGAGTTCATGGATAGCTTCGAATCTGGCATCCCTAACCGGTGGGAGGCCGTAGTGAAGGCCATGGATAACCGCCGCGTTGACCGCGTGATTCTGCAACCCATCGTGAAGGGGGACGAGCGATGAATGGCGACATTTTCGGCGTGCTGTTGACATTCGTCCTTCTGGGATTCAATGCCTTCTTCGTCTCCGTCGAGTTCGCCTTGATCTCGTCGCGTCGCGATCGCCTGGAGTCCATGCTGTCGACGGGCAACCGCCGCGCTAAAGACGTGCAGTACGCGATTGAGCATCTGTCGATCATGCTGGCTGGAGCCCAGTTCGGCATCACCTTGGCGTCGGTGCTTCTGGGTAAAGTCGGCGAACCCGCAATTGCCCACCTGATCGAAAAGCCGTTTCACGCTCTGGGGCTGCCCGACCAACTGCTGCACCCCGTTGGTTTCGCCATTGCGTTGATGCTGGTGACGGTGCTGCACATCATTTTGGGTGAAATGGTTCCCAAGAGTATTTCGCTGGCCGGTCCTGAGACGGTCGCGACGTACTTAGTGCGCCCACACATGTTGTTCGTGCGCGTCACTAGACCGGTTATGTTGTTCCTCAACTGGGTGGCCCGCATCACGCTGAAGCTATTCGGTGTAGAGCAAAAGGACGAATTGGATTCCACGGTCTCCGCCGGCGAGCTGGCCTCGATGATTCAGGAGTCCCGCACCGAGGGCCTGATCGCCCCAGCCGAGGCAACACGCCTCAACCGCGCTCTGAAGTCCAGCCGTCGAACATTGCGTGAGGTCCTCATTCCGATTGCGGATATTCATGTCATCGAGCAGACCGGCCGCAACCTGCGCGTTGGTGATGTGGAAAAGGCTGTGGCCGATACTGGTTTCTCCCGCTACCCCGTCACGGACACCACTGGAACGTGGATTGGCTATGTCCACGTCAAGGATGCGCTCAATAATCTGGTCGTTGACGGCACGTCCGATCAGAACCCTTACCTCGATACCGGGGACGTGCGCCCACTGATTCGTGTCACGGCAGAAGACAGCTTCGATGTGGCCATGCGCCGCATGCGCACCAATTCCAGCCACGTGGCGGCGGTAGAGGATGCCACGGGTGCGATCATCGGCATGGTGACCTTGGAGGACATCATTGAGGAGCTCGTGGGCACCGTGCGAGACTGGACACATGACGATTAGTTCCACTCGCAGTTCTACTCGCACGGCTTCCGGCTTTTCTTTACTCGACGCCACCCAGGCCCGCGCGGAGCAGGTGTCCCATAGGCAGCGAGTGGAGCGACTCACGCGGGACCACCTATCCCGCCGCGCTCGTGGTCAACGCCACCCGGTGTGGGATTTCATGTTTGACTACTACCCCATCACCCCGGGCAAGCTGGCCCACTGGCATCCGGGGGCGTTGCGCGGGATCGTGTTAGCAGCTGGTGATGATTCCCAACCCTCATGGTTGCCCACGTTTAAGAACCTCTACCGTTGGCATGATGCGCTGCCAGTGGAGGCCTGGATGCTCGATGTTGATGCCTTCTGGGCCGCTCGTGGCTCGACCATCCGCTACGTGCACGACCTGCTGACCCGAACGTTGCATCACACACCACAGCTGGGTTGCTTCGGCTTACACGAATGGGCGATGGTGTACCGCGATTCGCCCCGCCACCCCGAACCCCTCAGGTTGGGTGCGGAGGCAACGAATGCCGTGGTAGAGCAGTCGCACTTAAAGTGCACGCACTACGATGCGTTCCGCTTCTTTACGCCCGCCGCTGCCCCGCGCAACCAGCTCACCCCCACGCGGGACACTCAGCCCATGTTGGAACAACCCGGGTGCCTGCACGCCACGATGGACGTATACAAGTGGGCCACGAAACTGGGCCCATTGGTGCCGGGTGACTTGTGGTTGGATACTTTCGGGTTAGCGTGCGATGTCCGCCAGTTGGACATGGAAGCCAGCCCTTATGATTTAACCGCGTGGGGCTTTGAACCGGTCACGATTGAAACACCCCAGGGCCGTGCGGAATATGTACGAAGGCAACAGCAGCTGATGGACCGGGGCCAGGCCCTGCGCACCCAGCTCATCGCGCTGTTGCGCGCCACCTATCCGGTGTTATCTGAATCCCAGCCAGATGACTGACACGCATGCGATAAGCTGACAAACATCAAGCGTGAAGACTAGTCGGAGGATCAATGGCTCGGCATTCCAGTGGCAAATCTAGCTTTCAGCTCGCCGGATGGGTGTGGGTAGTTCTCATCACTTTCATTGCTGTCGCTGCGCTAGTGTTCGGTTGGCAGAAGATCGCCGCAGACAACCAGGCAGAGGTCAACACCCCGGCATGTGCGGAAGGTGACTACACTCTCGAGGCGTGGACAGCGCCGGAGCGGGAGGCCGCAGCCAAACAGTTCGCCGAAAAATACAACGCCAGCAATCGCGTGGTTCGCGATAAGTGCACCTCGATCTCCTTTACCCAGGCATCCGATGCCGACGTAAAATCCAAGCTCCAAAACCCCAGGAATGTGGCGGCATGGTTGCCCGCAGATACCGACGGCGCCATCACCGCGGCCAATCGCGCCGGGATGCACGTCGGTGCCGGAGACATGGCCAAGATCGGTGGTGGCAGTCTGTTGTTGTTGAGCGCTGGTGACCGGATCGACGAACAAGCTAGGCGCGCAGCCCAGGACTTTGAACAGTTCGCCTTGGACAACGGAGCTGACAGCGTTTCTGCGACCACCCCGACACAGGCCACCCCCGAATCACGTGCCACTCCCGATGCCCGCAAGGCCCCCGCATCAGCGCCACGCGATGTAACGTTTGTCCTAGATACTTCGGGATCAATGACGTTGGTGGAAGGTTCGGCTACACGGTTGAACAACATCCGGGGCTCGTTGGCCCAGGCAATGCACGGCGTTGGTCAGCGCGGTGGGGCCGTTGCACTGTGGAACTACTCATCCCCTTTGAGTGAGGGGGCGCGCACCCCTTTCCGCAATAACGTGGATATCACGAACCGGGACGATGGCGCCATCGCCGTGGCGATCCTAAACCAGTTGGGCGCGAAGGGCGGTACTCACACCTATGAGTCCATTGCAGCGGCATACGCCTCGGCCGTTGCGGGTGCAGGCGACTCCAAGGCACAAACTCCTGCCCGCGTTATTCTCATCACGGATGGGCCCAATGATGGTGGCAGGCTGACCCTCGACACGGCAGCAGCGCAGATCCGTGCGTTGCACGGAAAGGCCCCGGTGCGCCTCGACGTGGTGGCCATTGGGCCAAACGTAGAACGCCCCGCAATGGAAACCATTGCGGGGGCTGCGGGAGGTAAAGTGCACTACTCGCCGGATTCTTTGCAGTTCGATCGCGCTCTGACTGCAGCGTTGCGATAAAGGCTATAGCTCCGTCTAGCTGATAGAACGCTGCGGTTAGTTCGCCTAGGCCATCCGACGACGGCGGCGCTCCGCCAGCTCGTCGATCGCTGGATCTTGCGCCACCTTCTCCGATGGGAATGCGGTAATCGTGCCGGTCAATTCCTTCATCAATCCGGGAACTGCGATGCCGAAGACTCCTTGACCGCCGTTGAGGAGGTCGATGACCTCTTCCGGAGAGCGACATTCATACACGGTGGTGCCATCCGATACGAGCGTGATACCGGAGAGGTCATCCACACCAAGGTTTTCCAATTTCTCCACTGCCTTGCGGATGTTCTGCAGCGAGATGCCCGTATCCAAGAGCCCTTTGACGATCTTCAGGACCAGAATGTCACGGAAAGAGTAGAGACGCTGGGAACCGGAGCCCGCCGCCGTGCGGATAGTCGGCTGGACGAGCCCCGTCCGTGCCCAGTAATCCAGCTGCCGGTAGGTAATACCCGCGACTTGGCACGCAATGGGTACGCGGTAGCCCACTTCCTCGTCGGGCCCGTTGATGTCGAAGAGGGCATCCTGTTGGGGCTCGAAGTTCTTGGTGCTCATAAAACGTCGCTCCTGGCGCTGTGTGACACTCGCTAAATTTCCACGAGTGTAATTTCAACTCTTGTTTATCTTCTTCAAGTTTTCGCCCTGCGTCAACAGCACGGCCTAAATCGCTCGAAGAAATAGTGAAACTCTAACCTTTGAGTTCAACTTCAGGGTTCAGTTTAACACTAGTCACAAATTTCACGCATGTAACAACACGCGCGTGAGTCATAGAAAAAAAATGAGGGCGCCAAGCGCCCTCATTATCGTGTTCCCAGAGAAACTACTCGCGCGGTGCATCCCCATCGGATTCATTGACCGTGTCCGACAACCACGCGTCGAGTTCATCATCTAACCCCAGCGCTTCCCACATGCGCTCAAACCCCTCGCGAACGTCCGCAGGAACACCCAGATTCAGTCCTGACCACCGCAAAAACACTCCCCCGGGCCCCTGCATTTCATCATCGGTTTCCATGACCAATCGCACGCGCTCGGGTTCAAAGCCCTCGTCAATAAGTGTGGCAAAAGTATCGGAATCCTCCACACCCTTATCGTCGTCGAACAGGTCATCCGCCCATTCCCGGCCGGGATCGGACGCAGCGGGGCGTCGTTCAATAAAGCGATAAACCTGCTCCCCGCAAGCAGCCTGCAGCTTCTCCAACCACTCCCGGTTGACCGGAATGAGGGCAGATTCCAAGGCGGGCTTCATGCGAAGCTCCCGGACCGCGCCGGTACGAACTAATGGTTCCAGGAGGCTGGGGCGGCAATCGATGTATCGATCCCCCGCGGTCAGCGCTGCCGTGAATTGCCCGCGCGCGCCGGTTGCGATCTCCGCGGACCACACGGGGCCATCCGAATCTAAAGCCAACATAGTAGCCAGCACCACTGCATCGGTGGGGCGGCCACCAAAGTTGTGCGTGCGCTCCACCCACACCGGCAAAATATGGGTGAAATCCGCAGTACCGAAAACGAGAACATCGGGGCTCGCTGCATTCCACTCCGCCTCCGAGAGGAACGTCGAATTTAGGCGCCCGATGAAATTGAGGGAACGCACTAGCCGAGATTCCCCTTAACCAAGGCTGTGTTGAGAGACACCAACAAGGCGCTCACCTCGCGCGCGGTCTCCAAAGAACGCTGACGGGCGTTCTCATCCCTGCCGTGTGCGAGGGGCTCAGACACCCGCGCCACAATGTCGTACTGACGATTAGCGATTGTCAGCAGCGACTTCAAGTGACGGGAATCCAGCCCGTATTCGGTCAACGAATGAGCTAGCTGGACAACTTCCACGTCATCGACGGAATAGAACCCCGAACCATCGGCATTGATCAAACCCATGCGGATTACACTGCCGGTGAAAGAATCATTCACACCAGCGCGAGCAGTCACATCCGCTCGAGTCAGACGGCGAGATTCCGCAGCACGCAACTGATCGGCACTCACAGCACCGGTGCGCCCCTGCTTAGCGCTCACCGGAGTGACCTTGCCGGAATCCATCGCGGCCAGCTGCTCGCGAATAACCTTGAGTGGCAAGTAGTTATCCCGTTGGTGAGTCAGGATGTACCGCAAACGGGCGATATCGTCGGGAGAGAAACGCCGGTATCCGGACTGGCTTCGCCGCGGGCTGATGAGCCCTTCGGACTCGAGGAAGCGGATCTTGGACACAGTGACATCGGGGAAGTCCGGCTTCAGCTGCTTCAGCACATCGCCAATGGACGAGGTGGGCAGAACCTGACTTACCCCGGTCGATGAGGAGACCTTGCGGGCGGCTTGCGCGCGTGCGGCCTGAGCGCTCACTTGTGTCCTACTCCCTACTTGGTGCCGTTAAGAAAAACCAGGCGGAACTTGCCGATCTGGATTTCGTCGCCGTTGCTGAGCACAGAGGAGTTCTTTGGCTCGCGGTTAACGTAGGTTCCGTTCAAAGATCCCACATCGACAACCTCGTACTGATCGCCATTGCGGCGGAACTCTGCGTGGCGACGGGATACGGTGACATCGTCAAGGAAGATATCGCTGTCAGGGTGACGGCCCGCAGCGGTGGTGTCCTGGTCCAACAGGAAGCGGGAGCCGGCGTTTGGTCCACGCTTCACAACGAGCAGTGCGGAGCCTTCGGGCAGGCCCTCCACACCGGCAGGAGCAGCATCCGTTTGAGAGCCGGACTCCATTTCCTTCAGGAGATCAGCGCGGAACACAGACGTCGTCTCGACAGATGCCTCCGGAACTCCGGTGTTTTCGCTCATGTTCTAGTCCTCTCTGGAACGTTTAGGGCTTGGAACCTAGTCGCCCTCACCAGCCCATCGCTCCCCTCGTTCGAGGTGAACCCACTGGTGCACGCAGGTTCCACGTACAACGCTTTCAACCATACTACCCCGGTGCGCATTTTGTAGGCCCCACCCCAACCTGAGATCAAATGGTTATGGAATTGTGCCCTCACAGCGAGGGCGCCAGCGCCTGCTTAGCGGAACATCTGCGCAATCGACCCGACCACGGATCCTCCGCCACTGGACAACGGATTGTCGTTGACCATGTAGGTCCACGTTGCGCTCGGCTTATGCAGCCCCAGCTCCTCCAAATGCGCACCTTCCTCGTCGATATCCACCTCACTGAAGGTCGAGCGGGCCTTATCCACTGCGGACTCTGCAAGGTCCTTAAAGGCCGCGATCGACATCCGATGGAATTCATCGATGGGCGATTCGCGGGCAATGGCGCGTAAGTGGATCGACTCGCGAATGTCATCGAGGTACGCCAAGTGGTCACTCCACGCGGAATCTAGGTGAAACAGCATCACTTCGCGCGCTGCCTGCTCCAGTACGGACTGCTCAATCCCACGGCTTTTCAACGCGTTGGCCTTATCTACGTCGTGGTAACTGAGGTCCTGCCACGCGGCATCGGTCGTCAACAATTGCCGGCGGCGCTCGTTGATGATGTCGCGTTGGTCCTTGATCAGCTTGTTGTACTTCCACGTGGTCGCGTGGATATCCAGCATTTGGCCCTCGGTCACACGCTGGCAGTGATCGACAAACTGCAAAACTTTCTTCTGCGGCAGCAGCCCATCGTCCTCGGGGCGGGCCTGCAGTTCTTCGCCCGCACCACCGACGGCTACAACGTCATCCTCCAATGCAACGAAAAACACCGAACTTCCCGGATCGCCCTGCCGCCCGGCTCGCCCGCGCAGCTGACTGTCCAATCGCGCCGACCGGTACCGGCCCACGCCCACCACATGCAGGCCACCGGTCTCCACTACTTCTTCGCGTTCCGTTTCATCGGTCCCTCCCAACTTGATGTCCGTACCGCGCCCTGCCATCTGGGTGGATACGGTCACGCTGCCGGGGCGGCCCGCTTCTGCAATGACGCCGGCTTCCGCTTCATGGTTTTTGGCGTTCAGCACATTGCAGTCCACTCCGGCCTTCGCCAGAGCATCGGCCAATGCTTCGGATTCCGCGACGTCTTGAGTTCCCACCAGTTGGGGTTGCCCGGTATTTTGTACGTCGATGATGTGCTCAATCACCGCGCGGTTGCGTTCCTCGGCGGATACGTACACCCGATCGGCCTCGTCGAAGCGTTTCGTGGGTACGTTGGGTTCAATGACGGAAACGAATAGGTCGTAGAACTGCCGCAGCTGGTCGCTAGCGGCCAACGCAGTACCGGTCATGCCACAGACCTCGGGATACATTCCCACCAGTGCCTGAATGGTGATTTGGTCTAGGATGCGACCCCCGTCTGTGACATCCAGGCCTTCCTTGGCTTCCACGGCAGCTTGCAGTCCATCTGGCCAGCGCTGCAGGTCGGCCACGCGGCCACGGGAACCGTCAATGAGGGCAACCTTGCCGTCGCGGACGATGTAATGCACGTCGCGGATCAGCAGATGTTCAGCATGAAGCGCTACGTTGACCTGCACTAGGGTGTCGCCGGGCTTAGCCTCCTCCCCTTTTTCAACGGCCTGAGCGGAGCCCGTGGTGGCGTCGAGATCAGAAGTGCCGTACAGCGAGTCGATGCCAAGCTCCCGTTCCACATAAGCGGCGCCATCGTCGGTGAGGAAGACGTTGCGTTGATCCTCGGAGATATGGAAGTGCTCGCCTTCCTTCATGGACTTCACCAGGTCCGTGATGCGACCGGCTGGGGCGGGGCCGGGTTCGGAACCCGCGAGGACCAGGGGCACGAGTGCTTCGTCCACCATGACGGAATCCGCTTCGTCGATCACGGCCACGTCTGCATCGGTGCGGACGGCATCTTCCTGGCGGGTGATGAGTTGATCGCGCAGCACATCGAAGCCCAACTCGTTGATCGCGCCGAAAACAATGTCGCGGGAGTAAATATCGCGGCGTTCGTCACTAGTGTGGTTTTCGTTGATCGCCCCGTGGGTCAGCCCAAAGAAATCGAAAAGCGGGCCCATCCATTTGTCGTCACGACCGGCTAAGTACGAGTTCACGGTGATGACATGGACCCGCTTGCCTTGGAGGGCGTACCCGCACGCGGCCATTGCACCGGTGAGAGTTTTTCCTTCACCGGTCGCCATTTCCACCACGTCACCATGTAGCAATCGCAGAGTGCCTTGCATCTGCACGTCGAACGGGGCCAAGTGCAATGTGCGGCGCGCAGCTTCACGCAGGACTGCCAACAGCGCTGGTGCATCCTTAACGGTGGGCTGGGGCCCATCCAGCGTTTCTGGATCGTGGGCACTCGAGGATGCCTGTGGCCATGCGTTGGCGATAGTGGCCGCGGCCTCGTCGCGCAGCTGCGCGTCGCTGGCTTCCGCGAAACGCTCCGCCCCGGCTTGCGCCACGACAGCCCTGCTTTTCTTCTGATTCTTCGTTGGCGAGGAACCCATTGCCTTCCAGAACCAGTCAAATGCCATGCGAGCGGCCTACCCTTCGAATAATCGACGTCTGTTCCTTGCGGGGCGCAAGGCGTTTGTTACTAATAGACCAACGATAGTCGAGCCCCAGAAGGTACCGCCATGAGTCCCGCTACCATTTCAACCCATGTTTCCATTCCCGCGGGTGAGGCACATGGTCCCAACGGCACCTACAACCTAGGCGCCACCGTGGACGCACCAGCGGGAATGACTGCAGAAACGCTGCAAGAGGGCCGGGTTCCCACTGCCATCGTGGTGGCGTGTTTCACCTGTGCACGTACGGCAGTGGGGGTCACACGTATTTCCAAAACCTTGGCCAAACATGGGATGGCCAGCCTGCGGATCGACCTGGCGGGTTTGGGAACGTCCGGGGGCGCGTTTGAGAAAACTACCCTCAGCTCCAACGTGGCAGATGTCTTAGCTGCGGCCGCGTGGTTGGAAACACACGCGCAGGGCCCGTCCTTGTTGGTGGGGCATTCCTTGGGAGGGTGCGCTGTTATCCGGGCGGCTGCGCAGGTGGATTCCGTACGTGCGGTGGCCACTATTGGCACGCCATTTGACCCCCGCCATGTGTGGGATTCCATCCCCCAGGTAGCGGCGGAGCTGGGAGCGGCCGTGGAGGATAGTCGCGACGACTGCACGGTTCCCATTTCGGACCGCGGCGTATCAGTGGGGACGGAATTCTTCCGCGATCTGCGTTCCGTTGACCCTGAGGCCGACATGCAAGCCCTCAAGCAGCGCGGAATCCAACACCTGGGGATTCACGCCCCAGACGATGATGTGGTGGATTACGCCGAGGCCCTTTCCTTCGTTTCCTCCCCTGCGCGTATCTCTAGTCTGCTCACCATGCCGGACATTGACCATCTTCTGCAGCGCCGCGGCAGTGGGCAGCGCGTGGGGGAACTCATCGCAACCTGGTTCGACCACCGACGTACACTTTTCCTATGAGCGAACTTCAATTTATCCCCACTGCCGACCTCGTAGACATCATTGGAGAGGACGTGCGATCTTGCGATACCCAGTTCATCAACTTCGGTGGCAACGTGGAATTCTGCGGCAAGATCTCCACGGTGAAGTGCTTCCAGGACAATGCGTTGCTGAAGTCCATCCTGAGTGAGGACAACCCAGGCGGAGTGCTCGTCATCGACGGGCGGGCCTCTATGCGCAGCGCTCTGGTTGGTGACATCATCGCGGGCTTAGGTAAGGAACACGGCTGGCAGGGCGTTATCGTCAACGGCCCCATCCGCGATTCCAAGGTCATCGGTGACATGGAATTCGGATGCAAGGCTCTGGGCACCAACCCTCGAAAGTCCTCCAAGACCGGCGAGGGCGACCGCGACGTGGTCATCAGCCTGGGTAGCGTAGATTTCGTCCCTGGCCACTACGTTTACTGCGATTCGGACGGAATTATCATCACCGAGGAACCCGTTACGCAAGGCGATTAGTATTCCCGAATCCCTATGGTGTAATCTAGTCCACGCTTAGCCAAACGGTTAAGCAAGCGGGCTGTGGCGCAGTTTGGTAGCGCACTACACTGGGGGTGTAGGGGTCGCAGGTTCAAATCCTGTCAGTCCGACAAAGGTTTACATTGTCCCATCCCATTCCATCTTCTCTTGCGCCGGATACGGACGCACCCCGTCCACATTTCCCCCGCCTGGTCTTAATAGCCATGGCGGGGGCAATACTCGTACTGGCCGGTGGTTTCGCCCTCCAGCACAGCGCGATCGATTTACCCGTAGTCCAGTGGTTCAACAATCACCGCACTGGCGCATTCGGCGCCACAGTGGACTGGTTTTACGTCACCTTCCTCCCTAGGAAGGCGGCAATCTATACACTCATCGTGATAGTGGTGCTCGCCCTGCTGCGCCGCCCCACGCTGCACCCCTGGGTGTGCGGTTTCACCATCTTGATCTCATGGGCCCCTCTGTGGGGCGCCAAATTTGTTTTCTCTCGGGAGCGCCCCGATCTGCCCCTGTTGAGCAACCCTACCGATTCATTGCAGGCCGGTTGGTCCTACCCCAGTGGCCACAGCGCATTTTTCGGCGTGGTGGCGGTAAGCCTCGTCATGCTGGTGATGACCTACGAGTTCCCCAATGCTCGAACTGCACACAGAGCGCATCTTGTGGTGTTAATCGTGGCCGGGGTGTTGATGTTCGCGATCTGGTTGACGGTCGTCACCCGGGGCGTGCACTACCCCACGGACTCCGCGGCGTCGTTGATATGGGCCATCACCGTAACACCTTTGGTGTGGCACTTACTGATGTGCTTATCCCAAGGAATAGCAAATCGCCCGCACCGAAGTAACTCTTCGACGCGGGCGATCACTGTGTCCTAACGGTAGTACTGGTACAGGGTGTCAGCGTATTGCTGACGCAGTTCCTCCGTCGTCGGCTCACTGGCGTTAGCTGCAGCAGCCCCGCCTAGGGCCAGACCACTGGCAACAGCAACGGCAGTAGCGAGATTTGCGATCTTCTTCATGGTCAACTCTCCTCAATGTGATTGTTTTCCTGATTCAAACCGCCCGCTTGGGTGTGCCAACCGGACAGTGCTAGCATAACTCTCTTTTTGGTGACACGTCAAGCACCCTAGTTCTCCGCCCAGCTTTCGCTTCAAATCTCTAGACTGGCAAGCATGACTCACTTGGGACTTCGTTCACTAGCTCTCTCTGCTGCGGTTATTGCTCTTGTGGGGACGACGCCCACAGCTGCAGCACTCTCGACCGCGCCTAGTGCGCCGGTTAGTCAGTCCACACGGGCAGAGAGTGTCCAGGTGAAGGTGGAGAATCCGTCCGGCACGATCAAGCCCAACGACGAGCGCTTTCTTATCCAGGAGACGCAGAAGATTGACTTCCCGCCATCCGTGAAGAGCGTGACGTACTTAGTTATTGACGGCAGAAGCGACAACCTCAACGATGATGTCGTGCAATGGATCGGCACGAATCGTCCGGACCTAGTACCCGACGGCACTGATAAGGGCGGAACCTGGAAACTGGGCGAACTCATTGTCGCTGTCTCCACCGAGCAGCGCCACAACGGTATCTACTGCGGCAACGATGTGTGCTCTGATCTCAAGTTGACGCCGGGCGATGGCCATCTGCAACGTTCCCTCGACGACATGAAACCCAGCTTGAGGGACCAAAAATGGGCCGCCGGGTTACTGGAGGGCACAAAGGCTGCCGCCGATCCTTCCTTAGAGCCGGAGACCAGTGACGTTGATCCACGTGTGGTGGGCGGCATCGGGGGTGGAGTGGCGGTAGTGGGTGGAGGCATCGCCATTGGGGCCTATGCGACATCCCGAAAGAAGAAGATCGCGACAGCTAAGGAGCAATTCTCCCATATTTCCGCCACCTACGGCGACACCGCGCAAAGACTGGACCAGATCGACATTCGCGCCAATTCCCTCGCTTCTCCCCTAGCTCATGCGGAATTGCGCAGCCAGTGGGCTACCATCCGCGATGATTTCCTGCAGGTGCATGACCAGGTGGATCGTCTGGGTTTGACGCTCGATTCGCAAGATAAGGACTTTTACGCCAAGCGAAAAGATATCGCCACCGCGCATGCCTCCGTCTCCGCGCTAGAAAACGCGGATCAAAACATCAATACGCTGTTCGAGATGGAGCGTGGCGATGAGGTTGTCCGCAGGCGCGAGTTAGCTGCCTTGCGTGAAGACGTCTCCGAAGCCCTGAATGATAAAACCCTGAGTAACAAAACACTGGGCAGACATCAGCTCGATACTGTGGTGGCGGAATTGAAGGAAGTAGACGGGGAACTGCGAGCCCTCGAGGGCACTACCGCTGCCCCGGATTTCATGGATCGCTTTGCTCTAGCTCTACGCAAACATGGCCACGCCATGGACCAGCTGAGTAAGCAGATGAAGAACCTCAAGCTCAGCGAACACTCCACGCCCAATATTGGGGATTCCACGTGGCGCCCAGGTTACGGTTATCACGGCTGGTACCCGTATCTGCTGTTATCTACCTGGCATTCCTCGGATACGGCAGCTGCCTCCAGTTCCGGGAGTTCGGGCGTGAACACCAGTTTCAGTTCTGGGTTTTCCGGTGGCGGCGGATCCTCTAGTTTCTAAGACCAGCCCGCCCTGAGGGCGTGATCATCAGCGTTGATCCTCCGAAGGTAATGCATCTTCATGCGGTTTGCCATCGAGAGCATCGCGGTTGGTGCCGACCACTTTGGCATCCTCGGCGTGCGGTCCCAACTTGCCCTGCTGCGCCACCCATTCAAACGTCTGCGCCAAAGCCACCCTCCACACCTGGTAATCATGCCCGCCCGGCACAACGTGAATACGTGTATGCATCCCGGCGTCGTTGGCTAACCGACTGATGGGTTCCATCAGTGGTCGCACGGTTTTATCATCCACTCCCACGGCGAAGATCCCGTGGATATCGCGGTATTTTGGATCGCGTGTCCTCATAGCAGCTCGCAGTTGCGCCTGCGGGTCCTGCGCCCAAAACGCGTCGGCATCGCCACCAAAAATCTCACCGATCGTGGCCTCGCGCGATCCAATCGACATCTCGGGCTCGCCAGAAAAATCCAGAAAATTCCCGTAGACCTCCGGGTGATTCGTGACCACTTGCAGTGCGCACGTTCCGCCGTAACTCAATCCCCCTATCGTCCAAGTGGAGCGGTCTGGCTGGACCGTAAATTTCTCGCCAATAATCCTCGGCAAATCCTGCGTCAAATAACGCATCACGTTACCGCGGGGCCCATCTGTGCAACCGGGATTTCCTGTGAAAGACCCCGTGGCATCGACCGTCATCACAATGGGCGATACTCCATCGTGGGCCTGCTGGTAGGCGTCGGCAATCATCACAGCACGGCCGGAATCAATCCACTCGTCAGGGGTGCCGGGATTCCCCGCCATCAACAGCAAAACGGGTAGTGGTTCCTCACGAGTCCAGTACGCTGGTGGCAGGTACGCATATGATGGTCGCGGATTCCATCCGGATTCCCCGCCGTTCAACGCAACTTCCACCAAGGCGCCAGCTTCGCGCCCTTTCACTTTTGGAACACGGTCTTGTTTTTGAAACTCCCGGTAGTCCATCTGTGCAGCAACGCTTCTGGCTTCCAATGTCTGCAAATCGGGAAACGTTTGGTAGAAAGCATTAAACTGCATCACGGTCGTGAGCACGCTGAAAACCACCAGCAGCGATACCACTACGCGGCGCCTGCGCTGCATAAACGCGCACAGGACCACAAAGATGGTGCCGGCCACCGCCAGAGTCAATTCCCACGGAACCCTATCCGGAATAACCCCCCATTGGTTTTCGAACACCAGCTTGCCGAAGTACGCGATCCCTAGCGCCAACACCGCCGGACGAAATATGGATCGCCCTAGTGAATGCCCTCGAAAGCCCCACGTAGCGGCGATAATGGCAATCACCGACAAGATTGTAATAACCACCGACGCCGTGAAGTCGGTCAACGGCAGATCTAAAATTGCTTGCACAATTTCATAAATCTACGCTGCTTGGTTAATGATCCCGAATCTTTCCATGTAGTTCGGCGAAAATCGGCCCACCGGCCCAACGAATGCCATCGTGCTGGAATTTGTTCGTGATGTGCGGGCGCAAATCCCTGTATGCTGTGGCCGTTTTCATCGAGTATTCAAAGGGCACAAACACATCATCGACGTACACGGCGGCCGCCGCAGTTGCAGTCGCAGCTTGCAGGCCCTTTTCGTCATATGGGCTCGACGCCCACTCCTTCCCAGCCAACGCCTCCGCTGGGCTCCTGAAGTCCCGCAGCGCGGGATCCTCGTCGAACTGCCACGGAAAGATGTGCTCACCAGTCAGGTAATACGGATCGCTGCCCTGGGGGTCGGCGTTTTCTTCAAAACCGGCCAATTCCTCACGAACCCGGTGAGCTGACCACCCTGTGACCGACTGGCCACCCACCCCGCCATAAATGGATTCATGGATGGCGGCGTACAGCGGGCCAGCTTCGAAACTGACGGCAGATCCCACGCGCGCGAGGAAGTCGCGTTTCAAGCGCTTTTCCCCGCGCAGCTCGTGGAAAGGCTCCTCCAGCAGGTATGCCAGAGAATAGAACCCCGCGCCTCGCCCCAGATCTATGCCGATGGTACGGAATCGGCGCGAGCTCAACCTTTCCCCGGTGGGCAGGCGCTCGTCGGAATTGTCCAAGTGGTGCGCAATTTCCCGAATCCTCTGCTCCGCCCACGGGAATTCGCGGTAGAACTGTCCGTGCCGCAACTCCAGTTTCGCGAACGTCGTGCGGTACAACTCGTCCACGGGCGCGTCCAAGGTCGGCAGTCCGCCTGTGAGGTAGGCCCGGTCCACGGCCTCGGCATAGCGCGAAAGGTAGCTGGTGATGATGAAGCCACCGAAGCTCTGGCCAAACACCGACCATGAATCCACACCGAGGTGACGGCGAAGCGCTTCTGCGTCCTCCACGATCTGCTCCTGTCGCAGAACTTCTAGGCGCTCCGGCGAAAACTCATCCGGGCTCAGCGCGGCGTCGAGACGAAAGGACCGACCGGTGCCACGTTGATCCAGCAGCAGCACCCGGTAGTGCTTTAATGCCTCGGCAAGAAGGCCGGAAATACCCTCCGGGCGCGGCGCGGGAAATCCCGGTCCACCTTGGAAGTACACCAAGTAAGGACGGTTTTCCCCGCCGTCAGCGACGATCTCGCGGGCATACAACGAAAAACTCCCGAGGCGTGCAGGATCGAAGTGATCCCACGGAACCTCGAGAGTGTGTTCGCGGATAGTGTGCCTGAAGTGACGAGTTGTGTTCATGCACTACAGGCTAACCGACGGCGTGGTGAGGGGGACCCGAACCCCCTAGTCCTAGAGATCTAGGGCTTTGGCGCGCTGTGGCAGTACCTTTGGACGCACGCCCGCGATTTCCTCGACGATGCGAATAACCTGGTTGGAGTAGCCGAATTCGTTGTCGTACCACACGTATAGAACGAGGTGGTTACCGGAAGCGATGGTGGCTAGGCCGTCAACGATACCCGCATGGGTGGTGCCCACGAAGTCGGTGGAGACGACCTCAGGGGACTTGATGAAGTCAATCTGCTGGCGCAGTGTGGAGTGCAGGGACACGCGGCGCAGGTAGTTGTTGACCTCGTCGGCATCCACCTCCTGATTCAGCGAGAGGTTGAGCACCGCCATGGAAACATCTGGGGTTGGCACGCGGATGGCGTTGCCGGTCAGCTTGCCCTTGAACTCAGGCAGGGCCTTAGCTACCGCCGACGCCGCGCCGGTGGCGGTCAAAACCATGTTCAGGCCCGCGGCACGTCCGCGGCGCTCGCCCTTGTGGAAATTGTCGATCAGGTTCTGATCGTTGGTGAAGGAGTGAACCGTCTCCACGTGACCGTGCTGCACACCATAGCGGTCGTTGATGACCTTCAGAACTGGCGTAATGCCGTTAGTGGTACAAGAAGCAGCGGACAGGATCGTATCGTCCTCTGCGATGTCCCCGTGGTTGATGCCGTAAACAATGTTCTTGATGTCGCCCTTGCCCGGAGCTGTGAGCAAAACCTTGGCCACGCCCTTAGATTGCAGGTGCTGGCTCAAGCCATCGCGGTCGCGCCACACACCGGTGTTGTCCACAACGATTGCGTCCTTGATGCCGTACTCGGTGTAGTCGATCTCTGCGGGGTTGGACGCATAGATCATCTTGATGGGGGTGCCGTTGGCCCAGATGATGTTGTTTTCAAGGTCAGTAGAAATAGTGCCGTCAAAGGCACCGTGGACCGAATCGCGACGCAGCAGGGACGCACGCTTGATAATGTCACCCTCGCCCTTGGAACGGACGACGACGGCACGCAGACGGGCGCCACCGTAGGTGGCTTCGCGGGAAATGAGGATACGGGCCAGCAGACGGCCAATGCGACCGAAGCCGTAGAGCACCACATCACGTGGCTCGCGGTGGTCGTTGGTGCCAATCACGTCGGCCAGTTCCTTGTCCAGGTAGGCACGCAGGTCGGTCTCGCCCGCCTTCTCAAAGCGGGATGCGAGGGATCCAATATCAATGGAGGAGGTACCCAGGTCCATCTTCACCAGTTCTTGCAGAACCGGGAGGGTGGAGCTCAGTGGAAGCTCCTTTTCCACCACACGACGGGCGTAGCGGTGGCTCTTGATGATGTCAATGTCGGTGACGTTGACCAATAGACGACCGAAGATGCTGGTCACCACGTTGTTTTCGCGGTGCAAGCGGGAGATCAGTGGGAGCATTTCCTGTGCAAGGTGCAGGCGCTCGTTCCAGTCGTTCTGGTTGGGCACGTGGGAAGTCATCAGTTCCTCGTTTGTCGATTCTCGTTAGTCGTCGTCAATTCCCGATCAGTCGATGTCCATCGACCACGATCGTCATCGACGTGCGGGGGTTTCGCAGTTACCCCTCCTACCCTACCTTTATTGGGGAACATTTCCCGTATTGGGGGTGAGTGGATTACTGGTGGTGTAGTGTCTTTCGGCTGGCTGCACCTAGAGTGAAATTATGACCACACAACCAAAGGCATCCCCCGCACAACAGATGTCAGTCGCATCGCAACCTACTGATGTAGAGATCGCTCAGGCGCATAACGTGACCCCGATCGATGAGATCGCGGCCCGGGCAAACATCCCGATTGAAGCGTTGCTGCCGTTTGGACGTGCGAAGGCAAAAATCGATATCGCTGCACTAGAACCCCAGAAACGTGGTCAGCTGGTGCTGGTCACCGCCATGAGCCCCACCCCAGCGGGCGAGGGCAAATCCACGGTGTTGATTGGCTTGGCCGACGCGATGAATATGCGTGGCCACAACTCCATCGTTGCCATCCGCGAGCCCTCCCAAGGCCCCGTCATGGGCATCAAGGGCGGCGCGGCCGGCGGCGGTTTTGCGCAGGTTGTGCCCATGGAGGACATCAATCTTCACTTCACCGGTGATATGCATGCGATCACGGCGGCAACCAACACACTGGCGGCCATCGTCGACAACCATGTCCACCACGGCAATGCGCTCAACATCGACCCCCGTCGCGTGACGTGGCGCCGTTGCTTGGACGTCAACGACCGCGCACTGCGCAACATTGTCACTGGCCTAGGTGGCCCCGTTCAAGGAGTTCCACGCGAGGCCGGATTCGACATCACCGCCGCCAGCGAGATCATGGCGATCCTGTGTTTGGCCAGCGATTTTGCTGATCTTAAGCAGCGTTTGGGCCGCATAGTTGTTGGGCAATCCTACGATCGCACGCCTGTCACCGCCGCCGATCTTAAGGCCACCGGCGCTCTGGCTGTTTTGCTTCGCGACGCCATCAATCCCAACTTGGTACAAACACTGGGTGGCACACCCGCTTTGGTTCACGGCGGGCCTTTCGCAAATATCGCGCACGGGTGCAATTCTCTCGTTGCTACCAAAACCGCTCTGGGATTGGCCGATGTGGTGCTCACCGAAGCTGGGTTTGGTTCTGACTTGGGAGCGGAAAAATTCTTCAACATCAAGGCTCGCGCTGGCGACCTCAACGTCGGTGCTGTGGTTGTGGTGGCAACCATTCGATCGCTGAAGTACAACGGCGGTGTTGCCCGGGATTCTCTCACGGAGGAAAACCTCGCCGCATTGAAGGCCGGGCTGGTCAACCTAGAGCGTCACGTGGAAAATACCCGCAAATTCAATGTGGAGCCCGTGGTGGCACTGAACTCCTTTGCCAGCGACACTGATGCCGAACGCGAAATTCTGCGCACATGGGGACAAAACCACGGCGTGCGTGTTGTGGAAACCCGAGTGTGGTCTGAGGGCGGCGACGGCGCGTTGGACTTGGCCGACGCGGTGGCGGAAGTCCTCACTCAGCCCGCCCAAAACCAGCAGTTGTACGACCCAGCCGCGGGAATCGAGGCTAGCTTGCATACGATCGCCACCGAGATCTACGGCGCGGAGGGCGTGGAACTATCGAACGCAGCACGCAAGGATCTGCAGTTCCTGCGCAACAACGGCTGGGACACGCTTCCCGTGTGTGTATCGAAAACCCAGTACAGCTTCAGCGACGACCCCGCGGCCCTCGGTGCACCTAGTGGTCACACTTTGCATGTACGACAACTGGTGCCCCGCATTGGGGCGGGCTTTATCGTCGCCCTGACCGGGGATGTTATGACCCTCCCCGGCCTGCCTAAGCGCCCAGCTGCAGAAGGCATCGACCTCGACGAGTCGGGTCAGATCCGCGGACTTTTCTAGACCCGGTAGGGCTATTTACCTAGGGCCCCTACTTCCGCTTGCGCTTCTCCCTCACACGAACCGCAATGCGGACCGGGGATCCTTCGAAGCCGAATGCCTCACGCAGTTTGCGCTCCAAGAAGCGCCGGTAGCCGTGCTCCAAGAATCCGGTCGTAAATAGCACGATCACCGGAGGCTTGGTGGAGGCCTGGGTAGCGAACAATACGCGAGGCAGTCGACCGCCGCGCATAGGTGGCGGGGTCTGCGCGATAACGGCGCGCAACCACGTATTCAGCTGGCCCGTTGGGATGCGCTGATCCCAGCTCTCCAGTGCCTCGATCATCGCAGGCTCCAGCTTTTTCAGCGCGCGCCCCGTCTTCGCGGAAATGTTCACGCGTCGCGCCCAAGGCACATGTGCCAACTGCAGATCAATCTCGCGCTCCAGTTCCCACCTGCGGTCCTCGTCAACGAGATCCCACTTGTTGTATGCCACCACTAGGGCACGACCGGAGTCGAGGATCAGCCGGAGTACTCGCTGATCCTGTTCGGCGATGGGCTCGCTGGCGTCAACCAGAAAAATAGCGACCTCTGCGGCATCAATAGCAGCCCGAGTGCGCAATGAAGCGTAAAACTCGTGACCGCGTGCGGTTTTAGTCTTCTTGCGGATTCCGGCGGTGTCCACAAAGCGCCAGGTCTTCTCGTCCAGCTCAACGATGGAGTCCACGGGATCGACGGTGGTACCAGCGACATTATCGACAACCGAGCGCTCTTCGCCCGTGACCTTGTTCAACAGGCTGGACTTGCCCACGTTGGGACGACCCACCAGCGCAACGCGCCGCGGACCCGAAACAATCGACGTCTGCCGTGGCTGGTCGGGGAAGTCCTTGAGGACCTGATCCAAGACATCGGCTGCGCCACGGCCGTGTTGCGCGGAGACCGGGAATGGCTCGCCCAGACCCAAGCCCCAGAATTCGGCCATATCGGCGTACTGCGAATCGGAATCGAACTTGTTGGCCACCAGAATCACCGGGATGTTGGAGCGCTGTAGCTTGCGTGCAATCACCTCGTCGGTCGCAGTGATGCCGACCTTGGTGTCCACGACGAACACAATCACATCGGCCGTATCCATCGCAGTTTCCGCCTGACGAGCAATGGCCGCGTGGATACCCTTCGCGTCGGGATCCCAGCCACCGGTATCCTGCACCCAGAATCGACGCCCGGTCCACTCACCCAAGTAACTGATGCGGTCGCGGGTGACACCCGGGAAGTCCTCCACCACTGCCTCGCGACGCCCGATGAAGCGGTTCACCAAGGTGGATTTACCCACGTTGGGGCGCCCCACGATGGCAACGGTGCACAGGGCCTCGCGTTCGGCTTCATCATCGCCGAACACCCCGAACGCTTCCTCAACGGCATCCCAGTCAGTCTGATCTTCACCGCTGCTCAGCAGGTCAAATTCCTCGGCATCCTGACCCGCGACGAAGAATTGAGTTTCACCAAAGTCGGCTTCGCTGAATTCGGCCTCGTCGAAGTTCTCTTCGTCGATCTCATCGCTCTCGCCGTCGCTATAGCTCTCGCCGTCGCCGATCACGTCACCGTCAGTGGTGCGGAACACTAGGTCGTCAAGTTCTACTGCCTCTTCTTCCCGACGCCCCTCGCCATCCCCATTCTCGCTCAGAATGAGGTCCTGAAATACCGCCAACACCTCGTCGATGCTGAGCTCTCCGGTATCCAGAACCGTGGCATCGTCCGCGGGGCGCAGTGGCGACGTTGCGCGGGAAGAGTCCGCTTCATCGCGGCGCTGCACGTCGGCGAGGACCGCGTCGAACTCCACGTCGCGACCGGCCGCAACGTCCTGGTCAAACCGGCGTCGCGCCCGAATCTCTGCGCTGGCGGTCATGAACACCTTCACGGGCGCATCGGGCAGCACGACCGTACCGATATCGCGCCCCTCAACCACGCATCGCCCGGCCCTCTCGGCCAGCTCGCGCTGCAACTTCACCAGGTTCTCGCGTACCTCCGGGATTGCCGAGACAGCGGAAACGTGCGCTGTGACTTCCGGCCCGCGGATTTCCCCGGATACGTCCTGGCCGTCCAGCAGGACTTCCGTGCTGCGGGGATCTTCGTTGACCTCGAGTGGCAGGTTCTGGGTGGCGGCAATGATCGCGTTCGTAGCGTCCGCGTGGGTGGGGTCGATTCGCTGCCGCAGAACGTGCAGCGTAGCGACGCGATACATCGCGCCTGTGTCCAAGTATTTTGCGTTGGCGAGCTCAGCAAGGCGTCGACAAACAGTAGATTTACCCGTGCCGCTAGGGCCGTCAACTGCAACGATGAACCCGCCACCGGCAGTGTTTTCGTGGGTTGCGAGGGCGTGAGTGGGGTTAGTAGTCATTCAACGATCCTTTCGGGATGCTTCTGGGGAGGCCTACAGCCCCACGGCCTTGTAAAGACTTTGCAGCTCCGAGCTATTGAGTGCGCGTACGGTGCCGGGCTTTTGCTCGCCTAGCTGCACGGTGTGGATCTTGGTGCGGACCAGCGCTTGGACGGGGAAACCAGCAGCTTTCAGCATGCGGCGCACGATGTGCTTACGCCCCTCATGCAGCTCAATCTTGACCAGCGATTTGCCTTGCCATACGTCCACGATCTGCACGTAGTCGGCCTTAGCGATGCCGTCTTCCAGGTCCACGCCTTCTTTGAGCGTTCGGATGAGCGCCCGGTCCGCCTCACCAAGCACCGTTGCCATGTACGTCTTCGGGACTTCGTACTTCGGGTGCATCAGTCGGTTGGCCAGTTCACCGTCGTTCGTGAGCAGCAACAGCCCCTCTGTCGCGGCATCCAATCGACCCACGTGGAACAACCCCTGCCCCTGATTGAACTTGGCCTCCACGAGCTCTCCCACGTGCGGGCGCCCTAAATCGTCGTGCATCGTCGAGTGCACACCGCGTGGTTTGTTCAACACGAAGTACACCATTTCCTCGTTGACCTGCACGCGGGTGCCATCCACCCGAACGACATCGACGCTCGGATCAATCCGCAACCCCATTTGCCGCACGACCTCGCCGTTGACCTCAACTCGGCCCGCAGCGATCAGTTTTTCACTCATGCGCCGGCTTGCTACTCCGGCGGATGCAAGAACTTTCTGTAGCCTGACCTGCTGCTTTTCTTTCTTTTCTGACGCCAAAATCTGCGCCGCTTCATCTTCCGACACATGCTGGTGCTTGGCTGGGTTCACGTTGGGCACAAAGCGGTCCACGTCGCGCGGGCTGCTGTCGACTGGCTGTGGCACGGGTGCTTTGCGTGCGTTGTTCCGTCCCGCACCTCGTCCCGCACCCCGCGCAGCACCGCGCGGATTGGTGCGTGCACCGTTGCGTGCAGCCGAGCCCCGCCCCTGCTGCCCATTTCGGGAATTATCTTGATTTCGTTGACGATCATTTTCCGGTGTGCCGTCTCGGCGAGCGGTTCTATTCAACTGTGTTTCCTCACATGAGAAGTGTGTTATATATCCTCCCACATCCTAGCAGGTAGGCAGCCATAGTGAACCATTGCAGCTGGGCCCCCTTCTCCACTGCTAGTCCCCCGGCCGCTTCCCATCCAGCTTCTACGCCACCCACTTGTCCCTGCCCCCGCCATGCTAGCCCACCCTCTCTGAGATGCTAGCCCCCTCTGAGATGCTGATTTATTTCCTAGGAATTCTTCTAACAAACTATTGACTGGTTCGTACAGCCGTTCTAATATTGGGGTAACAAAGGGGACGAAACGGGGGAAACGTGAGTAATCACAAAGACTTCAACGACCATAAAGATTCACCGCCACAACAGCATTCCACCTCAACCAACGCTCCATACGATAAATCCGCAGCTCAGTCCGGGCCCACCCCAGAGGGGAAACATCAAAGCCAAGAAACCATTCCTGGAATGGATAATTTCGAACAAAATAACGTCCCGCCAGGGAGTGGCCTTTCTGACGAACCTCCCCATGGACGACTACCCGAGCCACCGGATGAGGAACTGCCCGAAGAGCTCGTTCTCATCCTGGAGCAGCTGGAACCGCAGTGGCGTCATCCAGAAGCCTCATGGCGTGTAGACGACCCAAGCGATCCTGTCAGCCTGGCTTCCAAGACCATCAATGCACTTCACGTTTACCTCGCCTATCTGACATTGCCCAGCATGGAGGACATGATTGACGACCACACCACCCGCGTTCACGCGCGGACGGGTTTAACGGCGTGGAAGGCCGAACAGATCGCCATGGTTGGACTGACCCTCACGAATTTTCCCCGGTTCGCCCACCTAGTCAGTGGTGGCGCGTTTCATTTCCAGCTGGTATTCCGGCTTTGCGAGCACCTATCCATTGTTAAAACCAATCATCGGAAACTGGTGGATCATGCAGTGGTCAAACTGCTGGAACCGACGGTGCCTAATCAAGCGATGCGCTCCCTCAAATGGATCGATGACACATTCGCACGCCTCATGGAGTTCATCGACCCCTTAGCGGTTCCAGTCCCGAAAGACACCCCTGACACGGATGCCGGCACTGATGCTGACAGTGATAACGACGGCATCAACCCCGATGACGTCCCACCCATGGATGAGGATACCTACCACGATGGTGTGAGCTCCTTTAGCTACGACAACCGCGACCCGAACTACACCACCTTCACTCTCACCGTCGATGCCATCACCGGCGTCGAACTACTCAAAGCCATCAACAACGCCGCCACCACCAATAACACCACCCAAGGCCAAGCCTTCCTCGGGCTACTACGCGGCCAGACCACCGCATCGATCACTCTCAACCTCTACAAAAACACCTTCGGCCTGCCACTGGACGACGTCTTCGGCGAAGGTCACTGGCTCACCACCGCCGCCTCCGCCGCCTGGCTCGACCGCATCACCCACCTCGCCGGCGCCGGCACCAGCGATAACAACGGCTACCAACCATCCGCCCGCACCGCTGCCATGGTCGCCGGACGAGACGGGCACTGCCGATTCCCCGGCTGCACCATCCCCGCCCACCGATGCCAAATCGACCACGTCCACCGCTACGACCACACCAACCCCACCGCGTCGGGGCCGACGTCCACCGACAATTTGCACCTGCTGTGCGCTAAGCACCACCGGTTGAAAACCGCCGGAAACTGGGATGTAACCCTCCACCCCGACGGCACAGAAACCTGGACCAGCCACGGAGACGGCCACACCATCACCACCACCAGCGACGGCCCCCTCGGCCGCGAAACATTCCAACACAAAGCCACCAGGCGCATCAGGGTCACCCATGCCTATAACGAACGACGACTAGGAATCATCGACCAGGAAGACGAACCCAATAGCAACAACGACGAGCCGCCATTCTAAACACCAACCCAGGGTCGAGAATTTATAGATCCCGCTCCATGGCTCTAATCGTCAATCGAGTCAACCTCGGGAAGAAGTGGTGCCAAATCAGGCAGTTCGGTGAGAGAAGCAATACCCAGCTGTTCGAGGAATAAGTCCGTGGTGGAGTACAAGTTCGCTCCACCCGGTCCTTCGGGGACCTCCGAAACCAGGCCACGCAACGCCAATGTACGCATGACGCCGTCGCAGTTAACACCGCGGACGGCCGAAACCTGCGCTCGCGTCACCGGCTGGCGATACGCCACCACCGCCAAAGTTTCGAGAGCCGCGCGCGATAACCGCTGCTGCGTACCATCCAGAAGCTTTGCCTCCACGGCCTCCGAATTCTCCCTCCGCGTGTACAGCCGATAAGCCCCGTCGCTTTCACGCAATTCGAAGCCAGAACCTCGCGCATCAAACTCGTCCCGAATCTCCACCAACACCATCTCGATCTCGTTGGCGGGGACCACCGTGGCGTCGGTGGAAAGAACCCGCGCAAGCTCAGCAGCGGTGACCGGCTCGTCACTCACAAGCAACAGGGATTCGATGCGACTGCGCAAAAGTGAAACAGGTGCCAGAGGCACAGCGGCCGCAGACTCGTTTTCATGGTCGTTCATGAATTCAGGTTACGTCCAGTTCGATGCCGCAACCACGGCCGGGTCCACATCCAGCCCAGTCCAGGCCACGGACATTTCCTCCAACGGGATCTCCTGCTCGATTCCGATGGCCCGGGCCTTGTAAAGCTCCAGCAACGCCAAGAAGCGCCCCACGATAGTCATATTCAGCTCGCAATCGGCTATCAACGTACCGAAACTCACCCACCTGTTCTCACCAGCGACTTTCAATGTATTAAGAATGTGCCCAGCCTGCTCCGGGACACTCACCGCAACCTGGTGAACGTGCCCCGTATCCACACCCGACGGCCGCGGACGGAACACAGCAGCGGCAAGTTCCGCGAAGCTGTCAGCAGTGTGACCGATCTCCACGGGAGGCAGCAGGTTCGCTTGGTGCTCCTCCAGCGACAGCCCAATCGGGTGGCGCCGCGCCGCGTTGCGCTGCCACTCCGCAAACATCTGCGCCACCTGCTTATACGCCCGGTACTGCAGCAAACGAGCAAACAGCAGGTCACGAGATTCCAAGAGGGCGAGGTCCTCTTCATCCTCCACCTCACCCCGTGGAACCAGCCGCGCGGCTTTCAGATCCAACAACGTGGAGGCCACCACAAGGAACTCAGTGACCTCATCCAAATCCTCCGCGGATTTCGATAACCCCTTCGTGTACGCAATGAACTCATCGGTCACTCGTGCCAAGGCAACATCCGTGATGTCCAACTTATGGGAGTGAATCAGCTGCAATAACAGGTCAAACGGCCCATCGAAGTTGGCCAAAGCGACACGGAAGCCTGTGATCTCCGGCTGTGTGGATTCCACCGGCTGATCCTAAGGTTGGGCAGCTACGCGCTCGATGACCTCTGCGGCAAGGTTGCGATACTGCACTGCGCCAGATGACTTCGGTGCCCAGGTGTCGATCGGCTCGCCAGCCACGGACGTTTCCGGGAACCGCACGGTGCGTGTAATCACCGAGTCGAAGACCTTAGAACCAAAGGCCTCCACTAATCGCTCCATCACCTCGCGCGAGTGCAAGGTGCGACGATCGAACATCGTCACCAGAATGCCCAAAACCTCCAGCCGGAAGTTCAGCCGATCACGCACCTTTTCTACCGTGTCCATCAGCAGTGCCAAACCACGCAAGGAAAAATACTCGGACTCGACGGGAATGATCACAGAATCCGCACACGATAGCGCGTTCACCGTCAGCAACCCCAACGATGGCTGACAATCGATGACGATGAAATCGTAGTCGTTCATCACTGGACGCAACGCCCGCGCCAGTGCTTGTTCACGGCCGACCTCATTGACCAATTGGATCTCAGCAGCGGACAGATCGATATTCGCCGGCACCACGTCAAGCCCCTCGACTGGACTTTCGTGGATTGCATCTAGAATAGACAGCGAATTATCCACCAGCAGGTTATACACCGTAACGTCCAGCTCCTGGTGACCAATCCCCAAGCCGGCTGACAAGGCACCCTGCGGGTCCAAGTCCACCAGCAAAACCTTGCGCCCGAAGGCAGCTAGAGCCGAACCCATATTGATAGTCGAGGTGGTCTTCCCCACCCCGCCCTTCTGGTTACACATGGCAATGATGCTGGCAGGCCCATGCGATTTCAACGGCGCCGGATCCGGCAACTCCCGCATGGGCCGACCGGTCAGGCCGATCTTCTGCTCGGGCTTATCGAAAAGCGCGTCGGATTCTGACACAGTCAAGCCCTTTCCCTTGTCCTACCCTTGTCCAATAAAACCATCAACGGTAATTGCGAACTAATTACACGCTATAGATTATCAGCCACTCACACGCGGGGGTGCGAAGTGGCCCACATCTCGCGCAGGTGATCAGCGGTCACCTTGGTATAAATCTGCGTCGTCGCCACCGAGCTATGCCCCAGCAACTCCTGCACAACTCGCACATCCGCCCCACCTTGCAGCAGATGCGTAGCAAACGAGTGCCGCAACGCGTGGGGCGACACCGGTGGCAAACCTGCCCGCTCTGCAGCCTGGGTCACGGCTTTAAACCCGGACTGCCGCCCCATCCGTCCGCCACGCACATTCAAAAATAGCGCCGGTGACCCCTTCTTATTCATCGCTGGTCTCGCTCGCACCACATACTGTTCTAGGGCCATCGACGCCGGGCTGCCAAGCGGCACCAGTCGCTCCTTTGCACCCTTGCCTCGCACCAGAACCATGCGCTCCCCCTGATCCACATCGTCGACATCTAGTGCCAACAGTTCGCTGATCCTCGCACCCGTGGAATACAGCATCTCCAACACCGCGCGATCCCTGATGTCTACGAGAGAGGCGGCATCGCTGTTCGGCGTGGCGTCAAGCAAGCTAATGACCTGTTCGACGGTCAGCGCCTTAGGGATAGGTGCACCCCGTTTCGGCACCGGGACTGTGGCGGCGGCGTTGCTGGCGAGGAGTTTCTCGCGCTCGCCGAAATCATGCAAACTGCGGATGCTGGCGAGTGCGCGTGCCGCACTAGATTGCGCTATCCCTTTGTGCCCTGACTGGTCCGTCTGCAACCACACCAGATACTTCTCGATATCGTTGCTGGTGACGTTCGTAAGATCCTTGTCCCCAAGCCATTCCTGATAGCGGTCGATATCGCGCTGATAATTATTCAGAGTGTGGCTGGAGACATTGCGTTCAGTCTGCAGGTGCCGGCGCCACTGGTGAATTAAGCGGTCGTTGTTATTCACCGGACGAATTTCATGTCCTGACCCGGCTCGTGGCCACGGCGCTCGGCCATACCGGAGTGGTAGTAATAAGGCTCGCTGACGTCGCGCTTGGTACCAACAGCCAAGTGGAGCAACGCGGCCACGGCAATAGAGTTTTCCACCTTGCCCATCTGCACCCATTCGATGGCTTCCGGCACGGGAACCCATCGGGTCTCGAGGTCTGCTTCTTCGTGCTCGGGATCTGGGATCTCGAAATCCAATTCGCTGAGGTCATTAGATAGGCCCTCAGCCAGGTAGATGCGCGTGAACTCTTCACAGAAGCCGGGGGACGTCACCACGTCACCCAAAAGATGCCACCGCTCCGCCACAAGGCCAGCTTCTTCCGCCAACTCGCGACGGGCTGCATCCAATGGGTTCTCACCGGCCATGTCCAACAACCCCGCGGGAATCTCCCATAGGTAACGGCCTACTCCGTGCCGATACTGGCGGATCAGCAGCACTTTTCCATCCCGTACGGGAGCGATGGCCACGGCACTGAAATGCTCGACAATCTCACGGGTCATCTCACCAGTCGGACCATCGATCGTGTCCTGACGAACCGCGATGATGGGGCCATCGAACAGGACCTTCGAGGCCTTGACGGGATACTTGTCGGTGGCATCTGGATGTTGTTCGCGTGACAGGGGTTCAGTCATGACAACGAGTGTAGTGATTTTAGCGGTTATCGCGGTGTTCCAATGCCGCATCCACCAGCCCCTGGAACAGTGGGTGTGGACGGGTCGGCCTAGACTTATATTCAGGGTGTGCTTGGGTTGCCACGAAATACGGGTGCAGGTCCGTTGGGTACTCGACGAACTCCACGAGCTTGCCATCTGGTGATGTGCCGGAAAAAAGCAGGCCGGAGCCTTCCGTGATCTGGTCCCGGTACTGGTTGTTGACCTCGTAGCGGTGGCGATGACGCTCGGTCACATCCTCCTTACCGTACAGCCCGGCTACCACGGAACCACTGGCCAACTTCGCCGGGTAGGAACCTAAACGCATGGTGCCACCCAAGTCCGCCTCACCGGATACAGCGGCTTTCTGCTCTTCCATGGTGGAGATGACGGGCGTGGTTGCCTCGGGATCGAACTCGGTGGAGGATGCGTCTTCCAGTCCCGCCTGGCGCGCAGCCTCAATGACAATGCACTGCAGGCCCAAGCAGATCCCCAGAAGCGGCAGACGGTTTTCACGGCTATAGCGAATAGCGCCGATCTTGCCCTCGATACCACGGATGCCGAATCCGCCTGGGATGACAATTCCATCTACATCGGCCAATTCCTGCTCTGCGCGCGCTGGGTCTTCCAACTGGTCGGAGGCGATCCACTTCACATTGGCTTTCACCTTGGCACCAAAGCCCGCAGCGCGGACGGCTTCCGCGACGGACAGGTAAGCATCCGGCAGGTCAATGTACTTACCGACGATTCCGATGTTTACCTCACCCTCGGGCTTGTGCACGCGGTCCAGAAGCGTGCCCCATACTGTCCAGTCCACATCGCGGAATGGCAAGTTCATGCGGCGAATGATGAACGTATCCAAGTGCTGCGAGTGCAGCACCTTGGGGATGTCGTAAATCGACGGCGCATCGGGGCAGGCGATAACGCCCTCTTCCTCAACGTCACACATCAGTGCGATCTTGTCCTTCATGGACTGCGGAACATCGCGGTCAGCGCGCAGCACCAGAGCATCCGGAACAATACCGATGGACCGCAATGCAGCCACGGAGTGCTGGGTTGGCTTGGTCTTCAGCTCGCCCGACGGCGCCAAGTACGGAACCAAGGAAACGTGGATGAACACAATATTCTCGCGGCCCACCTCGTGGCGCACCTGACGGGCTGCCTCAAGGAAGGGCTGGGATTCGATATCACCCACGGTGCCACCGATTTCGGAAATCACAACATCGGGAACCGCACCCTCTTCGTCAGGATTGGCCATGGCCAAGACGGAGCGCTTGATCTCATCGGTGATGTGAGGAATAACCTGCACGGTCTTGCCTAGGTACTCACCACGACGCTCCTTGGCGATCACGTTAGAGTACACCTTGCCGGTGGTGACGTTGCCGGTGGCGGACAGGTTGCGGTCCAGGAAGCGCTCGTAGTGCCCCAGGTCCAGATCGGTCTCTGCGCCGTCTTCAGTGACAAACACCTCGCCATGCTCAAACGGATTCATGGTACCGGGGTCCACATTCAGGTACGGATCCAGCTTCTGCATCGTCACGCGCAAGCCCCGGGCGGCGAGCAGCTGACCCAAGCTGGCAGCGGTCAAACCCTTGCCCAGCGAGGACGCCACGCCACCGGTTACGAAAATGAACTTGGTCTTACGTTCTGAATGGCCGTTCGACATGGCTGCTCCCGATAGATCCGATTTACTCAAGCCTCGTCACAAGCGGGAAAACAAAAATCCCGCAGGTGCTTACCTACGGGACTTCAGCCTAACACATGGTTGTAATTATCCGTCATTAGCGCTGGCAGCAGCAGCATTCTCCGCAGCACCGAAGTGCCCTGAGCGCCCCTTGACCTCGCGGGCAAGCCCCTGCACCACCGTGATCCGCCCTGCCACACTGTCGACGTTGTCCACCGTGCTGAACGCATCTGCGTACTCAGCCTTGCCACGAACGATGCCGATGGCACCGTTCTTTTCCGCGCTCTGCGGCTGGCCGGCCAAAACCACGTTCTTCATCGCTTGATCCACACCCGCACTGAAATCGGCGAAAAAATTCGTTGCGTAATTCCCGTTATCGGCATCGTCCGCCCGGTTACCCGTGATGATCACGGCAGCCTCCGCAGCCTTCGGAGCCTCACCGTCATACTTGATGTAGTCGGCTTTCTTCAGACTGCCAAACACCACGCCACGGTCCGTCTCGCTCGCGGCCTTGCTTCCAGACTTCAACGCTGCGCCCAGCAGCTGGCCGGCGTGCATGCCTGGGGTCAGGTTCTTCTCGGACAACTTGGCCCCTGCTGGCAGCGAGTTCGCGGCAATCGACTTGATGTCGTCGCCACTGTTTGACTGCACGGCTTTATCTGTTAGAGCCACACTGCCCGTTAGCTTCGCGCCCGCTTGCCGCAGGAGCCGGCGGGTGGCTTCCACATCGGAGCGCGGGGCGTCGTCGGTATAGATAAGAACCACAGCCTTACCATCAAGCTTGCCGCGAACAGCAGAGCTTGCCACATCCTCAAGAACGGCATCACTGGCCTTGTTCTTGCCTTCGGCAATCTCGCGGGCGCTGGTCTGCTCCTCCAGCTCACGGTGGGTGGCAGAACCCGTGCTGCTGGGGCCACCCGGGACATTCGGCGCAAGCGCGTAGAAACCTAAAGCGGTGCCCGCAGCCAATCCAAGGCCCAGACCCGCGATCACTCGGGATTTACTCAATGGAAGGATCCTCCCTAATTCTTGAAGAGGTCCTGGAAGCTCAATGCAATGCCGTTCCAGGTATCGATGAGATTATCCACGAATCCCTGATCCCCGCTAAATCCGGCTATCGCGATAATGACCACGATAGCCAGCAACACGCCCAAGATCGCCCACAGCCAGCCGCTGCCGGACTTGGACACCCGGTACAGCTCGGCGACGGCGGTGGAATCGACAAGTCGGGAGCCGACCTTCAAGTGGGTGAGCATCGCAGAAGGGGTCTCGGGATCGTGAGCTTGGGAGAACAGGGTATCCAGATTGAGGTTCTCACCGAGGTGAACGACCATGGACGCGCCATGGTACTCCGCCAGCAGCAGCGCCAAGTGAGTGGGGTTGCTCGTCGCAGCGGGGAATGTCATCGCGCCCACGCCGAGGTCCTGAATACGCTCCAAACCGGGTGCGTGCCCGTCCGGACCAGCGGGCAGGACCACCAACGCGCCGGAACGCAGGGTGTTCGTCGCAATGGTCTCGGGGTCGCCGAGGATGATCCGCGGCTTGTGCCCCTCGGCCAGTAGTTCGTCGGCCGCAGCCCCAACCCCGATGATGATCGGGTCATACTCGCGGATAAAGTAGCGCAGATCCTTCAACTTCTCGTGTAGCCGCGGATCTGGGCTGACCACCAGCACCTTGCGGTCGTCCATGTCCACATCGACTTCCGGAATGCCCAACCCGTCGATGAGCAGCGGGGACTCACTCCGCACAAACTCCGCCGTGTTGCCACTAAGGGCCTCCATGTGATCGCCCAGGGAATCGCGGGCCTCGTCGAAACGCTCCATTGCGGTATCGAGGTCCAGCTCATCACCACCGCCGATGGACCGGTCACCGTAGAAAACCTTGCCTTCATCGAGGCGCGCTTTCTTGCCGTTTTTGATCTTGCGAGCCACTTCGTCATCGGCATTTTCCACCAGGATAATCCCGGAATCCAGCATCATCTGCGGACCGAAGTTCGGTACGCGACCGGTGGTGAAGGGCGCGACGTTCACAACTGCACCTACCTGGGCATCGATGAAGCGCTGCGCCATCGAGCGGTTGATATCAGGTTGATTGATGACGGCGATGTCACCAGCGCCCAACTTCCCCTTGGTGAGGTTCTTGTGAATCCCCTTGGGGCCAGTGAGGTCGCGGGTGGCACCGATGAGGCCGGGCTGGTCGGAGCGGGATCGAGTCATGGCGCCTATTGTGGTGCCGCTGTGACTGATGTTGTTGTAGGCGCGCCGGGTTGCGCGGCTATTTCCCAGTAATCACCTTCCGCACGGTCCTCCGCTTCTGCTGCCGTCCCATGAACTGCCGAGCGAAATACTCGCGGTCGGACTTGCTGAAGTTGAATACCTTGGCGCTGGCTTTGGTTGCTGTGCCTCTACCGCCGACGCCCATCGCTCCCCGCGCGCCCGCCGATGATTGTGTGCCCGAGCCAACCGGGGCTGCGCCGAACGCGCCGCGCACCACGTTGGACTGGCCGACGGTCTGGGCAGCATATGGTAAACGGGGCACGCGAGGGGAACCGGCGGCGCGTCCCGCGGTTGGATTGGTACCTCCCGCTGCAATCGCACCGGAGGATCCCAGCGGAGACGGCCCAGACACACCCCGGACGATCCCCGTAGCTCCGCCCGCTGGTGGTGTCGCGCGCGGAGCGGAAAGCGGGGTGACGTTCGATACAGTCCGAGAAACGGGCTGCGCGGATTCGGGCGCAGGCGCAGGGCCAGCCGTTGCAGGCCGGACGGACGCGACCTGAGCATTGGCCGTCGGCGCGGGTGACACGAGGTGCAGCGGAGACCCGGCGGACGGCGCGTGCGCTGCGACAGGTGCACCTGTTGCGGGTGTGAGATGGGGAGGGCTGGGTGGCGTCGAGACAGGGGAAGTAGCAGCGCTAGCCGGGGTGGCGACAACCTGCGACGGTGACCCGTGACCGGCCTGGGCCGCAGCATGGGAGGCATGGTGAGCCATGGTGCCGGTGGCGGTTGGTGCAGCAGATTCGGTCGTCCCGTTGATGGTGTTGATGACGGCGGGTGCGGAAGAGTCGCCGAATGCACCGGCACTCAATGTGCCGCCGCCAGAGCGGATTGTGATGGGCACACCCAGATTGGATACGGGTGGCTTGACTAACTCAAGCGAGGGTTGCAAGTGCGATGACACGAACGATGCCACCGCGGCTTGCTCGGCGGCGAGGCGCTCAGCGGGTGAGGTGATCAGCGCGGTGCTGGCCTGGATTGAGTGCAGAGCGGCGAGGTTGGTGGCGCGGATGGTGGGGAATTGCCCCACGGAAGCGGCCATTGTCATGGTGTTGGCGCTGACCACGGTGCCGAGTTTGACGAGGTCGCCGATGGCAGCGCGGGCGGCGTCGAAGGAGGTCCCCTGTGCACTGGCGGCGATCATGTTGGACGCGTTGTTAAGGCTGGCCATGGCGGTGCCGAGTTGGCGGCCTGCGTCACTCCAACGCTTCGCAGCGAGGAGCGGAACGGAATCGTCGCCTTGAAAGGCCGCGATGAGTGCGGCCAAGGGTGTTGTGGCTTCGCCTGCTGCGATGGGAACGTTGTAAATGAGGTTGTCTATTTGACGTTCCGCGTTGCTGGGTAATTGCAACTGATGCTCGGAGGCATTGCGTGTGACGTGAGAATGGACGCTATCTAGAGAGGCTTTGGATAATTCTTCTTGGAGTTCGAACCCCGAAATATGGGCGGCGAATAAGTGGTGAACCCATTGGATGCGTTCGCGAATGTTTTCAATGGTATCCACCCCAGACCCTGATTGGCCAGCCCAGATGGATTGGTGCTGCGCGAAGGCCGTGTTTATTGATGGGACGGTGGTGAATGGCGCAGTACCCCCGGCAGCTTGTCGCAGCTTCAGGAGCTGCAAAAGAGCATTCTCAAGTGCTCTATTCACATTGGATAGGCCACGGACATCGAAAGATAACATACTATTCCCCCTTAATAGGAATTTATTCATAAATTAACTTATTATATTGGATACCACTTCTGCTAACGAAACGGACTTATGGCAGTTGTCTTCAAAATCCGTCCTTTGCAACATATCAACGTAAAAAGTCGCGGAAACAGATATTCGATTCATCATCATTTGTGCCCCGCATTGAAATTCAGGGAGTTGGTTTTTTCTATGAACCGGAGAAAAGGAACTACCGGGGTTCACAATCGGCCACCCTTCAAGCTTTTGAAAGCGGTGAAACTCTGTAGTGAACGTAAGTAAGACGAATCCGCCGTTCAGTAAAGAATCGCTTTTTCCATGTTCGCGGTAGTAGCAATCGCGCAACCCTGAGTCGTTGGCGCCGACCTCAGCAAACACAAACCCCACGTCCTTCATTCGTAGCTGCATCTGCCGGGAACACAGGTCCGGCAACCCCCAAAATGCTTTGTCCGCTGTGCCCGGGCCCAGCTTCGGAATATCACCCCCTTTGCCGATGTATTTCTGCGATTTCCAAACGTATCTGTCCCAGGGGTCCGCAGGTTCGGAGTCGAACCACAGCCCCTCATGCCCCGCCGGCCGAGCCCCCTCGCCGGCGGGGCTCCCCTTCTCCTGTGCTCCTGGCCGCCCAGATGAGGAATCATCTGCGCCTCCAGTTCCGCGTCCAGTGCCAGCCCCAGAGCTACCACTTTCCCCTTTCGGATCATGCGCCTGCCCCTCGCGTGCACGAGTCGATTCCCCGAAACGATCCCCCATGGTCGTCTCCGCGCCCGACATCGCGTCCTCAAGAGACACACTGCAGCCACTCAACGCAACAACCGCGATTGTGGCAACGCAAGCCGCTGCAGCGCCCCCAAAATATTTCCGCATGAAGCATCCTCTTACTTGGTGGTTTCATTCCCAGCTCCAGCTCCCCACCGCTGGCCAAGCTCAATCCCGCAACTTAACCACAGCAGTAAAACTGCACTGGCAGGCACTCGTCCCCGTAACTCCAGTCAGTCCCACCAACACGAACTTCCTGGACTACCCGAACACCTGGCAAAGCTTGCTCCTGCCCCTAGCGACTATCGCCTGCTTTACATTGCCAAACTATACACAGCTTGCTTTACGCCATCAGTGCATTTTTTCGCAGAACTGAAGCCACAAAACCCCTGGATAGCAAGCCCCTGCTCCACATCTGCAGTCTTAAGTGCAAAAACACATTAATGTAAGTAGAGCTAACTCAGCGAAAATTTTTTCAAAAAGTTTAAAGCTCGGCCTTAGCTTCACGCGCCATAGACAGCAGCTCTTCTGCATGGGCCCGGCCCGTTTCGCTTTCTAGGCCCGCCAACATGCGCGACAGCTCTTCCGTTCGCTCCTCCGCGGACAGAGTCCGAACCGAAGACGATACCGAGTCCTCGCTGGCGGCCTTGGAGACATACACGTGGGCGTCGGCAAAAGCAGCAACCTGCGGCAAGTGGGTAACCACGATGACCTGGTTGTCCACAGCTAGCCTGGCCAGCCTCCGCCCAATCTCCACAGCGGCCTTGCCACCCACTCCGGCATCAACCTCGTCAAAGACCATTGTGCGGCCCTTGCCCGCCAAAATGACCTCCAACGCCAACATCACACGCGAAAGCTCGCCACCGGAAGCCGAAGCCGCCAGCGCCGTATCATGCCCGCCCTGAACCAGACGGAACTCCACCTCGTCCAACCCGTGCGCGTTCGGCTCCCCCTTGGTGATATCCACGCGCACCTTAGCCGACATGTGCAGCCCGCGAATCTCCTTCGTCACAGCCTCACCGAACTGCGTCGCGGCCTTCGCCCGAGTCTTAGACAGCTTCTCACCCACCGTCATCATCGCAGCCCGCGCTGCCTCGACCTTCGCTGTCAGCTCCTCGATCGCCGCCCCGGACACGTCGATGGTCTCCAACTTCGCCCGCGCCTCATCGCGCCACGCAATCGCACCGTCCACATCCACGGCAAACTTCCGCAGCTCCCGCAACTGCTGCTGACGCTCCAACAACTGTTCCAGCGAATCCGGATCCGGCACGTCCAGCATCGCTTGGCCCAGCTCCATGGCCACATCGCTCAACTGGGCTAGGATCTCCTGCAACCGATCAGCCAGCACCGCTAACTGCTGGTCATTCCCCGCCGACCCGTTCGTCAGAGCGCTCGTGGCCTGCCCCAGCAGATCGCTCGCACCCGCGTTTTCCGGGTCGTCCTCATCACCATCAATAGCCCCCAGGGCCTGCTGCAACGCCATTCGCACATCATCGGCGTCCTGTAAGCGCTGAATGGACGCCTTAAGCTCCTCATCCTCACCGGGTTGCGGATCGATCTCGTCAATCGTCTCCACGGCCCGCTGCAGCGTCTCCGCCTCGAGCGCCAATTCCCTCTTGGCCTCCAGTCGTCGCTTCAGGTCGGCTGCTTTTTGTTTCCAGTCCTTGCGCTTTTCTTTATACGACGCCACGAGCTCCTCCACCCCGGCAAACTCATCCAGCGCGTGCAACTGGCGAACGCTATCCAGCAACCTCAACTGGTCGTTCTGGCCATGAATCGTAATAACGTGCCCAGCGAATTCCCCCAACACGCCCGCGGCCACCGTCTTGCCCGCCAAATGTGCCCGAGACCTGCCGGCCGCGGTCACGGTACGCGAAGCAATAACCTCGCTCCCATCCACGTAACCACCGATGTCCTCTACCATCGCAGCCACCTCGGCGGAGTCTGTGGCGAAAATGCCCTCCACACTGGCTTTATCCGCGCCCGCACGCACCCGGGAGGCATCCGCGCGATGGCCCGAAAGCAACCGCAGGCTGGTCACTACCATGGTCTTCCCGGCGCCGGTTTCACCCGTCACGACGGTTAACCCATCAGAAAACTCGGCTTCGGCCTCGGCGATCACACCGAGGTTGCGAATGTGAATCTCAGACAGCATTTAGTGGCGGGGGCCCCTCCAGCCCGTCACGGGCAGTCGGAATTTGTGCACCAAGCGATCGGTAAAAGGTGCCGAGTCCAAACGAACCCAACGCACGGGCTGCGGCCCACGGCGGATCTCCACCCGCGCGCCCGGGGGCATGTGGATCTGACGGAAACCATCCATGACCACGGTCGCAGGCGACGTGCTGGGGTTAGTTTCCACCGCAACCATAGAATTCGGTGATACCACCAGTGGCCGGCTAAACAAAGTATGCGCATTGGACGTCACCACAAGGATCGCATCCAACTCCGGCCACAGCACAGGCCCGCCCGCACTGAAGGCGTAGGCGGTGGAACCGGTGGGCGTCGACACAAGAACGCCATCGCAGCCGAAAGAAGACACGGGGCGTTCATCGACTTCCAAAATGGTATCCAACACACCTTGGCGGTTGAGGTTTTCCACCGAACATTCGTTGAGCGCCCACCCCGTGCCCAGCACGCGGCCATCCATATCGCGGGCTGTAATCGATAAGGTCATGCGATCTTCCACGCGGTAATCCTTAGCGATCACCCGCTCGATGGCCTCCTGCAGGGATTCCTGCTCCCACTCCGCCAAGAAACCAATGTGCCCCATATTGATACCCAGCACCGGCACATCGGCCGCGTGAGCAATATCAGCTGCGCGCAAGAACGTACCGTCGCCACCTAGCACCAACACCATTTCCACACCGGTCGCGGCTTCCGTAGTGTGGCCGTAGCGCTTGAAACGACCCAGGATCTCGTGGCGCGCGACAGGCGCCGGATCAGCCGTGGCCATCACGCGGACATCAATACCCCCCTCCTGCAGACGCGATGCCGCCTCAGCTGCTAACCCCAGGTTTTCGTGTACACCAGTGTGTGCGACGAGGAGTACCTCGCGTTGTGGCTTTTCGGTCATTGCGGACCCTCCTTCACTGCTTGGCGCACCATGGTGACGAGCTCTTCATCGGTCGGCGCGCTGGCCCCGCCATCCTTGACCAGCCAGAGGAAGTATTCCACGTTCCCGCTCGGTCCAGGAAGCGGAGAAGCAACCGCACCCTTCGTAGATAAACCATACTTCATTGCCTCCCGCGCCACAGTTAGCGTGACTTCTTCCCGCAGCTCGGGGCTGCGAACTACACCCCCGTGGCCCAGGCGATCCTTACCCACCTCAAATTGGGGTTTTACCATGGGCAGCAAGTCCGCCCCATCGCGCATGCACGCAGCAATGGCCGGTAAAACCAGGGTTATGGAGATGAAAGACAGATCCCCAACCATCACATCGGCATGCCCACCCAGAATGTCCGGCGTGAGGGTTCGCACGTTGGTGCGGTCGTGGACATCCACGCGGCTGTCGTCCTGCAAGCGCCAAATGAGCTGGCCGTAGCCCACATCCACCGCAGCTACTTTGGCTGCCCCTCGGTCTAGGCACACGTCCGTGAAACCGCCCGTGGAGGCCCCCGCGTCCAGCACGAACTTCCCCTCCACGGCCAATCCGCGAGGTTCGAATGCACCCAAGGCGCCCAACAACTTGTGCGCGCCGCGACTGGCCCAGCGATCGTCTTCGGATTCCGCCACCTTGATCGACACCTCACCAGTCACACCGGTCGCTGGCTTCGTGGCCTTCATTCCGTTAACGGACACTCGCCCAGCCTTGATCATCTCTTGGGCGTGCTCCCGGCTGCGCGCAATTTTCCGTTTCACCAGCTCGGCGTCCAACCGCTGTAGTTTGGATCCCTTTTTCCCCATGTGCTTGTGTGTTCTACTCGTCCCTCTTGCGCGCCCGGCTAGTTGCTGCCCAAAGCGTGGTTCACGACCCGGTGTGCTTCTTCCAGCACGGCGGCTTCGTCGCTGCCGTCAACGTTTTTAGCCAATAGCTCATCAACCGTTCTTGCTAGCTCGCTGGCTTTTTGTTCTGGGGTTTTGTTTTCTTCCTCTCGTCGACGCCCCGCTTGCTCCGCCACCGCCGCCGGTGATGGGGCCTGGGGGCTAGCGTTCATGTGGTCCACGGGATTTGTCCTTTCAAGTCACGTTAGTGGCTGGCGCTGACATTGCTTAGCGCCATGCGTCGATAGCAGCCTGCGCACTCGCGCCATCCCCGTTGATAGTAATAGCCTCCACAGACACACCCGCATCAACCTGTTGCCACACGATCGGGGCCACAGCAGCCAGTGCCTCCGCGGCCATGACGTTGGTAGGTCCTTCTTCACCGGCAGTGACGAGAATCTCGGCCCCGCCGGATTCCCGCAGGGTGGCAGACCATCCAGGCAGGTGATCACGCATGTTCGCAGCAATATACGTCGGGCGCTCCCCGGGGGCAGCCGCCAGAACATCTCGGTGGGTCGAAACACCGGTGACGGTACATAACGTAGGCAATCCTGCGTTGTTGCCGCCGGCGATATCGGTATTGAGTCTGTCACCGATCACCAACACATCACGACCTTCAAACTGGGGCATGCAAGCCTCGAACATGGTGGGCTGGGGTTTGCCAGGGGCGTCGGGTACCACCCCCGTGGCATTGGTGACAGCCGCAACCATAGAGCCATTCCCCACCATAAAGCCCCGCTCGGTGGGGAGGGTGGAGTCCAGGTTGGACGCGATGTACCGAGCACCCCGCTGGATCGCCAGTGCACCTTCGGATAGGCGGGCCCAGTTATTGTCGGGGCTGTGGCCGTGCAACACCACGGCTGGGTTATCGTCTGCGGAGTCCACGACGACGAGGCCAGCCTCCCGAGCCAGCTGTTTGAAGGAGTCCGCACCGATCACGAAGACTTTGGGTGGCACGCCATCGCTGTTGTCAAGAACCGACCGGGCCATAAGACAAGCGGCCATCGCGGAGGTCATCACCTGGTTTGGTGAAGTGGGAAAACCCAATTCCGTGAGGTGCTCAGCCACTTGTTGTGGAGAGCGGGATGCGTTATTGGTGATGTATGCGACTTGGTGATCCGCTAAGCCCTCCTTGGCACCGTCAACCGGGCGGTTGCCTTCAAAAACTGTGCCGTCTAGATCGACCATTAGGCCCTGGTACTCGCGCAGAATTGGGTGCATAGCGGTCTACTCGGTATCGTCTTGGCTGCGACGACGGGAGATCTCCTCTAAACGATCCTCGATGTCCAAGAACTTCTCCTCGTCCAGCTGGCCAGCCTTCGAGAACCAATCGTGGGCTTCGTCCAGGCGGTTGAGCTCCACCAAAGCATCGGCGTAGGCATAAAACAGGCGCATCTGCGTGATCTGTGGGGCGCTGCTGTTATCCAGCTGGCTCTCTAGCGCCAACACCGCATCCTCGTACTGGCCCATATCGGAGTGCGCACCGGCGACAACGATGGCCAATTCCACCTGGGATTCGGCATCCAGCTCAGAAGGGTCAAACTCGTTAGCAACCTCGAGTGCCTTATCGGGGCGCCCCAAGCCGCGCTCCGCATCTGCCAATACCGCTAGCATGCCGGGGCCACCCGACATTCGGCGAGCAGCACGAAGTTCTGCGATAGCTTCTTTCCACTCTCCTGCATGGTAAGCGGCGATGCCACAGGTCTCGCGGGCTACGGCCACACGACCAGCACGGTCCTTCGCGGCCCGAGCGTGCGCGAGAGCTTCCTTTGGCTTTTCATCCAGCAGCAGTGCGGTCATAATCAGGTGTTTTGCGACCATATCGGCATTGTCCTTGGACAAGCTGCGCAATTCTTGGCGCACCGAAGGGTCCAGATCCTTCGGGTCAATGTCGTTAGGCACGGATGGCTCGCTAATACGCTTGTTTATCCGCTCCTCACGGTATCCACTGCGCTGAGGTCCGGCGTGGTGGTGGCGCTCACGCTGTTGCTGGCCACCGCGGTTGGACTTGAAGCCCCCGCGGTTACCTCGGCGTTGTTCGCGGTTGCCGCCGCCCTCTTCATTCCGACGCCCCCCGCGCCCCCCTTCCCGGTTCTCATCCCGGTTTCGGAATCCCCGGTCCCGGTTGTCACCGCGGCGCCCATCGCGCCCGCGGGACCCAAAGCCCCGGTTGGAACCGCCACGTGGGCCACGGCCGCCGCCGCCTTGGCGACGGGAACCGTCGGAGTGTTCAGACATAGGATTAAGAGCCTTTCAATACATTCAAAAACTGGCAGGAGATCGCCACGTACAATACTTCCCATTGTAGATGGAAAACAGTCGTCGCTTGGCGAAGGCTCCTGCTTAGCCGGCCCGCTGGGTACGCGGGCATAAAAAAAGTGTGTGGTGGTGTGGCACCGACAACGATCTACACCACCCACCCCACCACACATGGGCATAAAAAAAGTGTGTGATGGTGCGGGGCATGCCACCAACAACACCACGTTGCTGACAACACACCCCACACCATCACACACACAAAAACAGTATAAATGCCGGCGGCGACCTACTCTCCCACACCCTCCCGAGTGCAGTACCATCGGCGCGGATAGGCTTAGCTTCCGGGTTCGGAAAGGGACCGGGCGTGACCCCATCGCAAAAACCACCGACAAACCAACAACAGGAAACAAACAACACACCCAACCACCCACAAACAGGGTGCTGGTATGCCGTAGTGTCCCAGACACTGCATAACAGACGCGAGCCCACCCACAACAGGCAGCTACACACGATAGATCCTCTACAACACAAAAAACTAGTGCCACGCAATTTTTATGCGACTCACAACCACACCACACGGCATGGACTGTGCGTGTACCACACCAACCATCATCACCAACCACACACCAACACACCACCACATGGTATGCCACTGCTCTAGCCAGTCACGGGTTATCATGTTTAGTCTCGGTCAATTAGTACCGGTCACCTCCACGTATTACTACGCTTCCAGATCCGGCCTATCAACCCCATAGTCTCTAGGGAACCTCAAACGAAACCTCATCTTGAAACAGGCTTCCCGCTTAGATGCTTTCAGCGGTTATCCCTTCCATACGTAGCCAACCAGCCATGCCACGGGCGTGACAACTGGCGCACCAGAGGTATGTCCGTCCCGGTCCTCTCGTACTAGGGACAGCCTTTCTCAAGTTTCAACGCGCACGGCGGATAGAGACCGAACTGTCTCACGACGTTCTAAACCCAGCTCGCGTGCCGCTTTAATGGGCGAACAGCCCAACCCTTGGGACCTACTCCAGCCCCAGGATGCGACGAGCCGACATCGAGGTGCCAAACCATCCCGTCGATATGGACTCTTGGGGAAGATCAGCCTGTTATCCCCGGGGTACCTTTTATCCGTTGAGCGACACCGCTTCCACAAGCCGGTGCCGGATCACTAGTCCCTACTTTCGTACCTGCTCGACCTGTCAGTCTCACAGTCAAGCTCCCTTGTGCACTTACACTCAACACCTGATTGCCAACCAGGCTGAGGGAACCTTTGGGCGCCTCCGTTACTCTTTGGGAGGCAACCGCCCCAGTTAAACTACCCACCAGGCACTGTCCCTAACCCGGATCACGGGCCGAGGTTCAGATATCCAATACGATCAGAGTGGTATTTCAACAACGACTCCACAACCACTGGCGTGGCCGCTTCACAGTCTCCCACCTATCCTACACAAACCGAACCGAACACCAATACCAAGCTATAGTGAAGGTCCCGGGGTCTTTTCGTCCTGCCGCGCGTAACGAGCATCTTTACTCGTACTGCAATTTCGCCGGGCCTGTGGTTGAGACAGCAGGGAAGTCGTTACGCCATTCGTGCAGGTCGGAACTTACCCGACAAGGAATTTCGCTACCTTAGGATGGTTATAGTTACCACCGCCGTTTACTGGGGCTTAAATTCTCCGCTTCGACCCCCAAAGGGGGTCTAACAGGTCCTCTTAACCTTCCAGCACCGGGCAGGCGTCAGTCCGTATACATCGACTTCACCGTCTTCGCACGGACCTGTGTTTTTAGTAAACAGTCGCTTCCCTCTATTCTCTGCGACCACCACCAGCTCAAAACCAGTCTGTCACCAGCAGTGGTCCCCCTTCTCCCGAAGTTACGGGGGCAATTTGCCGAGTTCCTTAACCACAGTTCACCCGATCGCCTTAGTATTCTCTACCTGACCACCTGTGTCGGTTATGGGTACGGGCCATGTATGCACTCACTAGAGGCTTTTCTCGACAGCATAGGATCACCAACATCCCCACAACGGGTACGCATCACGCCTCACCCATACACGCCCCGGGATTTACCACTGGGCGCGGGCCACACGCTTACACCACAATCCAATAAGTGGCTTGGCTACCTTCCTGCGTCACCCCATCGCTTGGCTACTACCAGCTCAGGTCCCACGCAGCCCCACACACACAACACAAAGTGCTACACGCATGGATTTGGGTGGTTAGTATCACTGATTCACCATTGGGCGCACATACACGGGTACGGGAATATCAACCCGTTGTCCATCGACTACGCCTGTCGGCCTCGCCTTAGGTCCCGACTCACCCTGGGAAGATTAGCTTGACCCAGGAACCCTTAGTCATCCGGCGGATACGTTTCTCACGCATCATTCGCTACTCATGCCTGCATTCTCACTCGCATAGCCTCCAGCACTGGGTCACCCCGCACCTTCACCGGCCACACGACGCTCCCCTACCAACCCAACAACAGTTGAGTTCCGCGGCTTCGGCGGTGTACTTGAGCCCCACTACATTGTCGGCGCAGAACCACTCGACCAGTGAGCTATTACGCACTCTTTCAAGGATGGCTGCTTCTAAGCCAACCTCCTGGCTGTCTTCGCGATCCCACATCCTTTTCCACTTAGTACACTCTTCGGGGCCTTAGCCGGCGATCTGGGCTGTTTCCCTCTCGACTACGAAGCTTATCCCCCGCAGTCTCACTGCCGCGCTCTCACTTCACCGGCATTCGGAGTTTGGCTGATGTCGCTAAGATGATAGTCCCGCTAAACCAACCAGTAGCTCTACCTCCAGGAAGAAACACACGACGCTGCACCTAAATGCATTTCGGGGAGAACCAGCTATCACGGAGTTTGATTAGCCTTTCACCCCTACCCACAGCTCATCCCCTCAGTTTTCAACCTAAGTGGGTTCGCGCCTCCACAACCTCTTACAGCTGCTTCACACTGGCCATGGGTAGATCACCCCGCTTCGGGTCCAGGACATGCCACTCAACACCCTATTAGGATTCGCTTTCGCTACGACTACCCCACAACACGGGTTAACCTCGCGACATGCCGCTGACTCGCAGGCTCATTCTTCAAAAGGCACGCCATCACCCCACAAAAAGAGGCTCTGACGGATTGTAAGCACACGGTTTCAGGTACTATTTCACTCCCCTCCCGGGGTACTTTTCACCATTCCCTCACGGTACTAATCCGCTATCGGTCACAATACAAGTATTCAGGCTTACCGGGTGGTCCCGGCAGATTCACAGCAGATTCCACGAGCCCGCTGCTACTCGGGGACACTCATCAACACCAACCACACATGCTTTCACGTACCGGACTCTCACCGTCTACGGCAGGCCATTCCAAACCACTTCCGCTAACACACATGACTGATGCACGGCCATGGCAGCACCGCACAACAAGGCCCCACAACCCCACACACGCAACCCCTGCCAGGTATCACACGCATATGGTTTAGCCATTAATCCACGTTCGCTCGCCGCTACTAGCAGAATCATTATTATTTTCTTCTCCTACGGGTACTGAGATGTTTCACTTCCCCGCGTTCCCTCCACACCAGCTATTGAATTCACCAGCGGGCGACTACACATCACTGCAGCCAGGTTTCCCCATTCGGACACCCTCGGATCAACGCTCTATTGGCAACTCCCCGAGGCCTATCGCGGCCTTACACGTCCTTCATCGGCTTACTGTGCCAAGGCATCCACCGTGTGCCCTTAACAACAAACACAACACCACAAACAATGGCAGATAGATACACTTACAATCACAAAAAAATAAAGAAGATACTCGCGTCCACTATACAGTTCTCAAACACCACGAAAACACACACCACACGCACCACCACCAGGCAGCACACACAGCACACGCTTCCCACAACAAGGAACACACTCTCATGCATCACACACAACAATGCTGTCCCAGACACCCAACAGACATGACAAACCGAAACACACGCACCCACAAAAAGGCACGCACACCGCTGCTATCCCCAACACAACACAACAACACCAACACACATCAAACTCATCAACCACCACACAACCATGCGATGACCGTGATGCACACCCCACAACAACACGCAGGATGTATCCAACAATCATGTTCACCCGGAACACAAAAACACAAAATAAAAACTCCTTAGAAAGGAGGTGATCCAGCCGCACCTTCCGGTACGGCTACCTTGTTACGACTTCGTCCCAATCGCCGATCCCACCTTCGACAGCTCCCTAACAAGTTTAGGCCACTGGCTTCGGGTGTTACCAACTTTCATGACGTGACGGGCGGTGTGTACAAGGCCCGGGAACGTATTCACCGCAGCGTTGCTGATCTGCGATTACTAGCGACTCCGACTTCATGGAGTCGAGTTGCAGACTCCAATCCGAACTGAGACCGGCTTTAAGGGATTAGCTCCACCTCACGGTATCGCAACCCACTGTACCGACCATTGTAGCATGTGTGAAGCCCTGGACATAAGGGGCATGATGATTTGACGTCATCCCCACCTTCCTCCGAGTTAACCCCGGCAGTCTCTCGCGAGTCCCCACCATAACGTGCTGGCAACACAAGACAAGGGTTGCGCTCGTTGCGGGACTTAACCCAACATCTCACGACACGAGCTGACGACAACCATGCACCACCTGTATACGAGCCACAAGGGAAAACGTATCTCTACGCCGATCCCGTATATGTCAAGCCCAGGTAAGGTTCTTCGCGTTGCATCGAATTAATCCACATGCTCCGCCGCTTGTGCGGGCCCCCGTCAATTCCTTTGAGTTTTAGCCTTGCGGCCGTACTCCCCAGGCGGGGCGCTTAATGCGTTAGCTACGGCACGGAAGTCGTGAAAAACCCCCACACCTAGCGCCCACCGTTTACGGCATGGACTACCAGGGTATCTAATCCTGTTCGCTACCCATGCTTTCGCTCCTCAGCGTCAGTTACTGCCCAGAGACCTGCCTTCGCCATCGGTGTTCCTCCTGATATCTGCGCATTCCACCGCTACACCAGGAATTCCAGTCTCCCCTACAGCACTCAAGTTATGCCCGTATCGCCAGCAGACCCGGAGTTAAGCCCCGGGCTTTCACTAACGACGCGACAAACCACCTACGAGCTCTTTACGCCCAGTAATTCCGGACAACGCTTGCACCCTACGTATTACCGCGGCTGCTGGCACGTAGTTAGCCGGTGCTTCTTATCCAGGTACCGTCACCACACGTGGCTTCTTCCCTAGCGAAAGAGGTTTACAACCCGAAGGCCGTCATCCCTCACGCGGCGTCGCTGCATCAGGCTTCCGCCCATTGTGCAATATTCCCCACTGCTGCCTCCCGTAGGAGTCTGGGCCGTGTCTCAGTCCCAATGTGGCCGTACACCCTCTCAGGCCGGCTACCCGTCGTCGCCTTGGTAGGCCATTACCCCACCAACAAGCTGATAGGCCGCGGGCTCATCTCGTACCGACAAAACTTTCCACCAACCACACTAAAGGCCGGTCCTATCCGGTATTAGACCCAGTTTCCCAGGCTTATCCCGAAGTACGAGGCAGATCACCCACGTGTTACTCACCCGTTCGCCACTCGAGTACCCTGCAAGCAGGGCCTTTCCGTTCGACTTGCATGTGTTAAGCACGCCGCCAGCGTTCATCCTGAGCCAGGATCAAACTCTCCATAAAAGCCAGTCAACAGACTCAACAAAAAAGAGAGCCACAAACCATGGCCAAAAAAATAAGAACTACTGATCAAAAAATAAATCAAATGCATCAGCTCAAACAGTCACGGGGGTGACCTCACCGACACACAAAAACAATTGAAACAACAATCATCGACTCATCCATGACCACAAAAACAAAACACGTCCTACACCACACACACACGACACAACGTGCACACATGATGATTACAATTCAAACCAACCCCACCAACAATAGGCAGGCATCACCGTGCGAGTTACCACACGACCGGCATGACCATCAGACAAACACAAACACCACCACAAACAACACCACAACAGAAATGCGACCACATGCTGATAACACACACAACCACACACCATCACCACACACACAGTATGATCCACGCACCACACAAAGGGCACGCAGGCAGCATCATCCGGACAGTCTAACCATGCATCGTTTCGTCACCGTGTATCACGTCAAAAACAACAACAATCACTGTTTCGGTTCATCACGCTATTGAGTTCTCAAACAACATTCGCACACAACAACCACACCCCAACAAACTGAGGCGATCATGCTGCAACGGAATCACAGTGTAACCTAGACCCAAACAAAAAACAAAATCCGGGTGAACACCGCCCCACACTGCCGCAGGACCCAACGTGCTACTTACCTAACAACCAACACAACACACACCCCAGCCACACTCACCACCATCGGCAAGCAAAAAAGCCTTACAAACACGGGGCAGCCCGTCGCGCTGACTTGCATAAATCTACACACCCCACACACCAACCACAAATCCCCAGCTCACACCACCAAAACACCACAACACACAACACCAACCCACCACCACACACCAACCAACACCAACCCCACACAACCCCAAGGAATCCTCACCAACAAACCAACCCACCACCACACACCCACCACACCTCTGCCTGCCAACCCCGCCTGCGATGCGCATAGATTTATGGCCACTTGGCTCCTTCCCATTGGTGCGGCGCATCAGAGCTAGTCATGTCGCGGCGACCAGCCCGCTGTTTCCGTTCGGCCGAACCCGTGAGCGAACTGCACTTTTGCGGCAGTGAATGCTTTCGCCAATCTTTTTCTCAGTCTTTTTTCTTCAATTCCCCTCGGCTGATGTTTACCTACTGGTAACTATTGCCATACCGCGACCGGCTCCTTCTCGAAGCCAACCTGGCCCCGCTGGATAACCCGGCAAGTCCAACTCCGCCTCCGGACCGAACCACGTCGCTAGGCAACTCGCCCACAAGGGCGAGGCTGCAACGAAACTCTGTACCCCAGTAGAAAAGTCGTCGCTGATGATCAAGTACCTAGCCAAGAAAGTAATAACTTGGCTTGTGGTGATTTTTCTCGCCACCAATCTCACCTATTTCCTAGCCTCACTCTTCCTTGACCCCCGATCCAACTACGTAGGGCGGCGCCCTCCCTTGCAACCCGAGGAAGTCAACCGACTTCTAGAAGCGCAAAACCTATCCCCCGAAACACCTCTACTAGAAAGATGGTGGACGTGGCTATCGGGAATTCTGTTCCACTGGGACTGGGGCAACTCGCCCATCGGTGTGCCCGTGAACGGGGAGATTAGTTATCGCATTTGGGTATCAGCCCAGTTATTGCTCCTGGCCACGATCATTTCCGTCGTGCTCGGCGTGGCTGTAGGTGTGTATACCGCATCACGGCAGTACAAGTTCGGCGACCGCGCATGGCAGGGAATATCGATCATCACCATGAACACCCACGTGGTGGTTGCCTCCATTGCTGTGGTCGCTATCGCCCTCAAGATCAATGAGGCATCGGGAAAGCGCATTTTCTACGTCACCGGTGCCGCCAACCCCAATATCGAGGGATTTTTCCCGAAATTAGTGGATACCTTGCAGCACCTTGCGCTACCCACCATCTCACTGATCATCATCAGCTACGCCGGCTACCACATGATGCAGCGTTCCCTGCTGCTCGACAATCTCAACGCGGATTACGTTCGTACCGCACGGGCCAAGGGGCTGACCCGCGGGCAAGCCATTCGGAAACACGCGCTGCGCACGTCCATTATTCCCGTAGCCACATCCGTTGCCTTTTCCGTACCAGGAATCTTCACCGGCGCCGTGATGACTGAGCGCATTTTCGCTTGGCGTGGCATGGGTCAATACTTCATCGAAACAATTTCCAAGAACGACATCCACGGAGTGGTGGCCGTTGCGGCATTCGGCGCACTCATGGTTGCTGTCTCCGCCATCTTGGCCGATCTCGTCGTCGTGGCCCTCGATCCTCGCGTAAGGGTGAGCTAGCATGACCAATCCCAACCAAGCAGACCTTAAGCGCCCTATTCACAGCGAAGACGAGTTGGCGAGGGGCGTCGATAAGAAAGCAGGAAAGAAAACCAACAACGGCAAACTAAAACTGTACGCCAAGCGATTCGTACGCAATAAGCTGGCAGTTGTCGGGCTGTTGATCTTCGTAGGCCTCATCTTTTTCTCGCTGTTCGGTGGCATGTTCACGGAGTGGAAATTCGATGATCCCGACTTCCTCAACTTGGCAACCAAGCCGGATTCTGAACACCTTTTTGGCACTACCGACGCCGGCCACGACCTATTCGCGCAAACCGTCCATGGGTTAGGTCGCTCACTGACTATCGCCGTTGCCGTATCGCTAGCTACCAGCATTTTATCCGCGATCATTGGAGCCGGTGCAGCCCTGTACGGCGGTCCTTTGGAAAAGATCGTCCTCGCGGTCATTCACTTCCTCCTGGCGATCCCTTCGTTCCTGCTGATCGCCTTGATTACAAGCGATTCCGGTGGCGACTGGAAAGTCCTCATCCTGGTGTTGATTGGGTTCGGCTGGATGTATCCGGCCCGCGTGATCTGGTCGCTGGCGCTGTCCGTACGTGAAAACGACTACGTGAAAGCGGCCCGGTACATGGGCGTATCCAAGCCCAAGACGATTTTGCGGCACATCATCCCCAACATCGGGTCCCTCCTCATCATCCAATTCGCCCTGGGGGTTGTCGCCACCGTGGTTTCGGAAACGGCACTATCTTTCCTGGGGCTCGGCGTGAAACTCCCGGACGTTTCTTTGGGAACGCTGCTGCAAAACGGTGCAGCCTCCTTGGAATCCAGCCCCTGGCAGTTCTACTACCCCGCTGCCGTTTTGACCCTTTTGACCGTGTCCATGGCATTCATCGCCGATGGTCTGCGCGATGCCCTTGATCCGAACTCCAACGCTGGAGGCCGAGCATGACGAATAACAACCCTTCTCCAATCCTCTCGGTCCGAGACCTCAACGTCACCTTCCCTTCGGAATCGGGTCTGGTACGCGCGGTGCGCGGAGTGGATTTCGATCTACACCCCGGGCGGACCTTAGGTATCGTCGGTGAATCGGGCTCGGGCAAGTCGGTGACCTCCCTGGCCATCATGGGGCTGTTGCCTGATTACGCCAAGGTGGAGGGCTCCGCACGATTCAACGACAGGGAACTCATCGGTCTCACCGATAAACAGATGACCGAGATTCGGGGCGCGGGAATCGGAATGATCTTCCAGGATCCGCTGTCGGCTCTCACGCCCGTTTTCAGTATCGGCGCTCAGCTAGTCGAAGCAATTCAGTGCCACCAAGACGTATCCAATAAGCAAGCTTGGCAGCAAGCCGTTGAATTGCTGGACTTGGTGGGGATTCCCGAACCGGACAAGCGGGTTCGGGCATTCCCCCACCAGTTTTCCGGCGGCATGCGGCAACGTGCAGTCATTGCCATGGCTATCGCCAACAAGCCGAAGGTGCTCATCTGCGACGAGCCGACCACCGCTCTGGATGTCACGATCCAGGCACAGATCCTCGATGTGATTCGAGTCGCGCAACGCGAAACTGGCGCGGCTTCCATCATGATCACGCACGACATGGGTGTAGTGGCCGGAATGGCGGACGAGGTCCTGGTCATGTACGCCGGACGGCCGGTGGAAAAGACCGATGTATTCAACACTTTCGAAGACCCCAAGATGCCTTACACCGTGGGACTGCTGGGATCTACTCCACGAGTGGACAAGCCCAACCCCGGTCCGCTCACACCCATTCAAGGTTCGCCACCGGTGGTGGTGGACCTGCCACCGGGATGCCCCTTCGCTCCCCGCTGCCCGGTGAAAATCGAAGCGTGTACCGCCGAGGAACCACCGTTTGTGCCGTTAACGGACGAGCCCTCCCATTCTGTGGCCTGCATTCGAGCCGCTGAAATCAATGGTTCACAAATCGACGGGCAAGAAATGTACCCGCAGCCTCAGCTTGCCGAGGATAAATTCGCCGGCATTGCGCGGGAAGAACGCGAAGAGGTCCTGCGCGTGGAAAACCTAGTTAAGGATTTCCCCTTAACTAAGGGCGCATTGGTGAAGCGCCGTGTCGGTACGGTACACGCCGTCAAGTCGGTCTCGTTCGATATCCGAGCTGGTGAGTGTATGGCCATCGTGGGTGAATCCGGATCGGGCAAAACCACCACGCTGCTAGAGGTCATGGAATTGAACCCTGCCGATGGAGCAACGATTGAGCTGTGTGGTGTGAATACCGCGACTATGACCAACAAGCAGCGCTTGGAAGCACGCAAGGATATCCAAATCGTTTTCCAAGACCCGATGAGTTCCCTCAACCCCCGCATGACGGTGCGCGAAGTGATTTCCGAGCCCCTACGTTCGCTGGGCTATCAGGGGGATATTGACTCCCGCGTGGAGGAATTGATGGGGCTTGTCGGTCTCGACGCCATCCACGTGGACCGCTTCCCTGGTGCGTTCTCGGGAGGCCAACGTCAGCGCATCGGCCTAGCGCGAGCCCTAGCAACAAACCCGAAACTCATTGTCTTGGATGAGCCGGTCTCTGCATTGGATGTGTCCATCCAGGCCGGTGTGATCAACCTGCTTGATGATTTGAAACGCAAGCTGGGCCTCTCCTACCTATTCGTCGCCCACGATCTATCCGTTATCCGCCACCTGTCCGACCGCGTGGCCGTGATGTACAAGGGCGAATTCGTCGAACAAGGCGATGCTGAAGAAATCTTCTCCAACCCTCAGCACGAATACACACAGAAGCTGCTCAAAGCTATTCCGGTGCCCGACCCTCGGGCAGAAAGAGAAAAGGCATGATGCGAAAAAACCGATTCGGCGGAGAACCGCCACCCCCTTTGTTCTTCGCAACTCGACCACGCTAAGCCACGCGCTGCGTAATCGATAAGCAAAGCAACAAACCCCTGACGTCTAGGGCACACTCCATCCCTTACATTTCACAAGAGGAGCGACAGCATGAACATCAAAACTACGCGAGGCAGTAAGGGTTTATACACCCGCCGCGGAGCGATCGCCGCAGTGGCAGTTGCGTCATTGACGCTGGCGGCCTGCGGAGGCGGTGACGGTGAAAAAGGCAGCAAAAAAGGCGAAGGCTCTACTAACGAATCCGTAGCCCCCGCCGCCTACAACGCCAAGAGCCGCGATGAGATCAAAGACGGTGGCGAACTAGTACTGCCCATCTCTGAAATATCCGAGCAACAGAACCCATTCCACGGTGACGGTACTCTCTACACCAATAATGTGTGGAAGATGTACAACCCGCAGGTGATCCTGTTCAGTGAAAAGGGCGATGTCATGCCCAACAAGGACTACCTCACGGACGTCAAAGAAGAGGATAAGGACGGCAAGACCGTCATCACCTACACCATCAATGATGCCGCCAAGTACAACGACGGCACCCCCATCGATTGGAAGACTTTCGAGCACACGTGGAAGACCAACAACGGTGAAGATGAAGCCTACGTGCCGTCGTCCACTGACGGTTATGAGCTCATTGAGTCCGTCAAGCAAGGCAAAGATGAGCACGAGGCCGTGGTCACGTTCAAGCAGGCTTACCCATGGTGGGGTGGCCTCTTCAACTACCTGCTTCCACCACAGGTTAAAACCGCTGATCAGTTCAACAAGGACTACCTGAAGAAGCTGCACCCAGAGTGGGGCGCGGGTCCATTCAAAGCCGCAAGTTCCAACTTCCAGCGTGGCGAAGTCACTTTCGTTCGGAATGAAAAGTGGTGGGGAGAACCCGCCAAACTGGAAAAAGTTACCATCCGCCAAATGGAGGACCAAGCAAGTCTGAACGCGTTCAAGGCTGGAGAAATTGATGCCACAGCAGTTGGGGCAAAGGACCGCTACGCAGCGGTGAAACAAATGGGTGACAAGGCGGAAATCCGCACCGCGCAGCGACCATCCAACTTCCTGGTAACTCTGAATGCAAAATCCCCAATCTTGCAGGACATCAAGGTCCGCGAAGCCATCATGACCGGTATTGATCGTTCCCAGCTGGCCAGCATTCGCTTCAACGGCTTGGACTACAGCGAGCCCCTGCCTGGATCCTTCGCGCTATTTGGCACGCAAGATGGTTACGAAGACAACTTCGGATCTGTAGTCAAGCACGACAACGAAGCAGCTAAGAAGCTACTTGACGAAGCAGGTTGGAAGGAAGGCTCCAACGGGATCCGCGAAAAGGATGGCAAGCCACTGTCCCTACGCTATGTGATTACCGGTGATAGCCCCATGGTGAAGGCCTCTGCTTCTGCCACCCAGAAGATGCTCAAGGACATTGGAATCGACGTTAAGGTTGAAGAGCGCCCATCCGCGGACTTCTCTAAGGTCATCACCAACCGTGACTTCGACATCTTCCCCATGGGCTTCAACTCTTCCGACCCATTCGGCGTGGCGTACTTCGGACAGACCTACCTGTCTAACTCGCAGCTCAACCGCTCCGGCACCGGCACCAAGGAGTTTGACGCCAAGATCCGCGAGCTGCAGAAGATTGGCAGCAAGGATGAGCAGATCAAGAAAGCCAACGAACTGGAAAAGGAAGCCTTCGGACAGTACGGTATCCTGCCTTTCGCCAACGGTCCGGACATTGTCGCGGTGAAGCCAGGCCTGGCCAACTACGGCGCGATGGGCTTTGCTTCCGTCGCAGTCCAGGACATCGGTTGGGAGAAGTAAAACTCGATTGGATTGCGGGGGTCTCCCAATCTAATCTGTAAACAGCGAAACGAATGTGCAGCAGAAGTCCAACAAAAATCGGTGGTGGGGTCTAGTGGTGAATGCAACACCCTGATTTGTTCATGAGGTGTTGATTATGTCCTACACTCCCGATCCTGCTGTTGTTGCTGCTTTCGACCTGATCGCCAACCACCGCTACAGCGCACTGCACGCAGCCCAAGCCACCGGCTGTACCGACCGTGCGTTGCGGGACTACATCACAAGCCAAGGTGCGCGCCTTGCGCGGGGACGTGGTGGTGGTCTTGCCACCGGCAAGACAGCCACGCAGATGATGGTCATGTTCTTAGCATGTGCTGGGCGAAGTGATCACGATATTGCCGCCAGAACTGGTGTCCACCCAGTTACCGTGTACCGGTGGGTACATAATTCTGTCATGCCTGTGTCCCGCCCGTCGGTATCGTCGACAAGTAACCGTGATCAACCCATTGTGTTGTCAGTAGACCCCGTGGTGGTGAATTATCAGCCAGCGACAGTCAAAGTCGGCCGGGGTATGCGCTTAACCGCGTTCGACAGGGTCTACATCAAGTTTTGCCTGGACCAGTCTTATTCCATCCGCCAGACCGCCCGACAACTCGGCAGGCATCCCAGCGTGATCAGCCGCGAAGTCACCCGCAACAGTATCGACGGGGTGTATCACCCACTGATAGCCCAGCAACGCAGCATCGATGCAGCCAAACGCCCGAAACCGCGAAAACTTGATGCTCATACCACGTTACGACGTATCGTCATTCGACTGCTTGAACCGGCAGGTCTCACCGAAACGTATCGTAGCTAGGCTGAAACGTTTATCCGGCATTCATCAGGAGTTGACCTTGTCACACGAAACGATGTACCAAGCCCTCTACGTCCAAGCAGCTGGTGGGCTACGCCATGAGTTAACCGTCGACTACGCCCTTTCGATCAGGTCGCACAGGACGACGACCCCGCTCGAAGCTACCGACTCGCGGACGCGGGGCGAAACCATGGGTTCATGGCGCGACAATACTCCACCCGCCCACCACACGCTGCTGACCGGGCAGTGCCAGGACATTGGGAAGGTGACCTCGTGTGAGGCGCTCAGGGTGGAAAGCACGCGATCATCACCTTGATAGAACGGCATAGCCGGTTGTTCATGGCCAGGTTGTTAACCACCGATCACACGTCCCAGACCGTGGTCACCGCGTTGAAAGACATGCTCGGGCAGATCAACCAGATGGCTATCGCCCCAGACCGTCGCGTCCAGACCCTGACCTGGGATCAGGGCGCGGAAATGGCTGCCAGTGGTCAGCTGGCCGAACATTTTGAGGGGTTGAAGCTCTACTTCTGCGATCCGCACTCCCCATGGCAGCGGCCGAGTAACGAGAATATTAATGCCGAGCTACGCCGATTCATTCCGAAAGGCACCGATCTTGCCACGGTGACCCATGAGCAACTCCAGGAATATGAAGACCTCATCAACGACACTCCACGGGTGGTGCTAGATGGACTGACCCCGAGGGAAGTATTCTTTAACCTCGACCCATCCGAAGATGTTGCATTCACCGCCTGACCCTTCCGGTCTTTTTGTCAGAGTTCTGCTGCACATTGTGCGGGCCTGGGGGTGGGGTGGGTGCCCGGCCGCGCCGCGAAAGCAGGACCTGAGGGTGGGTGCCCGGCTGTCCCGCGCTAGGGTTGTAGCTTCCCTCCCGCGCCAGAGTTCTACTTTCGCTCCCGCGCTAGGGTTGTAGCTTCCCTCCCGCGCCTAAGTTGTACCTTCGCTCCCGCGCTAGGGTTGTACCTTCGCCCCCGCGAAGCGCTTCTTGCCCTTGCGCAGCACCAACCAGCTGCCGTGCAGCATATCCTCGCGGGCCGGTACCCATTCCGTGTCCTCGATGCGCGCATTGTTGACGTATGCACCACCCTCGCCGACCGTGCGCCGGGCCGCACCCTTGGAAGCCTCTAGCCCGGTGGCGACCAAAAGGTCCACGATCGTGGCGTCGGAAGAAACTTCGGCAACCTCGGTCTCCTGCAATGCAGCAGCCAGAGTGGCCTCATCCAGCCCGTCCAATTCGGCCCGGCCGAACAAGGCCTGGGCTGCCAGCTCAACCTTTTCTACGGCATCGGCGCCGTGGACCAGCTTGGTCATTTCTTGGGCCAGTACCCGCTGCGCCTCGCGCTTGAATGGGCGTTCGGCAACCTCGCCCTCCAAACGCTCGATCTCCGCACGATCCAGGAAGGTGAACCACCGCAGGTAACGCACTACGTCGGCATCAGCAGAGTTAAAGAAATACTGGTACCAGCTGTACGGACTGGTCATTTGCGGATCCAACCACAGTTTGCCTCCACCGGTGGATTTACCGAACTTATTGCCCTCCGAATCAGTGACCAACGGCACTGTGAGCGCATGCACGGACTGCTGATCCACACGGCGGTTCAGGTCCACTCCGGAAACGATATTTCCCCACTGATCAGAGCCGCCCACCTGCACGCGCACGTCGTACTCGCGGCGCAAGTGCAGGTAATCGTTGGCCTGCAGCAGCATGTAGGAAAACTCAGTGTAAGAAATACCGTCGTTTTCCAAACGGCGCTTCACGGTATCGCGGGAGAGCATCGTGTTGAGCGAAAAGTTCTTGCCCAGGTCACGCAGGAAATCGATAACGGACATCTTTGCGGTCCAATCGGCGTTATTCACCAACTTCGCGCCCTGCATGGATTCCTCATCCCAATGTCCCTGGGCCCTATCCTTCTCAGTCCGGTCGCCTTCCGCGATGGGTTCCTCCCCCTCGAACACCAGAAACGCCCGCAGTTGGTTCTTGATGCGATCGAGGTTGTCCCCCACCTGCTCATCGGTAAGCATGGAGCGCTCGCCCACATCACGCGGGTCGCCGATCATGCCCGTAGCGCCGCCGGCCAGTGCGAACGGCTTGTGCCCGGCCAGCTGGAACCGACGCAACAGCAGAAGTGGAACCAAGTGGCCCGCGTGCAGTGAAGGACCAGTTGGGTCGAAACCGGCGTACACCGCGGTGGATGTTTCCAGCTGCTCGCGCAATGCATCCAGATCCGTCGATTGCGCGATCAGCCCGCGCCACTGCAACTCATCCACCAGGTTCGCCGTGGCGGACGTGGTTGGTGCCGAAACATCTTCAGACATAGCTATACCTCAAACTCTAAAAAGCGATCTTTGACATGAAAACTGAGACTTGCAAGGGCTTATGCGCGCGGGCTCAACGGCCATTCCACGGCCTCATCCACTAGCAATACTGGGATGTCATCCTGCACCGGATAAGCCAAGCCCAAACGCGGGTTGACCAGATAATCGCCGTGATCCTCCAGTGGTTGCTTATCTTTCGGGCACGCGAGGATCTCTAGAAGTTTCGGATCGATCATGCTTCTTACTTTAGCCCGACGCCCCCATGCTCAGCAGGTCAGGTCACCCTTTGGCCCTCGCGCTGCGCACCTGCGATACCCCCGCATTGCCCTGTTGTCGTAAAAACCTTCCCCACAGTGTCCGCTTGCTTCGCTAAGGTGTGGACTAGACCGAACACGGGTGCTCGCAATCTAGCGAGCTGAGATCCGCGCTAGACACAACCCACCCCTGGGGCGCGGGAACCGTCCGAACCTGTCTGGTTAGAACCAGCGAAGGAAGTTGAAGGAGCTGAACCTTTCATGGACGCCTACGCATCCGAAATTCACCCAAAGCACAGCTATGCCCCAATCCGCCACAACGGTCTAGAGGTCCCGGAAACACAGATTCAACTGGATGATTCCCCCACCGGCCCGAATCAGCCACTGAAGATCTACCGCACACGTGGCCCATGGGCGGACCCCACTGAGGGCCTCCCCAGCCTCCGCAGCAATTGGATCCTAGAACGCGGTGATGTCGAGGAGTACGAGGGTCGGCGTCGGAACCTATTGGACGATGGCAACCGAGCGGCTAAGCGCGGGGCGGCCAGTGAGGAATGGAAAGGCCAGTCACGCAAACCGCTGCGCGCCACCAGCGGTAAGCGAGTAACGCAAATGCATTATGCCCGCCGCGGTGACATCACCCCGGAGATGGAATTCGTGGCGCTGCGCGAGCACTGCGACGTGGAAAAGGTGCGCAGCGAGGTCGCCGCGGGGCGTGCAATTATCCCCAGCAACATCAACCACCCGGAAAGCGAACCGATGATCATCGGCAACGCGTTCCTCACCAAGATCAACGCGAACATTGGTAACTCCGCGGTGACGTCCTCCATCCGTGAAGAAGTGGACAAGCTGCGGTGGGCCACCCGATGGGGAGCGGATACGGTGATGGATCTATCCACCGGCAACGATATCCACACCACCCGCGAATGGATCATGCGCAACTCCCCCGTGCCTATCGGTACCGTGCCGATATACCAGGCGCTAGAGAAGGTCGACGGTGTGGCCGAAGATCTCACGTGGGAAATCTTCCGCGATACCGTCATTGAGCAGTGCGAACAGGGCGTGGACTACATGACCATTCACGCTGGCGTGCGCCTGCCGTTTGTGCCACTGACTACCAAGCGCGTCACCGGCATTGTGTCTCGCGGTGGTTCGATCATGGCTGGGTGGTGCCTGGCGCATCACAAGGAGAGCTTCCTGTACGAAAACTACGACGAGCTGTGCGAGATTTTCGCGCAGTACGACGTGGCGTTTTCCCTAGGCGATGGCCTCCGGCCGGGTTCCATCGCCGATGCGAACGACAAGGCTCAATTCGCCGAGTTGAAAACCATTGGCGAACTGACCCGTCGGGCGTGGGAACACGACGTGCAGGTCATGGTGGAAGGCCCCGGTCACGTCCCACTCAACAAGGTCCAAGTCAACAACGAACTGGAACAAGAGTGGTGTGGAGGCGCACCGTTTTACACACTGGGCCCACTGGTCACCGATATCGCACCGGGTTACGACCACATCACCAGCGCTATCGGCGCTGCGAACATCGCCATGGGCGGTACCGCGATGCTGTGCTACGTCACGCCCAAGGAGCACCTCGGTCTGCCGAACAAAGATGACGTGAAAACTGGTGTGATCACCTACAAGGTGGCCGCTCATGCAGCCGATGTGGCCAAAGGCCATCCCGGCGCCCAGGAGTGGGATGACGCAATGAGTAAGGCCCGCTTCGAATTCCGGTGGCACGATCAGTTTGCGCTGTCCCTGGATCCCGATACCGCGCAGGCCTACCATGATGAAACCCTGCCGGCGGAGCCAGCGAAGACCGCACACTTCTGCTCCATGTGTGGCCCGAAGTTCTGCTCTATGCGCATTAGTCAGGACATCCGCGACACATTCAAGGACGACCTTGGCACCGACCTGGGCATGCCTACTTTTGGAGAGCAGCTAGACCCCGAGGTTGCTCAAGCCGCAGAGGCCGGGATGGAACAAAAGGCCGAGGAATTCCGCGAGCAAGGTGCCCAGATTTACTTGGAGGAATCCGCGGTTGTCCGAGACAAGTAACCGCACCCGTTCATCCTTGGATCCCCGCACCTTAGGCTGCTACTTCGTCACCGGTCGTGCCGTCACCGAGCCCTCCCCAACCCCAACGGAGGACGAGGTCGAACGCATCGTGGGCGTCGCTATCCAAGCGGCCAAAGGTGGAGCGGGAATCATCCAGGTGCGCAGCAAACCGATTACGGTACGAGCGCTCACGGAGCTGACCATCCGAATTGCCGATGCTGTGAAGCGCGCGAACCCGCAGACCAAGGTTGTAGTGGATGACCGCGTGGATGTGGTGGCAGCCCTGCAGGGTGAACATCACGTGCACGGAGTCCACATCGGCCAGGATGACCTAGATCCACGCCTAGCCCGCGCCGTACTGGGACCGCGAGCCATCATTGGCTTGACAACCGGCACGCTGGAGTTGGTGCGCGGCGCGAATGATTATGCCGATGTCATCGACTATATTGGCGCCGGCCCGTTCCGCCCCACGCCCACCAAGCGATCCGGTAGGGAGCCCCTCGGGTTGAAGGGATACGCGCCTCTGGTGGAGGCTTCCCATGTGCCGATCGTGGCCATTGGCGATGTTCGCGCCGAGGATGCTGCCGACCTCGCAGCTACGGGCGTGGCCGGTGTGGCCATCGTTCGGGGGTTCATGAATGCGGCGGATCCGGCCGCTGTGGCGCGCCAAGTTGTGCGAGCTTTTATTACCGACGCCCCGTCGGTGCCGAATGTAGACCAGTGAAAGGAGGGTCACCTTCCATGAGGACATTCCAGCACGTAATCATCGGTGCCGGGATTATTGGTCTTACGACGGCGTTGGAGCTTGTGCGCGAGGGTGTTCCCGGACAGTCCATTGCGGTGGTGGATCCGGCCCCTATCAGTGGGGCTTCGTGGGTGGCCGGTGGGATGCTCGCACCAGTGGCAGAGGTGCAGTACGGCCAAGAGGCCCTCTATCCCTTGATGATGCGGTCGGCGGAGCTGTGGCCGGATCTGATCGCGTTCGTGCGGCGGCTCTCCGATCTACCCACGGGATTCCGCGACGAATCCACCCTAGTGGTGGCAGCGGATCGGGCGGATGCCACCCATCTATCGGAACTGATGGAGCACCAAAGCCACAATGGGATGACGATCCGTCGTATTCCCCTGCGCCGGGCGCGGGCCATTGAACCCGGCCTGTCCCCGCAGCTCTCCGGTGCCGTGGAGATCCCCGGTGACCACCAAGTTAATCCCCGACTGTTTTGCGCTGCCACCATGGATGCCCTGGCTCAGTGCGGTGTCACGATGGTGCGGGCGCAAGCCACGGGTCTTATCACCGATGCCGGCACGTGTACTGCGGTGAAACTGCGGGATGGGAACGATGTGGGCGTGGAAAAAAGTGTGTACCTGTGCAACGGACTTGGCGCCAACGATGTGGAAGGTGCACCACGGCTACCGGTACGCCCTGTGCGCGGAGACCTAGTGCGCTTAGCTGTTCCGCACAGTCTTCCCACGCCCGTTGACCGGGTAATTCGAGGGTTTGTAGAAGATCGACCGATCTATGTGATTCCGCGTACTGATGCGACCATTGCCGTTGGCGCCACTAGCCGTGAGGACGATCGTGTGCGCCCCGGTGTTGGCGGGGTGCACACGCTGCTGCGCGATGCTATCCGTGTAGTGCCTGGGCTGGAAGAATGCGAGTTTTTGGAAGCCCTGGCCGGAGCGCGGCCGGGTACTCCAGACGACTTGCCGTTGCTGGGTACAGTGGGGACTAACGTGGTGGTCTCCAACGGTTACTTCCGACACGGAATCCTGCTTTCTGCCCTTGGGGCCCGCGCAGGTGTGGCAATGGGCTTGCACCTAGCCACTCCGGAGGCTGCTGCTGCGGAAGCTACTGCGGACGAGCCGCTCGATGTGGCATCGCGCGCGGTGGGTGTGGACCTGAGCGCCTGTGCCCTAGGCCGGCTGTGAACCCGGTTGTGAACCCAGTGGATGCTGGGCTGGAGCGGGCCGGTCTGTGGCGGGCTGGTTCGGAATACTGGGCTGGGCTGTAACTAACGATAAGAAAGAGGAGTGTGACAATGATTTACACGGTAAATCAGGAAGAGCGCACCAGCGATGGGCCTGTGACTATCGCAGAGGTCGTGCGCCAAGAGATCGGCCCCGACGGGACCGATGCCAAAGGGCTGGCCGTTGCACTGAACCAATCTGTAGTCCCACGCAGTCGTTGGGACGAACAAACACTTGACGATGGCGATGAGATCGATCTGCTCGTCGCAGTGCAGGGTGGTTAAAAGCGATGTTGCGGATTGCCGGGAAGGATTTTTCCTCCCACCTGATCATGGGTACTGGTGGCGCGACCAGCCAGGCTCAGTTGGAAAAGGCATTGGTGGCCAGTGGAACGCAGCTCACGACGGTTGCGATGCGTCGCTTCCGTGCAGGTCAACCGCAGGCAGATGGCGCTGGTGAAACCGTATTTGGGCTCTTGGAGCGACTGGGCATCGACGTGTTGCCCAACACCGCCGGATGTCGCACAGCCAAAGACGCGATGTTGACGGCGCAGTTGGCGCGCGAGGCGTTGGGCACCAACTGGGTCAAGCTGGAACTCATCGCAGATGATCGCACACTGTTGCCAGATGTTGTGGAGCTAGTCGATACCTGCGAGATGCTGGTTGCCGAGGGCTTCGAGGTTCTGGCTTATACCAGCGATGATCCGGTGGTAGCCAAACGCTTGGAGGATGTAGGTGCGGCCGCGGTCATGCCGTTAGGATCGCCGATTGGCACCGGCCTGGGCATTCTTAACCCCCACAATATCGAGCTGATCTGTGCACGTGCTGGCGTGCCAGTATTGCTGGATGCCGGTGTGGGCACGGCTTCGGATGCCACCCTCGCCATGGAGCTGGGATGCAGTGGTGTGCTGCTCGCCAGTGCGGTGAATCGCTGCCAGGACCCCGTCGCCATGGCCACTGCCATGAAGCTCGCAGTGGAAGCGGGCCGTTTAGCGCGCACGGCCGGTCGTATTCCGCAGCGCACGCATGCGCAGGGGGCACTGGCTAGCTCCAGTTTCGATGGTCTGGCAACATGGGATGCCGACTGGGCCGAGGAGGTGCTGTAGTCCGTGACTACCCACCACGGTGAAAAGCCGTTCCTCAGTTTGCCCACGCAGGAGCAACTGCGCACCGCCCGCCACCTGAACCTGCCTGGGTTCGGCCCTCAGCAGCAACAGCGCCTGCACGATGCCAAGGTCCTGATCGTTGGCGCCGGTGGTTTGGGGTGCCCCGCCATGCAATCATTGGCGGCAGCCGGAGTGGGCACCATCGTGTTGTACGACGACGATGTGGTGGATGTAACCAACCTGCAGCGCCAGATCCTGTTCAGCGCCGCGGACGTGGGGCGCCCAAAAGTCGAGGTAGCTGCGCAGCAGCTGCGGCGCCTTCAACCCGAGCTCACGGTTGAGACCCATCGCGAACGCCTCACCGAGGCGAATATCCTCGAAGCCTGCCGACGGGTAGATGTTGTACTGGATGGTTCGGACAACTTCGCTACGAAGTTTTTGGTTGCCGACGCCGCCGAGATCACCGCAGTCCCACTCGTCTGGGCGACCGTTCTGCGCTATGCCGGCCAGCTTTCGGTCTTCCGCACCGGGGTTGTTGGCTTGCGGGATATCTTTCCCGACCAGCCCTCCGGGGATTCCATCCCGGATTGCGCTTCCGCGGGAGTACTGGGGGCCACGACCGCGGTCATGGGTTCCCTCGCCGCCACGGAAGTCATCAAGCTACTTACTGGCATTGGCGAACCCTTGGAAGGCAAAATGCTCTCCTACGATGCACTGAGTGCCACCACACGGGTGTACACCGTCGCTGCAGACCCCGAGCGCACCCCAGTACGCGAGCTGTCAGAAACCGCTGAAGATACGGTTGCGTGCGGTGTACCCAACCATGGTGCCAACGATGTGCGCAGCACATTGCTGGAGCTCATCGCCAGCCGCGGGGCAGTAGCGCTGGACGTGCGGGAATATCACGAAAAGCTACTGGCCGACTTGCCCGAGGTGGGCGCCGGTGCAGCTTCCGAGTTTCTGGCCATGTCCGAATTGGCGGCATCCGATGGCACGCTGGACGAGGCGTCGGAAAAAGTCAACGCCTTCCTACAGCGCCACGCCAACGAAGATGTAGTGGTCTACTGCGCTTCAGGGGTGCGTAGCCAGCATTTCGTGGATACATACGGGCAAGTCGCCGGTGATGTTGGTGTGTCGCTGTACAACCTGCCAGGTGGGGTGCAGGGCTGAGCCGGGTTCAGGGCTAAGTCGGGTTCGAGGCTAGGCCGAATTGGGGGTTGAGTCGGGTTCGGGGCTGAGCCGGGTGCAGGGCTGAGCCAAATTGGGGGCTGAGCCGGGTGCGGGGCTAGGCCGAATTGGGAACTAGGCCGGGTTAACGGCCAGGGATGGGCGATGTCCTCGCCCATTCACGGTCCAATTCCGCCTGCGCACGCACGCGCTCGCGCTGCTCGGCCACGCGCACACCCGCGGTACCGCCGCGCGTGGAACGCGATGCCACGGCACCGTCGATCGTCAATACCTCACGCACGTCCGGAGTGAGGGCCTCGTGGACCCCAGCAAGTTCTTCATCGGTGAGGTCCACTAGATCCACTCCCCTGCCTTCGGCGATGCGCACACAGGAACCCGATGCCTCATGAGCCACGCGGAATGGCACACCTTGGCGTACCATCCACTCGGCTAAGTCCGTGGCCAGAGTGTATCCCGCAGGTGCGAGCTCACGCAGGCGCTGCGGGTGGAACGTCAGGGTGGAGATCAAACCCGCCATCGCCGGCAGCAGCAAGTTCAGCTGGGTAACCGAATCCACGATCGGCTCCTTGTCCTCTTGCAGATCGCGATTGTAAGCCAGTGGCATAGCCTTCAGGGTGGACAGCAACCCAGTCGTGTTACCGATCAACCGGCCTGTCTTGCCACGCATGAGCTCGGCGACATCCGGGTTCTTCTTCTGCGGCATGATCGACGATCCCGTCGACCATTCATCGGCCAAGGTCACGTACCCGAACTCCGGCGTGGACCACGCAATGATCTCCTCAGCGAAGCGAGACAGATCAACGGCGGTCTGCGCCAGCACGAAGGCCGCCTCGGAGGCGAAATCGCGCGAACTCGTGGCATCAATCGAGTTATCAGCGGCCGAATCAAATCCCAATTCCTCGGCAATGGCCTCCGGATCCAAGGACAGCGAGGAACCGGCCAGCGCACCAGAGCCGTACGGGGATACCGCCAGACGGGTATCCAGATCCTTCATCCGCTGAATATCGCGCTGCAGCGGGTGCGCATGTGCCAACAACTGGTGAGCCAGCAACACGGGCTGCGCGGCCTGAAAGTGGGTTTTACCAGGCATGATGACATCTGGGTGGGCGTCTGCCTGCGCAACAATCGCATCCACAACATCGGTCACGCCAGCGGCGATATCGCGGATGGCATCGCGTACCCACATGCGGAACAGCGTCGCCACCTGGTCGTTACGGGAGCGTCCTGCGCGCAGCCGGCCACCGACTTGCGGCCCCACACGGTCGATCAAGCCTCGCTCCATTGCCCCATGGACGTCCTCATCGTTCGGCTCCGGTCCAAAGGCACCTGACTCTACGTCCTCACCCAGTTGCGTTAATCCCGCGAGCATCGTCTCCAGATCCGCATCGGAAAGCAACCCTGCGCGGTTCAATACTCGGGCGTGTGCCTGAGATGCCAACACGTCGTACGGCGCCAGAACCCAGTCGAAGTGAGTGGACTTGCTCAAGGCCGCCATTGCGTCTGCTGGACCGCCAGAGAAGCGGCCGCCCCACAGGGCGCCTTCGTTTGTTCCGTGCGCTGGGGTGGTCATGGTGTTTCTTTCCGAATACCTTTCTGGGCCGGCTGTGCTTGATAGTCCGGCTGTACTAAATGGGCGGCTGTGCTTGCTGGGGCGACTGTGCTTAAAGGGTGGCTGTGCTTAATGAGCGACTGTGCTTGACGGGGGCGGCTGTGTTTAACCGCGCGAATGGGCTATGGCTCTTTGTGGGGTTTGCACGCCACGCCAGAGCGCGGCGCGCGCATCTACTAGTTGGCCAAGTCGCGCTTGGAAGCGATCTTGGAGCTCAGACCGTGCAGCTCAACGAAACCGCGTGCCATTGACTGGTCGAAGGAATCGCCCTCATCGTAGGTAGCCAGATTGAAGTCGTACAGAGACTTGCTGGAACGGCGACCGTTGATGGCGATGGAGCCGGCGTGCAACACCAGGCGGATATCGCCGGTGACGTGCTCCTGCGTGGACTCAATGAAGGCATCCAGGGAGCGCTTCAGTGGGGAGAACCACAGGCCGTCGTACACCTGGTTGGACCACTCGGCATCGATCTGTCGCTTGTAGCGAGCCAACTCGCGTTCCACGGTGATGGCCTCTAGTGCTTCGTGTGCGCGGATCAGGGTGACCGCGCCGGGAGCCTCGTACACCTCACGGGACTTAATTCCAATGAGGCGGTCTTCCACCATGTCCAACCGGCCCACGCCCTGGGCACCAGCGCGACGGTTTAGCTCCTCAATAGCCTCCAACACGGTCACCTTGCGACCATCGATGGCAACGGGCTTACCAGCTTCAAAACTGATGATGACCTCGTCGGGAGCCTGGCCAAGAGCCGGATCCTCGGTGTAGGCGTACACGTCCTTGGTAGGCGCGTTCCATAGGTCCTCGAGGAACCCGGTTTCCACAGCACGGCCCCATACGTTTTGGTCAATGGAGAATGGGGACTTCTTGGACTGCTCGATAGGAATGCCGTTGTCCTCGGCGAAGGCAATGGCCTTCTCGCGAGTCCATGCGTAGTCACGCACTGGCGCGATGATCTCCAGATCCGGAGCCGTGTTGGCAAAGCCCACCTCGAAGCGCACCTGGTCGTTGCCCTTACCGGTACAACCGTGGGCAACAGCGGTGCCGTTGTGTTCCTTGGCGGCCTCGGCCATATGCTTCACGATGAGTGGGCGAGAGATCGCGGAGACCAGTGGGTACTCCTTCATGTACATGCCGTTGGCCTTGATGGTTGGCAGGCAGTACTCTTCCGCGAATTCGTCGCGGGCATCCACCACAACGGATTCGACTGCGCCTGCACCCAGTGCGCGCTGGCGTACGGTCTCCATGTCCTCGCCGCCCTGGCCTAGGTCGATGGAAACGGCGATAACTTCTGCGTTGCGTTCCTTGGCGATCCAGCTGATGGCGACGGTGGTATCCAGCCCACCGGAGTAAGCGAGAACTACGCGATCCTTCATGTCTTTGTGACCTTCCTTCTATTCTTCCATTTGGGAATTATTCATTTAACCGTATCTAGTGTAGTCGGCCGTTCAGACAACCGACCCACGGCCTAACTGAGGGATAACTGGTAGAAGTATTCCGCCAGTTCTTCACCAGTCAATGGCTCCCTAGCCAGCACAAATACCGTGTCATCGCCCGCGATCGTAGCCACAACCCGGCCGATCTCAGTGCGGTCCAATATGCTTGCCAAATACTGCGCAGCCCCAGGCGGGGTACGCAACACAGCTATATTGCCGGACCAGTCTCGTTCCACCAACAATTCGGCCAATACCCGCCGTAGTTTATCGGGGCCATCGATACGCACGTCCGTCGACAGTGAATAGTAGACTTCCCCGCCCGAGCGGATCTTCTTCGCACCCAGATCCACCAGATCCCGTGACAGCGTGGCCTGGGTAATGTCGATTCCCCGCACCAGCAACATGTCCAGCAATTCGCGTTGACTGGATACCTTTTCGGCCCCGATGATGCGCCCGATCATGTCTTGGCGGGCGGTTCGTGTTAACGCAGCAGCCATACCAACAGCGCCTTCTGTGCGTGCAGACGGTTTTCCGCCTCGTCGAATACCACCGACTGCTCCCCGTCGATGACATCCGCTGTCACCTCGTTTCCGCGGTACGCCGGCAGGCAGTGCATGAAAATCGCATCTTTCGCCGCCGTATCCATCAACGCTTGATTGACTTGATACTTGCGCAGCACGCTGCGGTCCTCGTCGGGATCTTGCCCCATGGACAGCCATGTATCGGTAATCACCACGTCGGCACCTGCAGCGTCGACCGCATCAGTGATCTCAATGGTGGCACCGGTTTCTGCTGCACGCTTGCGTGCCCGCTCTACGAATTGTGGTTCCGGTTGGAACCCCTTCGGTGCGCAGATGATCACATCAATCCCAGCGGTGGCGAATCCTAGCATGTAGGAATTAGCCATGTTGTTCGCCCCATCGCCGAAGTACACGGCCTTCAGCCCCTGGAGCTCACCCTTGTGCTCCTTGATGGTCTGCAGGTCCGCGAGGATCTGGCAGGGGTGGAAATCGTCGGACAGGGCATTGACGATCGGCGCCGTCGCTGTCTCCGCCATCTCCTCCAGATTCTTTTGTGCGCCCGTGCGCCACACAATCGCGTGTACGAAGCGGGACAAGACCGCACCCGTATCTTGGACGGTCTCCCCCTTCCCCATCTGCGATGCCCCGGTTTCTACGACGATTGGGTTGCCACCGAGTTCGGTCACGCCGGCGTCGAAAGAAAAGCGGGTGCGTGTCGAGGTTTTGTCAAACAGTACCGCCACGCTGCGCCGATCCAACAGGTCGCGGTATTGGTTGTTGAAGCGGTCGGCCTTGAGTTCTTCGGCCAGCGCCAGCACCTCAGCCTGCTCGGCGGGTGTGAGGTCATCATCGGCGAAAAAGTGTTTAACCATGGTGGTTGCTTCCTTGGGTTTTCTTCGTTGTAAGCCGGGGCTAGGGGTTTGTCTTGGGCGCGTCCCGGTGGGCTTGCAGCATCTTTTTTAGTTTCTCGACGCCTTCCTGGGCATCCTCCGCCGTGAGATTCAGTGGGGGCACAATTCTCAGCACGTTCGGGCTGGGGCGGTTGAGAATGAGGCCGAAATCCAGCGGATCCACACGCAAATCCTCGTCGAGGACCACGCCCAGCATCAGCCCGCGTCCTCGCACTTCTACCACGCTGGGGTCTGTTACCAACGCGGAGGCGAGGGCCTCGCCTTGTCGGTTGACGTTATCCAAAAGGTTCTCGTCCTTGATGGTACGGATCACGGCATTGGCTGCGGCGGCCACCACGGGGTTTCCACCGAAGGTTGTGCCGTGCTTGCCTTTAGTCAGTAGTTGGGCGCGTGGCATGGCCATCACCGCACCGATGGGCAATCCGCCGCCGAGGCCCTTGGCCATGGTGATGACATCGGGTAGCACCCCGTCGTGGTGGAACCCGAACCATTGTCCGGTGCGGCCCATACCCGCTTGAACTTCATCAATGACTAGGAGTATGCCCAGTTCGTCACACAGTGCGCGGAGGTCGGCGAGGAACCCAGCGGGTGCTGGAATCACGCCAGTTTCTCCTTGTATGGATTCTAGGAAGATCGCGGCGGTGTTCTCATCCGCTAAAGCACGTACGGACTCGATATCACCGTAGGTGTAGAACTTCACCCCAGCTGGCATGGGCTCAAAAGGTGCACGCTTATCGGGTTGTCCCGTGAGCGCCAGCGAGCCCATGGTCCGCCCGTGGAAACCGCGTTCAGCGGCCAGAATCGTGGGTCTCCCGGTGGCACGGGCGATCTTGAACGCCGCCTCATTGGCCTCCGCTCCCGAGTTACAGAAGAACACCTTGGCAGCCTGAATGTCCTCGAGCTTGTTGGGGGCAGGGTGGGATTCGCCTGTCGCACATCTCTCATTAGATTCCTTGGCGGGTCCCTCACCTCCCTCGGTAAATCCCTCCGCCACGATCAACTTCAGCTGTGTAGCCAGCTCCAGTACCTGCGGGTGTGCCCACACGTTGGAAGTATGCACGAGAGTCGATATTTGCTTGGTGACTGCATCGACCATCGCCGGGTGGCCGTGCCCCAGCGCGGTCACGGCAATGCCCGCCAGCAAATCGAGGTAGGTATTGCCCTCGGAATCCGTGACGTGGGCACCGGAGCCACTGACCAGTTGACGCTGTGGGGTGCCATAGGTATCCATGAGGTCGGCTTGCCAGTGCTGCTGCCACGACGTGGAATCCGCAGCCGCACCGCCGCCTGCTCCAACCGAGTTTAAGTTGGGGTTAGGGGTGTGAAGTGAGTTGTGGTTGGTGGCGTTCATGATCCTGCTTCCTCAGTGCGTGTGAGGGTATCCAGCCCCTCGGGGCTCCAGCTATCGTCCGTGACCATCGTTCCGATACCGCCTTCGGTCATCAGCTCCAGCAATACGGAATGCTCGATGCGACCGTCGATGACGTGTGCGGCTTTCACTCCGCCCTTCATCGCATCCAGGCAGGCTTCCATCTTGGGAACCATGCCAGCATCCAGTCCGGGCAACAGTTCGGCGAGCTCTTCGGGGGTCAAGCGGGATACCAATGAGTCCTTGTTGGGCCAGTCCGTGTACAACCCTTGGACGTTGGTCAACATGACCAATCGTTCAGCACCGAGAGCCGCAGCAAGCGCGCCGGCGGCGGTATCGGCATTGATGTTATAAATCTCCCCGTTTGCATCTGGCGCAATAGTGGAGACCACGGGAATCCTGCCGGCATCGATGAGATCCACCAGGCTGCTGGCATTGACGTGCGCAATAGCGCCCACTTGGCCCAGATCCACCTCTTCCCCGTCCACAACGTGGTGGCGTTTGACGGCTGTAAACAATCCGGCATCCTCGCCGGAGGCACCCACAGCGTAGGGGCCGTGTTCATTGATCAAGCCCACCAGTTCACGACCGACCTTGCCAAATAACACCATGCGGACATATTCCATGACCTCGGGGGTCGTGACGCGGAAACCACCGCGGAACTCGCCTTCCAAGCCCACCTTGTTCAGCATCGCATTAATCTGGGGCCCACCGCCGTGCACTACGACGGGGCGAGCACCTACTGCGCGGAGGAAAACCATGTCGGCGGCAAAAGCGCGCTTGAGGTTCTCGTCGATCATGGCGTTACCGCCATACTTCACCACCACGATCTTGTCGCGGAAGTGCAGTAGCCACGGTAGTGCTTCTGCCAGCACGTGGCTGCGCAGCTCAGGGGTCAACCCCGTTGTGTCTACGCTGTTGTGGATCTCAGCCATGGTGGCTCGTTTTCCTTCCCACTGTTACTAGTGTCGATTGCACGCACCCTGTTAAGAGGAATACGCCGAGTTGATCTCTACATAAGAATGAGACAGGTCCGTGGTCCACACCGTGGCGGTGCCATCCCCCACACCTAGATCGACCTCTACGGCCACATCCGCCCCGGAAAGGTCCACTTCGCGAGCGCCTGGCGCACCGGTGGCATTGACACATACCGGCTGCCCATTGAAGCTCACACTGATTGCATTCGGATCCATTTCCACCGGAGCCATACCAACTGCGGCCAGCACACGGCCCCAGTTCGGGTCCGAACCGAACATCGCACATTTGAATAGGTTATCGCGACCAACGACCCGGGCGGCATCCTTGGCTTCGGCGTCCGTTGCTGCACCCGTGACGGTGATGGATACGCGTTTGGTCACGCCCTCGGCATCCGCTTGCAACTGCATCGCAATATCCAGGCACACTTGGTGCACAGCGGCAACGAATTCCTCTTCGTCTGGGGTAACCCCGGACGCGCCGTTCGCCAGTAATACGACCGTGTCATTCGTGGAGGTAGAACCATCCACATCGATGCAGTCAAAGGTCGTCGCCGTCGCGCTACTGAGTGCTTTGTGAGCGCTGTTGGGTCCGCTGAGCTTGGCGTCAGTAGTCAAGAAAACCAGCATGGTAGCCAGAGAAGGAGCCATCATGCCCACCCCCTTGCCCATGGCGCCAATGGACCACCCGTCACCGTGGTACACGGACTGTTTCGTGACCAAGTCGGTGGTCATGATGGCTTCTGCAGCGCCCTCACCAGCGTTAACGTCATCTGAAAGATTTTCCGCTAGCTGGGCGATGCCACTGCTAACCTTGTCCATCGGCAGCAGGTCACCGATCAGCCCGGTGGAACACACCGCAACATCGTGTGGGTCCACCCCCACCGCCGCAGCCGCCTCCGCCGCCATCTGGGCCGCATCGCGATCGCCTTGGGCGCCATTGCACGCGTTCGCATTGCCGGCGTTGACGATAACGGCTTTGAACTGCCCATCGTTGTGCTGCTTGGTGTAGCGCACGGGGGACGCGGTCACCTTGTTACGCGTAAACATGGCCGCGGCATGGAACTCTGGACCATCGTTAACGATGAGGGCCATATCGGGATTGCCCGATGGCTTAATTCCCGCCGTGGTGGACGCGGCGCGGAAACCCTGTGGAACGGTCACGCCCATCGGTGCTGTGGTGCGGGTGGAATCAGGGGCGCTGCCGTGATCGATAGGGCTGTTATCAGCAAGGCTGTTATCAATGGGGCCATTGACAGTAGCGCTCTTATCAACAGCGCTGTTATCAATAGGACCATTGACAGCAGTGCTCTTATCAACAGGGCTGTTATCAACAGGGGTGCCCTCGGAGGACGCGGCACCGCCCGCGTGCGAAGTGGGCCCCTGAGGGTCGGACAATGGAGAAGAAGTCATCGGTTACATTCCCGTCTGCGGCAATCCCGCGGTTTCATCCCAGTTCAGCATGAGGTTGAGACATTGAATAGCGGCGCCAGCGGTGCCCTTAGTGAGGTTGTCAATCGCGGAGGTGGCCACAACCATGCCGTCGTTAACCTGCACCTGAAGGTGAGCCATATTAGAACCTTGAACGTTTTTAGTCTCTGGCTGCTGCCCCTCCGGAAGGAGGTTCAGAAATGGCTCATTGGCGCAGAAGTCTTCGTACGCTCGGCGCAGGTCCTCCGCACGACCACGGGCGGGGGCCGTGACCGTCGTGAGAATGCCACGGGTCAATGGTGCAAGGACCGGGGTGAATGTAACGTGCACGCCGTCTGTATCGGTGAGCAGTTCCCGGAGGTTCTGCGTAATTTCCGGAGTATGGCGGTGCGTGCCCACACCGTAGGCGCGCAGGTTGCCCTGGGTTTCAGACCCTAGGAGGTTCACCGCAGCTTTCTTACCAGCACCGCTAGTACCAGTGATAGAAACCACACTGACCTGCGGAGACATCAAACCGGAAACGATACCGGGCATAGCTGCCAAGGTCGCTCCGGTCGGGAAACAACCGGGAATAGCTACATAGTTGGCCTGCGCAATATCCTCGCGATGGCCGGGCATTTCCGGGATGCCATAGGGCTTCGTTCCCGGATGGTCAGTGCCGTAGTACCGGACCCAGTCGTTGGCGTTACGCAGCCGATAATCAGCACCGCAATCGACGACCTTCACGGTTTCCGGTAGGTCCAACGAGGAAGAAACACCGTGTGGGAGGGCTAGGATAACCACATCATTACCCGCAAGGATATCTGCGGTAGTTTCCTCCAACTGCCTATCAGCCAGCTGTGGGAGGTGGCCGACGAGCTCACCGAATCGGCGCCCAGCATTCGATCCCCCAGTAAGGGAACCGATGGTGAAATCGGTTCCGAATCCGGGGTGGTTGAGCAGGAGACGAAGAGCTTCGCTCCCTGCGTATCCACTGGCTCCAGCGACTGCGATTTTAAGCATGCGGATAATTATGCCCGAATAAACTACCAAATGCAAATTATGCAGAATTGCGTGATTTATTCATACTTTTGCGCTGTTCACCGAGAGCGCCCGCGAATGCTCATCCGCTCACAGCCACGAACGAACACTCACGTTCAGCGCGGCCGAAGGCTTATCCGCGCAGCTCTGCACCCACGCGACTGGCGGCCTCCGCGACCGCAGCCTCACGGGACTGCGAAGCTTCTTCCTCGGTGAGCGTGCGATCGGCTGCACGGAAGCGCAGGGAGAACGTCAGGGAGCGCTTGTCCGCACCCAACGCCTCGGAAGTGTAGACATCGAACAGGCGAATCTCCTCCAACAGCTCCCCAGCACCATCCCGGAGCGCAGCCTCCACCTCGGTGGACGGCACGTCAGCGTCGACCACAACTGCCACATCCTGAAGCACGGCGGGGTAAGAGCTCAACAACGGACGAGGGAACCTCTCCTCGAGCGGCAAGGCATCCAAGTTGATCTCCATTGCAATAGTGCGTGGCGGCAACTCAGCGCGCTCACACACCTGCGGGTGAAGCTCGCCGGCATGGCCTACGACCACGTCCCCGACCAAGATCTCCGCGCAACGCCCAGGGTGCCACGGCAGATACTCGGCATTGCGGAAAGTGAATTCCACGCCCGCAGCGCGACCCACAATGCGCGCCGCCTCCACGGCATCGGTGGCTTCGAACAACAGGGCTTGGCCCCACGTACCCTGCCACTGCCGGTTACCCGTCGCAATCATCGCCACGTGCAGCTCCTGAAGCGGAATGGAATCCAGCAACTGCTCGATTTCCTCTTCGCTGGGGCGAGCCTTGACCGAAGGCATCGGAGAAATACCACCCGAACCCTCGCGCACCTGACTGGTCTGTTCCACACCGTACAGCGCCACATCACGCTGGCCACGGGTGACGTTGCGGCGCAACGATTCAATCATGGACGGCAACAAGGTTGTTCCCAGCTGCGCATAGTCATTTTCCAGAGGGTTCAACACCTTGACAGTGCGGCGGCGTGGATCATCCTCCGCCAGTTCCCACACGTCAAAGACGTCGTTGGCGATGAATGGGGTCGGCAGGATCTCCGCGAAACCGGACCATGCCATAGCCCGGCCCACATTGCGGCGCATGCGCTGACGTGGGGTGAGGCCACGGCCAGAGGGTGAGGTGGGAACGATGGATGGGATACCCTCCAGACCTTCCAAGCGCAGGACTTCCTCAACGAGGTCAGCGGGCATCGTGAGATCTGGGCGCCACGTTGGTGGGACAACCGTGATCTCGCGCGCGCCGTTGGCATCGCGTTCCCCGGTTTCCTCCACAGTGCAGCCCACTTCACGCAGACGAGAGATGGTCGTCCCATCGGGGTACACCTTGCCAGCCACCTTGCCCGGCCGGGAGGTGTGGATAACGATGGGGTTCATTGCGGGAACTTCACCCACGCGGGTGATTCCCTCGACAACCGTTCCCCCAGCGATCTGGCGTAAGAGGGCCACCGCCATGTCTAGGGCTTCTTCGATCACCGCTGGGTCGGTTCCGCGTTCAAACCGGCGGGAAGCTTCGGAGCTGAGCTTGTGGCGTCGACACGTACGAGCAACCGTGATTTGGTCCCAGTGGGCAGCTTCGAACAACACGTCGGTGGTGGAATCAGAAATCTCCGACGTGCTGCCGCCCATCACTCCGGCCAGCGATTGGATGCCGCTTTCATCGCAGATGACCACATCTTCGGCAACCAGCGTGCGCTCCACGTCGTCCAACGTGGTGAGCTTCTCCCCCGCATTAGCCAGGCGGACGTGCAGTGGCCCGGTGATCTTGTTCGCATCGAAGGCGTGCATGGGTTGTCCCAACAGGAACATCACGTAGTTGGTGACATCCGTTGGCACGTTGATAGGCCGCTGACCACACAACATCAACTCGCGCTGCAACCACATGGGGGATTCGGCCTTCGGGTCAACGCCTGTGACCTTGCGCAGGGCGAACTTGGAACACTTGGTTGCCTCGTCCACGTGCAACTCGTGAACTTCACCGTCTGTTCCCGGCAGACCGGCAAACAGATCGTCGGCTAGGGCAGCCGCTGCGGGGTCTTTCGCCGGATCGCGGAACTGCAGGTTAAAGCTGGATGCCAGCTCGCGCGTCAACCCGCGAGCTGACAGTGCATATCCGCGGTCGGGAGTGATGTTGACCTCAAATACCGTGTCGTCCAAGCCTAGGAAGGAGCGCGCATCATCCCCAATGGACGCACCGTGTGCCTGCATCTCCGCCTCGGAGACGGTCATGATGCCCGGGTTTTGCACCTGAGCCAGGCCCACTTCCATGGCCGAGCAGATCATGCCCTCGGAAACCTTGCCGTACGTCTTGCGTGCGGAAATTTCGAAATTACCGGGCAACACGGTCCCCGGCAGCGCCACAACCACAATGTCATTTTCAGCGAAGTTCCGGGCGCCACAGATGATGTGCTGCAACTCGCCGGTGCCATTGGCTTGGCCTACATTGACATCGCAGTAACGAATGGGCTTTTTAAACCCTTCCAGCTCCTCGATCTTTTCCACACGGCCGAATACCAACGGGCCCGTCGTGGTCGGGATAGCCTCGTAGCCCTCGGTTTCAAACCCTACGCGCACGAAGCCCGCGTCGAATTCCTCGGGGCTGACTGACCAGCCGGGATTGGCGGTGGCGAGAATGCGGGTTAGCCAAGATTGGGAAATTAGCATTGTGGTGGGTACTCCAGCTTGAAGATGTTGTTTGTCTAGTCTGCTTTTCTGACGGGTTCGCTATTTCGGCGAGTCGCTGTGTGCCGGGTTCGCTATTTCGGCGAGTCGCTGTGTGCCGGGTTCGCTATCCCCGTACGCCAAATGGGAGAGTGAAACGCACATCGCCTTCCACCATGTCGCGCATATCGGGCAAACCGTTGCGGAACTGCAGGGTGCGCTCGATACCCATGCCGAATGCGAAGCCGGAGTATTCTTCCGGATCAATGCCCGCAGCCGTCAAGACGTTGGGGTTGACCATCCCGCAGCCACCCCACTCGATCCAGCCTGCGCCCCCCTTCTTATTGGGGAACCACACGTCCACCTCGGCAGAGGGCTCGGTGAACGGGAAATAATTCGGGCGAATGCGAGTCTTGGTTTCTGGGCCGAACAGGGTCTGGGCTAGGTGATCTAGGGTGCCCTTGAGGTGCGCCATCGTAAGGCCCTTATCCACAGCTAGGCCTTCGATCTGGTGGAACACGGGCGTGTGGGTCGCATCCAGCTCGTCCGTGCGGAAAACTCGCCCCGGGCAGGCAATATAAATCGGCACATCACGCGAAAGCATCGTACGCATCTGCACCGGTGAAGTGTGGGTACGTAGCACTTGGCGGGATCCTGCCGGTGCAATGTGGAACGTATCTTGCAGAGTACGCGCAGGGTGATCGGGGATGAAGTTTAAGGAATCGAAGTTGAAGTACTCCGCCTCGACCTCCGGGCCATCGGCGATTTCCCAACCCATGCCCACAAAGATGTCCGCGATCTGCTCGGACAGGATCGTGATGGGGTGCTGGGCGCCCACTTGGCCACGTGTGGTGGGCTGCGTAACGTCAATGCGCTCCGCCCGCAGTACTTCTTGGTTGCGCTTGCGCTCCAGTTCAGCCTTGACCTCTGCAAATCGCTTCTCTACGCGGCCACGTGCGATGTTCACGATCCGGCCTGCATCCTTGCGCTGGTCTTTTGGCAGGGACCCCAGGCTGCGCCGGGCCGCAGGGATCGGGGCATCCTCCCCCAAGTGCTCCCGACGTACAACCGCCAGTTCCTCTAAATTACTAGCTTCCGCAAAAGCCTTTTCAGCAGCATCTGCGGCAGCCTGCATGCTGGCCTCGGTTAATGGCTGTGCGGGTGTGCTCTCTGACAATGTGCACCTCAAACTGATCAAACGGGAACTGTCGTTGCTTTTCTTTTTATATCGACGCCGCGCGCTGCGCGCCAATAGTCAACGCCTAGTAGCTTAGCAATCCACTGCCTTCGCTAGTGCTTAAGCGGACTCGTAGAGGCAAATTGATGGATCTAAAGTACTTCTACCCCCGATAACGATCGGCGTGGACGCGTTCGGGTCCAGTGCAAGAACACCGGCACGAAACCCACCGCAAGAACGCCGGCACGAGGGCCAGCGCGGGAATACTGGCACGCGGCCCAGCGCGGAAGCCACCTGCACCCACCACCCCACACACACCAGATCACACACACCAGTTCACACAATGTGCAGCAGAACTCCGACACAATCACGCGTTTTTGTTCGACTTCTGCTGCACATTCATTGCTCAACGCAAGAACACCGACACAACAGCCAACGCGCGATCCCCTCCCACACGAAACCTAACGCGGGAACACCAGCACGAGGCCCAGCGCGCGATCCCCTCCCGCACGAGACCCAGCGCGGAAGCCACCTGCACCCACCACCCCACACACACCAGATCACACACACCAGTTCACACAATGTGCAGCAGAACTCCGACACAATCACGCGTTTTTGTTCGACTTCTGCTGCACATTCATTGCTCAACGCAAGAACACCGACACAACAGCCAACGCGCGATCCCCTCCCACACGAAACCTAACGCGGGAACACCAGCACGAGGCCCAGCGCGCGATCCCCTCCCGCACGAGACCCAGCGCGGAAGCCACCTGCACCCACCACCCCACACACACCAGATCACACACACCAGTTCACACAATGTGCAGCAGAACTCCGACACAATCACGCGTTTTTGTTCGACTTCTGCTGCACATTCATTGCTCAGCGCGAAAACACTGGCACGCGACCCACCTGCACCCACCACCCCACACGAAACCCAACGCGGGAACACCGGCACGAAATCCAGCGCGAGAACCCCTCCCGCACGAGACCCAACACAAAATCCCCTCCCGCACGAGACCCAACTCAAGATCCCCCCGCACCCACCACCACACACACCACCCCACACACACCAGTTCACACAATGTGCAGCAGAACTCCGACACAATCACGCGTTTTTGTTCGACTTCTGCTGCACATTCATTGCTCAGCGCAAGAACACCGACACAAGAGCCAACGCGCGGAGAGACTCCTGCACCCACCACCCCACACACACCAGATCACACACACCCCACACACCCCACACACACCAGTTCACACAATGTGCAGCAGAACTCCGACAAAATGACGGGTGGGGTCTAGTGGTGAATGCAACACCCTGATTTGTTCATGAGGTGTTGATGATGTCCTACACTCCCGATCCTGCTGTTGTTGCTGCTTTCGACCTGATCGCCAACCACCGCTACAGCGCACTGCACGCAGCCCAAGCCACCGGCTGTACCGACCGTGCGTTGCGGGACTACATCACAAGCCAAGGTGCGCGCCTTGCGCGGGGACGTGGTGGTGGTCTTGCCACCCACAAGACAACCACCCAGATGATGGTCATGTTCTTAGCATGTGCTGGGCGAAGTGATCACGATATTGCCGCCAGAACTGGTGTCCACCCAGTTACCGTGTACCGGTGGGTACATAATTCTGTCATGCCTGTGTCCCGCCCGTCGGTATCGTCGACAAGTAACCGTGATCAACCCATTGTGTTGTCAGTAGACCCCGTGGTGGTGAATTATCAGCCAGCGACAGTCAAAGTCGGCCGGGGTATGCGCTTAACCGCGTTCGACAGGGTCTACATCAAGTTTTGCCTAGATCAGAGTTATTCCATCCGCCGCACCGCCCGACAACTCGGCAGGCATCCCAGCGTGATCAGCCGCGAGGTAACCCGCAACAGTATCGACGGGGTGTATCACCCACTGATAGCCCAGCAACGCAGCATCGATGCAGCCAAACGCCCGAAACCGCGAAAACTTGATGCTCATACCACGTTACGACGTATCGTCATTCGACTGCTTGAACCGGCAGGTCTCACCGAAACGTATCGTAGCTAGGCTGAAACGTTTATCCGGCATTCATCAGGAGTTGACCTTGTCACACGAAACGATGTACCAAGCCCTCTACGTCCAAGCAGCTGGTGGGCTACGCCATGAGTTAACCGTCGACTACGCCCTTTCGATCAGGTCGCACAGGACGACGACCCCGCTCGAAGCTACCGACTCGCGGACGTGGGGCGAAACCATGGGTTCATGGCGCGACAATACTCCACCCGCCCACCACACGCTGCTGACCGGGCGGTGCCAGGACATTGGGAAGGTGACCTCGTGTGAGGCGCTCAGGGTGGAAAGCACGCGATCATCACCTTGATAGAACGGCATAGCCGGTTGTTCATGGCCAGGTTGTTAACCACCGATCACACGTCCCAGACCGTGGTCACCGCGTTGAAAGACATGCTCGGGCAGATCAACCAGATGGCTATCGCCCCAGACCGTCGCGTCCAGACCCTGACCTGGGATCAGGGCGCGGAAATGGCTGTCAGTGGTCAGCTGGCCGAGCATTTTGAGGGGTTGAAGCTCTACTTCTGCGATCCGCACTCCCCATGGCAGCGGCCGAGTAACGAGAATATTAATGCCGAGCTACGCCGATTCATTCCGAAAGGCACCGATCTTGCCACGGTGACCCATGAGCAACTCCAGGAATATGAAGACCTCATCAACGACACTCCACGGGTGGTGCTAGATGGGCTGACCCCGAGGGAAGTATTCTTTAACCTCGACCCATCCGAAGATGTTGCATTCACCGCCTGACCCTTCCACGCGTTTTTGTGCGACTTCTGCTGCACATTCATTGCTCAACGCAAGAACACCGACACGCGGCCCAGCGCGAAAACACTGGCACGCGGCCCAACGCGGGAACACCGGCACGAGGCCCAGCGAGCGAACACTGGCACGCGACCCACCTGCACCCACCACCCCACACGAAACCCAACGCGGGAACACCAGCACGAGGCCCAGCGCGCGGGCCGGCACGAAACCCAGCGCGCGAGCCACCTGCCCCCCCGAGCTGCGCCTGCTGTACAGAACCTTGACCCCGAGCGAAGTATTCTCAACACTCGCTAACACTATTCAACAAGCATTTCCTGCATGGTCTGTTGATTCGCACGCATGGCCCCTATCGGCAGGCCGGTATCACTAGGCCACCACGCTTGTTGCGCGTTGATACTTATCGTCACGTGCTGGCCCGCCTTCGCTGTCCACGAATCGTGGAGCGCGATAATGAAGCTCACCGTTTTAGCCTTTGGAGGACCTGGAGATCCACTGGACATGGCCATGACCTGGGCTGTGGAATCATCAACTACCAAAACCGTGTACGGTCCAGGCTCCGGCCCATTGGGGTGACGATCGTTGCTAAAACCCTGCGCTTAGCGATGAGGGTTTTAATTGCACCCAAGGCTGCAACGCCTTTCTCTGATTAAGAGCTACCGGGTAGAAACTTCGCGTCAATTATGAACCGTGCGCGCGACTCTCGCCACTAAGTCGCGCTAACGCTGTAGCGGACTCGTAGAGGCAAATTGATGCTGCTGTGGCCAAGTTCATAGACTCGGCGCGGCCTCGCATTGGGATGCTGACCCGCAAGTCGGCCAAATCCTGCCAATGACCCAGCCCATGGGCCTCGTTGCCAAAGAGCCACGCGGTGGGTTGCGCCAGAATGGGCTGCTCCCCAGGATCAGCCGCCACGGCCTCATCCAAAGAAACGTCACCATCCATTGCCGTGGCCATGACAGTGAAGCCGTCCTCGTGAAGCCGATCGATCACTTCGGCCACACCTGCTTCGCGGGCCACGGGCAGGTGGAAAAGACTACCCGCAGAAGCCCGAACCGCTTTCCCGCCTTGAGGATCGACTGACTGCCCCGCGAAAATCACGCCAGCGGCGCCCAGCGCATCGGAGACACGGATGATGGTGCCGGCATTGCCCGGTTCAGCGGTTTCCACGGGAACCGAGATCAACGGCAAGTTATTTTTCGCGGAAGCCAGTACCGCATCCAAGTCCGCGAGTTGAGAGTTACACAGCGCGAACAAACCCGTGGACGTGACGGTTTCCGCGAGGTGGTCGGCCGCGCGGGGTGAAATGAAATTAATAGGCGCGGAGGGGGTGGCGTCGAGCAAAGAAGAAAAGCGTTGAGCAGCAGACTCAGTAACAAAGACTTCAATGACCGAACCGTGTTGGAGGGCCGACGTGACAGCATTTTCTCCCTCGGCCAAGAATCGACCAGCCTTCCGGCGCGCGGCGGCGCGGTGCAATTTCGCCGCGGCAACAATTCGTGGGGTGCGTTCGGTAAAGATCTCCTGCTCAGACATAACTCTAACTGTACCGAGGGTACGGAGACGGACAGCGACGCGGGACTAGCGTTCCAAGGGAAACCCGTTTGAATCGCGGTCATACCCGCCGCTACCCGTCAAGATCAATAAGAAGTCCACGAAGACCCAGATTCCAACGATGGCCAATCCTACGAACCCAATCAAAATAATTACGGTGAGCCACGAGAGTAAGGTCATCGCAAGCTGGATGGACCCCCGACCAGTACGGCCTAGGTAGAAATTGTGTGCACCGAACGAGCCAAGGAAAAATGCGAGCAACAGGGCCACGACCCAGTTTTTCTGGTTATAGCCAGGCGGCACCTGGCTCGGGACCCCGTAACCATAACCAGTGCCGAAATGAGAAGCAGGCGTAACACCGCCCGTCCGATACAGATCCGGGCTACTGTATTCGAGCATCCCGGAATGAGGATGCGTGGGCATCCCGGAGTGGGAATGTGCCCGGTAGGGATTAGAATCGCCAGAATAATTAGGCGTAGGTTCACCATTAAATGGGTGGCTCACAATCGTCTCCTACTCTTCCGTTCGCGTGTGCTTGCCGATGATAGTTGGCGCCTGATTTTCAACGTTACCCGTTTCCCCGGCCCTGCCCGTTAACCCGGGCCAGCCTGATAACCCAGCGCCCTTTCCCCAGCCCCCTTTCCCCAGCCCAGCCACCCTTTTCCCGACCCTGCCCCTTCCCCGGCCCTACCCCTTTCCCCAGCCCCTACCCGTTAACCCAGGCACAGGGCACGAAAAAACACCCGACCCCACCGCGGCGGGATCAGGTGTTGGATGCTCGATATAAGGCGCGACGAGCTAAGTCAGTGAAGTTTGCCCTAAGACTCTAGGATGAGAATCTAGGGTGCTGACTAGGAAGCAGCTGGTGCGTTCACGTCCTCTGGCAAAGCGGCCTTGGCAGCCTCGCACAGGGTGGAGAAAGCGTCGAAGTCGTTAACAGCCAGCTCAGCCAGCATCTTGCGGTCAACCTCGATCTCAGCCAGACGCAGCCCCTGGATCAGACGGTTGTAGGTGATGTCGTTCATGCGGGCGGCAGCGTTGATGCGCTGGATCCACAGCTTACGGAAATCACCCTTACGAGCGCGGCGATCGCGGAACTCGTAAGTCTTGGAGTGGAGCATCTGCTCCTTGGCCTTGCGGTACAGGCGGGAGCGCTGACCACGGTAGCCCTTGGCGGAATTGAGTACTTCGCGACGCTTCTTCTTTGCGTTCACAGAGCGCTTGACACGTGCCACGGTGATACGTCCTTTACTTAGTTTTGGGTGTTATGAGTTGTAAAAGGTAGGAAAGGCTGAAGTAGTTATCCGAACGACGGAAAACCTTATGCCTTGCCTAGCAGTCGCTTCATGCGCTTGGTATCAGCGGGGGAAACGTCCTCGGTGCCCTTCAGGCGGCGGGTGCGACGGGAAGGCTTGCCCTCCAGCAGGTGGCGACGGTTGGCCTGCTCGCGGCGCAGCTTGCCGGAACCGGTGATCTTGATGCGCTTGGCAGCACCCTTGTGAGTCTTCTGCTTCATGAGAGAGCTCCTCTAGTTAGTATTTTGGCTTTACTTTTTGCCCTTGCGGAGCGGTCCAATGACCATGGTCATGTTGCGTCCATCTTGCTTGGCGCGAGTTTCCACCTGGCCGTATTCTTCGACGTCGGTGGCCAACCGCTCCAGCAAACGGAAGCCCAGCTCCGGACGCGACTGCTCGCGACCGCGGAACATGATGGTGACCTTGACTTTGGACCCCTTTTCGAGGAATCGGATTACGTTGTTCTTCTTGGTTTCGTAATCGTGATCATCGATCTTCGGGCGGAACTTCTGTTCCTTCACCACGGTCTGCTGCTGGTTCTTACGAGACTCGCGGGCCTTCTGAGCCTGCTCGTACTTGAACTTGCCGTAGTCCATGATTTTGGCCACGGGCGGCTTGGCGTTCGGCGCAACCTCAACTAGGTCGAGGTCTGCTTCATAGGCCAGCTTGCGGGCATCGTCTGTCTTGACGATTCCGACCTGTTCTCCTCCGGGACCGACGAGTCGGACCTCAGGGACTCGAATTCGGTCGTTGATGCGAGCTTCAGCGCTAATGTGAACTCCTCAGTAGCAGTGGTTAAAGTCTTGTACCGATGCTGCACGCGAGGTTCCCCTATCCCCCAATAAACGGTCACGCTAGCTGTGGGTAGCACGTCGTTTTTTAACCGACGCCCCGCTGGTCCACACAAGGTGACTCATTTGAACCCGCGCCCAATCCAAAGACGGTCGCTAGGTGGGAGGGAAACTCCACTTGCAGTCTGCTGACACTAATGTGCACCTGTTGTGCACACCAGCGTTTTTCAGACGGTAGTGATGAACAGTGTAACAACATTTCGCCTGTCCACCAAATCGCGAAGGGAAAAGGCGCGGGAAATTTGAGGCCCAGTCCCTTTAGAGCATCTTTGCCAGGTAGCGACCGGTGTGGGACTCCCCCACCTCAGCCACTTGTTCCGGCGTCCCCTCCGCGACAACGGTGCCGCCGCCAGAACCACCCTCGGGCCCCATGTCGACAATCCAGTCCGCTGCCTTGATCACGTCCAGGTTGTGCTCAATGATCAGCACGCTATTGCCCTTATCGACTAGGCCCTGGATGACAAGCATGAGCTTGCGGATGTCTTCGAAGTGCAGGCCCGTCGTCGGCTCATCGAGAATGTAGATGGTCCGACCATTGGAACGCTTCTGCAGTTCCGCAGCCAGTTTCACGCGCTGGGCTTCGCCACCGGACAGCGTGGTGGCGGCCTGCCCCAATCGCACGTACCCCAAGCCCACGTCCACCAACGTGTCGAGGTAGCGGGCGATAGATGTCACGGGCGCGAAGAACTCAGCGGCCTCGGTGATGGGCATATCCAACACTTCGGCGATGTTCTTACCCTTATATTGCACTTCTAGGGTTTCACGGTTGTAGCGGGCACCGTGGCACACCTCGCACGGTACGTACACATCCGGCAGGAAGTTCATTTCGATCTTCAACGTACCGTCACCGTGACAGGCTTCACACCGCCCACCTTTGACGTTGAAGGAGAATCGACCTGGGCCGTAACCACGGACCTTGGCCTCGGTGGTTTCGGCGAACAGCTTGCGGACCTTGTCGAACACTCCCGTGTAGGTGGCCGGGTTCGAGCGCGGTGTGCGGCCAATTGGCGACTGGTCGACCTGCACCAGCTTGTCGAGGTGTTCCAATCCGGTGACTTTTTTATGACGCCCCGGCACCACGCGCGAACGGTTGAGCTGGTTGCTCAAAACCTTGGCCAGGATCCCGTTGATCAGGGAGGACTTCCCCGAACCCGACACACCCGTAACGCAGGTCAATACACCCAGCGGTAGTGTGACGTCCACGTTCTTCAGGTTGTTTTCCTGCGCCCCGTGCACGGTGAGCATGCGCTGCTTATCGACGGGTCGCCGCTGCTCCGGTACCGCCAGAACGCGCTCCCCGGAAAGGTACGCACCGGTGAGCGATTCTTTAACCTTTTCAATCCCTGCGGGCTCACCCTGGTACACAATTTCGCCGCCGTACTCGCCAGCGCGCGGACCGATATCCACCAACCAGTCGGCGGTGCGAATCGTATCCTCATCGTGCTCCACCACAATGAGGGTGTTGCCGAGGTCGCGCAAATGCTGCAACGTGCTGATTAGCCGTTCATTGTCGCGCTGGTGCAACCCGATAGAGGGCTCATCTAGCACATACAGCACACCGGCCAACCCGGATCCGATTTGCGTGGCCAAGCGAATGCGCTGCGCCTCTCCACCGGACAGCGTTCCTGCGGAACGAGACATGGACAGGTAGTTCAATCCCACATCGAGTAGGAACTTCAAACGGGCCTGCACTTCCCGGAGGACCGCGCCGGCGATCATTTCTTCGCGCTTACTGAGGGTGAGGTTGTTGAGGAACGTGGAGGCGTCGGAAATAGAGAGGTCCGAAAGGTCTGCGATGGAAAGCTGTTGCTGCCCTGCGGCGATGGTAACCGCCAACACTTCGGGCTTGAGGCGGGAACCCTTGCATGTACTGCAGGGCACCTCGCGCATGTAGCTACGGTAGCGCTCCTTTTGACTCTCGGAATCGGTCTGCTCCAGCCGGCGGGATAGGAACGGCATGACGCCCTCGAACGGGGCGTTGTACTTGCGGGCGCGCCCGTAGCGATTCTTGTAGCTCACATTCAGCGGTGTGGAGTGGCCGCGCAGCACGGCCTTTTGTTCCTTCTTCGTCAGCTGGTTCCACGGGGTGTTGAGGTCAACATCCAACTCGGCAGCTAGGGCCGTCAGCAGTTTTTCGAAGTATTTGCTGTTCGGGGAACTGGACCAGGGGGCGATCGCAGAGCGCAACGGGGCATCCTCATCGGGGATGACCAGCATCTCGTCAACTTCCAACTTGGTTCCCAAACCGTCACAGGCCGGGCAGGCACCGTATGGGGAGTTGAAGGAAAACGTGCGCGGTTCCATTTCCTCCAGCGCAACCGGGTGGCCGTTAGGGCAGGCCATCTTCTCGGAAAAACGGCGCACTCGAAACTTATCATCATCGGGCAAGCCCACAAAATCCAGGGCCACAATACCGTCGGCCAGTTTCAGCGCTGTTTCAACGGAATCGGTGAGGCGCTGGCGCTGGGCTGCTTTCACCTGCAGGCGGTCAACTACTACCGAGATATCGTGCTTAACTTGCTTTTCCAGCTTGGGTGGGTTGGACAGCTGGTGCACCTCACCGTCCACCTGCACACGGGAATAACCCTGGGATGCCAGGTCCTCGAAAAGATCCACGAATTCACCCTTGCGGGTACGCACGACGGGGGCCAGAACCTGGAACTTTAGCCCCTCTTCCATCTCCAGCACCTGATCCACGATCTCCTGTGGGGTTTGGCGCTGGATGACTTCGCCACACTCCGGGCAGTGGGGTGTACCCGTGCGCGCGTAAAGCAGACGCAGGTAGTCAAAGATTTCCGTGACGGTACCCACAGTCGAACGCGGGTTGCGGTTCGTGGATTTCTGGTCGATGGAAACCGCGGGTGACAGCCCCTCGATCATCTCCACATCGGGTTTGTCCATCCGGCCTAGGAACATGCGCGCATACGAACTCAGCGATTCGACATACCGGCGCTGCCCTTCAGCGAAGATGGTGTCGAAGGCCAGCGAGGACTTGCCAGAACCGGACAGCCCCGTGAATACGATCATTTTGTCGCGCGGCAAGTCGATATCCACGCCCTTGAGGTTATGTTCCTGCGCGCCGCGGACAATTAATCGTTCAGCCACTATGTGAGCCCTCCTGGTAACAACGACGGAATCTGCCATTGTCGATGATACATTTTCGACGATACATTCGAATTTTACGCCACGTCCCCCGGGTTGCGCACTCTTCGCTACGGTGGGGGCTATGACTAAACCAACACTGAACCACGTTACCCATTTCGGCGCTCTGACCGAACCTCGTGATACTGAGGTGGTGGAGGGAACCGATTTCACCGTTGTACACACGACCGTCGGGTCGATGGACAACAACTGCTGGTTCATTGCCCGCGATGGCCAAGCACTGCTAATCGATGCTGCTGATGATGCGGCCCATTTGTTGGCGATTGCGGATGAGCTGGGCGTCGAGATTAAAGATGTCCTCACCACCCACCAACATGCCGACCACACCCGCGCGCTGACCGAAGTGCTCGCAGCGACCGGAGCACGTCATCACGCACCGCGCAAGGATGCCGAGGCGATTCCCGCGCCAGCCGATGAAACTTATGGCACCGACGACGGGGTGGCGGAAAACCTGCGGTTAGCCTCCGGTGCGTTGAACAGTTTGGGGTTGCAGGTCGTTGAGCTCCGCGGCCACACCCCGGGCGGCCTGGCCGTTCTGGGTTCTTTACCCGACGCCGCATCGTCCTCCCCATGTGCGTGGGTAGGTGACAGCGTTTTCCCTGGTGGGGTGGGTAAAACCTCCAACGAGGAAGACTTTCAGCAACTGCTGGACGATGTGAACTCGAGGATTTTCTCGCTGTCCGCCAACACGATCATCTACCCCGGTCACGGCGATTCCACCACAGTGGGTGAAGAAAAGCCCAAGGTCGATGAGTGGCGCGCTCGCGGTTGGTAATCGGCGGGCTCGGGGGTCAGTTGAGCTGGCGTTTTCCAGTCGGACCTACCTGTTCCCCTAACGCGTGTCTGTCACTTTCGCTAAACTGTGATCCATTAACACCACTAAATGTATTCAAGGAGAGATCTAAAAAAAATGATCCGCACTCTCGCACGTCCGCTGCTCGCGTCTGCCTTCGCCGTTGATGGCGCGCAGATGGTGAAGGACTCGAAGAAGTACTCCGAGGAAGCGGCCGCGATTTCCGGTCAGCTGCGCGCAGTTCTTCCTCCGAACATTTCCATGTACATCCCAAGGGATGCTGAAACCAACGCGCGCATCCTCGGTGGGGCCAAAGTTCTGGCATCTGCAGCCCTGGCTACCGGTAAGGCTCCTCGCCTGGCAGCCACCACCCTAGCGGCCATCCAGGTCCCCACCACGTTGCACCGTCATGCATTCTGGTCTGCTCAGAATTCCTCCGATAAGGAAAGCAAGAAGCGTGGCCTGCTGACTGATGCCGCACTACTGGGTGGCCTGTTCATCACCAGCGCGGACACCGCCGGTAAGCCAGGTTTGGCTTGGCGCGTACAGAAAGCGATGCCGGGCAAGTCCGAGCAGGAAAAGATGATCGCCAACGCCCAGGATCAGGGCAAGCAGTTCGCTGCCACCGCTTCCGATCAGGCTCAGAACTTGTTCGAGAAGACCAAGGACGTGGCAGGACAGGTTTCTGAGGCCGTGAGCGAATACGTTGACGAACACTCCGATGACTGGAAGAGCACCGCGAACGACCTGAAGGACAACGCCCTGAACTACCGCGATCAGGCTGTTGAGTTCGCTTCTGACTTTTCCGCAAAGCAGAGCAAGGAAGCCAAAAAGGCTGCGAAGAAGGCCCAGAAGAAGGCAAAGAAGTCCGCCAAGAAGTTCTAAACTTTGCCAGATTCACATAACTCGGTCGAGGTAGCTGCAGAGCAGGCTTACCTCGACTTTCTGCTTGGCAAGGTCGATTCCAGTCGCGCCCGGTTGGAAAGCAAGCTCAAGGCAGTCCGCCTCGAGGCAGATATCGATGATCCCCAAGGTCTGATGATGCGTGACCGCGAGGCCAGGGATATCGATCAACGCCTTGACGAACTGTCGGCGGCGGAGATCGGCCTGATGTTCGGTCGCATCGATGTGACTGATCCGGATCCTGAGAATCCCGTGCCAGGGCGCACGGGTGTGGACCGCAGGTACATCGGCCGCATCGGCATCCACGATTCCGATGCGGCGATGCGCACCTTGCTCATGGACTGGCGCGCGCCAATGGCCCGCCCTTTTTACCTAGCCACCACCCTGCACCCCGATGGCGTGCAGGTTCGTCGGCATATCACCACGCGCGGGCGAACAATCACCACTGTTGCCGACGAGGTGCTGTCTGCGCCTGGGGATGGTGAGGCCACGGGCCTTGTGGGCGTCGATACAGGAGGGGTGACGACCGAAAAAGCGCTACTTCACGCGGTCAACCGGGCCCGCACCCAGCACATGCGGGATATCGTGGAAACGATTGCTGGGGAGCAAGACCGGATCATCCGTTCGGAACATCGCGGGGTGACCGTGGTGCAAGGGGCGCCGGGGACGGGAAAAACTGCGGTGGCTCTGCACCGGGCAGCGTTTCTGCTGTACACATGGCGCGAGCAACTGCGGCACACAGGTGTACTGATCATCGGGCCAAACAAGCGGTTCTTGGAATACATCTCGCAGGTGCTGCCTTCGCTGGGTGAGACCGGTGTGGTTTTGGCAACTCCCGGTTCGCTGCTGCCTGGGGTGCAGACGGTGCCCGAGCGGTCGTTGCTGGCGCGTGAAATCAAGGGTTCCATCGAGATGGTCACGATTCTGCGCGAGGCGGTGAAATCGTGGCAGACCGTGCCGGAGGCACCGATTGAGCTGACCCACGACGGGGTGCCGCTGCAGCTCACGCCTGCGATGATCCGCGCTGCGCGCACGAAGGCCCGCCGTTCCCGTCGCCCGCACAACAAGGCTCGTGCGCTGTTTGCCGAGCACCTCACGCGAGCGGTCGCCGATACCTTGGCGCGCAAAATTGGCGACGATCCTCTAGGCGGTGCCAACTTGTTGTCCGCGGGCGATCGCGCTCAGCTGCACGATGATCTGGCGGCGGATCCCCACCTTCAGGACATCATTGACGATGTGTGGCCGATGTTGACTCCCGGCCAGGTGTTGGCCGAGCTTTTTGCCCACCCGGAGGTCGCCGCTTTTGATTATGACGACGCCACCCTGGACGGCCTTCGTTGCCGTCGCTTGGGGGCGGATGGTCAGCCAGTATGGACCGATGCAGATGCTCCTCTGTTGGATGAATTGGCCGATATGCTGGGGTTGATCGACGATGAGGAGCGGGAGGCCGCCGAGCGCGAGGCTTGGCTGGACAAGATTTCCGAGGCCCAGGAGGCCCTGGATATTTTGACCGGTTCGGCTTCGCAAGATCTGGATGATGGGTTTGCGCCCGAGATCCTGATGGCCTATGACGTGCTGGATGCGGAGATGCTGGCGCAGCGCCAGCAGGAACGGGATCTGCGCTCTACCGCTCAACGGGCAGCGGCGGACCAACGCTGGGCCTTCGGCCACGTCATCGTGGATGAGGCCCAAGAATTATCAGCTATGGCGTGGCGCATGATTTTCCGGCGCAGTCCGAACAAGTGGATGACGATCGTGGGGGATCCTGCACAAACGTCGAACCCCAGCGGGGTGGATACGTGGGAAGCCACGCTGAGACCGTTCGTGGGCGATCGTTGGCAGTTGCACGAGTTGACCGTGAACTACCGCACCCCGCGTGACATTGCGGAGGTGGCGAATGAGTTGCTCCCTAGCATTGCACCGGACCAGGTGGGCGCGACACCCCTGCGGGATAGCGGAACTGGTATCCGCCACTTCCCCCTTGGCCAGCTGCGCGCGGCGCTCACTGGAGCGCGCACCGCTGCCGGCGATGGCTTGGTGGGAGTGATCTTTTCTAAGGACGACGCCGAGGTCAGCGCCACAGTGAATACCGTTCTTGAAGAGATGGATGCAGAAGGCGCTGCCCAACTTCCAGAGTCGGGGCATCGCATCGTCGCCGTTGACGTCACCGAGGCGAAGGGCCTGGAGTTCGACGAGGTTGTGTTGGTGGAGCCGGGGTCCATCGCCTCCGCTTCCCCCCAGGGCTTAAACGACATTTATGTTGCGATGACGCGCGCAACGCAGGGGTTGAGTGTGGTGCACGACCGCGATGTGCCGTGGTCAGAACGGTATTTCCTGTAGTCACACTAAACGAATTAACTACTCATTGCCGGGTGATGCATACTTCGGCGCGTTTCGCATCTTGAGCGTGAGACTCAGGTTACATTAGAGGTTAACTAAGGGGGTAGCGAAACCGACACCGCGCTATCGATGTCGGTTTTCAAAAAAGAGGACAAATCCTGCGCATTTATTGAAAAATAAGCATCTTGTTTACTTATTTCATCCCGCAAACGAAACTTTAATAGTTATGATCTATAACTTTCGCGCCGTAGTCTGATTAATCACAAAGTGAAGGCATCCCCATAAGTGGGATCAATGACGGAATCGAGTGGTTACATTATGACTTTTCGGGCAAGGGTTCGGGCGTGCAGCGCGGCAATCGCTATCTCCCTCACCATGACCTTTGGCCTCGGTTCTCTCGCTAATGCGCCGCTTGTGGCGTCGGCCCAAGAAAACACCAGTGAAGTGGAACCATCTGAAAAAGCCCCCGCAGTCCCCCGTCTCCAACCGCGTATGGCCACGCCGTACGCACTGGTAGCTGGCACGGTTGGAAACTGGGGAAATAGCCCAGGCCCCTTAGTCTCCCCGACTCACGATTTCGCCACACCCGTGAAGTCCACGCAAACGCAAAGCTCTTCTGTGGGCAGCGACAGCTTCCTCATCGGAGGAACAACCGGTGCTGCAATCTCTAAGATCCGTTACTGCTACGACGATGGCGCAACCACGTCGTTCAACTTTTCCCTCATCAACGTTTCTGAGGCACCCACGCTAAAGATCGCGGGGATCATCGATACAACTGCAGCATCAAAGACCATTCTGTATGACAGCCAGGGGCTACCAATCGGTCAAGAATTCCCTCTCGCTGGGGGTTACAAGCTGCAATTCCAAAAAACGTATGAAGGCGCTACCAGCACTAGGGATTGTTTCAGCCTTAGTTTCACAGGCCCAAGCGGCCAACCAACTCCGCTTGAAATCCCAGCGAACACCCAAGTGGATGTCAACTGGCTGTGGTCGGAACGTAACCCCAGTAGAATTCCCACTAGCCCGACCCGCGCCACGATCTTCGTTGACGGCGTGAAGACTGGCACTGACGTCACTCCTCCGACAGACGGCGGTTCTGATCCCGATGTAGGAACCGGTGTATGTGCTGCGACAGGTGGCACAGTGTGGGTGGGCCGATCTGCCCACTCCAATCCTGGGCAGACCTTCAATGAACGCAACACCACCCAACTGTTCACTCAGGAATACGGTTCCACCAAGTTCACGGCCGTTGGGCCGGAAACGAACTGGGTCTATAACGCACTTGCTTACAACCCAAAGGATGGCTACCTGTACGCAGTGAGCCAAGGCCGTATCAAAACTATTGCTTCCACGTCTAGCAATACCCAGACCTACGACGAGGATCCTCGGTACCCCGCTGGCCATCTACTGAAGATTTCTCCAGTCAACGGAGCAGTTCAAGACTTAGGAAAAATCAACGGTATTCAGTCTCAACGCGTTGGAACGTGGCCCAATGATCTATGGGGAGGAATTACCTCCGGAACCATCCTGTCGGACGGTACCTACGTATTCTCCAACTCATCCCAATCGGGAACGAAAAACATGTACACGCTGAGCTGGGGAGCAACAGGCTACTCAAAGACGGCCGCGCGACGAACCGGGACTGAACTCAACTCCAACGACTACACATACTTGGTCCGACCAGACGGAACGACAAGCGATTGGGTCTACGGAATCCAAAATGGTTCAAGCATTCTGGAACGTGTCAATGTGCGTACCGGCGTTCGGCAGCAAACCGATCTTTCACGGCTAACCGACCCTTTGGGCAATCGAGTCCCTTCGGGAATCTACGGCACCACGTGGACATACCCAAATGGCAACCTGGGTTTTGGACTCAATGGGCAGCTCACCGGTTTCCAGGTGAAGGTCATTGAGGATACATCCGGCTTCCGGGCAGAGCTAGTCAACAAGGTTCCCGTCCCAACGTCGCAGTCCAATGATGCGGCCTCCAATGCACTGGTAATTCCCAAGACAGATCTCAAAGTGGAAAAGTTTCTTAAAGAAATTCGCAATAACGTAGCCACATGGGAAATTAAGGTAACTAATTTAGGACCGTGCGGATCATCCGGTTTCAACGTTGACGATCTGGTTCCCAATAGCTACCGCAATGTGAGGATCACCCAGACAACGGCAGGATGGGTGAGTAGCAACCTCCAGCCACAAGTCAATGGACAGCAAGTGGTTGCACTTCACGGCCCACTGCGGAGGGGCGAAAACGCTACTCTTACCCTCCAGGCCGACGTCGCGTCTTCTATCAATGGCTGCGTGGAAAACACCGCCAGCGTGTTAGGTAACGAGGGCGATGACAAAACTGCGAACAACACGGCCTCTGATGGTGGTTGTTCCTTGGACATCCGTAAAGATGTGGTTGATGTTGACAACAACGGCGTGATCGATGCGAAAGATTCGGCCGCACCCGGGCCAAACGGCACCCGTACGATCAGCTACGAGATTGTTGTTTCGAACCCAAAGGACGGAACCCAGCGAACCTACACACTTTCCGATACTCCTCGCTTCTCGAAGCTAGTAAATGTTGTAGGAGGCAAAGTGTCCTCTGCACAGATCACCCAAGGTTCAAAAATCCTACCTGGCACGGGACCGTGGGAACTGGCGCGGGATATACCAATTGCACCTGGAACCACTCACCGATACCGGGTCGAGGTCAACTACAATCCTCCCTCAAAGGATGTGAGCCAAGAAACTACTGCCCAATGTGTTGATGGAAAATCAGACAACGGCCTGTTTAATAACGCAGATCTCACGTGGGATGGTGGGCAGAAGAAGGACGATGCCTGTGCGCCGGTCACCAACGACCGCGACGTCACCCTAAAGGTGAAGAAGCTGAACGCCGACGGTAGCACTACTCCGCTCACAGGCGCCCAATTTACGATCCATGCCGTCAATTCGAATGGAACCTTGGGTGCAGTGGTTAAGCCTTTGAGCGCCGCAGATCAAGATGGCTTCTACACAGCCGTACTGAAGCCAGACACTCAATATTTTTTGGTGGAAAACCGGTCTCCAGCGGACTTTATGTTACTGCCTTCTCCTGTGAAGTTCCGTTTGTCCGAAGGAGCCACGGACCGTGACCCTGCGCGTGTTGAGATCCTATCTGATTCTCTCGCTGTCGAGTCGACTCAGTCCGGCAATGCATCTCCAACAATTGCATATATGAGTGTCTCGAATGTTCATAAGGGAAACCTACCTAAAACCGGTAGCGACGGTTACTACCGAAACGCCTTGGCCGGCCTGGCTCTAGCCGCTTTAGGCCTGTGCTCGCTCCTTCTCCGCCGTAAGACTGCATAAGGACAGTAATGCTTCGTACCACAATCAACACTCTGAGGTGCCGAGCCGGGCCCATGCCTCCACGTCTACGTGCATCTTAAACATTCACTTCACCCCCCTCTTTGAAAGGAATTTCCACCATGACAACCCTGATCGCAAAGCGGACGCTGTCTTTTAGCGCGGCTGCGGTACTCGCTCTGGCCCCAATTGCTTCTGGAATTGCCCCCCCAAGGCACCCTACCGGCAGCACAGGCTCAGTCAGTCTCCAGTATTGACAATTCTCAAGCCCTGTCCCTCACGATTCACAAGCGCATTGGCGCTGAAGGAGCCCAGGGCGACGGAACCGAGATTCAATCCCCCACTGGTACTCCCGGTATCGGTATTAAATACAAGGTCGAACTGGTTCGGCCGTTGAACACAGCCGCCGACTGGGAAGCAGCAGCCGGTATCAAGGACGCTTCTGCCGCCACGGCTTGGGCTGGCCAGGGCGCGTACTCGCAGGAGCAGACGACAAACCAGTCGGGCGAAGCGAACTTCGCAAACCTTGCAAAGGGACTGTACAAGGTAACCGAAACCGAAGTACCAGAAAACTCGGGTCTGGTGCCTGGTGCCCCCTTCCTAGTTTACGTCCCAATGACAAATCCGGACAACACCGGCTGGATCTACAACGTCCACGCCTACCCAAAGAACTCTGAGGTCACGGTCGAAAAGAAGGTAGAAGACCAAGACAAGCAGAGCGGTGAGGAGTACAAGTACACCATCAGCTCGGGTATTCCGACTGGTGAAACCATCACGAAGTACATCGTGCGCGATACCCTCAACGAAGCTCTTGATGCGGCAGGCGCAAACGTCACCGTATCTCTTGGAACCGACGAGGAATCCGCTACCCCACTGCAGGCTGGTACGGACTACAACGTAACCAAGTCTGGTCAGCAGATTGAGGTCGTGTTCACGGAAACCGGTCGTGGAAAACTCGTGGGAAAGTCCAATCAGAAGGTCTTCACCAGCATCACCACCAAGACCACTAAATTCGTTGAGCACGTTCCCAACGACGCCACGCTGATCGTCAACAACGGTTCCAGCGAAAGTGACACCGAGAAGAAGTCCAACGAGGTACACACCTACTGGGGCCAGGTAGTAGTCCGCAAGGTGGACGGTGACTCCAACCAGAACCTCCAAGGTGCCGAGTTCCAAGTAGTTAAGTGCCAGGCAGGTAACGGGGGTTACCAGCAAGTTGGGGATGACGCCCTCACCATCAACGGCGAAAAGACGTTCACCACCAACGACCAAGGTCTGGTCTCCATCAAGGGCATCCACGTCACCGACTTTGCCGACAACACAGAAAAGCAATCCGACTACTGCCTGAAAGAAACCAAGGCTCCGGAAGGATACGTCGGCAATGATCAATTGATTCACTTCGAACTGCGCAAGGATCAATACCAAGAGGGTCAACCAGAGTCGATCAAGTACACGGCCGAAGTGAAGAACTACACCGATTCCAACCGTCTACCCAACACCGGTGGCGCAGGTTTCATCGGTCTGGTTTTGGCAGGCCTGGCCATCATCGGCGGCGGAGCTTTCTGGGCTGTCCGCAACTCCCGTCGCAGTAACTAACTCCCAATGATGTGGTGCGGGTGCTGATAACGCACCACATCATTGCCCTCGCTTTTGCGGGGCTAAAACTCCTTAACCGTAGAGCATCACTTGCGAACAAGTAACAGGAATGTGCATGAGTATTAACACCGCGAAGCCGCAGCATCAGAGGAATTCCCACGGTAAGCCTCCATCGGTGTTTCGCAAGACATTCCTGCCTTTACTTGTCATCATCGTGGGTATGCTCGTGATGCTCTATCCGGTCTACGCTTCCCAATGGAATAACTTTCAACAGCATAGAATCAGCCAACGTTACCAAGAAGATATCCAGCAAGCGGATCCCCACAAGCTTTCTGAAGCTGTTGAAAAGGCTCGGGAATACAACAAACAACACACAAACGGGCCAATCCTTGATCCATGGCTTGCACGTGTTAACGAGGACAATACGGAATACCGGGACTACCTCGCGCAACTATCCGGACAGTCGGCCATGAGCATTGTCTCCATCCCGTCCATTGAAAGCCAGCTGCCCGTTTACCACGGGACAACGGATGAAGTACTTCAGAAGGGCCTTGGCCACCTCTATGGTTCTGCGCTCCCAGTGGGCGGTAAAGGGTTCCACTCGGTCATCACTGGTCACACTGGCCTTTCCAACGCAACTCTCTTTGACAACCTCATCGATGTAAAAAAGGGTGACGCAATCTATGTGTCCACATTCGGAGAAAAGCTAAAGTACCAGGTTTTCGACACAGAAGTTGTGTTACCCGATCAAATCGATGGATTAAAAGCCAAGCCTGGACAAGACCTGTTAACCCTCGTCACGTGCACCCCATATGGTGTGAACACCCACCGCCTGCTCGTCCATGCCAAGCGCGTTCCATTGGATCCGTCTGACGAAGAAGCGTTCAGCAACAAGGGATGGAAAATTCAACCTTGGATGTGGGGCCTGATGGCGCTGGCCCTAGCAATCATCACCATCCTTGTGTGGTGGATTCGACGAGAAAAGCGCAAGGTAGAAAGCTTAGAAAGCAAGTGAGTGGAATTATGAAAATGGTTAATTCTCGCAATAGCCGCCCTACAGCGATTCGCACGACGGTCAGGCGCGCTGTCATCGCTTCAAGTCTGGTATTCACCACGGCTCTAAGCCCCGCTCCTCTCGTCGCGAGCATCGCCACTGCTAAAACAATCATCGGTGATGCTAAACCATCTACCCGTCCTGATTTTGACGTGAATGCGCTGGGTACTCTAACCATTCATAAAGGCGAGCCCAATTGGTTCGATTCTCGGAAAGATCAAAAGCCCTTTGGTCCAATCTCCGGAATTGAGTTTCAGGCTCAGCGGGTGCGGTGCGCCGACCCTACCTCCAAAGATTTCTTTTCCACCGTCACCGACATGACGGTCACTGGGGCGAAGGCTTGTGGCTTCGAAGAAACCTACACGGCTTTCACAAACGCACGCGGCACCGCTGTCTTTCATGATCTGCCCGTAGGTCTTTACCTCATCACGGAAATGCCAGGTCCAAATCCAGGGCTCGACTATAGAACTGCCGATCCATTCCTGATCACAGTTCCTATTGGCCAATCTGGATCATGGCAGTACAACGTTGAAGTGAATACCAAACCGGCGCCCCATGAGGCCCCGCCTACTCCTCCAACGAAGCCGCCTAGCTCCACCCCGCTTTCCCCTCCGGGGAACACGCCGCCGGCCACTCCGAGTACTCCTCCCCACACTCCCCCAGGAGACACACCGCCAGCGGGTGAAAGCACCCCACCAACGGCCCCAGGGCAACCTCCCCAAAACCCTAACGATGCCGAAGGCAGTCGGGATGGCGCGCTCCCTGTCACGGGTGCATCAATTGCTGTGGCGTTGTTAGTGGGATCCGCTTTGGTCCTCCTCGGTGCTCTTGTGATGCTCAGGCGAAAGGCCCATAACTCTGACAATTAGAAGACAATCTGACAACTAGAAGACAAAACAACTGCTGCATTATGCCTCGCCAATGAAGCTAGGCGTAATACAGCAGTTGTTTTATAGGGCATATCGACCGCACAAGTCTATGCAGCCCCATTCAGGAAAGCGGCGATTCCAAACATCGCCGGTTGTGCTCACACCGGGCACGGCCGACGGCACACACCCATTCAGGAAAGCGGCAATTCCAAACATCACCGGTGGCGCCATTCGCCCAGAATTAAAACCTAGATCAGCCCCTGCGCCCCTCAGTCCACCGTGTGCACAATCATCACGTCACACTGTGCCTGGCGCGCCGCATCGGCGGGCACGCTTCCCAGCAAGCGCCCTGTGAGGGAGTTAATCCCGCGGTTGCCAACCACCAGCAGGTCCGCCTGTTCCTTTGTCGCCACCGCGATCAGGGCTTCCACGGGACTGCCTTCCTGCAGAACCAGCTTGGGCTCGGACACACCCTCTTCCATGGCCACGGCCTTCGCATCCCCTAGGATTTCTTCGGCCACATCGTCCCCCACCACGGTACGGCTTTCACCGCGCGAAGCCGCCATCGCATCCGCACTGGCCTTGTAGTACGCACTGGCCAGTACCAACCGGGCACCCACTGCATGCGCAATGCCCGCTGCCCGCCGAACCGCCAAAAACGACGATTTCGAACCGTCAGTTCCAACCAAGATTGTGTTATACATCCACTCTCCTACAACTGTCTTACCGGCTCAATCCTACCGTCTGATGCGCACAGGACAGTGCGTGCGCCGCTGGGCCCAGGATTACAGCCCGGCTTCCTTCATGCCCCGCAGTTCCTTCTTCAAATCTTGGATCTCATCGCGCAATCGGCCAGCTAACTCAAACTTCAATTCACGCGCCGCCGCCTTCATCTGTTCGGTCAAATCACTGATGAGCTTTTCCAACTGTGGCCGGGCCATATCCCCCGCCTGCTCACGGTCGATACCCGGGGAGGCCACGGCGGCGTCGGATGAAAGGGAAGCAGCCGCGTCATCTGCTGCTTGCTTGCCTTCCAATTCAGCGACCTGATCCAGAATGTCGGCAATCTTCTTTCGCAGTGGTTGCGGATCGATGCCATGTTCTTTGTTGTACTCGATTTGTTTGGCTCGACGCCGCTCGGTCTCATCGATGGCGTACTGCATGGAGTCGGTAACTTTGTCCGCGTACATGATCACTTCGCCGGACACGTTACGGGCAGCGCGACCGATCGTCTGGATCAACGAACGCGTGGAGCGCAGGAATCCCTCTTTGTCCGCATCGAGAATTGCCACAAGGGATACCTCCGGCAAATCCAGGCCCTCACGCAACAGGTTGATGCCGACCAGCACGTCGTATTCGCCCAACCGCAGCTGGCGCAGCAACTCCACACGTTTGAGCGTGTCGATATCGGAGTGCATGTAGCGGACCTTCACTCCATGTTCCAGCAGGTAGTCCGTGAGGTCCTCCGCCATGCGCTTGGTCAGGGTGGTCACCAATACGCGCTCGTTCTTTTCTGTGCGTTGGCGGATCTGTTCGATCAGATCGTCGATCTGCCCCTTCGTCGGCCGCACCTCGACCTTTGGATCCACCAAGCCCGTGGGGCGAATGACCTGTTCAACGAATTCGCCACCGGCGGCGGCAATTTCGTAATCACCGGGCGTGGCGGACATGTACACGCACTGGCCCTTGCGATCGTCGAACTCCTCCCACGTCAACGGGCGGTTGTCCAGCGCGCTCGGCAGGCGAAATCCATGCTCGACTAGGTTGCGCTTGCGGGACATATCGCCTTCGAACATGCCACCGATCTGCGGGACCGTCACGTGGGACTCATCGATAATGGTCAAAAAGTCCTCGGGGAAATAGTCGATCAGCGTGGCCGGGGCACTACCCGCGGGTCGGCCGTCGATATGGCGCGAGTAGTTCTCGATGCCACTGGTAAACCCCACCTGTTGAATCATCTCCAGGTCGTATTCCGTACGCATCCGCAACCGTTGCGCTTCCAGCAACTTACCGCGATTCTCCAGCTCTCCTAGGCGCTGCTCAAGTTCCTCCTTGATCGCCGCGATGGCCTTTTCCATGCGCTCCGGGCCCGCTACGTAGTGAGTTGCCGGGAAAATGCGCAGCTCGTCGACCTCTCGGATCACGTCGCCGGTCAGGGGGTGGATATAGTACAGTGCGTCGATCTCGTCGCCGAAGAATTCCACGCGCACGGCCAGCTCCTCGTACGCCGGAATGATGTCCACGGTATCGCCCTTCACACGGAATGCGCCGCGGGTGAAGGACATATCGTTGCGTGTGTATTGAATGTCTACCAGCAGGCGCAGGAACTGATCCCGGTCGATTTCCTCACCCACTTTCAACATGACGGACCTATCTAGGTAGGACTGTGGCGTACCCAGGCCATAGATGCAGGACACGGAGCTCACCACCACCACGTCACGGCGCGATAGCAGGTTGGATGTAGCCGAGTGGCGCAACCGCTCCACGTCCTCGTTAATGGACGAGTCCTTTTCAATGTAGGTATCGGTCTGCGCGATATACGCCTCGGGTTGGTAGTAGTCGTAGTAAGAAACGAAGTATTCCACCGCGTTGTTAGGCAGCAGACTGCGCAACTCGTTGGCCAGCTGGGCAGCCAACGTCTTATTCGGCGCCATCACCAAGGTGGGCCGCTGCACCTTCTCGATCAACCACGCTGCCGTTGCAGATTTACCAGTGCCGGTCGCACCCATGAGAACCACATCGCGTTCACCGCGGTCCAACCGCTCCGCCAGCTCGGCGATGGCGTGGGGCTGGTCGCCGGCGGGCTTGTATTCACTGATGACCTCAAACTGGCCCGCGGTGCGTTCCACCTCCCCCACGGGACGGAACTCGGAATAGGACAACTCAGGGCGTTCTGCTGCAAAAGCCATGAGCCCTACACTAGCGCGAAATGGTCTCCCAGAATGTGTCGACCTGCGCGATCAGCGTTTCTCGGTCACCGCCGTTGTCCAGCACCGTATCCGCCGCCTGCAACCGGGTATCGCGGTCAATCTGGACTGCTATTCGACGCCGCGCATCGCTCTCTTCCAACCCCCTGTAGTTCACGAGCCTTTCCACGCGCACGTCATCCGGAGCATCCACCACGAGTACGTGATCCATGTGCCGGTACTCCCCATTTTCAATGAGCAACGGCATGTCGTAGACCACGACTTCCACTCCAGATGCTTCGGCTTCCGCGAACAGTTGCTGCGTGCGCTGCCTGATGCGGGGGTGGGTAATGGAGTTGAGCTTTTCCGTGGCCTCCGGAGTAGCGAAGGCTTGGCGTGCCAGCTCCGCTCGGTTGAGCGAACCGTCCTGGTTCAAGATCCCATCGAAGGCCTCCACAAGTTCCGCCAAGGCCGGTTGCCCAGGTTCTACGATCTCGCGGGCGACGTGGTCGGCGTCGATAATAGTGGCCCCCAACTGCTGCAACCGGGAAGCAGCCGTCGACTTGCCGGAGCCGATGCCACCGGTGAGTCCTATCTTGAGCATGGGAAACGTACTCCTAAAGTGAATGACTAGTGCACTGGACTCGCCGCAGGCGAGTCCAGTGGGACAACCTTGAATACCGCTAGGAACCAAGCGGATTGAAGAACCACTTATTTGCGGCCAGCATGCACTGTGACCAAGAAGCCATCGTATTGGTGAAATCCACACGCAACTGATCGGCCTTGTAGATTTCCCCAGCGGCGACGGCCTTCTGCCACTCCGTCTGAATCTCGGCGGATTGGTTTTGCAGTTTTTCGCAGGTGGAAGGGCTGCTCAGAAGGAATGACGCCGAACCCATCGACGGCAGCGTGAACTGAGGCAGAGGCTGTGCGGTTTCAGCAGATGCGGGCGCGGCGCCGGCAACTAACCCCGCAGTGAGGGTGACGGCAGCGGTCGCTCCGGCAACGGAAAAACTCTTCAACGTGATCATGCGGTTTAAGTTACATCACTTTCCCGACAGGCATGTGGTTCAATCAGGTCTATGACTTTTCAAGACTTCGATAGTGATACTCGCGCTACCGTTGCACGCGCTTCGCGGGGCGCGCGCCGGTTCCGTCCCGGAGTAGCCGTCCTTTCCTTAGGCGCGACCGCCGCTTCCCTACTCATGGGCACGGTGGTTTCCAGCGGTGTTGCCCAGGCGGGGCCATGCTCGAAGTACACCCCGACCACGTCGGATGCCATAGCCGCGCTTTCTGGCCCCAGCGCCCTGGGCAGTTCCAGTTCGCCATCGTGGCTGGGTGGGATCCCCATCGGTTTGCCTACATTGAAAGGCAACACCCAGGCCATGCATATTTTGACCGGCCCCAACGGCCCCGATCAGCTGTCCAAGTTCGGCTTGGCTAGCACCGACTTGGGCTTCATGTGGGATGCTGGTGACGGTCGCACCCTAGCCGCATTCGGCGATTCTTTCAGCTGTGGGGCGAACAACAACGGCTGGCATTCGAATGCCATTTACGAGTCCGATGACCAGGATCCCTCCAACGGCATCAACTTGACCAAGCCAGTCAATGCGTCTCGTTCGTCGGAGTTCCTCCCGCGTTCTCTCAAAGTCGACGGCGTGGAAATGACCGTCATCCCCACTGCCGGTATAGAGGTAGATGGCACACAGTACGTGGACTTCATGTCGGTGAAGAAGTGGACCACGCCCGGGCAGTGGATCACCAACTACGCAGCCACCGCGCAATCCACTGACGGCGGGAAAAACTGGTCTGTGATAGAGGGGTCCAAGCGCACCAACACCAACCCATCCAAGGATTCCCGACTGCCGAAGCTCCCCGCTCACACTGCGGGTGCGGAGAACTTCCAGATGACCGCTTTCGCCAAGCCTCCGGCAGGCAGCAGTGATTCGTACATCTACGTTTACGGCACCCCGAATGGTCGCTCTGGCCAGGCACGGCTGGCTCGTTTCCCTAAAAACTCTTTCGCCCTCTTCCCTGGCGCTTCTTCTCAATCCGACGCCGAATTCTTCAACGGACGCGGTTGGACCCGGTCAATGGCGGATGCTGCTCCCGTACTTGATGGAAGGGTGTCCGAGCTTTCTGTGATGTACCACCCCAAGCAAAAAGCCTGGTTGGCTATGTATGAGGCTCCCCAGGGGGTAGTGGTCCGCAAGGCAGACAAGCCCGAGGGGCCATGGACTGCGCCGAAAACTCTTGTTTCCCGCGTGGAGTTAGGCGATCTGTACGGGGCTTTCATGTTCCCGCACCAGGTTGATAACAACCTGTACTGGGTTGCTACAACGTGGAAGGATTACAACCCAGTGGTGTACAAGACGGACCTCACGAAGGTGTTTTAACGTGTCGTAGCCAGCACACGCTTAGTCCCCGGCAGCTTTCGCCGCCGGGGACTTTCGTGTGTTTACACCGTGGGGTGCGCCACGCGGAGCACCGCCTTGTGCGCCACTGTAGAGGGGCAGGCGCTGGCTGTGCTTAAGTTCGCAGCACTAATCACGCGCCCACGCAGTGCCTGGGCTTCTAGCGCTCCAGGATAGCTACAACGCCCTGGCCACCTGCAGCACAGATGGAGATTAGCGCGCGGCCACTGCCCTTTTCTTCCAGCAGCTTGGCGGTGGTGGCGATGATACGACCACCGGTAGCGGCGAATGGGTGACCTGCCGCCAACGAGGATCCCTTCACGTTGAGCTTGGCACGGTCGATGGATCCCAGAGGCTTGTCTAGGCCCAGACGCTCGCGGCAGTACTCCTCGGATTCCCACGCCTTGAGGGTGGCGATGGTCTGAGACGCAAATGCCTCGTGGATCTCGTAGAAGTCGAAGTCTTGCAAGGTCAGACCGTTGCGCTCCAGCATGCGTGGAACTGCGTAGGTTGGGGACATCAGCAGACCGTCAGGGGTCATACCATCGTGGCCCTGCAGGAAGTCCACAGATGCAACCTCGGAATCAACTAAGTAAGCACGCACTGGAATGTTGTGCTCCTTTGCCCAATCCTCGGAGGCTGCCAGCACAACGGAAGCACCGTCGGTCAGCGGGGTGGAGTTACCAGCGGTCATGGTGGCCTTGGTGCCGTGTTCGATTGCATCGCGCTTGCCGAAAACAGGCTTGAGCTTGCCCAGTTTTTCCATGTTGGAATCCGGGCGCAAGTTGGTATCGCGCTGCACGCCCAAGAATGGGGTAATGAGGTCCTCGAAGAAGCCCTCCTCGTATGCCTTCGCCAGCTTTTGGTGGGATTCCATTGCCAGCTGGTCCTGCTCCTCGCGGGTCAGGTTGAACTCGCGAGCGGTGATCGCAGCGTGGTCGCCCATGGACAAGCCCGTACGTGGTTCACCGTTGGAAGGCTGCTCCGGAGCCAGCTGAGCCGGGCGGATGGAACCGGCCAACTTCAGACGTTCACCGGTGGTCTTCGCGTTGTTGATCTTGATGAGAGTCTTGCGCAGAGTGTCATTCACTGCCAGCGGGGCGTCGGAAGTAGTATCCACACCGCCAGCGATACCAGCCTCGATACGGCCCAAAGAGATGGCGTCTGCAACCTGCACCAGCGCTGCCAAACCGGTACCGCAGGCGAGCTGAAGATCGAAAGCCGGGGTGTAGTTAGACAGCGCGGAACCCATGACGGTCTCGCGAGTGAGGTTGAAATCACGGGCGTGCTTCAGCACGGCGCCGGCGACAACCAAGCCGAGCTCTTCGCCCTGCAGACCGTAGCGTGCGACGAGGCCGTCGAGCGCAGCAGTCAACATATCTTGATTGGATGCATTTGCGTACTCCTTGTTGGAACGCGCAAATGGGATGCGGTTGCCGCCGAGGATGGCGACCTTACGTGGGGTACCTGCAGTCATAGTTCTTTCACTCCAATTAAAAATGGGGTTTCGTGGTCAATTCGCCACACGGTGACGAAAACCACCGTAGGGTTATACATGAGAACATACACAGTTCCCGGAGACCGCGAAGGCGGTTTGGGAATAATGCTAGTCACAAAGGAGTCACAGGAATTGTCTTCCAACCCTGATGCTTATCTGAAGTTCATCAACTCGAATGCCGGAAAGACCATCGCCAAGCAGGTCGGTATTCCCGTTCCAACCAAGCTGCGCCGTTACGTACCAGGTGAGCCAGCGCTCGACGGCCGTGTTCTGCTAGGCGGTTCCGGACGACTGGTCAACCAGATCCAGCAGATCCTCGCCGATGACTACAAAATCACCACCACCGTCGGCGACAACAAATACGCGGGCTTGGTGTTCGACGCCACCGGCATCAAGAACCCCGAAGACCTTCGCCAGCTTTACGATTTCTTCCACCCCGTGATGCGCCAGCTGCAGCCCTGCGCTCGGTTGCTGGTCATCGGCACCACCCCTGAACTCGTTGAAGATACCGACGAACGCATCGCCCAGCGCGCTCTGGAGGGCTTCACTCGTTCTGTGGGTAAGGAGCTGCTGCGAGGCGCCACGGTTCAGCTGGTTTACGTCTCCCCCAAGATTGACGACACCTTGGCTGGTTTGGAATCCACCCTGCGCTTCGTGCTTTCCGGTAAATCTGCCTTCGTCGACGCCCAGGTCATCCGCGTTGACGAGTCCGGCGCTACCGCGCCGGCTGATTGGGAAAAACCATCCACGGGCAAGATCGCCGTGGTTACCGGTGCCGCTCGTGGCATTGGCGCAACCATTGCGGAAGTTCTGGCTCGCGATGGTGCAAAGGTCATCTGCGTGGACATCCCAGCAGCTGGCGAGGGCTTGACGGAGACCGCTAACAAGGTTGGCGGCACTGCTTTGCCACTGGATGTCACTGCCGCCGATGCAGCTGACAAGTTGAAGGAGCACGCTGAGGCACGACACGGCGGCCCAATCGACATCATCGTCCACAACGCTGGTATCACCCGCGATAAGCTGCTAGCCAACATGGATGAGGGCCGCTGGGATTCCGTTGTGGCCGTTAACTTGGTCGCTCCAGTACGCATCACCGAGAAGCTGCTGGAAAACGGTGGCCTGGCTGACAACGGTCGTGTGGTCGGCGTGGCGTCGATCGCAGGTATTGCCGGCAACCGCGGCCAGACCAACTACGGCGCTACCAAGGCCGGCGTGATCGGCCTCGTCGATTCCCTGTCCGAAAAGCTAGCGACTAAGGGCATCACCGTGAACGCTGTTGCCCCGGGCTTCATCGAAACCCAGATGACCGCCGCTATTCCATTCGGCACCCGCGTGGGTGGCCGTCTGCTGAGCTCTTTGCAGCAGGGCGGCGAGACCGTGGACGTCGCCGAAGCAATCGCATACTTCGCCTCCCCAGCATCCCAGGCCGTCACCGGCAACGTGGTCCGCGTGTGCGGCCAGGCGATGATGGGTGCCTAAGCGATATCAGCGGAATCACGCTTCGGGTTTTTGTTCCGGAGCATCACGCTTAAAGGAGCGTTTTAATGACTCAAGCGAACCAGAATGTGACGTACAAGCAGCTGCCGAAGATCCCGGTGCTCATGGAAGAGTACCGCAGCGCGGCAAAGGATCTGCTGCCAGTTGTAGGTGCTAAGCGCAATGTGAACTCCACTCCCCAGACCGGTTACGAGGTCAAGGGGGTAAAGGTGGATGTTGCGCATTTGGCGGAATACAACGCTGCTACGGGTCTGCGCCTGACCAATGAGCTACCTATCACGTACCCCTATGTACTGGGCTTCCCGCTGATGATGAAGGTCTTCGGGGCGAAGGACTTCCCTGTTAACGCTGTTGGGTTGGTCCACCTAACCAACGTGATTGAGCAGACTCGCCCCCTGACCGTGGAGGATGAGCTGGATTTCCGCGTGCACACCGCTGGCGTTCGTCCGCACCACAAGGGTGTTCTGTTGGACATGGAAACCACTGTGTCCGTCGCAGGCGAAGAAGTCTGGAAACAGACCTCCACCATGCTGGCGCTGGGCAAGAAGCTCAAGGACGCGAAGGAAGAGCCAACCAACGGCTACGTGCTGCCACAGCCAGGTGAACTGGAGGAGCCACGCCCGACGGCTACTATCCGTGTGACGCCCTCGGACATCAAGGAGTACGCGGAGGCCTCGGGCGACAAGAACCCGATCCACGTTTCTAGCGTGGGTGCTAAGGCCTTCGGTTTCCCGAAGACCATCGCGCACGGCATGTGGACCGCGGCGACGATGCTGCGCGTGCTGGAGGGTCAGCTGCCGAAGGCGGGCCGCTTCACTGTGCAGTTCGCGAAGCCAGTGATCTTGCCGGCAAAGGTTGCGGTGTTCACCGAGAACAACGGTGGCGCATGGGACCTACAGGTACGCAGTGCAAACAAGCTGGATAAGATCCACGCTGTGGGGCGCTACGAAGCACTGTAACTCCTGGAGCGCGTGTTTCCCCAAAGAACGTAGAGCGGAGCGCGGTTTCGGGTCGAAGGCGTGCTGCCTGAAAAAGTCCTCAATTGATGGCCATCAATTGAGGACTTTCCCTTTGCCTGAGTTAGGCTATCGCCGCATCGACAATGCCAAAAGCACCCACACAAGGTGGGTGCTTTCAGATTCTAGAGCCTAGCTAATACTAGTTGCTCAATACTGCAGGGCGCTGAACAGAATCGCGACCTACTCGGAGTCTAGGCCACTCCCAAAAGGGCGGGGTTCCTACTCAACCCCGCTGGGTTTTTACTCAGCGCCGCTGGGTTCTTACTCAGCGCCGCCGGCGAGCTTCTCGCGCAGAGCCGCCAGCTGCTCATCGGAAGCCAGGGTTCCGGCGTCGGATGGAGCTTCAGTAGCTGCAGCGGTCTCGGTTGCAGCGGTCTCGGAGGAGTATCCGCCCTCACCGTTGGCTGCAGCCTCAGCAGCAGCGGCACGGTTACGCTCGATTTGAGCGGTGTGCAGACGGTGACGGCGCTCTGCCTCTGCGTAGCGGGACTCCCACTCCTGCCGCTGAGCATCGAAGCCCTCGAGCCATTCATTGGTCTCTGGGTCGAAGCCCTCTGGGAAGATGTAGTTGCCCTGCTCGTCGTAGGAATCGGCCATACCGTACTTGGATGGGTCGAACTCCTCGGTGTAATCCTCGTCAGCCTGCTTGAGGGACAGGGAGATACGACGACGCTCGAGGTCGATGTCGATGACCTTGACCATTGCGTCCTGGCCAACACCAACAACCTGATCTGGAACCTCGACGTGGCGCTCTGCCAACTCGGAGATGTGAACCAGGCCCTCGATGCCCTCTTCGACGCGAACGAACGCACCGAATGGAACCAGCTTGGTGACCTTGCCCGGAACGATCTGACCGATCGCGTGGGTACGGGCAAATACGCGCCATGGGTCTTCCTGAGTTGCCTTCAGGGACAGGGAAACGCGCTCGCGGTCCAAGTCGACGTCCAGAACCTCAACTGTGACTTCGTCGCCGACGGCAACTACCTCAGATGGGTGGTCGATGTGCTTCCAAGACAGCTCAGAAACGTGAACCAGGCCGTCTACGCCACCCAAGTCAACGAATGCACCGAAGTTGACGATGGAGGATACGACACCCTTGCGGACCTGGCCCTTCTGCAGCTGGTGCAGGAACTCGGAGCGAACCTCGGACTGGGTCTGCTCGAGCCATGCGCGACGGGACAGCACAACGTTGTTGCGGTGCTTGTCCAGTTCGATGATCTTTGCCTCGATCTCCTGGCCGATGTAAGGCTGCAGATCGCGAACGCGACGCATCTCGACGAGGGAAGCGGGCAGGAAGCCGCGCAGGCCGATATCCAGGATCAGGCCGCCCTTGACGACCTCGATAACGGTGCCGGTAACGGGCTCGTCCTTCTCCTTGAGCTCCTCGATAGCGCCCCAGGCGCGCTCGTACTGAGCACGCTTCTTGGACAGGATGAGGCGGCCTTCCTTGTCCTCCTTGGTGAGAACAAGTGCGTCGATCTCGTCGCCGACCTCAACGACCTCGCCTGGGTCGACATCGTGCTTGATGGACAGTTCACGGGAAGGGATTACGCCCTCGGTCTTGTATCCGATGTCCAGCAGGACTTCATCGTGATCAACCTTGACGACGGTGCCTTCGACAATGTCACCATCGTTGAAGTACTTGATGGTGGAATCGACAGCGGCGAGGAAATCCTCAGCGGAGCCAATATCGTTGATGGCTACCTGAGGGACGTTGTTGGTGGGCATACGGTTAAATTCTCCGAAACGGATCAAATATAGGGATGGACAGTTCTTCGCCAAGCGGATTTTTCCGCCTGACCTGCAGTCTTAGCGTGGATTATCCCGCCCACTCCCCGCCATTTACCTAAACCCAGCTGTCACACGATTAACTCGAGTAACATGAGGCCCGTTCGGAGTTCATGACGTGAAGTGGTGACGTGATCACCCTCACCAGACACACAACGGTGATTAGAGTACACAAGGCTGTCGACATGCGCAAACAGGCTATCCGAACCGCGCTATCACTTTTGGCCATCTGTCGAAAAAGTGCCTAAAGTTCAATGCGATGAAGATTTTCGAAATAATCGCAAACCTTATCCGCGGCGGCCTCGTAGGAATGGCAGAGCTCGTTCCCGGCGTATCCGGCGGCACCATCGCCCTCGTCACCGGCATCTACGAACGCGTACTGTTCAACGCTAACCGTTTTTTGGACGCCGCCAAAACTCTGCCCAGTAATCGCCCGGAGGCCATGCGCCTCTTCGGTCGCCTCGATTGGCTCCTACTTATCCCGTTGCTGCTCGGCATGGGCGCAGTTGTTGTCACGATGTCCGGCGTGATGGAGAGCTTCGTCACCGATCACCCATCGGCGTCACGCGCCTTGTTCTTCGGCATGGTCTTGGTCTCCATTTCGGTGCCGTTGACGATGATCGCGCCACTGCGCCAGATCGTGTCCCATTGCCTCAAGCCCATGTACCTGCCGGCAACTATCGCCGCCCTCGTCGCGGCCGTTGCTACGTTTTTGCTCACGGGTATCACGTCCGCACCCCAATCTGATCCGAACTTGCTGATCGTCTACTGCGCGGCCGCAGTAGCGATCTGCGCATTGGTTCTTCCGGGTGTATCGGGCTCGTTCTTCCTGCTGGCGGTAGGTTTGTATAGCGCCACTCTGGCCGCCGTATCGGACCGCGATCTCACTTATATCGCCGTTTTTGCCGCCGGCGCGCTGACCGGCATTGTGCTTTTCGTTCGTTCTCTGGAAAAGCTCCTCACCCGCCACCGCACTATGACACTGTCAGTGATGGCTGGCCTGATGTTGGGCTCTTTGCGGGCGCTGTGGCCTTGGCAGGATTCCGACGCCACGCTGCAATCCCCCAACGGTGACCTCTGGACCCACGTGGGGCTCATGGCCGTGGGCGCACTAGCCGTCCTGGTGATGCTTTTCGTCGAGCGGAAGTTTGGCCAAGACACGCCCGACGATCACGTGTACGACCACGCTGCCGACCGCAGGGAGGGCAGCATTGCGCGGTAGTTGGCAGGCAGCGCAGTTGTCGGCAGGCAGCGCGACAGCCGGCAGGCAGCACAGTAGCCGGTGAACTATGCAGTAGTCGGCAGGCAGCACAGTAGTCGGCGAACTGTGCAGCAGGCGGCACCCCCTTCGTGGACACCCCTCGCAGGCCCGTTGACGCATTGGCAGCGACCTGCCACCCTAGTGGCCAGCCGCGTCCCAGTTTGTGCCGTGCCCCGCGCTGATCTCGAGCGGCACCCGCAGGCGCGCTGCCGCATCCATCTCGCGCTGCATGAGTTCACCCACTTTGTCCAATTCGCCCTTGGCGACCTCCACCACTAGCTCATCGTGCACTTGCAGCAGAACGCGGGACTTCAATTCCTGCTCCCGAATCGCGCGGTCCACGCGAAGCATCGCCAACTTGATGATGTCGGCTGCTGTTCCCTGGATCGGGGCATTCAACGCAGCGCGTTCGGCATTCTCCCTCGCGACCCGGTTGGAGGAGTTGAGTTCGGGAAGATAGCGGCGTCGTCCATAAAGAGTTTCCGTATAACCGGTAGTTCGGGCCTGTTCTACAACTTCGTCCAAGTAGCGCTTCACCCCGCCGAAGCGGGTGAAGTAGTTTTCCATGATGACCTTGGCCTCGCCGGCGGAGATCCCCAACTGCTGGGACAGCCCGAACGCGCTGAGGCCGTAGACGAGGCCGTAGCTCAGGGCTTTCACGCGGCGGCGGAGCTCCGGGGTGACTTGGTCCACGGGCACGTCGAACACGCGGGAACCGACGTAATTGTGCAGGTCCTCGCCGGACTTGTAGGCCTCGATCAGGCCTTCATCCTGCGACAGGTGGGCCATCACACGCATCTCAATCTGCGAGTAGTCGGCCGTCAGCAGGGCCTCGCCCCAATCGGCGTGGAAGGCCGCTCGGATCCGCCGGCCAGCCTCGGTACGCACGGGGATGTTCTGCAGGTTCGGTTCGGAGGAAGACAGGCGCCCAGTCGCCGCTCCCTTTTGGTTGAACGTGGTGTGAATCCGCCCGTCATCGGCGATGGCCTCAATGAGCCCGTCGATGGTGGTTTTCATCTTCTGGTATTCGCGGTGCGCCATGAGGTGCGCGAGGAACGGGTGGTTGCTCTGGGCGGCGAGCTTCTCCAGTTCAGCCGCGGCGGTGGAGTACCCGGTCTTGGTCTTCTTGGTCTTGGGCAGGTCGAAGTCGTCGAACAACACCTTTTGCAACTGCTTGGGGCTTGAGAGGTTCAGCTTGGAATCCCCCGCCAGCTCGCGGGCGGCTGCGACTTCTTCGTCGATTTTGGCTGCATAGTCATCGGAAAGTTCCTGCAGCTGCTCGCCGTCCACTGCAATGCCTTCGTGCTCCATCCGCGCCAGGATCAGGCACAGCGGGACCTCGAGGTCGTAATACAGCTCCTCCTGGCTGGCGATGGCCAGCTTTTCCGTCAGAACTTTCACGAGATCACGGACGGCCTGGGCGCGATCAAACCCGTCGGCCTTCGGGGGCAGTTCGCGGCCGGCTTGGCTTTGCAGAATGTCGCCGAGGTCGGAGATCCGCACGTCGGGGCGCAAGAGGTACGCGGCAATGGAAGCATCGTGCTCCACCCCGTCGAGTTCCAACCCTTGTGCCGCCAGCTGGTGGAATGCTTTCTTGGCATCGTGGAACCACTTGGGCGCAGCGGGGTCGGCCAGCCAGGTTCGTACGGCTTTCTCGTCCTTAGGGTCCAGGTCCGCCAAATCTAGCTCGACGCCCACGTGGTCCCCATCGAGGACCGTCAGTCGTTCACCGTCGATGTCGACGGCGAGCGCCCGGGAGGTTCCCGTGGCTCGCTTCTTCAGCCATTGGGCGAGTTTTCCGCGGTCGAGGTGTTCGCGGGTGATGGGCAAGACCGTGGTGTCCTCGAACTCCACACCGAGGATGCGGAAGGTGCGGCTGCGCAGGTTGGTGCCGAACTGCAGCTCCTCGAAGATCGCCAGTGCTTCGCTGGCTTCGATGTGCTTGGGGCGTAGGTCGTCGAGGTCGTCCACGAGGTCGAGGTCACGCACCATTTCGGTGATCTCGCGGGCTAGGGTGACGTTGTCGATGTTCGCCCGCAGGTTCTCCCCGACTTTGCCCTTGATCGTGTCCATGTGATCGATTACCCCCTGCAGGCTGCCCCATTGCGTGATCCACTTCTGGGCAGTTTTGGGGCCCACGCCGGGCACGCCGGGCATGTTATCGCTGGTATCACCGCGCAGGGCCGCGAGATCTGGGTACTGTTGCGGGGTCACACCGTATTTTTCTTCAACGGCCTGGGGGGTAAACCGGTGCAGGTCCGATACGCCTTTGAGTGTGTAGAGGACAGTGATGTCCTCGTTGACCAATTGGAGGGAATCACGGTCACCCGTGCAGATGAGGGTTTGCATGCCCTCTTTGTCGCCGCGCGTGGCAAGGGTCGCGATGATGTCATCGGCCTCGTAGGCCTCTTTACCTAGGGTGGTGATGCCGAGGGCTTCGAGAGCCTTGCGGATCAGCGTGATCTGGCCCTTGAACTCCGGTGGTGTGGAGGGGCGCTGGGCTTTGTACTCCGGAAAGTGCTCTTCGCGGAAGGTGGGGCCCGAAAGGTCGAAGGCGGCTGCCACGTGGGTGGGCTGCTCCTTTTCAATGAGCCCCAAGAACATGCCAAGGAATCCGTACACCGCATTGGTGTGCTGGCCGCCGGTGGTGGAGAAATTCGCGGCGGGAAGTGCGTAAAACGCGCGGAAGGCTAGGGAGTGGCCATCGAGAAGAAGCAGCTTGCCTTTAGTCATGCTCCCTACTCTAACGGAGGCTCGGACATCGCCGAGGTGTGGTCACTTCGGTGGCTCGTTGGCTCTTTCTTTTCTTCCCGACGCCCTCATCCCCCGCAGTTGCGCTCCTCCCCGGGCGCCTCGCCCACCCGCTCGTTCGGGTTGGATTTTGTTTCCTCGATGACATTGTTGTAATCTCGCTGGGTACACCGGTTCGGTCCGGTGCACTTGCATCACTGTGGTGGTGCGCGCCCCAGTAGCCCAATTGGCAGAGGCAACGGATTCAAAACCCGTCCAGTGTGAGTTCGAGTCTCACCTGGGGCACCACATATGTCAGCGCGGGGGTATTCGCACTCACTGATCCATACGGCACTTCCGTGGGTGCACAAGGTACTGGCGAAAACTATCTAACCACCGGATGGACGGTGAAAGAATCCACGAAGCAACTTCTTGCCCCGCACCTGCCCTGGCCAAGTGTTGCCATGTCCCTACCTGGGCATTAGTACTTCGGAACCGGTGGGCCGTTGTGCCTGTATGGTTCTGCGAGCCAACCGAATTGCAACTCCCAGATGTGAAACTTATAAACCTCGAAATTTTTCATGCTTCCGTGACAGTGTTGCTTGTTAAGTGCCTCAACCTTTGCTTCGGCGGCTACACGAGAAACGAAAGCACCAAGAATCTCTGGGTCCAACCCATCTTCCTTACGTTTCTCGCCTTGTGCAGCTCCGGCACGAAAAACCAAAAAGACAGGTTGGGGGAAATTGTGTTCATTCAGCTCCCCTTCCCAGCCCTGCAGCGTAACCCGCTCCGTCCAGCACGTGACGGTATCGGAATCAACATGCTTTCCCATGGCCTTTTCCTGTTCACGGGTGAGGGCCACACCCACGAAGTCTTCCTCAAATGTCTCATTATGTCGAGCGAAAAGAACAAGAACCTGAGCATTGTTCGACAAGATGTCTCACTCCCTCTTAGACTCTGCACCGGTTCCGGAACACATCGGTATTCACCGCTGCGTGAAAGGTTTCCCCATTAGCAACAATTGTCCCTACAGTGTGCCCGATGAAGGTTGTATCCACGAGCCCATTGCAGTGGAATTCCACATTTCTCTGCTCTAGGCGCGCAACACCCCTATTACCGCTTCGGGTAGGAACACCGAACTTCAATGGCGCAGGGTTGGAATCCATTGCTGCGCTGGTCGAGAATCCGCTTGACTTGGGGTAGGCACTTCGTCACGGGATAGCTATCTGAAGGGGTCGTGTAGGCCGAGGTCAGAACGCTTACTGAAACCCCCATTTCAGCGCGGGGGTATTTGCATTCACTGATCCATACGGCGCTTCCGTGGGTGCACAAGGTACTGGCGAAAACTAACTAACCACCGGATGGACGGTGAAAGAGTCCCACGAAGGAACCTCCTGCCCCGCACCTGCCCGGCCAAGTGTTGCCATGTCCCTACCTGGGCATTAGTACTTCGGAACCGGTGGGCCACTGTGCCTGTATGGTTCTGCGAGCCAACCGAACTGCAACTCCCAGATATAGTAGCGTCTTGGTTTTAAGCTCCCCTGGTTCTGTCGTAAAACATCAACCGCCACCTCAGCGCCTGCACGGGAAGCGAACGCTCCTAGAATCTCAGGATCGAAATCCTCTTTTTTACGCTTCTGACCTTGTCCAACCCCATCTTCAAACAGGAGGTAGACAGGCTGAGGGAAGTTGCACTCATTCAATTCCCCTTCCCAGCCCTGCAGCGTAACCCGCTCCGTCCAGCACGTGACGGTATCGGAATCAACATGCTTTCCCATGGCCTTTTCCTGTTCACGGGTGAGGGCCACACCCACGAAGTCTTCCTCAAATGTCTCATTATGTCGAGCGAAAAGAACAAGAACCTGAGCATTGTTCGACAAGATGTCTCACTCCCTCTTAGACTCTGCACCGGTTCCGGAACACATCGGTATTCACCGCTGCGTGAAAGGTTTCCCCATTAGCAACAATTGTCCCTACAGTGTGCCCGATGAAGGTTGTATCCACGAGCCCATTGCAGTGGAATTCCACATTTCTCTGCTCTAGGCGCGCAACACCCCTGTTACCGCTTCGGGTAGGAACGCCGAACTTCAGTGGTGCGTCTCTCCACCACGCGTAGTACTTATACTTCAATGTACTTTCATGCTTGATTGACTCCACCGGCTGACTACATTCAGTCTTTGGCTTAAAACCGATGATCTCTGCGTCGCCATCGCCCGTCTTCGTTCTAACGTGAACATTACGTGGATACAAGGTGCACGGTCCGTATTTCTCTTCAATCGCGTAGGGTTGGAATCCATTGCTGCGCTGGTCGAGAATCCGCTGTGCTTCTTCTGGAGTTCGTGACTTCACATACCGCACAGCTACTCCCGATAAATCCTCGGGCCCCTGCGCACTACCGACAGGCGCTGCTGCCACCTGTGGGGCTGTGGCTAGACACACCCCTAGCGCAGCCACCCAGATTGTGGTGAAAACCTTTCGCCTTCTCAAACCTCACTCCTCTTGTTGAGTCATGGAACATACATCCCCTTACGAATATGACAGTCGCACATTATTACGATCACCACATCCCCAATACCACATGAAATACATCACACATATGGGCCCAAAACTGCTCTAACTCGTCAAACACGACATGGTATATCGGCGAGTTGGAAATGATGGCAAGATGCCCACCGCACGAAAGAAAGATAACGTCAAATTGGATTTTTTCGTAATCTCGCACACGCACTAAAGTTGAACGTATTTATTGGCACCAATGAAGTGCCCTAGTTTGTTAGGTCTAGGTGACTTGAGTGTTGCCGATTGAACTCACTGCCTGCGGGTGGGGAGAATGGGGCAATGGTGAAGAGTTCAACAAACACACTCTCGAACAGATTGTTCGCAAGCTCGACGCAGCATGTGTATTGAAAAAATCACGGGCGGCAACGGCTAGGATCCTTACTGAACTGTGGATTAGCGAAACGACTCTGAACCGATGGCAGGCAACGCACGGGTCGAAGACGAAGAGTGATGCCAAAGAACTGCAACGACTTCATGACGAAAACGCGCGTTTGAAGCGTTTGTTGGCCCACGCAGAGCGGGAGAAAGCAGACTGGAAAGAAGTATCAGAGGGAAGCTTCTAAGCCCAGCTCGCCGCCATGATGCCGTCTGGCATCTGGTCGGGCTGAGCCATTCCCAACGGCGCGTCTGCCAGATTGTCGGGCTGTCACATTGTTCCTACCAGCGTGCCAGAGACCAGACGAACTGTTAAAAGATAACAGCACCGACAGCCCTGATCATGCCCGACTACTCGTAGGACAATGGTCACGGCGCTACAATAAGTTACATCCGCATTCCTCGCTGTGCTACCTCAGCCTGCGGCAATATGCGGAGCAATCGAGACAAAGAGAACACGGTCTACGCTTAGAATGACTGAACCCAATTCTTATGCCACTCCAGGTGCACAAGGTATTGGCGAAATCTATCTAACCACCGGATGGACGGTGAAAGAGTCCCACGAATGAACCTCTTGCCCCGCACCGGCCTGGCCAAGTGTTGCCATGTCCCTACCTGGGCATTAGTACTTCGGAACCGGTGGGCCGTTGTGCCTGTATGGTTCTGCGAGCCAACCGAATTGCAACTCCCAGATGTGAAACTTGCTAGGTATACTAATCGAGTTCGCACGCTCTAGTGACTCAACCTTTACTTCGGCGGCTACACGAGAAACGAAAGCACCAAGAATCTCTGGGTCCAACCCATCTTCCTTACGTTTCTCGCCTTGTGCAGCTCCGGCACGAAAAACCAAAAAGACAGGTTGGGGGAAATTGTGTTCATTCAGCTCCCCTTCCCAGCCCTGCAGCGTAACCCGCTCCGTCCAGCACGTGACGGTATCGGAATCAACATGCTTTCCCATGGCCTTTTCCTGTTCACGGGTGAGGGCCACACCCACGAAGTCTTCCTCAAATGTCTCATTATGTCGAGCGAAAAGAACAAGAACCTGAGCATTGTTCCACAAGATGGCTCACCCTCCTTAAAACTCTATGGAGCCTACCTTGTCGCACCGCGTTTCTCTTCTGTACACCGTCCCTTGGTCATGGTGTAGTTGGCTTGAATCCACGCCTTCGGTGCTGCCGTTATGTGGGATCAACACCCCATTTATCCCTCCTTAGTTCGCTGTTCGAGCTAAGGTATTTTCTAATCCGGAGGATTCTCAGTGAATGAGTGCAGCCGGTCGAGAGTGAGTTCGCGTCTCATCTGGGGCACCACTCCAGCTCACTTTCAGCACTATTCACGTCTCTTATGGGGATAACGCAACATGAAACTTCACAAGGCACTCACAACCACACTCATCATGCCCCTGCTAACCCTGGGTGCATGTTCAAGCAGCGACGAAGCCACAACGACAACACCTGCTACCACCAGCAACGCTCCCAGCGCGTCTACGGCTCTATCTACCACGACTCAACCGTTGAAACCCGCTCCATCACCTACCGCCCCGCGTCCCGTACCTACAGAGGCTTCTTCTGAAACGCCCGCAGCAGCGCCAACTCAAGAGCCATACGTTATCGAGTGCTTACCAGGCACGCCGGGCCCATCTCGCATGTCCGACGGAACAATTCGAGCGACGGATTTCTGCGTCAACCAGCCAGGGGCTGACACATACATGGAATCAGAACGTGGCGCCGGTCTCGATCCATCGGAAGTGCCGTACACTAACGGCGGGACTTGCCCCGCATACAAGTGCGGATACGGCACTGCTCCAGACGGCACGCCAAATAAAGGAAGTGGACAGCTCCAATTCGAATACGGTTGCCGCCACGGTTACATTGACTCTCAACAATGTGCCGCAGCCGGATACTAGTCGCCACGACTGGTATTTACGCCTCGTTGGAAACAACGATCGAGAAAAAGTATCACTATTAACCGTAGTTCATTCCAATAGAAAACTAATCTGCATGGCCACCGCCTGCACTAATGACGGCTCAAAAATGCCGGCACAGGTGGATCGTAAGAAGGCGACTATGTCTGATTCCGGAGTTTGTATAGACGATTGTAGAGTTTTTCCAATTCCTCGCGATGAATTCGCTGCCATTGTTCGGCTTTGGCGATACGTTCATTCTGCTTAGAAGGTAGAAGCCAACTACGACCCTGCGAGCGCACCTTTTCGAAATGCGCATCTGCATGTCGAACAGCCTGTTCCTTGTCTCGGATGGCTTGTTCAAGGTGCTTGATGGCATCAATCTTGTCTTTCGGCCTCCATGCTGGATCGTCTTGCACCGAGGACCTCTCCCCTTTTCCGGACGACCACTGATTCTAGCCTTGCGTGAACTGCGCGTCGCGGCGTGAATAAAAACGATCTTTGGCCGCCCAGAACCGCCGGTTCAGTTCTTCCCGATCTTCTTTTTTGAGCGGACCGCGCTGTTCCCTCCACTGCTGCAGCAGTGTCCGCATATCGCCACTCATACTTTTCGGGTCAGGATGATCGGCTATGAACTCGGCTTGATCTACCAGCCGCATCCGGTTGTTCTTGTTCAACTCCATTTCCATAGAGCGCTGTTCCCAGTGAAGTCTTGATTGTTCGTAAAATTCATTACGAATGGAGTAATACTGATCGTTCAGCATCTGGTTTTCGTCATGACCAGCAAACCCAATGGCTTTCCATTCTGCATGCAATGATTTCGCCCGCTGGCCGGGCTCGCGAAAGTCTTGGGCTCCAAGAAGCGATTGAAGCTCAGAAATGATTCTTCTCTTTTGTGACGCATTCCTTTGAGCTTCTAAATCTCGCTGTTCATAGTATTGATTCTGGCGTTCGTAGAAAGTGCTACGTGCGTGAGAGAACTCATCCCACAAGCGTTGATTTTCGTCTTTGCCCGCAAAACCGGCGTTCTTGAATTCCGCGCTTAGTTGCTTCATCCGGGGGCCAGCCGACCGGAAGTCATCACTGTGAGCCAGCTGCTGTGCCTCTTGAATCAGGCTTTCTTTTAAGTATGCTGCGTTACGGAATTGCTCCTGCTTGGCTTGCCAATCGCCATTACTCCAGCTCATGGCTCTAAGAATAGCGAGGTTGGAGGCACACACTTGCTTTTACGCAAAATGATCGATGGGTTGCAGCAGTACGTTTTTAGCTCAGCCCGCGCACAATGTCCGCGAGGTCTTCTTGCCGACGGTGCGTAAGCAACGCGACCGCCCGTCGGCGCGGAGCTCCCGGACGCAACCCGAGGGCAACATTGATCGGCTCCAAAAGCTGCTCCGATGAACCGCGGAAATCGGTGGCGGGCAGGCCGAGGGCGTCATAAACAATGGCGATAGGTGGGTGCGCCTCGCCAGCACCCAAGTCGCCAGCAGCCAAGTCACCAGCACCCAAATCACCAACACCTGAGTTGCCAACGTGCGAGTCGACGGAATCTCCCGAGCCACCCGAGCCACCCGATCCCGCCGACGTTCCCGCTGCCGCTCCAATTCGAACAGCCGGGGCTGGGATCACGTCGAAAGTGCCGTCGTTGCCGAAGCGGAGGAACACGCGATCACCTTCCTGCGCGCCCAGGTCTTCGAGGAATCGCCGCACGGTAGAGGTGTTAGTCTGCCCCAGCTTGTTCACACCCAACCGCTGGTCACCCAAGCGCGACTCAAATATCTTCTCCTCCCCCCATCCGAGGTCGAAGTGATTGGCCAGGCCGGACCCCACGCTGGAACCACTGCCACGTAGATGATCGTGAGTCACCGTCACCAGCTGGTGCCAGTGACCATCGATGTTCACGAGGTCGCGAGTTTCCTCTGGAACGCGGGACACTCGTTGAGTCTCTTCCGCTGGCCGACGGATGACCATTCCATCGATGGTTTGGTAGTCACTACCGTTGGCGTACAGCTTCACCGAGCTTTCCGCGACTTCCTTGGCTTCCGCCTCGGCGATGAGCTCCGCGACGCCTACGGCAGGGATTTCGCCGAGCCCGGGAATCTCGACCGTATTCTCGCTGGACTCGATCCGCTGGCCAATCCAGTCTGCGATGCTGCTGAACTCCTCGTGTTCCCACCGCGCGAGCGCCCATTTCGACGCCGTAACTTTCACCAATCGCGGATCCACGCTGAACTGGTTGGCCGCGCTCCGGGCATTGCCGCCACCACTGGCCTCCACCATGTCCTCCGCTGTCATCGGCTCGCCCTGCAGCGCCAGCACCGCCACCGCACGATCCGGGTAGTTACCGGTTCGGACAACTACGTGATCATCCAGGATCATCCACTTCGCCATCATCTCGCGCGCGCAGAATTCCTCGAACGTCTCGCGATCGATGCCCACGGCCCGCGCCGCGTCGTCCAAGGCAATAATGCCGTCCTCATTCGCCGTAGCCTCCACGGCATCGCGCAACCGCTGCGGAAAATCTGGCTCGCAAATCCACCCACCTTCAACAGTCCATGGCGCTGTTGCCCGTCCCTCGTTCTCCACGCGCCCCACAGCCATGAACACGTCGTTGTAGGTCACGTCGCTGCCGAAAGCGACCGCGGCCAGCGCCGGCAGGTCCCTGCGCACGTGCTCCACCCGGGCGATTGGCGCGATCCACTGATGAATCCGCGCCACAACCAGGTCAAACAAATCCCGATGGGCCTCGAATTGCTCCGCCATCTGCTTTTCTAACTGACGCACGCGCTCGCGAGTCACACCCATCCTTTGCCCCAGCTCATCGAGCGTGGCCGCGCCGAACCAACGCTCCATCAGGATCAACCACTTCCGGTTGTCACCCCGCGTTGCCGCACGCAGTGGGTCCACCGCCACACGGAACACATCCTCTACCGGATCTACCTCCCCGCAACTGTCGATCAGGTTCGGCACGTACTCCGCCAGCGAGTCGTTAGCGGTAGGCACCACGCTCCCCGCAGCCTCCGCATTCATTCCGCTGAGCTGCAGCCATCCCAACCACAAACGCACCTCATTCGTGGGCACACTAGCCAGCATCTCCCCGCTGCGCAGCCCACTTCGCGTCGCAACCCCAGCCGTAGCCTCGGCCCCAGTCACAGACTCAACCCCAGCCCCATCCCCTTCGGAGTCATAGAATTCATCAGCCAATCCCCCATACATTCCCGCACCCAACCGATCGCCATCTTCCAAATGTTCTCCGGTCGCTTCTTCGGCGTCGATCGCGGCCAGAACTACACGCTCAACAGCGTTTCTTACGCGCTGCTTCCCCATTCCTTTGACGCCCCGCAGGTCCATCACACTCGCATCCAGCGGGTTGACGAACAGTTCCATCCATCGCCGTTCCGTAGGGGTGTCTACACGCAGTTCCAGCATTCCACCGTGGTTCTGCCCGCGAGCTTCGTCCCCTTGCACTCCTCCGAACACGTGCGAAAGGGAATGCAACGCGCGTGTCGGATGGTGCTCAATCCACAGCTCCGCGGCTCGCAAGGTGTCGAATTCTTCGGTTTCTTCGAATTCGACCTCCCGCAGCCATGGGAACAATGCGGTCCTCTTCGGCTCTGCGCTGTGCACCCCAGCAGCATCCATGTCGGGTTCCGGGGACGTCTCGGCCTCCGCCATAGCGGAAAGCAACTGCGCGAACACGCGCTCACCGATAATCGGCACGCCAAGATCGCGGGCCTTCCGCGCTTTCCCGCTGGTGGAATCCGGGTTAGCGGCAACCACAAGGACGGACTTCTTCGTCACTCCCCCGACATCTAGTCCCACCGACTTCGCGCGCTGTTCCCACTCGCCGCGGGGCAAGTCGAGTTGCCCGGTGAACGTCACTCGATCGCCCGGCGTCAATGTCAATCCCACGGTTTGTTCGCCGGTTTGGGGCGTGGCAATGAGCTGTTCCGTCAGGTTCGCGTCCACGCCGAGCTGACCAGCCACTGTGCGCAGGGTGTGCTTTTCTTCCTCGGTGACTACACCATCCAGCCACGCTTCTACCGACAGTTGCCGCAGGAAGTCTTCGTGAATCGCCAGGATGTCATCGTGCGATATCCCGTCGCGGACAGCGCTTTCCTCCAACTGCTTAATCTCGCTGGCTGACAGGTGCCTATCCGCAAGTGCCGCTGCGAGCAGCTTGCGGTAACGGTCGGAATCCGCTGTTCCGCGCCCTCCGGGGAGCTTCGCCGCCAGGCCCGCCAGCCAACTGCCGTCGTGTGGCGCGGCCCCAGTGGCGTCGTCCCGAGAGATCGCCCGCCCGCGGCGAGGATAAGTTGTCGGTGGCACGGCGAGACTTGCGGCGCCGGAAGCCACCCGGCCGAGGTCATTGCGCAGGTGGCGATAGATTTCCGCGGTCGCCAGCGCATCGGCTAGAGCGGCGTGCGGGCGGTCGTTGGTGATGCCCAAAAGCTTGGCGACCTTGTCTAGCGATCCGTTGGTTTCCGGGAAGCACTGGCGGCACAGCGGCAAGGTGTCGTGGACCCAAGCGCCGTAGGCAGGAAGTGTGACGCCGATTCTTTCGAACTCGGTAGTCAAAAACCTGATATCGAAGGGCGCGTTGTGGGCGATGATGGTGCGCCCGTGAAGGATCTCCGCGAGTTCCCCGGCGATGTCTTCGAATTGAGGGGCATGCACCAGGTGCGAGGGCGTGAGTTTATGCACGAAGCTATTGGGAATATCGCGGTTGGGTTGCACGATGGTCTCCCACGTTCGTTCCACATTGCCCGCTTGGTCCAGCAGAACCACACCGATCTCAATCACGCGATCGGATTTGCTGAAGCCGGTGGTTTCCAGGTCGATGACGGCGTAGCGCTGCGGGTTGTGCATGGTTCCTTCTTTGGGGCTGGTGCTAGTGCTTGGGGTCTGGGGGCTAGTGGTCTTATTTGCGTTCGGGGTTTGTGCTTTGATTGTTTGATCTGACTTGGTTTTGGTCCAACTACTTTTTGGTCTGACGCCCCGCGCAAATCCCAGGACCTCGTTCTCGGTTTGTTCCTACGGTTACTTTAAAGGCGATCTGCGACACTCCCTTTCGTGTTCGATAAATTCGTTCGAACGTCTAGCCCCTCTTGGGTGGCGACCGCACCCACGGTCCCCCCAGTTTCGTGTTTTATTGCAGTCGGTCGGCTGTGAGGGAATGTGTGCAGGCATAATTTCCCTCATGGCAACGTTCACTGAAGTTCTCACTCAACTCCGCGATAATCAACCGCAAGCGAAGTACGGAATCGCTTTCGAGAAACTGATGGTCAACTTCTTTAGAACGGTCCCCACTTTGGCCGAGCAGTTCGACGAGGTGTGCCGGTGGAAGGACTGGCGGTACAACGGGGGCAAAGCAGATACGGGCATTGATCTGGTAGCACGACGGGCGGATGATCACCGCTGGGTCGCGATTCAGGCGAAGTTCTACAAACCCACCACGAGTATTCAAAAACAGCACATCGACTCGTTTTTCGAGGCTTCCGGCAAGTCCTTCGAGACCGAGAACGGCCGTGAACACTTCGCACATCGCTACATCATCTCCACGACCGATCGATGGTCAGCGAACGCGGAAGATGCCCTGGCTAACCAAATGATCGAAACCAGCCGCATTGGCATGGCAGACATTGCCAATGCACCCGTGAATTGGGATGTTGCATTCCCTGGTTCCGAGATTCAAATCAATCTGTCGAAGAAGAAAGCCTTCGAACCCCGTAAGCACCAAACCGAAGCTATCGAAAAAGTCCTCAAGGGTTTCGAAAGCCGCGACCGCGGCAAGCTGATCATGGCGTGTGGTACAGGTAAAACCTTCACCGCATTGCGCTTGGCGGAGCAGTTCGCCGCGGTTCGCGGTGACCGCGCTCGAGTTCTGTTCCTTGTCCCTTCCATCGCGTTGCTGTCTCAGACCTTGCGGGAGTGGACTGCGCAAGCGACGGTCGAACTACGTAGTTTCGCTGTGTGTTCAGATACTAAAGCCGGCAAAGCAGCTGAGGACATTGCACCATACGACCTGGAAGTGCCCGTTTCAACCAATGGCGACATGATCACTGAAGCATTCTCCATTGGTAAGCGCGCTAAGGGGCTCCACGTTGTGTTCTCCACGTACCAATCGTTGGGTGCGGTCCATGATGCCCAGCAGAAGGGGCTGGAGCCTTTCGATTTGGTGATCTGCGATGAGGCCCACCGCACGACAGGTGTGACTCTTGCCGGTGAGGATGCCTCCGCTTTCGTACGCATCCACGATGCCGAATACATCCAGGCCCACAAGCGCCTGTACATGACCGCGACTCCGCGGCTTTTCGATGAGTCAGTGAAGGGCAAAGCCAAGGAACACTCCGCCGAGCTTGCTTCAATGGACGACGAAGCAGTTTTCGGTCCTGAATTTCACCGGTTGGGCTTTGGGGAGGCCGTCGACAAGGGATTGCTGACGGACTACAAGGTGCTCGTGATGACGGTGGACGAGGGCGTCGCCGCCGAAGTAATGGCCCAGGCCGATGGCCAGACAGTCAATCTAACGACGGCTTCGGCGATGATCGGCGCTTGGACTGCGCTGGCGAAACGGTCCGGTGGTTTGCAGGGAACGAAGGCTGGGTTTGAAAAGGGCGCCAAGCCGATGCTGCGGACGGTTGCTTTCGCGAAGGACATTCGGGCCTCGAAGCAGATTGCGGAATCTTTCCCGGTTCTGATTCGCTCCTACCAGAACGTGTTGATGCAAAGCTCTGCTGTGAATCACGTGGATTTGCATAACGTGAACGTGGATGTTGCTGCTCAACACGTAGACGGGACGATGAACGCGATGCAGCGGTCGTCTCGGATTTCGTGGCTGGAAGCCGACATTGAAGGTGGCGAAACGCGAGTACTAACTAATGCTCGCTGCCTGTCCGAGGGTGTGGACGTGCCTGGGCTGGATTCGGTCATTTTCTTCAACCCACGTAATTCCATGGTGGATGTGGTGCAATCCGTGGGGCGTGTAATGCGCAAGGCCGATGGCAAGGACTACGGTTACATCATTTTGCCCGTTGCGGTTCCGCCCAATGTGAGCCCCTCGCAGGCGCTGAACGACAATGCTCGGTTCAAGGTGGTGTGGCAGATCCTCAACGCGCTGCGTGCGCATGACGATCGTTTCAACGCGAAGGTCAATTCCATCGCGATGAATGAAGGGGATGCAAGCGAGCTTCCCCTGGTAGTGAATCCGGTTCCAAAACCTAAGGACTTGCTCAACGGCGATGATTCACGCCCCGTGGATCCCGATGCTACCGAGGCCGAACAGCGTGACCTCGCGCAACAGTTCGCCTTGTTCTCCCTGGAGAAATGGCAAGAGGCCATGCATGTGAAGCTGGTCGATAAGGTGGGAACCCGCACGTACTGGGAGGACTGGGCCGATGATGTTGCCAAGATTGCCCAGGCGCAGATTACGCGAATCTCTGCGCTGGTCGATGGTGCGAACCCCACTCTGCGTAAGGAATTCGACCGCTTTGTGGAAGGGCTTCGCGGCAACCTCAATGATTCAATCACGGATGCCGAAGCCATCAGTATGTTGTCCCAGCACCTGATCACCGCCCCGGTATTTGATGCGCTCTTTGAGGGGCACAACTTCACCGAGCACAACCCAGTTGCGCAAGTGATGCAGCGCATGACGATGGTGCTGGAGAAGGAAGATCTGGATACTGAAACCGAATCGCTGGAAAAATTCTACGATTCGGTGCGTGTGCGGGCCTCGGAGGTGAATAGCGCTTCTGGCAAGCAGCAAGTGATTAAGGAGCTTTACGAGCGCTTCTTCCAGAAGGCGTTCAGGAAGCAGGCCGAAGCCCTTGGGATTGTGTACACCCCGGTGGAGATCGTGGACTTCATCCTTCGCGCTGCCGATGATGTTTCGCGGAAGCACTTCGGCAAGGGGCTGACCGATGAAGGCGTGTGTATCCTTGACCCTTTCGCTGGCACTTCCACGTTCACCGTCCGTTTGCTGCAATCAGGTCTAATTAAGCCGGAAGACTTGGCCCGCAAGTACGCGAATGAAATTTTCGCTACGGAGATCATGTTGCTGGCTTACTACGTTTCTGCGGTGAATATCGAGACCACTTATAACGCGCTGCGGGCTGAAGAAGCGAAGCGCAACGGCGAACTGGAGCCGGAGTATGTCCCATTCAGCAACATCGCTTTGGCCGACACCTTCCAGATTCACGAAGAAGGCGACATCGCTGACCTGCAAATCTTCCGCGAGAACAATGAGACCATTGAACGGCAGAGGAAAGCCCCAATCAATGTAGTGATCGGCAATCCTCCTTACTCCGCTGGCCAGAAGTCTGCCAACGATTTGAACGCGAACCTCAAGTATCCAACGCTCGATAAAAAGATCGCGGAAACCTACGCAGCCAGGTCCACCGCGACCAACAAAAATTCGCTCTACGACTCCTACTTGCGCGCCTTCCGCTGGGCCACCGACCGCATTGGAGACCAAGGTGTGGTCGCCTTCGTATCCAACGGTGGGTGGATCGATGGCAACACCGGCGACGGCGTGCGGCTTTCCATGGCCGAGGACTTCACGGATCTGTACGTGTTCAACCTGCGGGGTAATGCACGCACCGCGGGAGAACAGCGCAGGAAGGAGGCGGGCAATGTTTTCGAAGACGGCGGGCGTACGACTATCGCGATCACCATCGGTATCAAAGATCCCACGAAATCTGGTTTCCAACTGCACTACAGAGACATAGGTGATTATCTTTCTGCCGAGGAGAAAGTGCGCATTGTGGACACCTCCACTGTCGATTCCATCGACTGGCAGACCATCGTCCCGAATGAGCATGGTGACTGGGTCAATCAACGCTCCGAAGATTTCGCTACCTGGCCGGTAATCGGCGAGAAGAAAGGAAATTCGACTAAATTCTTCACGACTTTTTCGGCCGGACTGCAAACCAATCGAGATGCTTGGGTCTATTCATACTCAAAAGCTGGTCTACGATCCCAAATTGGGACACTCAAGACCAGCTATGAAAAAGTATTGCGCGAAATTGCGCCAGAACAAAATGCTATGGAGTTTTTGAAAGCTAATCCACATTCTGTAGACCCAAAGAAAAGTAAATGGTCCTCGAGCCTACAAAATCTGTTGAACCAACGGCAGCCATTGAAAAACGAGGGTTTTGTTTCAGTGAGCCTTTACCGACCATTCTGCCGACAGAATGTGTTCTTTGACGAGCAGTTTAACCATCGTCGGTACCAGCTGCCGAGAATGTTCCCGACCCCGGCCCATCCGAATGTCGGCTATGGCGTCTGTTCAACATCAACGCGAACGCCTTTCTCACTGATTGGTACCGATCTTCTGCCGAATCTGAGTGTATTCATTGACCCAGTCCAATTCTTCCCCCGCTTCACCTGGGCTCCCGTCGATGCGGATGGCGGGTTGTTCGGTCAGGGAGACGTTGCTCAGCAGAGCTACGAAACGAGCCAGTACGGCAAGATTGCTGAGGTTGTCGACGGATATGTGCGCGTGGATAACATCACCGACGAGATCAAGAAAATCTACCGGCATGCGCTCGGTGCGGATATCACGGGCGACGACATCTTCCATTTCGTGTACGGCAAGCTGCACGATCCGGAGTACCGTACAACGTACGCGGCGGATCTGAAGAAGATGCTTCCCCACATTGACACGCCATCGTCACGGGCAGAATTCGATAAGTTCGCCACCGCCGGTGCCGAATTAATGGCTCTGCACGTCAACTACGAAGACGTGGAACCGTGGCCGTTGGACGTACAGGTCAAGGGCGACGAATCCGATCGGGAAACCTGGCGCGTGACCAAGATACGCTGGGCAAAACGCAAGGATCCCGAAACCGGTAAGAGCGTTAACGACGTCACCAAGCTGATCTACAGCCCGAAGGTAACTATCGCTGGCATCCCCGCGGAGGCCGATGAGTACATGCTCGGCTCTCGCAGCGCGCTGGCGTGGATCATTGACCGTTACCAGGTGAAGAAGGACAAGGCCTCCGGCATCGTCAACGACCCGAACGATTGGGCCGACGAAGTAAACAACCCGCGCTACATCGTCGATCTCATCGGTCGGGTAACCCGCGTGGCAATGGAAACCAACAGGATCGTCAAGAGCTTTAGCTCTTAGCGGTGCCGGCGAACCCCTCTCGCCACAACGTACAAACGTCAGACAACTCCCTCCTGGGACAGCGGTAGGCACATCACAACGATGTTTTTGACGGGATTCGGTCAGTGTTAGACATCCGTCAGTAACTGGTGAATGTAGTCCGCGATGGCTTGCGCGTCCATAGCAGTGTGCGGATCGTTTTCATCGTGCGAGGGCACGTGAATGAATCCAGCGTGGCGCACCTTTCCGGCTTCGTAGAATCCGAGGTTGGTGTACAACGCGGCGTTGCACAAATACTCTCCCGCATCATGGCTCAGGCCAATTCGTGCACCGTGTTCGCGAACGGACCGCTGCACGCGGATCATCTCCTCCGGGGCATTCCTCGTCGCCGGCCCTCCGTCGACGACGGGTCCTTCACCGGGCGTGCCGTGGATGTCGTCGTTGTGCCGTTCATTCTTGGCAACCAATTCCACGACCGGTTCGGTCACATCGGGGCGCTCGCCCAAACTGATGATCGCATCCGGGTGGTAGTCATCGACCAGTGCCTCTAAGTTCTGCGCGAACGTCGTCCAACTGGTTTCGATTTCTCGATAGATGACCCGCACGCCGACCTGTTCCAGCAAGGTAGCCGCGCGCCGGCCAACCTCCATCGAGGAATTGTGCTCGCGCACGAAAGGTCCATACGCGGTGAGCACCACAGTGTGCCCAGCTTGGCCTTCATTCATTTTGCCGAATTCCTTTTCCGATCTTTGGGAAGTTCTCCAACGAAATACGGTCAACACACTTGATGATGCAACGCGGTGCCCATCTTGGCATCCCACACAAAGCCCAATCTATCGCGTCCCCCGGCGGATTGAAATCTATTCAGTACACAATCAGGTCTCGCTCGCGAACAGCGCCGCCACCCTCCGCTCACTCATCGCTGCTCACTCATCTCCACCCCCTCACCTCAGGCCCTCCCAATATCAGCCTTAGATCTACACCGCCGCCCCACAATCACCCACTCGGACGGTGAGGTTACTCTCGAATAGTGGACACCCGAGTTAGCGGGATTTCACCCGTTTAAGGAAGGATGTTCATCATCATGGCTACGAGGAAGAGGTACACCGCGGAGTACCGGCATCAGGCCGCGCGGTTGGTGATCGATACGGATAGGACAATTGCAGAAGTAGCCCGCGAGCTTAGTGTGGGCGCTGGTCTATGAGGCAAGTGAGTCAAGGCGCAGCGACAACGCAGCGAGCCTACATCCAGGGATCTAGATGTCGACGAACGCGCCGAGCTTGAGCGGCTTCGTCAAGAGGTTGCTGAGTTGAAGATAGACAACGAGTTTTTGTCACAAGCGGCAGCCTTCCTCGCGTCGAAACCACGAAAGTAGAACGCTTCGAATACATCGACATGATGGTGGCGAAGAAGGCACACACCACGAACAACACCGACCGTATCCCCAGTGTGCGACGCATGGCCAGGTTGTTGCAGGTTTCACCGTCGGGCTACTACGAATGGAAGAAAAGGCACATCGCGACAGTGATGGGTACTGATAAGAAGGCACAAAAGCAGAAGCGGTTAGTATTTCCCCGCGGTCATGGGTGCCGGTGACCACTATCCCAGGCGCATCGACTCATAGTATCCCTGACCGGGTGAAACGATTATTTGATACCGGTGAGCTCAACCGGGTATGGATGTCGGATATTACGTATGTGCGGACCCGGGAAGGGTGGTTGTACTTGTGTGTGGTTCGCGATGGGCGCTCGCGTCGAGTACTCGGCTGGGCGATGGATCCGACCCAGACCACCGACGTGGTCGAACGTGCACTACGTATGGCCCATACCTTGCGTGGTCAGGTGCCCGATGGACTGGTGTTTCATGCCGATCGTGGCACGCAGTTTACTAGTGATCAGCTCTATCATGTCTGCCAGGAACTAGGCATCGCCCAGTCGATGGGGCGCACCGGGGTCTGCTTTGACAACGCCATGGCCAAGTCATTCTGGTCGACGCTAAAAACTGAGTTCTACGACCGACGACCATGGGATACCCGGGATCCAGCCCGCCGTGAAGTTGGTCGCTGGATCGAGGTGTTCTACAACCGTCAACGGCGACACTCCTCACTGCGCTATCTCAGCCCGTGCGCCTTCGAAGCACAATCGCTCCACAACGGCCACAAACTAAAAAAAGCAGCTTAAATCAGTGCCCACAATTTGCAGGTAACCCCACGGGGAGCGAGGTGGTGCCGGCGCACGAGTTGGCGTCATATGTCGGTGGTGTGCCGGCCAATGTCGACCGCGGTGTGCACCGGTACCACTGCCCCCTCTTGTCGCCTCGCCCCGGTGACGCGGGCGTTCAGGGTGTTCGAACACCCGAGTTGATATTGTCCGGTGGGTGTCGCACACCGGAATTAGTGTCTGTCACACATCAACCCCAAGGAGAACACCATGAACATTGACCACCGCACCGAAGACCAGAAAGCTGCTGCCGTCCGCGCATCAATGACCATGGCCGGTTACACCATTACCCCACAGGACGAAGAGGACATCCGCCTGATTCTCCGTGGTGAGATCACCGGCGACGAAGCTGTACTCAAAGCAATGGAGGCTGACGGTTATGGCACCAGTGCCCGTGCCGAATTCCTCCGCCGGCGCATCGCTGAGGCGAACAACTCTGCCCGCTAGTTCTCGGTATCGCGCGACACATCCCCTCGTGTTCCCCCTCTCTGTTTCGCCCACCGGCAAATGCAGTGACCCCCACGCAGTACCCCGCGCCGCCTATACAACATCTCCCGCCACGACGATCGAAGAGTTCACTATCATGACCCCTTCCACACCCACCACAATCCTCGCCGAATACCAGCACTCATTCCTCAACGCCCCGAGCTTCTGGAACGTCATCCTCATCATCGGCGGCATCCTCGTCATCATCGGAGTCATCACATCGGATGCTGGCATCATCCGCAAACTCATCCGCCTCCCCTTTGCGGTCATCGGCTGGATTCTTGCTTGGGTTTTCCTCATGACCATCGGATCCCTGTTCGCTGGAGCCTCCGAATCCCTCGTCAACGACGACATCAACCACCCCTCACCGACGACGACCTACCCCACCGAGATGCCGTCAGCACCCAGCAGCACAGTCGACCTCAACCAGCTTTTCGACAACCCCTACAATACCCCCGCACCGAAATAAACACCCCACCCGGTTATTCGCTTTCCAACTTCGAAGGAGATGACATCCGTGATTACACCCAACGACGTCCTACAAACGATGAGGGCAGCCAACCCGACAACAACGACGCAGGAGGCCGAGAAGTACTTCCAGCAGATCGACCAAGCCCTGGACAGGAGACTCGACGAAGTAGCCCATCTGTTGCGCCAGAAATGGACACAGGACAACGGCAGGGAACCGGACGGGTTGACCTGGGGCAGGATTCTGAACCGGGCGCAGATCGACGCGGAGAACCAGATACGCCAAGAGTATCTGGCGGAGCTGACGGAGATTGCGGTGCAACGCCAGATGGAACAAGAGCTGGAGGACGCCAACCGGATCGACCCGGAGCTGTGGAAGACCGATCCGTGGGACATTCAGGTGAGCGACCAGACGTTCCGGCAAGTGGACGAGGTGTGGCCGGACAAGCCAACGAAGTGGACTGTCTTCGCGGGGGCACTGTTCGAGACAATGAAGTATCAGGACAGGGACACACCGTACTACCCCGAGGGCGAGCAGGTGCCAGCGCTGGAGACGATGATCGACGAAGCCTACAACGCCTACCTCGAAATGGACAAACAGCGGGCAGCTGAGAAGTAGACAGCGGATTGAGAATCTACAAATTCGTCATGGCCTTGGCTTCAACCAAGTGCCCCGATCACTCTGCTGCTGTGGTGGAGTATGGAACACACCCAGGAGCTTACGTCAGAAAAGTACCGTGCACGCGGGATGATCCGCGTACACACCGAACACACGTAACTATGTAAGGCAAAGATGCAAGAGGTGGGATCACCCGTATACGCGCAGAGCTCACTCTTCTTCGTTTTCCCCGAGAAGGCACGCAGGGATCACCCGCGTACGCACGGAGCGTACGACAGTAGACAGTACAGGCAATTCGCTGATCAGTTGCGGAGAATTCGAGGCATGAGCATCACCGGTGCAACCAACGCAGGGGATTTCACGATCATCCACGCCGATCCCGTCGCCGTTTGTTCCGCCTGCCCAGAATGCGGACATGACGGCAAACTCCGTGATCACGTCACACATGAGCTTGTCGATCTACCCGTCGTGGGGTTCCCCACCCGACAGCATGTGCGTGTCCCCCGGTTTATCTGTGCTAACCGGTGCTTGTACACGAAAGATTTTTCAGGCCAGCGTGATGTGCACCGATGACGGCGCGAAACTGACCACACGTGTTGTGCGGTGGATTCTCCAACGCCGTACCATCGACCGGATCAGCGTGTCCGCCACCGCCACGGCATGGGCTGTGGGCTGGGAGTTGGTCAACAACATCGCCCTTCAAGCCTGCCGCGAGATGGTTTACCGGGATCCCACTCCATCTCGCGGGAGTGAGAATACTCGGGGTCGATGAGCACGTGTGGAAGCATTCTCGCAGGCCTGGTGCCCCGTCCTGCGATGTCACCGTTGTAGTTGATCTCACCCCAACGGCTACACGATCTGGGCCGGCTAGATTGCTGGACATGGTGCCAGGCAGCGCTTGCAGCGTGGGCTTACCGGTGAGCGGGGGAAGAAAACCGACCCGTTGTATAACAATCGCAAGACTGTGCTGACAAGGATTGCGTTTCTTACTGCCCGGCAACGGCAGCGTCGTGAAGTGTTGTGGCAGGTCGATTGGCTGATGGTGATCTTGCAGGTGACATGGCAGATCTACCAGGGCATTATTGCTGCATATGCACACCCGAAGAAAAGTCAGGGTAAGAAGTTAATGCCGAAAGTAATGAACTCGATCCGTGCAGGGCTGCCAGCAGGGCTAGAGGAGCTAGCCCAATTGGGGCGAACCTTGTGGCGTCGGCGTCGGGATGTTGTGGCATAGTTCGATATCGGTGCATCCAACGGTCCGATCGAGGCGATCAACGGGAGGCTGGAGCACCTTCGCGGCATCGCCCTTGGCTTGAGAAACTTGGACCACTATATCTTGCGGTCTCTTACCCACTCCGGAGGCCTACAGGGAAAGATCAACGCACTCTAAAACACGAAGAGCCAATAAAGACAACAGTAAAACTGTACTGAGTAAAAATCTACAACGGGCGCCTAGAATGACCCTCCCCCAAAAAAGCTAATCACGTGCGTTTACGCTTCTCCAGAAGATAACTTCCCCAAACAGACACGACGAACGTATAACCTACAACACCCAACAACTCACCTATTGAAGCAGGTTCTGAGCCGTCTTTAGCGATCAACACCAGAACAATAACAGCAGGAATTGCCATTAGCATGGCTACAAAAGCCCCAATACGCGATCGACCTGGCTCCTCAGGCGTACGAATGGCCGCCAAACCCGCGCAGGCCAAAAAACTCAGGGCGAACAGTACAAAAACTCCCCAGCTATGCATTTATAGCGCTCCCTTCTACTTCTTACGGATGTGATCCCAGTAGAACTTAACCACAGCGGTGTAAATCTTCTGCTTCACACTATTCGGGATTATCTTCCAAGCAATCTTACCGGCAATGCCACCTCCACAGCCGTAGACGGCATTCTTGATATAGTCTCCGCCACCCTCACCGCGATTCACACTGTCCATCAAGACGGACGACGGCACACTAGATAAAGCACCAGAAGCACACCAAGCTACAGCCGAAATCGCCACACCAGTGGGGTCACCCGCGCCCGTAGGATCAGTCCCACTCGCGCCGCCACCCCATCAGGGCGCTCGCCTTCGCACTGATTCTAAACTTCGTCGCGCAAATCCTCGTCTTCATAGCGGCAACGCTCGCGACCGCCCTCGCGGGCGCAGACGTGGACACGACCGTCCTCTCCGAGGATCCCAATAACGCCATATCCAACATCGTCCTGCTCCTATCGCTGGCCTCGATGGTTCCGGTATGCTTCGTTGCTGCGCGCATCGCAGGCTACCCATCCAGATTCCTACTCTCCATTGTGGGGCGAATGAGGTGGGGCATCGTTGGCGTCGCCGCAGGAACATCCCTCGCTGTCGCTGTGGTGGGCCAGGTCATTGCCTACGCGTCCGGCGAAGGCCTAGAACCCCGCACCCCGGAACACCAGGACGTCATTCTCCTCGCCGCTGTGATCGTACTCGTGCCCTTCCAAGCGGCCGCGGAGGAAATCTTCGCGCGCGGTTTCCTGCCACAGATTTTTGGCTGCTGGTGTAAGTCCCCCTGGGTCGCCTACCTACCCGGCGCGTTGCTGTGGATCTCCTTGCACGGTTGCAACTCTTGGGGCACGGTCGCCATCGCATACTCGGCGGTTCTGTACGCGCTGCTGGTGCACAAGACCGGTGGGCTCGAGGCCGTCATCGCCATTCACACGATAAACACTTACCTCGCCTTCGCGCAGCCGGTGTTCTCGGTCGTCGAAGATCCGAACACCATACCGTGGGAGGCAGCGTTGTTCGACATGGCAGGCACAACCCTTATCGTTGTACTGGTTTACTTCTGCGTCCGTAGGCTTGTTTCTATTCCGACGCCACCCCGACCACACCCAGTATCCCCTCAACCCCAACACGTGCTATAACGCGCTTGTCCTGAAAGCATTCCGCGCCTGGGGAGCATGAACCACTGACTTAATCCCAGTACCCACCCCGTTGCACCGTTATCCACGGAACCCCTAAACCACAATCATCCACACCGCCACCAAATGCAGCACTGCGGCCACAATGGTGAGTGTGTGGAAATGCTCGTGGTATCCGTAGATGCTGGCGTTCCGGCCAGGCCATTTGAAGCCATACACAATCGCGCCAACGGAGTAGGCCACGCCACCGAGAAACAGCAGCCAAATAACCGTATGGTCCACGGAGCGGGTCAGTGCTGGCAGCAGTGGGACGATGCTCCATCCCAGAACCAGGTACACAACCACATCTAACCAGCGCGGGTGATTGATCCACACCAGATTCAGGACCACACCCAATAATGCACCGGACCAGACCGCGGCTAGCATCCATATGGAATACGGCGGATCCAGCAGGATCACACACATCGGTGTGTACGTTGCGGCGATGAATACCGCGATCATTGCGTGGTCAGCGCGCCGCCACCACCTGACCGTTTCGGGGGACTTCCACGGCCAGCGGTGATACAAGCCCGAGACCGCGAAAAGCGAAATGAGCCCCGCGCAATACACACTCACGCTGATGGCTTCGCGCCACGCGAGTGTCATCCACGCAACAGTCATGAGAACTGCTGACGCTATTGTCGCCAAGAACGCCGCAACCAGGTGGGCCCAGCCTCTCGTTACTGGGCGCGGGCCACGATCTGCCATGAAGTAAGTCCGCTGAATGGTAGACACCCAACTGAGGTTACGCATATCCGCATTGTTTCACCATTGGTAGGTTGTATAAAACGCCGATTGATAGGGTCAGCAAATCTGCAGTAATTCACGCGATCCAATGTGGACGTATGCTGTTACGTGACATGACAAGAAGATTCTTAAGGAGGCTTCATCCCATGCACGCACTTATTGTCGTAGACGCCCAAAAGGGCATCCTGTCTTGGTCACCAGCCGAGGTTGTGGATCCGTTCATCGCTGATATCAGCGCCCTCGCCAACGCATTCCACCAAGCCCAGTTACCCGTTGTCTGGCTCCACGCCACGGGCCTGCCCGCCGGCGAGGTGGATAACCCGATTCCCGAACCCGAGCAGCTGCCCGAGGACTTCGCTGAACTCGATGACCGTCTACCCGTTGAGCCCTCCGATATTCACATCTACAAGCAGCGCACGTGGAGTGCGTTCACCAAGTCCGATCTGGCGGACCAACTGCGCGCACTCGGTGTGGATACCGTTGCCCTCGTGGGTGGCGCCACCGGCGCAGGGGTGGAATCCTCCGCCCGCAGCGCCTACGACGAGGGCTTCAACGTCCTAGCCGTCCGGGACATCCTGCACGATCCCAACCCGGCGCGCCACGAGCACGCGCTCACCCACGACTTCCCCAGCTTCGGCAAGGTGGTCACTGCGGCTGAGCTGCGGGAGAGCATCGCTGGCTAACCCCGCCGCTACACCCCGCCACTACACCCCGTCACCGGCCAAGTAGGCGTCCTTGAGTTTGAGCCACCCTTCGGGGTCCTCAATCCTCACCTCGTAGCCTTCTTCGCGTAATTGCTCGATCCCGTTATTCAACATGCGACAGCCCACGGGGTTCACACCGTCCACGCGGGTCATATCGAACACCAACTTCTTGTGCTTGAGTTCATGCTCGGAAAGCGTGCGGTACAGGCGCTCCCCGCCAATGAAGTCGATATCGCCCTGCAAACGGACGATCGTCTCATCCGTGTGCGAGTCCTCGGTGAGGCTACGCACACTGGCCCGGCCACGCGGATCCGGCGCCATAAGGTGCAACCCCATGTCGTTGCTCAATCGCTGGAACACGCGCACTCCACGCACGCTGTTGCCGTGTTCGTCCAACTTCGGAGAAAACGAACTCAACCCCAGTTGCCCCGGCAGTGTGCCCAGCACACCACCGGCCACACCGGACTTCGCGGGGATGCCCACGCTCGCCATCCAGCGCCCCGCAGCGTTGTACATTCCAGCCGAAGCCATCACCGATTGCACCTGGCGCGCCACCGACTGATCCATCACGCGCCGGCCCGTCAGGGGTTGCACCCCACCGGAGGCCAGTGTGGCTCCCATGACGGCGAGGTCCCGGACAGTCACCAGAATCGAACATTGCTGCACGTAGCTGTTGACGGCATCCTCAGCTTGATCCTGAATGATGTTATAGCTGCGCAGCATGTGTGCCAGCGCTAGGTTGCGGTCAGACGATTCCATCTCGGATTCCGCGGTCTTTTTATCTAACGTCAGTTCCCGCCCGGCCAGTTGATTCATAAAGCCGTGGATCTTTGCCACGCGATCCTCCACCGTCGATTCTGATCCATTAATGAGCTGGTTGACGGTAATCGCGCCCGCATTAATCATGGGGTTGACCGGCCGGTTGGTATCGCCTTCTAGGCTTAACTCGTTAAAGGCCTCTCCCGATGGCTCCATACCGACCACCTTCACCAGCTCGTCGATACCGTGCTCCTGTAAGGCCAGCGCATACACAAACGGCTTCGAAATGGACTGGATCGTGAATTCAACTTGATCGGCTGCCACGCCGGCGTCGTTAAAAGTACCCCCAAGGGCCGCCGAGTAGATTCGGCCATCCAAGGTACAAAGTGCGGTGGCAAAGGGCTCGGGATCGGCATCGCGCAATGCAGAAATGTATTGGGCAGTCTGCCCCTCGGAGTTATCGGCATTGTCCTTCATGATGTGGTTAAGATAATCGCTGATTATCCCCTCCTTCACCAGCTTGTGCTCGGGGGTGTTGAGCTGCACGCGGTTGAGCAGATCGGTCATCAGTGCTTGGCCTTCCTCTTTTTATGGTTCAGTCTCTAGCTCTATTTCTGGTTCTGTCTCTAGCTTTATCAGGTGCAGGCAGGCCGGTTCCGTACGAGAGCCAACGCCAAGAATCAGTACCCTGAGTGCCCTTCAATGTGCAAGAGCTTGCGCTTTCTTTCCAACCCGCCAGCGTAACCAGTGATCTTGCCACCCGCACCCACCACCCGGTGACATCCCACGACAATGGAAATCGGGTTGCGCCCCACCGCTTGCCCCACCGGCCGTGATGCCCCCGGCCGCCCAATTTCCCGCGCGATCTGCCCATACGTCGTTAGCTCACCGAATCCCACCTGCGCTACCTGCCACCACACGGCCTTTTGCAGTTCGGTGCCGGGTAGCTGAGCCAGCGCCTCTGGGCTATGGGTGATTGCTGTTGGCACGGTAAACTGTCTCAGCTCGCCGTTAAAGTAGCGCTGTAGTTCTTTTTGTAACGACGCCACCACGGCCCCACCCCGCCCCACCTGTTCAATTGGGCCTTCGAATCGTGTAGCCACGTGCTCCGGGTACCACAATCCGGTGAGTAGATCCGCGCTTGTGGTAGCAATCATGCGACCAAGCGGTGTGGAAACCTCCGCGATACTAATATTTTTCACTTATTCGTATACACTTTCCCGTATGTCTAAAAGTAAGCTCCGCGTTGCAGCTCAGGCGCTATCTGCGCTGATGCTAGCAAGCACACTCGGGGCGTGCGTGACCAACGAAGAAACTGGGAACCCCGAGGGCTGGCAGCAGATCCTGCCAGCGAAAGATCCCAAACTCGCGCAGCTCGTACCCAAGGAAATCGCAAGCCGTGGCACCGTCAGCGCCGCTACCAATACCCCCTACGCGCCCAACGAGTTTAAGGACTCCAAAGGCACAATCATCGGCGTAGAGATGGACCTGGTAAAAGCCGCGGGCGCCGTACTGGGCTTGGACGTGCAACCCCGCCAGATGGATTTCTCGCTCATCCTGCCGGCAATTTCTGCCGGCTCGATCGATATGGGAGCGTCCGCCTTCACCGATACTGAGGAACGCCAGAAAAACTACGACTTCGTAGATTTCCTCAATGCCGGTGTGGCGTGGGCGACCCAGCCCGGAAATGAAGGCAACGTCAATCCCGCTAATGCCTGTGGCATGACCGTGGCCGTACAAAAGGGAACGTATTCCGATACCGATGAGGTTCAGGGCAAGTCCGACGAGTGCGTGAAGCAAGGCAAACCCGCCATCACCAAGTTGGTCTACGCCACCGCCGATGCCGCTGCCACCGCTACCATCTTGAAACGTGCGGAAGCCTACAGCTCGGACTCCCCCATCATCAGCTACGCCATCAAACGCTCTAACGGGCGCCTAGCCCAAGCCGGGGAAGCTTTCGATACCGCCCCATTCGGATGGGCCTTCAAAAAGGGCTCCCCACTGGCACCGGCCATGGCTGCGGCACTCAAGAAACTCATTGCGGACGGCACATACACAAAGATTCTCACCCCATGGGGACTCGAGGATACCGCCGTCAAAGAGGTCACGATCAACCTGAAGCCGATAGCCACGCGGAGCGCGCGGCGTCGGAACACAAAGGCCGTAAGCACCCAACCAGGAGGAGCTAAGCAACAATGAAGAATAAAACACACCCCTCCGAGATCCAGGCAGTACCGCTGAAACACCCATGGCGTTGGGTGGCGGCCGTCGTGCTGCTGGCCCTGCTGGTGTGGTTCGTCATAGGCGCAGCGACCAATGATGCATACCACTGGGATACATACTTCAAGTACGTTCTGGATACGCGCGTAGCAGTGGCCGCGGTGCGCACGATTGCATTGACCGTGTTCTCCATGCTGATCGGCGTGATCCTGGGGGCCATCGTGGCGGTCCTGCGCATGTCGCCGAACCCGGTGCTGCAATCAGTGGCGTGGTTGTACCTGTGGATCTTCCGTGGCACACCAATCTATGTGCAGCTGGTGTTCTGGGGACTGCTTGGGTCGCTGTACCAATCCATCAGCCTGGGGTTCGCCGAGATTGACCTACAGGCATTCCTGACCAACATGTTCCTGCTGGCAGTGGTAGGTCTGGGCCTAAATGAGGCCGCCTACATGGCAGAAATCGTCCGCGCTGGTATCCAAGCGGTGCCCGAGGGACAATCGGAAGCATCCAAGGCACTGGGCATGACGTGGTGGCAGAACATGCGCCGCACCGTATTGCCACAGGCGATGCGCATTATCATCCCGCCGACAGGCAACGAGTTCATCAGCCTACTAAAGACCACCTCCCTGGTCATCGCGATTCCCTACGCAGGCGAGCTCTACGGGCGCACCACCGACATTTCCAACATCCTGTTCCTGCCCGTCCCGCTGTTGCTGGTTGCAGCCACGTGGTACCTGGTTATCACCAGCCTGCTGATGGTCGGCCAGTACTTCTTAGAGCGATACTTCTCCCGCGGTTCGTCGCGGCAGCTCACCGGGCGCCAGTTAGCTGCTTTAGCCGACGCCGAAGGCATCCCACCACGCAATGTCACGGTGGACGGCGCCAATGGAAGCGTGGGAACGAGGTAATGGCGATGACGGGCAAGCACGAGGGGGCGTCAACACCCCAAAAGACCAACCAAGAGAAAGCGGAACTGAGCGTGAATGGAGATAGTAGTGCGGGTGCGGCCAGCCGTGCGGGCGAGTCCCCGATGATCAATATCCGTAACCTGTGGAAGCGTTACGGGCGCATCGAGGTACTCAAGGGCATCGATCTGCAGGTACCCACGGGGACGGTGACGTGCCTCATCGGTCCAAGTGGTTCCGGCAAGTCCACGTTGCTGCGGTGCGTTAATCACCTGGAAAAGCCCACGGCCGGTCGCATTGAAGTCGACGGCGAATTGATCGGCTACCGCGAGAAGAACGGCACGCTATACGAGATTTCCGAGAAGGACGCCGCGAAACAGCGCGTTGATATCGGTATGGTGTTCCAGCACTTCAACCTTTTCACGCACCGGACCGTGCTGGAGAACATCATCGAGGCACCCATGCAGGTGAGGGGCGAATCCCGCGAGACTGCGGAGGCCTACGCACGGCAGCTGCTGGAGCGCGTGGGGTTGGCACACAAAGCAGAGGCGTACCCCGTGCAGCTTTCCGGCGGTCAGCAGCAGCGCGTGGCGATTGCGCGTGCGCTGGCGATGCGACCGAAGTTGATGCTCTTTGACGAACCCACGAGCGCCCTGGACCCCGAGCTCGTAGGCGAGGTGCTGGGAGTGATGCGGGACCTAGCCAACGACGGCATGACGATGCTGGTAGTGACCCACGAGATGGGCTTCGCCCGCGAAGTCGCCGACACGGTAGCGTTCATGGATGCCGGTGTAATTCAGGAGATCGGCCCGGCTACGGAAGTCATCGGCAACCCCCAAAACCGGCGCACGCAGGAATTCCTGTCTAGCATTCTGTAGGTTTTTTGAGGGGGCCCAGGTGACGGGCCGGCTGGGTGCGCGGCCGGCGGGTAGGGTGTTTTTGGGGGTGGCCGGCTGGGTTGCGTGGCCAATGGGCAGAGTTCGCGGCCAGTCGGTAGGGTATTCAGCCCGTGGGTAGTTTTTTTTGGGGGCACCCTCGCAGCTCGTTTCACACCCTCGCAGCTCGCTTCACACCACTGCGGCTCGTTTCACACCACTGCGGCTCGTTTCAATACCCTCTGCTCCCAATTCCCCGCACCTTAAAAATGTCTAAAAAAGTTTCGCCGGGCTATTGACGTAAGGCGAATGGGTGTTCTAAAATATGGTTAGTTTAAGAAAAGGGCGAACCATCAGGGGAAATGATGTTTCAAGGGGAACCACACGACCACCAACCTCACAACAACCACGAACTACCGGCAGAACAAGCTGCTGACGGCTTTAATCCACACGATCACCCAGAATCGAATGGAACCGCCTGCTCCCCTGCTGACGTGGGAAAACCTACCGAAAACGGTGGCAACCAACCAGAACCACACAAGGAATTAGAACAGCAATACGAATTAGATATCGACTGCCCCCGCACCGCCGAGGACGCTCCCGAATGCTCTTGTGAACCGTCTTGGAGAGTGTTGGATCCAAAAGATCCGCTGAGTCAGACCTTCGTGCAGATCAACAAGCTGCACCTCCAAGCCGTACGGATGGCCTGCCCCAGTGAGGACGACTACATTCCTGACCACAACACCCGCATCTACTCGCGCGCCGGCCTGACAAACTACCGCGCCGACCAGCTCGCGACCATCGGCCTTACCCTGCGGCACTTCCCCCTCGTTGCCGCGATGTTCGACGAGGGAGCCTTCTGCCTTCAACTCATGCACCGCATCTGCGAACACCTTGAAGTTGTACGCGCCGAGCGCCGCCACCTCATCGACGCCGCCACGGTTGAACTACTTCAACCCACCCGTAGGGATCAAGCAATGCGCACGCTGCGATGGATTGACCTCAAACTCACCGAACTCATCGATGAGCTGGACCCCATTTCGCGCCCCATTCCCGAAGAGGATCCAGACAAGGACGCTCCAACCCCCGCGGACGACTATGAAAGTGGCGCGGGCAGCTTTCACGTGGACGACCGCAGTGAACACAACACCACTTTCACCTTCACAGTGGGCAAACTCGAGGGCATCGAAATCTCGCGTGCCGTACGCAATGCCGCCAAAGTTCACGGAATCACCCAAGGAGCTGCGCTGCTGGAGCTCATCCGAGGCAACATCGACGCCGAGGTGGTGCTTCACCTATTCCAGAACACGGGTGGGCTCCCACTCGATAAGGTATTCGGCGAAGGCCACTGGTTGGCAAACGCGGCCAGCCAGCACTGGCTGACCCGCATTACGCACCTCGCGGGGGCCGGGGAGGCGTCGAATGAGAGCTACCACCCCACCGCCACCGTGAAAGCCAACGTGATCGGCAGAGACGCACACTGCCGATTCCCCGGCTGCGACGTTCCGGCACATAGATGCCAGGTTGACCACGTGAAACGATACGATCACGACAACCCAACCGACGGAGGACCGACGGCTACCGCGAACTTACATCTACTCTGTGGCAAGCATCACCGACTAAAGACAGCGGGCAACTGGGATGTAACCATCCACAGTGATGCTTCCGAGACCTGGACCAGCCACGGCGACGGGCACGTCATAGTAACCACACCCGATGGGCCACTGGGCCGGCCGACCTTTAAACACCGTGCAGTCGAACGGGTCCGGGTGACGAATGAATACAACACACAGAGACTGCGCAATAAAGCAATGCGAAAGAAAGCAATGCAGGAAGGGGCGGGTTAGGGTTGCACCTCCACATGCCACGGCACTCGCGGGCGGCCTGCGTCGTCCTGGACTTGCCGCAGCAGGGGTTCTGCCGGAGGTTTCTCGTCGTACGTTGTCAACAACTGGGCGAAAAGCATGGTTACGTGAGACAGCGACCCCAGCTCGTTATGCGTGACGACCACGCGAATTGTGGCAGGCTCGGCTTGGGCGGAATCATCGGAGAAATCCTCCGACCAGATTCGCGCCAACTCAGGATCGTAGGAACCAGGGGCGACGGTAACCTCTGCACCCAGCGCACCCTCAGTGGCATTCACAAGAGAATTGAAATCCTGGACGATGGCCTCGCGCTCGTCCGCGGGCGACAGGATTCGAAAAACGATGGTAGGCATACCTCTTAGTTTTACACGGCACGCTACTATCGAATTGTGATTGGTTCGCATTCTCCCCGCCCCGCACCAGTGCCGCCACTAACCACCTTGCCCGACGGCACCATCAAGCAGGTCAACCCCTTCTCCGGCACCGAGGTCTGGACAGTGCCCGGCCGCGCCAACCGCCCCATCGCGGAGCACCGGCCAGAACCGCAGGACATCGCCGACCGCGATGCCACGACCGCATTTGGACTGAAGCGCAAACTCGAAACCCCACCTGAGAAATCCCGCCTCATTGTGGATGCCGACGGCCAAGCCCGCATCCTCCGCGGGCTCAAGCCCAGCGAACTAGAGGAGACAACCCCTGTATTCCGCCGCGTGGCCAACCTCTTCGAGATCCTCACCTACGACTACTGGAACCTCAACTACGGTTACCGATCCAGCCCCGCTGCAGCCATGCACATGGCCGAATACCTCAAGGAGGAAGCCGGCCAGGACCACGTGGAGAAAATCCTGCGCACTAAGTGGGCCGCTACAGGTCGTCCTGCCGAAGCCATCGACGCGCTCTTCTCCCCGGCCACCCGCATGCAAACCCTCAATGAACAGGGCATCGGACTGTTCGCCGGTGGACACGACGTCATCATCGCCCGAGACCACTTCGTCCCGGGCGCAACCTCCACCGACCAACTCGCGAGCTCCGGCAGTATGGACTGGCAAACGCACCGCCACTTCTTCGCGTTCACCGTCGACGGCATGGATCAGCTGTACCGGGCCAACCGCTACGTCCGTTACGTGGCAGCATTCCAAAACTGGCTTTCCCCCGCCGGTGCCAGCTTCGACCACCTCCACAAGCAACTGGTCGCCATTGACGAGCACGGCCTGCAAAATGAAACCGAGATCGCGCAGGTCCGCAGCAACCCCAACATGTACAACGAGTGGGCGGTGGACTACGCAGCGCGGCACAACCTCATCATCGCGGAAAACGAGCACGCCATCGCCTTTGCCGGCTTCGGTCACCGGTGGCCAACGTTGGAGGTCTTCTCCAAGTCCGGTACTACGGAACCGTGGCTTATGTCCGACGCCGAAAGGGATGCCGTCTCCGATCTTGTGCACGCATGCCATGTGGCATCCGGCCCACACATTGCCTGCAATGAAGAGTGGATGCACCGCCCCCTGGATGTTGACGTTCCGATGCCATGGCGAATCCTTATCAAATGGCGCGTATCCACGATGGCTGGCTTCGAGGGTGGCACGAAGATCTACATCAACACGATCACCCCCGCGCAACTGAAGGATCGTGTGCTCACGGCCCTCCAGAAAGCCCAGGGAGAAGATCGCCTAGCACCGGGAATCTCCTTGGGAGAAGACTGCGCGATGCGGCCAAACTCGTTGAAGTACAACCCGGCCATTAGGTAGACCGTCAGGAAACAGGCCGCCAAGAAACAGGCCGCCAAGAATCAAGCTACAGAGAGTAGGAGAAACCCCCATCAACCCCACAGAACTCGCAACCCAGCACGGTGTGGATTTGACGTGGCAGCAGGGCTGCTATGAATGGCTGCACGCGCACCCCGAACTGTCGCTGCAGGAGCAAGAAACGGCAGCATTCATTGCACGAAAGCTTGCCGAATTCGACTGTGACGTCACCACCGGCATCGGAGGCCACGGAATCGTGGCCATCTTCCGCAATGGACATGCGCCCGAGGGCAAGACCATCCTCATGCGTGCGGACTTCGACGCCCTCCCCGTCACCGAGGACACGGGACTGCCTTACTCCTCCACCAACGAAGGCGTGATGCACGCGTGTGGCCACGACATGCACACCTCTGCGCTTCTGGGGGTATGCGCAGTCATGGATGCCCGCCGGGATGCGTGGGAAGGTACTTTCATTGCACTGTTCCAACCCGCCGAGGAAGTCACCCGTGGTGCGGGAATGATGATCGAAGACGGGTTGGCAGACAAGATCCCCACCCCAGATGTCTGCCTAGGCCAGCACATCGTAGCCGGACCGGTGGGCACCGTCATGTCCGCCCCCGGCCCTGTGCTGGCGGCATGCGACACAATCACGATCACCCTGTTCGGCAAATCTGCCCACGGATCGCAGCCCCATGAATCACTAGATCCGACCTTCCTCGCTGCGATGATCGTGGTCCGGCTGCAAGGCATCGTCGGCCGAGAGGTCTCCCCGGAGGACTTCGCGGTCATCACGGTAGGCACGCTCAGCTCGGGGAACACCAACAACACCATCCCCGATCACGCGAAGCTGGTCCTGAACTGTCGGTTCTACGATACGGGCGTGCGCGACAAAACCTACAAAGCTATCGAGCGCGTGATCCGCGGCGAATGCTATGCCTCCGGTTGCGAACGCGACCCCATCATCGAGTACTCCGCGCACGGTGAGCTGACCGATAACGACCAAGATGTCTTTGACACGGTCCGCCCGCATTTCGACGCCACCTTCGGCGAGAAGTCAGTCACGGCTGAGCGCTGGACGGCCTCAGAGGACTTTTCCGAAATCCCCCGCCACTTTGGAGTCCCGTATTTGTTCTGGACGGTGGGCGTCACAAATGAAAAAACCTGGAACAGTGGCAACGTCCCAGGCAACCACAGCCCGCACTTTGCGCCGGCCCCGGGAACACTAGAAGCCGCCACGAAAGCCGGTATCACGGCGGTGGCGGCCTACCTGGCGCACTAGACTAGCGCTTGTGCTCCTGCCCCAGCAGGTGCACCTGAATCATGTTGGTGTTGCCGGAGATTCCCGGAGGGGATCCCGCCACGACAACCATCATGTCGTCATGCTTGTACTCGGCCATGCCCAGCAAGGCCTGATCGACAGCGGCCATCATTTCGTCAGTGGTGGAAACATCGTCGGTCAGGAAGGTCTCCACACCCCATGTCAACGCCAACTGCGAACGCACCGCCTGGAACGGCGTGAACACCAGCAACGGCAGGCGCGAACGCAGACGAGCCACTCGCTTGGCGGTATCACCCGAGGACGTAAACGCCACGAGGGCACGCGCATTTAGTCGCTCGCCGATGTCCTTCGCCGCATAGGAGATGACGCCCCGCCGAGTGCGCGGACGGTGGGTCAGCGGTGGGACCTCTCCATCGACCTCGGCCGCAGAGACAATGCGCGCCATCGTTTCGACGGTGGTGATGGGGTGCTTGCCCACCGAGGTCTCTCCGGACAGCATGACGGCATCGGCGCCATCCAACACCGCGTTAGCAACGTCGGAGGCCTCCGCACGAGTGGGGCGAGAGTTCTCGATCATGGAATCCAGCATCTGCGTGGCCACAATGACGGGCTTAGCGTTCTCGCGCGCGATCTGAATGGCACGCTTTTGAACTAGCGGAACTTCCTCCAAAGGAACCTCCACACCGAGGTCACCGCGGGCGACCATGACGGCATCAAACGCTAGGATGATTGGCTCGAGGGATTCAACGGCCTCGGGCTTCTCCAACTTCGCAATAACCGGCACGCGCCGGCCAACCTCGTCCATGATTTCGCGGACGAGCTCAACATCGGAGGGGGAACGAACGAAAGAAAGCGCAATGAAATCCACGCCCAGCTTGAGGGCGAAGCGCAGGTCCTCACGGTCCTTTTCGCTCAGGGCTGGGGTGGAGATATTCATGCCGGGCAGTGACACGCCCTTGTTGTTGGAGACGGGGCCGCCTTCAACGACCTCGCAGACCACGTCATTGCCGTCGACTTCCTTGCAGACGAGGGCGACCTTGCCATCGTCGACAAGCAGGCGGTCACCGGGACGAGCATCGTGGGCCAAGCCCTTGTACGTGGTCGACACGCGGTCGTGGGTGCCCTGTACGTCGTCGACTGTAATTCGGACGGTCTCGCCCGTAGCCCAGACAGTTGCGCCTTCAGCGAAGCGCCCGAGGCGAATCTTGGGACCTTGGAGATCAGCGAGAACGCCGACTGCGTTACCGGTTTCGTCGGTGGCCTCGCGCACCCACTTATAGTTCTGCTCGTGGTCAGCGTGCTCACCGTGGGAGAAATTCAGGCGGGCAACATTCATGCCCGCATTGACGAGGCCCGTGATGCCTTCTTTCGAGGCAACTGCGGGACCGAGGGTACATACGATCTTCGTTCTTCTATCCACGCCCTCGAGAATAACCCTGCGCTCTGGGCTCCCGCTACTGGGGGCGCTTGCGAAGGGAATTAAACAAGAACAAACCCATCGCGATTAAGAAGACAACTGCGGACACCACAACGTTGATCCGGATATCCCCAAAGACCGTCGTAGCGGGATCGGTGCGCATGTTCTCAATGAAGAAGCGCCCAAAGGTGTAAGCCGCAACGTACAACATAAACAACCGTCCGCGGTCCATTCGCCAGTGCCTATCGATCACTAGGAGGAGCACAACGACGAGTAGATTCCACAGCATCTCGTAAAGGAAGGTGGGCTGGACAACCTCGAGGACTTGACCCGTGGATCGGCCATCGACCCGCTGGTAGATTTCCAATGCCCAGGGTGCGGTAGACGGGCCACCGTAAAGCTCCTGGTTAAACCAGTTGCCGAGGCGCCCGATAGCTTGGGCTAGAGCGATGGTGGGCGCGACGGCGTCGGCAAAAGGAGAAAGCGGCACTTTCTTAAACTTAAACAGCAACCAGACAGCGAGGCTGCCTAGAACAATGGCGCCCCAGATGCCGAGGCCACCGTTGGTGATTTTGAATGCATCGATGGGGTCGCGACCAGGGCCGAAGTATTTCTCGTGATCGGTGATCACGTGGTACAGGCGAGCACCGATGATGCCGAAGGGGATGGCGACTAACAGGGCATCCACGACGAGTTCGGGATCTCCCCCGCGGTCCGCGTAACGCTTGCGCGTCCAGAAGTAGGCCACGACCACGCCGGTGAGGATGCACAGGGCATACGCTCGGATCGGGATAGGCCCCAAATGCCACACGCCCTGTGGTGGAGAGGGAATGTTAGCGAGGTACGTGGTAACCATTAGCGCTGGCAACCCTCCCGCAGTTCACGGGCTAGGGCAATCATGCGGTCCTTGTTGGCCCCGTTGTCTTGACCAGCGCCATCCCGGCCAGCTTGAACCGCCTGGATCAAAGCGGAGCCGACGATAACACCATCGGCGAAGGCAGCGATACTCGCAGCCTGATTGCCGTCGCGCACACCAAGACCCACCGCGACTGGCAAGTCGGTGGCCTCACGGGTGCGCTGCACGAGCTCGCGGGCATGGGAAGACACTTCCTCCTGCGCGCCGGTGACACCCATGTGAGAGGCGGCGTAAACAAAACCGTTTCCTGCGTTGACGGTCATCTGCAGGCGCTCCGGCGTGGTTGAGGGAGCAACCAAGTACACCGGGGACAGACCGTGCTTCTCGCAGGCCTTGGTCCAGCGCTCAGCTTCCTCCGGTAGCAAATCCGGGATGATCGAACCCAAGCCACCCGTGGCAGCCAAATCCTCCGCGAATCGCTCCGGGCCGTATTGCAACACGGGATTCCAGTAGCTCATGATGACGGCGTGGCCACCAGCTTCGGTGACAGTCCGCACCGCATCGAACGTCTGGGCCACGCGGAATCCGTTATCCAAGGCCTCATCGGCTGCCGCCTGGATCGTGGGACCGTCCATCATGGGATCTGTAAAGGGAATGCCAACCTCAATGAGGTCCGCGTGCTCGGCTAGGGCCGCGAAGATTTCCCGCGATTCCTCGGCATTCGGGAATCCCGCGGGCATGTAGGCTACGAACGCAGCGCGGTTACCCTCGTTGGCTTGGTGGAACACCTGTGCCAGACGGGATTGCTGCGCCGGGCGGGCTGCTTCAGTGGTTACCTCAGTCATGGTTAATTCTCCCCTTCCTGGTTGAACCACTTCGCCGCGGTATCGACATCCTTGTCGCCACGTCCAGACAGGTTCACGATGATGGTGCTACCGGGTTCGCGGGCCGCTACCTTCACTGCAGCCGCCACCCCGTGCGCCGATTCAATAGCTGGGATAATCCCCTCCGTACGCGACAACTGTTGGAACGCATCCATGGCCTCGGCATCGGTGATGGCTAGATACTCGGCTCGGCCTTCGCTGTGCAATTGGGAATGCTCTGGGCCGACGCCCGGGTAGTCCAAGCCCGCGGAAATGGAATGGGACTCAATGATCTGCCCGTCTTCGTTTTGCATGAGGTCGGAAAACGCGCCTTGGAACACACCTTGTGCACCCATGTTGATGGGCGCGGCGTGGCGGCCGGAATCTAGGCCGTCACCAGCGGCCTCTGCGCCGACGATCTTCACGGACTCGTCATTAATAAAGGGGTGGAACAAACCAATGGCGTTAGATCCGCCGCCCACGCACGCCACGACAGTATCGGGCAGCTGGCCGGTTTCTTCTAGAATCTGCTGGCGTGCCTCCGAACCAATGATGCGCTGCAAATCGCGAACCATTTGTGGGAACGGGTGCGGGCCGGCGGCGGTGCCGAAGCAGTAATAGGTGTCCTCATCGTGGGCGACCCAGTAACGCATGGCCTCGTTAATCGCATCCTTCAAGGTGCGAGAACCGATCGTGACCACTTCTACTTCCGCACCCAACAGGCGCATGCGGGCAATGTTTAGAGCCTGACGGTTCGCATCCACCTCGCCCATATAGATGCGGCATTTAATACCCATGAGGGCACAGGCGGTGGCGGTGGCCACACCGTGCTGACCAGCGCCGGTTTCAGCAATGACCTGGGTTTTACCCATGCGCTTGGCCAGCAGGACCTGCCCCAGCACGTTATTGATCTTGTGGGACCCGGTATGGTTCAGATCTTCGCGCTTCAACCAGACATTCGCGCCTACGGCCTCGGAAAAGCGCTTCGCGAAGTACAACGGCGATGGGCGACCAGTGTAGGTGCGGTGTAGCTCATCAAGTTCATCGAGGTAAGCCTGATCGGCCTTCGCCTTGGACCAGGCATCGGTGATCTCGTCAATGACGGCCATCAGGGCCTCGGGAACGTACCGACCACCGAAGTCACCCCAGTGACCACGCTCGTCGGGTTCATGATGGGTGGGCGTAGCTAGAACTTCGCCCGCTGTCGGCAATGGGGTTTTGTCACTCACAAGTGACTATGCTACTTGCCCAGCTCAGGACTGTGGGCATGAGGGGTGCTGACCAGCCACGACCAATTCCTTGCAAGCCTGGCCCGGAATACTCGCGGTGACCAGCCCCTCGCCTACCAACACGGCGTCGGCTCCTGCTCCGGCGTAGGCCAAAAGGTCATGCTTATCTTTGACGCCAGATTCCGCGACCTTGATTACCGATGAAGGCAAAGCGGGCGCGATACGGCCAAACACACCCATGTCGACTTCGAGTGTCTTGAGGTTGCGGGCATTCACACCAATGACCTTGGCCCCGGCGGCAACCGCGCGCTCGGCTTCTTCCTCCGTGTGTACCTCCACCAAGGCAGTCATACCCAAGGATTCCGTGCGGTCCAACAAAGCTGAGAGCCGATCCTGGTCCAGGGCCGCCACGATCAGCAGAATCATGTCAGCACCGTGGGCGCGAGCCTCGTGGATCTGATACGGGTTGACGATGAAGTCCTTGCGCAGAAGGGGGATATCAACTGCGCTTCGAACGGCATCGAAATCAGCAAGTGAGCCTTTAAAACGGCGCTCTTCCGTGAGGCAGGAAATGACTGCGGCCCCATTATCGGCATAGGCCTTGGCCAGCACCTCGGGCTCCGGAATGTCTGCGAGGTTGCCCTTAGAGGGGCTCGCGCGCTTGACCTCTGCGATGACCTTCACGCTGCGACCCGATAGCGCTGCATACGCATCAATTGGCGCAGGTGCGTTTAGAGACTGAGCTTTGATCTCGGCGTATGGCACCTTGGCCTCGCGGGCGGCCTGATCCTCCAGCACTCCGGCGATGATCTGATCCAAAACCGTCGACATGTGGGTCACCCCGTCCTTCGGATGAAAATGTGGCGAGAATTACTACTAATAGCTACTTGAGCCTGGGGATAGCTTATCGACCTCGCGTAGGCGGGGTGAAATCGTCAGAATCATCGTCGGTGGGGTCCACCCCCGTATCCATGACATCCCACAGAGCGCGTGAATTATTGGGGTTCTCCGCTAGATCTTCCTTCGCCCCCGCACGGCGGTTTTCCGGAGTTTCGTACCGGGAGTGCCCCTTCGAAGCCTTGCCCGGTTGCATCAACAACAGCACACCACCGATCACACCCAATGTGGCGGCCACCAATGCCACGACGACGGGCATGGTATGCACCTGTGCGTCGGTGACCTGCGCCCATTCCGAGATTTGCACGGGCTTCGTGGCCCGCTGCGTAGCAGAACCCGACGCGAGAATGTTCCGGGCACGAGCGAGGTCGACGTCGGAAGTCAACAAAGTCACCGAACGGAAGCTGGCCACCGCCGCCAGTACCGCGACCACACCACCGAGAAATCGCCGAATCACGGGCTCCACGGCGAGGGTTAGGATGACCGCGGCGATCATCGCCAACGCCAGCGGAACCATCGCCGGATCCCACACGGAACCAACGAGAGTTTTCACGGAATCCCCGGCCTTGTCGTCGGAGACCGTAGCTGTGAGGAACTTCAGACGCCCCGCCACCCACAATCCGATGGCGCTCAGCCCGACGAGCACAAGGGCCGCACGATTCTTTTTCATGTGTTCTAGTCTCCCTCTTCGGCCTGGGCTGTCCCGGCCGTGCTGAGTGTCCCGGCCGTGCTGAGTGTCCCGGCCGCCGCCACCGCACGCAGCACCGCGGCCGCCTTGTTTTGAGTTTCCTCGTCCTCGGCTAAGGGATCCGAATCCGCGACGATTCCACCGCCCGCCTGCACGTACACCGTGCCGTCCTTATATACACCCGTGCGGATGGCAATCGCCTGATCCGTATTGCCCGTGAAGTCAAAGTAGCCAACAGTGCCGCCATACACACCACGACGCGTCTGCTCCAACCGGTCAATGATGCTCAGCGCCGAGGGTTTGGGCGCCCCGGACAACGTGCCCGCTGGGAACGTAGCTGCGAAAGCATCGACGGCAGTTTTTCCCGCAGCCAGCTGACCGCTCACACCGGAGACCAAGTGCATGATCGCGCTGTAGCGCTCAACGTGGCGGAAGTCGTGAACCTCCACCGATCCGGGTTCACACACCCTGCCCAAGTCATTGCGCCCCAAGTCCACCAACATGAGGTGCTCGGAGTTCTCCTTTTCGTCGTTGACCAGGTCCTTTTCGTACTGAATATCCTGCTCCACCGTCGCCCCACGTGGTCGCGAACCCGCAATGGGGAACGTGGTCACCTCGCGGCCTTGCACGCGCACTAGGGATTCCGGCGAGGAACCCACGATCGTGAAAGCTGTCTGCGTGAATTCGTCATTCGGCACGTTGACCAAGAACATGTACGGGCTGGGGTTAGCCACGCGCAGCATGCGGTACACATCCAGTGGCGCCACAGTTGTTTGCATCTCGAACCGCTGGGACAGCACAATCTGGAAGGCATCACCTGCCCGGATGTGTTCCTTGCACTGCTCGATCCGCGCAAAGTGGTCGCTCTGGTTGCGCTGCCTTCGTGGGGAGGGGGTAGGCGTCGAAAATGTATCGACGCCCCGCTCTACCCCACCAGCGAGCCGACTGGTCATTGCGTTGATGCGCGCTATGGCTTCGTCGTAGGCGTCATCCACCCGGTTATCGGAGTTATCCCAATTGATGACGTTGGCGATGAGCCACACCGAGCCCTCGTGGTGATCCACGACGGCCATATCCTCAACCAGCAACTGGACCATATCGGGCAGATTTAGGTCATCAGTGCAGGTATCGGGCAGGTCCTCGATGTAACGGACCATGTCGTAACCCATATAACCCACCAAACCGGACGTCAGCGGGGGCAATCCGGCTGGCGGGTTAGTGTGCAGCGCTTGCAGCACATCCGCAACGGCTGTCAGTGGGTTTATGTCCACATCCACGGCCAGGTCCACCGGTGGCTCCCCCAGCCACCGCACCACACCGTTTTTCGCCGACAGCGCACAACGCGAGCCCGTGCCGATGAACGAATAACGCGACCACGACTGCCCGTGTGCAGCGGATTCCAGCAAGAACGTGCCGGGTCGATCCGCGGCGAGTTTCCGGTACACCGACAGGGCTGTGTCTTGGTCGGCGAGAACTTTCCGCGCTACCGGGACCACACGGTGGCTTTTCGCCAATACCCGGAATTGCTCGCGGCTGGTCACGTGGGTGCTGGTGCTCATGGAAGTCTATTGTGCCCTATTGGTTTTCGCCTGCGGGGTTTTGGGGTTGGTCAAGACGGGCGGCGTCGAAACAAGTCCAGTCGCCGGTATGGCAGGCCGCGCCGACCTGGTCTACCTTCAACAAGACCGTGTCTCCGTCGCAGTCCAAACGAACTTCGTGCACGAGCTGGGTGTGGCCACTGGTGGCGCCCTTGATCCACAATTCCTGGCGGGAGCGTGACCAATAGGTGGCTTCGCGTGTGGCCAGTGTGCGGGCCAGAGCCGTATCGTTCATCCAAGCCATCATCAGAACATCGCCGGTGGATACGTCTTGAACCACGGCCGGGACTAGGCCCGCGTCGTTGCGCTTTAACCGTGCTGCGATCACGGGGTCGAGCGAGTAGTCGTCGCTCACTGTCGAACCTCCAACCCCGCTGCTGCCATGGCGGATTTCACCTCGGGAATGGAGACCTCTCCGAAGTGGAAGATGGACGCAGCCAGTACAGCATCGGCTCCAGCGTGCACTGCCGGCGGGAAGTGCTCGGCCTTGCCTGCGCCGCCGGAGGCGATGACGGGGATGCTCACCTGAGCCCGCACTGCCTCAATCAGCTCGAGATCGAATCCGGACTTGGTGCCATCGCCATCCATGGAGTTCAACAGGATTTCACCGACGCCCAACGCCTCACCCTTCTTCGCCCATTCCAGGGCATCCAGGCCCGCGGACTTGGTACCTCCATGGGTGGTGACTTCGAAGGAACCATCAGCAGTTCGGCGCGCATCGACCGACAAGACGATGCACTGAGCACCGAAGCGCTCGGACAGCTCGCGGAGCAGTTCGGGGCGTGCGACCGCAGAGGAATTGACCGAGACTTTATCGGCTCCCGCACGCAGTAGTGCGTCCACGTCCTCGGCCGAACGCACGCCACCGCCAACGGTTAGCGGAATGAACACCTGCTCGGCAGTGCGACGCACCACCTCCAACATGGTGCCCCGACCGTCCTTCGACGCGGAGACATCCAGAAACGTCAGTTCATCGGCTCCCTCGCGGTCGTAGCGCGCGGCGAGCTCAACGGGATCGCCGGCATCGCGCAGCCCCTGGAAATTCACGCCCTTGACAACGCGGCCGTTGTCGACGTCCAGACAGGGAATCACGCGGGTGGTCAACGTCATCGAATGCCTCCTCGGTCCATGACATCCTGGGCCGTACGGGCCGCAGTGCCGATGGGAACGGATTGAATGTGTTGGATCAGGGTGGCATGCACCTCGGGCTCGCCGGCTACCAAGCCTGAAACCCCGGGGCGCCACGGATTTCCAGCGAAGTCGGTGGCCACTCCCCCGTTTTCCTGCACGGCTAGGATGCCCGCGGCGTTATCCCACAGGTTCGGGCTGAAAGTTACCGTTCCGCCGAACACACCGGCGGCGGTGAAGGCCAAGTCAATACCCACTGAGCCCGTCACGCGCATCCGTGGGTAGGACTTTCCGATCTCGTTGAGCATGTCCTGGCGATAGGAAATGGGCAAGTTACCGCGGCGTTGGGACAAGATAGAACCGAAACTAATCTGGGTCACCCCGGGATCGGAGGGTGGCATCGACCGGGCTGGGTGACCATCGACGAACAGGCCGTGCCCGCGGCGGGCGGTAATGCGCTTGCCCAGCAGGGGCATTTCAGTCACAGATAGTTGAATATCACCGTGGTGGATCAGTGAAACCAAAATGCAGGCAAACGGGTTGCCGACTGCGTAGTTGGCCGTGCCGTCGATCGGGTCGACCACCCAGTAGGTTTCCGGTAACTCTTCGGTGCCGTTGTGATTCTTCCGACGCCGACGCGGACCGTCCAATCCATCAGCCATATCGTCTGCTGGGATACGTTCTACGGGTTGCTCCCCTGGCAGTACTGTGCCGTATTCTTCACCGTGCACGGGAAGGCCGGTGTATTGCGTCAAAAGAGTGCGCAGCTGTCGCTCCACGGTGAGGTCGGCCTCCGTGGCGAAATCCCCTGGGGATTTAATGATCTCCGGTTCAGCACCGACTGCGGCGGTGAAGGTGGATTCCGCTTCGTCGACGGCAGCTTCTGCTACCGCCAACAGTGCGCGGGTATCTAGCCCACTCATTGCCCAGCGACCTCCAGCGCCTCAGCCAGTGTGAACTTGCCGGCGTATAGGGCCTTACCGACGATGGCAGAATCCACGCCCTCCGCCACGATCTGGCGCAGCGCCCGCAGGTCGTCCAAGCTGGAGATACCGCCGGAGGCAACAACAGGGGCTTGCGTAGCAGCGGAAACGTCGCGCAGAAGGTCGATATTCGGTCCGTTGAGCATACCGTCGCGACTGACATCGGTAACCACTACGCGGCTGACACCTTGGGAATCCAAACGCTCTAGGACCTCCCACAAGTCACCACCATCGGACGTCCATCCGCGACCGCGCAGGCGCCACTCGCCATCAATCTCGCGGGTATCCAGGCCGATGGCTACCCGATCGCCGTACTTCTGAATAATCTCCTCGCACCACTGCGGATTCTCGAGGGCTGCGGTACCAATGTTGACGCGCCGGCACCCGGTGGACAGGGCACGCTCGAGGGACTCGTCATCGCGGATTCCGCCGGACAGCTCCACGTCGATATCGAGCGCACCGGTGACCTCGTTGAGGATGTCGAAGTTGGATCCACGCCCAAACGCAGCATCCAAGTCCACCAAGTGGATCCAATCGGCGCCGGCATTCTGCCACTCCAAGGCGGCCTCTAAGGGGGAACCGTAACTGGTTTCGGTTCCCGCAGCACCTTGGGTCAGGCGCACCGCCTGGCCCTCGGCAACATCGACAGCGGGCAACAGGGTCAACTTGGTATTCGCGTTTTGTGACATGGAGTGATCCTAACGTGTAAAAATCTGATTCTTATCTATTTATGGATATTTCATAGAGTGGCGACCCAATTCCGGAGTAGCCCTAGGCCGGCATCGCCGGATTTCTCCGGATGGAATTGCGTAGCCCACAGCGGCCCGTTTTCCACAGCAGCGACGAAACGGCACCCGTCGTGTTCCGCCCAGTGCACCTTGGGAGCTTCAGTGCGCCCATCGGTGAACAGCTCCCAATCGCGTGCCGCGTAGGAGTGCACAAAATAAAAGTGCTCGTGATCCAAGCCTCCGGCGAACATCTGGCTGTCGTCATCCACCTGCACCGTGTTCCACCCCATGTGTGGCAGGACACGCGCTTCGAGCTTGGTCACCATGCCGGGCCACTCGCCCATACCCGGAGTGCTGCCGTGGTCGGAGTGGTCGGCGAATTCCACGCCGGCGTCGAAGAGAATTTGCATGCCAACGCAGATGCCAAGAACGGGCCGCCCACCGGCCAGCCGCTGGCCGATCATCCGGTCGCCGTTGACTTCCTTGAGCTGGCGCATGCAGGCAGAGAAGGCTCCGACCCCTGGGACCAGCAACCCGTCTGCTTCGAGAACCTCGTACGGGTCCCGCGTGACAGATACCGTTGCGCCGGCGCGTTCTACCGCGCGTTGTGCCGAGCGAACGTTGCCACTGCCGTAATCGAGCAACGCCACCGTGGGGACTGCGGTGGACTCAGTGGCCGCGGATTCGGGGGAACCAGGGTGTGTCATGGTGTTTATGATACTGAGCGGCGAACCACACGCCGCAACCGCTCTCGGACATTGCCGTGGTCAGTGACTCGGTGGCGACCAACGACGTGATCCAACACGGCCACCACGATGCCCACCACGACGAATGCGGCCGCAACGAAAAAAGCCCCCTGGTAAGCGAAAGTTCCAGCGACTACACCCAGCACGGTGGCACCGATACCCGTACCGGAATCAAAGGTCATGTTCCATAACGCACTGGCCAGCGCGGATTTTTCGCGCGGTAGGCGATGGAACATCATCAACAGTGCCTCCGTCTGCGCAACCCCAAAACCAGCGCCGAACAACGCAGCTGCACCCAAGGCAGAAACGAGGATCTTCCAGCCGGTCAGTTCCCAGGAGATCGCCACTCCAGCGACCACCAGCCCCAGCAAAGACAACACTAGGCCCGCGACCATCAGGTGGCCGGGTTCACCCACGCGGTCAGCCCACCAGCCGGACCCCAAACGCGTGATGATCTGCATGCCCCCCATCACGGACAACGTCAGGCCCGCGATCGTGGCTGCCGCCCCGGCATCGAGCTCCCCGATCGCGGGGGCCATGAACGTGCTGAAGGCTGCGAATCCCGCCGCGGCCACAGCGATGCACAAACCGGGGACCGTGGCCAGCTTCCACGTGGCAGCGCGTGGCTCGGGCGGGGTGAAGTCCAAGGACTCGGAATCGACGGCGGGATCCGTGTGGCGTCGCAAAATAGGAAGCCCAATCGCTGCCATCGCCCCCACGACCGAATAGACCAAGGCCAGTACGAACACTAAAGACCCCGCCGTGGAGTACAGCCACATACCCAACGGGAAGGCCACCAGCTGCGTTACCCCCACCGTGGCGCCGAACACACCCGAGGATCGACCAACCAAACGCGGCGGAACTAACTCTGCGATCAGCGCAGCCTCGGCGACCGTCACGGCGCCGAAACCAATGCCACGGACAACAGCCACCCCCAAGACCATTGCCGGTGACATATCCAACGCATACAACGCCGCCGGCGCACCCAGCAGCAACGAGGCCAGCGCCATCACTGGCATGTGCCCCACCCGGCGCAAAATCGCTGGGGTGAAAGCCTGCGTGACCACGGTAGCCACCATGAACACACCGGTGGAAAGGCCGGCGAGGGAATCCGACCCGCCCGCGTCGATAACAGCAAGCGGCACCACCGGCAGCAGCAAAGCCCACCCGCCGAAGGCACAGAAGACGGAAATGAGGGTAGCGACCAGACCTGGAGCTTTGAACACCGAATCCAGCTTGTCCATGTCCTCCGGTGATAAGCCTTCGGGTCGGGCCAGCAAAGCCACAGGTATCGCGTCCTTTCCTTAAGAGTTGTTTACAGAGCACCCTTGGTCGATGGGATGCCGGTGGTGCGTGGATCAGCTTCCACGGCTTCGCGTAGTGCGCGAGCCACGGCTTTGAACTCGGCCTCTGTGATGTGGTGCGGATCGCGCCCGTAGAGGCAGCGCACGTGCAGTGCAATGCGCGCGTTAAACGCCAGCGATTCAAAGAAGTGCTGATTGATGACCGTGGCGTAGTGCCCGCCGATGACGGCCGTCACCATGGTTTCGGGTTCGCCTGTGCCAACGTAATACGGCCGACCGGAAACGTCTACTGCCGCATGTGCCAAGCACTCGTCCATGGGGATGAATGCATCACCGAACCGCCGGATGCCGGCTTTATCCCCCAGGGCTTGCTGCAAGGCTTGGCCCATGACGATTGCCGTGTCCTCCACCGTGTGGTGGGCATCGATTTCCACGTCTCCGGTCGCGTGCACCTTCAAGTCGAAGCTGCCGTGCGCACCCAGGGCCGTCAGCATGTGGTCGAAGAATGGCAAACCGGTGGAGATATCGGTCTTCCCCGTTCCGTCCAGATTCCATTCGACTGTGATGTCCGACTCGCGGGTGGTGCGGCTTGCCGTGCCAATTCGTTGTGTCATGGTTGTACTCCTTGGGGGTCTTTATTCTCGACGCCACGCTGCTCCACGACCTCGCGGGCTGCTTCGAGGAACGCCTGGTTCTCTTCGGGCAGGCCAATGGTGGCGCGCAGCCAGCCAGGTACGCCTACGTCGCGGATCAGCACGTCGCGATCCAGGAATTCCTGCCACGTGGCGTGGCTGTCCTGGAACACTCCGAAGAACACGAAGTTCGAATGTGATTCGATGACGCGCAACCCCAATTCCCGTAGCCCGGCGACCACAACTTCGCGCTGTTGACGCAACAGTTCCACAGTGGCGAGGGTGTCGTCACTGTGGCGCAGCGCCACCCGCGCGGCCGCCTGTCCCAGGGTGGACAGGTGATACGGCAGGCGCACCAGCATCACGGCTTCTACGAACGCGGGGTGCGCCACAAAGTATCCCAGCCGGCCACCCGCGAAGTCGAAGGCTTTGCTCATCGTGCGGGAAACCACCAGCTTGGTAGGGTATTTCTGCAGCAGTTGCACGGCGCTGGGTTCGTGCGAGAATTCCGCGTAAGCCTCATCGACGATGACGATCCCAGGGGCCAGTCGAACCAAGGTGTCAATGTCACCCAAGGTGGTGATGTTGCCGGTGGGATTGTTGGGCGTCGTAATAAAAATAACGTCCGGCGAGTGTTCCGCAATGGCTGCGGCAGCGGCCTCCACGTCGATGGCGAAATCTAGGGCCTCGGGGCGCTCCACGGCGATGAATTCCGTCTGGGTTCCGGCGCACAAAATGGGGTGCATGGAATAACTCGGAGTAAAACCCATCGCCTTGCGGCCTGGCCCGCCGAAGGCCTGCAACAATTGCTGTAGCACCTCGTTGGAACCGTTGGCGGCCCATAACTGCTCGTAAGTGACCTCCACGCCGGTTTGTGCCGAGACGTACCGCGCCAAGTCCACCCGCAAGTCGTGAGCATCGCGCTCAGGGTAACGGTTAAGAGAACCGGAAAGCTTCCGGACCTCCTCCACCAGGTCCTCCACGATGGCCGGTCCCGGTGGATATGGGTTCTCGTTGGTGTTCAACTGGTTGGTCACCGTCAACTGCGGCGCACCATAGGCGCTTTTTCCACGTAGTTCGTCGCGCAGCGGCAGATCGGACAGCTGGTAATCGGTCATGCGCTTTTAGTTCACTCCCTGGGGAATTGTCGGCCCGGTTGCATTCGAATTCAGGCGCGCTTTGATGGCTTCACCGTGGGCTGGCAATCGCTCGGCATTGGCCAGTGTGATAACGGTACCCGCCACCTCTTCCAGCGCCTGCTTGGAATAGTTCACCACGTGCACGGCCTTGAGGAACGTGTGCGTGGACAAACCCGATGCGTGGCGGGCGGTTCCGGAGGTCGGCAACACGTGGTTGGAGCCCGCTGCATAGTCGCCTAAAGGCACGGGACTGTAACGACCGATGAAGATCGCGCCGGCATTGGTGATACGCGCAGCTACGGATTCGGCATCGCGAGTGTGAATCTCCAAATGCTCGGCCGCGTAGGCATCGGCTACCTGAATTGCCATGTCAAGATCGTCGACGACAACGATGCCGGATTGCTGACCCTCCAGGGCCTCGCGCACGCGGTCTGCGTTCAACGTCACCGAGTAGCGCTGTGCGATTTCCTTTTCCACCGCATCCGCCAGCTGGGGCGAGTCGGTGATCAGCACGCTGGCTGCCATAGGGTCATGCTCGGCTTGGCTGATCAGGTCATAGGCCACCTCCACCGCATCCGCGCTGTCATCGGCCACGATGGCGATTTCCGTAGGTCCCGCCTCCGAATCGATACCCACGACACTGCGTACCAGTCGCTTGGCGGCGGTCACGAAGATGTTGCCCGGCCCCGTGATCATGTCCACGGGCTCCAACTGCTCGGCATCATCGCCGTACGCCATGAGGGCCACGGCCTGGGCTCCACCGACAGCCCACACTTCTTCTACTCCCAACAGCTTGCACGCGGCGAGTACGGTTGTGTGCGGCCAGCCGGTTTCTTGTGGGGGGGACGCCACCACGAGCGATTCCACCCCCGCCTCCTGGGCGGGGACAACGTTCATGATCACGCTGGATGGGTACACAGCTTTGCCGCCGGGCACGTATAGACCCACGCGACGGATTGGAATGTAGCGCTCTCCAACGATTCCGCCGGGGGCGATTTCCTCCTCGTGATCGGCGGGAACTTGGGTGGCATGAAAAGCACGCACACGCCGGATCGCTTCCACCAGCGCCCCCATGACGGCTTCGTCGAGCTCGTCCGTGGCGGCGTCGATAACTGAAGCGGGGACCTTCACCGCAGGAGGCACTACACCGTCGAACTTCTCCCCGTACCGCAGGGCGGCAGCGGCACCGTGAGCGCGGATATCCTCGACGACCGGCGCGACTGCCGGTAGCACTGAATCCACATCCGTCCCACCACGTGGGAGGCTATGGCGGAGGGAGGCCGTTGTGGGGGTTGTTCCGCGAAGGTCGAGGCGCGAAAGTTTCAGCGAGGTCATGGCGTGGAGGCCCTCCTCCATGGGGTTGGAAATGGACAGAGTTGGTACTTTCAACTGGAAAGATTGATAAACAGGAGTTTAGCCGATGGGTGCAGACCTAGAATCACTGCTCCGTGCGAGCGCTGCGGCCTCCGCGGAGAATCTCACGATGCGGACGTGGCAACTGACAAATGAGTTCGCGCTGAAGCATTGGGTGGCGGACCCCGATTACCTTGCCGCGGTGGTAAAACAGCTGCCCAACGATGTTGTGGGCGACTACTGGCTGATGCGCGCGGCGGTGGCTGAAAACACCGGGTGTACTTACGAGGCCGCCGTGGCGTACTCGCAATTACTGGAACGCGGGGACAGTGCTGTAGCGAATGGGCCCAATAGCGCCAGGACCAGCACGAAGGACATTGCACGGGCCGATCTTGCGTGGGCCAGCTTGAGCTTTTTGCAACCGGGCGAAGAGGCTCTGGCGCACCTGGCCGAGCGGTTGGAACGCTGGCGTGGCGGTAGCTTTCGCACTGTACCTTCGACCGACGCCTCACTCATCGCGTCCACTGCGATGCTGGGGCATACGGTGGAGGTGGGGACGCAGACCCCGAACAGCGACCGGCTGACGTTGTATGTGGAAATTGCCGAAGCATACGGCTCGCACAATCCCACCCAGGCCGACCGGTTGTTGTGGCGGGCGCAGCAGGCTCACGGTGCAGGCGATTTCGCGGGGGCACAAGCCATGGCGCACCAGGTCATTGCGCTGGGAACGGAGACCGGTGATGAGATCGCACGCTTCGAGGGCCACGATATGCTGGGCAATTTTGCGTTAATGGCTGTTGATGAACCCGACATCACACGGCATTTCGCCATGTGTTTTGACATTGTGTCCAAGCACGGCGCCCCAGTTATTGCTCTACAGCGGGCGGCCTCGGCCAGCTGGGCGGCGTTTTCGGCAGGGCAGATCGATTTCGCCGCGCAATTGGCCACGCGCGCACTGGCCGCGTGTGACCAGATGCCGAATGGTGACGCACAGCAGAACCTACTGACGGTGCTGGGCAATTGCGCGCTGGAGCGAGGCGATACCGAGGAAGCCGAGATGTGGGCAGCTCGGGTTCGCGAGCGAGCAGCCAGCCCCGGTGAGTAGCCACCCGGGGTGCGGTGGCTTAAAACTTGCGACTATCTACGAAGCTGGATGCCACCCAGTAGAACAACAGCGCTAATGTTGGCGCCAGCAAGAGGGCCGGTGACAAACTAATGGGGCTCAATGCCTCGATGGTTTGCCCGGGTTCTGGGTGAGATGCGGGCGTGGGATGCGTGGCGCGAGCCACGGTGTTTCCCAGGACTACGAACCATAACGATCCAAAGCCCGTGACAAGACCCAACCACAACATCATGGACAGACTGCGCACCCGGGTGGCAAAAGCCCAGATAGAGGCTACAAAGGCGATGCACGATGTGGTAAGGATTGCCCGCCCGAACGCCTCGAACTTCGCATCCTCGGTCCCGGGAACACTTTCAGCGCTGAGGTCCGGCATGACCTCAATAGCCAAAGTGGGCACCGTCCATCCCCACACCACCGCGGCGATGGTGTATGTCAGCAAGCAGACCACGACCACCAGGGCGGCATCGCCTACGCCTCGGGGGATGACGTTTCGCTTGTGCGTGGGAGCTAGCTTTCGTGCGCGTTTTAGTTCGGGCACAGAGTCCACTTACCGTTTTCGCGTGCGAAGCTCATCGATTCGGTCTGCGGTGCCTTGGTGCCGTAGCTGGCAGTCACGCGAGCTGTAGCCCGATCACCGTTGACGTTGACCTCTTTCACCGAGCTAATTTTAGGTACCGGAATGGCCTTGTTGCCCTCGGGCCCCATGGCCTTAATCGTGTCGTTGTTGGACCGGATGGTCTTTTCCCCGCCCTGGGAATCGATATAAGCCTTGCACGAGTTATTCAGGCTGTAATTGAGGAAGTCGTAGGCCGAGCGCTGCTTGCCCATGCCTTGCACCAAAGTGGTGATTGCCTGGGTATCGCCACCGTTTGCCCCACCTGACGCGCGATTTCCCTGCTTCTGCTCCCGGCCACCTTCATTGCGGTCCCCCGCAGGTGCCGGTGGACGATTACCCTCTGCAGGCTTATCGGCCCCATCGCGATCGCCCTTCGTGGAATCGGCATCGCTCCCCTGGCCCTGCTGTCCTTTGTCTTTATCAGCCTTATCATCGGCTTTCGCGGAGCCAGAGGAATCGCTAGATTCTGCCGGCTTATCGCCGCCGGGTGTGGATGCCGAAGGGTCCGCTGCCGACGAATCCTCAGCAGCGTTCGTGGCAGCGCCATTGTCGTTACCGCCCTCGTCTTTACCACAGGCCGTCAGGACAAGCGGTAGAGCGCATGTTAGGGCAAGTAGGGACTTTCGATACTTCATGAAAAGAAAGACTACCCTGAAAACCGTGCAACTCAACCGCAACGTGATCCTGAACGCCGCCGAGGAAATTCTGGGCACCTACGGCCTACCTGATCTTTCCATGCGGCGATTAGCCACCGTGCTAGGAGTTGCACCCGGCGCGCTGTACTGGCACTTTCCTAACAAGCAAGCGCTGCTGGGTGGAATTGCTCAACGGTTGGTCTCCGAGGTTTCCACCCCTGAAGCGCACGGCGATGCTCGGATGTATTGCGAAGAGCTTTTTCAGGCTGTGACCAGTGTGCGCGATGGGGCAGAGATCACGCTGGCCGCGGTGGCGTCGGAAACATTGGATAGGGACATCCACGATGAGCTCTCCAGTTTGGTGGGAGCGCAGGCAGCCAGTGTGTGTTTTCACTACGTGATGGGTTGCGCCTTAGAGTTGCAGGCGCGGCAGGCGGCACTGCAGGCGGGGATTACGGATGTGGAATTTGATATTAAAACTGAGGATGTAGGGGTTAATGTCTCCGCCGTGCTAAACGGTCTCAAGCAGTTAGACTCATAGACATGTCTTTAAGCCTGTCAAATAAAAGTGGTCTGCGTGCGCCGGGCGATCCACTCGTAGTGTGGCCTGGTAAGGCCTACCCCCTCGGCGCGACCTTCGACGGAAATGGCACGAATTTCGCGCTCTTCAGTGAGGTCGCCACTGCAGTTGACCTGTGCTTGTTCGATGATGCCGGCAGTGAAACCCGGATTCGTTTGGTGGAGCAGGATGCCGGAATTTGGCACTGCTTCCTGCCTGGCATTGTTCCGGGCCAGCGCTATGGTTACCGCGTGCACGGCCCCTGGGATCCCGCACGGGGGCAACGTTGCGATCCGTCGAAGTTGTTGATGGATCCTTACGGCAAGTCTTTTGATGGGGAGTTCGACGGGCACCCTTCGCTGTTCAGCTATGACCTCAACAATCCGGAGGAGCGCAACCAGGAGGACTCGGCACCGCATGCCATGCGCAGCGTGGTGATCAACCCATGGTTTGACTGGTCCAATGACCGTCGGCCGAATATTGCCGATACGGATACGGTGATTTACGAAACCCACGTGAAGGGTCTGACGATGACCCACCCGGATGTTCCCGATCACTTGCGTGGCACCTACGCCGGGTTGGGTCACCACAGTGTGATCCAGTATCTGAAAGATTTGGGCATCACCACGGTGGAACTGATGCCGGTTCACCAGTTCGTCCACGATGACCACCTCAAGGATGAGGGCCTGCGCAACTACTGGGGTTACAACACCCTTGGTTACTTCGCGCCGCACCGTGATTATGCAGCTTCCAATTCCGCAGAGGGCGCGGTGGCGGAGTTTAAGCAGATGGTACGCAGTTACCACGATGCGGGCATGGAGATCATTTTGGATGTGGTGTACAACCACACCTCGGAGGGCAACCACCAAGGCCCGACACAAATTTTCCGTGGCATTGATAACCAGGCGTACTACCGGTTGGTCGATGGCGATGAAGCGCACTACATGGACTACACGGGCACCGGAAACTCATTGAATGTACGTCACCCGTACACCCTGCAGTTGATCATGGATTCGCTGCGCTACTGGGTAACGGAAATGCATGTTGATGGTTTCCGTTTCGATTTGGCCTCGACATTGGCGCGCGAATTCCACGATGTGGATCGCCTGTCGGCCTTCTTCGATCTGGTGCAGCAGGATCCCACTGTTTCCCAGGTCAAGCTGATTGCTGAGCCTTGGGATGTGGGCGAGGGTGGCTACCAGGTTGGTAACTTCCCTGCGTTGTGGAAAGAGTGGAACGGAAAGTACCGCGATACGGTGCGCGATTTCTGGCGCGGTGAGCCGGCCACGCTGGGTGAGTTCGCCTCCCGACTGACAGGATCGTCGGACCTGTACGCGGGTCGTCGCCCCTCGGCGTCTATCAACTTCGTTACCGCCCACGACGGTTTCACGTTGCGCGACCTTGTGTCCTATAACGAGAAACACAACGAGGCCAACGGGGAAGATAACCGCGACGGGGAAAGCCACAACCGCAGCTGGAATTGCGGTGTGGAGGGTGAGACAGATGATCTGGAGATCCTGAAGCTACGCGATCAGCAGCGGCGGAACTTTTTGACAACCCTGCTTCTTTCCCAGGGAACCCCCATGTTGTCTCACGGTGACGAGCTGGGCCGCACGCAGGGCGGCAATAACAACGTGTACTGCCAAGACAACGAGATTTCATGGATGGATTGGGACAACGCAGATGAGAATCTGCATGCTTTCACTCGTTTCCTCACCAAGTTGCGCGCAGCACACCCCGTCTTCCGCCGCCGTCGTTTCCTGGCCGGTGGCCCGCTGGGTATGGATGTAGCCGAACGCGATATTGCGTGGTTAACCCCGGACGGTCGCCTGATGAATGAAGAGGATTGGTCCACGGAGTTCGGTAAGTCCCTCATGGTGCACCTCAACGGTCAGGCCATCGCGGAACCGGATAAGCACGGGCGCAAAGTGGAAGACGATTCGTTCCTGCTGTGCTTCAACGCGCACCATGAGTCCATTACGTTCACCTTGCCGCGCCGCCACAACGTGATGCACGTGGAACCGGCTGAAGAGCAGGTGTGGACCGTGGTCATCGATACCGCGGAGGACGCAGGTGGTCGTCCCGAACTGACCACCTTGCAGCCCGGAGATGATCTGGAGGTCGCAGCCCGAAGCATCGTCGTGTTGCAGCGCCCGTTGACCGATCCCCTCCTGCCCGAAGGAGCTGGCACCCACTAGGGTTAGCGGTATTGCCTTTGAGTTGAATTCCCCTATCCAGCGAAGGACTTCCCATCATGCATGCCCGCGGCGCCGACGTTTCCATTGATACCCAGCGCATCTCCATCACGCGCTCGCCATTGGGCGCCAGCTTGTGGCAGGACGAAACCATTGCGGTGGAGGACCTGCTGGGATGGAACAGGCAAGCCCCCGATGGCACCTCCCCTGGTTTCATCGAATTGCTGGTGGGTAAGGATGGTCTTTTTACCGACGCCACCACGCTGAATTTTTCTCCCGCCGATGAGCAGGATTTCGTGGACATCGACCGCGCTCTCACGAACGTGCAAGCCGGGTACCCCTTGGACGGAGGGGCTGGGGAGTCCGGGGCGGCGTCGGACAAAAATCCAGCGAGTAGCGACAAGCCTGAGCAACAGGCCCAGTCTCCGACCATCAGCGATGCAGATTGGGTGACAGAAGCCGGGCAGGGGCAGTTGGCATTCGACATCGACGGTGGCGCGGATGAGGCGGCAGTGCAGGGGTCCGGAAAGTCGGGTGGAGCCAAACGCGGACCGGCACCGTGGGCCGCGGTGGCTACCCCGGATGAAGTGCCGGAGACTAACGAGCAGGCCGATATCGACAATCCTGTGTACGGCCAGGTCGTGTGTGTCACTGGCGACGTGGAGCCATACGACAAGGGCCAGATTTGGGACATGATTGCCGGGGCCGGTGGCGAGGTCGGCAAGAATGTGACGAAGAAAACCACGATGCTGATCATCGGCGAGTGGGCGACGACAACCAGTAAGGAAAAGCGGGCGCGCGAATTGATTGGCAAGGGCCAAGAGATTCAGCTGGTTTCCCTGAAGGAGTTCCTGACGATGGTGGGTGCTGAGTAGCTGCGAGGGCGTGCATGCTGGGGCAGTCGGTGATAGTGGCCCCGCAATCTCCCACGGGGAACCTTTTGCGTGGCTAACCGGTCTAATGAGGCATGTTGAAAGTCACGACGAAACCCAGCAACTGTTACTCCTCCCCCTGTTCGTGTGACACTCGGCGGGGGTTTAAGCGTGGAAGTGCCGGAAGGGGCCGAACCCGTCAGTCAGCGCTGGATCAAAGCCGCCGCGATTGTAGAAGCGCAACTGGAGGACGTTTTGGCTGCACGCGGGGCGCGTCTGCAATATCGGTGGGTCGATGATGCCCTTATCGAGCTGCGGGTCGTGCAGACGCCCATGCCAATGTCCGTCATGCTGGCTCATCCCAGCCTGTCGCAACATCTAGACCGCGCTATCTCCACGTTGTTCGGCGAGCCCAGCGTGTTTTACGTTCACGGCAGTGACATTCGTGCGTGCCCCCAGCGATTGGCCACCACTGTAGACGGTTGGATTGGCCCACTGGCCCTATCTCAGGGGTTTTGTCGGCCGGTGAGCACCGCACCACTCACCTAGACTTGGGGACATGTCCGCGACTTACCGCCTTCAACTTCGTGGCCCCGGGAACTCTCCTGCCGAGGCCTTTACTTTTGCCGACGCCACCGCGTGCGTCCCCTACCTCGCCCGATTAGGGGTGACTCACCTGTACCTGTCACCGATCATGACAGCCCCCGTGGAATCGACCCACGGCTATGACGTCACGGATCCCACGCAGATCAACCCGGAGCTCGGTGGGATAGAGGGCTTCCGCGAACTGGCTGAGACAGCCCACGGCGCGGGCCTGAAGGTGCTGATCGACATCGTGCCGAACCACGTTGGGGTGGATACACCACGGTTGAACCCGTGGTGGTGGGATGTACTGGCGCGTGGAAAGAATTCCGAGTTTGCCAACTACTTCGATATCGATTTCTCCGCCGATAATGGCGCCGACGGTCGAATTGGTCTGCCCGTATTGGGAAGCGCGCAAGATGTGGCAGCACTGCAGGTGGAAGGTGATGAGCTGGTTTATTATGACCACCGGTTCCCCATCGCTGAGGGCACGAACTACGGCACGCCGCAGGACATCCACGATCGACAACACTACAAGCTGATGTTCTGGCGCGATGGCATCATCAGCTACCGTCGCTTTTTCAGTATCAATGGCCTAGCCGGAATCCGACAGGAAGATCCAGTGGTCTTCGAGCACTGGCACCGCATTCTCAATCAGTTGCTGGCTGCCGACTTGGTGGACGGTGTGCGCGTGGATCACCCTGATGGTTTGGCCAATCCGTTCCAGTATTTAAAGAAGCTGCGCAAGCTCATCGGGAAAGACCGCTGGTTGTTGGTGGAGAAAATCCTGGGCGTTGATGAGCCCTTGGATCCGCGCCTGACGGTCGATGGCACCACGGGCTATGATGCGTTGCGGGAATTCGATGGCGTGTTCGTCCACCGCCCCTCCGAAGCCATCTTGGGTGACCTTGCCGAGCAGCACACGGGCACCAGGTGGAATGCCGAAGATTTTGCCGCTGCCGAAAACCAGCTGAAAAAAGTCGCGGCAACAGACGAGTTGGGAGCGGAAATCCGGCGCTTGGCGGCGGCTGTGCGCACCGACAACTGGTCCACCGCGGGTGAGAGCGTATCGGATGAGGAACTGCAGGAAGTCCTCGTAGAGTTGATCGCCGCGATGCCGGTATACCGCGCGGATTACGAATCCTTATCGCGGGTCACCAGCACAGTTATCGCGGAAAAAATGATGCAGCGCCCTGAATGGCAAGATGCCCTGGATCTGGTTGCTACCGCCCTGATTTCCCGCTCCGAGGCAAACACGCGCTTCGCGCAGGTGTGTGGCGCTGTGATGGCCAAGGGTGTGGAGGATACTGCGTTTTATCGCGGTTCGCGCCTGGTTAGCTTGCAGGAAGTAGGCGGCGCGCCGGGTCGTTTCGGAGTGTCGCCCGCGGAGTTCCATTTGTTGCAGGCCGAACGTGCACGGTTGTGGCCACAGGCGATGACCACGCTGACCACGCACGATACAAAACGTGGTGAGGACGTGCGAAGCCGGATTAGTAGCTTGACCGAATTCCCCGAGGAATTCGCAGCGCTGGTGAAAAAAATCCCTTATACAGACGGTGTGACCTGCCACTTCCTCTTGCAGAACATGATCGGTGTGTGGCCTGCCACCGGGGAGGTTACGGACCAGCTGCGTTCCCGGTTACACGATTACGCCATGAAGGCTATGCGGGAAGCTGGTGTGCACACCACGTGGTACGACGTGAACGAGGAATTCGAGGATTCCATTCATGCGTGGATCGACGACGTATGCGACAACTATGCGGATGAACTAGGAGAATTCGCGGAGCTGATCGACGAAGCCTCCATCACCATCGCCAACAGCAAAAAAGTGCTCCAGTTGCTGGCCCCCGGCATTCCGGATATTTACCAAGGTACCGAGATCCTCACCGATCACCTGGTGGATCCCGATAACCGTCGCCCCGTGGACTTCCGTGCATTGGAAGACGCGCTGGAGCGCGTGGGCCGCGGGGATATTCGCTCCCGTGATGATGAACGGATGCACCTGGTGACGACCGCACTACGTGTGCGCAAACAGTTCCAAGTGGATCACGCCAAGTATCTGCCCGTGATGGCCGCGGGCCAGTATGAGCGCCATTTATTGGGCATGCTCCGCGGTGAAGACGTCATGGTACTGGTGACTCGTCGCCCACGCACGCTGCCGGATTGGGCGGATACCACCGTCACCCTGCCGGAGGGTATGTGGGAGGAGCAACTTGGCGGCGGAATGTTTGAAGGTACGGTGAAGCTATCAACGTTATTTAAAACCCGCCCGCAGGCGATCCTCACGCGCGCGGGTAGTTAACGCGCGGGGAGGTTTCATTGTTCACCGTGATGTTTCCCGGGCAGAAAGGTTAACCACTTGTCACAGCGCAACGACGATTCAACCCTCGCTGCCTACGACTCATGGCGGTTAAATAACCCCTATGCCGCCAACAAGTTGCGGGAAAAGGTTATTGACGCCCTCGATGATGCCGGCTTGGCCTTTGACCAGGTAGCCGTTCGAGTGAAAGACCGGGATAGCTTCGCAGCCAAGCTTCGCAACTCCGCATATCCCGAATACGTGGATTTGGATAGTGCATACGACATTCTCGGCGTACGCGTGATTGCCTATCACTCTTCGGAGATCCCCCAGCTCAAGCAAGCTCTCGGTGAAGTTTTCACCATTGAGCAAGAAGTGGATAAGGCCGCGGAAACGGCGCGTGCAGGCCGGTTTGGTTATGCCTCGCAGCACTTGATCGCCCGCGATGGGAACAGCCTGGTGGAGATTCAGCTGCGCACGGTGCTGCAGCACGCGTGGGCAGAGTTCGAACACGACATTCGCTACAAGAACCACGTCAACGATCCGGAAGTCGACCGAGCGTTCACGCTGGCGGCGGGATTAATCGAATTAGCGGATGAGCAATTCGACAAGATTGCCGAATTCATGGAAAGTGGCGTGCAAACGGATACCAAGGGCGAAGAGGACAAGATCACCGCTGATACCTTGCCTCGCGAGCTCACCCTCATAGCCGGAGATAAGTACCCCACCAGTCGCGTGGAGTACTACAACTACGCGGTGGACATGCTGCACGCCCACGGAATTACCACCTATAAACAGCTACGCGCGTTGATGCGCAACTTGGACAAGCTACAGGCGGCGATGAATTACCCGTACCGTCCGGGACAAGTGCGCCTCATCGACGATATGTTGCTGTACACCTTTGGTCGGGATCACATTCGCAAGACTGTACACATTGGAGAAAACGCGGGTTCGCGCCCAGGGCGGCTGGGTAGTCGCTGGCAGAAGCTGGATCAGAAAACACTACCGGGTAATTCCATTGGCGCCCAAGACAAGAAACCACAGAATTAGCCCGGTTGTTAAGGGATTTACCGGATCCCGTGGGCGGAGAAGTTACAGCATCCCCCGCTTAAAGCGCTCCAACTGACGTCGCTCGCGTTTAGTTGGCCGCCCCGCACCCCGATCGCGGCGCGGCATCATGGGCGTAACCTGCTCCGGTGTGTGGTCCTCATAGGCCTCACGAGCGACATCCGCCCCCACCCTTTTGGCCGATAGTGTGCGTACTCTCACGATCCGCTCCCGGTGGTTCACCCACACGCGCACATCATCGCCCACCTCTACCGCCTGGGCGGGCTTCACCGCTTCACCATTAATCTTTACGTGCCCAGCGCGACACGCTTGTGCTGCCTGCGAGCGGGTCTTAAATAAACGCACTGACCACACCCAAGCATCGATGCGCACCTTCTTGGGCGCTTCCGTATCGGCAGTCAACGGCAACGGTTTACCACTGATCCTTGTGGTTCACGATCTCGCGAACCTTGTACATGTTGTACAGCACAAACAGCAGACCAAGCAGGGGAATGACGAACGTCAGCAGCGGAGTTTTCACAAGGAAAATACCCGCTAAAGTACTGGCGACAACCACACCACCGGCAATCTGAATGCTGCGGGTTCGCTGCCGGACCTCTGCCTTGCGCTGGGAAACGATATCACCGTTGTTTTGATTATTGAGCATGGGGCGATTCTACCCACACCGAACCGAGGTGTTCGACCTCGACTTGGCCACCAGTGAGCGCCGCTACCCTGCTGGCCAACCCGTCTCCGTCATCCGAAGCCACGGACATGGTGACCTCGGTCCCATACTCCACGTCTTTCACGTCAAACCCCGCAGCGCGGATATCGGCTTCCACTCGGCCGGCATCCGCGTGGCCGAGTTGGAATCGGAAGAGCTGACGCTGGCGGCGTCGAACCAAAGAAAGCTCCCCGAGAGCCCGCCGAGTGCCGTCCTGATACGCACGAACAAGCCCGCCGGTGCCCAGCAGCACACCACCGAAGTAGCGCACCACAACCACCGTGATGTCCTCGATACCGCGCAAGACCTCGAGCATCGGCTTGCCCGCGGTACCCGAGGGTTCGCCATCATCGCTGGAACGCTCTACCGGCTGAGCGCCCTCCTGGTGAATGATGTACGCGCTGCAATGATGGCGGGCGTCGGGGTATTGCGAGCGTATATGCGCAATGAAATCGCGGGCGGCCTCTTCCGTCGGTGTGCGGGCGGCCAAACCGATGAATTGGGAGCGTTTGATTTCGATCTCGGCCTGCGCAGCCACGTCACCCGAGTGCGCAGCAGGGCAAAGGTAGTCTTCGGTATTGGTCGGCATGGAATCATTATCGCAGTTAGGGTTGGGGTTATGGACGAAGCCATGATTGCAGGCGTGCACGATACCCCAGCAAACAAGAACACCTACTGCGTATGGGCTCCCCGCGCAGGTGAAATGCAGCTGGTGGTCAACGGGGAAAAACACCCCATGACCCGTGACGGGGAATGGTTCACCAGCGACGTTGCGCCACAGGTGGGTGATCACTACGGATTCAGTATCGACGGTGGGGATCCCATTGGTGATCCATGCTCGCGCCGCCAGCCCGACGGTATTCACGGGTTGTCGGAGCATTGGGAGATCGATCAGCCACGCTCCCCGATCAACACCAAACTGGCCGGGCAGGTACTATACGAACTCCACGTGGGCACGTTCACACCCGATGGCACATTGGATTCTGCGATTGAGAAGCTGGATTACCTGGCCGAGTTGGGCGTTACTGCCGTGGAGTTGATGCCCGTGCAGCCGTTTGGTGGCGCACGGAACTGGGGTTACGACGGGGTTTACTGGCACGCCGTCTCGGAGGTTTACGGTGGGCCGGACGCACTGGTTCGGTTTGTCGACGCCGCGCACGACCGTGGCCTCGCCGTCATCTTGGATGTCGTATACAACCACTTTGGACCGGACGGGGCATACGGGAACCTGTTTGGACCATACACCGCGGGTGGTTCGACCGGATGGGGCGAAGTCGTGAACCTGCAGGGTCACGGATCCGATGGTGTACGTAAATACATCTTGGAAGCTGTGCGCCAATGGACACAGGATTTCGGTATCGACGGATTGCGGTTGGACGCAGTGCATGCGTTTGATGACACGGGAGCTTACAGCATCACCGAACAGATCCGTGATGCCGCGGCGCCGAGTTTTGTTATTGCAGAAACCGATCAAAACGATCCGAAGTACACCCAGCAGTTCGGTATTGCCCAGTGGGATGACGATATTCACCATGCTATCCACGCAGCGGTATCTGGAGAGACCCATGGCTACTACGCAGATTTCGGCAGCGCGGAAGTGGTGGCGGAAACCCTGAAGAACGGGTTCTGGCACGACGGCAAGTACTCCACGTTCCGCGGACGCACGCATGGCCGGGCTCTTCACTTTGGGGATGGGGAAACCACCGAGCATGAAAGCAATACTCATGAAAGCAATACTGAGGTCGTGCAGCGCCACCAGCTGGTGACCTACACCACCACTCACGACCAAACCGGTAATCGTGCCCGAGGCGATCGGCCTAGCATGAACCTCACCGGACCACAGCAGGTTCTCAAGGCCGCTCTCGTGTTGATCAGCCCATACACCCCCATGCTGTTCATGGGTGAAGAATGGGGCGCCTCCACGCCTTTCGCGTTCTTCGTCAACCATGAAAACCTGGAACTCAACGATGCTACCCGCGCCGGGCGGCTCCGCGAGTTTGCACGTATGGGCTGGGCCCCCGAGGAGGTGCCGGATCCCGCGGCGGTGGAGACTTTCGAGGCGTCGAAACTGAAGTGGGAAGAACGGCTCGACGGCGACCATGCCCGCATCGCCGAGGCTTACCGCGACCTGATTGCCATGCGCGCGCAGCTGGGGATCGTCGATGCCGAGGTGGTCGAGGCCGCTCACGGCGAAGGCTGGGTGCGCATGGGGTATGCAACCGAGGCTTATGTGGTCACAGTATCGGCCAATTTATCCGACGCCACGCGCCTGCCCACCGACGGTCCAGAATTAGGACCATGGGAGGTGCGCATCGACGTGGATGCACGCGATGCTGAAGGCGAGAACTATGGGGGCGATGAGGAAGCCGGAAGAGATGAAGGCGAAGGGGAAGCCGCACGCTAAGCGGCTCCTCGTCCTCACCTCCCCCGAACCTGCGGGATCATGCGGCGCGGAACGTAGCACACCCCTGCACACACCCCCGCGCTCCCCAAGCTGTCATCACCGAGGGTCTAGGCGAAGATTCCCTCCCACGTGGTGGCCTTGAGATCGCCCATGAGGGCGGGGCATTTGTTTACGCGCATTTCGGGGCCCAGCAGGAACTGAACTTCCTGTTCCCCATCGATGAGCGTGAGGTACACGTCCGAATCACCCTTGTTCTGTCGCAGCACACGCTTGAGGCGTGCCATGTTGTCAGGAGTTGCCTGGTGCACGCGGATACTCAAGCGCAGGGGCACGCCGCTGCCCGCGCCGACAGACAGCTCCGCGGATTTGAGATCCTCGCAGAACAGGCTCATGCGGTCATCCTTGTAAGAGATTCGTGCCTTAGCTAGGACAATGTTGTCCTCCACGATCTGCGGGGCAACCATTTGGTAGGTCTTGGCAAACACCAATAGTTCCGCCTGCGCACCGTGCTGATCTTCCAGCGTGCAAATCACCCACGGGTTACCGTTGCGGTCAACACGTCGCTCCACCGAGGAAATAATGCCGCCGATCTTGACCTCCCGGTTGTGCGGCAACTCACCGGAGATCACCGCGGTCATGGGGGTATCAACCTGAGCATCTAGAGCATCCTCGAAGCCATCCAGCGGGTGGCCCGAAACGTACAGGCCCAGCATGTCGCGTTCCATCGCCAGCTCGTGTTTGCGCTCCCAGTTCTGATCGGGCACGTCCACACGGAAGACATCCCCCACGGTTTCGTCATCCCCAAAGCCCGCGAACAGGTCGAACTGCCCCTTCGCCGCGGCCTTCTTCGTAGAGATCACCGCATCCACCGCATCCTCGTGCACCAGCACCAAGCCCTTGCGGGGATGGCCGAGGGAATCGAAGGCACCGGCCTTAATGAGGGACTCGGTCACGCGCTTAGAAGCCGCTGCGATCTCAATCTTGTCCAAATAGTCGGAGAAGTCCTTGAATGCGCCTTTATCCTCGCGGGAACGGATGATGGATTCCACTACTTCTTCGCCCACATTACGCACCGCGCCCAGACCAAAGCGGATGTCCGCACCCACCGACTGGAAGGTGTACGCGGATTCGTTGACATCCGGTGATAGCACCCGAATCCCCAGGTGACGGCAATCCGCTAGGTAGATCGCGGATTTGTCTTTCTTGTCCGCCACCGAAGTCAACAGCGCGGCCATGTATTCCGGCGCGTAATTAGCCTTCAAGTAGGCGGTCCAGAAACTCACCAACCCGTAACCAGCGGCGTGGGACTTGTTGAACGCGTAACCCGCGAACGGCAGGATCGTATCCCACAAGGTTTTGATGGCGGCATCGGAAAAGCCATTGTCTTTCATTCCGGATTCGAAGTTCACGAACTCCTTTTCCAGCACCTCAGGCTTCTTTTTACCCATGGCCTTGCGGAATCCATCTGCTTGACCGGCGGTGTAGTTCGCGACTTTCTGGGAGATCTTCATGATCTGCTCCTGGTACACGATCAGACCGTAAGTCTCTTCGAGGATTTCCTTAAGCGGTTCTTCCAGCTCCGGGTGAATCGGCACAATGGGTTTACGACCGTTTTTTCGATCGGCGTATTCCCAGTGTGCACCGACGCCCATCGGGCCTGGACGGTACAGCGCCAGTGCGGCCACGATGTCATTAAACCCGGTGGGCTTCATCCGCTTGAGCAGTTCCTGCATGCCGCCGGAATCCAGCTGGAACACGCCGAGGGTTTCGCCACGGGCCAGAAGTTCGTATGTCGGGTCGTCTTCCGTGGATAGGTTTTCCAAATCCAGATCGAAATCCCGGTTGGACTTGATGTTGTCCAAGGCATCGCCAATGACCGTGAGGTTGCGCAGACCCAGGAAGTCCATCTTCAGCAAGCCAATGGCCTCGCACGCTGGATACGGCCAACCGGTGATCAGTGCACCGTCCTGCTTGCGCTTCCACATGGGGATGCAGTCCAGCAGGGGCACGCTGGACATAATCACTGCACAGGCGTGCACGCCCGCTTGGCGGACCACGCCTTCCAAACCGCGGGCGTCTTGATAGATCTTGTTGACGTCCGGGTCGGTTTCGATGAGGCTTCGTACCTCAGCAGCCTCGTTATACCGCTCGTGCTCTGGATCCATGATGCCAGACAGCGGAATATCCTTGGCCATAATTGCCGGTGGCAGAGTTTTCGTAATGCGGTCAGCCATCTGGAAACCGGCTTGCCCATAGTGCGCGCGAGCGGAATCCTTAATCGCCTGTTTGGTCTTCACCGTTCCGAACGTGATCACCTGCGCGATCTTGTCCTCACCCCAGCGTTCCGAGGCATAGCGAATCATCTCGCCACGGCGACGATCGTCGAAGTCGATATCGATATCCGGTGCCGATGGGCGCTCCGGGTTCAAGAAGCGCTCGAACAACAGGCCGTGTTCCATCGGGTCGATATTGGTAATCGTCAAGGCATATGCCACTAGGGAACCCGCAGCAGAACCACGGCCAGGTCCCACGCGAATGCCCACACTGCGGGCGTACTTGATGAGCTCCGCCACAATAAGGAAGTACGAAGGGTAGCCCTTCATATCGATAACTTCGATTTCGTACTTCGCGCGGTCAATGTAATCGGTAGGCACCGGCTTGCCTGGAAAGCGTTCTTCCAAGCCCTTCATCACCTCGTGCGTCAGCCAGGTGGTGGGAGTTTCACCCTCTGGCACATCTGCAATCGGCATGCGATCGAAGGGGTGTTCGTCCCAGACCTCACTGTAATCCTGCACGCGCTCAGCAACCCACAAGGTGTTGTCGCAGCCCTTAGGCACTTCTTTGTCCCATTGCGCGCGCAGATCCTCCGCGGTCCGCAGGTAGTACCCGGAACCCGAGAAGGCAAAGCGCTTACCGCCTTCATCGAGGGTGGGTTCGTCTAGGGTGGAGCCCGTCTGCACGCACAACATCACTTCGTGGGCCGCGGCCTGGGATTCCAACACGTAGTGGCAGTCATTGGTCACCAGTGGCGGCAGCTCCAAGCGGCGCCCGATCTCCAACAGATCGTCGCGCACGCGGCGCTCAATCTCCAGGCCGTGATCCATGAGCTCTAGGAAGAAATTGTCCTTCCCATAAATGTCCTGCCACATCGCGGCTGCTTCTAGGGCCTTATCGAACTGCCCCAGGCGCAGGCGGGTTTGCACGTCACCGGAGGGGCATCCGGTGGTGGCGATGATGCCCTCGGCGTGCTCGGCGATCAGCTCGGCATCCATGCGGGGCCACTTACCCAGTTGGCCCTCGTAAGAGGCCATGGAGCTCAAGTAGAAGAGGTTTCGCAAACCCGTGGCGTTCTCCGCAATCATCGTCTGGTGCAGGTACGCACCCGAAGCCGAAACATCATCGGACTTTTGTTCGGGGCTACCCCACCGCACACGGCTTTGGTTGAAGCGGGATTCCGGTGCGATGTAGGCCTCAATGCCAATGATGGGCTTGATGTCTGCGGCTGTCATAGCGCGGTAAAACGCATCGGCGCCGAACATGTTTCCGTGGTCTGTCATACCGACAGCGGGCATACCCTGACGTTTCGCTTCCGCCGCCAGCATGTCCACTTTCGCCATTCCGTCGAGCATGGAGTACTCGGTGTGATTGTGCAGATGTACGAAAGAAGAACCGCTCATGGTAGGCCATACTAGCGCGTTCGTTTTCAATTTCCCCATCGCCCCATTTCGGCTCGTAAAGGGATATACCCTTAAAGTCATGAGAGCAGACGTACGTGCCGCAGTTACCCACTTGGACGCCCCTTTTTCAGTCCTCGATCTGGATGCGGCCATTGAAAATGCCCAATCCATGACTCGGCGTGCAGAAGGCACCCCTATCCGCCTGGCCAGCAAGTCCATCCGTATCCGCGAACTGATCCGGCGCGTGTTGGAGCTCCCGGGATACCAGGGAATCTTAGCGTTCAATCTGGACGAGGCCATGTGGCTGGTGGAAAGCGGTACGTGCGACGACGTGCTGGTGGCCTACCCCAGCGCCAACCGGGAATCCCTCCACCGTCTGCTCTGCGACGTGCACTTTCGCGATTGCATCACCTTGATGGTTGATTCCGTGGAGCACCTCAACTTCATCGATGCCGTAGTCCCACCCCAAGAGCGTGGCTCGGTGCGGGTGTGTATTGATCTCGACGCCTCGCTGGAAGTCGGCCCCGTCCATATCGGTGCCCTACGCTCCCCGATCCGATCTGCCGATCACCTGCGTTCCTTCGTACGCAGCATCTTGGCCCGCCAAGGTTTCGACATCGTGGGTGTGATGGCATACGAAGGCCAGATCGCTGGAACCACCGATACTTCCCCGGCCGTAGCGGTCATGAAGTCCGTGTCGGTCAAGGAGCTAGCCAAGCGCCGCGAGGTTCTGATCCGCATCGTCCAAGAGGAACTGCGTGCCACCGGCCGCCCCGCGCTGGAATTCGTCAATGGCGGAGGAACGGGTTCAATCGAAACCACCCGTTCCGAAGAAGTCATAACGGAAATCGGCGCGGGTTCGGGCGTGGTCGGCCCCGCGTTGTTCGATAACTACAAGACGTTTACTCCCACCCCGGCCGAGTGGTTCGTAGTGCCCGTCGTGCGCCGGCCCGGCCCGAACACCGTCACGGTCGCGGGTGGGGGGCGCGTGGCGTCGGGACCAACAGGCAAAGACCGTCTGCCGGTAGTTGATTGGCCGCGCGACCTGAAGATGGCAGCGCTGGAGGGGCCTGGCGAAGTACAAACTCCGCTGACGGGGCCTGCGGCACGCAACCTACAATTGGGGTCCCACGTGTGGATGCGCCACGCCAAAGGTGGCGAGCAGTGCGAGTGGACGGATCAAGTACTCGTGGTCTCCAATGGGGAAATTATCGATACGTGGCTGACGTACCGTGGCGAGGGCAAGAGCTTCGTCTAAACTGTGACAATTCACAGGTGCCGAATGCGTGGTGGGCGGTGCCGTCACGGGCGCATAGGCCCGCTCAGTCAGCGCTACCCTGTGACAATCCGCGAGCAATCCGCTGGTGCCGAATGCGTGGTGGGCGGTGCCGAATCATATCCACGATGAAGATGATGACCGCCACCCAAATGATGCAAAAGCCCACCCATCGGGCCGCGGGAATGGCTTCCTGATTGACGAATACCGCCCACAGCATCTGCATCACCGGGGTGATGTATTGGATCATGCCTAAACTAGTCAAACTCAATACCTGAGCAGCTTTGGAGAAAAGCAGCAGCGGCACCGCCGTCACCACTCCGGCAGTCATTAACAGCGCCGCGTGCCCTGGGCCGTGTTGCACGAATGTGTTCTGCCCCTGGGACTGCAAGTAAACGATGTACCCCAAACCAACCGGAGCCAACACTAGGGTTTCCGCGGTCAGGGACTGGATTGGGCTGAGTTTCACCTGCTTCTTGACTAGACCATACAACCCAAAGCTCAACGCCAACCCCAGGGCGATAATCGGAGGCTGGCCCAGAGCCACAGTCAGAATAATCACCGCCACCGAGGCGATAGCCACACTCACAAGCTGCATCGGCCGCAGCGATTCCCGCAGCACAACCACGGCCAACATGACCGTGACCAGCGGATTGATGAAGTACCCCAGTGCTGCATCGGCCACATGATTGGTATTCACGGCGTAGATGTACAAGCCCCAGTTCAGTGAGATCAACACTGCCGCCAACGTGACCTTCAGCCACTGGTCCCGCGAAATGTGCCGCATGGATTTCATCGCACCCACGGCCACCACCACGATCGACATGAACACCAGCGTCCAGATAAACCGGTGCGCCAAGATCTCCACCGGCGCCGCGGGTTTCAACAGCGGGAAAAACGCCGGGAACACACCCCACAGCAGGTACGCTCCAAATCCCCACACCATCGTTGCTTCTCCCTTTTCCCACCGCAGGCCCCTGCCCGCGTTGTTTAGTTCACTGTTTGTTCGGTGCGCCCTATTTTTCGTCCCGACGCCCGTAGCTGCACCCGATCGCGTTTCACCGCAGGGCACCATCTTCCAAGCTCCGGGGCTGGCGGCTTGTCCTCAGCGCCCGTAGCTGCACCCGATCGCGTTTCACCGTAGGGCACCATCTTCCTAGCTCCGGGGCTGGAGCCTTCTCCTCAGCGCCCGTAGCTGCACCCGATCGCGTTTCACCGCAGGGCACCATCTTCCAAGCTCCGGGGCTGCAGCCTTCTCCTCGGCTCTAGCACCACGCCCACCTACGTTCTACCGTACGGCTACTGATCTAGTGCCTGCGTACGCACCCCGATCTTGCCGTAGACAGCGTCCACTGGCGCCGGCTCCACGGAGAACACTCGTTGGGATAACGCCCGCAGCGTGTCGGGTTTGCCGTAGACCAGCATCGCATCGAAAACCACCCGCTTGGCGACGCGGAGGTTCTCACCGGCTAAGTCCAAGGCGACGTTGGCGAAAACATCTGCCCTCGTGTGTCCAATGGCGGGTTCCCCCACCGCCTCGGCCAACAACCCAGAGCCGGCGGCATACACAGTGCTCACGCGCAAGCGCTGATGGGAGGTTTCAACATCCGAGAGCAGCTTGGCCATGGAATCGGACGTCCACGGTTTATCTGCCAAGACCAAGGCCCAGCGGGGTTCGTCGCCCTGTGCTTCAGCCAGCCTTTGTTGGGCTTGGTGTTTGTACTGCATCCGGGACGTATCAAAAGGCCCTAGTCGGTCCCCGTTGGCAATCGGCGCGGTGGAATCCTCCGTTGCACCCAAGGCCAACAAGGTCAGCAACAACGCGATGGTGCACACCCCCGAAAGCCACGCTACCCACGCGGGTTTACGCGTGTCCTCCCAATCCAACTGCCTGCGACGGCGCTTATTCACCACAATGGCTTGCGACCGGCGCCAGTGATAGGCATCCTGGCTGCCGGGTTTATGCGTCATTGGCATCTCGCAATCGATCCAAAGCAGTTGCTAGGTCCTGCGGATACGGAGACTGGATGGTCATCCACTGCCCCGACGGGTGTGGGAAACCAAGTTCAACCGCGTGCAACCACTGGCGGATCAACCCAAGCCTTTCGGCCAACTTGGGATCCGATCCGTACATTGGATCCCCCACCAAGGGATGATGCAACGAGGAAAAGTGCACACGAATTTGGTGCGTGCGCCCTGTCTCCAGCTTGATTTTCAGCAAGCTGGCCTGGCGATGCGCCTCTAGCGTGTCGTAGTGTGTGATCGCGTGCTTGCCATCATCACGAACGGCAAAGCGCCACCCCGCGCTGGGGTGCCTAGCGATGGGAGCATCAATCGTGCCCGTGGTGGGATCCGGGTGCCCTTGTACTAGCGCGTGATAGGTCTTATCCACTTCACGATCGCGGAATGCCCGTTTCAGAAGGGAGTATCCCCGTTCACTAGCTGCCACGACCATGGCCCCGGAGGTTCCCACATCCAAACGCTGCACGATGCCTTTGCGCTCCGGCGGTCCGGAAGTAGAAATTCGGAACCCCGCTGCGGCCAACCCCGCAGTGACCGTGGGCCCCTCCCAACCCAAGGTGGGGTGAGCCGCAACACCCACGGGCTTGTCGACCACAATCACATCGTCGTCGGCATACAAAATGTCCATGCCCTCCACCAACTGTGGTGGCTCGTTGGCCAAATCCCGGGGAGGCTCCGGCAAGTTGATATCCAACCATGCACCGGGCACCAAACGATCCGATTTGCCAACAGACACTCCGTCCATGAGTACGTCATTGTCTGCGGCAAGCTGCGCTACCACCGTACGGGATAGGCCCAAAAGCTTGCTGAGCCCCGCATCCACCCGCATCCCCGCCAAGCCGTCGGGAACGGGCAGGACACGGTTTTCGCGTTGAACACTGGCTGATTGGGTCGCAGGTTGCTGATCAAATCGGCTCATGCGCGCACCCCCTGGCGACGTGGTTCCACGAACAGGGTGTAGATGAGATAAAGCACCACCCCCACCGTGATGGCGGAGTCCGCCACGTTGAAAATGGCAAAGCTTCCAAAGCTGAAGAAGTCCACCACATGCCCGTGCAATCCCGCTGGGTGGCGGAAGATGCGGTCAATGAGATTGCCAGCTGCACCACCACCGATGAGCCCGATGGGTAAGATCGTCCACCAGCTCCTCGCACGGAAAGCCAAAAACAGGCATAGCGCGACTGCAGCTATTTGAATGAACGAGAACACGATGGTGGCGTCGGTACCAAAAGAAAAAGCCGCACCTGGATTCCTGACCAAGTAAAAGCGGAACCACTCACCGAGGATTGGGTAAGCCGTGCGGGGCGCAAGATTTTCCACGACTGCCCATTTACTCAACTGATCGATCGCGATAATGGCGAGCATGAGGCTCACGGCGAGAAGCGAGGCTCGTTTGGAAGTCACGTTCTAAGAGTCTAGCCCCCGCCTGTTAGGCTGTGAACTTGTGGGTAAAACAACTCTGTCTGGCACAAGGAAAGCAACAGCGTTTCTCGCTGCAGTTCTGACCTTGGGGGGCGCGGGCTTAGTGGCCTGCTCGTCCGGGGAAAAGCCAGTAGCCATGCGACCAGCTCAAGCCACTGTTCCGGGCGTGACGGTGAAACTCCTCGGAGAGGGTGCCGCGCCACGTACTCCCCTCGTGTGGTTCAGTGATCCAGGCGATCAAGAAGTCAACATTAAAACGACCGAAGGAATGTCCCAGACCACGACAGGTGGCAAGAAAAACCAGCGCCAAGATGCGGCCAGCCAGGCAGCCGGGAACAGCGATGCCACTGACGAACAAGGGGACTTGAGCTACGAGGAAGTCACCATGAACCTGCCGGTCAAGGCCTCCTCCAGCACCGATGGCAACAAACACAAGGTGACTGTCACCGTGGGCAAACCTACGGGCACGAATGCCGACCGCAATGAGGATATTTCCACCGCCGAGGGTTTTGAGATTAGCTCCACTAGCACCGCAGATGGTCGCGTTTCCAGCCGCACTTTATCCGCTCCGGAAACAGCGACGGATTCGGCCCGGGCAAGTATCGAACATGCACTGACCCAGGTCACCGATATGCCCATCGTATTCCCGGAACAGGCCATCGGTGAAGGTGCGACATGGAGCGTGTCCAGCCGAATCGACGGAGTGATCTCGATGCGCCAGACGGTGACGTACACACTGGTTGAGCGCAAGGGACAAGCCGTGCGCTTGCGGGTGGCAGTTGACCGCGCGCCAGCCGTAAAAAACCTCGCACAGACCGATTTGAACGTATTGGATTCCACCACCCAGGCATCCGGTCAGCTCAATCTGGATCTGACCAAGCCTTTGCCGGTGAGAGGACGGGTAGAAATCAAGCAAACCCTCACCTTCGGCAAACAGGGCTCGAAGGTGAGAGTTAATCAGGAGACGGTGCAGCGCACCGAGTGGGATAGCTAGCGGGGATACGCTGGCCGGTGAGCCCTTATCGCGCTGGCTTAGCCCTGCTTGCACATTGGTGGAACCTGATCCGGCAGAACGTTTTCTACCAAGGTACAAGCCCACTTTTGATCCAACTTCCACTTGCCACCCTCATTAACGAACTCCACACCGGTGATGTTGTTGGGCTGCTGTTGAGGCAAGGTCAGGGAAACGGTGGCAGAGACATTACCTGGGGTCAGTGATGGGAGCACTGGGTCGACGACCTTGAGCTGCGCCTTGGACTGCTGCTTGGATTTCGTCAGTGCAGTGAAAAGCTGTGGGGCCTTTTCGCCACCAACGACCGTGTCGGTCTTCTGCTCCGGTGGCAGGTTCGGATCCACCGCACGGTTGAGGGTATTGGTCAGCTCAGCAGCCGTAGGCGTGTCCTTCTTGGGAGCAGAAGAGCTGGAGGCAGCGGTGGAGCTGGAAGTAGAGTCCGTCGATTCCTTGTCTCCACCGCACGCGGTCATGGTCAGCGTAGTGGCCAGGGTGATGGCTACGGCCATTGTCTTTTTCATCATGAGTGCGTGGATTCTCCTTAAATCGGGTTAGTCGTTTGGAGGGACACCGATCCCTGCAATCTTTAACACCGCAATGTTACACATGGGACTATTGTGACTACCAGTTCGCCGCAGCCTAAAGCCACTCCACGGTAGGGATAAACCGCCTCCACGGTACATTGGGGCCATGACTGTTCCACCCCGCATTCACGTTCTCGGCACCGGCGGCACCATCAGCTGCCTGCACAATGACAATGGCGACTTAATCCCCAGTCTGCAATGCTCAGACCTGATCAGCCGCGCTGGTTTCGCCACGGGTGCGGGGCAGCCACAGATCACCGGCGAGGACATCATGACAGTGGACTCTTCCGATATCTCCCTGGCAGACATGGATTTCATCATCGATCGAGTTCGCGCGGCGGTGCTTGCGGGCGATTCGGAAGCCGATGAGGTGACCCCAGCCGATGCTGTCATCGTCCTCCACGGCACGGACACGATGGAGGAAACTGCGTTCGCCGTTGCCCGTCTGTGCGCGGATTTATCCTGCCCCATTGTCTTCACCGGCGCGCAGCGCCCCGCTGATGACGGGAATCCGGATGGCCCGCTGAATCTCCGCGCTGCGGTAGCAACTGCGACGAAACTACTGAATGTCGACAGCGAACAATCCCTGGTGCGAATCGCGTTCGGCGGTCAAGTGTTGCCCGCGATAGGCACCACCAAATGGCACACCACGGAAGATGCGGCTTTCCGCCTAGCGGAAGGTGTGGACGAATTCGCCGTGGCGGCGTCGGTACAAAAAGATTATGTATCGCGTTTGGCCGGTTTACACATACCAATTATTGACGCCTACGCGGGGGCCGACGGAGTTCTCATCGAGCAGCTCGCCGCGACTGACATCGACGGCTTGGTGGTTTCCGCCATGGGGTCAGGAAATGTGCCGGCTGCGATGGCGAAGGCACTGGAGGCGCTGGACGTGCCAGTGCTGATCAGTACTCGAGTGCCGGAAGGGGGTGTCCACTTTGTCTACGGCAGCGCAGGTGGCGGGGCGGATCTGGCGCGGCATGGTATTCGTTCAGCGGGGAACCTGCGCCCGTCGCAGGCGCGGATGTGGTTGCTGACGGAACTCGCAGCACAACGGAGGTGATTGAGACAGCGAAGCTGACTTACACCGCAGAGCTGAATGCGGCCAGCGAAGCGGAGTTGAATGTGGCCCATCCGGACTAATCCTCTCCCCCGTCGTCGCCCTCCACCTGCGATAATTCCCAGTCCAGCGATTCCAAGGGATCGCACACCCGGAGTTCATCTGTGGTCACTGGAAAATTCTTCACGCGCCCAGGTCGATCCGTTGCCCGCGTTTCGAATCGCACCGTCAACACGTGCTCGCCCACTCCCTGGACCCACCCATGGCCGAACTCCTCGTGATGCACGTCTTGGGTGGGGCGCCAACGCCGAGCCGCGATTTTCTCCGCGGATGCCTCGTCAACCGGGGTCGCCAGCTCCCCTCCTGTCCCGCTCACCCCACCTGTGCGACCAATATCGCTGCTGATGCGTACTACGTCGGCCCCTGTCAATCCGCTGGCTTTGTCCGTATCCAGTTCGGGAAACAGCAGCTGCTGGCGATCGTCGGCCAACCCAGACAACCCCAATCCCACCAGACGCACCGCGCCCAGATCCTCCGGCCGTGGCAGGATCCTACGGGCGACACTCAGAATCACATCCACATCCTCCGTCGGCGCGGCGAGCGTGGCTGACCGCGTGTGGATCTGAAAATCAGCCGTGCGAATCTTCACCGTGATTGTCTTGGCCGCCCGGCCGTCTTTGAGCAAACGCGCATGTGCGTGCCGCACGCTCCTATCCAAATGTGGCAGCACCTCGCGCGTGGTCCGCACATCCGCCGCCAGAGTTTGTTCCGCACTCACCTGCTTAGCTCGCGCTCGCGGGGCCACCGGGCGCAAATCCTGCCCAGCCGCCATCCGCTGCAGTTCCAGTCCGGTATTTCCCAGCAAGGTGCGCACATCCGTGCGATCCATCCGCACAAACTGGCCGATGGTCTCCACTCCCACCTCATGCAGCCGCCCTTGCGCGACCCGGCCAATCCCCCACACTTCCGCCACCGAACGCTCGTGGAACACATCGGCGCGCCGGCCCGGATCTACCACAAAGATGCCGTGCGGTTTTGCCAGATCACTGGCCATTTTCGCATCCAACTTGGTGGCCGCCATGCCAATGGAACACGGCAGTCCCGTTTCGTCTTCTACCGCCTTTTGTAATTCCGACGCCCAGCTGCGCGCCGCCTCAACCCCCTCTGCACCCTCGCGGCCGACTAGCTCGGAGGGCTCCGCGAACCCTTCATCGATCGAGATTTGTTCCACGACGCCCGCGAAGCTCGAGATGATTCTAAAAATCCTCCGCGAGGCGGCTTGGTACACTTCGCGCCGCGGGTTAACCACGACCGCGCGGTGGTGGCACATGCGAATCGCCTGGTGCATCGGCATCGCCGAGCGCGCCCCGAAGGTGCGGGCCTCGTAGGACGCACCGGCAACGACTCCCCTGCCCGATGTGCCTCCGACCAGCACGGGCCGGCCACGCAATGCCGGACGGGTGAGCTGTTCTACGGATGCGTAGAACGCGTCCATATCGATGTGCGCAACCCACCGCCCGCGAAGTCCGTCCTGATTCACGCGGATTCCTCGGAGGTTTCAGCGGTGCAGTCGCCGTAGGAGGATCCGCTCGCCGCATCATCGTCCACGGGCGACTCCACCGCCGCTGCCGTTTCGCCACTCGCTGGCTTACGCAAAGCCACGGCTGCCACCACTAAGACGATGCCACCAATTTCGACGCCACTGAGCCTTTGGCCCAACGCGACCGCGCCCAACACTGCTGCTGTCAATGGCAGTAGCGCCAACAGGACCGCAAAATACGCCTGTCCCGCCACGCGCAGTATCACTTGGTCCAGGCTGTACGGAATGACCGCACTCAGTACGCCGAGCCCCGCGGCCAATCCGAGAATGATAATGGGGTCGAGGTCGGGACTGGGTGGCGTCGGACCAAAAGGTCCCCCAGGCCACAGCACCAAAGCAAGAGGGGCCATCACAAGTGCGGAGAGAAAAAAGCCAATGGCAAGTGAATTGGGCGAACCCGATACGTGATGACCAACCACGATATAACCCGCCCACAGAGCAGCCGCGCCAAGCGCAAACAGCACTCCGGCGGCCTCCGTAGACCACTGCGCACCCGAGAGCACCAAAACCCCCAGAGCCGCCAAGATCAAGGACAACCAATCGCGCACGCTGGAGCTACCACAAGCCGCCACCACGATGGGGCCCAAGAATTCAATGGCGACGGCGGTTCCCAACGGCAAGCGAGCGATAGCCTCGTAGAAGGTCATATTCATGGCGATGGTAACGAGACCAAATGCGAGCGCGAGAACCCCCGATCGTCCCAAAAATTCCGCCACGGGTGGGCGGCGCAGAATTATCAGGATGACTCCGGCTGATGCTAGGCGCAGCCAGGCAACAACCGCCGGGGGTAGAACCTCAAAGAGACCCACCGCCACGGCCGCCCCCGCGTAGAGGGATAACCCCGATAACACCATGAGAGCGGGAGGCAGCACAGGCGCCAGCGCGAAACGACCAAAGCCCCGCGCAGGACCATGTGGAGCGAACATGCTCACTTCAGGTTCCACCACCCTTCAGGGAGAACTGCCACCGCTTCTTCGGCGGCAAACTACTGGGAGTTCTTGGTGACGTCCACGCTGCAGCCGTCGGCGACATCGTAGGTCAACTGCTCGCCCTTGATGACCTCCACGTCGGTGGCCAGCACCTCGGCGGCGATGCGCTGCGCGTGGGTTTGAGCCCAATCTTCCTTACCCTCCGGAACTGATAGCCGGAGCGCGATGCGATCACTAACCTGCAAGCCGCTAGACTTGCGGGCCTCCTGGATTCCGCGGATGCGGTCTGCGGCCCACCCCTCGGCTTCCAGTTCTTCGGTGGTGGTGGTATCCAGCACCACCAAGCCATTCTCGCTGGCAACCTCCGCTGTGTGTTCCGGGTCAACGGCGACAAGCTTGCGCGTGAACTCTCCATCCTGCAGCTCGATGCCATCGGCGGATACCGTGCCGTCGTCCGCAACCGAATAGTTGCCGGACTTCACGGCCTTGATGACACGCTGAACATCCTTGCCCAGGCGTGGGCCCGCCGCCCGAGCATTGACAACGACATCGGAGGAACCCACACTAGCGACATCTTCAGTCAAGGCAACTTCCTTGACATTCACCTCATCGGCAATGATCGAGACGAAATCGCTCAGCGCCTCTGCCTCCGGTAGCGCCACGGTCAGCTTTGGAAGTGGCAAACGGTTGCGGAGCTTGTGCGCCTTACGCAGGGAACTCGCCGCGGAGCTAATGGCACGGACGGCATCCATTGCCTCCACGAGCTGGGCATCGGCAGGCAACGCGTTCGCATCGGGCCACTCGGCCAGGTGTACGGAGCGCTCCCCAGTCAGACCACGCCAGATCACCTCGGTGGTCATGGGCAACAGGGGTGAAGCAATGCGGCTGAGAGTCTCTAACACCGTATACAGCGTGTTGAATGCCTCCGGGTGGCCGGCTTCACTGGTATCGCCAGCCCAGAACCGGTCGCGAGATCGACGGACAAACCAGTTGGTGAGAACGTCGCAGAAACTACGCACCTCATCACACGCCAGAGCGATGTTCGTACTATCCAAGGCATCGGTTACTGCTGACACCGTGTCGTGCAGCTTGGCGAGGATGTAGCGATCCAATACGTGCGTGGACGACGTATCCCACTGTGCTGGCTGGGAGGCGTACAGACGCAGGAACGAGTACGCGTTCCACATGGGCAGCATCGCTTGGCGAACACCCTCGCGGATGCCTTGCTCGGTAACGATCAAGTTGCCGCCACGCAGGATTGGCGAACTCATGAGGAACCACCGCATCGCATCGGATCCGTCCCGCTCAAACACCTCGTTGACGTTCGGGTAGTTGCCCTTGGACTTACTCATCTTCAGTCCATCATCACCGAGTACGATACCGTGGGCCACAACCTTTTTGAACGCCGGGCGATCGAACAACGCGGTTGCCAGCACGTGCAGCGTGTAGAACCAGCCACGGGTCTGGCCCGAGTATTCCACGATGAAGTCACTGGGCGAATGCGTTTCGAACCACTCCCGGTTTTCAAACGGGTAGTGCTTTTGCGCGAAAGGCATGGAGCCGGATTCGAACCAGCAGTCCAAGACCTCAGGTACACGACGCATCATGGACTTACCCGTTGGGTCGTCAGGGTTTGGACGAACCAATTGGTCAATGTGTGGACGATGTAAGGACTGAGGACGCTCGCCGAAGTCGCGCTCCAGCTCGTCGAGACTTCCGTAGACATCAATGCGTGGGTACTCATCGTTGTCCGAGACCCAGACAGGGATCGGGGCACCCCAGTAGCGGTTGCGAGAGATATTCCAGTCACGGGCACCCTCCAGCCACTTGCCGAATTGACCATCCCGGATGTGAGATGGCATCCATTCGATCTGCTCATGGTTGAGCTGCACCATACGGTCACGGAACTTGGTCACAGCCACAAACCAAGATGGCAGGGCCATGTAGATCAGCGGTTCTCCGGAACGCCACGAGTGTGGGTAAGAGTGCTCAATCGTCTGGTGCCGGAATACACGGCCCGCCTGTTTGAGGTCCTTAATGATGGCCTTGTTGGCGTCGAAAACAAGCTGCCCCTTGTAATCGGGGACCTGGGAAGTGAAGGTTCCGTCGATGTCCACGGGGATCACCAGCTCGATATCGGCCTTCTCGCAGGTATTCATATCATCTTCACCGAAGGCCGGGGCTTGGTGAACCACACCCGTACCGTCTTCTGTGGTGACGTAGTCAGCGCTGAGAACCTGGAAGGCGTTCCGGGCGTTGCGGAAGTAGTCGAAAACTGGCTCGTAAGTAAGGCCGACCAGTTCTTCTCCTGCGAACGACGCCACAACCTCCCGGCTTTCGCCAAATTCCTTGGCATACGAGCCGACCAGAGGCTCGGCCAGCACCAAAAGCTTTCCAGCGAAGCCCTCTTCTCCATCCTCGCCCACGCGAACCAGTTGGTAGGTCACCGAGGGATTAACCGCCAACGCCAAGTTACTTGGCAGAGTCCATGGCGTGGTCGTCCAAGCAATGGCCGCAGCCTCGAGCAATTCAGGGTGCTTTCGCAACGTCGCCTGAGCGGCAGTGCCTTCCCGCGCACCAGTGAACGGCATGGTCACCGTGAGCGTGGGATCCTGGCGCATCTTGTAAGAATCATCCAGGCGGGTCTCATGGTTGGACAGTGGAGTTTGCTCGGCCCACGAGTACGGCAGCACGCGGAAGCCTTGGTAGATGAGACCCTTGTCGTAGAGCGTCTTAAACGCCCACATAACGGACTCCATGAAGTTCAGGTCCATCGTCTTGTAGCCGTTGTCGAAGTCCACCCAACGCGCTTGTCGAGTGACGTAGTTCTTCCACTCATCGGTGTAGCGGAGCACGCTGGTGGCGCAGTACTCGTTGAACTTCTGCAGGCCCATCTCTTCGATGCCGTCCCGGCCCTTGATACCCAGCTGGCGCTCCGCTTCCAGCTCGGCGGGCAAGCCGTGGCAGTCCCAGCCGAATACACGCGGAACATGGCGGCCACGCATGGTTTGGTAGCGCGGCACGATGTCCTTGACGTAACCCGTCAGCAAGTGACCATAGTGTGGCAGGCCGTTAGCGAATGGGGGGCCATCATAGAAGATGTACTCGTCCTCTCCAGTGCGTTGCTCGATGGAGGCCTGGAAGGTTCCGTCCTGCTTCCAATATTCCAAGACCTGATTCTCGAGATCTGGGAAGGCGGTTGATCCACCATTGGACATATCAACGCGGGGGTATGCCCCGCCGGCTGGAGTGGCGTTCATAGCGCGCTGTCCTTTGCTGTTGTCGCGGTTCAAAGTGCTAAACAACAGGGACGATTGGGGCCAAGAATGGTCTTGGTCTTCCTCGCGGTACCACCCTGATTGAACAGCCTTCCCCCGCCTTAGGCGGTCGCACGGTGTTCAAGCTGTTCCACTTACCTTAAGGCGTGACGTGCCCCGAATCCGGCCGGTTCTACTGGGCCTATCAGGAGAATCCTCCCGAAAAGCTGTTCTTCCGACGACACTCCCCGGTGATGGCCGGATCATTGCGTTTCTCGTTCCCTCGTGCGTGATGGTTCCGAGCATGTGAGTTAGATGCTACACCACGAAGTCGTCCGTGCAAGCGAGCACTTTTCCTGCGGGGTTTACCTAGAGGATTACCCTAGGATCTACCCTCATCACTCGTGGTGGTTTCACGAGACCTTTTGCGGTGCCTGGCGAGGTCCACAAGAGAAAGCACCACGCCTACCGAGGCAATTCCGATACAAATCCAAGCTAGGGCCATCGATCCTTGCCACAGGGCAAAGACGAGGACCGCAAAGCCGATGATTGCGAGGCTAATTGCTAAGGCAAGCATGGTGCTTTCGTTTTCAGGTCACCGTGTCACACGGTTGGACTGTTGCCAGCCCAACGTTTAGCGGTTGGTGTTCTGGGAGTCGATGGAGCCGGCAGGAGCGGCGGTGCCCCGGCTGTTGAGTTCCTCCAGCTGAGACTCGAGGAAGGTCTTTAGACGGGTGCGGTACTCGCGCTCGTAGGTGCGCAGCTCTTCGATACGCGCCTCCAAGGTCTGCTGCTGGCTCTTGACCGTGGTCATGATCTCAGTGTGCTTACGCTCGGCATCCTGCTGCAGGGCGTTCGCCTTCTCCTGGGCCTGACGGATCTGAGCTTGAGACTGAGCAGTGGCATCGGACACCATGGTCTCGGACTTCTGCTTTGCGTCTGCCAACTGGGCCTGAGACTGCTGCTTGGCATCGGCCAGCATTTTCTCGGAACGGGTCTTGGCATCCGCTAGCTGAGCCTCGGACTTCTTCTTGGCATCATCCAAGGTGGCCTTGGAGCTTGCATCTGCATCCTCGATGGTCTTCTTGGCCTGTGCCCGAGCCTGCTCCAGCATGGTGGTGGATTCGGCCTTGGCATCGCCAGTCAGGCGATCTGCCATCTCCTGCGCCAGAGATAGAACGCGGGCTGCCTGCATGTGCGTATCCGGAGTTGCAGCACCGTCCTTTCCAGCATCGCTGGAGGCGGTAGCAGCCTGGGACACCTGGGCTGGCTGAGCCTTTTTAGCCTCAGTGGCCTCGGCCTGAGCCTTGCGGGCATTCTCTTCTGCCTGGCGAGCACGATCCTCAGCCTGCTTCAGACGGGCCTCGTACTGTTCCTTCACGCGAGCCTCAACCTGCGCAGAGGACTCGGTCTGTGCAGTGGAAGCCTGTGCCTGGGACTGCGCCTTACGCTGTGCGTCAGCCTCGATCTGCGGACGCAGTTCAGCCTCAATCTTCCTGCGCAGCTCTGCCTCACTCACCTGAGGCTGCGCTGCTGGAGCGGACGTATTCTGTGCTGGCGCAGACTGGAGCTTCTGCTTCAGGTCGGCGTTTTCTTCCTGGAGCTCCGCGAGCGTGTCCTCAACAAGATCAAGGAACTGATCAACCTCATCTTCGTTGTAGCCCCGCTTACCAATTGGTGGCTTGCTAAAGGCGACGTTGTGCACATCAGCTGGAGTCAGCGGCATTAGATTCCCTTCCGGTTCGAAAACGCCTCATTGAGTGGTCTCGCGCTAATGAGGATCTTCCTTATAGTTACAAACTGTCCACAGCATACCAGTGGACCACGAGTAAAGCTCAACTTAATGTGGAGATTTGGCCAGAAGTGCCCCTGGAATTAGAGAAAGCCGCCACCGAGGGACCCACATTTCCCTCGATGACGGCTTCCATCACTACACACGACATCTCCACGGCCTCACTCAAATACCGCGGAGATGGTACAAGTGTATCCAACACGAAACCGTTCAACAAGTCTTCTAATCAGCAATATGGGTGAAGATCCCAAAAATACAAACGGAACTAGATAAGGATCACTCTCTTAACCAATATTTTTTAGTTATATACACACTTACAACCGCAAATATTGGCCTGAAAACTCATACCCCCGACGGTAATACCGCACAGCTGAAGCACCCCAATGTTGGGGGGAAACTCTACACCCCCGAGCCAGGTTCTGCTGATAACGGATATCAACAATCACTGTCGAACACGTTGTCGGATGGAAAATTAGTGTATTATTTACGCATTTTTCATCATTCTCATTCCCGTGAGGCCTTTCTTCACCACATTTCTCCCACTTCTTGCACCGACCAGCCTTCACTTCGGCGCAGACAACTCCACAGCAACCGTGGTCAGCTCAACATGTGCCAAACACCCCCGCCGCACGCTGACGCCACGCGCAATAGCTGCAGTAGATACGCGAAAGGGGCCCCGCGGGATATGCCCCCGGGCACCCCTTGGCGTCCGAAAAGAAGGTTTTGGCAAACAGAAAGCCAGTGAACCGTCCAGCTTTAGAGAGCTGACATCCGCCCCAGAATCATCATGAGAAGCTGCAGGATGAAGAAAAGAACCAAAACGGAGACGTCGAGGCCCACACCACCCAGCTGGACCGGCGGGATAAGTTTGCGCAGCGCCTTCACAGGCGGATCCGTTACCACGAAAATGGGCTCCGCGCAGATGCTAAACCACCGCTGCGGGCGCCAATTCCTTGAGAAGGACTGCACCATTTCGATGATGATCCGGAGGATCAGAACCAAAATGTACAGCTTCAACAGGAGGATCAATAAGACTATAGCTGAGTTCACGTTTACTCTTACTACCGAAATTTCCGGCTGTGCTAGATCTGTGGGTACGGCTTACAGGTCCTCGGCCAGCTTATCCAGCTGGCTTTGTTCCAAGGTCACATCTGCTGGAATGAGCACGAAGTTGCGCACACCTCGCAGCTTCTTTAGCGTTGCGTCCAGCCCGCGCGCCAAACCGGCCGTGAAATCCAGAACACGAGTAGCCTCAGCCTTCTCCATGCCGCCTAGGTTGAATACCGCCACATCACCGGTCTTGATGATCTCGGCGATCTCGCCAGCCTGCGTGTAGGAGCTCAACGACAGACGGGCATACTGTGGCTCCACGCGTGCACGCGGTGCGGGACGACCAACGGAATCCTCGCGGACGTAACGGGAAGGGCGGGCCTCGTAATCTCGTGGCGCCCGGCTACGATCCCGGAAGTCATCTTCTTCTCGGCTGTAACGGTCACGGCCACCGTAACGAGCCTCGCGAGACTCGCTAATACCGCGATCGCGGTGATCGTGCTCATCGGCACGCTCACGAGAATCCGCGGCGCCGTCGCGGAAATACGGGTCCTGGTAGCTGTCTACCTCGCCAAAGCCGAAAAACTCTTTGAACTTGTTGCCGAATCCGTCAGACATCAGTTAAAGGGGTCCTTTCCCGTATTTAAAGTCAATAAATCAAATTACTGGGCGCGGGCCCATGATATCTGTTCCGACACGCACCAACGTCGAGCCCTCGGCGATCGCGATTTCCATGTCTTGGCTCATACCCGCCGAGTACACCGGAACACCCACTACCCTATCTGCAATGCTGTCTAGAAGCTTCCGGCCCTGCGCAAACACACTGGCCGCATCTGATCCCAGCGGTGGAACGGTCATCAACCCGCGCAGCTCTAGGTTCGCGCAGTGTTGTGCTTCATCTGCTAGGGCATCGATGTCACTTGCTACTACACCACCGCGCTGCGGATCGCCGTCCGCACTGAACTGCAGCAGCACGGGTAGCTTCTCCAGCCGATCACCACGTTCCATCGCCAGGCCAGCGCCGCGGTCCAGCGCCTGCAACAATTTCGAAGAATCCACTGTATGCACTGCGGCTGCCCATCGGGCCACCGAATTCGCCTTCTTGGTTTGAATCTGCCCCACCATGTGGATCTCGGGGCGGCCGGCCAGCACCTCGTATTTGGCCTTGGCCTCCTGCTCACGGTTTTCTCCCACGGCACCCACACCGAATTGGGCCAGAACTCGCACCGCTTCTACGGGGTGAAATTTGGTGATCGGCAGCAAATCCGCACCACCTGCCACCGCCACGCGTTGGCGAACGTCACGCAGGCGCCGCGCGAGATCGCCTTGTTGTTGCTGGGTCAATTCCACGACACAAACCTTTCATTCAGTTCCCACGGTGACCTGGACCTTCAGTGGCAAAGGTACACTCACAGTTCCTCTAGCGGGTCAGCCAGACCATCCCCGCTTGTCGCCCCGTGGTGCCCTCTCTGCGGTAGGAAAAAAAGTTGTGGCTCTCGATCGTGTCACGCGGGTCGGCGTCGATACTACGAACCCCCAAACTCAGCAACTGCCTAGTCAACCCCGCACGAATATCCAGGCCGCTAGTGCCGGCATCCGTGCGCATACGAGCACCTGGCAGCTTAGACTCCACATCCGCCGCCATGTGCTCTGGCACTTCGTACTTTTTTCCCGACGCCGCCGCGCCCAGCAGCGCGTGGATTCCAGCCGGGACCGCACCCAGCTCCTCCATTCGCGCGATGGTCCGCGGGATGATGCCGTTCCTGGCACCCATGCGTCCCGCGTGGACGGCAGCCACAATTCCCGCTTGTTCGTCGGAGAGCAGAACTGGCACGCAGTCCGCGGTGAGGACAACGAGGGCAATGCCCGGCACTGTGGTGATGAGGGCGTCGGTAGCTTCCACAGTCAGGCTGTCCCCAGCTTCGGTGCGGTTGCGCAAAGCAGCGAGTTCTTTGGCCGTCAACTCGGTAACTGTAGGAGAATGAATCTGCTCCATAAACACCAGATCATGCAACTCCAGTCCGACGGATTGTGCCAACCGAGTGCGGTTAGCCGCCACTGCACTGGGGTCATCTCCTACGTGATCGCCCAAGTTGAAGCTGTCGTACGGAGCGCGGGAGACCCCGCCGGACCGGTCGGTGAACACCTTCCGGACCCGTGGGGTGCCATTCTGTGCCGCAGGGGTCATTGCCATTCAGCCTCTACAGGAAATCGGGCAGATCGAGGTCATCCTCGTCGTCCAGGTGGTGACGGCCAGCGGCATCGTTGTCTTGGCGGGAGGTGAACAGACCATTCGCGGTGGAGCCCTGTGGGATATCTCCGCGGGTGCGCTGCGCGAAGCTGCTACCGGCAGGCTGTGCGGCGCCGGGCTGTGGGTCCTGTTGCGCAGGTTGGGCAGACTGCACCTGCTGCGCCTGCTGCGCGGGTTGCACAGGCGTAGCGGAAGACTGGGCTGCGGGGGCCTGCTCGCCACCGAAGATAGAAGCGGAGCTGGACTGGGCAGCCTCCTGCGTCCGGTGCTGACCACCGCGCTGTGCTGCGGAACCTGCAGACGGGGAATCATCGAAACCGGTCGCGATGACGGTTACACGAACCTCATCACCCAGCTGGTCATCCACGATGGTGCCGAAGATGATGTTGGCATCTTCATCGGCCAGATCCTCAACCAGAGCCGCAGCTTGGGAAACCTCGATGAGGCCCAAGTCAGAACCACCGGCGAAGGACAGCAGCACGCCGCGTGCACCCTTCATGGTGTTTTCCAGCAGCGGTGAATTGATTGCGGCCTCGGTGGCCTTGACCGCGCGCGATTCACCACGGGCGGTACCGATGCCCATCAACGCGCTACCTGCATCGGTCATGACGGAACGGACGTCTGCGAAGTCCACGTTGATCACACCTGGGGTAGTGATCAGCTTGGTAATGCCCTCCACGCCAGAAAGCAAAACTTCGTCGGCCTTGCGGAAAGCGTCCATCATGGACATTTGCTCGTCGCTGAGCTGCAGCAAGGAATCGTTCGGAATGACGATGAGGGTATCGCACACCTCACGCAAAGCTTCAATTCCTTCTAAAGCCTGCTTGGTACGACGGCGACCTTCGAAGCTGAATGGACGGGTGACCACACCAACGGTCAGTGCGTTCTGCTTCTTCGCGATGTTGGCTACAACGGGGGCCGCACCAGTACCAGTGCCGCCACCTTCGCCAGCGGTCACGAAGACCATGTCAGCACCAGCGAGGATCTCCTCGATCTGGTCCTTGTGATCTTCTGCGGACTTGCGTCCGACATCAGGGTTTGCACCTGCGCCGAGGCCACGAGTTTCCTCACGGCCGATATCCAACTTGACATCCGCATCCGTGAGCATGAGAGCCTGCGCATCAGTGTTGATGGCGATGAACTCCACGCCTTGGAGCTTTTCATCGATCATGCGGTTGACGGCGTTCACACCGCCACCACCTACGCCTACCACCTTGATTTCGGCGAGGTGGTTTCCTGGAGAGGTCATAAGTTGCTGTCTGCCTTTCTGTGGAGTCTTTCCACACCATCTTCCTTGTAGGTCACAAGTTTCGGGCGGACATTTTTCTGCGCGTGTCGTATGTTTAAAGGTCTACTTTAAGGTCTGCCGGAGGGCATGGCGGGGTTGGATACGTTCCACTTCTTGCCCTCCTGTGTGAGGACAACACGGGTGGCCTCTGCTTTTTCAGACGCCCGTTCCGCGGATCCCCACACAACGGTTTTCCCTTCCGCGAACTGGAGGACTAAGCTTTCGGCCGTCTTGGCTTCCACACGCTCTAGCTTCTCCCTCACTTTGGGGTGAAGCGCCGTGATGGCGGTGGTTGCTGCCGTAATGGCTTTGGAATCCTCGGGCTTTACTCCCGCGATTTCCTTCGCGCCTTCCGGAGCCACACCCTTGAGGAAGACCTTCCCGGCTTCATTGACCGCGGAGACCTCGTTCCCGTTGCGGAAATACGCCACCGGCGTATGCTCAGTGACCTGCACCTTCAGCGTAGAAGGCCATGCGCGGGACACAGTGACCTGCTCCACCCACGGAACCTGAGCGACTTTTTCCGCAACCGCGTCCGTATCTACGCGCAGCATGTTGGCGCTAGAACCCACACTGGCAGCCTCCTTGACCACACCCGCATCGGCATTCTGCACACCCTCAACCTCGATGGAACTAACCTTGAGAACCGGGAACACATACAGGGCGATGGCCACCACAACAATGGCCGCGATCACACCCGCGATGATTTTCTTGGGCACTAGCCCTCCAATTCACGCAGAATCTCGTCTGCAAGCATCGTGACGGTACCGGCGCCGATAGTCAGGACCATGTCCCCGGTACGCACCCGCTGGGCAACTATCTGTGGCACCCCGGCGAACTCAGAAGCGTACTCCCATGGCACCGTGATCTTGTCACCGATCACACGACTATCCACGCCTTCAACAGGATTTTCGCGCGCCCCGAAGATATCCAGCAATACTACTTCATCGGACAAGCTCAAAGCCGCCGCGAACTCGTCGGCGAACGTCATAGTGCGGGAGTACAGATGTGGTTGGAATACGGCGATCACTCGCCCCTCCCCCTGAGCGGCAATTCGTTCCCGCGCTGCGGAAAGAACCGCCGTTACCTCGGTGGGGTGATGCGCGTAGTCATCGTAAACCTGAACGCCCTTCACGGTGCCGTGGTACTCGAAGCGGCGGCGAACGCCGTCGAACTCAGCCACACCTTCGAGCAGCTTGTCCAAGTCAGCCCCCAGTAGCGCGCCGCCTAAAACCGCGGCCGTGGCGTTGAGCACCATGTGCGTGCCAGGAATAGCAACGCGCAGCGTACGGGGAGCCTCTTCCCCGCTAAAGCGCACCCGAGCTTCCGTCCCCTTATTCGAAACCTTCAGCTCATCAATGATGGCGCCGGCTTCGATCTCGGGGGCTGCTTCCATCGCCTCGCGGGTGCCGTAGCCGATGATGCGGCAGTGTGGTCCGTCAGCCGATTCCGCTGTGAGGAGAGATTGAGCGAGGGCGCGGCTGCCGGCGTCGTCCACACAAACAACCAACGTGCCACCGTTAACTACACAGCCAGCGAAACGCTCGAACACCTGGCGGTAGGCCTCTTCGGTGCCGAAGTAATCGAGATGGTCGGGTTCGACGTTCGTCACCACGGCTACCTCGGGCTGGTAGGACAAAAACGATCCATCTGATTCGTCGGCTTCAGCGATAAAAACGTCGCCCGTGCCGTGATGCGCGTTGGTTCCCGCGCGGTTGAGCTGCCCGCCGATGGCGAAGGACGGATCCCAGCCCGCAGCTTGCATCGCAGCCACGGCCATGGAGGTCGTAGACGTTTTTCCGTGAGTACCGGCCAACAGGAATGCCCGCCGATCACTCATCAGTTGGGCTAAAACATCGGAGCGGCGCACTACCGGGATGTCATGCTCGCGCGCTGCCAGCAACTCGGGGTTGTCTTGGGGAATCGCTGCGAACGACGTTACAACAACAGTTGGCAGCTGCCCCGTGACGTGAAGGTTTTCCGCACTATGCCCAACAGTGACCTGCGCCCCGGCCGCGCGGAGTGCCAAAATGCTGCGCGAATCCTTCATGTCGGACCCAGTCACGGAGCTGCCACGCGACAGCAAGATTCGAGCAATGCCCGACATGCCGGCACCACCAATGCCCACCATGTGAACCCGACTGAGGTCGATGTTTGAGGTCATAACTGTTTTCCTTTGGCCTTTCGTTGCCATAACGGTAGTTTTGCGCCCTACCGCTTCTTATCCGCTGCTGCGAGAACACGATCCGCGATTGCCTGAGCTGCACCGCGGTGCCCCGCCAGCTGTGCTGCTTTCTCTGCCGCGCGCAACCGTGCCGGATCACGCAAGGTGGGAATCACTTCCTTGGCCACGCGCTGCCCGTCTAGGTCGCTATCGGGAACAATCACACCACCACCGGCGCTGACCACCGGTCGGGCATTGAGTTCCTGTTCACCATTACCGTGTGGCAGTGGAACATATACCGCCGGCAAACCCACTGCGGATACCTCCGCAACTGTGAGCGCACCCGCGCGACACAGAATCATGTCGGCAGCTGCCAGCGCCATATCCATCCGGTCGATGTAAGGAACAGCGCGGTACATGCCCGCCTTTTCACTTTCCTGCGGAACCGTGATGTGGTTCTTCTTGCCATACGCGTGCAGTACGGCAATTCCCGCATGTCGTAGAGTGTCGGCCGCTGCAGTCACTGCTTTATTAATCGACGCCGCGCCCTGGCTGCCACCGGTGACCAACAGGACTGGGCCTTCCGCAGGAAGGCCAAAGAACTCACGAGCTTCGGCGCGCAACCCAGCCCGGTCGAGTTCCAGCACACTGCGCTTAACCGGGATTCCCACGACCTCGGCTTCCAACCCCGAGTCGGGCATCGCGGCCAAACCCTTGCCACCCAAGCGCACTCCCAGTTTGTTGGCCACGCCCGCCCGTGCATTTGCCTCATGGACGAAGAATGGGATCTTTAGCGACCTGGCTGCCAAGTATGCGGGCGCGGATACGTAGCCGCCGAACCCGATCAGGGCATCGGCGCGGACGTCTTTGAGAACCTGTCGGGTTTCCCGCAACGCGCGTACTAAGCGCAGTGGCAAGGTGAACAAGTCCTTGTTTACCTTGCGGGGAACCGGAACCGGTGGAATCATCCGCAGGTCGAAACCACGAGCAGGGACCAGAGTGGATTCTAAACCGCGCTCAGTGCCCAACGCGGTGATACGTGCCTGCGGTCGAGTTGCCGCAACGGCCTCGGCTACCGCCATCGCGGGTTCAATGTGGCCCGCGGTTCCACCGCCAGCCACCACAATCGATGGCTTGTGGGATTGGTCCGTGCTGTGGCTTTTCATCGGGTTTTAGCTCCTTTGCCCCGGGTTATTGCGTGGGACGCTGCGCCTGGTTGCCCGTGGTCGCTGCGTTGTAGTTTCTTCGCGGTCTGGCAACCGGGAACGCCTAGCCCTATCGTAGCGATCGGCTGAGACACCGCCGCCATACCTTCGGTTCCGCTCCCGCAGCTGCTCGGTGCGTCTGCGATCTCTGGCATAGTCTTGGCTCACCGCCCCGCCGATGGGACGCTGGCGTGTGACGGGTTCACCGTAGACGTGCGTGGTGGTGCGTCGCTCTGTCCGACGTTGATCCCCCGCCGCGTAGGAAACGGGCTCGGGTAACCACAGCAGCCGATCAATAAACGGCCGACCCTCGTGCTGCATGCTTGACACTGCCTCGGGTTCATGGCGTGCACAGTTGGCTAAAAGGCCCAATGTCAACAACGTGACAATTGCGGACGAACCACCCGCAGAAATCAGAGGCAACTGCACACCCGTCATAGGCACGAATCCCACCACGTAGCCCATGTTGAAGAAGGCTTGGACCACAACGCCGACGGTCAGGGTGGCCGCCAGCAAGCGCATGAATGGGTCCTTTTGTGCCAGTGCCGTGCGAATTCCGAAGATCCCCAATGTGGCAAATAGAATCACCACGATTGCGGCACCGAAGAACCCTAATTCCTCGCCGATAACCGCAAAAATGAAGTCGTTTTTGGCTTCCGGCAGGTAGAACCACTTTGCGCGCGATTGTCCCAACCCAGCACCCATCAACCCGCCGTCGGAAAGGGACAGGATTCCCTGATGCGACTGGTAGGAGGACCCTTGGGTCGAATCCTCGGAGAACTTCAGGGTGAAGGTTTCCACCCACGTGGTAAATCGTGCCGAACGGAAGCTGTGGGACATTGTGAAGATTAGGCCCACGAGCGCCAGCAGGCCCACACCTGCGGTGATAACCCGCGTGCTAATTCCACTGAAGAAAAACAGTGCCACCACCACAATGGCCAGGGCGAAGGTCATTCCCAGGTCTTTTTGCCACAGCACCAACCCCAGAATGAGGCCCGTACCAGCCAAAAAAGCGGGAACCGTTTGTCTATCATTGCCGGGCCGTTTGGATAGCGGCAGTATCGATGCACCCCACATGGCCAAGGCCAGCTTCGCCACCTCAGAGGGCTGAATACCCAGTGGGCCAATGCGGATCCACGAGTTGGAACCAACTTCGTCTCCACCCACACCAACACCCGGGATCAGCACGGCCACCAACAGCCCGATCGATAACACCATCATCCATGGGGCCAGTCTCCGGATTGTCGCGGGCCGCAACTGGAGCGCAAAACGCATAGCAATCAGGCCGATGACCACAACAATGGCCTGCTTGATGAACTCCGCCCACACACTTGATCCACGGGCATAGGAGGTCACCATGGACGAACTCAACACCATGGTCAGTCCCACTGCCGTCAAGATCCCGGTGACAGCCATGATCACAAGGTAATTCAACTGCGGGGTCGCCAACCGGGCTAGTCCTTTGGTTGTTGCCTTACTGGGCTGGTCTTCGCGGCGAGGCGCTTGTGATCCGCGGTTTTCGGGCGCGCGCTGTGCGCGATCGCGCGTCAGCCGGCGATTTGAAGCTCGGCGGGGCAAACTCTGAGTCATCGCAATTCCACCTGTACGGCATATTGAGCAAATAGGTCTCCGCGCTGCGCCATGCCTGTGTACATATCCAGCGAAGCCGCCGCGGGCGCTAGCACCACGGTATCGCCAGATTCTGCGTAATCAGCACAGGCGCGCACAACTTCTTCCATGGCTTTGTCAGGATCCGTGGTGTCTACTAGGGTCACTGGGGTTTCGGGGGCTTGGGCCCGCATTTCGTCGGCAAACTTTTGTCTATCGACGCCCAGCGCCACCAGCGCCTTGATTCCATCCTTAGTCTCTTCGATGAGTTCAACCACGCTGGCTCCTTTGAGCTGCCCGCCTGCGACCCAGATGACGTTGCGCTGCCCACGCAGTGCGCCCACGGCTGCGTGGGGGTTCGTGGCCTTCGAGTTATCTACCCACGTCACGCCGTCGTGTTGGTACACCACCTGACCGCGGTGCGCCTGTACGCGGAATGTGGACAAAGCCTGGGCGATAGCAGCGGGTGAAACACCTATTGCGCATGCCATGGCCGCGGCCGCGCTGGCATCCGCGATGCCGGCTGGCCCCGGAGGGGAAATCCCTGCAACGGGTGCGAGTTCGCGCTCACTCGCGGAAGGCTCGGTGCCATGGGATGTATCGTGGCCACGTTCCCACATCACAATATTGTCGCCAGAGACTCCGACAACTCGGCGCAGTCCTGCGTAGCCCCTGTCAAAACTCGTTGCGCCGTCGCGCGCTGCAACACCAGTACCGGAAGTGCGGTTCATGTTGTCCCCCGCCGCGGGCACGGCATCGGCTGCGACCTCTGAATCGAAGCTCGTTACGACCTGGCGCAGATCACCCGCCGTGAAGCCGAGGGCATTAGCAACCCTGTGGGGTTCGTAGAAGGACATTACGTGGGCGTCATCAAGAGAAAAAACCGGGTAGTCTGCCCGCAGCACACGTGCCTTGTCGGCGGCGTAACCAGCGAAGTCACCATGCCAATCCAAATGATCTTCAGCGATGTTGAGAACGCAACCGACCTCCGGCGTGAACGTCGGTGCCCAGTGCAGCTGGAAGCTGGAGACTTCAGCGACCAGGATGTCCGCTCGTGGCTCCCCGCGCAACTCTGCCGTGAGAGCCAGCGCAGGTGAAACCCCGATATTGCCCACAGCCATCGCCGCACGGCCGTCGGCCACGCACATTGCGGTCAGCATTGCAGTCGTGGTGGTTTTACCATTCGTTCCCGTAATAGCGGCCCACGTGCGGGCGGGGCCGAAAGCTTCTGCGCGATCAGTCAGCCAAGCGGCCTCGATGTCTCCAATAATCGGCACGCCACGATCCGCAGCTGCGACCAATAATGGTGATGTGGGGGCCCAGCCGGGCGAAGTGATAACCAGGTCAAACTGACCGTCTTTCACCTTCGCAATTGCTTCTTCCACGGTGACATGCGCCAGGTCCGAGTGGTCATCGGCCACGGTCACCTGCTGAGCGTCCAAGGCCTTGAGCATCGCAATCACGCCACGACCGGCCACGCCTGCACCGGCGACAAGAACAGGCCGGCGGCGCATCACGTCCACGGCGTGATGGGGATCGCTAAGAGTGGGGGTATTCGTCACGGTCGTGTTTCCTAACTCGATGAAGTGTGGCTGTGCGGGCTTTAGGCGTTTGCGGGGTGTGCGGGAGTCACGGTGCTGCTTTCAAACTAGAAGGGGTGTGGCTGTGCGGGCTTTAGGCGTTTGCGGGGTGTGCGGGAGTCACGGTCGTGTTTCCTAACTCGAAGGCGTGCGGTGATGTCAAGCTGCGATTACAAACTGACCGAAGTGAGCCATTCACCATAGAAGATGGCGAATCCACTCATGGCCGCGAGGCCGGCTATCAGCCAAAAGCGAATGACCACGGTTGTTTCTGCCCACCCGCCATTTTCGAAGTGGTGGTGAATGGGCGCCATGCGGAACACGCGTTTACCGGTAGCCTTGAAGCCGATCACCTGGATCATCACGCTGGCTGCCTCTGCTACGAAGACTAGTCCAACCAGCACCATCAGCAGCTCGGTTTGAGTGGTCAACGACAAGCCAGCCACAAGACCACCCAACGCGAGGGATCCGGTATCGCCCATGAAAATCTTCGCTGGGGCGGCGTTCCACCACAAAAAGCCAAGGCAGGCGCCGAGGCCCGCGGAGGCCAGCATGGCAAGGTCCAGTGGGTCGCGTACCGAGTAGCATCCCGCGGCAGCACCCGTCGAACACGAATTCCTGAATTGCCAGAACGTGATGAGAACGTATGTACCCATGACCATGGCAGTCACACCGGAGGCCAAACCGTCCAGCCCATCGGTCAAGTTCACAGCGTTGGACCACGCGGCGATCACCAAGTAGATGAAAGCTAGGAAAATGGCGATGCCAACGACGGTGGGGCCAATGTCGAAGTTGAACACGGCAATATCGCGGATGAACGACAGGTGGGTGGACCCTGGGGTCAACCCGTGCTCGTCGGGGAATTGCAGAATGAGGATTCCGAAGACGATGGCGGTGGCGAACTGCCCCGCTAGCTTAGCTTTTGCGTTCAACCCCAGGTTGCGACCCTTAACCAGTTTGATGTAATCATCTGCGAAGCCCAAGCTGCCCAAGGCCAAGGTGAGGCCCAAAACCAGGAATCCCGAGATTCCCGGACCCGCGCCTCTGGTCACCCATCCTAGGAGTGCGGCGACCACATACCCAGCGGTGATGCCGACAAGGATGGCGATACCGCCCATGGTCGGCGTACCGCGCTTTTTCAGGTGGGACTTTGGACCGTCCTCGCGGATCTCCTGCCCCAGCCCTTCCGCGGAAAACCGCTTGATCAGTACGGGGGTAAAGAACACGGACACGAGAAAAGCCAACGCGCCGGCCACAAAAATCTGCGTCATGAGGGGTGTTACGCTCCTTCTTCTTCACCGAGGAGCAAGCCCTCAGCTACTGCCCACAAGCCATCGGAGTATGAGGCTTTAATCAATACAACATCGTTTTTATGCAGGCTATAGTCCAAGAAATTCACGGCTGCATCTGTATTTTCCACGATGTGAGTATCCACACCGTCTTCGCGCGCGGCGTGCGCCAGCGCTTGCTGGTTCACACCGTTGCCAACGATGACCGCGTGACAAATGCGGCGCTGGCGCAACGCGTGGCCTAGTTCCGCGTGTTCTTCGGTGGCATCGTCACCCAGCTCGCCCATCTGGCCCAAAACCGCCCAGCTTTCGGCTCCATCGCGACCCGACGCGGTGTAGGCCAGGGCGTCAATCCCAGCGCGCATGGATTCAGGATTCGCGTTATAGGAATCGTTGATGATGGTTACCCCATCACGGGCACGTGTGCGTACGTCCATACGGTTAACACTAGCGGCCACATGCTGGCACAAGGCCTGCGCCACATTGTCCGCGCTGATGCCGCATTCCATGCCAACGGCTGCAGCAGCCAAGGCGTTGGAAACCTGGTGTGCACCGAAAACTCCCAGCTCAACGCGGACGGGTTCACCGTGTGGGTGATGCAGCATAAACCGCGCGCGGGCTACCTCGTCCAGTTCAACATCGCTGGCGTAGTAGTCCACCGGCACTTCCCGCCCCGCGCTGATGCACGTGGACCGGTTCGTGGAAAAGCGCACCACACGGGCATCTGTTCGCGCAGACATGGCCGATACCTTATCGTCATCCGCGTTGAGAACTGCCAGCCCAGTCGGCAGCAGCGCTTCCACCAATTCACCCTTGGCCTGAGCAATGGCATCGCGACTACCGAACTCGCCCAGGTGTGCCGAACCAACGTTCAGCACCACGCCGATATTAGGCGGCGTGACCTCGGTGAGGTGACGGATATGCCCCACTCCTCGGGCCGACATTTCGGAGACCAAGAACTTGGTGCCAACCCCCGCCCGCAAAGCCGTATAAGGCAACCCGATTTCGTTGTTGAAACTGCCGGGAGGCGCGACTGTCGGCCCTGCTACGCGCAAAATTGCACCGATAAGGTCCTTCGTCGAGGTCTTACCCGCGGAACCTGTGACCCCAACGACCGTCATGCCGTGGTCCGCCACAAGAACGTCGGTATTAAAACGAGCTAGCCGATCAACCGCCGCCAATACAGCAGCTCCATGGCCCTGAGTGTCGTGTTCGAAAGCCGAGGCGTTCGAGGCCTCCTGGCTGATTCCCGCCTCCGGGGCCACTAGCGCCGGCACGCCAACGGGCTTGCCCACAATCAGCAGCGCGGCCCCTTGCTCTCCAGCGGATTCCGCAAAGTCATGCCCATCCACCTGTGCACCCGGCAATGCCATGAAAATACCACCGGGCTCAATGCGACGGCTATCGAACTCCACGGGCCCCAGGACTGGAGCATCGGGGTCGGCCCCGTCGACTAATTCACCGCCAGTAATCTCGGCGATTTTTCCAACAGTTAATTCAATCATTTCTGCTTCACATCCCGCCTTGATTGCCTGTGTTTATTTGCTGTTTTCGCCCAGCCAAAGCACTCTTTATCGCAGCCCGTAGCCGCTGGGCATCGTCAAACTCATGCACAACTCCAGCTACCAATTGCCCAGTTTCGTGCCCCTTACCTGCCACGACGATCGCATCACCGGTCTGTGCCCACTGCACCGCCGCTTCGATGGCTTCTGCCCTATCTGCAATATTGGCAAGGGTTACGGCCATTTTCTCGACGCCGCGCTCAGCGAATCCAGCCTCCGCGCCCTGAACAATGGCTTCACGGATCGGGCGCGGATCCTCATCGCGGGGGTTGTCATCGGTGACGAACACGGCATCAGCAACAAGTGCTGCCTGGTACCCCATCTTCGGGCGCTTGTCCTGATCGCGGTTACCGCCCGCGCCAATCACGATGCCAATGCGACCGGTCGGCGAAGGCAAGTAATCAGCGAGTGTGCGAACCACTGCGGCTACGGCACCGGGCTTGTGAGCGTAATCCACCATGGCGAGGAAATCCTGCCCCTCGTCCACGGCCTGCATACGTCCTGGCACCTGCACATCGCGAAGGTGCTGGGCTGCGGCCTCTACGTCCTCTCCCAATTGCGCAACACACGCTAGGGCTACGGCACTATTGGCCACGTTAAAGCTGCCGGCTAAACCAATGGAGTATTCCAGCTCCCGGTCGGTTCCCGTATTGAAACGAACCTCCTGGCGCCCGGACGCGGTGACATGCACATCATCCAGTGTCCACGTTGGGATGGGTTGTGCCTCTGCTTGAGCAGTCTGAGAGCTGAAGGGGTCCGCCGGTTCCTTCGCCGTTCCAGTTGTACGAACAGCCAGCACCGGTGCAACCGCACCACCGCACGGGCCGTGCCGTCGTGCAGCCAATGCGGCCATACGTTGTCCCCACTCATCGTCCACACAAATAACAGCAGCGGGGACGGCTGAGGTAGCTCGCGTATGGGGAGCCCGGGCAGCGCCCTCGGGCTCGTTGGCCCCCACAGCCAAATCGGTGTCCGCTGAGCCCGAGGGGGCGTCGTTAAAAAGACTGGAAGAATCTGCGCCAGTAAACAACCGCGACTTAGCTTGGAAGTAATCCTCCATCGTGGGGTGAAAATCCAGGTGGTCCTGGCTGAGGTTCGTGAAGGCGGCGACATCAAAGTCGATACCACGCACGCGGCCGAGTTCCAGCGCGTGAGAGGATACCTCCATGACCACATGGGTTACACCCTCATCCACCATGGTCGCCAGCAGGGACTGCATGGTGGGCGCCTCAGGTGTAGTCAGCTGCGTGGGGATGGGCCGGCCATTAATGCGGGTTCCGGTGGTACCGATAATGCCTACGGAATGCTTTGCCAACAGAGCCTTTTCCACCAGATAGCTGGTGGTTGTTTTACCCGACGTACCCGTGATTCCAATGATGGACAGCTTGCGCGCAGGATAACCGTAAATCTCAGCCGCGACCGGGCCCATCCAAAGGCGGACGTCATCCACAATCAACCGAGGCAGGTCGCTGGCTTGGGCCTGAAGAATCTCCTCGCCCGCGGGATCCGTGAGCACCGCCGCTGCCTTAGAAGAAGCCGCGTATTGCGCACCATGTGCGTGAAGCCCAGGAACCGCACAGAACAGTCCTCCTTCGGCAACATCCGAAGAACCGATTGCCGCACTGGTCACCGCCACGTCATCATGCCCTTGGGATATACGACCGCCAGTGACCTCAGCGAGAATCCGCAAAGTAGTCATTAGTTCCTTGCCTCCAACATGAGTTTTGGCCCTTCGGTGGGCGATGGTGGGACGTTGTAATGATCCAACAGCCACGATCCAATATCGCTGAACAGCGGTGCGGCTGACCCTCCGGCCCCGCCATCGGGTCCGCGCTGTGGGTCGTCCATCATCAGGGCCACGACAAAGCGCGGATCATCGGCGGGTGCAATGCCAGCGAATGTAATCCAGTAGTTCGAATTGGAGTACGAGCCCGTCTTCGGGTCCACCTGCTGCGCGGTACCTGTCTTGCCCGATGTTTGGTATCCCTTAATGACTCCGGATGAACCCGTGCCCTGCTGCACACCCGTGGGATCACTTTGGGTCACTGCCCGGAACATATCGATCACCGTACGCGCGGTCTTGGGGCTGACAACCTGGGTGCGCTTTGGTTCCGTACCTGGGATCTCCGTGCCATCGGCCTTGATGGTCCTTTCAATCAGGCGGGGTTCAATACGCTCGCCGCCATTGGCTAAGGCTTGGTAAATGCTAGCCATTTGCAACAAGCTCATGGACATGCCTTGTCCGATGGGCAGGTTTGCGAAAGTGCCACCCGACCACTGGTTGCGATCTGGCATGTATCCCGCGGTTTCATACGGCAAACCCACACCCGGGGCTTGGCCCACCCCGAATTTGCGGAAGTAATCGTACATCTTGTCCTCACCCACACGCTGGGCCAGCATCAGGGTGCCGACATTCGAAGACTTGCCAAACACACCCGTGGTGGTCAGAGGCAGATCTCCATGTTGCCACGCATCGCGAACGGTCACCCCGGACATCTCGATGGAGCCGGGAACCTTCAAAACCTCGTCCGGGCGGGTCTTCTTATCCTCCACCGCCGCCGCAGCCGTCATAATCTTGGCAACTGAACCCGGTTCAAACGAGTCGGCAGTATTTCGGTCACCGAAGACCTTCTTCTGCTTCAGCTGCTTTTCGACATCCCCGTTCGGGTTGATCGTGTCCGAGGAAGCCAAGGAAAGGATCTTGCCTGACTGGGAATCCAGCACCACCGCGGATACGGACTTGGCACCGGACTTCTCCCGCGCCTGCTGAACTTGTTGCTGGATGAACGTTTGGGCGTCGACATCAATAGTCAAGTTGTACTGGTCCCCGTCGACAGCAGGGTGCTGATCGCGTGTGGAGCCGGGAATCAGGTATCCATCGCCGGCGATATCTACCGTGCGTGAACCATTTATGCCCTGCAGCTTGGAATCCTGGGAAAGCTCCAGCCCAAATTGTCCCTGGTTATCGGTGCTGATCTTTCCAATGAAGTTGGAGCCAACCGCACCGTTGGGGTACTGCCGAATATCTTGACGTTCCGAGGTGATCTCGGGGAATTTCTCCACAACACGGGCCGCGATATCGGGGTCCACGTTGCGGACCAGAACCACGTAGGTCTCCTCGCTGGTCAGCTTGTCCTTGATTTCCTGCGGCTCAATATCATCGCCGTCTTTGGAGATCAGCTTGGGTAGCTCCTCCGCAATTTGGTCGATGCGTTGGTCCGGAGGCAGAACTTCATCCGGGTTCTGCTCATGATGTTCTTGCATCCATCCCCGCAGCTTGTTGGGGTGGACCGACAGCGAGCGGGCCTCCATCGTATAGGCCAGCACCTGGCCATTCCGATCGACAATCTTTCCGCGGTGCGCGGGATCTGCAATGGTTGCGGTGCGCTGAGCCTGCGCTTGCATCGACAGCCTCTCCCCCGCGATGATCTGCACCCATGCCAAGCGCAGAACCATGGCGATGACGAGGATAAAGATAATTACGATAACAAGGCGCACGCGCTTGTTGAACGTAGCCGGACTGTGTTCCAGGGCCATGGCGGCGCGCCACCAGGTCTCCTTACCACGAGATGCAGAACCCCTGTCCTGCGGCGCGTCGCTGCGCCGCGGTGGTTCAGATCGCTGCGGTCTCACAGTCTCGTTCCTCCTCATTTTTCAATGCTTGCCTATTGTCCCCACTCAACCGCGAGAAGCCGGGGGTTTAACCCCGGCGTGTCTCGAAGTCGTGCGTTTGGTGCTGGTGCAGTTGTGCCATCCAGTTTCCCCGCCGCGTGGGCTCCAGGTTGGTTGGCTAGTTTGCCGTCGCGGCGGTTGGGCTGCACCTTTTATCCGACGCCACCCTGTGCCCACGTTCGCGTCCAATGGGCCCTACCGAGCAGGTGCCGGGGCCGGGACAGGTGCTGGGGCGGGTGCGGGTGCCGGAGCAGGCGCCGGAGCGCGGTTGGCAGCAGGGGCGGGAGCAGGCGCGGGCGCGTTTTGTCCGCGCGGCGCTGGTGCTGGTGCTGGTGCTGGTGCTGGTGCCAGGGCAGGCGCACGGTTGCCCGCGGGTGCCCCTACCGGCGAATCGCTGTACGGCAGCTCGCCATTGTTGCTAGGAGCCGATGTCCGACCTCGGGGGGCAACGTTGCCAGCCAGCATTGGATTGTTGGGAGCCAACCCCTCCACGCGGTTGGTCTCGTTGGGATTACTTGTTGCACCGCGACGGCTTACCTCACCGTTGACATCAATGACCTCGCGATCCTTGGAGCTGTCCCCTGGGCGGACTTCCTTGATCTTTTTACCATTGGCATCTAGAACCGCCGCCTGGTCGGGGGCGAGCATACCCATTTTAGTGGCTTCAGCTGCGATGCGACCTGAGGACTTCGCCAATTCCACATCCCGGTTGAGGCTCTCCAATTCGTTATCCAGTTGCTTGCTGCGCGCGTTCGCGTCGGCGATCTGGAAGGACTGCTCGGTAGTCACACCGGACAGGGCCATCACCCCAGCGATACCCAGGACGAAGGCAATAGCAGAACCGACAATGCGACGGCGAAGGCGGGTGTTGGCCGGAGATGTTGCAATGACCCGACGTCCACGGACCGAGATCTGTTGTTTCGAGCCAACACGGGAGTTGCGACGGGGCGTGGTGCGCACCGGTGAGCCCGTTCGCTGTGGGCGACTGGTCCGGCGCTCGCGTTCTGGGGCGCGCACACCAGAACTCTGTGTTGTGGCCCACCGAGATGCCCTCGACGTAGGCTGTGCATCCTCGGCGTAGGAAGCGCTCGACTTCTCACGACGAGAAGCCACGCGGGAACTGGAAGCGGATGGCTCGTGCAGGTCGCGGAGGGTACCTGTCGGTGTCATTCTTTGTTCCTTAATGTTCTAGTTGAGGTTGAGGGTTGTGGTGAGAGGTGTGCGAAAGATTTCATCGAAAGCGCTTGGAAGTTGAGAGCTAGTTCGGATGATCTGCGAGAATTCTCGCTTCTGTGCGCTTAGTTGTGGTTGGCGTAGGGGAAACCTTGTTTTCCCCTATCGCTGACCCGCCGTGCCGCGCGAACTCGAACTGGCGCCGCGCGGGAGTTTTCTGCGATTTCCAGTTCCGTTGCCTTTTCGGCACGGCGGGTGATCATCGCAAACTCCGGCTCCGTACCGGGAAGTTCCATGGGAAGTCCCGGCGGAGTTTGCGAGGACGTGAGGCCACCAAAAGCACTTTTGACGATTTTGTCCTCAAGGGACTGGTAACTCATGTAGACGTTCACCCCTCCGATGTGAGTCCACGCCGCGGCGATGGGAAGTGCATTTTCCAGTGCCTCCAACTCGGCATTCACCTCGATACGCAGCGCTTGGAAGGTTCGCTTTGCGGGATGTCCGCCAGTACGGCGGGCAGCCGCCGGAATAGAGGAATAGAGCAATTCCACCAGACGAGCCGAAGTTTTGAACGGTTCCTTCTCCCGCTCGCGCACCACCGCCGAGGCGATCTTGCCCGCGAAGCGTTCCTCACCGTAGGTTTTGAGGATTCGAGCGAGATCACCGTGGGAGTAAGTGTTAAGGATCTCCGCCGCTGTGAGTGGCAACCGAGGATCCATGCGCATATCCAAGGGAGCATCCACTCGGTAGGCAAAACCACGTTCTGCTTGGTCCAGCTGCATGGAGGACACGCCTAAATCGAAGAAAAACGCGGAGACACCAGTCCTTTTCACGTCGTCCGGGATACGATCTAGCGCGATTAAGTCCTCGATAGCTTCCGTGATCCCATCAAAACGGGTACGGAAGGGCACGAACCGGTCCCCGAAGGGCGCAAGGCGCGCAGACGCTTCCTCCAATGCATTGGGGTCCCGATCGAAGCCAATGACAATGGCGTCCTCAAAAGAAGAAAGAAAAGCCTCCGCATGCCCACCGGCGCCCAGCGTGCCGTCGATGATGATTGGTGTGACTGGAGCACTATCGCTGCGCACACCCGTTTCGACGAGTTCGACCATGCGGTCTCGCATCACAGGCACATGGCCGTGTTCCTGCGCTTTATTGTTGGGTATTTCTGTGTTCTGATTCATGCTTTTCCTCCTTTCTTTTGTTGTCGGGATCGTGGATGCTTATTTCTGTTGTCAAGATCGTGGGCGGGACGGTACTGACCCGCGGTGCAGTGCTGGGCTGAGCTGCAGCCCATACCTTCGCGCATTGTCGGGCTACGGTGCCGTATCGGACTGCGGAGTCAGGAACCCGGGTCGCGGAATGCCGAGTGGCGCGTGCCACGTGGCGGCGAAACGGATAGCGAGGCCTTCAACAAAAAGAGAGTGCGAACAGGGCCTCACCTGCGTGGGTGTGGGTTTGATATTGGGGAAGTACATCAAACGTCACGTCGTCCACGCAGGTAAGGGCCTGCGCACACTCTCCCGAGCTCTCGATCCTGCCTAAGGCGCCTCCGCGCTTCGGGCTACAAGAACTCAGCAAAGGCTTCATCATCACCGGCGGAGAAATCTTCCTCGTAGCGAGAGCTGTAGTCCCGCCAAGCTTCCGCATCCCAGATTTCAACAAAATCCACATTGCCGATGACCACACATTCTTTGGATAGTCCCGCATACTGGCGATGCCCAGGGGCGATTGTTATTCGCCCTTGCGAGTCCGGATTCTGCTCGTCCGCACTCGCAGCCAAGTTACGAACGAAAGCTCGCGCCTTGGGATTGGTACGAGATGCCGCGGCAGCTTTCCGGGCACGGACAAGGAACTCGTCACGCGGGTAGATAGCCAAACTGCGATCCTGCCCCTTGACGACCATCAGGCCGTCCTCTAAATCCGCCCGGAATTTAGCCGGGAGGGTAAGGCGACCCTTGTCGTCGAGTTTCGGGGTAAAAGTGCCAAAGAACATCTGAACCTGGCTCCTTTCCCGTCAACTCCATCCACTGTTCAGTTGTCACACATGAAGTTGTATCTCGGATGTTTTTGCCTACCGAGGCCGGCCGATGACTACATTTGCACTGTTCAGAGCGCATCTTTTAGTAACCACTCACCAACGATCCCCACTTTACCCCACTTCACCCCACCAAGACCAGCACACGCCGAAAATTGTGTCTACAAAAAAGGGAAGTCTCGATGAGTAACCCGTTTATCGCGCACAAACCACACCGACCGAGCTCAACTCGGACGGGCACGGCCGATCGAAACCGCCTGGTGGCCTCAGGCAAACGGAACTTTATTTTCGCTTATCACGGCCAATTACTGGCGCTTTAGCCTCGGCTGAAAGCCAGCCGGACATAACCATGACTCTCATTTTGGATTTCTTCGAGACTGGTTTCCCTACGCATGGTTGGCAAGTGGGGAATTTTCCCTTTTCTGTAGCCAGTGTGGGGGGACTTCCCTCAACCCGAGAACATCTGCGCGAGCGGATCAGGCATAGAAAAACCCTAGACTTCCCCTCCTTTACTCAAGGAGCAGGAAGCCTAGGGTTCACCGAAAAAGAAGCTGACCGAGGGATTGACGACGTGCGCCACTACTCTCTCAGTGGGAGTTGTGTTGCGCGCTCTACGCGAACCTTGCCCTATTACCGATCAAAGCGCTTCTTAAAGCTATTCTCCAACCGGTCCCCGAAGCCACCATCGCTGGTCCGCTTATGCGCATCTCGCTTGGTCGCACCGCTATCCCCCATCCGAATCTGACGTGCAGCATTAGTCTTGCTTCTAGACACTCCCGCAATTTCCGGCTTGAACATCAGCAATCCACCGCCGAACATCACGAGAAAACCGACCACACTCAAGACAACGAACCACAGGGAATTCTGCGCCAATGCGATGCCACCAATAAGCATCACGAGACCAAGCATCATTAAAGCAATGGAGCGAATCCCCACCGTGAGGCCAGGTGCCGAGCCTTCACGCACAGAAGCCCTGCGTGCCAAGCGCGGATCTTCCGCGATGAGGGCACGCTCAATCTCCTCCAACATGCGCTTTTCTTGCTCCGATAGAGCCACTGTCGACCTCCAGGTCTTGTTAGACACGTTCCTAGCGCTCCAGCGAGACTGGATCGCCACCACCTATTCCGGCGATGACCCCAACTTGTCCATCCTCCGCGCCTAGGTCTTCACCCAGCACAACGCATAAACCTCGCAAAAGGTTCCACCGTCGCCGATTTATTCATATTTGCTAACCCACTGTACCCCAAAAATAGGGACCCAACCCCCAAACTACGCAACGCTCGGCAGGTAACCCGTTTCTTCGCGCGCCAAATCTATGAACCGAGCAGCATCCGCGTACAACTGATCAGCAAGCTGGGGATCCATTCCCGATTCCAGTCCCATACCTGCGCGACTAGCCATGCGCGCATACCCCTCGAAGAGCTTTACCCAATCCTTCAAATCCGGATGCAACACACGAAGCTTTTCCCATGCGCTACCCCGCGGAGAACGTTTCCTGCCAACCATTGCAGTTTGTACCAACGCACCCGCCGCACGCAGAGCCGCCCGATAGGCAAACACCACCCGATCATCTACCCGCCCCGAGAACCGAGAACGCTCCAACTGTTTTTCCGCATCATCGATAAAGCTCCGCGCGCTGACAATCTTGCGCCCAGAAATTCGCGTTACGTTTGATCCCTTGAAATTTTGCGATGCCATGATGTCCTCTTTCGTCATTAACTCACCCCTCCTTGACCACATCTTCCGCTCGGTAGAGCCAACCTATGCCAATCTTCAGAGGAGCGTGCCTCGTTTCCCTTGCACCCTTAAACCTAAAAAGCACCCCAGACACCCCATCCACCTCACCCCATATAATCGAACACACGCTCTAAGGGATATGTCGACCCTCCCCTTCGCCCCTCCGGTAATCGACGCTGACAAACCTACGACAATCCGCACTGCCCCCTACAAATAAATGGCACACTAGAATGCATGCCCAGCTCCAGCACCTACTCTCCTGAGACGTTTTCGATCGTCCCCGCCAGCCCTACGGAATTTCTCTCCCGGCTGGAAGAGCTCATCACCATCCACCTGCGCGCCATGGCATATTCCGAATCCACGCGCAACCAACGCAGGCAGCTGTGGCGATCAAGTGCTGACAATGCGGGGTTCGCCTGCGTACTTGCCCTTTCCCACCCCCAAGACCAGACCCCCTCAATTCACAACCCGGCACATACCATCGCCGGAGTAGCCTACGGCTTCACAGGCGAACCCCATTCATGGTGGTATTCGCAGGTACGTCGTGGATTAATCGAGGCCGGATTGCCCGCAGATCGGGCTGCGCAGATGCTGTCCAACTACTCTGAACTGGCAGAGATCCACGTCGATCCACAATTCCAAGGTCTGGGCCTAGGCCATACCCTTCTAGATCACATCGTGGAACACTTAACGCGACCAACGATCATGCTGTCCACCCCAGAGGTCCCACTCGAAGGAAATTCCGCGTGGCAGATTTACCGCAGTAAAGGGTTCACCGACCTACTGCGCAACTTCCGCTTCAGCGCAGACCCCCGGCCGTTCGGGATCCTACAACTCAACAAATCCACCACAACAACCCCCTAGCTCCCCCCTATATCTTCTCACTCGCACCACGTGCACATTCAAACAATGCGGACGAGGTACGCCCGCCAAGCAGCCGCTAACGCACCATGTCGTGTCCCAGATCGGGCCCCCATGCCGGCGCCATTCCTAGATTATGCAGAACTTCCTGTGTCGCCCGCACGTTGTTCATAGTCATGAAGTGCAGGTCCGGTGCACCTTCCGCAATAAGCCGTTCCGCCGTCTCGGTCGTCACTTCAATCCCCACCTCGCGGATCGCGGCACGGTTCCTTTCCTCGTCACCTGCCGCCGCCTTCAGCAGTCGTTGCTCAAGGGGTGAAGGCAGGCTGGCTCCCGCCAATTCCATCTGACGCCGCACTGAGCGCAAACTCGTTATCGGCATTAACCCTGGGATAATCGGCTTCGCGCCATGCTCTGGGTCCACCGCTGCTAGTCGATCGCGCAACCGCAGATAGTGGTCGACATCAAAGAACATCTGAGTGATCGAATACTCGGCCCCCGCCCGAAGCTTCCGCAGGGTGTATTTCGTATCATTGTCCAAATCCCCGGCGCGGAAGTGCCCCTCGGGAAAACTCGCGATACCGATATCGAAGTGTTCGCATTCCGGCATCGATTTGGTGAGCTCAATGAGCTCATGTGCGTACTCCAACCCGCCTTCAGTAGGGATCCACTCGGCATTCACATCCCCTGGCGGATCACCCCGCAGAGCGAGCAAATTCGTCAATCCCAACTCCGCGTAACCACGCAGAATCTCCTTGAGCTCCTCCACAGTGTGTTGCACCAGGGTCATGTGCACCAGCGTGGTCAACGGCTTAGTCGCCAATCGCTCCGCCACACGAAGGGTACGAGCGCGCGTTGATCCACCCGCACCATAAGTCACCGACACGAAACTAACCCCAAGGTCATGGAACGCTTCGGCAGCATTCCACAAACGCATCTCGGCGGCATCGTCCCTCGGGGGCATGAATTCAACCGAGAAGGGGATCCTCCCTGGCGTCGTAAAATTCAAAGAGGAAGAAACGGCAACCTGGCGATTAATAGCTGACATGAAAACATACTAACCTGTCTAGTTTCGCCGGCGCCGTTAGCTCCGCGAATTATCTCTACACTGGGGAACTATGAGAACTCAGGGCAATGCTTTCGCCAATTCCTTTGACACTCCCGATGATTGGGCGCTGGATTCCCCGTTGAACGCAGTTCCCGCGGCTGTGAACCGCCGATTGAACCAGTACTTGGCCGCATCGCAGCTTGAATTCCTCGAGATCAATCCCTTGGTTACGCAGGCCATTGAGACCATGGGTGATTTCATTGTTAATGGTGGCAAGCGTGTGCGCCCCACATTTGCGTGGGCGGGTGTGCGAGCCGGATTGGATGAAGCCAAGGCCACAACCGCTGGCGGAAGGCAGCCCCTCACCACCTCGGGTAACGATGCGCAAGATCCCGATGCGTTAGCGAATTCCTTCCTCTCGGCAATCAGCGCCTTTGAGTTCATCCAAGCCTGCGCCCTGATCCACGATGACATCGTGGATCAATCCAACACCCGTCGTGGCAACCCCACCGTCCACCGCGTATTCGAGGGTCATCACCGTCAACGTGAATGGTGGGGTGAATCCGCCCATTACGGTACGAGCCAGGCTATCCTCACCGGCGATCTTGCCTTGGCCTGGGCCGATGACCTGCTGTGGGATTCGGGTTTGAGCCCTGAGAGGCTCCACCAATGCCGCCGTGCCTGGCGGGCAATGCGCACTGAAGTCATCGGTGGGCAGATCCTCGATCTCGCCGTGGAAGCCAGTGGTACAGAAAACGTGGACTACGCGTGGGCCGTCATTAAATACAAAACCGCCAGTTACACGGTCTCTCGCCCCTTGCACGTAGGTGCCGCTCTCGCTGGCGCATCTGAGCAACTGGTCCACGCCCTACGTACGATTGGTGAAAACATCGGGATCGCGTTCCAACTGCGCGATGACCAGCTGGGAGTTTTTGGGGATCCGGCCGTCACGGGCAAGCCCAGTGGCGATGACTTGCGAACGGGTAAGCGCACCGTCCTCATTGATTCAGCGCTCGAGATGGGATCTACCGCCCAGGCTGCTGCGCTACGCGAGGGTCTCGGCAACGTGACGGCCGAAGACGATGTCGATGCTCTCCGTGCGATCATCCGTGATTCGGGTGCCGCTGGTCATGTGGAAAGCCTTATCACCGAGAAATCCGAAACCGCTATCCAAGACATTCACAAAGCCGGCCTCAGTCCGAATCTCACTGCAGAACTGGAGGGATACGCCCGCAAACTGACCGCCCGGTCCTTTTAACCCTCGGTTCTCACCGCGGCCCCTACCTCCCAATTAACACCACCCTTTTTATCCCACCGTTCTATCCCTCAGTTCGCATCGCCCTTTGCGGCATTAAGCAGGTCCCACCCATGAATTCCCGCCCCATAGTTTCCCCACGGTTGCGCCCTCGCCGCCACCTCAACCTTCCCAACCCAGCGATCCCGTTGACTCTTCCCACCCGTCGCAAATCCGTACGTTCGCACCATGGCGCCTGCGACAACGTAGTCATCATTGGGGCGGGTCTATCGGGGCTTTCTGCTGCCTTGCGCCTGCGTGGCGCCGGTAAACGAGTCACGGTCATCGAAGCCACCTCACACGTCGGCGGTCGCTGCGCCACCGAGACCTTGACCAGCGCCCATGGCGAATTCCGTGCGGATACCGGCGCCACCGTGTTCACCATGCCCCAGCTGGTGGCCTCCGCACTCGCTGCCGTCGGCCGAACCCCAGCCGAACTGGGCCTCACATTCCGCCGCTTGCAGCCGGCTTATCGTGGTCTCTTTCCCTCCGGTCGGCACATTGATCTTTACTCCGACGCCGATGTGATGCGCACAGAAATCTCCCGTTTCGCCGCCGAGAAATTCGGAGATCGTGCCACAGAGGAAGCCACGCGCCTGGTAGAGGGCTACAATCGGCACCGCGCGTGGGTGGGCGAAGTGTTTTCGGCTTCGTACGATAACTTCCTCGCCGCGGATTTCGATGGCCTATTGGATATGGTCTCCACTCCCGCCGCGGCGTCGGATCTAGGCCACCTAACGGCAATCGGCGCGTTTGGGAACCTGCAAGCGGTGACTCGGAAGCACCTGGCAGACGATGAACTGGAAAAGCTGTTCACGTTCCAGGCGCTGTACGCGGGAACCTCGCCCAAGCAGGCACGCGCGGTGTACGCGGTCATTTCGCATATGGATTCCACCATGGGTGTGTACTATCCACAGGACAATATCGGAGAGGTCGCCGAGGCGATGGCCACAGCCGCCCGTGATGCCGGGGTGGAAATTGTGCTGGGTGACGCAGCCACGAGTGTAGGCACGACCGACAGTCATATCACCACAATCCGCACTCAAAGCGGCAAAGAGTTCCGCCCCGATGTGGTGATTTCCACGATCGATTTAGGGGCTGCCGGCCAGTTGTTTGGGCAACCGCTGAAACGGCGCCGAAAAGGATTCAAATACAACTGGTCCCCCTCAGCTGTGGTGGTGCACGGTTCCATTCCCAGTCGCATCACCGCACAGTGGCCGAGTTCACGCCACCATACCATCAGTTTTGGCATGAACTGGGAGCGCACTTTTAGCGAGCTGATTGCTGACGGCGCTTTGATGAGCGACCCGTCCCTGTTGGTGACCCGCCCCGCCGTATCCAGTCCGTCCCGCCTCTTCGGCGAGCAAGGTCAATATGAGCCGGTTAGCATCTTGGCACCCGCTCCGAACGTGCAGCGCGGCAGCCAGCGATGGCAAGACATCACCGGTCCGTATGTCACCGAGCTTCTCGCAGAACTAGAATCACGTGGATTCCACGGGCTGGCCGATTCCCTGGCCATAGCTCGGGTGGAATCCCCGCGCAGTTGGGCCGCGGACCACGGTTTCGCCGCGGGCACCCCGTTTTCGCTCGCTCACACGTTCAGCCAGACGGGACCGTTCCGTCCCCGCAACCGCGCTGCTTTCGGACTAAACAACCTGGTGCTGGCCGGTACGGGCACCACACCCGGCGTGGGCGTGCCCACCGTCATCCTTTCCGGGGCGTTAGCCGCGCGGCGGATTACCGGCGGCGGGGTGCGATAAGCGACAATACAACTGATGAATCGATTGGCAGAGAAACTACGTCTAGCCTCCTACTCAACGGCGGTCAAGGTCGGCCTCATCGGATCCATCATTGTGACGCTGTGCTCGCACACTGTGGGAGCGATCCGCGCTCGCGGTGGAATCATGCAGGCCTTGGGATTGGATGCCCTCACATTTGGGCATCTTTCGGGCATCTTCGTCATCTTGCTTTGGATCGGGATCCTCTTGATGGCCGCCAGCTGGATTATGGTGGGTGGTCATATTCTCCGCCACGGGGCGTCCCTCGCGCGTTCGGCCATTGCCGCCTGGATTGGCCCGCTGGCTTTCGCTGGGCCATTGATGTCTCGGGATCTTTATTCTTACCTCATGCAGGGCACCCTAGCCCGCGATGGAATTGATGCATACCAGCACGGCGCCGCGGCCAACCCCGGCCCGTTGCTGTTTGAAGTATCTGCGGACTGGCGTAACACAACCACACCATATGGCCCCCTCCACCTAGGCTTGGGCAAAGCCATCACCACGGTGACGGGCGATAACATCACCGCCGGGACGCTCGTGTTCAAAGCACTGTCCATCGGCAGTGTTCTGGTCATGGCATGGGCCGTGTGGCGCTTGGCACCTCACTGCGGAGTTCGTTCCGATGTCGCCGTGTGGCTGGGTGTCTTCAACCCGCTGAGTGTGATTCATCTGATCGGTGGCATGCACAACGAGAATCTGATGATGGCGCTCGTACTTACCGCTCTTGTCGCCGCGATCGAGCTGCGCCCCCTGCCCGGTGGCTTCCTTGCCGTTGCGCTCGTGGCCGTGGGGGGTTCGTTAAAGGCTACGGCTTTTATCGCGTTGCCTTTCATTGTGTGGATTATGGTTTGCAGGATCGCAGGCCGCTTGCCGGTCACCCATTCCAGCGCAATCGCCACCCCGGTGTGGCGCGAGACGCTTCCGCGCTTCTTCACGTTGATCTGGACCGGAATCGCCTCCGTCGTCCTCACCGTCGGCGTGGTGTGGGCCGTGACCGTGTTATCGGGCCAAACATCTGGATGGATCAGCGAGCTAACGGGCAACTCCAAGGTCATCAACCCCTTGGCTCTGCCCACGTTTATTGCATCCACCTTGGACCCCGTTGTTTCCCGCATCGATGATTCCATCACGTTCAACTCCCTCGTTTCAGCCTTCCGCCCCTGGTCTACGCTGGCGATGGGCATCGGCCTGGTGGTGTCGTGGTGGCTCTTCCGTGCTAACGAGCGCGCCGCCATCAAGGGAATGACTGTGGCATACCTAGTGACATGCGTTTTCAACACGGTGACACTGCCGTGGTACTACGCTGCTCCCCTAGCGTTGATGGGGCTGTGGCTAACGAACCGCAACGTCATCTTCTTCACCTCCGTGTTCTGCATGTGGCTCGCGGTGATGTTCGATGGCGGTGGCAACAACCGTCTGTACGTCCTGTGGTGGGTGGTTTTGGGCGCAGCTGTGATGTGGTGGCTCACGCAAAATGCGTTGGGCTACCGGCCGGGATTGGCCACAGAAAAAACCGACGAGTGGGATATACTCGCCGGTCCAGATTCACACGCTCGGACTAAATCAGCGCCATCGCCTGCGCCCGCCGCATAACCTCGCGGGCCAAGTGCCCATGCAGCGCATCGACGGGGCGCCCCGGCAGGGAATCATCGGCGGTGAACAGGAAGTCCAGGGTTTCTTCCACTGTGTACCCGCCGTCACTCAGCAGCGACAGAACACCAGGAACGAACTTGTTCAGCTCTCCGTTGTCGTTAAAAAACCGCTCGGGGATAAACCGAATACCATCGATCGTGACCGCCGCCAACTGCTTGTTGCGCAACATGTCCATCACACGGGTGACAACAATGCCCATGATCTCGGCGGCATCGGGGAGGCTCACTACCTTCTCACCAGCGGGAACTCCATCGGTCGGCTCCTCCAAGATCACAGGTTCGTGGTGGGAGGCGTACTTTGGTGTGCTCTTGCTATTCACGATCTTTAATTCTATCCGACGCCCCGCTGTGTCCGCCCGTCGCCCAGCACTGGCTCAGAGCTGTCGCATGCAACGGTTACAGTAGAATGACGTGGACTAAGACAAGGACTAACGGCAATGCCTACCCCTTATTAAGGATTTAAAAAATCGTGACGGACCTGTACCCCGGAGACCTGCTGGAAGGGCGCTACCGTATCGCTGCCCAGATCGCACGCGGTGGAATGTCGACTGTTTACACCGCCGTCGATACTCGCTTGGACCGTGAGGTTGCCGTGAAAGTCATGGATCCCCAACTGGCGCAGGAATCCAAGTTCCGCAAGCGATTCGAGAGGGAGGCCCGGGCGGTCGCTCGGCTCAATCATCCTACCTTGGTGAACGTCTTCGACCAGGGTGTTGATGGCGACTACGTGTTCCTCGTGATGGAACTAGTGACGGGCGGGTCTTTGCGCGAGCTGCTGGCAGAACGTGGACCCATGCCACCACACGCTGCTGTTTCTGTCATGCGCTCGGTTTTGACCGCGCTGGCCGTGGCTCATGAAACAGGAATGATCCACCGCGATATCAAGCCGGATAACGTACTGATCAGTGACCGGTCTACACGTAACAACGTGAAGCTGGCCGATTTCGGTTTGGTGAGGGCCATCAACACCACCAGGCACGATACCTTCCCCGGTGTACGTACAGATACGCGCTCCGCCGCACCGAACGGCCAGGTCATTGGTACTGCGGGATACCTCTCGCCAGAGCAGGTGCGCGGTGAAGATCTAGACGAGCGCAGCGATGTGTACTCCGCCGGTATCCTGCTGTACGAGCTCCTCACGGGAGAACTTCCCTTCCGCGGTACGTCTCCGGAGGATACGGCGATGCTGCGCTTGGACCGGGATGTTCCTTCCCCGTCCCGCATTATTGAAGGTGTGCCACCCTCCCTTGACGTGTTGGTGGCACGGGCAAGCCACCGCGATCCGTCCCGCCGGTTCGCCAATGGCACTGAGTTCTTAGAAGCCGTAGAAAAGACGGCGCAGCGGCTGCAGTTGCCCGACTTTGTGGTTCCTGTCCCCCAGAATTCCGCCGTGATGCGGGCGCTAGAGGGATCCGATTTCGGGGAACGGTTATCGTGGGACCACGAGGATATGGCGACACGCACTGTGGCAGTACCCCCGCATCCCGATGGTGATGCCCGACCGTGGAGCGATGCGCACAACCACCCGGACAACGGCTATGACGATCCCGGTGAGACGCGCGTAGAAGACTTTGGCGCAGCACGTCCAGCCGGAGCCAGTGGATTTAACGGAGCTGGTTATGGTGGCGTTGATGCTGGTGGCGCTGTGGCCGCCGCAGGTCTTAGCATCGCCGGATACGGTGCTGGCGCGGGTGCAGGCGCCGGTGCCGCAGGGGCTGCTGGTCCGAGCATGGCCCCCGGCGGATATATAGATTCAGGGCACCCTGCGAATGCGGACTCACCACAAACAGCTGCCTACCCCCTGTCACCCACGGGTGCTCGCCCCGATCCCTACCGATCGGCTCATCCCCCTCAAGGTACGCCGCACAGCCCCTATGAACAGCAAAAACCCCCTGGGGTGGCAGTGCGGGAACCGGCCGGGGTGGCGTCGACCAACCAAGGACGGCGAGCCAAACCGATAGGGAAGAAATTAACCAACCGTAGCACCGGTGCGACCGTGGTGTGGACAATCATCCTCCTGCTGCTCGTGGCCGCAGTTGCCATCGGCGCCTGGTGGGTGACCAGCGGCCGGTACGGTGAGATTCCACAAGTCATCGGCATGGACGAAGCCACTGCGCAAGCCACCGTGCAAGAGGCCGGGTTTACTACGGAATTGAAACAGCAGTACTCGGATACAGTCGCGCGACAGACTGTGATTGGGACTGAGCCGCCTTTTAGCCAACGGGCACCGCGAGGAAGCCAGGTGGCGGTGCTCGTTTCACTGGGCAAACCCACCGTCCCCCAACCTGGCCCCACCGACAACGCCGCCAGCTACCAAGCCAAACTCAAAGACCGCACCCTGTCAGGGAAAATAGGCGACGAAGTTTATAGCTCGGATGTGCCCAAGGGCAAGGTGGCAACCATCGAACCCTCCCCTGGTACCGAAGTCAAGGTGTCCTCTCTGGTGACGTTTCATCTGAGCAAAGGACCGGCGCCTGTTGAGGTACCCGATCTACGTGGGTTAGATCTAGAGCGCGCCAAATCCATTCTGAAGGATGCCGGATTGGAAGTCGGCACAGTCACAGAAGCGGACAACAAAGAATACGAAACCAATCAGGTCATCAGTTCCACGCCAGACAAGGGTTCCAAGCTAAACCGCGGCGACAGCGTTGACCTAGAAGTATCGTCTTCCACACGAGTGCCACTGGTATTTGGTATGTCGGGCAGTGAGGCCAAAAAGCGTTTGGAGGATGCAGGCTTCGAGGTGGAAATCGACGGCCGTAAGAATGGGTTTGTCATAAGCCAAAACCCCGGGCCCAATACCCGGGCGGGCAAAGGTACAAAAGTGACGGTGCGCACGCTGTAAATTTCACGCGATGCACACCGTCACCGGGGTGGTACAAGCCTCAATGAGGCTCGTTTAGTTACGCAGCATCTCCGCCACGAGGAACGCCAGTTCCAAAGACTGCTGCGTGTTCAACCGAGGATCGACAGTCGTTGCGTAACGGGTGGGCAGATCCACATCGGTGATGGACTGGCCGCCACCGACAACCTCAGTCACATCCTCACCCGTCAACTCCACATGCACGCCACCCGGGTGCGAACCGATGGCACGGTGAACTTCGAAGAACCCTTGAACTTCGTCGATAATCCGGTCGAAGTCGCGGGTCTTGTAACCATTGGATGAGGTGTAAGTGTTGCCGTGCATGGGGTCGCACTGCCAGATAACCTTGTGGCCCGTTGCTTCCACGGCCTCCACGATGGGTGGCAGCACTGTACGCACCTTGTCGTATCCCATACGGCTAATCAGGGTCAGTCGACCAGGATCGTTGTTGGGATCCAACGTCTTGACATACTCTACTGCCTCTTCCGGCGTGGTCGTAGGACCGATCTTCACGCCAACTGGATTACTAATGAGCTTGGCGAACTGAATATGCGCATCCTCCAAACCGCGGGTGCGTTCGCCAACCCACACCTGGTGTGCGGAGAGGTTGTACAGCGCATCCTCGCCGTCCTCGTTATGCGCCAAGCGCAGCATCGCACGCTCGTAATCCATCACGAGGGATTCGTGGGAGGCATAAATGTCGGCGGAGTGCAACGTTGTGGAGGACACGCCACAAGCATTCATGAATTCTAAACCGCGATCGATTTCTTGCGCCAGCGCCTCGTAGCGGGCACCGGCTGGGGAATTCGCTACGAACTCGCGGTTCCACTCGTGCAACTTGTAAAGATCAGCGGTGCCACTGGTCGTCAGCGCACGCACCAAGTTCATCGCTGCGGACGAGTTAGCGTAAGCCCGCACCATGCGTGAAGGATCGTGCGCGCGGGCTTCCTCGGTTGCCTCCACGCCGTTGACCAAATCACCACGGTAGCTCAGCAGACCGGAAGAATCACGATCTGCAGAACGCGGCTTGGCGTACTGTCCCGCGATACGCGCCATCTTCACCACGGGGGTGGATGCCCCGTAGGTTAACACTACGGCCATCTGCAGCAAGGTCTTGATATTGCCACGAATATGTGGCTCGGTGTTGGACTCAAACGTCTCCGCACAATCGCCGCCTTGCAGCAGGAACGCCTTTCCCAAAGCAACATCAGCTAGTTGCTTCTTCAAGCGCTTAATCTCAGGGGCCACAACAATCGGAGGTACGGATTCCAGCACCTTACGCACGCGCGATGCATGATCCTTATCCCAACTGGGCTGCTGCTTTGCCTCACGGGAAAGGACATCTTCCAATTGTTTTGCCATCGCATCAGGCAACGGCGGCAGATCGGGTAGTTCTTCTAGGGGTACATCAATAGTCCAAGCCATATATGAAGCATACTCATCCATAACTAACATTGCGCCGTTGGCTCCCAAACACGTTGATGGACGCATTTCGGAGGCCCTGCTAATTCCCGTTAACTGCCGCTCGCCCGCCACGGCACCGCCTCACGGGATACGCCCTCTCACCCCTACAACGAACCTCTATTTCAGCTTTATGGCATTCTCAGCGACTTACGCAAAGCAATGACGCTCGCGTTGTACTTCACAACGTTAAAACGCGCATCCTCTAGGGCATCGTGGGCATTGGTGGGAGCCTCGGGCAACCGTGGGCGACCCGCCATTTCCCAGAGCTGCTTCAGTTCGTGGGAGAACCTAGGCAATTCCCGTGGCAACTTCGTCATATCACCCCACAACTGGGCCAATGCGACATGATCATAAGCACCCACCCATGCCCACAACTCGGGTCTTTCGTGCCCACGAATCTTGCGACCCGATTCATAGTTCGGAACTAAGAACTCGAACAGCTTTGCGCGCAAGGTAGCCCGATCCATCCATGCGGAATCGGTCCGGTGGGGCAACAGTGGCAACACGTGGTGACGCACCCAGTCCCCCGCTTTGGATTCGTCAAATTCTGTGGAGACCGCGTAAAACTCGCGACCATCTTCTGCGACAACTCCGATCGATACCAAATCAATGGTCTGGCCATCTTCGATGAACTCGGTGTCGTAGAAGTATTTCACGGGATTCATTGTAGGCCAGCACCCCGGATCACTTCCCCAGAGGCTAACGCTTAGGCCGCAAACTGGGCGGGTGCAGCACCCATCCCACCACAGGAATCTTTCCCAGGCCGTAGAACATGAACCCGGAGACCGCGCAGATCGCAAAGCCCAAGTAAATCAAAGGCTGGGGATTATCGAAGATTTGAACAAACTCGGCGTCCTGAGCACGGAATCCTCCCAATAAGAACATGCCGTACGCGAGGGCCGCTTGGTGGGAAACATAGATCGGCAAAGTATGCCGCCCAATGGCTGTGAGCGCGGGGGCGATAAGGGGTGTCTGGCTAAGCCACGTAGCAAAGACAATGCCAAAGGGAATTGCGGCGAAGATCCGCAACAGGCCTGTACCCACCGTGACGGCGGCAACCGTATCGTTCCATTCGACAAACAAGGTCCGGTTGAGTGCGTAGGTGGCCACTTCGCTGACGATAAAAACACTCAGCGTGGTAACCACCACCGCACAGCTAAAAGCGTGATTCGCCAGACGGAAAACCACTTGTCGAAAGAACAATCCCATAAAGAAGATGGGCAAGTACGTGAGTACCTGGCGCACACCCTGGTGGCTCATGTATCCCGCCACACTACCTAGATACGCCGGTATGAAGCTTACGGCTACGGCGAGCCAAGCCGGCAATTTGCGCACGGACCAGGCAGCCACGTTGTACAGCATCAGTGCGTAGAGGAACCACAAGCCGGGATCGCCAAACACAATCGCCTTCGCCAGGGTTGCGTAATCCATGTGGGCGAAAATTGCGTTGAGGTCTAACCGCACAGGCAGGCCCGGGATCACACTGGGAGCGGTAATGGACGGTGGCGGCGTAGTAAAAAGCTTGCCATCGATGTACAACCGGTTGGCCGCAATCACGGGAGTAAACACTAGGTACGGCACCAGCAGGAACCACAGTCGGCGGAACCACAGATCCGGCAGAGATCGCTCGACTACCCGGTGGGCAAAAAGCCCCGAGACCAGGAAGAACAGCGGCATCCGCAGCGGGTCTAAGATGAGCTTCACCATCCCCCACGAGGTATCCATTCCCCCCGGAACCATTGTCACCACGTGCATCAGGCACACGGCCAAGATGGAAAACCCCTTAGCCGTATCCGCCCAAGCCACACGCTTGCCGCCCGCCGCGTGGGCCTTTTCGTTAGCTGTTATTTTGCTGCTGGCCGCATTTTTCTGGTGCGACGCCCTTCGCCCCACATCCGTCCCCGTTTGCCGGTTGGGCTCCTCACGATCCCCAACACGCCAACGCGAAATACCCTCGGTCTCGGCCGCAGTTGCGGGCGATACACGAGGGTGCGGGTTTGGGAAGAACGTCGTCATAGTTAATTACCCACGTTAACCATCTTGACGTGCAATTACCAATATGCGGTGGTAAAAGTAGATGGCCGGCCCAGTGCGACAACCCGCACGCTGAGGCCCCAACGCGCCCCACGGCGGGGCTGGGGCTCAACGGGCTGGGGAGTAAAGGCGTGGCCGAAGGGGCTCTCCCCTGGCGGGGACAGGCCAGCCCTAGCGAACGCTAACCCCTCCGGGGTTCCGAACCCTTGGGGTATCCCCGCCCTGCTTCGAGGGACTTCTTCACCTCCGTTGCGTAAAAGCCTTCAACGCGTTCTTGACCTGACATCTTTGCAAGCGAGTCCATGATCGCATCGGTCATCGCACGGGCCTGTTCGTAACTATCCCCACGATCCCGGAAATCATCTGGATTGATCTCATCACCAATGTATACCCCGCAACGATAGGGGCGAGGGATCCACGAACCGATTGGGTTAATCTTCTGGGTGTTGACCATCACTACTGGATACACAGGCGCATTTGCTTCCAAAGCCACGCGTGCCAATCCCGTTTTCCCGCGGTACAGCCGTCCGTCCGGGGAGCGGGTCCCCTCGGGATACATACCGATAACATTACCGCTGCCCAGGATCTCCAGGGCAGCGTCAAGGGCCGCCGTCTGGCTGTCTTTATCTCCACGGTCGATTGGTACTTGGTTAAGGGTCGTAAAAAACCACCTCTGAATGGCGCCGACGAGCCCTGGCGCGGTGAAGTATTCCTTTTTCGCCAAAAATATGATTTGCCGGTGCACAACCAAAGGTAGGTAAAAACTATCCATGACAGCCAAGTGGTTGGATGCCAAGATGACCGGACCTTCCTTCGGAATTTTATCCAGCCCTCGTGTGTAGGGGCGGTTATAAACCCAGAGGAGTGGTCCAATGAATACGTGTTTGAGCCACCAATAGGTCCGGTTACGCATGGTTCTTTCCTACTTCGTTTGCGGTTATGTGTCTCTGGGGCAGTGTTGTATCGACGCCACGGGCCACCCGACTACCGTTTTGGTTCTAGGCCGACGCCGTGCCCACTTCGCGCCGAGCCAGCAATGCTACGCCGATCATACCGGCATCACCGCCCAATTGAGCAGGAACCACACGCGCAACCTGCCGGTGGCCGGCACCAACGATGCTTCGGGTCATAACCGTCTGCGCGGTAGTGAGGAACAGGTCTGCGTCCCTGGAAACTCCGCCACCCACCACGATCAGTGAGGGGTCGAATACGTCTTGAACCAGCGCCAATCCCCTGCCCAACCAGGTGGCCATGTCCTCGATGACCTGTTGAGCCAAGCTGTCGCCCTCTCGGGCGAGGCGCACCACAGCTCTACCCGTGATTTCCTCCGGGTGGTTGGCATAGGTCTTCGCCAGCTTGGATTCCGCGCAACACCCAGTTGCGATGAGGTCTTGTGCCGTGAGGGGAAGTGCAGAACCGGAACAATACCGCTCTAGGCAGCCCATCTTGCCACACGGGCATGCCCTACCACCGGGCATGACCGTAAGGTGCCCGAATTCCGGCGCGGTACCAAAGGCACCGCGGTAAATTGTGCCTTCGTGCATAACGGCCGCCCCAATGCCGGTACCCAGGGCAAACAAAACCCAGGTACCCGCCCCCTGGGCAGCGCCTTGGAAGTACTCTCCCCACGCGGCGGAATTTGCATCGTGTTCGATAATCACCGGTAATTCCAACCGACGGCGCAGGCGGTGGACTAATTCAGTATTGCGCCAAGGCAGATGGGGAGCGAAACGCACGCGCGTACGGGTTTCATCCACAAAACCTGCAATGGCCAACCCCACCGCGATAATGGGGCGCTGCGGGGTGGAGTACTTGTCGCAGAGGTGGCGAACCACTTTTTCCAACGCGGTCTCCAGATCTTCTACGTTCGAGGGCGTGGGCAGTTGTTCCACGGCCAACATGGTCCCATCCTTGTCGACCACGGCGGCTCGGAAATTAGTGCCCCCGATGTCCACACCAATCGTTAGAAACTCTTCCGCCACGCTCGTGTTGCCCTTTCCCATCCCCGCAGACGTGCTCCGGGTATGTGGTGTTGCGCGATCGTTCGCCTTCGTCTGGGGTTTTCACCCCGTGTGTCCGCGCCGCCGCTGCATACAGTCCGATTATGTCCTAACCTCCTATCCCGGTGCTGCACATGACGTCTGCCACGGGAAAGAGGTTTTACAAGCGCTCCCTAGGGTAGTCCCCCTCATGCACATGCCGAAAATCGTCATTCTTCGTTCGCCTAAAAACCCTTGCCATCGGCAGAAATACCTTAAATATGGCATTGTTTAGATCGTGCTTAGTTTTCTCGCCGATTACCCGCTGGTTGCGCTCGTCTTGGTTTTGGCGTGCGGGTACGCAGTCGGAAGAGTGAAGATCGCGGGAATCTCCCTTGGCGCGGCTGCCATCTTGTTCGTTGCCATTGGCGTTTCCGCCCTCAACCCGGAGATCACCTTCCCTCCTCTGCTGTATCAATTTGGTTTGGCCCTGTTCGTCTACTCCATCGGCCTCTCCGCGGGCCGCGAGTTCTTTGCGACCTTCCCTACCCGGGGTTGGAAGTCCAACGTGGTGGTCGCGGGGGTCTTGATTGTACTGACGGGGTTAGCGGGTTTCATCATTCGCTTCTTTCATTTCGACGCCACGACGGCCGCAGGAACGTTTGCCGGCAGTCTCACAACCACGCCCGGCATGGCGGCCATCGTGGAGGTGCTAAAAAATGGTCACCCAGAACTCGCCTCAACCCCCGTGGTCGGGTATTCCCTGGCCTACCCCGGCGGTGTACTCGGTGCCATTATGGTGGCTGCCATTGGCACAAAGCTGCTGCATGTGGACCATATTCAAGATGCTCGGGATGAGGGAATTATCCAGTCGCATCTGGAGTGGCGAGTTGTAGAGGTGACCGAACAAGCCCTCGCACAGCTGCTCACAGCGGAAACCACCGACGTCATTGCCAGCACTTTCCCCACGACACGCGAATTACCACACGCGACGTTGCAGCAGATTCCGGAGTTGACCAAAGCCAACATCGTGGTAACCCGTTTCATTACCTCCGCTCCGGGGGCAACCGAACAGTTGGCGCACCCCGAGGCGCCCGTCACGCCCGGTATGCGCATGGTCATCAACGGCACGCTTCCGGAATTGGAAAAGGCTACGGCGGCGCTTGGACAACGAGTGCGCATGGAGTTGGAGACGAATGACCTGACCTATGGCCGTGTCATCGTCTCCAACCCCGCCCTCGCGGGGCGCACCATCAAAGACATCAATCCTTTGCACCATGGATTCCTCATCGGGCGTATCCGCAGGGGTGACCGTGAATATGTAGCCACAGGCAGTACGATTTTGGAGCTTTCCGATAGCTTGCGTGTAATTGCGCCCAAACAGAATTTCCCGAAGTTACGCAAATTTTTAGGAGATTCAGAAACATCGCTGGCCAATGTGAACCTATTGCCGTACATGATCGGCCTTTCACTCGGTTTGTTAGCAGGAACCATTCCCATACCACTGCCCGGCGGCACGCACTTGTCGTTGGGTTTCGGTGGCGGTCCCATCATCGCCGGCTTGGTATTGGGCGCAATGGGGCATACGGGGAAGATTCAGTGGCAGATGCCGTTCCACGCTAACCGTGTGCTCACGGGTTTGGGATTGGCGCTCTTCCTCGCGGGAGTAGGCACCGTAGCTGGGCCCGGTTTCCGTCATGCAATCGGTGATCCATCGTCCTTGACCTACATCGTGTTTGGCTTTGGTATCACGTTGTTGTCGGCGGTGAGCTGCGGTTTTCTAGGCGTGCTGGTACTCAAAATGAAATGGGACGAAGCCATGGGCATGGCAGCTGCGGTATCCACCAACCCGGCGGTGCTGAGTTACCTAGACGAACAATCTCGGACCGACTTGGCCAACCGTGGCTACACCACCGTATACCCGCTGACAATGATCGGAAAGATCATCTTGTGTCAGGTGCTGATCTTGATAGTTCTGTAATAACCTTGGCGCGTTTGTTTAGGCGGCACTCGCGTCTGAACGCCGCTTCATCTCGGGGCGCGCCCCTCCCGACCCTTGCAATGCCCTTCCGGACGCGCAAGCCAAGGTGGTTTTAACGCAGGGGATTCGGCGGCTGACTTCCCTGCCCGCTCATCACGAACCGGCACTGGGTCGCCAAGCGCTCCCAGCTCCATTCCCGGTTGACGTGTTCCTTTCCGTTGGCGGCGAGTGCCGCGCGCAGCGGGGCGTCGAGTAATAAAGAAGACAAAGAAGTGGCGACGGCAAAGTGATCGCGCCCGTTAACCACCACCCCGGTGTGTCCATCCACAACGGTTTCTGGCGCCCCACCGCCATCGCCAGCCACGGTGGTCACCCCGCACGCCTGGGCTTCGAGAAAAACTATGCCGAGCCCCTCCACGCTGAGTCCTCCCAGCTGAGTGCGGACAGGAAGTGCAAACACATCGCCAGCACAGTAGTGGCCCGCGAGTTCAGAATAATCGACCGCTCCAGTAATAGTTACGGCTGTGCTGATCCCAAGTTGTTCAACCCTTCGGCGCAAGCGGTCTGCGTTGCCCGGCCCCACGATTAGCAGGTGGGCGTCCGGGACTGAGCGCAGAATCTGCGGCATGGCGTGGACCAGCGTGTCTTGCCCCTTGCGCGCCACGATGCGCGATACCGCAACGATGACCTTTTTGTGCGTGAGGCCATAACGCGCACGTAGTTCCGCACGCTGTTGCGGTTGGGGCGTGAAGGTATCCGCGTTAACTCCACCCGGCATGGGCTCCCAGGCTGCCGCGGGGCCGAATGCGGCGGCCATACGGTTGCGGGCATAGCGGGAGACATACGTTAGAACATCTACGTTCCGCCCAATGACCCCGAGAGCCTGGCGAGCTCCCGGGAACATCGACCAGCCCACCTCGTGACCATGTGTGGAGGCCACGACGCGCTTGGCGCCCGCTGCACGCGCGGCTGCGGCCATCAGCGCCAATGGGGCCGCGGCACCAAACCAGACGGTGTGAATATCGTGTTCCCGGATGAGTTGCTGCATTCGGCGGACAGTTGCCGGAGTTGGCAACATCACTTTCCGGGGCCAACGCACGACCGTGTATGGCACGTTGCTATCGAACTGGGCAGCCCTGTTCTGGTCTTGGGTAGATGCAAACACCACCAACCGTGCGGGGTCGAGCGTGGCTGCGTAGTCGCGCAGGTAGCTCTGAATACCACCGACGGTTGGTGGAAAGTCGTTGGTGACCAGCAAAATCCGCGGATGTTTTATTGCCATGATGGGATCAACGCTAGCGCACCACGGTACTGCTGTGGGCACCCAGCTGGCTTAGTAGCGGGAAGCACCCACAATCGGCATGGAATCCACCGGAACAACCTGGACTGGAATTCCGTAGTCCGAAGCGTGCACGATCTTGCCGTCGCCGATGTACATTCCCACGTGGGTAGCGCCTGGGTAGTAAGCCACGATGTCACCGGGCTGCAGCGCGTCGGGAGAAACCGACTGGCCGCCGGCCAACTGTGCCTGCGAGGTACGCGGAATGGTCTTGCCCTGCTGCTGGTAAGCCCAATACATCAGGCCCGAGCAGTCGAATTCAGTAGGACCGGCTGAACCCCAGCCGTAGGGGGAACCGATCTTAGCCAAAGCTGCAGCAACAACGCCCTTGGCGTTCTTGGTAACCGATGCGTCTCCCGTGCTGGGCAACTTGGTGCGGAGGAATTCGTTGACGTCCACGTCAATCGGGCCGTTGCGATCCACCCAGCGACGACGATCAGCGGGGCTCAACCCATCGACAGCATCCTTGACCTTGGCCTTGAGAGCATCTAGCTGCTGAGAACGGCCCTCCAGCTTGGTCTTCTTCTCCCCTAGCGTCCGCAGTTGGAACTCACCGGTGGCCTTCGCGCGGTTTGCCTCTGACTGAGCCCCAGCAACTTCGCGAGCATAGCGATCCAGCGAATCCAACTTGCTACGAGTATCGGCAGACAACGCGTTGATATACGTGGTTCGCTCTAGCGCAGCTTGTGGTCCAGTTGCGCCGGCCATCGCCGTGATCCGGTCCACACTGGCACCGCGGTACTTGGCCTGAGACACGCGGGTGACATCGCTCCGGCTAGCATCGTAGAGTTTGCGAATCTCCGCGGCCTTTCTGTCGGCGCTTGCGCTCTGCTTCTTTGCACGAGCTAGTTCCTGGCCAGCTTTGGCAAGATCCAACTTGGTCTGCTCAACATCGTCCGAGGTCTTGGAAGCCAAACGCGAAATCTTTCCCAGATGGCTCAGCAGCCCATCCACGTCTTGTGGAATCGGGGCATTGAGCAGCGCGCGAAGCTGCGCATCTTCAAGACGCTTGGCATCCGCCACATCGTTTTTCTCTGGACCAGCTGTTCCGCGCTGCACCGTCCGAGAGGGGTCAGCAGTGGCGATACCCTGATGAACGGTAATCATGCCGGCATTCACCGCAATGGCGAGGGTAGCCGCCGTGGCTGCCGAAACTACTCCGCCATTGCGGGTACCACGTTTGAGGAAAGTATTCACTGTCTTTGCATTCCTTGGGAGGTCTTCAGTGGGAAGTGTGGTGAGCTAAACCGGCACAACGCTACACGAGAGCCCAGAAAACCCGGGTTTCACAGGCGCTGCTGGGAATTTACTACGTTGCATAGTGGCACCTAGTCGCTTGTCACACTTCGGTTCCGCGACGGTAGTCCTTCGGAGTTTCACGATGGCCATCCCGCTACGGTTACAACATTGTTATCTTGCCATAGTTACCGTTTTGAGACAATGTCGAAACACGAGCCACTGATAAGCGAGGGGCGTCAAAAAATAAAAAGCCGCACCCCAAGCAATATGGGATGCGACGGGCAGGTTGCCTAGCGCGGTAGCTTAGAAGCGCACAGCGTTGTAGACGGGCATCATGTGCAGATCATTGATCTGAACTGGGGAGCCAGAGTTCAGGGCCTGAACGACCTTGCCGTTGCCAATGTAGATGGCAACGTGGGAAGCACCGGAGTAGTAAGACACAATGTCGCCAGGTTGGAGGTTCTTCAGGGAAACTGGTCGGCCGGTGTTCGCCTGAGCATCAGAGGTGCGAGGGATCTGCTTACCAACCTGCTTGTAAGCCCAGCTGGTCAGTCCGGAGCAGTCGAACGCGTTAGGGCCAGCAGCGCCCCAAGAGTAAGGAGAACCGATTTTGCTCTTAGCGATGGCCGCAATCTGGTGCCCAACATTGGTGGATTTCTTTGGAGCAGCCTTCTTGGCTACCTTAACCGCAGAAGGAACCTTGGCCTGAGACTTTGCAAGCGCCTGCTTCGCCTCAACTAGGCCAGCCTGCTTCATGTAAGGCTTGATGGTTGGCATAGCATTGTCGGGAACATTGAAAGTAACGCCGGAGGGCTTGTGGGTTACCGTTGCGGCAGAAGCTGCGGCCGGGGAAAGAACAGCGGCACCTACACCCACAGCAGCCACGACGGCGGAGCTGCGGACGGTGGTGTTCTTCTTCAGGTTGTGCTTGCCCATTGGGGTAAATGCCTTTCGATCCGTTGTCAGAAAGCCGTGTTGCTTTCATCCGATGGCGAAGGTCACCATCGCGGTATGTTCAGCGGTCCGTGTGACCGCTTCGTTTTAAGGTCTCAAAAAGATTACGAAATGATTGCGGTTCATGTCCAACGAACACGCAAATTTGTCAGCGATTCGTCGCACCGCGACGATTGTTACCAAAAAGTGACCGACAGAACATGAGGGATACTCAGTAAGTTACCGAACCGTTATAAACCGATTGACATGCACGTTTGATCGAGCCTATAGCGACAGGCCCTTGCCTCCAAAGTGACTCCTCTAAGCCTGCGCTTAGACTATGTGATTTACGTCACATTGCGGTCTGTGGGCGCCAAATGACCCTCGTGCGCAAGCATCTACACTTAGAAGAATGAACTCCCAGGCCTTTATCCCACGCATGGTCCAAGCACTTGATTCCTGTGTGATCGTCGATGTGGAGACCACTGGCTTGGAACCCAAGGACCACCGCATCATTGAAGTAGCTGCACTCGTTGTCGAAGGTGGTCAACCGACTAGCACGCGGCGCTGGTTGCTCAATCCTGAGGTCCACATATCCGAATTCATTACGGACTTGACCGGTATTACCAACGCCCACGTGGCCGACTGCCCTACCTTTAGCGACGTGGCAACAGAGATCATGGAAACGCTGGCGCCCCGTGGGGATGCGCACACAGAGGTAGCAGCAATGGCGCCAGTTGACGACGTAGGGGCACAATCGTTGACCGAGCGGACTGTAACCCCGACCGAAGAGCAGCCCGGTCCTAAAAGGAGCGAACAACCCCGCACCAGGGAAAGCGAAAAGAGCAATGCCCGAACGTCCGCATCCCGTCCCCCGATTCTCGTGGGCCACAACGTGGCTTTCGATTACAGCTTCTTACAACACGAGTTGCTCCGCCACCATCTAGCCGTAGATGCTGACACCGCTTTACCCGCGGCCTGGTGGTCCCCTTACACCCCTCCCCTCCTGTGTACCGCAGAAGTTTCCCGCGCCCTCATTCCGCGCCAAGCCGTGGGTCGGTACCGGCTAGACAACGTTGCCGCCTATTTCTCGACGCCTCATCGTCCCCGCCATCGCGCCGAGGTTGACGTCTGGGCAACCTTCGACGTCTTGCGAGGGCTTTCCGATATCGCAGCGGGGAAAACTGAGCACGCGCCAAAGATGCCGGCGCCAAGAGGTGAATAGGCACACCGGATCGCGGTGACGCGTGGCAGTGTGAAGCTGAAGAAAGTGAACACATAGCCACTGTTAAAACGTAAAGGCAGCACCTACACCTCGACATCAGCAACAGGACGCGAATCGCATCTACCCATCTGGGGAAGAGCGTACCTAGCCGGGGGTGAATGACAACCTAACCAGGGCGTATCAAACGTTTCCAGCGAAAAAGGGGCGGGGTGAAGAACGAATCTTCACCCCGCCCCATTTCTATGAAGCGCAGTGCACGCTGTGTTGCGTGCTGGCCAGGTCACCAAGTCCCCGCTGGGCGAGTCCGGTGAGGCAGCCGGGGGAAGAGCAGCTCTGGCGAGCTCGGTCCTCCCCAAGTTTAACTAGTGCTCGTCGCTCTCGATCGAACGGCGATTGGCATCCTGCAGACGCTCGAACATTTCCTTTTGCTCGACGTGATTGCGGTGCTCGACCTCGGCAGCCCGATCCGCGATGTCCTGAGAATCTGGACTGAACCACGAGCCGCGACCTGGCAGGCCAGCAGCGCCCAGCTCGTTCATCTGGTGAGGAACGTATGCGCCCTGGTATTCCAGTGGAATTGGGTGGCCGTGCTCGTCGACCGGGCCCAGCGGCTGGTGAACCTCAATGAACCCACCGGAAGGCAGCTGGCGAATAGTGCCGGTCTCGATACCGTGCTCCAGAACGTCACGGTCAGAGCGCTGCAGAGCAATGCACAGACGGTAGGTGACGAAGTAAGCGATCGGCGGTGCGAGAACCAAGCCGATACGACCCAGCCAAGTCATAGCGTTCAGGGAGATATCGAAGTGGTATGCAACCAAGTCGTTACCGCCCGAGATGGTCAAGATGACGTAGAAGACAATTGCCATTACGCCCAGACCGGTGCGGACTGGAACGTCACGAGGACGCTGCAGCAAGTTGTGGTGAGCGGTATCGCCGGTCAGCTTCTGTTCAATCCATGGGTAGGTGAACAGCAACGCAACCAAGATGCCCAGCAACAGAGCAACCCAGAAGACGGCTGGGATGGTGTAGTTACCGAGGTACAGCTCCCATGCTGGCATGACACGAGCCGCGCCGTCCGTCCAGAGCATGTAGATATCTGGCTGGGAACCAGCGGACACCTGAGATGGGTTGTATGGCCCCAGGTTCCAGATCGCATTGATCTGGAAGGCACCAGCCATAAAGGCAATAACACCAGCGGTGATGATTCCGAAGGAAGCAGCCTTAAGTCCGAAGACTGGAAGAATACGAACGCCGACGACGTTGTTTTCGGTGCGTCCTGGTCCAGGGAACTGGGTGTGCTTCTGGTACCACACCAAAGCCAGGTGGGCAGCGATCAGAGCCAGCAGAATACCCGGAATGATCAGTACGTGAGCGATATACAGACGAGGGATGATGATCTCGCCTGGGAAGTCGCCAGCGAACATGATCCAGTGCAACCACGTACCAACAATTGGCAGCGACACGATGATGGCGGACATAATTCGCAGACCAACACCGGACAGCAGGTCGTCTGGCAAAGAGTAACCCATGAAGCCCTCAGCTACGGAGAGCAGCAACAGGACACAGCCGATAACCCAGTTCGCTTCGCGTGGCTTGCGGAACGCACCGGTGAAGAAGATACGGAACATGTGCACCATGATCGCTACCGCGAACAGCAAAGCTGCCCAGTGGTGGACCTGGCGGATAAATAGACCGCCGCGGACCTCAAAGGAAAGGTTGAGGGCGGTCTGGTAAGCGGCGGACATCTCCACACCATTGAGAGGTGCGTAAGCGCCGTCGTAGATGACCTTCGACATGGAGGGGTCGAAGAAGAGGGTGAGATAAACACCCGAGAGGATGAGGATGACGAACGCGTACAGCGCGATCTCACCCAGCATGAATGACCAGTGGGTCGGGAAGACCTTGTTGATCTGTGGGCGGAGCATACCTGCGGGGTGGTAACGCTCGTCGATGTTCTTAGCCGCCATCCCTGCGCGGCTGGTTTTGGTCTTACTCATGAACGACGCTCCCAGAATGCCGGGCCAACGGGCTCGATGAAGTTACCCTTGGCGATCATGTAACCCTCTTCATCCACGGAGATCGGCAGCTCTGGCAGTGCGCGGGCAGCCGGGCCGAAGACTGGCTTGCCGTGACGCAGTGCGTCGAACTGAGACTGGTGGCATGGGCAGAGGATGCGGTTGGTCTGCTGCTCGTACAGGGAAGTAGGGCAGCCAATGTGCGTACAAATCTTGGAGTATGCGTAGTAGTCGCCGTAGTGGAAGTCCTCTTGACCCTCACGAGGGATGGCCTTCAGAGCATCGCGGTGGCGAAGACGAATCAGCATGACAGCATTGCGTGGGCCGTGGATGGAGTGCATGTGCTCTTCATAAACGTCACGCTTTGCATCGAACTTGTTGCCATCGTTGACCATTTCCTCGGTCATTGGGAACACGGTCTCCATGGAACCAGCATCCAGGTCCTCTGGGCGGATACGCACCAGACGGGAAACACCTTGCGTGGTGTAGTGCCCGTCGTGCTCCTCGGCGATAGCACCGGTGTCGCGACCGAGGTAGACTTTCTCGCCCTTCTCGGTCAGGGTCCAGCCGGTAGTCCATAGGGTACCGTCACCCTGAATACCCATGGCTTTAGCCTTCCATGGGTTTTTGACGATGCCGCCCATTGGCAGCACTACGGCAAGACCGGCCAGCACAGCACCGGCGCCGGCGAGGCCCTGGATAACAGGACGACGTCCCAGGGTGGAGGTCTTCCAGGAGTCGTTCAGCAGAGCAACCAGCGTACGGCTATCTACCTCGTCGGAAGGACCATCGTGGCGGGTCTGAACCGAGATCTCCTCGGGAACAAAGTTCTTGGTGTACGCAATAGCACCGGCACCAAGGCAGATGATCGACAGACCGGAGGTGATGCCCAACAGTGGGGTGTACAGCGTGTGGAACCACAGGCCGTCCTCACCGAGGTGCTTGTACTCCCATGGCCAGAACAGGTACACAGCGATGAACGCGAGGCCGAAAATAACGGACAGGGCGAACAAGGTACCTACTCGGCGGGAAGCGCGCTTCTCCGCAGGATCGTTAGTCAGTGGGAAGCGTTCCTTACGGTATGCGACCGTAACGTCATCGAGCTCGGTACCCAGACGAGCGAGCTCATCGTCGCTCATCCGGTCGAGTTCTTCCCGGGTGTAATTTCGCTTGATTTCACTCATTGGCGGGATCCAATCCACATCGCGAAGGCAATCATGACGATGATGCCTACAAACCACATCAGCATGCCTTCGGTAACCGGACCGATACCGCCGAGACCGAAGCCACCATGCTCAGGAGTTTCCTTAGCGGACTTGATGTAGGCGATGATGTCCTTCTTCTCGTCAGCAGTCAGCTGGCGATCAGAGAACTTCGGCATGTTTTGAGGACCAGTCAACATAGCCTGGTAAATCTCCTGCTCATTCGCAGGATCCAAAACTGGGGCGTACTTACCGCCAGACAGCGCACCACCTCGACCGGTGAAGTTGTGGCAGGATGCACAGTTCAGGCGGAACAGGTCAGAACCGCGGGCTACGTCCGCAGGATCGATTTGGCCACCGTCGTTGTTCTTACCGCGCAAGGAATCCATCGCGATGGATCCATCCTTATCGCGGACGATTTCTGGGCCACCGCCACTTGCGTGAACGTATGCGGCCAGAGCCAGAGCCTGGGACTCGGAGTAACGGGGTGGCTTACGAGAAGCCTGTGCCTCGTTACGCAGCATTGGCATGCGACCACTGTGAACCTGGAAGTACACAGCACCTTCACCAACACCGATGAGGGAAGGACCGCGGTCCTTTACTCCCTGCAAGTTCGTGCCGTGGCAGGTGATACATGCTGTCTCGTAGATCTGCTTACCTTCTTGCACCATGGCGACCTGGTCTTGGTCAGCCACTGCGGTCTGCGGATCTGGGGTCAAAGCGTTAGCGATGAAGCCCGCGCCGGTCAACGCCAAGACCAGCGCCAGCGCGCCCGCGAAGCTCTTACGGATCTTGCGACGCCGGCGCATCTGCGCTGCTGTCTTCGATCCGCGAGCACCGGTTGCGGCGCCTGCGTTAGTGGATTTGTTATCCATCTTGTTCCCTTAAGTGTTCGTCAATGGAAATTTGATGGCTGTAGGCCGGTCGGATACCGTAGCCGGCCGTTACGGCCTACTGAATGAAGTAAATGGTGATCCAAAGTCCGATCCACACCACATCCACGAAGTGCCAGTAGTAAGAAACCACTACGGCCGCCGTAGCCTGGGCGGGAGTGAACTTGGATTTGAACGTCCTCAACAGCACGACCACGAATGCAAGCACACCGGCCAAAACGTGTGCACCGTGGAAGCCGGTGGTGATAAAGAACACCGAACCGTAAACCGAGCCCGGAATCGTCGTCCCGTGTTGCACTAGGTGGAAGTACTCGTAGCCCTGACCGATCAGGAAGATCGTACCGAGAAGAGCCGAAAGTGCGTACCACCGGCGCAACGCGAACACGTCACCGCGCTCTGCTGCGAAGACACCCCACTGTGCCGTGAACGAAGACGACACCAGGATGATGGTGATCGTCGCCGCAAAAGGCACGTTCAGTTCAGTCGGGTGAGAAGGCCATTCGCCTCCGGAGTTGGCCTTGGACACGAAGTACATCGCGAACAGGCCAGCAAAAAACATCAATTCTTGAGACAGGAACACAATCGTGCCGACACTGACCATATTTGGCCGGTTCAGTGTCGCAACACGCTGTGGTGCTGCCATACCTGGGTTTTCAACTGCGCTCGTCACGCCTAATAGTATGGACTGTTTGAAACGGATAGTCGATTCACAACCCACCGATTCAAACTAGATTCTGGAAAAACGCAGGTAAAACATTGGACTAACCTGTGAGTCTCCCCCGTTTAGGGCTATTGGGAACTTTTGCCCCGCTTCATACGACGATCCCTAAAAGGGGAGGTCACGCGCCGAACTTGTCAAGCACTTTTGCCCAATTGTTCCGTTCCGGGGGTACTTGTAGCCACCGGTACCCCCGTCTGCACGCTACGGCTCCCTTCATTCCGACGCCCCCCACGCCCCCACCCGCGGCACCTTTCCTCTGGGGCTCACTCCAACACCCCGCCGGGGCTCACTCCATTCCGGAACCCTCACGCCCCCACCCGCGGCACCTTTCCTCTGGGGCTCACTCCAACACCCCGCCGGGGCTCTCTCCATTCCGACGCCCCACGACCCCCACTCGCTGCGTCTGCCTGCTGGAGCCTATCCCCCGCTGGGTAACAAGATAACTGGGGACTTGGGGCGTCGTAACAAAACCGGTGACCTAAGCTGAGAGATGCGCTACATTGCGTGCTGCCGCCTGCGACAGCCAACACACAAACCCATCGAGCAGAAAGAAAGGATGGTGGCTTCTGTGAGCGCATCTTCCCACTCAACAGACCCCATCACGAAAGCCCTCAATAAGGAACAACTCCCCGATTCCTATTTCACATGGCCAGGCGTGCTCGATCGGCTGGGACGGCGGGAGGAACTCAGTGAATCCCAAGTGTCCTGGGCAATGCGGGAGATCATGGATGGCAACGCAGGCCCTGCAGTCATTGCGGCCTTTAGTTTCGGCCTAAGGGTCAAGGGACTAAGCGCAGCTGAACTAGCCGCGGCCGCCGAAACGATGCGCAGTTTTGCGGCCAAAGTCGACTTTAGTGATCAGCCGGACCGCGTAGACATCGTGGGCACCGGCGGTGATGGTCACCACACTGTCAACATTTCGACGATGGCAGCCATCGTCATTGCCGCTAGCGGTGTTCCAGTAGTCAAGCACGGCAACCGCGCAGCTAGTTCCAAGTGTGGCGGTGCGGACATGCTGGAGGCACTGGGGATGGATATCGAGCGCGATCCCCAAGGTATCCGTGAAGACGCAGCGAAGACAAACTTCGCGTTTATGTACTCCAAGACCTACCACCCGGCGATGCGGTTCGCCGCGCCCGTGCGTAGCGAGCTAGCGGTGCCAACTATGTTCAACCTCTTAGGCCCTATGACCAACCCCGCCAGCCCTAGGTACGGCCTTATCGGGTGCGCATTCCGTGACATGATGCCCATCATGGGCGGCGCTTTTGCTCACCAAGGGGCCCGAGTACTCGTGGTACGCGGTATGGACGGCATGGACGAAATATCCGTGTGCGCACCCACCGAAGTAGTGACCGTAGACGAAACAGGCCAGACGAGCGAGGCCACCATCAACCCTGCCGCCCTGGGCTTGAGCTACCACGAAGAAGGAGCTTTAACCGGAGGTGACGCAGCCTACAACGCGCAGGTAGCCGTCGACCTCATGAACGGCAAATTGGAAGGCGCGATCAAGGATGCTGTCTTGATCAACGCCGCTGGTGCACTAACCGCGGTACGCGGGTGGACAGATCGAATCACCCCGGATAACGGTTACACCGTCAACGACGCTGTTCGCGAAGTCATGCGCGAGCAGATCGAGGTTGCACGGCGTGCGCTGGGATCCGGCGCGGCACGTGACACCTTGCAAGCGGTACTTGGTCGCTCGATAGATTAACAGCTCGAGTCTTTACCGGGCCTCGACCTTTGGCACTCGCAAGCTGAACGGCTAACGCCCCGTCAATTGACGGGGCGTTTTCGAATGCACGGGGTACCACGCGGAAACAACGCGGAGAACACAAAACGGAGCCACACTCCCCGCGTGAAAAAGAAGTGTGACTCCGTTGCCTTTAGGGTTAATGTGCAGGGCCTCCCAAGTAGGTCCCCGCCCAAGCCCCCTCAGTGACAGGAGGAAGATATTCCTTGGGGACTAGTGCTTCTCCGGAGGTAGACCGTACTGCAGGTTCAACATGGTGCCGGCCCAGATCAGCACAACCGCACCGAAGGCAATAAGCCAGAAGTGCCAGAAGGCAATGCCGTAAGCCATCAGGACGATAGCGACGGTCATAGCGAATGGCCAGATCGAGCTGGCGGAGAAGAAGCCCAGCACGCCAGCACCATCCTCGATCTCTGCCTCTTCCCAGTCCGCAGGACCGATATCGGTCTTGTTATCGGTGAGGTGCAGGTAGGCTGCCAGCATCAGTGCCAGCAAGAAAGCCATCGTCAACCCGGTGGCACCCGCCCACTCCAGACCGATCAAGCTAGCCGAGTCCTTCAAGTAGATCGTGGCGAGGATGTAGAACACATCCATTGCGGCGAAAAACATTGCAATGCCGTAGAAGAGCTTTGCGCCTGAAGTCATTTTAAGTCTCTCTTTCTACCTTGAGCTGTGAGGCTTAGCCCTGGTTGCGGTCGACGTAGTTGTTGTCCGTCACGCTACGGGTACCGGTGCGGTCAGAGACAAATGGGTGGGTGGAGACGGAGTAGCCCTCTTCACCGATGGACTTCAGAGCCTCAGAGTTCGGTGCCTTCGGGTTGCTCTTGCGGTACTCGAGGTACTGACTGAACTTCTCCGGGGACACAACCCGAACCTCAAAGTTCATCATTGCGTGGTAGGTACCACACATTTCGGCACAGCGGCCTACGTATGCGCCATCCTCGCTGATTTCCTTAATCTGGAAACGACGCTCAGACTGGTTCTGCTCTGGGTGGTTGTAAGCATCGCGCTTGAACAGGAACTCCGGAACCCAGAATGCGTGAGAAACGTCAGCCGAAGCCAAACGGAACTCGATTGGGGTACGGGATGGGAGAACCAGAACTGGAACCTCATCGGTAGTACCCACGGTCTCGATCTTGTTGAAGTTCAGGTAGCTGTAGTCATCCTTGGACTTGCCGTGGATGGGGCCGGTTGGGTAGTGCTCGTCACCGTTAGGCTCCGCACCCTCGTAGCGGGAGAACTCCGCACGCTTCTGGGCTTCGTCGTCCTTACCGATGTACTTCTGGCCATCCTTAGTCAACTCACCGTCAACCTCGGCGTAACCGAACTTCCAGTTCCACTGGTAGGCGGTGACGTCCACGGTCACCTTCGGGTTCTTGTTCAGTGCGGTCGCCACATCCTGGGTCTGCACATTGAAGAAGAACAGACCCATGACGATAAGGACAGGCAGCGTGGTCAGCACAAGTTCCAGAGGAACGTTGTAGGCGGTCTGGCGTGGGAATTCTTCATTATCACCGCGCTTACTGCGGGCCTTATCGTTATAACGACCCAGCACGTAGAACATCAGCACCCACATGATGATGCCGACGATCCATGCGGTCACCCAGACCCACACCCAGAAGTTGCCCATTTCTTTGGCTTCTGGAGTTACACCAGTTGGCCAGCCCATACGCAGGGCACGGAAAAATCCGTTGTCCGGGGGTGCAACGTTGCAGCCCGTGAGCAACAGGCCAGCGCCACCGAGCAATCCAGCCAAACCGATACGGCGAGTCAAACCGTGTACTTTTCGCTGTTCCACGCGAGTTTGCCTTCCTCAATCACACGTCACTTCGTCCCCTACTCCGCACCGCGGCACACCCTAAGTTTCTAGGTTTTACCTGCTCAATCGCCTGCAGTAAACGATTCTGAGCCACGAGGCAGGAGACTGCTTCAAACAATGACCTTAGACCATATAGCCATTAAAGCCACTATCTGGCGGGTCACATTTACCTATTCGGGTGTACTCACCCAAGCAAGGGTTAGAACTTATTAGCTTCGATCTGTCCCGCGGCCCCGATATTGCGTAGATTGGACCGCGCCAGATCCACCATTCGACCTACTCCACCACCAAAAACGGTGCGTGCAGCCGCCTTGGAGAATCCCATCATCATCTCCCATGTAATCTCCGGTGGCAGGGACAGGGCGTTTGGATCCGTTACCACGTCGACCAACACCGGACCGTCGTATGCGAGGGCCTCACGCAACACGGGCTCGACGTCTTCCTTCTTTTCTATGCGGTAGGCCTTGATGCCTGCGGCCTGGGCGATGTCGTGGAAGTTGACGGCCTCGTGGTCGGTCTGGAAATCCGGCAGTCCTTCCACCAACATCTCCAGCTTCACCATGCCCAGCGAGGAGTTATTGAAGACAATCGTCTTCACCGGCAAGTTGTGAAGCTTGACTGTCAGCAATTCTCCCATGAGCATGCCCAGTCCGCCGTCACCGGAAAACGTGATCACTTGGCGGTTTCGATCAGCTGCTTGCACACCGATGGCGTGAGGCAGAGCGTTGGCCATGGTGCCGTGGCGGAAGGACCCAATTTCTTCGCGCTTGCCGTTAGGCGTGATGTAGCGCGCACCCCACACGTTGCACATGCCGGTATCAACAGTGAACACGGCATCCTCATCAGCTAGACGGTCGATGGTATCCGCCAAAAACTCGGGGTGGATCGGTCCGGAGGACTTCTTTGCCTTGTCGGTGTAAGCCCCCACCACGTGTTCCAAAGCCTTGGCATGGTTACGCAGTTGCTTGTCGAGGAACGACCGATCCGTCTTCTCTTCTACATGGTCGAGGATCGTCTCAATGGTCGCGGCTACGTCACCAACGACTGGGTATTTTACTGTGGTTCGACGCCCAATTGCGCGCGCGTCGACATCCACTTGGGCCACGTTCTCGCTGGGCAGGAACTCCGAGTAGGGGAAGTCCGTACCCAACAGAATCAGCAATTCAGCGTCGTGCATAGCATCGCAGGCGGCGCCATATCCCAGCAATCCAGACATACCTACGTCAAATGGGTTGTCATACTGGATGTGCATCTTTCCACCGAAAGCGTGCCCGACCGGAGACTTGATCTTTTCCGCTAGCTTCAGCACTTGTTCACGGGCATCGTTGGCGCCTGCACCGCAGAACAACGTCACTGTTTCTGCTTTATTGATGGCCTGCGCCAGTGCCGCTGCTTCACGGGAATCGGGGTAAACCGTAGGGCGCCCTGTGGCGATCTCGGAACGGAGGAACCTTTCGTCCTCGCACTTTTGTGAGGAGATATCACCGGGGATGACTAGGACGGACACGCCGTAGCCCGCCATGGTCGACTGAATGGCATTGTGAATCAGTCGCGTGCCCTGCTCGGTGGAGTTCACCATCTCGCAGTAGCCCGAGCACTCCTGGAAGATCGCCTCCGGGTGGGTTTCTTGGAAGAATTTGGAGCCAATCTGCATGCTTGGGATGTGCGATGCTAGGGCGAGCACCTTGGCCCCATTGCGGTGGGAATCATATAGGCCTTGGATGAGGTGAGTATTTCCCGGACCACAGGAGCCCGCACACACTGCGAGCTTCCCGGTGACGAGGGATTCGGCCCCAGCTGCAAACGCCGCGGCTTCTTCATTGCGGACGTGAATCCATTCAATGCTAGAACGGCGAACTGCGTCGACGATCGGGTTCAAGCTGTCGCCAACCAGCCCGAAAATTCTCTGTACACCTTGTTTTTCAAGGTTTTGAACTAGCTGTTCTGCGAAATTCTTAGCCATAATTCTCGACTTTACGCCTCTCAATAAGGCTCTCGCTATGTAAGCTGCAAGCCTGTTGCCGCGTGCCGATGTCGACCACAGTCCCCTACCCGGCGTAAAGTCAGGGCACATGTGTGGATTGCTTGGTTTGATTGCGGCCGAATCGGCTGCGGAAAAGTACGTAGACGCGGTAGCCACCGCCCTACCCTGTATGCATCACCGGGGACCAGATGACAGTGGCACATGGCATGACGACACGGTCGTGTTCGGATTCAACCGGCTTTCCATCATTGACATCGCCCACTCGCACCAGCCTTTGCAGTGGGGTCCGGAGGGCCAAACCGACCGGTATGCGCTGACATTCAATGGCGAGATCTACAACTACATTGAGTTGCGCGCAGAGCTCCAAGCTGCGGGTTATACCTTTAATACCGAAGGCGACAGCGAAACCATCGTCGTGGGCTACCACCACTGGGGTGCGGATGTCGTCAACCACCTGCGTGGCATGTTCGCCTTTGCGATCTGGGATACGGTAGAGCAGAACCTCTTCCTAGCTCGGGATCAGTTTGGCATAAAGCCGATGTATTACGCCACCACCCCAGCAGGCACGGTGTTCAGCTCGGAAAAGAAGTGCATCCTTTCCATGGCCGAGGCTATCGGTTTGAACGAGGATCTGGATGTACGAGCGATTGCACACTACACCGATTTGCAGTACGTGCCGGAACCAGAGAGTCTGCACGAGGGTATTCGTCGGCTGGAGTCGGGTTCCTACGCCACCGTCACCCCCGGTGGAACGCTCGCCGAAACTCGATGGTTTGAGCCCCGCTTCCCCGTCAAGAAAGTCGCGACAGGCAGCGAAGAAGCCGTTTTCCAGAAAATCGCCGAAGCACTAGAGGATTCCGTTGCTAAGCACATGCGTGCTGATGTGACGGTGGGATCCTTCCTGTCCGGCGGTATCGATTCCACGGCCATAGCGACCCTCGCCAAGCGCCACAATCCAAACCTCCTGACGTTCACCACGGGCTTTGAACGCCAGGGTTACTCGGAAGTCGACGTAGCCGCAGAATCCGCCGCAGCCATCGGCGCCGAACATATCGTCAAGGTCGTCTCACCTGAAGAATTCGCCGATGCCATCCCGAAGATCATGTGGTACTTGGACGATCCCGTTGCCGATCCGGCCCTGGTTCCGCTGTACTTCGTGGCTGCCGAAGCCCGCAAGCACGTCAAAGTTGTTCTCTCCGGCGAGGGTGCTGACGAGCTCTTCGGTGGATACACCATCTACAAGGAACCGCTAAGCCTGGCTGCATTCGAGAAGATCCCATCCCCAATCAACCGCGTGTTGGGCAAGCTGGGGGATGCGCTTCCTGAGGGCATGCGCGGTAAGTCGCTATTGCAACGTGGCACCACTCCCATGGAAGAGCGTTACTACGGCAACGCTCGCTCCTTCAACTACCACCAGCTCGAGCGGGTTCTACGTGAGGTGCGCCCAGAGTGGGATCACCGCGAAGTCACTGCGCCAATCTACGCCAAGTCCAAGGACATGGACCCAGTAGCGCGGATGCAGCACTTGGACCTCTTTACGTGGATGCGTGGCGATATTTTGGTCAAGGCGGACAAGATCACCATGGCTAACTCGTTGGAGCTGCGCGTGCCGTTCTTGGACAAGGTCGTTTTCGAAGCAGCAGAGACTTTGCCCCACGATCTCAAAATCTCAAACGGCACCACCAAGTACGCGCTTCGCCAAGCAATGGAACGCATCGTTCCGGCTCACGTCCTCAACCGCAAGAAGTTGGGCTTCCCCGTTCCTATCCGCCACTGGCTGGCCGGCGACGAACTGTACGACTGGGCAAAGGGCACCATCGTGGAATCCGAGACGGACCACATCTACAACAAGCAGGAAGTGTTGCAGATGCTGGACGAACACCGCGAGGCCATGAATTCCGGTTCCGGCCCCGATCACTCCCGCCGCCTGTGGACCGTTTTGGCATTCATGGTGTGGCACGGGATTTTCGTGGAAAAGCGCATCGACCCCAAGATCGACCAGCGCGATTACCCAGTCGAGCTCTAAAAAACTGCCCCGCTCGGGTGCTACCAGTCCCCCACCCACCGCGTTAGCGCATGCCGATTGCTCTGCTGTGTCTTGCGCAAAATATTCGACACGTGCGTTTCCACGGTCTTCACGGAAATGAACAACCGCTCGGCCATTTCCTTGTACGTGTATCCCCGCGCGAGCAGGCGGAGCACTTCTTTTTCTCGGCGCGTTAGCTCGTCGAGCATCAGCTGTTTTTCTTCATCTATTTTCGACGCCGCCACCTGCTCCCCAGCCCCTGCTGGGGTTCTGTTCGATTGCACCGCGGTGGGTGTCGAAAATGCATCGAGGACATAGCCTGCCAACTTCGGCGAAAAAACCGCGTCACCCGAGTGCACGCGGGAAACGGCGGAGACCAACTCACAGGATTCGATAGTTTTCGTCACATACCCGCGAGCGCCAGCGCGAATGAGTGCGATGACGTCCTCTGCGGCATCGGAAACGGAAAGACACAGAAAACGAGTTCGCTGACCAGCTGCCATGCACTGCTGGACGATCGCTAAGCCACCTCCATCGGGCATGTGCACATCGAGCAAAACCACATCGGGCTCCAGCTGGGCAATTTTCTCGATTGCGTCTCGCACGCCATCCGATTCCCCGACGATGTCTAGTTGGCCCACACCTGCCGATCCCAGCTCTGCTCGCAACCCGGCGCGGAAGATGGAATGATCGTCCACGAGGAACACTCGGATTGGAGTAGTCGGGGATTGTGGTTCGGCTAAGGGGTGCGGGTTAATCATCGATTGCTTCCTCACCTTGCAAATCACCTTGCAAATAGCGGGGGCTGGGCTGCTCAGGGAACTCTGAGGCCATTTGGGTCTCTTCTCTGGCAGGGTGGCTTAGGGGGAGACGGAAACTCAACTCAGTTCCAAAACTACCTGAGTCGATATCTACCTCTCCCCCGACGCGCTGCATGCGGGCGACGATGGAATCGCGTATCCCGTGCCGATCGATTGGAATGCTGGCGGGATCGAATCCCTTGCCACGGTCCCGCACAAAGATTTCAAGCAGGTCGCTGCTACTTTCTACAAACGCGTTGACCTCAGTGCAGCCGGAGTGTTTGGCGGCGTTCACCATAGCTTCCCGGGCCGCGAATACCACCTCTTGAGTAGCGTTCGTAGCTGGACGATCAGCGCCCACGAACACAGGTTGAATCCGCACGCCGTACATGTCTTCGACTTCCCCGCTGGCCACGCGCATGGCGCCGAAGACTGTTTGAGTTTTCACGGATTCTTCGGTTCCGAACAGCCACTGGCGGAGCTGGCGCTCCTGGGATCGCGCCAATGAGGTGATCTTTTGGTCTGCAGATTGCTTTTGTATTAGCGCAAGAGTTTGCAGAACACTGTCGTGAATGCGGGATGCGATAATCGCACGCTCACGTTCGCGGGCACGCTCCTCCGCCGCGGCTGCAGCGGTGTTCCACAAGCGTAACCACAAGGGGATGCATACAACTAGCAAACCAATCAGAACGGCTCCGCCTGCCACCATGGACCATCCAAGAGCACCGATGGTCAGGTGCGCGCTTTTACCATCTTCTGTGATCTGCCCCGCAGCGGAACCGTCCGCCACGTTGCTATTGAGAAGATAGACGGCCACTCCGGCTCCGATGGCCAGAAGCACCACTCCCCCCACCGCGCTGGCCCAGCGCACCACCATCCCACGTGTCTGGTGCCTGGCGGCTGGGGTACCACCCGGTTTTCCTTCACTGACTGGGTGCTGTGAACGCAGATTGGTGGGCGCCTTGGAGTTACGCCACACCAACAGCGCACCCATCACCGCGATCGAGATACCAATGGTGGCGGGAACAAATTTCGAGCTGGCGATATTTGCAGCCAGGGTTAACCCCACTGCGATCAGGAGAAGAACCCAATCCACGAGGTCAGGATCTTCAGATAGCCCTTCAAACCCCTTCCGAGCTGCTTGGTCACGACTAGAGAAGCGCTTCGCGCTCACCGGATTGAGGGCTTGCGCTGGGTTATCGACGGCGTCGGTCAGAGTAGCCAAAGCACCGTAAGCCAGCAAACCCACTAGCGGGATTGCTGCTAGGACCGCAAAGATACAGCGCACCCAACGCACATCAATTCCGAGGTGCGCAGCCAATCCGGTGCACACCCCAGCGAGCACACGCCCTTGGCGCACGCGAACATAACGGGGATACATAGTTAAGAGAATGCCAGTGCCACACCATCAGGGACATCAGGGACTACCCTGAATTCTAGGAATCAGGGGGCATCCCTGATGTATAACCACTGGTCACTGAACCAGAATGAAATCATGACGAATTCAATGAACTCCCCACATAACCCCTATAAGGTACGACCTTCCGAGTCCAACCCATATGGAGCACCACAAACGGGTTCCCACCAGTGGCAGGATTCCAGAACCTCTGCCGGTTCCGCGCATGACCCCAGCGCCCTCATCCGCACCATCTGGTCAACTCGCCCGGTTCGCCTCCCCAGTGAGCAAAACTCTGATGCTTGGGTATTCGGCGTGGCCGAGGGCATCGGTGTGCGCTACAACATCGATGCCAACTTAGTCCGCCTGTTTTTCGCAATTCTCGCCATCACCGGTGGTGGCGGGTTCCTGCTGTACGGACTCTGCATCCTGCTCATGCCCAAGTACTCCGTACCGCTTTCTCCCTTGGAAGCGGTACTGAACAACACCAAGGACCCGCGCTATTCGGAAGAAAAAGATTGGGCGTATGCGCTAATTGTGATCATCGCCATCACCATGTTCGGTGCCGGGTGGCTCACCGACGGCTGGGGGTTGGTTGGCCTTTCAGTTGGGGCTTTGCTGCTGTGGTTGTTGCACCAGCGCCAGCCCGGGGTTCCACCTGCGCTTCATTGGCACCCCTACCCTAATTCAACGGTTGATGTGAATAAAGACGCCCCCAAGGCTTCCGAGTCCAACCTTCCCATAGGCGAACCACAAATTGACCAAGCCGATCCGGTGTTTACCCCAGTCGAAGGGTTCGAGCCCAAGCGACAGACTCCCCCATCGTGGGATCCCCTGGGGGCCGCGCCGTTCGCGTGGGATTTACCTGATCCAGACCAGGTATTGGGTGCTCAATCCGTAGATTCTTCCTCCAGCACGACAGATTCCACTAAGAAGAAACGTTCGGGGTTGCGGAAATTTGTAATGGGCGTTCTCGGTGTGGCTCTGGGCATCGCGCTGGTCATGTCCGCGTTCGTTGCCGCGGGCCTAGTTTTCGGAGAACGCGATTCCAGCAGCTCCACCATTGGGAGTACCGGTGCGGTCTATCTGCTCGATAGCGAAGCAGGAAAAACGGATATCTCCATTTCTAGCACCACCGTTTTGCTCGATGACTTGACCATAAACGGTGACAGCACACACGACATCAATACGTACTCCTCTGCTGTGACGATCGAGCTGCCCTCTCAAACCACCGGACCCAGCTACCGGATCAGGACGGAATGCGAAGCGATCTTCGGCGCAGTAGCGAACTGCGCGGACGCCCGAGACCACGTGGTCAAAGGCAACGACTGGACCCCCGAGCTAGCATCGGACACTGGTCGGCTGCCCATGCTGCGACTGCATATCAAATCGGTGTTTTCCAGCGTGAACGTGCAGACTGGGAAGTAAGGCCAAAGCAAAACTCCGCATGGCCTCTACGGAGAGAAATCATGCGGAGTTTTGGAGTCTAGCACGACCGCGTGGCTTCGTACCGACTTACGGTTTGCTGGAGCCCTAGCGTAGCTTCTTTGCTGCAGCCCTAGCGTAGCCAGTTGCTACAGCCCTAGCGTAGCTTCTTTGCTGCAGCCCTAGCGCGGTTTAGGAGAAAGAATCTCCACATGCGCAGGAGCCGGATGCGTTGGGGTTATCGATCGTGAAGCCCTGGGACTCGATGGTGTCCGCAAAATCAATCTTGGCACCCATCAGGTAAGGAGCAGACATACGGTCAACAACCAAGTTCACACCATCGTATTCATCGATAAGATCGCCGTCGAGCTCGCGGTCGTCGAAGAACAGCTGGTACCGCAAGCCAGCACAGCCACCTGGCTGAACTGCAATGCGCAGGGAAAGATCGGTGCGACCTTCCTGCGCCAGCAGGGTCGATGCTTTTTCCACAGCGGCGGACGTGAGCTCAACGCCGGTGGTCTTTTCTGGAGCTGTCATGTTTCCTCCTTGATTAGGCAGCCTAGGAGTCGTAGGGGCTGTGGACAGAGTCCTGAAGACACAATCCTGAAGACAGAGCCCTAAGGACGATGGACACTTCTATCCACTTACTCATTCACAAACTACTAGGGACAGGTACTTTATTCCACAAGCGGGGCGTAACCTAAATCACTTTTGCTCAAATCACTACCCCTCCATTAGCCTTATTGTCGTGAAAACGCCGTGGAAGAAGACTCAAAGCACCTCGTCCGAGACCCAGCCGGGTACTGCCCGCCGCGTCTCTGAATCCGATGTGGCGTCGGATAAAAAAGAGACCACCGCCGAGCCCAAGGCCCCCGTGGTGACCGACGAGCACGACCAGGGCCAGAAAGCATCCACGGATGATTTGCGTTCGACCAAGGGCAGCGCGTTCACGCCAAAGAAGGGCCGCCCGACCCCGAAGCGCAACGAGGTCGAGCGCGAGCAGGGCATTCGCCGCGAGGCGTTCGAAGCCCCGACCACCCCTGCGGAGGCGCGCAAACGACGCAAGGAACTCAAGGCTTCCATGTCCAAGGAAGAATACAAGGCCATGAAGCAACGGGAACGCGATCAGGCTGCACGTGAGCGCCGGCGCGTCAACGAACGCATGATGGCGGGCGATGAGAAGTACCTCATGGCACGCGACCAAGGGCCCGAACGCAAGTTCGTCCGCGATTGGGTGGATTCCCACCGTTACCTGATGAACTTGTTCTTACCCATGACGTTGATCGTGATTCTATTGATGATCATCGGCGTGAGGAATCCGCAGGTCGCAAACTTGGCTTCGATCGTGATGATGGTTATCTTCCTCATCATGATCGGCGAGGGCGTGTGGCTAGGCCGCAAAATCAACCGCATGGTGCGCGAGCGCTTCACCCACACCACGCAAGGTGGCTTTGGCTTGGGCTTGTACGCCTTCACACGCGCGACCATGATTCGCCGCCTGCGCACGCCAGCTCCGCAAAAACAGCCAGGAGACAAGGTTTAGGTCTCGGTGGGCGTAATGGGCGCCGTTGATGTGGTGGGCGCGGTTGATGAGGTGGGCGCGGTGGGCGCGGTGGGCGCCCGCTCCGTTTAACTCTTCTGCGGACGCCACCCGGCACCCGTCTAAGCTATAGGCATGGCTGAGACTGTCACGTTCCCCGAGATTCCCACACCCGACGAAGCCGTAGCCCAGCGCGCAACTCAATTGCGGGCCGCGTTGCCCAGTGCTGCAGGCCTGCCCACGGGGAGTTTGGGGGAGCTCGAAAACGCGGTGACGTGGTTGGCTTCGTGCCAAGGTCACGCGCCCGCACAGCAGCCGCAGAATGTGACATTGGTTATCGTCCCCGGCACCCACGGCATTTCCGAAACCGCCCCGGAAATCTCCGCACTACCAGCGAATTTCACGCAGTCCGCCGTGGACCTCTTGCTATCGGGGGACTCGCCGATTGCCGTGGCTTGTCGACAGGCTGGTATTGCTCTAGATCTTATCGACGCCCCGCTGGGATCCCCGGCCGCCGCTATCGATGCGGAGGATGCACTGCCAGCCGACATTATGAATGATTTCCTTGCTGCGGGAGCAGCGAAAGCCGACGCACTGGCCGATGCGGGCACGGGCTTGGTGCTTATCGGAGATCTAGGACGCGGAGTGACAACCGTTGCAAGTGCCATGATCGGTTCAATTTGCGGCGTAGAGCCTGTTAAGATCATCGGACGCGGATCGGGCATTGGCGATGAAGCGTGGAGGGTGAAGGTTCGCGTCATCCGTGATGCGATGTTCCGCGTCCGCGATGACCGTGCTGTCGCAGAAAGGATATTGTACCGCCTGGGTGGAGCGGATATGGCGTACTCCGCCGGGTTGCTTGCGCAATGCGCGGCGCGGCGAACGCCGGTAATTTTCGACGGGCTTGGGGTGGCTGCGGCTGCGTTGTGCGCGGAGATGTTGGCTCCGGGGGCTTCCCAGTGGTGGCGAGCAGCTAGCCAGTCGGCGGAACCCGCCAGTGAGGTTGCCTTGCGTGGACTCATGCTCGAGCCCCTCACGAATTGGGGCATTGGAACCGGCCTGGGGCTCGGCGCAGTCATGGCTTACTCGACCGTCGCACAAGCAGTCGCTTTGGTCGATGACCGCGAGCCGGGGGCCTAGGCCGGCCCCCGGCTCGCGATCCCTGCCTCTGCCGGTGGGACTGTCTAATGGTTTGCGTGTGGGGTTCAACTTCCACCTCTGCCACCGTCTCTGCCCCGCCGCCCCACGCACTAATGCACACAATGTGCAGCAGAACTCCAACAAAATCCCGGGAAGGGTCAGGCGGTGAATGCAACATCTTCGGATGGATCGAGGTTAAAGAATACTTCCCTCGGGGTCAGCCCATCTAGCACCACCCGTGGAGTGTCGTTGATCAGGTCTTCATATTCCTGGAGTTGCTCATGGGTCACCGTGGCAAGATCGGTGCCTTTCGGAATGAATCGGCGTAGCTCGGCATTAATATTCTCGTTACTCGGCCGCTGCCATGGGGAGTGCGGATCGCAGAAGTAGAGCTTCAACCCCTCAAAATGTTCGGCCAGCTGACCACTGGCAGCCATTTCCGCGCCCTGATCCCAGGTCAGGGTCTGGACGCGACGGTCTGGGGCGATAGCCATCTGGTTGATCTGCCCGAGCATGTCTTTCAACGCGGTGACCACGGTCTGGGACGTGTGATCGGTGGTTAACAACCTGGCCATGAACAACCGGCTATGCCGTTCTATCAAGGTGATGATCGCGTGCTTTCCACCCTGAGCGCCTCACACGAGATCACCTTCCCAATGCCCTGGCACCGCCCGGTCAGCAGCGTGTGGTGGGCGGGTGGAATATTGTCGCGCCATGAACCCATGGTTTCGCCCCGCGCCCGCGAGTCGGTAGCTTCGAGCGGGGTCGTCGTCCTGTGCGACCTGATCGAAAGGGCGTAGTCGACGGTTAACTCATGGCGTAGCCCACCAGCTGCTTGGACGTAGAGGGCTTGGTACATCGTTTCGTGTGACAAGGTCAACTCCTGATGAATGCCGGATAAACGTTTCAGCCTAGCTACAATACGTTTCGGTGAGACCTGCCGGTTCAAGCAGTCGAATGACGATACGTCGTAACGTGGTATGAGCATCAAGTTTTCGCGGTTTCGGGCGTTTGGCTGCATCGATGCTGCGTTGCTGGGCTATCAGTGGGTGATACACCCCGTCGATACTGTTGCGGGTTACCTCGCGGCTGATCACGCTGGGATGCCTGCCGAGTTGTCGGGCGGTGCGGCGGATGGAATAACTCTGATCTAGGCAAAACTTGATGTAGACCCTGTCGAACGCGGTTAAGCGCATACCCCGGCCGACTTTGACTGTCGCTGGCTGATAATTCACCACCACGGGGTCTACTGACAACACAATGGGTTGATCACGGTTACTTGTCGACGATACCGACGGGCGGGACACAGGCATGACAGAATTATGTACCCACCGGTACACGGTAACTGGGTGGACACCAGTTCTGGCGGCAATATCGTGATCACTTCGCCCAGCACATGCTAAGAACATGACCATCATCTGGGTGGTTGTCTTGTGGGTGGCAAGACCACCACCACGTCCCCGCGCAAGGCGCGCACCTTGGCTTGTGATGTAGTCCCGCAACGCACGGTCGGTACAGCCGGTGGCTTGGGCTGCGTGCAGTGCGCTGTAGCGGTGGTTCGCGATCAGGTCGAAAGCAGCAACAACAGCAGGATCGGGAGTGTAGGACATCATCAACACCTCATGAACAAATCAGGGTGTTGCATTCACCACTAGACCCCACCGTACGTTTTTGTCGGACTTCTGCTGCACATTCGTCGTTCGGCGAGAGAACCAGCCCCCAAACGCGGTTCGGCGAGAGAACCAGCCCCCTAAGCCTCGAGCAACGTGACCATCCAGCCGTGTTTGTCCGCCACGCTGCCGCGCTGGATACCCGTGAGATGCTCGCGCAGCTGCATGGTGATCGGTCCGGTTTGCCCACCGCTGACCTGGAATTCACCACCCGCATGCTTCACGGTGCCGACAGGTGTAACGACCGCAGCGGTGCCACAGGCAAAAACTTCCGTCAGCTCACCCGACTTAGCGGTTTGCTCCCATTCGGTCGTGGAGATGCGGCGCTCCTCGACCTCGTACCCAAGGTCGCGGGCCACATCCAGCAGAGAGCTACGGGTCACCCCCGGCAACAGGGAGCCCGAGAGGGCAGGCGTAACGACCTGGGCCTTATCCCCTACCCCGTAGATAAATGCCAGATTCATCCCACCCATTTCCTCAACCCATTTATGCTCGTGGGCGTCGAGCCAAACAACCTGATCGCAGCCCTGGGTTTCTGCCTGTGCCTGCGCAACCAGCGACGCGGCGTAATTACCCGCGAACTTCGCCGCGCCGGTACCACCGGGTGCCGCACGCACATATTCGCTGGACAGCCACACGGTGACGGGCTTGATGCCCTTGGAGAAATACGCGCCGGCAGGGGAAGCGATGACCGCGTAGGTGTAGGAATCGGAGGGCTTAACGCCCAGGGTTGGTTCACGGGAAATCATGAATGGGCGCAGGTACAGGGCTTCTTCGCCACCGGCCGCGGGTACCCAGCGCGCATCGGCCTTGACGATTTGGCGCAACGACTCGAGGAACAACTCCTCCGGCAACTCCGGCATAGCCATGCGGGCCGCGGATTCCTGAAGGCGACGGGCATTACGATCGGGACGGAACGTTGCGATCGAGCCGTCGGGTTGGCGGTAGGCCTTGATACCTTCGAAGATGGCTTGGCCGTAGTGCAGCACGCTGGTGGCGGGGTCCATTTCGAATGGCTGGTAGGGCTGCACTCGCGCGTTGTGCCAACCGGATTCGACATCCCAGTCGATGACAACCATGTGGTCGGTGAAGTGAGAACCGAAGCCTGGGTTGGCTAGGATCTCTGCAACCTGTTGGTCTGAAACCGGATTCGGGTGTGGCTCGATGGTGAAAGATGTTGGAGTCGCTGGCGTTTTAGTCATGATCCCAATGCTAGACCACGGTTTATCACGGTTAACCGGGGAATCGGGTTAAAACTTTTCTGACGGCCTCTCAAAGGCTTATCACCTCAATAAATACTCAGCTTAACCTTCCGCCCGACCACTCGGCGGGGATAGGTAGAGTCGTTAAAGACAACCGTTTTAGAGATATTTTTGAAAGGGAGTGGCTTTTCGTGTCCACCAGCGCAAGCACCTCTGGTTCCAGTGCTTCTAGCTCCAATGCTTCTTTTTCCGACGCCGCCAGCCTCAGCGCCCGCGGGTATGTTCCCGCTCTGGACATTCGCACCGATGGGTTGAAGTCGTTCGCCCCAGATGAGCCGATCGATACTCTCGTCGTTGCCGTTTTCAAGGGTGCCAACGGGTTGGAACTGGCGGGCGGGCCCGGCGAGGTTCTCACGTCTCATCAGGAAATCGCTCTATGGAAGCTCCTCACGGCCGTGGGAGCAGTCGGTTCTAAGGGCGAAGTCACCACCGTTCCCGGTGAGGTCCTTGCCGGTGCCGGCGCTGTGAACGCAGAGTCAGCCTCGGACGAGGCCGCTCCAGCTGGCCCTGCCGTGGAGCGCATCCTGGCTGTGGGCTTGGGCGATATCGAAGAAGTGACGGATGAAACCATTCGTGAGGCCGCTGGCGTGGCCTCCCGGAACGTGAAACGTCCGCAAGCGCAGGCCGAGGGGGCTAACGCCAGTGCCGATAGTGCGGGTACAAGTGCGGATGGTGCCGGTGCGGATGGTGCATCCCAGGATGTGGACACCAACTCCGCCAGCACCAACTCCGCCAACCGCGGTGCCCACGTGGTCAGCACGCTGGGAATGTTCGGCACGGAAGCCGCGCTGGTTGGCCACGGCTTGGGTGCTTACTCCTACTTCGGCCAGCGGGCGGGCACGGCCGCTATCGACCGCATTACCGTTTTGACCCACGGTTCCGATGGCAACGCGTCCGCGCCAGAAGACACCGTCAAGCGCGCACGGATTGTGGTGGAATCCGTCTGCTTCGCCCGTGATCTGGTCAATGCGCCGGCCAACGAACTGTACCCCGAAAGCTACGCAGCCATCGCTGCGCACCAGGCCGAGGAGTTTGGGATCAAAGCCGAGATTCTGGATGAAAAACAGCTGGAGGAACAGGGTTTTGGGGGAATCATCGGTGTGGGCAAGGGTTCCGCCCGCGCACCTCGTCTGCTCCGCCTGACCTACACGCCAGCGGAGACGAAGGACGGCGCTCCTTTCGTCGCTTTGGTCGGTAAGGGAATTACCTTCGATACCGGCGGAATCTCCTTGAAGCCAGGCGCCAACATGTGGGACATGATTTCCGATATGGGCGGTTCCGCTGCCGTCATCGCTTCCATCTACGCTGTCGCGCGATTGGGCGTGCCCGTCAAGGTCACCGCCACGGTCCCAATGGCAGAGAATATGCCTAGTGATCGCGCCACCCGCCCGGGCGATATCCTGCGCCACTACGGTGGCATCACCACCGAGGTTTTGAACACGGATGCTGAAGGCCGCCTGGTTCTGGCCGATGCCATTGTGCGCGCATGTGAGGACAAGCCAGATTACCTAATCGAAACCGCCACCCTCACCGGCGCGCAGATGGTGGCCCTGGGCAACCGCACGCCAGGCGTGATGGGCAGCATCGACTTCCGTGATCGGGTTGCCATGATCTCCCAGGAAGTTGGAGAGAATGCGTGGCCAATGCCACTGCCAGCCGAATTGGACGATGCCCTGAAGTCCGATGTCGCCGACCTGCGGAACATCTCCACAACGCGCTGGGGTGGAATGTCCGTGGCGGGCTGCTACCTTTCTCACTTCGTGCCCGACGACGTGGAGTGGGTTCACATCGATATTGCAGGCCCTGCCTACAACACGTCTGCGCCACACGGTTACACCCCGAAGCGCGGAACGGGCGTGCCAGTTCGCACGATCGTCGAGACGATTGAAAGAATCGGCCGTGGCTAGCCTGCGCTCCGTCTAGCTTTCCCCGCTGAGCCCACCGACTCTCCGGACCTAGCACCAACACTCTTGGGTGCTCAGTCAGGCCACCGGGTCGCGGCTAGCCTGCGCCCCGTCTAGCTTTCCCCGCTTAGCTTTCCCCGCGTTGCTCCCGCAGTCGCTCGCGCCGTTCGCGCTGCTTTAGTCGCTCTTCGACCAAGCGGTCGCGTTCAATCTTGTCGCGCATGCGCTGCGGGTAGCCTGTCTCTTCGGCGAAATACAATGGCACTCCGGTCCCCCGATGCACGGCGTCGATCCCCTTGGGGCCCCCAATTTTGCGCCTAGTCCACTCCCCCGTGGCGTCGACAAAAACAACCGACATTTCGTTGACCAGAGTTTCCGGCTCTACAAAGCCTTCCACGCCGGAACGGCCGGCCGACCAGCGCTGGAGGTAATCCAGATCTTTTGCGCGCACGGTTTCCCCCGGAGCGCGCGGGGGTCGAATACTACTGTTCTTAGAACGACCAAACAGGTTGAACACGAGGTTAATCATATCGAACGGGCACGCGTGTGAACTCAGGCGTACACTTGGGTAGAATTTACAGCGAATTACCACAGCTGATTGACCACGAGTTTTAGCTTGAGGAGCTTCACTAACATGGCGCACTCCGTCGAAATGCCCGAGTTGGGCGAATCCGTAACCGAAGGCACTGTTACCCAGTGGCTGAAGAAGGTCGGCGACAAGGTCGAAGTCGATGAGCCTTTGCTAGAGGTATCTACCGATAAGGTCGACACTGAGATTCCTTCCCCAGTCGCTGGTGTGCTGCTGAAGATCCTGGCCGATGAGGATGACACGGTTGACGTTGGGACCGTTATTGCAGAAATCGGTGAGGAGGGCGAAGAAGCCTCTTCTGGTGACGACGCCGACAAGGGATCCTCTGACCATGGTGAGACGGAGGAAACCCCATCCGAGGACACGGCTGCGAATGAGTCCGCGGACGATAATGACGATGAGCAGTCCGATTCCAGCGATGACAGCGCCGGCTCCGGTGAAACCGAAGACGTGAAGATGCCGGAGCTCGGCGAATCCGTCACCGAAGGCACCATCACCCAGTGGCTGAAGAAGGTCGGCGACAAGGTCGAAGTCGATGAGCCACTGCTAGAGGTATCCACCGATAAGGTCGACACCGAGGTCCCATCCCCAGTAGCCGGCACCTTAGTCGAAATCCTGGCTGAAGAAGACGACACCGTGGACGTAGGCGAGGTCATCGCACGCGTGGGCGACGGCTCCGCCAAGCCTTCCAAGTCTGACAAGAAGTCCGACAGCAGCGAAGACAAGAACCAGGCTGACAACAAGTCTGACGAGCCCGAGAAGGACGCAAAATCAGACGACTCGGAGGATTCCGCTACCGATGAAGCCTCCAACGATGACAGCGCCGGCTCGGGTGAAACCGAAGACGTGAAGATGCCGGAGCTCGGCGAATCCGTCACCGAAGGCACCATCACCCAGTGGCTGAAGAAGGTCGGCGACAAGGTCGAAGTCGATGAGCCACTGCTAGAGGTATCCACCGATAAGGTCGACACCGAGGTCCCATCCCCAGTAGCCGGCACCTTGGTCGAAATCCTGGCTGAAGAAGACGACACCGTGGACGTAGGCGAGGTCATCGCACGCGTGGGCGACGGCTCCGCCAAGCCTTCCAAGTCGGACAAAAAGTCCGACAGCAGCGAAGACAAGAACAAGGCTGACAACAAATCTGACGAGCCCGAGAAGGACGCAAAGTCGGACAAGGATACCGAGGCCAAGGAAGCTGCCGCTGAGAAGCCAGCTGAGCGTGCCGAGGATAAGGGTGTTTCCACCAGCGATGACAAGGACAACACCGCGTCTGAAGGCGACTCTTCCAAGAAGAACGAGCCCAGCAAGTCCCAGTCCGGGGCAACCCAGTCCAGCGATTCCCAGTCCGAACCAGCCGAGGGTAACCTGCCTTACGTAACCCCTCTGGTTCGCAAGCTGGCTGAAAAGCACGACGTTGACTTGTCCAAGATTGAGGGCACCGGCGTTGGTGGCCGTATCCGTAAGCAGGACGTTCTTGCTGCTGCCAACGGTGGTGGCGCTGCTACGGCATCCTCCTCTGACGAGCAGTCCCCTGCTGGTCCACGTGCTTCCACTCACCGTGTGGATCTGTCCAAGCAGGATCTCCGTGGCACCACCCAGAAGGTCAGCCGCATCCGCGAAATCACGGCGAAGAAGACCCTCGAATCCCTGCATGCGGCTGCTCAGCTGACTCAGGTACATGAAGTCGACATGACCCACGTGGCAGAACTGCGCAAGCAGGTCAAGGAAAGCTTCGCGAAGAAGCACGGTGTGAACCTGACCTACCTGCCATTCTTCGCCAAGGCAATGGTCGAGGCTCTGGTTTCCCACCCGAACGTCAACGCGTCCTACAACGCACAGACCAAGGAAATGACCTACCACGGCCAGGTTAATCTGGGCATTGCAGTGGATACTCCTGCTGGCCTGCTGAGCCCAGTGATCCACAACGCACAGGACATGAGCCTGCCAGAACTGGCAAAGGCTATCGTTGACATTGCTGACCGCGCGCGCAACAACAAGCTCAAGCCGCAGGATCTGGCCGGTGGCACCTTTACCATCACCAACATCGGTTCCGAAGGCGCATTGACCGATACCCCGATCCTGGTTCCACCGCAGGCCGCAATGGTCGGTACCGGCGTTATCGTTCGTCGCCCGGTCGTCCTGTCCGAGGACGGTGGCGAGTCCATTGGTATCCGCTCGATGGTTCTGCTGCCAATGACCTACGATCACCAGGTCATCGACGGCGCGGATGCAGGACGCTTCATGTCCACCGTTCGCGATCGTCTGGAAAACGGCGACTTCGAGGCCGACCTAGAGCTCTAGTCTGAAGTTCTGGCGGGGCTCCCCCGCCCGGCACGAACTATGTTCATCACCTAGTTCTCGCTTGGCCCCACCAGCTCCCGCGTTTCCCGCATTTCCCGCGTTTCGACAACACGGACAGCGGGACCAAACCCCGGTGCTGCACTCAAACCGCAGCACCGGGGTTTTTGACGCTGAGAGTCAGCAGTCGGCGCCGAAGCAGAACGCAGACCGCAGCACCGGGGTTTTTGAGTTGTGAAGGGAAGCGACGGCGGGCGGCGTCGGATAAAAAAACAACCGCGAAGCCCGCAACTAAAAGGCACAGGGCGAGGGGCTACGACGATGCACAGGCGTACTATGTGACGCATGGGTTACCAAAAGGGCAGTATCAGAAGGTCTCCAGATTCTTCGATCGATATTCAAGATTTGGGGTTCGTGGAATACCAAACCACATGGGACCGGCAGGCGGGGCTGGCCAAGCAACGCGCTGAGGGTGAGATTACGGATACCCTCCTGCTGCTAGAACACCCTCCCACATACACCGCCGGCAAGCGCACCGAGGATTCCGACCGGCCCACCAACGGGCTGCCCGTGGTGGATATCGACCGCGGTGGCAGGATCACGTGGCACGGCCCTGGGCAGTTAGTGGCGTACCCGATCATTCAACTGGATGACCCGGTGGATGTTGTGGATTACGTCCGCCGCCTGGAAGAGGCCCTCATTGCTACCTGCAACGAGCTCGGGCTGCAGGGCGTGGGGCGCATCGAGGGGCGTTCCGGAGTGTGGCTGCCCGCGGGGCTGGTCGACGGCGAGCTGAAGCCGGCACGTAAGATCGCCGCCATCGGCATTCGCGTGACGCGCGGTGTGACGATGCACGGTGTTAGCCTGAACTGCGATAACACGATGGAGTACTACGACCACATCGTCCCGTGTGGCCTAGCGGATGCGGGTGTGACCACCCTGACGGCCGAGCTGGGACGCGACGTGACCGTGGCTGAGGCCAAGGACATCTTGGCGCGACACATTGTGGATGCCATGAACGGGGATTTGCAGGTAGAAGAGCACGAATTGGGTTAGTCGTGGCCATAGCGTGCATTCCTCAAACCCGGGGTTAGCAACCGTTTTTAAAGGCGCGTAGGGTGGACGCCATGACTGTGACCGCAGACGGACGCCGCATGCTCCGCATTGAGGCGAAGAATTCTCAGACACCCATTGAGTCCAAGCCACGCTGGATCCGCACTAGCGCAAAGATGGGCCCCGAGTACCGGGATATGAAAAACCGCGTCTCGGGTGCATCTCTGCACACAGTGTGCCAAGAAGCCGGCTGCCCTAACATCCACGAATGCTGGGAGGACCGCGAGGCGACCTTCCTTATCGGTGGCGATACCTGCTCCCGACGCTGTGACTTCTGCCAGATCAAGTCCGGTCGCCCCTCTCCCCTAGATCGCGATGAGCCACGTCGCGTGGCCGAGAACATTCAGGAGATGGGCCTGCGCTACGCGACCATCACTGGTGTGACTCGCGATGACTTGGACGACGAAGGTGCTTGGCTATACGCCGAGGTCGTGCGCCAAATCCACGAGCTTAACCCCAATACGGGCGTAGAAAACCTCACCCCAGATTTCTCCAACAAGCCAGAACTGCTGGACATTGTCTTCGATGCCGAGCCCGAGGTGTTCGCCCACAACCTGGAGACCGTGCCGCGCATCTTCAAGCGCATCCGCCCGGCATTCAAGTACGACCGTTCCCTGGAGGTCATCAACCGCGCCCACAACCGTGGCCTCGTGACGAAGTCCAACCTGATCCTAGGCATGGGCGAGACGAAGGAAGAAGTTCAAGATGCCATCAAGGACCTAGTGGATGCTGGAACGGACATTCTGACGATCACCCAATACCTGCGCCCATCCCCGCTACACCACCCCATTGAACGTTGGGTGAAGCCGGAGGAATTCATGGAGCACTCCGAGGCTGCATACGACTTGGGCATCAAGGCCGTCATGTCCGGCCCGTTGGTACGCTCTTCCTACCGCGCTGGGCGCCTGTACGCGCAGGCCAAGGCCGCTCGCGGAGAGGAACTTCCCCAGAACTTGAAGCACCTCGCCGACAAGCTGGAAGGCACCACCTCGCAAGAGGCCTCCACGCTGCTGGACAAGTATGGTGCGTCCGAGGAAACCCCGGTGTCTGCCGCGCGCTAGGGCTGTATGGGCGGGCTCGGCGGCTGCTCTTCTGCGTGCTTTTGCCGCTTGGGTTCGCCAGCTTCCGGTTGGTGCTAGCTTCCGGTTTTTGCAGGGGCCGCTTGGCGCCTTTTCTTTTTATATCGACGCCTCCCCGACTTCCCCGAGCTCAGCCGAAGCCGGGGTGTTTATCGGTTGTCGCAACGATGTTCTATCCTATGAAGCATGGCGAAGGACATCCGCGAAAAGGAAAATCAAAAGGCAGCTAAGGCTGCGAAGAAGGCTCAGCGCAAGCAGCAGTACTCCCAGATGTGGCAGGCCTTCAAGATCCAGCGCGAACGGGATAAGAAACTTGTACCGTTGATGCTGGTGGCGTTCCTCGTGCCGATCGTCGTCTTACTGCTTCTCAGCATTGTGTTCGGCTGGTGGTGGCTGAACCTCATTCTGGGTATTTTGCTGGGTGCTGTGCTGGCCATGGTGGTTTTCTCCCGTCGCCTGCAGTCTGGTGTGTATGACCAAATTGAGGGTGAAACGGGTGCCGCGGCTTGGGCGCTGCAGAATATGCGCGATGGCGTAGGCATGAAGTGGATTACGGAACCCGGCATTGCATCGAACACGCACATGGATGCTGTTCACCGCGTGGTTGGAACCCCTGGTGTGGTGCTGGTGGGTGAGGGTGCCCCTCACCGCTTGAAGCCAATGATGGCCCAGGAGAAGAAGAAGCTGGCCCGTATCGTGGGCAAGACCCCCATTTACGAAGTCATCGTGGGTGACGGTGAAGGCCAGGTTCCGGTCAAGAAATTGCAGAACCACATGATGCGCATGCCTCGTAACATCAAGAAGAACGAGGTTGAGGCCCTCAACAGCCGTGTGGAATCCATCTCTAAGTTGAACTCTCCACAGAGCGCGTTGCCCAAGGGTCCCCTGCCTAAGGGCGCCAAGGTTGCGGGTATGAACCGCCGTGCACGTCGCGCTGCAGAGCGTGGCAAGAAGGGCTAGGACTGGGTTGACGAGTCCGGCCCCAACGGTGTTATGCCGGGCCTCTAGGAGTTAAGCCGGTCCTCTTGGCCGTTAGCCCCAATCCAATGGCGATTCGCTAGGGGCCTCCAGGAGGTTAGGGCGGGCCCCGTAGCCAATCCACGCGAGCATTGACCGATGAAGCCAGCTCCAGTAGCCAATCGCCCAAGGCCCTTACCGAAGAAGCCAGCTCCAGTAGCCAATCCACGAGAGCATTTTTATGAGTCCCGCTGCAGAGATCACTGAATCATGAGCATTGAATTGCTCGGTACCATCCTGGTACTCAATGCTCTTGGGGTGTTCACCCCAGGTCCCGACTTGTTATTGGTTTTGCGCATGAGCGCCAAATCCCGCCCCCATGCTCTTGCCGCGGTGGCAGGAATCGTAACCGGCGCCACATTCTGGATCGCCCTCACAATTGCCGGTGCAGCAATTCTGCTCACGCGGCACCCGGGATTACTCACGCTCATCCAACTGGCCGGTGCAGCCTACCTGCTATACATGGCCTTTGGGTTGGCCCGTGTGGCCAAGCAGCAGTGGAATCAACCGGTGCAGGATATCGATATGGCGGAGATCCTCGGGACCCTCTCAGTCAGCTACCGGCAGGGCCTGATGACAAATCTATCCAATCCGAAGATCGTCCTGTATCTCACCGCGATCATCGCTCCGGCCCTACCGGCTGGTACTCCGTGGTATTGGAGCGTCATTCTTGGAGCTTTACTGGTGGTCGAGGCAGCTTTGGGATTTGGATTCGTGGCGTTTGTCGTGTCGACCGCTCGGGTACGCCGGAAGTTGCTTGGAGCAGGCCCCATTATCGACGCGATCTCCGCAACCCTGTTTGTCATCTTCGCCACGGTCTTGCTGGCGCGGACGTTTTCGGGTTAGACCCGGGTCTCGGTATGACCGCGCTTTGTGTGCGGCCTCTCCCAATGTCCGAAAGGCAGAACGAAACGACCAAAACCGCGCGTTTACTCATGGGCAGATCCCCTAATGCCCCGAAAAGCAGAACGAAACGACGAAAAACCGCGCGTCTTAGGTCATCTCGTTCTGCTTCGCGAACAACGGAGGCCAGCGAATGGCCAGTGAGAGGATCCTGAGGCGGGTGGCTGTGCCCGTGTGGTTAGCGCACCCGCACCACTGCCGTGCCCGTGGCGCGGTCGTGCATGCCGCGGCCGTCGGTGTCCTGAATAATCGGCGGGAACAGGAAGAGCGTGAAGAAGGTACGAACGAATGCACGAATGAAGCCCACACGCTCGTTGGGCTTGTCGATACGCCCCACCCCGATGCCAACGACAGCATGTCCAGGGGATTGCGCGAACAACCACACAGAGACCGTGCGCCACACCAGGAACAACAGCCACGTCAGCGTGGAGTAGTGCCCCAGCACGTCAGTTTGCAGAGTGATCAACCACGCCAAGCCCATGCACACGAACCAGTCGATGAGCAACGCGGCCATGCGAGGAAATAACGTCGCCAGCGACCCCGGCCCCTCCTTGGGGATGCCGAACGATTCTCCGGGGTACGTGCTTACCTGCCCAGTGGCGTCATTTTCGCCGGGAAGTTGCGGGCCTTCCAGCCAAGATCTTTTCTCGCTCATAATGGTTCCTAGACTATCCCCCTCCTAACGAAAAGCACTAAAACCGACACGAACCCCCGACATATGTGCGTATGCTTATATACGTAATTCCCGGCGGTGACCGTTCGCGGGCAAAGGGAGGCGTCGACACAAAGAAAACCACGGCGCTCCGCAGGCAACGTGATTGGTGGCCCGGAGGAATCGACAAAAGAGTTAACAACGCGGAAACACTAAGGTGACAGGCGAGCAACACAGTTTGTCTACACTGGTTTTTGCACGTTGCCGGTACCGCGAAGAATCCGCGGACAACCAGGCAGATCGAACGCAAGTTTTGCAACTGCACAGAACGGAAGAAGATTAACAGTGGCTTTTGAGACTCCCGCCGATGTTGTGAAGTACATCAAGGACAACGATGTGGAATTCGTCGACGTTCGTTTTACCGACGTACCGGGCACCGAACAGCACTTCACCATCCCGGCCAGCGCATTCGACGAGGAAGCAGCAGAGGAGGGTCTGGCTTTCGACGGTTCCTCCGTCCGTGGTTTCACCACCATCGAAGAGTCTGACATGAACCTGCTGCCGGATCTCGCCACCGCGAAGATCGACCCCTTCCGCACCGCGAAGACGTTGAACATGAAGTTCTTCGTCCACGACCCATTCACCCGCGAGCCTTTCAGCCGCGACCCACGCAACGTGGCCCGCAAAGCGCAGGAGTACCTGACTTCCACTGGCATCGCGGACACCTGTTTCTTCGGCGCTGAAGCCGAGTTCTACCTGTTCGATTCCGCGCGTTACTCCGTGGACACCAACAACGCCTTCTTCGAAGTGGACTCCAGCGAAGGTTGGTGGAACCGTGGCGAGGAGTTTGACCTAGACGGTTCCCTGAACCGCGGTAACAAGACCCGCATGAAGGGCGGCTACTTCCCTGTCGCTCCATACGACCAGACCCAAGAACTGCGCGATCAGATGGCGCTGAACTTGGCGGAATCCGGTTTTGAGCTAGAGCGTTTCCACCACGAGGTGGGCACCGGTGGCCAGCAGGAAATCAACTACAAGTTCAACACGTTGCTGCACGCAGCCGACGACCTGCAGTCTTTCAAATACATCGTGAAGAACACCGCGTGGAACAACGGCAAGGTAGCCACCTTCATGCCTAAGCCACTGGCTGGCGACAACGGTTCCGGCATGCACGCCCACCAGTCCCTGTGGAAGGACGGCAAGCCACTGTTCTTTGACGAGAACGGCTACGCGGGCCTGTCCGACCTGGCGCGCTACTACATCGGTGGCATCCTGGAGCACGCCGGCGCTGTGTTGGCCTTCACCAACCCAACGCTGAACTCCTACCACCGTCTGGTTCCGGGCTTCGAGGCCCCAATCAACCTCGTATACTCGCAGCGTAACCGTTCCGCCGCGATCCGCATCCCGATCACCGGTTCCAACCCGAAGGCCAAGCGCATCGAGTTCCGCGCTCCGGACCCATCCGGTAACCCATACCTCGGCTTCGCAGCGATGATGATGGCCGGCCTTGACGGCATCAAGAACCGCATCGAGCCACATGCGCCGGTGGATAAGGACCTGTACGAACTTCCACCGGAGGAAGCCAAGGGCATTCCACAGGCTCCGACTTCCCTGGAAGCTGCACTCAAGGCTCTGGAAGAGGACAACGAGTTCCTCACCGAAGGTGGAGTGTTCACCGAGGATCTGATCGAAACCTACATCAACTACAAGGTTGACAACGAGATCATGCCAACGCGCCTGCGCCCAACGCCGCAGGAGTTCGAGATGTACTTCGACTGCTAGTTGGTTGGGGCGCTCCCCCTCGTCCCCGAGCACGCTGAACCCACGGTAGCCATTGCGGTTGCCGTGGGTTTTGCAATTTCCGCACCTCGCCTCCCTCCCTCTCCTCCCTCCCCTCCGCACCTCGCCGCCGCACCTCCCCCTCCCGTGGCCGAATCAGCCTCGGCCGGGGTTCTTTTTTACCCGACGCCCCTCGCCCCGCTCGCGCAAGCCCCCAATGGGTGGGCGCCTCATCCTGGGCACACATTTGCCCTACGGATACCCCTAGGGGTATCGTTAATCGCGTTAGGGATTAACCCCACCCTCGTCCTCCTACGAAAGGAATCCTCACCATGTGTCGTCCCGTTGAATGCAAGAAGTGCGGCAAGACCACCTGGGCCGGCTGCGGCCAGCACGTTGCTCAGGTAAAGGCAACCGTCCCCGCTGGACAGTGGTGCACGTGTGAGCGCTCTGACAGCAATTCCGGGGGCATCTTCGCGAGCCTGTTTGGTCGCAAATAACCCCCAATCCGATTCACCAGAAACGAGCCCACATCATGAACCAACAGGCCACCAATAACGAGCCCGTTCAAACCCGACCCACCGGGAACCAGCAGCCCACCAACCCCCAGCACACCAACCCCAAGCACACCGTCATCATCGGGGGCGTGGCGGGCGGTATGTCCACCGCCGCCCGCCTACGCCGCATGGACGAAAACATGCAGATCACCGTGTTGGAATCCTCCGGCCACGTTTCCTTCGCCAACTGCGGGTTGCCCTATTACTTAGGCCAGGTCATCGAAGACCGCGATGCACTGCTGCTGCAGACCCCGGAATCGCTCAAGACTCGTTTCAATATCGATGTGCGGGTGAATTCCACGGCCGTGGCCATCGACCGGGAGGCCAAAACCGTTCGCGTTCAAGGCCCCGGCGACGGCGAAGGACAATACCCAGTCGACGGCGCAGGACAGTACCCCAGCACAGGCACGGAACGTGGCCCCGGCAACGGCGCAGAACAAAACCCCAGTGTCAGCGCAGGACAATACCCCGGCGCGGGCACGGAACGTGGCCCCGGCAACGGCGCAGAAAACGGTACTGAAAACGGTGCAGCAACCAACACCGAATACACCCTCACCTATGACTACCTCGTGCTCTCCCCCGGCGCGTCCCCGTTCGTGCCACCTATCCCTGGCATAGAGCGCGCCTACACCCTGCGCACGGTGGAAGATACGGACACGATCACGACGGCCCTTGCGGAAACCCAACCGTCCACCGCCGTCATCATCGGCGGCGGCTTCATCGGCCTCGAAGTCGCGGAGAACTTCGCTCACCGCGGCATCAATACCACAGTCATCGAGGCAAACCCGCAGATCATGGCCCCGCTGGATCCCGAAATGGCCAGCGTGGTTCAACAGCACCTGGAGGGCAATAACGTGCACGTCCTCACCGACCAACAGGTCAACACCATCACGGAAACACACGTCTGCACTGCCCAGGGCACGGAACTACCCGCGGACATCGTTATCTCCGCCGTCGGTGTGCGCCCGAATGACCAATTGGCCCGCCTGGCCGGCCTGACCGTCGGCGAGCGCGGCGGCATCGTCGTCGACGAGCAACTGCGCACCAGCGATCCGCACATCTTCGCCCTCGGTGATGCGGCCTTGAAGAAAGACACCCACACCGGCGCGGACACAATGATCCCTCTTGCTCAAACCGCCAACCGCCACGGTCGCCTGGTCGCGGACATCATCACGGGCCGCGCCGGGGATGGCATGGCCACAGCCCCCACCAAGGGCACGTCCGTGGTCCAATTGTTCGGCCTCACCGCCACCGCCGTGGGGTGGAACGAGAAGCGCACGGTCGCCGAACTGGGCGGCGACGGCCCCTTCGATGTGGTCCACCTGCACCCCTTGAACCACGCGGGCTACTACCCCGGCGCCACCGCCTTGCACATGAAGCTGATCTACCGCACCGACGATTACCGCATCCTGGGTGCGCAGGTCATCGGCGAAAACGGTGCGGATAAGCGCATCGACGTCATCGCCACCGCCATGCACGCAGGCCTCAAGGCCTGGCAGTTGGCCGATCTGGAGCTGGCATATTCCCCACAGGTCGGCTCCGCCAAGGACCCGGTCAACCTGGCTGGTTTCATCGTGGACAACCGTCGCAACGGGCAACAGTCGGTGCAGTGGCACCAGGTCGAACAGCTCCAACAGGATGGCTGGCTGGTCATGGATGTCCGCACCGCTGGCGAGTTCGCCGCCGGTGCCATCCCAGGCGCCGTCAACATTCCGGTCGACGAGCTTCGCGATCGCATCGCGGAGATCCCCTCCGGCACCAAAGTCATCGCGCAGTGCCAGGTGGGGTTGCGCGGTAACGTTGCCACCCAGTTGCTGCGCGCTCACAACGTTGAAGTCGCCAACTTGGACGGCGGTTACCTCACCTGGAGCTTCGGCCACGCGACTCGCTAGACCATCGCCTCTTTTTCTTTATCTCGACGCCCTCCTGCTCCCCCACTTCGTTCAACAATAGGGGTGGAGTGCCGCCGCCATTCGGGGGCCCGCATGGGATTTCGGTAAAATCTGGAACATATATGCCACCGAACCCCAACGAGAGGCGTTGATGACCACCATTGACTTCAATGCGGACCTCGGCGAAACCACCGCGGGTAACCCCGTCGCGGATGATGCTGCCATGATTGAGCTGATTACCAGCGCGAATGTCGCTTGCGGCTTCCACGCTGGTGATCCGCACGATATCGCCAAGACCGTTAAAGCTGCGGCCACCGCGGGCGTGACCGTGGGAGCCCACGTGGGCTACCGCGACTCCGCGGGCTTCGGTCGTCGCTTCATGGATTATGCCCCCGGCGAGCTCGCAGATGAGGTGCTGTACCAAATTGGCGCGCTCGATGCCCTAGCACGCGCTCATGGGGCCACCGTGCGGTACGTCAAGCCCCACGGCGCGCTGTACAACACGATCGTTCACCACGAGGTTCAAGCCCAGGCCGTCATCGATGGCATCAAGGCGTTCTCCACCGACCTGGCCGTGATGCTGCTCCCCGGTGGCGTGGCCATCGACAAGGCGCAGGCCGCAGGCCTGCGCGTGATCCGCGAGGCATTCGCCGACCGCGCATACAACCCCGATGGAACCTTGGTATCCCGGCGGGAGCCGAACGCGGTGCTGCACAGCGTAGACCAGGTTGTCGATCAAGTTCGCCAGATCGCCCAATCGGGCTCTATCACCGCCACGGACGGCTCTACCGTGCAGGTAGACGCCGAATCCGTGTGTGTCCACGGTGATTCCCCCGGCGCAGTACAGATGACCCGCGCAGTACGCGAGCAGCTGGCAGCGGAGGGCGTCGAGTTTAAGAGCGTTCTATGAGCCAAGAAGAAATGACACAGCAGGGCCAAACAACGAAGGCCACCACACCTGGAACCACAGAACCCGTAATTCACCGCGTGGGTACCCGTGCAATCCTCGTTGACTTGCCGGACCTCACCACCGTCATGGCGTGGCACTCAGCGCTCGTGGCATCCCCGCTACACGGCCAAATCGACTGCATCGCCGCAGCTCGCACCGTGTTGGTGGTCTTGGATTCGCCACGCTCAGCCAAAGATGCCGCGACCAAGCTGGCGAACTTTTCGCCCGCCAGCGCCACTCAGGCCACACCACGCGACATCACGATCAACGTGCGCTATGACGGCGAGGATCTACAGGAGGCCGCCGAGGCCGCAGGCATGACCGTCGACGAACTCATCGACTGGCACACCTCCACCACCTTCGTGGGTGCGTTCGGCGGATTCGCTCCGGGGTTCACGTACTGCGTACCAGAAGACGGCTCCCCCCAGACGTTGGACATGCCGCGTAAAGCCACTCCGCGCACCTCGGTGCCCGCGGGCGCGGTCGGATTAGCTGGGGAGTTCAGCGCAGTGTACCCACGCCAGTCCCCCGGCGGTTGGCAGCTCATCGGCACCACAGCCGATCCGATGTGGGATAGCGCGAAGGACAATCCAGCACTCATCGCCCCCGGCGATCGCGTGCACTACCGTGCCGTGGAGACCCTCGAGGAGCGCCCCGAGCAAGCCGAGGCAGGAGCCACTGACCTGCCACGATCTCGACCAATGCTACGCGTGGACGAGGCTGGTATGCAGACGTTAATCCAGGACCTCGGCCGCGCCGGCAACGGCGGGCTGGGCGTCACCACGTCCGGCGCCGCCGATGAGGCCTCGGCCCGCGCAGCCAATGCCGCCGTGGGTAACGAAGCCACGGCTGCCGTGCTGGAAAACATCGGTGGCATGCAGATCACCGCCCTGGCCGATTCCGTGGTTGCCCTCACCGGTGCCGAAGCCCCGGCCCGCATCGGTAACCGCCCCATCCCCCTAGCCATGCCCGTGATGCTACCGGCGGGCAAAACCCTCGAGGTACAACCCGCCACAGTCGGCATGCGGTCCTACTTAGCGATTCGTGGCGGCGTTATCGAGCCACTCACCCTGGGTTCTGCCTCCGCCGACCTATTGTCGGGATTAGGCCCGCAACCGCTGCAGGCCGGTCGCGTATTGCGCAGCCAATTCGCGCCAACCACGTTCGTGGATAACTCCCGGTTAAACCCGCTGCTGGTCAACCGCAAGCACCGCGTGGATATCCGCGTGGTTCCCGGCCCTCGGGACAGCTGGTTCGCCGACGGCGTGGCCCCACTGGAAGCGCAACAATGGGTGGTCACGGCGGCGTCGAACCGCATTGGACTGCGCCTCGACGGTGTGCCCATCGAGCGAACCACCACTGGCGAGCTGCCCAGTGAAGGCATCGTCGCGGGCAGCATCCAGGTGCCGACCAATGGCCTGCCAGTGGTGTTCCTACGCGATCACGCGGTCACCGGTGGTTACCCAGTCATCGCCACAGTTGTGCACGAAGACCTCGACATTCTCGCCCAACTTCCGCCCGAGGCCCTGATTAATTTCATCGCCGTTGACCCAGATACCCTCCAGCCGCTGCAAGGATAAGGACAACACTTTCACCATGACCAACGATTCAACCCTCAACCTGCACAGCGTTCTGATTGCCAACCGTGGCGAAATCGCCGTGCGCATCGCCCGTGTAGCTCGGGATCTGGGCATTCGCTCCATCGCCGTTTACTCTGAGGCCGACGCCGGCGCGCTGCACACCCTCGTCGCCGACGAGGCCTACGCCCTGCCCGGCAACACCTCTGCCGAGACCTACATGAACGTGCCCGCCCTGCTGGACATCGCAGCCCGCGCAGGTGCAGATTGCGTGCATCCTGGCTACGGTTTTCTCTCGGAGAACTCCAGCTTCGCGCGCGACGTGGAAGCTGCCGGCCTGACGTGGATTGGCCCCACCCCTGATTCCATCGATCAGCTGGGTGACAAGGTCTCCGCTCGCAAGCTGGCCACCGAAGCCGGCGCACCTCTAGCTCCCGGTACTTCCCATCCCATCCACGACTGGCAAGAGGCGCGCGAGTTCGCCGAAGAACACGGCATGCCCATCGCCATCAAGGCAGCATTCGGTGGCGGCGGCCGCGGCCTGAAAGTCGTGGAGCGCATGGAAGACATCGAAGATGCCTTCGTCTCTGCGGGTCGCGAGGCTAAAGAGGCCTTCGGGCGCCCCGAGTGCTACGTGGAGAAGTTCCTCATGCGCCCCCGCCACGTGGAAGCGCAGGTCTTGGCCGACGATCACGGCAATGTCGCCGTGATCGGCACCCGCGATTGCTCCACCCAGCGCCGTTTCCAGAAGCTGATCGAGGAAGCTCCGGCCCCATTCCTCACCGAGACCCAGCGTTCCTCCATCGTCGAAGGCGCCCGCCGCATCTGCCGCACCGCTGGGTACCGTGGCGCCGGCACGGTTGAATTCATCGTGTCCGAGGACGGCACCGTGTCCTTCCTCGAGGTCAACACCCGCGTGCAGGTGGAGCACCCCGTCACGGAAGCTGTGACCAGCGTGGACATCATTGCCGAACAGTTCCGCATCGCCGCTGGCCTACCGCTGTCTTTCCAGGGCGATCCGCAGTCCAACGGTCACGCTTTCGAGTTCCGCATCAACGCCGAAGACGTGGCCCACGGATTCGTCCCCAGCCCCGGTGTAGTCACCAAGTTCGAGGCCCCCACCGGCCCCGGCGTGCGCGTGGATTCCGGTGTACGCTCCGGATCGGAGATCCCCGGTTTCTACGATTCCCTGCTGGCTAAGCTGATCGTGTGGGGCCCAACCCGCGAAATCGCACTGCGTCGCGCCGCCAGTGCGCTGGCGGAGTTTGAAATCGCCGGAGTGCGCACTGTCATCCCATTCCACCGCGATATGATTGGTAACCCAGCACTGACCGCCGCAGACGGCCAGCTGGGTGTATACACCGACTGGGTGGACAAGGAATACAAGCCAGGCACCGGCATCACCTTGGGCCACGGCGTGGACATCGAAGACACCTACACTGAACGCCAGACCCTCGTGGTGGAAATCGACGGCGAACTGCACCGCATCGGCATTCCAGTTGGCCTGCTGGGCGGGGCTGGCAGCGCGGGCGCCGCGGGTGCCGGTGAGGCCGCTGGTGCTGGTGCGGCCGGTTCCCCGGGGTCCACAGGGGACTCTGGAGACGTCGCAGGCGGAGTGACCTCCCCTTACGCCGGTTCCGTGGTGGCGTGGAAAGTCATCGACGGCTCTTTCGTGGAGAAGGGCGACGCAATCGCCGTCATCGAAGCGATGAAGATGGAATCCACGATTACCGCCAACTCCACTGGCCGCGTGAGCATCAAGGTCCAAGCTGGCGAGAAGGTAGACCGCGGAACAGTGCTGGCCGTGATCGAGGACTAATCCCTCACGCACCTGTGCCACACACCTGTCCCTCACACACCTGTGCCACACACACCGACGCCCCACGGATTCCCTAGCTCAAGGATCCCAGTGGGGCGTCGAATGATAAAGAATTAAAAATGCGTGCTTCCAGCACCTAGCGCACAGACTAGGAGGCTAGCCCAATACAAAGGCTAACCCCACAGTGCCGACAGGCCGGTGAGGGACTTCACGCCCATGAAGATGGTCAGCAACCATGCCGCTGCACCGATGACCAGCAGCCACTTAGGGTACTGATACCCGTGCAGCAAGTCCTTGCGCTTCGCAGCAACCCACAGTACAAGGGCGAAACCGACCGGCAGGATCAGTCCGTTGAACGCGCCAGCGAAAACCAACAGGCCCTGCGGAGTCTGGTTGAGCACCAAGTAGATAACCGTACACACCAAGATGAATACGGCAGTGGCGATATTGCGGTACTTCACGTTGGTGGTTTGCTTGGTCACGAATGTGATGGAGGTATAAGCCGCACCAATGACGGAGGTCAGAGCGGCAGACCACAGGACCACACCAAACGCACGTAAGCCGATGTCACCGGCTGCGTGGCGGAACGCATCCGCGGCTGTGTTCTGCTGGGCCAGGGTTACACCGGTTGCAACCACGCCCAGGATGGCTAGGAACAGCAGTACGCGGAGGATACCGGTAATGACGATGCCCAGGACGGAAGCACGAGTGATGTCCTTGACGGCTTCTGGCCCCACATGTCCACTATCAATCATGCGGTGCGCGCCGGCGAAGGTGATGTAACCGCCCACGGTGCCACCAATGAGGGTGGTGATAACCAAAAAGTCGACCTTTTCCGGCATGACGGACTGCTTAAGGGCCTCACCGACCGGCGGGTGCGCAGTGATTGCCACGTACAGCATCAGCAGAATCATGACAGCGCCCAGCAGAACAACCAAGCGGTCAAGAGCCATTCCGGCTTTCTTGGACGAGAAAATCAAAATGGCAATGACGGCGGAAATCAAGCCACCGATTTTGGCATCGATGCCGAACATGGCATTCATGCCCAAGCCCGCACCGGCGATGTTACCAATGTTGAATACGAGGCCTCCGATGAAAACCAACGCGCCGAGGAACCAGCCGAGGTATGGGACAACGGTATTACCCAGTTCGTTTGCGCGCTTGCCGGACACGGCCAATACGCGCCACACGTTCAGCTGAATGGCGATGTCCACAATGATCGACAACACGATCGCGAAGGCGAACGCAGCGCCCATCTTCACGGTGAAGACGGATGTCTGGGTCAAAAAGCCCGGACCGATCGCGCTGGTAGCCATGAGGAACATAGCGCCCAGGATGGAAGCGCGGCCCGCCGCCGCCTTCACATTGGCAGTGGGGGTCTGCTCAGCGGTGGTTGCCTGCCCGTCGACCTGGTGCGAGTCGTTGGACACGGGGCGCGCCGGAGAACTGTTATTCTCCATATTCTCCTCCTACTGTGAGAGAAAGGTGAGGCCTTCAAAAATGTTCGGTTAATACTAAACGCTGAATATCCGCAAGCACAACGCAGTTTGACGCGGACCTTCGCGGCGCCTTGATCTTTCGGTGAAAGGGCAGTCCAGTTGAGTTGAAACCTTATTCGGACCTGCCCATACTGGAATGATGAAAACGTCCGAGGCGAACACCCCCACATACCCCGTAGGTCAAGACCCAGATCGTTGGAAGATCCTCAGTGTGGTACTCGCGGCGATCTTTATGTCGTTGATCAGTGTGTCCATTGTCAACGTGGCTTTACCATCAATCAAGGCCGGTTTGAGCGCCGACAACTCGGCGATCCAGTGGGTGCTTTCGGGTTATGCGTTGACCTTTGGCGTGGTTCTGGTCGCCGCGGGGCGCGCCGGTGATTTACTCGGGCGCGGGGGCATGTTCTTGGTGGGCATCATCGTGTACACCACGTGTTCCATGGCCGCCGGTTTTGCTCCCCATGCCGACGCCCTGAACGCTGCACGATTCGCCCAAGGCGTGGGGGCCGGCCTTCTCAACCCGCAGGGTGTGGGCATGATTCAGCAGTATTTCCAAGGCAAGGAGCGCGGCCGGGCTTTTGGTTATTTCGGGTCCACCGTGGGAATTGCCGTGGCCGTCGGCCCCGTCCTGGGTGGTTTGCTCATCAAACTGGGCGGCCCCGACTTGGGCTGGCGCCTAACATTCCTTGTTAATCTACCTTTCGGAATCCTCGCGGTGATCCTAGGGTTGCGGTGGTTCCCCCGCCCTCTGCTGGCTAGGGTGCGCGATCCACACACAGGCAACCCCATCGGCCTGAGGCGCACTATTAAATCTTTTGACCCCCTGGGTGCACTACTTTTGGGTGCGGCCGTTTTGGCAGTGCTTATTCCTTTTGCAGAATCAGCAGTTTCGCCCGCAGTCTGGGTCCTGCTGCCCATTGGTATAATTTTGGTTTTGGCGTGGGTGAAGTGGGAACGTCGAGTTGAAAATGCCGGGCATTCTCCCATGGTGAATCTGGATATCTTCACACACACCAGCTTCCGCAATGGCGCCTTGCTGGCAGCCCTTTGGTTTGCAGGAATCACCAGCATCTGGGTGCTGTTGGCACTTTATTTCCAGAACGTCCTAGGCCACTCCGCACTCGTAGCCAGCGTCGTGGGCATTCCAGCCGCAATATCCAGCGCATTTTCGGCGAACTGGGCCGGCAAACACGTCACTACAAAGGGCCGGCCCATCGTCATGGCTGGCATGGTGATGGTGTTGATTGGGCTCGGGCTAACCATCGGCATCGTCTTGGCTGTCGATCGCTGGGGCATCTCCGAATGGTTCTTGGTGCTCTCTTTGACCCTCGTTGGCGCGGGACAAGGTGCTGTTATTAGTCCTAACCAGACACTTACGTTGGCCGATGTTCCGCTCTCCTATGCCGGCTCGTCTGGGGCGGTGTTGCAAACTGGCCAGCGCATCGGTACCTCCGTGGGCTTGACGGTGGTCACCGCAATCACCTTCGCAGTGATGGCTTCTAACCCCCCAGCTGCAGGTATTGCTGCGGGTTATGGCGCGATCATGGCGGTGTGCCTAGCTGCGTTTGTGGTTGGTGGTATCGATCTACGACAGCGTCGCAGTCACCCCAACTAACCCCACTTACCCCCGTTATTGAAATGAGTTGTCATTTAATCGCCAGTTTCCCTTAATCTTGCATTCGATAACAATTATCGATAAGGAGATTGGTTAATGCCTCATAGCTCTCGCTGGCCGCGTCGCGTGCTAGCCGTCGCGATCGCACTGTCCACACCTGCGGGCCAGCATCTCACCGCCGTTGCGGGCCCCGATGACCAGAAAATCGTCATGTCCGAGGGCCACGTTGATTCCCCAAAGGCATTCTGGGATAAGGGTCAGAACAACTTCACCCTGAAGTCCAGCTACGGTGATACTTCTCCGGTGGATGAGACCGTATCTTGGCTGCCGCACTACTACCTACAGCGCGGCAGGAACAAGTCCGAACAACAGCAGTTCATTCGCCTCGTGACCGATGAACCCGGTGAAGAGATTCTGGGCAAGCCCGGACAACCTTTGTTCTGGGCTCAGGCTGTCCCAGCCGATCTGAAGAACATGCTGTGGCAAGGTTTTGGTGCAGATACGAACATCCCGGTAGAGCGGTTCCGCGATGGTAGCTTCCAGCTGGACTTGGTGGATTTCCAAGGTCCCGGTGATATGACGCTCTCCCGTGGCGGCGAAGGCTTCCCCGTGGCGAACCTTCTCAGCAGCGTGCGCAAGGCCAACCGCTCCATCTGGTTAACCGCGGGTGACCACAGCCACAATGACACCACGTTCACCAAGCCAGGTCGGTACGTGATGAAAATGTCGGCGTCGGCCCGAGGTAAAGACGGCAAGCTAATCCAAAGCCCTGCGCAAACGGTAACGTGGCAGGTCGGTGGCACCAAACCATCATCTAAGAACATCGGGGATGTCAAGAAGGCTTTCGACGCCGCTGCCTCCCACGGCTCTCAGACCGCCACCGGTGCGAAGCTCTCCATCGCCCCGGCCCAGCGTGAGCACATGAGCACGTTGACGTTCGCCACCGGAAATGCTGGCGATAACGGGACTGCCGTGTTCTACATCGACGGTCACTACTTGGCGGAAGTACCGGTCAAGGCCGGTATGGCGGAATGGGAGGAAATGCTGGGAGCAGGCACATCCAGCTACCAAGTTGTGTACGTCCCCAGCGCACAATCCGTAAGCAAACCCTGGGTGTCCGCGCCTCTAAGCTACGACGCAATGGGTGCTGCAACCACGGGTGAAACGACCAAGGCTGGCACCTTCCCCACAGCCCCAACCCGTCCAGCCAGCCCTACCCTGGCGCGCAACGACTACCAGCCCACATCCAATGATGTGCACATCTCCAACAAGCAGGGATCCGCATTTGACGAGTTCGATTCCCTGACGGTTAAACCAAAGGATGATTCCCTATCGCTGCACGTTGTGGGCGGATTGTACCGTCCCGGTTCCCACGCGCCGAGCTGTGAAGTGGATTTCGTTTCCACCCCGGCCGACCGCACGGGTGAATACGATGCCGATTGCGCAGGTAAAGACCTAGAGTGGCGCTTAACTGTTGTGCCACAATCCTGGGTGAAGCCAGGTGCAACAACCGTGAAGGTGGATTCTAAGGCTAACGCCCCATACGCACTCAACGGCACCGCCCAACTGGGCAACGCACAATCCGCGGCCCCATCAGCCCCGGCCGAAGAGCCCAAGGCGGAGGATTCCGCAGCGGTTCCGAACAAAACCCCCGTCACCCTGTCGCAGGGCCACGTGGACATTGCCCCAGCGCTCACCAAAGACGGACTGCGAGTAACCATTGGTGATGACACTCGTCAACACTCCACCACCTCCGTGGTGCGCGACCCCAAGGCCGTGACCTTGGAGGTCCGGGAGCAAGCTCGAAAGGTGCGCAAGGGCAAGGCCACGGAGGGTTCCGCGTGGGATTTCCTGGGTAAACCCGGCGAGCAATACTGGTTGCTGCCAGAAAGCCAGAACAAGTATTTGGTGTGGCCCGGTTTCTCGACCGAGCACCTCGATCGTTCCACGTTCCCCAAGGGAGTGGACTTCGAAATTGCCCCTGGCACGAGCCCCGCCGGTGCACAGTGGTTTGCCTTCAAGACCAGCAGCTTAGACAGAACCCCGCACTTCATCGCAGACAACACCAAGACCTTCACGTACCCCGATCCAGGTCACTCCCACATCAACTGGGTGTTCACCGCTCCGGGGAAGTACACCGTCAAGGTACGCGCGGTACCAAAGGCCGGCTCACCAGCCGAGCTGTCTCAGCCCACACCGTGGGAGTTCATCACCTTTGATGTCAAGGGAACGAAGGGCTCAGCTGATAACGACAACAACGACAATAACGGTAACAACGGCGACAACGGTAACTCCAACAACCCCAAGCCACCGGCACAGCCCAGCGGTTCCAGCCAGGTTCCGTCCTGGGGCTGGGTGTTGATCGCCCTCGGTGCCCTCGGCGGGCTTGGCCTGGCGCTGTGGCCGATGATTTCCAAGTTCATCCGCTAGTGGGATCCACGCCGGTCCTGTTACACAGCTAAACCCCACCCGACGGGCTGAGCCGAACGACCAATCGAGAACCGACTGGGAACTCCCCAGTTAGTTCTCGATTTCCTTTGTCTGGGCGATGGAATCGAGGATGTACTGTTTCACCACGGTGGCATCATTCGGCAAATCCTTCACATGACGTCCGCCGTTCATGATGTCTGCGAAACGCGCGGGTACCTGTGGTTCCTTTCCTGTGGCCTCCACGATCGTCTCGGAGAATTTCACGGGCAGCGCTGTCTCCAACACCACGATGGGAGTATCCACCTGGTCACGGACGGCACGCGCAGCGTTCACGCCATCGGCGGTGTGCGGATCGATAAACGTCTTCAACCGCGTGGCGGCGTCGGCAATACAAGCCACCCGATCGGCGTGCGTAGAGGAAGCAGAAAGGAAGCCATAACGCTCCGCGGCGGCTGCGAACACCGGATCTTGGGCCAAGCTAAAGCCACCCTGTTTAACCTGTACCCCGAACAGGTCGGCGGTGCGCTTGGCATCTCGGCCCAGCAGGTCGAAGATGAACCTTTCAAAGTTCGACGCCCGGCTGATATCCATCGAAGGACTTGATGTGGCGTGCGTTTGTGCCGCCGACCGGACCGTGTAATCACCCGTACGGAAGAACTCGTCCAGTACGTCGTTTTCATTGGTGGCGACGATCAGGCGATCAATGGGCAGCCCCATTTGGCGGGCGATGTGACCTGCACAGATGTCTCCGAAATTGCCAGTGGGTACGGAGAAGCTGACCTTCTGATCATTGGAGTCCGTCGCACGCAGCCAGCAGGCCACGTAGTACACGATCTGCGCCATGAGGCGCGCCCAGTTGATGGAGTTCACCGCTCCTATGCGATTGTCGCGCTTGAAATTGGCATCCGAGCTGACTTCCTTGACGATGTCTTGGCAGTCGTCGAAAACTCCATCGAGGGCGATGTTGAAGATATTCGGGTCATCCAGGCTGAACATCTGGGCTTGCTGAAATGGTGTCATGCGACCGGCAGGGGTGAGCATGAATACGCGGATGCCATCGCGACCGCGCATGGCGTACTCCGCGGAGCTTCCGGTATCACCACTGGTCGCACCTAAAATATTGAGGGTCTCCCCGCGGCGGGCCAGCTCGTATTCGAACAGCTCGCCCAGCAACTGCATAGCCATGTCTTTAAATGCGGCGGTAGGCCCTTCGGACAGGTGACCCAGCAGGATTCCGTCTTCTAGGGTAGTCAAGGGTACGATATCCGCGGAGGAGAACTTGTCCGTGGTGTACGCACGCGCGGCAATGGCCTCCAGATCTTGTGGGGGAATATCGTCGACGAAGAGTTTGAGAATCTCCGCTGCCAAGGCAGCGTAAGAGGTCCGCTCCGTGGTGTTCCCCGCCTGCAGTAATTCTCGCCATTGCGTGAGTGTTTCATCGGTCAATTGCGGGTATTCCGCTGGAAGGTACAAACCACCATCTGGCGCCAAACCTGACAATAGGATGTCGGTGAACGCTACCGGGGTTCTAGCTGCATCGCGCGTTGAAATGAAGTCCACGGTTGTTCATATTAATTGGTGCTTCATTTTCATAGGCCGTGACCCGCGGAAATGTTGCAATAACGCATTGTTAGGTGACCAATGTATTCTCCAATTGCATCCGGCGCACGCCCGCAAGGAACGGTGCGCCAGATTCGACCCACGCATTGCGAAGGCGTAGCCTTATTGCAGATCAAATTTACGACATTTTTATAACTACTTTGCTGTGGGGCGGGGCCAGCAGTCCCTCGCATTCCCACACGGAAGGTCCACGATGATCGAAGAGACCCCCGCAGTAGTTGCCCAAGACCTCTCCCTCATCGGTGATGAAGGCCGGGTATTTGGACCACTTAACTGCACCATCCCCGCAGGGGGACTGACCAATCTGACCGGCGCGGGCGGATCGGGGCGCACAGCACTGGCCCTCGTCCTCGCCGGTCGAATGAAGCCCACCGGCGGTGAACTCACCGTTGTAGGCGAAACAAAACGCGCACGCATCCAAAAGCGCGTTGCCGTGGCCGGAATCGAGCAGATCGATCTGCTCGAACGTTCCGTGACGGTTCGCGATGTACTCAATGAGAATCGCTCATGGGAGCGCCCATGGTGGCAATTCTTCCGTCGCGCCACCGAAGAAGACCTGCAGTACTACTGTCAGGACCTCTACGGCGAACGCGATCTACCGCCACTCGACAGCTACATCTCGCAGTTGCCCGCCCTGGACAAATTGCTACTCCGCGTAGCCCTCGCCCTCAAACCAGCACACGGCCACGAGATCGACATGCTTATCATGGACGACCTGGAGCAAGTTCACCGCTTCGCCGATCGCATTTTCCTACTACACAGGTTGGAAGACCTGTCCCAGCACATGACCGTCGTCGTCAACTCCGTCAATCCCATCGACGACTGCGTTCATCCCCGGGCCGTCATCGAACTCAACACAAATGCTGGCCACTTCACTCCCACGCACACCGGCCTCCCCTCCACTGATCACCACTCCCCCGACCATGACGCGAACGGTAGCAGCGTGGCGGCGTCGGAAAGAAAGGAATAATCCATGCTCGCGGGATTGAAACTGAATTCGGAATTCCTCCGTCTTAAACGCAACCGGCTCACGCGCGTCGCCGTGATTTTCCTATGCCTGATGCCGCTGCTGTACTCCGCGCTGTACCTCGCGGCTTTTTGGGACCCATTCAACAAGATCGACCAGGTGCCCGTGGCGCTCGTCAATAGCGACAAGGGCACAAAGGTCCAAGGCAAAGAACTCCGCGCCGGAGAGCAAGTGATGCAAGGACTGGAAGATAACGACCGGATCCACTGGATCGTCACCGATGCCGAGGACGCACACAAGGGCGTGGCCAACGGCAAGTACTATTTCTCCCTCGAACTGCCGGAGAACTTCAGCCAAGCAGTCGGTTCACCCACGAGTGCAAACCCGGAAAAAGCTCACCTCATCAGCACTTATAACGATGCTAACGGATACCTTTCCACGGTCATCGGCCAAAACGCCATGCGCGAAGTACTCAACGTAGTGAGTGACAAGATCAGCGCGCAGGCTGTGGACAAGGTTTTGTTGGGTGTCATGGATGCCGGCAGCGGCCTGGAACGCGCTGCCATTGGCGCAGGGCAGCTGGCCAACGGTGCCGGGCAACTCAAGGATGGTTCCCAGAAGCTCGACGGTGGTGCCGGCCAGCTGCAAGACGGTTTGGGCAAGGCGAAAGACGGATCCTCCAAGCTGCGAGACGGTAGCGTGCAACTGGAAGACGGCCTCAGCAAACTCTCCGACGGGTCACGGCAACTCACCGATGGCACCGGCCAACTGGCCTCTCGAGTGGGTGAGGCCAGCAAGCAGATCGACGCCCAAAAGGGCAACCTCGACAAGCTTTCACAGGCCACCGATACCCTCGGCGCGGATGTGAAGGTACTCGATGGGCACGCGCAAACCCTGCGTGCCGAGGCCTCCAAAGCATCGCAAAACCAAGCAGCGCAAGCTCGCAACCTGCGTAAACAGGCCAAGGATTTGCGTGCGCTGAACATCCCTGCGGCCACGCAAGCCGCGGTTCAACTGGACAATGTGGCCCGCGGTCTGGAAACCCAGGGTTTGGGACCGCAGTCGGTGGTTAAGAACAAGATCGATGAACTGGCGGATGGCAGCGCCAACGCGAACTACCAGCTCAATAATCCCAACGCCCCCGTGCGCAGTGGCGTCAATAAAATTGCCGGCCTGCCGGCGCAGTTCAGTCAGCTGAAAAACGGCGTGGACCAGATCAACGACGGTGCAATCAAGCTGCGCGACAACCTGGGCACTGCCCACGACGGTTCCGTGAAGCTGCGCGACGGCATCAAGGAACTCGATGACGGCAACGTGAAGCTACTGGACGGTGCTAATCGTTTGAAAGACGGAACCTCCCAGGCCGTCGATGGCACCAAGAAGCTAGACGATGGAGCCAACCAACTTCACGACAAACTCACCGAGGGCTCCAAACAGGTGCCCAAGTGGGATTCGGGCCGGCGGATGCAGGCTGCCTCCACGATCGGTGGCCCTGTAGAGCTCGATAGCTTCAACGACTCGGGGCAGCAAACCTTCGGTGGCGGTTTGGCACCATTCTTCTTCAGCTTGGCGCTGTACATCGGTGGCATCATTGTGTTCGTCACGCTACGCCCCCTACAGGCACGAACTGTGAACTCGGGCGTACACGCATGGCGAGCTGTCTTGGCCGGATACTTGCCAGCGTTCCTTATCGGTATGGGCCAAGCGCTGATCATGGTGGCGGTCACGGTTTGGGCAGTGGGCCTGAAGCCGGATAGCCTACTGGGTCTTTTCGGATTCGCGATGTTGGTTTCGGCCGTCTACATGGCAATCAACCAGATGTTCATCGCCATCTTCGGCTCCGGGCCAGGCAAGGTGCTGGCGCTAGCCTTCCTCATGCTGCAGATGGTCTCCTCCGGTGGCTTATACCCCGTGGAAACGCAGGACAAGTTCTACCAGTGGATCCACCCGTTCAACCCGATGACGTATGCGGTCAACGGCTTCCGGCAGATCACATATGGCTTCTATGATGAGCGGTTGATTACCGCCATTGTGCTGCTGATATTCATCGGCTTGGGTGCCCTGTTGCTCACTACGATTAGTGCGCGCAGGCAGCGCACGTGGACGATGAAGCGCCTGCATCCGCCTCTGCCGGCCTAATGTGCACGGTACCGGCCTGCGCACGGGAAGCAACTGCTATCGTGGTGAAAAGCAACATATTGAACAGTGTTTAACTAGCGAGAGGACGTGTTCGCTGTGACCACCACCCCAGAAATTCTTTCCATCGCGCGGGACAAAGTACTAGACCAGGGCATCGGGTTGAACTTCGATGAGACCCTCGAGGTTCTCAAGCTCGAAGACGAACACATCGATGAACTGCTGGCCCTTGCTCACGAAGTACGCCTAGCCTGGTGTGGCGAAGACGTGCAAGTCGAAGGCATCATCAGCCTCAAAACCGGCGGCTGCCCCGAAGACTGTCACTTCTGTGCTCAGTCTGGCCTGTTCGAATCCCCCGTCCGCAATGTGCAGCTGGATATCGCCCAGCTAATCGAGGCCGCGAAACAGACCCAGAAGACGGGGGCGACGGAATTCTGCATCGTCGCCGCCGTCAAGGGCCCCACCGAGGACCTCATGCAGCAGCTGGAAAAGGCGGTGGACGCGATTCAGCGCGAAGTTGATATCAATGTGGCAGCCTCTGTCGGCATCCTCACCCAAGAACAGGTCGACCGCTTGGCCGCAGCCGGCGTACACCGCTACAACCACAACTTGGAGACCTCCCGCAGCTACTTCCCCGAAGTGGTGACCACCCACACCTGGGAAGAGCGAATCAGCACACTGACCATGGTTCGCGATGCGGGCATGGAAGTGTGCTGTGGCGGCATCGTGGGGATGGGTGAATCGCTCGAGCAGCGCGCAGAGTTCGCCATGGATCTGCAGGAACTGGATCCCACGGAGGTCCCCCTCAATTTCTTCGATCCCCGCCCCGGCACCCCCTTCGCCAACATCGAACCCATGCCCGTCAACGACGCATTCCGCACCATCGGCGCGTTCCGTTTGGCACTGCCCAAAACCATCCTCCGCTTTGCCGGTGGTCGCGAGCTGACCTTGGGCGATTTCGGTGCAGAAAAAGGCATGCTCGGCGGCATCAACGCGGTCATCGTGGGCAACTACCTCACCACCCTGGGCCGCCCCGCAGAACAGGACATCGACATGTTGGGCAAGCTGCAGCTTCCCATCAAGGCGCTCAACGCTACTCTGTAGCTCATGGAATCTGCGCCCAACTCTCTTGCCCAGGCCGTACTCTTAGGCGAGCCACTGGCCTTTGACATGCACTCCGGCCAGCCTCTTTCATCCCTCGACGCCACGCTCTCCCCCCGCCGCGGTGCCCTGCCTGCACCCTCGCGGGGCGCGCTGGCGGGCTTGGAGCCCCCGCGTTACTGCGGATTGTGCGGTCGTCGCATGAAAGTCCAAGTAAGCCCCATGGGTTGGAGTGCGGAATGCTCACGGCATGGTGAGTTCACCGCAGACGATATCTACGCAGCCGCGCAGCGTGACCGGCAAAAGGCTCTTCTCGAAGATCCGCTGGAAGACCCGCAGGAGGACCATGCTGCCCCGGCCACCTCGATCTTCACAGTAATGGGGGCGCTGGCCGCCCAGCACAACGCCATCAATTTAGGGCAAGGGGCGCCCGATGAAGATGGGCCGGAAGAGATGCGTCGCATCGCCGCCGACGGCATCATCGGCGCAAACACGTGCAACCAATACGGCCCTGCCCGGGGCATGGCCAGCTTGCGGGAGGCCATCGCGGCTGACCGCGCGAAGCGCTACGGCCATCAGCTAGATCCGGAAACGGACATCGCAATCACGGTGGGCGCCACTGAAGCGCTGGCCTCCACCATCTTGGCTCTCACCTCCCCAGGCAATGAAGTCATCGTCCTCGAACCGGCATACGATTCCTACCCGGCGGCCATTGCCCTGGCCGGGGCGGAGATGCGCGCAGTTCCACTGCGAAAGGTGGAATCTAGCCGGGATTGGGAGCTGGACAGGGAGGCCGTTGCCCGCGCCGTCACCGAACGAACGCGGATGCTAATTCTGAACACCCCGCACAACCCCACCGGGTATGTGGCAAGTAGCAGTGACCTGCAGTTCATTGCGGATCTGGCGATCCAGCACGACCTCATCGTGCTTACTGATGAGGTCTACGAACGGCTCGTCTTCCCGGATCCAGATGCCTCGGATTCTCCCGACCAAGCCGCCTCACACATTCCTCTGGCAACTCTGCCTGGGATGCGGGAACGCACGGTGAGCGTGGCCAGTGCCGGCAAGCTATTTAACGTCACCGGCTGGAAAGTCGGCTGGGCGATGGGACCGGCCCACTTGATCGCACAATTAGAGGCGATCAAGCAATACCTCACGTTCACCGGCGCCACCCCGTTCCAACCTGCCATTACGTGGGCGCTCAACAACGCCGACGAGTGGTCGGATTCCTGGTGTGGCGCGCTGCGCGAACGCCGTGACGAGCTCGCACAGAACCTGCGCGGACTAGGCATGGACGTCTACCGCGCACAGGGCACATACTTCCTAGTCAGCGATATCGCACCCCTGATTCGTGCTGATAAAACGAATGGGCATCACAACGCGGAAACCTGGTGCAAGGCTCTGCCGGAACTGGCGGGAGTCGCCGCTATCCCCATCAGCGCTTTTACCCATACAGACGCCGGTCAGCGCGCCACGGAAACGCTGGTGCGCTGGACGTTCTGCAAAGCCCCGGATACCCTGCACGAGGCGATGACCCGACTGTGCGACTGGCTGGGAGCAAAGAATGAAAGCTAAATTTTGGGCAGCCTGGGGCTTGGTCCACGGGATCATTGCCGTGCTGGCCCTGCGGGGCAAGACCTCGGAAGATGTCACGTACTACTACAAGGGCCTGCACCCTTGGCAGTATCTACACCGGGACATTTTCTTCAAAGGGGGCCCAGCCGCGTTGCAGGAATACCCCGACGCCGGCACGTGGCCGTTGCGCATCGTCGATGTCCTCACTCCGGACGACCCGGCATTCTTCCGGGTGGCGTTCGTGGCGACGATGGCCCTAGTCTCTGGACTGTTCACCTACCTTATCCTGCAGTTATCCCAGCACCATCCCCGCCCGGAGGGGCGCGAGCACTGGCCCGCGATCTTCTGGCTGTTATTCACGTGCGCTGCCTATCCGGTGATTCTTACCCGCCTAGACCTCGTCCCTGGTGTGTTAGTGGCCGTGGCCGCCCTGTGGTGCGCCACGCGCCCGCGGGTGGCGGCATTCCTGCTGGGACTCGCCACCATGTCGAAACTCTGGCCAGGTGTGCTGGCCGCGACATTCGTGGGTCACTGGAAATCCCGCGGCACGTGGGTGCGCTTAATCTGGTTCGCGCTGTCCTTGGTGGCATTGGGCCTGGTCACGGTCGTGCTGTCCGGCCCCGCGCGACTGACCTCTCCCCTGTCCTACCAGGACGTACGTGGCCTGCAGATCGAATCCTTGGCCGCCACCCCATTCATCTTGGCCGCCGCGCTGCGCCCATCGACTTGGCAGATTGAGTACGCCGCCAGCAAGTCCTATGAGATCTCCGGCCCCGGTGTAGAAGTTGGCATAGCTATCGCCAACGCCCTGACCGTCATGGTCCTGCTTGTAGCCATCGGTTTCGCTGGCTGGCGGTTTCTTAAAGATGACTGGTCCGGCGCATATGTGTTGCGGCTCAGCGCCGTTCTCATCATGCTTCTCATCGTGGGCAACAAAGTGTTGTCCCCGCAATACCTCATCTGGCTGGGTCCCTTGGTCGCGGTGTTGCTAGCGACCCATTACACGCGGGCGGTATGGCGCGTTTCGGTACTGCTTTTGGTAGCGACGTTCCTTACCCTGCTGGTCTACCCCGCTACCTACACGCAGCTCACTGAAGGCCCCTCCCTGCTTGCTGCGCTGATCTTGGTGGCCCGCAATGTTGTGCTGCTGGGCGTGGCCGGAGCCGTCGGTTGGCTATTTTTTACCGACGCCTCACGCTCCCCCACTACAACGCCAGCACCCTAAACCTGCTCGAAAACTCTTGGCCTTTGCTCGGATTATTTTAAGATAAGGGGCATGCCACCACCACTACCCACATCACGTCGAAAGTTCACTGTGCTGCTCACAGTGCTGCTGGTTGTACTGTTCACGGCAGCAGTGGTTCTTTCCACCGCCCTCCGGCAGCCCGATATGCAGGCCAGCACTGGGTCGACCACCACGGAAAGCGAAAAAGACCAGTCCACGACTAAGGAAAAACACCACAAGCAGGACAAAAGCGAAAGCGACCGGGACAACGCTAAGAAAGATCACAAGAACCGGACCCGCTCCGCACAGGCCACCAATAATGCTGGTGATGCTCCCCATGGGGCCGGTGCTTTTAGCATGACCGGGCCTGCTGCTATTCATGGTGCGACGTACGACGTGATGCCGTACCAGCTTCCTCTCAATCCCGCCGGTCCCCAAGCCACAATGGTGCGCTGGGTCGATGGCTTGGGCGTGTCCCCGCAACGCGCTCGGCAAGGAACCGTCTACGTCCTGGGGCACGCGTGGGGTTCCGCACCCCTAGTATTCAACCCCATCAGTGAAACCGTCACAGCGGCCGTGAACCTGAACAAGCCACCACGGATGATCAATGGCACGGACAATAAACCGGTAAAACGGTACGCCACGGGAACACTGAATGGCTCGCGCATCACCATGCGGGATAACAGCGGACATGCCCGCACGTGGCGGGTGACGAACAGTTGGCTGGCCGATAAGAACGAGGCAATCGTGGATCCCGATGTGATGGCGCAGCATCGACCGGGGCGGATCATCCTCATCGCATGCGCGGTCTCGGGTGCACAGGACTTGGGTTATAACGTGATTGTTGAGGGCACGCTGGCCTGATCACAGAGCCGACTCTTAGCGCAGGGCATTGCGAATCTTCGCCGCAGTCAGCGCGCAGGAAGCATCCCGGTCGTGATCCACGGGATAGCTCCGGCAGACATCCGAACCGTGGGCGAGAACCATGAGCGTGGCAGCCGATAGCTCCTCGGCAAACGCTTCCTCATCTTCTTCCGTCGCCACCACGGTCACCGCGGGGCACGGTGAGATGTGCGGGTGACCGTGCATCGGGCACGCCCCCGCTGCGGCGAGGCGAACAACCGCATGGGCGGCAATACCCACGGCGTTGCGGGCCTCCACCAACTGCGCCACGCGCCGACGAAACTCCAGCATGCTGGGCATGGTCACGTGGTGCTCGCGCCACTTGGCCGTGGCATGCGCGCGATCCAGCGCGCACCCCAAGGCATCGGCGTAGTCGCGGAGCACACACGCCAGTTGAGTGGCGCAGCCGGCGGTCTCGAGGGCGTCGTTAAGAACTTTGAGCCCTTCCCAGTGCTGTTCCAAATAAGCCGCACGGGCGTGCAGTGGCAGGCTCGCCGTGCGCATACGTTCCCACACCGGAGAGCGCTGTAGCGCAGCCGCGACCATGTCCGTGGTCGATTCGACCATCGGTTGGACATCGCGGTAATCCGTGACGGTGTGGGGAACGTGCATGCGGGTTAGCATATCCTAACCCTGGCTCGTGGCGCTAGTCCGCGAACTCCAGCCCCACGTCCTCGCCCCAGAAGACCCGGTCCACCACGCGACGAGACTTACGGGTTTTCTTGAGGTAATCGTCCAGGAACTCCTGGGCTTGCTCCGGCGCCCAATGAGCGGCGGCCGCCACGTGCCGAAGGCCCTCACTGGGACCGGGTAGCTGGTCCTTGCGCTTACCACGTACTAAGACGATCGCATTGCGCGCGTTGGTGGCACAGATCCACGCTTCGCGCAAGGTGAGCGCATCGGCCTCACTGATGAATTCCATGGCCGCCAATTCGCGGAGGGATTCCAATGTGGAGGTGTTGTGCAACAGACGGGATTTGTATCCGTGTTCCATTTGTAGCAACTGCACGGTCCACTCCACATCGGTCAACGCACCCCGGCCCAGCTTCGTGTGCGTATTGCGGTCCGCACCGCGCGGTAAACGCTCGGAATCCACGCGAGCTTTCATCCGACGAACTTCCGCCACCGTCTGACGATCCGCGCCGCCGTCGGGATAGCGAAACTCATCGATCATGCGCAGGAATTTAATGCCCAAGTCCTTATCGCCCGCAATCCACGTGGCCCGCAACAAGGCCTGCATTTCCCATACCTCGCCCCATTCGGAGTAATAGCGCCGATAGGATTCCATCGTGCGAACGACCGCGCCTTGTTTTCCCTCTGGTCGCAAGTCAATATCTACTTCCAGCGGAGGATCTTGGGAAGGTTTGCCCAGCCGGGCCCGCACCGACTCGCATATCATGGTCGCCCACTTCACGGCTTCGTTGGCCTCCACACCGTCTTCTGGCTCGGTCACAAACATCACATCGGCATCGGAGCCGTATCCCAGTTCTGCACCACCCAACCGGCCCATTCCAATGACGGCAATTCTCGCCGGCGGGTTCTGCGCGTGTTCATCGGCCCACCAGCGGATTTCAGCAGCCAACGAGGCCTCCAGCACCGCGTCCCATACCAGAGACAGCGAGCGGCACACCTGCTCCACGTCCATGAATCCCAGCAAGTCGGCGCTGGCCACACGTGCCAGCTCCGCGCGCCGCAAGCTGCGGGCGATACCAATAGCACGATCGGGATCTCGCTGCCGGGCGACCGCAGCCACCAACGAATTGGTCACAACCTCGGGTTCCTGCGCCAAGAATTTTGGCCCGCTAGCACCATCGGACAGCAGCTTGATGGAATCGAGAGAGTTCAACAACAATTCCGCCGCATAAGGCGAGGTCCCCAAGATGTACATCAGTCGTTTGCCCACGATGTTCTCATCGCGCAGCAAGCGCAGGAACCAACTGCGGTCCTCCGCCTTCTCACTGAGTTTGCGGTAGTTCAATAAGCCCGAATCGGGATCAACGGTGCCCCCGAGCCATTCCAGCAGAGTGGGCAAAATAATCGCCTGCAACTTGTGCTTTCGGGTACTGCCACTGGCCAAGGCCGTGAGGTGCTCAAACGCGCGGTCTGGGTACGCATAACCCAAAAATGCCAGCTGACGTTTGGCCGCATCCGGGCTAAGGCGCACCGCATCGGCGCTCATCGCCACCACGGAGGACAACAGCGGGCGGTAGAACAGCTTCGCATGTAATTGCTGAATCTGCTTGGAGGTGCGCTTGACCTCTGCCTGGAGTACCCCCACTGCATTATCTGTCGCGTCTGCCCGAAACCCGGCAGCCCTAGCGAGCCACCGCAGCGGCTTCACATCATCTTCCGCCGGCAGCGTGTGCGTACGCTTGAGGCGCTGCAACTGTAAGCGGTGCTCCAGCAACCGCATGAACTCGTAATTCTCTATGAGGTTGGCCCCATCTTCACGACCAATATAACCGGCTTGGATCAAGGCATGTAGCGCCCGCACGGTAGAACGCACGCGCAGAGATTCATCGGTGCGGCCGTGGACTAATTGCAGCAGCTGAACCGCAAACTCCACGTCGCGCAGCCCCCCGGGTCCCAGTTTTAATTCCCGGTTGCGAATTTCTTCTGGCACATTGTCGATGACTCGCCGGCGCATCGCCTGCACATCGGGTACAAAGTCTTCCCGCTCAGACGAAGCCCACACCTTCGGAGCGATCCCCTCAATGTACTTCTGCCCCAGTTCCAAGTCGCCAGTCATGGGTCGAGCCTTCAGCAAGGCTTGGAACTCCCACGTTTTCGCCCATCGGTCGTAGTACGTGAGGTGCGAATCCAGCGTACGGACCAACGCTCCCTGTTTTCCCTCGGGGCGCAAAGCGGCATCCACCTCAAAAAACACGCGCGTGCCGATGTTGACGAACTCTCCCGCCCAGCGCGTTGCCCGGGCATCGGCGGGTTCCGCTACAAACACCACGTCTACGTCGGAAATATAATTCAGCTCCTGTGCCCCGCACTTACCCATCGCGATAACAGCCAGATCCGCGGGTGGCTGGGCATCCTTGTCATCGGGCCCACCGTAGACTGAGCTACACGCTACAGCCAGTGCCGCGGTCAATGCTGCATCGGCCGCATCCGCCAGCGCTCTCCCCAAGCGCTCGAACGGAAGTTTCTCCTCATCCGAACCCCGCGTGGTGCGCAGCACAAACGTCCCCGCACAATCTATGGCTGCCACCCGCGCCAACAAACTGCGGTAGGCCTGCCGCATGGCCTTATCGGCCTCAGCCCCTTGCAGCCCGGAGCGGTATACCCTCTTTCTTTTCGACGCCCCGCTGTCCACCGGCACGGCTTCCACCGAACGCAACATAATCTCCATCATGTCGTCACCCGAAGGCATCTCGAGGGCCAGCTCAGGCCATGTCGTTGGGTGGGCCACGATGTGGTCACCCAACATAGTGGATGCGCCGAACAGTCCCAGCAGTCGGCTGCGAAAAACCTGGTCCCCCTCCAGAGCGGTCATGAGGGAGGCCGTGGTGGCGTCGGTAATAGAATGCGCCTGCGGCATCTGCGCCACACCCCCGCCGGTACAGGCCGGTGGGTGCCACGAGAGGTCCGCACCTTCTTCCTCGGCCTCGTTGAGCGCGTGGACCAACCGGATCACGTTGTTCAACGCCAAGTCCGGATCGCCCGCAGTGGCTAGGCCCCACAGCAGCGGTGTTTTGTCTGGGTGGTCCCATCCGAGTTCCGCCAAGTCCTCGGCGGCGCGGGGATGGTTCAAGCCCAATTGACGCGCGGAGGGAACGTCAGAGCGTGAGGTTTTAGGGCGGTGCATTGCTGGGGTCAACTCCTCTAACGGACCAAACGTGGGTGGGGGTTAAAAGGGCAGATTGTGCTCTAGCTCCCATGGGGTGATTTGGGATTGGTACTCGTGCCATTCGCGCCACTTATTGCGCAGGAAGAATTCGAAAACGTGCTCGCCAAGAGCATCGGCCACCAATTCCGAACGCTCCATTTCACGGAGTGCCTGGTTGAGGTCACTGGGCAGATCGGCGTACCCGGCGGCGATGCGCTCGCGGCGCGTCATGTGCGAGACGTCCTCTTCCGCAGGGTTGGGGAGCTCGTAACCCTCCTTGATCCCCTTAAGCCCCGCGGCCAGCAACACTGTGTACACCAAATACGGGTTGCACGCGCTATCTGGGCTGCGGATTTCCACCCGACGAGAGGCCGCCTTGTTCTGCGTATACATCGGCAGGCGGATGAGCGCCGAGCGGTTGGATGCACCCCACGCTGCAGCGCGCGGGGCCTCGTCGCCCGAGGTGATGCGCTTATAGCTGTTGACCCACTGGTTAGTTACCGCGCTGAGCTCCGAAGCGTGATGCAAAATGCCCGCGATAAAAGATTTGGCGGTGGTGGACAGGCGCAATTCATCATCGGGATCGTGGAACGCGTTTTCTTCGCCCTCGAATAGGGACATGTGCGTGTGCATAGCGGACCCGGCGTACTCGGCGAAGGGCTTGGGCATGAAAGTTGCCCGCACTCCGTTGCGACGCGCAACCTGCTTGATGAGGTACCGGAAGGTCATCACGTTATCGGCCATGGACAGAGCATCGGCATACCGCAGGTCAATCTCCTGCTGGCCGGGCGCGGTTTCGTGGTGGGAGAATTCCACGGAGATCCCCATGCGCTCCAAGGTGCTCATGGCCTGCGAGCGGAACCCCGGTGCTTCCTGAGACACGGCTTGATCGAAGTATCCGCCCATGTCCGCGGGCACGGGGTGTTCGGTGGTTGAGTTCTGCTTCAACAGGAAAAACTCGATTTCTGGGTGAACGTAGCAGGTAAAGCCCTGGTCGGCGGCCTTCTTCATTTGGCGCCGCAGCACCTGGCGGGGGTCGGCCCACGACGGTTGCCCATCTGGCATGACGATGTCGCAGAACATGCGGGCGGACAACTGCCCCTCCGGCGAGTCCGGAAACGGCATGATTTGGAAGGTGGATGGGTCGGGGCGAGCGATGTTATCCGATTCGGCGATGCGAGAGAATCCCTCGATCGCTGACCCGTCGAACCCGATTCCCTCTTCAAACGCCCCCTCAAGCTCCGCCGGAACCACCGCCACAGACTTGAGGTAGCCCTGAATGTCTGTGAACCACAATCGAACGAAACGAATGTCGCGTTCTTCCAGCGTGCTGAGGACATATTCCTGTTGGCGATTCATGCAGCCCATTGTAGGGCACTGATCGGACATCGCCGGTGGCTATGGCACAATCTGCAAGCATGGCTAACCTTGAACGTTCTAACGGTTACTTGGTCCCCACCAAGCAACTGCGTATTTCCGACTTCAACCGTTACAAGGCCGAGGGCAAGAAATTCGCCATGCTGACGGCCTATGACTACTCCACCACCGTTTCTTTTGTCGACGCCGGCATCGAGCTCTTACTCGTTGGTGACTCGGCCGCCAATGTGGTTTATGGGTACGGGGCTACACAGAGTGTCAGCATGGACGAGATGTGCTACCTCGCAGCAGCAGTCGTGCGAGGTTCTGGTAATGCATTTGTGGTTGCCGACCTGCCATTCGGAACGTACGAGGCCTCGGACGAACAAGCAGTAAAGAGCGCGGCCGAGATGATGCACCGCTCAGGTGCCCATGCTGTGAAACTCGAAGGTGGCGTACGCATGGCCAGCCGTATTGAAGCCATTACGCAAGCGGGCATTCCGGTGTGCGCGCACATCGGTTTCACCCCACAGTCAGTCAACCAACTGAGTGGTTTCAAGGTACAAGGCCGCGGCGCTGGCGCCCAAGCTCTGATGGAAGACATGAAGGCCGTCGTCAAAGCCGGCGCCGACATGGTGGTCATGGAAATGGTGCCCGCGGATGTCGCCAAGGACATCACTGACGAGTGCCCAATTCCCACCATCGGTATCGGCGCTGGCCCATACTGCGATGGCCAGGTCCTCGTGTGGCATGACCTAGCTGCACTGCCGGCCAATGGGCACCGCCCGAAATTCGCGAAACAGTGGGCGCAGGTGGGCCAGGACCTCACCCACGCAGCGAGCGAATACAAGCGCGAAGTGGCCGAGGGGACGTTCCCGGCCGAGGAACACTGCTTCTAAGGTTGGCTACTAGTCGTCCTCTTCGTCGTAAGCATCCTGCGCAGCGGTGTTCTTGCGCGCGGTTTCCAGAGCAGCGGCGGCTTCCGCCTGGGTGTCGTAGGGGCCCATACGGTTGGACCAAGAATCATTCTTGCCTTGGAGGACTTCACCGGTTTTTGTATCGTAGTACCATTTTTCAGTCATGGTTCCCGTTGATACCACAACACGGGCGGGCACGTCGGCGCGGCCGATCTAATCGGCCGGCCATGTGAACAGGATTTCCCGGCTGTCCACGTCCGCGGTCACCAGCGTGACCCTGACCGTTTCGGCTTCGTCCGGAGCTCCATCAGCGCCGTGACCACGGCAAGGCGCGATCACCGGAGGGTTTTCCACGAAAACCGTGGAGGTCGCCGACCGATCGCTGTTGTCTTGCGCAGACGAAGCATGCAACACCACTGCGGTGAAATCCTGTCCGATCCATGGGTGCAACACCACGGCCTCCGTGAGCTTGAGGCAGGCCTTATCCACCTGGGATGCCAATGCCCCGCTGGACTTCATCGTCTCTAGCACCTCCGGAATGCGTGAACGCACCCAGTCGGGCACTTCCCTGCCCTCCGCGATAGCCAAGCACACTTCGGTTGCAAAGCGATCCACCAACCGGCGTAGCGGCGCAGTCACGTGTGCGTAGTGCCCACCAATTCCCGAGTGGATCGCGGCTTCCTCGTTCTCGCCACTACCGAGCGCCTGGTAACCCGCACCACGGAGCAAGCTTTGGGCGTCGCGCATTAAAGCCATTCCCCGTGGCGTAGAAGCGTCCACTTCCGCCAACAACTCCCCTACGGAGCGATCCCCGCGTTCGTATCCTAAAGCTGCCGCCGCGGTATCGAACTTCGCCAGAGACTTCTCGTCGGCTGGGGGCAGTGTTCTTAGAATTCCCACACCAGCTTCCACCATCATGCGTCCCGCACACATACCCGCCATTAGGGAAAGCTCGGCGTTGTAATCATTCATCGACTGACGCGGGTCAATACTCAGGTGGAATGCACCTGCTTCTGTGTCTTCAGCGTTCTCCACCGAGATGCTGGGCACCCGCAGGTTGATCGCTTGGCGGCGCAGATCGGAGCCCTGCCGGGACCGTCCCACATCCGGTAACAGGGCGATCGAGGGGTGCAGCTTCCCGGCGCGCAAATCCTCTTCCACCCCGTTGTAATCGAACCGGGCCACGGAACGCACCAGGCATCGCCGCACGGTGAAGTTTTCAACCTCGCCCTCCGCGGTCACCAGCATGTCCCATACCACTGCAGGACGGTCTTGGTTCGGTAGCAACGATGCACTGTTTTCCGATAATTCTTCCGGATGCAGGCGGACCGGCCCATCGGGAACGTAGATGGTTTGACCACGCCGCAGGGATTCGGCTTCCACCACCCCGCCTGGTTCGACGAATGCAGCCACGTCCGCGATGGCATAGCGTACCCGCCACGCTGCGGTTTCCGCTGCTACCCCTTCCGCAGGCTCGATGTGTACCGCCTGGTCCAAGTCCATGGATCCGGCTGGATCAATGGTCACAAAGGGCACGTCACGCATATCCTGCCGTCCCTCCGGCAATCGATCGCCGGCAACAGCAGCAGCCTGGCGGACCTCCTCGGGGAAGCCATCCGGCAAGGAGAACTCACGGCGAATATCACTGAAGTTGAGTGCGGCGGCAAAAAGTTTCATGCTCACCACAATGGCACACTCAGCGCCGGCGTGGAGGCGCGCCCAGCTGGTCTTAAAAAAACACGTTGGAGGTCGAGACAGCCTATGAGCCGGATTCTGTCTATCCACCCCCTCCCCGAGGGGAAGACGTGGACGAGGCGATCATCCATCTGTGCCGACCATCGCTGGTGGCCTCAAGCGGTCTACCTATTCATCACACGGGCGGGCCGCCCTCGAACTCGCTCGCACTATCAACCCGAAGACTGCAGTGCAAACACTTGACCTTGCTCCCGGTGGGGTTTACCAAGCCACCCCAGTCACCTGAGGTGCTGGTGCGCTCTTACCGCACCTTTTCACCCTTACCCGCACGCCCGAAGGCGCCAGGCGGTTTGTTTTCTGTGGCACTAGCCCGCGGGTCACCCCGGGTTGCCGTTAGCAACCACCGCGCCCTATGGAGTCCGGACTTTCCTCCGCGCCTGGCCTTTCCGCACTAAACGGCTGGTTCCACGCGCCGCGATCACCCGGCTGTCTCGACAGAAGTTAACCCTACCCCACCAAATAGTGCGTATCGTTGACTGCCCGCACCAATGTTGCTGCGCCGCCATAGAATTCGGCGATGGACAAACTGGCCAGATCAAGGTGCACGGTCCGGTAGACCTCACCCCCGGCATTCATGGCGTAACGCAGCACGGATTTAATGGGCGTGACGTGGCTGACCAGCAGGACGTTCTTCCCTGCGTACTCCTCGGTCAGCTCGTCGATCAGCTCACTCACCCGGCGGTACACCTGCTCCGGGCTTTCCCCTCCGTGGGGTGCCTTGGTGCAATCGGCGAAACACTCCGCTTGTTCTTCCGGGTGGTCGTCTCTCACTTCGCTAAACCGGCGCCCCTCCCAATGTCCGAAGTCCATTTCAATCAAACGCTCATCGACTTCCACAGCTTCCTCATCCATGCCTAAGGCCGATGCCGCGGTCAACGCCGTCTGCTTAGCGCGCTGCAGCGGCGAACTCACGATAGCGGCAATGCCACCGCGGCTGGCGAGGAACCGCGCAGCCTGCTCTACCTGCCACTGCCCCATGTCTGTCAACTCCGGATCAGAAAGTCCGGAATACTGTCCATCCACACTCATCTGGGTCTGCCCGTGGCGTAGCAGCAAAAAGCGGGCTGGACGACGACCTCCGTGCCAACTGGAGGTGGGCGCCGGACTGGAGGTGGGCTCAGCGCTAGGGGAAGATTTGTCCGTCATATCTTCGAACCACTCTCCACCTTCGCCGTCATCCATCGCGCGATTGGCCAATTCATCAGCGCGTTTATTCTGCGCCCGCGGAACCCACGTGTAATTCACCGCCGCAAAGTCGGCACCCAGCTGCTGTGCTTTGGCAGCCAGAGGCTTCAAATCGGGGTGCTTGACCTTCCAGCGCCCACTCATCTGCTCGACGATCAACTTGGAATCCATAAACACATCGAGTTCCACGTCACCGGGTTTCACCCCTTTTCTCGACGCCACCTCGGTCGCCAACGCCAAGCCATTGAGCAGGCCATGATACTCCGCGAAGTTGTTTGTTGCCTTGGCGAAGTATTCCCACCGCGCCGCAAGTTCTTGCTTGTCCCCGCGAACCGCACTGGCGGCATCCACGATAGAACTCCCCGCCCCCGCAACCCCGGGATTTCCGCGTGATCCGCCGTCACATTCCAAACGTAATCGCATGGTGAAGGTACCCCTTTCGTGAACGAAATAACTATTGGGAAAGACTACCGCGCCGGGTTAGGAAGTTTTCTCCGTGGGCTGAACCAAAAACACATTGCACTCGGGGCAGCGCAGTAAATGATCAAGACCCGTCGTGCGGAATTCCTTCATGCTCATGGGGTCCAGCTCCATGAAGCACCCTTGGCAGGTCACCCCCTTGAGTTCAGCCACGCCCACACCGTGTTCTTCCAACTGGCTCTCATAAGCTGCCAAGACCTGGGGTGCCAAGTCGCTTTTGGCCCGCGCGATCCTGGCACGCACGGCGTCTAAGTCGGCCTTAACCGCATTTTCCGCTCGTTGCAGCTCTTCGCGTGCCTGTGCGATATCGGGGCCGGCTTCTACGTTGTCCTCATGGCTGAAACACTCCGCCACGCGCTCCACGCGCCCCAATTGATTCTCCAAGGCATCAAGGCGCACCCTAGTGCTGCGCAGGTCATGCTTAAGGTCTTTCCGCTTTTCTCGGTCGGTCTCCGCACTCAAGGCATCCGTATTCGCCTTCGCCCGCGCGCGCAGCTTCGCTATGTCTTGCCGCAGCCGGTGCTCGCTAGCACGGTGTTCTCGATGGTTCGCCCGAGTGCGCACCTCGCGTTCCCGCTGTTCACGCAGCTCTGCTTCCAGCTCGTCCACCCGGTGGCGCTCAGGCAGCGAGTCCAATCGCGCCTCCAAGATAGATTCCTTCTCCGAATCTCGGGCCAGAATCAGCAGCGCTTCTCGGTCTTTAGCTGTGCACTTCATCCCGGATTCCTCTCATTCCAGCTTCCTCCCACATGCACTGTCCATGGATCAGTGCGGATATCGATGACAGTAGTGGTGACGTTCGTTTCCCTCTCTACAACGTCGGCAGCCTGCTCACACCACGGAAACTCCGATGCCCAGTGTGCAGTATCAATTACCGGGCAGCCACCCATCCGCAAATGCTCATCCACAGGGTGATGGCGCAGGTCGCTCGTCACGAAGCAATCCACGTCCATTCCCGCAACCTGGGTGAGGAAGCTATCCCCCGCTCCACTTGCCACGGCCACGGTGCGGATCATCGTGCCCGGGTCGCCAGCTGCGCGCACACCCCACCTGGTCTGCGGCAGGCGCTCGGCCACCCGCACGGTGAATTCGTGCAAAGTCATAGGAGTATCCAATTCGCCTACACGGCCAATACCCTGATCCGCTGGGCCAGTGTGGGAATCTACAACGTCATAGGCTACCTCTTCATATGGGTGTGCATCGAGCAACGCCCGCCGCACCTTTTCCCGAATCCGCCGGGGTGCTACGAACTCCACACGCAATTCCTCCACGGTCTCCAACCCGCCCCCGGCGCGGCCGATATGTGGATTGGCGCTATCTGTCGGAGCGAACTGCCCGGTGACCGGATACTCAAAACACGCCTTCTCGTACTCGCCCACATTGCCAGCCCCTGCTGCAAAAACGGCGGCTTTGACCGTGGGGGCGTCGGTAATAGGTACCGTGAAACCCCACTTATCCAGTGACTCTTCGATGGGGCGCAGCGGACGGCCGGGGTGCACGCCCAGCAGCTCGGCCAGTTTGTCATTCACACCCGGGCGGGCGGAATCCGCATTGGTGTGCGCGGCAAACAGTGCGATCCCGTTGGTGAGCAGCTGGTGAATCACGCGCCCTTTGGGGGTGTTGGCTGCCACGGAATTCACCCCGCGCAGCAGCAATGGGTGGTGGACAACCAGCATCTGCGCGCCGCTGTCGATCGCGCGCTGGGCAACCGCATCAGTACAATCCAACGCGAACGCCACACGATCAACCGCTGCCTCCGGATCCCCGCAGATCAGGCCGACCCGGTCCCAATCCTCGGCCAAGTGCGGCGGGTATGCCTGGTCCATGGCCGAAACCACGTCGGCAACGGTGGTGTTGCCTGGATTCTTCTGCGGGGTCATCTGGTGGATAGTCCTTTCCCATAGCTTGTTCCACCCCCACCCTAGCGAGAACACAGACACCGCGACGGCCCCGTCATGCACACTTGACAGCGTGAAGGATCCAAAAGTTCTGCTTATTGACGTCGACGGTACACTCACCGATTCCTACCCCGGTATCCGCGCCAGTTTTCTGCACGCCCTCGCGGACAACGGCATTCCGGCTCCAAACGAGGACTTCACTCGCCGCATTCCCGGTCCGCCGATGGTGGAGACTATGCGGTCGCTAGGGTTAGAGGGCTCTTTACTCGACGCCACGTTGGATTCGTATCTCGTACACCAACGGACCGTCGGGTGGAAACAGGCCGCAGAGTTTCCCGGCATGAAGAAACTGCTGGCACAGTGGAAAGCTGCTGGTTGCGTTTTGAGTACGGCAACCAGCAAGTCGGAATCCTCGGCGGTTCGCCTACTGCAACACTTTGGAATGCTCGAGTATTTCGATGTGATCGCCACCGCCAGCGATGATGGCTCGCGCCGGGCGAAGGCCGAGGTCGTTGAGTTTGCGCTGCGGGAACTACAGAAGCTCAGCCGCGAGCAGGGATGGGCGATGCCCGCCCCGCAGCAGTTACTCATGGTGGGCGATCGCATTCACGATATCGAGGGGGCACGTCACTACGGTATCCCCGTTGCCCTCGTGGAGTGGGGATACGGCAGCGATGAGGAGCGCGCGCAGGCCGATTTCGTGGTGGCCACGCCTGAGCAATTGGCGGACCTGGCGCGCTAGGTAGTGTTTTAAATATGAAGATTTCTGTTGTGTGTACGGGAAATATATGCCGATCCCCCATGGGCGAAGTCATGTTGCGCTCCGCCCTAGAGCAAGCAGGTCTAGCCGATGCCGTGGATTTGAACTCATGCGGACTGGGCGGTTGGCACGTCGGTGACGGTGCCGACCGGCGCGCTGTGGCACAGCTCAAGCAGGATGGTTATGATGGCACTGCCCATGTGGCCGCGCAATTCGGTCCGGAACACGCGGATGCCGACATGTTCCTGGCGATGGATCATGGGCACGTCAGCGGACTGATCGATAACGGTGTGGATCCGCACAAGATCTATCTATTCCGCGCATTCGATCCGGCCAGCCATACCGGGGAGATCGATGACCACAATGCCCCAGAAGTAGATGACCCATATTATGGCCCCGAGAGCGGGTTTGCCACCACTGCCTTTGAAATCAACAACGCGTTGCCTGGCATCACCAATTTCGTTCGCAAGCAGGTGGAAGTTGGCGCCTAGAAGCGCTCGCCACCATTGTTTTTACTACGCCCGCCAAAGCCCGACCTATCTCCGAGGTGCGTGCGCTGGCGGCCATATCGATCGACCAATTGGTTTGGCTCGGCGGTTTCCGGTGCAACCGCGGCTGCCCGATCCTTTTCTTCCAATTTACGTTCGCGCCATTCGTTGCGAATCGCCCAAGCCAACCCGATGGGCGCAAGGATGCCAAACGCGATCCACTGAATGCCGTAAGACAGGTGCGGGCCATTATCCAACTGCGGTAGCGGAATGGGCCGAGGCTTGTTGTCCCCGCTACCTGTTGCCTCATTCCCTGTTGCCTCATTCATGGCATTCAAGCTTTCAGCATCCAATTGCACGTAATCGTGGGCTAGTTCGATTCCTTGCGCCTTGCCGATGGTGCTCGTGTTGATCACCTGAGTTTGTGGTACACCGTCAGCATTTACCACATCAGAGGTACTGCCTTCACCCAGTCGAACGAAGCCGGTGACAGTACGTTGCCCCGTCGGCGGCGCTGGAATATCGACGGCTTTCACGCCCTCGGCTGGGGGGATCCACCCGCGGTTCACTAAGACCGTCAGCCCGTCTGTGGTCTTAAACGGAGTGAGCAGCTGGAAAGCGGGATTGGAATCCACAGGCCGATTGTGGAGCAACACCTCCTTGGCGGGTTCGAACTGCCCCTGGAGGGATACGTGTGTCCACTCCTTGTCAGTGCCCACGGGGCCTTCGTCGGGTAGTACTTCTCCGGCGGGAACTGGATCGTGCTCTAAGGCCGCCTGCAGTCGATGATTAGTTTCGCTCTTACGCTCACCCTTCCCCAATTGCCACGGCGCAAGGAATGAAAACGCGAAATAGGTGAACATCAACACCAGAATCGCAATGGCAATCCAACTAGGAGTGAGAAACACTTTCCACCCTGCCCGCTGGGTGCTTTTACCATCTGTCGCTGCCACTTGGTTCACCTGTTCCACTCTATGCGCACCTGCAATACCGCGTTCAGACGAAAACGAACCCCACCGGCCACATTGTGTACCGATGGGGTTTCTTCATCATTGTGCGCCCTGACGGGTTCGAACCGCCGACCTGCTGGGTGTAAACCAGCTGCTCTTCCAGCTGAGCTAAAGGCGCGAAGCAGGTATTACCCTAACACGATACCTACACACTTAACCAAACCGCTGGTCAGAAACGCTTTTTCGAGGCCTTCCTCAACGCTACTGCTTTTTGTAACCGCGGTTAACAAGACATGCGCCTTGCCAGTTTCCAAAACGATCAGATTTGGTCTGAACCATGCCAGCCAACTGCGCGGATTCGGCTACGTCTGCGGGCTCGAGCGCACCACTTTTACCTGGCGCGGGTGTGAGCAACCAGATACGACCGTCATCACTGAGGTTGCGTGTTGCATCCACGAGCCCATCCACAAGGTCACCGTCGTCCGCGCGCCACCACAGCAGCACAACGTCCACCACCTCATCGGTGTCGAAATCCAGCAGCGCCTCCCCCAAAGCGTCTTCAACTCCCTCACTGATGGACGAGTCGCAATCCTCATCCCATCCGAGTTCCTGAACGACATCATCGGACGAAATACTCAACACAGCCGCCCAGTCGTGGCCTGCCTGACCTTGGTCCATGGCATCCGCCTTGTCGACGGCTGATCCAGGGGCGTTACCCACAGTGGTTTATTACCTTTCCTTCGTTGCACTACTTTTTGTTCTTTTGGTTACCGACGCCACCACGTTCATCGAACACGGCCACGCCCATGGCAACCACTTCCATTGAAATTAACACAATCGGGGACATTTGCACCGGGAATGTTCCAGCATGCCCAAAATCGGCGTGATCCCAACTGATCTGGTTATACCTCTATATCCACCCAAGACACGTCTCGGTTTTTAGTTGTAAGTTCGGAAGGTGTGTACTGCGGGCACCGGGCCACCCCGACCCAGTGCCGACCGATTCCTACAAGGAGGGCTGCAACATGGCCGATGACGAGCAGAAATCCCGTGACAGTAACTTCACCCTAATCAGGGACGGCGTGGCGTCGTACTTAAAAGACCACGACCCCGAAGAAACCCAAGAGTGGATGGATTCGCTGGACGGCCTGCTGGAGGAAGCGGGACCGGAACGTGGCCGCTACCTCATGCTGCGTCTACTGGAGCGCGCAACGGCCAAGCGAGTGGCGCTGCCACCCCTCCTGTCCACCGACTACGTCAACACCATCCCCACCACGATGGAGCCGGACTTCCCGGGCGACGAAGAGATGGAAAAGCGTTACCGGCGCTGGATCCGCTGGAATGCCGCGATCATGGTGCACCGCGCGCAGCGCCCAGGCATCGGAGTGGGCGGGCACATTTCAACCTACGCCGGCGCTGCCCCACTATACGAGGTGGGGTTGAACCACTTCTTCCGCGGGAAAGACCACCCGGGCGGTGGCGACCACGTGTTCTTCCAAGGCCACGCCTCCCCAGGCATGTACGCCCGCGCCTACTTGGAAGGCCGCTTGAATGAAGAGGATCTGGACGGGTTCCGCCAAGAAGCGTCTCGGCCAGGGCACGGCCTGCCTTCCTACCCACACCCACACGGCATGCCGAAGTTCTGGGAATTCCCGACCGTGTCCATGGGCTTGGGCCCAATGGATGCGATCTACCAGGCACGCTTCAACAAATACCTCCACGGTCGTGGGCTCAAGGACACTTCCGACCAGCACGTCTGGGCCTTCCTCGGCGACGGCGAGATGGACGAGCCAGAATCGCGCGGCCTCATCCAGTTCGCCGCGTTGAATAATCTGGACAACCTCACGTTCGTGATCAACTGCAACCTGCAGCGTTTGGACGGCCCGGTTCGCGGTAACACGAAGATCATTCAGGAGCTGGAGAGTTTCTTCCGCGGCGCAGGATGGAATGTCATCAAAGTTGTCTGGGGGCGCGAATGGGATGCCCTCCTGGAGAAAGACACCGACGGTGTGCTGGTCGACCTAATGAACAAGACCCCCGACGGCGATTTCCAGACGTTCAAGGCCAATGACGGCGCTTACGTGCGCGAGTACTTCTTCAACCGCGATCCACGCGCAGCCAAGCTGGTCGAGGACATGACGGATGAGGAAATCTGGAACCTACGCCGTGGCGGTCATGACTACCGTAAGATCTACGCCGCCTACAAGAAAGCACTGGAAACCAAGGACCAACCAACGGTCATCTTGGCGCACACCATCAAGGGGTATGGTCTGGGCCACAACTTCGAGGGTCGAAACGCCACCCACCAGATGAAGAAACTCACACTCGACGACCTCAAACTCTTCCGCGACAAACAGGGTGTGCCGATCACCGATGAGGAGCTGGAGAAGGATCCGTACCTGCCCCCTTACTACAACCCAGGACCGGATTCGGACGAAGTCAAATACATGCTCAATCGGCGTAAAGAGCTGGGCGGGTTCCTCCCCGAGCGCCGAGAGGCGTACAAGCCGCTGCAGGTGCCCGGCGTAGAAACATTGAAATCCGCACTCAAGGGTTCAGGCAAACAAGAGGTCGCCACCACCATGGCCTTGGTGCGCATCTTCAAGGACTTGATGCGCGACGACGAGATCAAAAAACGCCTGGTACCCATCATCCCCGACGAGGCCCGCACGTTCGGATTGGATTCTTGGTTCCCCACGCTGAAGATTTACAACCCGCACGGCCAGAACTACACCCCGGTGGATCACGACTTGATGCTCTCCTACCGCGAGTCCACGGAGGGCCAGATCCTGCACGAGGGCATCAACGAAGCCGGTTCGATGGCATCGTTCATCGCTGCCGGCACGTCTTATGCCACTCACGGCGAGGCAATGATTCCACTGTACCTCTTCTACTCTATGTTCGGTTTTCAGCGCACGGGTGATTCAATCTGGGCAGCTGGCGATCAAATGGCCCGTGGTTTCCTCATCGGCGCCACCGCCGGTCGCACCACGCTGACTGGTGAGGGCCTGCAGCACATGGACGGGCACTCCCCGCTGCTGGCGGCGACGAACCCAGCCGTAGTCTCCTACGACCCTGCCTTTGCCTACGAGATCGCTTACATCGCACGCGAGGGAATCGATCGGATGTACGGCGAAGGGCGCGGCGAGAACGTCATTTACTACCTCACCGTCTACAACGAGCCGATGCATCAACCTGCAGCGCCAGAGGACTTAGACGTCGATGGCCTGCTCAAGGGGATCTACTTGTACTCCCCTGCGGACCGCCGGACGGATTCTGGCGAGGCCGAGAAGCTGCAGTTCACCGCGAATATCCTGGCCTCGGGCGTGGGTATGTCGGCCGCCATCGAGGCCAAGCAAATGCTGGCCGAATACGATGTCAACGTCAACGTGTATTCCGTGACCAGTTGGAATGAACTCGCGCGTGACGGCCACGCAGCCGAGCTGGCAGAGCTTCGCGATCCCGCCGCAGAGCCCCGCGTGCCATTCTTGCAGCAAACTCTGCAAGATGCCACGGGCCCGTTCGTCGCTGTGTCCGATTTCACCACCGGTGTTCCCGAGCAGATTCGCAAATGGGTTCCCGGCGAGTACGTGGTACTGGGGGCCGATGGATTCGGCTTCTCGGACACTCGCGAGGCCGCACGTCGATACTTCAATATCGACGCCGCGTCCGTCACAGTCGCCGTCCTCCTCGGTCTCGCTCGCGAAGGCAAGATCGAGCGTTCAGTGGTCAGCGAAGCCGCCAAGCGCTTGCAGATAGATGACCCCACCGCGGTCTAACGCAAACAGGCCCTGATCGCCCGATTCACATCCTCCGGGCGTTCCACGGGCAACATGTGGCCGGCTTCGTCGAATTCACGCAATTCCGCAGCCGGCCATAGTTCTGCCATGATCCGTGATTGCTCGGGCGTGGCCACCGTGTCGTTGCACCCTGCCAGGATGACCCCGGGGATCGTGCGCAGATAGGGCACACTATCGCGTTCGTCGTGGCTAGTGAGGTCATCCAAGTAACCCAGGATCGTACGCATCGGCACGCTTTCGATCTCGCGTGCGTGAAAATCTACTACGTCATAGCGCGCGGATTTCCCTTGCTCTAGGGATCCGTAGTACACCGCCGCTGCAATAACCGGTTTGATCAGCCACTCAACCCGCTCTTTGACCCCTTCGGCAAACGCGGGCGTGTGGTGCCCGGCCGCACGCATGGCTCGCACGGGCAGCGCTCGCAGCATACGAGTCACTCCGCGCGCCGCAAAGGGGTCGATAGCACCGTTGGCGACAACGATCCCCTGCACGCGGTCGCGTTCCGCTGGCGTCATGTGCCGCAGCGCCCCCAACACAGTCATCACCCCAAGCGAATGCCCCACCAGCACCAACGGCCCCCGAGGAGCCAGCTGACGAATTATCAGAACCAAGTCCCGCGCCGTTAAGTCGGTCCCCAGCATCACCTGCTCCTGGTGGGCCTCATGTCCCCCGGCGCTACCGGCGTGCCCACGTAAGTCCGGTATCAACTGCGTGGCAATCGTGTGTTCACCGCGCAGCGCCTGAACTTGGAAGCACCATGATTGCGCACTGAGGGTGAACCCATGCGCATAAATCACATTCACCCCGCCCTCGGCGCCGGCAGCCTGCCCCTCGACCTCAAATACCCGCAACCTCGCCCCATCGTCAGCGCGCAACCATCGCACGTGGTCGACGTTGGTTAACCCCGGCACCTCGTCGGCCGCGCTGCGCATCCGTTTTTTGAACCGACGCCACCACGCCCTGACCACTCGCATTACTCCACGAGTTTTGGATACCTGCGGCACGGTTGCTCCTTGCTAAGATAAACGGCACATCTTTGACTCAAATACTCTAATGCACCCGAACCGGGTTATAAGGAGAATGCATGTCTACTGCCGAGGGCTCCACCAGCGGAATTTCTGAGGACACCAAGCGGAAGCTCGCCCAGAGCCTAGGGGGAAACGTGACTGGGTCCAGCGTGGCGTCGGCAAAAGAAAACCACCACGACCAGCTGGAGAATGGCGAGGTGCTGGGCGAAGTGACCCGCATTCTGGAGGCGACGACAGGTATCGAGCGCGAAGAGATGAGCAGTAGCGCGAGGTTGGATGAGGACCTCAATGTGGACTCGCTGTCCAAGGTGGATACCGCGGTGCGCCTGGAGGAAAAGTTCGGCGTGCGAATTGAGGAAGACGACATTATGCAGGCCTCCACGGTAGGCGATCTGGTGGAACTGGTGGAGCGAAAGCAGAGCGAGAAGGGTGAGCAGCGTGACTGACACTGCGTTGGCCGACCGACTGCGCGAGATCCACGACTGGCCGGTCGGCAAAGCCGCCGCCGCGGTGATCCACGGCGGTGACACCACCACCGAGGTACGCAACTGCTCCGAAACCGACACGTTTGCGCTGGCCAGCGTGAGCAAACTAGTGACCGCCTACGCGCTCCTCATCGCCGTGGAAGAAGGCGCGTTCGAACTGGACGACCGCGTGGATGCGGATCTTGTGGAAACGCTTGAGGGCAATGCCCCACCGACAATCCGTGACCTGCTGGCGCATGCCTCTGGCGTGGGCTTCAAAGAACACGCACAGGAAAAACCGGCCCACGATCGCCGCATTTATTCCTCCGCGGGTTACGAGATCCTCGCCGAGTACCTAGAGCGTGCCACCGAGATCCCCTTTGCGACGTATGTGGCTCAGGCCATCTGCGAACCCCTCGGGATCTCCATCCTGGTTGAAGGCAGCGCGGGGCACGGTTTCAGCTCCGATCTGCGTTCCATGACCGCGCTTGCCGGTGAATTCTTGACGCCCACCTTGCTCAGCGAGCGCACCCTCAGCGAGGCCCTCGCCGTCCACTACGACAAACTGGCGGGAGTGGTCCCTGGCTACGGGCGCCAGATTCCATGCCCGTGGGGTTTAGGGTTCGAGTTGCACGGCCAGAAGTCCCCCCACTGGCTGAGCGCTGACATGCCCACGGACGTGGCGGGGCATTTCGGTCAGTCCGGCACGTTCTTATGGGTACACCGGCCCACGAACCGCGCTGCGGTGGTCCTGACCGATACCGCGTTTGGAGACTGGGCCAAGCAGCGGTGGGACGGTTTCAACGGGGGCATCTGGGCGGCTACAGCCAGTGGTTCTTCTTAAACCAGGCGTACATCAGGAGCACAGCCAGCAAAATGACCAGGAGCGTGACGGGGTAGCCGTATTGCATGTGCAGCTCCGGCATATTGTCAAAGTTCATGCCGTAAATGCCGGCGATGAGCGTGGGGACGGCCGCCATTCCAACCACAGCCGAGATGGTGCGCATATCTTGGTTTTGCTGCAGGGTGATCTTTGCCACGGATGCATCAATCAGCGAGGTCAGGCGGGAATCGAAACCCTCCACGCGCTGGGTTGCGGTGATCGCGTGGTCCAGCACATCGCGGAAGTAGCTTCGCAGTAGCTTGTTGACTTTGTCCTTGTGATCAGTGGACAGCGCCTTGAGGGCGGGCAGTAACGGCTCTGTGGCGTGGCGCATTTCCACGATTTCCCGTTTATACATGTAAATGTGCTCAATATCGATGGGGCGGCCTGGGGTGAAGACTTCTTCCTCCAGCAGATCGACTTCCTCGCTCAACAACTGCGCAATGCGGGCGTACTCATCGACCATGAGGTCGGCGACTTTCCAGGCCAGCGCAATGGGGCCCATGTCGCGCAATTCGGGTTCGTTGGCGAGGTGCTGCAACGGTTCGATGGGTTCCGAGTTGTGGCGGATGGTCACGATGAAGTCGTGGCCGATGATCATCTGAACCTCACCCGTGCTAATGATTTCGCGGGTGTTGGTGACTTGCTCTTCCTCTACGTAGTGCACGTCGCGCACGACGAAGAACAGTTGGTCATCGTAGCGTTCAATCTTGGGGCGTTGGTGGGCCACAATGACGTCCTCGACGATCAGTGGATGTATGTCGAATTCTTCCGCCACACGATCCATCTGAAACTCATCTGGTTGATTGAGGCTCAGCCATACGAATCCCTGCCCTAGTTCTTCCACCTCTCGCCGAGCCGCCAGCATGGTGTACTCCCCTGGCTTGGCCTCACCATCGATAATCACGCGACAGTGATCGACGGCGCGCTGCACGGGTACGGTGAGACCGGCCTTGGGTTTCTTCGTGGACCGGGTCAGGCGCGAGAGGCTCACTTTGCGGGCGCCGGGCACTGTGGGGCGCTTACTGGGGGTGCCCACGCCATCGCTGAGGGCTGTTGCTTTTGTAGTGGCCGTCTTTTTCATCGACGCCACCTCGTCCCGACGCGCATTCCCATTGGAAGCCTGGGGGCGTTCAAGTTTGCGCAAACGGGCTGCTCGACTATTTCGACGTGGGTCATTGGCTCTGTTATTCGTCATACTTGAGCTCCTTATCCGGATCGAACAGATGGCACCCGAAAGCTTCACCCTGCGCACATATGGGGCCACTCGCGCAGGCGCGACCGCGACCCCTCATCAAACAATTCACTTTACCGCGCGGAGGCACTATGGAGCTACCCCGGCCTAGAGACAGCAAAACCCCAGCTCCATAGCGGAACCAGGGTGCATGCTAGTGGGGCCAGCGGGGCTCGAACCCGCGACCAGCGGATTATGAGTCCGCGGCTCTAACCGACTGAGCTATAGCCCCAGCAATCAAGATTCAACCACATTGCCAATCCCCTCTGAAATCTACCCCCTCCTTCCATCCCTCCTTCCATCCCTCCTTACAACCCTCGTTACAACCCTGGCCTCTTGAGATCTACCCCCTTGCCTTTGAATTCCCTAGCCATCACAAACCTAGGAATCATCCGCCTGACGTGGCGATTTGTAAGTTCAACCAAAAGCAATATAGAGTATGGACTCGTTGCACAGCGCACCGGCGCTGGGTACAGAAACATATTCCCCCATAGCTCAGTTGGCAGAGCATTCGACTGTTAATCGAAGGGTCACTGGTTCGAGCCCAGTTGGGGGAGCAATCGCACACCCCGTCTTATCAGGCTAAATAGCTGGTAGGGCGGGGTTTTTCGTGTTCTGCACGGGTGTTGGGTTTCAGTGTGTTTTAGCCTGTTTTAGCGCCTATTGTCGTCAAAATGTCGTCACGTTGTTGTCACCCGAGACGCAAAAAAGACCCCCACCACAGGGAGCATAAGCTCAACCCATGACGGGGGTCATTCGTAGTTTCACTGGTTCGGAGGATTCCGCGCATTCTCGTCCACGATCCGCTGAATCGTCTGCGCCTTCGGCAACGGCGGTGGCGGGGGCTTCGCCCCGGTGCGCATCCATTCCTCAAACTCACGTAGCGGACGCACAAGAGTGAAGTGTCCCAGGTTTTGTTCTGTCTGAGTAGATGTGAAAATCTGGAACACGCCAAGAAAATTTGATCAGGATGCGAAGGGCCGCGTCGTTCGCTTGGTGGAGGACCACATCCTGGCCGAGAACATGTCGATGCAGGCCGCCTGCCAGGGCAGTGGCGCCGAAGCTGAGCGTCTCATGGCAGACAGCTCGGCAGTGGACACAAACTGCTCGCCGCGACGGTCGTATTGCCGAGCCGTTGCCCGAAAACCTCGTGGCAGAGGTAGCCAAGCTTCGGCGTGAGAATCAAGAACTTCGCGACACCAACGAGCTGCTAAAGGCCGCGTCAACTTTTTTCGCCACGGAACTCGACCCACAACGTTAAGAAATGATCCAGCTCATCGATAAACACCGGAATCATTTCACCGTCGAGTTCATCTGCACGACGTTAAACACCCACCGTGTTGGCGGTTTCCTTACCTATCGTGGGTACCGCCAATCTAAGACTCGGGGAATAAGTGTCCATAGCCTTCGCGACGCCACCCTAGTAGAGCGCATGACCGAAATTCATAAACAAAACTACGGTGTCTACGGAATTCGCACAATGTGGCACGCGCTGCGCCGTGAAGGAATCGACATTGGACATGAACAGACCGCGCGTCTGATGCGCCTTGCAGGTGTGTCTGGCACAAAGGTAAAAGCCGGTCTCCCATGACGACACAAAAGCCCAAGGGACCCCAACACTCGCCCCGACTTAGTGGGTCGTGCGTATCGAGCCTGTGGGCCAAATCGGCTATGGGTGGCAGACATTACCTATGTGCGCACCAGAAAAGGGTTCGTGTACGCCACCTTCGTGACTGATGTGTTCTCCCGTAGGATCGTCGGCTGGGCGTTGTCTGATTCGATGCGCACCGAAGCGTTGCCGTTGCAAGCACTCAATCAGCCCATTGTGTGCGCCAAGAAGACCACCGGTCTAGTTCACCACTCGGATCACGGCTCGCAATATGTGAGCATTATCTACAATGAGCGTCTTGCTGAGCATGGAACTATCGCGTCGACCGGCACTGCTGGTGACTGTTATGACAATACACTGGCTGAAAACGTCAACGGTTCCTACAACAACGAACTGATTCATACCAGGTTGTAGACCGACGTGGTTGATGTCGAGATTGCCACGTCTGAGTGGGTGACCTAGTGGAACGAATCAAGGCTCCACCAGAGCCTGAGCTACCGGGCGCCGGCGAATGTTGAATCAGAGTTTTGGAGTCGCAACCCTTCCCAAGAAATAATGGAAATCAAGGCACAAACCTAGGAACAAAACCCGAGACACTTCAGTGTATGGGGTGAGGGTGGTTCTCCAATTTTGGTTTTATTGGGTAAGAGAACCCCAGCTGCTGTGTCTTGCAGGCTGGGGTTTCCTGTTTGTGGTTTAGCTAGTTTTGGCCTTTGAGGAATCTGACTGCGTGGGTTATTGAAATGCCAGGGTTGTCTTTGCGGTATTGAGGGACTTCTTGAGGAGTGGGGTTATTTGCTGTAGTTGGCTTTCGGTTGTCGTTTTGTGGTGTGTATTTCCAGCACCAGAAGACGACTAGGGCTGCGAGGGCGCATCCGGAAGCGATGAGGGGTTTCCCATCGATTCCCCAAAATATTGCAGCTACTAGTAGTGCTGTTCCTCCGGTTATTACGAGTCCTTTTTCGAACATTTCCTTAACCTTCGATGACTTGTTTTATTGGAAGCATTCGTTACGGATGCTTGTGACCCCGAAGAACTCTCCAGCGAGGGCTGCGAGGGTACCACCAGCGGCTTGCATTTTTTCGTAGGAGAAGCTGGCTCCCCACATGATTTGTACTGCTTCCTTGAGGCCGCCTAGATCCTTAATTAGGCGCTTGATTTTAACGATTTTTCCGAGACTTACGGCGTTAGTGCCTATGAAGAAAGCGATGGCTGTCGTGCATCCAGCGACGCTTGCTCGTGTGGCTGTTGCTTGATGCTCGGCGATCCATTGTTGTGTTGCTTTGTCGCCTTTTTGCAGGACTTCATCTGGGATGGAGTCGATGAGCTTTAGTGCTTGCTCAACGTCTTCTGCTTGTGGGGCTAGGCGTTGGTCTTTTGGTGCTTCGAGAAGCTGACGCTCTTTGGCGGTGGCGTGTACTGGGGCTTCTGCTGCATTTGCAGTGTGGGTGCTGGTGAATGGTAGGGCTAGAGCGAGTCCTACTGCTGCGATTTGGCGTGCTCTTAACATGGGTTGTGTTGTCTCCTGCCTGAAGGTCTGAAACCTCGGTGGCTTGGTTTTGTCCGGTCGTGGACCGTACCCATTTGGGAGGCTATCAGTTCAGTTTTCTTACGTCTACGTGTTTACGTGAGAGTGTCAGATGGTTTGAGTGTGGGGTTCCACCACATAGTCCGGAGGATGAAACATTATGACAAGTATGTCTCCGAAGAAACATCAGGATGCTGATCAGGTTAAGGCTGTTTCCAACAGGATCATGGCGAGCCCGGAATTATCGAAACTGATCGGTAAGCTCGCTCAAGCTGCCGATGGTGACATCAACGCGCTTGTTCGTGGTGTGCTGCAATCGGCGATGAACAACGGGCTGGCCGCTGAAATGGAGGCGCACCTGGGTTATGAATCCGGTGACCGTACGGCAAAGGCCGCTGCCGGGCAGACAAACCATCGCAATGGTAGTTATTCAAAAACAGTCGATACGAACTACGGACCGATCGAGATTGACATTCCCCGTGATCGTGATTGTTCGTTTATCCCTCGGATGGTGCCCAAAGGTGCCCGCCGGATTACTGAACTCGATGACATGATCGTGTCGTTGTATTCCGGCGGCATGACGATCAGGGATATCCAGCACCATATCCACACCTCCTATGGGGTGGATATGTCCCATGAGACGATCAGCAACGTCACCGATTCCGTGCTCGATGCCGTCATGCAGTGGCAACACCGCAAGCTGGATGCGTTTTATCCCATCATGTTCTTGGATGCCATCCGTATCAACATCCGCGATGGTGGCAGAGTCGTCAACAAAGCTGCCCACATTGCTGTAGGTATTGACCTTGACGGGATCAAACACATCTTAGGTATCTGGGCGTCAGCGAACGAGGGGGCGTCGTTTTGGTCAGGGGTATGCGCTGAACTGGCTAATCGTGGAATTGAGGATGTCTTCATCGTGGCTTGCGACGGACTTAAAGGTCTGCCGGAAGCCATTGAAGCAACCCGGCCGCATTCACTCGTGCAAACCTGCGTGGTGCATCTAATCCGCAACGCCAAAAAATACGTCGCCTACGGTGACCGCAAGGCCGTCTCCGCTGCACTAAAAGAGGTCTACACGGCAGTCAATGAGACCCAAGCCCGGCAGGCCTTGGATCGGTTTGCCGTCAGTGACCTCGGTAAGAAATACCCACAATCTGTCTTGGTATGGGAACGCGCCTGGGACAGATTCGTACCATTTCTGCAGTTCACCCCGCAGGTGCGGAAAATGATCTACACGACCAACGCGATCGAATCACTCAATAGTGAACTGCGTAAAGCCACCCGCAATCGCATCCAGTTCCCCAACGATATCGCTGCAGTAAAAGCGTTGTGGTTGACGATCTGCACAATCGAAGACAAACGAGCACTCAAGCGTGCAAAGAAAGCAAAAGGGGCACCGAAACCAGATAAATCGGGACGCATAATCGAAGGGAGAACAACCGTCGGCTGGTTGGATGCACTCAACCAAATGATCGTCGCCTACCCCGACCGATTCGCCCCCATACATCTAGAAAACAAAACACCACACACAAAAAAACTTGACACGTCCACAACCAGTAATATAAAGCACCTGTTTACATACCCTGACCTAGATTTCCCGCGGAATTCAGACACACTTTCTGTCCCTTAACCCGCCCCCCTCCCCCAATAGATCACTGCCAACTTCAACGACCCCCCACTTAGCGGGCTCACCTAGCGGGCGCACTTAGCGAATGGCAACCCGGAATTCCCCTCGTCACACCACCACATCGCGCGAGGTCAGTTCGGCTAAGCACCCCAACACTGCACCAGCATTTTCCACATGAATTAGATCGCGTGTTCGATTTTCTGAAAGATGTCGGCAGCGATGTCTGAGGCGGTCTATATGATGAGAGCGAGCCTGACAAACAGGAATCGTCTACACCTTCTAAACACCGAACATATCCGCGACTTGAACTAGCAAGAATCGTCCAAGAACCGTCCGAGGGGGACCATGTTCGCCCAGTCCAGACCACCGCGAGAACCGAACCACAACAACCCACAACCCAGCTGGCGCGTATGCGACCCCAGCGATATCTACAGCTGCGAAATTCGCGAAATCAATAAAGCACACGTCCGGCTGGCTTTAGCCTTCGCGCCCGATATGGACGATTGCATCAGCGACGTTTCAACCAGGTTAGGGGCCCGGCTCGGCATGCCCGAATACCGCGCACTGACTCTGGTAGAGATCGGCCGCCTCTTCGACCGCTTTCCGTCACTGGTCGAGCTAGGCAACACGGGCGCCTATTCACTGGAGATTTGGCGCAACATCGCCGACAGTCTGGAATGCGTCGACGACGATGTCGTCGCAGCCATGGAACCCGAAGTCTACCAAGCCCTCCTCCCCACCCAGCCGAACCAGGCGATGTGGAGCCCCACCACTCTTCGGCGCCGCATGAAGCATATCGTCAACAAACACGATCACCTAGCCTGCCCCAAAGATCTCGACGAAGATCCCCAGCCTCCCGAGGACGATGACAGTCTCCTCTCGTCAACCCGCCTCAACATCGATGATCGCGATGACCAGACGACCGACTTCTTCCTCACGTTGCCAAAACTGGAGGCCCAGGAACTCACCGCAGCCCTCGACAACGTAAGGAAAAAGGAGAACTGCTCGCGCGCAGAAGCCCTGCTCAAAATCGTCCGCGGTCAAACCACGGCCGAAATCCACCTAAACCTATACCGTCGCGTGGACCTGCCCGATTCCCAAATCTGGGCCGCAGGCACCTGGCTAAATCCCCTTGCAACAAAGAAATGGATGAAACGAATCACCCACCTACAAGCACCGGGCTTTACTGCCAACAATGGCTACGCACCATCCCCCATCGTCCGGGCCAGCGTCGAAGGCAGAGACGGCACCTGTCGCTTTCCCGGATGCGACGTGCCCGCCCACAAATGCCAACTCGATCACGTCCAGAGGTACAACCATGACAACCCCGCTGATGGAGGACCGACCAGCACGTCAAACCTTCATTGCCTTTGTGCAAAACACCACAACGCGAAAACCGCCGGATCATGGGATGTAACCATCAACCAAGACGGCGTAGAGGTATGGACCAGCCACGGCGACGGCCATCAGGTCATCACCGCACCCAACGGACCACTCGGTAGGGAAACCTTCCGTCAACGCGCCGTCCGTCGCACGCTCACCCTCGCCGAATTCAACAGGAGGAAATCACAGCGGATATGGGGACCGCTGCCGGAAGACCCACCGTACTAAAGCCGCTGCGCCTGCAAACGCAGACTGTTGCTGACCACAAACACACTGGACAGCGCCATCGCCGCTCCCGCCAACATCGGGTTCAGTAACCCCGCTGCCGCGAGCGGAATCGCCGCGACGTTGTACGCGAACGCCCAAAACAGGTTGCCCTTGATGGTTCGCAACGTCCGCCGAGAAAGCTTGACCGCATCAACCGCTGCAGGCAACTCCGCTCGCACGAGGGTGATATCCGCTGCCTCGATCGCGGCATCCGTACCCGACCCCATCGCGATGCCCAAGTCTGCCTGCGCCAGGGCCGCCGCATCATTCACACCATCTCCAACCATGGCCACCACAGCGCCCTTCTCCTGCAACCGGCGCACCTCCGCCACCTTGTCCTCAGGCATGACTTCCGCAAGCACATCGGTCGGCGCAATTCCGGTTTCCCCGGCCACCCGGCGCGCTACCGCGTCCGCATCACCCGTCAACAGGATCGGTCGCAGACCCATCTGCTTCAATTCAGCCACCGCCGCCGCGCTCGTAGGCTTCACCCCGTCGCGCACCTCGATCTGCCCAGCCAACGCCCCATCGACGACCACCGGAATGAACGCACCAGCACTCACATCCACAAACCCGCGCCCCACCTGCACGAGTCGCCCATCGACCGTCGCTTCCACTCCTCGCCCGGCGATACTCCTAAAGGCATCGACTCGCGCCTTTTCTAGATCGACGCCACGTTCTGCCCGGGCGGCGTCGGTAATAGAACGGCCGATGGGGTGTTCGGAGCTGGCCTCCACCGCCCCAGCAAGACCCAAGACCTCCGCAGGCGCCCAACCGTCTCCGGTCACGACGGCGGTAACGGTCATCTCACCGGTGGTGACGGTACCGGTCTTGTCCAGCACGATCGTGTCCACACCGCGCGCGGATTCCAGAATCTCGGGCCCCTTGATGAGGATGCCGTCGCGGGCTCCGCGGCCGGTGCCGACCAACAGCGCGGTGGGAGTCGCGAGGCCCAAGGCACAAGGGCACGCGACAATGAGCACGGCAACTGCCGTGGAAAAAGCGCGCGCCACCTCACCCGTAGCAATCCACCAACCGAGGAAAACCAACACCGCCACAGCGATGACGATGGGCACGAACACACCCGAAATTTTGTCCGCAAGTCGCTGAACGGGAGCCTTACCGGACTGGGCATCCTCAACCAGCTTCGCCATATGCGCCAGCTGTGTATCCGCGCCCACCTTCTGAGCACGCACCACCAATCGTCCCGAGGTGTTGATCGTGGCACCCGTAACATGATCCCCGACTGCCACATCCACCGGCACGGATTCTCCCGTCAGCAAGGAGGCATCCACGGCAGAATGACCGTCTACGACCACTCCGTCGGTAGCGATCTTCTCACCTGGGCGCACAATAAAGTATTGCCCTACCTGCAACTGGTCGATGGGCACGGTGCGCTGGCTGCCCGCGCTGCTCGTAGAACCCTCGTCCCACTCGCAGACCGTGACCTCCTGCGCGCCCAGTTCCGTCAATGCCCGCAGCGCACTACCCGCCCGGTGCTTGGCACGCTTCTCGAAGTAGCGCCCTGCCAGTACAAACAGGATCACGCCGGCGCCGACTTCCAGGTAAATATCCCCGGCGGGCCCACCATGACTGTTAGCGTCCATCCCTGCGGTACCGAAAAACAGCGCGTACAAGGACCACCCAAATGCCGCCAGCGTGCCGATCGTGATGAGCGAATCCATCGTGAACGCGCCATGCTTCAGGTTCTTCCACGTCGCACGGTGGAACGGCCACCCACCCCACACGATCATGGGCGCGGCCAACGTCAGCGACAGCCACTGCCAGTGCAAAAACTGCAACGGTGGCACCATGGCCAGCAGAATTACCGGCACTGTGAGCCATGCACCAATCACCAGTCTTTGCCGCAGTGCGTCCAGTTCTTGGTCCGACGCCCCCTCGCCATGTTCAGACTCGTCTTCCGCAGGGCGCAAAGGCCGTTCGACCTCAGCGCCATAACCCATGGAATCGACGAGGTCGATGAACTCTTGGGCGTCGGGAAAAGAAATGGTGCTACCCGCAATTGACTGGATGTGTGCCTTCTCCGTGGCGTAGTTGACGGTGGCGGATACGCCCTCCATCTTGTTGAGCTTTCGCTCGATTCGGTTGGCGCAGGACGCGCACGTCATGCCTGTAATGGCGAGATCGAGAGTGTCGGAAGGGGTAGCTGTGTGAGTCATAGATAATGTGCGCTAGTAACCGCGCTTGATCCATTCTTCTAGGTGGGGAGCCTCCTCACCGATGCTGGTGGCATCGCCGTGGCCGGTGTAGACCTCGGTTTCGCCCGGAAGGGTGAGCAAGCTCGTACGGATAGAGTCAATGATCGTGTCGAAGTCGCTGAAGGAGCGACCCGTGGCGCCAGGCCCGCCGGCGAAGAGGGTGTCACCGCTGAACAGCACCTTGGCCTCAGGTAGGTAAAACGAGCACGACCCCGGGGAGTGCCCGGGAGTGTTAATAACGTTCAGGTCAGTACCCGCGATATCGAACTTCTGACCATCGGCGAGGTCGTGCGGGGTGACATCTGGGTGCGTCTCATCCCACAGCATCTTGTCACCGGGGTGGCAGAAAATGGGGGCATTGAGCTTCTCGGACAATTCGGGTGCCACTGTGATGTGGTCATTGTGCGCATGCGAGCAGACGATGCCCTTAACCTTGCGGTCCCCCACGGCGTCGATAATGGGGTCTGCTGCATGGGCGGCGTCGATGATGTAGCACTCGGAATCGTCGCCGACGATCCAAATGTTGTTGTTTACGTCCCATTCACCGCCGTCGAGGGCGAACACGCCACTAGTGACCACGCGTTCGATGCGCAGGCCCGTGGAGCTGTGCCCAGAGGTAGTGTTGTCAGTCATCGCGGGAATGCCTTTCTTCCAGTTATCTCAACGTCGTTCGAGGGCGGATTTATTCCGGGGTTGATTACTTGAACTCCACCACAGAACGCAGCACTTTTCCGGCCTTCATCGTTTCGAAGGCTTGTTCAACATCGCCAAGCCCGATGCGCTCGTCCACGAACCGGTCTAGTGGGAAGCGCCCCTCGAGGTGAAGGTCAACGTACATGGGGAAGTCACGCTCCGGCAGGCAATCACCGTACCAAGAAGACTTCAGGGAGCCACCTCGACCAAAGACGTCCAGCAACGGCAGTTCCAGCTTCATGTCGGGGGTCGGTACGCCAACGAGCACCACGCGGCCAGCCAGATCGCGGATGTAGAACGCTTGCTTATAGGTCTGTGGAATGCCCACGGCATCGACTACCACATCCACGCCAAAGCCACCCGTGAGTTCCTGGACCTTCTCGATGAGCTGATCATCTGTGAGGTCCTTGGAGTTAATGGTATGAGTTGCCCCGAATTCCTCCTTGGCGCGGGCCAGCTTGGCGTCGGAAACATCAATAGCAATGATTGGTGTGGCCCCAGCTAGGGCAGCGCCAGCGACCGCGGCCATGCCAACGCCACCGACGCCGATGACGGCCGCCGACTCGCCACGCTTGATGTCGCCGGTGTTCACAGCGGCGCCCAGGCCAGCCATGATGCCGCAGCCCAGCAAACCAGCGACAGCGGGATCTTCAGAGTCGTTCACTTTGGTGCACTGGCCTTCGTGAACAAGGGTCTTCTCGATAAAGGCTCCGATGCCGAGGGCTGCCTCTAGCTCAGTGCCATCGGTGAGAGTCATTTTCTGGCTGGCGTTGTGAGTATTGAAGCAGTACTTGGGTTCGCCCTTCTTGCAAGCGCGACACTCACCACACACGGCGCGCCAGTTCAGGACTACATAATCACCGGGCGCCACGTGGGTCACGCGATCGCCGACCGTTTCCACAACGCCGGCGGCCTCATGGCCCAGCAAGAATGGATAGTCATTGGAAATGCCACCGTCGCGGTAAGCTAGGTCGGTGTGGCACACACCGCAGGCCTGGATTTTCACGATAACGTCGTTTGGCCCCGGCGCGGGGATGACAACGTCCACCAGTTCAACCGGTTCGCCCTTTGTACGGGCAATAATGCCCTTGACGGTCGTAGTGTGATTCTGTTCAGCCATGGACTGATTCCTCCTGGGGTGGTAGGGGTTGTTCAACGTTCCCATGGTGGCATAAAAATGAATACGGAAAACGGTTCCCATTAGGCACGATGGCGAGGCGGGAGAATCCGTACCGTATAGTTGAGAAAAGTAGTTACTTACCGTCAGTCGAAGACCGACCCCAGAGACCTAACTCGCCCCAGAGTCATCCCCAGAGACCTACCAAGGAGAGCACGCGAATGATTCAATTGGTTGTCGGAGCTGCCGCTGGCTACCTCATGGGTACCAAAGCTGGCCGCCGTCGCTACGAGCAGATCCGGCGCGGATACGAGACTGCAGTCAACTCGGAGGTCACGAAGACCGCTCTTCGGGCAGGTAGGAAAGCATTGGCGAATCGCTTGGATCCGGATCCGCGTATGCACGAGGTGCGCGACCTTTCCCGGTCTGCACGGCACAGCTTGGACGACGGACAAACGATTGTGGAAGCCGATACAGAGCATCCCCGTGACCGCATTGATGCGCCCACCTCCAGCGGGAAGCCCGGCCGACCGGCCAACCCTTTCAAGAAGCGGAAATAGCCCCCCCCCAGCTATCCCTTTACCCGCTCCCCAGCTCTCCATAGGCTGCAGCGCGGGCCTGGAGCGAGCGACGATACTTCTCTAGGGCCATGAGGTCCGCAAAAAGCCCTTTGTACTCTTCCTGTTGCAAGTCTGGGCGCATCCGCTGCATCTTGGATTTCATATCCGCAATCTCATTGCCCACCCATCGTTCCTGCATGTGAGCCATGATCGCGTCCGCGTAGAACTCCAACCGGCCGGGTTGGCAGTGCACATCCTCCACGGCAAGCTCCGAAACAACGGCAGCTCCCATCGCATCTCCAATCAGACCGGCCACATTGTCGATCCACGCAGCTCCGCCCGTGGCATTAGCTGCTCCCCCAGCTTTCGCCATCGCCTGGGCAATCGCAATGTAGGTTGGGTGCGCGAAACTCACCGGTGGCATGAGATCGAACATCTCGCCCGCCAGCCCTGGTTCTTGCAAGGCAATCTTGAGGACTTCCCTGGGGCCTTCGAGATACTCCTCGTTCGGGTCGGGGCGTTCCATAGAATTTACGGCACGCAGATCAGGCCGGTTGCCCGTGCGGGCTTCGCGGGCCGCCCCTTGTTTCAATTCCAGCTTTGGTTTTTCGGCCTTGCCTTTACGGGCCTCTTCGCGAACCTGTTTTACGACCTCAGCCGGGTTTTCCCAACCAACCCATCCGCTGGCCTGACGGGCATATTCGTCGCGCATGGCATCGTCCCTAATTCCCGCGAGCACAGGCACTATGCGGCGCAGTGCGTGTACACGGCCGTCAACGCTAGCTGTGTCATAGTCCTCAAGAAGCGCTCGAATAACGAATTCGAACATGGGGATGCGGGAAGCGACAAGCTCGCGTACCGCAGTATCTCCCTTTTCCATCCGAATATCGCACGGATCCATGCCCCCTGGGGCAATGGTGACGTAACTACGCCCCGTAAATTGCTGATCCCCTTCGAAAGCTCGCATAGCTGCCTTTTGGCCGGCTTCATCCCCATCGAAGGTGTAGATGATCTCGCCGCGGAAGAACTTGTCATCCAGCATGAACCTGCGCAGCATCTGCAGGTGATCCGCGCCAAACGCGGTACCACACGCTGCCACGGCAGTAGTGACTCCTGCTGCGTGCATGGCCATCACATCCGTGTACCCCTCCACCACAACTGCCTGGTGAGAGCTAACGATGTTCCCTTTGGCATGGTCGATACCGAACAGCACCTTAGACTTTTTGTAGAGCATCGTTTCGGGCGTGTTCATGTATTTACCCAGCTTGTCATCGTCAAAGAGTTTGCGAGCACCAAACCCGATCACATCTCCAGCGACGTTTTTAATGGGCCACAGCAATCTTCGGTGAAAGCGGTCGATCGGACCTTTTGTGCCCATGCGGGATAATCCCGCGGCCTCCAGCTCTTTAAAGCTAAACCCCTTACGCAACAGGTACCTAGTCAACGTATCCCAGCCGGCAGGGGCATAACCGCAGCCGAACTGATCCGCATGTTCCATCTGGAAGCCACGGTTCAACAGGAAATTCCGAGCGGAATCGGCCCCCTCGACGTCGCTATGGAACTGTTCACGATAGAACTCGTGAGCCGCCTTATTGGCGGCGACTAACCGCTGCCGGGTGCCGGGTTCCTCACGTTTGCCGGGGCCACCACCTTCATAGCGAATGTGGTAGCCAATGCGCTCTGCACACTGTTCCACTGCTTCGGGGAATGTAACGTGCTCCATCTTCATCAGGAAGCTGAAAACATCACCGCCCTCACCGGAGGAGAAACAGTGGAAGTAGCCTTTGTTCGGACGCACGTGGAAGGAAGGGGTCTTCTCGTCCTTGAAGGGGCTCAGCCCTTTCAGCGAGTCCACACCAGCCGGTTTAAGTTGAACATATTCCCCCACAACCTCCTCGATGGGGGTGCGCTCGCGAATTGCCTCGATATCCGCTTGGGGAATTCGTCCTTGTGCCATAGCCACCATGCTAATACTTGGGTACAAATCGGCCGGTGGCATGAAAAATACTGAAGAATTCTGTGTTTTCAGCAAGCACCCAAAAAGAACGCTCTAGGCTACTAAACATGACTCATTACGACGTACTCGTGATCGGCTCTGGTTTCGGTGGATCTGTCACCGCTCTGCGGTTGACAGAAAAGGGGTATCAGGTCGGCATCCTCGAAGCGGGGCGCCGCTTTGAAGACAAGGATTTCGCCAAGAATAGCTGGCACCTCAAGGACTTCCTCTGGGCTCCTAAACTGGGCTTTTTCGGTATTCAGCGCATTCACCTCTTGCGGGACGTCATGATCTTGGCCGGTGCCGGTGTGGGCGGTGGTTCCTTGAACTACGCCAACACGTTGTACAAGCCCGGTTCCCCTTATTTCCAAGACAAGCAGTGGGCGGGGATCACCGATTGGGAAGATGAGCTATCACCGTATTATGAGCAAGCTCAGAAGATGCTTGGCGTGGTTGACAACCCAACAATGACCCCTGCTGACAAGCTCTCCAAGCAAGTCGCGGAGGAAATGGGCGTGGGGCATACCTTCCGCTTGGCGCCCGTCGGCGTGTTCTTCGGCGAGAAGGTAGGACTCAAGGGCAAGCCCCGGGAGACGGTTGCGGATCCTTACTTCGGCGGCGTGGGACCAGACCGCACCGCATGCCATGAGTGCGGTGAATGCATGACGGGTTGCCGCCACGGTGCCAAGAACACCCTGCTGAAAAATTACCTCTTCCTCGCGGAAAAGGGCGGAGCTAGGATTCACGATCGCACGACCGTAACAGCGATTAAGCGCAACGGTGACACGTGGGTCGTGGAGACCGAGGCCACCGCCACGTTCTGGCAGCGCAAACCCCAAAAACGTACCTTCACCGCCGATAACCTGGTGATGGCTGCAGGAACGTGGGGCACACAAAACCTGCTGCACCGCCAAAAGGCCAATGGCAACTTGCCACAACTGCCCGCCACGCTGGGGCACCTGACTCGCACGAACTCTGAGGCCCTCTTGGGTGCGAACTCCTCCAAGTTTGATTCCTCCGTAGACTATTCCCAGGGCGTGGCCATTACATCGAGCTACTTCCCTGCCACGGATACCCATATCGAGCCCGTGCGTTACGGCAAGGGTTCCAATGCCATGGGGCTACTGCAGACCCTCATGACCGATGGCGACAAGTTGCAGCCGCGCGTCTTGGAGTTCATCAAACAAGCCTGTGTGCAATACAAGGCCATTCCACGCTTGCTCAACCTGCACAAATGGTCCCAGCGCACGGTGATCAACCTAGTGATGCAGACCCGCGATAACTCCCTGACAACGTTTTTGAAAAAGACGGGCCCGATCGTATCTCTATCCTCCAAACAGGGCACGGGTGAGCCCAACCCGTCCTGGATTCCAGAGGGTAACCGCGCCACGCGAATTATGGCTCGCCTCATGCCACAGGGTATTGCCGGCGGGGTGTGGTCTGAGGTTGCAAATATCCCTCTAACTGCGCACTTCTTGGGCGGATGTGTAATTGGCTCGGGCCCACAGCACGGCGTGGTGGATCCGTATCACCGCGTATGGGGCTACCCCACTCTGTTTGTCACAGATGGTTCCTCCATTACAGCCAACCCAGGTGTGAACCCTTCCTTGTCAATTACTGCCAATGCAGAACGTGCAGCCGCAATGTGGCCGAACAAGGGCGAAGCCGATCCACGGCCCGCGCAGTCCGAGGGCTACCGTCGCATTGCGCCCGTGGAGCCGCATTCACCCATGGTTCCGCTCACGGCACCAGCGGCACTGCGTTTGCCAATTACCCCGAAGTAGCCTCGCCTTAAGTGCACCAGCGCCAGCCAGTGCACTAGAATCTGACTACCGATGGACAAGAAAAAACCCACGCGTCTAGTCGGTATCGGATCTGCCGCCGCAATCGCCCTGTTGTCTGGACTGGGGTGGCTGTCCACACAGTCCGATGACGATCACGGCTCCACGGCCACGTATACCACTGCTTCCTCCGGCATTCCGGACTGCCGGCTTTCCTCGCTCCCGAAAGAAACCTCAAAGCAGGTCAAGGACATCCTCATGGGCGCCGAGCCCGATGACGGTCAGGCCGATGGTAAACATTTCGGCAACTACGAAAACCTCTTGCCACAGAAAAAGTCCAGCTATTACCGGGAATACACCGTCAAAACACCTGGGCTGAAGCACCGCGGTGAACGCCGCATCGTCGTGGGTGGCGGGTCAAAAACTGATCCCGATGTGTGGTACTACTCCGACGATCACTTTGAGTCGTTCTGCCACATTCCGGATGCCGAAGACCGCTAAGCCCACGCAGCACTCGCACCACTGGCGAGCTTGTCCAGCCGTTCCAATCGGGATTCGGTGAGCGATGCAACTTGGTCAATCACAACCCGCATGGCCGCGTGATCGTCATCCGCAGTCTCGAACCATCCCTGGAACTGTGGATCGAGTGCGCCTGCTCCCCCGTGCCACAAATAATCCGTCACACGGAAGATGCGGTCGCGTTGGCGCTCCTGCTGGGCCTGGTGCCGGGTTTCATCCATGACATATAGGACCGCCACGGACTTCAGTAGCGTCACTTCAGCTTCCACGACGGGTGGAATCACCAGGTCTGCGGCATATCGACCAAGCGGCCCCGGCCCGTACTCCGCCCGTGTCGCCGTCACACATGCCGTGACGAAACGCGATACGAGCTCGCTGGTCATTGCCTTCAATCCCGCTAAATCCCGCAAGCTACCCCCGTAATCGGCCGCCCGCGCCACCAGAGGCATATCGCGCAACCGCCCGGCGGCTTCCAGCAGAGCCTCCACGGAGCCGCCGAAGACCTTCGCGCCCTTTTCCGCTAATGCTGAAATTTCCACCAGATCCCACAGAACATCCATGGTGATGCGTCCGGAAACGATCCCGTCTTCCACGTCATGCACGGAATACGCCACATCATCGGACCAATCCATGATCTGGGCCTCCAGGCACTTTCGCACCCCCGGCGCGCCGTCGCGAGCCCATTCCAGCACATGCAGGTCATCGGCGTAGCAACTGTACTTGCGCCGCACACTGCCATCGTCGGCGATCGGCCCCCACGGGTACTTACATGCCGCATCGATGCTGGCGCGGGTGAGGTTCAAACCATAGGAATTGCCGTCGGCATCCAAGGTCTTGGGTTCCAGCCGGGTGAGGATCCGCAACGTTTGAGCATTGCCTTCAAATCCCCCGCACTTCTGCGCCACTATGTCGAGCGCGACTTCCCCGTTATGTCCGTACGGAGGATGCCCAATATCGTGGCTTAACCCAGCCAGCTCCGTCAGGTCTGGATCACACCCCAGGGTTTTACCAATCCCACGCGCGATCTGCGCCACTTCCAAGGAGTGGGTCAGCCTCGTACGCGGCGTGTCCCCAGTTCCCGGCCCGACCACTTGGGTTTTATCAGCCAACCTGCGCAATGCCGCGCTGTGCAGCACGCGGGCGCGATCGCGGTCGAAATCATCGCGGCGGTCATCCACGGATCCCGGCAGCCCTAACCGCTTGCCTCCCAATTCGTGAATCCGCTCCCGGTCGTGTGCGGTATACCGGTGCGTTTTCGCATCCACGTTGCGTTCCTCCCTGACCAACTCGAGTTCCCTCTCCACCGCGCATGGCGGCGACTTAGGATACTGCCACCTCGGGGAATTTAATATCTTCGCGCTGGGCAGTCTTGTAGTACATCAATCCCAGTGTCTCATGAAGAATGCTGTTGACCTGTGCAGCTCGGCTCGACACACTTGGGCCACTTCGGGTCGGGGAGCCCCAGGCGTCGAGCCCCTGGTCCTTAACCATAGTGGTGGCCCGCAACGAGTGGCCGGGGTCCGTCACCACAACGGCGGTGGACCAGCCACGGGACTGAGCTTCGGTGTGGAGGGCTTCGGCGCTGGAGATGGTATCCACGCCGGTGCGCAAGGCAACCACGTCAGACTCGGGAACACCATAGCCGGTAGTGAGGTAATTCTTTCCGGCTTCCGCCTCGGTAAACCGATCACCGTCCTTTTTGTAACCCACCGTCACGATCTTGGGGGCGGTCCCTTCCTTATACAACTCCGCGGCGTGATCCAGCCGGGCCGCCAACCACTTGGAGGGCTTGCCGTCATACTGCGCCGCACCGAGGACGAAAATGACATCCGCCTGCTGGCGGTCGTCCGCCCGGGCGAAGGACCACACGTGGGCTGCGGTGGCTCCCGTAATGAGCGCTATTGCCAACAGCGTTCCAAAAATTAGGTAGGTGATCGAGCGCGCGATCCCGCCGAAAAACGCCCCTACCGCGGAGCCCCGCCCCTGACCCAGTGAGTTGTAGCCTGCCATGGCTAATAAACATACGCGGTCAAGCTTGCGAATTGCGTTAAGGTGGACTGCATGCTTCCTAAAACTTCTGGGTGGCGCATCACCCGGGTATCACTGGCTGGCGCAATGGGCGCCGGTTTACTGTTGTCACCTGCTATTTTATGGGCCGACGCCCACTTGGCCAGCGCCCAAGCCCAAGCTCAGGGTGTAACTGTTGAGCGGTTACAACTATCCAGCCGGTTGGTCGATCAAGCTGGTGTGATCGACGGGTCCGCAAAATCCGACATCGAAGCAGCGCTCCGCGAGGGAGTGCAGAAGAACAAGACCAAGTTGTATTTGGTGTACACGGATCAGCAAGACAACAATCCAACTCGTGTGGCGCAGCAGCTTCGTGCTCAGGATTCCTCCGCCAACACCATGGTGATGGTGATTAGCACGACCTCGCGGAATGTCGGAATGGATTGGGGTGAGCGTGTATCGCGCTCACTAGCCGGTGAAATTCGCGATGCGGCTGTGGCCAAGTTGACCAATGATGATTGGACTGGGAGCGCCCAAGCTGCGGCCAATAAGGTCGCGGGGCGCGCTAGTACCGAGTCCAAGGTGTGGATGGGTGCTGGGGCAACCGCTGTGGTCGGTGGTCTTGGTGGAGCGGTGTGGTGGTCACGTCGAAACCGTCGCAAAACCGAATCACAGCAGCTAGAGGCCGCGCGCACAATCAATCCAGACGATGTGGATTATTACGCGCAGCAGCCCACGAGCGTGTTGCGCACACTGGCGGCTGACGAACTGCAGAGCACCGATGAGTCCATCCGAAAGGGAGCCCAAGAACTGCAGGTGGCGACGGACGAGTTCGGCCCGGAACGCACCCGCGATCTCGCGCGGGCCCTGGAGCATTCGCGCAGCACATTGACGCGGGCTTTCGAGCTAGAGCACCAGGTGCGCAGCGGAGTGGTGATGCAAGAAGACCAGGTGCGCAGCATCTTAATCGAGGTCATTTCTTCCTGTGGCAAGGCCGATAAGAACCTCAATGCCAAAACAGCGGAGTTCAATAACCTGCGCCAGGAGCTCATTAACGCGCCCGAGCGAGTGGAGGAACTGCGTCGGCGAACAATCGAGCTGCGAGGGCGGATTCCTCGTGCTCGCAATAAGCTCACCGAGTTGCACAGTCGTCTAGATGCCAACCTGTTAGTCTCTGTGCAGAACAACCCTGACGTGGCCGAGGAAGAGATTAACGAAGCCGATAAGGCTCTGGACCGCGCCAACGAGCTGCTCAAACGTCCGGCGGGTGAACAAGGCGGGTTAATCGACGTCATCGGCGGGGCCCGCATGGCGATCAATCAGGCGGATAGCCAGCTCACCGCGGTCGAGCGCGCTGAGGAGCAATTGCGCCAAGCGCACAACAACCTCACGTCCTTGATGTCTGAGGTGGAAGGCGAGATTGCCGAAGCCGAACGGCTACTCCAAGGGCCGGCTTCCTTCGATCGCACCGCGATGGAACAGGCCATTAGCAACGCGCGGCTAGCATTGCAGCAATCAAATGAGGCGCGTACCAGCAACACTGATCTGCTGGGTGCGTACAACACACTATTGCAGGCCGATGCAGAGTTGGACGACTGCTTGGATTCCGCGCGGGGCGCCGAGAGCGATTTCCGTCGCTCCGATGCCATTGTTGGCCGAATGGTGGATAATGGCGCTTTGCAGCTGCAGTCGGTAGAGGACGTGATTAACAACCGCGGCTCGATCATCAGCGTTGAATCACGTTCCGCTGCCAACGCCGCCCGGCAATACCTAGCCGAAGCGCAGCAGGCACGGGCCACCAATCCGAAGTCTGCGATGTCCGCAGCCCAGCAGGCTTCCAGCTGGGCAGAGCGAGCTACTCAACTGGTCCGCGAGGACATTGACCGCTTCAACAATCGCAACAACTTCTACGGTGGTGGCGGATACGGCCGAGGCTATGGCGGTGGAGACATCCTGACCGGCATGCTGCTCGGATCGTTACTTAGCGGCGGTGGCGGTTTCGGTGGCGGTTTCGGTGGCGGTTGGAGTGACGGCGACGGAGGCTTCGGTGGCGGAGACTTTGGTGGTGGCTCGGATTCCGCCAGCTTCTAGGTCACACTAGAGGGTGCCGAGCCACACCACGATTGCCATCACAGCGATGAATGCCAAGAACCAAAGCACGGCCGTGTTGGCATTGAGCATCCGGCCTTCGAGACAGCGACGAGCCACCCACGACGTAAAGATCTGAACGTCGAGTGGCAATTTTTGCCCCGGTCCTTCGAATTCCACGTGGAGATTCCGCAACCCGCGCTGGTCTCCCGTAAATTGACCGACCTTTTCGCCATCAATGTCCAAGACAAAGTTCTGCTTGGCTTCGTTAATGATTCGGATTGTGTGCCGGTCAGCTTTGATCTCAATATTTTTTGCACGAGAGAACTTTTCGGCGTCAAGAGCCGTAGCAGTCCATGTTCCGGTGCCTGTCTGGGCACTGATTTCTGGGCCCTCATCAGCATGGAGCGCCCACGTGTCCCCGCCGAATCGCAGGTGATTTACTCCGCGTTCTTGAGCAAATTCGGCAACGCGATCCATGTCGTCAGCAGGTCCGGCGTAAATCGGGAAGGTGTGCCCATCGCTGGGCAGGCCCCAACGGATATCGGAATTCACGCAGATATCCTTCCTAGCAACCGGCGAGGCGCTCACCGAGGTAAGCCTGCAGGTCGTCGATCTTCACGCGCTCTTGTTCCATGGTATCGCGCTCGCGCACGGTCACCGCGTTGTCCTCGAGGGTATCAAAGTCGACGGTCACGCAGAACGGGGTGCCGATCTCGTCTTGGCGACGGTAACGGCGACCGATGGCACCGGAAGTGTCGTAGTCGGTGTTCCACAGTCCACGCAGCTTGTCGGCCACCTTCTCCGCGGTGGGGGTCAGTGTGTCTTTCTTAGACAGCGGGAGCACAGCCACCTTGACGGGCGCCAAACGACGATCCAGCCGCAGAACCGTACGTGTATCCGTGCCGCCCTTGGAGTTAGGGACTTCCTCTTCCTCGTAGGCATCGCAAAGGAAGGCCATCATGGCTCGGCCCAAGCCAGCCGCGGGCTCGATGACATATGGGATCCAACGCTCATTGGATTCCTGATCGAAGAAGGAGAGGTCCTCTCCGGAACCTTCGGAGTGCACACGCAGGTCGTAATCGGTACGGTTTGCTACGCCCTCCAGCTCGCCCCACTTGGAGCCCTTGAAGTGGAATGCATATTCCACATCTACGGTGCGCTTGGAGTAGTGAGACAACTTCTCCTGTGGGTGTTCGTACAACCGCAGGTTTTCTTCCCTAATGCCCAGGTCGATATACCACTGGTAGCGATCGTCAATCCACTTCTGGTGCCATTCTTCATCCTCACCGGGCTTAACGAAGAATTCCATCTCCATCTGTTCGAACTCGCGGGTGCGGAAGATGAAATTGCCCGGTGTGATCTCGTTACGGAAGGACTTACCGACCTGTGCGATACCAAATGGTGGCTTTTGACGGGAGGTCGTCATCACGTTTTTGAAGTTCGTGAAGATACCCTGGGCGGTCTCTGGACGCAGGTAGTGCAGGCCTTCCTTGTCGTCTACTGGGCCCAGGTAGGTCTTCAGCAGGCCGGAAAACGCCCGTGGCTCGGTCCACTTACCAGGCTGGCCGGTTTCGGGATCGTTGATATCTGCCAAACCGTTGGCTGGTGGGTGCCCGTGCTTCTCCTCATAAGCCTCTAGCAGGTGATCTGCGCGGTAGCGCTTGTGCGTGTGCAGGGATTCCACCAGCGGATCAGTGAATACATCCACGTGGCCGGAAACCTCCCATACCCGCTTGGGCAAGATCACGGACGAGTCCAGACCGACCACATCACGGCGAGAAGTCACCATGTGGCGCCACCACTGGCGCTTGATGTTCTCTTTCAACTCGACGCCCAGTGGCCCGTAGTCCCATGCAGACCGGGTTCCTCCGTATATTTCTCCACACGGGTAGACCAAACCCCGTCGCTTCGCGAGGTTAACTACGGAATCGATGTTTCCGGCCATGGCTCTATTATTCTCCTTGTGTAGACCTCGCTGGTTGCGAGGCTGAAATAGGGGATCACAACTCCCCCTATCCTAACGACTCACTGGGTCGGCAGCCGTGAGGGGGCGGTCCTACGTGATCTTTAAAGAGAGCAAAGAGCGCTCACAGGATGCGTGACTCGTTCCCTTTCACTGCGCAACTCGTCCACCGCTGGGCATTAAAAAGGACCCGCAGTTAAAGGGGGGGTATCACTGCGGGTCCCGGCCACACTGTCCACCGAAGTGAATGGGGCCTGTTCCCACCAAGTAGAGGCGACGAAGGGGGGGTTACGTCACCTCAGGGGAACTACCTGTAATCTAACGAATTATCCCAAAGAATGTCAAGTGCCCAATCTAAGCGTTTTCCGAACGCCTAGTGTGCTCCCTCAGCAAGGGGCCACTAACACCCCACCCCCCTACTGTCCCGCCCTGGACTTCTCAGTGAACGTCTACGGCAATTGAAAACCAATTGAATATGGTGAACGAAGTGCCTAGAGTAGATGACAAATCACCACTAGCTTCGAGGAGAACTGAGTTCATGGCTCAGCAAGAAACAACTGTACCTTCACGTCGCCCCAAAATCGGCCAGCGCAATACGCGCCAGCGCCGGGCAGTAGCCGACGTTTTGGATGGAATCACCACCTTTTCCAGCGCGCAGGACATCCACCACGAATTGACTACCAAGGGCGAAAAGGTGGGTCTCACCACGGTCTACCGCACCTTGCAACAAATGGCGGATATCGGTGCTATCGATACTCTCCACGACGAATCGGGAGAAACCCTCTACCGAAGCTGCGCAATGGACGACCATCACCACCACCTCGTATGCACGAAGTGCCGGAAGACCGTCGAAATCGACGGCGGCCCGGTGGAGGATTGGGCAGAGCAAATCGCAGCAAAACACGGCTTCCACAAATCCGGTCACACGGCCGAAATTTTCGGCCTGTGCTCCGCTTGCCAATCCAGGTGACTCAAGCACCCCCGAGTAAGGGCCTCCTCCCCTGCCCTAGCTACACAGAGACGTCAAACAGCGATCCCAAACCATAGGTGATCGCCGCTGCGCCAAAACCGATGACCAGTTGGCGCAAGGCACGTTTGGCGGGCGTAGTCCCAGAGAGTATTCCCACCACTCCCCCAGTCAGCAGGAGGGATAGCCCCACCAACACGCACGCGACAACGGCTGCGGTAGGTCCTTCTGTGCCAAATAAATACGGCAGAACGGGGATCAGCGCACCAATCCCGAAGAGGAAGAAGCTGGATACCGCCGCAGACATGGGCGACCCGCCATCCTCGCGTTCCACCTCGATATCATCAGTGAAAGTCGGCACCGCCTTTTCATCGCGGTCGTTCGCGATGATGGATTCGAACACGCGCTGTGCCTTGGCTGCTGCATCGTGCGAACTCATTCCTCGGGCGCGGTACACAAGCGTCAGCTCGTTTTCTTCCACATCCAGTTTCGGCACCGACCGGCCAGCCTCGGGGTTCGGCGTGTTAGCTTCCAATAATTCCTGTTGCGATGAAACGGAGACATACTCCCCCGCCGCCATCGAAAGTGCACCCGCCAGCAATCCGGCGATTCCGGTCACCAACACCACATTCGCAGAGGCCCCGGTGCCCACCATTCCCAAGACCAGGGACAAATTGGATACCAACCCGTCGTTGGCACCAAAAATCGCTGCGCGGAAATCACCGCTCATTTTGGCGCGGCCGCGTGTGGCCAACCCCCGGACCACCTCGGCGTGGATCGCTTCGTCAGCCACCATTTGCTCGCTGGCATCGTTGTCTTTGACGTACTCATTGCGGGACTCCGCCGATTGCATCAACGCCAGAACGAACACCGATCCAAAGCGCCGCGCCATCCAGGCCATCATGCGCGTGCCCAGGCTGGCTTTCCGTGGCAAGCCGACGTATTCCCCCAGGCGATTCCGCCAGTAGGCCTCGTGGCGCGCTTCGGCCTCGGCAATCGCCAGCAGAATCTCTCGCTCCTCGCCGGTCTTCTTGCGCGCCAGCTCCCGGTACACCGCTCCTTCGGCTCGCTCGTTCGCTAAGTATTGACGCCACCTAGCGATCTGCTGCTTCGTCGGTGGTTGGGAGGGCATATGACCCGCCTTCGTTTCTGCTGAATCGTGACTGCGATCCACGCCCAGCTCCTCTTACTTCACGCCGCCGAAGCGGCGGTCCCGCTTGGCGAATTCCAACACAGCTGCCCGCAAATCATTGGGCGTGTAATCCGGGAACAAAACGTCCTGATAGACCATCTCGGCATACGTCGATTGCCAAGGCAAAAAGTTCGACGTACGTTGCTCGCCCGAGGGGCGCAGGAACAGGTCTACATCTGGCATATCGGGTTCATCGAGGTAATCAGCGAACCTGGCCTCGCTAATCTGTCGGGGCTTCAGCGCCCCACGGGCCACGTCGTCCGCGATGGCCCTGGCGGCGTCGACAATCTCGGCCCGACCACCATAGTTCACGCACATGGCAAGAGTCATCTTCGAGTTCGTTGCGGTCTGGCGCTCAGCTTTTTCCAGTTCCGCGATGACCGAACGCCACAGTCGTGGGCGCCGTCCCACCCAACGGATACGTACCCCCAAACTGTCGAGGTAATCACGCTGCCTGCGCAACACATCGCGATTGAAACCCATAAGGAAACGGACCTCTTCGGCGCTTCGCCGCCAATTCTCGGTGGAGAATGCATAGGCCGAGAGGTAATCCACACCCAGCTCGAGGCACTCTTCCACCAAACTGAGAAGCACACCTTCTCCACGTTTATGCCCCTCGGTGCGGGGCAACCCCCGATCCTGAGCCCAGCGCCCATTCCCGTCCATGACGATCGCGATGTGCTTGGGCACGAGCTCAGCCGGAATGGAGCTGCGATCGATATGGGTGGCGGCTGGTGCAGGATGTTGCGTATTCACCCGTTCCATTCTGCCAGCGATTCCCTACCTCGCCAAGAGAGGGGCAATGACGGGGAAACCGGGAAGGTGCCCTTGGCTACTACCTGAATCAATACTTACAGGGCCGCATACGCGGGACAACCCGATTCCAGGTGATAACGAACGTGGCTGAGAAGCAATTCGTGTGCTTGCCGAGAAACTGCACGATCCGTCGCAACTTCCGCAGCAGTATCGTTGCGATCGTTGGCTAGCAACCACAACAACCGAACAGCTTGCCCAGGGGGTGTCATTGCCCCCGGTGGACGGCACGTAACACACACTGCCCCGCCGGCCATGGGATGGAACGCGCGGTGCGGGCCCGTCTTCCCACATTGTGCACAATCAACCAAGCTGGGTGCCCATCCGGCCATGTCCAACGCTTTCAACACGAAGCGATCAACCACGTTCACTAGGGGCAACGATGGATGAGGAGCGGCGAGGTCGCGGAGGGTGGCGTCGAGAAGAAGAAAGACAGAACTATCCTCCCCGCCAAATAAGTGTGCAACCTCAAGCGCCGCGCACCCTGCGAAATAGCGATCGGGGTCAGCAACAATGGGGCCAGCGTAGGATTCCACCGCATCCGCATCCGTGATATTGGCCAATCCTCGGCTTGGGTAAATCTGCACGTTGACTCGCGTGAAGCGGTCTAACTTGGCACCGAACCGTGACTTCGATTTGCGAATTGCTTTAGCGACGCCCCGCACCTGCCCATGGTCGCGAGTCAATAGCACGAGGATCAAATCTGCCTCGCCCAATTTATGAGTGCGCAAGACGAAAGCCTCGTCCCGGTAAGTGGGGCGAGGCGATGGCGTTCGGCGAGGCATGCCCGCAAGTATAAGCCCAAGCGACTACAGGGTGGCGATTCCCGCCTCGTGGCGTTGCTTGATGCGTTGCCACGCTTCAGCTGTGCGCATGAGAGCCATCAGCACTTCAAGTGAAATGCGCAGCAAACCGATTTGGATAAGGGCTCCGATGGCGCCAGTCACCAAGGACATCGCCGCGTAACCTGCAACCGCACCTTGTGATTTATCAATCTGCGAGTCCAGTTCGGAGCCGTAGGTGGGGTAATTCGTGTACGGACTATAGTCACCGTACGCGCTCGATGGGCGCAGTTCGTCTTGCAAAGAATCCAGCAACGAGATTCCGAGCAACGCGCCAAAGAATGGCATGAGTGCCCACAGGACAATTACCACGATGCCTAGAATGTAAAGGACCCTGACGAGGCTGGGGGTCACGTACTTAGTGAATCCAAAATTGAACAAAGCGGAAAAGAACGTATCCTGCTTTGAACCCATCTGGATGTTCGGGCCGCCATCACGATGTGGCGTGTTGTGATAAGTCATTACTAGCCCCCAAATGGGCCGCTGTAGCTTTGTCCCGAAGTCTCTTCACGTGCCTGGCGCTCATCAATCGACTGGACCGATTGAGAAGTGCGAATGATCGCAGTGGACACTTCCAGTCCCACACGGATCATTGCTAGGTAAAACAGCCCGCCCACAACCAACAGAGGCAGCAACAACAGTCCGAATGCACCACCGTCTTGTGTGAGGCCAATCAGCAGCGCGATGACACCAATGAAAAGGAAAAACCCGATTCCAACCATCGCAAGGATGTACACTGCCTTGACGACCGATGGCGTGGCGTACTTGGTGAAGCTGAAGTCAAACAGAGCGCCGAAGAAGCTGTCCTTTTGCACCCCGGTCTGGCCGAATCCAGGCGCCTGGTTTGGGTAGGCACCGAACTGCGGGTTCCCCTGCTGTTGGGCGCCATAACCTGTGTAATTCTGGTTAAAACCTGCGGCGCCGTTGTCGTGGGGGTTATAGCCATCGGTGGCATGGGATCCGAAATTGCTGCCATTGGCGGGGGCACCATAACCGTTAGAGTGCGCCCCACCTGGGTTTCCGTACCCGTTGGGCTGTACGCCATCTGGGTTATTGTTCCCGGAACCAACGGGGTGGGAGCCACCTTCGGGCTGGTTTGGATTAGTCATGAATGCAGTACCTTCCAAAAAAGGGGAATGTGATCTACTCACACAATGTAAACGATGGGCATTTCTTTTGCAGGAGACTACCCGACTCTTAACTGATGTTTAGAATCCCAGCTTGCCCAGTTGCTTTGGATCGGATTGCCAGTTCTTGGCGACCTTCAGGCGCACATCCAGATAGATATTTTGCCCCAGCATTTCAATGATCTGCAGTCGCGCGTTATGGACTGTACGGCCCAGCCTACGGCCACCCTTGCCGCGCAGAATTGCCTTTTGCCCCTCCCGCTCCACGTAAATGACCGCGTGGACGTTCAGTACTCCCTCACGTGTAGGGGAAGGGAACACCTCATCAATCTGGACTGCTACGGAGTGTGGCAACTCATCTTGCAATCCGGCTAGAGCAGCCTCACGAATTAGCTCAGCCATGCGCGTATCCCGGTCATCATCCGTGACATGACCGTCCGGATAAAACTTGGGCCCCTCAGGAAGGTGCTCCGCGATTACGTCAGCCAGAACATCCAATTGGATTTTCTCAGTAGCACTGACGGGAATGACATCAGCCCCATCGAGTAGATCGTGCAACGCAAGCAACTGCTCGCCGACTTGGTCTTTCCCAACTTTATCGACCTTCGTGACCACCCCGATGAGCCCTGTTTTCGGCGCTACCTTGCGAACAGCATCGACGATCCAGCGGTCACCGGGACCGATCTTTTCATCAGCCGGCACACACACGGCGATGAGGTCGACATCCTGATAGGTATCTTTCACCATCTCATTGAGCCGTTCACCTAGGAGCGTCCGCGGACGGTGCAGGCCGGGAGTATCAACAACGACAATCTGGCTATTCTCCCGGTGCACTATCCCACGAATTGGATGACGGGTCGTCTCCGGCTGGTCGGCAGTGATCGCAATCTTCTGTCCCACCAGCGCATTGGTGAGTGTGGATTTACCAGTGTTGGGTCGACCCACAAAACTCACGAAGCCGGAGCGGAATCCCTCCGGCGCACTGAAATCAACTGGAGCTACCGCTGCATCGGCTACGGCTTCAGCAGGTAGCTGGGGTTCGTCGGGGAAATGCATATCACTGTTCACGCTAACCATTGTGCCCGACGCAGCGACAGTTAACTAACCCCACTGCCGCAACACTAACCCCACTATTTCGTGGTGGCTGCCTCATTCTTCGCAGGCTTCTCGGAGTCCTTTTCCGGTTCCTTGGCCTCGGAAGACCCCTTCGAACTGGAGCCCTTTTCACCCTGTGGGTTGAACAGGTTCTTGAAGAAATCGAAGAATCCGCCCAGGAACTCCAGAATCTTCGTCAAAAAAGGAATGTTCTTAATGAACGAACCGGCCACAGTGGGGTTCTTCGATGAACCATCGACAACGGAACCTACAGAGCCCAACTTGTCCTTCACATTCTCAAAAAGGACATCCTGCTCAATGCCTTTGTAAACCCTTGGTGAGACACCGAAAAGAGCATTACCGTCACACATGATGATACCCGTCGCCTGCGCGACTGGAAGGGTCATCGTCCATGTTTGAGATTCGCCCGGCTTGATCTTTGCGCCGCTGCCGATAGCTCCCTGGAGCCCCAAACTCAGCACCTTGGCCGCTGCCTTTTCACCCTCAGCGACGGCGATTTCTCCTTTTTCCACACCAAAAACGGCAGACTCGTTCTTAGAGAGAATACCCGTAAAAGTTTTCACCAACTCAGTGGACTCTTGTTCATCCGCCCCCGGTTTGTTCAGGCCAGCAGCTTTGACATCCTTGTATGGCAATGCCAGTCCAGAGCAGCTCTGCCGCGCCTCCGTGTTGTTGGTATAGGTCACAGACAGCTTCTCGCCATCACGAACCACCTTTACCGGCCCAGTGAGCGCATCGTGAGCAGAGGTAAGCTCCGTCACGATGGCTTTAATACCCGATTCTTCGACTGCTTGCTTCTCCGGTCCGGTGACGGCACCAGCGGGGGACGCGGTCGCCCCCAATGCGGTCGCAGTAGCAACCGCAGTAATAATCGTGGACATCTTGCGCATGGAATACTCCCTTGTATCGAAAAGTGGACGTATATATCCCAAATACACACCGCCGTTAAAAGCGAACATAGCTACGCAGAGGGAGGATAATTCCGTCGTGTGTTTCACCAATTCGCGATCATATGCAGAATTGTTAAGTGGGCATCATGAGCTTTTAAGCTCAAAATAAACAATCGCACACGTTTACTTCTTGCGCCAAAAGACGAGAAAAAATAGTACAAAACCCTACACTTTTGGGGGTAAAACTACCCCTCGCGTTCGGTGTTTTCCCCTACCCGAGAGACCACTGCGGAGCGGATCTTCAATCGCCCACGGCGATCCCGCCCGCCCTCATAAACAATATGCAGTCCAGCGGTTGTAACTTCAGCTCCGGGAATGGGCACGCGACCCAGCTCGAAAGCACCTAAGCCGGCCACGGTATCGACCTCGTCGAGCTGTTCCTCGCTAAACTCCAGCGGACTAGTGTGCCGCGAGATTTCGGCTGCGCTGTCGTGAATCTCGTCCGGATCATCGCCTCGGTGATCTAAGAACTGCTGGCGGTCGGATTCTGCAAAGAGTTCTTGCAATTCTTCCAAGCTGAGGCGAGCGACAACACGATATTTGCCATCCCCCAGTTCTTCGATTGGTGCCATTTCCGTGGCATCGTATTCGTCCGCGATCTCACCGACGATCTCTTCCAGGATGTCCTCAATGGAAATCAACCCGGCAATAGCACCGTATTCGTCAACCAGCATGGCGATATGTACCTGGTCTCGCTGCATGTCTTCCAGCAGGTCATCCAGGTTCCGTGAATCCGGCACAAACACCGGAGGGCGCATCACATCCGACACACTCACCGATCGTCCGCCGTCCTGGGAGTAATAGGTCTTGGCCACCAAATCCTTCAGGTACACCACACCGACGATGTCGTCGACGTCCTCACCGATCACCGGCAAGCGCGAATGACCAGATCGCACGCACAAGCTGGTGGCCTGTCCCGCGGTCTTATCGGATTCGATCCACAGCATCTCCGGACGCGGAACCATCACCGAACGTGCGGAGGTCGAGGCGAGATCGAACACCGACTGAATCATGCGGCGCTCGTCGCGCTCCACGATCCCTCGCTCCGAAGCGATATCTACCAGCTCGCGCAACTCCACTTCTGTCGCAAAGGGACCATCCCGAAATCCCCTGCCCGGCGCGAGGAAGTTACCCACAGCCACCAGTAACTTTGCAATGGGCCCCAGTAGTCGCCGCATCCCCAAGAGTAGGGGCGCGGTTTTCAGCGAAATGGAATACGGATTTTGGCGGCCCAGTGTCCTCGACAGCACACCAATAACGACGAACGTGATCACTGTCACAGCGGCAATCGCGATCACGTACGTGCTCGCGCTATCACCCCGCCACGTCAGCAGGAGCCCAGCTGCCAACACTGCCCCGGCAGCCTCGCACACCGTTCGCAGCAAGATCAACAGGTTAATGTGTTGCGCACGGTTATCGATGACATCCAGAAGCCGCCCCGCACCCGGCTTCTCGTCCTTAACAAGAACTTCCACTCGCGCGCGCGAAATCGCGGATACCGCTGTTTCCACAAGCGACAACGCACCACCCATCAGGAGTGCGAGGAAAACACCGAGGGGGCCGAAAATTGCGATTGAGTCCATGCTGCTGGTTTAGGTGTCTTAGTCTTTGTCGGGGTGGCTGGCGCTGGTGTCGATGTTCGTTGCGCCCGAATCATCTTTAGCATCTACGCGGTCCGCCGCCGTAGGGAAGGCCCCGGCCCCGCTGGGCTTTGGTGCAAAACTGACGCCACGCTCCTCTTGCGAGTCATACCAATTAGCCAGAATCTCATTCTGGAGGGAGAACATGCGCTGCTCCTCCTCAGGCGTGGTGTGATCAAAGCCCAACAGGTGCAACACACCGTGCACCGTCAGCAAGTCCAGCTCATGAGCTAGAGAATGGCCAGCTCGGTCGGCCTGGCGCTCCGCGAAGTCCGGGCACAACATGATGTCTCCCAACATCGCTGGACTCGGCGGAGGACCGTCCTTACGGCCCCAACCCGGTGTGAGTTCATCCATAGGGAAACTCATGACATCCGTGGGGCCTGGCAAGTCCAACCACCGTTCATGCAGATCAGCAATAGTGTCCAGATCCACAATATGGATCGACAGTTCCGCTGCAGAATGAACATCGAGAGTCCACAGTGCGTACCTAGCTACATCAATGAGCTCCTCCTCATTGACTTCTCCACGACCGGATTCATTGAAAACTTCAATACTCACGACTTTGGGCCCTATCCTTTGTGCTTCTTGCCACGTCCGAGGCGGCGCTCTTGGAGTTCTTCTTCGCGGTCCATGCGGGCTTGTTCCTCTTCGGCCTCGAAAGCCTCGTAGGCGTCGACAATCCTAGAGACCAAACGGTGACGCACCACATCGTCACTGTCAAAGGCAGTGACGTGCACGCCGGGAACATCCCGCAAAATCCGCTGTGCCACGCGCAAACCCGATTCCTGATGATGCGGTAAATCGGTTTGACTGAGATCGCCCGTAACGACCATTTTGGAACCGAAGCCCAGGCGCGTGAGGAACATCTTCATCTGCGCGGGCGTGGTGTTCTGGCCCTCGTCGAGAACCACGAAGGAATCGTTAAGCGTGCGACCGCGCATGTACGCCAACGGAGCAACCTCAATAACACCGCTCTCCATGAGGCGCGGGATCATCTCCGGATCAACCATCTCGCGCAGCGCATCATGCAGCGGGCGCAGATACGGATCAATTTTATCGCCAAGAGTGCCCGGCAGAAATCCCAATTTCTCTCCCGCTTCCACCGCGGGACGAGTAAGGATAATGCGGGTCACGTCCTTGTTTTGCAAGGCTTGAACCGCCTTGGCCATAGCCAGATACGTTTTACCCGTCCCCGCCGGTCCCACACCGAACACGACGGAATGATCATCGATAGCTTCCACGTATTCCGACTGGCCGGGAGTTTTCGGCCGGACGGTCTTGCCACGGTAGCTGACGATCGGATCATCGGACCCAAGAACAGGAGCACCCACTTGCTGGGGCTCCTCCGGCTCCCCACCCAGCTGGAGACTACGGGAGCCACGATCGTTGTGCAACGCGATGATCCGACGAGTGGTATCTGGTGTAACCGTGTTGCCACGACTGACCAAGTTGGCCATTTCTTGGAGGACCTGCCTCACACGCGAAACCTCGGAGGCCTCACCGCGGATGGTCACACGGTTGCCCCTGGTGAGCATGTCCGCGTCGTAGGCATTCTCAATCACACGCAGGTTTTCATCCCCTGGACCGGCAACGGCCACAGCAGCATCTGGGTCCAGCTCAACGGTAGAGCTGGCCACGCGGGGGTGAGCCTGAGATGGGGTCATAAACGAGGTATGTCCTTCACTTGTTGGGCGAATGCTGGAGTTCGGGTTGGACGAACTATCTGCCAGCCTAGTCGGTGGTTGCAGCCCAGCGAGGACTGAGCGCACCGATTGCCCCGAGGGCCACAGCTGCTGCAGAAGCCGTACGCAACACTTCGGGTCCAAGAACAACCGTGCGGGCACCTAGGGATTCCAGCTGATCAATCTCCTCCGGCGCCACGCCGCCTTCGGGACCGATAACCAGCACGACCTCATCACAGGTGGTGAAATCACAGGACTTCACACTCACGGAGGCGCTTTCGTGCAAGACGAGAATTTGGCGGCTGGCCGTGGGGGCGTCGTCCAAAAACTCGGCAATCTGCGCGACTGAGCGAACTGGCATGGTGACCTCGGGAACCCGCAAACGGCGCGCCTGCTTGGCCGCAGATCGGGCAGCGTTTTCCCACTTCAAACGCGCCTTGTGCTCTTTGCCTGCCCACTTAGCGATCGTGCGGGCCGATTCCCAGGGGATGATCCGATCAGCACCGGCTTGCACCATGAGATCCACGGCGAGTTCGGCTCGCTCAGATTTCGGGATGGCCTGTACGACTGTCACCATAGGCCGAGGTGCCGGAACAGCTAACCCTTCTGTCACCTCTACCTGCCCCCCGCGCCAAACCGCACGAACGGCCCGCGACTGACCGTCTGTGATAACCAGCGGTTCCCCATCCTTGAGGCGCTTCACATCTACGTGCTTGGCTTCGGCCCCTGTGAGGGCAAAGCGAAATCCCGCACTGCCATCGGCGGCCGCTTCTATAGGGATGGGGTGAATGAATACTGGGTCAGTCATGGCGGGGCAATCTCATCACTGTGGAAATTGGTGTGAAGCCTAGCGGGCGAAACGGGAACGCAGGCGGGAAAACAGTCCCTCGCTATGATCGTTCTTGGTCCCGACGGATACGGACTCCTCGGAACGATCACGCAGTTCCTCCCACCGTTCCTTGTCCGCACGACTGAGTTCCGTTGGGATAATCACCTCAACGTGGGCATAAAGGTTTCCGTAGCCATCGCGCTCCCGCCGCAAATGCGGCATACCGCGTTCCGGCACGGTGATCACAGCATCCGGCTGGGTTCCCGGTTCAATCGTGACAGTCTGCACGGATTCGTCCAGCATGGGAACCTCCACGCTGGAACCCAACGTGGCCTCCACCGCAGGCACCTTGATCGTTATGTGGAGGTCATCGCCCTCGCGTATGAAGTGTGCGTGCTCGCGAGTACGCACGTCCACGTAAAGGTCGCCATTTGGCCCGCCGCCAGGGCCCACCTCCCCCTTGCCGGCCAAGCGCAGGCGCATGCCGTCGGAGATCCCTGCGGGCACGTTGACCTTGATGGTCTTGCGGGAGCGCACGCGACCGTCACCGGCACAGACCTCGCAGGGATCGGGGATAATCTCGCCAGTTCCACCACAGCGGTGGCACGGACGGGCAACCTGAACCTGCCCCAGCATAGAGTTTTGAATCTCCATGACTTCGCCGTAGCCCTGGCACGTGGGGCAGGTCTCCGGCGCCTTTTTGGATTTCGAACCGGTCGCGTCGCACGTGTCACAGCGCACGGCGGTTTCCACTGTCACTTCGCGCTCTACACCGGTATAGATTTCTTCCAACGTCGCCTCGATCCCCACCAACGCATCGTTGCCCGGGCGGACACGAGAAACGCGCGGTCCGCGGCGCCGACCTCCGCCTCCACCGCCAAAGAACGCGTCGAATATATCGCCCAGGCCGCCGCCCCCGAAACCTCCGAAGCCACCAGCGCCGCCGAAGCCACCACCTTGAGCTTCGGGATCACCACCCGCATCAACAATCTGTCGCTTTTGCGGATCGAGCAGCACCTCTTGGGCGACAGAGAGTTCATTGAACTTCTCCGCCGCCTCCTCAGAGGGGTTGACATCGGGGTGATACTTGCGGGCCAGCTTGCGATAAGCTTTTTTGATCTCGGAATCGGTAGCGTCCTTGCTCACGCCGAGGATGCCGTAGTAGTCACGAGCCACGGTGTACCTGTAATCCTTTACCTTCTAGACGAAAATGCTGCAATAACTTGTAGTAGTTTACTCACCCGATAGAATCCGGGAAACATAGTGGGCGACTGCCGTCACACTCGAGATCGAGCCGGTGTAATCCATGTGAGTGGGCCCTAATACTCCCAAACCGCCCAGCACCTCATCGTTATTCCCGTAACCGGTCGAGATAATGGAGGCGCCACGCAGCTCTTCGTCCTCGTTTTCCTCCCCGATGCTGACTTTGACCTGCAGATCGCGGGCGCTAGACAACAGTTTCAGCACCACTACCTGCTCTTCGAGGGCTTCCAACACGGGGGTCAGTTCGCCGGTGCGCACTAGGTTCGGTGTGCCAGCCAGAATGAGTTTGTCCGTGGGTCGCTCCAGCAGGGTTTCGACTAACACAGTAGCCACCGCCAACACTGGTCCGCGAAGTTCCGCGGGCATTTGGTTGTTCTGCGCGTCCCGCGCCACCCGGGCGATGTGCGAACAGGCGTCATCCAGCGTGCGGCCCACCATCGCGGAATTCACGATATCGCGCAGTCGCTGCACGTCATCTTCCACCAGCGGCCGCGTGAGGTCCACATTGCGCTGATCCACCCTCCCTGTATCTGTGATCAGTACTAACAGCACTCGGTGGCTTCCCAGCTGGACGACCTCGCAGTGCTTCACTCGGCCCCGTCGCAGATCGGGCATCTGGACCACGGCCACTTGGCGCGTCAGTTGGCTCAGCAATTGCACACCGCGGCGCAGTACATCTTCTAGATCCACTCCGTTTTCTAGGAAGTTCAGAATTGCGCGTCGCTCGGGTGGGCTCAACGGTTTGATCCGGTGCAGTCCGTCCACAAAGGCGCGATATCCCTTGGCCGTGGGAATACGCCCGGAGGATGCATGCTGTTGCGTGATAAACCCCTCCGCCTCCAACACCGCCATGTCATTGCGGATTGTGGCGGAAGAAACCCCCAGCTTGTGGCGGTCAACCAGCATTTTCGACCCCACCGGCTCGTGCAGTGCAATGAAGTCGGAGACGATGGCCCGCAGCACCTCGTTGCGACGTTGTTCGGTCGATGAGGACACGAGGCGCTCAACTCCTTCATTCCTGCGAAAGTACAATATCCGTCACGATGCCATCAGCGAGGTAACGCCCCTCGTCCGTCAACACCACTTTGTCGCCTTCCACGTTAGCTAATCCCAACTCGCGATACCGCGAAAGCACCTTGTCTAACTGCGCTGTCGGATGCAACACATTCAAATCCAACCCCTCACGCAACCGCAGTCCCAACATCACCTTTTCGGTGGCCAGGTCGGCCCTGGTGAGTTGCTCCACCGTGACCACGCTTTCTGGCAGTTTATTACCGACGCCCCGCTCCATTAGACCCTGCCAATACGTGGCGGGTCGTTTGGCGTTGACCAAGCGGGTCAGGCCACTGAATCCGACTGGTGGCTCCCCTACATTTACGTGGGATTTGAGTTGCACGCACCCGTGCGCACCCGGGCCGGCACCCCACCACTGACCGGAGCGCCAGTAGACCAGATTGTGTCGACATTCCCCGCCGGGTTTAGCCCAGTTGGATACTTCATACCACCCGAAACCGGCTTCGGTGAGGTGCTCATCGATCATGCGGTAGCGATCGGCCAGTACATCTTCATCGGGAGCTGGGAGCTCCCCGCGGCGCACTTTTCGAGCCATAGCCGTGCCATCTTCCACGATCAGCGAATAGGCCGATACGTGATCTACGCCAGCGGAGAGCACGGCTTCGAGGGAGGTGCGCAGATCCTCATCCGTCTCGGTCGGCGTGCCGTAGATGAGGTCGAGATTAACGTGATCGAATCCTGCAGCACGTGCTTCACGGGCGGCGGCGACGGAACGCCCTGGAGTGTGTTGCCTTTCCAAAACTTTGAGAACGTGGCCAACCGCAGACTGCATGCCTAGGCTGATCCGGGTGAAGCCCTCTGCTCGCAGCGCCTCAAAGAATTGCGGGCTGGTTGATTCTGGGTTGGATTCAGTGGTTACCTCGGCCCCCGGGGCCAGACCGAACGTTCGCTTCACGGCGCGCAAGGCACGGGTTAATCCCTCGGCGCCCAACATGGATGGTGTACCACCGCCAAAGAAGACAGTATCGATGGCGGTGCCGGCAGCACGCCCAGGTTCTGGTTCCCACAGCTGTGCGGCGTATTCCAACTCTCGTTCTAGGGCATCCAGGTACCCATCGATTGTGTTACCGCGCGCGGCCATCGTTGCTTGGGTGGACGAATCCGCCGCTAATTCCAACGGTGTGTAGGTGTTGAAATCGCAATAACCGCACCGCGAAGCGCAAAAGGGAACGTGAATATACAGCCCGCGCTCAGTCACACTGCAGCCCCTCGGCGTTTGCGTTGGATGCGGGAGATTACCGCTGCTACTCGGTCACGCTCCTGCAGGAATGTCGGCGGGGCTTCCCCTCGCATTGAGCGGGCCAATGTGGGCTGTTTCGCCACTACTTCTTCCCACTGTTCCACGAGCGCGCAGGCGGAACGTTCCGCGGTGGCATACGTTTGGGTCAGTAGTACGGATTGGTTGGTTAAGCCCCGTTCGGTCTGTTCCACCACCCATTCCGCCAGCTGCGTGAGTTCGTATTGCAGCCCTTCGGAGCGCTGCCGCATCCACAGCCTCCATGCTGCCGTCGATGCCATCGTGCCCGGCTCCTGTACTACTCCCCCATCGCGGGGCGAGCTATCCCCGTTGGGGGCAGCTTCAGCCACGGAATAATTCGTTGCCTGGCCTGTGTCATTCCGCAAGAAGGACAGGGTACGGCCTGGGTGAGGAAAGCGATCGGCGTCGGAAAAAGAACCAAGGTAGGACATCCGCCCGGCTTTGACGCCCGAGATAAAAGCCTGCCGTAGGCCGTTGAGTTCGGCGAGCTGAGGGCGGACTTCCGAACGTCCCTCAGCGATGATTTCACTGAGTTCATGCAGACAGTCGGTGACCAGTTCCCGATCCCAGTCTGCAATGGCTTCGGCGAGATTATCCAGGTGTGCTGCGACTTCATCACCGATGTCGAAGATGTTTTGGGTGAGTTCGCGAACGCGCAAAGCTGCGTTGTAGTGCACGCGCCGGGCTCCTCTCCCACATCTTGTTGCCAGTACTTGGACAACTCTAGGACAGGAAAACCGGCCAAGCGGGGAGGCATGGCCGGTGTGTGGGAAGGATAATTTTTACTTCACGCTGTAGATCCATGAGATGTCATCGGCGAAGTTCTTCGCGATAACAAAGCGCTTAAGCTTTAACGACGGGGTGACCTCGCCGTTTTCCTCCGTGAAATCGCGCTCGACAATACGGAACTTCTTAATGCCTTCGGCGTGAGAAACACTGAGGTTGGCTTGGTTGACCGCATCCTGAATCTCGGAACGCAGGACCGCATTCTTCGCCAACTCCCTGATTGGAGTGTTCTCCGGAACGTTATGATTGGCCTTCCACTTCTTCACTGCTTCCTCATCCAAGGAGATCAGCGCGCCGACAAATTTCTGGTCGTCGCCGACCACCATGGCCTGCGAGATCAGTGGTGCCGCACGGAGGATGTCCTCCATGGGGCCCGGCGAGACGTTCTTGCCACCGGCGGTGACGATGATCTCCTTCTTACGGCCAGTGATCTTCAGGTGGCCGCTGGGCAGCAGACGACCCAGGTCGCCAGTGCGGTAGAAGCCATCTTCGGTGAAGGAATCTTTGGTGGCTTCTTCGTTCTGCCAGTAGCCGTCGAATACCACGGTGCCCTTGATGGTGATTTCGCCATCTTCAGCAATGCGGATGGTGTTGCCACCCATGGGTCGACCGACGGTACCGATGATGTTGTCCGGATCGAAGTTCACAGCGATGGCAGCGGTGGATTCCGTTAGTCCGTAACCCTCGAAGATCCGCACGCCGATACCACGGAAGAAATGCAGGAGATCAGGGTTACATGCGGAACCGCCGGAGATAGCGTATTCCAGTTCGCCACCCATGGCCTCGCGCACCTTGCTGTAGACCAGCTTGTCATAGATTGCACGCTGAACCTTGAGCGCAGCGGAAGGGCCTTCAGGGTTATCGAGCGCGCGGGAGTAGTCGAGCGCTACCTTCTCGGCACGCAGGAAAATCTTTGCTTTGAGCCCTCCACCATCAGTGGCCTTAGCCTTGGCACCTGCGTGGACCTTTTCAAAGATACGCGGGACGGCAACGATGAGGTGCGGCTTTGCGCGCTCGAACTGGGTGACCAGCGAACCCATGTCCGACCAATGGATCTGGGTGGCGCCACCGACTACGCAAGCCAGGGAGATCGCGCGGGAGAACACGTGCGCCAACGGCAGGAATGTGAGAACGCGGGAGCCGGCGCGACCGCATTGCCCCACGGGGTGGGTCAGGATGGCACGTGCTTCGCCCAGCCAGTTGGAATGCAGCAAACGGCAGCCCTTGGGGCGCCCCGTGGTGCCGGAAGTGTAGACGATGGAACACACATCGCTACTCTTCGTGTCTGCGATTCGCGCCTCTACCTGCTCCTGGCCAATCCCGCCTTCTTTGCCGTCATTGATCAGGATGTCGACCGCACCTGCATTGATGCACAGAACACGGTTGAAATGCGCCTGATTCGGCTGGGGTTCCCCATCGCGGAGGAAGGTTTCCAAGCGCGTGGTGTGCGATTCATTCTCACCGATAGCGATCTTCGCGCCGGAATCCTGTGCGATCCATTCACACTGAGAGGTGGACGATGATGGGTAAATCGGCACGGAGGTCGCGCCGGCAGCCATGATGGCGAAGTCCAAGAGGGTCCACTCGTAGCGAGTCTCGGACATGATGATGACCCGATCGCCCTGCTCCACGCCGTTGGCGATAAGACCGCGGGCTACTGCGTATGCGTTCTCTAGGAACTCCTCGGCGGTCACATCCGTCCACTCGAAGTTCACTGGGCGACTAAATAACACCGTATTCGGCTGGTCGGCGGCAAGATCGCGCACGGCGGTGAGGATGGTTTCCTTTTCCCCGACCATGTAGAGCGCTTCAGAGGTGTACTCCGTCATCATTCTCCTTTAAGAGGACTAATACTTCTTTTTCGCATACAGGTGGCTTGTCCCGAGCACAGCGCTTCTCGCGGAACACACGCGTGGACGGGTTGTAGTTGCAGCGTCAGCCAGCGTGATGCACACTTCTAGAAATATAGCTTAGTGTTCCGCGTCACGTTGCCGAATTCCATTTTGGCACACACCTCAGACATTGCAGTACTCGGCAGAAAACCCCCCATTCGACCACCTCGCACACTTTTTCGCATGGCATAAACTGCCCGCCACCGGCACAATGAACAACTATGAATTCAGATGTCACCCGCACTCTGCACGAGCTGGCCGATCACTGTGGCGTAGCCACGTCCTACACGGGCCAGGACGGCAGCACAGTTACGGTCGACGAGGCCACAATCATCTTTACTTTGCGGGAGTTGGGGGTCGACATCCCTTCCGACGGTGTGGAAGCTTTTCATCTCGACGCCGCGCTGGCCACGATGAAATACCACAAATTGGCGCGAATGATCCCCCCGACAGTGACTGCACGGGCGCAGCGCGCACAAAACCTCACAGTGAACTGTGTCGATGGTGAACGCGTCCAAGTCACGGCCATCCTCGAAGATGGCTCCGAGCACGTGCTCGAACAGCTGAATACGTGGGTGCCACCGGAAACGGTGTCCGTGCCGGCCGGGGTGGCGTCAAATCAAAAAAACAACGAAGCAACCGAAACCAACATGACTTTCGGAACCGCTACCTTCCAGCTGCCGAAGCTGCCCGCAGGGTGGCATACACTGCGAGTGCAGGCCGAAACCACGCAGGCGGAGGCCACGTTGTTGGTGAGCCCGGATCGGTTGAGCAAGACCCAGGAACTGCTAGACAACCCAGCCACGGGGGTGATGGCGCAACTGTACTCGGTGCGCGATACCGGCGCGTGGGGGCTGGGCGATTATGCCACGATCGGAGCACTGGGGCGGGCGCTCAACCAATTGGGCGGGGCAGATTTCTTACTGGTCAACCCCATGCATGCGGCCGAGGTGGCAATCCCGGTAGAGGATTCGCCGTACCTGCCGACCACGCGCCGCTACTCCAACCCCATTTACCTGCGCATTGAGAACATTCCAGAGTATCGACAAAGGCCGGAACTACACGACGATATCGCCCAGTTGCGCGCCGGGGTGGCTACGGCCAACGACCAGGCCGAGCTGCTAGATCGCAACGCAGTTTGGGCTGCCAAACTGCAGGCGCTAGCGGCCATCTACGAGGCGGGCCTGCCAGTAGACAGGCTGCGACAGCTGCAGGAGTTCATTGACCGCGAAGGCGAGGGCCTCGAAGGTTTCGTCACGTGGTGCCAAGCGAGCGCGGGCGATTGGTCGAACCTCGGAGCCAATTTCTGGGCTTGGGTGCAGATGCTATGCCAGGAACAAGAACTGGCAGCACAAAACGAACTGAAACAATACCAGCGTATTGGGCTGCTGGCGGACCTCGCCGTGGGTGTGCACCCCGGTGGCGCCGATGCGCGCAGCTTGGAATACGTATTGGCTCCGGGTGCCAGCGTGGGTGCACCACCGGACGGATACAACCAGCAAGGACAAGACTGGTCGCAACCGCCATGGCATCCGTGGAAGCTAGCCGAGCACGGTTACCTCCCGTGGCGGGATATGCTCCGCACAATTCTGCGCACTGCCGGAGGGATCCGCGTTGATCACGTGCTGGGGTTGTTCCGACTGTGGTGGATTCCCCGAATGCAATCCCCCACCACGGGCACATATGTGCACTATGACCACGAGGCAATGGTCGGAGCACTCATCCTCGAAGCCGAGCGGGCCGGGGCCGTGGTGGTCGGTGAAGACCTTGGCACGTTCGAACCCTGGGTGCAGCAGTACCTAGCCGATCGACACGTGTTGGGAACCACCGTGGTGTGGTTCGAAGGCGATGCCAACGGACCAAAATCTCCGGATCGTTACCGAGAGCTCAGCCTGACAAGCGTGACCACCCACGATTTACCACCCACTGCGAGTTACCTACGGGGTGGTCACATCACGCTGCGCGAAGAACTAGGTGTGTTGACGACCACCGTGGAGGAAGAGTTTTCTAACGACGCGCAGTGGCAGGTGCAGGTGCTATCGAAGATTGCCCAAGCCGGCGCTTTCGCAGGGTTGCCATTCGAGGAGTATTCTGCGCGCATCGCCGACGAACTACAGGACCCTGTGCATGGTCGCGATAACCGCCCCGGTGGCGCCGATGGGTTGGGCGGCGATAATCCCGGCAACGCACACAGCTCCGGCATTATCGAGGGTATGCACCGCTTCCTCGCCTTGACCCCCAGCGCGATGCGATGCGTTGCGCTGGCGGATATGGTCGGCGACGTGCGGGCCCAAAACCAGCCAGGCACCACCCAAGATGTCTACCCCAACTGGCGCATTCCTCTATGCGATCACGATGGGAACGCCGTCACCGTGGAAGACCTGCCCAACAAGGCATTAGCCCGGAACGTACTGCGGGCAGCGCGGGGATAAGTGAGTAGCACAGGGCGGCTAGGTTCTAGAAGAACGTCCCCGCCATCCATGCCACAAGAATCAGAATGAGCAGCAGGATCAGGGCCTGCCTCACCTTCGAATGGTGTTTCACAGCCTCTTCCTTCCAGTCCCCGCCGGAACAACCCCGTGGCGACCAATCAATTCCGACAACATATATATCGACAGCTTAAACCGCGTCCACATTCTTTGGGGAATCCCGATGCCCATCTGTCTGCGGATCCTCCACGGGCTGTGCCAGCATGTCACGCTCTTCGGATGAGGTAGGAACCACCACCTCCAACAGCTTCAGGACAAGAAATGCCAATGCGGCGGAGAGTGCCAAAAGGAACACAACAACCAGCGGAGTTTGGATCCAGACCGGCGCGTTAAACAGCCATCCCCACAGCGCACTCATTGAACGGCGCCATCCAACCCACGCCGGCGCAACAGCGGTTCCACGGACTTCTGCTGCCCGCGGAACATCCAGAACGCATCTTCGTAATCGATAGTTGCACCACGGGACAAGATCATTCGGCGGAACCGATCTCCGGCTGCACGCACGTCGTCTGGGTCAATGTCCCCATCTACCGATTCCCCACGCGCCGCGCCGGTATCGACAAACGCTTGGAAACCATCTGCATCCAACACCTCGGCCCACAGGTAGGACCAGTAGCCCGCGGAGTACCCTCCCGCGAAAATGTGGTTGAAGTACTCGGAACGGTACCGCGGCGCGATCATGCCATCCATATCCACCCCGGCCCGCTGCAAAGCGGACGCCTCGAAATCCTCTACATCGGTGACCTGTTGGGCGTCGTCAAAAGAAAGTGTATGCCAAGCCAAGTCCACCCAGCACGCCGCGAGGTACTCGGTAGTGGCAAATCCCTGGCCCCACTTCGACTGCTCACGAACAGCCTGCACCAGCTCTGCCGGCAGTGGTTCACCTGTATCCACGTGACGCGCATAGTTAGCCAGGATCTCCGGCTCCAGCGCCCAGTTTTCGTTGATCTGGGATGGGAACTCTACAAAGTCGCGGGGCACGCTGGTGCCAGACAAGCTGGGATACCGCACGTCAGAGAGCAAACCGTGCAATCCATGCCCAAACTCGTGGAACACGGTCATGACCTCATCGATCGTTAGCAGCGCCTGCTCACCTGCCGCAGGTTTCGCAATGTTCATCACATTGACCACAACGGGGGCTTGGCCTTTGAGGTTCGATTGGTCCACGAAGCTGCTCATCCACGCGCCACCGCGTTTGGTGGGGCGCGCGTACATATCGGTGAGCAGCAAGCCGATGCCTTCGCCGCTATCCCCTTCGGTCACCTCCCACACCTTGACATCCGGGTGGTAACCCGTGAGGTCCTCGCGCCGGGTGACCTTGATGCCATACAGGCGTTCGGCTGCATAGAATGCCCCAGCCTCCAACACGGAATCCAGCGGGAAGTACTTCTTCAACTCGGCTTCATCTACGCTGAGTTCTTCGGAGCGCAGCTTTCCTGCCCAATATGGCCAATCGGCGCTGGATAATGTACCTTCTGCGCCTTCGGAGACCGCGCGTTTATCCGCTGCCCGCTTGTACTCACCCCACGCGTTGGCCACGGCCGCCGGGGTCAACTGGTTCAGCAGTTCCTCCACAGCCTGGCGACTGCCTGCGGTTTCCACCTCCGCCACGAAATCCGCGTGTGTGTCATACCCCAGCAAGTTAGCCCGGCGCGCCCGCAATTGCGCGATCTGCAGCAACGCCTTGTGCGTGGCGCCCTTGGCACGGTGCAGAGATGCCTCGTGGATGTGGGCTCGTGCTTCGGGATTGGTCAAACTTTCCAGAATCGGCTGCACGGAAGGCAATCCCAACCGGATGAGCCATCCCTGCTTGCCTTCATCCTTCGCGGCCTGCGCAAAGTAGGCTTTTTCGCTCTCACTCAGGCCTTCCACCTGATCGGCATCGGTGAAAAGAACCGCGTTATCGGCGGTGGCTTGTTGCAAGGTAGTGCCGAAAGCAGTCGTCAGTTCGGCCAATTGTGCATCGATTTCACACAGCGTGGCGCGCTGATCCTTATCCAAGTTGGCCCCACCGCGCACGAATCGGCGCGTCCAGTACTTTTGCAGTGCTTCTTCTTCCCCACCCTCGGGTGCAGCCGGGATAGCCTGGATCCGCTTCCACAGTTTCTCGTTCAGCAGCATGTCGCTGGTGTGCGCTGCCAGTACAGGGGAAATCTTGGCCTCGATGTCTTGAATCTTGTCGGTGGCCATGGAGCCGGAATAGTTAAAGACAATTGCCAATACTCGGTCCAGCATCTCGCCGGATTCTTCGAGTGCCTCGAACGTGTTCTCCCACGTCGGCTGACTGGGATTGTTGGCGATCGCTGCGATCTCTGCCGCGTGATCATCGATGGCGGTCTGGAAAGCCGGGATTATCGAGCCGTCTTCCAGCGCCTTATCCACTGCTTCGAAGTCAGGAAGCTCATAGGGCAATTCGGAAGGTTGCAGGAAGTAGTTCATAGCCACCCACTCTAATTATTTGGTTCGACACACGAGTTCACCAGCTCTCAATTAGCATCTGTTTTCATGACTGCACCCACCTCGCAAGCTCACCCTCCGCTGGATATCGCCACTGAACAAGGAACGGTTCGTGGCTGGCGAGGAGATGTTGCCGACCATTGGACCGCTGTCCCCTATGCCAATGATCTGGCCAATACGGCGGATCTGTTCTCCCTTCCCACTGCCCCCTCCCCTTACCCTGACGGTCTTTTAATCGCCGATCGCTCCCGTCGCGGTTCGCGACATACTTTGAGCATTGCCTCTCCTGCTGGGGCTTGTTTATCCGACGCCGCGCGCCCCGTCGTCGTGTTTATCCATGGTGGTCGGTACGAGATGGGTGAGGCTGATTCCCTGTGGTACCGTGGCAGCAATTTTGCTAGGGACAACTGTGTTTATGTGGCCGTGAACTACCGTCTGCGTTTTGAGGGATTCTTGCCACTTGCCGACGAACCAGATGTGGCGCAATCTCAGCGTCGACCGATATACCGGGGTGTGGAAGATATCTTTTGCGCGCTGCAGTGGGTGCAGCGCAACATCGCCAGTTTCGGTGGTGATCCGAGCAACGTCACGCTCATGGGTCAGTCCGCCGGTGGCGCCTTGACGCACTGGGTGCTTTCGGATCCCCGCAGCCAGGGGTTGGTGCACCGCGGTGTGTGCCTATCTATGGGGTTGCCACGCACGGGCTGGCCGGAACGCGTGGATATGGCTCGCAAAGTCCTCGGCGGTCCGCTGACCATGGACCACATCGGCAGCTTAAGCCGGCAACAAGTGAAATCTGCATATCAGAGTTTCGCTGCCAAATACCCGTCGGATTGTGCAGTCGGACCGTTCCCCTGGGACCCAACGGCCCTGCGCGATCTACCTATGATCATGGGTAGCATGCGAGATGAGTTCGTACGTACGCCGATTGCCACGAAATGGGATCCGTATTTCACCAGCAAGAACCCCGCCAAACGCCTTGTAGCCCGCGCAGTAGCGGTGCTTGCCGCTAAGACTATGGGGTTGGGGATCGGGGTGGCGTCGAAAACAAATTGGCGAGCCCTGACACACGATGAGCGGGCCTACTACCGTTACGAGCGCGGCGAGCAGCCCTTTCGGCCAATCGGTCACATGGTGGGCGATTCAACAATTCGCCGCTTTGTGTCCGCTGCATTGGAGGCGCGCGGTGATGCGCCTACCTGGGCATATGAATTCCACAGTGGGCGTGGGGAGGCGAGCCAGCATTCTCCGGAGCAACACTGCAAGGATTCCGATGCGCAGCACTGTGGGGACCTTCCGTTGGTTTTCGATGATCTCACCACCGAGCCCGAGTCCGTCGAAGGCTTCTGTGGCAAAGACGCGCCCGCGCGCCTGCAACCACTGGCAACGCGTTTCCATCACATCGTGGTGGATTTCGCGCATGGCAAGGATCCCGATTGGCCCCGCTACCAGCCCCACGGTGAGCGACTGACGAAGTTGTTCGATATGAGCGATTGCTCCGAATCTGTGGCCAGCGATCCGCTACGTGAGGTGCGCCGGCTATTCCCCTTTGCCGATTAACCGTCCACTATGGTGGGAACCATGACCGATTCAACTGATCTCAAGCTGGTGTGCGTTCCCGACGAAACCACGTTGCGACGTCGCGGGACGATGAAGTGGACGGTCTACCCGGATGACGTCCTGCCCGCATGGGTAGCCGAGAGCGATTTCGCCACCTGCCCTGTGGTGCACGATGCCATCAGACAGGCCGTGGATAACGAGTACTTCGGGTATGAGCGCCGAGATGGCTCCCCGCAGCGCGCGTTTGCAGAGTTCCAGCGCGAGCGTTTTGGGTGGGATGTGGACCCGAAGTGGGTGCGCTTGGTGCCGGACGTGGTGAAGGGCGTGGCGGTCGCCATTGACGAACTAACGCCCGCCGACAGCGCCATCGTTATCACCACGCCCAGTTACTTCCCGTTTTTCGACGTGCCACGTGCCACCAAACGCCCGGCGATCTTCGTGCCGATGGTGCGCACGGCTGGATCTGGTACAGGCGGATCGGGTTCTGAGGAGTGGGCTTTTGATTACGACGCTCTAGATAGCGCCTTTGAGCAGGCCGGTTCCATGATCGTGTGCAACCCCTACAACCCGCTGGGGCGCGCATTCCGTCCCGAGGAACTGCAGCGGCTAGTGGAGTTAGCCGATCGGCACGGGGTGCGCCTGATTTCCGACGAGATCCACGCGCCCGTGGTGTATTCCCCCGCCACGCACACCCCCACCGCGTCGATTTCCGATGTGGCAGCGCAGGTAACTGTCACCGTGACAGCGACGTCGAAGGGGTGGAACACCGCAGGGCTGCACTGCGCGCAGATGGTATTCACCAATCCAGAAGACCGCGCGGTCATGGACAAGGTGCATCCATTGCGCACAGGTGCGGCTTCTACCTTGGGGCAAGTATCCATGATGGCCGCATATGTGCAAGGGCAAGAGTGGCTGGATGAAGAGCTAGCTTACCTCTCCGGGAACCTCGATCTGCTGGAACAGCGACTTCCCCAGGCCCTGCCGGGCGCCCAGTTCGAGCGGCCGGAAGCCAGCTTTCTGCTGTGGGTAGATCTGCGCGGGGTACCCGGACTGGCAGAAAAGCCGGCTGCCAAGATTCTGGAACGTGCGCGTGTGGCCTTCAGCGAAGGCACCAGTTTCGGTGACGAGGGCGAAGGGCACGTACGTATCAATTTTGCGACGTCACGCGCTATTCTTAATGAAATTCTAGACCGGTTGGAGGCTGTCTCATTCACCGACTAGCGTTGGTTGGGTGATTGCATCCTTCGCGCGGATCTTCCGCACTACCCGTGAGCTCTGGCCCTTCTACATCATCGTGGTGATCGCCAGTTTGGCTACCGCGATACTAGCCTTGGTTGCCCCTTTCCTCGTCAAGGAAGCTACAGACGCAATCGTGGCAGCCGTCAACAGCCGTGGCGAAAACCCCCAGGCCGTATCCGATGCCTCCCGCACGGTGATTTACCTAGCCCTGGCGTTACTGGGTGCCGAACTACTCAGCACGATCGTTCGCAATATCGGCGGTTGGTACGGCGATGTGATGAGTATGCGGATGCGCCAAATCCTGTCTAATCGCTATTTCGCCAAGCTGCTTGCCCTCCCGCAGTCGTACTACGACAAGCAGGTCACCGGCACCATCATTTCTCGTCTAGACCGCTCGATCTTGGGGTTGACGGATTTCATCAAATCCTTCGCCAACAACTTTTTCTCCATGCTCATCACGGTGATCATGATCTTGGTGATTACCGCAATCTACTATTGGCCACTCGCTCTGCTGCTGGCGATTATCTTTCCGCTGTATCTCTACCTCACCATGCTCACGTCTAGAAAGTGGATTGTGTGGGAGAAGGACAAAAATGAGCACATCGATATCGCTCAAGGTCGCTTCGCTGAAGTCATCGGACAAGTTAAGGTCGTAAAGTCTTTCGTCACCGAGCTTCGCGAACTGCGCCTGTTCCAAGGTCACTTTGCTGAAACTATCAAGCTCACCAAGGTGCAGTCCCGCTTCTGGCACTGGATGGATGTGCTGCGCATGGGTGGTATGAACGTCATCTTCGCGGCCATCTACCTCACGCTGTTTTGGCGCACGCTCCACGGAGATTTTTCCATCGGCGACATGGTTTTGCTGCTGCAGCTTGTGACTATGGCCCGCCAGCCAGCCTCCATGATGAGCTGGATGGTGGATACCGCGCAACGTGCAGCCGCAGGTTCACGCGAATACTTCGAAGTGATGGAGGAGCTGGACGAGCCCTCAGCGACTCGCCCTCTTTTGGAGGCCGCGCGTCCCGGGGGTCCGATGTTGGTGGACGAGGGTGATATTAAGTCGGCCGCCGTACCCCAGCTGCAGGCTCCTTCTTCTGGGCCAGTTATTGAATTCGACGCCGTCACGTTCGGCTACCTCGCCAATGAACCGGTGATTCACGATGTGTCGTTTGCGGCTTCTGAAAACGAAACCATGGCTCTGGTAGGTGAATCCGGTGGCGGAAAATCCACACTGGTCAATCTACTGCTGGGTCTGTACCGGCCCAGTTCGGGAACCCTGCGAGTGTGCGGTCGCGACGTCACGGAACTTACCGCCGCTGAACTGCGCAGCTCCGTGGGGGTGGTTTTCCAAGAACCTGCGCTGTTTTCCGGCACGATCCGCGAGAACATTGCCTATGCCAAGCCAGGGGCCACCCAGGAAGAAATCGAGGATGTCGCGAAGCGAGCCTTTGCCCATGACTTCATCATGGGATTCACCGATGGGTACGACACCCTGATTGGCGAGCGGGGCCTGCGCCTGTCTGGTGGCCAGAAGCAGCGTATCGCGGTGGCCCGGGCCATGCTCAAGGATGCTCCCGTGCTCATTCTGGACGAAGCCACCTCAGCGTTAGATACCAAGGCCGAACGCGTAGTCCAGGCCGGCCTAGATGAGCTGATGGTGGGGCGCACCACTTTGGTGATCGCCCACCGACTGTCGACGATCGCGGACGTAGATAAAATCATCACCTTGGATAACGGCCGCGTGGATGAATGTGGTTCCCCCGCGGAATTGGCCGTTTCGGGTGGCATCTACTCCGAACTGTTGCGATTGACTAACTCCAATTCGGCGGCAGATCGCAAGCGGTTGAAAGCTTTCGGGTTCTACGACCACGCCGAGGGCGAGGACGAAGACGAAGACGAAGAAAAACTGATCGAGCAACACTAAAACGGCCAAAAATGGGGCAGATTCACTTCGTCTTGCATTATGGGATGAAAATCCCAATATATCGCCGTACAGTGGGCGTATCTACCAGCGCTTTTAAGTTTTGCACCCCGAAGCGCTTGCATACATCTTTTGAGTAGCTAAACCCCATTGACGGAAAGGCCCAAGCGTTGTCTCAGGCAGAAGAAGAGTTTTCGATTCCCACCATTGACATTCTCGGTCAGGACGGCGGACCTCGCCGCATCGAGAGTTATGTGAACACGAAAGGCGAACTGGTCGGCGTCAAAGAAGAAAAAGCTCGGCTAGAAGAGAAACAAACCCGCACCAACGACCGCGCCCACGTTTTCCACAGCTGGTCGGCGCAAGCAAAGATTGATCCGCAACCATTGGCAGCAGCCAGCGGTGCGTGGGTTTTCGATTACGAAGGCAAGGGATACCTGGATTTGGGCTCCCAGCTGGTTTCCGCCAATCTGGGCCACGGACATCCGGCATTGGTGCGGGCCATTCAACGCCAAGCTGCACGGATCTCCAACCTCAACCCGGCATTCGCCAACGACCAGCGCAGTGAGCTCGCCGCTGGCATCATTGCGCGTGCACAAGGTGAGTTCAGTCATGTCTTCTTCACCAACGGTGGCGCGGATGCTGTTGAGCACGCTATCCGCATGGCACGTCTCAGTACCGGAAAATCGAAGATCCTCACGGCCTACCGCAGTTACCACGGCGCTACGGGCTCAGCGATGATGGCCACTGGTGAGGCCCGCCGTCACGGCAATCCCACTACCGATGGGGACATCCGGCACTTCTGGGGGCCATTCAATTACCGCAGTGCGTTCTACGCTAGCTCTCCAGAACAAGAGTGCGAGCGCGCGCTGGAGCACTTAGAACAAACGTTGATCGCCGAAGACGATGTCGCCGCCGTACTGATCGAGTCGATGGTCGGCTCCAGCGGTGTGATCGCTCCCCCAGCCGGTTACCTCGAGGGCATACGTGAAATCTGCGATCGCCACGGTGCGTTGTGGATCGCCGACGAGGTCATGGTTGGATTCGGCCGCACAGGAAAGCTGTTCGCTTACGAGCACGGCGGTTCTGACCTGCAGCCTGATCTGGTGACCTTCGCCAAAGGGGTTAATGCCGGAATGGTTCCCCTCGGTGGTGTGATGATGACGGCCGACGTGGAGAAGACCTTCGAAGAGCGCCCCTACCCCGGTGGTTTGACGTATTCCGGTCACCCACTGGCAGTGGCTCCAGGTGTTGCCGCGCTGGAGGTATACGAGGCAGAGGGAATCTTCGATCGCGTTGCCACCTTGGGCAAGGAAGTTCTAGGCCCGGGGTTGCAGCGGATCGGCGAGAGGTACGGAATTGTTGGAAACGTTCGTGGCTTGGGATTCTTCTGGGCGTTGGAGTTTGTGCAGGACGCGGAAGCGAAGACCCCTTTGGATGGTGCAACCATGGGCAAGATCGGCGGTGCGCTAAAGCAGGCCGGTATCTGGCCAGTTGTTTCCGGCCACCGCATTCACGTTGCGCCACCCTTGGTGACGAGCGAAGCCGACCTGATGTTTGCGCTGGAGCAATTGGATAAGGCTATTGCTGCGGTGGCGTAACCTGCGCGCTGAAATTCCTGGACGGGTTTTCGGGCGGGGTAATGAGAACACGCCGGGCAGCTAACACCGCCGAATAGTAAAACGGCGCCGGGCAGCTAACACCGCCGAATAGTAAAACGGCGCCAAACAAGCTAAAGGCCCTATCCAAGGAAGTGCAACACACCTCCCAGATAGGGCCTTGGCCCTGCTATTGGTGCAGGACTGCGATGGTTTACTTATCGCCAGCGTCGCCAATAACCTTGTTAATGGCATCCGCGGCCTTGTTCTTGACCTCGTTTGCCTTTTCCTTCACGGAAGCCTGCGTCTGATCTGCGCGGCCTTCGTTCTTCAGGCTCTCGTTGCCGGTAGCATCGCCAGCGGTCTCCTTGGCCTTACCAGCCAGGCCCTCTGCCTTGTTCTTCAGCTCGTCTGCACCCATGGTTAACTTCCTTTCGTCGGTGTAGGATTCGCCGATCGCGTATTGGATCGGAGAATATAACGTACGTTTTCCACTGTACGCGTTGATGCGACCCCGTGGGGTGGCTTCCACCTTTAGATCACGTGGCCCTCGCCTCGAGGCGAGGTCTGCATGGTCCGCCCCGCATCAACATCAACGGCAAACTACTTGGAGTAGTCGTAGAATCCCTTGCCGGATTTACGGCCGGTGTGACCTGCGGTAACCATGCGGCGCAGCAGTGGTGGGCAAGCGTAAGAAGGGTCGCCGTACTCCTGGTACATCACGTCTGCGATGAAGGCACAAGTATCCAAGCCAACCATATCGGCCAGTGTCAATGGACCCATGGGGTGCGCTGCACCCAGCTTCATGCCGTTATCGATGTCCTCTGCAGTCGCCACACCCTGTTCCACCATGCGGATAGCGGACAGCATGTAAGGCACCAGCAGGAAGTTCACGATGAAGCCGGAGCGATCCTTCGCGCGGATCGCGGTCTTACCCAGCTGCTCGGTGGCGTACTTCTGCGCACGCTCCACGATTTCCTCATCGGTGGTTAGCGCAGGGATGACCTCCACCAGCGGCAGCACTGGTACTGGGTTGAAGAAGTGCAGCCCCATCACGCGTTGTGGGTTGTCGGTCGCGGATGCGATCGTCTGGATTGGCAGTGAGGAAGTGTTGGAGCACAGTGGAGCCTTCTTGTCTTCCACGATGGCATCCAGCTTGGCGAAGACATCCTTTTTCACATCCTCGTTTTCGATGATCGCTTCCATGACCATCTCACGGTCTGCGAAATCCTCGAGGTTGGTGGTGAACGACAGTCGCTGTACCGCTGCATCGCGGTCTTCTTCTGACAGCTTGCCGCGCTCAACTGCCTTAGCGAGAGACTTTTCGATGCGGGCCTTACCGGCGTCGGCAAATTCCTGCTTCGCCTCCCACACCAAAACATCGCTACCTGCCTTAGCCGCCACCTCGGCGATACCTGCGCCCATGAGGCCGGCACCAATTACACCTACGCGCTGAACCATATTCGCTCCTTGAAATCTGTATACGGGTATATGTTCTTTACTTCTTACCAGTGTAACGACGTTCCCACCGCCGGGGGCCGGCTTTCTTTTACTTGACGCCAAAATCCCCCATGAGCCAGTGGCACATGAGGGATAAAGATGCGTGGAATCGAGGTGCGCTAGTTGCGATCGTCCGCAACAGGCTTGATCTGCTGGTCGTCCTCGTCGAGAGGCACACCGTTTTCGTCGACACGGTTGCCGTCCTCATCGATTAGTTCGCCCTCGTCGTTGATCAGGCGCCCTTCGTCATCAACCAAGTCCCCATCTTGGTTGTACTGTGGCTTGTCCTTGACGGGTTCTGGGTCCTCATCGACGTCACCGTCAACACCGAGGTTGCCTTGAATGCGCACGTTACCGGGGATCACTAAGCTACCGTCTTCATCAAACTCGAAACGCGGAAGCTCATTGCCCTCTTCGTCGTAACCCGGAGCTGGGCGCGACTCGTGCTCTTCCAGTTTCTCCGCGGAATCCGTACGACCCCATTGCCGGGTGACGGGCTCTGGTCGCGCTGCGTAATCGTCGTGCATGCCGCGCAAGAGAGAGTACATCATGACGAAGTTGATCACGAAGAACGGGAAGCCAATGATGATCACAACTTCCTGCAGGGTGGAGATGCCGTCTTCTGGCGCCATGACCAAGATCGCACCTGCCACCGCTCCGATGAGCAACGCCCACAAAACACGGTACAGCGTTGGTGTCTTGTTCTCTTCACCGGCAGAGAACATATCGGTGATCATCGCCGCGGAGTCGATCGAAGTGATGAAAAAGATCGCGACGATGATCAGCGCGAAAACGGAGACGGGGAATACCCACGGGAAGTGCTCTAGGAACCCGAATAATGCGAACGCAGTATCCTGCTCCTGAACAACCCGATCCGTGAGAGCGCCGGGTTGATTCTGCTCAATGTCCAAACCGGCGAAGCCAAATACGGAGAACCACACAATGGAGAAAATCGTTGGCAGCGCCAAAACACCACCGATGAATTCGCGCACCGTGCGACCGCGGGAAATACGGGCAACGAACATACCCACAAATGGCGACCAACAGATGGTCCACGCCCAGTAGAAGACCGTCCACTTGCCCTGCCAACCTGGGTTCACATCTTGAGAATCAGACCAGAACATAATCTTTGGCAGGTAATCAGCGTAGATGGATGCCGTATCCATGCTGCCACGCAGCAACACCAAAGTGGGGCCTGTTGCGAGGATGAAGATCATCAACACCACAGCCATGAGGATGTTGGCATTGGACAGAATCTTAATCCCCTTGTTCAGACCACTCGCTACTGAGAAGCAAGCGATGACGCAAATCACAGCGATAACAGCAACCTGGACCCATGCCACCGTGGGTGCGCCAAAAAGTTTGGCCAACCCGGCGTTGATCTGAAGCGCACCCAGACCAACCGAGACTGCAATACCGAACACGGTCCCGATGATCGCGAGGGCGTCGATCAATTTACCTGGCCAGCTGTAAATCTTGGCCCCAAGAATCGGCGCAAAGATGGAGGAAATGCGCGGTGGCAAGTGGCGCTTGTAAATGAAGTACCCCATTGCCAGGCCAGGCAGCGCGGAAATCACCCACATGTGCACACCAAAGTGGTACATCGTGAAGCCCATGGCTTCGCGAATTGCTTCTCGACTCAGCGGCTGCGTGTCCTGCATGGGCACGTTAGTGACGTGGTTGAGGGGTTCAGCTACACCGAAAAACATCAGTACACTACCGATACCACCGGCAAAGAGCATCGCAAACCAGCTGGCAGTGGAGTGCTCCGGCTGCTCACCGTCTCCGCCCAAACGCATGCGGCCAAAGTGAGAGACGAAGATACCAATGAGGAACAAGAACGAGATGGATACACCTCCGATGTACATCCAGTTCAGGTTGGAGAGAAGCCATCCGGCGATCGCGCTGAAGAATTCGCGCGCTCTGCCTTTGAAGATGATCGTTGCAAGAACGAAGACACCAATGAAGCCTACTGAGAGGCCAAAAATGAGAGGATCTGCCGAGCCCTTCTTGTTGTCAGGATTACTGAATTCGTGACCGGGTACCGCTGAGGATTCTTCCACAGCGGCATTAGTTTGGAGGCGGCTCATGGCCTACGCCCGTCCTTTCGTGTTTACCTTTCCACCGACGCACCCTTGTCCGGTGAGACCCGTAGCTGCATCGCTAAGGTTTTTATTAACCGGTTCAGCAGTCTAATGCCTCACCCCTGCTGCATTCATAACTTCGCAGGATTGTGGGGGCACTCAGCGGGTCAGCCACGCCACACACAGCCGACCGGAAAATAGCAAATAATGTGTAAAGATCTCGCAGTGGCCTCACAGAAGCTCTTCAGGATCATGACCTAAATTAGTGCTCAGCGGTCGACAGAAAGGATCCTAGGAATACGAACGGTCATTTATTACTCCTCTTGAAACGTCAGCAAGTTTCCCCGGATGGTTTTCCATCTGGGGTTTCTTGTTTGTGCCAGTGTTCCTCCCCCGCTGGCCGCTACTTCGGTCTCTCCCGCTGGCCGTTACTTCACCAGAGGGAAAGCCAAATTCTCCCTCATGCTGCCACCATTGATCAGCATGATGATGCGATCAACACCTAGGCCCAGTCCACCTGCCGGAGGCATGCCGAACTCAAGTGCGCGCAGGAAATCCTCGTCGACTTCCATTGCTTCAACGTCACCGCCCGCAGCCAGCAGAGACTGCTGTTCAAGTCGCTCGCGCTGTAGCAATGGGTCCGTCAATTCGGAATAAGCGGTGCCAAGCTCCATACCGAAGGCAACCAAATCCCACCGCTGGCAAAGATCAGGGTTATCGGGATGCGGGCGTGTCAGCGGAGAAACACTAGCGGGAAAATCGATATAGAACGTTGGCAGTGTGGTGGAGTCTTCCACAATCTCGCCGTAGATTTCCTCGATTATTTTGCCTGCATCCCACGTGGACTGCGGATGCACACCCACGGCCTGCGCGACCTGGCGCAAGTGCCCTAGGTCGCTGTCCAATCCAATACATGCGAAGGTCGCATCTCCTATATCGGGATGTTCCTGCGCCTGTGTAACCGTGCGGTCCTGCGCCTGTGTAATCATCCGATCCTGCAGCGCATGATTAATCGAATCGATCACGCTGCGAACGGGCCACTCCCCCGAAATATCCACAAACTCTCCAGTACGGGGATCCCGAATGACCGGCTTGCCATGAACGGCTGTGGCTGCAGCACAAATGAGCTTTCGGGCCAGTGCCATCATCGTGCGGTAATCACCATGTGCTTCGTATGCCTCGAGCACCGTGAACTCCGGGTTGTGCTTGTTATCCGCTCCCTCATTGCGAAAATCGCGGCCCAACTCAAATACTCTTGGTAACCCGCCGCACATCAGGCGTTTGAGGTAAAGCTCGGGTGCGATTCGCAAGTATAAATCCATGTTATAAGCATTGATATACGTGCGGAATGGGCGCGCGTTAGCTCCACCGTGAATGGGCTGCAGAATGGGCGTTTCAACTTCCAAATAGTCCCCGCGTACAAGTTCGCCACGCATTGCGTTTAATACTGCAGAGCGTGCCTTGAGGGACTGCAAAACTTGAGGATTCAAAGTCATATCGAGGTGCCGATTGCGCAGGCGCGTTTCCGGATTCTGCAACCCCTTTCGCTTGTCCGGCAATGGGTGCAAGGATTTCGCCTCTATCTGCACCTCTTGCGCCAGCAACGACGGATGCCCCTTGCGCGACGTGCCGACCGTACCCGTCACCCGCACCAGATCTGCCAAATCAATGGAGCTTTCCAGTGTCGCTAAGCGAAGCCGCTCGGGCTTGGCGTCGAATAAAGAACCAGGTGAAAGGGCACCCGAAAAACTATCGCGTTCAACGATGACCTGTGCCAGGCCAGTGTGATCCTGCACGTCGAGGAACAGCACCCCTCCGAAGTAACGACGACCGATGATCCGCCCGGCAACGCTAGCTACGGAATCGGCCGGGAGGTGGGTGATCTCACCGCAGCCATGAGTTGGCTTGCCACCGTGCTGCCACGGATCGATCCCTCGGCTCTGCAAGCGGCGGGCTGTATCAATACGTACCCGGTTTTGATCACCAATGCTGCGCCGGCGCCGGCGGCCCTGCGCAATATCTTCTTCCCACACAGGCAGCAGCGCCAGGGCGGCCTGCCCGCCGACTGTGTTTTCCGTTTCTCCTTGAGCTTGGATCGTATTCGCACGCAGGGGCGCGGGCACGAAGCCCTCTGCCATTCCGGCTGCCAACGCAGTTCGGACGAATGAAGCGGATTCACCGAAGCACATATAGCGCGGGGCCCATTCCGGGTTGTATTTCACGTTCGAACGGTACAGTGCCTCCATTTGCCACCAGCGGGAAAAGAACACCAAAGCCTTACGCACGGCGCGGGTGACTGGCCCAGTATCGACCTTCGTTTCAGTCGCGAAGATCTTGCGGAAAACCGCGAAGTTTAGTGAGATCCGCTGAATGGCCAAGCGTTCGTTAGTACACAGGTGGGCCACCATGGCTTCAATCGTTCCGTTAGGTGAACCCGGCGCGCGACGCATCAGGTCTAGGCTCAATCCGTTACGCCCCCAGGGCACGAAGGACAAATGTGCGACAACCTCGCCGTCGATGAGCGCCTCAATGATCGTGCAACCACCATCACTCGGATTACCCAAACGCGATAAGGCCATAGAAAACCCTCGCTCGTCGGTGGTATCACGCCACTGGTCGGAGCGCTGCTTAACCAACTCCATTTCTTCTTCAGTAAGTTCACTGTGCTGGCGCACACGGAATGTCATGCCCACCCGGTTCGTGCGATTGACCGCTTGGCGCACACCGCGCAGTTCAGGGTCGCCCAAGTGGAACTTTTCCGGATAGATGATAGCTTCATCACCTAGCTGAATGGCGGACAATCCGTGGCGTTTGTAGTACCGCGCACCCTTCTCCGAGGCGCCCATAACTGCCGGAGTCCAACCGTATTCGCGGGAGCGTTTCAGCCAGGCATTGATCGCCTCATCCCACGCATCTTCTGCACCGATGGGATCAGCGGAGGCCAGACTCACACCGGCAAATACGGAGTACGTCACCGCTGCTTGCCCGTTGGGAGCAAACACGACGGCCTTATCGTGGCGCGTGGCGAAATACGCCAAGGAATCATCCGTGTTGAACCGCGCGATCATGGTACGGATGATCTTCTCGTCCGTCTGGCTGATGGCCGCTACGCGTTGTTGGGATCGAAGCAACGTCCACACCGCAGCAACGATCACCACGGCGGAAAGCGCAGACAGAATGAACGCGTCACCCCTGGAGGCATGGCCGTTGAATTGGGAGGGATCGAACAGCGATAACGTCACCGCGTGGTTGAGCACCCATCCGTAGCGGTCCCATCCATGCAGAGTCCCCGGGAACCACGTGATGAGGGCGCACCCGAAGAGGAAAACCACTGTGGTGCCACCCAGCCACACCAGGAATGCTTGGCGCCTCGACCCAGGGCGTGAAAGTGCGGGGAACGCGGGCTTTGCGACCAACAATGTGCAGAACATGAGTGTTTGGACGATCGCCCCCAAACGCAGTAGCGGCAACTCCCGAGCGGGCACGTCGAACGCGCCGGGAGCAAGCACCAGCAATAGGTCCGCGATCACGATCGATCCCAGTGCCACCAGTGCGATCCACCAACCGGCCCGCTTACCAGCCAATAGCGCCCCGCCCAACAGAAACAGGGCCACCGTCCAGGCCAAGGACAACCCCGGCAAGGGCAAGAACACGGTATCCATGAACTTTCGGAACCCGTGTAGCTCCTGGCGCAACGGGAAGAACACGATCATCAGCATGCCGAGCATGGCGTAGCTACACACGGCAATTCCCAAAATGCGTGGCACCATCCGGGTGCTTCGCACCTTGGTCACCTGTTTGCGGGCAAGCCCTGCCGGGCGGGTGACAGCTTTACGGGCCGCGCCTTTACGGGCTGTGCCTTTACACGCTGAGGCTCTCCGGCTATCGGTCTCGACCTTTGTTGCGGTTGCTCCACCCGTGTCGGGAGTACTGGACCGTGGATTCATAGTCACTTGTTTTACCACCTACTGCAGACATCGCTTAGCCACAGCGCATTAGAATCTGCTGAATGTGACGATCACGGCTGTAGAACTAGAAACCCTCATTGCCGATGTGCGTGGTGCGTGTCAGCACCTCGAGGCCACGAGGTGGCGCGTCGATACCATCGCGGCTGGTGGGGTGGCGCCCACCATCGGCAGTAACGACGAGACTCGGGTGTTCGCATTCGGCCCCAACCTTCAGACCGCGGCATACCTTGCCAAGATCAACCGCACCAACTTCGATTATCTACACCAAGAGGTTGCCCAGATCGCGCTCCCCTCCCCCACCGAATTCGAGCTCTCCGCCGCCGAGGCCCGCAAGGTTCCCGATTCCACCGGTTTTCTACGGTTCTTCCGCAAACGCCCCGTCGCCGGGGAGCAGGCCATCGCCTGGATGCGATCGCTGGATGTTGCGGCGGTGCACTCAATTCTTTCGGGGATTGACGCCGCCCTGGGCTCCACTCCAACGAATGAATTTACGGGCATTAGTCTCTCCGCGGCCACGGAAGCCATCACGCGCGACCTGATGCAACTCACCAACCGTCCGGTGGAATGGGTGGATGCTCAGCAGGTCAACACCCACGTTGCCGCCGCAGAACGTATCGAAACCCAACTGGCTACCGAGCGGATGTTGGAACAGCGTGTGCAGGAGGCCGCGCGCCAGTTGTGCGAGCAACAGGCGCGCGCGGAGATCCAGCGCACAGACATCTCCGTGTTGGATCAGATCACCGACGGTCGTTTGCGGTTGGGCCCGTTACAGCACCTCACCTTGCACCAGATCGCGCACGCCACGCCCGCTGACCTCACTCCTTACGACGGGGTGGGGGAAAAGACGGCCACGCAAGCCATTGCAGCAGCGCGCAGTTTCATTGAAGACGTCGAGCGGTCACAGATTCCGCGAATTGATTACCAGCAAAAACACGCCTCCACAGGCTATGTGACGGCGCTGGCCAACCTGCTGACATTCCGCGATGACATCCGAGGCCTACCCACGGACGTGATTCAACTGGAGCGGGTGGCGTCGGAATATAAGGTAGCGATAGCCGGTGCCAACAGTTTGCTTACAGAAGTGGAGGCCCACCGCCCCACCCCGAATCTGTCGGCCGAGGAAGCCTGGAATATCTATGCCATTCGCGCAGCGGAGTTCCACGCGTATGGCGACGGCGAACACACGAGCGACGTGCCCGAGGAAGTGGCGCGGCGGATTGAGGACATCAATCTGCAAGGCACCATCAAGGCCAACCTGCGTGGCTATCAGGCGTTTGGCGCGAAATTCGCATTGGCGCAACGCAAGGTACTGATCGGCGACGAAATGGGTTTGGGAAAGACTCTGCAGGCCCTCGCCGCCATCGTGCACATGGCCGCCCAAGGTAGAACGCATGCACTGGTGGTGTGCCCGCCCAGCTTGCGCATCAACTGGGAACGCGAAGTACGTAAATTCACGGAGTTGGAGCCGCTTATTCTGCACGGCCCCAACAAGGAAGCGACGTATGAGGCGTGGACGAAACGCGGCGGAGTGGCCATCGCCGGTTACCCCGAAGTCCGTGCCAACGATCAGCTTACGGGTGCAGACAGCGAGCGGCCCGTCGATGTGCTGGTGGTTGACGAGGCCCACCGTGCGAAGAACCCCAAGTCACTGCAATCTCAAGGGGTGCAGGCACTGACGAAGCGCGCAGAGATCTGCGTGTACCTCACGGGCACACCGCTAGAAAACCGCGTGGCGGAGTTTGAAGCGCTGCTGGGGTACCTGGATCCAGAGATCACCACGCAACTGGAACGGGTGCGCGGGCACGCGGGGAAGTTCAAGAAGACAATCGCGCCCCATTACTTACGCCGCAATCAGTCCGATGTGCTGGCTGAGCTACCGCCACTGCTGGAGGTCGAAGAGTGGATCGAACCGAAGCCGGACGATGTCACCGCTTATGAAAATGCCGTGCAACGTGGGCATTTCATGGATATGCGTCAAGCTTTCAGCGGGCCGCGCAGCGCCAAGATGGAGCGTATGATCGAGCTGCTGGAAGATGGCGCCGATGATGCGAAAACGATCGTGTTCACTTACTTTCGTTCGGTGCTTGACGGCGTGGTGGCGCAATTGGGCGATCGGGCATTCGGGCCGATTGCCGGCGGGGTGAGCCACCAGGAGCGTCAGAAAGCAGTTGATGATTTCACAGTCGCTGGCCCCGGTGCGGTATTGGTATGCCAGATCACAGCTGCCAGCGAAGGATTAAATATTCAGGCGGCCAGCCGGGTGGTTCTGTTCGAACCCCAATTGAATCCTGCCGTGGAGGCCCAGGCTGTGGCGCGTGCGCACCGGATGGGACAAATTCGGACGGTGGAAGTGCACCGCTTACTCACTCCAGATTCTGTCGAGGAGCAACTGCACGCGATGCTGGCGGATAAACGCGCACTGTTTGAGCGTTATGCGCGCGAGTCCGAAGCCGCCGAAATCAACCCCGAGGCCATGGATATTTCCGAAGCGCAGCTGATCAAGGACGTGATCCGGGCTGAACGCGAGCGCATTGGCGAGCCCGAACGCCTGTAAGCACGCCAAGGCGACTCGCCAGGTGACCGCTGGGCGCCACATAGCTGGAGGTCCTGTTGGGTGGCTGAGGCGCTATAGCTCTTTCAGGAAATCCGCGACCGGCCCGCGGCTAATGTGCACGTCGACAACGAACCGCGGGTTGGGTTCCTCGTCGAATTTCCGCGCCAAGAATTGCGCCAGCTCCCCACCTTCGGCCAGTTGCTCCGGAGCGGTGATGGTGATTCCCTCCACACCGAAAGGCGCACCTAACTGGGCAAACTGAACCTCGTCCAACAGCATGGGCTCTACATGCAAACCCTTGGGGCTGTATTGGTGAACTTCAGCGCCGTACGCTGCATCATTGAGGATGATGACGCCCCGCCCCGCGTGACTCTCACTTGGCTCTGCACGCAAAAAGGATTCGACATCTGCGGCGGCCATGAGGCATCCGCCATCACCGGTGATAAGAGCGGTGAATCGTTCCGGCCGCGCGGCTGCTACTCCCACCGCGGAAGGCAATCCCAACCCGATGGTCATGATGGCCGAACCTACGAGCACCAATCCGTGTTGGTCAGGACCCGTGAGGTATTTCGGAACCCAGCCCAGGAAATGCCCACCGTCGGTGACAATTGAGCGTTGCTGGGGCAACAATTCAGCCAGGCGACGCAGAACGAAGCGCGGATCCAACCGCCCATCGGTTGAATCGACTTCGGCGAAACAACCGGGGTCGAGTTCTTCCGATTCACACTCGGGGAGCTTTCCGATCGTGTCCCGCCAGGTCGTAGCGGAGTCGGAGGGCGTCTCGGTCATGAGGGTTGCATCAGCTGGGCACGGCGTCTCGGCAGAGGATGCCGAGTAGGGCTGCTCCCCCTGTGTGCCTAATTCGCGGAGGAGGATCGGAATGGCCGCGGCGAGGTCGGCTTGGATCTCTTGGTCCGGTTGGATGAACCCGCCGGGACTAGGCGCGGAATCGATGCGGACCAGCGTGGCGTCGGCCCCAAAAAGATGCCCACCGCGTGACTGCAGTTTGTTAAGGCTGGCGCCACAGACAACAACGAGATCCGCGGCACGGAAGAGTTCTAAGCGCCCGCGGTGCGCGAAACCGCCGGCGATGCCCAGGCTCCATTCGGTTTCCACGCAATTGGTGGCCCAGGCTGTGGTGCAGACAAGGGCGCCGAGGGTGTCCGCTAAGTGAAGAATGCCGTGTTGGGTTCCGGATTCAACGGCTCCTCTGCCGATGACGAACAACGGGCGGTGCGCGTGACGGAGTTGGGCCGCGAGCTGCCCAAGGTGAGACGCAGCAGCAGTAGTGAGTTGAGAGTTCGCGGCGGGGGTGGAAACAGCACCCACCAGTGCCTTGTTCTCTGCGCTGCCCGCATCGCTAACGGCACCGTTCGGTAGTGCAGGATCCGGCACTACGCGGTCACACAAGTCATGCGCAACCATCACAACAACCGGTGCGCTATGCCGTCTCGCCCATGAAAAAGCCTCGGGCATGATGTCGGCTACATTGTCGAGTGTCAACGTGATGTAGTGAATTCCCAGCGCATCCAACACACCGCGCTGATTGATGTCGATCGGGCGCGGCCCCGTGGTTGGAATGTCCGCGGTCACATAAACCAATGGCACGCGGGCTGCATGCGCCTCGGTGAGAGGGGTCAGCGTATTGGAAAACCCCGGCCCATACGTGGTCGTAGCAACCGCTACCGTCCCACTGGCCCGGTAATAGGCATCGGCTGCAGCCACTGCCCCAGCTTCGTGGCGCACCGCAGTGTACCTCCCACCGGTGGCAACCATAGCGCTGACCATGTGGATATTGCCGTTACCAACCACTCCGAATGCCGCCACATCGTGGCGCACCAAATAGTCGGCTAAAACTTCTGCTACCAGCATTCCATGCCCTACCGCAGGTACTTCTTGACTACCGCTACATCCGCCGACTGCGTTCCACCCGATCCCCAAGTAAAGGCAGCAGCTGTGTAGTTGTCGCCAAAGGAAGCACTAGCAACATTCTGGCTGCCGGAATCAGACCAACCCCACTTGGTTCCCCGCACGCGTGGCAAGTGAGCAGTACCCCAGTTCTGGCGCGTGCCATCCGCGGCCACTGGCGCGGCTTGGCGCATCCAGCGCAGGATGCTCGAACCCGGGTGGTTCTTGCGCAGGCGAGAAAGGAACTTGGCGGAATCGTAAGCACTTGTTACGGAGTTTCCCCAGTGGGGTGCTCCCTTTGTACTGGTCAGGCCATAATCGCGGGCGATTGCGTTAATGGCACCGGGATACTTCCGATTAATTGTCGACGCCGCGCCATCATCGGATAGGCGAATCATCCGTTCCAAGAGCATCCTGTCTTGGGCGGATGGCTTTCGGTAGCGCAAAACGTAATCGGCCATATACATCTTCACGATGGACAAACCTGGACGAGATTCCCTGGCGTTTGGAGTCAGCGACGTTGCCCCATTGTCATGAATGATGGCGATGGTGCTTCGCCCAGGAACCCCGGTGATCACTCGGTGCACTACAGGTTTGACCCCGGGACGCTTGGGCTTGGGTTGCGGGAACCCCGGCAATCCGGGAATCGGCACATTCTGCAGCGATCCCATTGGGTTCGATGCAGCAGGCAGCGGGACGCGTGGCAGCTCGAAGCGCGGTGGTTGCCACGGCGCCGCCTGTGCTGGCACCTCGGAAACCTGAAGACCCGTAGCACAAACCACGGCGACTAAAAATGATGCTCCCCCAGCCTTGTTGAGCTTTTTCACGAGGATAGATTCCGTTCTGCACTGGGCGCCTTCCCAACTATCCGTGGCAGTGGAATAGTGATCTGGCGCACTGATCAGCCCCCACAATATTAGTCCATGGGAAATTCCTCAAAACTTCTCAAGAGGGCAGTGTGCACTCTGTCCTCGCTCACAGGTTTCATCCCCCACGCATCGAGGCCCACATCCACCTGTCCTCGGCCCGTTATCGGGACTGGGGAGTGCAGGTGCCCATGGATAAGGCGATCCACGCGCAAGCGCAGTTCATCATGCCGGGAATCCATCCCTTCGTGGTCGAAACCTGGCCGCGGGAAGTGGCACAGCCAGGCGGGTTCGCCACCAAATTCGTAGTACTGGAAAGGCTGCACGGAATCGAAAACCCGCAAGAAGTCGCGTTGTGCCGCGGCACTATCGGTGTACATCGGATGGCAAGAATCATGATTTCCGGAGATTAGATGTGCCGTGAAATCCACACCCAGGTGGGTTCTGATGTAATGAAACGTATCCTCCAGCAAGCGCAGTGCGCGTTCTTCTTGTGGTCCCCAACCACTGGAGCAATCGCCGAGAACCCACAGTGTATCGCCCGCGCCCAACGTGGCGCGCAGGTTGTCGAGGATGCGCTGATCGTGTTCACCGACATTGTCGTATCCGCGTAGGTTAGCCACGAAAGGATGACCGAGGTGAAGGTCGCTCGTGAACCAAGTGGTGCTCATGCGTTCCACTGTACCGACGGTTAGCCGGTGGTAATCCCCAGGCTAAGCAGGCTGTGGAAAACCGACTTCCTACACCCAAGTTGTCAACGCATCCCGCAAGCGATGTCGCCGCTGGGTGCTAGGGTGCGAAGCACAATGATGGTGATGGGCGCAGGGCGTCGGAACAAAAACAGAACCTACAAGGGGGAAGGTGTGGTATGAGTCAACGAAGTGACGACCTCGCGGCGATGAAGGAGAAAGTGCACAAGCTGCTGGCGCTGGCGCGCGATCGCCAGGGCACGCCGGAGGGGGAAACGTTTGAGAATAAGGCGTTTGAGTTGATGGCCAAGTATGGTGTGTCGGCTGCAGCGTTGGCCGCCGAGGGGGCGAGTGCGCACGGAGCGGGCGCGCATGCGGGTAGTTCGCAGATCAAGCGGCATAAGCAGGAATTCAATGGCGCGTATTCGGACATGCAGTTTGCCCTGTTCAATGGTCTGAGTGCCGCGCTGCACTGCTGCACGCTGCGCTTCAAAGTCCGTGGGTCGGTGCGTGTGGAGGAAGCCATCATGTTCGGCCGCCCGCACCATGTAGATCGGGTGATTATGCTGCACGGATTGCTGGTCTCGCACATGCTGGCCGGTGCGTATGATGCTTCGCGGCCCGCCCGCGTGGTGGGTATTTCCGTGCAGACTCAACGGCGCAGTTGGATGACGGGGTTCGTGGCCAGCGTGTGCGAGCGCTTGGCGGATATTGAGCGCGCGCATGCTGTGGAGTATTCGACGGAAAACACCGCAGGAACACTGGTGTTGCAATCCGACGAGAAACTGGCGATGGCTGCCGCTGCAGCGGAGTTCCCCCATGCCCAATCGAGCCGGATGGGCCGGCGCAGGCTTGATCCAAATAGCTTTGCTAGCGGTGCGGCCACCGGGGAAACTATGGACCTGGGGCAAACTCGGGTCAGCCATCGGCGGGCACTAACCAGCCGATAAACGAGCCCGCGTGGGCGGGACTAGGCTAAACGTGCCCGCGTGAGCGGGACTAGGCCAAACAAGCCCGCGTGAGCGAGACTAAGCTATATGTGTGAATCAACGTGTGAGTGAATTTTCTGAACCAAGACCACAACAACCACACCCCTGGACCCTACTCACCACGATGCACACATCAGCCCCGCGATGGCCGGGTGCCACTCGTGCTGCACTGGCACTGTACGTTCCCGGGCTGATCTGCTTGGCGTTGGGTTTTGAACAGCACATGCTGCTGCTGGCAGCGGGTGTGTTTTCTGTCATCTACGGCGAAGGGCAGCCCTATCGAACTCGGTGGCGCTACATCCTTATCTCCGGCGCGTTACTAATCGGGGGCGTGATGGCAGGTAATGCCGTGGGCCACGTGGTGTGGGGCCACATCGATGCGGGTGGCACGATCTGGTGGCTGGGATTGACGGCCGCGCTGACCATTGTTTTCGGCTTGGTGGGCACGTTCATCCAAAACGCGCTGCTGCTGCCGCCTCCCGGAGTGTTTTTCATCATCATGGTGACCGGCGGCGCCTCGATGAGCGCACGCGCAGGACTCACCCCCTTGGATGTGGGCCTGTGGTGTACCTTCGGCGTGTTGTCCGGTTTGATCTTCGGCATGGCCGCGTTTTTCGTGAATCCCAATGGGCCGGAGGAAACAACGGTGGATAACCTATGCGCGGCAGTACGGGATTTCGAGGAAAACCCTTCGATCGCCGGCAATCATAAGGCGCAAACAGCACTGGCCGGCGCGTGGTCGGCGCTCGACTCTGCGGGCATCATCAACGGTGGTCGCATCATCCGTCCCGAGTTATCGCACCTCGTAGAGCGCACTTTGCAAGCCCGGCAAGATTTAATGCGGATCAATGCCACGTCCGGTGTGATTCCCGTCAGCGATGAGCTGAGCGACTCCCCAGCCCTCGTTGACCCTTCCCGGGCCACCATTCCCCTGGCCCGGCCGGATGTCCGCACTCGCATCAATCGTTCGTTGACGTGGAATTCCCACGCTATGGTGGCCGCGCAGCGCATGGCTTTCGCCGGCGTTATCTCAGCCGCCGTTGGTATCGCGCTGGGATTCGACCGTCCCGACTGGGCCGTGGTCTCAGCAGTCATCATGTTGCAATGGGGACCGGAACGTATCCCTGGGATGGTACGGGGCATCCAGCGAATGCTCGGTTCCATCGTCGGCATCGGCATATTCGCGCTACTTCACCACTTTGAGATCGGCGGATTTTGGATGCTCACCGTCTTGGCGATCGGTCAATTCGGCGCGGAAATCTTTGTGGTGCGGAATTACGCCATCACCGTTATCTTCACCACCCCCATCGCCCTGATGATGGGCAGTTCCACCACCCAGAACATTGGGCATGTCCTCGCTTCTCGAACCCTGGAGGTTTTCATCGCGGTCCTGGCCAGCGTGGCAGTACTGTGGTTCCTCCGCCCCAAAGCTGAGGCTCGCTATCACAGCTTCGTAGCCAAGAACTGCCGCAGTGCCATGGGCGCTTTACTGGGCGCTCTTTTGGTGACGACGCCCCGCCGTGCCCTACCTGAGCGCCGCGACTTGCAGTACGAGCTGCTCACGGAACGGCGTACCGTAATGTCCCTGGCGGCGAATCATCCGTTGCGGGCCGATGAGGTGTGGGAACGGCACCAGCACATGCAGCGAACTGGGTATATGCTGCTGGATTACTGTCACGGGCGGGGGCACCACGAGGCCAGCCTCGACGACCTGTCCCGCCTGGCCGCCCAGGTGCGGTTATTGCTCGATGAGGAACGCCCGGAATTGTCTCGATGAGCAGCCACAACCAGCGCAACCATAACTGGCGCAGCCACAACGAGCGCAACCATAGGCTCGTACAACAAAAAAGGGCTGCGCATCACAAGCACAGCCCCTCTCCAGGTGCAGACTCGCTGCACCGAATCGGTCTACTCCGAATCGGTAGATAGAGCAGCCACGAAGGCCTCTTGCGGCACGGAAACCGAGCCGATGGACTTCATCCGCTTCTTACCTTCCTTCTGCTTTTCCAGCAGCTTGCGCTTACGCGAAATGTCACCGCCGTAGCACTTGGCAAGAACGTCCTTGCGTAGCGCGCGGATATTCTCTCGGGCAATGATCTTCGAACCGATCGCAGCCTGGACGGGCACCTCAAACTGCTGCCGCGGGATGAGCTCCTTGAGCTTCACGGTCATCTTGTTGCCGTACCACTGGGCGTTGTCGCGGTGCACGATGGCACTAAAGGCATCCACCGGATCACCTTGCAGCAAGATATCCACTTTCACCAGATCGGCCAGTTGGTCGCCGGCTTCCTCGTAGTTGAGGGATGCATAGCCCTTGGTGCGGGACTTCAGCATGTCGAAAAAGTCAAAGATGATCTCGCCCAACGGGATGTGGTAGCGCAGCTCCACGCGCTCTTGAGAAAGGAAGTCCATGTTTTTCATCTGGCCACGCTTAGACTGGCACAGCTCCATCGTTCCTCCCAGGAACTGTTCTGGAACGATGATCGTCATGTCCACCATGGGTTCGTAGACTTCGCGCAACTTGCCGCCCGGCCAATCCGAGGGGTTGCGCACGAGTAGTTCTTCCCCATCTTCCTTCACCACGCGGTACACAACGCTGGGGGCGGTGGAAATCAGATCTAGGTCGAATTCTCGCTCCAAGCGGGTGCGGGTGATCTCCATGTGGAGCAGCCCCAAGAAGCCACAACGGAATCCGAAACCGAGAGCCACAGACGTCTCGGGCTCGAAGGTCAGCGAGGCGTCGTTAAGCTGTAGTTTCTCAATAGCCTCGCGAAGGTCGGGGTATTGTGCAGCGGTGACGGGAAAGAGGCCCGAGTACACCATGGGCTTGGGCTCGGCGTAACCCTTCAGTGGGGTATCCGCACCGTTGTGAGCCCACGTGATGGTATCGCCCACCTTGGATTGGCGGACGTCCTTCACACCGGTGATGATGTAACCCACTTCGCCCACGCCCAGACCCTTGGTTTTAACGGGTTCCGGAGAAACCACGCCGATCTCGAGGGTCTCGTGAGTCGCACCAGTGCTCATCATCTGAATTTTCTGGCGGCTTTCAAGACGGCCATCCATCATGCGCACGTAGGTCACTACGCCGCGGTAGATGTCGTAGACCGAATCGAAAATCATAGCGCGCGCTGGGGCATCGGAATCGCCCTGTGGCGCAGGAACCAGCTCACACACGCGGTCCAGCAGCTCCGGCACACCCTCGCCGGTCTTACCGGAAACCCGTAGCACGTCCTCTGGCTCACAACCAATAATGTGAGCAATCTCTGCGGCGTATTTGTCCGGATCCGCCGCAGGCAGGTCAATTTTGTTGAGAACTGGGATGATCTCCAGGTCGTTTTCCATGGCGAGGTACAGATTGGCCAAGGTCTGCGCCTCAATTCCCTGCGCGGCATCAACCAGCAAGATACAGCCTTCACATGCCTCCAATGCACGGGAGACTTCGTACGTGAAGTCCACGTGGCCGGGAGTGTCAATAAGGTGCATCACTAATTCCTCGCCAGCGTGCACACCTGTTCGAGATACCCATGGCAGTCGCACGTTCTGCGCCTTGATCGTGATACCGCGCTCGCGCTCAATATCCATGTTGTCGAGGTATTGGTCGCGCATGTCACGGTCATCCACTACCCCCGACATCTGCAGAATGCGATCCGCCAAGGTGGATTTGCCGTGGTCAATGTGAGCGATAATGCAGAAATTTCGAATGCGAGAGGGGTCGGTAAAAGTCTCCGTCGCATAGTTTTTCTGCTTCGCGGCCATATGGGGTGCCCTCCTAGTTCGTTTACCAGTCCACACTACTATGCGAACCACCGGCGACATATTCCTCTTTCACAGCCACCATCACCCGCGCGCAACAGCCCAAATTGGGGCGAAATCCCCCGCTCGCACACGCAGGCACACCCCACCCACTATGCTGAGCGATACATCCAAAATATCCCCCAACCCTCCGCCTCCCGCTTCGGGTTTCAACCGTTGATGTGCAGTGTGGAAATTTAGTTAACGTGGTGCAGCATGAGTGAGCGAAAGGGCAATCCTCTAGGGCGCGTCCTGCGTTCCATTTTCCAGCGTTCGGGCAGTCTCGATGAGGGGTTGCAGGAAATGGATTCCCAGTTGGGACTCACTGATTCACGTCTGCAGACCATTCGCGAACGCGATGAAACGGTCAAAACCCCAACCCGTGATCTGGCCCGTTCCGTGATTTATGCCCCAGACATGGATGGCCAAGCTGATAGCGGCGAGGTGGTGTGGGTCAACATCCGCACCCACAAATCGGGCGAGCTGGAACGGCGCGCGGTCGTCATCGTTGGTCGTAATCGGAACCACCTCATGGGGTTGCTGATCAGCTCGAATACGGACCATGCTAACGAGGACAACTGGTTGCGGATCGGGCATGGCCCTTGGAATTACGACGCCGACGAGAACTGGGTGCGTTTGGACAAAATACTGCAATTCCCCGAGGCATCCATCCAGCGCCGGGGTGTTTCCATGCCGGAACGGCGATATGAACGCATCGCCACCCAATTGCGCAAGCGTTTTGGGTGGCATTAGGAAATCCGGATGGCCACGCGGAATATCACGTGGGTTTCACGCTGAGTTGCAGCCCCCTCGTCATGCCGAAAGGCGATGGGGATGTCACAGCAGGCTGCGTTGGACCTTCCCGCAGCCACGAACTATTTTTGGTTCGCAAGCCGTGAGCTGGTAGATTATGCAAAGTTCACAACCTTAGCTGGGTTGGAGCGTTCGTCGCATTTCACAGGACCTTGGGTGGAATGTCAGAGATCACGAAGGCACAAACACCCCGCCCAGCTGCATGGTCACTGTTCAGTACGTGAACCGATATTTGTATAGAAAGAGGTATGCCAACCATGGCAAACATCAAGCAGCAGAAGAAGCGCGTTCTCACCAACGAGATCGCTCGTAAGCGCAACCAGGCTATCCGTTCCCGTCTCCGCACCGAAACGCGTAAGTTCAACGCGTTGGTAGAGCAGGGCGACAAGGAAGGCGCCGAGAAGCAGCTGCGCGTTGCTTCCCGTTTCTACGATAAGGCCGTCACCAAGGGCACCATTCACCGCAACAACGCGGCGAACAAAAAGTCCGGCATGGCTGCTCGCTTCAACAAGATGGCCTAAGTGCCTGCTTGGTTCAACACCCCACGGTGTTGAGCACTATCCCGCCTAGCATTTCTTCTCCTCTTTCCCTTTGTGGCAGGGAGGCTAGAACGTTTGCAGGCGGGATTTTTCTATCGCTTTCCCCGCGATGCCAACTCGGCGATCGCACGGACGGCCTCTTCCACCGCATATTCTTCATCGAGCGCGCTGCCTTTGGTGGCGCCATCGAGGTCCGCCACGATCTGTACCGCTTCGGCGATAGCTGCGGGAGTCCAACTGCGTGCGTTGCGCACGGTTTTCTCCAATTGCCATGGGCTCATCCCAAAGGCGCTGGCATCGCGGCGGGCGTCGATCCGACCGGCCCCGGCCACCTTGGCGATGCCAGTAACCCCCATACCTAAAGCCGTAGCCAACGCAATGGGCTTGGCTCCAACCTGCATGGCGCGGCGGGCCATGGCAACAGAATTCGTGATGTGCCCCGTGACCGCGAGGTCAGCCACATCGAATCCAGAAACCTCCGCACGCCCCACGTAGTACGTGTGCACTGACTCCACGGTGACCTTGCCGTCCGTATCTGCCACCAGCTGGCTCACGGCGCTGGCGAGTTCGCGAAGATCGGACCCCACCGCATCGTGCAACGCACTGGACACATCCGTTGCCACGCGCACCCCGTGACTGCGGAACTCCCCATCGATGAAACTCAGAATCGCCCGGCCTTTCAGTGGTGCGGCCTCATGCACAACCGCGCCGAGCTTCGGCCATGTTTGAACGAGTTTTTTATTTCGTCCTTTGCCCTTGTGCCAGATGATCAGCACGATTCCCGGAGCTGGATCGCGGATCGCGCCCTCCACCAGCTCAACAACTTCCTTCCCCTTATCCTCGACCTCGCTGATATAGATGATCCGGTCTTCAGCAAACAAACTGGGGCTGAGCAGTTCTAGCAGCTCCGGCTCGCTGAGCTCCGATGCCTTATGCATCTCTACGGGCAAATCAGGGTTTCCGCTAGCCCGGCGCGCCTGCTGTGCAATCCCCCGTCGCCGACGTTCTGCCAGAAACTCGTCCTCACCGACGATGAGGTTCACAGGCGCGGGCGGCTGGGGCTTGTTCATGTTGATCATTCTGCCACGCCGGGGCGTTCGGGTTCACTTTCGATCCACGGTCCCCGGCACCTCATTCCCATCTCACTTTCGTCCCATTACGGCAGGGATAGATCACCGGAATCCCGCTAGCTGTGAATGAGGGCCGTCCCAGTGGCTCCCCGCATTCTTCCACCACGATCATCCGCGGCTGCACTTCGGACCGCGGCGGTGGCGGCTCATTGGACTGGGCTTCTACCTGAGGCTTTACCCCAAAAGTGGCAATCACCTGCGCTTCCTTAGGAACCACCACCGTGCGGGACCGGTCGGCTACCACTTCCCGCTGCTGTGTCCACGGCTTTTTTGTTTGGTCGACGCCCACAAGTCCCGCTCGCCCCATCACCACCAGGGCGACAATCGCAACCGGCCACGCGCACCGTATTCCCATCCGTTGAGGGTGCCGCACACTCCATACCCCGATACAAGCAATGGTGGCGGTGAGAATAGCGCCTGGCCACGATTCTGGAACAGTGATTTTTGGGCCGTTGGCAAACGAAGACGCGATCCATGCTATCCACTGGGCCGGTGGAACAAGAGCGATCGCAAACCACTTGGTCACCCCGCTACCAATTCCGACAGCGGGCGCTATCGCTCCCACCACACTCACGGCCAACCCTACCGTCGTGACGAGGGGGACAGCCCATAGGACTAATACGTTGGCGACGATGGTAACGACCGGCAACTGTCCCGTCATGTGCGCAATAACCGGGATGGTGACTAGGTCCGCGGCTATCGCCACCATCAGTACCCGGATAAACTGCGCCTCCCATTGCTGCGGGAAACGGTGAAAGTGCCGGGCCGTGAGACCAGCCCACCACCGCAGTGTTGCTGCGGACCACCGCGGGGCCAGCACGGCAATGCCCGCGGTGGCTACCACGGACAGGACGAATCCGTAATTCACCGCCAGGTTGGGATCCACGCTGAGCAGCACGATGATGCTGATGCACAGTGCCACCACTATGTCCTTCCAACGCGCGGTGGCTACGGCGATCACCCCGATCAAACCCATAACAGTGGCACGTAGCACGCTCGGCTCCGGACCGACGACCGCCATGAATGCACATATCGACATTCCAGTGAGGACAGTACGTGTCCGTCGGCGCAACCCGCATGCCGTCGCAAGCACCATCACGCTGCTGGCCAGGATGGCGATATTGGATCCCGAAACGGCGCTCAAATGACTAAGACCTGTGTTGACGAATTCCTGGCGCACCGCAGGAGTTTGCATACTCACATCCCCCATCACCATGCCCGGAACCAATCGTCGGATTTCGTCCGGTAGCCAAGAGATATTCGTCCAAAGGCTCCATCGAAGGCGCTGGGCAATGGCCCACAGGCCGCGCGGTTCCCCGCCTTCAACGGGGCGCACATCGCGCTGCGACGACAATTGCAAAGGCAAGACGAGCGCTTTATCCGTCCGACGCACCGTGGCGGAGATGTTCACACGCTTACCCGGTGCCAGTAGGGTACTCAAAGGTTTATCGCGGACCCGATTAGACTGTGGTTTGTGCGGTGCTGCCCCGCTCTCTGTTTCCTGGGTTGTGCCGCCGTCACCGTTCAGCGCGGTTTCGCCCTGTGTGTGCGGTGCTGCCCCGCTCTCTGTTTCCTGGGTTGTGCCGCCGTCACCTTGCAGCGCGGTTTCGCCCCCATCCAACCCCCGCAACTCGTCGCGCTCCACGAATAAAGGCACAACTCCCACTCCCGGAACCTCCACGGGAACCTGCACCCGGCCTCGATCCATTAGTCGCGGCAATCCAGCAATGGTTACCTCTCCTCGGAAATGCTGAGTGCTGTGTGAACTCAACCACGCAAGCTGATCGGCGTGCACAATGCGTACGGTAGCCATCCCCGCGACCGTGCCCGCTGCCACGGTACACACCACCAATTGCCAACACAGTGCATGCATGATTTTTCGCCGCGTGAACTCCTGTTGCGACCGCGCCTTGCCCCGGCCACGCCAGTAGCGCACGTTGCTCACCCCAATCACTCCCCCGGCATGTGCAGCTACCACCGCGCACGCGACAGCGGGCACACCCGAGCGATCGACCATGGTCCACGCCACGGCAATCCACACCGCTGCCGCCACGGGAACCAACCGTGCATCGGGACCGCGCCGCTGCCGAATGGCCTCCGGGGACCGCGGGTCACGCGCAGCAGCGACATTCGGATCTAACGTCACCCTCATGGAACACCCATTTCTGGTCGTTTGTCGTCACACCGTTACCGAATCCTTCATGGTGGCGAACTTGGCGGGTCCAATGCCCCGGACCTCCATGAGTTGTTCCACCGATCGGAACTTGCCATTAGTCGTGCGCCATTCCACAATCGCCTTCGCCGTAGCGGGCCCCACCCCACTGAGGGTTTCCAATGCTGCCTCATCAGCGGTATTAATGTTCACCTTCCCTGCTTCCCCCGGTTTGTTACCTTCTGCTCCGGCGGATCCCGTAGTGCCTCCCGCTGCTGCAGACGGTGCATGCGCACCCGCCCCATCACCGCTAGCAGCCCCATCCGCACCACCGGTCATTCCAACGGGCAGCACTAGTCGAGAACCCCTGGGATCAATGACGATCTGCATCCCATCGGCAACCTGCTGCGCAAGATTGAGCCCATCCACCCGTGCCCGCGAATGCGTGGGCCCAGCCAAGGAAATAACATCCCCCACCCGCAAATCATCTTTCACCCGTAACAGGCCAGGATGGGCAACCATGCCTTGCACGCTGACGACGATGATCCCAGAGCCATTGGTCGTGATCTCACTGTCCGCACGCTCGCCCGATGCATCGGTTTTCCCATCAACATCAGACGAACCGCCCGCACGATCCCCACTTCTGCCACCAGTACCTTCACCACCCCTCCCCGCGCGCTCGTGTGGTGCCCCGGATCCCGGGTGACTCACCACGGTTGTTTCGCTCGTTGGCACACTCAAGGCGTGAGTACCACCCACTCCAGTGCCACCATTACCGTTTTGCTCGTCCGTCCCGGCCAACACGCGGATTCCCATAACGGCACCAACCACCACTGCTAGGAAAACCACCGCCGCCAGGACGATGGTGCCCGATCGCATGGTGAATCCACGCCGGGTATCCAAATCCAGCTCGGCAATCTGATGTTCAGCCACAGGTTGCGTAAGCTCCTCCACTCGCTTGTGCAAGAGTTGCCGACGCGTGCCCTCCGCTGTCTTTGATGATTTTTCCGCCCGCATTGCACCCATGCGTCGAAGTAAAACACTCCCGGCCACTGCCTCCTACTGGGTCGCTCCCAGACGCACCGCATAAGCCCTGCAGCCTGTGAATACTGGAGTGGCTGTGGAAAACCGGTAATTAACCCGCGCGCAATCCCCGCGCGCGCCCGCGCTAACCCGGATACTCACCCTGCAAGCGAACCGGATTATTCGGGCGCCAGCTGCACCGTTGAAACCGCTACGGCACCGGCACCTGTGTGGACCTGCACGGCCTCTCCCATGGGAATTAAGTGCAGCTCTACCTTCGGCACAACATGTGTCGCACCGTATGCCGCTTCGGGCTCCGCGGATTCTGCTTCCACCACCGCCGCAATCTTCTGCACGGCCCGACTTGCAACAACGCGCTCCAAGAACGTAGTTGCCGACTTCGCTACCTCGTTAACAATCTCGCGCACTGCGGACTTCGCGGTGTCTTCTTCCGCCACGCCCGCTTCACCCCCATCATGAGCGTTTTTCGGGCGGCGGGGCGTCGGGGTAGAAGAAGCAGAAGCCCCATCCTCAGTACCGATGTCTCCATCCCCAAGCTCTTGCACGGCCACCTGTATCCGTGCCAGCAGGCTGGCCGCAGCTTCTGGATCATCTGCGTAATGCACCGCGACACGCATTACCGGGGCGGTCACCTGCGCGGGATCCTCATCGGATGCGACCTCAACTGATGCCTGCTTGACCTGATCCACGACCAGGTTCAGCATTCGATCCATCGCCTTATTCTGCGTGCGGGAACGGGCGGCCAATGTCAGCTTGCCCCCAGAAATCGCGAAGACCGGCTTGAATGCCAACGCGGAGGTAAACAGGCTTCGCGCCGTGGACAAACGGCCACCCTTGCGCAGTGAGTCAATACGGTGTACGTACAGCCACAGCCGAGAGGACGTCAAAGCCTCCCGCGCCGTGGATTCCACCTCGTCCAAGGAACCGCCCTTGTTCGCGCATTCAGCCGCGGCGAGGGCTGCGTACCCAATGGCCATCCCAGCGGATTCGGAATCAATAACTCGAACGGCATCGGCGGTCTCTACGGTATCGCCGACCACCCCCGCAGCCGTTGTGCCATTGGACCACGTTGCGCTGAGGCCTTTGGCGATGTGAAGGGCCACCACGCCATCATCACCACTACGTTCCAACAAACGCGCGTAGTGAGCGGTGAGCTCCATTGCGCTCAAGCCCGCTGTGGTGCGCTCCTCACCTTCCCCACCCGCATGGATGGGCACCACGGTCACCCCCGCTGCCGCTGCCAACTCAACGGGCAGACAACTGGCGGAATCGGTCAGCACTTGAACGGTCATCGCAGTTGCTCCCCCGTCTTGTCGGTTCCCGCGGCGCTATTTCCCTCGCCGCTTGTTTCCTCACCGCCCTCATCTGGGCTGGGTGCACCCGCAGGAGCAGCCGCATTCGCATGCACGTTCCAGCCTTCAAGCAACCACTTTGGTGTTTTCCACCAGTCTTTCGCTCCGCTGGGAACCAGTGGGACCGTCGACCCGTCGACGGCAGGCACGCTGGAATCCCCGGCACCAACAAACTGTGGGCGCGCCAGAAGTTGCGACCAGCACACGTTTCCTAGACCGGAAAACACCAGCGAGTGACTGCTGGGCAGGTTTAACAGGCGAGCAGTCAGCGCACCAATCGTGCCACCGTGGGCTACGATCACAACCAGTCCCCGATCAAACGCATCGGTATTCATCACCTCGTCGACCACCGCGAAGGCGCGCTCGGCCACCTGCACACGAGATTCTCCCTGCGGCGGAGCCCACTCGGGGTCGTGTTTCCAGTACGCGCGCTGGCCTGGGTAATCGGCGTCGACTTCCTTATGCGACGCCCCTTGCCACGCCCCCAGATCCGTTTCCCGTAGGCGCTGGTCCGTTTCGACGTCGACACCCCACGGTTCTGCCAGAATGCGAGCGGTTTCTTCCGCTCGCTCCAAATCGCTGGCGATGACGCGCGAAACTGTCCATCCCGCCAGCACCTCGGCTGCGGCGCGGGCCTGCTCTCGGCCGACCTCGCTCAGTTCGGTATCCAGCTGCCCCTGCATCCGACCAGTTGCGTTGTATTCCGTTTGGCCATGACGAATCAGCACCAAACGGCGATCAACTGGGTAGGCGGCAGTCATTAGAGTTCGTCCGCGTCCGGGGTTGGGCCCGCGAGCGGGAGCTCTTCGGCGCTGCTCACATTACGCTCATCGACTTCAGCTGCGTTCCACTCGGGGCCGCGGTCGATTTGTTCCACACCGTCGACCTCAATTTGGGGTGCATCTCGCCACAAACGATCCAGCGCATAAAATTCGCGCTCATCCTTGCGCTGAATGTGGACAACAATGTCACCGTAATCGAGTAGAACCCAACGACCCTCCCCGCGTCCTTCGCGGCGGGTGGGCTTGAACCCTTCATCGTGCAGCTGATCCTCAACCTCGTCGATGATCGCGTTCACTTGGCGCTCGTTATCGCCGGAAGCAATCACGAAGCAGTCGGTGATGGCCAGACGTTCGGAAACGTCAATCACCAAAATATCCTCCGCCAGCTTGTCAGCAGCGGCGCGGGCAGCCAAGCCCGCCATTGCAATTGAATCTGCGTGGGCAGTCAAATGGTCAGCCTTTCGAAAATCTCTTTTTTAGCTATGTTACCGCACATACATGCGGTGCTTTGCGATGTATTGCACCACCCCGTCGGGCACTAGGTACCACACCGGCCGGCCGGAAGCCGCGCGCTCACGGATATCGGTTGAGCTGATGGCCATCGCTGGAATCTCCACCAAGCGCAGTCGCCCGGCTTCCAACTCGCGCTTGAGCGGGGAGGTGGTGGCGTCGGAAAAAGATAGGGAGTAGCCCGGCCGAGTCACCCCGACAAAGTGGGCCAGCTCGAACATGGATTCCCAATCGCGCCACGTGACGATCTTATTCAGGGCATCGGCGCCGGTGATGAAAAACAACTCGGCGTCGGGGTAGATTTCCCGCATGTCCGTCAAGGTATCGACGGTGAACGTGTCCCCCTCGCGCTCGATATCTACGCGGGAGACCTCGAAACTCGGATTGGACGCGGTGGCGATAACTGTCATGAGGTAGCGATCCTCCGCCGCCGAAACGTTCTTACCCTTCTTCTGCCAAGGCTGGCCGGTGGGAACGTACACCACTACGTCCAGATCGAACATGTCTGCCACCTCAGACCCAGCCACTAGGTGCCCATTGTGGATCGGGTCGAACGTTCCGCCCATGATTCCTACACGACGCGGACTGTCGTGCGTATGTCGCTGGGATTCGTACTGGCGGGGATCTGGTTTCGCGTCAGGCTGCGGGGATGTCACGTAGAACTAACTCCTTGAGGGACTGGGTTGCTAGCCACGCTTCGGGTTCCACGGACCTGCCGTTGAGGCCCAAGGAAATGCCGGCTGGCGGTCATGGTGGCCACCATGCACGGATACCTTTCACGCGGTGCACGGGTTTAGAATAGCCTTACTATGTCCTCGCAGCACTCAACCAGCTCGGCTGAGCACCCTCGTCGCCCCTCACCCCGCAAACGCCACCCCGGTGGGATTAACCCTTGGGTCCCCAACCAGCACGGAGCGTGGGCAATGCTGGTGGCGCCCATGCTGGTGGGCGCGATCATCGGATTGGCCTACGAAGGGCCGTCCGGTCAACACCACCGTGCTGCAATTCCCGCCATCGCAATCGCGTGGATGCTGGGATACTTCTGGTTTTTCGCATACGGGTTATGGTTCAAGGCTCGCTCGGCCAACCGCAAAGCCCAGTACGCTCGCCCCATGCTCGTGTACGGTGTAGTTTCTGCGCTAGCAGGGCTTTTTGCACTGATTCAGTATCCCGGCTTGGCGTGGTGGGCTTTAATCTTTGCGCCCTTGGTTGCGGTAGCTGTCGAAGAAATTATTCGACGCCGCCCGCGTTCCCTGATTTCGGGCATCGCAACCACGTTGGCTAGTTCGGCTCTGCTCTTAGTGATGGTCAGCGCCGGCGAATTCGCGCCCATGCCGTGGTTCTTTTTCAACGTGCCTGCTGAGATCTGGGTGGTGGCTTTATCCACCGCGTTGTATTACGTGGGCACGATTTTTTACGTGAAGACTATGATCCGCGAAAAGGGAAACGCCCCGTTTGAGAATTTGTCACACAATTACCACGCGGTCGCCGTCGTTCTCACGATCGCGGCCACCGCGACGGCGTTTTTCGGTGGAGGACGCAACCTGGCCAGCACGTTGTTGCTGATTACCGTCATGACTGCCGCGTGGTGGCGCAGCGTGGCGATCCCCGCCGACGCCCAGAAAAACCCCACCACTTGGACTCCCAAGAAGGTGGGGTTGTGGGAAATTCCGCTGGTCTTAGCTCTTATTGCCGCGGGAGTAGCAGTCGTCTAAACGACGTGCCTATGCCGCCCACGCCGCCGGGGTCTCCCGCGCTACCGTGGTGCGAAGGTCATCAACCGGCTGAGGGGCGAACTTGCACCATCAGATTAGGGGCGAACCTGGCCGTCGCCAGAGACAACCCACTTGGTGGAGGTCAATTCCGGTAGACCCATTGGCCCACGAGCATGCAGCTTCTGGGTGGAGATGCCAATCTCGGCACCAAAGCCGAACATTTCGCCATCAGTCCACGCGGTTGAGGTGTTGATGGAAACCGCAGCGGAATCCACGAAGGTCTCGAAATAGTTGGTCACGCTGTAGTCTTGGGCGGCGATGCCTTCGGTGTGACCGGTGGAGTACTTTTTGATATGCTCAACGGCCTCTTGCACGCCATCGACCAGTGCCACAGCAATGTCGAAGGACAGGTACTCATCAGTCCAGTCCTCATCGGTTGCTTCCACAACGTCATCGGCAAGCCCGTCCAGCTCTGCCTTCTTGCCGTGTAACGTCACGCCTTCATCCTGCAGAGCCTTGAGAACACGCTTCTTGTCCTGGTCTGGCAGGTTGGTATCTAGCAGCAGCACCTCGGTGGCATTGCACACGGAGCAACGGCGGGTCTTGCCGTTAATCACCAGCTTGATTGCGGTATCGACATCTGCGGAATTGTCGATATAAAAGTGGCAGTTGCCCGTTCCCGTTTCAATCGTGGGGACGGTCGCACCGGTTACCACCGCGTTGATCAAACCGGCGCCACCGCGCGGGATAACAAGGTCGACCAAACCGCGGGCGGTGATCAGGTCCTGTACCGAGTCGTGTGTATCGCATGGCAGCAACTGCACGATCTCGCGGGGCAGACCATATTCAGCGGCCACGTTTTGCAGGATTTCCACGAGTTTTTCGTTGGTGTGCCGAGCGGACTTGGAACCGCGGAGCAACGGAATATTGCCAGACTTCACCGCGAGGCCGAACGCATCGACGGTGACGTTGGGGCGCGCTTCGTAGACCATTCCCATCACGCCCAGGGGAACGCGAACCTGCTTGAGGCGCAAACCGTTGGGGCGAGTGTGTCCCCGGACGATCTCACCCACTGGGTCGTTCAAGCCGACAACGAGGCGCAGGCCGTTGGCGATGCCCTTGATCCGCTCCTCATCCAACTGCAGGCGATCCAGCAAGCTGTCAGACAGGCCGCGTTCTTTACCTGCGGCCAGGTCCTCTTCGTTTGCCTGCAGGATCTCCTCGGTGTTGGCTTCGAGAGCTTCAGCGGCTTTTTCCAGCAGCTCATTTTTCTGCAGGGTGGTAAGCAGAACCTGCTGGCTTACTTCTTTGGCCTTGCGCGCCTTGTCATACACTTCTGCGCGCTCGGCTTGGCGTTCGGGGGTCACATTAGCGTTGTTGTCAGTCATAACCTTCACAGTATCGGGGTTGTTCATTACTAGTTGGATAAATTCAGTTGAGCCGAGAGTGCCGTAAAACTACTGGGTACAATCAGCTGAGCCCTATCAGCTGGGCTCTTCAGCTGATCCCTATCAGCTGGGCCATATGCTGCTAGTTCGAAGTTCTTGCTCACTAGCTGGGTATATTCAGCTGGGCACGGTTGGAATAGGTTGACATGTAATCCGCATGAACCACGGGGCGGCGCGCAAACTCGGGCATATCCTGGGTTGGCCGACCGATCATGCCATCGAGCATGACGGAATCATAAGCTACCTCTCCCCTGCCTACCAGAACACCCTCAGGATCGACAATGTCCACGATATCCCCCTGGGAGAAGTCTCCTTCTACCAAGGTAATGCCTACAGCCAGCAAGGACTTACGGTTGTTCGTCACGGCTTCGACAGCACCTGCATCCAAGTGCAAACGGCCCCTAGAATCAGCCGCGTACAGCACCCAGAACTTCCAGGCGCTCAAGCGGTCTTCATCTGGCCAGAAGCACGTTCCCACCTGGGCATCATCGAGCGCTGCACCAATGTTCTCCGTTGATGTCAACAACACGGGAACACCTGCGCGCGAGGCCAGGCGTGCGGCAGACACTTTTGCCGCCATGCCACCTGTGCCTAGGCGCCCACCATCGCCTGCGATCACACCCCGCAGATCCTTACCAGAGCGCACTTCAGGAATGAAGTTGGCATCCGGTTCGGCGGGATTACGGTCGTACAAGCCATCTACGTCGCTGAGCAGCACGAGGGCGTCGGCGAAAGCAAGGTGACTAACCAGGGCGGCTAAGCGATCGTTGTCACCGAACCGCATTTCGGATGTCGCAACCGTGTCATTCTCATTCACGATAGGCACGGTCTTCAGTTGCCGCAACCGGTCGATCGTGCGCTGCGCATTGCGGGCACGGTCACGCTCCGCAGCATCAGACGCCGTGAGCAACACCTGGCCAATCGTGCGCCCGTAGCGGGCAAATGATCGTGCCCACTCCTGTGCAAGCAGTACCTGGCCGACAGCCGCGGCGGCTTGTTTCGTAGCCAAATCAGTTGGGCGCTGGGACAGTTCCAAAGGGCCCATACCACAAGCGACAGCGCCCGAGGACACAACGATAACGTCCGTGCCCCGGTCCATCCGTGCCTCTAACGCATCGGCAATGGTGTCGATGCGTTCGGGGTTCACCTGGCCATCGTCATCCGTCAAGGAAGACGAACCGATTTTTACAACGAGGCGACGGGCGTGTGCTACATCGCGACGTACGTCGGATTCATGACCCATCGCGGGATCATCCGGATCCGCCTCGGGGTCGGGAAACTCTACCGTCGTGGCAGGGATCACCGGCCCCGGGGTGTGAACGGGTCGAGATCCGAAGGCAGGAACCGGTTCGGCTCCCCCCACAGTCTCATCGTCTCGATCTTCAACATCTGGGTTGGGATTCGGCATATATCCCATTATGCCAGCCAAAAAACGTTGGCATGACTAAATAACTATTCTCAGCTAGCCTTGCCAGCGCTCGCGATCTGCCTCTTCGCCGTCTCCAAAGTCATATTCGTCGATCAGACCACGGCGGGCCTGAGACGCGCGCTTACGCTCGTCAGCGCCGGTACGTGTGGTCTGTTCCAAGCGCATATCCGTGCCTCGTCCAGAGCGCATGATGTCCACCCCCGCCGCGGTCGTTGGGTCCCATTCGAAGGTGATATCACCAATGGTGACCTCATCGCCTTCCACTGCGCCGATCTTCCATAGTTCTTCTTCGACCCCCGCTTTGGCCAGCCGGTCCGCAAGGAATCCCACGGCTTCGTCATTTTCGAAGTCGGTTTGCCGGATCCACCGCTCCACCTTCTCACCCATGACCAAGAACCCTCCAGTGTTCTCGGAGTCCTTCATCACTTCGAAAGAAGCGAACCTGCCGCCCCTCTTCGACTTGACGCCCTGCGGTGTCAGCACTTTCACTTCCCGTCGGGTCACCGGATGCTCGGCGCGGTGAGTTTCCACGATCTCCAACAGCGCGTACGTGAGCTCTTTCAGCCCCGTGCGGGCGACGGTAGAAATGCGGAAAATGGGCCAGCCGAAGGACATCAGCTCCTCTTCTTGCAGGTCTGCCATGTCCTCCGCATCGGGGACGTCCATCTTGTTCAAAATGATAACGCGCGGGCGTTCCCGCAAATCACCCAAGCCCGAATCAGACGTGAGTTCTTCCTGGTAGGTGGCGAGCTCCTTTTCGAGCGCGCGAATGTCGTCCACCGGATTGCGGTCAGATTCCAAACTGGCAGCGTCCACCACATGGGCCAACACAGCGGTGCGCTCGATGTGGCGCAAGAAGTCCAACCCTAGTCCCTTACCTTGGCTAGCCCCCGGGATCAGGCCCGGCACGTCGGCAATAGTAAATGCCTTATGCCCAATGTTGACCACGCCGAGATTCGGCGCGAGCGTAGTGAACGGGTAGTCGCCAATCTTCGGGCGGGCTGCCGAAAGCACGGAGATCAGGGAGCTCTTGCCGGCAGAGGGAAATCCGACCAGCCCCACGTCGGCCATGGACTTGAGTTCTAGGGTAATGTCCTTGACCTCACCCGGCTCGCCCAGCAGCGCAAAGCCAGGGGCCTTGCGAGTTTTCGAGGCCAAGGCCGCATTGCCCAATCCGCCGTGACCACCCTCCGCAACGATCATGCGGGTGCCCTTGCCCATAAGATCGGCGATGACCTCGCCGTCTTGGTCGATAACAACCGTGCCTTCGGGTACGGGAAGAACGAGGTCTTCCCCGCGGGCACCGTGGCGGTGATCGCCAGCACCGTTGTTGCCGCGGCTGGCCTTAATATGGGGGTGGAAGTGGAAATCCAGCAGCGTGTGCACCTGGTCGGAGACTTCCAAGATAATGTCACCGCCGTGGCCACCATTACCACCGTCAGGACCACCTAGGGGGACGAACTTTTCTCGGTGCACGGAGCTACAGCCGTGGCCGCCGTCACCTGCTTGTAGGTGGAGCACCACGCGATCGACGAATTGTGCCATTGAGGTGGTCCTTTCGGTTAAGAATTTGCGCCACGCTGAGTTGCGTGGTCGGGGCCGAGCGGGGCGTCGACCAAAATAAAAGAAAAAGCCCCACGCCGTGTCCGCGTTCCTCGCCACCCCACAGTAGTGGGAGGAAAGGACAACGGGCAGCGGTCGCGGGGCGTGCGCGAGGCTGGTTATGCCTCGACGGTCTCGTTCTCGACTATGTTCACCATGCGACGGTTGCGCTTGGTGGAGAACTTAACAGCGCCAGCCTTGAGAGCGAACAAAGTATCGTCGCCACCACGGCCAACGTTCTCGCCTGGGTGGAAAGAAGTACCGCGCTGACGGATCAGGATCTCGCCGGCCTTAACCTGCTGACCACCGAATCGCTTCACACCGAGACGCTTGGACTCGGAGTCACGACCGTTGTTAGAGCTAGATGCACCCTTCTTGTGTGCCATGTGTCTCTCCCTCCTTAAGGAAGATCAGTGTCTCGGTAAAGTTACTTGATACCGGTGACCTTCAGGACCGTGAGGGCCTGACGGTGGCCGAAGCGGCGCTTGTAGCCGGTCTTGTTGCGGTAGTGCATGCCGCGGATCTTTTTGCCGCGGACGTGTTCTACGATTTCTGCGTTGACGCTTGCGGAAGCGAGCTTGTCACCGGTGGTGACGTCTGCACCGTCGACGACGAGAACCGGGGTGAGAGCCACGGAAGAACCTGGCTCACCCTCGATCTTCTCGACCTTGACGAGGTCACCTTCGGCAACCTTGTACTGCTTTCCGCCGGTCTTGACGATCGCGTACATGTAGGGCTACCCCTTTAAATTTCTCTACTCGGTTCAGGCAGCCCCCGCGGTCGTACCTAACAACGACGGCACGAGCAGAAGCACCCTGACTGGACTTATTGCTTTCACTGCGTTCAATTGGTCAGCCCTGCAAAGCTTCTGGGCTGCGAGCTGGGCGGATGCACGCATGAGTGTGCAAGCCACCTCACAATTGAACAGCGACTGCTCAAGACTACCCCTAAAAAGGCTGGAAACAAAATCACCCTCGTGTGGTTTCACACGCGCCACAAAAGGCTCTTTGTCTGCACTTGAGCAGCATGCTTTCCCCGCTAGGTTCGCTTGCGAACCACGCGACGCACACGACGGGTGCCACGGCCACCGCGTGGGGCAGCACTATCCAGTTGCTGTCCCGTTCCGCGGTTAACCTGACCTTGGCCGTCATGACCGCGATTGTTGCGGTTGTTCTGGTTGCGGCCGTCCCGGGTTCGGTTGCTCCAACCGCGCCCACCTTGACCGGGGTCCTTAGCGCCGGTGCGCTCAAAGTCCTCCGGTTGTGGTGCAATGTCTGACCGCGAATTACCGCGCGTTTGGCGCTTCCGGCGCGGTGAAGCTTCGAACTCAGCCTTCGCTTCTTCGAAAGTCTGCGAGTCCGCGTGGCGACCACGTGCCGTTCGCTGCTTCCGGGAATCGCTGGACTGCGATTCACGAGACTGCGTCGCTTCGGATTGGGTGACATCGGTGTGTTCTGTACTCGATGAGGCCCTATCGGCTGGCGCCTGACCTTGCTCCAAAGTGTTCGCGGCATTCACGTGGCGCGCACGGACAACGCGGCGAACGCGACGACGGCGGGACGCGCTTACGCCTTCGCTGTCCTTGTCGCGGTTGCCTTGGGTGTCCTGGTTATCGCGGCTGTCCCGGTTATCGCGGTTGCCCTGGTTGCCTCGGTTGTCCCGGTAATCGCGGTTGCCCCGGTTGCCTCGGTTATTCCGCGCGATGCGCTGAGAAGCCCTCTCATCACCATGCGCATCGTTGGGCATGTAGTCAGCACCCGATGGCTCATCTGGATCCTCAGCTTTTGCATTGCGCAAGGCGGATGCTGCGATGTCGTCGATAGCCACGTCATTTGCACGCCGGCGACGGTTAGTCTTTGCCTGTCCGTCATCGGCTAGGTTGTTGCCCTTGGTGCGACGACGATGGGTCAGGCCCTCATCAACGTTGCGCGCATCGGTATCGGGCTGCGATCCCGTCACGCTACGCACAACGCGACGGCGGCGCACTCGACGGGTAGATGTGGCCTTATCGTGACTGCGCGACTCGGTCTGCTCCGCAGAAGATGCCAACTCAGCGGGCGATCCCACCTCAGTCGAGCTGGACCCAGCTTGGTTGTTGTCACGGTGTGCTTTGTCACCACGACGGGAGGATTCATCGCGACGTGGCTTGCCCGTACCTTCACGCATGACTTGTTGACGTCGCGCTTGCTGGCGTTCCTTCCGGTGGCCGTGATCGCGGCGTGGCGCTTCTTCCTCCTCATGCTCCACAGGATCAGCGTGCAAGATCACACCGCGACCGTCGCATTCGGTACAGATCGTGGAGAAGGTCTCCAGCAAACCGGTACCTAAACGCTTACGGGTCATCTGCACCAAGCCCAGCGACGTCACTTCACTGACCTTGTGACGGGTACGGTCCCGGCCAAGGTACTCGGTCAGACGACGCAGCACGAGGTCCCGGTTTTCTTCCAATACCATGTCGATGAAATCCACGACAATCATGCCGCCCAGGTCACGCAAGCGCATCTGGCGAACGATCTCTTCGGCCGCTTCAAGGTTGTTCTGAGTAACCGTTTCCTCGAGGTTTCCACCGGAGCCGACAAACGATCCCGTGTTAACGTCAATGACCGTCATGGCCTCGGTCGGATCAATGATGAGGTGCCCACCGGATGGCAGCCATACCTTCCGCGACAGCGCCTTCGTCAGCTGCTCGTCTAGGTTCATCGCGGCGAAAACATCTTCGCCTTCGTGCCTATCGGGATTCCACTTGATGAGCCGACCTTGCAAGTCAGGTGCCATGCGTGACACATAGTCACGAACCACTTGCCACGACTTTGCGCCATCGACGACAAGTTCCTTGAAATCCTCATTGAAGATGTCACGGACAACCTTGACCAGCATGTTTGGCTCTTCGTAGAGCGTGATCGGCTTCGCACCCTTGCGGTCGCGAGCTTTCACTTCTTCCTTGCTGACCTTTTCCCAGATGGAGTGCAGGCGTGCCACGTCCTCCCCGATTAGTTCTTCAGGGACATTCTCAGCTGCCGTGCGGATAATGGCTCCGCCGTCACCGGGAATCACATTGGCCAGGATGTCTTTCAGTCGCTTACGCTCCGGTTCAGGCAACTTCCGGGAAATACCCGCGGTCGTTCCTCCGGGGAAGTAAACCAAGTAGCGCCCGGCGAAACTCACTCGGTTGCTCAACCGAGCGCCCTTATGCCCGACTGGGTCCTTAATGACCTGCACCAGGATCTGGTCACCCGCTTTCAAGGCCGAATCAATACGGCGGTTCTTGGAATGCAGGTGGGGCGAGTGCCAATTCATCTCGCCCGCATACAGGACAGCATTACGGCCAGTACCAATGTCGATGAACGCGGCCTCCATGCTGGACAGGACGTTCTGTACGCGGCCGAGGTAGATGTTGCCCACCATCGACTGCTGCGTCTCACTAGTTACGAAGTGTTCCACCAGCATGCCGTCTTCGACCACTCCAACCTGAGTAGTCAGGCCTTGGTGATCAGAGCGATGAGAATCACGCACCACCAACTTCCGCTCAACGGATTCGCGACGGGCCAAGAACGCAGATCGACTTACAGTCTGGGTACGTTCGCGGTTCTCGCGCCGCCACTGACGCTGAGATGCCAAACGGGTGGACCCCTTCAGACGAACAGGTTGATCCACAACGTCGGATTCATCACGCTCGGCAGGGTGCAGTTCCTCGACACGCTTAGGGGTCGAAGCGGCTTGGTCATTCTTAGACTTCCGCCGCTGAGCGCCTGCTCGCTTGTCATCCTTGGCAGCACTCTGATTCGCCCCCGCTTTCTGCGCATCATTGTCGTCCGCACCGCCACCGCGAGCAGCACTATCGCTCGCAGCGTTTTCCGTCTGCGCAGCGGCACCTTCATTCGCGGGCGCGCTCTGGTTTGCGGAACGTCCAATCACGCGGCGCACTACCCTGCGGCGAGCACGACGCCGCTGCGATGCACCACCCTGGCCACCACCCGTCTGCTCGGCCTGCGTAGTCTGTTCGCTCTGCTCGGCCTGCGTAGTCTGTTCGCTCTGCTCTTCCTGCCCTGACTGATCCTGTGGTTCGGCCTGCTCGGTCAGCTCGACCCGCTTGCTCCGCTTGGCCTGCTTGGTCTGTTCGCTCTGCTCTTCCTGCCCTGACTGATCCTGTGGTTCGGCCTGCTCGGCTGGCTCTACCTGCTCCGCCTGACCCTTTTCAATGGTCTCAGGCTTCGAAACCGGCTCCGTCTTCTCAGGCTTGTCCGCCACGTCCTCCCGGCCAGCTTCGGCAGCATTCGCACCAGCAACCTGAGTTTTCTTCCTCGTTGCCGTTTTCTTCCGCTGGGGCTTGTTTGCCTTTTCTTTCTTCGACGCCGACTTCCCCGCGGAAGGCGTTTCCGGCTGCGACGTGGCGTCATCCCCCGATGACAAAGCCACAACAACACTTTCAGCTTCCTGCTTAGTGAGGGAAGACTGCACCTTCTTGCCCTCGATACCGGCAGATTCGATATGTGGAAGTAGTTCGGACGCGCGCAGTCCCAGCTGCTTGGCCAGCAGGTGGACTCGCACCTTGGCCCCCCACTCCTCGGTATTAATTTGGGCAGCCTGAGCTGCAAGTTCCGGGCTGATTTTCGCCACGATTCTCCTTGTAAAAGCTGTGTATTTAAGTTTTATGGCCGGCACTACTGCGTCGCATCATCGTTGTGGACGGTGCTGACCTGCTTTCTATTGTGTCATACATCTGCGCGAACCATGCCTGTTGGCAGTGTGAAACGGGAACGCGATTGTTACGATCGCTGGTATGAATTCTCCCGCGGCTTTGGACAAACCCACGCTCCTCGGTATCAGTTCGGCTACCCAACCTAGCGTTGGCGGCAGGCTAACTGTCGCTGTATTGACCGCGATCGCAGCATTCACGGCCGCTTCGCCCCAGAAGGGCACACTACCTGCGCTCATCCTGCTACTTCTAGCGTTGGCAATTGGACTGGTGTGGTGGTTCAGATTGCGCCACAAGGGCAAGCGCGGTAACGACTACTCCCCCATGAAAACGGATGCAGAACTGGCCCGCACACCGTGGAGTTGGAAAGAAGAAGGCCGGGGGGTGATCGTGCTGCTGCTCATGTTCATCCCCCTCAACATGTCTCGATTATTCGCCAGTTGGGCGTTTGCCACCGTGTTCGCCGCTCTCGCCGGAGTAATCATGTGGATCGCCATGCGTTCACCCGCGTGGCGACCGGTTCATTATTCACTAGTGAAAAACATAGATAGTGACGGCGCCCTTCACATCCACAACGATGCCGAGTGGCTGCGCGCGTACCTTTACGCCAGCCAGATCGTCCCCGGTGGTTACCAAATTCGAACCGATGCCCTCATCGAGTCCGTAGCTCAATACGGAATGGATGCCAACGCAACACAAGCCGCACTTGATGAACTAGTACGTTCCGGCCAGGCCGTGCTGATCCGGGAACTCCGCTCCCACGATGGCCGCGTGCACTGGGTAACGCTCACCGAAAAGGGTCGCGAGGCATTCAAGAAAAGCGTGGGGCTGCCACTAATGCCTCAGGTGAGCTAGCCCGAAATTGCTGTATGCCCAAAGCAGTGCAGCAACGCATAAGCATGGAAAACCCGCCACTTCCGGGGTTGCTCGGATGTGACGGGTTAGTCAATTCGCCAACGCTGGGATAAAGCGCTGGTGGGTTACAGGTTAGGGAACCAGATTCCGATCTCGCGCTCAGCGGACTCTGGAGAGTCGGAACCGTGCACAACGTTCTCGCCCACAGTCAAGGCGAAGTCACCGCGGATGGTGCCCGGCGTGGCCTTAGAAACTGGGTCGGTGCCACCCGCGAGCTGGCGCCATGCCTCAATTGCACGCTCGCCCTCGACGATGCCCGCAACCAGCGGGGCGGAGGTGATGAAGTCCACGAGCTCACCGAAAAATGGCTTGTCGGAGTGCTCCGCGTAGTGCTTCTCTGCGGTCTCCCGGTCGGTAACGCGCAGGTCCAAAGCAGCCAGCTTCAGGCCCTTGCGCTCGATGCGAGCGATGATCTCGCCTACGTGGCCATTCTTAACACCGTCTGGCTTGATCAGAATCAAAGTACGTTCAGTCATGCCCAAAAGTCTACCGTGCTGTACTCCGCACTGCTTACTCAGGCTTGATCGAATCGAACTTACCGTCCGGTCCCACGTGCTGGGAGGGCAACAGCCCGCGCTTCATGCGCTCGATGAGATTCTTTTTCAGGTGGTAGATATACCACCAGACCGCTGCGAACAGCAGGCCCATCGCACCAATGGACGGGTGCACCACAAACCCTGCGATCGCAAAAACCTGCAACCCGATATTCAAGATGTCAGCGAACTTCGCCTTTTGCAGGAAAGCTGCCACAATCATCGCCACGCCCACGACGGTCACGTACACAATGTTGAATGTTGTCGCGTATTCCCCGTCGTGAATCCGGGTCACCACAGTCAGCCCCAGTAGGACAACGAGAGCCTCCAAAATGTGGGTACCCGCCATCACACCCCGTAGGCCTTTCAGCGGGTCCGCCGCCGGCTCATGCCCTGGGCCAAATGGGCCCATCTGCAGATCGTGAGCACGGTTTTTTGCCACTGCTTCTCCTTGATTTCTCGTGGTTTTTTACACCCGACGCCACGCGACCCCACGTCCCAGGGTCGCATAGGAATTAACGCTACCCCCTGGGTGCGGAGGTAACGAAAACCTCGTGCCCGTTACGCTGGACCCGAAGCCGCTGTGCTGACCGGGGCAGGCGATCAGCACGGTTGCTTGCCGAATAGCGTACGGGCCTCGCCCGCTGTCACCACCGAGCCGGTGATGAGCACCCCCGCCCCACTGACCATGCCTTCATCGCCGTCATCTTCGGCCAGCTCGATAGCCAACTCCACCGCACCGGGCAGGTTGGTGGTGACATGCACCCGTTCTTCCCCGAAAGCATCCCGAGCGTACTCCGCTAGGGTTTCTTCATTCAGCGCCCGCGGCGACTGCGTTCGAGTGATAACAACTTCATCGAGCACGGGTTCTAGAGCTGCAAGGATGCCTCGGGCGTCTTTATCGCCAAGCACGCCGACGACACCAACGAGGCGTCGGAAAGAAAAATCCCGAGCAACCGCGGCGGCCAAGGCCTTGGCGCCGTGGGGGTTGTGTGAGGCATCGATGAAAACACTGGGGGCCGAGCGCACACGCTCTAGGCGACCGGGTGAGGTGACCTTGGCAAAGCCCTCGCGAACAGTATCGATATCCAGCTGACGGCCACTACCTGCACCGAAGAACGCTTCAACAGCAGCCAGGGCCACAGCCGCGTTGCGCGCTTGATGCTCACCGGACAGGGGCAAGAAGATGTCTTCATACATACCGCCCAGCCCCCTGAGCGTGATCTGCTGACCACCGACGGCAATCTGCGCGTCAGCGACACCGAATTCGCTGCCGGCACGAGCGACCGCGGAATCCTTATCAACGGCTTCTGCCAGTACTACCCGCATTGCATCGGGGTCTTGCTCAGCGATCACCGTGACATTATCCGGTGGGGTGAGAAGGTCGTCAGCATCCCAGCGGGACTTGATGATACCCGCCTTTTCGGCAGCGATTTCCTCAATGGTGTCTCCGAGGTAATCCATGTGATCCAGCCCGATGGGTGTGATCACCGCCACGTCGGCATTGACCACATTGGTGGCATCCCACCTGCCGCCCATACCCGTTTCCACAACCGCCACGTCCACCGGGGCATCTGCGAAACTGGAATAGGCCATCGCGACGAGCACTTCGAACTTGCTCATCTTGGGCCCGCCGTTAGCCTGGCTCTTGGCATCCACCATCTCGACGTATGGCTGAATCTCGCGCCATGTGGCTATGTAGTCACGAGGGTGGATGGGTTCGCCGTCGACCGCGATGCGCTCGGTAACGATCTGCAAGTGGGGGCTGGTAGTACGCCCCGTTCGACGGTGGAACGCACGCATCAGCGATTCGATCATACGAACAGTGGACGTTTTACCGTTCGTCCCGGCGACGTGGATGACGGGAAACGCTCGCTCGGGATTGCCCAGCAAATCCATCAGCAGCTGAACACGCTCCAGCGTGGGATCGATCTTGGTTTCCGGCCACCGCTGGTCCAGTTCCGCTTCGACCTCCGCGAGGTCCTTCATGTCCTCCGTGGTGATAGGACGCGGGGGCACCACCTGCTCCCCATCGGCATCCACCAACGGGCCATCTGCTCCGGTTGGGCCTGGCAACCCGGTACCCTCACCACCTTGGGTTGCGGTGGTGCCACCGGAGGGTAACCCGCTGTCCAATCGCCCCTGGCCTGCATCGATGGGAAGTGTTAACCCGGTGTCTCCGAGTGAAAGGTCCCCCATGCTGACTTCTTCGAGGTGGTCGAGGTCATTGGCCTTGGGGGCATTGGGCTCGTGGTCGTCGGACTCATAGTCGTTGTGGAGCCCGCGTTGCGAATCTGTCATGCCTTCGGAAGTCCCTCCAAACGGGCAGTGATGCGATCAAAGTCGTCTTGCGCAACGCGCTGACGTTCGCGGATACCCTCTACTACCTTTTCTGGCGCCTTGGCCAAGAACGATTCATTGCTCAACTTCTTAGCTGCATTGTCCAGTTCCTTTTGCGCTGCGGCGAGATCCTTCTCTAAGCGCTTGCGCTCAGCGGCGATATCCACCGTGCCCGAGGTATCGAGCTCCACGGTGATCGTTGCCTGGGATAGGCGCACCTCGATGGACGCTGTTGCCCTAAAGTCCTCAGCTGGCTGCTGCAGCTTCACTAACGAGCGGGTCGCAGGTTCGAGCTCCGCCAAATCTGCTGCGGCAAAGTCCATTCGTGCTGGCACCTTTTGAGTTGGCTTGACGCCCTGGTCTGAACGGAACCGGCGCAGCTCGGTCACTAGCTTCACCATGTCATCGATGCGGCGCGCCGCCACGTGGTCGGCCTCTGCACCGCCATTGGTGAGTTCCTGGCCAGGCCATGGAGCGATGACCAGGGAAGCAGGGTAACCCTCGGCGCCATTGGTCAAGCTCTTCCACAGGGTCTCCGTGACAAATGGCATCGCAGGGTGCAGCAGGCGCAGGACGGCATCCAGCACACGGCCCAGCACTAACTGGGTATTGATGCCCCGTTGAACCTCATCCGCCGTTGCCACATCCCAATCGCGGGGGATCTGTACCTTGGCGATTTCTAGGTACCAGTCGCACAATTCGCCCCAGGCGAACTTGTATAGGTTCTCGTTAGCCAAGGAGAATTCGTAACGATCCAGGGCGTCATCAACTAGCGCACGCACTTGCTCCAGGCGGTCCAGAATCCATCGGTCAGCATCGGTAAGTTCCTCGCGGGCCGGTAGTTGCCCCACCTGAGCACCATTCATCAATGCGAACTTGGTTGCATTGAACAACTTGGTGGCGAAGTTGCGGGACGACTGCGCAGAATCCTCGCCAACGGGCAAGTCGGAACCTGGGTTGGCACCGCGAGCAAGCGTGAAGCGCAGAGCATCCGCACCATAGTCCCGCACCCAATCCATCGGATCGATACCGTTGCCCAAGGACTTGGACATTTTGCGGCCCTTTTCGTCACGGACCAAGCCGTGCAAGAACACGTCCTTGAAAGGGATCTGAGGGCGATCCCCGTGGTCTGCGTTAGCCACTGCACCATCGGTACGGGTGGCATGGCCTTCACCGCCATTGGTTTCGCCTAATACGGAAGTACCCAAACTGTCCGCGAAGGTTGCGAACATCATCATGCGCGCTACCCAGAAGAACAAGATATCGTACCCGGTCACCAGCACAGAGGTGGGATAGAATTTCTCCAGCTCCGGGGTCTTTTCGGGCCAACCCATGGTGGAAAATGGCCACAGGCCGGAACTGAACCAGGTGTCTAGGACATCTTCGTCCTGTGTCCAGCCCTCACCCGTGGGGGGCTCATCATCGGGACCACAGCAGACAATTTCACCATCAGGACCGTACCAAATCGGGATGCGGTGCCCCCACCACAGCTGACGACTAATGCACCAATCGTGCATGTCATCGACCCAGTCAAACCAACGGGGCTCTTGAGACTTAGGGTGAATCACGGTGTCACCACTGCGAATGGCATCGCCAGCCATCTTGGCCAGCTCATCCACCTTCACCCACCATTGCAGGGACAACCTAGGTTCGATCGCTTCGTGGCTGCGCTCGGAGTGACCCACAGAGTGGATGTAAGGGAACTTGCGTTCCACAATCCTGCCCTGTTCCTCGAGAGCCAAGCGAATCTTCTCACGGGCTTCGTAACGATCCATGCCGTCGAATTCTGTGCCGGTATCCGCAATATGGCCGGTTTCGTTCATAACGATTGGCATTGGCAGGTTGTGGCGCTGCCCCAGCGCAAAGTCATTCGGGTCGTGTGCAGGCGTGATCTTCACCGCACCGGTACCGAATTCCGGATCCACGTAATCATCGGCCACGATTACCATCTGGCGATCAGGCAAGAATGGGTGTGGCAGGCTGGTGCCAACCATGTCCGCATACCGCTCGTCGTCTGGGTGCACGGCCACAGCCACATCTCCCAGCATCGTTTCCACACGGGTGGTGGCAACGACCACGTGTGGTTCGTTGTCATCCAAAGAACCGTAGCGAATGCTCACCAACTCACCCTCGTCATCGGAGTACACAACCTCGATGTCGGATATGGCAGTTTGTAGTACTGGCGACCAGTTCACCATTCGGTTGGCGCGGTAAATCAATCCCTTGTCGTACAGTTCCTTAAACATGGTCTGCACCGCACGGGACAGCCCGTCGTCCAAAGTGAAACGCTCGCGGGACCAGTCGACGGAGTCACCAACAGCGCGCATTTGGCTAGAGATAACATCGCCGTACTGGTACTTCCACTTCCACACGCGCTCAATGAATTCTTCACGACCGTAGTCGAAGCGATCTTTGCCTTCGGTTTCCTTGAGTGTGGCTTCCACCTTGGTTTGGGTAGCGATGCCCGCGTGGTCAGAACCAGGCAACCACAAAACCTCATAACCCTGCATGCGTTTGCGGCGGGCCATGGCATCCATCAGGGTGTGGTCCAAAGCGTGGCCCATGTGCAATTGCCCGGTCACGTTTGGTGGTGGCAGAACAATGCTGAAAGGGGGCTTATCGCTGCTGGTATCCGCCGTGAAATAACCGGCCTCAACCCAGCCGTTGTAGAGGGTTGTCTCTACGATCGATGGGTCCCATGCCTTGGGCAGGGCTCCAGAACGATCTGGACCAATGGTGCCACGCACAGCGGTGGCCTCGGACGCACGGTTTTCACTATTTTCACTCACGGTGAACCAGTGTAGTAGACAGTACGGACATCCCCTGCAGCTCGTCAGCTAACACACCACTGCACAGCCGGGATTGACCGGAAAGCGTTATACACCTGCCTCGATCACGCGCATTTGTCCCTTGGTCCGGCTTAAACTTGCAGCGCGAAACGGATAGCTCCCACCGCTTCATCCATGGCACGCCGAGCGCCAGACCAAATCCCCGTCGAGTTCGCGAATGGGTGAACGAGGCCCGCGTGGCGTCGCAGTGTAACTGGCACCCCGTGCTCCGCCAGCCTCCTTGCGTAGGCTTCGCCCTCATCGCGCAGGGGATCAAAGCCCGCGACCGCCACATTTGCCGGTGCCACACCCGCCACATCGGCCGCCAAAAGTGGGGATACGTAGGGATTCTGGCGATCGCCATCTGGCCCGAGGTACTGTTTTTCGTACCAATCCATCTGCTCGCTGGTGAGGAAAAGCCCTTCGGAAAACTCGTGGTAACTCTCCGATCGGGGTTGTGCCAAGTTGGTCACAGGCACGATCAGTACCTGCAGGGCCGGCTGGGGTTTCTTTTCATCTCGACGCCGCAAACAAACCGCTGCAGCGAAGTTACCGCCGGCGGAATCCCCCGCCACCGCGATCCTTTGCGAATCCACGCCAGCGATTTCCCCTGTGGACATGGCAGCATCCACGACCGCATAAGCATCGTCAAACCCCGCGGGGAAACGGTGCTCGGGTGCGAGGCGATAATCCACGGACAGTACCGCTACTTCTGCCCGGTTGCAGATCCAGCGGCAGGTCGAATCATGGGAATCCAGCGAGCCGAGGGTCCACCCGCCGCCGTGGAAGTAAACAACGGTCGCTTGAGCTCGATCAGGGGATTCCGCCCCCTGGGGTCGGTAGTGGCGAACGCGCACTCCCCGCACGTCGTGCTCCGTCACGCTTCCTACGGGAAGCGTATTTCCTGCTCCCATGAAAGCTTCGTCATCGATCATTTGACGAGCTTCATCAATGGTCACCTCCCAATATTGTTTGCTGTGAATGATTCCGAGGACTTTGAGGGTGAGGGCGATGTCAGAGTCTAAGACATTGCCATCGCGGTTCGTGCGTGTCCCAGCTAGTTTCAAAAGAGGCGCAGGGAGCGCGGTCATCGCCCTGCTTCCGACGGCCATGGCCCGTGTGAAAAGATCATATTGCGGAAGCGTTTGCGCTCGGGGAGCTTGCGCGTAACGGGGCACAGATGGAGTATCGGCGGATTCGGGGAACTGTTTGTGAGAATTGGCACCGGAATTCGTCATAATCATCATCGTGGCACGCAACTGCGAGGGGCGGGCCGAATTTCGGTTTCCCGCGCAAAATTTTTTTGGGGTCGTGAGTAACGGTATGGCTCGCTGCGACGAGCTGGAAAATCAAGCTGGCCCCCGCACCCCGGGAACAAACACCGCGGAGCGAAGTGCCCGCCACCGGACACGCTGGCCCCACGCACCCCGAGAACGAACCACGCGGAGCGAAGTGCCCGCCACCGGACACGCTGCCCCACAGCATGCAAAATGTGCAGCAGAAGTCGAACAAAAACGCGTGGTGGGGTCTAGTGGTGAATGCAACACCCTGATTTGTTCATGAGGTGTTGATGATGTCCTACACTCCCGATCCTGCTGTTGTTGCTGCTTTCGACCTGATCGCGAACCACCGCTACAGCGCACTGCACGCAGCCCAAGCCACTGGCTGTACCGACCGTGCGTTGCGGGACTACATCACAAGCCAAGGTGCGCGCCTTGCGCGGGGACGTGGTGGTGGTCTTGCCACCCACAAGACAGCCACGCAGATGATGGTCATGTTCTTAGCATGTGCTGGGCGAAGTGATCACGATATTGCCGCCAGAACTGGTGTCCACCCAGTTACCGTGTACCGGTGGGTACATAATTCTGTCATGCCTGTGTCCCGCCCGTCGGTATCGTCGACAAGTAACCGTGATCAACCCATTGTGTTGTCAGTAGACCCCGTGGTGGTGAATTATCAGCCAGCGACAGTCAAAGTCGGCCGGGGTATGCGCTTAACCGCGTTCGACCGGGTCTACATCAAGTTTTGCCTAGATCAGAGTTATTCCATCCGCCGCACCGCCCGACAACTCGGCAGGCATCCCAGCGTGATCAGCCGCGAGGTAACCCGCAACAGTATCGACGGGGTGTATCACCCACTGATAGCCCAGCAACGCAGCATCGATGCAGCCAAACGCCCGAAACCGCGAAAACTTGATGCTCATACCACGTTACGACGTATCGTCATTCGACTGCTTGAACCGGCAGGTCTCACCGAAACGTATTGTAGCTAGGCTGAAACGTTTATCCGGCATTCATCAGGAGTTGACCTTGTCACACGAAACGATGTACCAAGCCCTCTACGTCCAAGCAGCTGGTGGGCTACGCCATGAGTTAACCGTCGACTACGCCCTTTCGATCAGGTCGCACAGGACGACGACCCCGCTCGAAGCTACCGACTCGCGGGCGCGGGGCGAAACCATGGGTTCATGGCGCGACAATATTCCACCCGCCCACCACACGCTGCTGACCGGGCGGTGCCAGGGCATTGGGAAGGTGATCTCGTGTGAGGCGCTCAGGGTGGAAAGCACGCGATCATCACCTTGATAGAACGGCATAGCCGGTTGTTCATGGCCAGGTTGTTAACCACCGATCACACGTCCCAGACCGTGGTCACCGCGTTGAAAGACATGCTCGGGCAGATCAACCAGATGGCTATCGCCCCAGACCGTCGCGTCCAGACCCTGACCTGGGATCAGGGCGCGGAAATGGCTGCCAGTGGTCAGCTGGCCGAACATTTTGAGGGGTTGAAGCTCTACTTCTGCGATCCGCACTCCCCATGGCAGCGGCCGAGTAACGAGAATATTAATGCCGAGCTACGCCGATTCATTCCGAAAGGCACCGATCTTGCCACGGTGACCCATGAGCAACTCCAGGAATATGAAGACCTGATCAACGACACTCCACGGGTGGTGCTAGATGGGCTGACCCCGAGGGAAGTATTCTTTAACCTCGATCCATCCGAAGATGTTGCATTCACCGCCTGACCCTTCCCGCGATTTTGTTGGACTTCTGCTGCACATTCGTTTTCACCGCGAAAACACCGGCGCTGTGTTGCGCACGAAAACTCCGGCACTGGTACGTTCGGGAGCGCTCCGGCACTGCTTTGCGCGCGAAAACACCGGCACTGAGGCGTTCGGGAGCGCCTCCTATCCCCTCACGAACTACCTAGTCTCCAACAACCGCACCTGGGGGACTGGCAACCTCACCTGCGGGACTGGCAAGCTCACCTGGGGGACTGACAACCTATATAGCGACGGCTCCCACCAACGCGCTTTGTCAAACCAATCCAGCAGATTTCACTGCATCTAGCTCTTCCTGCAGTTCCGCCACGGAATTGTTAATCCGGTCACGCTGATCGTCTGAGAGCTCTAGACCTTGGACAATCTCCCACTGCCCGTCCACGCTGCGGCAAGGGAAGCTGCTCACTAGGCCTTCTGGAACTCCGTACGAGCCATCGGAAGGCAATGCAACGGAAACCCAGTCATTCTCAGCAGTTCCGTTAATCCAAGTACGCATATGATCACATGCCGCAGAAGCAGCAGACGCCGCGGAGCTACGCCCACGAACTTCGATGATTTCCGCGCCACGCTTAGCCACACGCGGAATGAACTCATCGTTGACCCACTGGTCGTCAAGCTTGTCCTCTGCGGGTTCCCCCTTGACCTTTAGCTCGGTAACATCCGGGAACTGAGTGGCCGAGTGGTTACCCCACACAGTCATGTTTGTCAGATCTGTCACGGCCACATCCAACTTTTCTGCGACCTGCGCTAATGCACGATTATGATCCAAGCGAGTCAGGGCCGTAATCTGCTTCGGGGCCACACCCTGAGCGTGCGCAGCCACAATGGCCGCATTGGTATTTGCTGGGTTTCCGACCACCAGTACTCGAATGTCATCTGCGGCTACCTCACCAATCGCTTTACCCTGCGGTGCGAAAATCTTGCCGTTGGCTTGGAGCAGGTCAGACCGCTCCTCCCCCTTTTGGCGAGGCTTTGCTCCCACAAGAAAAGCCGCGTTGGCGCCCTTAAAGCCCTCTGCGGGATCAGTGCTAATCGTCACCTCACCCAGCAAGGGGAACGCGCAATCGGCCAGTTCCATGGCTACGCCCTTGGCAACCTTCGCGCCCTCTTCCGTCTCCAGCAACCGCAGATTGACCTTGCGCTGACCGAAAACCTCGCCAGTAGCCAACCGGAAGAGGAGTGAATAGCCGATCTGACCAGCCGCGCCGGTGACAGTCACCGTAACTGGGAAACTATCGTTCAGCGTGGAGCCATTGTTTGCTAACTGCTGGTTCGTAACCTGCTGATTCATGATGTTCTGTAATCCTTCCATTGAGCGTGCGTGCGCCGAGCCAGTGATCCTTAAGCGAAAACCACTATCCCTCGGTTCTTGCTACCCTCTCGAGGTTAGCCGTCGCTGCGGTTTTCCGTCTGGGTAGGATGTGGAACATGTCCAACCTCCCCCAATCTGCTGCACGATACGGGCTACCTTCCGGTGACTACCTAAGACTCATGACAGAGGCGCTACCGCTGCTAGCGGGGCGTCGAGAAGAAGTAAGTGAGCAGGAAAAAGAAGAGCTCGCTCACCGCAGCGGAGTACCCGCGACCCAGCGGCCACTCGCGGATATTGCGGAGCTGTATGGGGAGTGTCTGCGCTTCGCGCACGCTCAGATCTGGCCGGAATTGGACGAAAACCTCGATGCGGTCATGGATGAGGAGCTGTACACCCTCACCCCTGTCAACGCGCTGCGCCACCTGGTCAGCACCACTTTCCACCGCTTCCATCAGCATCCAGCGGAGGTCGCTTTCATCGTGGCCGACAATGTGGGTCGCAGGGAAAGCAACGAGATACCAACGGTGGAACTGGAGCAATCGCCTGTTATCTTGCAACTCGATCGCGTGCTAATGCGAGGCCACGACATCGGTGCATTTCGCTACGGCGTCTCCGCGGAAGACCTCTACGTGATCATCGTGGCGCTGTGCTCTTTCCCCATGGCGCACGGGCCCGCGTTTCACGCTCTATACGGCATGAATGCCTCCGATGAAGCTAACTGGCAAGGGATGACCAAGCTGACCGAGGATGCAGTACTCGCATTCCTCACGACCACCATGCCGACGTCCCAGGGCTCGTCATACACGCACTCTTCACAAACCCACACCAGTTCGGTGGGGCTGCCGAGCTCGGTGGCGGCCTCGTTATACGCCACTGAGCACCACGACTGGGAGTAGCTAGAACTAAGCCACCGCTGGCCCAGTCAGTCAAACAGCCAACACGGCCCAAGCACCACGCCCGCGGCCTATCGCATCCGCCTCCAACCACGCCCGCGGCCCATCACACCCACCCCCAACCACGCCCGCGGCCTATCGCATCCGCCTCCAACCACGCCCGCGGCCCATCGCACCCACCCCCAACCACGCCCGCGGCCTATCGCATCCGCCTCCAACCACGCCCGCGGCCTATCGCACCCGCCGCTTAGCGCAGCATCCCAAGCACGGCAGTCACGAACCTACGCGGACTTCCGCTCACGCTCCGCAACTTCCTCGTGGCTCAGTAGCGTGGGCTCCGCCTTGCCAGCAGCGCACTCACCAGTGATCACGACCTCACCTGTCTTCTCGTCCTCTGGGATGGCGAACATGATCGGCAACAAGATTGTCTCCATGATGGACCGCAGCCCGCGGGCACCGGTTTCGCGCGCGAGTGCCTGCTGAGCTATCTCGGTCAGCGCCTCATCAGTGAAGCTCAGCTGCACCCCGTCCATCTCGAACAACCGCTGATACTGGCGCACTAGGGAATTTTTCGGCTCGGTCAGAACCCGTACAAGCGCCTGCTCATCCAGGTGCCCCACGTGGGTGACCACGGGGAGACGACCAATCAGCTCCGGAATCAACCCGAATTTCACCAGATCCTCGGGCTCAACGAACTGGAACGGATTCGGCTCCTCGTCTTTCTTTCCGCTGATCTCAGCTCCGAAACCCAACCCCTTCTTGCCTCGACGTTCGGAGACCACCTTCTCCAGCCCCGCAAACGCACCCGCCACAATGAACAACACGTTCTTCGTGTCGAATTGGATGAACTCCTGGTTGGGGTGCTTGCGCCCACCTTGTGGCGGAACGCTGGCAACGGTGCCCTCCAGAATCTTCAGCAGCGCCTGCTGCACACCTTCTCCCGAAACATCGCGCGTGATGGAAGGGTTTTCCGACTTCCGCGAAATCTTGTCAACCTCGTCAACGTAAATGATCCCGCGCTGCGCCTTCGCTACATCAAAATCCGCAGCCTGCAGCAGTTTGAGCAGGATGTTTTCCACGTCTTCGCCCACGTAACCGGCCTCCGTCAGGCTGGTGGCATCGGCGATAGCGAAGGGCACGTCCAACTTCCGGGCGAGAGACTGTGCCAGGTAGGTCTTACCGGAACCAGTTGGCCCCAGCATCAAGATATTGGACTTGCTGAGCTCCACTTCATCATCACTGCGACGGGCCGATGCATTGGCCTCCTCCACCTTGATGCGTTTGTAATGGTTGTACACAGCCACTGCCAAAGTGCGCTTGGCATCGTCTTGGCCGATGACGTATTCGTCCAAGAACTTAGCGATTTCCGATGGTTTCGGCAGCTTATCGCTCCCCTCACCACCAGGTGCGGAGATCATTTCCTCTTCAATGATCTCGTTGCACAGTTCAATGCATTCATCGCAGATGTAAACACCAGGCCCCGCGATGAGCTTGCGGACCTGTTTTTGACTCTTTCCGCAAAATGAGCACTTCAATAGCTCTGCGCTTTCTGGCATGAGTTTCCAGTCCAGCTTTCTACTAATCTCTCGGAGCGCTGCCCCGTTGCCACATTCCCCACAACGACAGCACCTTCGGCCTTCAGGCTTTCCACTTTACCCGCCGCCGCAACCATCACCGTGTCCTGCTGGCGATGGGTGTGTCGCACATTTCTTACTCTATTGAACCGACGCCCCTCTCCCCCCAGCACTCACCGCCGCAGGGCAAATCACGCCGGCCACATCTAGACTTCTTCATTACCGACGCCCCCCCTCCCCCACAGCACTCACCGCCACAGGGCAAATCACGCCGGCCACATCTAGACTTCTTCATTACCGACGCCACGCGGGGCCCGCGGCCTACCGGCCCCGAACCCCGCGATGACAACGCATTTCTTCGTTAAGAACTTAATCTTGCGCGGAAAGCTTTCGGTATTCAAATACCTGATCGATGATGCCGTATTCCTTGGCTTCCTCAGCGGTAAGGATCTTGTCACGGTCCGTGTCGATTCGAACCTGCTCGGCAGTGCGACCGGTGTGGCGCGCCAACGTGGTTTCCATCAGGGTACGCATGCGCTCGATTTCCTTGGCCTGAATCTCCAAGTCGGAAACCTGGCCCTGAACCCCGCCGGTGGCAGGCTGGTGAATCAGCACTCGGGCGTTCGGCAACGCGGCACGCTTGCCCGGGGTACCGGCAGCCAGCAACACCGCGGCAGCGGATGCTGCCTGCCCGAGGCACACGGTCTGTACATCGGGGCGTACGTACTGCATCGTGTCGTAAATCGCCATCAAGCTGGTGAAAGAACCACCGGGCGAGTTGATGTACATGGTGATATCACGGTCTGGATCGAGACCTTCCAAAACCAACAGCTGCGCCATGATGTCATTGGCGGAAGCATCATCGACCTGGGTTCCCAGGAAAATGATGCGCTCCTCGAACAGCTTGTTGTACGGATTAGATTCCTTCGCACCGTAGCTAGAGTGCTCTACGAAGGATGGCAGGATGTATCGCATTTCTGGCATCTGCATGGTTCTTACTTCTCCTTCGCAGAGGTGATGACGTGATCAACGAAGCCGTACTCCTTGGCTTGCTGGGCCGTGAACCAGCGATCACGATCCGAATCCTTGGTAATCTGCTCCACGGTCTGGCCGGTGAACTCAGCAATGAGCTCCGCCATTTCGCGCTTAGTATGCGCAAACTGCTCAGCCTGGATAGCAATGTCCGCAGCGGTACCGCCCACACCGGCAGATGGCTGGTGCATCATAATGCGAGCGTGTGGCAAAGCGTAGCGCTTTCCCTTAGTGCCGGCGGACAACAGGAACTGCCCCATGGATGCTGCCAATCCCATGCCGTAGGTGGCAATATCGCACGGTGCGTAACGCATCGTGTCGTAGATAGCCATGCCCGCAGTGACCGAACCACCGGGAGAGTTGATGTACAGGGAGATGTCCTTGGTGGGATCCTCCGCCGCCAACAACAGGATCTGGGCACAGAGCTTGTTGGCGATCTCGTCATCGACCTGGCTGCCGAGGAAGATAATGCGCTCCCGCAGCAGGCGCTCGAAGACATGATCGTTCATGTTCGGGGCCTCCATGCCGTTAGCCGCCCGAGGGCTGGATTGAGTACTCATTGTGCTCCTTATAGCAAGGTGTAATTCGTTGTGCGCCCCAGCCTAGTCACGCCTACCGACATCGTGTGTCGCCGAAGGCGGTTGTTCGCTATCAGCGCACGATCCGGGGAGGAGGTCGGCGTCGAAACGAAAAAAGCTGCAGGCATTGAGACAGGAAAAGACAAAGCCCACCGGCCTTGTCGACAAGACCAGTGGGAGCGTCTAAACCCTAGAAACCCCGCCCCTCATCCGCTGGTGGCCACGCCCACGCACTATTCCGCGCGACAGTCAGTGCTCAGCAAGGGCCAGAGGGCGGAGCAGGGATTTACTTGTCCTCTGAAGAGTCAGCCTTCTTGGTGGACTTCTTCGTCGTGGACTTCTTGGCGGTGGACTTCTTCGCCGCAGTCTTCTTGGTGGACTTCTTAGCTGCGGTCTTCTTCGCAGGCTTGTCGTCCTTGTCCTCGGCCTTCTTCTCGGTCTTGGTGCCGGCCTTCTTCTCGGTCTTCGCGTCAGCCGTGGACTCCTCGGCCTCGGCACCCTCGGCCTCTTCCTCGCCAAAGAACTGCTTGGGATCGACAACCTCGCCGTCAGTGTCCTTCACGGAGGTCTTGGCGATGTTCAATGCCAGAGCCTTACCGCGACGAACGTCGGCGAACAGACTGCCCAGCTGGTTAGCCTGCTGCAGCTGCATGATGAACTGGTTCGGGTCCATACCGTACTGGTTAGCCGTGAACGCGATGTGGTCCATCAGCTCTTCCTGGGAGACGTTTGGCTGCTCAACGTCAGCCAGCGCATCGAGGAACAACTGGGTGCGCACGGAATCCTCAGCGGAGCTGCGTGCGTCCTCTTCGAACTTCTCACGGGTCAAGTCCTGTGCGGCCAGCATGGACTCGAATACCTTCTCGTCACCACCGAACTGGGCGATGATCTGCTGGATCTGCCCGTCGACCTGCTCCTTGACAACGGACTCAGGCAGCGGAACCTCGACCTGGTCCAGAGCAGCTTCCAAGACCTTGTCACGAATCTGACCGGCCTGGGTATTCTTCAGCTGGTTCTCCACCTGGGTCTTCAGGGAGTCGCGCAGCTCATCCAAGGTGTCGAACTCGGAAGCCAGCTGTGCGAACTCGTCATCGAGCTCTGGCAGTTCACGTTCCTTGACGGATACGACCTTCACGGTGACTTCGGCCTCTTCATCCGCGTGCTCACCGGCAACGAGCTTAGAGGTGAAGGTGTTTTCCTCCCCCTCCTTCATGCCGACCAGGGTATCGTCCAAGCCCTCAATGAGGGAATCGTTGCCGACCTCGTGGGACAGCCCCTCGGTAGTCGCCTCGTCAACGGTCTCACCATCGATGGTGGCGGAGAGATCAATGGAAACGAAGTCGCCCTTCTTCACAGCGCGCTCAACTGGCTTCAGGGTGCCGAAGCGTGCCTGTAGGTTCTTCAGTTCCTCGTCGACTGCAGCCTCGTCGGCGACTACTGGGTCGACCTCGACGGAAATCTTGGAGAAGTCTGGAACGTCGATCTCTGGGCGAACGTCAACCTCAGCAGTGAAGATGACGTGCTTGCCATCTTCCAGCTCGGTGATGTCGATGTCCGGCTGGCTAAGCACCTTGAGGTCGTGCTCATCGACTGCCTGGCTGTAACGGCTTGGCAGCATCTCGTTTATTACCTGATCCAGCACCATGCCACGGCCTAGACGCGCTTCCAGCAACTTTGCAGGGGCCTTACCCTTGCGGAATCCTGGCATGTTTACTTGTTGCGCCAGGGAGGCATACGCCTTGTCGAACTCCGGCTTGAGCTCCTCGAAGGGTACCTCGACGGTGATCTTGGTGCGGGTGGCGCTCAGCTTCTCTACAGAGCTCTTCACGAATGCACACTCCTGTGTCGATAATAGGGTTTCGCGGATGCGGTCTTTTGTCACGATACGCCGTTTCTGGGGCGCGGTCGTTCCCGCATCTTTTCGGTCGTTCGTCAATTTTATATGTCGACGCCCCGCTGGCTTCGTAAGGGTCGATTATTACTGGGCCCTTGGCCAAACTGAACGCGCTGGAACAAGTTAATCCCGCCACGTCACGCCGACTTTGATCTATCCCCCCGGGGCCGCGAATATGCGAATGACCCTCGGGCTGGTTAGCCCGAGGGTCATTTTAGTACTGTCGGGATAGCGGGATTTGAACCCACGACCCCTCGCTCCCAAAGCGAGTGCGCTACCAAACTGCGCCATATCCCGATCCACAAAACACTAGCACCCCCAAGGAGGTGCTTGCGCTGTTGCGTGCATTACTTTACGTGCACCGGGAGGGAAACACAAAACGACAGTTCAGGGGCTTGTGGCATACGATCAGTAGAACGAATTCAACGGGCACAGGGAATGGGCAAGCCAGAGCATGTAGCACCTATCGTTACAGCAGTCCCCTACGCATGGTCGGCATCTAATGAAGTTGGAATTACTATATCCAGCACAAAGCTCACAGCAGCGTAAGCGATCGTTACCAGCAACGCTATCCCGGTAGGCCTAATAACGAGGCTAAAGACTGGAGACTGCAAGCCCAATCCAATAAGCGTGGAGACGTGACCCATTCCATCCAGTGTTCTATTGGAAAGATAGCGGCGATACTGATCTACTGGAAAGACAGTGGCGATACTGATTTACTGGAAAGACAGCGGCGGTACTGATCTACTGGAAAGACAGTGGCGATACTGACGAGGAAAATCTGCACCGAAATGCTGAGCATCACCCCAGTTCCTGTAGCGACTGCGATGGAACCCCACAACCCACTGGCATGCTTAGGATTCGTGCTGCCCACCCCCGCCATCACAAAGGTGGCCCATCCGAATTAACCCCCACCCACCCCCCGGATGAGTACACATGAGAAAGCACCTATGCCACTATTGTCATGACTTACGTCATGACTAAAAAGGCAATAGGGAGTTAAAACCGCCCCTGAACTGGAGGGAACGACGGGAATCGAACCCGCGTCTTCAGCTTGGAAGGCTGAGGTATTAGCCACTATACGACGTTCCCCTAAGTAGTAACTCTACGTTGCTCACTACAACCGGCCCGGCGATAGCGTGCAGTAAGTAGCGTAACCACTGGAGCCAAAGCCTACACGCCATTCACATGACTAATCAAATTCGAACTTTCGGCCGTTCAACTGTCGCCTCTCCTTTCCCCCATAGGGTTTCCCTTAACCTGCAGTTTTCCGGTATGTTAGCTAATGTGCGTCCCCCCCGACAGGCAATACACCTATCCTCGTCACCAAAACCGGACGCTATCATACTTAATATGCAACCGATCATTATCGACAAGGACACGGGAGTTGAGCTGTGGACAGCTTCCCAGTGTGCTGAATACACGGGAACTGCCCGTGGGACATTCACCAGTTACGCTGGGCGCGGTCGCGCGCCTGAGCCCGTAGCCAAGCATCACGGGTTAACACTCTGGCTTTCGGACGATATCCGCGAGTGGCACAATAACCGCATCGCACAGCGCGAAAAGTAAGCCTTTCAGTTAATCTCCCACCCTTGTTCCCTCGTCTCCGGGAACTTCACCACATTCCATTCACAGAGACATATCACCGCAAAACCAAGCCCCCGAATTCCGCAATAGGGATCCGGGGGCTTCGATTTCTGGGGCCAGATGGGCAAGTTCTAGTGATCGTGGAAACACCTGACTTCGTGTGAGGTGTTGTCTTGGAGTCTCGGTGGGACCCGGATTCTGTTGTGGTCGAACGTTTTTGTAGTTTGATGCAGGCAGGAAGCTCTGTTCGTGCTGCCGCTGTCAGCGTCGGGTTGCCTCATTCTGTGGCGTATCGGCTTGCCCGGCAGTTGGACGTGGAAGTTCGACGATATCGTGTTACGTCATCGGAGGATTCAGAGCGTATCAGCCAGTTGTGGCTTGCTGGTTGGGCGCCGATGGATATTGCTCGTCAATGCAAGGTCAACTCGAGCGTGGTCTATCGGATCGGTATTGAACTGGGCTTGTGGAAACGCAACCCGCATGGACGACGAGCTGCCGCAACCACCAGACGCTGCGGGTACCTACAACTTAGAGTCAATGCGTCAGGGCGCAAGGATGCCGCATCGGTGTGTGGCATCAACCAACGTGATGCTCTGGATATCGACAAAAATCTGATCAAACTGGGCAGACAGCGCGTAGCGTTTGAACCCGATGGGCCCGATAAAGCACTGTATAACCGGCTCATGCAGGTTCTTGAGTATGTAGACGGCCGACAGTCACTACCTATTGCTATCGTGCCCCAGGCTCGTATTGATCAGCGCATATCACCGCGGTATCTCAGCATTGAAGAACGTGAGCTTATTTCTGATTTGCATCATCAGGGAGTAGGAGTGCGTGCCATAGCCCGCCGGTTGAACCGCTCACCCGGCACTATCAGCAAAGAGCTACGCCGTAACCAAGATGACTTTGGTCTGTATTTGCCCACTCATGCTCATCGCAAATCAGTGCTTCGGAGATTCCGGCCCAAAAAACGCAAGATCGACTCCGTGCCGGCTCTATGGCCAACGGTTATGGATATGCTGCGTGAGAAGCTTTCTCCGGAGCAGATTGCTGGACGGTTGCGTAAAGATCATCCCGGCGATGACACTATGCACGTGTGTACTGAAACCATCTACCAAGCTTTGTTCTTCCAGGCCAAAGGCGAGTTGAAGAAAGAAATCGCATCATGCCTGCGCCAAGGACGCACAGTGCGCAAACCGCGCGGGCAACGTATTGCCAGGAACCGATTCATCGATCCGATGGTGATGATTTCGGACCGGCCTGCCGAGGTCGAAGACCGAGCTGTGCCAGGGCACTGGGAAGGCGACCTGATACTAGGCAAAGGAAACAAGTCCGCTATCGGAACTCTCGTCGAACGAACTACCAGGTATGTGATGTTGCTGCATCTTCCTGATAGCCATGACGCTGTCGCTGTCAGAAACGCCTTAGTCAAGGCCATAGGCACTCTTCCCAATCACCTCAAAGGATCGTTGACCTGGGATCAAGGAAGTGAGATGGCAGGACACAAATCCTTTTCAGTCGCCACAGACTGCCCAGTGTACTTCTGTGACCCGGGATCGCCGTGGCAACGCGGTACCAACGAAAACACCAATGGGCTACTGCGACAATACTTCCCGAAAGGAACCGACTTAAGCGTTCACACCGAACACGACCTGGAATTCGTAGCAATGCAGCTTAACCGGCGTCCCCGCAAAACACTCGACTTCGACACTCCAGCAGAACGAATGGCCGCCCTGCTAGGGTTATCAGAAATATAGGATGTGTTTCCACGACCGCAAGAATCCGCCGATGTTTCGGTAGAAACGCGAGTATTACTGGCCGGGGACCTCCGGGGCCTCACCGGTGCGTTCATACTCAGCGAGGATGTCGATGCGACGCTGGTGGCGCTCCTCCTGGCTCCACGGCTGGGAGACAAAAGCATCCACGATGGCCAAGGCCTCTTCCTCAGAATGCATACGCCCACCCAAACCGATGAGCTGCGCATTGTTGTGCTCGCGCGCCAACTTGGCGGTCTCGACAGACCAGGCCAGCGCACAACGTGCCCCTGGGACCTTGTTTGCAGCGATCTGCTCGCCATTTCCGGAGCCACCCAGAACGATTCCCAAAGATCCCTCGTCGGCAACCACCTTCGTGGCGGCGTCAATACAAAAAGCTGGGTAATCGTCGTTGGCATCGTAGGTGTGAGCGCCACAGTCGACGACCTCAAATCCCTTGTCCGCCAAATGAGCTTTGATGACATTTTTCATTTCGAACCCTGCGTGGTCCGCACCTAGGTAAATACGCATGGTGCCAGTTTAGACGTTAGGTTCAGATACGCATTCGATGTCGGGAATCTCGGCGCTGCGATGGCGGGATTCTCGACGCTTCAATGTCGGGATTCTCGGCGCTGCGATGTCGGGATTCTCGGCGCGTGCCCCAAGCGACCACTGACCTGTCACCAGCTGTCGTGCCAAGACGTACTCGGCGACGGGGCACTCGGCGCCTAGCCCGAGATTGCCCAGACCGGCTACACTACCGAAACCTTATTCGGCAACCGGGTCTTCAGTACGCGTGCGCTTGAGCTCGAAGAAATGGGGGTAGCCACCCAGAACCATGGCCGCATCGAACAGTTCACCGGCTTCCTCACCTTGAGGCACACGGGTGAGGACTGGGCCGAAGAAGGCTGTATCGCCCAACTGCACAACCGGTGTTCCAACATCGTCGCCCACCAAATCCAGCGCACGTTGGTGCGAATCGCGTAGTTGCTGTTCGTAGGAACCATCCTCCCCCAAGCCCTTGTATGCCGCGTTGAAAAGCTCGGCTGGGGCTCCAGCCTCCGCTAAGGCCTCCTTAATTAATTCGTCATTGGCGTGCAAATCCTCATAGCTCGCCCGCTTTTCATTGTGAATTCGGTTGCCCATCGCGGTGTAAAAGGCGCCGATCTTTTCTGGGGCTTCGGTGTACACAGCAGCAGCCACCCGGGCCGGCGCCCATGCGAACTGCATACGGTCTTTATAACCTTCATCGAGCCCTTCACGGCCATCATTGAGAACCGCCAAACTCATGGGCGCCCAATCAATGGTCACATCACGGACCTTCTCAACTTCAAGCAACCAGCGACTGGTTACCCATGCAAAAGGGCAGGTGGAATCGAAAAACATCGTTACTTTGTTAGTAGCCATGGTCCCCACTGTAACGACAACCCAGACATCGCGTCTGCGCCCCCCGAGTCGGAGTCGTGTGAGAACGGGGTTAGTACACCAGCTACCGCTCTACACGTTGTCGCGCTCGGTTACTAAGGTTGGTCGCATGACTTCTACAAACCTCACACGCACCGAGGCCGCTAACCGCGCCCGACTCATTTCGAACGTGAGCTACAGCTTCAACGTTGACCTCACCGAGGGTGCCAATATCGACCGAAAAACGTTCCCCTCTCAGACCACCATCACCTTTAGCTCGGAATCTGGCTCCACCTTTGTGGACCTACGGGCCGCTTCCGTCAGCAAGGTGGAATTGGATGGGGAAGATATTACCCAGACCGCTGTGCCGTTGAAGAACGGTTCCTACGACGAAGAACAAGGCATCCAGCTCCACAACCTCACGACTGGTTCTCACTCCTTAGTCGTGGAAGCCGATGCTGTCTACTCTGCTACCGGTGAAGGCCTGCACCGGTTCCGTGACCCCGCAGATGGCGAGGTGTACATGTACACCCAGTTCGAGACTGCAGATGCCAAGCGCGTTTTCGCCTGTTTCGATCAGCCAGACATCAAGGCCACCTACGACATCACTGTTACTACACCTTCCACGTGGACTGTCGTCACCAACAATGTGGTCAGCGTGGATGACCGAAATGCAGAAGACGGCAGTAACGGCCACCGTATCCACCGCGCCACCGTCGACTACCCTCTGTCCACCTACCTAGTCGCCCTGTGCGTCGGCCCGTGGTACGAGGTTCGAGACGAATGGACCGGCACCATCACGGAACACCCCGAAATGTCCCAGGAGGCCATTGCCGAAGCAACCAAGCGTGCTCCTTTGCAGACATCCGGCGATATCACCGTGCCCCTCGGTCTGTACTGTCGCCAGTCATTGGCGGAGTACATGGATGTTGACGAGTTGCTGAAAATCACCAAGCAAGGCTTCGACTGGTATTCCGAGCACTTTGGTGTGGGCTACCCGTTCTACAAGTACGACCAGATCTTCTGCCCCGAATACAACATGGGCGCGATGGAAAACGCCGGTGCGGTGACGTTCCGCGACGAATACATTTTCCGTAGCGCAGCCTCCCACTACGAATACGAACGTCGTGCGGACACAATTTTGCACGAGATGGCGCACATGTGGTTCGGCGACCTTGTCACCATGCAGTGGTGGGACGACCTGTGGCTCAACGAGTCCTTTGCAACCTGGTCCGCTGCCATGAGCCAAGCCGGGGCCACGAAATTTAAAACCGCGTGGGTGACTTTCGCCAACAAAGAAAAAGCATGGGCCTACGGCCAAGACCAGCTATCCTCCACGCACCCCGTTTTCTCGGACGCTTCGGACATCGTGACGGTAGACGCCAACTTCGATGGAATTACGTACGCCAAGGGCGCAAGTGTATTGAAGCAGCTGTCTGCGTACGTGGGCTTGGAACCATTCCTTTCCGGCCTTCGCTCCCACTTTGCTGCGCATGCATGGTCAAATGCCACCTTTGATGACCTTCTTGGAGCCCTCGAAAAAGCCAGTGGCCGTGACCTCTCCAGTTGGGCCGACCAATGGCTCAAGACCACAGGCATCAACACGCTGGCGCCGAAGTTCCAGGTCAATGACGGTAAGTACACCAGCTTTGCCGTGACACAGCAGGGTGCAGAACCAGGCGCTGGCGAGACTCGCACCCACCGCATCGCGGTGGGTGTCTACGCCTTCAACTCTGGCCAGCTGGTTCGCACCCACAAGACGGAGCTGGACATTGAGGGGCCTGAGACCGAAATTGCAGACCTGGTTGGGGCCAACGAGGGCGATCTCATATTAGTAAACGACAACGATCTGACCTATGCCTTCATGTCGCTGGACGAAAAGTCGCTGAGTACCGCCACGGAAAACATCGACAAGATCGGGGACCCTATGGCACGTTCTCTCGTGTGGTCCGCTGCGTGGCAGATGACCCGCAATGCCCAGATGAAGGCTCGCGATTTCGTTGCCTTAGTGGCTCGCGGATGTGTGGCTGAAACCGAGATGGCAGTATTAGAACAGATTTTGCTGCAAGGGCGCTCCGCCGTTGACTCATACGCTGATCCCGCGTGGGCCGACAGCACCGGATGGGCCATGCTTCGCGATGCCTACCTTGAGGGCGTACGCACCACCACCGGAGCAGCCCAGCTCGCCTTCGCTCGCGCATTCGCCGGTTGTCTACAGTCTGCCGAATCTGCCGAAATCCTGCGGGCCCTTTTGGGTGAAACCGACGCCCCTACGGGCATCACGGGCCTCGATGTGGACCAGGATCTTCGCTGGGCCTTCATCATCGCGTTGACCGGCGCGGCCCGTATCACGAACGAACCGGAACCGACGCTCACCGCACGCATCGAAGCTGAACAGAAGACGGATTCCTCCAGCACCGGTGCAATGCGGGCGCTCCAAGCGCGCTCCGTCATCCCCACGGTAGAGACGAAGCAGAAGGTATGGGAGGAAATCACCGTCCACGGACCAGAGCGCTCCAACCTAGAACTGCGCCACCTCATGGCTGGGTTCTACCACGTCGGCCAGCGCGACCTCTTGGACGGCTTTGGCTTGAAGTACGCCGAAGTCGCCCCGTCGCTGTGGAACGCACTGTCCCCGGAGATGGCGCTGCGCACCCTGGAGGGCATCTACCCCACCTGGGATACCAGCGAAGAAACGGACACCGTGATTGCCGATATGATTGAAAAGGACAGCACCCCGGTCGGTTTGCGTCGCCCCCTCCGCGAGGGACGCGATATCGTCGCTCGCCGTAAGACCGCGGTGGTATACGACCAGTCCTAACACGGTCGCGTCCAGCTCCCACTGAAAGATGCGATCGGTGGGGATCAGGGTGGCGTCAGATAAAGGGGCGCTGGCACGCATGCGAACAGAGAGGTAGGCAGTGAGCGCGAATTTCTACGAGGCAGTCGGCGGGGAGGAAACCTTCCGCAAGGTTGTACACGAGTTCTACAAGCAAGTGCCCGCCGACGACATCCTAGGGCCCATGTACCCCGCTGACGATCTAGAAGGTGCTGAGGATCGACTGCGGTGGTTCCTCGCACAATACTGGGGTGGCCCGCAAGAGTTCAACATCCAGCGTGGCCATCCTCGGTTGCGCATGCGACATGCCCGTTTCCACATTGATGAGGCCGCGCGGGATCGGTGGTTGGAACTGATGTCCAAGGCTATGGCGACTGTCGATGAGGACACTTTGCCAGATGCGCACCGAGCAGCCATGTGGGATCACATGGAACGAGTTGCAAACATGCTGATTAACGCGCCCAGCGGGCACCCCGATTTGTCGAAAGGATCCCCACGAGAGCCTAACGCCCAATGATGGACACCGCTCCTCCCGTCATTGGGGCCCTCGTTGCGGGGGCTTTCAGTGCGGGATTGGTAGATGCCATCGTTGGTGGTGGTGGCCTGATCCTCATTCCCTTGTTGATGATTGCGCTTCCCACGGTGCCCGAGCCCAGCATCATCGCCACCAATAAAGTGGCATCCGTCAGCGGTACATCAACCGCGGCGATCTCGTTTCTGCGACGAGTGAAGGTGGATAAATCCCTCCTGACATGGGCTGTTCCACTGGCGCTGGCGTGTTCAGCGGGCGGCGCGTTGATGGTTTCCGTGGTCAACAGTGCGATACTGCGGCCCATCATCATCGTTTTATTGCTTGCCGTGGGAACCTACGTGGCGTTGAAACCCTCCTTTGGCGAAAGCTCCGCGATTACGCAGCGCAAGGCCATCTCGCGCCGGCGCTGGTTCCTAGCACTGATGGTGATCGGGTTAATTTCCGCCTACGACGGGTTCTTCGGTCCGGGAACAGGGACGTTCCTCATTATCAGCTTAACGGCGCTTCTCAGCCGATCATTTTTAGAATCGGTTGCAATGACCAAGGTCATCAATGTTTCCACCAATGTTGGCGCCCTCTGCGTATTGGCGGCTACCGGGAATATCATGTGGCTGCTGGGATTTGTCCTTGCGATAGCAAATATCTGCGGATCGGTAGCCGGAGCGCGGCTGGTGATTTCGCGTGGAACGGGCTTCATTCGAATCATGCTGCTGATCGTGGTGGTGGCGATGGCTGGGAAACTAACGTACGACCTTTTCAACGGTTAGCTGTCTGTTGCCTCCTTGCGGTGCGGGATCCGCCATCCACGCCGGAGCCTAGTGGATAGTGCGAGATCCGCCGCCCAAACCGGAGCCTGGTTGACAGTGCGGGATCCGCCGTCCCCGCCATCCACGTCGGAGCCTAGTGGATAGTGCGGGATCCGCCGTCCCCGCCATCCAAGCCGGAGCCTGGTTGACAGTGCGAGATCCGCCGCCCCCGCCGCGCATGCCCCACGTGGTTCGAGCTAGGGGTTGGGAGCTCATGAGTTCCGACTGCGCACTTTGCCGTGGCCAAGCCCCTCCTGAGGTCGACGCCCGATCCCATGTCAACGAAGCAGAACGAAAAGCCCTAAAAACGTGCTCACAACGTCATTTCATTCTGCTAATCCAGCACCCAGACAGCACCAAAAATACAGAACCAACGGCAGGACCCACACCAACCCCATGTCAACGAAGCAGAACGAAAAGCCCAACAAACGTGGCCACAACGTCATCTCAATCTGCTAATCCAGCACCCAGTGACACCGGAGATGGCGATCTGATCACGGGAACGAGCAGATCAGCTTCGTCGAGAGAATCATGGCACCCGCGCGAGCCCCCCTGGTCGGGGCGCATAAAGGGTGCCGCCTACGCCATCCACTCGAATCCACGAAGCGTGGGCACTCACTCGTGCGTAGTCGTAGGATTTCATCGCGGGATTCACAGGTTCTGGTGCCAAACCCAACGCTCCCATCGTTGCCATCATCCGACCGGTAATACTCACCTGCGCCGAATCAGAGCTCACCTCCATGAGCTCCTGATCAAGGAGGGAGCGCGCAATCCCCGCGGGACCTGAGTGCTCGCGATTTTCTGCCACCATCGCTTGGTATAACTCACGCAACACAGACCCCGGTGGGGTGTCAATCAGGGTGTATCCCGTTGCAGGCGGCAGCGCACCCCGCCACAGCAACGAACAATCCGCGCCCAAGGTAAGTTCCTGCGGTAAGTCCTGACCTGGCGTACCCGGTTCAGTCTGAATCAGTGTGGCGCCCCGTTCCGATCGACCCCGTGGCGTACCCGGTTCAGTCTGACTCAGTGTGGCACCCCGTTCCGATCGACCCCGTGGCGTACCCGGTTCAGTCTGGCTCAGTGTGGCGCCCCGTTCCGATCGACCCCGTGGGGGGACGAATCTTGAAAGGTAGGATCCCAGTGCTTCCCTGATTTCACGAGCCCGAACCACCGCGTCGTCGCTACCGACCAAAGTGCCAGGGATGCGCTGCATGTAAATGGTGGTCGTGGGCGTCGAAAAGAAAAAATCAACCGCCCCGTCAACCTGCCGCAGCCGCGCCAAAGCATCCGGATCCATAGCCAGCACCCGGTCTGCGACTTGGCTAGTTCGGCGCGCAGCGGCTTGCCATTGCTTAGCGGTACTGGCATGAACGAGATCAGGGACAACGAGACGAATTTCCATAAACCCCACTATAGGTGGGCACTTAGGAAGCGTTGTTAGCCTTCTCCACAGGACGGGTGCGATTGCGTTCGCGAGCAGAGGTTTCGGAGGAGTTCGATTCCTCGTCATCGGAAACCGGAATTAAGAACAACCCCATGTTCTTCAGGTCCTGCTCCGACCACTCGCGAGATTTTCCGGTCATCACGTCGATGCCCACCATGACGGTATCAATCGTGGACGCAACACGGCCAAGCGAATCCTTGATCTGCTGGCGCATAACGCAGGAACGGGTTCCCAGACTGGTGAAAAATGAGCTCACTGCGACCTCAGATTCACCCGGAGACAACGGGCGGGGGTAATCGATCGTCGTGTGGCGAACGAAGAACGGTGGAACGGCAATATCCATCTCCAGCAGAACGTCCTTGAGAAAAACCATGCGCGCATCTTGGGCGAATTCAAGATACTTGGCGTTATTAACATGCTGGTATTGATCAAAATCAGTCCAACGGAGTTCCCGATGGCACGTATGCCAGCGAGTATCGGTCTTCTTATTCAGAATAAAAGGCATCGCTTGCCAGTCCCCTTCGATTGTAAGTTTGTTGTCGAAGTTAAAAGGATTCCATACGGAACGTACATTGTAGCAATCGGGGCTGGTGGTAAAGAAGTTACATGCACAACCCATGAAAAATTCCCGCGACTCTTACACTTTTTCAGTGCCCAGTCACGGGAATTGGTTAAGCCGACACTACGGCGGAGCCGGCCAGAACATGGGTTGAGACCGTCGGCGGTTCCCCAAGAACGGCCAGCGAAAGCGGATGAACCAACCGGGGTTTCTCGAAGGCAGCTACCACTACACGAAGCAGCCGACGATCCCTCGCAGAACCATGCTCCCCCACGGGGGGGGGCGTGCACCGGCGGAACCTAGCGCGTCAGCTTACGGTGCGTAACGCGGTGCGGACGAGCGGCCTCGGCACCCAAGCGATCGACCTTGTTCTTCTCGTAATCCTCAAAGTTACCCTCGAACCAGTACCATTGCCCCTCGGCAACATTGCCCTCCCACGCGAGAATGTGGGTACAAGTGCGATCCAAGAACCAGCGGTCGTGGGAGATCACAACGGCGCAGCCCGGGAAGTTCTGCAGCGCGTTTTCCAAGCTGGACAGGGTTTCCACATCCAGGTCGTTAGTCGGCTCATCCAGCAGGATCAGGTTTCCGCCCTGCTTCAGGGTCAGCGCCAAGTTTAGGCGGTTGCGCTCACCACCGGATAGGACCTTGGATGGCTTCTGCTGATCCGGCCCTTTGAATCCGAAGGCGGACAGGTACGCACGGGATGGCATTTCGTTCTGACCCACGTGAATGTAATCTAAGCCGTCGGACACAACTTCCCACACGGTTTTCTCTGGATCAATGTTCGCGCGGTTCTGGTCAACGTAGCTGAGCTGCACGGTCTGGCCAATCTTGACCTCACCTGCGTCGGGCTCTTCTAGACCGACGATGGTCTTGAACAGGGTGGTCTTACCCACGCCGTTAGGGCCAATCACACCCACGATGCCGTTACGAGGCAGGGTGAAGGACAAGTCCTTGATGAGCACGCGGCCATCAAAGCCTTTCTGCAGATCCTTAACCTCAACAACTTGATTACCCAGGCGCGGTGGGGTTGGAATCTGAATTTCCTCGAAATCAAGCTTCTTGTACTGTTCCGCCTCCGCAGCCATCTCTTCATAGCGCTGCAGACGAGCCTTGTTCTTCGCCTGACGGGCCTTGGCACCGGAGCGCACCCAGGCCAGCTCTTCCTTCAAGCGCTTCTGCAGCTTCTGGTCCTTCTTACCTGCAACCTCGAGACGCTTGGCCTTGGTCTCTAAGTAAGTGGAGTAGTTACCCTCGTATGGGTACAGCTTGCCGCGGTCGACCTCACAAATCCACTGGGCCACGTGATCCAGGAAGTAACGGTCGTGAGTCACGGCCAAAACAGCGCCGTTGTAGTTCGCCAGGTGCTGCTCCAGCCACAGCACGGACTCCGCATCCAAGTGGTTAGTAGGCTCGTCGAGCAGCAGCAAATCTGGCTCGCTGAGCAGCAATTTCGCCAATGCTACGCGGCGGCGCTCACCACCAGACAAGTGTGTCACTGGCTCATCGGATGGCGGGCAACGCAACGCCTCCATGGCCTGCTCAATCTTGGAATCCAGTTCCCACGCATCGGCAGCATCAATCTGCTCCTGCAACTGGGTCATTTCCTCCATGAGCTCGTCCGTGTAGTTGGTCGCCATTTCCTCGGCGATCGCCTCGTAACGCTGACGAACCTGGAAGATCTCGCCCATGCCCTCTTCGACATTCTCGCGAACGGTCTTCTCCTCATTCAAAGGTGGCTCCTGCTGCAGGATGCCAACGGTAGCACCGGGGTCGAGGAACGCCTCACCATTCGAAGGCTGATCGATACCAGCCATGATCTTCAAAATAGAGGACTTACCGGCACCGTTAGGACCGACCACGCCGATCTTGGCGCCCGGGTAGAACGCCATGGTCACGTTATCGAGAATGACCTTCTCGCCGTGCGCCTTGCGCACGTTCTTCATGGTGTAGATGAACTCGCCCACTGTGAACTCGTCTCCGACCTTTCCGGTATAGATTTCTCACGTCACTGAAATTATCGATGTGGAAGCCGCCGAGGTTAACGCCGGCGACTACCACGCATGCCCCTCAGTGTACGTGGTCACAGGGGTCCATCCCACTTTGCGACCTGGTTGCGGGACCTGCCGCTTCTAGAATGGTGGCTTCGAGCTATTGTCCTCCTCATTTCCCCCCAACGAGTTACCGGATTGGGCTCCCACGCCCGCGCCAACCAATTCACGCTCCTCGTTGTCTTCGCTGCCACCCGCTGCTTTCTCTGCGGCTCGCGCGGTTTCCGTACCACGGGCTTCAAACTCCCCGAAATCCTCATCCTTGATCGCTTTCGCTCGCTGCCAATTCAGATCAGGCCCCACGTGGCTGGCCTTCACGCGCAGTACCGAACGCTTGACCTTTTCGCCATTCAACTCGGCTTCCCAATTGCTCTGGATCAACCGGCCAATTACCAGGACCGACATTCCCTTGCCCATGCAGTCCAGCACGTTGTTCGCTAACTTCCCCCAGCACTGCACCTCGACAAAGGTTGGCTCGCCTTCCGACCAGTTACCATTAGCATCTTGGTAGCGGTGATTCAGTGCGAGGTTGAGTAGCACCAACGTGCGCCCGTTGGCTGAATTCCTAAATTTGAGTTCCGGCTCCCTCGTGAGCCGCCCTGCCAAATGAACGGTCGCCATATTAAACACGTGTTTTCCCTTTCGTCCCCACCGAGGGCTTGTCCCCCAGTGTTTGACTCCGACGTTGCCACAATCACGTGCTCATGCCATTTTTCTCGACGCCCTGCTGTGCATAACTACGGTGAACCGCCGGCTTATCCACAGTCCACTACCTAGGCCTTGACATGGGGGCGCGTACCGGCGTGGCGTGCCAATACACTCGGTTCAATCAACCCGGCCGCACTTCTGCCCAGGCAGCGCCCTACTCGTTCTTATCCACCTGACCGCGCTTCTTCGCAGGATGGCGCTTGGTGTGCAGAGCCCCCTGGACTTCTTGATCGTGGTAGTCCGCGCTGTAGTATTCCGCGTTACCAAAATCACCACGACCCTCCGCAAGCCCCTGCAACATGGCGTTGTACGCCTCCAGTTCTTCCCCACCAGTCCGCTCTTCACGGCGGTCATGGCGCGCGGCTTCCTTGCGATCGGTGCGCATCCACTGCACACCGTGAGCAGCGGTAACCACCAGCAACGGGATCTCACCCAGAGCCCACGCAATTCCACCGCCCTTATTCTGTTCTTCCGCGAAATCCACGGGGAATGGGAAGTCCAGTTGCTTGTAGAACTCCAGATTCAAAGGGGTGGCCATTTGCATCATCGCGATACCAAACCACGCGTGGAATACCACGACGGCAAACAACGTCAACATCTTAATGAATGGGCTGAGCTGGCGCGGCGCCGCATCCACACCGATGATCACCCAGTAAAAGATGTAACCGGAAATGATGAAGTGAATCATCATGAACAAGTGGCCACCGTGATTGTCGCCGATGACGTTGAACAGGGAGGACAAATACAGGTAGTAGAACCCGATCACGAACTGAATACCGGCCACAATGGGGTTGGTGAGGAACCGCGAGACGGGATTGTTAATGAACACCACCAGCCACTCGCGTGGCCCCGGCACACCGTTGCGTCCCGCCGGTGGCAGCGCACGCAGCAGCAACGTCATGGGCCCACCCAAAACCCAAAACACGGGAACCGCCATCGACAAAATCATGTGCTGCAGCATGTGTGGGGAGAACATCGCCATGGAGTACATGCCCAATCCCGAGGACGTAGCCCAGAACAAAGTCGCATTGCCTAACGTCCACCAGAACAACCGGGACAGTGGCCAATCAATGCCACGCTTTTTCAAAGACAACCAGGCCCACGTGTAGATCCACTGCAGGATCAACGCCCCCACGCCAAACACCAAATCCAAACGGAACATGGTGAAGTAATTCGCCACGCTCGGCGGCTCCTCTAAACGGAAGCCCAGCAACAGGTCTTGGGGAGTGAGATCTAGCTGCAGCTCAATCGGAGGTGGGATGCGGGACAGGGACACTGCCACCCCGATGGTCGCAGCCATGATCAACACTTCAACCAGGGCAAGGCGGATGAAGGGACGGCGCTGGGCGTCGGAAATAGATGTGCGATCACCCTTGGCCTCTGCAGCCTGAAGTAAAGGAATAACCTTGCGACGATGTAACCAACCACAGTAGGCCAAAACAATTGTAAGGACAGCCTTCGCCGTGATAACCAGCCCATATTGAGTGGTGAACCACTCAGAGAATTTCAGGCGGATAGCCGCATTGATAAGCCCAGAGATAGCAATGCCGATGATTGCGCACAACGCGATAAAGCTATAACGCTCCACAATGACAGCGAGGTGCTCGCCCCGACGTTTAGCATGGGCAACCAAGGCCATCAGACCACCAACCCACACCGCCGTGAGGACGAGGTGCCACAACAAGGAATTCACACCATAGTCATGGTTGCCACCGCTGGCGGAGTGCCCTTCCAAGCCGAGGGGAATGAGCGAAAGAATCGAGATGGCAAAATAAACCGGCTGCCAAATCCACTTGCGCGTTGTGGCAGAGAAAATGGCCACAACGAAGGCAAACGCCGCGACCCATAACCACACGCGAGCGGCACTGACCTGGGACAGGGCAGTTTCCCAGAAAGTGGGATCCACCGCGACCGACAGCGGCTGGCCAGACACATCCGATAAGTACAGCGGTACTAGAGCCAGCGCACCCAAACCCCACACGACCATGGACCACGTGCCTGTTCGCGAGGCCTTGTACCCGTCAAGGTCCAGGTAGCCGTCCTTACGAGGCGGCGCCCCGAACGCGGCCATCATGAACGAGCCAATCCCCAGGAACGCCACCAACGTCACGGCCGAGCGCACAAACGGCAACCCGATGGTCGTGAGCTCTCCGGGATCTGGAATACCGAGAATCGCTAGGGATTCCCCCAGAAAGCTATACCCGATCGCGGCGCCGACGATGCCGGCGACAACTGCCGCCACCACGTAAAACAGCGTGGGCTTAGCGGAGGTACGCTTCTTGGCAGCGGTGTTCTTATCCACCAAGTCGCGAGTCGACGATTCTTCCGCGCCCGTCGTTGTAGATGAAGTCGCATTGCCAGTCTCAGACATGCCCCTGACATTACCGCCGTAACGCGCGAATTCCGATTTCTTGAGACGCGGGTAACAGCACTAACCACTGGCTGGCTTAGCCCGACCTCCCTCCGCCATAGAGGGAGCTGGTGGGTTAATCTAAGTAGCGTTCTGTTCCGATACGTGAGGGACAGAACTTGTCAGCCTCCGTAGCTCAGCGGATTAGAGCAGAGGGTTTCTACCCCTTGTGTCGCGGGTTCGAGTCCTGCCGGGGGCACCAGGTCTTTCGGGCACCAGGTACTTCGTGCTTCTACCCGAACGTCATCGAATGCAGCACCACTCCAGGGGCCACATCGATCTCCAACACACCTTCCCGCTTCTCCCCTCCAGGCTTTCCGGCGATATCGATCGTGCCAGGCGTGGCCGGCAAGTTGTGTTGCACTCCATCTACGGTGATCCCCGCGCGTCCAGATTTCCCGCCCGCGGCTCCGCTCGATTGCCCTGCCTGGCCGGCCCCTTCCCCTCCAGAGGCCACTATCTGTACCAACCCGGCGCGGTAATTCAATCGTAATTTCGCAGCCTTACCTGCTCGGATGAAATCGGGGCCGATAGTCCACTCCCCTTCCAATGTGTAGTTGGGAAACTCCAAGTTTGGCACTGCAGTAAAAGTGCGTGTTCCCTTGCGGTATTCCTGTTTCGAATTAGCGAAATACTCGGCGCGTTCATATCCCAGATAGGTCTCGGGATTGCGATCTTGAACGGTAGCTACTTCCTCGTTATTGAGGGGTTCCGGCAACTGCACATCGGGGTTGGCTTCCTTCAGCAGTTCTCGCACCATGTGCTCTGTTTCCGCATACTGGCCTTCACCTTCGTGAATGGAGCGAACATGACCTTTGCCATCCACCAGGTAATGTGCTGGCCAGTATTGATTGTGGTAATTCCGCCACGTCTTAAAGTCGTTATCCTGCGCGACCGGATAGTGGATTCCTTGTTCGCGTGCCGCAGCCTTGACGTTTTCTAGGTCCCTTTCGAAACTATATTCCGGCGCATGCACTCCAACGACCGTTAATCCGGCTTCGCGATAATGGTCATACAGCGCCGTAACATGCTTATTCGCACGCTGGCAATTGATGCACGCATAGGCCCAAAAGTCCACAAACTTCACGGTGCCGGATTGCTTCAGATCAACCGGCTTATCGGTATTAAACCACCCGGTTAGCCCTTCTAGCTCGGGTGCCTCGCCGCACTCTTGCAGGCCTTTATTTCCCGACGCCCGGCAGTTTTCCAAATTCCCGCCTGTGCTCCCGGCGCCTCCTGCAGCTCGGACTGAGTCGACCGTGTCCCGCACGCGCTCGTCATTATTGAACTTGGCCTGCAGTCCCTGGGACCAGTCGGGCAACGTCCTTTGCAATGCCGCCGGTGCATCAAAAGCTAGGGCAACTGCGAGGGCAATGGTGATGAGGCCCGAAACCACGGAAAACCCTTTGGTCCGGCGCTGCACCGCGGAAACTTTATCACCGGCTTTATCACCTGCCATGGCGAAAAACAGCAAGGGGATGGCAGCCCCCACGGCGAAGGACAAAGTCAGGATGACGGTTGGCCACCCCACTTCACCGGTGGCGCCGGCAACAGTAACTGCCGCGAGAACTGGTCCGGCACATGGTGCGTAGACAGCACCTAGCGCTAGTCCAACGGCCAAACCGCCTTTGTTCTTCGTTTTGTTTTGCAAAAACGTGGGCTTGGGGATAGCGAGGAAAGGTTTAGCGATGGCGTCGCCCAAAGGAGGAATCATCATCGACAAGCCCAAGATAACCAGCATGCCGATACCTACCCACCGGATGGTGGAATGGGGGAGGTCGAGGGCTGAAAGCAGACTGGTCCCCAGCAATGTAATAACGGAAAAGCTGAGCACTATTCCGGCCACCACTGGCACTGGTTTACGGCCTTGAGAGGTCACGACTGTAAAGACAATGGGCAGTACAGGGAGAATGCACGGCGAGATTCCTGTGATCAACCCTCCGAGCAGCCCGACCAGCACTAAGTCCATGGGGGTTCCTTTCAAAGATTCAACGGCTTGATGGGCGATCTAACGCTTTGGCATTCATTCGCCCGTGTCTAGTCAGGTGTTCGGAGCGTGCCCCACTTTTGGATTGCGCAAAACAAAAGAAAAATAATTTTGCTCTCTTGCAATCCACCCCGCCCGTCTGCTCCGTAGTGCTGTATGAGAGCGCTTTATCCGCGCTTTCAATGGCAGCTCGACAGTTGTCACGATTACGTTTTGAACATTTCGTTTTCTTTGGAGGAAAATCCCATGACTCGTTTCACTAAAAAAGCCGTGACCATCGCCGCATGCGCCACCATGGCTGTTGGCCTGGCTGCCTGCAACGACAAGGGTGCAGATGATTCCAAGATGGAGCCCTCGGGTTCCATGGCGCCTTCTAGCTCCATGATGCAGCCTTCCGATTCCATGTCCGAGTCCGGTTCCATGAAGCCTTCCGACAAGATGGAGGGTGACAAGATGGAGGGCTCTGACAGCATGAAGCCTTCCGATGCCATGGACAAAATGGGCGAAAAGGCCGATGGTATGAAGGACAAGATGAGTAAAGAGGGCGGTCAGATGACCGACAAGATGGGCGATAAGGCCGGCGAGATGAAGGATGGCATGAAAGACGGCATGTAAAAGTAGTCCTTTTCCCATGTGCCAGACTGCGTAGGGTCTAACATTGATCATCGTGAAAGATTCGGTCGAGATTGAAAGCGCCCTCTTGGGGCGGGTCTCTCGGGGCGATAAACGCGCCTTCGAAGATCTCTACCGACGTCTGAGCGGCAATGTTTTAGGCCTCGCGTTTTACATCCTCAACGATCGCGCTGCAGCAGAAGAAGTCACCCAGGAAGTCTTCGTGGAGATTTGGCGCAAAGCTGGGGATTTTGATGCTGGTCGCGGAGGGGCTAAATCCTGGGTGCTCCGCCTCACCCGATCCCGGGCCATCGATCGATTGCGATCTGATCGAGCTTCCCAGGCAAGGGATCATCGCGATTTTGAGCTCAACCTAGCTAACCCCGGCCCCGCGTCTCCGGCCGATAACGCAGAAGCTGCAGCTGAGCGTGCGGAAATCCGGCAGGCAATCGATGATATCGGTGAGCCCAATCGCACCGCGGTCATCTTGTCCTACTATCAAGGCCTAAGTCATAACGAGATCGCCGAACTAAATCAGATTCCGCTGGGCACCGCGAAAACTCGCGTGCGTAACGGGATGAAGCGACTCGCCTCACTACTTTCCGAGAGGGGGATCACCCAGTGAACACTGAAGACGCACTCAACCGCGCACCTGAACCCCTCGAGCCCTCGGAAGACCTCTTCGCATCCATCATGAAACACATTGATGAAGAAGATGCACGGGTGGTTCCTGGCGGCATTGCGCCCGGTGAACCCACCCCGACCGAACTCACCCCAACCGGGCCCACATCTACTGGGCCTACCCCTAACGGGCCCACTTTTACCGAGCCCACCCCGCAGCCAGATTTCAAGGCCCAACCGCGTCGAGGGTTAATCCTCCTCGCCGCGGCCACCGTAGCGATTCTGGCTGGAAGCATGGTGGTTCTCCCGCAGCTGACCAACCAGTCAGAACAAAACACCGTGGCAGAACAACCCACTTCCCCATCGCATACCCCCACGGGCCCTGCCACCGGGGTGGACCAAATGCACGACATCATGGCGGCAAAAGACCTCCGCACCGCAGATATCAATGGCCACGGAATGTCCATCGCGATCGTTGCAAGCGACACGATGGGTAAAGCTGGCGCTATGGTCCAAGGCACCCCTTCCGTCGATGACGGCATGGGTGCACAAGTTTGGGCAATCATGAGCGACGGCACAGCTAAATCTGCGGGCGTGATTGACCGCAACCCTCACTCCGATGTCTGGATGCCCCTGCCCGCGGGCACCATGCGCGTCACCATCACGGAAGAACCCGGCACCGGCAGTCAGTCCCCATCGGGGCAGATGTTGTCCTCCGAGGACGTCTCTTAGGTCGAATTCTCGCCCCTCGCCGCTGCGCCATTTTCGGCACAGCCAGTGCCGGGCGCTTTCGTTTTCACGTTACGGCGTTTTGCCCACCACAGAGCACCGCCCGGCGCCATGTTCTCCTGGAGAACCGCCCGCCGTGTTCTCCTGGACACCACCCGCTGTGTTCTCCTGGACACCGCCCGCGCCACACCGCTGCTCCCTCCTTTCGTTCGTTTTGCCTTCATCACGATCGCTGTACCCTAGTGGGTGGTTCACGTTTGCATAATCACTAACCGGCGCCCCACCCGCTGGCTACACCTAAAGGAGAATTGTCAATGACGTCCGAGCACTCACTTCCCTCACCACGCCCTGGCAGCTACGCGGTTGTCACCGGCGCGTCCTCGGGAATCGGTGAAGCCTTGGCTTTGGAACTGGGACGTCGAGGCCATGATCTTGTACTCGTTGCTCGCTCCACCGGCCCCATGCAGGCAATCGCCGACCAACTGCCGGAACGCGATGTACAAATTCGCTCCGTTGATCTTTCCGACGCCACAAGCCGCACCGAACTCGTTAGCGAACTGCAGAAGCTTCCAGTGCACATCATTATCAACTCCGCGGGCATCGCAACCTTCGGCGATTTCGCGGATCTTGACTACGGTTACGAGCGCGCTCAGTTTGAACTCAACGCCACTGCACTTTTCGAATTGACCGCAGCGGTCATTCCGGGCATGGTCAGCCGCCGGGAAGGTGGGATCGTCAACGTTGGATCAGCCGCTGGCAACATGGCAATTCCCGGTAATGCCACGTACGTGGGTACCAAGGCCCTGGTGAACACCTACACCGAATCTCTTCACTACGAGTTGAAGAAACATGGTGTGAAGTGCACGTTGTTGGCACCAGGACCAGTACGTGAGGCGCGCAAAGAAGAAGAAAAGCGCACGGGTGTAGATCGGGTCACTCCTGATTTCGTATGGACAACCTACGAGGATTGCGCGGTAGAAACCCTCGACGCTCTCGCTGCGAATAAATTGCGTGTCGTCCCTGGGCCGCTGTCCAAGATCATGAACACCTTGTCTACCTATATCCCGCGCAAGCTAAGCGCACCGGTCATGGCCAAGTTATACGCCAAGATGGCCCAAGAGGTAGCCAAGGAACAAGCCTCCAAAGCCCAGAATTCCAAGTAGTCCCCCCTCCCTCACCATCTCTCCAAAGGAGTTTGAAACCCCCATGACCAGCACGTCGGAGCACACCACTCCAAACCAGATTTCCAAAAACGATCGCATTGTATGGGTGGATTGCGAAATGACGGGGCTGGATCCCGATCAACACGTGCTGGTGGAGATTGCCGCGATCGTCACGGATGCCAACCTTAACCTGCTCGATGAAGGCATTGACCTGGTCATACATGCCAGCGAGGATGAACTGTCCCGGATGGATAGCTTCGTGTCGAAGATGCATGGCAACTCTGGGCTAACGGATCAAATCCGCGAATCCACATTGAGCGTCTCCGAAGCCGAGCAGCACGTGCTCGAGTACATCAAGCGATTCGTCCCCCTCAGCCGTACGGCGCCACTGGCTGGCAATTCGATCGCAACGGACCGCACCTTCATCGCACGCTACATGCCGGACCTCAACGAGTTCTTGCACTACCGGATGATCGACGTATCCAGCATCAAGGAACTGGCGCGTCGCTGGTACCCACGGGTCTACAACGGGCAGCCTGATAAAGGCCTGGCCCACCGCGCACTGGCTGACATCAAAGAATCCATTCGCGAACTGGCGTACTACCGAGCGGCGCTTTTCCCCGCAGAGTCCCCCTCAAGCGAAGAAGTGCACAACGCAGCCGCGACGGCTAGCGAGAATTACCCTATTTAATCCCCTTGAAATGGCTCTCAGCAGCGTTTTTGTGAAAATACATCATTGTGGTCTAACATGAAATTCGCTGTTTGAGAGCTATCAAACATGCCATGGTGGCTGTAGTTCAGCTGGTAGAGCACCAGGTTGTGATCCTGGGTGTCGCGGGTTCGAGTCCCGTCAGCCACCCCAATTTTTAACCCCGAGTTGATCCTTCTAATCACTCGGGGTTTCGTTCATGCAGCATTGGCCCCATCCACCGCAACCCTCATCCGCTCCTCCTACCATTCAGCGTCTTGTTCATCCGGCGCTCCTCGTACAACCTCCCCGGGAGGGCTACAGTGGTATCCAAGCGCCTGTCCGCAGCGCGTTCATTTAGCACCACGGAGGAAGCTCACACGCGATGTCCCAGTCGAAACCCACGGCCCACCAACAAGCCGCGTTCCGCGATATTTTCAGGGGCCATCCCGCAGGCGTTGCACTCATTACCGCAACCGTCGATGGCGAACCTGTGGGAATCACCGTGTCCAGCGTGGCATCGCTGAGTTTGGACCCCTTGTCCATCAGTTTTTCATTCATGAAGCGCACGGGCTCGGCCGAACGTATCTTGCGTTCCGAAAGCCAACTGGTTCATTTTCTTTCCGACGCCCAATCCTCCGTCGCCAAATCCTTCGCCAAACCCTCGCCAGATCGTTTTAGCGAGGAGCAGGGCTGGCAGGTAGCCGAGACTGGCGAACCTTTCTTGCCGAATTCACGTGCGGTCCTGCGTGTGAATATCCTCGATGCGGCTCGCGCAGGTGAATCTACGCTCATTGCCGCAGAGGTAACGGACGTCCTCCAAGCACCCAACCTCGCTGACCCCGAACATCAAGTCCCCGCCTTGATCTTCAAGGATAGGCATTACTTCAGCGGCGCTCAGCTGGGGTCCAAAGATGAAGTGGGTTAGCTGACCTGCGTGGCGTCGTAACCCGCCTCATCAACCGCTGCGATGATGGCGTCTGGAGCAACTGTGCCATCCTCGTCAACCCGCAGGGATCCTTCCTGCGCAGTCACGGAAATCGTGGTTACACCAGCGATCTTGGAAACCTCTTCGCGCACTGCCGCCTCGCAGTGACCGCAACTCATACCTTCAACTTTGAAAACTAGCTGACTCATAGTGGACCTCCTTGTGTCGCGATTGCTTCGTGCGTTGTGCAGACGATCGCTCGCCGCATGTGACGAACTCGGCTCCATTGTACGACCGCCTGCTCACCCTCTCGCGCTACAGTGGGTTCCATCATGAGAGCTTTTCCCGCTGCCTTTATGCAGTACTCGCGTGTGGCGGAAACAATCGCCGCAGATGTCATCAGTTCATATTCGTCGAGTTTTTCCTTGGCCAGCCGAATACTTGACGAGCCGGTTCGCACCCACATTCGCAACATCTATGGGATGGTGCGAGTGGCGGACGAAATCGTGGATGGTGCGGCGTCTGGCGCAGGTCTATCCGCTGAAAGGGTGCTCGACGTCCTCGATGAGTACGAGCGCTCCACGCTAACTGCCCTCCAAGACGGGTTCAGCCCCGACCTCATTCTCCAGGCATTCACGAATACCGCGCGGTGGGCTGAAATCAACACGCAGCATATCCGCGATTTCTTCCATTCCATGCGGTTGGATGCCCACAGCGCAGCTAGCTGCGGGCCCACGTCCTACACGTCGCGCGAAGCTGCAGAGTACATTCATGGCTCCGCCGGTGTCATCGGGTGGATGTGCAACGCCGTGTTTCTGAAAACCTCAGAAGCCAACGGCCGGGTTCTCACCGATGCGGAAAAGCAGACTACAGAGCGTGCTGCCTATGCCCTGGGCTCGGCGTTCCAGAAAGTTAACTTCCTTCGTGATTATCGCCACGATTCTGCGGCTTTAGCGCGGTTCTATCTTCCGCAGCTTGTTGACGGAGGGCTCACGGAACAGGCCAAAACCGCCATCGTCCAGGAGATACGCAGTGAATTGCGCACCGCCCAAGGGGGCATTCATCTGCTGCCCGAGCAGGCTTTCAGCGGAGTTGTTCTGGCGCACGATCTGTTCGCCGAGCTCACCGAGAAACTGGATCGCACCCCCGCTCATGTAATCGCCCGCGAACGGGTGCGGATCCCCAATCGCCATAAACTCCGCATCGTGGCACGGGCTCAACTACGGGTTACTGGTCGGCGTTTCCGGCCTTCCACTTCTCCCATGGAATCATCCAGTCGCCTAGGCCATCCATCCCGTTGAGTTTATCTCCCGAGGTGTTTTTCACCTCGACGATATCGCCACGCTTAATGTTTTCGAACACCCACTGAGCGTTGGGGACGGAAACGTTAATGCAGCCGTGGGACGTGTTTTGCGACCCCTGCGCCCACTCGCTCCACGGTGCACCATGGATGTAGATGCCGGAGTAGCTCATTTGGGTCGCATAGGCCACCTGGGTTTGGTATCCACCGGCATCCAGCGCTAGGCCGTACGTCGTGGAATCCATCATCAGATGCTCATGTTGTTCACCCACCGTGTACACACCGTTTGGCGTGGCAAATTCACCATCGCGGCCATTGGATGTTGGCATGGTCTTGATTTTCTTGCCGTTTTTGAAGATGTCCATCATCTTGGTTTTGTCGTCGACGATGGCCCGCACGTCATCACCGATAGTGAAATCCGCATTGCGTTCTTCGGTCGCAAACGTTCCATTGCCCAGATCAACACCGCGCAGATGAGTCTTTACCGATACCTTCGTACCGGGCTCCCAGTAGTCCTTCGGGCGCCAACGCACCATGCGATCATTTAGCCAGTAAAAGGCCCCCTCGGTGTTGTTATCCGTTTTCACCTCGATGGCCTTTTCCACGGCTTTTCGGTCGGGAATCGGTGTATCGAAAATCAACGAAATAGTTTGGGCCACCCCGACGGTCGCACCATCGAGGGGCGCTAGTGCAGTGCTAGCTAGTGCTTGGGCGACCTGAGTGGTGAACGTTCGGCTGATCTCTTTATCACCAGCTTTCGCTGTCAGCGTGTAAGTAGTTCCGAACTGCAGGTCCCCGGTGGATACCCACTCGGTCTTGTCGTCGTTAAGCTTCCCCTCGACCGTGTTTCCGGACACGTCCGTTATGGTTGCGGCCGCGATCTGCTTTTCGCTTGTCACCTTGATTTTCTTATTGACGCCCCAGTCCTGCGCGCCATCTTTCACATTTGTGGAAAGCTTGCCCTTGACCTCGCTGGTGGGCTTGGAGGTCTTCTCCTCGGTGCGACCTGACGATTGTTCGGCAGAACCGTCATTGTCGATGGTGCATCCAGAGACCAGCAACAGGCCGCTGAGCGCCGCGGCGGTAACGCCGCGCGCACCCCAGCGACGACCCTTGTAGTTGGGATCCTTGTGGTGACGGTCATTGTGGTGACGGTCATTGTGGTGACGGTCATTGTGGTCGTGATCATTGTGGTGAGAATTCTTATGGTCGCGACCCTTGCTGTGACGAAAAACAACCCCAGAAGCCGGTGGAGGGGTGGATCCACCACGAACGGTGCCCTGGGCGGTTTCACGCTCGGCTGATCGTGAAGTAGCTGAGTGCCGCATTGCGCGCGGCGAAAACATCGGGGTGTTCAAGTTCATCGTGCTCCGACTGCGAAAGTTGGTAGTGCCGTGTGGGAATCCGCAGGTAACCAGTGCGGTTTTAGGCCGCACAACCCACACAGGGCCATGCGATACCAATGCTTAAATCTGATACATGGACCATACCGCCCATGTCCGACATCGCGTTACCAGAAACTCTTGACACTGTTCGATTGTGGCCAAATCGTTACCGCCTCGCCTCTCGTGTACCCTTCACCCGACTTGCACCCAACCGGACCCCGTCCGGCAACCGGCCTGCAGCCAACCCGAACCCAGCCAGCAATCAACCCGCGCCCAACCGGACCGAACCGAACCCCGTCCGGCACTCGCTCCTCCGAGCAATGCTCCCGACCGCCACAGGCTCATTCTCCCTTGCACAATCAAGCCCCACGAAACACTAACTGAGCTGGCGATTTGTAAAGATTCACCCATACGGTATAGAGTTCTTTTCGTTGCCAACGAGCACGGAGGCAACAGCCAAGTGCTTATTGCACAGTGTTTTAACACAGCGTGTTCAACACAAGGGCCATTAGCTCAACTGGCAGAGCAGCTGACTCTTAATCAGCGGGTTCGGGGTTCGAGTCCCTGATGGCCCACATTTTAGATACCCCGTCTTATCAGGCTAAATAGCTGGTAGGGCGGGGTTTTTCGTGTTTTCTGCACGTGTTGGATTTCGGTGTGTTTTAGCCTATTTTAGTGCCTATTGTCGTCAAAATGTCGTCACGTCGTCGTCACCCGAAACGCAAAAAGACCCCCGCCACAGGGAGCATAAGCGAACTGCTCCCCATTAGTTGGACTGAGAAATCAGTTTCCGACTAGTGGGGAGTAATTTCTTTTGAGAGCACGAAGTTCTCTGAGTGAGTTTCAGCGAGAGCAGTTGGTTGAACTGTTTGAACAGGGTCTGGGCTACACGGCGGCAGCTAATCGTTTAGGGGTTAGCCTGTATGCGGTGAAGAGTTTTGAGCGTCGGTTCAAACTTCATGGCAGGCTGTGTCTTGTGGAGAAACCAACTAAGCAGCAGTTTTCCTTCGAAGTGAAGAAGGACATTGTCGATCGTTTCAATTCCGGCCAGTCCAAGATGGAGCTTGCCCGTGAGTTCGGTTTGTCCTCTGATCAACTCGTGACGGGTTGGGTGCGGGCCTGGCGTGCAGGTGGTGATGAAGCTTTGCGACCGAAGCCGAAGGGACGACCGAAAGGCAGTTCACCTGCGAAGACAGCGACCGAGGAGGATCGGTTGCGTCGCGAGGTGGAGAAACTGCGGGCGGAAAATGCGTACTTAAAAAAATTGCGGGACTTGAGGAACCAGAAACGAGGGTAAAGGCCAAAGCTATCGTCATCCTCAAGTCAGCCCACCGCCTAGCAAGATCTGCTGGTTGCGGCAGGTCTTGCTAGGTCAACATTCTTCTATCACCAACAACGCCTCTCCATGGCTGATAAGCATGCCCAGCTTAAGCAGGCCATCGGCGACATCTTCGAGTGCATGCACCACCGTTATGGCTACCGGCGAGTCCATGCCCAGCTGCGCCGCCAAGGCTGGGTCGTCAACCATAAGCTGGTCTACAAGCTCATGGACGAGTTAGGACTGAAATCCAAGGTCAGAGTGAAGAAGAAATATAACTCGTACAAAGGCACTGTTAGTCATATCACCAAAAACGTGCTGGATCGACAGTTCACACCCGATAAACTAAACATGGTGTGGGTAAGCGATGTTACCGAGTTTCGCATTGTCGGCACCAAAGTCTACCTATCACCAATCATGGACCTATTCGATCGGTCGATCGTGTCGACTTCACCGAATACCGCATTGACGTCACAGTCGTTGCGTGATGCTATCGCGCAAGAATCACCAGGCCAAGGACTGCTGGTGCATACGGATCAAGGATTCCAGTACCAGCATTCCAGCTGGCGCAGCCTGATTACAGGTATCGGCGGCACACAGTCGATGTCAAGGAAAGGCAACTGTTTTGACAACGCGGTGATGGAAAATTTCTTCGGGCACCTCAAGACAGAGATGTACCACGGTGAAACATTTACCAGCCTCGATGAGTTCTACCACGCACTCGATGAATACATCTACTGGTACAACCACGAACGAATCCAAAAACGACTCAAGGGCCTGACTCCGATGCACTATCGGAACCAGACCCTTGAAACCCAAACCGCCTAGAATTAAACCAGTCCAACTTTCGGGGGCCAGTTCACATGGCACCACTGTCCAAAAGCTGCACATGACAAGCCAAAGCAATGGACAACTTCGCCACCCTCGATGAATGGCGAGGAAACTCCCACGAAAACATCCGCAATCTATTCATCGCCCTAGTCGAAATCTTCTGCGACTCCATCGTCCTCAACGGCGACACACACGACCTGGACGAACCAACACCCATCTGGGACGCACTGGTCGCCGAACACGGACATCTACCGGATCTATCAACCGCCGCAATATCTATCAAGAATGAAATATTAAATATATGCAGTTGTTGAAACGTGGATAAAAAGAATTAAGGGACACACCCCGTCCGGGGGCAAAAGAGAAAAACCAGGCATTTCGCCCTGCCAGCGCCTGTTTCTAATGGATAGCATAAGCCTTGCTGCGCATGAAAAAATCTCAATTCGCTCGGCATCAAGGCCAAAATCACTAGCCACCACAGGAGTCACTATCGTGCCAACCAAAACAGTAACGAGAATCGCAGCGTTGGCCATCGGGCTAGCATTTCCGCTGACCTCCCTCACCATCGCATCCGCACAAACTGCCCCTGAAGTAGAAAAAACAGAGACACTACAGGCGGGCGAAACTGCGACATTCTCAAAGGGGGATCGACCACTGGTGATCGACATGTACCAAGCTGAACAGCCAGCACCGAACTGCATTAGCTGGCGCGAAAGCAAAGGCTTCACACAAGTAACCAACAACTGCCAAGCGGACCTAGCAATCAAGGTCTACTACGACCATGACAAAGCATCCGCATGTGAAACCGTCAGCAAAGGAACACAGCACAACATCGGATACGCAGGCTGGGGCCCATGGCGCCGAAACGTCCAACGCGTAGTCACCTGCTAAAAACCACGAAACCGAAAGGGATCGACATGTTCAACAAACGAAAAATCTCCGCAGCCCTCCTCGCCGTAAGCTGCTCCCTGGGCGCGGTAGTAGCAACCGCTCCCACTGCGACCGCAGTCCCAAGCAACTTAAAAACCTGTGCAGGAACTAACTATGGAATCGCCAACGGCTTCCCTCAGGTAAAAGCCGAATTCGATAAACGATTCGGAGCGCCAGTAAAATCCAAAAGCTACACATGGCAAGCCAAAGATGACGCAGCGGTATGGGATGCATGGTGCTACATCACTGGATCAACAGCACTACTCGACATGGACCATAAACCGAACCCCGAGATTGTCAGCGACAATCAGTTCCCGCTACCCGAAGATGGGTCAATCGCCACATTCAGGTCATTCTCCAGGTCGGGTGGATACACTATTGATCTGCAAAACAAATCCGGCGGTCACGTAGGTTACAAAGTCCATGTCACCCGATAAACCAAACAAAATTCTCACATCTGAAGAGACCTACGATGCGGTCATAGACTGGTTCCGAGCAGAAGACGATTGGGTCAATCTCGTCTATGTCGTCAATGACGTTGGATACGATGACGAAACACTGACACGCGAGCAGCTGCAAGACGTGATGGATAAAGTGCTTGCGCATAAAGACCTACAGCTGCTTGAAGCTACAGGTTCGTACACCAGTGATCTGACGCAAGAGTTCGGTGGCTATCCGTTGCCACAAGATGTAGATACAGCCCGTCTTAGTGACTACATTTTCCAAAAAGACAAAAGTGGCTATCTTATGGGGATTATGGTTGCTCCATACCCTGATATACACAAGATGCCATACGAGTACGAGGAAACTCCTGGCTAACCTCTAGCAAGTTCGAGCAGGCCCCTAAATACCGCCTCCACATGTTGTTCGTTGTGGGTGGCAGTATTTTTCGCACCAAATTCTAACCCTAAGCCCCGCATATAAGCAGCGGGGCTTCACTCATGTCTGGTCAGGGCGCGGGGTGGAGCTATACTCACCACATGGAAATAGAACTCAGGTTCGATAATGTGAGTCTAATCAACGACAACTGGAAAAACCACACCCACATAAACGCCTACCCATCCGGCAGCAAACAACGCCCAAACCACCCCACACCCAAACCAGTCGAACTCATGGAATGGCTCATCCAACACTACCCACCCGACTGGACAATCATCGACCCCTTCGCCGGATCGGGAGCCACACTCCGCGCCACCAGAAACCTCGGACGCACAGCCATCGGCTTCGAAATCGACCCCGACCACACCCAAACAGCCGTCAACCTACTCCAACAAGACCAGGAAAAGGCCACCCAACCATGACCGACAGCCTCGCCCCACTCCTCCGACACCTCGCCACCCACCTCCACCACCTCCAAACCGAAGTCTGGGAAACCCGCTACCACTCGGCCCGCACATCACAAACAGGCGTGCGCACCAACACCACCGGCCCCAGCAGCCCCACCAACGACACACAACTCACATACCTCACTGAGACCCAAGCCCGACTCCGAGAACTCTGCACCAACATCTCCGAAGACCTCACCATCCCCATCCCCCAAACCGCCGCGGTAGGGAACTTCTGGGCAGCATGGCTCTACCGCCACCTCCACAAACTGGCTCTTCCGAACTTAGGGTGCGTAGCCGGGATGAGAGAACACACATGAGAGTCGGGACCCACCACAAGATATAGGGGTCCCCGGTGCGAAGATGGGAGTTACCACACAACCATCTTTCGCCCCGAGGACCTATGCCCGATTCTACGTCTGTTGTCGCTGACACCATCATCCGCACCGTCGAACTCGGCCTGACGATCACCGGTGCCGCGATCGATGAACACCACACGTGGATCACCTGCCGCCCGGCCACCGTGGACCCCTCGTGCACAACCTGCGGGATGGAAGGGCGGCTGCGTGATCACCGGGTCCGGCAGCTCGTCGACCTGCCCGTCGTCGGGCATCCCACCCGGTTACGGATCCGGGTACCACGGTTGACCTGCACCAACACCGCGTGCACGGTGAAGATTTTCCAGCAGCAACTGACGTGCGCGAAGCCGAAAGCCAAGCTCACCGCCCGCTCGCCACGCGCTGGATCCTCCAACGCCTGGCCATCGACCGGATGAGTGTTGCCGTGATCTCGACGTCCCTGGGCATCGGGTGGGATCTGGTCAACCAGGTTGCCCTGGATCAGGCCCGTGAGCTGGTCTACTCCGATCCCACCCACCTGGCCGGCGTCCGCGTGCTGGGGGTCGATGAGCACAAGTGGAAACACCGCCGCGGCGACGGCACCCCGGCTTCGTCACCGTCATCGTCGATCTGACCCCCAACGTGGATGGCACCGGGCCTGCCCGGCTGCTGGACATGGTGCCGGGCCGGTCCGCTGAGGTGTTGCGTCGCTGGCTCGCCGCCCGGGAGAAGTCCTTCCGTGACCGGGTGAAAGTCGTGGCGATGGATAGGTTCGCCGGTTACCACACCGCCACCACCGAGCAGCTGCCCACAGCGAGGAAGGTGATGGATCCGTTCCATGTGGTGCATCTGGCCGCTGACAAGCTCACTGTGACCCGGCAACGGATCCAGCAGGACACGTGCGGGCATCGCGGCAGGTCAGGGGATCTTCTGTACGGGGTGCGTCGGATCTTGTTGACCCGGATGGGACTGTTGACCGACAAGCAGAAAGCGAAGCTGGACGCGGTGTTCGCTGACGAGCGGCACACCGCGGTCGACGTCACCCACTGGGTGTATCAGGACATCATCGCAGCGTATGAGCATCCCGACCGTCGGGTCGGGAAGCGCTGGATGTACAAGGTGATGTGCCGGATCCGGAAAGGTCACCCCGGCCGGGGTCCAGGAGCTCGGCCAGCTGGGCCGGACAATGTGGAAACGCCGGGCCGAGATCCTCGCGTACTTCGATACCGGCGCATCCAATGGTCCGGTCGAGGCGATCAACGGACGGCTCGAGCACCTGCGCGGCATCGCACTGGGTTTCAGGAATCTCAACCACTACATCTTGCGGTCACTGATCCACTCCGGACAGCTGCAGGGCAGGATCAACGCACTCTAAATCCGGAAGGGCCACCAATCCCAGCTCATGCTGAAGACCTAGAGTGAACCACATGTTACTGGGCAACACGCTGCACAGGAGCGAGATCACGTTGATCGCACCGCATACTCGGCATAAACCCCCTGGTCAATTGCCGAATTGCGCGCCGCATTGAACGAAAGAAACTATTTGATTATCGAGACCGTCGGCCGCCACCGTCCTTAAGTAAGACCCAACACATCTCCACCCCCTGCATTATCTACAATAGTTTTCATTTAACCGAACTATTGCCATGGAGATGAATGGTGAGCACCTTTCTACATCGAATCAATCCCCTCTGCCGTAAGAACCGCACCCACGCAAAGAACGCAGCGCTGGGCTCCATTGCCACCGCGGTGCTTTTCACGATCACGGTGGTGACAGGTTCAGCTCTACCCGAGATTCCTGCCGCTCAAGCGATTTCGAAAGGTGAAAAGGCCACTCGTCCCGATGTCGTCCAAATCCACATTTACGACAAGCCCGATGGAACCCCGCACCGCTGCACGGGCACAGCACTCAACGATCAATGGATTCTGACCGCTGCGCACTGTGTGGAGGGTGAAACCTACTCCTCCCCCGACGTTCCAGTGGATGTCCTCAAGGTGTTCTACTCCAACAACAAGGAACAACCCGGCGCGGCAACCCGGGTGGACAAGTACGTCAAGCACTCTCACGCAGACATTGCACTACTGCACGTCGCCACCGCCCACCAGCTCCACAACTACCCAACGCTCTTGGATAACCATCCGTTTGTCAAAGACCAGAAAGTGGAACTCTACGGTTACGGCAAAGGATTCCAAGACGCGCCCGTCACATGGCTGCGAAAGGCTGAACTCAAAGTGATTGGACAAGAAGATCACATCAACGCGGGACACGTCTTCGTGATGCGCGGAGTGACCGGTGGATCGAACCACGGTGATTCCGGCGGCCCAGTGTTCGACGACAAGGGGCGAATCATGGGCGTCAATGTCATTGGGTCGCACTCCGTCTGGGCCGATCCATACGCAGAGTCCAAGGCCGTCGACGTGCAGCACTACGCCGATTGGGTACGGGAAACAACGGGTATCAAACCGGCCTCGAACCAGGCCCCCACTCGACCAGGTGCGAACCTTAGCGCGCGCCTTTCGAGCTTCTAACGGTTCACCCACCGCACCCGGGGCAACCGTTCACCCACCGCACCCGGGGCCAGGAATACTACGAACTTATAGTTGGTTATGCATACAGCACCTAAGTAAAAACACCTACTTAACGGCACCTGGATAATAGGAGAAACCAATTATGACGAATGCATCTGCACCCTCGACCGATTCGCCGCGCGGCCGGAACCAGATTCCGCTCTCGCTCATCGATTTCGCGACGGTCTATAAGGGGGAGCGCCCCTCAGATGCATTCCGCCGTTCGGTGCAGCTGGCTCAGAACGCTGAGCGCTTAGGATACAAGCGCATTTGGTACGCCGAGCACCACAACATGAAGTCCATCGCCAGCTCCTCCCCAGCTGTCCTGATTTCCCATGTGGGTGCTCACACCAGCCACATCAACTTGGGCGCCGGCGGTGTGATGCTTCCCAATCACTCCCCGCTGGTCATCGCCGAGCAATTCGGCACCCTCGCGGAGCTCTATCCCGGTCGCATTGACCTCGGCCTGGGCCGCGCCCCCGGTACGGATCAAAGGACAGTTCAAGCCCTCCGCCGATCCCCCGGCGCTGCAGACCGTTTCCCGCAGGATGTGCAAGAACTGGCGGCGTACTTCGGTCGTGAATCTGCCATCCCTGGGGTGACGGCAGTCCCAGGCCAGGGCACAAATGTGCCCCTCTACATACTTGGCTCATCCCTGTTTGGCGCTCAGCTAGCCGCGAAACTGGGCCTGCCCTACAGCTTCGCCTCGCACTTTGCACCCGCCGCGCTGGAGCAAGCTGTGGAAGTCTACCGCAGTACCTATCAGCCCTCTGCCCGCCACCCTGAGCCCTACGTGGTTGCAGCCGTCAACGTGACCGCTGCCGGCACCCAAGCCGAAGCCGAGAAACAATTTGAGGAAGTCTGCCGTAACCGCGTCCGCGTCATGGCCGGCCGTGGCCGTTCCCTCAGCGAAGAAGAACTGGATATGCTCATCGACTCCCCCGCGGGCCAGCAAATCCTGCAGATGTTGCACTACTCCGCGGTAGGCACACCGGATCAAGTAGGCGCATACCTGGATCGTTTCGCCGAAACCGCCCGCGCGGACGAGCTGATGATTTCCTTGCAGTCCCCATCCACCGAACAATCACTGCGCTCGATGGATCTGCTGGCACAGGAATGGTTCGCTTAGAAACCACCCCAACTCCTAGTCACGATCGCGGGGGTGGGGCAGCGTGGCGTCGAGAAATAAAAGAAACAATCTGCGGCGCATAAGCTCCCACGACCAACATGGCAATCACCCGCATGACCTGTACCACCGTGACCAGTGGATCGCCGCCAGATTCGTGGGCAAAAGCCAACACGGCATAAACCCCACCGGGCACGGTCGCCAAGTATGCATCAAGCAGCGTATCTCCCCACACTGTCGCAATCACCCATGCGGCTGCCAGCGACGAGCCGATCATCAAAGCGATCACCCCGAAGATCACCGGCAGAGCCTGCGCGAATTGCCGCAGCGCTCCCTTGGTCAAAGTGCCACCGGCCTGCACACCAATGATGGCGTACGCGGCATCCACCAGCACACCCGTTGGCGTAATAAACTCTCCCGGTACCCCCAAAAGCTTCACGGCCACCACCGAAAATGCGATTGTCAGCAGCAGGTATGGCGAGCTCACGGTGAACCACCCCGCCGTAACCTTCGTGAACGCCCACACCGTTAGACCGGCCACCACACACCCCATTAGGCCTTGCCAGCTGGTCGCCAGCCCCGCTATCGCATCTTTTTTACCCGACGCCCCGCTGATCCCCGCTGACGAATCCCCGAGGCCAGAAAGCAAGCTGACGAAAGCCGGCAAAGTGAACACCACCACGGAAAGCCGCAGATACTGTGTGAGCGTGACAAAGCGGGTATCGGCATTCAGCTCCCGAGAAAGCATCACCATCGCACTGGCTCCCCCCGCAAGCGTGGCGAGCACACTGGTGGCTGGGGACTGTCGGTTCACCCGAACCAACGACCACGCGGCGAAACCACAAACGATAAACGTGACCACGAGCGACAGTGTGGTGGGAAGCGCGTAGTGAGCGATCTGGCTGGTGGGAAGAGTAGTCAGCGGCGCGCTGCACAATAAGGCGATAACGACCTGCGCTGGAGTCATGACCTTTTTGGGCGGAGTGATTTGCCGATCGGCGAATATCGCATAGCAGCCGAACACCAGCAGAAAGCTGAAGATAAAAGCCGCTGGCACACCGATGCGTTGTCCTAGTAAGGCTCCCAACACGGAAACCCCGGTGAGCACACCAAGGTGCCACAACGGGGTGGATTTCGGCCTCGTCGCTTTGATCAATCCGCTGTACAACTCAATACTGCTGCACTATCCCAGCCGAAGCCGGAATTAGCGGGTAGCAGCGAGAAGGCGCTGGATCTCCTTAATCTGCTTCTTCTCCTTACGCTTGGCACCAGCTGCCAGCGCGCCAATCAGGACGATGCCAGCAACCACGCCGCCAACGATCATCTGAACCTTAGGCTCCTTGGCAACGTCCATGACCTGACCGCGAGCATCGTCAGCCAGGTTCTTCGGGTCTGCGCGCACGACAAGCTCATCGAGAGTCCTAGCGAGCTGCTTGCGCGAACGCTCGATGTCGCGCTGAATTGCATCGATACTACGGGCCACGGAAATACTCCCTTGAAATGTGGTTACGTATGTTTTCAACAAACTTTTACCCGGCCATTGTAGATCATTCCCGCGTACTGTGGTTGTCATGACCACCGAAAGCACTAACGACCAGATCCGGCTATCCCCAGGCGATCCCGCCCCAGAATTCTCTTTGACCGATGACAAAGGCGAAAAAGTGAGCCTTTCCGATTTCCGCGGACGCAAGGTCATCGTCTACTTCTACCCCAAGGCTGACACCCCTGGATGCACCACCGAAGCCTGTGACTTCCGGGATAGTTTGACCGAACTCAACGATCAGCGCGTCGACGTCGTTGGCATCTCCCCCGATAGTGTGGAGGCGCTGGCGAAGTTCCGCGATAAGTACGAACTGACATTCCCACTGCTCTCCGATGCGGACAAGTCTGTTATGACTGCGTACGGGGCCTTCGGTGAGAAGAAGAACTACGGCAAGATCGTGCAAGGTGTGATCCGTTCGACCTTCGTTATCGACGAAGAAGGGATCATCCACACCGCGAAGTACAACGTCAAGGCCACCGGCCACGTTGCCCGCATCATCAAAGAGCTTTAAGCGGCCGGCGGGTTTGATCCCCACGAGGCCTTAAACAGGCGGCGACTTCGATCCCCACGAGGCCTTAAACGGGCGGCGATTACGCCGTAGCTAACCTAAGTGTTAATATTGCTGCGTTCATGGCTTACATCCGCCATGGACGCTAGCGCCTGTGGCGGAATTGGCAGACGCGCTGGATTTAGGTTCCAGTGTCTTATGACGTGGGAGTTCAAGTCTCCCCAGGCGCACTCATCATCGAGCTTGTTGGAATGAAGGCAGGCGTGGAGAATTCTCATTATGGCCGATACACAGCAGCCAGATAATGCCCGCGCTGTGCGCGTTATGCAGACGGGCAACCCATTCCCCCTCCGCGTTCGAATAGTCCAGATTGCCTTCCTCATCGCCGCGGTTATCGCCACCCTCTTTTTGGCTCGCTGGCAATGGGATGTGTGGCAATCCAACGGTGGCACTTTTCAAAACTTGGGGTACGCAATCCAGTGGCCGTTGTTCGGCGTATTCTTCGTGGTGGCGTACCGCAAGTACATTCACTACGAAAAGGAACGTGCCCTCGGCAACGATGAGGCCGCTGTTCCGGATGAGGTGAAGAACTCCATGACAGAGGTTCCTGATGATTTCTTCGCGCAGCGCACGGAGCCCGTTGGCGATCATTGGCAAGACACTCGTCGGCGCGATCGTCGGATAAGCGGGGCGTCGAGAAGTCAAGAAGACGCCCAAGAGTAGCCCTCCCCGCAGCAAACCAACCCACCACAGGAGAATAATTCCAGATGTCTAACACCCCAGTAGTAACGCCGCAGCGACAGCAAAGGGTTGCAAAGTCGCTGAAGTTTTACTCGTTCGCGGCGTTTTTCACCGGTATCTGGCTGTTAATTTTGGTTGTGGAGATGATCTTCAAGTACTTGATCATCGGCCAAGATCAGTTCCCAACTTGGCTGGCTTTCATTGGGCCCGCGCACGGTTTGGTTTTCATGGTGTACATGATCGCGTGCCTGGATTTGGGCACAAAGGCGCGGTGGGAGCCGACGAAGTGGCTCACCACTATCTTGGCTGGTGTGGTCCCGTTCTTGAGCTTCTACGTGGAAAACCGCCGCCGCAAGGAAGTAAAAGCCCAGTTCCACATCTAAAAAAGCTGGCCCGGCACGAGCGCGAAACGACCGCGGCGCAGGGAAGCGCGACGCGGGCCGGAACCGTCTGAAGCTCGGCAGGAGCTCGGAGCGGGCGCGTCCTAGTGCGGGCAAAGCTTGCGTGAGCTCGCCCGATAGACTATATCTCCGGCCTAGTTGACGTGCGCTGTTTCTACTGCCACTGCGTCGATCTCCGCATCCGTCGGTGGAACCGCGCCCATCGTGGGTTTGGCCTTGTCGCGCTCTGGCCAATCGTGGGCTAGGCAGGACAAGATTCCCACTGCAGCGGCACGCATCGACGTACGCAACGTCCCGAGGTCCGGCAGGAAACCCGGGTTGTGGTTCGTGGGGATATCGATATCCAACCGGCCCGAGTTCTCGGCCCTAGTCCACTGCGCACGAGGTGTAATACCCACAGTCCACAGCATATAGGGCGCACCGAATGCCTTCGGGATTACTGGGAAGTCCTCGGAGGCCGTCCACGGCTCCATCTCTACGGAATCTTCGCCAAATGCTTCGTCGAACGCTGGACGGATCACGTCGTAGACTTCAGCCGTGTTATCCGTGGCCCCCAAAAGACCCACGAATTTGAATTCTGGATCACGATCCGCCCCAGCCGCCATCGCCTCCGCACGCACAATGCGCTTGATGGCTTCTACGCACTTTTTGCGCAAGTCCTCATCGTAAAAGCGACAGCTCAACGCGATGCGAGCCGAATCGGGAATCACGTTATTGGCTTTACCCGCCTCCACCGAAGCCACCGTGATCACCGCAAACTTATTCGGTGGCACCTCACGCGAGACGATTGTCTGCAGCTTCATCACCGTCGCAGCTGCCAACACCACCGGATCCACCGAGCGGTGGGGCATTGATGCATGCGCGCCACGGCCAAACAGGGTGATTTCGATCGTCGTCGAGGATGTCATCACCGGCCCCGGCGCGGTGTACACCGTGCCCGCCGGCCCCGCCACCACGTGCTGCGCCAAACACACGTCGGGGTGCGGAATCGCCTTTGTCAGCCCGTCGGCCACCATGCCGTGGGCACCAATTGAGGCCTCTTCCGCTGGCTGGAACAACGCGACCACAGTGCCGCTCCACTTATCGCGCACCGAATCCAGCACGGCCATCGCCCCCAGCAAACTGGTGGTGTGGTGGTCGTGACCACAGGCGTGCATCGTGGGCACACGCTCACCCTGGGCATTGAGCTGCGAATGCTTCGAGGCGTAATCCACTTCCGTAGACTCCGCAACGGGCAATCCATCGAAATCCGCGCGCATCAACACTGTGGGCCCCTCGCCGTTGCGGAGCACGGCAGTAATGCCGTAGCCACCCAGGTTCGGGGTGATGTGCCAATCTGGGAACCGCTCTAATTCTTTACGGATGCGCTTGGCTGTCTGTTCCTCCGCACCGGACAACTCGGGGTGGGCGTGGAACCACTTGTATACGTCCTCCATCCATTCCAGGTCAGCGGGGGCGTTGTCGACGATTCCAGCTGGGCTACCCGATACAGTCACGGGAACTTACGCATCCTTTCTTACAGCAGTGGTGGTTGACTTCTTTTCTGCCTAATCATACTGCAGAATTCGCACTCTTTTCCGCCAGCTCCGCCAGCACCGTGACCAGTTGAGCCAGTGCTTTTCCGCGGTGAGACAACTCGTCTTTTCGCGCCGGCGCCAACTCAGCCGCGGATTTCCCTGGATGCTCCACGGGGCTAAACAGCGGATCGTATCCAAATCCATTTTCACCCTGCTCTTGGCGCAATACGCGTCCATCCCAGCGCCCGACTACCTCGTAGATCTCGCGCATCCCCAGTGTGTCAGCGAGTTCCTTAGGCAGCTGCAACACGCACGCCGAGACGAAGTGCGCCCCACGCCGCTCATCGGGTGTATCGGACAACTGGGCCAGCAATAGATCATTATTAGCTTGGTCATCGCCATGCCGGCCACACCACCGCGCGCTCAGCACACCTGGCATACCGTTGAGTTCATCCACGGCCAACCCGGAATCATCGGCAATTGTTGGCAATCCGGTGTGCCGCACACCGTCGGCAGTTTTAATGTTCGCATTATCGATGAAGGTTGCCCCGGTTTCGGGCGTCTCAGGGTATTCCTCCACCTCCGCCAAACTCACCAGCTCGATGCCGGCCACTTCTGCTGCCTCTAGCAGTCGGTTGAGCTCCGCTAGTTTCTTTTTATTTCTCGACGCCACCAGGACCCGCACGACCTATACCTCCCCTTGGGCCAAAGCGTGTTTCTGGGCTTCGATCAACTGGCGCAGTCCGCCTTCGGCAAGATCCAACATGGCATTGAGTTCCGCGCGGTCGAACTCCGCATGCTCCCCTGTGCCTTGGATCTCCACAAAACGCCCCTGCTCCGTCATAACCACGTTCATGTCCACGTCCGCGCGCGAATCTTCCTCGTAGGGCAAGTCTAGGCAAGCAACACCATCGATAATGCCCACACTGACGGCAGCCACCGGCGGCAACAGTGGTTCCCCGGGAACTACTCCCTGTTCCTGCAAAACCTTCAAAGCATCGGCCAGGGCTACGTAGGCGCCGGTAATCGCAGCTGTGCGCGTACCACCATCAGCCTGCAGCACATCACAGTCGATGGCAATCGTGTTCTCCCCGAGTTGCGTGAGGTCCACCGCCGCGCGCAGCGCGCGTCCGACCAGACGGGAGATCTCATGAGTCCGCCCCTTGACCTTGCCCTTCATGGATTCGCGCGGCATGCGCTCGTGCGTAGAGGATGGCAACATTGCGTATTCCGCGGTCAACCAGCCCTCCCCGGAATCGCGCTTAAATCGGGGCACGCCAATTTCCACACTGGCCGTGCACATCACGCGGGTGTTACCGAATTCCACCAGTACACTGCCTGCTGGGTTCGTAGTGAATCCGCGAGTGATGCGTACTGGGCGCATTTCATCGACTGCACGGCCATCGGCACGCTTGAAATCCGCGGGCGAAGCCGTTGTTGATTCGGTGTTGTTTCCTACTGGATTAGTCATGGTTGCCAGCATACGTTCCGCTCGCGACATCCCCCGCGCTCAGGTCATCCCCGGCCCTCGCGACATCCCCCACCCCTTGCACGCACAATGTGCAGCAGAACTCCGACAAAATGACGCGTTTTTGTTGGACTTCTGCTGCACATTCATCACACTGAGTCAAAGTTCAGCCACACACCCGCCGCACACCCCTGCACACTCGCCACACTGAGCACAGCGGAGAAACCCCCTGCAGCTACATCCCCCAGCGCACGCGCATCCCCGGGTAGGCCACTTCCGCTGGGCCGTCAAAATGCTGCTTCGCCGCAGCCAAGGCACACTGTGCATCGCCCCACGGCGGAATGTGTGTGAGGATGAGCTTCCCCACTCCCGCTGCAGCCGCCACCCTACCGGCGTCATGCCCACTCATGTGCATACCCTGCGGCATGCCAGAATCGCGATCGCACCAGGTGGCTTCACACACCAATACATCCGCGCCCTGAGCGAGGTTTACAAGGTGTTCGGTGTACGCAGTATCACCCGTATAAACCACACTCGCCCCCTGCGTATCATGCACTCGCAAGAGGTAGCTCTCAGTTGTATGCACTGCTTCGGCAGCAAAAACCTGTAATCCGCCCATGGTCGTACACGGCCAGCGCGTGGCGTCGAATTGAGAAGTTCCCACCCGATAGTGAGAGACGGCGAAGGTATCGGAAAAATCATCCGGCTGATCGGGAAAATCGCCGGCTGCGTGCGACAAATGGTCGAACGCGATGCGCGGGCCGATCAAATCATGCACCCGCCCAGAGGGAGCCGTGGGATGGAAACGGCGCCACACCAAAAGGGAGGGAAAATCCAGGCAGTGATCAGCATGCATGTGGGAAAAAGCCATGTGGCATTGCGCAGGGTCAATGTCCCCGGCAGCCTGCATCGCTGCCAGAACCCCAGGGCCGATATCCATCAACAGGTCTTCCGTGCCCTCGCTGCGCACTAGGTATCCAGAGGCTGGCGCTTGTGGGCCAGCAACGCTGCCGGAGCAGCCGAGCACTACCAGTTCCATACCTGCAGATTGTTACATGAATTCCAGCAGAATTTGGTATTAACCACGGTTAAGTTGGGGCAATCTCACATTGGCTCCCCCAAACTTGGATTCGTCACGCGGAGCGGATAAACGGACGACTACAATTGCCGTTATCACTATTGCAGCACGTCCGGACCACTTGGGTTGTTGGAATCTGCATAACCCTTAGCCTCAAACGCGCCCGCCATCGCTACTGCAGCATATCTGGAATGCGCGAGACATCCGTGATCGCCGGGCCCAAGAACCGTTGCGCCAAATGGGCAAATCGTGTGGGATCCCCGGTGGACTCAAACACCAGTTCCACATTCCTATTCGGATCCTCATCCGCCAGTAGGTCCAGCTCGCTGAGCCGCCGGTAGACCATCTTCGCGGTTTCATCAGCGGAGTTCACCAACGTCACGTCATCCCCCATCACCAACTGCACCACCCCAGCCAGCAACGGGTAATGCGTGCACCCCAACACCACGGTGTCCACATCTGCATCTTTCAGGGGTTCCAAGTAGTTTTCCGCCAACCCCACAATCTGCCGTCCGGTAGTAATTCCCCGTTCCACGAACGGGACAAACTGCGGACAGGCCTGTGCCGTGACATCTACGTTGGGGCTAGCCGCAAAAAGGTCCTGGTAGCTCCCACTGGTCACCGTGGCCTGCGTGCCGATCACTCCCACCTTCCCGTTTCGGGTCGCAGCAACCGCACGGCGCACCGCGGGCAAAATCACCTCGACCACTGGCACTGGATAGCGCTCCCGTGCGTCCCGAATAAAAGCCGAGCTGGCCGAATTACAGGCCACCACGATCATTTTGCAGCCGCGCTCCACCAACTCATCGGCAATAGCTGTCGATAATTGCCGCACCTGCGCCAACGGTTTATCTCCATACGGCGAATTTGCGGTATCACCGATATAGACGATATTTTCCCGCGGCAGTAGGTCCACGACCGCCCGCGCCACAGTCAGTCCCCCCACACCGCTATCAAAAATGCCGATGGGCGCGTTATTGGACACTGCTTCTCCCTTGCTGTCTTGATGTTTGTAGTGTGTTTTTGTTCACTCGCCTGCTTGTGTTAAGCCACTTTTCAGGGTGTTTCTATTTCACTGCACTCTTTTAGCTCTCTGAGGCCCTTTGCCTTAGACATTCTCGCTATTAGTCTTTTCTGGTCCACATCACTCGCCGATATATTGCCGGTGCAACGTGGCCGACCATTTTTTATACCGACGCCACCCTCATCCCCGCCATCAAATTCCTTCGACCCACGAGCCAAGCGGCAACGAGTCCACCGATTGCTCCGAATAGATGTCCTTGCCAGCTTACTCCCGGGGTGGTGGGCAATACTCCCCACAACACGGAACCATAGGAAAACAGCACAACCCCGCCCAGCAGAATTTGCAGCAATTGCCGTGTGAACAATCCCCGCACAATCAAAAAAGTCAGCCAGCCGAAGATAACGCCCGAGGCTCCAATGTGTACGGTGCCTGAACCACCGAAAAGCCATGTGCCGATGCCGGCTACTAGTGCGATAACAATAGAACTCAACCACAATACGCGCCGCCCGGATAGCGCAACCAAGAAAACCACAATGAGTGCGATAGAAGAGTTCGCCATGAGGTGACCAAAATCAGCATGCAAAAATGGCGCCAAGATAATTCCCACTAGCCCTTCCGGGGTCAGGGGATGAATTCCATAGGCTGTCAACCGCATGCCGGATAAAAAATTGATAAATTGAATTATCCAAATGATGGCTAGGAAACTCACGGTTGCGGAAATCGCGCTCCGGATGCGAGCGGTTTTCATAGGTCAGTAGCTTCTTTCCAACTGGGCACATCGAAGGCAGTTTCTGCCGCCAACACCGCATGCACAATTGCGCGTTCCACACAGCTGGCTGCGGTCGCAGCGATCATCGTCATCGCTACAGGAAGTTCAACGTTGTCATCCAACTGCTTTGTTCCCGTGGAAAGGCCGAACAGGGTATCCCCGTCCATAGGCATGTGCGACGGACGGATGGCTCTGGCCAGCCCATCATGGGCAGAAAGAGCCATGCGCTTGACGCTGGACTTCGACAAGTCCAGATCCGTGGCCACCACCCCGATGGTGGTATTGAGCATCTTGGTTCCCAGCCGATTCATCCCGCGCAAGCGTTCAACAGCTGGAGCGCTAATCGAGGTATTTGGCCCCACACCGTAATGGCGGAACTCTTCATCGAGTTCTGCTGCGATTCCCCACAGCGTGCCGTCCACCGGATTGAACACCGCACCTTGGGGGTTCACAACCACTCCCGCAGCAACAGTCACACCAGCTAGCGGGCCATTGTCGGGAAAAACCGCGCTGGCCTGGCCAAATCCGCCTTTAAGCGCACCGGCGCTCGCCCCCAGTCCGGCACCGACGTTGCCCATTGCGCTGAGTGTTTCAGCTGCGCTGAGTTCTCCACCGGACAGGGATGCTTCAGCTGCGCTGAGTTCTCCACCGGTGAGGGATGTTTCAGCGACGTTGAGTTCTCCACCAGCGCCCATGCCCCAATGCGCACCTAGATCCCCCTCAGCACTGGGTTCACCCGCGTGCGTAGCACCTCCGCGCGCACCGCCCTCGAGTGCGTTTATAGTGGCAGCTCTTCCTGTGGCGGCATCCGGGCGCGAATGCCAGTCGCCCAACAGCAGGTCAAAGATCACCGCAGAAGCTACGATGGGAACGACTTTGTCTGGATGATCCGGCCCCAGTACGGGGAAACCAATACCCCTCGATTCCAGCTCGGCCATCACCCCCGAGGCGGCGTCAAGACCAAAAGCAGAACCACCCGACAAGCTGATCGCGTGAACTTGTTGCACCGTGTTGTGCGGTTCCAGCAAGTCGGTCTCGCGAGTACCTGGCCCCCCGCCACGGACATCCACACTGGCGATAGCCCCTTTCGGTGCGACAATGACGGTTGTTCCCGAATCACCTCGCCCATCTGCGCAGATAGCGTGCCCCACGCGCAGGCCCGCGATATCTGTCAGGCCGTTAGTCGGCCCGATGTGACAGCCAAAAAGGTCAATCATGGGTGCCATTATCCGTATCCTCTTGGCCGTCGGCCCCCTCGTCCGGCACGTCGAGTTCGCCCATCACCGCGGTGAGCAAGCTATCCAGATGGTAGCCCAGCCACTCCAAATAATTGCTGGCGGCGATCAATTGATCGGAATTATCCTCCAGCGTCACACGGAATTCCTCCAGCTGCGCGGTGTGATACTGCCGAATATCAGCGAGGGCACCCAGCCACGGCTGTACCTCGTCTGGCGACAGGGAGATGTTGACGGACCCGTTGGGGCCCAGCATCGTCACCACGTACTGCAGGTTGAGGAGTTTGCGTTTGATGATGTCGGTCTCGTGCAGCTGACGCATCAAAGCGGCATCGCCATCCATCAACTCGGCATCGTCTTTAAAGAACGAAGGCAACATGCGCCGCAACCCAAGTTCATGAGGGGCCTCGGCGTGGCCCGAAGGCATGCCCGTGAGTTCCGCGAGTTCGTCCTTGGGGGCGGTTCGCACTCGCTCCATGAGTTTGTCGGAGACCGTCGCTGCGGAATCACCAAGCATTTCCCGCTCAATCGGCTCCAGCACGGTGACATAGCGCGTTCCTCGCAGAACGCTTTTCTTTTTCGCCCAAGGTTGCATCTGTCTCCTCAGCTCCTTCGTCTGAGATTCATCGGGGGTGCGGTGGTCGCTATCCGTCGGAACGTTGCATCGTGGCCCACAGGCCAGCGGTTTGCAGTTTCTTCACATCGGCCTCCACTTTGTCGCGCTCCCCAGAGCTCACTACGGCTTTTCCTTCGTTGTGAACCTGCATCATCAATTCTGTTGCGCGCTTGCGGGAGTATCCCAGAACCGTTTGGAATACGTAGGTGACGTAACTCATGAGGTTGACCGGGTCATCCCAACAAATACACATCCAAGGGAGGTTGGCCTCCGTCTCGGTCTCGGGTAACCGCTCCTGAACTGGAGTAGCTGCGGGTGCTGCGGGTGAAGTCATGCCCCTAGGATACCGACGCCTCCCCGATCCTGTGTGCCCTGCGGGGTTGGTGGGTCCGCAAGCACTGTCCGAGCACGTGACTAGAATCAACTTCGTGAACGATTCGACCCCCCGCACAAGTTCTCCAACGTCGCACGATGCAGCCCAGCAATCACCGTCAGGTGTAACACCAGGAATTCTCCCTGGCACCAACTGTGTACCGTCGTCCGCTTTGTTGACGGATATGTACGAGCTGACGATGCTGCAGGCCGCTTTGTTAGACGGCACTGCGCACCGGCAGTGCGCGTTTGAGGTATTCACCCGGCGCCTACCTAACGAGCGGCGTTATGGCGTGCTAGCCGGAACCGCCCGTGTACTCGAGGCCGTAAAGCATTTCCGCTTTACCGATGATCAAGTCGACCACATGAGCTTCCTCAACGATGAAACTAAGGACTTCCTGCGGAAATACCGTTTCTCTGGGCAGATTGATGGCTACCGGGAAGGCGAGTTGTACTTTCCCCAGTCCCCACTCATGACGGTGCGTGGCACCTTTGCTGAATGCGTGATCTTGGAAACCGTCATCCTCTCAATCCTCAATGCGGATTCGGCTGTGGCCTCCGCCGCGGCACGCATGGTCACCGCGGCGGAGGGGCGCCCGCTCATTGAGATGGGATCGCGACGGACCCACGAATACGCTGCGGTGTCGGCAGCACGCGCGGCGTACCTGGCTGGATTCACTGCAACCAGCAACATGGAAGCTTCGCAGCGTTACGGAGTACCGTCCAGCGGCACCGCTGCCCATGCGTGGACCCTGTTGCATACAGACCCCGATGGCACGCCAAACGAAGAAGCCGCTTTCCGGGCACAAATTGAGGCTCTGGGGTCCAGCACAACCCTGTTGGTCGATACCTACGACATCACCAAGGGTGTAGAGACTGCTGTGAAGGTTGCCGGTCCCGAACTAGGTGCAGTCCGTATCGACTCGGGCGACCTCGGTGTGCTCACCCGCCAGGTACGCAAACAGTTAGACGAACTGGGTGCTAAAAACACTAAAATCGTCGTTTCCTCCGACATGGATGAGTTTTCCATCGCAGCTTTGCGCAGTGAACCCGTGGATGCATTCGGCGTGGGCACCAGCGTGGTGACCGGTTCCGGCGCCCCCACTGCCGGTTTGGTGTACAAGCTGGTGGAAGTCGATGGTGTTCCTGTCGCAAAACGCTCCCGTGGGAAGGCGAGCGTCGGCGGGGCTAAGGCCGCTGTCCGCGTGACACGCCCCACCGGTACCGCGGTCGAAGAGATCAGCTATCCGATCGATACACCCGCACCCGATACGGGCGATCTCCCCACCGTTCAGCTCACCATTCCGCTGATGCGCGATGGGCAAACCGTCGAAGGGCTGGATACCCTGGAGCAATCCCGCGATCACTTGGCCAAGCAATTGGTGACCCTGCCGTGGGAGGGCTTGGCTTTGACTCGCGACGAACCAGCGTTGAGCGTACGGCACGTCACCGGGTAATAGGCTCCGTTTGGCCACCCTTATTCAGCGGTGCAAGCGCGCAGTCAATCAACGTAAAACTGCAAAGCAAGCGGTGCAAGCGCGCAGTCAATCAACGTAAAACTGCAAAGCAAGCGGTGCAAGCGCGCAGTCAATCAACGTAAAACTGCAAGTCAATCGACAAAAACTGCAAGGCAATCGACGTAAACGATTAGACGATCGGCGCAAGCGAGAAGGAGAGTTTTGCTCACATCCTCAGAGGACGTACTGGCAGCGGCCATCGAAGAACTCGGTGGTCAGCCCCGCGAGGGGCAAACGCGCATGACCCAAGCGGTGGCAGATGCCTTGGAATCCAACCATCATCTCGCTGTCCAAGCCGGAACGGGCACCGGTAAATCATTTGCCTACCTAGTTCCTGCCGCAATCCACGCTACGGACAAGGGGTTGCCCGTGGTGGTCTCCACCGCGACCATCGCACTGCAACGCCAGCTGGTGGAACGCGACCTGCCACGTTTGGCCAAAGCCATCGAGGATATGCTGCCTCGTCCGTTGGAATTCGCGATCCTGAAAGGTCGCAACAATTACCTGTGCCTCAACAAGGTCAATGCGGCTCCAAGCACAACCGAAAGCGAAGAAGCCGCTCTGCTGGACCCTGGCGAGGTCTCAGCTACCGGCCGACAAGTTGCTCGCCTGCACGAATGGGCGCAGGAAACTGAGGATGGGGACCGCGACAACCTAGACAAAGGTGTGTCAGACCGAGCGTGGCGTCAAGTATCCGTTACCTCCCGTGAGTGCATCGGCGCCACCCGCTGCCCCTTCGGCAAGTTGTGCTTCGCCGAACAGGCCAAATCCCGCGCGCAAGAAGCGGACATCGTGGTCACCAACCATGCACTGCTGGCCATTGACGCACTGTCCGAGAGTTCCGTGTTGCCCGAGCACGAAGCCGTCATTGTCGATGAGGCCCACGAGCTGGAGGGGCGCATCACCAACGTTGCCACAGCAGAGCTTTCGGGCACGGCGGTGGCGATTTTGGCTAAACGTGCAGGCAAGATCGGCCCCGACGATGCGGGCGCTGAGCTCAAGGAGGCCGGTGATGAATGGGTCAATGCCCTCGAAGCCGCCGTACTTAATGACGAATCAGCAGTTGGCCGTTGGACGTCTGTTCCCTCAGGCTTGGAACCTGCCCTTACTTCTTTACGCGACGCCGCGTGGTCCACGAATCGAAAAATCAACCAGATTCCCGCTGGTGAATTTGCAAACGATCCCGCCAAAGCAGCGGAACGACTGGCCATCCTTGTCGCGACGGAGGAGCTGAACGATACGTGTGTGCGTATCCTCAACGCCCACGCTCAAAACGAAACGACAGCCACCACCAGCGAAGACCTGATCGGAGAGGACGTAGTGTGGCTGTCCAACGATAACGAGCGCAAAATCGTGAGAGTGGCGCCCTTGAGCGTTGCCGATCTACTGCGGCAGAAACTGTTCGGATCCGCGACAGTGGTTCTGACTTCCGCCACCCTCGCCTTGGGCGGGAAGTTCAATGCCATGCTCAACGCGTGGGGAATCGGCAGAAAGGCCCGCACGCTGGATGTGGGAACCCCTTTCGATGCCGCGAAGCACGGAATTTTATACGTCGCACAGCATTTGCCGCCTCCCGGGCGCAGCGGTGTAAGCGATGAAGCCGTTGATGAAGTCGCCCAACTGATCAACGCCGCCGGCGGACGGACCTTGGGATTGTTTAGTTCCCGGCGCGCAGCCGAGGAGATGGCCAATAGATTGCGCTCAGTTGTTCCCCACAAAATTCTGCTTCAAGGGGAAGATTCCCTCTCGGCCCTCGTGGAGCAATTTCGCGAGGATGAATCCACCTGTTTGTTCGGCACTCTGGGGCTGTGGCAAGGAGTGGATGTTCCCGGGCGCAGCTTGTCGCTCGTGATCATGGATCGCATCCCATTTCCCCGCCCGGACGATCCCTTGCGGCAAGCTCGCAAGGAAGCAGCCGATAGCGCCGGGCGCAACGGTTTTATGGAAGTCGCGGCCAACCACGCTGCGCTGCTCATGGCGCAGGGGGCCGGTCGGCTATTGCGGTCGACGACCGACCGCGGTGTAGTGGCCGTGTTGGATTCGCGTTTAGCAACCGCGCGTTACGGCTCTTATATCCGAGCATCCATGCCCGGATTCTGGGAGACATCCAACGGCACCGTCGTCAAGAAGGCCCTACGGCGGTTAGTCGCGGACTAAAGCTTTTGTTGTTTCCCCATGGAAACATTGCTTCTTCGGTAGCATTTACGTTATTCGCGCCTGCGATACCGAGATGTTTCCCACACCGCGACAGGAGTCCAACCTATGCCCGTGAACAGCGAACGCCCGGACTTAGAGCTTTTCGAAGGCGGTCTTTACGACTACCTCTACGGGTCTCTATCCCCCGATGACGAAGACCGCATTGCCATTATTGACGTGGCCGATGGGTCGGAAACTACGTACGCGCAGCTGAAATTCTTTGTCAATTCAGCAGCGGGGTGGCTGGCGCATAAGGGAATCAGTAAAGGAGACGTGGTTGGTCTTCATTGCCCTAATTCGCTTGCGTTCATCGTTGCCACGCACGCAATCTGGCGCCTTGGGGCCGTCATGTCTCCGGTTTCTCTTTTGGCGACGCCCCAGTCTATCGGCGAACAGATGCAAGACTCGGGCGCCAAGTTGCTGCTGACCGTGGCCGCACTGGGTGAGTCCGGTATCGAGGGCGGCAAGCTCGGGGGCCTGAGGGAAGACGATATAGTCACCTTGGATACAGCGCAGGGGCTGCAGCAGATGCTGGCGGAGCGCAGGACGCCACCCCAGGTCACGATCGACCGGGACAACGATTTGGCGGTCCTGCCCTACTCGTCGGGCACCACCGGGCTACCCAAGGGGGTGAAGCTGACCCACCTGCAGCTGGTTTCTAACCTGCAGCAGGCAGCCGATATTGAGCTCGTCAAGCACGACGATGTGGTGTTCGGTGTGTTGCCGTTTTTCCATATCTACGGTTTGACCGCGCTGGCGAATGCCACTTTGTCCGCACGGGCGACGTTAGTAACAGTACCGCGTTTCAGCTTGGAATCCTTCCTCGAGGCACACCAGAAATTTAAGGTCACGTTTACTTTCATCGCCCCGCCAATCGCTGTGCTATTGAGCAAGCACCCAGCGGTGGATAATTACGATCTTTCATCTCTGCGCGCTTTCTTCAGTGGTGCTGCCACACTTGACGAGGAGCTCGCGCTCGCCGTGGAGAAGCGCCTGGGTGTGCACATGCAACAGGGATACGGCCTCACCGAGACTTCCCCGCTGGTGTTCGCCAACCTAGATAAAGCCAACAACCGCGGGTCCGTGGGGCGCGTTGCGGCCAACACGGAATACATGATTGTGGACGTGGAGTCGCTGGAGGAAATTGGGGCTCCGACCGAAGGTGATGGGGTGATCGAGCAGCAAGTCGGCGAACTTTGGGTCCGCGGTCCGCAAGTCATGGTTGGTTACCTCAACAAACCAGAACAAACCGCTGCGACGCTCACTGAAGATAAGTGGCTCCGCACGGGTGACTTGGCGCGTCAAGATGCGACCGGCAACGTGTTTATCGTGGATCGCCTCAAGGAGCTCATTAAGTACAAGGGCTACCAGGTACCACCAGCTGAACTAGAAGCCCTGTTGCTGGGCCACCCACAGGTTGCCGATGTTGCCGTCGTAGGTACAGTGCGCGATGACGGGGAGGAAATCCCCAAGGCGTTCGTTGTTCTGCAGCCCGGCAAAACTCTAACTGCAGAAGACATCATGGACTACACGGCCGCTCGCGTGGCACCGTACAAGAAGGTGCGCGCAGTGGAGTTTATTGACCAGATCCCTAAGAGCGCGACAGGCAAGATTCTGCGACGAGAATTGCGGGCCCGCGAGGCGAAGTAACACGGCACCCTAGGGGTGCGAACCTGGCAAAGTCTCGCACCTGCCCTAGTCCTGGGATTCTAGGGGGACGCGGCGGTACGTGCCGTCGCGAAGATCCGCATCCTCGATTTCGTGGCGAGAGATACCCAGGATAAACAGCACCTGGTCTAGGAACGGCTGGTTCACTGACGTATCCGCGACATCACGCAAGGCGGGCTTGGCATTAAACGCAATGCCCAGTCCCGCCGTGGAAAGCATGTCGATATCGTTGGCCCCGTCGCCCACCGCCACCGTTTGGTTGAGCTGCAGACCATTGGACCACGCGAATTCCTTGAGGCTTTCTGCTTTTGCCTTACGATCAATCACCGGCCCAATCACCCGGCCCGTGAGCTTTCCGTTGATGATCTCCAGGGTATTAGCCCGGGCAAAGTCCAAGTCGAGCTCGCGCGCTAGGGGTTCAATTACTTGGATAAATCCGCCGGATACCACGCCCGCCTTGTATCCCAAGCGCTTGAGGGTACGGATCGTAGTACGCGCTCCGGGAGTCAATTGAATGTCACGTGCAACGCGATCAATCACGCTGGCATCCAACCCAGCCAGAGCCTTAACCCGCTCGTGCAACGACTCAGCAAAATCCAGCTCACCCCGCATCGCGCGTTCAGTAACTTCCGCGACCTCGGCTTCCCTTCCGGCATAAGCCGCCAGCATCTCTATGACCTCGTGTTGAATGAGCGTGGAATCCACGTCAAAACAAATGAGCCGCTTAGATCGGCGGGCAAGGCCAGCGCGCTCAATAGCGATATCAACACCGATTTCGTGAGTGAGCGTGGCCAGCGCCTTACGAAGTGGAACGCCACCGCCCGGTGCGGGGTTTGCCACGGTGATGTTGAATTCCACACCGGTCACGGGGTAATCAGCAATCCCGCTGATGGTATCGATGTTGGCATCGTAGTCAGCCAAGGTTTGGCCAATCCGGGAAATGTGTGCTGCGGTGAGCGGGCGACCCAAAACCACCATGACGTGGGTCGAATGCGGACGGGTGGAGGATACATCCCGATCAGCTTCCACACTGACACGCATCCCATAGGCATCGAGGGTTTGCTCCAGACCAGACGACATGGGTGCAATGTCTTCCGTCGCCACCCCCACTAGGGCTCCGAGCGAAAGGTTGCCGCGGAACACCGATTGCTCAATATCGAGCAGTTGCACGTTGTAAGAAGTCAACACGCGGAAGAATCCCGCGGTGACACCCGGACGATCCGGACCCACGACGGTAACCACTGCGGGTACGAGATTTTCCGAGAGGGTCTCGGTTATACAGTCCTCAAAAAGCACGTGGGAAGATCCCGCCGTGGCAGTATCCTCCGTTCGCGCGGCTGGGCGCGGGCTGCGCTCCGCGCTGTCATCTACCGCATTATCGGTGGAGGCATTGAAAGGGTTTAAAGGGGAATCAGCTGGAATCGTCACTCCCCTATTCAACCATTCCAACAAGCAGAGCTGTGAGTCTAGGTGTGTTTTCAGCAGCCCCTTTGCACATAGCGGAACCCCGCCGCCCCAATCCGGTTGGTGACCGGTTGGGACGGCGGGGCGTCGGAGGAAAAAGAGCCGATTAGAAGTGACGGCCGACGTGTGCCTCGTCGCGCAAGCGCTTGACCACATGTGGGTGGTGCAGCTCGAACGCTGGGCGCTCGGAGCGGATGCGAGGCATGGAGGTGAAATTGTGGCGTGGAGGAGGGCAAGAGGTAGCCCACTCGAGAGAGTTGCCGTAACCCCATGGATCGTCAACGGTCACGACCTCGCCGTAGCGGTAGGACTTGAAGATGTTCCACACGAATGGGATGACCGAGATGGCCAGGATGATCGCGCCGATGGTGGATACCTGGTTGTACACGGTGAACCCGTCGGTTGGCAGGTAGTCAGCGTAACGACGTGGCATACCTGCGTTACCAGCCCAGTGCTGGATCAGGAAGGTGGTGTGGAATCCGATCATGGTCAGCCAGAAGTGGAGCTTGCCCAACTTCTCGTCCAGCATGCGACCGGTCATCTTCGGGAACCAGAAGTAAATGCCGGCGAAGGATGCGAAGGCCACGGTGCCGAACAGGGTGTAGTGGAAGTGGGCAACCACGAAGTAGGTATCGGAGACGTGGAAGTCCAGTGCTGGGGATGCCAACATGACACCGGTCAGACCACCGAAGAGGAAGGTAGCGAAGAAGCCGATGGCGAAGATCATTGGCGTTTCGAACGTCAAGCGGCCGCCCCACATGGTGCCCAGCCAGTTGAAGAACTTCATGCCGGTTGGAACACCGATCAAGAAGGTCATAAAGGCGAAGAATGGCAACAGCACAGCGCCGGTGACGAACATGTGGTGAGCCCACACGGCCATGGACAGCGCAGCAATGGACAGAGTTGCGAAGACCAAGCCTACGTAACCGAACATTGGCTTACGAGAGAACACTGGGAAGATCTCGGAAACGATACCGAAGAACGGCAGAGCCAGAACGTAAACCTCTGGGTGGCCGAAGAACCAGAACAGGTGCTGCCACAAGATAGTGCCACCGTTAGCAGGGTCATAGATATGGCCACCGAGCTTGCGGTCGTACAAAACACCCAGGGCAGCAGCAGCCAGCAGTGGGAAGATCAACAGAACCAGCAGGGAGGTAACCAAGATGTTCCACGTGAAGATTGGCATGCGGAACATGGTCATACCTGGTGCGCGGAGGCACAGGATGGTGGTGATCATGTTAATTGCGGAAGCAATGGTACCCACACCACCGACACCAACACCCAAGATCCACAGGTCAGAACCAACGCCTGGAGAGTGGATCGCATCAGAGAGTGGGGAGTACATGGTCCAGCCGAAGTCAGCCGCGCCGCCTGGAGTCAGGAAGCCGGAGATCATGATAACGCCACCGGCGGTGGTCAGCCAGAAGCCCAGAGAGTTCAGACGCGGGAACGCCACGTCTGGCGCGCCAATCTGCAGGGGCATGATGTAGTTAGCGAAGCCGAACACCATTGGCGAACCGTACAGCAGAAGCATGATCGTGCCGTGCATGGTGAACAGCTGGTTGAACTGCTCGTTAGAGACAAATTGCATTCCCGGGTGGAAAAGCTCCAAACGGATCAGCAATGCCATCAAGCCACCGATAAGGAAGAAGGTGAACGCCATGATCAGATACATGATGCCCAACAACTTGTGGTCGGTGGTGGTCAGCATCTTCCATGCCATGTGACCACGACTTGCTTGATCCGAAAGCGGAGCAGGCCGGGTGGGGGCGACTACTTGGTGGCCCTCCCGTGGCGCTACTGCGGTCATTCGTTCCTCCTGACTTAGCGGAGCTACTCCCTTTGCCGGGGTAGCTCCTTAAGAATCATCTTTCCGCGGACTGGCTTAGTCTCGTCAATACCAGCCATTAGTCGCAGGAATGGCTTTATATTAGCCCGTTTAGGCATATTTCAATAGCCCAGCCGGTGGGGGCAGCCCCCGCTCCCCACGTTTTCGGGGGTGACTTGACGGTGGTTTCTTGCAATTTTGACTCGCAAAATGTCAAAACGTGGGAAAAATCACAAATACCGGCGCCGGCCCGAAGGGCCAGTCACCGGAATTCACAGGGCGCTGGTTTTTGCTGTGTGCTTAGAAGTCCCAGTCATCATCGGTAGTGTTTTCAGCCTTACCGATAACGTAGGAAGATCCGGAGCCCGAGAAGAAGTCGTGGTTTTCGTCTCCACCGGGATTCAAGGCAGACAGGATCGCCGGGGAAACCCGGGTCTCATCCGCTGGGAACAGCCCCTCATAGCCAAGGTTATTCAAGGCCTTGTTCGCGTTATAACGCAAGAATCGCTTAACGTCCTCCGTCCAACCAAGCTCGTCGTACAGATCCTCGGTGTACTGCGCTTCGTTGTCGTAGAGCTCCAGCAACAGATCGAAGGTGTGCTCCTTGAGTTCCTCCCGACGCTCCTCGCTCTCTTGCTCGAGGGCACGCTGATACTTGTAACCGATGTAGTAACCGTGCACGGACTCATCGCGAATAATCAATCGAATGATGTCCGCAGTATTCGTCAGCTTAGCGTGCGAGGACCAGTACATCGGCAGATAGAAACCAGAGTAAAACAGGAAGCTCTCCAACAGCACCGATGCGATCTTGCGCTTGAGTGGGTCTTCACCGTCGTAGAAGTCCAGCATGAGTTTAGCCTTGGACTGCAGATGTTCATTTTCCTCAGACCAACGGAAAGCATCATTGATTTCCGGCGTGCTGGCCAGGGTCATGAAGATCGACGAGTACGACTTTGCGTGAACGCTCTCCATGAAGGAGATATTGGTGAAGACGGCTTCTTCATGCATGGTTTGGGCATCAGCTATCAAGCGCACGGCGCCGACGGTGCCTTGGATGGTGTCCAGCATCGTCAAGCCAGTAAACACACGCATCGTGGTTTGCCGCTCAATCTCGTTGAGGGTTCCCCAGCTCTGCACGTCATTGGACAGCGGCACCTTTTCAGGCAACCAGAAGTTTGCCGTCAGTCGGTCCCATACCTCAAGGTCCTTATCATCCGGAATGCTGTTCCAGTTGATGGCCGAGATTGGATCGCCCTCTACCCTACGGGCCGGGGAGTGGGGTTCATGCGCACCCATATTCTCTGGACTCCTTACTCAATTGTCATTGCTCCCCCACTCTAGCCCAAGAGTTGCGGGGTGCCGAGAGACGCATCTCACCGTCAGGCGAGGCTCCGTAATCTCCGCGCTGCGCACGTTTTTGCGCTCCGGTTTTGGCCGTTGGCGGGGAGGGCGGCGTCGAGTAGAAGAAGAGAAATGAGAACACCGAATTATTAGGTAAGCCTTATGGTGTGGCGGGGAAGGATAGGCTTATATTGCTAGCGCGGTGGTGAAAGTGCTTGTATCTTCGATTACATGAGTATTAACGAGAAGTTCCAGAAGCAATTGAATGACCAAGTAATCGCTGAGCACCAAGCTGCATTGGTGTACACCCAGCTGGCTTACGAGCTGGATCGCCTGTCTTTCCCCGGCATGCGTAACTGGATGTTTGCCCAGGCCGCCGAGGAACGCGAGCATGCGCAGCGTTTTGCGAGCCATCTGTTGGACCGCGATGCCCGCGTGGATATCGAGACCATCGAGATGCCAACGATCAAGATCTCCACTCCCCTAGACGCGTTTGAGGCCGCACTCGAGCACGAAAAGAAGGTTTCCGGAATGATCCGGGACCTGGCTCATACTGCCGACGAGGTGAACGACATCGATTCCCGCTCACTGCTCAATGCATTCCTCAGCGAGCAGATTGAGGAAGAGTCCACCGTGAGCGAGATCATCGACCGCATCAAGCTGGCCGGCAACGAGGGCTCCGGACTGTTGCGCATCGATTCCGAGCTGGGCGAGCGCTAAAACCCTGCAGCTGGATGAACGCCTACCGCTCGGTGGCAAGCTAGCCGAGTGCCAGAACTGGGCGAGCGCTAAAACCCTGTAGCTGGGCGAGCGCCTACCGCTCGGTGGCAAGCTAGCCGAGCGCCAGAACTGAACAAGCGCTGACCTAGCGGCAGCGAGCCAGCTGAATAACAGGGCCCCGCTGCAGTGAGTGCGCCCTATAACTCCCAAAAAAGGGAGCAATTCTTTCCCGAATTGCTCCCCTTTTTCGTTACTGTCGGCACGACCTGAGACGGCCAGCACCTGAAGCGGCCAGCACTAGGGCGCTCGGCGTTAACCGCGCCCCTAGGGCTCTTGAGACCCCATTCGGCCAGTTCAAACCTTGCAGTACATACCGCCTTTACAGCATGCAGCTTACGCAGCCTTCAACCTCGGTACCAACCAGCGCGGTTTGGCGCAGGCGGATGTAGTAGATCGTCTTGATGCCCTTACGCCATGCGTAAATCTGAGCACGGTTGATGTCACGCGTGGTTGCGGTGTCCTTGAAGAACAATGTCAGGGACAGTCCCTGGTCCACGTACTTGGTGGCCACGGCATACGTATCGATGATCTTCTCGAATCCGATCTCGTACGCATCCTGGTAGTAATCCAAGTTCTCGTTCGTCATATACGGTGCCGGGTAGTACACGCGCCCGATCTTGCCTTCCTTACGAATCTCAATCTTGGAGGCAATCGGGTGAATAGAGGACGTGGAATTGTTGATGTAGGAAATCGATCCTGTAGGGGGCACTGCCTGCAGGTTACGGTTATATAGCCCATACTCCTGCACAGCCTTCTTCAGTGCGGCCCAGTCCTCGGCAGACGGCACCTGGATGCTGGAGTTATCGATGATTTCCCGTACGCGCTCGGTGGTGGGCTGGAACTCCGCCGGATCGTAGCGATCGAAGAACTCACCCGATGCGTAATCGGAGTTCTCAAAGTTCTTGAAGGACTCGCCACGCTCTTTCGCAATCGCATTCGAGGCTTTGAGGGCTTCATACATCACCGCAGCGAAGTACACGTTGGTGAAGTCCAATGCTTCTTCTGAGCCATAGTGAATGTGCTCGCGACCAAGGAACCCGTGCAGGTTCATCTGACCCAAGCCGATGGCGTGCGAGTGATCATTGCCCTGTCGCACAGATGGCACGGAATCGATGCTGGTCTGGTCCGCCACGGCGGTCAGCCCGCGAATAGCGGTCTCGATGGTTTTCGAGAAGTCCTGGCTATCCACTGCCTTCGCGATATTCAGAGAGCCTAAGTTGCAAGAAATATCGTCGCCGATGGTCTCGTACGTCAAATCGGCATTAAACACCGACGGGGTGGAGACCTGCAGAATCTCGGAACACAGATTGGAGTGCGTGATGCGTCCCTGGATTGGGTTAGCACGGTTCACGGTGTCCTCGAACATAATGTACGGGTAACCCGATTCGAACTGAATCTCGGCCAACGTCTGGAAGAACTGTCGAGCGTTGATCTTCTGCTTGCGAATCCGTGGATCCTCCACCATCTCCTCGTAATGCTCAGAGATTGGAACGTCGGCAAAAGGCTTGCCATAAATGCGCTCCACATCGTATGGGGAGAACAAGTACATATCGTCGTTGTTCTTCGCCAACTCGAATGTGATGTCCGGGATCACTACGCCCAGCGAGAGGGTCTTGATGCGGATCTTCTCGTCCGCATTCTCGCGCTTGGTGTCCAGGAAGCGCAGGATATCCGGATGGTGGGCGTGCAGGTACACAGCACCTGCGCCTTGGCGTGCACCCAGCTGGTTGGCGTAGGAGAACGCATCTTCCAGAAGCTTCATGACTGGAATCACGCCGGAGGACTGGTTTTCAATGTGCTTGATCGGCGCACCGGCCTCACGAATATTGCTGAGCAGCAGGGCCACGCCACCACCGCGCTTGGAAAGCTGCAATGCGGAGTTAATGGAGCGACCAATGGACTCCATGTTGTCCTCAATACGCAGCAAGAAACAGCTAACGGGTTCGCCTCGCTGTGCTTTACCAATGTTCAAGAACGTGGGAGTCGCAGGCTGGAAGCGCCCATCCATGATCTCATCCACCAGGCTTTCCGCCAGGTCACGATCGCCTGCCGCAAGCCCTAGGGCAACCATGCACACGCGGTCTTCGAAACGCTCCAAATAGCGCTTACCGTTGAAGGTCTTTAGCGTGTAGGAGGTGTAGTACTTGTAGGCACCCAAGAAGGACTGGAAACGGAACTTCTTCGCGTAAGCGCGCTTAAACAGTGACTTCACAAATGGGAAGTCGTAGTGATCCAAAACGGCCTTATCGTAGTACTTGTTTTCCACGAGGTAGTGCAGTTTTTCCTGCAAGTCGTGGAAAAATACCGTGTTCTGGTTCACGTGCTGCAGGAAGAATTGGTTGGCTGCTTCCCGGTCCTTGTCGAACTGGATGTTTCCATCCTTGTCGTACAAGTTCAGCATGGCGTTTAGCGCATGGTAATCCAGCTGCTCCGATGCACTGACCGGCTCGGCTACGGTCTTACCAACTTCGCTCGTCGTCATGAAAACCTCTCCTCTATGCACGCTCTGTGGGTCGCCGGCCGGTGCCGGCTTTCGCGCGTGCGCTTGTACTTTGGCTAGTTTAGGCAAGTTTCCCGACATTCGTTCCACTCACCAATTGTTGGATGCTTTTGGTCTTGTGACCTGCTTTTTATCTCGACGCCCCGCTGCACCCGATCGAGGCTGTCCATTAGGCGCTCTGTTCCCAGCGCCCTTCGTTTCGCAGTGATGCTTCGAATTCGGCTAAACCCTCACGCACCCGTTGTACATCATGATCAGTTCCCATGAGCTCAAAACGATAGAGGTAGGGCACTCGGCATTTGGCGGAGATGACATCGCCCGCTTTACCGAAGTCGGCTCCAAAGTTCAGGTTGCCGGCGGCAATCACTCCCCGCAGCAGATTCCTGTTGTTCTCGTTGTTGAGGAAGTGGATCACTTGTTTGGGCACGGGCCGATTGAGATCCTGTGTCATTCCCGCTCCACCACCGTATGTGGGCACGATAAGCACATGGGGTTCCGCAACAATCAAAGGTTGTTCGTTTCGCCGCAACGGGATGCGCTTGGCGGGTAGTTTCAGTTTCTGCACGAAGCGGTGGGTGTTTTCCGTCGTTGACGAAAAGTACGTAATAAGCATGGGTTTTTTCTCCGCTACTAGTTCACGCCCCCAGCCTGCGTAAGGCTGGGGGCGTTGAATTACCCCGGGGTACAACTCCCGAGGTCTGAAGCGCTAGGCAGCCTCGGCAGCTAGGGTGCGAATCCGATCTGGTCGAAACCCGGACCAGTGTGCGTCACCGGATACAACCACTGGAGCCTGCAGGTGCCCCAAAGCCATTACGTAATCCCGAGCCTCATCGTCGAGACTGATATCCACGAGAACGTACTCGAGGCCCGCCTTATCAAGGGCGCGCGTGGTGGCCTTGCACTGAACACATGCTGGCTTGGTGTAGACGGTGATCATAACGTGTGGTTCTCCTGGTTGGGCGTGGCTGCGACTCTATGCACTACTGGTCAATGGTCCTGCGCGAGCTAATAGAACGAGCGGCTCATCGCCGCATCCATCCGGGGAGTCAAGGCGTTCTCCCCGCTGGGCGCTGTGTTGCACTGCGCCCTCTATTCGCTGTCGCGCTGACTTGTCCGAGACTACACGTCCCTCGGCAACCACACAACTCATTCACCACAATATTTTGGGGTAATTACACGGAATAAATACTACATATAGTAGTTACAACGAGGGAATTCGCAGGTGGCATATCAGCCGCGCCACTACATATTGAACTAAGAAAAACATTCTTGTAATTCCGGCCCATGGCAACCTCACCCGCCGCACACCTTCACCAGCATCCACCCCCCACTGTCGCTGCCTCATTACCCAGTCACCCCTCTCCCACTACCTCTGCCCCATTACCCAGTCACCCCTCTCCCACTACCTCTGCCTCATTACCCAGTCACCCCTCTCCCACTACCTCTGCCCCATTACCCAGTCACCACACCCACCAGCACACAGCCATCACCCCTCCCACTATCTCTGCCTCATTATCCAGTCACCCCCACCAGCCCCCAGTAAACAAAAACTCTCGCCACACCCATTGCGAGTGTGACGAGAGTTTCAAGCCTCACAGCGGAGGCAGAAAGACATCCCGTAAAACGGACTGTCCAAGAATTCACTTAGCCCTGACGAGCCTTGAAGCGTGGATCCTTCTTGTTGATCACGTAGACCTTACCGTGGCGACGAACGACCTGGGCGCCCGGCTTGTTCTTCAGCGACCGAAGGGACTTGCGGACCTTCATCGGGCGCTCCTTTCTTCATCGACGACTTTCAGCTCAACACCCAGTTCCAACTACAACTCACAAGGGGTTTCGGGAACCGCGACGGGGCTTACCACTATGAAAGGTAGCTCCGGTGTGCGCTAAGGTGTTCAGCACAAACACAAGCGATGATATTACGCGATAGCCTGACATAATCCAAAACCGGAGCCACGGGCCCGATTGTTCTCTCGCCGAAAGGTTACACAATGTCCACCACTGACCCCCGCCCTCTTCAAAGGCGAATTATCGAGGAACTTCACACCCGCCCAACTATTGAACCCGCCCAAGAAATCACCACTAGGGTGAAGTTTCTGGTCGACTACCTAAAAAAGACTCGCGCCAAGGGTTACGTGTTGGGCATCTCGGGCGGACAGGATTCCACGCTGGCGGGAAAGCTGGCTCAGATGGCAGTGGAACAATTCAACGAGGAACAAGCCGGGTGGGCGGAGGCAGATCCACACACCGATCCTTCCTCCCCCACACCAGCAACTTTTATAGCTGTCCGCCTCCCCTATGGCGTGCAGGCCGACGAGGACGATGCACAGATTGCTTTGCAGTTCATTCAGCCAAGCGAATCAGTTGTTGTCAATATCGAAGACTCCACAGATGCGATGGCGGCGGCTACGGCTACTGCTTTGGATATCGACAACATCACCGATTTCAACAAGGGCAACGTGAAAGCTCGGCAGCGCATGATCGCGCAGTACGCCATCGCGGGACAACGCGGATTGTTGGTCATCGGCACCGATCACGCCGCCGAAGCCGTTACTGGGTTTTACACCAAACACGGTGACGGCGCTGCCGACGTAGTTCCGCTAGCAGGCCTCACGAAGAACCAAGGAGCGGCGATGCTGCGTGAATTGGACGCGCCCGAGACGACGTGGAAGAAAGTCCCCACTGCCGATCTAGAAGAAGACCGACCAGCGCTGCCCGATGAGGAAGCCCTCGGTGTGCGATACACCGACATCGATGCCTACTTGCAAGGCGAGGGAGTCTCCGATGAGGCGGCAGCAAGAATCGAGCACTTGTGGTTCACATCCCGTCATAAGCGCACCACACCCGCCACACCTCATGACACGTGGTGGAGGGAGTAGCAGTGGAACCCCGTTAACTAACGGCTCGCCCGGGAATTCCCATTTAGTCAACTACATCAGAAACTGCATAGCGATAACCGCGGCAAAGCCCACGTACCACACGAGGGTGATGGCCAGCGGCACCCCAATGCCTTCCGCGGTGGGTTGACCGCGTTGGCGTCGAGACTGACGAACCGTATGTGTCAGCGACATGACAAACAGTGGCAGGGTGACCGACCACACGACCATGCACCAAGGGCACAGAGCCACAATGTTGAAGATCGCTTGGAAGGCCAGCCAGTGGACGAAGACAACAGCTAGGCCCAGCCCCACGACAACGCTCCACCACAGCCACCGCGGCAAACGGGCGCCCACCAGCAACACCACGGCGATAGTCATCACCACAGGGAAGCCGATCATGCCGATAAAGGGGTTCGGAAACCCAAAGGCACTGGCTTGGCTGGAAGCCATCACGTCGGAACACGACACCACATCGTTTAAGGTGCAGGCAGGGGTAAAGCTGGAATCCAAGACTAACTTGATCTTGTCGTACATGATCAGGGTGGAAAACCACAGACCAATCGCGGCCAAGACCAACATGAGGATGGCAAAACCACGCGAGGCGGGCAGTCCCCGTGCCGAGCGATCCAAGGTGGTGGCGGGGGCACTGGAAGCCGTGGGTGCGGTGTTTGTGGCCACTGCGGCGGCTGGTGTTTCAGTCATGGCAAACTTTCGGTCTCCTGCTCCTCGCTAACGGTCCCGCACGCCATGCTCCCAACTACGTCTTGCTCGTGACAGCGAATAGGCCGATGCCGATGGAGCTTCAGCGCGTTTTTCGCATTTGTGTAGTCAACGACAGCGCGGGGTCTGTGAAGGACAGTTAGTAGTGGACGGTTAGAAGGGGATATCTGCCACAGAGTTTACCGCCATCACCCTTGCCGTCCTAGGTAGTTCAGCCCGAATGGCCTGTGGCCTTTGTCTCCTTGATTCTTCAGCTGTTGTTTTTTCTTTTTCCGACGCCGCGCTCCGAACTCTCGCCATCCCACTAAAAGAAGAACGAGTGCGATAACAATGAGGTCCACAATCATCCACCAGGACAGCACCGGTCTCCACTTGTCGGCTGGTTCATTGGGGTTATCCATCGGCACCCTCTCGGCGTTAACCAGCAAACGATCGGTATTGATGCCATAGGGGGTACATGTCACCATGGTCAGCTTGTCTTTGCCTTTTTCGTAGGTGACCTGCTGCCATTGCTCTGGTTTCACCACCTTCTGGCCGTGCACCTTGTACTTCAGCTTCTCGCCCATCACTTCCACAAACACTTCATCACCATCTTTGAGTTTGCGGAGATTATCGAACATGGATGCGTTGACCATCCCGGTGTGGGCCGATAGCAAGGAGTTTGTTCCATCTCCACCAACCGGCAAATCAGAGCCATACATGTGGCCCACGCCCTTGTACAGCACGCTGGAATTCGTCGTGTGATACACCGGCAAGTCCACATCAATGGCCGGGATCCGAAGCCTCGCCATCACCCCGCCTGTCTCGGGAGGGTTGAGGGTGCTCATGTAACGATCAAAGCCCTCATCCCCTTGCCGCGCTGGGCGCGCGTGGTGACCTTGCCGCGCCAAGAAAGCATTGTATTCCCGCGCTTGCTGCAGATAGTGCTCCGTGAGCTGCGGGGGTTTGATGCTCTCCACATCTTGGGAATACTTCTGCGCCTGGTTGTTGAGCTGCCAGTCGTTATACAGCGTGGCGACGAGCGGATATAGCAAGATCACCACGCCCAACAAGATCCAAAAGAGATCTCGCCGGCGCTTACCCGCTTTCCGCTTCTTCCGCTTGGGCTGCGCTACGCCGAGCCCCTCATGCGGGGCCCGAGCGTGCGCATCCGGGAAATCAGTGGTCATCGCTGCCCATCGTAACCCTGTTGGGAATCCAGACCGTCATTCCACTGTGACGCGGCACCGGCGTTGTCGAGGTTGTCATTGCTATCTGGGTCGATGGGACCGTTGTCCGCAAATTCCTCGCCCTCGTCATCGTCGCGGCGTCGGAAGTAACGGTAGAGACCATAAGCTAGGGCGAGGAGGCCCAGCAGAATGACAATCAACAACGTCTGTGCACCCGTATCCGGCAGCATCCAACCGATGGCCTTCTGCAAACGGATTGCACCATACGTGTCCGTGCTGGAGACTGCGCCGGCCTCATCGCTGGCATTCGCGGTGACCGTCACCTCACCCCGGTAGCTGAAGAACGAGTCCGTGGGTTCGGTAATCTCCACGTCAAAAACGCACTCGTGCGCGTTACCGCTGGCAAGTTGCAAGGTGGCCAGCTGGCAGAACCCTGGATCGATAACCCCTGAGTCTGGGACTGTGAGGGTAGTGCCCGCGGTATTGGTAATCTTCCGCCCAGCAAGCGATGGATCTTTGAGCGCGAAGCCGCTCAGGGATTGTGCGCCTGTGTTCGTGATGGTGTAGTGCATCCTCATCGATGTGGCATCATCTGGAAGAACCGCGGTATCCGCCACTGCTCCCGTGATAGAGCTAATGGGCGAACCGTCGATCTTCTTATCGACCTGCACACCCGGGAAGCTGTTCTGTGCAGTGAGAGACCACTCGGCACCCTGGGTAGACAGGTCGGTGGCCGACTCAACCGGCATCACGTTGAAATTGACTCTTCGCAGGTTCTCCTCCAACGGTTCGCCAGGCGCCGGTGCCGGTGCAGGTGCTTGTTCCACTGTGGGATTAGCGATACGCGCGCCATGTTGAGTCACGTTGAGGATGGGATTCGATTCTGCAACACCATCGTTGGTTTCCTGAACAAAGCATGGCGAGTCAATGGGCACGGACGTGAACGTCCGACTCTCACCCGTCTTCAGCGTAAATGTCGGGTCATTCTGCGAGCACGTTTGCTGGAATTCGAACGTTGCGCCTTCTCCGGCATTACCTGCTGAGGTCTTGGTGAACGTCACATCCGCCACGCCGCGGAAGTTGTGGTTTTCCGCGCCAACAACTAGTTCCGTTTCCGTGGACGACAAGTCCGCGGGAACGTTGAACGTGTACTGACGGTTCTTCTGGGCCTCGGTCACCGTTGCGGGCGCGATCCTCGACAATGGTGTCGACGGAGCTCCCTCGCCAGCAGCATCCCTAATCCATGAGTTGAACTGGGTTGCCGGGGTTCGGGCTCCCGCCGTTACCGCTAGTTGCGTACGCGGAGCGAGTGCGGGGCTATCGGTGAGATCCATGGTGCAATCCACGCCCACCGGCAAATCCACAATGAATCCACCTGGAGCGGGGGCAGCGGTTGCTACCGATGCACCAACCGGGGTTTCTGCCGTGGTCATCGTCTTGGTGAACGTACTACCTTGCGGATCCTTACACGTGAACTTGGCGGTGTAACCATTCGGATCGATTCCTTGCAGGTATCCAGTTTGGTTGATGCTGACCCTCACCGGAGTCGTACGGCGCTCGTACCGATTAACGAAATCCCACGATTCCACGGGAGCATCTTCAGTCGATCCAGCGTATTTGGCGATTTTCGGCTTCGCGACGCTCACCTGCAATTCCTGAGGTGTCCCCCTTGGGGGCGTTTCTTCAAATGTACAGAAGGCACCTGCTGGCACGGCTACTTCCGGCGATGTGTAGGTGCGCGAAACACTACCGTTTCCTGCGTCGGCATAGCCCGTGAAACCATTATTCAAGAAGATGGCATTCTCAATGCGCTTGCCATCTGACGCCAGTTCGGAGTACTGGTAACCCACGCCCTTACACTGCATGGTGAAATCAAATTCCTGCCGTGGGTTCAACAAATCCAGATCCCCTTGGCGCCCAATGACCGCCTTCGACATTTTGATCTTGGTGGTGACGTATTCATAATAGTTCGTCAAATCCACTACGTTATTCACCTGGCCATCCGCCCCGCCGTCGACGGTGAGGAAATATTGCGATTCGGTAATACCGTCGGCCAAGTCCTTGTCTATCAAAGCCGTACCGTCGTTTTGGTCCACGACCCAGCTGACCTGGCGCGGCCGTAGCGTTGCCTTCAACAAGGTACCGTCCTTGTCCTCCAGCTCCAGGTTGAGGTCACCAAACTTATCGCCACGAATGTGGCAATCAGCACCGACCGGCACTCCCTTAAAGGTGGTGGTTCCGGGACCTGTGATGGTGCCGGTGAAGGTGCCCAGCAGGAATCCTTGGGAGCCATCTCCGGTTTCGGGGTCACGACAGTCCATATCAAATGTGTGCGTGTAGAAACCGGGCGTTTTCCCGGCTGCCTTGTATTGCTCCTCAACCGCTGCGGGCAAACGGGCAATCTTATTCAGTTTCACGTCGGACAGCCGGCGCGAATACGTATTCGTAAACGCAATCGTGTTTTCTCCACGGGCCACATCGAATTCCTGCTTCTTTTCAGTTTTAGGCGCTCCATTGGCAGACACTTCCTGCTTCACCGAAATACCAGCTGCAGTCGTTGTTGCCCCCTCAGTTGCAGAACAGTCCGATCCCACGGGGAAAGCACCAAAATCTAGTGATGTGGAGGCAGAAACTACACCAGAGTCGGTCGTAGGCGTATCAGCACTATCCGGCAATAGGCAAGAGATAGAAACATTGAACTGGCGATTCCGCTTAACCTCTTGACGGGCTGGGGAAATGTAACCGCCATCGAATTCCACGGATTTGGTACCGGTGATATTCGTGTATATGAAGTCGTAATCGTGGCTGATGAGAACCGAGGATTGGGTTCCCACGTCCACACGCTTCCGGATAGGTGCGAGGTCGTTAAAGACCTGCGGCTCGCCCGTCACGTTTTCATCCAATGTGGTGACGGTGGAGTCACGGTCAATCGGGAAATCACCTTGCTGGCCATTGAGTTTCGGTCGGGTTCCTGGATCCCGGCCTGCCTCGGCAATGTCACAGGTGCTGCCTGCGGGCACCATCGCAGCAGGGATAATTACCGACGTTTCTTCCACAACTGCTGTCGTTGGATCATCTCCCAATTCGATCCGGGCGAACTCACCCAGATCTAGGGCTTCCCCATCGGACGCGGTACAGGACACGGTGTAAGCCACACGCCGCGCGAAGGCCTTACTGGAACCGGACTGTTGAGAGATCAAAAGACCATCGCCAACGGCGGTGTAATCATTAGTGATTGTGCGGGTCTCATCCGGTTGGGAAACATTAAACGTTGCCCCGTCGGCATCGGTCGACCACAAAACACCCGTGACGCCTAGGTTCGGTGCTTTCTCACTGAATACACACTCATTCCCGTATGGCACTCCCAAATTACCGTCTTGATCATTGACGAGTGCTTGTAATTCCGGGTCATTGAGATTCATCCGTAGTGGCACCGTTCCACCCTCAGAGACCGTAACGGATCCGGTCAGAGGAACGAACAGAACCTGGCCGTTCGCGCGTGTGACGGAGCGGGGACCACAATCGAAATCAAACCGGTACTCCGACGGCAGATTCACCGACAATCCGTTCCGATTCACTGCCTTGTTCAACTGAACCTTGCCCAGCTTCGGTTCGAAGGTATTACGAACATGGACGACATTCTGGCTGTCCGATGAATCGGTATTCACCGTGATGATCGGCGTTGCCTTTGCCTGTTCATTGGTCAAAGTGGTGATGTTATCCCCAGGATCTGCGAACGTTAGTTCCGTGCTCGTGAGTTTTACGTTCCGAAACTCTGGCGTGTCCTGCTCCCAAATCAAACACCGCGCTCCTACGGGAATGCTTTTAATCCGAGCGGGCACTCCAGTATCGAGTGTTACGACATCGAGTGTTCCCTCACGCTGTTGCGGGTTGTTCGTTCCACCCCATGTACACCGGTACTGAACAGGAAAAGCTTTGCCCTTCAGGTCCGGGGAGGCTGCGGCATTGCCCGCCAGTTCCTTAAATACCTTGACATCGCGCAGCTGGTAGGAATACTTCGCATTGATGTGCAGATCCGCCTGCGTGGGAGCGCTCCCTTCGGCGTAATCCGGCAAACGGAAATGATAAGCGCCTTCCGCGTCCGCACTAACGGGTTTACCGGCATACGTCACTTCGCGGCCGTCGAATTTAATACGGGCGCTTTCCTGCGCACTCAAACCAGTGAGCGGTTTCAACCAGCAATCGCGCTCAACGGGGATATCCGTAATATCTGTGGCGCCCGCGGGTACGCCACTGCCCTGGCGATTTATGCTCAATGAAATGTGACGGTTCTTCACCGTTGTGCCGTCACACGTCAATTCGAAGTCGTATTGGCGCGGGTAGGCGAAGTCTCCAACGGGATCCCCACTCAGTTCTTTAGAAAAGTGCAGTACTCCAGCTCGGTAATCGTATTGGTTGTTGGCACGCACTGAAACAGTAGATTGCTCTAGCGTTTGTGTTGTGGTCGGCAAAGGGTCACCTGAAGCCGTTCCAGTATTCCACGTCAACGTCAGTTTCTTACCGGGACGAGCGGGAGCGGCACCATCCGGGAAAGTTTCATTAATCGTGCACGTGGTTCCCAAGGGCAAATTAGGAACCGTTGCGCTTTGCCCCTTTTGCAGCACCTTGCTCCCCGTGAGTTTCACATCGGGGTAGGCGGAGCTGAACTGGTTGATATCGGTGCACTTGTAGTTCAGCTGGAACGTCCGCAACTGCACTTCATCGAATAGCGCGGCCGTACCGTTAACACTTTTTGACAGTTGCAAGTTGGAAGCCTGGAATTTCGGTTGCCAATCGACCTGGCAGTTAGTGGGATCATTCCTGCGTTCTGCGACCACCAGCTCGCTGGTGAAAGCTGTTTGGTTCTTGATTAGCGAGTAACCATTAGGAACAGCTCCCTCTTTAATGGTCACCGGTGCGGAGTCACCAATCGTGCACGTCCACACTGGGTTGTACCGGCTAAATGCCTTGGATGCATCGGTGCCAGTGGCTTTGGAACGGAAAACGTAATCATCCACTACGTTTCCAGTAGTGCCAGCGGCGGGAATTCGGGTGGCCGTCGTGTAATCGCCTGCCGGCAGAGGAATGGGATTCTCAACATTGTTTTGTCGGGTGGCAGCGGTGATATCGAATTTCGTGGCTTGGCCGGTAACGGCCTGCTCATAGGCTGTATCAGAAGAGACTGACCCGGCTACACGGCCAATATTGATGGCCAAGGCTATCGCCTGGCTGCCTGACGTGGACGATCCCAGTGCGAAATCAATGTTCTTCGGGTTTGCAGCACTAGCTAGGAACGTACCCGGCGTTTGAGCTGCCCCCTTATCCGAGAAACAAACGAAATCACGAAAATTGGAACCGGCGGCGCCCCAGTTCGCTGGCTCATTTGCTGGCCCGTAAATCCCATTACACGCGTCGGAAAACCCAGATGGTGTGATTCTTGTAAGGCGTTCCACGTTGCCCTCGCGGTTTTCCATACTGATCATTTCATCGGCCACGCCCGATTCCGTGGTTGCTTCCGCATCTGCCATCATGATTCGGAAATTTGGAACATTCACCCCGCGTTCATCTACCAACGTGATATTTTCTAGGGAAAAACGAATGAAGTTGTAACCTAGAAGACCCATATTGCCAAACAGGAATGGCTTAGAGGTATCGTCACCATATTTGGTGAATGTTCGTACGCCATCTTTGGAATTGCCAAAAGCTGCGTTCGCCCATGACTGATCTTGAGCTGTCAAGCGGTCCGCTGGCCCATAATTAACCTTCGCGGTGAACGCGAGGGTGTACCGGCCGATTTTTCTGGTCACCCGCTCCCCGTTGGCCCAGTTAAAGTTTGCGCCATTTTTGGACATATCGATCCAGCACAATTGCTTGGCCCAAGCCGCTGAGGGGCCATCACCGGCGCGAAAGTTACAGTTACCCATGTTGTTAGGGAGCCGCGATACCGAAGGCGCCGCCGTGTTTCCCGTCTGTGCGTCGGCTTGTGGCGGATCCGGCACAAACGGCACCTCGGGAACGGACATCAACGTCATGCCCAGCACAAATGCGACGAAAGCCACAGCCACACGCCTGCCCGCGCCGCTGGCATGTGCAAGAATCGTTTCGCCACCGGTTCGAGTGGTATTCGTCAGCGGTTTTGCTTGCTGCCTCGTTCCGATCTCAATTCCCATTGTGCGCCTTTCGGAATGCTTATTCTGTGGTGATAATTTGTGGTGTTTGTTGCGGGGTTGGGGTTCGCCCGGCTGCCTATTCATTACCGCTCACCTCCCGGCGCCTAGTCGGCGTTGAGGCGGGGTGCATGTGGGCGTCGGAATTATCTTTTCGACGCCTACGGCCAACCACGACGAAGAAGCCCACCAGCACTAATGCGAAGCCAGCGCCAAGCAGCCCTAAGATGTTCGCACCCGTCATGGGCAACCTATCGATCAAACCCGGAAGGCCACCGCGGGACGGAACCTCTCCGGGGTGAATTCCCTGGGTAGGTCCACCGTGTGAACCGGCCGGCGCGGTAGTGGACCCTGGAACGCAATTGGGACATTGGGGCCGGCTTCCAGGGACAGGATGATTGTGTCCACCCGGTGGCAGCGGGTAGATGGGCGAGAAAATCCAGTCTGGCCACTTGCCAGGATTGACGGGCAATTGGCCCTCTGGGTCGGCTGGCACCGAGGCGGAGGGGCCAACCACGAATTCAACTTCGTTCGATTCCACGAGTGATTCGGATGACCCAGGCAGCAGAGGCGGCCAATACGGGTGACCGTCGGGGAAAGAAAGGGCAACGTTTTTAATTCGGGTACCTTCGGGCGTATTGGCTTTTAGGGCCGTTTGGATATCGAAAGCTACGCGCGTTTCGGGATGCCCATTGCGCATGTCGGCGGCCTTAATTAGCCCATTTTCTGTAAGGATGATTTTCACGGTTTTATCTGCATAACCGTAGCCCTCTGCTTGGGGCGCACCCTGTAATTCCACGCGAAAATCCTCGCCCTCCCGCAACTGGATTGCCTTTTCTGCGTTGACAATCAAGCCGTCGGTGACACCTTTGAACTCTAGGTTCCGGTCCAGTGGATCTGCCATAATCAGCTGGTACAGCTTGCCCCGCACGTCCGGAGCCGGAAGTGTTGTTTCGAGGCGATAGCGCACGATGCCGTTCTTTTGTTCCTTGGCAATACGGTTTGCCTCTGGGGTTCCGGGCACACCACTGACGATGTTTTTCGTGGCCACGATTGGCTGATTTTTTGCACGAACTACCACGTCGGAGTTACCCGCTGCATCTGGAACGGCCACGAGGAAAGGCGCGATCACCGAGTAATTAGTGTTGCCCACCCGGCTGGGCTTTTCACGAACGAGGTATACCCCGCGCGTGAGGTCAGAAAAACGCGCCTTGCCATCTGCTGCGGTCACCGCTGTCTGTTCAGGTCCCAGCGGATACGTCGACTGTTCGGTCAGCAACCGAGGATCGCGTTGCACCAGATTTCCCAGCTCTGCCTGATCGTTAACATCCAGGCCCTCCAGTTTGTTGATCTGGAATGTTATGCCAGCCAATGGTTCGGGTTCAGCAGCAGTAGGGCCCATGGTTTGCCATGCCGGGTCGCCGTCAAACTTGTGGACGGTGAGGCTGTACTGGCCTGCAGCCGAGTTCTTAGCACCACCGTCGTCTTGGGCGCGCGCGACCCCTCCACCGGCCATCACCGTGACTGTCAATCCCAGCAGCATTATGACACCGAGCAATGCAAGCACGAAAGCGCGCCCCGACCTCAAAGCCGAGGCCGTTCCCGTCATCGTGGGTTGGCCGTGGTTGCGTACCCGCTGCTGGCGGGCGCCCGTTCGTACGTGCATTACTGCTTTACCTTCTGTACCTTGGTGCCAGCTTGGCCTTGCGCCTGAGGTGCCTGGTCTTCATTCTTTTTTCGACGCCTACGCCACAGCCACCACAGCAGATACAGCAAGGCTGCAAGGCTGATCACGAGGGCCGCAATCATCCATGGTTGCCACGGGCTGTGATACTCCTGCTCGATTGGCCCGGGTGGGAGCTTGGTGCGCTCTCCCCGAACCAGTAATCGGTGGGAATTCACACCATAGGGCGTACAGGTGACCAAGGTGACGTAGTCTTTGCCCTCTTCAGGGCGGATTTGATTGATTTCTGAAGGCAGTACCGTGTGGATTTGGTCTACCTTGTAAGCTAGCTTCTCCCCCATGACTTCGATGACGAAAATGTCATCTTTCTTCATGTGGGTGAGGTTGTCGAACATGGTGAGGGTGGCCAGACCGGTGTGGCCAGTGAGCACGCTGTGCGTCCCCTTCCCACCCACGGGCAGATCAGTTCCGTACAAGTGCCCAATGCCGTGTGACAACGTGTTTTGCGAAGTGCCGTGGTACACCGGCAAGTCCATGCCCACGGTAGGGGCTTGGAGCCGGGCCATGATGGTGTTGACGTTGAGTTGCCGGAGGTACTTTTTGTATCCGGGCGAATTCACATCAACACCGTTGACCCATGGATCGGGTGCGCCGAAGGGTGGCAGCTCCCGGTTGTATTGCCGGGCGGATTCTAGCGCTTGGCTGCGTTGTTCGGGCGTGAGGGCTTGCACATCGCGGCTGTAGCCTTGGGCGATGCGGTTTTGCTCCACGTTTTTGTAGTGGGTCAGAATCACGGGTGCGAGAAGCACCAGAATGCCCAACACGATGTAGACCACGGAGCGACGACTGCCCGCCGTACCGCGTTGAGTTGCGCGGCGCTGGTGACGTGCACTCATAACTCCCCGGCCTTTCTGCCTTTGTGGCAACTACGCCTAAGGCTTTTACGCGGTTGCCTGCTGATCCTTGTTATCGCGGAAGCTCGTGTAGAGACCGCGCCCCAGCAGAGCTGCGCCCAATAGGAAGATCAGGACAATACCCCATGCACCTGTCGCGGGAAGCTGGCCTAGGATGGAATCCTTCTTGTTGTCGACGGTAACAGTCATCGCACGAGTGTCGGCATTGACGTCGATGTGACGTGGCTCTGGGTCACGCACAAAACCCTCAGGTGCTTTGGTTTCCACGGCACAATATTGGAAGGTTACGGTGCCCGTTGCGCCACCAGCCGTGTAGCTAATGGGGAGTCCAAAAGCTTGCGCGGTGGATTGGTTAGAAACGGTTGTACCGGTGGTCAGGGTGGTGCTCAGTGCGGAGCCATTGTCCGTGGTGGCCACATTGAGAGCGTCTCCAAGGACCGTCCACTTACCGTCCTGCTGCTCACACCGGAAGACCTGGAATTGGGCCCCTTCCAGGTTGGGGTTGGTCTCGGCTGCAGCTGTCTTTGTGATGGTCAGGTTGCCAAAAGTAGTGCTGGTTGGAGTGTCAGGGGTGGCTGGGTCATCGTCAACGACGTCCGTAGTGATCTGTGCACCATTTGGCAGCTCCACGGTCGCGGTGTTGGTGATGACTCCGTTGGCCGGCAGAGAAACTACCTTCGCTTCAAAAGCAACGTGAACCTGCAGCGCTGGGTTCGTCTGGCGGGCCGCTTGCAGCTTAGACAAACCGGCCTCGTTGAACTCCACGCGCAGGGTGTTGTTATCGGTGGTTACGGTGTAGTCCGTTGTTTCGAGCTGTACGCCATCGGCGGTAACAACTGGAGCCGGGTCGGTTTGCAGAGCCAGGTTGGAAATCAGCTGGTCATTGATGTTAAACCGTGTGAGGTTGCCCGCAGGAACCGGTGCATTGATGGTGTACTTCATGTTGCTTCCCAGAGAAGCGTTGGAAGCATCAACCTGCTTGTTTGGGGTGACGTTCTGGTTCTTTGGGTACACCGTGCGCTCGTAAACCCACTGTCCGTTGGCTCCGGAGTAGGGCAATGTGATCAAGAACGGCGGAGCAACGGTGTAGCCACCCTTTTGGATTTCGGTGACGCGGTAAACACCGACCTTGAATTCAGAGTCAGCCCCGGTATTGATTGAGGCCAAACCATCCGTATTCGTCGTGATAGTTGTCGTGTATCCCACCGAGTTGTCACCGAGGCTGGCCGGGGTGATGCCAGCCAGCTCTCCCCAACCATCAGCCGTGGTCAGGTCGATGCCATCGATTCGTTCAATCTTGAACTGCACACCTGACAGTGGCTTCAGATTATTTGGATCGGCCGGAGCACCCGTGCCACCGACTGGATCGCCTTCGTACTTCTGAATATTGAGTGTGACGTTGGCTCCCGCATTAACCAAATCAGCGGTGCCGGGACCTGGAGCAGCAGGCGCGCCGGAAGGGGCGGTAGTTCCAGTTGGATCCTGCGCCATGGCGGCAGGGATGCCGATGCCAGCGGAGGAAAAAGCGATGGTGGATGCAGCAACAGTTGCGACAAAGCGCGTGGAGAATCTGGACATGGTGTTCCTTTACGGAAAATGGTGAGGCCAACCGGCGACAACGTTGGCTTCAGCACGCTAGTGCCACCGCCTACATAAAATGCGCTACCGTCGGTCGTATTTTTACGTGCCTAACATTACGTTCTCCGCCAGAGTTTCACAAGCTTTACTTAAGCCCGCCACACACTGCGCTTGGATTCCGTTTTGAACCCCTAATAATTAAGGGGTAATTCTTTGGACAGGTTCCCACGCATACAACACCGGTCTCCGTTAAATCCCCAGCAATTTCTGTGCATTCCCACGCAGGATCGCTTCAATCTCATGCTGAGGCAACTTGGCGCTCCGCACATAATCAAAGGCCCGCACGTAGTGCTCATCCTGGAAGTAAGGGTGATCAGAACCCGCCATGATCTGTTCGGCACCGAATGTCTCGGCCGCGAGTCGCAACGACGGTTCGTGGAAATTTGCGGCGTCGAAAAACATCTGCCGGAGCTGTGCATTGGGCGAGGCACTAAAAGCATCCCAATCCGTGTAATTGTCTTCTATGCGCTGCGAAAGGAAGGGCAAATCGCCACCGAGGTGCGCGATGTGGAACGTAATGTTCGGGAAGCGACGGGGTACATCAGCCTTCAGCAGCTGCAAGGTCGCCGTCGCATCTTCAACCGGGGCCCCGTTTACCCATTCCAATTTTTGCGACGCCAACATGGGTGAGCACGCCCCTCCTCCGGTGGGGTGGACGTTGACCACTGCGCCACGCTCATTGAGCGCTGCCCACACCGGGTCAAACCGAGGATCATCTAGGAAAACTTTGCCTTGCGTTATCGTCGGCACCGAAATACCCACAAACTTGAGCTCTTCGAGCACACGAATCGCCTCGCGCACCGACTGATCCACATGTGGCAAGGGCAGTGCACCGTAAGCGTGGAAACGGCCAGGATATTCCTCAACGATGCGAGCGTACTCATCGTTAACCCACTGCGCAGCGTCCAGCGAGGCTTGGGGGCTGTCACCTGAAGGCGATTGCGGGGTAACTGCTAGGATCTGCGTTTCAACTCCCGCCTTATCCATCCATTCCAGGCGACGCGTGAGGTCCTTCTCGCTGGAATCGGCGTTCATACCGCGGGCTATGGCCGTGGTCGCGGGATCCACACCCATAGCTTCGAGCTTGTCTAGATACTCAGTTGGGTACACGTGAGCGTGTGTATCAATAGCATGCATGTGAGACATCGGTTTTCCTTCTTATTCTGCCCGGGTGGGCTGTGTATTGGATTCGGCAACCGCAACGCTGGGGCGCGGGTGACGGGCAAACCACGCCAAGACTGCGGCTACGACCGCCATGGCGATACCCATGATTCCTAGAGTAAGCAGCGCAGTTCGGCTCGGGGTGTTCACACCATTGACCGTGGTGATCATGGCTGCAGTGACTGCCGAAACCAGAGCGGAGGAAACGGCCATTCCGATGGCGCGCATCAGGGCATTGACGGCGTTAGCAGAACCGATTTCCGCCCGTGGCGCGTATTCCACGATCATCATGGGCATCGCTGCGTAACCAATTCCGATCCCCATGGACAACACGGTGGCGGCGAGGATTGTCCACGCCGGGTGAATGTGGATTCCTACCCGCATGAGGTACCCAAGGCCTGTGATGACCGCGCCCAGTACCAGCAGCAGGCGCGGGCCCATGACGGCGGAAAGCCGGGCACTGAGTGGTGCCACCACCAACATGATTGCAGCACTCGGCAGCATCGCTAGTCCCGCCGCGCTCGCGCTCCAGCCGAAGCCGTTTTCCACCACGGGGTTTTGCAGCTCGAGGGTGGTGAGAAGCAGGTTAGTGAACATCAGGATACCCATGAGGATCGAAGCTGCATTGGTCAGCAGAATCGGACGATCCGAGGCAGTTCCGAGATCTACCAGTGGAGAATCGATCCGCAGCTCGTACACGCCCCACGCGATCGTCACCACAATGCCGACCGCCAGGAGCCCGAGGGTCATCGCACTCCCCCATCCCCACGCCCCGCCTTGGGACAGAACGGTGAGAAGCGACGACAGCGCGACGATAAGCAACAGCGCACCAACGTAATCGAAGGACTGCCTTTGGGTGACGCGATCGTTGGGCATTACCTTCCAGATCAGCAACACTGAAATACCAGACAGGATGGCAGCGACCACGAACATGGATTTCCACCCGAAGCCGGAGAGCAGCACTCCACCCAGTGGAATACCGATGCCGCCGCCGATGCCCAGGGTTGCACTGAGAAGCGCTAAAGCACCAGGAATTCGGTCACCGGGCAAGCTGTGGCGCATTTGCGCCATTGCTACCGGCACCAGGGCGGTTCCAAGCCCCTGCAATGCACGACCGATGATCATAGTGGTGATGCCGCCCAGAGGGGCAATCACGGAACCAGCAAACACGAGTCCCATCGTGACGACCATTAGCGGGCGACGAGGAACGATGTCCGAAAGCCGTCCAATAATCGGGGTGGCAGCGGCACCCACAAGCAAAGTAGCGGTGACCAGCCACGATACTGTCAGTGGGCTCGTTCCTAGCAACTTGGGGAATCGCGGCACGGCCGGGACGACCAATGACTGCAGCAGCGTGACAACAAGGCAAGAAAATGCTGCCACGGCAATCAACATGCCAGGTTTGTCCGTCGTATGGTGGACGGGAACCGTTGACGTGGAGGGCGATGTCTTTTCGGTTTGTGACACGTGACCGAACCTCACTTTCCAAATTTTTTACGAAGTCCGTGTCACAATCTAAATTAGACTTGCACGAAACCGAATGATCGTGCACGTTTTTGTCAATTCAACCGAAAATGCCCCGAGAATCAACATGCAAACTTCAAACGAACGCAGTTTTCCCCAACTCGACTCCCTTGATCTGAAGCTCATTGCCATCGCCAAGCGCTTTCCGGGGGAGAATTTCTCGGCTTGGGCCGCGCACCTCGATGTGTCCTCCCACACGGTGGCACGTCACTACGAGCGGCTGCACCGCCACGGTGTGCTGCGCATCATTGGACGCACCCTTCCCAGCTTTGGGGGGCGCATGTCTTGGTTGATTCGCATGCAGAACCCCTCCCCTTACCTACGAACGGTCGCCGCAGACTTTTCCTCATTGGACTTCACGCGCTGGGTGCGCCTATCCACAGACCGCCGAGAACTCATCTGCGGCCTAGTTGCCAGCGAGAGGGGCTTAGATCAGTTGCTTACCGCCGCGCACAAGAAGCTCCCCGATTCCACCATCTCTGCCCACCACTTGATGAAGGTATGGGGCCAACCCGGAGCGGTACCCTATACGTCAGCCCAGTTGGACAAGATGGACAAGGACATCTTGGCTCAATTGGAAGTTGATGGCCGGGTGTCGAATGCCTCTTTATCTCGACGCCTAGGCGCTGATCCAACCACGATCTCCCGAAGGCGCAAACGTTTGGAGGACACGAACGTCCTGTACTACGAAGCAGATATCGACACGCGTGTGTATGGCGATGGAAACGATGCCAACCTGTGGATCACCATGCGCCCGGGGAAAATTGATGAACTCGGGGCCTACCTGAAATTGAGGCCCGAGGTAAGTTTTGTTGCTGCGACCAGTGGGGCGTCGCAAATGGTTGTCCATGTGGCGCTGCATGCAGAAGGACCCCACAGCCCAGCTAAAACCGTGGCCACCGAGGAGGGAAAAACTCCGGAGACGGGGGGCGTTGGTGAGGACAAGGTTTTTAGTTCGATGAACTTGATGGAGTTCGTCGATGGGCTAACGGGCTGGGGAATTGACCATGTGGAGGTGGTTCCGATGGGAACGACAATGAAGCGGCATCAGCGCTGAGCGCTCCCGGCACCGGCGATGTGTTCCACGCACACCCCGGTAGTACCAACCGTCGCTGGCGTACCAGGGGTGCTAGGCCAACTGACCGGGAGTATCACTTCCACGCCACATTCAGTTTGTTGCAGGACTGTTTTAGGAATTGATGATGACTTTCAGCGCCTTAGTTTCTGCGGCATTGGTGAATACTTCGTATGCCTCCTCGAATTCATCAAACGTGAATCGGTGGCTAATGAAACCAGAGACGTCAATCCTGCGCTGAGCAAGCAGCTTAGTCAGCATCGGGGCAGAATCGGTATTGACTAGCCCAGTGGTGATGGTGAGATTTTCAATCCACAGATCTTGCAGCGGCAACTCGACCGCTGTCCCATGTACACCGACGTTGGCAATGTGGCCGCCTGCCCGAACAACTTCGAGACACATATTCCACGTTGCGGGGATTCCCACAGCCTCGATAGCGACATCCACGCCGAGACCGTCGGTCATGCCCATGACCTGCTGCTTCCAATCATCATCAGAAGAGAGCACCCCGTCAGTAGCCCCGAACTTCTTCGCTTGCTCAATACGGTTGGGATCCAGATCTACTGCGATGACGCGGCTTGGACCATAGAGTTGAGACGCCGTAATAGCGGCTAGACCAACTGGGCCAGCGCCGATGACTACTACCACATCTCCGGCCTTCACCTTGCCGTTGAGGATCCCGAGTTCGTGCCCGGTCGGCAAAATGTCGCTGATCATCGTTGCGTCCTCTGGGGAAACGCCCTCAGGAAGCTTTTGAACCGAGCTTTCCGCGAATGGAATGCGGACATATTCAGCTTGGGTTCCATCGATCAGGTGCCCGAAAATCCAGCCAATTCCGGAAGCTCCCTCGTCAGCAAGGCAGTGGCTCTGTAGATGCTTGCGGCAGTTTGAGCACTTTCCACACGACGTAACAGCCGAAACAATAACTTTGTCGCCGACTTTCAGTTCAGTGACTGCTTCACCAACCTCGGTGATTTCCGCAATTCCCTCGTGCCCGAGGATTCTGCCATCCTCGACCGCTGGGACATCCCCCTTGAGGATATGAAGATCAGTTCCACAGATGGTGGTGGTGAGCATTTTTCCAATGACGTCGGTGGGGTGCTGCAGCTCTGGCTCCGGAACGTCTTCCCAACTGGGCTTCCCTGGGCCACGGTAGACCATTGCCTTCATTGTTCATCTCCTTAAATACGTCGCACGAGTGAATAATAATTTCCACTCAGAAGTAATTTGGAACACAATACTAACCATATTGGATCTATTTCACAACCCAAAACAATGAAGTCGGCAATTGGCCCTATTTTAATATCAACTCTGCTACCTAATGAAAATTGAATTCAATTGCGGTTTGGTGATTGAGCCATTTTGCGACGGTCAAAATAATTGATCCCGCTTGCAGTACAGAAACTCCCCCGATTTTGCACCCCAAACATTGCCTCATCTTTGCCAGATAAGCGAGCGATAGTACCTCCCGCAATCCACTACGAGGCTGGAGCTCTAACTGCGTAAATACCACAGCTCCAACTACTTAGATACGACAAAACCCCAGCTCGTAAATGAACTGGGGAAATGCGATTGGTGGAGCTAACGGGACTCGAACCCGTGACCCCCACACTGCCAGTGTGGTGCGCTACCAGCTGCGCCATAGCCCCGCATAGTTTGCGTTAACGCGTTCTCCATGGAGAAGCGAACGGATTTAAAGCTACCCGATCGCTCTCGAGCTAACCAAATCCGCAGGTCGCCGGGAATAATCCCGCGGCGAGAACGGACGGATCGAGCAGAGGTCATCCGCGTTCTTTTAGAGCCGCTATGTTTCGAGGTCACTGCGTCTTGCTTTCGAGGTCACTGTGCCCCGGCATCGGGCATGCTCTAGCGACCGCGATTAGTGGCTCCTCGAACTCTTTGGCGACTCCAGTTGATCAGCGCGGTTTACTTCTTTTCGCCGTTGTTCCCGCCCTTGTTCCAGACCAGATCCGGAACCCACGACAGTGGCTTCTGGCCGCCATCGGACTTCAGCTCGTACGGCTTACCGTTGGCGAACACCTGCGGAGTAGACACTTGGGCACCTCGGTCGGTCAGAATCTTGGCGTTGCCTTCAAAGACCGGAAGAGCCTCGTCTTGAACTTCCCCCTTCTTGATCTTTTCAACCAGAGCAGGATCCACATCGTAGGCCTCGGCAGCCTTGCCCAGTTCCTCCCAGTTCCACGTACGTGCAACTTCTGGCTGATCCATGAACATCTTGTCGTGCATATTCCAGAATGCCTTGGCGTTTCCGGTCTTAGCGATCGCGTAAGCCACCGCGCCACCGCGAGTGGAGGACCCACCTGGCTTCTGGTCCAGGATATTCAGGAAGCGATACACTACCTTGACATCACCATCGGTGACGGCCTTGTGAACGTCCTCGTGATCCGCTTCAACCAAATCGGCGCAGTGAGGGCAGGAGAAGTCGGAGAAAATCTCGACCGTTGGCGCGTCCTTTTTCACCTTGTCCGAAGCGAGCGTCACCGCACCGTCGTTTGCCGAGACCGTAAAGTTGGCTTCCTGTTGCGGCATATCCTCCGCGATCGTATTTTTCGTGCTCTGCTTCCATACGAAGAGACCAATAACAACCGCAGCGATGGCTAAAATCGCAACGATCACCCAGATAAAACCGCTTCCACCCCGGCTATTCGGGGCTTTGATCTGCTGACTCACTTAGGATTGTCCTTTCACAGCTGTCGCTTTCATGCCCCGGTAACAAAGGTCATGATCTACGGAGGTCGGCTCGCATTTCGATGCGCCCGCACTCCGACAGAATTATCGTTCACCGTGGTAATGAACCATTTTGTAGAGGGGCATGTGCTCAATACAACAATGCTCTACTTTAACGACCTGCCCCCACAAATCTCTAATGATTTGCGTTTGAACTGCGCTATTGACAGCCAACTAGCAATCTGGCGCGCCACCGACACAGCAATTTCACAGTCGAAACGTGCAGCACAAGGGCCATTCGGAGCCTTTTAGACCTACTACGCCCAGCACGAGCCTTAAGGGCGAACCTCGCTCGGCGTAGCTGACGCCCGACCCCCAACATCCAAACGCCCGTTTAAGCACCCAATTAAGAACCCAATACGGAGTCAACCACTGCTTGGGCCTCCTCCACAACCTGTTGCAAGTGCTCATCGCCCGCCATGGACTCCGCGTAGATCTTGTACTTGTCCTCAGTGCCGGAAGGCCGCGCAGCGAACCACGCGTTCTCAGTGGTCACCTTCACACCACCGATTGGCGCATCATTACCCGGCGCGGTAGTCATCACGTTGGTGATTTTCTCCCCCGCCAGTTCAGACTGCGTTACGTCTTGGGAGCTCAGTGCTTTCAAACGCGCCTTCTGCTCGCGGTTCGCCGGCGCGTCAATTCGGGTGTACGCAGGTGAGCCGAATTTCTCGATCAGGTCGCTATACCGCTGCGATGGGGATTCACCGGTGACAGCCAGGATTTCTGATGCCAGCAGGTCAGCAATGATTCCGTCCTTATCCGTTGACCACACCGTGCCATCGAAACGCAGGAAGCTTGCACCGGCAGATTCTTCGCCACCGAACACCACACTGCCATCCACCAGGCCGGGCACAAACCACTTAAACCCCACTGGCACCTCCATGAGGTTTGTCTCATGCGCTGCTACCACCCGGTCAATCATCTGCGAGCTCACCAGAGTTTTACCGACCGACGCCCCCTTGGGCCATCCGTTTCGGTGCCCCAGCAGGTAGTCAATGGCCACTGACAGGTAGTGATTGGGATTCATCAACCCGGCATCTGGCGTGACAATTCCGTGGCGATCCGAGTCCGCGTCGTTACCCGTAGCAATATCGAATGCCGGCTGACCCGGCGAGCGCGCGTCGATGGATACTGCGCCCGCGCCCTGCCCATCGGCTGCGGCGGCCTGAACGGCAGCCTGTCCAACCTGTTGCCCGCCGCTGACAGCGTTAACTAGGGATGCCATCGCGTAAGGCGAGGAGCAATCCATGCGGATCTTGCCGTCACTATCCAACGTCATGAAGCCAAAGGCTGGGTCCACTTTCGGGTTCACAACGGTCAAGTTCAAGCCGTGAACATCCGCGATGCGCTGCCAGTACTCCACCGAAGCTCCCCCCATCGGATCTGCCCCAATGCGCACACCAGCGTTCTTGATCGTCTCCATGTCGATGACCTCTGGGAGGCTATCGACGTATAGCCCGCAGAAGTCATGCTTGACGAAAGTATTGGTGCTGGTGGAGCGTTTGATCTGGTCCAGCTTGCCGTCCAGGTAGTCGTTGGCCCGAGCGGCAATCCACTCCGTGGCGGTCGTATCAGCCGGGCCGCCCGTCGGCGGATTGTACTTAAAGCCACCGTCACGTGGCGGGTTGTGGGACGGAGTGATGACGATGCCGTCTGCCCTAGCGGCGTCGGTACCCGTAGGCCCACCCGGTAGCGCCTTGTTGTGCTCCAGAATGGCGAAACTAATGGCAGGGGTGGGCACGAAGCCGTCGTTGGAATCCACCCGAACGTCCACTCCATTGCCCGCTAGGACCTCAAGCGCGGTGGCCTGGGCTGGCTCCGACAAAGCATGCGGATCACGGCCAATAAACACCGGGCCACGGATACCCTGCTCCGTACGATAATCTACGATCGCTTGGGTAGTAGCCGCGATGTGATCCTCGTTAAACGCGCCGTCGAAGGAACTGCCCCGGTGACCCGAAGTTCCGAAGGTGACACGCTGAGCAGGGTCGGAGGCATCGGGATGTACGGAATGATAGGCCTCCAACAGGGCTGGGATATCTTCCAAATCTGCAGGCGTAGCAGGTTGTCCGGCGCGTGGGTGCATGATCGTGCTCCTCGAAAAGTTGGTCGCGCCATAGGCGTTGCGACCGGGTTGATAGGGCAGTTCAAAGCGGGACGAATCTTTCCGGCGCGATGTTGCCGAGAAAAAGATGCGCACCTCTTAACTAATAGAGTGCAATATCATGGGGGCTCTTGCTGTGTGGGAGCAGCTCTAGGCACTACAAAAGGGGGTGGGTGATGATCAGGTTCCTTTGTCTTCGACATAACACGTTCTCTTTTCCACGACCGGTAATCACGCGCGAGCTACCAGCACACGCACGAGCGACCGGTAATCACGCGCGAGCGACCAGCACGCACCCGGGCGACCAGCACACACCCGAGCGACCAGCACGAGGGGGCAAGGACCCTCCCCCAACTACGTCCAATTTGCGCCAAAATCCGCAAATCAAACTAAATATCTAGCTCCATGCAGTACCTTTTTCGCATGGTTGACGTTTCATATCAGGCAAGCTTCGCTGAGAGCTTAGAAACTATTGACAGTTTTGTTTGGGGTCAGTTTTTCCTCATTCCCCTTCTTCTTGGCGCAGGTTTAGTTCTCACTATCCGTCTGGCGGGCATACAATTTCGGTATCTTTTTGTAGCTTTACGCCACGGACTCGTCGACCGGAATGACGAGGGTGGAGCCGGTGATATTTCCCAATATCAAGCACTCACCACGGCGCTGGCCGCAACCGTTGGTGTGGGCAACATTGTCGGTGTTGCTACCGCCCTGTCGATCGGTGGCCCCGGGGCATTGTTCTGGATGTGGGTGACCGGCCTCGTGGGTATGGCCTCGAAGTACTCGGAGGCCTTCCTGGGGGTTCGCTTCCGCACATCCGATGCAAACGGCAAAATTTCCGGCGGTCCGCAGCGGTACTTGGAGTACGGCATCCGGGGTGGATTGGGCAAGTTCCTGGCATGGTTCTTCACCATCGCTGCGATTATCGCTTCGTTTGGCATTGGTAACCTCACCCAGGCCAACGCCGTGGCCGCCGGGCTGAAGGATACGTTCAATGTCGATCCCTGGGTCACCGGTGTAGTGATGTTCGTACTGGTCGGAGCGGTTTTGCTGGGAGGCATCGAGACCATCGGTAAAGTCACCTCCGCCTTCGTTCCGCTGATGATCATCATCTACCTAGTCGGTGGATTCATTGTGTTGGCCATGCACGTGGATCAGGTTCCGAGCGCATTTGCGCAAATCTTCTCGGATGCATTCTCCGGCACCGCCGCGACCGGCGGTTTTGCTGGTGCCGCAATCATCGTGGCACTGCAAATGGGTGTGGCCCGCGGCATCTTCTCCAACGAATCCGGCATGGGTTCGGCCGCTATCGCCGCCGCGGCTGCGAAAACTACGCACCCGGTTCGCCAGGGCCTGGTCTCTATGACTCAAACCTTCATCGACACCATCATCGTGGTCACCATGACCGGGCTAGTTATCGTAACGACCGGTGTGTGGACCAACGGCAAGGAATCTGCGGGCACCATGACTGCCGACGCATTCCGCGCAGGAATTGGTGCGGACTGGGGCGGCACGATCGTGTCGGTCTCCGTGGTGTTCTTCGCGTTCTCCACGATCTTGGGCTGGTCCTACTATGGTGAGCGCAACGCCGAACGTGCGCTGGGCCTGTGGGCCTCCCTGCCTTACCGCATGATCTTCACGTGCGTGGTTTTTGTGGGTGCGACCACTGAACTCAGCCTGGCTTGGACGCTTGCGGACATCGCCAACGGCCTCATGGCCCTGCCAAACCTGGTGGGTCTACTCATTCTCTCTGGGCTCATAGCCAAAGAGACGAAGGCCTACCTCGCCTTTGATCCCACGCTTCGCGCCACTCCCGAGTCTGTGGACGAGTTCCTTATCAACACCGACAATCCGTGGCGGGCCGACGTTGCAACCGCGCCGAACGCAGGCAAAGCTCGCGAGATTCGGGGCTCAGAATAGAAGCCGAGTAAGCAGCAAGTGTGCTCGCTCCACCAACACAGAGCATCGGGCCAACAAGTGAAACGGCCCCGAGCATTTTCCGCATTAGGGCCACAATTCCCGAACAGCCATTTAACATTTCCCTATGGAAACTAATCGTTCTGGACTAAGTGTTCCCCTCACTCCACTGCGCTTCCTCGAGCGCAGTGCCGCCACCTTTCCTCAATCCACTGCCTGCATCGATGGCTCGCGGAGGATCACGTTTGAGGAATTTCGTAACGACGCCCAAGCGCTTGCCCGGGCCCTACAAGCCAGTGGGCTCAACAAGGGTGACCGCGTAGGTGTTTTAGCACCTAATAGCTACGAAGCTCTACTAGCCCAATTCGGGGTTCCCCTGGCTCAAGGGGTGATCGTGGCTATCAATACCCGGTTGGCCCCCGCCGAAGTTGCGTATATCCAGCAGCATTCCGGGTTCAATATCCTCCTGGGGACTGCCGACTTGCTCAATGCAGTCAAAGCCGACCTGCCAGCGGATATTATTTTCCTAGAGATTCCCGAAGCCGATGGGTCTCAACCGGGCGACTTCCCCAGCGTCAGCGCTTTCTCGGATCCCCACCGATCCGGCCCGGACCTACCGTTTGCCGTGGTCAATGAGAACGATCCGATCGCACTGAATTACACCTCCGGCACCACGGGCAAACCCAAGGGTGTGGTCTATACCCACCGTGGCGCGTACCTGAACGCGCTTGGCGAAGTAAGTGCCCAAAAGTTCGATACCAACAGCGTGTATCTGTGGACACTCCCCATGTTCCACTGTTCCGGGTGGTGCACTGGATGGGCAACGATGGCGGTAGCCGCCACACAGATTGCCCTGCGCGCAGTACGTGGCCCGGAAATGTGGCGCCTCATCAGCGAAGAACACGTCACCCACATGTGCGGTGCACCTGCGGTGCTCACCACCCTGGTTGATGATGACAACAAACGCCGTGTAAAGAACCTGCGCATTGTCACGGCAGGCGCTCCCCCAAGCCCCACCATTATCACCCGTTGCGAAAACCTCGGTGTGGAAGTCACACACGTGTACGGATTGACTGAGTTTTACGGCCCCTACACTGTCTGTGAGCCCCAGCCAGAATGGTCGGATATGACAGTGCGGCGTCGAGCCGTTTTAAAAGCCCGGCAAGGAGTGCCCTTGATTACCAACGAAGAGGTACTGGTAGTCAAAGAAACCACGGACGACGACCCAACAATCGAAGAAGTACCCAGCGACGGCAAAACCATGGGCGAAATCGTCATGCGCGGAAACGGCATTATGGCCGGTTACTTCAATGATGACGAAGCCACGGACATTGCGTTCCGAGGCGGTTTTTTCCATACGGGCGACCTCGGTGTGAAGCATCCGGACGGCTACATTCAGCTGCTTGACCGCGCGAAGGATGTGGTGGTCAGTGGTGGCGAGAATATCTCGACGATCGAGGTCGAACAGGCCATTGTCAGCTACCCCGATGTCTCAGATTGCGCGGTCGTCGGTGTACCCGATGACAAGTGGGGTGAGCGCCCGCGAGCTTTTGTGGTGCTACGACCGGAAGCCCAATCTGCTGATCACGACGCCGTCGGCGAGGCCGTCATTGCACACTGTCGTGCACGCATTGCCGGTTACAAGGTGCCGCGAGACATCGTGATCTTAGACGAGCTACCCCGAACCTCAACGGGGAAGGTTCGAAAGAATGCGTTGCGTGAGGAGGCCTGGGCGGGCAAGTCCGCCAAAATTAACTGATCCCTGCGATATGCTTGCCTGCATGGGAGACGCCGTTTCATCACACACATACACCCCGAAGCAACGGACAAGTTACCGCAAGAATCTTCTGCACGACTTGGAGCTTTTCGATCACCACCTCCAAGAGGCAGAGTTCATGGATGAGGGCTCGATCGGTCTGGAGCTCGAGCTCAACCTTGTTGACGAGCACATGCAGCCGGCCAAGGTCGGTAAGGAAGTGCTGGAAGACCTTTCCGACGAGTTCCAATCGGAAATCGGGTCTTTCAATATTGAGGTGAATCACCCCCCGCTGTCGATCTCTGGTGACGGCTTGCAGAAGCTTCACTCTGGGTTGGAACAGCGATTGGATACGGCTCGCGCAGCTGCCCGCAAGCACGGCGCCAATGTAGCGATGATCGGCACGCTGCCCACCCTGACCACCGAATTCCTTTCCGATCCGTCGTGGATGACTCAGGAGAATCGCTACCGCGCTCTCAGCAACGCGGTTATGGAGGCACGTGGCGAACTGGTTCGGATCGATATCACCCGCCAGGACCGTTACCTGCACGATTTTGAAGACATCGCGCCAGAATCCGCATGTACGTCCATTCAGTTACACTTGCAGGTCGCGCCGAATCGTTTCGCGGATGCGTGGAACGCTTCCCAGGCAATTGCGGGTGTTCAGGCAGCCGTAGCTGCGAACTCTCCACTCTTCGCGGGTTATCAGTTGTGGCACGAGTCCCGCATTCCGCTGTTCGCTCAATCCATCGATACCCGCACCAACGAGCTGGTGAATCAGGGCGTGCGCCCGCGAGTTTGGTTCGGGGAACGTTGGATTACCAGCGTGTTTGACCTGTTCGAGGAAAACGTGCGGTACTTCTCTCCCCTGCTGCCTGAGGCACGCCTAGAAGCCGGCAACCCCATCATGAATGGTAATAATCCGGCACTGCACTACCTTAACTTGCAAAACGGCACGGTCTGGCGCTGGAACCGGCCAATCTACGATCCCAACACGCCGCAGGCGCACATCCGTGTGGAAAACCGGCTATTGCCTGCGGGGCCCACTGCGGCTGACATCGTGGCTGATGCTGCCTTTTACTACGGCCTCGTCAAGTACTTAAGCAACCAGGCCCGCCCGGTGTGGTCTCGTCTTCCTTTCTCTGATGCCGACGCCAACTTCAATGCCGGCGCCCGTGATGGGTTGTTCGCCCGTATGAAGTGGCCACGTGTTGGCAAGGTGAGTGTCAGCGAATTGGTTCGGGATCACCTTCTTGAGCAATCCCGCCGCGGGTTGGAATCACTTGATGTCGATAAGGACCTCATTGATACCTACTTGGGCATCATTGGTGCTCGCACTAAGTCCCGCCAGAATGGCGCCACGTGGCAACTCACCGCGCTGGCGAATACCGGCGGTAGCAATATTGAGCCGGATTCTCCGCGGCGTCGGGAAGCAATTGCCCGCATGTTGGCCGCCTACTTAGACAACCAGCAGACCGGCGAGCCCGTGCACACCTGGTCAACCAAGATCGACTAACGGGCCCGGCCGTCCGGCTCCTGCATGCCTTAAGTGGTACGAATCGAGAAGCGTAACCGGCGCAACCGGTTCTTACGAACCTCCGGCGAAAAAAGGCGGCAAACGGGCCCGGCCGGCCGACTCCTGCATGCCTTGAGCGGCACAAATCGAGAAGCATAACCGGCGGAACCGGTGGGCGTGTGCGTTTCGAGGCATAGAAACGGGCCCTCGTGGCAATTTAGGGGTGTGAGAGCGGCCTCGCTGAAAAATCGGATCCCGCGAGTCTGCTTATCAGACAACAACCTCCTATCGTGGATGGCAACACTCGTGGCAGCACCCAATAGAAGTCTTGCGTGCTGTTACTCACCAATCCATAACGCAAAGGAGTACCAATTGGCAGCCGAGCCATTTGACCTTCACACCTACTTGCACAAGCTGGGATTGAACCCCGCGGATGAAGAAACTGACCCAACTTTCGACGGCAATTTCTTCCACGAATTACCTTCTCGACATGCGAATGCGATGCCCTTTGGCAATACCGAGGTTTTATCGGGACGAACGCCGGGAATTACCCCCGATGAGGCTTTCGACAAAATGGTGATTCGCAACGAGGCGGGCTATTGCCATGAGCACGCTCCCCTGATTAGAACAGCTATGCGTGAAATGGGTTTCGAAGTGCGCCCCGTACTGGCGCGTGTACTGCTGAAAAATGTGGAGAATCCTTCGCCGTACACGCACCAGGCAAACTTGGTTACCGATGGCGAAGCCTCATTTCTCGTTGACCCGGGATTCGGAGCTGGAACGCCCCTGCATCCCGTGCCACTTCCTTCAGAGGGGGAGGATTTTGGGCCTATTGTGGATTCGCCCCACGGCGACCACCGTATCGCTAGAGTAAGTGCCACGAAATTCACCGAGGTCCCGGGGATCAACTTTGTGTTGGAGACGCGACCGCACCAGGAGCATCGCGGTGACGACGGCGGTGCTCCAGCTGCCGAAGATTCCGCTCCCGTTGACAACGACGGCGATGCATTCTCTGGGGTCTACGGTTTTTCCATGGCACCTCTGGCGGAATCAGACCTAGAAAATTCCAATTGGTGGGCCGCTACGCACCCCAGCTCGATATTCACTTCTATGTTGGCTTTGGCCCGCTACCGTCTGGATGGCACCAAGGTCACGCTCGCTAATGCGAAGTTCCGAGTCAGCCCTGCCGATGGTGAGGCGACGGAACGCGAGTTGGAGGGGCCCGAGGATCTGCAGAAGGTGCTGCGGGAGGAATTCGATACTTCGATTTCTTCCGAGGATGCGCGGGCCGTCTGGTCGAAGATCGACAAGTAACGTGCCTGTGAAAAAGGGCGCCGGTTAGCGCCCGCCGTTGAGCCTTCCTTGAGCCTGCCGTTGAGCCCGCCTTGAGACCAGCACCGTTACTTCGCGGTGGCGGTACCGGGGGCTATCCGCGCTACAAGAGATGCGAGGTACGCCCGCCCTACTCTGCAAACGGGTAATCGGTAGGCCAGGGCTTGCTAGCACCGACCAGTGGCAACTGTGGGAACCGCCACGATTCCCCGAGCCAGCTGTGGTGGACGCCCGCTCTACTCCGCAAACGGGTAATCGATATAGCCTTCAGCCCCTGGGGTATAGAACGTCGCTGGGTTGGGAACGTTGAGCTCCAATCCGTTTTCCCAACGCTTAACAAGATCGGGGTTGGCAATAAGCAATCGTCCGACCGCGACTGCATCGGCGAGATCGTCTTCCACGATGCGGCGGGCTTCATCCAATTCCGTCATCTCACCGAATCCACTGTTGAGCACGGTGAAGCCCCCGAACTGAGATCGCAGGTCCGCGACAAACTGACTGTCGATTTCGACGTTCAGAATCGACAGGTACGCCAATCCCAGATCCGAAACTCCCGCGAGTAGGGCAGCGTAAGTCTTCGCGGCCTGTTCCCTATCGTCTTCGATTGCACCCTGCACGTTGTGTTGCGGAGAGATCCTCAGGGCAGTGCGATCCGCGCCAATCTCGCGGGCGACGGCCCGAACGACCTCAATCACCAGTCGCGCGCGGTTGTCGGCCGAACCACCGCATTCATCGGTCCGATGGTTGGCGGATGGTGCTAGGAACTGGTGGAGCAGATAGCCATTTGCACTGTGAATCTCCACGCCGTCCATTCCCGCCTGGACAGCGTTCCGAGCAGCGGTAACGAATTCTGCAACGATGCCGTCGAGTTCGTCACGACCCAACTCACGTGGGCTTGGGACTTCCTCGCGCCCATTCGCGCCATGCAGCGTAACCCCAGGGGCAATCGCGCTAGGCGCCACCGACTGCTCACCGTTGTTGATCGAAGGCAAGGTCAGCCGTCCGCCGTGCATGATCTGCATGACGATCGTGCCGCCGGAGGCGTGCACAGCATCCGCCACTCGGCGCCATCCAGCGAGTTGCTCCTCGGTATGGATCCCGGGTTGGCCCACAAATGCTTTGCCTACGTCACCGGTACTCGTGCCTTCGGTGACGATTAATCCCGCACTCGCGCGTTGGGTGTAGTACTCCACGTGCATGTCCGTGGGAATTCCATCTTTGCCTGCCCGAGAGCGGGTCAACGCTGCCATTGTCACACGGTTGCGAAGATGCAATGCCCCTGCCTCTGCAGGGGTGAATAGCGTGGCCACACTAAGCCTTTCAGTTGAGCGATCATTTTCCACAGGGCTCAACTTGAATCGTGGGATCTTTATTCCAGGCCCCCGGCCGTTATGGTTGAGCTCGTCAGCCCTATAGCTCTATGGAATCTAAAGAGATCCTTTTACAGCGTCCCACCTGCACAGACACAACAAAACCCCAGCCCGGGAACGGACTGGGGAAAGTGTTCAGTGGAGCAACCGGGAATTGAACCCGGTGATTATCTCAGCACGGTGGTTACGCCTTCATCATCGGACTCAATCGAAAACCAAGTCCATGCAATGTAGCCGATATATGCGACGGGAAGGACGTATGGAAAGAAAATGCCAACAGCCACGCACGTCGCGAGCGCACTAGTGGCCACGTTTCCGCATGCCGGGTCAGAATCTGAAGCAATGAACCGTACTGTTGCTACAAAAGCAATGAAGCAGAGAGCAACGCTGAGCACCCCATGGACTCCGCTTCCAGCGGCCATGATCAGCGTCGCACCACCTCCACAAATCCACAGGACCTTTTTAAGGCTCAAGCTAGCCCCCATCTACTTCTTAGGGGCAGTCGCAACAGGAACGATATTTGCGCCAAGGATCGCGGCCGCAAGGCTGACTGCTCCAACCTTTTGAGAGCAGTAGCAATCATTTGTTTGTTATTTACAATAACCTTGACAAGTTTGGCCTGCTGAGAACCAGGAATGCAGCTGGTGAGCACACCTGCGAGAGCCCAAACCGCACTATTGGGGTCTTCCCACGACTTCGTAAACACTGCGCCACCGATTCCTACCGCGCATCCAATTGCTGCCACGATAACGAGAGGCGCCACCCGTGTTGTTGCCCCGTCCTTGCGTTCGAGTGACTGGAGTTCATTTTTCAGTTCATCCGCCGAGAGTTTGGACAAGTATTGCAGTTCAGAATCCAATTGCTCATGCACATCGTTTGTTTGAGTAACGGTGCCATCTGCAGAAGTCGCTTGTCGCGGGGTCGCGGATTGTACCTTGGCGACACTAGTGAAGGTGTTTCTAGGAGTTGCGGCCTGAGTTGCTTGCACGCCCCCCGTTGAAATGGCCACGGCAATAAATGCTGAGAATAGTCGTTTGAGCAAAGCGGTTTCCATTCGGCTAAAGATTGCGGTGGTCGGTATGGGTCTGAACCCACCAGCATGTTAACGGAACCTTCATGATACTTCTCAGAAACTAATGTTCTTCAGTCATCGGACATCTTTGCTTCTGAATGACAAGCCGATTGCGAGTGCGATCTGTGCTCTCTATTTATTTGTCGCGTACATGGGGTCTTTCTGTGAGTGTGGGGTAGGTCAAAGTTTGACCAAAGTTTAACCAGACTTTGACCAATACAACATGTTTTAGTGTCATTCCATGTTACCTAAGGTGATATGCTACCAGTGTCCCCACCGGCGGATTCTTGCGGTCGTGGAAACACATCCTATATTTCTGATAACCCTAGCAGGGCGGCCATTCGTTCTGCTGGAGTGTCGAAGTCGAGTGTTTTGCGGGGACGCCGGTTAAGCTGCATTGCTACGAATTCCAGGTCGTGTTCGGTGTGAACGCTTAAGTCGGTTCCTTTCGGGAAGTATTGTCGCAGTAGCCCATTGGTGTTTTCGTTGGTACCGCGTTGCCACGGCGATCCCGGGTCACAGAAGTACACTGGGCAGTCTGTGGCGACTGAAAAGGATTTGTGTCCTGCCATCTCACTTCCTTGATCCCAGGTCAACGATCCTTTGAGGTGATTGGGAAGAGTGCCTATGGCCTTGACTAAGGCGTTTCTGACAGCGACAGCGTCATGGCTATCAGGAAGATGCAGCAACATCACATACCTGGTAGTTCGTTCGACGAGAGTTCCGATAGCGGACTTGTTTCCTTTGCCTAGTATCAGGTCGCCTTCCCAGTGCCCTGGCACAGCTCGGTCTTCGACCTCGGCAGGCCGGTCCGAAATCATCACCATCGGATCGATGAATCGGTTCCTGGCAATACGTTGCCCGCGCGGTTTGCGCACTGTGCGTCCTTGGCGCAGGCATGATGCGATTTCTTTCTTCAACTCGCCTTTGGCCTGGAAGAACAAAGCTTGGTAGATGGTTTCAGTACACACGTGCATAGTGTCATCGCCGGGATGATCTTTACGCAACCGTCCAGCAATCTGCTCCGGAGAAAGCTTCTCACGCAGCATATCCATAACCGTTGGCCATAGAGCCGGCACGGAGTCGATCTTGCGTTTTTTGGGCCGGAATCTCCGAAGCACTGATTTGCGATGAGCATGAGTGGGCAAATACAGACCAAAGTCATCTTGGTTACGGCGTAGCTCTTTGCTGATAGTGCCGGGTGAGCGGTTCAACCGGCGGGCTATGGCACGCACTCCTACTCCCTGATGATGCACATCAGAAATAAGCTCACGTTCTTCAATGCTGAGATACCGCGGTGATATGCGCTGATCAATACGAGCCTGGGGCACGATAGCAATAGGTAGTGACTGTCGGCCGTCTACATACTCAAGAACCTGCATGAGCCGGTTATACAGTGCTTTATCGGGCCCATCGGGTTCAAACGCTACGCGCTGTCTGCCCAGTTTGATCAGACCTTTGTCGATATCCAGAGCATCACGTTGATTGATGCCACACACCGATGCAGCATCCTTGCGCCCTAACGCATTGACTCTAAGCTGTAGGTACCCGCAGCGTCTGGTGGTTGCGGCAGCTCGTCGTCCATGCGGGTTGCGTTTCCACAAGCCCAGTTCAATACCGATCCGATAGACCACGCTCGAGTTGACCTTGCATTGACGAGCAATATCCATCGGCGCCCAACCAGCAAGCCACAACTGGCTGATACGCTCTGAATCCTCCGATGACGTAACACGATATCGTCGAACTTCCACGTCCAACTGCCGGGCAAGCCGATACGCCACAGAATGAGGCAACCCGACGCTGACAGCGGCAGCACGAACAGAGCTTCCTGCCTGCATCAAACTACAAAAACGTTCGACCACAACAGAATCCGGGTCCCACCGAGACTCCAAGACAACACCTCACACGAAGTCAGGTGTTTCCACGATCACTAGAACTTGCCCACCTGCACAGACACAACAAAACCCCAGCCCGGAAACGGACTGGGGAAAGTGTTCAGTGGAGCCGCCGGGAATTGAACCCGGGTCCTTCGCGACCTCGCCAGGGCTTCTCCGTGCGCAGTTCGCGCCTTATCTCTACTCGGCCCTCCAGATCCCACGAACAGGTCTGGATGACGGGCCCAGTTGCCCTAGAAGTCCCGCATCACCCGAGCAACTAGATGATGCAGCAAGCCCCTTAAGTCGATGCCAGTACCCGGGACAGGGACCATCCCGGACTGACAGACACGCGGTCGCTGTATTTAGGCAGCGAGGGCGTAGTCGCGCTGAGTGTTCTCGGCGCTTATAGGTTTGTAGCGACGCTTAACGGTGGTCTCCTACCTGCACCGGCACGCTTCCCCTGGCTCAATGCACGAAGTCGAAACCAAATCGACCCCTTATGCATCACCCTGCTGCGGAAACGTTTGACAGCAGGATTATTCATGTTACCCTTCGCTATCGTGGGAAGCAATCAGGGTTCCTGGGACTGAGGTTCTGCGTCGTCATTCCACTTTTCTTTCACCGCTTGGGACTTCTTACTTCGCCGCACGGACATCAGGCCGATGAAAAGACCAATCACAATGGGAACCCAAATCTTGGAGTAATCCGCCGCCACCGCAATGACGTGCAATACCGGCCTCATCCATTCTGGGATGTGCCAATCCGGCAGGTCGATGTGCGGCCAGTTGATGTGAGGCCAAGGAATCGACGGCAGGTGGATATCGGGTAGATCGATGCTCGGCCAAGGAATGGAAGGTAAGTCCCAATCGGGCAAATGAGGTTCTACTAGTCCCCAAAGAAGATCAATGATCTTGGAAACAACGGGACCAAGGATGAGGACGGCAACAGCCCAGCCTCCTTTGCCCAAACCAGAAAGAAAAGGATATAGCCAACGTTTCGTCGGCGATTCCTCCATAGCTCTCTCACGTGCAGCTGCCGGGGATCCAGCCGGCGGGTCGAACTTCACCAGTTCTCCCCTAGTCTTCACGATCACTTCAATTAAATGATTCCCGGTGAAGTTCTTCTGTAGCTCCAAAAACGGTTCCGAGATGGTTAGTTCGTAACCGAGTTTTCCATCCTTGACCTTCGGGGAAACCTTATCCAAGGAAATCTTGACATTTTGGAGAGACTCCAAACGTGCAATGACTTGCTTATCCTGCCGAACGAGAACGCATTTCGAGGAGAGGAACCCCCGTACAACCTTCGAAATCTTCCCTCGAGCACCAGGTTTTTCCGAGTCCTTTTCAAGTTCGTCGAGGTAGTTGGTGATTTCGTTCCCCTCTGCCTCTGTCTCCTTGCTTTTCACACCCTCCCACTTCGCACGCTCTGCCGTTTCAGTAGTTCTGTCCACCTCGGCTTTAGCACCCGAACTATTTGCACTCTCCCACTTCGCACGCTCTGCCGTTTCAGTAGTTCGGTCCACCTCGGCTTTAGCACCCGAACTATTTGCACTCTCCCACTTCGCACGCTCACCGCTACCTCCGGCCCCCTCCCCTTCTGGCGCTGTCGGCGCAGGGTTTTCCTTCCGCCTCTTTTCTTCCTTCCCCTCCTGTTCTGCATCCAATGGAAACTTCGGGTCATACTCGCGCAGTTCCTCCGACGACCCCACCAATACCTCTAAAAGACCTCGGTTTGGGTGCGCCAATCGCCAATGCTCCACTGCCATGTGCCCACCAATCTTTTAATTGCCCGTGTATTCAATCATGCGTGTACCACCATAAAACACCGCACTCACGCACCCAATCGTCCTCAAGGATGAATCTCACAAGCGATCCTTTAAAGAAGTGATTGGACGCGCAGGAAGATAGAGAGAAGCGACGGCGACAGGAAACGCGCCACATCCTAGGACACTTTGACAGTGATAGCTCAGAGCGTCCTACCGCGCGAACCCTGACCACCCTTAAACGCGCTAGCCCTGGATTCCCTTAATGCGGCGGCCCATTTCCCGCGTAATCTCGCGCTCCTCGGTTCGGCGCTTAATATCCTGGCGCTTATCGTATTCCTGTTTGCCTCGCGCAAGTGCCAGTTCCACCTTGAGCCGCCCAGCGACGAAATACAGCTGCAGGGGCACCAAAGTGGAATTACCATCGCGCACTTTACCCATGAGGGAATCGATTTCGCGACGGTGCAACAAGAGCTTCCGGGTCCGTCGCGGACTGTGGTTCGTCCAGTGCCCCATGGAATATTCGGGGATGTGGAGCCCGCGCAACCACACTTCACCATCGTCGATCGTCGCGTAGGCGTCGACCAAAGAGGCCTTGCCCTCCCGCAAAGCCTTGACTTCGGTGCCTACCAAAACCACACCGCACTCGTAAGTGTCCAGGATGTGATAATCATGGCGAGCCTTACGGTTGGTAGCAACGACTAAGGACCCGGTCCCTTTTCCGGTCCGGGCCTTTGCCTTTTGGGAGGCCTTCCCTTTCGATTTCCCCGAATCAACGGGAATGCTCTTTTTCGCTGCCATAACGGCTAATACCTTAGCGCAGGGGGTTTGCAGATAGACAAACCGTACTGTGGCTGCCCTAGTACCACCAGCACTAAATGCGCTGGTGCCACCAACGCAAACCCACCCAACTGGCGGTCCCGATAGTTCCCCACCGACCGATGCAGCGCAAAACCTAGGCAGCAGTCGTGCCAATTACGTTGTTTACAGTTCCACCCCGCAAACGATCGACGCGGAGCGTGGCGCCCGCCGGCCACATTTCGGCGTGGCACCCGCCAGCCACATTTCGGCGTGGCGCCCGCCGGCACGCACTGGGTCGCACAATGTGCAGCAGAACTCTGACAAAATGCCGCGTTTTTGTTGGACTTCTGCTGCACATTCGTCTTTCAGCGAGAGGATGCCGGCCACGGAAGCGGCAGGATTACCCCAACAACCTCACCTGAAGATTCAACAACCCATATGTGCCCCCAAGCATTTCCCTAGTTCTTTACGTACCAGCGCAGCGTAATCTGAGCTGTGACTGCCGCGACCACTGCACCCGTAAGAACGAGGAACGGTGCCGCCAGCCAGATATCGCTATCGGTGATGCGCGCGACCAGGTTGGCGTCATATAGAGAGCGCATCGCGCTATCGACCACCAGCTTCTTGCCGGCATACATACCCACTACTGCCAGCACGGCGCCGATAATGGCGCCGATGACAGCCTCTAGCACGAACGGCATCTGCGTGTACCAGCGGGAAGCACCCACCATGCGCATAATGCTGATCTCATGGCGACGGCTGAATGCCGCGATCTGGACCATGTTCATAATGAGGAAGATAGCTGCCACAGCCTGCACGGCTGCGACCAAGAAGGAAGCGTTTCGCACAGCATCCAGGTTGCGGGTTGCAGCCTGCAGATCCTCACCTTGATCGACCACGTTAGCCACACCCGGATCGTTCTTGACGGCATCAATCGGGCCCGTCTCTGTGGGATCGGTCAACCGCACGTGCAATGCTGCCGGGAATGCATCTTTACCGGTCTGCTCCACCAAACGCGGATCGGAATCCTTAAACAGCTCCACGAAGCGGTCGTAGGATTGCTGTTTGTTGCGGAACGTCACGGACTGTACTTCATCATCGCCCTCGAGCTTGCTCTTCAGCGCAGCACATTGTGCGCTAGTGCAGTCTTGGTCGGTGGAGGAAATCTTGTCATCCAGCTGAACCATAACTTCCACGCGGTCGATGTAGATATCCTTCGTCCGCTCCGTCATATTCGTCAACAAAAACCCGGTGGCCAGCAGCGCAAGGGAGATCGCTGTAGTGATGATCATCGCAACGGTCATTGTCGCATTGCGACGGAACCCAGCCATTGCCTCGCGGAATACGAAACCAAAATTCATAGTGTCTTCTCTTTCCCGCTTCTCTTGTTAACGTCCAACGCCGTACACGCCGTGGGCGTCATCGCGGACAATGGTTCCCTTGTCCAGCTCAATGACACGCTTACGCATGGAATCCACCGCCACGTCATCGTGAGTGGACATCACCACGGTTGTGCCTGCCTGATTAATCCGGTTCAGAAGCAACATGATCTCCGACGAGGTATCGGGGTCGAGGTTGCCGGTCGGCTCGTCGGCTAGCAACACTAGGGGACGGTTTACCGACGCCCGCGCAATCGCCACTCGCTGCTGCTCGCCACCTGATAACTCATGTGGGTAGCGATTCTCCTTGCCGTCCAAGCCAACGGTCTTCAGCGCTTGGGGGACGAGCGTTTCAATGTCTGCACGCTTCTTACCGATCACCTCAAGCGCGAAAGCCACATTCTCAAACACCGTCTTCTTGGGCAACAATCTGAAGTCTTGGAATACGTATCCAATGCGTTGCCGTAATTTGGCCACGTCTTTGCCTTTCAGCTTGTTGACGTGGAAGTCCGCTACATGCAGATCGCCGGAATCCAGCTTCTCTTCACGCAGCATCAGTTGGAGGAACGTTGATTTACCCGATCCGGAAGGACCGATGAGGAACACAAATTCGCCTTTATCTATAGCGATGTTGATATCTCTCAGGGCGGGCCGCCCCGCGGACTTGTAGCTCTTGGAGACGTTTTGGAATGTGATCACGGCTAAGTACTTTAGCGAAGACACTGATATTACTGAAGCCCAAAGTGAAAGATGTGATGTATGTGATCTAATCACTCGCGCGCTAATTCACGCGTTTCCCTGCCCCTCGATCCCACAGAATGTAAAGTCACAAGCCCATCCGGTTGAAGTTGGCGTCAAGAAAAATAAGGCGCCACTCCCCCCCTCGCCCGGCCACAAAGACAGAAAGAAAACATGAGCGATCAGAGGACCGCAACCAAAGCCCGCGACCCCAAAGAGGATGACAAGACCGACAGCCAGCCCAGTGGATTCTTGGGGACGGTTGAGAAGATTGGCAACAAACTACCGGATCCATTTTGGCTGTTCGTGATCCTCGGTGGACTGGTGTTGATCTCCAGTTACATCGGCAACAAAGTCGGTTTGACCGCCACTAATCCCGAAGACGGCAAACCGGTAGAAATCGTGAATCTGCTGAGCTCAGATGGGCTGAAGCTGATAGTTTCCGATGCCGTCGAGAATTATGTGACCTTCCCACCACTGGGCCTCATCATCACTGTCATGCTGGGTGTGGCCGTGGCCGAACACTCCGGGCTCATCAGCGCTGTCGTGCGTGCAATTGTGTCCAAGGTCGGTCCGAAGCTGCTGACATTCGTGGTGGCACTCGCTGGCGTAACGGGATCCGTGGCCTCCGATGCCGTGTACGTGATCCTGATTCCACTAGGAGCCGTTTCCTTCCGCGCCGTGGGACGATCTCCCATTGTCGGCGCGATGGTAGCCTTCGCCGCATCCTCCGCCGGGTTCAACTCCTCCCTGGTGCTTAACATCACCGACGTCCTCTTGGGTGGAATTTCCACGTCCGCGGCACACATCGTGGATAAGGAATACTACGTTTCCCCGCTGGCGAACTACTTCTTCGTCGCAGCCAGCGCCATTGTTCTAGCCCTCATCATCACCGTTTTGACCGAAACGTTTATGAACCGCCGGGCAGCCCAGCTAGTGGATCACAACCACATCGATTACTCCCAAGTCACATTCAAAACGGGTCGCGACGGCGACGATGAATTGGCCCAAGAGGTCTCGCAGGAAAAGTTGACCGAGTCCCTGCAACTGGACCGGAGCGAATCCCGCGCGCTGGGGATCACCGGGGTGGTAGCCGCGGTCCTACTGGCGTTGTATTTCGCGATGCTGTTTGTTCCGTTCTCACCCCTACAAGGCGAGGGCGGTGACGTCATGTCCAGCCCACTGATTACTGCTGTGGCCGTTCCGATTGCCCTGACGTTCCTCATCCTAGGCATCGTCTACGGTGTGGGGATTAAATCCATCACCTCCTTGGGCGACGTGCCAACCTTCATGGGGCGTGGAATCGAAACCCTCATTCCGATGATGGTGCTGTTCTTCGCGGTATCGCAGTTCCTTGCATGGTTTAAGGCATCCAACCTGGGTTCCTGGACCGCAATTAAGGGCGCTGAGCTGCTCCAGAAGGCCGATCTTCCTCCGCTGGTCCTGTTCGCAGCGTTCGTGGTGCTGGTGGCGCTGTTGAACTTGCTTATCACTTCCGGTTCCGCCCAGTGGGCCCTTATGGCCCCCATCGTGGTTCCCATGTTTATGTACGTGGGCTTTTCCCCCGAAGTCACCCAGATGCTGTTCCGAATTGGTGATTCCCCATCGAACATCATCACCCCGATGAGCCCCTACTTCGCCCTCGCCCTCACCTTCTTGCAGCGGTACTACAAGAAGGCCGGTATCGGCACGCTCATGTCACTGGCTCTGCCGTACTCCATTGCCATGCTGGTGGGCTGGTTCCTGTTCTTCGCCCTGTGGTGGTCCCTCGGATTGCCTCTGGGTCCTGGCACCCCCATGGATTACCCCGCACCTTAAGAGATGCGCAGCGGACAGCGTTATTGCTGTCCGCTGCCTTCGTATTTCCGGTTGCAAGCTAGCCCAATCTATCTCTCGTTATTAGGGTGGTGAACGTACCCTGCACAGAATTGGGCCGGGGCTATCCATCTCGGCCACCGATTGAAGAATTGAGGTTGGCGTTGAGCAGCCAGGCTTTCACCCCGCGCCCGAATAGTTCCGATGTCGAGGCGGTGGTAACTAAAGCAATCCACCGCGCCGAGCAGTGGCTAGAGGTTGAGGAGACCTCCAAATCCACTAAGCAGCTTGCCGATATGGTGCATGACCCCGACGGTGTTGAATTCACCTTCGCCTTCGTAGACCGCGTTGCCCGCCCAGAGGACAACAAGGTCGCTGCCAAGGAGTTCATGCGCATTGCACACCCTCTGAAACGCACCGCCGATGTCCCAGGGTTCATGAGTTTCTTGGACCAAGTACTGGTCACCGCCGGTTCTGTGGCCGCGCCACTACTTCCCAGTGTGGTCATGCCTATTGCCCGCAAATACCTGCGCACTACCGTGGGCCACTTAGTTCTCGACGCGGAATCGAAGGCCTTGGATGACCTATTGGATCGCAGCCGCGAAGAGGGTTTCCGGCTCAACCTCAACCTCTTGGGCGAGGCGGTGCTCGGCGAGGCCGAGGCTCAAAAGCGTCTCGACGCCATCGTGGAACTGTTAAAGAACCCCCGCGTGGACTACGTTTCCGTCAAGGCGTCCTCCGTTGTCTCCCAGCTCAACCACTGGGATCTGGAAGGAAGCACCGAGCGCTTGAAGGAGCGCTTGCGCCCCCTCTACCGCCAGGCACTTAAACGCCAGCCACATCCGTTCATCAACATGGACATGGAGGAATACAAGGACCTCGATCTCACCATCAAGCTGTTCACTGAGCTCATGGATGAAGAAGAGTTCCGTGAGCTGGAAGCCGGCATCGTTTTGCAGGCTTACCTGCCAGATACATTCGATGCTCTCACCAAGCTGACCGAGTACGCCAAGGAGCGCCGCGCCAAGGGCGGCGGCAAGATCAAGGTGCGCTTGGTTAAGGGTGCGAACCTGTCGATGGAGCGGGTGGATTCCGAGATTCACGACTGGCCCCAGGCGCCATACCTCACCAAGGCAGAGGTAGACGCCAACTACGTACGCCTCATCGATTACGCACTCCAACCGGAAAACGCTGATGCCATCCGCATCGGCGTGGCCTCGCACAACCTGTACCACGTGGCGCTCGCCCACGAGCTCTCCGTTGTTCGCAACGTAGAAGAACAGCTGGATATCGAAATGCTGCAAGGCATGGCCCCCGGCCAAGCCCGCGCCGTCCGTGATGTTGTGGGTGGGCTCATCCTGTACACCCCCGTCGTCAAGGCCGAGGACTTCGACGTAGCCATCAGCTACTTGGTCCGTCGGCTGGAGGAAAACGGCGCTAAGCAGAACTTCCTTTATGCACTGTTCACACCTGGCGATGACGAGTCGGATGAAAACGGAAACACCCCGATGCAGGCACAGGAACGGCGCTTCCGCCATTCCGTACAGGATCGGTGGAAGACGTTTGCGGGCCGGCGTCGAACCCAAAATCGCCTGGAAGAAGAAGAGAAGAAACTGGGTTGCCGTAGCGATTCCACGCCAGGCAACTTCGTCAACGAGCCCGATACCGACCCGGTGCTGCCGGCGAACCGAGAATGGGCCAAGCGCATCGTCGCACCGGAATCCAACCCTGGACCTGCACAAACCCCACCAGTCACCGATCCGGCCGCCATCGACGAGGCCGTGGCACGGTGCCGCGAGGCCGCTGAGAAGTGGTCGCAGAAGAGCGGCCACGAGCGCGCCGAGTTGCTGGACGCCGCAGCAGATGCACTGGCGAATAATCGCTCCAAACTGATCTCTGCGGCCGTCTTCGAGGCCGACAAGACCGTCGGCGAAACCGACCCTGAGGTTTCCGAGGCCATCGACTTCGCCCGCTTCTACGCAGAATCCGCCCGTGAGCTAGACCATGTCCGCGGATCCGTTTTCACTCCCTACAAGACGGTCGTGGTAACACCACCATGGAACTTCCCCATCGCCATTCCATTGGGTGGTGTGTTCGCATCCCTGGCAGCTGGTGCCTGCGTCATTTTGAAGCCAGCTCCCCAGGTACTGCGCATCGCCGAGGTCTTTGTGGACATCCTCCGCGAGGCTGGAGTTACCGAGGACCTAGTGCAACTGGTCAATGCCGACGAAGCCGATGCCGGTAAGCGCCTCATCTCCCACCCCGATGTGGATTCCGTCATCCTCACCGGCGCATCTGAAACCGCCAAGCTGTTCCGCAGCTGGAAGCCACGCATGGTCATCAATGCCGAGACCAGTGGTAAAAACGCCATTATCGTCACCCCAGCAGCCGATCCAGACTTGGCGGTGGCGGACATCTTCAAGTCGGCCTACGGACACGCGGGCCAGAAGTGCTCTGCAGCTTCGCTGATCATCACCGTCGGTTCCATCGGCAAGTCCAAGCGCTTCATGGGCCAGCTGGTCGATGCGGTGCGCTCCATGAAGGTTGGGCCTGGCCACGACATTTCTACCTACATGAACGGCATTATCGAGCCTCCCGGGGATAAACTGCTGCGCGGCTTGACCCAGCTGGACAAGGGTGAAAAGTGGCTGGTCAAGCCAGAAAAGCTGAACGAAGAAGGCACCTTGTGGAGCCCCGGTTTGCGCGATAACGTGCAGCCCGGCAGCTGGTTCCATACCCACGAGTGCTTCGGCCCTGTGGCAGGCATCATGCACGCCGAAACTCTCGATGAAGCCATCGAGTGGCAAAACTCCACTGGCTTTGGCCTGACCGGTGGCATACACACTATCGACGTGGAGGAAACCGCTTATTGGCGCGAGCGCGTGGAGGTCGGCAACGCTTACGTTGAACGCGGCATCACCGGCGCTATCGTGCAGCGCCAGTCCTTCGGTGGTTGGAAGAATTCCTCCTTGGGCTCGGGTGCCAAGGCCGGCGGTCCGAACTACGTAGCCCAGCAGGGTGTATGGACCGAAGGTGACCTCGGACAGCTGGTTCCGGGCACGTTGCCCACAAAGATTACGCAGCTGTTGCGCGAAATCCGCGGTCTGGGCTCCCCTGTTTTGGACAAGGAGGACCACGTGTGGCTGCGCCGCGCGGCGGAATCCGATGCCCACGCTATGGCCACGGAATTCGGAGTAGAGCACGACAACACGGCATTGGTTGTGGAGTCCAACATCTTCCGCTACAAGCCCTTGTTGGAGCCACTGCGCGTGCGCGTCCACGCGGGGGCAAACCCACGCGACCTGCTACGACTGAAGCTGGCTTCCGCAGCTACCGGCACCGAGTTGGACATTTCTGCCAGCCACGAAGTCGCTTCCTCGTGGGGTGAGCTGGGCACACGCATGCGGGTTGTCTCCGACGAGGACTTCGCCGAGGAAGTCGAGACCGCCCAGTCGGTCCGCGTTCGTTCCTTGGGTGTAGCCCCGGATTCCCTCTACCAGGCTGCTGCGCAGTCGGGCTCCGTCATCCTGGATCAGGATGTTCTGCCAGATGGTCGCCGCGAGCTGTTGCCACTGCTATTGGAGCAGGCCGTTTCCACCACCGAGCACCGTTTCGGCTACATCCATGGCCTGACCCCTTAGTCAGTGTGCTTTGGCCCTCGTTGTAGCCGGGCCATCTCCCTGCCCCTAGGTCTTGCGTGGCCTAGGGGTTTCTACGTCTTTTTATCCCGGCACCCCCCTGCCCCGCCGTCGATCATTTCTTGCTCGTGGGGGTCACCGCTGCTTTTATCCCGACGCCACCTCGCCGCGCCACAGAACGATTAGTCCTCGTTCACCTGGGACATTCGCCAGCGGATTCCCGCTTCAAGAAACCCATCCAGGTCGCCGTCCAAAACCTTAGACGGATCATTGACCTCGTAATTGGTGCGCAAGTCCTTCACCATTTGGTACGGGTGCAAGACATAGGAACGCATTTGGTTACCCCATGAGGCATTACCTCCGGCACCGAGAGCATCCATTTCCGCGCGTTCTTCTTGACGCTTGCGCTCCAGCAGTTTCGCTTGGAGCACGCGCAGTGCACTAGCTTTGTTCTGGATCTGGGACTTCTCGTTTTGGCAGGTAACCACGATCCCGGTGGGAATGTGCGTCAAACGAACCGCAGAATCGGTGGTGTTCACCGACTGACCACCCGGGCCGGAGGACCGGTAGACGTCGACGCGCATTTCAGCATCGGGAATGTCGATGTGGTCGGTTTGCTCCACGACCGGCAATACCTCAACCTCCGCGAAGGAGGTCTGACGTTTGTCGCCACCGCTACCGAACGGGCTCAGGCGCACCAATCGGTGGGCCCCCTGTTCCACGGACAGCGTGCCGTACATGTACTCCCCATGCACCACGAAGGTGGCCGACTTGATACCCGCCTCTTCCGCATAGGAAATGTCATAAATGTCCACCTTGTAACCGGATTTGTCGGCCCACCGCGTGTACATCCGCATAAGCATCTCCGCCCAGTCGGCGGCATCCACGCCGCCGGCACCGGAACGAATGTTCACGACTGCCTCGCGCTGATCGTACTCGCCGGACAGCATGGTGGTGACTTCCAAGGATTCGATTTCCCTGCGCAGTTCCGCACGCTCATCATCGGCCATTTCCAGGGCCTCTTGGGCGGAATCTGGGTCTTCCGAAGCGGCTTCATCTGCCATGTCGTACATCACCGGTAGGTCCTCGAGCCGCTGTCGCAGCGAGGTCACTTTCCGGAGTTGTCCCTGGGCGCGTGAGAGAGCGGAAGTCACCTTTTGGGCGTGGTCCGGATCGTCCCACAAACTGGGATCGGCTGCCCGATCTTCCAGTTCCCGAACGGAATCGGCCAACGCATCCAAGTCCAGTACTTTCTCAATGGTGGTGAGAGTGCTGTCTAGTTCTTTCAGGTCGGTCGTGACTTCCATCTGCATAGTGGGCAAGTTTACCCGCTGGTAGGCACAATGGAGTTCATGGCTTCCGATAACTCACCGATCCCACAGGACATGCTCGACGCGATCATTAAGACGTTCATGGTGGCGCATGTCGACGATACTGATGAACACCTCGCCCAAGCGCTCGTATTTAATGCCGGTCGCTTGGCTTGGCGCATGCGCGAGTCTGGTTTAACAACGGAGACTAAAACTTCCGTCAGTGATGTGGTCACCGCTGCCGACCGTGCAGCTGAAAAGTTTATTGCTGACGTTTTACGCGCATTCCGCCCCGAGGACGGCCTGCTCGGTGAAGAAGGCACCCAACAACAATCCACATCGGGTCGCACCTGGGTCATCGACCCCGTGGATGGCACATACAATTTCACCATCGGATCGGATTACTGGTGTTCCGCACTGGCCTTGGTGGAAGGCTCACCAGAGAACCCCGATCGGGTGATCTTCGGCGCCGTGCACCGCCCGGCCATGGGCCAAACTTGGTTCGGCGGACCGGATATCCCCACTACCTTAGATGGCAAGCCCATCCGCGCGTCCACAGCTCCCCCGGAACAAACCTGCCTCAGCGGCTACTTGCACCCCACCGATTTCGCGCAACCACGCATCGCTACCGCTTGGCAGTCCGTAGTTCAAGAATTTGCTACGACCAGAATGTTCGGCTCTGCTTCCGTGGATCTTGGAAGCGTGGCTGCAGGCCAGCTGGGTTGCTGGATGCAGCGAAGCGTGAAGAGCTGGGATTGGCTACCCGGCCAAGCTCTCGTTGAAGGCGCTGGAGGCAAGACTGTACGGGTCGAAGGCCAGGGAACTACGTGGTCCATTGCAGGTTCGCCAGCCGCGGTGGATGTGGCGTCGGAAAGAATTCAGCAGGCCTAGCACCCCCCGAACGCCCAGAAGTCACAATAATTACTTGCTGCCCCAGGAATTCACAGCAACCTGTGACTTTGAGGTTCTTGTATTTAGCACAAGGCACGCTAGCATAACCCTATGACTGAATCGCCAAGCTCCGCATCCTCCAGCTACTCCGCTGATCTCACCCTTGCTCTGAGCTTGGCGGATGCCGCGGATCACATCACCATGTCACGGTTTGAATCCACTGATCTGCGCGTTGAAACAAAGCCAGACCTGACCCCTGTCAGTGATGCCGATACCGCGGTGGAGCAGGAACTTCGCTCCATCATCGCCACCCACTATCCGGAGGACGAGATCCTCGGCGAGGAATTCGGTGGTTCCGCAACGTTCCAGGGGCGCCAGTGGGTCATCGACCCAATCGATGGCACCAAGAACTTCGTGCGCGGTGTGCCAGTGTGGGCTACGCTCATCGCTCTATTGGAAGATGGCAAGCCGGTCGTCGGAGTTGTCTCCGCACCTGCCCTCACGCGCCGGTGGTGGGCCGCTGACACCATGGGAGCGTGGCGTTCGTTTTCCACCCCTGCAGCCTTGGGGGCGGATCATCCTATCCCATCCGCTGAGCCGCGTTCTCTACGCGTTTCTGGGGTGACCTCAATCGGTGACTCATCTGTGGCTATTTCCTCGCTGTCTGGCTGGGCAGATTGCGGTTTGCGGGAGCAGCTGATTTCTTTGACCGACGACGCCTGGCGCCTCCGTGGCTACGGCGACTTCTGGTCCTACATGTTAGTCGCAGAAGGGGCAGTGGATATCGCAGCGGAACCGGAGGTTTCCCTGTGGGACCTCGCTGCGCTGGTACCCATTATCAGCGAAGCTGGCGGGCGCTTTACTTCGGTTACAGGGGAGGAGGGCCCGCACGGTGGTTCCGCGTTAGCTACGAACGGCGCACTTCACGAGGCCGTGTTGGGTTACTTAGCTGCAGAGAAATAGACTAGAAATCCACCTTTATCCCACATTCACTCTCCTCTACATCTGACTGCTCTTCCTATGCCCGATTTCTTCCGCAAGATTCGCAAAGATAGCACCGCCTTCGTGCGCGAGCATGTTACCCCGCGAGTCCGCAAGCGTTTCTCCGCAATTCAGAATCCCACAGATACTGATTCTTCTGACTCCCTGCAACGCCACGCGCCGAAGCAGGTTTCGAGCACTAAGGCAAGTGCAGGCATGCAACCAGCCGCTGCCGCCACGCAGGACCCTGGCTCCAAGAACAGCTCGAACACTAAGGCAAGTGCGGGCACCAAGAGCAGTGGGGAGAAAGCGGAATCGCACACACCCGTGCACGAAGAAAGCAGCAGTCGCGGCAAAGCCTCGGAAAACAAGCCTGCCGCAGCGCACATGAAGCGCATCCGCGATGCTCGCGAGACACGAAAGATGCGGGAAGCTCGCGCGGAACGACTCCGCGCCTCCCGTTCGGCCGGTCGCTACGGCAAGTCGCGGGCATCGCTGCCGCATCGCAAGGCAACCAGTCCTCACACACGCGAAGCAACTGCTTTTCAGCCCAAGCCGGCAAGCTCTTTCCCCAGTGCGACGAAGGCACCAAGTCTGCAACGCAGCGTGGAGGCCCGCAAAACTGCCACCAAACGCGCTAGCTCAACCCCTCAATCACGTACGCCCAAAACCGACACACAATCAAATACCCAGTACAGTGCGCCAGTTCAAACACGGAACGAAAACAACGACACTTCCACGTCACAGACTCTCGCTCCTCAAGCCAGCGCTCGGCCGGCTGCGCCACAAGAGCGTCGCAGGGAGAATACTCCTGCCGCAACGTCCCCGGCACAACTAACCGGACCGTCCCCGGCGCAACCGACCAAGCCAACTACTACTGCCCAGCCAACAAAAGCCACACCAGCACAGTCGGCCAAGCCTTCCCCGGCGCAACCGACCAAGGCAACTACTACTGCCCAGCCAACTAAAACCACACCAGCACAGTCGGCCAAGCCTTCCCCGGCGCAACCGACCAAGCCAACTACTACTGCCCAGCCAACTAAAACCACACCAGCACAGTCGGCCAAGCCTTCCCCGGCGCAATCGACCAAGCGCACCCCGGCGCGCTCCCGCGCCATTTCTCCCTCCCCCCGCCCTGTTCCACAGCGGCGCCACATCCCGGGCTTGGACGGCGTGCGTGGCATCGCGGTCATCGCGGTTTTGTTGTACCACTTTTGGCCCAACCTCGTTCCTGGGGGGTTCATGGGCGTGGACGTTTTCTTCGTGCTTTCGGGTTACCTCATCACGTTTCTCCTAGTAAAGGAGTATCGAAAGACTGGGCGCATCAGCCTCAAACAGTTTTGGCTACGAAGGGTACGCCGAATTCTCCCCGCCGCGTTGATTGTCATTGCCGTCTGTACTGCGTTGGTATCGCTTTTCCGCGGTGATATCGCGGTCAAGATCGGTTATCACGCGGTTACTAGTGCGCTATTTGTCAGCAACTGGGGCCAGATCGCGGAATCGGGCAGTTACTTTTCCGATGCAGACCTAAACATCTTTACCCACTACTGGTCCCTATCCATTGAAGAGCAATTCTACTTGTTCTGGCCTTTGCTGGTCTTGGCGATTCTCGCCATCGGTACTCGCAAACGCACTGAACGCGACCATTTGTCCCTGTTGCTCTACGTAACAATGGCCATCGGTATCGCATCGTTCGCCGCAATGCTGGTTCTCTACAACCCGCAGGACGATCCAACGCGAGTGTACTTCGGTACTGATACACATGCTTTTGGTTTAGCTGTGGGCGCCGCTATCGCTTTTATGGTGTCCCGGGGGTCTTCTTTCTTGACGCCCACGAGCGCCCCCGCTTCGTCTTCCACCGGTGCCTCAGCCCGCCTGAAATTGAATGTTGAGGTCGCTGCATGGGCAGGTTTTGTCGCTCTCATCCTGATGTTTTTGACGGTCCAAGACACGTCTAGTTTCACCTACCGCGGTGGATTGCTGATCGCTAGTTTGCTCACCGGCTGGTTGGTGGCCCTGTCAGTGCGTGGCCGGGGCAGCCTCGTACGCGTATTGTCCCACCCCGGATTGGCCTGGTTTGGCGACCGCTCCTTCAGCCTCTACTTGTGGCACTGGCCGCTGTTTTTGATGTTCAAGCAGCTCTACACGCAGACCATGGACATGCACGGTAACTTCGCCACCAAGGTAGGGGTTCCGGTCAGTGCTTTGATAGCAACGTTGGCTTGTACTTACGCTACGTACCACTACGTGGAGAATCCTTTCCGAAAGCAGGGCTATCGTAAGACCGTTACCACGCTAAAGGGCCCCCGGTTGGCCGCTACCACTGCCACCGCAAGCTTGATTTGTGTAGGCATGGTGGTAGCTATCTTGACGGCACCCGCTCAAACCAATGTGGAGAAGCAGTTGCAGGCATTGGCCGCTCAGCAAGAACAGCAAAAGCAGCGTGTGGCCTCCGCTAACCAAAGCCAAGCAACGGGTGCGGCTGCCGATCCGATGGCTTCCCCCATCAAGAGCCACCAGCTTCCCAAGGGAAAGGCAATCACAGCCATTGGCGACTCGGTGATGTTGGCCAGCTACAACGCGCTGACGAAACGCTACCCGGGCATATTCGTCGATGCCGATGTGTCCCGCCATTACAGTGGCGGCGAACCAGTCTTGGAAAACCTGAAGGCGCAAAAGAAACTCCGCAACACGGTTGTCCTAGGCTTCGGTACAAACGGGCAAGCCTTTCCAGGCCAATTGGAGCGCATGCTGGATGTCATCGGCCCAGATCGCACTGTGATTGTAGTGGCTCCCTATGGGCCAGTACCTGGAATCTCCGATGCCGCGCAGCAGGTCATCAGTTTCGCAAAAACTCGGCCGAATGTTTTTCCTGCCATGTGGTGCCAGTTAGCTGCTGATAACCCTGAGGCCTTATATAGCGATCGTGTGCACCCTAAGCCGGAGCGGGCAAACCTTTACGTTCGAGCGATCACGGATGCGCTCAAAACCGCGGCGTCGGGTAAACAAGAACCACCCCTCACGTGCCCGGTAGCCAGCTAGGAGCCATGCAACCTAGTTGGTTGCAACCCAAGGGCCTAGCTCAACGCCGTACGACAAGCGAAACGGCTACAAGCAATGGGAGATAACGCAGAGGCACACTGTAGACATGCGAAACGGGCCCCGCTTCTGCAGCCGGGGCCCGTCGTTATTGCAAGAAGTCCTAGGATCAGCTTCGCTGAGTCTGGGACTTCTTCCCTTACGCTTCTTCTTTCAACAACTCCGCAACAATTGCCTTGAGTTCTTCAGCCTTTTCGGGACGGGGAGCGAATTCCTCACCTTGTGCATCTTCGCCGAACACGTTGAGTGCCAACGCGTTCTCTACATCCCGCATCTTGAAGTTCTTCACGATCGGCCGCCAAGCGGTGACGGCCCGGGCCGCACCATTTCCGCCGTAGCCGACGAAAGCCACGGGCTTGCCCGACCATTCAACCATCAAGTGATCCACAGCGTTCTTCATCGGCCCAGGAACTCCCCCGTTGTATTCCGGGGTAACGAAGATAAAACCATCGTAGGACGCAACCGCATCGGCAAATCGCTGCACCTCAGGGTCGGGATAGCTGCCCTCGCAGCCGGCCGGCATATAAGGTACGTCCAACAACGGAACATTGAAATCCTTCAGATCCATCAGTCCGAATTCCGCGCCAGCTACATCGGCAACGGAATCCAGGACCCACTTGCCGATGGTCGCACCACGGCCTTCACGTCGGATTGATCCAACAAAAACACCAATTCTCATGACCATGACTTTACGCAAGGGTTGGTCAGGTTTAAATATCGAGCGCGAGATACTTAGTTTCTTGGTATTCATCGATACCTTCGAAACCACCTTCGCGCCCCACACCGGACTGCTTCATACCGCCGAAAGGCGCGGCAGCATCGGAGATAATGCCGCGGTTCACGCCGATCATCCCGGCTTCCATACGCTCCGCGAACCGCATCGTATTCTTCATATCCGTCCCACAGACATATCCGGCCAAACCCCAGATCGTGTCGTTGGCAACGCGGAGCGCTTCCTCGTCACTGGACACGCGCTGTACGGCGAGGACTGGACCGAAAATTTCACGTTGGGCAATTTCGAATTCAGGTTCAACGTCCGTCAGAACTGTGGCTGGGTACCAAAAACCGTTCGGGTCGAGGTCAGGATGAGTTTCTGTCAGCTTCGCGGCGGCCTCTGGCCCACCCAGCGCCACCTTGGCCCCCTCTTCGATGGCCTTTTCCACCATGCCGGCCACCTTGTCACGCTGCTCGGCGCTGACCATCGGCCCCTGCGTGGTTTTCTCGTCAGTTCCTGGTCCAAGGACAAACTCTCCTAGTTTTTCGACGACGCCGCGCTCAAACCGATCTGCCACATCTTCGTGCACGATAAACCGGTTCGAGGCAATACATACCTGTCCTCCCCCACGCATCTTGGAGGTCACGGCGGCCTCCACTGCTAGGTCAACATCAGCGTCATTCAGCACCACAAATGGCGCGTTACCACCGAGCTCTAAAGACGTGCGGATTGTCTTTTCGGCTGCCTTCGATGCCAGCATCTGCCCCACCTCCGTGGATCCGGTGAAGGTGAATTTCCTCAGGCGGTCGTCATCTAACAACACCGAAATGTTTTTCGCGCTCTTGGTGGGCAACACCTGGAAAACCCCGTCAGGCAAACCAGCTTCCTTGGTCAGTTGAGCGAGGAACAGCATGGTCAGAGGAGTGAGTTGCGCGGGCTTTGCGATCATCACGCAACCCGATGCCAAGGCCGGAGCCAGTTTGCGGGCGATCATCGCGAGGGGGAAATTCCACGGCGTGATGGCCAGGGCTGGACCTACCGGCTGCTTGATGGTCACGATGCGACCCCGCCCACCAGGCGCCACTCGGTATTCACCGGTATCTGAGACCGCCCGCTCGGAGAACCAGCGGAAGTATTCACCGCCATAGGTCACCTCGCCACGTGAATCGGGCAAGGCGCGACCGAGTTCAAGGGATTGCAGTGCAGCGAGCTTCTCATCGTTTTCCATGATGAGATCAAAGATTCTGCGCAGAATCTCAGCGCGTTCACGAGGAGCCGTATTTCCCCACTCTTCCTGCGTTTTCACGGCGATGTCCATGGCCTCCGCCGCGTCTTTTTCCGTCGCACTATGGACAGATGTGATGGGGGAACCCGTGGCGGCGTCGAGAACATCAAAAGATTCGTGAGAACTGCCGGCCTTCCACTGCCCTCCGACGAGCAAGCCGGTGGGCACGTCAATAGTGAGGTCGTTTACGTGCAATGTGGTGAAAAGATTGTCAGTCATACCTTCTACTGTGCCACCGTCTGGAGAATCATGCTGAAAGCGGGAACGGAAGGCTGCCTGTGAAAGCGGGAACGGGAGACTGACTGTCAAAGCTCGGCAGCGGGCCAATTGACGGGTCTAGGTGTGGAATGAGCTGGGCGGGTTTATTAGACCCGCTCCACGCACAGTGAGAATTTTTCCACTAGCGTGGTGAGTAAGTATTTTGGTTGCCCCCCCCAATTCTGCTAGGAGTTCCTGTGACGAACGCGGACCATCGTGAAACCATCGATGCCTCATACGAATGGACGAAATTGCGCGATCATGCCGCCGAAATGAGGGGCACTTCGTTACGAGAACTGTTCGCCGAGCAACCGGGGCGCTCGAGCGATATGACGTTCTCCATTGGTCCATTGCTCGTTGACCTGTCGAAAAACTTAGTTGATGAGCGCACGCTCCGGCTTTTGATGGGGTTGGCCACCGCCGCCCGTTTGGAAGATCGTCGCAATGCGATGTTCAGTGGCGAAAAGATCAACACGACCGAGCAGCGCGCTGTACTCCATACCGCTCTACGAGTCCCCGTCGAGCGCGAATTCAGCGCAAATGGCCAGGATATTGCCGCGGACGTTCACGACGTGCTGGGCCGGATGCGCGATTTCGCCAAGGCACTGCGAAGCGGAGCCTGGCAAGGAGTTACCGGCCACACCATTAAAAATGTTGTAAACATTGGAATCGGCGGGTCGGATTTGGGCCCGGCCATGGCTGCCCGCGCGCTGCGCCCATATTTGACCGCGGGTATTACCCCGCATTTCATTTCAAATATTGACCCAGCTGACCTGTCGGCCACGCTGGATGGCCTCGATGCTGAATCTACACTTTTCGTTATCTCTTCGAAGACTTTCACCACCTCAGAGACTCTGGCAAACGCCCACGCTGCCCGTCGCTGGCTTTTGAATGAGCTCTCGCGGGCCGATGTCGATGTTGAAGGTGACGCAGCAGTGCGGGACATCACCGCGAAGCACTTCGTAGCTGTTTCTACTAATGCAGAGGCTGTCCAGGAATTCGGCATTGACGTAGCCAACATGTTTGGCTTCTGGGATTGGGTCGGTGGACGGTATTCAATCGATTCCGCTATTGGCCTGAGTTTGATGGCAGCCATCGGCCCGCAGGACTTCATGCGATTCTTGGACGGGTTCCATGCGGTAGACGACCACTTCCGTTCGGAACCACTGGAGATGAATGTGCCAGTACTCATGGCGCTGTTCGGAGTGTGGTACACCAACTTCCTAGGCGCGGAATCGCATGCGGTTTTGCCTTATAGCGAGGACTTATCCCGCTTCCCCGCCTACCTCCAGCAATTAATGATGGAGTCCAACGGCAAGTCAGTCCGATTGGACGGTTCGACCACGCCCTATTCCACGGGAGAGATTTACTGGGGTGAGCCCGGCACCAACGGGCAACACGCGTTTTTCCAGTTGCTGCACCAAGGCACCCACCTAATTCCTGCTGACTTCATTGGTTTCTGCAATCCTCACGACGATCACATCGCCGCCGATGGCGAAACCAGCATGCACGACATGCTGATGAGCAATTTCTTCGCGCAGACGCGCGTGCTCGCTTTCGGCAAGAATGCAGATGAGCTGCGGGAAGAGGGGGTCAGCGAAGAACTCATTGCCCACAAGGTCATGCCGGGTAACCGCCCGAGCACCACAATTTTGGCGGATAAGTTGACCCCAGATGTACTGGGCGCTTTAATCGCGCTCTACGAACATATTGCTTTCACCCAAGGTGTGATCTGGGGAATCAACAGCTTCGACCAGTGGGGGGTTGAGTTGGGGAAGAAGCAAGCCAATGAGCTGCTTCCAGCCGTCAGCGGGAGAACCCCTTCGGATTCGGGGGATTCCTCGACGGATAGTTTGATTAACCACTACTGCGGTGTTCGCAGGTATCGTTAACATGTGAACTCTGCCTATCTACTCACTCTCCTCTTTTCCATCATCGGGGGTTTAGGCGCCTCACTTCTGCGGCTTCCCCCACTACTTGGATTTCTGGCAGCTGGATTCGCGATCAGCGCGACGGGTGTGGAAGAAATCCCTTCTATTGACGTCATCGCCGAACTCGGCGTGACCACCTTGCTGTTCACGATCGGGTTGAAGCTCAATCCCCGGGACATTTCCAAACCCCGTATTGCTGCTTCCGCGTTCGGCCATGCACTTGCTAACACTGTGGTCTTTGCGGGACTCTTCGCGTTGATCGGTTTGCTGCCTCTGCGTGAATTGACCGGTCTGAGTTGGACGGCCCTGGCCTATATCGGCGTGGCGACATCCTTCAGTTCGACCATTTTCGTAATGTCGCAGCTCGCGGAGAACAACCGCAATGGTTCGGCGATCGGCCGTATTGCAATCGGTGTTCTGGTCTTGCAAGACATCATTTCGGTGGGCGTGCTAGTGCTGACTTCTGGGAAGGTGCCCGAGCCGTGGGCTTTGGCGCTGCCACTAGTATTGTTGCTGCGGCCACAAATTAGTCGATTGCCGGATCGAATCTTCCGCACGGAACTGCTGGTTCTCACCGGTGTGGGAATCGCAGTGGCCTCGTATTCCGTTTTCGAACTAGGGGGACTGTCCGGTTCTTTGGGTTCCATGATCGCTGGGATCTTGCTATCCGGTCATCCCCTTGCGGAACGAATGTTCAAGGCCTTGTTAAGCGTGCGCGAATTGCTGCTCGTCGCCTTCTTTATCCAGATTGGCCTGGGGGGATTGCCTGGACCGGGTGGATTCATTATCGCCGGGATCCTCACCCTTTTGTTGATTCCCAAGGCGTGGCTATTCGTAATCATCTTGCAGCGCTGCGGAATGTCCGCACGCACTAGTGCTATTTCCGGGTTGACCTTGGCCAACTACTCGGAATTCGGGTTATTGATTACGTCTGTCGCGGTCGCCAATGGAGTCCTCGGTGCAGAATGGAATTCGATTATGGCCATCGCAGTGGCGGCTAGCTTCATTTCTGGATCGTTAGTCACCCGCAAGGAAGAAGCGATTCTCAAGATCATGAGAATGCTGATTCCACCGCGGCCCGATAGCGCGCTAGCTCCGGATGAGAAAACGGTACACATTGCCGATGCAGATGCCATCATTTTGGGCATGGGGCGCGTTGGGGAAGGTGCCTACCGTAGACTGGCACAGCAACACGGTATGAAGGTGTATGGCATCGAATTCGATGAAGACCGAATTGAATACCTGAATAAACACGGTTTTGAAATCATCCCGGGCGATGCAAGCGATCCAGAATTGTGGCACCGCATTGATCTACAGAAGCAACCTAAGTTGATCGTGCTCGCACTGCCTTCCCCACGGAAGACCCTTCAGATTGTGAAGCGGATTCGTGAAAACCGTGGCGATGAAGTCGTCGTCGCCACCACCGCGCTCTACGAGAGCGCGCAGGAGGGTTTTCTACAAAATGGCGCCGACGTAGCTGTGAATATCTACGCCGGCGCCGGTGAGGAGATTGCGGATCAAGCCATGCGGTCGTTAACCGGACGACCGCATAGAAAGAGATAATCCCTCACGGAGGAATGCCCTTTGGAGAAAAGGGTCTGTATTAGAACAGCCCCTTGTTGGAACGACCAGTATCGGTCTTGGTGACCTCACGAGAGTCAATGTTCTGGTCGTTTCCAGTGGACTTGTCGTCGGCCAGGCGACCAACCTGGGTCACGGTGATGTAGTTAACGATGCGCCCCTTCTTGGTGGCGCCGTCGCCGAAGTTCAGGTTAGCGATCAGGCGGCCTTCGCCAGCCTCGATTGGGTTGGACAGCGTCACTTCGAAAGTGCGGGTGGACGTGGCGCGGTCGAAGCCCAGGTCACGGGTGTAAGCGCCGTTGAAGTAACCAGGGGTGATGAGGCGATCCACGCCCTGTGGGCCCGATTCGGTCTTCACCTCAATGCGGAAAGTGATGGCGGGGAACTCAGCGTAGTAGTCCTCGGTGCCAACGTTGACGGCCGAGACAGAAACCAAGCCTGCGTAACCAGGAACTTTGCCACCCGCCACACGGATGGCTGGCTCCAGGTCATACTTTTCGCCCGTAGCCGGCGCAGTGGTGCCAGCAGTTGGTGCCGTGGTCTCTGCAGTTGGGGTCTCAGCAGCACCAGCCACAGCGGTGCCGGACAGTGCAGCTGCGCCAATGACAACCGCGGTTGCAACGCGCGTTGCGAACTTCTTCATGGTGTTTTCTCCCTTTGGTGGGTCAGAGGTCAGTGGAGTTGTAACGGATGGCCTTTGTGGTCAGCTCCGTTTTGTTTAGCGCCGTTATAATTCGCGATGCTCTTATTACGCCGTCTTCTAGAAGCGTCGCTATTGCTTCACGTCGCTTTTACTGAGTGACTTTTTATTTAGCGGAGTCAGCTGGGTTCTTGTAGAGCTTGACGTTGACTTGGTTCTTGATTGGAGTCAGAGCGGACCAAGCAGTTGGGGTGGACCACGTGCCGTTGGACTTGCAGAATTGCTGGGTACCGGTCATGTTGATAACACGGAACCCGTAGGTGGCCTCACCGGTGTGACCAGCCGGAACATCGTATGGGCCGACAGTCTGGCCAACTTGCCAGGATAGGGAGTAGGAAGCCTCCGCGCCGATGGTCTGTGCCAGCTCATAAGCGATTCCCACAGAGCCCTTGCCGTCCTTGGCAGAAGCCTCACCGCCGAGGTTGGCGGATACGGTTTCAGTGCGATCACCCTTGACGGTCAGGGAGATAGACTGCGTCTTGGACAGTTCCTGAGTCAGAGGGATGGTGTTCTTGGTCTGGTTGGTAGCGGAAATGGTTCCGGCTGGCATGAACTTGTCATCCACGCGGTAGATCACAGTGCGGTAGTCCTCGAGGGCGTTACACACTGGCTTTGGGTTGAGGATGTTTGCCTTCAGGTGATCATCGCCACGGTAGGTGTTGATGATGGGCAGCGTTGGGTTCAGCTTGGGAGTCTCCGGGTAGTGCTCCTCGGAGGTGGCAGCCTGGGCGGTTCCAGCTGCAGCAGCTGCCAACATCAGGCCAGCAGCGGTAGCAGAAGCCATCTTGCGAACGGTGTTCATAGGAAATCTCCTGTGTGCTTGGACTGGATTCAGTCTCGGGCGGGCGGAGTTGCCATTTTCCGAAAGCGCTTCCCCAGAATCCGCGTTGCGCAACACGCCACGTTACTCAACACAACCCAGCAATAGTGCTCCACACTTTTCCTCGGGAATCCCTCTCTGACAACTAGTGACAAGAGCCGAGTTTAGAACAAACTGAATGAAAATTGTTGAACTAAATTGATAACACCACCGCGCCGCGCTTCCATGGGAGTTAACCTCGCGATAACCAAAACCATCCACAACCTGCAAGGTCGAACCCTCGGGGACTACATAACAGTCAGGTAACTCCGATGAAGTCTCCAACAATCACCCCACACTTAACTTGCTGCTCATCGGCAATATATCCCGCGCAGTACCCGGCGCAGTCATTATATACTTTAAGAAACGTAGGACAATCCGTGATTGATCAACAGTTTCGAGACAAAAACCGTTCTACGCCCCACCCTCACCCCACACCGCCTCAAAATGAACTTTAGGTTAACTCCTCTCACCTGCAACTTCACCAAACCCAGCTCGCAGCCAGCTTCACCCCCAATAGCCACCCCCAAAGCTGCCGAAGCTCTTCCAGTTCCCTGACAACGCGATTCATGGAAGCTGCTGACACTGCGGGCACCACCAGATGATCCGTTCCAATTCGTTGGTATCCAAGTGTGCATCGCCACCTGCGAATCGCCCCCCTAAGCTTCCTTTGGCAATCGGCTGCCCGCACCGGCGGCACGCCTTATTGGCGCGACCGAAAACATACGTCCCCTGTCCAGGCCTCTTGTCACCTGTGAAGATCCGTACTGGTTCCAACCGGTTTTCCCACATCACACGTCGCGACAATTCCAGCGCGCGCTGAACCCCTCCTCTGCCCACCGCCGCCACCGGAATGGCCGGATGCCACCCCAGCAAGAACATGATCTCCGCCCGGTATTCATTGCCGATACCAGCCACGTTGGACTGGTCCAGCAAAGCCGCCCCCAACGCTCGATCCGGCCGAGCCATGATCCGCTCTACGCATTCCGCCAACCCATCTTCAAGCCAATCAGGGTCTAAAATGTCGGGCCCTAATTCACGAATCACCGTAGAGTACTCCCCTGCGGGAAACACACGAACAAAGCCCAGTTCATGGCCCACAATCTCTATATCGGCCCCGCCCTCATACTGGGGACTAAACCGCAATACAATCCGCGCGGTATACCCCGGTTTCCGCCACCGCGTACCGGCCTTATGTATCGCCCACACACCTTCCATCTTCAAGTGCGTGTGCACGATCGTCTCACCAATGTGCATGAATAAGTGCTTGCCATAGGGCCATATACGCTGTACCCGCTGACCATCCAAGTTCACCGTCGAAAACTGTGGCACTCGGATATCGGTTTTCGTCACGGTCCGGCCAGTCATCCACTGCAACCGATTCGATAACTGCAGTACGGAATCACCCTCTGGCACTAGCGTAGGCCTCCTCTTTTCGGCGGGCGGTTGGTCTGCTGTATCACTGAGCTGGGCAACTGAATTCCTCGTCGCATCAGCCATTGTTTTCACAGGTCCAGCCCTCGGCCGGGGGGCAACCACCCAGTGTTGTTGTTAGCCTCGGCCAATGCGCCCAAGTCAGCTCAGGCACCTATTTTATGGTCAATCCCTTCGGCGTTAGCCTCGCCCCCGCCGCTGTCCACGGCTGCAGCTTCGCCTCCATGACAGGTACTCCGTTGATCTTTTCAATTGCCACGGGGGTCAATCTGCCCTTTTTAACCGACGCCGCCATGGCCTCCACTACCCACGGCACCGCATGGGTCACCTCGTCTTCCGCGTCACCGAAATTCAAGTCCGCTTCGATGGCGAACACATTAATGCTCTTGCCGCCCCGGCCCACATACGCCAACAGTTCTCCATTCCGGATCACGACCAGTGCACCGGCTGTACGGCTCAGGTGCACATCGCTATCATCTGCTCCTTGCACTGCGGGCCACGGCAGTGCAGCCCCGAAAGGGTTGGCCGGGTCGACGGCAGCTAGCACATAGGGTTGCGAGTCCGCATCCGCGTTCCCCGATGATTTGCCGTCTTCGGTACGCCGCAGGGCGTCGATAACTTCCCGAGGCGCAAACTGTGCGCCGCCTAGGCCGTCAATGATGTACCCGCGCAGCACCGCGCCGGAATCCTCCCACGCGCTCAACACTCGATATGCCTGCGCGAAACCTCCTTCGACTTTTTCTGCAACGATGGACCCGCGGGTTACAACGGCGTAGCGGTCGATCCACGCTTCACCGTTAACGGCAGCAACCTCTGCGGCAGCAACTGTGGAAATGCCCGCACGAGCACTAGCTGCATGAGCCGCGCTTGTGCCAGCAGCACCCGCATCAAGAGTGCCCGCATCAATAGCACCCGCATAAGCCGCGCTTGTGCCAGCAGCACCCGCATCAAGAGTGCCCGCATCAAAAGCACCCGCATGAGCCGCGCTTGTGCCAGCAGCACCCGCATCAAGAGTGCCCGCATCAAAAGCAACCACATTAGCCACGCCCCCAGCTCCGGCCCCGCGCGTACCAGCCCCAGTCACACCATTGTCCACAGACTCGCTGGTCCTGCCATGAGTCGACGGGTCCACAGGTCGCACCGCGGACCATCGTCCAGGCACACCGCTGTGAGCGTTTAAGGCCGCCCGTGCCTCACGGGTGCGCTGCGCGGCTTCTTGGCTCATCATCGCGTGCGAAAAGCGTCCGCGCCCCATCCGCAACCTTCCGGTCGCCGAACTGCTACTACCTCGCCCGCGATCCCGTCGCGGCGCCCGGTGAGCCTGCTTTCCGCTACTGCCAGCCTCTGTTAACCGTGCGCGCAAGGCCGCGAAAGAATCCGGAGCTACCAACCCGGCATCAAACAACTCCCACAGCGCCGCATCCAATTCCTTATGCCCAATGCCGGTCACCGCGGCCAGTTCACTGGCCAAATACGCACCGCCCCCACGCAGTTTCTCCAACAGCTGATTAGCGACGATACCCACTTCCACTGCCACATCCTCTGCAGCCGGACCACGCCCGGCCAGCAGATAATCCTTTAACACAGCGGGCACAATGGTCACCCAGCTATCCTTCGCTCCCGTGGTTCCTTGCCCCACCACTACAAACTCGCCACTGGCCAGCAAGTCATCCAGATCCGAGGGCTGATAATCCGGAATACGCGCAGGCAACACCATGGTTTCCCACGCACTGGCAGGCATTGCCAATCCCGCCAGCTGTTCCAGAACACTGGGCAGATCCAACCGCTCGGCGCTCCCAATGCCATGCCACTGCGCCAGGAAGCGAGCATACGTTTTCCGCGTCACAGGTTCCACTGCACCTCGAGCGGCCGCCAACGTCGCTTGCCGCAGGCGACGCAGCATCGCCACATCCACGTACTGGGTGGCATTCTTCACCTGCGTGGTTGCCTCTTTATCCGACGCCGCCCCGGCCTCCACGAACACGCCCGCTTCTAAGCGCCGGTCTGCAGCCCAACGTTTCAACAGGGATTCCGCGGTGGCTACACCCATCCCAAACTCGGCTGCCACCGTAGCGGCATCGGTCGGCCCACGATGCCTCATCATTCGCAATACCAGCTGGTCAAGCGCATCTGCAATGACCGTGGGATCCGCCCCCACCCCCGGCGGGACGGGCACGCCCAACCCGTCACGTAGCAGGGGAATGTCCTCCACCACGCACAACTTGCGCGCCCCACCAAAGCTGACTTCCGCTAGGCGCCTCGGAACCAATTCGCGCACCTGCTCGACTGCCACCGTGTTTTCGAGGCGTGCGGCAACGGCATCAAGCGTCAAAGGCCCCAGCGCCCGCAGCATGTCCACAGCTTGTTCCACCGTGCCAGCGCGGCGCCCTTCAGCGCGCCACTGGGCGGCGTCGACAATCCTAGAAACAACAACCGGATCCAACAGGAAGCCTTCACCCGATTTCCCGAGCACCTTGGCCAGTAAGGCGGGATCGACGGCAAGGGCCGCGGCGCGTTCGGCGGAATCGCCTTCATACATAAACGCACTGGTGTAGGTGAACAACAGTGATTCAGCGAAGGCACTGGGGCCTTCCGTGGTGACCTCGGCGATGCGCAACGATGGGAGGGAATTGACAAGTTCTTCCAGCTCATCCAGTTTGTACACATCGTGGATACATTCGCGCATGGTCTCCACCATGATCGGGAAATCTGGGTGATTGCGCGCTACGTCTAGCAACTGCGCAGCACGTTGGCGCTGTTGCCACAGCGGTTGGCGCTTGCCCGGGTGCCGGCGGGGCAGCAGCAGAGCGCGTGCGGCGCACTCGCGAAAACGGCCCGCAAACAATGCCGATGACCCCACACTATCCATTACGTCACCCAGCACAGCCTGCGCATCGCGAGCAAGCAGCTCCTCCCCCGGTGGATCCTCGGAATAGGGCAAACGCAACACCATCCCGTCATCCCCGGCCACCGCCATCGAATCGATCCCCGTAGTGCGCTGCAGCTGGGCCGATAAAGCCATAGCCCACGGCGCATTCACCCCTCGACCATAGGGGGTGTGCACGATCACGCGCCAGTCCCCGATTTCGTCCCGGAAACGCTCAACAACAATGGTCTTTTCATCCGGGATCACTCCCGTATCCTCACGCTGTTGGGAGTAGAACGCGGTTAAGTTGGCCACGGTGTTAGCGCAGATGAAATCTGCATCCCGATTGTCTGCAGAGCTACCTTTACCCCACGCTCGGCGGTGCTCGCCAATGGCTTTACCCAGCTCTACAGGGCGCCCTTCTGCGTCCCCCACCCAAAACGGCAGGCGGCCGGTATGCCCCGCGGCAGGCGCCACAATAACCTGGTCGCGGTTAATCTCCAGGATCTTCCAACTGCTGGCGCCCAGGGTAAATACGTCCCCCACGCGGGATTCGTACACCATTTCCTCATCCAACTCGCCCACGCGCCGGGCACCAACTTCTTCACCGGCAGCGAGAAACACCCCAAACATGCCGCGATCGGGAATGGTGCCGCCGTTGGTCACTGCCACGCGTTGAGCTCCGGGGCGGGCTTCGAGCGTTCCTGCCTCGGCGTCATAGATCACGCGCGCTTTAAGATCAGCGAAATCCGTCGAGGGATACCGCCCCGAAATCAACTCCAACACTCCATCGAAAGCCTCACGAGGCAGCGCGGCATACGGATGTGCCCGGCGTACTGCGCGCCACCACTGCTCCACATCCAGCCGGCCGCTGGGGGCCTGTGCTGTGGCTGCCACGGTGTGCTGGGCCAGCACGTCTAGTGCGTTGTTCACCACGTGCAAGGGTTCCAACTCCCCGGCCAACAACCGGCGCACAATCACAGTGGCGACTTCGGCATCTTGCTTGTGCAGTGGGTAGATCGTGGCCCTACTGGTTTCACCCACGGAGTGCCCGGCGCGACCACACCGCTGAATCGCCGAAGCCACCGAAGGCGGCGCCCCCACCTGAATAACGTGGTCGACCAACCCCATATCGATACCCAACTCCAGCGAACTGGTTGCCACCACGCACTTCAGCGTGCCTGCTTTCAGGGCTTGTTCTATGTCGGCACGTTCCTCTTTGGATACCGACCCGTGGTGCGCCCGCGCGATCACTGCAGGAGAACCGGTGACCCGCGTGGATTGTGCCATCAGCTGTGCGGGGTCTCGTCGCATGGGAGCTGCCAAAGATTCCGGGTCGTGAATCGCAGCCCAATGCTCGTTCAACGCTCCGGTCAGACGCTCGGCGGTGCGGCGGGAGTTCACAAACACCAACGTGGAGGTGTTCGCCATTACCTGCTCGTAGACCGCTTTATGCACGTGCGGCCACACACTCTTTTGCTGGGGTAGGGCCGATTCTTTATCGACGCCACTCGCTACCCGATTACCCGCCCCCAGCTGGGTGTTACCACCCACGCCTTCGCCAATGAGTGTTGGACCTAGGAGGGCTTCATCCTCTAGTTCGTCCCCCGCGGCGCCGTCGTCGGGATCCGTGGTGTTCTCAAACTGTGCTAGGCCTACATCCTCGGCTGGGGGCGGATCTTGGAAGTCTTCCACCACACTACGGACGGTGACATCCCACGATTTATACGACGGTGGATTGACGATCCGCACCGGTCGATCGCCACCCATAAACGAAGCCACGGTATCTACGGGATTCACGGTGGCTGATAAGCCAATCCGCTGAACGGGTTGCTGGGCAATGAAGTCCAAGCGTTCAAGGGACAGCGCTAAATGAGCGCCGCGCTTGGTTCCCGCAACCGCGTGAACTTCGTCCACGATCACGGTTTCCACGCTATGCAGCGTGCCCGCTGCTTTCGATGTCAGCATGAGATACAGGGACTCGGGAGTAGTAATCAGGATCTCTGGCGGGTGGCGCAGCAACTTGGCGCGCTCCGACTGCGGGGTATCTCCCGAACGCACACCGACACGGACAGGTGCGACCGGTGCATCCATCGCAGCCGCAGTGCGTGCAATGCCCGCCAAGGGGGCAGCGAGGTTACGGTCAACATCCACTCCGAGGGCTTTAAGCGGGCTGATGTAAATAACTTTTGTACCCCCCTGGACTTTTGATGAGGGGGAGGGCTGGGAGGCGTCGAAAAAAGATTGTGGGGCGGTGAGTTTGGAAAGCGACCACAAGAAAGCTGCCAACGTTTTACCCGATCCGGTGGGCGCCACCACCAGAGCGTTCTCACCTGCTGAAATGGCTTCCCAGGCCTGCTGTTGGACCACAGTTGGCTCGGCAAATACATCCCGAAACCATGCTGCCACGGGGGCATGGAATCTATTCAGCGGGTCAACGGGCATGTGACCATCCAACCATGCCGCTAAAGTAAGTGCCATGACGGCTCAAATTGATGATGCAACGCTGGCGCTGCGGCTAGCAATGGGCACTGGCGAAATCCTCAAAGGTGTACGTGGTGTAGGCCTGTTGCGTGACAAGGAACTCGGTAAAGCCGGTGATGCCATTGCGCAGGACTGGATCGCCCGTGCACTAGCGTTGCACCGCCCCAACGATTCGGTGCTGTCCGAAGAAGCTGAGGACGACCGCACACGGCTCGACAACGAACGCGTGTGGATCATCGACCCGCTGGACGGCACCCGCGAATACGCTGGTGGACGGCAAGATTGGGCCGTGCACATCGCCCTCGCCGTGAACGGGAAGATTGAACAGGCAGCCGTTGGCATGCCGGATTTGGGCAAGGTTTTCCATACGGACGACGTGCGCGCCGTGGGTGGCAGAGCCACCAACCGGCTGGTGATCAGCCAGAATTCCACCCCGGAAGTGGCAACGTTTATCGCCGAGGACCTGGGCATGGAATTGGTTCGTATGGGTTCGTGTGGCGCGAAGACCACCTCGGTGATTTTGGGCGACAATGACGTATACGTGCACGCCGGCGGGCAATACGAATGGGATAACGCAGCACCCGTTGGAATCGCGCAGGCAGCTGGACTGTTTACCTCACGACTAAGTGGGGAGCGGTTGAAATACAACTGCGACGATCCATATCTTCCGGATCTGCTGGTGTGCCGTCCCGATGCCAGTGAAAAAGTGCTGGCCAGTGCTTCCCGGTATCTAGAACAGCACGGGGAATTCAAGTAAAGCGTTACGCGGACGGGTAGTTTCACCCCCCCCACTACCCGAGCCGGTCACACACCACGCAACCCACGCCGGTCACACACCACCCGCGCAACCCGAGCCGATTCAGCCCCACGCACCCCGAGCCGGTCACACACCACGCAACCCACGCCGGTCACACATCACCCGCGCACCAATTGAGGCGCAGTCCGTCATAGCGATGGCCAGCCTTCGTGACTCTTGCCATGCAGCTTTGGCAGAGATTGTCCCCAAGGCGTAATCTCAGATTCATTCGCGCCCCCATTCATGAGCGAAGGAGTGCATTCAGCGTGGCGTCAACCCTCCAAGAAGCGCTAACAGAAGACCAGCGGATCCCCACCCCCTACGAAGACCTGTTGCGAGAGATTCTTGAAACTGGCACCGCCAAAGGCGACCGGACGGGGACCGGTACCACCAGCTTGTTCGGTAAACAACTGCGCTTCGACCTGCGTGCTGGTTTTCCACTTATTACCACCAAGAATGTGCACATCAAGTCCGTGGTTGGTGAACTGCTGTGGTTCCTCAAGGGAGATTCCAATGTTCGGTGGCTGCAGGATCACGGCATTCGCATTTGGAATGAATGGGCAGACGAAAGCGGCGAACTGGGCCCCATTTACGGCGTGCAATGGCGCAGCTGGCCCACTCCGGATGGTCGGCATATAGACCAGATCTCGCAAGCACTCGATACACTACGCACTAACCCCGATTCGCGGCGCAATATCGTGAGCGCTTGGAATGTCTCCGAACTGAGCAACATGGCGCTGCCCCCGTGCCACCTGTTGTTCCAACTGTACGTAGCCGATGGTCGACTATCGTGCCAACTGTACCAACGCAGCGCAGATATGTTCCTTGGGGTGCCTTTTAACATCGCCAGTTATTCCCTGTTGACACACATGCTGGCGCAGCAAGCCGGCCTGGAAGTTGGTGAGTTCATTTGGACGGGTGGTGACTGCCACATTTACGACAATCACCGCGAGCAAGTCCAAACGCAGCTTTCCCGCGATGCCCGGCCGTACCCGCAACTCGAGCTGCGCAAGGCTGCGGATATGTTTTCATATGACTTCGATGACATCACCTTTACTGGGTATGACCCCCACCCCACGATCAAAGCGCAGGTCGCGGTGTAATGGGCAAGAATGTGACGTCATGGGTAAGGATGCGCGATCATAGGTAAGGATGTGACGTAATGGGGCAGGACTCAATGGCAATGGATAGGGACACCACGACAGTTAGCACCAACCGCCCAACCGGATTCAGCCAGACCAACCGCCCAACCGGATTCAGCCAGGGCGATTACCCAGAGATCACCTCCGAGTCGGTAACCGCAGCCCTACAACAATTGAACATCGCGCGCGAAGATGTGGAAATCGGGATGATTTGGGCACAAACCACCGCGGGCGTCATCGGCGATGGCAAAGATATGCCATGGTACCTGCCCGAAGACTTGGAGCATTTCAAGCAAGCCACGGTAAACTACCCTGTCGTTATGGGCCGTACGTCCTGGGAAGCCTTGGACGACGGATTCCGCCCCCTCCCCCGGCGTGAGAACTATGTAGTCACCCGCAATGAGTCCTATGAAGCGCCGGGTGGCCATGTGTTTACCTCTTTGGACCACGCCATCGCCGCCGCCGCCCAGTTCCAGCTGCAGCACAACACCGATCGACCTGCGCTGGTATGGATCCTCGGCGGCGGCCAGATTTACGCCCAATGCATGGCCGTTGCCGATCGGGTTGTCATCACGGAGATCGATATGTCAGCTCCAGCGCGTTTCCAAGTGCACGCACCGGCCGTGGACGAGCCAGATTTCACATTGCAATCAGCCAGCCCATGGCGGGTATCCCAGAAGGGACACACCGTTGACGGCGAAGGAGAACTGAAGTTCCGCATCTGCGAGTGGACTAACGCGCACAGGTAACCCAGCGGGGGCAGCCCAGCGGAAACAGCCCAGCAGGGGCAGCCGCCTCGGAGCGAAGCCGGGGGTGATGGCGACTGGGTGGCGGGCGGGGTGATGGCAACTGGGGTGGTGGCACGAGTCCTTCGCACAGATTCCAGGCGCAGGCCCCGAGCACTTCTCCCCCTGTGATCCCAGCTCGGGCCACTCACGCCCTCCCCACGCGCGAAAAGCAGAACGACATGCCCGAATCACACTCGACCACGGTCATTTCATTCTGCTCAGCCAACACCTGCAATGGCTAGGGCGGCCATTAACTGCCGTCGTGTCCGCGTAGTAGCGAGGCGAAATCCGTCACCGTTGACGTCACCTTCGCCCCGCTATCACGGCGCGGAGTGTTGTCATCCGGCAAGAATCCTTCCACTGCTGAAGCAGAGTTCACGATCTCACGGGATAGTTCGCTGGCCGCGCGGTTAATGCGGGATTCAAGCGTGCTGCCGTCGTTGTCCGCACCAGGTTCCTGCTTCAAGCCACCCAAGTCATCGGTCGCTGCAAACACACCAGTGGTCATGACTTTCGCCCGCAAGTACGTAAACAACGGTCGCATCGCGAAGTCCAGTGCCAACGAGTGCCGCGGTGTTCCCGCGGTAGCCGCAATAATCATGGGCATGCCGTTCAGTGCATCTGTGCCCATCGCGTCGAAGAACATCTTGAACAGGCCACTGTAACTAGCGGAGAAAACTGGAGTAGCCGCGATGAGCGCATCAGCATCCGAAATGCGTTGCTGAATCTCTGCGAGCTTCGGGGTCAGCACCCCGGTGGTCATCATCGTTGCCAGTTCATGGCTGTAATCCTTGGCGTGGACGAACTCGACCTCAAGGCCCTCGCCCCGACGGGACACGTGCGATTCAACCGCGCCCGAGATTGCCTCGGCCACCATATTGGTGCTCGACGGGCTCGAAAGCCCAGCTTCCACCACAATTAATTTCTTCATTGTCGATCACTACCTCTTTTTTGAAGACAGTGGGTAACGCTGCTGCGGTACCCTTCCCTATCTTTCCTCGTTACTTTCCTCACCCTGCTTAGCTGGGGAAACCTGGTGGATAGGACTGTCTGCACCGTCAGCGACCAGGCTGGCGTGGGTTGGTGGGTCGCTTGGCACTCCGGCTGGACGAGCAGATTCCATTTCCTTGCGGAGGGCTGGGACAACCTCGGTTCCGAGAATCTCGATCTGGTCAAGCACCACGTCAATAGGCAGTCCCGCGTGGTCGATGAGGAACAGTTGGCGCTGGTACGCACCGACCTTATCGGCGTAACTTGCGTAGCGTTCCACAACTTGATCCACGGTGCCAACCGTAAGCGGGGTAATGGACTCGAATTCCTCTAGAGACGGACCGTGGCCGTACACGGGCGCGTTGTCGAAGTAAGGGCGGAAGAAGTCCTTGGCCTTCTTTTCCGTCTCGTCGATGAACACCTGACCACCCAAACCAACAATGGCTTCCTCTGCAGCGCCATGACCGTAGTGCTCGAAACGCTGTCGGTAAAGCCCCACCATCTGCTGGGTATGCTCAATATTCCAGAAGATGTGATTGTGGAAGAATCCGTCGCCATAAAACGCGGCTTGTTCTGCGATTTCTGGAGAACGAATCGAACCGTGCCACACAAACGGCGGTGTATCGTCCAGTGGACGCGGAGTCGACGTGAAGTTACGCAATGGAGTACGGAACTCACCTTGCCAGCTCAGGTTCTCTTCGCGCCACAGGCGGCGCAGCAGGTGGTAGTTCTCGATGGACAGTGGAATGCCTTTGCGAATGTCCTGGCCAAACCATGGGTAAACCGGGCCAGTGTTACCGCGCCCTAGCATCAGATCCATACGACCATCGGTCAGGTGCTGTGCGTAAGCATAATCTTCCGCCAGCCGAACTGGATCGGTAGTGGTAATCAGCGTGGTGGCGGTCGAGAACTGAATCTTCTCTGTCATTGCAGCTAGGTGCGCCATAAGTATGGGCGGGTTGGCGGGCGCAACGAAGGGCGGGTTGTGGTGCTGCCCCGTTGCGAATACGTCTAGGCCCACTTCCTCGGCTTTTTGCGCCATTCGCACGGTGTTCTTAATGCGTTCGTTTTCCGTAGGGGTCTTGCCGCTAACAGGATCCTGGGTTACGTCGCCGATGGTAAAGATTCCGAATTGCATTGTGTTTCCTTTCTTCTGCGCCCACATCTCTTACTCTTCCCACGGGCGTCTTTTTTCTCGACGCCACCCCGGCCCCTTCAACTCTTGGGGCTGGCGTGGGAACGGGCGCAAGGTGTGGCTCGCCGTTTCCTTTTAGGCTACGTCACCAATATAGGTGATATGTCCTCTACTTTGGTCAACGATTCCCAAGCGAAGTTATTCCCTCCCCCCGTAGCACCCCCGCCCATAGCTTTACGGGCGAGCGTCCTACCGCGCCAAATATCCACACCATCATCAATCCCATCCAACAGCAGCACATCAGCAAACACCCCCGCCCTCATGGCGTTACGGGAGAGCATCCCGCCGCACCGAATGGTCACACCATCATCAATCCCACCCAACAGCAGCGCATCAGCGAGCGTCCCACCGCACCGAATGGTCACACCTCCAACGCAATACACCCCCACACGGAAATAACCCCTCCTGCCAAACCTAATTGTTAGATATGTACACATACATGCATTGCCTCGCGACGTTCGCCAGCACATAGCTCCCCACGGCTGATACCCGACAGTCATCACCCCCTTAACTATCCTTGCGCTACACGCATAACGGCAGGTCAGCAACCGCACGCAGCCCCCACCCGTCTCCATTTACCCCCAAAACAATTAATGGATTTCAGGGATTTTTCGCCTTCCCTCAGCCTGCACTGTAACTTACTGCGCAATCGCAGAACACTGTGATCGGTTTCACTATTTATGAGGTCAGCACTTCATTAAGAAAGGTTGGGAGACCGTTGAGCCACTCCGCAGCGTCCGTACCGTTCATCAAACGGCACACACCTTCCCCAGAAGAGTTCATCGCCGCGCAACAAAGCGCTGAATTCCAGGAACTACGTACTAAACAACGTGGTTTCACCTTCCCACTCGCCATCGCAGGCATCGCCTGGTTCGTTGTTTATGTCCTCCTCGCGATGTACGCGCCCAGCTTCATGTCCATCCGAGTCTTAGGCAACATCAACATCGCCATCCTCATGGGTGTCGCGCAGTTCGTCACCACATTCGCGATCACGTGGGCTTACGTGAAGTACGCGGATAAGCACCTTGAGCCTCGCTCCCGCGCAATTCGAGAAGCCTTGGAACGAACAAATGACACGGGCGACGTGGCGTCAAGCCAAAAAACTACCCGCTAACCGCCACGACTGACAGCTAGGAGTAATCCTGAAATGACAACCCACCTTTTCGCCGCTGAATCCGGCGCGGGCAATCCCATTCTAAATATTTCAGTGTTCGTGGCATTCATCGTTATCACGATGGCCATTGTCACGAAGGCCGCGCGTGCACCACAGAAGAACGCGTCCGATTTCTACACCGGTGGCGCCAGCTTCTCCGGTACGCAAAACGGTCTGGCCATCGCGGGCGACTACCTGTCCGCAGCGTCCTTCCTGGGCATCGTGGGCGCGATTGCCCTGAACGGATACGACGGATTCCTGTACTCCATCGGATTCTTTGTCGCATGGCTTATCGCCCTATTGTTGGTGGCGGAGCCATTGCGTAACACCGGAAAATTCACCATGGCCGACGTGCTGAGCTTCCGCTTGAAGCAAAAGCCAGTGCGTGTGGCCGCAGCGTTTTCCACACTGTTCGTTTCCCTGTTCTACCTAATCGCGCAGATGGCTGGCGCGGGTTCCTTGGTGGCTGTACTGCTGGATATCCACAGCAAATCGGGCCAGGCCCTCGTTGTCGCCGTCGTGGGCGTAGTCATGATTGCATACGTGTTGATCGGTGGCATGAAGGGCACCACGATCGTGCAAATGATTAAGGCCGTTCTACTGTGCAGCGGCGTGGTGATCATGACCATCATCATTCTGGTGATTGTCAAGGGCGACTTCTCCGCGTTGCTGGACCGCGCCGTCAGCATGCACGGAGGCAACACCGCGATTCTCGAGCCAGGAATGAAGTACGGCGTATCGGACGTCAAGAAGCTGGACTTCATCGCCTTAGGTCTCTCGCTGGCCCTAGGTGTGGCCGGTCTGCCGCACGTGCTGATGCGTTTCTACACGGTGCCGACCGCTAAGGAAGCCCGCAAGTCCGTGACGTGGGCCATCGTCCTCATCGGTGGCTTCTACCTGCTGACCCTGATCCTGGGCTTCGGTGCTGCTGCCCTGGTGGGTCCAGAGCGAATTGAAGCCGCCCCAGGTGGCGCGAATGCCGCTGCGCCACTGCTGGCAATGGAGCTGGCCGGGCCACTATTCATGGCATTGATTTCCGCGGTTGCCTTCGCCACCGTGTTGGCCGTGGTGGCTGGCCTAGCGATTACCGCTTCGGCGTCTGTGGCACACGATTTCTATAATTCCGTTTTGCGCAACGGTGAAGCAACAGAGGCAGAGCAGGTCCGCGTTTCTCGCGTTACCGTGGTCGCAATCGGTGTAGCTGCAATCGTGCTGGGCATTGCCGCGATGGGACAGAACGTGGCCTTCCTGGTCTCCTTGGCTTTCTGCATCGCCGCATCCGCCAACGTGCCAACCATCTTGTTCTCTCTGTACTGGAAGAAGTTCAACACCACCGGCGCCGTGGCATCCCTGTGGGTGGGTCTACTGTCCGCACTGATCCTGATCGCGTTGTCCCCAGCGGTGTCCGGTTCAAAGACCGCAATGCTGCCGAACGTGGACTTCTCTATCTTCCCGTTGACCAACCCAGCGCTAGTTTCCATCCCACTGGGCTTCCTGGCCGGCATCATTGGTACTTACATCGGTAAGCCAGACAATAAGGATGCCCTGCAGGCAGAGATGGAGGTCCGCTCCCTCACCGGCGTTGGTGTGGAAGCGCCAGTCGATCACTAAATCGAAGGCCTTCCTTTCCTCTCCTTAACCTTTCCCGTCGCACCACTTTGGTGTGGCGGGTTTTGTGGTTTTGGAAACTTTTCTTTCTTGACGCTAACGCTCAACAGCTTCGTAGCGGTAGTAAATGCGAGGCCTTCCACTGCCTCCGCCCACCGGCATTGCCTAGACCCTTTTAGATCGTGATGCGTTGACCTTGTAAAGTAATTGGCGTTGCCATGTGTGGCAGCGCTGCCCTAGTAGCTCAGTGGATAGAGCACGGCTCTCCTAAAGCCGGTGTCGGAGGTTCGATTCCTCTCTGGGGCACTTCTGGATTGAAGGGTAAAACACCAACTCAAAGGCATTTTTGCCCTAGCTTTCCACAGCGCCCCTACCGCCCCCGGAACTGCGGCGCCCGTTTCTCCGCACGCGCCCGGCGCGCCTCCTGCACATCATCGCTCGCCCACACACGATCAAACATCCCCTTGAGCCCTTCGTCCCCCTCCGGGGCCGGGTGATTCAACACGGCCTTGCTATAAGCCAACGTCAGCGGAGCTTTAGCCGCGACTTCCTGCGCAAACTGCAGCGCCCCCTCCCCGTCCGTGCGCTTAATCGCAAACCCCAGCATGAGCGCCTGCTCTGGACCCACTACAGCCGACCCCAGGAAGACATTCCTCGCTACTGCTCCCCCAAGTAGTTCCTTCGCCCGCAAGTGCGTCCACGAATCCAGCGCCAGCCCATGGTCGGCGGCAGGGATCCAGATTTGGGCGTCGTCCCCAAAAATCCGCAAGTCACAAGCCAAAGCCAACTGACACCCCGCCCCCACCGCCGGGCCTTGAATATCGGCAATCACTGGCAGCGAACAGTCCACGATCGCCTGCAACATCTGTGCTATCGCCGCACCAAAACTACCGCCGTACACCGCCCCCTTCAGGTCGGCCCCCGCACAGAACACCGGCCCCTCACCTCGCAGAAGAATGGCCCGGCTAGCCCCCACCGTGTCCCCCTCCCCACCGGACTGGCTCGCGGCACGAACTGCCTGTGCCACCGCCACACATTCTTGTTCTCGCAGGGCGTTTCGGGCCTCAGGGCGGTTCAGGGTAATTATTGTGACGACGCCACGCTGCTCCACGAGAACAGTTTCCACTGGGTAAGGTTCGTTCATAACCCCACACGTTAGTGGGATGATGCGACAGGCGGGAGAGCTTCAGCCAAACAAGCCCCCGCGCAGAGGCCTGCGACGGGGGTAACGGCTGTAGGATCCCTACCTAGCTTTCGGGCTTCTCCGCGGGCGTACCTGCATTGAACTCCTTGGGGTCTGGGCCGATACGGCCATCCGGGCGGTCCATAACGTTGATGGCTTCGACCTCCGCTTCGGAAAGATTGATGTCCCACACGTTAAAGTTTTCCTCTACGCGCTGCGGATTCGATGACCGCGGGATAACCACGTCGCCACGCTTCAGGTGCCACGCGATAATAACCTGCGCAGTGCTGACATTGTGGCGTGCCGCGATGTTGGCGATCGCGGGCTCCTTGAGGTTCTGCCCCTGCCCCAACGGCGACCAGCTTTCCGTCACAACCCCGCGACGGGCGTTATCGGAACGCTGAACGGTTTGGCTGAAGCCTGGGTGGATCTCAATTTGATTGACGGCCGGAGTGTGGCCAGTGGCCTCGATGATCTCGTCGAGCGCCTCTTGGTAAAAATTGCAAACACCAACGCTCTTGGCCTTCCCGGACTTCTGAATCTCCACCAGCTGCTCGTAGGCACCCACGTACTTTCCGTAGTCAGGGCAAGGCCAATGCATCAAGTACAGATCCACGTAATCCAGACCGAGCTTCCGCAATGATTCGTCGATGGCCTGGGATGCGCGCTCTTGGTCTGAATTCCACAACTTGGTGGTGATGAACAGGTCCTCACGGGTGACATCGCCCGCCTCGATTGCATCGGCCACTGCGCGACCCACAGCTTCCTCATTGCCGTAGATCATGGCCGTATCAATATGGCGGTAGCCAGCCGTAATGGCGGTGCGGCAAGACGTGTAAGTGTCTTGATCGTTGAGCTGCCACACTCCCAATCCCAATTGTGGAATGCGGTTTCCGTCGTTGAGTTCAATCATCTTGTTGATTTGTGTCATATGTTCTGTTGTACCTGTCAAACCCATTCGTTCGCCACCGCCGACTGCGGCGCCCGTTGCTCTGTTCGCAGGGCTTGGCATTGGCCCACCTCGCACCCCTCGCTGCATCTCCGGCTACGCCGATCTTCGCGTTGCTAGCTCCCCCCATTGCCTCAACTTTCCGGGGGCCGCAACAAAAATGCTGTGTTCGGTTAACCAAAAGTGTTGTATCCAGTTGCCGATTTGTTGGGTTTATGCAACACTTTAAAACATGTCCCCAAAGAAGAAGCCAGCTACCCCAATCCACAATCGGGTGAAAGTGCTGCGTATCGAACGGGACATGTCGCGCGCCCAACTCGCGGAACTCATTGAGGTCAATCCGCAGACCGTGGGTGCACTAGAACGTGGCGACCACTCCCCCAGTTTGGATCTAGCCTTTCGCATCTGCGAGGTATTCGATCTTCCCGTGGAGATGGTCTTCAGCAGGACTGAATTCCAACCACTATCCGCCGAGATCCACCGGAGGGATGCTCAATGATCAGTTTTCAAGCCTTCTCACGCTGGATCGAACGGTGGGAAGAAAAGCGTGTTGCCCGTTGGTATCAACGGCAAGAACGAGCATCTTCCTACTTAACGAGCTGGCGTAATTGGCCGCGGCAAAAACTACTCATTTCGATCTATTTCGGATGCCTCTTCAGCTATCTGTGCATTCTTGCTGCCCAGATGGTGTGGAATCGCGCTTTGCTACTCACCTTGCCCGTGACCGCGGTCTTGCTGACGGCTTGGATCATGCTGCGCATCACCATCGATTCACGCGATGGCGCTCCTGAGGAAGTCCTCGACGAGTACGAAGCCAAGGTCATCAGCCGATGGACTAGGCTGAGCTGGAACCTACTCACGCTTGTGTGCACCGCAATCTGCTGGATTCTCGTTTTCGCGAGTACCCACCTGGGCGGACAACAGCATGACGGGGTGACAAACCCAACGGTACTCGGTTTAACCCCTGCCGATTTCTTCTACAACACCAGTTGCGTTTTCCTCGCATTCTTCCTCGCCATCATCGCTCTCCCCGCTATGGGATACGCCATGCATTTCGGCCCCCGACCAGCAACGGACGAAGTAGACGATGGTGTGGGGATACCCAGCGACAACTGAAAGATTCCTGTAAGCAGGAACCGACAACGACATTAACTACGCACTTAAACAACATCTCTTCCTCCCCAACCCCCGAAAGGCCCAGACATGGAAGCCCTCCACATCGATCGCCTCTCCAAAAGATTTGGCGATGTTCAAGCGCTCCACGACATGAGTTTCAGCGTCCACCCCGGCGAAATCTACGGTTTCGTTGGCTCCAACGGTGCTGGAAAATCAACTACCATGCGCATTGCCCTCGGAGTTCTCGAGGCCGACTCGGGCGAAGTCCGCATCGGTAGCTCCCCGATGAACGATAGCCTGCGCCGTCGGATCGGTTATATGCCGGAAGAACGTGGGCTGTACGCAAAAGAAAAGATTGCCGACCAACTAAAGTTCCTTGGTCAACTTCATGGCATGGATGCTTCCTCGGCCCAGCACAGCGCGATTCAGCTGCTGGAGCGTTTGGGTCTTGCCGACCGAGCAAGCGATAAACTGGAAACCCTTTCTCTGGGTAACCAGCAGCGTGTCCAGCTGGCGGCATCCCTCATCCACACACCGGATCTGCTCATCCTCGACGAGCCATTCTCCGGTCTGGACCCAGTCGCCGTCAACGTCATGAGCGACATGCTGGTGGACCGTGCCAAAGCAGGCGTACCCGTTGTCTTCAGCTCCCACCAATTGGACCTTGTCCAGCGTCTGTGCGACCGCGTGGGCATCGTGACGAAGGGGCAAATGAAAGCTGAGGGCACGGTCAATGAACTCCGCTCCCGCGGCCCCCTGCACTACGAAATCCACACCCCCGCCCGCAACTGGTACCCCGCCAACACCCGGTTGGTCGAGGAAAATGACCATGGCGTGGTACTTGAAGCATCCTCTACCGACCAGGACCAAGAGATCCTGCGTGCCGCCTTGGCTGCGGGCCCCGTCCATTCCTTTACTCGTCGCGTCCCACACCTTACCGACCTATTCCAGGAGGTCATCGAAGCATGAGCCACCCCGTTAGCAACCCAAACACGAATAGCGCGCACGACCGCGATACTTCCGCCAGTAACCCCCAGACGCAGGGAAGTTCCCAGAACAGTTACAATTCCGGGACGGTCATTACAACCGTCGCAAAACGTGAATTCAGCTTGGCCTTGCGCAACAAAGCCATCCTGGTCACGGTGTCGATTTTCACGGTTCTGATCATCGGTGGCCTTACGCTCTTGTCGATCTTCGGTGATAAGGAAGAGCAATTACCAACACTCGGCCTTGTTGGTGTGGAACAAAAGGCCTTTGACGCCACGCTGACCGCGAGCCAGCGCAACCCTGGCTCTAACGCAGCCGGAAGCACAGCGACGGGTGATGACCGCCCGCAACAGGAACAAGCCACCGCCCCGACAGGAGGTGATCCTGCAACGTCCGCGCCGATAGAAACCTCCGCCCTCGCTTCTCGAGAAGAAGCCGAGCAAAAGGTCAAGGATGGGGATCTGGATGCTGCATTGATCAAATCCGATAGCGGCTATGAATTCATCACCAAAGATGAAAGCAAACCCGAGCTGTTTGCCCAAGCCAGCGGCACCCTCATGGTTCTCGGCCAGAACCAAGCCCTGGAAAAACTAGGTGTGACCCCACAACAATTCTCCACCGCAATGCCCGATAGCACCGTCAAGCAGGTTTCGGTGGGCGACGACTCGTCCGAGGTCAACCTTCCCGCAGTCCTGACGGTCCTTGGCGGTGTTTCCGTCATGAGCTTCTTCATCATCACCTTCGCCGCCACCCTGGGTGGTCGCGTAACCGAGGAGAAATCCTCCCGCGTTGTGGAGATCATCTTGGCGTCCGTTCGCCCCTTGGACTTCCTGGCCGGCAAACTTGTCGGCAACACCTTGTTTGGACTGCTGGCGACCGCGGCGCTCTTGGTCATCGGGTTCGTCGGAGTGAAGGTATCGGGAGTATTAGACGGAACTGACTTCGATATCGCCATAATCCCCCTGATGCTGCTAGCTTTCGTCCTTGGCATGCTCTTGTTCGGCAGTCTCTATTCCGCAGCGGGAGCCATGGTCAGCCGCACAGAGGATCTGCAATCCACGCAGGGGCCCATCATGATCCTCATGCTGGGCATGGTTTACGCCCCAATGTTCGGGTTCGCCAAGTTGGATTCCACCGTCATGCAGGTTTTGGCGTGGATTCCTCCATTCAGCCTGACGGTCGCTCCCCTGCAAATGGCAGGCGGAAACATGCCGCTGTGGCAGGTGCTGGCTTCCTTTGCCATCGCACTCTTGGCTACCATCGCGATTCTAATGCTGGTAGCGCGGATCTACAGGCGCGCTATCTTGCACAATGGCACCAAGTTGACGTGGATGAAGGCACTCAGGGCCTGACAGCTACGGCTTACTCACCCACCCCCGCGCGGGGTTCCCGCCGATAACGGGCCACGTGGGACAGAGCACCCGCCACCCACCAACCGGTTCCCGCCGATAACAGGCCACGTGGGACAGAGCACCCGCCACCCACCAACCGGTTCCCGCCGATAACAGGCCACGTGGGACAGAGCACCCGCCACCGCCCAACCGGTTCCCGCCGATAACAGGCCACGTGGGACAGAGCACCCGCCACCCACGCACTAGTACGCATAATGTGCAGCAGAACTCCGACAAATGACGCGTTTTTGTTGGACTTCTGCTGCACATTTGTTGTTCAGCTCAAGAATTCCGTCACCGGGTTCAAGGTGAGGGCACCGACACCGGGGCGATTGGGAAAACCGACACTGGAGCATTCGGGTGCGCCCCCTGCGCGCTCCGAACCGCCCTGCGCTGGGGTTGCCAGCGGACTACCAAACCAGTGCGCCCCCCTGCGCGCCCCTTGCCCCCTCCCGAACTGCCTAGCCCCCGACACTTATACAAGCAGCCGATTGCCCACCAAGTGCGATCGACTCTTCGGCATACTGATAACAATATCGGTGACGTAAAGTGGCAGGATCCCTGTACCCCCACAGTCTCACTCGCAGAGTGGACAACCTACCCCCTCACAACCTCTCCCACAGAATTGACGACCTATGTGGGAACTCCGGCACCGCCCCCCCCCGCGCGCCTAGTTGGCGTTGATCAGATCAATGATGAACACTAGGGTGCGCCCAGATAATGGGTGCCCCATACCCGCTGGTCCATAAGCCTTTTCTGGCGGGATGATGAGCTTGCGACGGCCATCCACCTTCATACCCGGGATGCCTTCTTGCCAGCCCGCAATGAGGCCGCTCAGCGGGAACTCGATTGATTCCCCGCGATCCCACGAGGAATCGAATTCCTCACCGGTCTCAAAGTCAAAGCCAACGTAGTGGACCTCAACCATGCCACCTGCAACAGCCTCGGCGCCCTCGCCGACTTTGATGTCTTCAATGACAAGATCTTCGGGCGCCTTGCCGGACTGTGCCTCGTAAAGTGGCTTGCTCATGAAACTTCTCTCCTTCTTTGCGCTCGGCCGTTTCCTCGCGCTATCGAATTCCGCACCATTTTAACAGCGACGCCCCCAAGCTGGCAGATTTCACGCGCTCCATGGGCCCACGAATCGCCCCAATCGCACCGTCGGCTAATATGCGCGAACCCCGCGCCGACCTCGAAGTCGAGGGGCGCGGGGTGGCGTCGAGTAAGAATCTAAGCGACGAGATTAAACCCGCCAGCAGAGGCTGCGGACGCACAGTCCGGAAGGCGAAGATGGAGCAGATACCCCACCCAGCCCGCGTGGACTCCAGCCCGCCTTGACGAGCTGTGCTCAAACCGGATTGCTATTACAGCGCGCTCAAACCGGATTGCTACTACAGCTTGCGCTCTGCTGGGCCGGTGTAGATCTGGCGAGGACGGTTGATCTTCGCCTTGGGATCGTTGACCTGCTCCAGGTAGTGAGCGATCCAGCCTGGGAGGCGACCCATCGCAAACAGAACCGTGAAGAAGTCCGTCGGGAAGCCCATGGCACGGTAGATCAGGCCGGTGTAGAAGTCCACATTTGGGTACAGCTTACGGTCGATGAAGTAATCATCGGCCAGAGCGATCTCCTCGAGCTTCATCGCCAGATCCAGCAGCTCATCGCCACCGAGGTGCTCGAGGATCTCGTGTGCGGACTCCTTGACGATGGCAGCGCGCGGATCGTAGTTCTTGTACACGCGGTGACCGAAGCCCATGAGCTTCACGCCCGGCTCCTTGTTCTTCACGCGGTTCATGAAGTCGGTAGCGTCGCCACCGTTGTTCTGGATTTCCTCCAGCATCTCCAACACAGCCTGGTTTGCGCCACCGTGCAGTGGGCCAGACAGCGCGTTGATGCCCGCGGCGATGGAAACGAACATATTGGCCTGCGCGGAACCAACCATGCGGACGGTAGAGGTGGAGCAGTTCTGCTCGTGATCAGCGTGCAGGATCAGCAGCTTGTCGAGCGCCTTGGTGACAATTGGGTCGACTTCAAAGTCTTCGGTCGGGTAACCGAACATATTGCGCAGGAAGTTCTCGCGCGCGTTCAAGCTGTTGTCTGGGTACATGTATGGCTTGCCCTTGGAAGCGCGGTATGCGTAGGCAGCCAGCATTGGAACCTTAGCCATCAGGCGGTAGGTGTTCAGCTTCTGCTTTTCCGTGTCCAGTGGGTCCAAGTCATCTTGGTAGTAGGTGGACAAAATGTTAACGGAAGAAGCCAGCACACTCATTGGGTGCGCATCGCGCGGGAAGACGCGGAAGGAGGTCTTGAAGTCCTCATCCAACAGGGTGTGGCGACGAATGCGCTCGGAGAACTCGTCCTTCTCCTCTGGGCTAGGCAGCTCGCCATTGATGAGGAGGTAGGAAACTTCGTTAAAGGTGCAATTATTAGCCAGATCCGCGATGTCGTAACCGCGGTAGCGCAGGATGCCGTTAGCACCGTCAATGTAGGTGATGGCGGACTCGGTGGAACCGGTGTTCATGTAGCCCGGGTCCAGGGTAGTCATGCCGGTCTCAGCCAGCATTTTGCCCAGTGCAATACCGTCGTTGCCTTCGGTAGCGCGGACGATGTCCATTTCGTATTCTCCACCTGGGTAGTGGAGGACGGCCTTGTCCTGATTATCGGTAGCCATTGACATCCCTTTCTGAAATGTTCGCGTGCTTCGCTTTGAGCACGTACCAGTCTATAGATATATCGGCGCTCGGGCTCATGGAATACCCGCGGATTGCGGGAAGGCAATCGCGCCGGCCACTCAAAGTGGGATAACGCACAGCCTACAACCACTGTGATTCGGATGACATCACAGTGTTACCCAACTCACCCCCGCCCCCAGCGACCGTGCACGAAACAATGGCCAGACCCCTGGGCACTTACCCCCACCTTGAGCCAATTTATCCCTATATTCTTACAACTTTACCCATGTTTTAGCGGGACAACGGTCAAGCGGGATAAACTGAGGGCTAGCCGTTTTAATTCATGTATTCGCATATTCCGCGCGCTCAGATGCTTCTGAAACTACATGAAAAGATATCCCCGCAGGCGGCATACAGCGTTTACCACCGACAGTAGAAAGCAGATCCATGACGACTTCCAACGAACTGCCCACAATCCCAGCGGAACTGATCCCTTCTGATGGCCGTTTCGGTTGCGGTCCGTCCAAGGTCCGCCCCGAACAGCTTGAGGCCATCGCCGACGGCGCTGCGATTATGGGCACCTCCCACCGCCAAGCGGGCGTGAAAGATGTTGTCGGTTCCGTCCGCGAGGGCCTTTCCGAACTCTTCCAACTGCCCGAAGGGTACGAAATCATCTTGTCCCTCGGTGGCGCCACCGCGTTCTGGGATGCCGCTTCCTTCGGTTTGATTCGTCAACAATCCGCTCACCTCACCTACGGTGAGTTCTCCGGCAAGTTCGCCAGCGTCTCGAAGAAGGCCCCTTGGCTGGACGAACCGCAGGTCGTAAGCGCAGAGCCCGGCACCGCCCCTTCCCCTAGCGAACTGGACGGCACCAGCGCCGATCTGGTCGCATGGGCTCACAACGAAACCTCCACGGGTGCGATGGTTCCCGTGATCCGCCCGAACACCGATGCCCTTGTAGCCATCGACGCCACCTCCGGCGCCGGCGGTCTGGACGTGGACATGAGCCAGGCCGATGTGTACTACTTCAGCCCCCAGAAGTGCTTCGCTTCCGACGGCGGCCTGTGGTTGGCTGCATTCTCCCCTGCAGCTCTGGAGCGCGTTGAGGAAATCGCCGGCCAAGATCGTTACATCCCAGCCTTCTTGGATCTGAAGACGGCCGTTGACAACTCCCGTAAGAACCAGACCTACAACACCCCAGCGGTTGGCACCCTGTTGATGCTGGACAACCAGGTGCAGTGGATGAACGCTAACGGGGGCCTGGCCGGAATGGTTCAGCGCACCACCGAATCCTCCACCGCCTTGTACAACTGGGCCGAGACCCGCCCAGAGGCCACCCCGTTCGTGCAGGATCCCGCAACCCGCTCCCTAGTTGTTGGCACCATCGACTTCGCCGAGGACGTCGATGCCGCGGCTATCGCCAAGATCCTGCGCGCGAACGGTGTTCTGGATACCGAGCCTTACCGCAAGCTGGGCCGCAACCAGCAGCGCATCGGTATGTTCCCGGCTATCGACCCCGAGGACGTCCAGAAGCTAACCAAGGCCATCGATTACATCTTGGACAACGGTTACGCCAAGAAGGCCTAACCTTCCCGGCCACTGACCCCCCTGGCACCCAGTTCCGCTGCGCGCTACCGACACCGCCGATAGAATTTCCGGCGGTGTCAACTCACCTTTAGCTAAAGTTGAGCCCGACATGTTTTCCATCCTAGGAGGTAACCCGTGCAAGAACTGAAGCTGATCGTCGCCGAAAGTGACGCATCTTCGCTCGTTCTGCGCGTCGCCGAACAGCAGGATTCCCACTCCCCAGCCACGTCCGATAACTCCGGCGATACCGCCAGCGATAACGTGCAGGAGTTCTTCCTGCCGGTCACGGACGACCTTCGCCGAATCCTCGACGGTCATTCCTCTTCGGATGTTGACTCTGCTCCCTCGGACCTAACGGCTGTCACGTCGGCAAAACCTTCTTCTACTGATTCCAACGACGCCCCCTCGGCCCCCTCTCCTCTCAGCGCTGCATTGGGTTCGCTCACGGCGACCCCGAGCTCCACGGAGGAGATCACGTCGACTGATTCTGACACCTCCGGTGCCAGTGACGAGGCCCCTGCGTCGGATTCGAATTCCACCGACACCTCAACGAGGAGCAAGGACGCGGATGAAGAGGGCGTCGAAACAAAAAAGGTTGCTGGATTCGGCAAGTTCGGCCGCACTTCCCAACGCCCTCACCGCACGAGGATTTCCATTACCCCTCGCGCCATCCAAGATCGCGTGCGCCACGGTGCCAGCATCGAGGAACTGGCGGAGGAAGCGGATACAGATTCTTCCCGCATCGAACCGTACGCTTGGCCCATCCTGCAAGAACGCGCTCGCATCGCGGAACTGGCCCACTCTGCACACCCCGTCAACTCCGACGGACCTGCTAAGAACACGCTGTGGGAGGTTTTAGCAACATCGTTAGCAGCGCGTGGCGAATCGCTGTCCGAGTGTGAATGGGACGCGTACCTCAACGAGGCCAAACAGTGGATCATCACGGTGAGCTGGAATAAAGCGGCCGCCGGGCAGGTAGCAACTCACGTCGCGGAATTCCTGTTGCAGCAACAGCAACCAGGGCCCAACCTAGCCCAGCCAATTAACAGCATCGCCGGCGACTTGGTGGACCCACGATACGGCCAAGCGCCGCGGCGAGTGGCGGCTGTAACCCCACTGCGGTGGAACGACGATCCGGATATGGCTGCCGGCGATCGCGTAGGTGATTACGACGAAGACCGTGGTTATGACAACGATCGTGATGGTGGCCCAGCCCGCGACGGTTACGATCCCACCGGTGGTCCCGGCCCACGCCGGATGCAACCGCGTGGCGACAATTCGGACGATGCAGACGGCCACGATACCGAGGAAGGCTTCCTCATGCACCCCGATGACGACGATCGGCCAAAGCGGCGCCGTAAGGCCATCACCCCGCACTGGGAGGATGTACTGCTCGGTGTACGCACTAACCCCCGTAAAAAGAGGTAATACAACATGGCTTTGGTAACCCTGTGGTTTGTGAGTGCTGCTAATCCGGCTGCTGTCTTAGATTCAGAACCCAAAGCTGACCGCGGGTTTGCCAGGAAGTACCTGGCCCAGCTGGATCCTTCCTTACCGCTCACACACATCGGTGACTTCGACATGGTCCGTAGTGCTGCACCCGGCACCAGCGAGTTTTACATCGGTGGCTACCCAGGGCTTTCCGTTGTGCAAACGATCATGCCTGACCTACACAAACTCTCGGACCTCCCCGAAGAATTCCGCGCCCTGGTGAACGCTCCCGAGGTGTACGCCACCGCAGTATTCGACGAGGGTTTTAAAGCGAGCGCACACACCGGAGCGAACGAGGGCCAAACCGCATCGAACGATAGGAAGACCACTTCGACAGAGGCGGAGCGTTTCCACATCACCGGTGATGTGGACGATAGGTCACTCCCCAAACACGACCCCACCTTCGGCGCTTTTGCCCACTGGTCGGCAGGCACCCTGCAGCGCAGTTTCTCCGCCACCCGGCGCGAGATTTTAGAGGACATCGGACTACCAGAGCCCTTCGAATCCGAATTCTGGGCCGGCAATACCTCGGCAACTGGAATTGAATTACCGTTTTACCCATCCCAGTTGGCTATGGCCAGCGTGGAAGGTTGGTTGGGCTTTTCCATTTGCCCGCACGATGACGATGCGGCGCAACTCCCCGTGGCAGCTTTTGCCACCGATGGGCGCCCAGAGGCCAAGTCCAGTGAATACGGCAGCAATTCCGCGGGCCGTGAGCAGCTGCGTGCGCGCGGAGCTCTAGGCGACCGCGCGCTACCTCCGGCCAGCCAAGATGTCTCCTTGCACCGCGAGGAACAGGGTTACGACGATTACGCTTCCGCGGGTGCTCCTGCCGAGCCCACGGGGCCCGAGGTTTTGCGCGAGCTATCGCAGTCAATCGTGCGCACCGCCAAGTGGGGCGCTACAGTCGCGCTGCGTAGAATCCGATCGCTGCGGCGGTAGCGACGTTCAACGAATCAGCGCCGGGGGCCATAGGGATGGCTGCACGGATATCGGCCGCGCGCATGGCGTGCTCGGTCAAACCGGGCCCCTCAGCGCCAACCATGATTGCGATACGCACCTCACGGTCGGCCGCAGCCGCGTTGCGTCGGGCCTGTCCCACGGCCTCGGTCAGGCTCTGCTCCGTGTTGGGGGTCAACGCAATCACTGAGTAACCCCGCTCCTGCAGGGTGGATAGCGACCTCTGCCACGTGGTGGTCTTGCCCGCAAAGCGTGCAAACGGAATGCGCAATACATGCCCCATGCTCACGCGCACACTACGCCGGTACAGTGGATCGGCCGTGGCTGCACCGAACAACACGGCATCCACGGACAACCCCGCGGCATTCCGGAACAACGCACCAATGTTTTCGTGGTCCCCCACCCCTTCCAGCACGGCCACTACTTTGGTTTCTGTACCGGAGTTTTCCACGTGGTTGAGCACCTCGTCCACACCCAGCTCTTCCACCCGATCCGCCGCCGCCACTAGGCCCCGATGCATGTCGAACCCGGCTACGCGACGTAGCACCTCACGGCTGACTTCCAGAACCTGGGGAGGGCGGGTATGACGGGCCGTGGGGGCGTCGGCAGAAAAGAACCCCTCAGCCCGTAACTGCCGCTCCAAAGCCGCCAACTTGGAGCCGAAGCCCACGATCGTGCGCACCGGATAACGAGAGCCCAGAAGGCGTGGAACCACAAGGTTGCCCTCCGCGATGACCAACCCCTTCCCACCGGGTAAGTCGGGGCGCAAATCCGATGAATTCAGATCCCGGATGTCATCCAACCGGTAATCGGAAGGGTCCTCGATGAGGTGGGGATCAAACCATGTGGAAGTCATAACAGTCGTGTGAGTTTCTAGTGCTGGATGGCACCCAGGACGGGATCGACAACGAAGTACACAACGAACAGGATTGCCACGATGTACAGCAACGGGTGGACCCTCTTAGCCTTACCGCCAACCACAGCCATGAAGACGTACGCGATAAAGCCCACACCGATGCCGTTGGCAATGGAGTAGGTAAACGGCATGATCACAATAGTGAGGAAGGCAGGTAGGGCGATGTCGAACCGGGAAAAATCAATATCTCGGATCTGGGCCATCATCAACGCACCCACAATGACCAGAACTGGTGCGGCGGCTTCAATAGGAACGATTTCGTAGAGCGGGGTCAAGAACATTGCCAGCAGGAAAAGAAGACCCGTGACCACGTTGGCCAGGCCAGTGCGCGCGCCATCGCCGATGCCGGCTGCGGAATCCACGTACACGGTATTGGAGGAACCCGAAACGGCGCCACCCACGACAGCACCAGCGCCCTCGACGACCAGTGCGGTACGCAGATTCGGCAGTCGGCCTTCCTCATCGGTGAGTTTGGCTTGCTTGCCGAGAGCGGTCATGGTGCCCATCGCGTCGAAGAAGTTGGCCAGGACCAGGGTAAACAGCAACAGGGAAGCAGCCAGCACACCAACACGAGAAAACGCACCGATGAGGTCCACAGCACCGACCAAGGAAAGATCCGGCAGACCACCGGCCGATTGTGGAAGCTCGGGGACGGCCAAGCTCCAGCCCTTCGGGTTGGGCTTTCCATCAACGAAACTAGGGCCCGTTCCCGTCATGGCTTCCACGATGAGGGCGATGATGGTGGTGGCCACAATTCCGATGAACAACCCCCCACGGACCTGACGGACGACCAGGGCGCCACAGATCAATAGACCAATCACGAACACCAAGGTCGGCCACGACGCAATGGAACCGTTAATACCCAGCCCCACAGGAACGGTGGTGCCTGCGGCATCGGGAATACGTCGGACAAAACCAGCATCGACTAGGCCGATAAGCGCAATGAACAGGCCAATGCCCACCCCGATCGCGGCTTTCAGGGAATCTGGGATCGAGTTAAAAACGGCCTCGCGCACACCGGACAGGGCCAGAACCACAATGGCAACACCATCGAGGACTACAAGCCCCATGGCCTCTGGCCACGTCAGTCCCTCGCTGGCTACGAACGTGACCGCTACCAGCGTATTGATACCCAAGCCCGCAGCGATACCGAACGGATAGCGGGCGAACACGCCGAACAGGATCGTCATAATGCCAGCGGCCAGGGCCGTCACGGCGGCAACGCGCGAGGTTCCCAGCACATTGCCGGTGTGATCCGGGATCGTACCCAAGATGAGTGGGTTCAAGATGATGATGTACGCCATTGCGAAGAACGTCACTACACCGCCACGAATTTCAGTGGCGACGGTGCTTCCCCGCTCTGTGATCTTAAAGTAGCGGTCTAATCCGCTTCGGCCGGCCCCGGTAGCCGGTTCTTTAACTGCCTTTGCCATATCTGTTGAGCTACTTTCCCCTCGGGACAGCACGGGTGGAATCCACCCGACTGCTGGTCATGTCCATCATTGACGTTTCCAAAAGTGCCACTTCCCCCACCCTTTAGCAAACTGCGCAGCAGTTAACTACCTGCTGGGTCTCACCCGTTTTGCCCCCACCGATCAATCCCGGGGCCGTCGTCGAACGCTCCGTATTCCCTACGCCCCTCCCGGTAGGTTTCATCCTTGGACGCCGAATGCGCCCCACAACCGAAATCCGCCGTTACAACCTGGCCGTCTGCCGAAAACTCATTCGCGCACACCCCCAGCTCAGTCTCGGGCGCATTAAACGGCAAGTAGAACGCACATGTTTCACACGTCATTTCGGCTTGCTGCGCGAAATCGGAACTGGGACCATTGGTGGCCTTCCAACGCGCAATGGCATCGCGCAGCCCCTTGGCGGAAAGCGTGTCCTCCGCCGCCGGATTCCGGGGAAAACCCTGGTTTCCACCGTCAACAGTCTCCAGCTCCCGCCACTGCATTAATCGGTCGTCGTCTAGCCGCGGTGGCAGTACATCCCCCGGGCCCAAGTCCCCCGGCTGCACGCGATCTTCGTATGGCACCCATTCTGGCGCGAGTTTCGCATCCCGGCCGGCTTGCAGCGATACCTCGTTGACTGTGATCTCTCCACTTCCCGGCACACTCGCCAATACCGCTATCCACTCCCAACCGCTGTATCCAGGCACTTCACTGGCGAATCTGTGCAGGGCGGTCCCACCAGCAGTCGCTGTGGCGCCGAGGTGCTTTCCAACCTCTTCTCCCCCAATTTCCTCCAAGGCTTCCCTTGCGACTTCCTTCGCTTCCCCAGACAACAAAATCGGGTCAATGGTGCGATTCCGGCGCTTAGATCTGTGGTTACTCACCCCCCTATTATGCCCGCCACTGCTTCCCGCGGGATACCCATCCCCTCACAATGTGTTGCATGATCTACTACATGAGCTCCAACCGTCGCCGCGCGGCTTCCTCTTGGTCCCGACGCCCCTCGCCCACTCCACCCCTCACCCCGGCGAGCACACCCAGTCACCACACCGCCTTTTCCTACCCGTTCCGACGCCCCTCGCCCATCCGCACCCTACTCACCATTGGGGTAGCGAGTGCACTTCTCGTCACCTCCGCGTGTGGTTCCATTCCTGGCAACACACCGAATAGCTCGTCGGATTCCACCGGTTCTTCCGGGCCAAACTCGACCGACGCGTCTGGACCCCCACCACAACCCACCCGTTTGAACGTGGTAGTCAAAGGTTCCCACCCCTGGGACAAAACATCATTCACCCAGGGCCTAGAGGTGGGTAAAGACGGAAACCTAGTGGTGGGCACTGGGCAGTACAGGCAATCCCGCATTTATCGCACCACGGTAGACGGGAAACAATCAGAATCCCAGAACTTACCCGATGAATTCTTCGGCGAGGGCATCACCATCACTGGGGACACGGTGTGGCAACTGACGTGGAAAGAACACACTGCCATCAAACGCAACGCCCAGGACCTGCGCGAGACCGGCCGGGTTCGCTATGACGGTGAAGGCTGGGGCCTGTGTGCGCAACAGGACCGGCTGGTGATGAGCGACGGGTCAGGTACCCTGACGTTCCGCGACCCCAGCACCTTCGATAAAACCGGTGAAATTTCCGTCACCAAGGGTGGGCAAGCCACCACTATGCTCAATGAGCTGGAATGTACCCCGGACGGCTCCGTGTGGGCCAATGTATGGCAAACCAACCAGATCTATCTGATTGATCCGGCCACGGGGTTTGTGACGGGAATTGCCGATCTCACTGGAAAACTGCCTGCCGCCGACCGGCGCGGTGCCGATGTTCTCAACGGCATCGCGTTCATTCCTCAAGGTGAATCCACCGGCGACAGGGCTTCTAGGCAACGCTTCTACCTCACAGGAAAGTGGTGGGACACGCTATACGAAGTCACTTTCTCCTAAACGGAAAAACCCCGAAGATCACCATCACGCCTTTTGACGCTTAGGCCACGCCTGCCCTTTGAACTAGCATTGGGCGGGTGAGTGATGAGAAACGGGATTCCAGGGCAAAGGCGTTTGCGCGGGCCAGCGGGGCGTCAGGTGAAAAAGAGAACCACCACGACGACAGCGAGATCGCGGTAGCAGCCGGTGGGGGGAAAAAGCTCAGCAAGAAAGCGCGGCGCAAGCAAGAACAGCGGAAGCAACTGTTGGCGTTTGCAGCGATTGTGGCCGTCGTGGCAATTGTCGCTGCAGCCATCGTGTTCTATAACCGCTGGAAGGACGGTCAGGTGGAGACTCTGCCGCAGGATCAGCGCATCGTCGCGGTTGTGGATGGCCAAGAGCAACACATCGCACCGTACTCCACGTGCGAGCTGGATGATAAGGACTGCAAGCCAGGTCAGCCGGCGCCATTGGAGCTCAAGGGGGCAAAGGAATTCACTCTGAAGATCCCGCAAGATGTAACCAACCACGACTGGTCCCTGCTGAAGATCTATAACGATCCTGGCGCGAACCAGGACAACTACTTCCGCGCAGATGAAGCCCAAGAAGTAAAGCTAAAGCTCGGTGCGGAACGCAAAAGTGCTGATGGTTCCACGCCGAGCTTGAAGTTGGTTGAAGTGAGGTCAATGCTGGTGGGCCTTGATGCTGAGAAGAATCAAACTCCGGTCAATACCATTTGGAGCATTGAGATTAAGGAGTAACGCTAAGCGTCCAACTCCCGAGCAATCGTGCGCAGGATGTCCGCAATCTGCTTGGACTCCTTACGCTCTGGTCGGCGGCCCGCCTGGAGGACGGGGAGCACGCGACCATCCAGCAGCGTGATCGTGTCCTGCACCATCTTGTGCAGTTCCTCGGTGCTGAACTTCCGTTGTGCGCGGCGCGGAGCCTCATCGAGGTGCGTGATACTCAGCACCTGCGGGCCGCGGCGGCCAGCGACGAACTCGTATTCCATGCGTTGACCCTTGAACAGCTCGTCCACACCATCCGGCAGGACTTGCGAACCGACGTAAACGTCTTCATCACCAGGATTGCTCACAAAGCCATAGCCGCGATCCGCGTCGTACCACTTCACTTTTCCTGTAGGCATGGTTCACATCACCTTAAATTCGAGTTGAGCCTAGAAATAAACAGAAGTTTAAGGATACCGCATAACTCTCAAGTTTGGAATTAGGGATTCGGATACCTCGGAAGGGCATGGTGGTTTCACATAAGTCACACAATGTGTGATCTTCGTCACATTACGAAAATGTAACGAAGCTACAACTTCTTGATAAACCGCTGGATAACCCGGCTTTTGAGCGCCTCCCCTCGGTCGACACCATCAAATCTAGTTTTGATAAAAACGTGACTCAATCGTGACAAACCAGTAGCGTAACGGGCATGCCAAAGGGCAGGGGTCAAACGGACCTCCATTTGGACGCCAGCCTTCGGGCTGGTTACTGCCCCAGATCGAGAAACGAAACGAACGGTTCAGCTCCACACAATCCTCGCGACGTGGATCTAGCCAGAACCCGAAGGGAAACTGACGAATACATGGGACGCCACACTAAGCGCAATACGTTCTCTACCGCCGCTCGCCTGACCGTAGCCAGCATGGCCGTAGTTGGCGCATCTGCCACAATCACCCCTGCAGCCTCCGCAGCCCCCGATTCCGACTGGGATCGCTTAGCTCAGTGTGAGGCCGGCGGCAACTGGCACATCAACACCGGCAACGGTTTTCACGGTGGCCTGCAGTTCTCTCCTAGCACGTGGAACGCTTATGGTGGCCAGAAGTACGCACCATACGCATACCAGGCAACCCGCGAGCAGCAGATCGCCGTGGCTGAAAAGGTTCTGGCAGGTCAGGGCTGGGGCGCATGGCCAGCATGCTCTGCAAAGCTGGGCTTGAACTCCGCACCAACCCCTCGCACCGTTGCGCCTAAGGCTAAGGCCGCACCAAAGCCTGCTCCAGCCCCAGCGGTAAAGCAGGCCGTTCGTGACCTAGCTGCCCAGAAGAACACCCTGGCAGTGGACGCTGTATGGGAAAACATCGTCGACCGCATCGAGGCTGCCGGCTACTCCGTACCTCCACAGCTGAATCACTTCTACAAGGCTCACCGTCACCAGCTCAACGCTTTCTACAAAGCAAACAAGGGTGCTGTGCACGCTGTTCTGCCACGCTAGACACGCTAAGTCTTAGCCGTCGGTTCCGGGTGGCCCCGTGGTAAGTCACCCCTGACCAGCCACGGGTCCCCACCCCGGGGCCGCCCCCGCTCCCGTCCACGCAGCACTGGCTAGGCAGAACCTGACCTTGCGAAATGCTAAAGGCCCGCTACCATCGCAAAGATGGAAGCGGGCCTTTAGCCGTCGCTAACGCGAACCCCAAAGAGGGAGGGCAGTTAGCGGTTAATCACCGTGTGAGGGTGAACGTAGGAAAGGGTGGAGGGATCCAGTGGGAACTCCAGATCACCGTACGGGCTCAGAGCACCGGCGGAGAAAGCTACGAGCTCAGTTACTGCGTGTTGACCTTCTGGGATGTCAGACGGCCAGCCAGCGTCTACATACCCTTTTTTGTTTACGTTAGCCATAGGCTCATCATTCCATATCCAGCCCAAAAACACACCCCACCCAGCCAAAGTAAATACCTAGTTCTACCCCCTATAGGTAGAATTAGGCAGTTATGACTGTCGGCTTTCCTACCTTCACTGAATGGCTCGCGGGACACACGGATCAAGATCTCGCTGCGATCCGCCCCACAGCGCTTCACGATGTGACGGATGTGGCTTCGTTGCGATCCATCGACCTTCTCCTGCTCCACGCTGCTACCGAACTAGATGCCACCACGTACCCCGTGACCGTTCAGGACGTCATCGAGACCGCAGACGAGCTACTGAACATCGCCGGCACCCCACTTCCCCGCCAACCCCACCACGATGACCTCATCGTCGCTCTTCACAAACTGGCTGCACATGGCTTCATCTACGGCCCGGGGTGGCGACTAAACCCAGGGCAGTTTCGGGACCACACTCCCGAGGAAGCTCCATGCACCCGGCAGCTCAAGATCGCGCCCACCGTGGCGTCGTACTTCGATCCTGCGACAAGTGAAGCGTGGGCGCTCGCCGACCACCACCGCAGCACCATCCCCACGGCAGATATTCCTACCGCGGTGGATAATCTCCCCGCCCGACAGCGTCGTCTGCTACAAACGCTGCATGCCAGCGGTGGTGTGGGGCACTCCGCATCCGTGGGTCCAGACGGTGATCCCTCCGCTCCTCTTCCGACGATGGTGCGCAACGGGTTACTCGATCAGCTGGACGAGACGACCGTCCGCCTGACTGGCCGGATCGCGCAGTACCTGGAAAACACAATCATCAGTGAGCCCGGCGGAGATTTCCTGCCCACCGGATGCCCCCATTACGCGCTGCCTCGCCCGGGCGTTGCGGGGCAGCTTCTTGGGGACGAACAACCTGCCCGAAACGAACAACCTGCTGGGAAAGACTGTTCTTCGCAGAACACCACCGCGAGTGCTGTAGCGAACGCCATCCAAACCATCTTGGAGCTCACCGATCTGCTGGTCGACCTGCGCCAACACCCGATCGAGCCCCTCACCGACGGTGGAATTGGTTTGCGCGATCTAGCTAAATCCGCCAAGCGCCTACGGATCGCGGAGGCAGACCTCACGTCACGACTCACTCTAGCTATTGAAACCGGCCTGGTGGCTACGGGCTACCTGGCGCCGTCCAACGAGGAATTTCCCAGCCCACACTGGGGTATCACTGCCTCTGGCCAAAAGTTCCTCGACAGCTCCCTGGCCGATCAATGGGCGCAGTTGCTCCTGGCGTGGTCGCGCAGCGCATACGCGCCGTGGAATATCGCCCACGCGGACGCGCGGGCCTTCGAACCCCAACTCTTCGTTCTCGCCGCCACCCGCGCACGTCAGTGCTTTTCTTTTTGTTTCTCGACGCCCTCCTCTTCCCCCTCCCCGCAATCACCAGGGCCCTTGTCCCCAGAGCAGACGATGTGGCGGGTCAACCCCGCTGTTGCTCATACAGCCACGTCGGAAATGTGGCGCGACCTATTTTCCGAGGCCCGCAGCTTAGGGTTGGTCGTGGGTGAAGATCCCGCTATCAGCGCCTTCCGGCTTGCGGACGTACTTTCCACCCCGGCCGGTACCGATCCCACCGTGTTGTTTGCCACGCTCAGCACGAGCCTGGCCGATCTACTGCCTGCACCGGTTTCATACCTCATTATCCAAAGCGACCACACGATCATGGCTCCCGGATTGTTGAGCCCACAGCACGCTGCCCGGCTACGCAGCATCGCCGTTCAAGAATCCAGCGGGATGGCCAGCGTGTGGCGTGTCACCACCCAGGCGATCCTCGGCGCGTACGCCGAAGGAGTGACCCAAACGGAGGTGAAGGAATTCCTGACAGAGATGACCCCCGGCGGCTGGTCCGCAGTACCCCAATCATTGCAGTACACCATCGCGGATGCGGAACGGTTGCATAACAACGCAGCCGAAAGCCACGTACCGTTGCACAATCAAACGCCGAAGTACATCGTGGCGTCTATTACCCACCCGATCCCGGCCGAGGATGAAGAAACTTTTTGGCACGGGGAATGGGAAACCATCTTGAGCGCAGTGGAAAACCAGCGCCGAATGGATGCTGCGGAAGAGGTGGGCAGCGGGGCGTCGGGTAAAGAAACAAAACAGCCACAACAGCAAACGGCGGGGCCAGCCGCGGAGCAAGAAGCAAAAACGGCAGCGAAAGGCGAGCGTAGCCAGCCGCTACCCTCACAATTCCATACGGTGCGCGAGATCAAGCAAGCCCTACGCCAAGCGCTGAAAATGGGACAGCCGGTCAGTGTGCGGTTTGTACAGCCTAACGGCGAGGCCGTGGAGGAAGTCATCGACGTAGTGATGGCGGAGCCCGCCCGGGTGATGGGTGTGACAGTGGCGGATCGGGCGCCTGTGCAGATCAATATCAGCCAGATCGAATGGGTTCGCCCGCAGGCGCTGCCCTGAGTGCGGGAATGCACGATACAATTGTGTGTTTGTACTGATACGCGCCTACGAAGTTCCTCGTGGGTCGGCCCGGTATAACTCGTTTGACCTGACACGTGCCCCCGCAAAGACCTTCGCGCGATGCACCACGGCGTACCACGGCGTGCCACGGCACACACAGGCAATGGTGTGCTCAAATGACTGGAAATGGAGATGATCGGCTTGCCTCTTGGCGATGGCCCCCTGATCGTTCAATCCGATAAAACTGTACTGCTGGAGATCGATCACCCGGCAGCTGGCGACGCGCGCAATGCTTTGGCTCCATTTGCCGAACTAGAGCGCGCTCCCGAACACGTGCACACCTACCGCATCACTCCCTTGGCTCTGTGGAATGCCCGCGCAGCAGGCCACGATGCCGAACAGGTAGTTGATGTGCTGGAGCGATACTCTCGTTTCCCCGTTCCGCAGCCACTATTGATTGATATCGCGGAAACAATGGACCGCTACGGGCGACTGACCTTGGCGAAGCACCCCGCGCATGGGTTAGTTCTAGAATCCAAAGATCCGGCCGTGCTCGCCGAAATCCAGCGGCACCGGAAGATCAAGCCGATGCTGGGGCAAAGCATCGACGCGGACACCGTGGTGGTGCACCCATCCGAACGCGGACGCCTGAAACAAGAGCTGTTGAAAGTCGGGTGGCCGGCTGAGGACGTGGCCGGCTACGTGGACGGTGAAGCGCATTCGATTTCGCTATCGCAGGAACACGAACAGTGGCAGTTGCGCGACTACCAAGATATGGCGGCGGACAGCTTCTGGGAAGGCGGTTCCGGTGTGGTCGTCCTACCCTGTGGGGCCGGTAAAACCATGGTGGGGGCAGCTGCGATGGCGAAGGCCAAAGCCACCACCCTGATTTTGGTCACAAACACCGTCGCGGGCAGGCAGTGGCGCGATGAGCTGATCCGCCGCACAACTCTGACGGAGGAAGAAATCGGCGAGTATTCGGGCGAGAAGAAAGAAATCCGCCCGGTCACCATCGCTACCTACCAGGTGATTACGCGCAAGACCAAGGGCGAGTTCAAAGCCCTCGAGGTTTTTGATTCCCGTGACTGGGGCTTGATCATTTACGACGAGGTCCACCTACTACCCGCCCCAGTTTTCCGCATGACCAGTGACCTGCAATCCCGGCGCCGGCTGGGGTTAACCGCCACGCTGGTACGCGAGGATGGGCGCGAGGGCGATGTGTTCAGCCTGATTGGGCCGAAGCGTTACGACGCGCCATGGAAGGACATCGAAGCCCAAGGTTGGATCGCCCCGGCTGACTGTACCGAAGTGCGCATCCAGCTCGATGATGACGAGCGAATGGCCTATGCCGTGGCCGAGCAATCCGATAAGTACCGGCTGGCAGCAACCTCACCGAAGAAGAACACGGTGGTGCGCCGCATTTTGGAACTTCACCCCAACGAGCCCACGCTGATCATTGGTGCGTACTTGGACCAGCTAGAGGAAATCGCCGAAAAATTCGATGTCCCCGTCATTGACGGCCGCACGGGCACAGCGAAGCGCGAAAAACTGTACCAACAATTCCGCGATGGGGAGATTCGGGTGCTAGCGGTCAGTAAGGTGGCCAACTTCTCCGTTGACCTACCGGGCGCGTCCGTGGCGATCCAAGTTTCGGGGACGTTCGGTTCTCGACAGGAAGAAGCGCAGCGTTTGGGCCGTATCTTGCGCCCCAAACCCGATGGTGGCGGGGCCTTCTTCTATTCCGTGGTTACCCGTGACACACTAGATGCGGATTATGCTGCCCATCGCCAGCGTTTTCTAGCCGAGCAAGGGTACGGCTACCGCATCATGGATTCTGAGGACTTGTATTAAACATGACTAATTTCCGTTTTAACGTCGAAGAGGGCTACGCCCGCAAGCACAATGAGTTCTTCCGTGATGCGAAGCGCGCGCAAATCTCCGCTGCCCTTTTAGCGCTTATTCTCGTGATCATCATCGGCGTGGTTTTCGCCATCAAAGGGGTGGTGCTCATCAGTATCGCGGCAGCGATCATCCTGGGTGTTTTCGCTCTGCTCAGCCTGGCACTCATCCCTGTCTTGCCTAAAAAGATGGGCACCCCGCAGGAGTATTACGATGCCTACCACTTGGTCCCTGCCGTTATCGCAGAGGTGAACGCTCGGGATATTTTCCTTCTTGCTTATGTTGACGCCGCCGCGGAACCCGAGGCTCGCGGTACTCAACCTGCACTAGCGGGTCGCGTTGTAACGAGTGTGCCGGGCGTGCGGCGCGAAGTTGGCGCGCGTGTGCCATCGATGGCTGTGTTGGGCAATCGTTCTTTCCGTAGTCAACACACATACGAGGAGATTTCCCCGATGCCTGTCGCGTGGGGCACCTCTGATCAAGAAGTGTGGCGCAAGGCGGAACAGGCCATTCCAGAACGCGATTGGAAGAAGATCGAGAAGGGAATCGATCGCCTGGCCGAGGTGAAGCGAACGAAGCGAAACCTTTTGCTTCTAGATAAGTAATTATCTAGAGGTTTGTTACGCTCCTGAAAATGCGCCGCGGTATGATGAATTTGTGGCTGAAAATCAAGATCGTTCAAAGGCTTCTGGAACCTCCCCTGCCTCGGAGAACCACTCTGGCGAGGACCTAGCAGTCCTCACTCGCGATAGCGTTCGCAAAGGTGTGCACATGATGCGCATCCTGCATGGCAACGCCGAACTGACGATCAACCAAACAAGTACCCTTAATCAGCTCAAAGAGGGCCCGCGACCCATGGCATTGATGGCACGTTTATCGGGCGTGAGCCAACCCTCGATGAGCCAGCACGCTTCCTCTCTTGAGACCCTGGGGTACATCACGCGTTCCCGTGCGCCGGAAGACGGCCGGGCAGTAATTCTAAGTATTACCGATGCAGGCCGAGAGGCAGTTGACCGCGCCAACACAACCCGCAATTCCACGCTGCTGGAATTGCTCCGTGAGCTCACGGATGATGAGCGCGCGCGATTGTTCGACGGTTTGCAGATCCTAGAACGCATCTCCGAAAGGGCCATTCTGGATTCCACGGGACAAGGTTAATTACATACGAACTTCGTCCTTAACAATACCGGTAACCAGCCTTGATAGAAAGCACTTACTGGTTTTCCTTCAACGACGGGTGCCTTTATTAGTTCTTTATTCAACACTAATGAGGGTAAATGTGCGATCTTTGTGTAATTCAAGTAGCCGCGTTGTTTAACAACTTTAGAAACCATTAAGTAAGCTGTACTTCATGCGTTCAACCGAAGTGACCTCCGACATCCGTCGAGCGATTGCCTCCGGCCGCTTCACCCCTGGTGAAAAACTCAACGAGTTGGCCCTAGCTAAGCAGTTAGAAGTTTCTCGCAACACCCTGCGCGAGAGTTTCGCCACCCTATGCGCCCAGGGGTTACTTGAACGCATCCCGAACCGCGGGGTCTTCATCGCATCCCCCACGCTAGAAGAGGCCCGCGATTTCTACACTGCCCGTGCACACGTCGAAACTGCTGCACTCATGTGGGGTGAGCACCTTGATGTTGCTGAACTCGAAGGATACGTCTCCCAGGCAGAGCGCTGTTTGCGCATTGGCGACGACTTCGGTGTGGCGACAGAATCGCAGAACTTTCACCGCGCAGTCGTGCGTGCCTCCGGTAGCGAACAACTCGATGAAGCTATGGACGAGATCCTTGCCAAAATGCGGCTATCCATCATCGTGATCAGCAAGACGAAGGTGGATGAATTCCAGGCACCTTATGTCTCTAAGTATCGCAGGATTGTCGACCTCCTTGAAAAGGGCGATCGCGCGGCAGCAGCCGAGCTCCTGCGGGATACCCTCATCCGCACACGCGATTGCCTCGACGAGTCCTACACCAGCGATTTCCAGCTGCGCGCCTAACGCGCCCCTCGGTCAATAAGCCTCTCAGTTAGTTCGGCCCTCGATTAACGCAGCCTTCGATTAACCCCGCGATTGGTTCGGCCCTCGATTAACCCCTCGGTTAGTTCGGCCCTCGGAGCCACGTTGCGGCCTTTGCCACCCGCTCGCGCCACACCGCTGGCGCTGCAATCAGGTGTTCAGATTCGTTAAGGTCGTATTCCACTTCCGCATCCGTCGCATCGAAATATGCCCGCACATTGGCCTCACTATCGGCGCGGGAATCCTGGCTAGCTAGGGATACATATACCGACGCCCCACGCAGCAACCGGGCGAAGCCCTTACTGGGAACGCGGGGCGTCATGAAAAGGAAGCGATCAAAGCGCTCTGCGGCGGTAGCTGCGGCTAGGATACCGGAACCGAAGGGAACGAGAGCTGGGGCCTCCCCCGTGCAATCAAGCGCATCGGCGGAATCCAAGATGGTGTTTGCGGCTTCTTCCACGGCACGCTGGGCGGGTTCCCACGACCAGCCATTATTCCCAGGCAGGGGGAACGTAAGATCCACGATGGTTGTGCCTGATTGCTCCGCGATAGCCGCGAAAAGTGGCATCCACAGGAAGTCGTGGCTGGCGCCATCACCAAACCACCCCGGGCCGCCGTGCAAGCTGATTGCTAGCTGCCCCGTGGGGTTGCTGGGTTTAATCACTTGCGCTCGAATGCCTTCAGGCAAGGCGGGCAATTCTGGAGTAATGTGGGCCCACTCGCTCACCTGAGTCTCGGGTTTGAGCTGCGCAACATGTGGCATGCGATGGTCGAGACCAGCACCGAGAACGAGCAGACTAGCGTGCGTTAACAGGTCCGGGAACCTCGCCCAGAGCGACTCCGTCGTAGCGATCAGATCCGGCGGAACCGCATCACCCTGAGCTCGGTATTGGGCCCCCTCGTCTGCTATTAGCGAGTGGAAAAGCTCCGGGTAGTTATCCTCGAAGTAATCGGACAACTGCGAAACCTGCTCCGCTGGAGTGAGGGGTTGCACTCCTTGCTGGATATCCCCAGGCTTCGACGGCAAGTTGAGAATATCGGAGTTGGGGGTTTGCGTGGTCTCCATGCGCTGATCTGCACTCATGAGGACCATTGTAGTGCCCGGCTCTGCGCTACCCCGTCAAGCTAACCCCAACCCTCTTGTAACCTCGTCGTTCCTCAGCGACTGCCCGGTGCGGAGCTGGCCAAGCCCGTGCTGAACGGGTGGGGTTAAGCCGAACCGGAGGTAGAGGGGGGTTAAGCCGAACCGGAGGTAGAGGGGGGGTTAAGCCGAACCGGGACTAGTGGGGTTAAAACCTTACTCTGTAATGGCTTCCAGAGGCGCCGTGCGCGCCGCCTTGTGTGCTGGCCACAACGCAGCTATTGCTCCGACTACCGCAGAACCCACCATCATTGCTGCTACTTGTCCCCACGGAACTGCAATTTCATTCAGTCCTGTTCCTTGCAGCACCTTGATGAAGCACCACCCTAATCCGAGGCCAACAAGAACACCAACCAGTGCGCCATAGATTGCGATCTGGATGGCTTCTAGGGTAATCATCCGACGGACTTGCCCCCGGAAAGTACCGACGGCCCTGAGCATTCCGATCTCTTGGCGACGCTCGATGACATTTAGTGCCAAGGTATTGATGATTCCCAGAACTGCCACGATAATGGCCAGTGCCAACAGGGCGTACAAGGTATTCAGCATTCCATTCACCAATTGGGCACTTTGGCCCGCCATTTCTTGCGGTGTTAAAACCTGAAAGATGATGTGCTTCTTGAGCGAATCGCCCAAGTTGGTTTGAAGCTCCTCGACTGACGTACCATCGGCAGCATTCACCAGCACCATGATGATGGGGATCTTTCCTGCAAATGGAGATAGTACCGAGTCATTTTTCATGACCGAATCCACCACATTCTGACTAATCACTTCTTGACCCAGAATTTGGTTTGACTCGTAGGTACCCTTCAGCGTGACAGTGGCAATGGGCTTGCCCTTAATCTGATCCGGCACCTTCGAGTCCATGCCACCTCCCGGAACACTGGCAACGCCAAGTTTGATTTTGTCGCCAATCTCCCAACCATTCGCCGCAGCGTAGTCTTTGTCGGCGATCATTCCATCATCCCCCAGGTCCAACGTTCCGCTCGCGACCGTTGTCTTCACTCCATCCTGTACAGGACCGTCCAATGCAATCATCGACGCGCCCTTCTTCTTCGTATCGAGAGCCTCAAGCGGTGCTACACGCAAGGCGGTGGCACGTCCCACCCCTGAAGTTTTCTTCACGTCCTGGAGAGCGGGCTGCGTGACAGTGAATGCTCCCTGTGAATCACCTGCAACCACAAGGTCTGCGCTGATATTGCTTTCCAATACCCCACGAATTGAAGCTTTCATGGACGCTCCCAGCATTCCGAAAGAGGCAACAAGGGCAATTCCTAGTGCCAATGCGAATGCAGTCGCAGCTGTCCGTCGTGGATTTCGCTGCGAATTCGTGGATGCAAGGCGCCCTACAGCACCAAACGGCGCACCGATTACTCGGCCCAATCCCGGCACGATGACGCGCGACAGTGCGGGAGAAACTAGGAACGTCCCCAGGATGATGAGGAAGGCACCTAGACCGACAACGATGGCCCGGGGTTTCGTGTCCGCACCTGTCCAGGCAAACGCGGAGAATATCGCGGCGGCAGCACCACCAGCTAGGAGGACCGCACCCGCGATCGTTCGCACTGTCAGCGAACTTGCCGAAGACCGGTCTCCAGAGCGCATTGCCTCGACAGGGTGCACGCGGCCCGCTCGGCGGGCCGGTGCCCACGCGCTGGCGATAGTGACGACCAACCCAAGGAGCAGTGGAATCAGGATGGCTTGGGGCGTCAAAGTTAATCCTGACGAAGGCAACCCAAAGCCAAGACCGTCCATTATGGCGTAAATAGCTTTCACGATTCCCACTCCGGCGGCAACCCCCAAGAGCGAGCCGACGATCCCAACCAAGATGGCTTCTAGGATGACCGAGGTAGTTAGTTGGCCTTGGGACATGCCCAGCGAGCGCAACAGCGCAAACTCCCGCATGCGTTGGGCGACAATCATCGAGAACGTGTTAGCAATAATGAACGTTCCAACCAACAAGGCGACCAATCCGAAGGCGACGAGGAAGTAGTTAACGAACTGCAATCCCTCTCTAATCTGCTGTGACTGTCGGTCCGCGACCGTACTTCCCTCCTCTACCTTGGCATTGGGGAATTCTTTCGCCAGCGTTTGGCTTAGCTGGGCAGGGTCCGCACCGGGAGCACCTTTAACAAAATAGCCTTGCTTCAAGTAGCCGTTGGTGAAGTTGTCGATAAAAGCTTTCTCGTCCATGACCGCCCCAGCGAAACCCCCGAGCTCCATGTCAAGAGTGTACAAACCACTGACGGTCACATCTAACCGTTGGCCGTCGGGTGTAAAAACGGACATTTTATCGCCTGCGTGCACGTTGCTCTTTTCAGCCGCTGTCTGGTTGAGCATCACTTCCTTAGCACCCACAGGAGCTTCGCCCGATACTATGTTCAACGGTGGGCCTACAACGTCATCAGGTCCATAAAAGGCCATTACAACGGAAGGCGCTCCGCCTGTTTTGATGACTTGGTCGTCTTTGTCAGCAAGAAGAGCCGTTACTTGGTCTGAGACATTAACCTTCTCAACTCCGGGGTGGTTTTTCAGTTTGGATTGCAGATCGTCAGAGACCTTAAAAGGGTGCCCGGGTTTGGGTTGAACAGCCACGTCCACGTCACTAAAACTACTTCGAACAATGCCATCAAACGAACGTTGCAAGGCATCGGTGAACATAAAGGAACCAGCGATGAACCCAGTGCCGAGAACGACGGACAAAATAGTCAAGATAAACCGGATCTTGTTCGCCAAAACGCTGCGCACGGAAATGCGCCATAAACTCTTATTCATTTCAAGCGCCTTCTGATTACAACTCTTGAATCTTTGCCATGGTCGACAGAATTGACTCTGCCGATGGTTGATTCAGATCTTCGACGATTTGGCCGTCGGCAAGGAAAATTACCCGGTCCGCAAACGAAGCCGCCCGTGGGTCGTGGGTGACTATAACCACCGTTTGACCGTCGCTATCCACCGCCGTGCGGAGGATGTTGAGAACTTCTGTCGAGCTGTTGGAATCGAGGTTGCCCGTCGGTTCATCACCAAAAACAATGTGGGGCTTAGAAACCAATGCACGTGCACAAGCCACGCGCTGTTGCTGACCACCGGAAAGCTCTGACGGGCGGTGGCCTAGGCGCTCGGACAAACCCAGCCGCTTAGTAACCTCGTCAAACCATGATTCATCGACGGGGCGACCAGCAATATCACTAGGCAGTGTGATATTTTCTCTCGCCGTGAGAGTCGGTACAAGGTTGAAGGACTGAAATATGAATCCCAAGTGATCGCGCCGAAGAGCGGTAATCTCTTTATCTTTCATGGAAGAGATCTCAGTATCTCCAATGAAGCAATTCCCGCCGGTGATCGAGTCCAACCCCGCCAAGCAATGCATGAGAGTCGACTTTCCGGAACCGGATGGACCCATAATTGCGGTGAGCCTACCCATTTCAAATTCAACATTGACGCCGCGTAGTGCTTGGACTGCGGTTTCTCCCTGTCCATACTTCTTTTCCAATTTGATTGCGCGAGCTGCAACCGGGTGTGTACCGATCGACATTGCTGTCTCCCTCGATTATGTAGTGATTGAGCCATTCGGGGCGATCATTCGTCGCCCTTACAACAAAACCCTAGTTGGTGTAGTACCCGCAGAGCATCAGGGAAATCCCCGAAACCCACCCCGAAAAAAACACTGACCTGCCCAGCCCGCCATTTGCGGAAGACGAGGATTTCAATCGGCCAATGGGTCTAACGGCTGCCCAGCTGACATTCACCGACCCACTCAGTGGCGAGCTGAGAACATTCAGAGTGCCAGACAAACAGGGATAAACAAAGAGGGTTCAACAAGGAGGGGATGCGGCTGCAACAGCGATGGCGCCGGTTGAGCGATGGTGCACAAGCCCACCCACAGAAACGAACAGTTCGTTCCCATCACAACAACCACACACCCCACCCCACCAGCACAGACGGGCAAAAGAGTGTGGTGGTGTGGCACCGACAACGATCTACACCACCCACCCCACCACACATGGGCATAAAAAAAGTGTGTGATGGTGCGGGGCATGCCACCAACAACACCACGTTGCTGACAACACACCCCACACCATCACACACACAAAAACAGTATAAATGCCGGCGGCGACCTACTCTCCCACACCCTCCCGAGTGCAGTACCATCGGCGCGGATAGGCTTAGCTTCCGGGTTCGGAAAGGGACCGGGCGTGACCCCATCGCAAAAACCACCGACAAACCAACAACAGGAAACAAACAACACACCCAACCACCCACAAACAGGGTGCTGGTATGCCGTAGTGTCCCAGACACTGCATAACAGACGCGAGCCCACCCACAACAGGCAGCTACACACGATAGATCCTCTACAACACAAAAAACTAGTGCCACGCAATTTTTATGCGACTCACAACCACACCACACGGCATGGACTGTGCGTGTACCACACCAACCATCATCACCAACCACACACCAACACACCACCACATGGTATGCCACTGCTCTAGCCAGTCACGGGTTATCATGTTTAGTCTCGGTCAATTAGTACCGGTCACCTCCACGTATTACTACGCTTCCAGATCCGGCCTATCAACCCCATAGTCTCTAGGGAACCTCAAACGAAACCTCATCTTGAAACAGGCTTCCCGCTTAGATGCTTTCAGCGGTTATCCCTTCCATACGTAGCCAACCAGCCATGCCACGGGCGTGACAACTGGCGCACCAGAGGTATGTCCGTCCCGGTCCTCTCGTACTAGGGACAGCCTTTCTCAAGTTTCAACGCGCACGGCGGATAGAGACCGAACTGTCTCACGACGTTCTAAACCCAGCTCGCGTGCCGCTTTAATGGGCGAACAGCCCAACCCTTGGGACCTACTCCAGCCCCAGGATGCGACGAGCCGACATCGAGGTGCCAAACCATCCCGTCGATATGGACTCTTGGGGAAGATCAGCCTGTTATCCCCGGGGTACCTTTTATCCGTTGAGCGACACCGCTTCCACAAGCCGGTGCCGGATCACTAGTCCCTACTTTCGTACCTGCTCGACCTGTCAGTCTCACAGTCAAGCTCCCTTGTGCACTTACACTCAACACCTGATTGCCAACCAGGCTGAGGGAACCTTTGGGCGCCTCCGTTACTCTTTGGGAGGCAACCGCCCCAGTTAAACTACCCACCAGGCACTGTCCCTAACCCGGATCACGGGCCGAGGTTCAGATATCCAATACGATCAGAGTGGTATTTCAACAACGACTCCACAACCACTGGCGTGGCCGCTTCACAGTCTCCCACCTATCCTACACAAACCGAACCGAACACCAATACCAAGCTATAGTGAAGGTCCCGGGGTCTTTTCGTCCTGCCGCGCGTAACGAGCATCTTTACTCGTACTGCAATTTCGCCGGGCCTGTGGTTGAGACAGCAGGGAAGTCGTTACGCCATTCGTGCAGGTCGGAACTTACCCGACAAGGAATTTCGCTACCTTAGGATGGTTATAGTTACCACCGCCGTTTACTGGGGCTTAAATTCTCCGCTTCGACCCCCAAAGGGGGTCTAACAGGTCCTCTTAACCTTCCAGCACCGGGCAGGCGTCAGTCCGTATACATCGACTTCACCGTCTTCGCACGGACCTGTGTTTTTAGTAAACAGTCGCTTCCCTCTATTCTCTGCGACCACCACCAGCTCAAAACCAGTCTGTCACCAGCAGTGGTCCCCCTTCTCCCGAAGTTACGGGGGCAATTTGCCGAGTTCCTTAACCACAGTTCACCCGATCGCCTTAGTATTCTCTACCTGACCACCTGTGTCGGTTATGGGTACGGGCCATGTATGCACTCACTAGAGGCTTTTCTCGACAGCATAGGATCACCAACATCCCCACAACGGGTACGCATCACGCCTCACCCATACACGCCCCGGGATTTACCACTGGGCGCGGGCCACACGCTTACACCACAATCCAATAAGTGGCTTGGCTACCTTCCTGCGTCACCCCATCGCTTGGCTACTACCAGCTCAGGTCCCACGCAGCCCCACACACACAACACAAAGTGCTACACGCATGGATTTGGGTGGTTAGTATCACTGATTCACCATTGGGCGCACATACACGGGTACGGGAATATCAACCCGTTGTCCATCGACTACGCCTGTCGGCCTCGCCTTAGGTCCCGACTCACCCTGGGAAGATTAGCTTGACCCAGGAACCCTTAGTCATCCGGCGGATACGTTTCTCACGCATCATTCGCTACTCATGCCTGCATTCTCACTCGCATAGCCTCCAGCACTGGGTCACCCCGCACCTTCACCGGCCACACGACGCTCCCCTACCAACCCAACAACAGTTGAGTTCCGCGGCTTCGGCGGTGTACTTGAGCCCCACTACATTGTCGGCGCAGAACCACTCGACCAGTGAGCTATTACGCACTCTTTCAAGGATGGCTGCTTCTAAGCCAACCTCCTGGCTGTCTTCGCGATCCCACATCCTTTTCCACTTAGTACACTCTTCGGGGCCTTAGCCGGCGATCTGGGCTGTTTCCCTCTCGACTACGAAGCTTATCCCCCGCAGTCTCACTGCCGCGCTCTCACTTCACCGGCATTCGGAGTTTGGCTGATGTCGCTAAGATGATAGTCCCGCTAAACCAACCAGTAGCTCTACCTCCAGGAAGAAACACACGACGCTGCACCTAAATGCATTTCGGGGAGAACCAGCTATCACGGAGTTTGATTAGCCTTTCACCCCTACCCACAGCTCATCCCCTCAGTTTTCAACCTAAGTGGGTTCGCGCCTCCACAACCTCTTACAGCTGCTTCACACTGGCCATGGGTAGATCACCCCGCTTCGGGTCCAGGACATGCCACTCAACACCCTATTAGGATTCGCTTTCGCTACGACTACCCCACAACACGGGTTAACCTCGCGACATGCCGCTGACTCGCAGGCTCATTCTTCAAAAGGCACGCCATCACCCCACAAAAAGAGGCTCTGACGGATTGTAAGCACACGGTTTCAGGTACTATTTCACTCCCCTCCCGGGGTACTTTTCACCATTCCCTCACGGTACTAATCCGCTATCGGTCACAATACAAGTATTCAGGCTTACCGGGTGGTCCCGGCAGATTCACAGCAGATTCCACGAGCCCGCTGCTACTCGGGGACACTCATCAACACCAACCACACATGCTTTCACGTACCGGACTCTCACCGTCTACGGCAGGCCATTCCAAACCACTTCCGCTAACACACATGACTGATGCACGGCCATGGCAGCACCGCACAACAAGGCCCCACAACCCCACACACGCAACCCCTGCCAGGTATCACACGCATATGGTTTAGCCATTAATCCACGTTCGCTCGCCGCTACTAGCAGAATCATTATTATTTTCTTCTCCTACGGGTACTGAGATGTTTCACTTCCCCGCGTTCCCTCCACACCAGCTATTGAATTCACCAGCGGGCGACTACACATCACTGCAGCCAGGTTTCCCCATTCGGACACCCTCGGATCAACGCTCTATTGGCAACTCCCCGAGGCCTATCGCGGCCTTACACGTCCTTCATCGGCTTACTGTGCCAAGGCATCCACCGTGTGCCCTTAACAACAAACACAACACCACAAACAATGGCAGATAGATACACTTACAATCACAAAAAAATAAAGAAGATACTCGCGTCCACTATACAGTTCTCAAACACCACGAAAACACACACCACACGCACCACCACCAGGCAGCACACACAGCACACGCTTCCCACAACAAGGAACACACTCTCATGCATCACACACAACAATGCTGTCCCAGACACCCAACAGACATGACAAACCGAAACACACGCACCCACAAAAAGGCACGCACACCGCTGCTATCCCCAACACAACACAACAACACCAACACACATCAAACTCATCAACCACCACACAACCATGCGATGACCGTGATGCACACCCCACAACAACACGCAGGATGTATCCAACAATCATGTTCACCCGGAACACAAAAACACAAAATAAAAACTCCTTAGAAAGGAGGTGATCCAGCCGCACCTTCCGGTACGGCTACCTTGTTACGACTTCGTCCCAATCGCCGATCCCACCTTCGACAGCTCCCTAACAAGTTTAGGCCACTGGCTTCGGGTGTTACCAACTTTCATGACGTGACGGGCGGTGTGTACAAGGCCCGGGAACGTATTCACCGCAGCGTTGCTGATCTGCGATTACTAGCGACTCCGACTTCATGGAGTCGAGTTGCAGACTCCAATCCGAACTGAGACCGGCTTTAAGGGATTAGCTCCACCTCACGGTATCGCAACCCACTGTACCGACCATTGTAGCATGTGTGAAGCCCTGGACATAAGGGGCATGATGATTTGACGTCATCCCCACCTTCCTCCGAGTTAACCCCGGCAGTCTCTCGCGAGTCCCCACCATAACGTGCTGGCAACACAAGACAAGGGTTGCGCTCGTTGCGGGACTTAACCCAACATCTCACGACACGAGCTGACGACAACCATGCACCACCTGTATACGAGCCACAAGGGAAAACGTATCTCTACGCCGATCCCGTATATGTCAAGCCCAGGTAAGGTTCTTCGCGTTGCATCGAATTAATCCACATGCTCCGCCGCTTGTGCGGGCCCCCGTCAATTCCTTTGAGTTTTAGCCTTGCGGCCGTACTCCCCAGGCGGGGCGCTTAATGCGTTAGCTACGGCACGGAAGTCGTGAAAAACCCCCACACCTAGCGCCCACCGTTTACGGCATGGACTACCAGGGTATCTAATCCTGTTCGCTACCCATGCTTTCGCTCCTCAGCGTCAGTTACTGCCCAGAGACCTGCCTTCGCCATCGGTGTTCCTCCTGATATCTGCGCATTCCACCGCTACACCAGGAATTCCAGTCTCCCCTACAGCACTCAAGTTATGCCCGTATCGCCAGCAGACCCGGAGTTAAGCCCCGGGCTTTCACTAACGACGCGACAAACCACCTACGAGCTCTTTACGCCCAGTAATTCCGGACAACGCTTGCACCCTACGTATTACCGCGGCTGCTGGCACGTAGTTAGCCGGTGCTTCTTATCCAGGTACCGTCACCACACGTGGCTTCTTCCCTAGCGAAAGAGGTTTACAACCCGAAGGCCGTCATCCCTCACGCGGCGTCGCTGCATCAGGCTTCCGCCCATTGTGCAATATTCCCCACTGCTGCCTCCCGTAGGAGTCTGGGCCGTGTCTCAGTCCCAATGTGGCCGTACACCCTCTCAGGCCGGCTACCCGTCGTCGCCTTGGTAGGCCATTACCCCACCAACAAGCTGATAGGCCGCGGGCTCATCTCGTACCGACAAAACTTTCCACCAACCACACTAAAGGCCGGTCCTATCCGGTATTAGACCCAGTTTCCCAGGCTTATCCCGAAGTACGAGGCAGATCACCCACGTGTTACTCACCCGTTCGCCACTCGAGTACCCTGCAAGCAGGGCCTTTCCGTTCGACTTGCATGTGTTAAGCACGCCGCCAGCGTTCATCCTGAGCCAGGATCAAACTCTCCATAAAAGCCAGTCAACAGACTCAACAAAAAAGAGAGCCACAAACCATGGCCAAAAAAATAAGAACTACTGATCAAAAAATAAATCAAATGCATCAGCTCAAACAGTCACGGGGGTGACCTCACCGACACACAAAAACAATTGAAACAACAATCATCGACTCATCCATGACCACAAAAACAAAACACGTCCTACACCACACACACACGACACAACGTGCACACATGATGATTACAATTCAAACCAACCCCACCAACAATAGGCAGGCATCACCGTGCGAGTTACCACACGACCGGCATGACCATCAGACAAACACAAACACCACCACAAACAACACCACAACAGAAATGCGACCACATGCTGATAACACACACAACCACACACCATCACCACACACACAGTATGATCCACGCACCACACAAAGGGCACGCAGGCAGCATCATCCGGACAGTCTAACCATGCATCGTTTCGTCACCGTGTATCACGTCAAAAACAACAACAATCACTGTTTCGGTTCATCACGCTATTGAGTTCTCAAACAACATTCGCACACAACAACCACACCCCAACAAACTGAGGCGATCATGCTGCAACGGAATCACAGTGTAACCTAGACCCAAACAAAAAACAAAATCCGGGTGAACACCGCCCCACACTGCCGCAGGACCCAACGTGCTACTTACCTAACAACCAACACAACACACACCCCAGCCACACTCACCACCATCGGCAAGCAAAAAAGCCTTACAAACACGGGGCAGCCCGTCGCGCTGACTTGCATAAATCTACACACCCCACACACCAACCACAAATCCCCAGCTCACACCACCAAAACACCACAACACACAACACCAACCAACAACACACAACACCAAAGCGTCCACACCAACAAACCAACCCACCACCACACACCAACCAACACCAACCCCACACAACCCCAAGGCGTCCACACCAAGAAACCAACCCACCACCACACACCAACCAACACCAATTCCAGACAACCCCAAGACCTCCACATAAAATGACACCCCGCGCAACGGCGGGGTTAAGAGCTTCCGGGGCGAGAGGCCAACGAAGCGTTGTAACTGAGAATTAGGGTGTTAGCGAGTCGGAGTGTCTGACAAGTGAGGCGCTAGCGCTCCTTACGCTCGATGGTCGCACCCAAGCTGCGGAGCTGGTCCTCGAATCCTGGGTAGCCACGGTCGATGTGGTAGACATCGTGCACCTCGGTCACACCATCAGCAACCAGGCCAGCCAGAACCAATCCGGCACCCGCGCGAATATCGGAACTCCAGACTGGCGCGCTGGACAATTCTTTCACTCCCCTGATGACAACGTGGTGGCCGTCAATGCTGGCGTCTGCACCTAGGCGCATCATTTCGTCGACGAACCGGAAGCGAGATTCGAAAATGTTCTCCGTAATCACGCTCATGCCATCACTGACGGTGCACAGAGCAATCGCCATCGGCTGCAGGTCCGTGGGAAATCCTGGGAAAGGTAGTGTTTGGTAGTCGACGGCCACGGGTTTTTCATTTTGTACAACGCGGAAGCCCTGCGGGTAGGTCTCTACCTGCGCGCCGGCGAGCTTCAGCTTCTCCAGCACTAAGTGCAAGTGCTGCGGGTTAATACCGCCAACGGTGATGTCCCCCTGAGTCATCGCCGCCGCGTAAGCCCAGGTGCCCGCCACGATGCGGTCACCCACGACTTCAAAATTGGTTGGGCTGAGTTTTGCCACGCCTTCTACCGTGATCGTATTGCTGCCAGCACCGCTGATCTTGGCACCCATGGTGTTGAGCATGTTGCACAAGTCCACGATCTCAGGCTCACGTGCCGCGTTGTCCAACACAGTAGTACCTTCTGCCAAGACAGCAGCTGTCAAAATGTTCTCGGTTGCCCCCACTGACGGGAAGTCCAGTTTGATATCGGCGCCACGTAGTTGGTCAGCTTCCGCGACTACGCAACCGTGCTCAATGCGCGTCGTGGCGCCCAGTTTCTCCAGACCCGATTGGTGCATGTCCAGCGGACGCGACCCAATAGCATCGCCACCGGGAAGCGCTACGCGGGCGTTCAGGCACCGCGCGGTCAATGGGCCCAACACCGCCACCGACGCGCGGAACTGTCGGACCGCGTCAAAGTCAGCGTTATGCTCCACTTTCTCCGGAACCGTGATGGTGACCGTACCCTTGTCCAGTGCGACCTCGGCGCCCAAACCACGCAAAACCTCTGCCATGTATGGCACGTCAGCGATCTCTGGGCAGTTGGTCAGCGTGGTTGTTCCCTCAGCCAACAAAGCTGCGGACATCAACTTCAGCACGCTGTTTTTCGCGCCACTGACCTTCACCGCGCCCGCTAGGCGCGCTCCACCGGTAACTAGAAAGCTATCTTTCACGTATTCCACCCTAGATGCTTTTATGGCGCCCGTCAGAAGGACGGGCGCCACCTTCACTTCACGGCTTCACAGTGCGGCAATACGGTCCCGTCGAAGGCCGCAGCGAGTTGCCCTTTCCGGAGCACCCTGCCCTTCTTTCACTGCAGTGCTCCGATTGGACCTGGAGTCAATGCCACCATGGCGAGGCCGCTTTCCCCTTATTCGAATCAGGGCAAAGCACCAATTCTACGGGCGGCATTAACCGCCTCGTAACGGGTGTGCGCGCCGAGTTTACGCATGACGGATCGCAGGTAGCTCTTGACGGTCTCGGCACCGATACCCATTTCGGCCGCCGCTTCCACATTGGTGTGCCCCAAAGCCACGCACGCCAACACATCGAGCTCACGGGCGGACAACTTCGTGGTTTGCTTCACGCGTACTGGCGAAACCATCTGGTCGCACAGGACTTCCAAGTCACGACGCAGCGATTCATTCTCCACACGGTTAGCCAACATGCGCAGTTTGGAGTGGGTAGCGCGAACCTGCTCCCATTCCGCACCACTCATCGTGCGGACTTGCTTCACTCCGCTGCCCGCCATGGCTCCCGTTTTCATGTTCTTTGTGGCGTCCAAGACCGCCAGGTCCTGCTCCAGGCAACGAGCAGTCATCGTGACTTCCTCGAGCACCTTATCGCCCAGGCGGGCACGCGAATGAACACCGCCATACAACACACCGCGCATCTCACGACTAACGATGACTGGAACGGCAACAATAGAAAACAGTCCTTCATCCCGAACTGGACGATCCATCTCGTGCGTAATCGCCTTCGCGCGCAGGTAGTCGGAAACGCCAACGGGTCGCCGTGTGGCCGCTACACGCCCTCCAATGCCCACACCCGCGGGGATCTCAAGGTTATGCAGAGCTGGGGTCCGAAGGCCTAGCCACTTGCCAATTCGGATCTTCCCGTCGGGCTGAATGTCGCCATACATGGTCACAGGAATGCCCGTAGCATTCTTCAGAGAGCTCAAGGCAGACAGAATGGCTTCATCTTCGTCGCGGGGACGCTGCTGGTCCACGTAAATACTCCCTCAACCAAGTTTCGAGTGTCAGGAGGTGAGTATAGAACACACCCTGACTACCCCCAAAATTGCCCCCGAACTTTACGAGAACGCTGCAAGGCACTTAAGAGAAACGGCGGATGCGTTCCAAGGAAGAGTCGACGGTTTTTTCAGTGTTCTCCATGATGCTGTTTTCGATTTTCTTCCCCACGAACGGCATCTTGCAATTCACCGTGACTACGGCCTCAACCTCTGTCGTCGCAGCTGGCCTGCCTGGCCCTGAGCCCCCTTCAGCGAAGCGGTAGCGCGTTGTGACTTCTCCGATGTTCCCTGGCAGTGGTAGGGCGGATTCCAAAGCAAACGCTCGACCCACCCCTTCTGCTTTCAGGGGCGAAATTTTCGTGTCCTGATGCGTGCGCATCTCCGGTACACCGGCTTCTTCCTGCGCAGGACGGACCAAGTCCACACCCGCGCGGACCGTCCCATCCGTTTCTACCTCACGTACCCCCTCGTCCAGCCAGGAGTCCCCAGCCTCCACCATGTTCTCCTTGGTCAGGAGGAATGCCTCGGAGGTTACGATTTCCCTTACTTGGTCAATCGGCAGATTCAGGGTGCGGCTTACTCGCTTTGTCTGTGCCATGCGCCCTATTGTGCCAGCCCTTTTGTCTCGACGCCCCGCGCTACCCCGCCTCCGACGTTAACACCCAGTCCCCTAGTGGTGCTTCCATTCGGGCTTGCGCTTTTCCACGAAAGCGTTCATGCCTTCCTTCTGGTCTTCCGTACTGAACAGCCCCCAGAACACTTGGCGCTCAGATTCCAAACCGCCTTTGAGCGTGGATTCGTAGGCCTCGTCCACCATCTGCGTGGCGGCCGCAGTTGCAACGCTACTCATGGAAGCAACCTTGGCGGCAATCTTTTGGACCTCCTCGTCGAAGCCCTCAGCTGGAAGGACACGGGAAACCAGTCCACTGCGCTCGGCTTCTTCGGCGCCCATCATGCGGCCGGTCAAGATGAGGTCCATTGCCTTGTATTTGCCAACTGCGCGAGTGAGGCGCTGCGTTCCGCCCATACCGGGGATAACCCCCAATGTGATCTCGGGCTGACCGAACTTGGCGGTCTCACTAGCCAGCAGGATGTCGCCGATCATGGCCACTTCACAACCACCGCCCAATGCGAAGCCGGACACTGCGGTGATAATCGGGGTCTTCACAGCGGCGAGTTTCTCCCATTCCGCGAACAGACGCTTGTCCCGGATTTCAGGGAATGTTTCATCCTTCATTTCCTTGATGTCCGCACCGGCAGCAAACGCTTTTTCCCCGCCGGTGATGACAATGGCACCGATGCTGTCGTCCGAGTCAAATTGTTCCGCAGCGACGGTGACATCAGCCAAAACCTGGCTATTCAAAGCATTGAGTGCCTTCGGGCGGTTGATGGTGATCGTTGCTACACGTTCGTTGGTCGTGGTCAGAATTGTTTCGAAATTCGTCATGTGCCCCATTGTGGCAGAAAAAGATTAGCGCCAAAGGGACTTTTCACCCATGGAAGCTGGTGGCGTCGAGTAAATAACAGGTGTAAAGTGGCGCAAGTAGACAAAATAGACAGATTGGTCTGCAATCGAGTTGCGGTAATAATGCAAAACAAGCTGAACATAATAGATGCGCAGCTCGACGAAGGACCACCCAAAGAAAGCGAGGCCCCACATGGCTAAGATTTACGAAAACCTCACTGACCTCATTGGTAACACCCCTTTGGTTAAGCTGAACAAGCTAACCGAGGGCTTGGGCGCCACGGTTGCAGTGAAGCTGGAATCCGCTAACCCGGGCAACTCCGTCAAGGACCGCATCGGTAAGGCAATCATCGACGCAGCGGAACAAGACGGTAGCTTGAAACCGGGCGGCACGATCGTCGAGGCGACCTCCGGAAACACCGGCATCGCCTTGGCTATGGTTGGCGCAGCGCGCGGTTACAAGGTCATCCTGACGATGCCAGAGACCATGTCCAATGAGCGTCGCGTGATGCTGCGCGCCCTTGGCGCAGAACTAGTTCTCACCCCTGGCCCAGGCGGCATGCAGGGCGCAGTGGACAAGGCCAACGAAATCGTTGAGTCCACCGATAATGCAATCCTGGCGCGCCAGTTCTCCAACCCAGCTAACCCAGAAGTGCACTACCGCACCACCGGTAAGGAGATTTGGGAAGATACCGATGGCGACGTTGATATCTTCGTTGCCGGCGTAGGTACCGGGGGAACCGTTTCCGGCGCCGGCAAGTACCTCAAGGAGCAGTCCGACAAGGTAGAGATCGTAGGTGTGGAGCCCGCCGATTCCCCACTTCTAACCGAAGGGCACTTTGGTCCTCACAAGATCCAGGGCCTAGGTACCAACTTCTTCCCCGAGAACCTGAACAAGGACATCCTGGATCGCGTTCACGACGCTCCTTTGGATGAGGCCGTCCGCGTGGCTCGCGAGCTAGCCGTGAAGGAAGGTATCTTGGCCGGTATTTCTACAGGCGCAAATGTGTGGGCCGCCCTTGAAGAGGCCAAAAAACCAAAGAATGAGGGCAAGCTGATCGTAGTGGTAGTGTGCGACTTCGGCGAGCGCTACGTTTCCACACTGCTGTTTGACGACCTCCGCGATTAAACGCGACTGGTTTATCGACCAACCGCCTTAAATCCCAGGGTATTTGAACCCCAAGCAGCTTGAACCCCAAGTTGTTTGGACCTAGGAAGCTTGAACCCAGGCAGCTTGAACCCAGGCAGCTTGAACCCAGGTAGCTTCAACCCCAAGTAACTTGAATCCCAAGCAGCTTGAACCCCAAGTAACTTGAATCCCAAGCAGCTTGAACCCCAACCTGCTTGGACCTAGGTAGCTTGAACCCAGGTAGCTTCAACTCCAAGTAACTTGAATCCCAAGCCCCGGTGCTTTGACTATGCTCCGGGGCTTTGGTTTACCCGCGCGCCCGGCAAGTTCTAGTGATCGTGGAAACACCTGACTTCGTGTGAGGTGTTGTCTTGGAGTCTCGGTGGGACCCGGATTCTGTTGTGGTCGAACGTTTTTGTAGTTTGATGCAGGCAGGAAGCTCTGTTCGTGCTGCCGCTGTCAGCGTCGGGTTGCCTCATTCTGTGGCGTATCGGCTTGCCCGGCAGTTGGACGTGGAAGTTCGACGATATCGTGTTACGTCATCGGAGGATTCAGAGCGTATCAGCCAGTTGTGGCTTGCTGGTTGGGCGCCGATGGATATTGCTCGTCAATGCAAGGTCAACTCGAGCGTGGTCTATCGGATCGGTATTGAACTGGGCTTGTGGAAACGCAACCCGCATGGACGACGAGCTGCCGCAACCACCAGACGCTGCGGGTACCTACAGCTTAGAGTCAATGCGTTAGGGCGCAAGGATGCTGCATCGGTGTGTGGCATCAATCAACGTGATGCTCTGGATATCGACAAAGGTCTGATCAAACTGGGCAGACAGCGCGTAGCGTTTGAACCCGATGGGCCCGATAAAGCACTGTATAACCGGCTCATGCAGGTTCTTGAGTATGTAGACGGCCGACAGTCACTACCTATTGCTATCGTGCCCCAGGCTCGTATTGATCAGCGCATATCACCGCGGTATCTCAGCATTGAAGAACGTGAGCTTATTTCTGATGTGCATCATCAGGGAGTAGGAGTGCGTGCCATAGCCCGCCGGTTGAACCGCTCACCCGGCACTATCAGCAAAGAGCTACGCCGTAACCAAGATGACTTTGGTCTGTATTTGCCCACTCATGCTCATCGCAAATCAGTGCTTCGGAGATTCCGGCCCAAAAAACGCAAGATCGACTCCGTGCCGGCTCTATGGCCAACGGTTATGGATATGCTGCGTGAGAAGCTTTCTCCGGAGCAGATTGCTGGACGGTTGCGTAAAGATCATCCCGGCGATGACACTATGCACGTGTGTACTGAAACCATCTACCAAGCTTTGTTCTTCCAGGCCAAAGGCGAGTTGAAGAAAGAAATCGCATCATGCCTGCGCCAAGGACGCACAGTGCGCAAACCGCGCGGGCAACGTATTGCCAGGAACCGATTCATCGATCCGATGGTGATGATTTCGGACCGGCCTGCCGAGGTCGAAGACCGAGCTGTGCCAGGGCACTGGGAAGGCGACCTGATACTAGGCAAAGGAAACAAGTCCGCTATCGGAACTCTCGTCGAACGAACTACCAGGTATGTGATGTTGCTGCATCTTCCTGATAGCCATGACGCTGTCGCTGTCAGAAACGCCTTAGTCAAGGCCATAGGCACTCTTCCCAATCACCTCAAAGGATCGTTGACCTGGGATCAAGGAAGTGAGATGGCAGGACACAAATCCTTTTCAGTCGCCACAGACTGCCCAGTGTACTTCTGTGACCCGGGATCGCCGTGGCAACGCGGTACCAACGAAAACACCAATGGGCTACTGCGACAATACTTCCCGAAAGGAACCGACTTAAGCGTTCACACCGAACACGACCTGGAATTCGTAGCAATGCAGCTTAACCGGCGTCCCCGCAAAACACTCGACTTCGACACTCCAGCAGAACGAATGGCCGCCCTGCTAGGGTTATCAGAAATATAGGATGTGTTTCCACGACCGCAAGAATCCGCCCCCGGCTGAAATTCCCGCCAGAGTTTCCATCGGGGGGTTGTTGTCGCAGCCGGTGTTTTCAGGGCTGATTTATCCACAACCAGTACTTCCACCAAACAGTAGATCGGCTTAACCGGGAATAAACAAGATCATCTGCGGTTGTACCAGTAAGTTGGAGACTAACAACGAGGCCCCATGGTGCCTGCCCTGCATGGGTGGCAGGCACGCGCCGATCGTCTAGCCTTCAAAAAATCGGTCGTGCACGACCATTTGCAACGGAAAGGAAATCTTCGCACCGTGAGCATCCTAGGACGCATTCGTGAAGACCTGCAGAATGCCCGCCTTCACGACCCAGCTGCCCGGGGAGACGTCGAGAATGCCATCGTGTATTCCGGCTTGCACGCAATCTGGGCTCACCGCGTTTCCCACGCGCTCTGGAACCGCGGATATAAGGGCTTAGCACGCGTGATTAGCCAAATTACCCGTGGCCTCACCGGAATTGAGATCCACCCAGGTGCAACAATCGGCCGTCGTTTCTTCATCGATCACGGCATGGGGATTGTCATCGGTGAGACCGCGGAGATCGGCGACGACGTGATGCTTTACCACGGCGTAACCTTGGGAGGTTCGGAGCTCGTTCAGCGCAAGCGCCACCCCACGATCGGCAACGGTGTAATGATCGGCGCTGGAGCGAAGGTGTTGGGGCCCATCACCATCGGCGACGGTTCCGCTGTAGGTGCAAATGCCGTCGTGACGAAGGATGCGCCTCCAAACTCCATCCTGACTGGTATCCCAGCCAAGATCCGCCCACGAAAGCCCAGCCAAACCACGCCGTTAGTCGATGCGGTGAAGTGGGTTGATGATATGCAGAACAACATCTAGCCCTAGGCTGGATGGTCCTGGGAGCTTGACTTTACCCGCGCATGGGCTGTCCGCATCGAGCGGCCGAAGGGACAATCAGCAACCCCCCATGCCTAGGTGCGGGGTTGGCCGTGTTCGGTGCGGGGTTGACCGTATGAGGCTGCCCTTGTTCGGTGCGGGGTTGGCCGTGTGAGGCTGCCCGGGTTCGGTGCAGGGTTAGTCGTGTGAGGCTGCCCGGGTTCGGTGCAGGGTTAGTCGTGTGAGGCTGCCCGGGTTCGGTGCGAGGTTAGCCGTATGAGGCTGCCCGGGTTCGGCCAGCACCCCGTCTAAAGCACGACAACGCCGGTGCGTTTCCCTCTCCCTCATTTGAACTGGGGACGGGGCTCACACCGGCATTGCGCGTTTGCAGGAGACTATTTGGCCACGAGGTCTGCGTAATCCTCATTCTTTGCGATAAAGCCCTTCACGGCGCTGCAGGTGGCGCGAATCTTCAGGCCATCGGCGCGAGTGCTATCCAGAGCGCTGGAAATCAGAGGCTTGGATAAACCTCGACCACGGAATGCCGAATCCACTACTGTGTGGTTGAAGTCTCGAATCTCATTGCCATCGCTATCCGCGACTGGACTGTACTCCGCAAAACCTGCAGTCTGGCCGTCAACAGAGATAACGAAGCGGCTCTGGCTCTGCTCGTGGGTTACCTCGATATTATCTTCACTCATATTTCATTCCCTTCGATTGAGGCTGTGCGATTGACCTTTCCCATTGTGCCAGCATTCGGTCAAGTAGCGAGGGCGGGAGCATTCGAAAACAAAAAACTGCCCTAGCTATTTCGCTAGGACAGTTTAGAAATGGTGGCCAGAGCCGGGATCGAACCGGCGACCTTTCACTTTTCAGGCGAACGCTCTACCGACTGAGCTATCTGGCCACGGAATTCGGACATCCGAACTCCGGAGCGACCCTGACGGGACTTGAACCCGCGACCTCCGCCGTGACAGGGCGGCGCGCTAACCAACTGCGCCACAGGGCCGTGCTCGTTGCATCACCCTCACACCAGTGCGCGGGTCGTTTACTTGCACGAGTGGTTACTCTACACAGCCTAGGACCGTTCCACCAAATCGGCAGTTGAGGTTGGCAGATCGGGGGATTGCCCCTGGATTTCGATGGCGAATAACCCCATCGCATCCCAAGCAATCCATCCGCCCTGTCGCAAGGTAAGGGTAAGCCTGTTCCTTCCTTCCCTCAGATCAGCAATTGGAACTTCCAGTTCCCAACATCCCGGCTTGAGCGCACCATCATCGCGTCGAGCATCGCCTCTCTTGCTACCCGCTGTCTCCCCCTTCGGAATCTCTAAAGTTTTTCCGAACCCGCCCAGTTCAACGTTAAGCAATCCCCCCAGCTTTGTTGTATCAATGAACCACAATGCCAGATAGATCTTCGTCCTTGAGGTGCGAATACTCGCTTTGGGGAAGTTGAAATCCCAGGTCAAGGAGTAACATTTGCCACCGGCCCAAGAATCCCCAGGTCCTGGAAGCAAATATGGAATGTCCGGGTTCGCGCCCGACACGGTGATCTTCCCATCTGGGAAAGCCACTGGAATCTTCTTGTAATCCTTCGGCGCGAATTGAAGACCCACACTTTGGCGGTCAAAATGGCCCGCTTTAACGATTGGTACCCCAGTAACTACAGACCGGAGGGATTTGGCGCGAACCGGCCGAGACGGGCGAGAGATATTGCCCGCTGCATCAACCGTCCTGATTCGATATAGCCACTCCTCCCCTTCAGGTCTCAACCTGTTGTGGTTGAACACAGGGAAAATAGTCTTCTTGAGCAGTTTCCAACCGTGCCCTTTACTACGCCCCTCCACTCGGTAGTGATCCAGAGGTATGGCCCAATCCAGCGGCTCCCAAGCAAGATTAATCTCCATCAATCCAGCTTTGTGCTTGATCACGGGGGTTGGTGATGGTCGGCTGCTTCTAACCTGAGAAGATCCGAACGGCATATTAAAAGCCTTTCTCAATTAGACGGCGGGAGCCACTGGGTGAGCGGTAAGTGAAGGCGACTTCGCGAGGAGCCTGATCGTCTTTCTCCACATACGGCACAACAACAAATTGAGCGTTCAATTGTTTCTTTGTTACGTCGACGAGTATGTAACCGCGGCGTTGATCCATCTTTTTCACGTAGGGATGCTTAAGCCAATCGGCACTGGAACTTCCGGGTCGACCATCACCATCCGATGCTATGGACGTACATATCAATTCGATACCAACCGGTTCACCGGAATCGCCCCATAGTTCAACAGCACCATGCTGATGAATATCCCCTGTGAGCACCACCGGGTTCTGTACGCTCCGCATTGTCTGCAGCAATCGTTTACGCGATGAGGGGAAGCCATCCCACTGATCTACCTTGTCGTCAGCAATTGGTGCCACTACCACGCTGTTGGTCAGCACATTCCACTTTGCGGGTGAGTTCTGTAACTGCTCATGCATCCAACGTTCCTGCCTGTGTCCAAGAATGCTGCGGGTCTCGCGGTTGAGCGCCTCCACATCTGACGGATCGACGACAGCATCTCGATACTGGCGTGTGTCCACGTTGACGAATCGAAGGAGCCGGCCAACGTCAAAGGCGTTGTAGATTTGCGAATGGGGGCCGTTAGGAAAGGCCTCAGGTGCGACAGGGGTGTTCTCGTAGAATGCGCGGTACGCAGCCGCACGTTGATACGCAAAATGCGCTTTTTCGGTCCCCTTCTCCGACCACCACCCCGCGTGATTGTTTTCTACCTCGTGATCATCCCAAATCACGACCATTGGAGCTTTCGCGTGCCCCGCCTGCAGATGCTCATCTGATTTAAACAGTGAGTATCGCAGGCGATACTGCTCGAGAGTTTGAACTGTGTGCGCGAACGGTTCTGGTACCTCGACCCCTTGTCTTTTGAGGTTATCCTCCTTCGAAATGGCGTATTCATAGATGTAGTCTCCGACAAAGAAGATGAGATCGAGGTTTTCATTGGCCAAATGCCGCCATGCAGTGAAGTGCCCGTGATACCACGCTTGGCACGAAGCCACAGCGAAAGAAAACTGTTCCACGTCTTGATCTGGCATCGGAAGCGTTTTAAAGTGCCCCACAGGACTTGTCTGATCCCCTACCCGGAAGCGGAATCTATATTCTGTGCGAGGTTTCAACCCAGTTACCTGTGGGTGCACCGAATGAGCCAGCTCCGGCTGTGCCAGTGCGACCCCGACTGCAACCGGGGACCGAAACCCCTCGTCTTCGGCTGTTGCCACCTCCCAATGCACCAGAACACTTCGTGGTGGCATGCCGCCATGTCCGTCAGGAGCAAGCGGATCGGGTGCAAGTCGTGTCCACAGGATCATCGATTCGGCGCGGGGCGTACCGGAAGCTACCCCAAGCCCAAACAAGTCTGACTTAGCCCACTCTCCGGCCGCACGTCCCTCAGCGGCACTAGAGCCCAAGGATGATTGGGCCGCTGCGGGGGCCGCGATCCCAGCGGAAATGACAGCCGAGCTGAGCCCCGCAAGTTGAAGAAAATCTCTGCGGTCGACAGTTTTGTCAAAAACGGCCCTCTCGCCCAAGAGGCCACTTGACTGTTCACTTTGCACTACTGCTCACACCTTCAACGCAAACCTACCGAACCGACTAGGTGCAACCTATCAAGGGTATTCGGAGTATGCAGTGCGAAGACTGCGTCATCGTCGAAACAATCCCGGCGACCAAGATGGCAACTACAGACACAACACGACTGCTCGATGACTTCCCAAAGCACAACCGATGGACATCCCCCCGACACGCCCACAAACCCCCGTATTTTGGTTGCTTCACCCAAAAAGCCTCGAGACATCGTTCGAAAGGAACGATGTCTCGAGGCTTCACAATGGCGACCCTGACGGGACTTGAACCCGCGACCTCCGCCGTGACAGGGCGGCGCGCTAACCAACTGCGCCACAGGGCCGTACTCCCAACGGGATTCGAACCCGTGTTGCCGCCGTGAAAGGGCGGAGTCCTAGGCCTCTAGACGATGGGAGCATGCTAAAAACGATCACTCGCTCTTCAGCAGCTCGCTCAGTCTAAACCACGTTGGCGAAAAGAAACAAACCAGCAGGTTAAGGGGCCTACAGGGCCTCTCATAAGACCAAAGCTCATTGGAACCGACGAACGAAAACCCAAGCTCATTGGAACCGACGAACGAAAACCCAAGCTCATTGGAACCGACGAACGAAAACCCAAGCTCATTGGAACCGACGAAAGAAAAACAAACCTCGATGGAACCGGCGAACGGTTCGCATCGAGGTTTAATGCAGTGGGCCCTCCGGGGCTCGAACCCGGGACCTGCGGATTAAAAGTCCGTAGCTCTACCAACTGAGCTAAAGGCCCACGCCGAACAGGTCAGGCATCACGCCTAACCCTGTGTCAGCGCTAACCATCTTAGGGGCATGCATTCACAAGTTGTTAATCGACCCCCAGAAAAGGCACCGGAGGTCGCTAGGACTCCGCCCATCCACATCCGGAGATACAGATGGGCAGCGGAGCCAATTAACCCTTCATGCTGCCCTTTTCAGCCAAGTTGATGTGGAACTGGAAAGCAGTCTTCAAGTCGTGAGGCGTATGCAGCGGCCTGCCCTCAGCGGTGGCGCGCTCTACGTACTCCTCCAGCAGAGGACGGTAGTCGGGGTGTGCCACAGCGATCATCTTCTTAGCCCGCTCACGGGGAGACAGGCCACGCAGATCGGCGTAACCATACTCGGTGATGAACACCATCGTGTCGTGCTCCGTGTGGTCGATGTGGGACGCGAACGGAACAATTGCCGAAATAGCCCCTCCCTTAGCCTGTGATGGGGAAATAAAGGTGGACAAGAACGCATTACGAGTGAAGTCACCCGAGCCACCGATTCCATTCATCATCTTGGAACCGGAAACATTGGTGGAGTTCACATTGCCGTACAAATCCGCTTCCACGGCACCATTGGATGCGATCAGGCCCATACGACGAATAACCTCTGGGCTGTTAGAGATCTGCTGCGGACGCAGAACGATATGCTCGCGGTACTTCTTAGCCTGATCGTTCATGCGCTCCGCTGCCTCAGGAGACAGAGCAAAAGACGTTGCAGATGCGATGGTCATCTTGCCCGCGTCGATCAAGTCGAGCATGCCATCCTGAATAACCTCGGTATATGCCTGAATGTTCTCAAACTTGGAATCCAGCAGGCCTGCCATCACCGCGTTCGGTACATTGCCTACACCGGATTGCATGATGTAACCGTCGTAAGTCAAACGACCCGCCTCAACCTCACCTTCAAGGACATCGAGGAAGTGCCCGGCGATCTTCTTAGAGACATCATCGGCTGGCTTAAATGGCGCGTTGCGGTCAGTGGCATCAGTCTTCACCACTGCCACGACCTTTTCCTTGTCAACGGGAATGTAGGTTGTACCGATGCGGTCACCAGGGTTGTTGATCGGAATCGGGGTGCGGTTCGGCAGCTTGGGGGTCATCCAAATGTCATGCATTCCTTCCAAGTCCGGCGACTGCCACTCGTTGATCTCAATGATGATCTTATCGGCGGCTTCCATGAACTCGACGTTGTTGCCCACTGCAGAAGACGGCACAATATGGCCCTCTTCCGTAATACGGACAGCTTCGATGATTGCCACATCAAACTTGCCAAAGAAACCCTGCTCAACGAACATGCCCAGATGGGAAAGGTGAGTGTCCTGGTACTTGATCTCACCAGCATTGATCTGCTCGCGAACAACTGGGTCAGTGATGAATGGCGTGCGGTAATTGATCGCATGCGCCTCTGCCAGAACACCGTCGCAGTCTGGGCCCGTGGACGCGCCGGTGAACATGTCAATACGGAACTCGTCACCACGGTCGTGGGCCGCCTTGGCGCGTTCAGCTATAGCCGTCGGCAGACCTTTCGGGTATCCCGCACCGGTAAACCCAGACATGCCGACCCGATCACCGTGCTTGATGAATTCGGCTGCCTCTTCCGCAGTCATGACTTTGGACTTAAACAGTTCATTACCGATGCGCTCAGACATCGTTCCTCCTTGAAGGTAGTTCTTCTTCCGGTTTGTGATTCAAACCGTGTAACAGGCTAACGACCCGCGCCAATTGGGATTGGGGTCAAACCCAGTTTGGCGTCGGAGACAAAAGAACCCCCGGCTGCAGTTATACGTTTATAACCGCAGGTCAAAGGCCGTCGCTTACGCCAACAGCCTACACATCTATGGGGAGACTCGCTCAGACCCCTCAGGGCAAAGTCGGGCGCCATTGATGTCTACACGTTGCGTCGCTGCCCACCACCCCTGCGGCCCCTGTGCCAACTTGGTTCACATCCCAGTACCGCACCTTCGCAATCCTGCGCCCGCATCACCCGATTACGAATGGCGTTGGAGGCGAGGCGCCGACCACCCACGCCCTCGATTTGAACTCTGGATTGAGGATCTACAGCTGTGGGAAGCGAGTCGCCCACCACCCACGCCCTCGATTTGAACTCTGGATTGAGGATCTACAGCTGTTGGAGGCGAGGCGCCGACCACCCACGCCCTCGATTTGAACTCTGGATTGAGGATCTTCAGCTGTGGGAGGCGAGGCGCCCACCACCGACGCCCTCGATTACACAATGTGCAGCAGAACTCTGACAAAATTGCGCGTTTTTGTTCGACTTCTGCTGCACATTCGTTGTTCAGCGCGAAAACGTCGGCCCGGGTTCAAGCGCGAAAACGTCGGCGCCGGGTTCAGCGCGAAAACGTCGGCGCCGGAAAGCGGCAGGATTCCTCAAAACCCAACAGCCTCACCCGCGGCCCCAACAGCCTCACCCGCAAACCCAACAGCCTCACCCGCGGCCCCAACAGCCTCACCCGCAAAACCCAACAATCTACATAGCAACACCTCCCGCACCTCTCCTCGCAACTCAGCACGAGAAGCACACAGCCGGCAATTTGGACTCTCGAGGGGGTGGGGTGTGAGAATATGGGGGTGACTTCTACTCTCCCCCATTCCCCCGTTAGCGCACACGGTGAAGCTCTGCGGATTGGTTCACTACGCCTCAACAGCCCCGTTGTGCTCGCACCCATGGCCGGCATCACCAATGTGGCATTTCGCACGCTGTGCCGGGAACAGGAACGGGAGAAGATCGGCAGCGTTTCTGGACTCTACGTCTGCGAGATGGTGACCGCCCGCGCTTTGGTCGAACGCAATCCCAAGACCTTGCACATGACCACCTTCGGCCCTGACGAACAACCGCGCAGCTTGCAGCTGTACACCACGGACCCGACATACACCTACGAAGCAGCCAAGATGATCGTGGACGAAAACCTCGCCGATCATATTGATATGAACTTCGGCTGCCCCGTCCCCAAGGTAACCCGCAGGGGTGGTGGTTCCGCGCTGCCGTATAAGCGCCGTTTGTTTGGAAATATTGTGGCTGCTGCGGTCAAAGCGACGGAGGGCACAGACATCCCCGTGACGGTGAAATTCCGCGTGGGAATCGATGACGATCATCACACACACCTAGACGCCGGTCGCATCGCCGCCGACGAAGGTGCAGCCGCCGTCGCTTTGCACGCGCGCACCGCTGCCCAGCGCTACTCCGGCGATGCCAACTGGGATGAAATCACCCGCCTCGTCGAGCATATGGACGGGCGCGTACCGGTTCTGGGCAATGGCGATATTTTCAAAGCCACTGATGCCCGCGCGATGATGGACCAAACTGGTTGCGACGGCGTGGTCGTTGGTCGTGGCTGCTTGGGTCGCCCGTGGCTGTTCGCTGAGCTGTCCGCCGAACTGCAGGGCCTTCCGGTCCCAAGCGAACCCACACTGGGGGAAGTTGCCCGCATTGTGTTGCGCCACGCGGAACTGCTGGCAGAGCACGATGGGGAGTTCAAAGCCTGCCGTGACATGCGCAAGCACATGACCTGGTACATGCGGGGGTTCCCTGCTGGTGGTGAACTTCGCCGTACGCTGGCCACCATCGAGTCGCTAGCTGACCTTCGTAGGGCCTTGGATCCTGTTTGGGAATCCGACGCCCTCGCGGACGATGCCGACGGGCCCCGCGGGCGCCAGGGCTCCCCTGCCAAGGTCTTGCTGCCCGAGGGATGGCTCGACGATCCGGAGGACGATACAGTTCCAGACGGGGCTGAAATCATGCACAGCGGTGGCTAACGCACTACACTCGTATCCCATGCGCCACGCCTACCGCGAGCAGCTCGACATGCTCATTCACGACCTGCTTCAAATGGCTGATTTCACCAATAACGCGATGGAGTCCGCCACAAATGCATTGTTGACCGCCAATTTGAAATTGGCTGAAGAAGTGGTCGACAGCATCGAGGTTATTGAGCGACAGCGCGATGAGGCGTCGGAAAAAGCTTTTGAGATTCTATTGCTTCAAAGCCCACTTGCCCGTGAACTTCGACTGGTCGTAGCAGCGATTTCCATTGTGGATAACCTGACCCGAATGGGGACTCTCGCTATTCACGTTGCCAAGATTGCTCGCCGCAGGCATCCAGAAGTGGCAGTCCCCGAGGAGCTACGCGGTTACATCTCCGAGATGTCTCGGTTGGGGTGCGCGGCAGCGACGAAGGTCCATGACATCTTAACGTCCGCGGATCCAGATGAGGCGCTGGAGCTCCTCACGGACGACGATGCAGTTGATGATATTCACCAGCATTTGTTCATTCTCACTACGCAGCGCGAATGGCCATACACTGTGCGGGAGGCCGTCGATTTAACTCTGCTTTCGCGCTACTACGAGCGATTCTCGGATCACGCCGTGACTATTGGTGAGCGGATGGTTTACCTGGCGACGGGGATGAAATCCGAAGAATACAGTGAATCCATCTTGGAAAAACAGGCCGAGGATGAAATCCGCGCCAAGTTTAAGGAAGTTGCCCGTCGCTACGGCTCCACGTTCTAAAAGACGCGCAAGAGCGCAGAAGCAAATGCGCGAAAACTCACACCACCACACTCAATCACGCCCTAGTGCACCGGCCAATCCCCGTGTTCGTCGCCGATCTGACTTACTCTACGCTTCTTCGGAATACGCCCGGTGCGCAAAGTGAGCGGCCGCGAGTGCATCCTCCAGCAGATCGTCCACGGGGCGATCGATGTCCAATTGGATGCCGCGTTCGTCTGCTTCGAGGCGTCGTAAAATGGCCAGCTGCTCATCCAGAAGCGCACGTGGCATATCCTCCCCCACACGGCGCCGCATGCGATCAGCGAGCACATCTTCCGTCCCGTATGGGTGAACGTAGAACACCACCCCGTCTGCTTCGTTCAACACCGTGCGGTGTTCTTTACGCAACGCTGTGCACGCCACTACGGTGTTCTTCCCCTCGTGGGCGCGAGCAGTCATCCAGTCGCGTACATTGGCTAGCCAAGCCCCTCGCTTTTCCTCATCTGGGAGCTTGCCCCCCTGCAGGATTTCCATATCCGTTTCTGGGTGCAAGTCATCGGCCTCTAGCAGCTCCCATCCGGTGCGCTCGGCCATCTTGCGCGCCAGGGTCGTCTTACCACTGCCGCTGACACCCATCAGCACCACATGCAAACTAGTCATCTTTGAACGCTCCTCTCGCAGGGGTTGGGGTTGGTGGCCATCCCTTCCCAGTATGCCTGTAATTCCTGCTTTCTTTTCCTTTGACGCCAAAAGTGGCGGGAAGCCGGCATTTTCGCCGGCTTCCCGCCACTTTATTCCTCGGGCTACTCGACTGACGAGCAACAGTAGGACTTATCCGAAGCGTCCAGAGATGTAGTCTTCGGTTTCCTTCTTGTCTGGGTTTTCGAAGATCTTCTTGGTTGGTCCAACCTCGACGAGGTGACCTGGCTTACCGGTTGCCTCCAGGGAGTAGAACGCGGTCTGGTCGGACACACGGGTTGCCTGTTGCATGTTGTGCGTCACGATAACGATGGTGAACTTTTCCTTGAGTTCGTGGATTAGATCCTCCACCGCGAGAGTGGAAATTGGATCCAAAGCAGAGCATGGTTCGTCCATCAGAAGAACTTCCGGTTCCACAGCGATAGCACGGGCGATGCAAAGACGCTGTTGCTGGCCACCGGAGAGGCCACCGCCTGGCTTATCGAGACGATCCTTCACCTCTTCCCACAAGTTGGCGCCGCGCAAAGCTTTTTCGGCAACTTCGCGCAGCTTCTTGCGGTTCTTTTCACCGGACAGCTTCAGACCAGCGACCACGTTTTCTTCGATGGACATGGTTGGAAATGGGTTGGCCTTCTGGAACACCATGCCGATGGTATTACGTACGGATACTGGGTCGATCTTTGGACCGTAGATGTCCTCACCGTCGAGGAGGATTTCGCCCTGTACGGTGGCGTTCGGGATTACCTCGTGCATACGGTTCAGGGTGCGCAGCACGGTGGACTTGCCACAACCTGATGGGCCGATGAAGGCGGTCACAGCACGTGGGGGAATGTTGAGGTTGACGTTCTGTACAGCGTGGAAGTCACCGTAGTAGATGTTGACATCCTTGAGGTCAAGGCGCTTGGCCATGAGGTACTCCTAAGTATTTGTTCGGCTCCGCACCTGGGCTTAGGGCCCGGTTCCGCGGTTGTGGAGCCAAGGTGTGTTCAGTGTTTAGCGATGAGAAGAGTTGACTGCGTTGGCCGTTTAGACCTTGACAGAGAAGCGCTTGGAAATCAGGCGAGCGCCGATCATCAGGACGGCAACCAATAGCACCAGGGTGAATGCGGCACCCCACATGCGGTCGATCACGTTGGGGTTCGTACCTGCTTGGTACATCTGCAGCATGAACAGTGGCAGGGAGTTCTGGTTTCCTTCGAATACGTTCCAGTTAATGGCTGGGGTTGCGCCCACGAGGATTAGAACTGGGGCGGACTCACCCATCACGCGAGCCACAGCCAGCATTACGCCGGTGACGATACCGGATAGCGCGGTTGGCAAAACGATCTTGTAGATGGTCTTCCACTTAGGAACACCCAGGGCGAAAGCGGCCTCACGCAGATCCATCGGAACAATGCGGAGCATCTCTTCCGTGTTGCGAACGATGATCGGGATCATCAGCAAGACCAAAGCAATAGCAACTGCGAAGCCAGAGCGGTCGAAACCGAACATGGTGATCCACATGGCATAGACGAACAAAGCGGCCACGATGGAAGGAACACCGGTAAGGATGTCCACCATGAAAGTGGTGATGCGCCCAAGGAAGCTTCCGTTGGCGTATTCCACCAGGTAGATTGCCGTGAACACACCGATGGGAACGGAGAGCAATGAGGTCACAATGACCTGAGTCAAGGTACCGATAATGGCGTGCGAAATACCGCCACCGGGCTTGGAGTTAGGTTGGCCGGCCATATCGAAGGCCCACCAACTGGAATCAAGAACCACGGGCAGGCCCTTGATAACCACGTTTGCAACAACCCAAATAAGTGGGGCCAGCGCCAAGGCCATAGTCAGGTAAACCAGCACTGTGGCGATTTTGTCCTTGGCCTTGCGGCTACCAGAGATTCCCTGGAGCAGCTGGTTAGATGCTCCTGTTGGAGCTTCGGTTACAGCGTGTGACATGTCCTTTTCCTAACTGTTCTTCGCTACAACCGCGCGCGCTGCCGCGTTGACCAAGAAAGTCAAGACGAATAGCACCAGACCAGCGGCAATGTAGGCACCGGCTTTGAGGTTGTCATTGAACTCGGGAGCAGCGTTAGCAATGGCCGTGGCAAAGGTGGTACCACCGTCCATGAGAGAAGCACGGAAACTAGGTGCGGACGCGATAACCATGTACAACGCCATCGTTTCACCCAGCGCACGACCAAGGCCGAGCATCGCGCCAGAGATGTAACCGGATAGACCGAATGGCAAAACGGTCATCTTAATAACTTCCCAGCGGGTGGCACCCAGTGCCAGAGCTGCTTCGATCTGGCCGCGTGGGGTTTGCACAAACACTTCGCGCGCGGTTGCCGCAATCACGGGAAGAATCATGATAGCGAGGACGATGCCACCAGTGAAGACGTTACGGCTGGTAGAGAATGGTGGCGACGTTCCGTCTTGGAAATTGAAGAGGAAGAATCCGCCAAGGGTGGACGACAGCCATTCGTAGAATCCACCCAGGCTTGGCCCGAGGATCTGCATACCCCAGATACCGAAAACGATGGAAGGGACCGCAGCCAGGAGGTCCACGAGGAAGCCGAGGGGCTTAATGAGTTTCTTTGGGCAGTAGTTGGACAGGAAGATCGCCACGCCCAATGCGACTGGCATCGCAATCAGCAAAGCGAGAAGAGAAACCAACACAGTGGTGAAAAACAAGTTCGGAATGCCGAACTGCATCCATCCACCGTCGTTAGTCGTGTAGTTGGTGTCCCAACGATCGCCGTAGGTGAAGAAGCTTCCGATCCCATCGCGCAGACGCCCCAGTGCAGGAGCGGCACGCCAGATGAGGAACAAGCCGATCAGTGCGATCATCAAGGTGATGAGGATGGACGAAGTCTTGGCGAGCGATTCGAAAATCACGTCTCCGGGCCGCTTGACGTGCGAGCCTCCAACACGTTGGCTGTTGCCATCCGGAGCTTCGAGCTGATTGCGCCCTTGCCCCTCCGTCGCAACCGCCTGAGGTTCTCGATCAACCTCGATTTTGTTGGCATGTGCCATGAAAGTGGGTCCTTAAAATACTTAGGAATGTAACGTAATGCCTATTTCGCACCAATACCCCCAATCGATAAATTCGACTTGGGGGCTAGGTTGGTGAGCGCTAGCAGGACATATTTGTAACTACTTCTCTGCACTCACCGAAGTAGCAACTTGATAGCGCCGAATTACTTCAGAGCGCCAACAGCGGTCTCAAGCTTCTTCTTGAACTCACCCTCAGCTGGGATGTAACCCTCGTCGCCGAGCTTCTCCTGGTTGTCCAGGATGGTGTACATGAAGTTTTTGACTAGGCCCGCAACGTTGTCGTCGTAACCTGCGGAGCAAACGATCTCGTAGGTGGTCAGAGCCAGTGGGTACTCACCCTCGCCCTTCTGAGCGAACAGAGCCTTGGAGTCAACAACCAGGTCGTTACCCTCGCCCTTGAACTTCACATTCTCCAGAGCCTTGTTGACGGACTCCTTGTTCAACTCAACTGGGCCTGCACCGAAGTCGATCTTGGCTGGCTTAACCTTGTCGTTGTCCTTCACGAAACCGGACTCAACGTAGGTGATGCCACCGTCGGTCTTTTCAACCTCGCCAGCAACGCCGGTGGAGCCCTTAACGCCGGAACCAACCTTGGTGGGGAAGGCCTTGCCCTCGCCCTCCCAGTCGCCGGTGGCGGCCTTCAGGAACTTCTGGAAGTTGTCAGAAGTACCGGACTCCTCAGAGCGGTAGAACACGGAAATTGGCTTGTCTGGCAGCTCGGTGCCTTCGTTCTCCTTGGCGATCTGAGGATCGTTCCAGTTCTTGATCTCGCCCTTGAAGATCTTTGCCACGGTCTTGGTGGACAGGTTCAGGGAGTCAACGCCCTCAACGTGGTAAGCGACCGCTACTGGGCCGATAACCATTGGGAGGTGCCATGCATCGTTACCCTTACAACGCTTCTTAGCGGCATCGATCTGGTCGTCCTTCAATGCGGAGTCAGAACCCGCGAAGTCGACCTGGCCGGAAACAAACTGGGTCTGACCAGCGCCGGAACCGGTTGCGTTGTAAGCCAAGGTATTGCCGGCCTCAGAGAAGGCTGGGCCGAAAACGTTCTCCATAGCGTTCTGCTGGGAGCTTGCGCCCTCACCCTTCAGCTCGCCCTTAGCATCGGTCATTGGGTAGCTGCTCTCGCTCTTGCCAGAACCACCGTTCGAACCACCCTTATCGGCGGAAGAGCAGGCGGTCAGGATCAAGGAGCCAGCCATCAGAGCTGCGGCAGCAGCGGTAGCACGCTTGTTAGTGAAGGTCACGTTACATTCCTCCGAATATCGGTCTTGTGACAGCAGTGTGGATTGAATATGCACGAAACTTTCCCAGTTCTCGCAAGCTGTATAGCCTCGGTCGATTGGTGACCGACTTTGCGCGCAGCCCACCTAACAGGTGTTTGTGCTTCGGTTGAGAATCTAACGACCGCCTATGGACTCTAGGAGCCCTAGAGGTTAACTCTTCGTTAACTCCACCAAACTCGCTGGTCGGAGCAGTAAAACTTCGTAGCATCAACCTTGGATTTTCCTTGGAAAGCACACCACCCCCCTACCCCCGAAACAGGCGCTCTCACATCGAGTTTACCTTGAATTAACCTCAAAGCGCACTGGGGTCACATTTTCACCATCAGCCTCCCCGACCCCACAACGAAAACTGACCGCTAAAGCTCACCACACCAATCCCCCGCCGGCCCCCGCAATTGGTTTGACCCCAGCACCTGAGCATACGTGGTGGCCCTCCCGCCTACGGCCAGCCGCATTTGGTTTCTGCGAAGGTCGCTACGAGAGGACCTCGCTAACACACGCCCACCAATACACGGCAGCGCTCCCAGTTAGAGCCGCCCTCGCGGTACACCACAACGGTATGTACGACGGAAAATCCCAGTTAGAGCTGCCCTCGGTACACCACATCGGTATGTACGACGGAAAATCCCAGTTAGAGCTGCCCTCGGTACACCACATCGGTATGTACGACGGAAAATCCCAGTTTCCCGTACGTAGATACCGCCGGCGCATTATCTCCTTCTACGTACAGCTCAATCTCCCCCACACCACGGTCCATGAGGTAGTCCATCCCCACCAAAGTCACGGGGCCTCCTAGTTTCCTGCCACGCGCCGCATCCGCCAGGCACACAACGTAGACCTCACCGACCCGTTGTCCTTCGTCCTTCTCCCGCTCCGCCAGAGGAATCTTGGTCCAGTGGAACCCCATGCATTCCGGGTTCTCATCGTCAATCCACAACATCAGCACCCCATCCGGATCAAACCAGCCGGTGTCCTTTTCTCGGCGCAGGTGCTCCACGCTCCAACCACCCTGCTCCGGGTGCCAAGCGAAAGCTTCGTTGTTTACTCGTACCCACTCTTCGTCTACATGATCGACGCCAAACTTCTCCGAGGCCTCCGCATAGCTCAGGACCTTAATTCCGCTGCCGGTCAAGCTCTTGCGCGCGCGTTCGGCCATCATGGCAAATTCGTTCGCTCTCGGAGAGCCGGGAGGGCACGATACCGCCATCTTCAGCAGCTCACGGGTACGCCGCGCATCCAATGTGGCCACGAATCGCTGTGCTTCCGACCCATCCCCGTGTGCCCAGACATCCACTACCCCGCTAAAACCAGCCGACTGCTTGAGTGCCTGGAACAGGCGTGTGGCGATTCCAGCGTGGCGTCGAGAAGGTAAAACAGCCAGTTCCACAACGCGGTCAGAATCGATGGCCAAAACACCGACTACCTCACCCTTTTCAAATGCAACAACGTGAGTATGCCCGCGGTCTTCCCGCAAACCCCGCAGAAACGCCTCCCCCAAGGGGGCCACGCCATCTGACTCAGTGACTCGATCGAGTACCTCCTCGATCTTTTCGACCAACTCAAGATCGGTAGGAAGATCGGTGAAAACTTCGGTGTCAATGTGTCCAGTCATAGCTTTTCCATTCCACGGGGGCTACTGCCACTCCTCCGGAGCGACAGCCTTGTAACCCACATTACGGACAGTGGCGATCAAATGTTCGTAATCCCGACCCAATTTCGCCCGCAGCCGCCTGACATGTACATCTACCGTCCGAGCGCCACCGAAATAGTCATACCCCCACACATCCTGCAGCAGCTGCTCCCGGCTAAACACGCGCCCCGCATTGCGCACAAGAAAGTGGAGGAGCTCGAATTCCTTGTAAGTCAGGTCCAGAGGGGCGCCATCGATGCGGGCCACATATGTCACCTCGTCCACCACCAGACCTCCGATGGCGGCTACCTGGGAGTTTTCGGCCTGGTCGACCGCAACTGGGCGCCTGGTGGTGAGTAGGCGCAACCTAGTATCAATCTCAACGGGCGAGCTATTTGGAAGCATAAAATCATCGACCGCCCACGACGAGTCCACCGCAATGAGGCTGGCTTCTGCAATCGCAATGGCGACAGGCAACGTGGGATGGGCGGCGGCGACCGCACGGCAAAGATCCCGGGCACGCAGGAGATTATCCCCTGTCACATCGATGATGACGATATCCGCACCGCTCAATTCCCGGATCGATGCAGCTTTGGCGTCAAGTCGAGTAAGGGAATAACTCAGCAAAGGCAGGGCGGGGAGCGCCCCGCCGATATCGGCGGCATTCGTCAGCATGACAATGTTCACGGCCAGCCTTTCTTCCTTATTGCTGTGGCCTACTGTAGTGCGGTGACTTGGGGAATCGGTGAAGTGGGGTAAAAATGTGAGTGATGACCAATCTCGATAATAGTTCTGCAGAATCGGCCTCCCCTGCGGAGACAACCGATTCGCCGGCGGCAGCCCGCGCGAATTGCGCACCTGTGCCCGCTCGCCCCCGCTGGGCGAAGTGGGGAGTGCGCGCGTTAATCACCTTGGTCATCCTGGTTGTGGTTACCGCGTTCACCGACAGCCTGGTCGCAGGTCGGACCGAGCACCTGTATTCAAAGACACTGTACGAAAACTCCAACCTCGCCAATCCGCCCAGCGTGTTTGTCGCAGGATCGCCCTACACCGCATCTGTTTTCACCCACGAAGTACAAGCTATTACTGTCAACGCCAAGGACGTGGACATGCCCGGGTGGGGACTCATGAGCGTGCATAAATCCGCCCAATATGTCACGCTGCCGTGGCGGGCCGTACTAGGACAACCTTTCACCAATGCGCCAGCCAAAAAGGTATTCACGCGGCTGCAACTGGACGGGGTGACAATCGGCAATAAGATGCAGGTCGACGATCTGCTCATACAGAACCGCGACGATATTTCACCACGTGGTGGTTGGGAAACCGAGGCCATCTTCGAGGGCACACCGAAAGGCTTAAAGGCCCCAGCGACCGTCGAGATGAAGCTGCGAATCAAAGAAGGCGATGTGTACCTCACCCCCACCGCCGTTCTGAAGGGGCCATCGGAAACCGCGCAAGAAGGGCTCCTGGGTTCTGCGGCCTTAGTAGAAGGCGATCAGCTAAGCGAAAAAACTCGAAGTCGTATTGAGCAGGCCTTTACCCTCAAGATCCCCGGAGAACGACTGCCCCTCAAAGAAAAGCCGAAGCGGGTTTATGTGGCGGGTGGTTCCATTTTCTTCGAGTCAGAACAGCTTTACACCACCGTTAGCCTGCAAGACCTGATCCCTCACGGTCGCCGCCTGGCGGAGGAGGAAAAGCCGGGCCTATAGCCGACCGGTATGCTTGGGGTCCATGAGTGATGAAGCAAACCCCCGGAACGAACCTGCAGAGAGTGGCGAAACACACGCACCCGGCAAAGTAGATCCAAACCAGGCCGTGGATCGTGCTGCCGAAGCAGCGAAGCAGACGGCTCACAAGAACGTGCCGGACTTTGAGGACATCCCGATTCCTGCCGATACAGCGAATCTTCGTCTCGGCCCAAATCTGCACGATGGACTGCTTGCCCTGTTGCCTTTGGTAGGTGTGTGGCGAGGACAGGGCCAAGCGGCGCATCCCGGTGAAAGCGAGCACACTTTCGGCCAGCAGATCGTTATCGCCCACGACGGAGAAAACCGTCTGCGCTACGAGTCCCGCACCTGGCGAATGGATGACGACGGCCAGCCCATGTCTACCCCTGATCGTCGCGAGACCGGTTTTTGGCGTATCAACGACAAAGATGAAATCGAACTCATCATCTCGCACTCCGATGGCATGGTCGAGATCATGTACGGCAAGCCCATGACGGAGCGCGCGTGGGAGCTGGAAAGCGCCTCCACCATGGTGACCGCGACGGGGCCAGCTGCTTTGGGCCCAGGCAAACGTCTGTATGGACTGATGCCAAACAACGATCTGGGTTGGGTGGATGAGCGCCTCATCGACGGTGAGATGGTGCCGTGGTTATCGGCACAGCTTCACCGAGTTGTGGGCTAGTCCGCGACCTCCCAGTTAGCTGGTCACTGCCTGCCAAGCCATGGCTTGGATCTCAGTGGCATTATCGGTTTCGCCAATGGGGTGACCGTCAATGGACTTCACCCGCGCATATGCGCGCACGGAACTGACCAGCAACACCCCATCGCTGTCCAGCAAATCCTGCACTGTCAGGGTTTGCTGGGCAGTTTCCCACCCGGCCGCTTCCGCGATCTGAAACAACGCAGCCTGGGTGGTGCCGGGCAAAATGCCGGCGTGGGTAGGCGGCGTCAGCAATGTCTTCCCCTTAACCACGATCACCGAGGAGGTCGGCCCTTCCAAAACGTGGCCCTCGTCGGAGATGAAGATGACGTCCGAATAACCCCGCTCCTTAGCGGAGCGCAACGCGGCCATGTTCGCCGCGTAACTCAACGTCTTCGCCCCCACTAGCGCCCACGGTGAGCGCTGTGAGAGGTCAATGCGGAACCCTCGCTCAGCCGTCATCACATCCACCCCCTCCTCACGGGCCCGCACAACTTCCGGGCTGATGGGAGCCACCGTAATCCATCCGGTGGGTTGACCGGTGGACTCGCGGCCTCGCGAATAGACCCACCGCAGCGCGGCTTCAGGTGCGCCCACTGTCTCTGCGAACGAGTGAGCTGCCAGTTCGGTCGCCCGATGCCATTGGTCAATATCGGGTTCGGGCAAATTGAGCATCATGGCGCTATTGCGAAATCGGCGAGAGTGCCTTTCCAATTTGCGAACCTGTCCATCACGCAGCATTAGTGTTTCAAACACCCCATCACCGCGCACCGCAGCCAAGTCATCGGCGTAGATTAAGGGTGATCCTGGATCTACCACTTCTGGTTCCAAAGAGGTATCCATTCCACTTCGCAAAACACTCACAACCACGGTGTTTTGGTGCGAATCCCGACTAGTCATCTGTGGCTCTTCCCGATTCTCCAGCAACATGAACGGCATCACTTCATTGGCGCTCCGATGCCCTCAAGCCTATATCGGCAAACCCACGCCACCGTCGCAACACACCCCCAGGCGAACTCCGAATGAGGTTTGTGCCTACCATGGAAGATGTGTTGGAACATTCCGTTAGCCCACTGGTTTCCCACGTTCCGGGCGCGGCCAACGTGGTCGACGATGCGACCACGCCCACCGCAGCCCACTACGGTGACCCGCTTGTTGAGCAGCAACGCCTCTCCCGCTCGCTGGGTCTCGTCGATCGTTGGGACCGCACTGCCATTCTCGTAAAGGGCGAGGAGGCCCGAACGTGGCTCAACGACCTCATTTCCCAGAAGGTCAATGCCATCGATCCCGGCGCAGCCACTTATGGGCTGCTCCTTGACCTCCAGGGCCGCGTTACCCATCAGTTCGGCATCGCAGCCCTGCCCGAAGGTCTACTGCTGGACTGCCCTGCCGCACACGCTGACAGCTTGGCGGACTACCTGACCAAGATGATTTTCTGGGCCAAGGTCGAGGTCGAGGTCCTGCCTCTGGCCCAGCTGACTGTCGTAGGGCACCTTCTTCCTTTTGTCGACGCCGCGGGCAGCCTGAATACGGACTCCGCTTCCAATGAGCTTCATTCCTCTCTCGCATCTCCGAGCGAGGCTGGCCTAGGTTCCGAAGCCCCTCTGGCTGCTCTTATTGACGCTATAACGACCCTCCCCGGCGCCCATTCGTGGCGCGCTCGCAGCCTCCGCGCTGTCGGAGTTCCGGATTCGTCCGGTGGAATGGGAGCCTTGGACATTTGGGTTCCCCGCGAGGACATTGCTACTGCCTGGGATGTGCTCTCTAAGGTTGCAGCCCCTACCGGACACATGGCCTACGACGCTCTTCGCATCGCCGCTCGCATCCCTGAGGTAGGCATCGATACCGACGAGCGAACCATCCCCCACGAAGCCATGTTCTTCACGGGCCCGCGGTCTGCCGAGGCCACCACGCTCGGTACGGTGACCGACGGCCCCAGCGCCCACGCCGTACACCTCAACAAGGGTTGCTATCGGGGCCAGGAGACCGTCTCGCGCGTGCAAAACCTGGGTAAGCCACCGCGGGTTATCGTGTTGCTTCATCTCGACGGTTCCGCCAACCGACTGCCTGCGGTCGGATCCGAGCTCACCGCCGGTAAATCGTCCATCGGCCGCGTAGGTAGCAGTGCTCATGACGGTGATTTAGGGCCCATCGCTTTGGCTCTGGTCAAGCGCGGGGTTGTGGAGAAGCTGGCGTCGACCCCAGAAAAAGTCCCGGCTCTGCAAGCCGACGGTGTAGACGCGGCGATCGACCCAGCCGACCTGGTCAGCGATGACACGGTGCGACCGGGGCGAGCAGCAATCAACCAGCTGCGCAACAGGCCTCAGACATAGGACCAGCAAGCGAGAAAACGCCGAAGACCCCTGACAAGACAGCGCGAGAAAGAGACGAACTACTTGAAACCTGTTGTAGGTTGTCACCCACTTATAAGTTCCGTTGAATTGAAATTTTTCATTTTTCTCGACGAGCTAGATTTTACGGAAAATCGCACGTCAGCACCCTGAACCACCTCGACCACACCTAGGGGATGCACGTGTTGAGGGCACCCCTTTGCGGAAAAATATTTGCGCACCCGCTATGGTGTAGGACAGGAAGAAACTTTAAACGTAAAAGCAGGGTGGCCGAACTCCTGAGTCGCCCGAGGACACCGCAAGGGGGTCAGGCCATGGGTCGCGGCCGTGCCAAGGCTAAGCAAGCCAAGGTTGCTCGTCAGTTGAAGTACAACACTCCAGAGATGGATCTGGAGCGTCTGCAGAGGGAACTTTCGGGTTCTTCCTCCAACGACGATGATCGCTACTCGTCTTATGACGACGACGAATGGGATGAATGGAACGACGAAGACAATCACTCTTCGTCTCGCTGAGTTCATCCCCCCACGCTTGCAAGCACCAGTTTTCATTAAAAACGACTAACCCCACTGCCTGTTAGTTCTAAACACGGAAGTGGGGTTAGTCGTTTTGGGTTCCAGTGACGCGCATCTGCTGTACTTCAATACCTTTGTGACCGAGTGGTAGGCATTCCGCGCCCACAGAAAAGCTCCGCGGGCCCGTCGTAGCACGGGCCCGCGAGTGTGAAACCACCCGGGTGCACAAGGAACACGTTTAGGCGCGTGGGTGTTCCCCGCGTAAAACGGCGCCGGATGCAGTGTCACCACTAGCGGAAACCTCGCCTAGCTTCCATGCGTCGAGGTGGCGAGCAGTCAGCATCGCGAGGGCGCGTTCAGCATCTTCCTCACTGACCACAGCGACCATGCCCACGCCCATGTTGAAGGTCTTCTCCATCTCAGACTGCTCCACGTTGCCCTCACGAGCAATGAGCTGGAAAATCGGACCCGGGGTCCACGTCGCACGATCCAACTCCGCTACCAGGCCTTCAGGGATAACGCGGGCCAGGTTCGCGGCCAGGCCGCCACCGGTGATGTGAGCAAACGTGTGCACCTCGCACTCAGCTGCCAGATCCAAGCAGGTCTTAGCGTAAATACGGGTTGGCTCCAGCATTTCTTCGCCCAGCGTGCGACCGAGTTCCTCGATATGACCATCGAGTGGCAGACCTGCCGTTTCCAGCAGCACGTGGCGAGCCAACGAGTAGCCGTTGGAATGCAGACCCGAGGATGCCATGGCGATGACAACATCGCCGGGACGAACCATGTCGGGACCAAGCACCTTGGCCTCTTCGACAACACCGACGGAAGTCGCGGACACGTCGTACTCGCCCGGCTTCATCACGCCGGGGTGCTCCGCGGTCTCGCCGCCCAGAAGAGCACATCCAGCTTCTTCGCAGCCCTCCGCGATGCCCTTCACGATGCTGGCGACGTGCTCTGGTACAACCTTGCCAATAGCAATGTAATCCTGGAGGAACAATGGCTCCGCTCCACAGACCACGAGGTCATCAACGCACATAGCCACCAGGTCCCGGCCGATGGTGTCATGCTTATCCATCGCTTGGGCCACAGCCAACTTGGTGCCCACACCATCCGAGGAAGCCGCCAGCAACGGTTTCTCGTACTCACCTAGGGCGAAAAGGCCAGCGAAGCCGCCTAGGCCACCTCGCACCTCCGGACGCGTAGCTTTCTTAGCCAAAGGGGCGAAAAGCTCGACGGCGCGGTCTCCCGCTTCAATATCGACGCCGGCGGCGGCGTAAGAGGCACCGTTGGTCTGCTGCTGATCGGTCATGAAAGTCCTTGATTGTTAAATGGAATGGGCTCATGCCTAGTGAGGCCCGGTTTCTACAGCTCTAGGTTATCGGACGAACTCATCCAATTCGTCCGCTGTACCGCACGCGGAGGGGTTCATCCCGTGTTCCACCTGCATACTGCGAACAAGTGCGGAATTTGGGTTGTCGTTGGGCAAGCCCAACGGGTAAACACCGTCGAAACATGCGGAACACAGCTGCGTTTTGGGCTGTCCCGATGCCTCGATCATTGCTTCGTTCGACACGAAGGCGAGGGAATCCGCACCGATTTCATCGCAGATTCGGGCAACCGGATCATCCTGCTGCACCGTATTCGCGATGAGCTCCTGCGGAGAGGCGAAGTCGATTCCGTAAAAGCACGGCCACTTCACTGGTGGTGAGGCAATGCGCACATGCACCTCCGCCGCTCCCGCATCGCGCAGCATCTTGATCAGCGCGCGCTGAGTGTTTCCGCGGACAATGGAATCATCCACCACGATCAACCGCTTGCCCTCGATCACCGAGCGCAGCGGGTTGAGCTTTAGTCGGATACCCAACTGACGGATGGACTGCGAAGGTTGAATGAAGGTACGACCCACATAGGCGTTCTTCATCAGGCCCTGGCCGAACGGAATACCAGATTCCTGGGCATAACCCACCGCGGCTGGGGTTCCGGAATCCGGAACGGGGATCACCAAATCACCCTCGGCCGGAGCTTCCTTCGCCAGAGAACGACCGATTCCCACACGGGTGGCATTGACCACCTGACCGCGGATCACGGAATCGGGGCGGGCCAGATAGACGTATTCGAATACACAACCCTTCGGCTGCGCCTTCGCAATGATCCGGGAACGCAGACCGTTTTCATCAACGACGATCATTTCCCCGGGTTCCACGTCCCGCTCAAAGGCCGCACCCACGATGTCCAGCGCAGCGGTTTCACTGGCGATAACCCAGCCACCGTTGGGCAGGCGCCCGATCGACAGTGGGCGCACACCGTGGGGATCGCGCACGGCATACAGCGCCGAACCATCCGTAAACAGAGTGCAAAACGCGCCTCGGACGCGCGAGAAAAGCTCCACCGCGGATTCCTCGACACTGTGATCATCGCGGACTGCTGCGGCCAGCAGGGCACACATGACATCGGAATCGGACGGGTGAGTCTTGGGATCAACCAACCCCAACCGCGCAGCTTCCAAGGTCAACTCTTGGTGGTTAACCAGGTTGCCGTTGTGCCCCAAGGCTACGTCGGTCCCATTGGGGGCCATCCGGAACATGGGCTGGGCGTTCTCCCAGCTAGCGCCACCCGCGGTCGAATAGCGGGTGTGCCCCAAGCCGATATGCCCCTTGAGGGACTCAAGCGATTGCTCGTCGAAGACTTGGCTGACAAGACCCAGGTCTTTGAAAACGACGATCTGATCACCATTGCCCACAGCGATACCTGCGGCTTCTTGCCCGCGGTGCTGGAGCGCATAAAGGCCGTAGTAAGAGAGTTTGGATACGTCTTCCCCAGGAGCCCAGACTCCGAATACACCGCATTCCTCGCGAGGTTCGGTCTCCCCCAGGGTGTCGTAGGGCCCGCATGCGGTGCCTCGCGTGTGGGCGCTGGTTCCGTTGCTTTGGCTCAGTTCGTTTGCCACTTCCCCAACGTTACCCGCCACCGGCGCAATTCCCAAAGAGGTAGCGGCTGACCTCTCGCGTTGAATCGCTCAAGGAAACCGCAGCAGCGGAAGGTGCTCCTCGATCTCACCGGCGCGAGTCCCGGAGCGCTCGGCGTCGGATAGAGAAAAACCCACTTCCCCCACCACAAGGCGCAACCATTCCAACGGCGAACACTGCACCACATTGGGTGGGGTACCGCGACGATGGTCCGGGCCAGCCACACATTGGACGGCGGCGAAAGGAGGTACACGAACCTCAACACTGTTGCCTGGTGCAAGGTCGGCCAGCAAAGCAGTGGTCAACCGGACCGCCTCTGCTTGGGGTTGACGGCCGGGAGCAGGGATCCCCTGGGGATTGCGCACCCAATCGAGCACCTCCGCAACTGCCGTGCGCGCAGCAGCGGAGAGTTCGGGACCAGACAATGTTCGCTTCATGCCCACCAATGCTACTCGAGGCGTTAGGATAAAATTTTGGACGTATTGGGGAAAATACGCGCGACCACGTTGAAAGAGGAGAACGAGACCACTATGGCCGAGCACGAAACCAGCTCCACTACCGACGATGCCACGAACCGCTCGCCGGAGGTCACCCTACGGTTTCTCGCGGCACCCACCGATGTGCTGATGGCAGGTTCCATGGGCGTCCACGGCGGCCGCGTGCTGGAGTGGATCGACAAGGCGGCTTATGCCTGTGCCGTCGGTTGGGCGCAGTCCTACTGCGTTACGGCTTATGTGGGCCACATTCACTTCAACCGCCCCATTCCCTCCGGACACATGGTGGAAGTGCGCAGCCGAATCGCCTACACCGGCCGATCGTCGATGCACATCGTCAACGAGGTGTTTTCCGCCGATCCGCGCGAGGGTATCTTCACCCGCGCGTGCGACTGCTTGGTGATTTTCGTGGCTATGGATGAAAACCGGAAGGCCAAGGCCGTCCCCAACTACGTGCCGAAAACGGATGAGGAAAAGCGCGTAGCCGAGGCCGCCCTGTCGCGCGTGCAGCTGCGCAAGGCCATCGAAGAGGAGATGCTGCGACAGACCTACACCGAGGATTCCACTGCACCCCAGCTCACGAACCGCTTCTTGGCTAAGCCCACGGACGTCAACTGGGGTGGCAACGTGCACGGTGGTACGGCCATGGAGTGGATTGATGAGGCCGCCACAGCCTGCACCATGCAGTGGTCGGGCGAGCGCACCGTGGCTGTGTACGCCGGTGGCATCCGCTTCTACCGCCCGGTCCACATTGGCGACCTGGTTGAGGTCGATGCCCGCTTGATCCGCACGGATGCCCGCTCCATGTCCGTGATCGTGCACCTGCGCGCTGGCGACCCCCGCCACGGCAAGGACAACCTGCCCGTGGCCATCCACGCATCGTTTACCTACATCGCCATGGACATCGACGGCAATCCGCTCGCGGCCCGCAAGTTCGTCCCAGTCACAAACGAAGATAAGCGGCTCGAGCAGCACTCGCTGCGTTTGCGCGAGCTGCGCAGCGAGTTCGTGCCCAAGCCGCTAGTAAAGCCGCTTCGCGACGAGTACCGGATTACTCAATAACCGAGTTGTTTCCTGCCGCGTGGCTAAACAGCGCGGGCAGGGTGCTTTCCCAGGCACTGCGAATCTCGTCGAGGTTGTAGACCAGGGCCTGCGGTACATCAGTTGGTTTTTCTTCCGACGCCACCACGCCCTTGGCCAACACGATCACAGCTTGGTCCGCATCGTCCGTGGTACCGGTGCGTCCGATGTGAGCCGCAGCCAAGCCAGTGCGTTCCGCTTCCGCTACGACCTCGTCGCGCTTATCCCTCTCCACAACCAGCAGAATACGGGATGCGGTTTCGGAGAATAGTCCCACGAACAAATCTGCTGCGATCTGCTCGCTATCGCCGCTCTCCCCTTCACCCGCGGTAGGCGCCTCAAGGAACGCGGTGGGGTCAGCAATCAGGCCGAAATCGGATTGTACCGCCAGCTCGACCAATGCCTGGGACAAACCACCCTCGGACAAGTCCGAAGCGGCAACAACCTTGCCACGCAGGGAGCTCATAAGCTCTGCGAGCTTCTGCTCATCTGCCAAATCGACCTGTGGTGGCATGCCGGCTAGTGCGTTATCGTGCGCAACTTGCTGCCAGATCGAACCACCCAGTTCATCCTGGGTCTTCTTGCCGACCAAGACCAGATCAAAGTCCGTGCCCTGGGCTGCGGCTACCCGTGGAGTGACTTGCTGGGGGATGCGCGTGGAGGCGTCGTCAATAGTTCCCAGAACGGCGACCACTGGGGTCGGCAAGATAGGGGTAGTGCCCGTCTGGTTGTAGAAGGACACGTTGCCACCGGTGACTGGAGTGGTCAGCTCGGCGCAGCCGTCGGCCAAGCCACGAACAGCCTCACGGAACTGCCACATCACTGCGGGATCCTCCGGGGAGCCGAAATTCAGGCAGTTCGAAACGGCGACTGGGGTGGCGCCGGTAGCTGCGACGTTGCGGTGTGCCTCAGCCAGCGCCAACTGTGCACCCGTGCGAGGATCCAGCTTGGTGTAACGGCCGGAAGCATCCGTTGCAACGGCGATACCGCGGTTAGTTTCCTCATCAATGCGCAGCACACCTGCATCGGCATCCTTGGCGGACACGGTGTTGCCGCGGACGTAGCGGTCGTACTGCTCAGTGATGAATGCGCGGGAGCATAAAGCCGGGGAACTTGCCAGATCCAGCACCACCTGGCGCAGCTCCATCGCGGTGCGTGGGCGCTCCAGGTTTGGTTCTTGATTTAGCTGATCTTGGTCGGCAGGGCGCTCATAGGGCCGCTCGTACACCGGGCCTTCTTCAGCCATGGAGTGCGGTGGTGCGTCCACCACGATCTCGCCCTGGTGCTCGATCGTCAGACGGTTGTCCTGATCGGTGACGTAGCCGATATCGGAGGCCAGCACGTCCCAACGACGGCAGATCTCCATGAAAGCATCGACGTTTTCCGGTTTGACGACCGCCATCATGCGCTCCTGGGATTCGGAGCTGAGGATCTCGGCCGCGGTCATGCCCTCGGCACGCAGGTGCACGTTGTCGAGGTTGACGTGCATACCACCATCCCCCGCCGATGCCAGCTCGGAGGTAGCACACGACAGGCCCGCGCCACCCAGGTCCTGGATGCCCACGACAATGCCGGCGTTGTACAGGTCCAAGCAGCACTCGATGAGTACCTTCTCAGCAAATGGATCGCCCACCTGCACGGCCGGCAGCTTGCGCTCGGCGCCTTCTTCGAACGTGTCCGACGCCAAAACGGACACACCGCCGATGCCATCCAGGCCCGTGCGGGATCCAAACAGGATCACCCGGTTATCCGTGCCAGAGGCAAAAGCCAGCTTCAGATCATCGACCTTCAGGGTTCCCACACCCAGTGCGTTCACCAACGGGTTACCCGCGTAGGACTCGTCAAAGACGGTCTCGCCACCCAAGTTGGGCAGTCCCAAGGAGTTTCCGTATCCACCCACGCCAGCCACCACACCGGGCAGAACGCGCTGCGTATCCGGGGCATCGGCTGGACCGAAGCGGAGCTGGTCCATGACGGCAACTGGACGTGCGCCCATAGCCATAATGTCGCGAATGATACCGCCCACACCGGTGGCTGCACCCTGGTAGGGCTCCACGTAAGAAGGGTGGTTGTGGCTTTCCACCTTGAAGGTAACCGCGTGGCCATCGCCGATGTCGATCACACCGGCGTTTTCACCGATGCCCGCGAGCATCTTGGACTTCATCTCGTCCGTCGTGGTCTCACCGAAGTATCGCAGGTGCACCTTGGAGGACTTATACGAGCAGTGCTCCGACCACATGATGGAGTACATCGCCAGTTCGGCATCGGTGGGCCGGCGGCCGAGGATCTGCTTAATCCGTGCGTACTCGTCGTCTTTCAATCCCAGTTCGGCGTAGGGCTGCTCGAGATCCGGGTTTGCCTGTGCCGCAGCGACGGTATCGTTGTGAATCTTATTCTCAGTCATGTTTCGCGTCGGCTCCTAAGAAACGAGGGTGTGCAGAACGGACGTGAACAAACCCAGTCCGTCAGTTGATGGGCCGGTGAGTTCTTCTACAGCGTGTTCTGGGTGGGGCATGAGGCCAACGACACGACCGTTTTCGCTGCACACGCCGGCGATGGAATTACGGGATCCGTTGTGGTTCACGGCGTAGCGGAATACCACGCGGCCCTCGTCCTCCAACTTCTGGAGGGTTTCATCGTCAGCCTGGAAGCGGCCTTCACCGTGCTTCGTTGGCACGAGAATGCGGTCTGGCAGCCCCTGGGTCCACGGAGTGTTCTTGTTGTCCACCTCGAGATAAATATCGCGGCAAACAAAGTGCAGGCCCTCGTTGCGGGTCAAAGCGCCTGGCAGAAGCCCTGCTTCCTGCAGGATCTGAAAGCCGTTGCAGATACCCAGCACCGGCATTCCCCGCCCCGCGGATTCCACCACAGCTCGCATCGCCGGAGCGATGGATGCGATTGCCCCAGCGCGCAGGTAGTCGCCGTAGGAAAAACCACCGGGAACAACCACGGCGTCTACGTTCTTGAGATCCTCGTCCGCGTGCCACAACTCAACAGCCTCCGCGCCCGCCAGTCGCACCGCACGGGAGGCATCCACATCGTCGAGGGTGCCCGGGAAGGTGATCACGCCAATGCGTGCACTCACTTGGCAGCCTCCGCATCCTCGGTCTCGACAACGACGTCGTAGTCTTCGATCACGGTGTTCGCCAGCAGATCCCGAGCGATTCGCTCCAGGTCTTCCTCGCTGACATTTTCCTCCACATCCAGTTCGAAACGCTTGCCCTGACGGACATCGTTTACTCCACTGATTCCGATGCGGCCCAGGGCGCGGACCACTGCCTGCCCCTGAGGATCAAGAATTTCCTGTTTCGGCATAACGTTGACAACAACACGAGCCATGGTGATTTCGCTTCTCCCAGTTGTAAGGGTGGAATTTACTGCACCATCGTAACATTGACCCACCTCACCCAAATCCGGCGTTCACCTAGGGTGCCCCTTCGACGGATGGGGCGAGGGGCGTCGGTAATAAAAAAGCTTTTTAGGCGACGCCCACACGGCCAGCAGATGTGCTTTCGCGCGGGCGGGCGAAGGATTCATAAGTGGTGCCTGCGTAGCCTGCAGCGTGAAGGATGTGCAGGGCGCGCTCGAGATCCTTGAAGACAGAGTCCTTTGAGGCTTTGCCCGCGGACACGGAGATGCGGACGTCTTGCCCCTTGAGGGCCATGCGTTGGACGGTGCGCAACAAGTTGCGACGCCACCATTTGGCGGCACCGAAGCCTTCGCCGAAGGCGAGCACGCGAACCGGATGCGCAATGTCCTTGGCGAGGTCCCAGACGTAGTAAGCATCAGCTGCGATGCCGAAGCCCGCATTTCGCGCCGCCTCCATAGCACCGGCGGAAGCGCCCCACCGGGACGGAGCGAACACGTGCGGATGGATGCCCAACTGGTGGAGTTGCCGGCATGCACCGTTGATGCGGAGGGCCGATTCGTGGCGGCCAAGCTGGAAGAACTCTCCTTTTTCGACTCGTCCGGAGGAATGATACAGGGGGCCCAGACCACCCAGAAGGACTTCGTGGTGACGGGCAGCGGAATCCAGGATCAATTCGAGGGCTGTCGGGTCTTCACGGAGGCGCCAGTTGGGTCCGTTGACCGTCACCACCAAGCCCGCGCGATAACCGTATTCGCGTGCCATGTCACAGATCCGCTGGGCGGTAATGACATCGTCACTACCGATGGAACTAACGGTGAGCATGAGGCGGGGCTGGCGGTAGGCATTCATGCCTTAGAACCATGGCAGATATAGGTAAAGAGGGCGTTACAGCAAGGCTACTTTTTAGGAAAAATCACCTTTGCCACTTTGCACTCCATCAGCCCTTCGCTTGGCCATTTTCTATCCCGACAGCTATCAGGTTCACAGGGGAGCGAGAGCTTTTTGTGAAACCCCAGGGCGAATCCGATGCCGAATGGAGGGCTAGTTTCACCCGTTAACTTCTCCTAAGCAAGGCCCATGCGCTCAAGCTCCCACGCGGTCTCGAAAGCGATTTCCTTCCACTGCTCATAGCGGCCAGAAACACCACCGTGGCCGGAGGTCAGATCGATCTTCATGAGGGCATCAGCTCCGGCAACCTCGCGCAGCTTGGCTACCCACTTGGCGGGTTCGACATACAACACACGGGTATCGTTCAGACTGGTCACGGCCAAAATCGCCGGGTAATCAGTGTGCGGATCGATATTCTCGTAAGGGGCGTAACCAGCCATGTAGTCATAGACTTCTGGGTCATGGTACGGGTCACCCCACTCGTCCCATTCAGTGACGGTCAGGGGCAGTTCGGGCATGAGCATGGATGTCAGCGGATCCACAAAGGGCACAATGGCCTGCACTCCGCTAAAGCGATCTGGCGCCATGTTAGCAATCGCACCCATGAGCATGCCGCCGGCCGAACCGCCCTCGGCCACCATCGTCTGCGCGGTGGTCAAGCCCGTCTCGATGAGGTGATCAGCAACGTCGATGAAGTCCGTAAAAGTATTCATCTTCTTCAACTGCTTGCCGTTGTCGTACCATGAACGACCCATCTCACCGCCGCCACGCACATGGGCAATAGCGAAGATGCCACCCCGGTCGAGAAGCGGAAGACGTGCGGTGAGGAACGCTGGATCACGGGAGATTTCGTAGGATCCGTAACCGTAGAGCAGCACGGGGTTCGGACGATCGAGATCCAAGCCGGAACGGTAGATCAGCGATACCGGCACCTGTTCCCCATCGCGTGCCGTAACCCACATGCGGCGCGCCTCGTAGTCGCCTGGTGTGAACGGAGTGCCATCGGGCGCAGGTAGGACCACTTGCTCCTTTCGCAGGATTTTCTCGCCCGTTTCCAGATCCATCTCGAATACTCGCGTAGGACGCACGAAGCTGGATACAACTACGCGTAACACCGGGCTATCCCACTCCGAATTGCCTCCGACGACAGTGCTGACCAATTCCTCATTGAAGTTGATCTGCTGAAACTCACCGAATCCGTGGCGGATGTCCATAAGATAAGCGGTTTCCACAGCATCCTCGCGCAACTCCAGGACGAGGTAGTTCCGGAAAACCTCCACCCCTTCCACGCGGGCATCATCGCGGTGTGGGACAAGAGGGGATACTTCCGCGAGGGACTCGATCACACCCACCGGGTGATAGCCCAGTTCACTATTCACGCCATTGCGGTTGTGCACAACCATCCAGTAGTCACGACCATCGACGATCGCATGATCAACTCCATACTCCACGGAATCCTCGCGTGGCAGAATACAGGTCAGCTGCGCATCAGGGTCCTGCAAATCGAGGTACCAGCATTCGCTGGTGACCTTGGAGCTCGTGGATACCAACAGGTAGCGCTCGGATCGGGTGGTACCCACTCCGGTCCAGTAGCGCTCGTCTTCCTCACGAAAAATCAACTCATCGTCTTCTACCGGAGTGCCCAGCGTGTGCTTCCAGATTTCGTGCGGGCGCCAGGCCTCATCAACCCGCTGGTAGTAGACCGTATCGTTTCCCACCCATGTGGCGCCGTAGCTGATGTTGCTGATTTCTTCTGGCCAGTGCTCACCGGTCGTCAGGTCCTTAAACCGCATAGTGAAGCGTTCATCACCAGCGAGGTCCACGGAATAGGCGATCCTAGAGCCGTCGAGGGTCACGCTGGCAGCGCCTAAGCTGAAAAACTTGCTTCCTTCCGCCAATTGGTTGGCGTCGAGGAAAACTTGTTCATCTTCGGCGGGAACCCCTGGTTCGATAGCCGGCGGGGTCCAATCATTGATATCGCGGACGGGGATCCTGCACATAACCGGGTAATTCTTACCCTCTTCAGTACGCGAGAAGTACCACCACTGGCCGGATCGCACGGGGACCGACAGGTCGGTTTCTTGCACACGTGCTTTGATCTCCTCGAAGATGTCCTTCTTCAGGGCATCGAGATGCGCCGTGCGGTGGTTTGTCCACTCGTTCTCCGCTTGGAGGTGCGCCAGCAGCTCCTCCGATTCCTTATCGCGCATCCATTCGTAGTTATCAACGAATTCGCGCCCGTGAAACGTACGGGTCGTAGGTTGCTTCCGGGGCACCGGAGCGCTGATATGTGAGGAGTTCTCGATCGACATGGACCCCACTCTAACAGCGGGGTTCATGTCTGCAGTCGGTTCCGCGCGGTCTGATATGTGGCACGCCCTCATGCGCGGTTTGACCAGCGATATTCGCCTCGTCTTCACGTCCGTAAAGCGTGGCACGCCCTCATGCGGGGTTTGACTAGCGATATCCGCCTCGTCTTCACGTCCGTAAAGCGTGGCACGCCCTCATGCGGGGTTTGACCAGCCCACGTTTGCAAACACAGCTGGCTTTTAATGCAATGGCGGTTTACACGCAGCTACCGATCCAGTCGGCAAAACGCTTGCCCGAGATCTTTTCATAGGCCTCTACGTAACGCGCACGCGTGGCTTCGACGACGGAACCGGGCAGTGCTGGTGGAGGGGTTCCTTCCTTCTTGTCCCAGCCAGCTTTCGGCCCGGTGAGCCAATTGCGCACATACTGCTTATCGAACGAGGGCTGCACCCTGCCCTCTTCGTACTCATTCGCTGGCCAGTATCGGGAGGAGTCCGGGGTGAGAACCTCATCAGCCAACACCAACTGCCCATTCTCATCGAGGCCGAATTCAAACTTGGTATCCGCCAAAATCACTCCGCGCTCGTGTGCCATTCCCGCGGCCTTGGAGTAGATCGACAGGGTGGCGTCGCGAAGTTCCTTGGCCCTTTGTTCGCCGAGGGCCTCGACGACAACGTCGAAACTTACGTTTTCATCATGATCACCAACCTCAGCCTTCGTGGCAGGGGTAAAGATTGGCTCTGGCAACCGGGATGCCTCCGTGAGGCCTTCTGGGAGCTCGACGCCACACACCGATCCGGTTTCGTTGTATTCCTTAAGCCCAGAACCGGTGAGGTAGCCGCGAGCCACACACTCGAATGGCACCATGTCCAGCTTCTTACACACCATTGCCCGCCCCAGGACGGATGCGGGAATGCGCTCATCGTCCAACGGGCCAGCCAGGTGATTAGGGAAATCGATGTTGTCGAAGAAGAAGGCGCTCATCGCGGTAAGCACCCGCCCCTTATCTGGGATTTCCGTATCGAGGATGAAGTCGTAAGCACTGATCCGGTCGGAAACAACCATCAACAACGTGTCATCGTCAATTTCGTAGATCTCGCGGACCTTGCCTGCGGAGATGTGCTCGTAGTCGGAAAGTTCAGGACGCATGGTGAGAAAGTCTAGACCCGTATGAGTGCTTTTACTATTCCAAACGAGGTGGGTGGGGACCACCCACCTCGTTTGGTGCACAAACATCGCTATTCCTGCGCGGGGAGCATGCAAGGTAGTTAATAATTGCCCCCGAAACGTGTCCTAGGCAACATTTTCTTTTTCATTTTAATGACTACCACTCTTATCATCGTTCCAATGCTGTGCTACCGGACAACGTTTCGCGCTGAACCCCAGCGTGGCTTGGCCAGCCCCGGCGCAGCTTCACGTGAAAGAGGAAAGACGGCACATGAAAGCGACAAGAGTTCTGGCGGCCTTCACTGCCATTACCCTCAGCGCGAGCCTCGCAGCATGTTCCACCAAGCAACCCGACACCCCTGCGGAGTACATCTCCGTATACGGTTCCGAGCCTCAAAACCCCTTGGTACCGACCAACACCAACGAAAACGGTGGCGGAACGCTGATGGAAACACTCTTCGACGGCCTCGTTGACTATGACCCCGAAGGTAAGCCATACAACCAGGTAGCGGAATCCATTACACCCAACGCGGATTCCACAAAGTTCACCGTGGTAATTAAAGACGGTTGGCAGTTCCACAACGGTGAAGAGGTCACCGCCGATAGCTTCATCGACGCATGGAACTACGGTGCGGACGTGAAAAACGCGCAACTCGGGAGCGACTTCTTCTCCAACATCAAGGGATTTGACGAGCTCAGTGGGGACAACCGCACCGCAGATAAGTTAAGTGGCCTCACCAAGATAGACGACCACAAGTTCACTGTGGAACTAAGCGCTCCCGAAGCCACCTGGCCGCTGCGATTGGGTTACTACGCCTACGCACCACTGCCAAAAGTGGCTTTCAAAGACATGGACGCGTTCGGCGAACACCCCATCGGCAATGGCCCCTACATGATGGATGGGGACAACGCATGGACGCACAATGTCAACGTTCGTCTCAAAGCCTTCGACAACTACAGCGGCAAGGACAAGGCGCAAAACGCAGGTTTGAATTTTGTGTTCTACACCAGCCTGGACACCGCCTATGCCGATCTGCAAGCCGGTGATCTGGACTCCGTTCGTGAAACCGTCGGCCCAAACGCATACCCGTCGTACCAAGCCGATTTCCCTCAGTCGCATAGTAACCGTGCCATGGCTTCCATCGAATCCTTCGGCATTCCTTTCAACCTCAAGCACTTTGGCAATGACGAGGAAGGAAAGCTACGCCGGCACGCACTCAGCATGGCGATCAACCGCGATCTCATCACGGAAAAACTGTTCTTCGGTGCCCGGACCCCCGCGGAGGACTTCGGCTCCCCTACCTTGGGCGGAACCCCTGACATCAAGGGTAAGGAAGTTCTTACCTACCAACCCGAAAAGGCTCGCGAACTGTGGGCGAAGGCCGATAAGATCCGGCCTTTTACGGGCAAGTTCCAAATTGCTTACAATGCCGACGGTGGCCACCAATCCTGGGTGGAGGCAGTGACCAACAGCATCCGTCAGACCTTAGGGATTCCCGCCGAAGGTAGGGCTTATCCAAACTTCAAGGGCCTGCGCGACGACGTAGTGAACCGCAATGTCGGCGCCGGCTACCGCACGGGTTGGCTGGGCGACTACCCCTCGATTGCCAACTTCCTAGAAAGCCAGTATCGGACGAAAGGAAGCTCGAACGACACGGACTACTCCAACGCTGAGTTCGATGCTCTTTTGGCCAAAGCCGCAAGTAGCCCCAGCGCGGAGAAAGCTCAACCCATCTACAACCAAGCTCAGGCTGTGCTCATGGAGGACCTCCCGCAGATTCCGCTGTGGTACAAATCTGCATCCACGGCGTGGAATCCCAACCTGAAGCACTTCCAAACCGGGTGGAACGGCTACCCCGAATTCACCAAGCTCACGAAGGAAGGTGACAACTAATGTTGTGGTACGTCGGCAAACGCCTTCTCCAACTAATCCCAGTTTTCCTGGGGGCCACCTTCTTGATCTACGCCATGGTGTTCCTCACACCTGGTGACCCGGTACTCGCTCTGGCCGGTGAAAAGGCCGCCGATCCGGATGTGCTGGATGCGATCCGTGAACAATACAACTTGGATAAACCATTCGTTGTGCAGTACTTGCTGTTCTTAGGCGGTGTTTTCCAAGGCGATTTGGGTATGACGTTCTCCAATCGCCCGGTCATCGACGTGCTGGCCGAGGCATTCCCCATCACCATCAAATTGGCACTGATGGCCCTGGCGATCGAGATCATCTTCGGTATCGGTTTCGGCATCATCGCCGGTCTGAAGAAAGGCAGCTTCTTCGATTCCACGCTGCTGGTCATCAGCCTGGTCATCATTGCAGTTCCAATCTTCGTCATCGGTTTCGTGGGGCAGTTCCTCTTCGGAATTCAATGGGGTGTTGTGCCACCCACCGTCGGCAGCAATGCCTCTTTTCAACGACTGCTGCTCCCCGCCGCCGTGTTGGGCCTGGTCAGCTTCGCATACGTCCTGCGCCTCACTCGCAGTGAAATCGCCGAAAATTTGCGTGCTGACTTTGTGCGCACGGCACAGTCCCGCGGTCTACCGCGCTGGGCTGCTATCCGCAACCACGTGATCCGCAACTCCATGATCCCCGTCGTCACCTTCATTGGCGCCGACCTCGCAGCACTTATGGGTGGCGCGATCGTCACGGAGGGCATCTTCAACATTCACGGTGTAGGCGGACTCGTTTTCCAAGCCGTCAACCTGGGTGAATCCCCCACCGTCGTCAGTGTTGTCACCGTGCTCGTCATCATCTTCGTTATCTCGAATCTCGTGATCGACTTGCTTTACGCCCTGCTGGACCCAAGGATTCGCTATGCCTAATTCCACTAACAACAATTCCAATTTCGCTATGGCACACCGCGGGATCGGCCCGGTCGTCAGCCGTCAGGAACGCTGGGTAGCCGAAACTGAAACCGAGGACGTCCTCACCCGCGACCAGTTGCTGCCCGATAGCGCCCCTACGGGTATGTGGGGCAGCGCATGGAAGCAGCTACGCCGGCGCCCACTGTTCTGGGTCGCATCCGTGATCATTGTGTTGACCCTCTTAGTTGCCTTGTTCCCTGGCCTGTTTTCCAGCACGGACCCCCGTGCGGCAGACCTCAACGATTCTTTGGCCCCGAGCCGCAGCGGGCATCCCTTCGGCTTCACGCTGCAGGGCTACGATGTGTACGCTCGAACCATTTACGGGGCGCGGGCATCCGTGGTCACGGGTCTGTTGACCACCATCTTTGTCACCATCATCGGCGTGATCGTGGGGTCCGTCGCCGGTTACGTGGGCGGATGGGTCGACGCCATTCTCTCCCGGCTGACGGACATCATGTTCGCCATCCCGCTGCTGCTGGCCGGCATTGTGTTGATGCAGATGTTTAGTGTGCGCAATACACTCACGGTCGTATTCGTTTTGTCAATCTTTGGCTGGCCACAGATGGCGCGCGTGGTTCGCTCCGCTGTCTTGTCCACGAAGAACAACGACTATGTTTCCGCCTCTCGCGCGCTGGGGCTTTCCAAGTCCGGCATCCTATTCCGTCACATCTTGCCGAACTGCTTGGCTTCGATCATCGTCATGTCCACCACGTCCTTGGGCATCTACATCGTTGCCGAGGCCACCTTGTCCTACCTGGGCATTGGGCTTCCTCCAACCGTGGTTTCCTGGGGCAATGACATCTCCACTGCACAGTCCACACTGCGCGTGGCCCCTTCCAACCTGTTCTACCCGGCTACTGCCTTGGCAATGACTGTGCTGGGATTCATCCTGTTGGGCGATACCTTGAAGGACGCCCTCGACCCTAAGGAGCGCACCCGATGACCTCACCTGCTGACTCCTCGGCCCCTACTGATAGCTCGACCGCCAGCCGTGTGGGCGTCGGTAATAAGTCCGACGCCAACAGCAACCCCTCGCCCGTCCTGTCCATGCGCGGGGTGGATATCGCCTTTGGCACGAAGAAGAATCCGCTGCCCACGGTTTTCGACGTTAACTTGGAGATTTACCCGGGTGAAACCGTGGCAATCGTGGGAGAATCAGGCTCGGGTAAATCCACAACTGCGCATGCGGTGCTGGGGCTTATCCCCGGTGGTGGGCGTGTGACGGGTGGAACCGTCGAACTAGCGGGCCAGGACATCACTCATTTCTCTGAAAAGCAGTTCACCGCAATTCGGGGCAACACTGTGGGGTTGATCCCGCAAGATCCGATGAGCAACCTGAACCCGGTATGGACCATTGGCCACCACATCAAGGAAGGCCTGAAATACAACAACATCGCCACCGGTTCCGAAGCCCACCAGCGTGCTATTGATTTGTTGGATGAGGCCGGTATGAAGGAATCATCCCGGCGCGTAGACGAGTACCCCCACCAGTTTTCCGGTGGTATGCGCCAGCGTGCGTTGATCGCCGCCGGTTTAGCCGCCCGCCCGACGCTGCTCATCGCCGATGAACCCACTTCTGCGCTGGACGTTACTGTGCAGCAGCAGATCCTGGATCACCTAGACAACTTGACCGCGCAACTGGGCACCGCGGTGATGCTCATTACCCATGACTTGGGGTTGGCTGCGGAGCGAGCTCAACGCATTGTGGTGATGAGCCAGGGGCGTATCGTGGAATCGGGCCCTGCACTGGAGATTCTGCAAGACCCGCATCATCCCTACACCAAAAAGTTGGTGTCCGCCGCACCGAGCTTGTCGGCGCGGAGGTCCGAGGTGACTGCACAGAGCGCGGCCAAAAACGATCCTCAACGTGCAGGCGAGGGTGCGCGTTCCGAAGATACGAAGCGGTCCAAGGCCTCCCCCGCGCCCGCCAAGGCCACGCCAGTCGGTAGTGCAGAGGGCAAGGAAGGTGGCACCAGCGGGGCGTCGACTAATAAGCCCTTGATTGAGGCAAAGAACCTCACGAAGATCTACCAAGTACGCGGTGAAAAACCGTGGAAAAAGAAGGACTTCGTGGCGGCGCAGGACATCAGTTTCTACCTCGACCGTGGGCGGACATTGGCTCTGGTGGGCGAATCCGGTTCTGGTAAGTCAACCGTGGCACAGATGGTTCTGGGGCTGTTGCAGCCCACTAGTGGCACGATCACATTCGATGGCGAAGACGTCACGAACCTGGATCGCAAGCAGGAATTAAAGTTTCGGCGCCACGTGCAGCCCGTTTTCCAGAACCCCTACGGTTCGATTGATCCGATGTATTCGGTTTTCTCTACGATCAGCGAGCCACTGCGGATCCACAAAATCGGGAACAAGAAGGAACACGAGCAGCGGGTGCGCGAGCTGCTGGATATGGTTGCGATGCCTCAATCAATGATGCACCGTTACCCCGGAGAGCTGTCCGGTGGACAGAGGCAGCGCGTGGCGATTGCCCGTGCGCTAGCTTTGCGCCCGGAAGCGTTGATCCTCGATGAAGCGGTGTCCGCACTGGACGTGCTGGTGCAGTCACAAGTGCTGGAGCTGCTCAACGACCTGCAGCACCAGATGGACCTGACTTACCTCTTCATCACCCACGACTTGGCGGTGGTGAAGCAGATCGCGGATGAGACGCTGGTGATGCGTTCAGGCGAAATCGTGGAGCGTGGACAGACCGATGATCTGTTCATGAATCCGCGCGAGGAATACACCCAGCGGCTGTTGGATTCGATTCCGGGCGGGTCGATCCCGCTGCACCAGAGCTAGGGTTGCTGGGGATTGCCCGCGACTTAGGGCTAACGCCCTAAGGCTGACCACCCGGGGGTGCCCGGGCACCCGGTTCCCCGAGTGCTCGGTTGCCTAGACCGACACTGGGCCTACCCGGAGCGACCTGGGGGTTACAAAATCTCCCCTGGTGTGTACGCCGCCGCCAGCGGGTAGCGTTTCGTAATCTCAGTAACCCGGCGCAGGACACGCTGCGTTTGGCTCTCCGCCGCACCGATGAATGCGTGCCGGTCGGCCAGCGCTTCGTTTAGATCCTCTTCGGTTAGGGGCAAGCGCTCATCGGCGGCTAGGCGCTGGATCAGATCCTGCTCGCCACCATTTTCGCGCATGTTCAAAGCCACGCCAACCGCGTGCTCCTTGATAACCTCGTGCGCAGTTTCGCGCCCCACCCCGGCGCGCACAGCAGCCATCAGAATCCTCGTTGTTGCCAAGAATGGCAGGTAGCGGTCCAGTTCGCGCTCGATCATCGCGGGGAACGCACCGAATTCGTCCAACACGGTCAGGAACGTCTCGCACATGCCATCGAACGTAAAGAATGCATCCGGTAGCGCCACGCGACGAACTACGGAACAGAACACATCACCTTCGTTCCACTGCGCACCCGCTAGGTCAGCGGCCATCGTCAAGTAACCGCGCAGCAGCACCTGCATGCCGCCAACTCGCTCGCACGAACGGGCGTTCATCTTATGTGGCATCGCGGAAGAACCAACCTGGCCTTCCTTGAACCCCTCCGTCACGGTCTCGTTACCCGCCATCAAACGGATCGTCATCGACAGGGAGCTCATCGCCGCGCCGAGTTCTACCAGTGCGGACAACGCATCCATATCCAGGCTGCGCGGGTAAACCTGCCCCACCGAGTCGAACACGCGACGGAATCCTAGCTCGTCGGCAATCTTCCATTCGAGGCTCGCCAGCTTGTCCTCCTGCCCACCGAGCAAGTCCAACATGTCTTGGCTGGTGCCCATTGGCCCCTTAATACCGCGCAGTGGATAGCGATTCAGCAGATCTTGGATCCGCTCCAGACCGATGAGCAGTTCGTCTGCGGCGGAGGCAAAGCGCTTTCCTAACGTTGTCGCCTGCGCGGCCACATTGTGGGAACGCCCCGCCATTACGAGGGATTCGTACTCGCCCGCTCGTTTGCCGATGCGCGCCAGCACGGCCACGGCCTTGTTCCGAGCAATCTCCAGGGAGCGGTAGATCTGCAGTTGCTCGACGTTTTCGGTCAGGTCGCGGGATGTCATTCCCTTATGGATGTGCTCATTGCCGGCCAGGACGTTGAACTCTTCGATTCGAGCTTTGACATCGTGGCGGGTGACCTTCTCCCGTTCCGCGATCGATTCCAGATCAACGTTGTCGATGACCTTCTCGTAGCTCTGGATCGCTTCGGCTGGAACCTCCACACCCAGCTCCTGCTGGGCCTTCATCACGGCGATCCACAATTGGCGCTCCATGACGATCTTGTCCTCCGGTGACCAAATCGCGGTCATCTCAGGGGATGCGTATCGGTTGGCAAGGACGTTTGAAATCTTCTTTTTCGCAGGCACGTCCGTTATTATCCCACAAGTCCGCCTCGCACCTGCTACCCCTCCCCCACCACCGCTTTTACCCGTTTTTACCGCGCCTCTATCGCGGGTAATCGGAGCACCAGAAAAGAATGCCTCCTGCTCTTACAGCAGTCACGGGACCTCCTACCGTGCCTCATAGCTGGCACGTGGGACACCAGAAGAGATTCCGCCCTTCCACCACCGCATGTTGCACGCCATCCCCACACACCAAGCACGGTTGCCCAGCCCGGCGGTACACGTACACCTCTCCTCCGTGGTCATCTACCCGCGGCGCTCTTTCCATCGCCTCAGGGCTATGCTCTTGCCTCACTGTGTCGATGCGTCCGTGCTGCTCACCGTAGGCCATGAGCTCCACCAGGTCTTCCCAGATTTCTTCTTTTCTTTCCGACGCCACGTCGCCCCGCGTCTCGGGATTGATCCCTAAACGAAAGAGCACTTCGGCGCGGTAGATATTGCCTACCCCGGCAAAGAACTTCTGGTCCATTAACAAACTTGAAATCGATCGGCGACTGCGCGTCAACCGCCGAAATACTTCTTCTTTTAGTTCAAGGTTCACAGGATCGGTGGGCCGCAGGGGATCCGCCCCTAACTTGCCGATCTCTATGTCCATCTCGGCCTCGGTAATCAACCGGCACCACTGCGGGCCCCGTAGATTAGCAGCTACGGCCTGATTGTCTGACTGGGCCGCGTTATCAAGCGTGGCTGCGCCACCTGCGGTGCCTGTGCTTTGCGTTTTCGCCGAGCCGGCCGGCCTATCTGTGTTGCTCAGCGGGTAGGCATCCGCTCCCCCGTCATCTATCGCCCGGTGCAAATGCAAACGAACTTGTCCCCACGGCGTATCCGATTGGTAAGGCTCGATCCGAAACGATCCAATCAAACCTAAATGGATGTGCACGATACGTTGGGAACCAAATTCCAAAAACAAGTGCTTCCCCCACGCACGTGCTTTGCATAGCTGAGTCCCATCGATCAGAGCCGCCTCGACGGCGAAACGCCCCTGGGGAGAACTGACCCTCATAACCTGGCCCCCAAAGTTTTGGTTGAGGTGCCGCGCGAGCCGGTGAATCACATGACCTTCAGGCATATGGGCAATTTAACGAGACCGCAGCGCAGAAGGGAAATCCCTACAACGCATGATCACAGGCTGGTCAACGCTCCATCCCCACAAAATCCTGCCAGGCGTGCAAAGAAAGGTGCTATTGGACCGAAATGCGCCCCTCGACCGCGGGGAGGGCGATGTCCCTGCGGAAGTGCCCACCTGGCAGGGTCACGCTATCCATCACGCGGTAGGCCTGGTCGCGGGCTTCTTCGAGCGTGGCGCCCGAGCCGATGACATTGATCACGCGACCACCTGCCGAAACCAAGTTCCCATCCTTTTCCGCCACACCAGCGGCCCGGATCCCCTTGGATTCGCTCCCGGCATCAGCCCCCAAAATAACCTCGCCCGTCTTTGGTGCTTCCGGGTACCCTTCTGCAGCCAGTACGACCGTCAGAGCGTAGCCTTCCTTCCACTCCAGCGCGGGGAGTGATTCCAGCTCACCACGTGCTACCGCGTCCAGCACCCCGCCGAGCGGAGTCTTGAGCAGCTCCAGCACCGCCTGGGTTTCCGGGTCACCGAAACGGCAATTGAATTCCACTACCGATGGGCCATTGTTGCCCCACGCCAACCCGGCATACAACAAGCCGTTGAAAGGAACCCCATCCTCCACCATTTGCTTGGCTACTGGACGGCACACCTCATCGACGATGCGCTGTACACCATCTTCGGGCAACCACGGCAGCGGAGTGTACGCTCCCATGCCACCGGTGTTGGGGCCCTCATCGTTTTCCCCCACACGCTTGTGGTCTTGGGCGGGCAGCAGCGGAACGACGGTTTCCCCGTCGACGAGGCAGAACAGGGATACCTCCGGGCCGTCCAAGAAGGTTTCCAACAAGACCGGATTTCCACCCTCATGAACAGCCTTAATGTGAGCCAGAGCCGCAGCGCGGTCATCAGTAACAACCACCCCCTTTCCACCGGCGAGGCCATCATCTTTCACCACGTACATGGGGCCGAAGTTGTGCAAAGCGGCGTCGATATCAGCATCCGAAGCGCCGACCGGCACCGACTGGGCCTGCGCCGTGGCAACCCCGGCGCGCGCCATGACATCCTTCGCGAAAGCCTTGGAGCCTTCGATTTGAGCAGCTTGCTTGGACGGACCAAACACGGCGAAACCGGCCGCACGCAATTCGTCTGCAACACCGGCGACCAATGGGATTTCCGGCCCGATGACAACGAGGTCTGCCTGAATGTCCCTGGCGAGTTCAACTGCATCACCAGAGGGGTGGAGAGTAGCAACAGCAGCCATACCCGCGTTGCCGGGGCTGACGTGGACTTCATCCACCGATGGGTCCTGGGACAAGGAATAAGCCAAGGCGTGCTCGCGGGCACCGTTTCCGATCACAAGAATGCGCATAGTGAATACTTTACCCACCACATGTTTGACGGTCCGGCGCTACCATCGAGAACCATGACGAGCGTATTCACAAAGATCATCAATAGAGAACTACCCGGTCGTTTTGTTTACCGTGACGACAAGGTTGTGGCCTTCCTCACCATCGAGCCCGTCGCATACGGACATACCCTCGTGGTCCCAGTTGAAGAAGTCGATCGGTGGACCGATATGGATCCTGCCCTGTGGGCACACTGCAATGAGGTTGCGCAAAAAGTAGGCCAGGCGATTATCGAGGCTTTCAAGTCTCCACGCGCTGGATACCTCATTGCCGGTTTTGAGGTTCCCCACGCTCACATCCACGTTTTCCCCGCTGCCGACATGTCCGGCTACTCACTGGCGAACGTGATGAAAATGGATGAGACCGACCCGGCCAAGATGGAAGCTGCCGCCGACAAGATCCGCGCGATTCTGGGCACCACTGACCTCAAGGAACAGCCCAAGGACTAATGACCTCCAAGCCGCGCCCCTACCCCATCGAAGATGACGATGAATCCGATGACGAATTCGCGCTAGCCCCTGATTGGGCGGATCCCGAATTCGCCACGGGTAGCTCCAACTCTTTCGCCGATTCCAATGAACTGGACGGCACACCACCCGATGACCTCACTGCTGAGCAGGCTGCAGGTGAAAATGCCGACGGCACTGCCCTGTCAGAATCCGACGACCCACTGCTCGACAAATCAGAGCGGACGTGGCTTACTCGTCTATCCAACGGCGTAGCTTCAACGGGGCGTTTCATCTACGACATTCCCGGCAACCTGGGTGTCACCCGCCCATCAATGCCACAACTACGTGGTGCCATCCCCGATCCCCCACTGGGCGCGCGCCAGGTCTCCCACGGTTACGCAGATGACCTTTGGCAAGCCCGGCCCACATTGGATCGGCCCTACCCGGTAGTGCTCATTCACGGCACCATCAGTTCTAAAAACGTGTGGCAAAACCTTGTTCTTCGCCTGCGCAACGATGGCTTTGTGGTGTTTAGCCCCGACTATGGAGTGCATGGAACGCAGGATATCCCCACCTCAGCGCAAGATATCGGCGCATACATCGAACAGGTCTTGTCAGCTACCGGCGCCGAGGCCGTTGATATTGTAGGGCATTCCCAAGGCGGGTTGCTGGCTCGGTATTGGATCAACGAATTAGGCGGGGAGGATTACGTCCACCACCTCATCAGTTTGGGCTCACCCCACCAAGGGACCACGCTTTTGGGAATGCTGGGGAACCTCCTGACCTCAGAGACCACGCAACGCATGGCCGCTGCGACCATTCGCCGTGTATTCGGCGCTGCCGGTATGCAACAAATCATCGGCTCCCCTGTGTTAGAAACACTCGCGGCCAGCCCCGATACCCGCCCAATGATTCGCTACACCAATTACGCCACCCGCAATGACTCGACGGTTGTCCCGCACGAGAATGCGTTTTTGTCCATGGAAGACTCGGACCTAGTGAAGAATGTTTTTGTGCAGGACGTGGGCGTCGGTAAATGTAGGCATGAAGAGTTGCCCAGCAATCCCGCCGTCCAAGAGTTAGTGCACGAGACGCTTGTGCAGGCACTACGGGATGATGAGGGGCAAGAAGAGGAGTGGGATTCGTGACGGAGGCAGCGCGCCGATCGATTTTCTCCTACCTGCCGGATCTAGGGCATTGGGAAGAGTCGCCGACGTACCAGCTGAGCCAGCGGGAGCCTCGGCCGGTGGTGGTCGTGCACGGCACCGTGGGGGGCCGCGGGAATTTCAACCGTTTGGTCCCGTATCTGCGTTCCACTTACGACGGGCGGTCCCGGCGCGTCTTTAGCGTGAGTTACGGCGACAATGGCACGCGAGCCCTCAACGGTTCCATCGAAGAAATTGAAAAGCAGTTGGAGGAGCTACACGATCAGACCAAATCGCCCACGTTCGACTTGGTGGCGCATTCACAGGGCGGGTTGCTGTCCCTCGCTGTGGCATCCCGGCCGCGCGCTGGCCGGTTTGTGCACCATATAGTTGGGTTGGGCGCCGATTTTCGGGGTGTGCGCATGCCGTGGTCTGGTCGGCCTAGTGCCGACGCCGCGCTGCGAATCGTCGATGCCGTAGCCGGTCCCGCGTTCGCCCAACAGATCGTTGGCTCCCCGGAGTTGACCGCGGTGTTGCATCAAACGGCCACCTGCACGGTCCCCATCACGCAGATTGCTACGAAGTATGACCGGACTGTTCCTTTGGAAGCCGCGTTTGCACTTGCCGACGATAGCGAATGGACCGGTACTCCCGCGCATCCTGGGCCTCTGCGTTTGGTGTTGGTGCAGAAGTACTACCCCGATTTAGAGGTTGCCCACAACATGCTGGTGCGCAACCGCAAGGTCGCTGGATTGGTTAAGCATGCTCTGGAACATCCTCCGCAGCGGACGGCAGCTCGACAGTAAAGGTAGTTCCTTCCCCCAGCCGACTGGCCACGGTGATGGTGCCACCGTGGGCCTCTACGAGGGATTTCACGATGGAAAGGCCCAGCCCTGAGCCACCGGATGCACGTGAGCGCGAGACGTCCGGGCGATAAAAGCGTTCGAACAGATGGGGCAAGTCCTTTTCAGCGATGCCGTTACCGTCGTCTGAGACCTCAATGATGACGGTGTGGCTACCTTGGGACAGGTTGATCTGAACCTGGGCGGCATCCCCACCGTGACGAAGTGCGTTGGTCAGCAAGTTGCCCACTACTTGGTGCAACCGGTTAGCATCACCGATGACCACCGGAATGTCCCCGCCGCACCTATTGTTGACCGACACGTGTCGCCCGGGGAAACCGGCGCGAGCGGAATCCGCCGAGTGCAGCACCAGCTCCAGCACGTCCACACGGTCCTGTTTCAGTGGGCGCCCTTCATCCATGCGCACCAGTGCCAGCAGATCCTCGACGAGGAGGGACATACGGGCAGACTCTTCGGAAATGCGGTCGATGACCATGCGAGCATCGTCGGTAGCTCCGGATTGGTAGAGCTCTGCGTATCCGCGCACGGACGTCAGCGGGGTGCGAAGTTCATGGGAAGCGTCGCCGATGAAACGGCGCATGGCAGCCTCCGACCCGCGGGCTTGACGCTCGGAATTCTCCACAAACATGAACGCCCCTTGAATCTGTGCCAACATTCGGTTCAGGGCTTGCGATAGCGCCCCCACCTCCGTGTTTGGGGACCATGTGGGGATGCGTTGTTCAAGGTGGCCACGCGAGATCAGCGAGGCGGTGTGTTCTACCTGGTTCAGTGGTTTCAGCGCCCTGCGGACGATATACATGCTGGCCACCACAATGGCGGCCAAAGCGATAAGGCCAATGATGACCTGCAGCGCGATGAGGCGGGTGATGGTGTGTTCTTCATCGGCTAGGGGCAGCGCAACGATCGTGACGGTGCCATCCTGGTTCTGCACACTCGCCGCGCGCCACGCCGTGGGTGAGGCACTGCCCGGGCGGGCGCTCACGGTCGTAGGAGGGGTTGGTTTATCGAGACCACGAACCTCAGGCTTCGATTCGTTCACGCTGTTGAACTGCTCATAGGCAACGGGGCCATCTACTACCAGCACATAGAAGTCACTGGGAGGCCGATCCACATCGCTTTTGTTTGGATACGACCCCAGCAGGCCGCCTGAGGAGGACCCGTCCGAGCTGCCCGATCCACGGGGATCCTCAGTTTTACCCAGGTCGTCATACGGCGTTGTGCGACTGGTTGAAGTGCGGTGTGCCCACGAATCCGTTGCGTTTGCCAGCTGATCATCCACGCGCTGGATCATGAATCGTTGCAGGGTGGACGTGACTACCGCACTGGAAATCGTGAGACCAACCCCTGCTAGGGCGGTAATTACTACCACTAATGAAATACGCAGCGGGTAGTGGGAAAGGAAATGCCCCGCGAAGTTTTTGCGGGGATGCTCAGCCTTAACTGCCGTTCCCATCGGGGGATCGATATGAGTCACAAATTCTCCGTGGACAAGGGGGCCGTTCGATTCTCACATTAGGTGCGGGGCTTGCGTAGCACGTACCCCACACCTCGAACGGTGTGAATAAGGCGTGGGTCGTCGGTATCGATCTTTCGCCGAAGGTAGGACACGTAGGATTCCACGACGTTTCCGTCGCCACCGAAATCGTAGTTCCAGACGTGGTCGAGAATCTTGGCTTTACTGAGAACCACTTCCGCATTCACCATGAGGTAGCGCAGCAACTTGAACTCAGTGGGCGAAAGGTCCACAACCTTTCCTGCCTTAGTGACCTCGTGCATGTCATCGTCGAGGGTGAGATCTTCGTAGGTGATGACATTCGATTCTTTTTCATCTTCTGGGGACACGCGGCGCAGGATCACGCGCAGGCGGGTGATGACTTCCTCCAAGCTAAAAGGTTTGGTCACGTAGTCGTCCGCACCAATAGTCAGCCCGTGGATGCGATCTTCCACCCCATCCTTGGCGGTGAGGAATAGCGCAGGGGCATCGTGGCCCTGCGAGCGCAGTTTGTTGAGGAGGGTAAACCCATCCATTCCCGGCATCATGACATCCAAGATGAAAGCATCGGGCTGGTATTCATCGACAATGTCCAACGCTGCTTGGCCGCTATCTGCCGTTTCCACCTCGAAGCCTTGGAACTTGAGGCTCACCTTGAGCAAATCAGAAATATTCGATTCATCGTCGACGACGAGAACCTTGGTTGGTGCATTATTCGGCATGGTCATGTCCCTCATTGTCATCCAACGAATATCGCCGGTCCTGTACATCAACTGTACAGTTCCTGTGAAAAATCATGCACAACAAACGGGTGCCAACGTTTGAATGTCGACTATGCAAAAACTAATAGACAGACCAAACCAACCCACCGCAAACAGCCGGCACCACGCCCGAATGTCGACTATGCAAAGACTAATAGACAGGTTAAGCTTTTTGCCATGACTTCGAACAACCCACCTTCTTTGCGTCGCCGCGCAACCGCAGCCGGCGTTGCAATGCTCACCGCGCTTTCTCTGGGTGCCGGTACCGCTTCTGCTGCTCCAGCAGGTCCTCTTGGATCCGCAACCCCAGATCATAAGGCTGTTCTGGACGCACGCGACAACCTGTACAACCAGACGAACAATCTGCCCCCTCAGCTTCGTGGCCCGGTTCGTCAAGGCATTGATAACACGGCCAACTTCATCGCCCCTGGCGCGCTGAAGGCTCGTGAAGCCGAGCGCGCTCGTGCTGCCGCAAAGAAGCGTGCCGAAGCAGCTGCTGCCAAGAAGCGCGCTGCCGCTGCCGCTGCTGCGAAGAAACGCGCTGCCGCCCGTAAGGCCAACAATCCTTGCCCTCCATCTGCACGCGCTTGTGTTGACCTGAAGAACCAGGTCACCTGGTTGCAGCGCAACGGTAAGCGCACCTACGGTCCGGTTCGCATCTCCTCCGGTAAGCGCGGTGAGGAAACTCCACGTGGCTCCATGGTCGTGACCCGTAAGGTGAAGGACGAGATCTCTCGCGAGTTCGGCAATGCTCCAATGCCATACTCCGTGTACTTCACTAACAATGGCCATGCGTTTCACGAGGGCGACCCGTACGTTATGTCCAACGGCTGCATCCACCTGTATCACAAGGATGCCGTTCAGTACTTCGCGTCTCTGAACGTTGGCGACCAAGTCTTCATCTTCTAAGACCCTTCGCCTTTTGTCGCCGTTGGGCGTGGCTTTTTAATCGACGCCACGTTCTACCTTGAGCCGGTCTCCCTGGAGGCCGGCTTTTGTTACGTTAGAGTGCATGTCAAACTCACTTCACACGACTGATCCCTACTCGCCCACCCATGCCAAAGACGGATCTGCCATCACATTCCGTCGCCCCACCGAAGCCGACCGTTCGTTTATCGAGCGGATGTTTCGCGAAGCGGAAACTTTCGGGGATGCAGATCGGGAACTGCCCGAGGGATTCGACGAAGATAGTCACAACTACGTCGGTTTGTGGACTGAAGATCAGGGCGGGATCATTATCCAAAAGGATGGTCGCGATATTGGTGCTGCTTGGCTGCGTAAAGGAACCGAAGAGGAGCACTGCAGTGGTTTCGTCAGCGCCGATGTGCCTGAAGTGGCGTTAGCGCTCGCACCCGGTCACCCCGGCGGGGGTTTGGGGACCATTCTCATGGAACGTGCGATGTTATTGGCTAAAGTTTCCGGCGCACCGGGAATTAGCTTGGCCGTGGACTTCGGCAACGACCGTGCCGAGCACGTCTATGAACGCATCGGCTATAAGCACCGGGGCCTATCAGAATCCGGCGAATGCAAAGTCATGTATTACGGCTTTCAGTAGTAGCTAGTCCTTGACCAGCTGACGCGCGGCCGACACCACCTTAATCCTGGTGCTCACATCTGCGCTAGCAATAGCGTTAGCCAGTAGCTCATTGATCGCGTAGTTGAGGGAATCCAAGGCATCTTCCCCACCACTGCCAGCTTCAATCTCCCGATCCCCCACCAGTTCTAGGTATGCGCCACCCCACAGCACGGTGGGGTGGCCTTCCGGTCCTCCCCCGACCTCCGCTCCATCCACAACCCGATCTTCGAATTGCTGCCACACGCGCTGCGTAATGTCTGGGGAATCCAACCGCAGGACCACGGTGTAGACCAAATCTGGAGATGTATGATTGCGCAGCCAATCGTCGCTGAGTTTCCAAAGAGTCATGCTGACACAATAGCGCCCACAAACGGCGTAGAAAGTAGTGGAGCTGGAGACGAGACTTGAACTCGCAACCTACGGTTTACAAGACCGTTGCGCTACCGATTGCGCCACTCCAGCAGAACCCAAAAATTAACCGCGCCCGACTGCAGCGCGGCGTCACAATGGATAAGAGATAGAGTACCAGCAAGCTAAGCCAGAGCACCAAACCGCCACCACATTAGGACCATGTATGAACGTCCGGCCCCTGCTGACAAGAACAGGGCAGCAATGTAGCGTGTGACGGGTGAGTAATTTCCTGAGGAGCGCCATTGGCAAGGGCGCTGAGCTGCTCTTCACTGGCAATCGCGCAACGATCGATGCGATTCGCCTCGCACCACCGCCATCACCCCTGGCACCGGTCGACTTAAGCGATCCCGCTAAAGTGCACGCAGTCATGGACCTGGCGGCCCGCATCGGCGATCAGCTCTTAGCGGCCGGCACCGGAAATACCGATGCGAAAGCCCAAATACGGGCCATTGCCACCGCCTACGGTTTGCACTACACGCACGTGGACATCACATTGAACACCATCACGGTGTATGCGCGGTTCAACCAGAACCAGCCGGCGACGTCGGTGTTCCGTGTTGTGCACAAGGTCACCACGGATTTTTCCAGGTTGACAGAAGTCGATCGGTTGGTGCGATCCATCGTAGCGGGCGCCACGCCGCTGGAGATGGCCCAGCAGATTCTGTTCGAGATCGAGACCTCTAACCTGCCCTTCCGCAACCGTTACGCACTGCTTGCATGGGGCGGATTCGCCGGTTCGGTCGGGTTGCTGCTGGGCGGTGGCTGGGTCATTGCCTTCGTAGCGTGTGTCACCACCATCTTCACGGTGTTTGCCAACGCGTGGTTGGCATCCAAATCCCTGCCCGTGTTCTTCCAAAACGTCTTGGGCGGTTTCGCTTCCGTGATCCCTGCGGCTCTCACCTATGCCGTGGGTGTGGAATTGGGTTTTTTCCTACCACCCTCGTTGGTTATCGCATCGTGCATTGTGGCACTACTGGCTGGGTTGACGCTGGTGCAAGCACTCCAAGACGGCATTACCGGCGCCCCTGTCACGTCCTCCGCCCGTTTCTTTGAAACCCTGCTGCAAACCGGCGGCATCATTGCGGGTATCGGTGCCGGAATTCAAGCCATGGCATGGATCGGCATTACGTTGCCTCCCATCGATACCTCCCAAACGTCAGGCGAGTTCGGCTCCGTTCCGCTGCAGATCATTTCCGGTGCCTTCGCCACTATCTTTTTCTGTATCGCGTGTTTCACCGAGCGCCGCGCAACAATCGTAGCTGGCTTAACCGCGCTGGTAGCATCCACCGCGTTCTTCCTCATTCAGAGTGTCGCGGGTTGGTCGCCCATGTTCGCCAATGGCACCAGCGCCCTGGCTGTTGGTTTTGCCGGTGGTTTGCTTTCCCGTCGGTACATGATTCCGCCGCAGATTACCGCAGCCGCCGGGATCACTCCGCTACTGCCCGGTCTGGCGCTCTACCGCGGTATGAGCTCCATGCTGAGCGAGCAATTCGTTGTGGGTATTTCCAATTTGGCGCTGGCGCTGGCTACCGCCACCACATTGGCCGCGGGGGTTGTGTTGGGTGAGTGGACCGCGCGTCGAATCCGCCGGCCGCGCCGCATTATCAATCGATACCAACAGCTCATTCGCCCTCGAATCGTGCGCCGCAGGGATATCTCCCAACCGCGCCTCACAGTGGACGGCCGAGTTCGTCAGCCGCTGCACTGGCGGCGTCGAGAAAAGAAGGGATCTGAATCCCTGTGGCAGCTGGACCACAAAATGCCGAAGCCCGAAGAGCCCAAGGGAGACTGATCGCACCAACTGAAACCTTTTCGCGTAAAATACTGTTGGTTGAGGGGTTTTTCACCAAAAGCCTCCGCCCGATGAAGCTAGTGCCCCAACTGGATACGCGACACGACGTACGGCCGGCTCCCCAGCCGGCAACGCGGTTGCTCGCCTAGTTGGTTGCGCTGGTGCAACGAAGATAGACCCGCATCAAGAAAGAAAAGGGGTTGCGCACGTGCCGCCGAAGGTCACCGACAATCGTTCCAACAACACCGAGTCCCTCCACGCCGTGGAGGCGGAGACCGCCGCAGCAGCGCAGCGCATTGTCGCTACTTTTTCCGAGGACTTCCTCGATGCAGCCACACTGATGTGCATGCTGGGTGTAGAGCCAGAGGGACTGATTCACCGCCGTGTTGTCGCCGAAATTGAGGCCAAGGAAGCTGAGGCCAAGAAGGCGACCCGCAAGACCACGAAACGGGGGGCAAAGAAGGCTGCCAAGAAGGCGACCAAGAAAGCCACCAAGACAGCGAAGAAAACCACCAAGGCAGCAAAGAAGACAACCAAAAAAGCCTCCAAAGCCACGAAGAAAACCTCTAAGACTGCGGAGTAAAAGCTTCTCATGACTAGCGATTTCATCGTCGTCGCCAATCGTTTACCCGTCGACCGAGTGCTCAACGGGGATAAAGTGGAGTGGAACCCCTCCCCTGGCGGGTTGGTCACTGCGTTGAAGCCCGTTTTGCATGAGCGCGAGGGGGCATGGGTTGGTTGGCCGGGCTGCACGGATGAAGTCGCGGTCGATGACATGCCCTCGGCTGAGCAGGCCGGTGTACGGATGCTGCCGGTGAACTTGGATGCCCAAGATCACGAGTTGTTCTACGAGGGTTTTTCCAACGCAACGTTGTGGCCCTTGTATCACGACCTCATCGTCAGCCCAAAGTTCGATAAGGGCTACTGGGAGCGCTACCAGGAGGTCAACAAGCGCTTCGCGGATGCCGCGGCGCGTGAGGCCGCTGAGGGCGCGACGGTGTGGGTGCAGGATTACCAACTGCACCTAGTCCCGGGGCAACTGCGACAACAGCGCCCCGACTTAAGCATCGGTTTCTTCCTCCACATCCCCTTCCCCGCCCCGGAGTTGTTCCGGCAACTGCCTTGGCGCCGCGAGATCTTAGAGGGAACGCTGGGCGCGGATGTCGTGGGTTTCCACACCGCCGATGGCGCCATTAATTTCCTAGACACGTTGCAGGCGCTGGGCGAGGACGTCTCTTATGCTCACGCAGAAGATGAGCACACTTTCGTCCGTGGGGCCCGCCTGCCTCAACCAGGTGACATCGTCGGCGTGGTTCAGGTCCAAGACAGTGACGGGTCCACGCGCGAGGTCAAAGTGGGGGTCTTCCCCATCTCAATTGATGCTAGGCACGTCAATCAGACAGCCATGTCCCCCGAGGTCATGGCCCGCGCGGAAAAACTGCGCACGCAGTTGGGCAACCCCAAGTTGCTGCTTGCCGGTGTGGACCGCATGGATTACACCAAGGGCATCACGCATCGGTTGGAAACCCTAGAGACCCTGCTGGATTCCGGGGACCTTAAAGCTCAAGACGTTGTGATGGTGCAGGTGGCCACCCCGTCCCGCGAGCGCCTGGAGGATTACCAGCGCGTCCGCGAGGAGGTGGAGCGGATCGTTTCTCGTATCAACGGCAATTACGGTTCGCTGGGTCGCCCGGTCGTGCACTACACGCACGCTGGTTTGCCGTTTGAAGACATCACCGCGTTGTACTCCGCCGCCGATATACTCCTAGTCACTGCACTGAAGGACGGCATGAACCTGGTCGCCAAGGAATACGTGGCGTGCCACTCCGACGGTTCGGGTGCGTTGGTGTTGTCGGAGTTCACGGGCGCGGCCACTCAGCTAACGCAGGCCTACCTGTGTAACCCCCATGACCCCGACTCCACGGCCATGGCGGTGGTGAAGGCCGCGACGGATGACCCGAACTCTCGCCGTCAGCGCATGCTGGACATGTGGGATCACGTCCGTACGCACGACGTTAACCGCTGGGCCGAATCGTTCCTTCGTCAGTTACAGAAGGTGGATAACGCCTAGTGCCGCCCGTCGCGTTGAAAAACATAGCCCACATCACCGTCGTGTGCATCGTGGCTGGTCTTTCCTTGGTCGCCTGCGCCATGCAGGAAACACCATTGGGCACCACGCAGTGGCAGGTCACCCAAATTACTTCCGACGCCACCCGGCCCTCCATCCTTCCCGAAAACCAGCAGGGGCGGGCGTTCCTCGTTTTCGGTGATCGAGAGTTCACTGGGGCCAGTGGGTGCATCGCTTTACGGGGCAGCGTGGAATGGCTCGATGAAGGCTCGGCGCTTCGGTTTGGCGATATCACCTCCGAACAGCGTGACGATACAAAGTGTGTGCCGGGGGATGAGGACAACGCCAATCGGATAAAGCAGGTTTTGGCGGGCCATGACATGGCGATTTCACGCCCCGTGGATTCCACGTTGCGTTTGCAGCGCAAGGACGGGGACGAACAACCGTGGCAGACCACGCCGGCGATGGAGTTCATCAGTGGGCCCAGTAAGTAGAAATCGGATGCCGCTAGCAAGCACCACAGACCTAACAGTGACCGCAGCGCTCTCCCCGCGGCGGCAGCAAAACCATTGACACAGCGAGCAAGCACCACAGAAAGGCGAAGCAATCATGCCCCACATGTCCCCGAACGCGCATTCCGGCGGACTTCCCGCCCCGATCATCCCGGATCTACCGACTGATGAGAAACTGCTGGTGGCGATGGATTTCGATGGAACGCTGGCGCCCTTTTCTAACGAGCCCCTGGCTAGCCGGGCAGAGGCAGGCGCAATCGAAGCTTTAGAGAAAGCCGCCGGGCTACCCAATGTGGAAGCCATGATCATCTCTGGTCGCAACCTGGGCAATCTCGTGACGGCCACCCAGTTGCAGCTGCCCTGCGGTATTCATTTGGTGGGAAGCCACGGTGCCGAACCTGCCCCCATTGGCAAAGGGGTGGTCGAGGCCCAGCTGGGCCAGCCTCACCCCCAGCTCTCGCCGGGGCAGCTGGACTTGTGGCAGCGGCTATCCGAGGTAGCGCATGACGTAGCCGCCGATGCCCCCGGTGTGTGGGTGGAGCTGAAACCATTGGCCGTGGGATTGCATAGCCGCACGGCGGAGGATCCTCACGCGGCCGCCACTGCCACCGCCCGCTACCGGGAATTCGCCAGCTCCCAACCATCGGCAAAGATCACTGAAGGCAAATGCATCTTGGAAGTGGCGGTGGATTCCACCTCCAAGGGCGATTTTGTGAAGGCTTTCTGCGACGAACATGGCATCGACCGTATACTTTTTGCTGGTGACGATACGACGGACGAGTCTGTACTGAAGCTCTTGAGGCCCGGACACGACATCGGTATCCACGTCGATTCAGACGGAAAAGGCAAGCCAACAGCCGCGGAGTTCGGTCTGAGCTCCCCCGCCGCTATGCGCGATTACCTTGTGCAATTGGTGGAGCAACTGACGTTCCGGGCTTAAAGGTCGTCTTTAGAATCACCTGTGTTTCCGGAACGCTTGCCAACTTAGCGAAACCGGCGTTTTGGATCGCTCCCAGCATCTCGCCACTGTGTTGGCCTTTAAGCTGCGTTGGTTGTCGTACCGTTGTAATGCCTTCGTGTAGGGCCTCCGGGATGCCGTCAAAACCGGTAACACTCAACTGCTCGGGAATCGAAATTCCCTGTTCGCGAGCATATTCCAACACCCCTATCGCCATTGAATCCGTGGTACACACCACCGCGGTCAATTCCGGGTGGGACGTCAACAGTTCGCGTGCGGCTTCTTTCGCAGTCTCCCGATTATTGATGTGGCGTTCCACTATGGGAACGTGGGCTGGATCCAGCGCGGCGTCGGAAAGAGTATCCAAAACCCCCTGCACGCGGGAGCGCTGCACGTGCATTTGAGCCGTACGCAGGCGAGTGGCAGAAACGGGGCCATCGTTGGGGGTACGGTCAAGGCGGATACACAGCACCCCAATATTGGTGTGACCGGCATCCACAACGGCCTGCGCCGCTGGTTTAATTGCTTCGCGATCGTCGATTCCCACAAAACCGAAATCTCCCTTGGCAGCGGGTTTCACGGGCTGATCGCAAATCACAGTTGGTAGTCCCCGGGCCAACACTGCAGCCAAGTGGGGGTCATCGGCGGCTACCGAATAGACGATGAAACCATCCACGCTAGCTTGGTTGACCAGCTGCGCTGCTTTTTCCGTTGGATTACCGACGCCCGCAGGCAGCAGGAGCATCGACGAATCTAGGGTGCCGCAGGCCGTGGCCACGCCCGCCATGAATTCCACGGATGCTTGATCCTCAAAGGCATACGTCATGTCCTCGGTCAGTAAAACTCCGATGGCACCGGCGCGGCGCGTTCGCAGTGAACGGGCGGTGGGATCCGGGCCTGGATAACCTACGCGTTCAGCGGTCGCCAAAATCTTCTCGCGCAGCTCAGGCGACAGTTGATTCGGCCGGTTATAGGCATTCGACACCGTGGTGCGCGAAACCCCGATTTCCGCGGCGATCGATGCGAGGGTGCCACGGCGTGCTGAACGACGATTCATAGTCACTACTGTAAGCGGTCGTGGACTAGGAAAGCTCACCATGCCCTAGTACTATGCAATGAGGAATAATTGGGAACGGTTGTCAGCGTCGAGACGAGAAATAGGTGATTTCGAATGAAGAAGACTTTGACCGGACTTGCAGCCGCCCTGACCTTGGGGCTGGGAGTTACTGCGTGTGCAGATGGTGGTTCTACTGATACAGCTGCCGATGGCAAGAACATCAAGGTTGTTGCGTCCACCTCGGTATGGGGCGACATTGCAGAAGAGGTTGCCAAGGGGCACAACAACGTCGAGGTAGTCACTATCTTGGACAATAATCAGGACGATCCTCACGAGTACGAGGCCACCGCTAAGGACTTGGCCGAACTCAAGTCCGCAGACATCGTGGTCGGGAACGGCGCGGGTTACGACAACTGGTTGACCGATCACGTGGAAAGCGGCACTCCCCTCATCACAGCCAAGCCAGTGGGTGAAGCGCACCACCACGATCACGGCGCAGGTGACAAGGGTGCCCACGACGAGCACAAGCACGAGGATGAGCACGCACACGACGAGCACAACCACGACGAAGCCACACCCAGCGATGCGATGCACGACGAGCACAAGCACGAGGAAGCCACACCCAGCGAAGCGATGCACGACGAGCACAAGCACGAGGATGAGCACGCACACGACGAGCACAACCACGACGAAGCCACACCCAGCGATGCGATGCACGACGAGCATGACCACGCTCACGGCGAGAACCCTCACATCTGGTTCGACATGGAAACGGTGAATAACTTCGCCGACCATCTGGCCAAGGAGCTGAACGCGAAGGATGACTCGATCGCCAAGGATCCAGCGGACTTCAAGAAGAAGACCAATGAGTTCGCCGATCGTATCAAGGCGCTCAAGGGCAAGAACGTGGTGCTCACGGAATCAATCGCCTCGGACGTAGTGAAGGATTCGGGTCTCACGGATGTGACCCCGGAAGCCTTCGCAAAGTCCGTTTTCGCCGAGTCGGAGCCTTCCGCTGCAGACCTGGCTGCTGCTCGTGAGACCATTACCTCTAAGAAAGCCGACATCCTGATCACCAATGAGCAGTCGCAAACCCCCGCGGCTGAACAACTCACGAAGGCCGCTAAGGATGCTGGCGTGAAGGTCATCAACGTTAACGAAACCCCGGACAATAATCAGGACTACCTGCAGTACGCTGAGAAGCTGATCTCCGATCTGGAAGCTGCTACCAAATAAAGGCGTAGGTTACTCAACTATGGTTCTTTCTTTTACCGACGCCGCGATGGAACCGCTCTGGCGCGACCTCTCCTTCGAGGTCGCGCCAGGTGAGTTCCTTGCAATTCTGGGAACCAACGGAGTGGGGAAATCCACGCTCCTCAATGCTGCGCTGGGTACCCGCAAGCTCACCCGAGGTTCATGCGAGGTCAATGGGCGGATCGGCTACATTCCCCAGCAACGGATGTTCGATCCCACAATCCCCATTCGAGCCCGGGATTTAGTCGGGCTCGCTGTGGCCCATGGCGTCGTCAAAAAAAGAAAGCCAAGCCGAAAAACCGTTGACCAGGCCCTGGCAGAAGTAGGGGCAACCGGGTTGGCCGATCGCAGAATTGGCCAGCTTTCGGGTGGTCAACAACAAATCATTCGGCAAGCGCAGGCCTTTGCGAACAATCCGGACGTATTGCTGTGCGATGAACCGTTGTTGTCCCTAGACATGCGTGCGCAAAAGCGAACCGTAGAACTATTAGATCGGCGCCGACGGGAACACAACACCGCCGTGCTGTTTGTCACGCACGGCATTAACCCCATTCTGCATGTGACAGATCGGGTCCTGTACCTCACGCCCCACGGGCATACCATCGGTTCGGTAGAAGAAGTAATGACCTCCGAGACCCTATCGGAGCTGTACCGAACCGATGTGCGGGTTCTGAACGTGGACGGAAGGCTGATTGTCGTATGACGGATTTCCACACGGGTGATTGGTGGGCTGATACGCTCACGCTGCTGCAAGTCGATTTTGTGCAGCATGCGATCATTGCCGCCCTTTTGCTAGGAATTGTTTCCGGCGCCATTGCACCGTTGATTGTGATGCGCCAGATGAGCTTCGCAGCGCACTCCACCGGCGAATTGGCCTTGATGGGAGCATCTGCGGCCCTGTTATTTGGAATAGGTGTGAGCTGGGGTGCACTCGTGGGCGCCATCCTCGCCGCCGTGGTGCTGGCCGCACTGGGGGCGAAGGAGCAAGATTCAATCGTCGCGGTGGTGTTGAGCTTCGGCATGGGGTTATCCGTGCTGTTCATCTACTTATACCCCGGACGTAGTTCCTCGGCATTCAGCCTGTTGACCGGTCAGATTGTGGGTGTGAGTTCCAGCTCGCTGGGGCTTCTGGCGGTACTAACTGTCGCCGTGGTGGCAGTCGTGGCGCTGCTGTGGCGACCGCTACTATTCGCGACCGTCGATCCCGCGCTGGCTGGGGCTTCGGGTGTGAAGGTCAAAACTCTGGGGCTTGTTTTCGCCGCCCTCATTGGAGTGGTGGCCAGCCAGGGCGTGCAGATCGTGGGAGCGCTGCTGCTGATCGCATTGCTCATCACCCCTGGTGCGGCCGCGGTGCGAGTCACGAGCAATCCCCTGATCGCTGTGTTGCTCTCGGGCACATTCTCGGTGATTTCAGCCGTGGGTGGCCTGCTGTTGTCCTTGGCGCCGGGGTTGCCGGTATCTGTCTTCGTCACATCGCTGAGCTTCGCGATCTACCTAGTGTGCCGCGGGATTGAATGGGCGTTTTCTCGGTCCTTGAATGCCGATGAACACCGCGCGCAGGAATACTCCGACGATGTGACTGAGCGCCCCCACCACCCAGCTGACTCAGTCCCTGGGTCGTAAGGATAAGCGTGCCTGGGGCCGACCACGCCCTTATACTGACCTGAGCGAACAGGCCGGGCTGCCACGGAGCAGCCTCAAGCCACGGGCGGTATTTATAAGAGCTTTAATAAGTTATAAGGTCGAATATGTGACTAAACCCGATCGACCACATGCCCCGCACGATCCAATTCAACCGTCAACAGACAGTTTGCATCCTCAACAGGTTCCTCCCTTACAAAGCCCTAGAACCCCTCACTCCCGCAACCCATGGGTAGTTAACACCTCTTCGGGCCCGATCAAAGGACACAAAGAAAACGGTGTGGTAGCTTTCCGTGGTATTCCATACGCCGAACCGCCCATCGGCCCTCTTCGTTTCAAACGCGCCCGCCCCATTGCCCCTTGGACTGAGGTCTACCACGCCGATCGCTCCGGCCCATTTTGCGCCCAGTACCGCCCGGCACCCAAGAAAACGGGTGGTCGCCGCTTCGGTAGCGAAGATTGCCTGTGGCTCAACGTTGTTGTGCCAGATGCCAACGCGAAAGCCGGAGAGGTATTCAACCGCGAAGCCCATCGCCCCATCGTCGTGTGGATCCACGGTGGTTCCAATGTGCATGGTTCCGCCGCCCAGCCCATGTTCTCCGGCGAATACTTCGCCTCATCCATGGACTGCGTGTTTGTCGCCGTAAACTACCGGGTTGGAATTCTCGGTCAGCTCGCCGTCGGCGAGGGAACATACGGTCCGGACAATGTGGAAACTAATCCGGGCCATTCCGACCTCATCGCGGCCATTCAGTGGATTCACTCCAACGCCGCAGCGTTTGGCGCGGATCCAGATCGTTTGACCATTATGGGAGAATCCTCCGGTGGATCCATGGTCAACGCGTTGTTGGCCACCCCGTCCCTCCGGGACATTGTGCGCGGGGCGATCTCCCAGTCGCCCGCCGGCAACATGGTGCATTCCCGCCGGCATGCGAAGGAGTGGACTGACCGGGCAGCGCGCTGGTTCTACCGTCTTGAACGTGAACAGCGGCTACCTGTGAAGGAGCGCACACGGGTCCGCGTAGATCCCCCGGAGCTCTCGTCGGCCGCATTACGTGAGGCAACCCAGGCGATGCTCACCGCGGATGCAGCTATTCTGGGGCAACTCTCCGACGAACTGGTGCGCTACCAAGCAGCTAACCCCCACAGCATCCCTGGACCGTTCGCCCCACTTATTGATAACGACCTGCTACCCCGGCACCCACTGGCACCCGGCGCGACGTTGGACATTCCACTGCTAACCGGTACCAACCTCAATGAGTACGACATGATGCGCCTAGAGCCCAACCCTCGAAGGGTGCAGCGCCAACGCGCGAACAACTTCGCGCGCGTCCATGGCGAGCGGGGCATGGAGATCTTGGAAAAGCACTATGCGTCGGCCTCTTCGCGCCTGATGACTGGCCGTTTCTTCGGCGACTCCATATTTACAGCCCCCACATGGCAACTCGCACGCAATCACGCGCCGGGCAAGGCCTGGCTCTACCGTTTGGATACCACCACTCCGTTTCTTCGTCGCGCGGGAATAGGTTCCATGCACGCGCTGGATCTGCCGATTCTATTCCGGCGCTACCGCGAAGATAAGGGCCGCGTTGCGCTACTCATGGGTGGTCGCGAAGATCTGCATGCCACCTCGGTCGCTATGCACGATCGCTGGCGTGCCTTCATTCACGACGGCGACCCAGGTTTCGCTCCCTACTCCACCGACTTTTCCACCCTTATTTTCGACGCCACCCTGCCCCGCGCCGAACAGCTTCAAACGGACCCCCAGTCTGAGCTACGACAGGCATGGGAGCGGGTGGACCTCTCCGAGCTATTGGGTTAGCGGGACGTGTGGCTGCGCGCTCAGATCCGAATTGGCGACGAGAGCCTCGCCCCCGCCGGACCCGCCCGCCGGTCGGCGGTTGGCGGTCGGCGCGTGGGACGCCCACCCAGTGCAAACCACGCGCTACTTCGGGCGCATGGGACGCCCTTGCTTTCGTACTTTGCGGCGGTTAGTTGATGTCGCTCTACTTCACGCACGTGGGACGCCCACCCATTGCAAACCACGCTCTACTTCACGCGACGCTGCCTCGCGAACTCGCTTAACACAACACCCGCAGCAACAGAGGCGTTGAGGGATTCCACCCACTTGGCCATCGGGATAGACATGATCGTGTCGCATGTCTCCGCCACGAGTCGGGACAATCCCTTGCCCTCCGAGCCAACCACGATCACCACAGGGGTGGTGCCGTCGTACGTATCGAGGGTGTGATCGCCCCCAGCGTCCAGTCCCACTACCTGATAACCGGCCTGCTGGAATTGCTTGAGGGTGCGCACCATGTTCGTGGCTTTTGCGACGGGAAGGCGCGCGGCGGTTCCAGCGGATGTCCGCCACGCCACTGCAGTCACTGAAGCACTGCGTCGTTCGGGAATAATAACCCCGTGACCACCAAAGGCGGCCACAGAACGGATAACCGCGCCAAGGTTACGAGGGTCGGTGATGTTGTCGAGCGCCACGACCATACCGGGAGTGGCAGCACTCGTGGTCGATGCAATAAGGTCCTCGACCTCGGTGTATTGGTACGGCGGAATCTGCAGGCCAATGCCCTGGTGCATCCCATTTCCCGTCATGCGGTCGAGTTCTTGGCGGCTCACCTCCAACACAGAGATACCGCGATCAGCGCAGGTATGCACTGCCTCGGAGAGGCGTTCATCATTCTTCGTACCCTCGGCCACGTACAACGCGGTTGCCGGGACATTCGCATGCAAACACTCCACGACGGGATTGCGGCCCACAACCAATTCCACAGCGTCGGCGCGATCGCGACGGTTGTGCGCACCCGATGCGCGGCGCTCTGCTTCTTTCTTGCGTTTATACGCGGGGTGGTACGTGCGATCCTCTGCCTTCGGCGTGGCTTTACGGCCACGAAGCCCCCTGCGCCTCTGACCTCCCGACCCCTTCGGAGCCCCCTTGCGCTCGGTCTTGCGCACTGCACCCGTGCGGCGTGAATTTCCTGCCATGATCTGGCCCCTCTGCATACTCGATTACATGCATTAATTTTCTTGATTGACTGTCGCCCATCCTATCGTTAGGGCCCCGCGATGTACTATTTTCATCTTTATGGAAAACCCCTCCTCGCAGCCTGGCTCCACCACTGCCGAAATTAATGTCGCGGCAACTGGCCAGCTCTCTCGCAACGATCGACTGGATGAGCTTCCCGTCACTCGACGTCACGTTAAACTTCTCACCGGCTCTGGTATCGGCTGGGCGCTCGATGCCATGGACGTGGGCCTCATTTCCTTCATCATGGCCGCTCTGGCCGCGCAATGGCACCTCACCAAGACTGAAACGTCCTGGCTGGGCTCAATTGGCTTCGTAGGCATGGCCATCGGCGCCACCCTCGGCGGATTGCTGGCGGACAAATTCGGTCGACGCAACGTGTTTGCCGCCACCTTGTTGATCTACGGTATCGCAACAGGTGCCAGCGCCCTGGCGGGTTCGTTGGCTGTACTCATCGCACTGCGTTTCGTGGTTGGTTTGGGCCTGGGTGCTGAACTCCCCGTGGCATCCACACTGGTCTCCGAATTCTCCCCTCGCAAGGCACGCGGTCGTATGGTCGTGCTGCTCGAAGCCTTCTGGGCCGTTGGTTGGATCGCCGCCGCGTGTATCGGCGCGTTCATTGTGTCTTCTTCCGACGCCGGGTGGCGCTGGGCTCTCGCCATGGGTTGCATCCCCGCGCTCTATGCCCTCGTCATCCGCCTAGGCCTGCCCGAATCCGTCCGCTTCTTGGAGAACAAGGGGCGCCACGAAGAGGCCGAGAAGATCGTCCGCGACTTCGAGGCCTCCCCCGCGCTAAACTCTCAGCCGAAGGAAAGCCAATTTGGGCACGTCGTGGCGTCGGCCAAAGAAAAAGACCTAGACACAACCAGTTCCATCTGGGCGACCGCGCTGCGTAAACGCACGGCGGCTCTGTGGACGGTGTGGTTCTGCATCAACTTGAGCTACTACGGGGCGTTCATTTGGATCCCGTCGCTGCTGCACGCGCAGGGTTTTACGCTGGTGAAATCCTTCACGTTCACCCTGATCATCACACTGGCGCAATTGCCGGGGTATGCGGTGAGTGCATTTCTGATTGAGCGTTGGGGCCGGCGCCCGACGCTGGCGACGTTCCTCGCGGGTTCGGCGGTGGCCGCAGGGCTGTATGGCTTCGCTAATGCCGAATGGCAGATCATCGCCGCCGGCTGCTTGTTGAGCTTTTTCAACCTCGGCGCGTGGGGTGCACTGTACGCAGTGGGGCCAGAGCTGTATCCCACGCACCTGCGTGGCACTGGTACGGGGGCTGCTGCGGGATTCGGTCGTATTGCGTCGATCCTGGCTCCGCTGATTGTGCCGCCGATTCTGGCCGTTGGTGGCCAGGGTGTGTTGTTCGCCGTGTTCGGGGCTGCTTTTGCTATCGCCGCCATCGCGGCGTTTATGTTGCCGGAGCAGCGGGGTAAGGCGCTGGCGTAACGCGGCTGCGGAGCAAACCAGTACGACGGAGCGCGACGCCGTCGCAACGATGCGGTCGTTGCCACAGCTGGGCGCCTTACCCCGGTAGAATGAACCGACTTCAATACCTACAGGCGAATGCCAAGGTTTTTCAGAACGCCCTGCCACCCCACCATCCCCAGCGCGAGTGCGCCACCACCCACAGCTGCGATCAGGGCCACAATTACCCCAAAGATGGTTCCGGTCGTCGAGGACCCGTTAGCTGTACCGTGAGAAGGTCCCACCGAGCCGGTCGCACTGCCCTGTAGCTCTACCGGGGTGACATCATCAGCCTTCCTATCATTGGCATAGTCGAGCACAAGGTCCACATCCGCATCCGTGAATGCCTCACCTTCCTTGTAGCGAAGCAGCGAATGCTGCAACCCAATTCCTGCCGCCGTGGGGCGATCCATCGCGGAGAAGTCTGTCCCCGGCCGAATCGGCGCATCCACGGTGAAAGTAGCGAGGATTTCATCATCGCCGTGGTTATTCAACTGCGTTGGCTCATTCGCGGTTTTCCCAGATAGGGCGTAGTCACCAACCAGGGAAACCCGAGTGCCAGCGACTCTTAATTGGAGGTCTGAGTACTTTATATCGAGAGCTGGGCCACCGTTAGGTCCCAACCCTCGATACGCCACGAGGTGCGCAGCGCCATCCAGTCTGATGACTCCGTTACCCTGCGCATCTAAAGAGGTATTAGTCGAGTTAACGGGGAACACGAATTGGTTTCCCTTGAATTCGGCGCCACCGCTGGCGGTGACCGTGCCACGGGCAAATGGTCCTTGAACATGGTTAAGGAACGAGGCTTTGATGGGCCACGCGAAGGCGCCAGTTTCTAGGACTGGAGTAGTTTCGGTGGATGGCTCCGCAGAATGAGCCAGCGGAACGACCATTCCGCTGAAAGCGACGGTGCCAGCTAGAGAAGCAGCGATGAAGCCGCGCGTAGCGGTATGGGACATGGATAGTCTCCTTGATAAGCGGAAATCCGCGAGGGGGATTCCCAGATGAACGATAGGTAGAAGTAGACGAATGGGGTGAGGCGCCAGGTGAGCATCGGGATGGGACGCCGGGTGAGGCGCCAGGTGAGCATCGGGATGGGACGCCGGGTGAGCATCGGGATGGGACGCCGGGTGAGGCGCCAGGTGAGCATCGGGGTGGGACGCCGGGTGAGGCGCAGGGATGAGCGGGGTACTTGTCGCTGACCGTTTTGGGTCCCAGCTATGCGCAGACCTCAAATAGGTCCGCGAACACCGCAGTGTTCAATGCGAAAGCCTCTTTGGCTTCTTCAATCAGCTCGACGCGTTGTTCCTCAGCGAGGAGAAGCTGGTCGAGCTGTCGGCGGTAATTGGCCCGGTATGGAGGAATCTTGCCGATAGCGGAGAAATCATAAAACTTCAATGCCTCCGAATCGATGTCATAGAAGCTGGCTAGACGCGCTGCGATCACTTGCCCACCGGAGATATCTCCGAGGTAACGGACATAGTGGTGGGCGATAACCCGGGCAGCGTCCACTTCCCCAAGAGAATTCAGACGATCGACATATCTCGTTGTCGCAGGAAGAATTCGTATCTCGTCGAGCCAACCAGCGCCGATTAATTTTGAAAGATCGTTTTCCAGCGCAGCACGTCGCTCCAAACGGGTATCCACGATTGGCGCCGCAACCGGTGTGGTGGAAACTCGACGAACAGCGTTTTCTAAGGCGTCATAAATGAACCACAGTTGGCCCGAGAGCGAGGAAATCGCATTGGCATTGAGGTCTCCGCTGAGAAGCTTCGTCATGAACGTCGAACCTTCTGCATGTTCGTGAGCCATGGAAGTGGCATCACGCAAGACCTCAGAAAGAGGCGCGGTGGCGTAGTTGGTGGCTGTAGGAGCCGTCATTGTTCTATTCCTTTCAGGAGATTGAGTACATCATGTAAATGCATTAACGAAGTTTGCCTTTGTGCAAAAAGTCATTGATTTGCTTACTCACGTCCTCGAAGACTCCCGAAACCTTCAGAGCATGGGCGAGGATCGCGAACATTCCGAGAATTCCCGCGGCACCTAGGAGGTAATTCCACACTTCTGCGAATTTCTTCCAATGGCCGGAAGTCATTTCACTACCGGAGCTACCCTGGTTATTGCTGCTACTACCCTGAGTGTCGTTCCCTCCGGTCTCCATGTTTGGATCAGGATCGGCTGCCGGTGGCGGTGTCTGGGGAAGGCTGCACTTCTCCTCGGTGGTCAGCACGACATTGATGTCATCCAGTTCCGGCTTGTATTTAGCGTTGTACAACCCCATGAACAAGGCATCAACTCCCTCAAGAATGCCTTTCCATGAATCCGTACCGGGCTTGGGCACATACATCATGTTGGAGGCATCCAGATTGATGGTGCCTGTGCCAACAGTCCACGTCCCCTGCCCCTTCGAAAACACATCACTGCCGGTGACCTTGTTCTGCTCAATACGATCTTCTGGCGTGTATTCAGTCATTCCTTTACCCGGCACGTAGTACGCGAGGTACCCTGCACCACCCTGGATGCCATTACCTTCCGCGATCACATACGGGTTCAGAAAATTCGTGTACAACGAGCCTTTGTGCCCCTCAAAAGTGATTTTTGACGGCTTCGTACGAATATCTGCCTTTGTTACCTTCCCCTCGTCATTAACTTCAATTGTCGAGGTTTTGGGATCCACTTCAAACTTGAACTGGAAGTCTTTGCCCGCGCGGTTGCTTGGATCCGACTCTTGGACGTTGCCGTCCAAGCTCCAGCTACCTCGAGCAATATTCCCCTGAATGTATTGGCGGAAACTATTCTTTACTCCCCAGTTAAACGTGCCGCCGGTGACAAACGTTTTGCACTGAGCAGTTAAGGATCCTTGCTTTTCTTCTTCTGCTGCTGCAGCAGAAGGAACCGTGAGCGCAGTACTGCCAAGTGCAAGGGTTATAGCACCAGCAGTCATTGTAGTGCGAAGTGACTTGATGGTCATGGATTTACTCCTCCTGAGATGGGGTTAATGAAACGAGTTGGATTTGTATTGATTCAGCAGTCGACCTGCTGCTTCGGGCGGATCCCTCCGCCGCGGACAGACGGTAATGCGACCGTCTGCACTCCGCGTAACCTCGACCGGCCATCCATAGATCATCGTCAAGGTTTCATCGGTGTAAACCTCATCGACCGACCCATCGGCGACGATGCGACCACCCGAAAGACATGTGATGTGGTCGCAATACGCAGCCGCCGCGTTGAGATCGTGCAAAACAACCACCACCGCAGTGCCGGCTGCGTGAGCGATTTCTCGGAGCAGGCTAAGGACTTGTTCTTGGTGCCGGATATCCATCGGCGCGGTCGGTTCATCGAGGAAGATGATCGGTGTTTGCTGCGCTAACACTCGGGCGAGGGCAACACGTGCTCGCTCCCCACCGGAAAGAGTGACGATATCTCGGTCTGCAAGTGCGGCCGTATCTGTAGCTTCTAGGGCTGCATCGATGACGAGCTCATCGTAGCTACCATCGACCTCGCCTCGCCAAGGTCGCCGGCCCATTGCCACGACATCCCGAACCAAGAATTCAAAGGATACGGAGACGTCTTGGAGCAACACCGCGCGACGACGAGCCATTGTCTTTGCGTCGCCAAGCGACGGGTTAAGTCCGCCGACAGAAATTGTCCCCGAAGACGGAGTTAGGTCTCCAGATAATGCAGCCAGCAAGGTCGATTTTCCTGCACCATTCGGACCGATCAGGCCGGTGACCTCGCCCCTACGGGCGGTGAAGCTGATATCGCTCAGCAACTGCTTTGTGCCAACGTTGACGTTGAGCGCAGTTACTTCAATGGCAACGTCGTCAGCATTAATGGTCATGAATGCATCCCCTTCCTCATCATGCGTCGAAGCATTACAAAAAACGTGGGACCACCAACAAGCGCGGTGAAGATACCAATGGGAAGATCTGCAAATTCGATCATCGTGCGAGCAGCCACATCGGATAGTCCAATGAGCACCGCGCCACCCAGGGCCGAAGCGGGGATGAGCAGGTGGTTTTCCGGCCCCATCACCGTGCGCAACAGGTGCGGGATGATGAGTCCCACGAAACCGATGAGCCCTGCGAACGCAACTGCACCCGCTGTGAGCACGGCTGAGACAACAATCGCGATCACGCGCAGTTGGCCAACGTTGATTCCCGTGTGTCCAGCTGCTTTATCACCCAAAGCCAGCACGTCTAGTGCACCGCCAAGGCGCAAAGCGACAGCTACCGCTATCACTGCGATGGGAAGTACCACCCACACGTGCTTCCACTGAGCACCATTGAGGGAACCCATTTGCCAAAAAATGATCTCTTCTCTACTCGTGGTCGGGGCTAGGTACACCATGAAGGAGATGACGGCTCCACAAACTGCGTTGACCGCGATGCCGGTGAGAACCAGGTTGATCACCACCACTCGACCATTGCTGCGGGCAAGTTGGTAGATCAGCACGGTAGCAATGAGTGCAGAGAGAAATGCAAAGAATGGAGTGGTGAACGTGCCCAAGAAGGCAATGTTGAACACGATTGCCAGGGCGGCACCGACACCTGCTCCAGCCGTGACCCCAATGATCGATGGCTCGGCCAACGGGTTGGCAAATACTGCCTGCATGAGTGTCCCCGCCACTCCAAGGCACGCGCCTACGAGGAACCCAAGGAGGATCCGAGGTAGGCGGATATCCCACACCACACTGGATGCGAGATCCGCGTGATGATCCCTTCCCAACAAGATGGCTCCCAGATGATTGAGAGGAACGTAGTATTGTCCCAGCACAATGGACAGCAATGCCGCTAAGATGACGAGGATTCCGAGCAAGCTGAATACGCATATCCGGCGCCGCGTCCGAGCCTGAAAAACCTCGTGTGTTTTAGCCGTGTGGGTCATATAGCGCCTGCGCTGTCCGCAATAGTGTCTGCCCAGTCATTGGTCCGAAAGCAAGGGACTGACCGTCGGGGATCGTGATGACACGCCGTTTTTGTCCGGCCTTTGTCTGTGCTACCCCGGGTCGTTTCAGCAGACCGTCTATGCCACCGGTCGATTTCAAACCACCAGTCATCATGATGAATGCATCTGGGTTCAAGCGGGCGAGGGCTTCTGCGTTGGCTGGTTCGATGTAGGAGAGATTATTTTCGGTTCCTACATCAATAGCACCGATTCCTTCGATGAGATCCTTCGCGCCGGTGCCATTGCCCATGATGAAGGAGACGCCGCCGTTACCGCGGGCATAAAGGAATGCCACGCGCATTGGGTTGGCGGGGACCATCTTCTTAATGGCTTCCTTATCCAGATCAATCTCTTCGACTGTACGATCAGCTAGTTTTTTCGCATCATCCACGAGGCCCACAACTGCACCCAAAGTTTTGATGTCTTCAGCGACCGAATCAATGGTCCGGGTCGGCTCCATAACGACTGTGGTCACTCCGGCTGCACGAATCTGATCGATGGCATCGCGCGGGCCAATGGAGTGATCCACGATAACCACACTGGGCCGCAGCGAAAGAACCGCTTCGACGTTGATATTGTGTCCTCCCTGGGTGACCACCGGCCTATCGGCCACAATGCCCTCGGTGGAGGAAACCGTTCGACCCACGATGTTTCCCGCCAAGCCCAAACCAGTCAGGGTCTTGGTATAGGTGCCATACAAATCGAGAGCCAGGATTCGCTCAACGCTTTCAACTTTCACCTCGTTGCCATCTGCGTCCGTTAATTCCACTGGTAGAACCGGTGAAGGATTGGCGGTGATTGGTTCCACATCGGTGAAATCCTTAACGTGGGAAACCCCCTCAAAACTATGGGGATTTTGCAAGTCACTTGCGCTTTTGAGACTATCGCGCAGGGAAGAATCATCGTCGGAACTATAGGCGCCTTTCACACCGCATGCGGACAGGACTGTCGCGCACATAAGAGCGGCAAAAGCGAAGATCGCAACCTTTACGGTTGAATTTAGGGTTTTAACCATGAAACGTGCTTTCTGACTCTTCTCAATCTCGTCTTCTCGTCATTAACGACTGTTAAGACGGGTTATTTGCGACTAATCGGCCAATGCTTCCGCCTGCAACGACAAATCCCGCGATCAGTAGGAGCAGGTAGGTTGTTGGGTTTGATCCGCTGTCATCAGCTGCGGCCGACTTGATCTTGAATTTGTCAGAACCGTTTTCGTAACCAGTGGAGGAGGAATCACCGTTAGTGCCTGCATCTCCACTCCGGTTTTTCGCAGCAAGTTTGGCAGCAGCGGCTGTACGCGAGGCCGCAGAACCTGCACCGCCCTGCCCCGCTGAGGAACCAGAAGTTGTGGAACCCCCCACCCCGGCACAGTCACCTTGACCGCCCAGTTGTGAGCTAAACGAGATGGGTGCTAGTTGGGTGCCTGCTTCGTAAAACTCTGCGAAAGCCTTAGACCCATCGCTGGTCAACGAAACGTCTGCCTTACCCCGTGCCGAACCATCCGAAACATCAAGCGATGTGAAGCTCAGATCTGCTAGGGCCGTGCGGCCGAAATCTCTCTTTTCACCTTCCATGGTTGATGAACGAACATCGGCAACGAGCTTTCCTGATTCACCCTCAAACTGAATTTCAGGGTTGGAAATACTCAAATCCAAGATTCCGTTGTGGCCTGTGAAGTGCAGGGTTCCTCCATGGGAGATAGATCCCTGTTTTGCATCAGTATCAACGTTGCCACCATTGGCCGTGAATTGGAATTGACCACTATTGAAGCCCACTCCATTCAAATCCCACTTGCCTTTGGCAATGGATCCGGTGATGTAGGACTGGAAAGATTCTTTTACTGCCCATGCGGCCTCGCCGCTCTCAACCGACTTCACAGCCTCACATGTGCTGCCCGCAACGCCTGCGTCACCAATTGCACCCCCGCCAGCCACCGACGCGATCCGGGATGAGCCATTTCCACCGTGTGATGTGGCATTTTTGTCGGTTCCCGCCGTTGTTTTGGACGTGCCGTGGCTAGTTCCTGCGGCGTCTGCGCTGGACTTCGTGCTGTTTCCGGCAGAATTACCCGATGGAGAAGAGGTGTGAGAAGTAGTACCCCCAGACGCACTTCCACCTGAAACGGTATTGCCACCGCCACGTTTCACAAAGGATTCGTACTCATCAAGGAATGCCTGGGCGTTCCCCATGAACGACGTAAGCGCGTTCATGGTGTCGTTTGTCTCAGACAGAATCGACATGGCTTCTTTGTTGAACCCTGTGAAATTACCACTGATGGTGGTCAGAGGGCGCTTGGACCCAGAACCGGCACCTGCACCAGAACCTGATCCGGACCCGCAACTGCCATCAAGAGCAACGCCGCCGCTGGTCGGATCCATTGATACCCCTGCGTCGTAAGCAAGGAATAAGCGGTGGCCACCCTGTGTAAGGGTTGTATTCCCGGAAAGATCAACCGCTCCAGACGTGGTATTGACGGGATTGGCGAGCTTGATTGTGGCGATTACTTCGTCATCCCCGGTGATCTTGTTACCTTTTTTGGTCTTGTTCACCATGTCGGATTCGTAGGAAACATAATCCACCAGGATGTCGGCCATGTTCCCGTTGGCGCGAATCTTCCAATCGGACAACGTCATGTCCCATAAATCCTCGCCGCCGTAGTTGTGGCCGTTGAAGTGAAGCACACCGTTAAGGGGCACTGTGACAGTGTCACCTGTCACCTGTGGCTTTTGGGGGCTGAATTTGAATGCACCGTTAGCGCCCACTTTATCGCCGGTGAAGCCGATACCGTCCCCGCCCCAGCCACCCTTGGCGACGGGGCCTTGAATGTACTGGCGATAGCTCTGTTTGATCCCCCAATTGAATTCACAGGTGCTGGCCGCAAGCGCGACGGGAGTACTGCCGATAGTTGCCGCGATAGGCGCCCAGATGAGCGTGGTAACTGCACCCAGAGCCATCGACCTGCGGTTAATCTGCCGGTGAAGCAGGCCCCGTCGTGATCCAGAAAGTGAAAGAGACATGTAATTCCTAATCGAAACGAAAACTGTGGAGATTGGAAGCGGTTTCTCTTACCAAGTCCCTTCTGCACATTAGGGTAGCCTACGGTTAACTAGGTAAGGCAAACCTAAGCACAAGCTAGCACGGCAATCCTCCGTCGCCTAGAAATTGTTTCGGCACAGCTCCCAAATACCCCCGTCACACCCCTAAGAGATGACAAAAAATGAACTACTACATCGAAAACCCCCTCGAAACGCTCTACCCCGAAGTGGACCCCCATGTGACGATTTCTCTGTCCCCCTCAGAGCGCCTCGCCCTTGCTGTGGCACTCGGCGTAATGGCCTATGGCGCCGTCATCGGGGACGTCATTGTCGCCAGCGCCGGCTCTGCGCTAACTCTCATCGCATGTGCAGTGCCCGCCATAAAAACCCCGCGTCGAATCCGATCCCAAGCGCGTGGCCGCTTCCCCGGTGCCGATTGGGAGGAGTACCAGGTCGCCCGTCGCTTGAACCTTGGCCTCATCATCCCCATGATCGTTGGCGCAATGGGCCTACTTGTCATAGCTGGGTTCTGGTACATCCCACCAAGGTGGTCCACCGTGGGGGGATGCATCATTGCAGTCATCGTTGCCACCACCATGTGGTTCATGCCCGGACTGAACCCAATGTGGTCGAAGCGTAATGAGCTGCCCTCACCTGGCGCCACTCAAACTGACAATTTTCCACTTCAACCCGACGAGTACCCGAATCCTGAGGAGGGAACCAGTGAGTTCCCACTCCCCCGCACCTAAACTGCGCACCCGATTAAACTTCAATCCATTGAACTTTAACGTTAGGTAGTACGTAGACATCCAGTTCATGCCGTGGTAAAACTTTCTGTATGTCCGCCACCAGCAACAGCACGCGTACGGTTAATGTCAGCCTGAGAAGCAGTGTAAATACTGGAAAACCCGCTGATCTCGTCTATTTTTCAAGCGCGTCGGGGAATACCCATCGTTTCATCCAGAAGCTGGACCGACCAGCGCTGCGCATCCCCTTGAGGCCACGAGTCGAAGGCATGCTCCGAGTGACGTCCCCTTACGTACTCGTGGTTCCTTCCTACGGTGGCGGAGAACTCAAAGGGGCCGTGCCGAAGCAAGTAATCCAGTTCTTGAACATCCCCGATAATCGCAAGCTCATTCGTGGGGTGATCACTAGTGGAAACACTAACTTCGGTGAGCACTTCTGCATCGCAGGCCCCATCATCGCAAAGAAGTGTTCAGTGCCCGAGCTGTACCGCTTTGAACTGCTCGGCACCGACCGTGACGTGCAGAGAGTCAACGAAGGACTCACAGAATTCTGGAAACGGTTGCCTAGGGAATCGATGTGAAGCACGGTCATGTTTCACAACGCCCACCGCAACTGCGTTAGCGCAACACGGCTTTGTGGATGTCACATCAGCGCAACAAAAACGTCGGCAATACCGCACCTTGGTGGCGCAACGCACTAGCAACACGTGGCTCTGCCAGACCAGAAACTATCAATTGACAGTAGACCCAAAGGAGAAGAATGCGCATAACAATTGCCGAATCGGTTACACCCCCGAAAGCCAAATACAATCCAGGGGCAAGAATTCGCCCCATCAACTGGAATAAAGTCCAAGATGACAAAGACCAAGAAGTTTGGCAGCGTCTCACCGCAAACTTCTGGCTGCCGGAAAAGGTTCCATTGTCGAATGACCTCAAAGATTGGAATGGGTTATCCGATATGGAAAGAACACTGACAATGCGGGTATTCACGGGACTTACCCTGCTGGATACCATGCAGGCAACAGTGGGCGAAATAAGTCAGATTCAAGACGCCCAAACCGAGCATGAAGAAGCGGTATATACCAATATCGCATTCATGCAGTCAGTTCATGCTCGATCCTACTCGAGTGTGTTTTCAACGCTGGCGAACACCCCATCGATTAACGCAGCGTATGAATGGGCCGTCAACAATGACGTGCTACAGCAACGGTGTCACTCCGTATTGGAACATTACTTTGGGGAGGACCCACTGAAACGAAAGGTTTCGGCTACCCTCCTTTCCTCGGTACTTCTCTACGCAGGCTTCTACCTTCCGCTGCACTTTTCCACTCGTGGGGTGCTTACGAACACCGCCGACATGATCCGGTTGATCCTGAGGGACAAGGCGGTCCACGGTTACTACTCCGGATACAAATTCCAACGCGGATTGGAAAACCACCCGGAGCGCACCGCAGAGCTTTCGGAATTCACTCATGCGCTACTTGAGAAGCTCTTCGCACTGGAAGTCCAGTACTCCGCGGAGCTCTACGAACCGCTGGGGCTCATGCCTGATGTTGTGAAATTCGTGAAATACAACGCGAATAAGGCACTGATGAACCTCGGTTATCAACCGCACTTCGCGGCCGAGGAGACCGATGTCAGCCCAGAAATACTGTCCGCGCTGACCCCAGGCGCAGATGAAAACCACGATTTCTTCTCCGGTTCTGGCTCCTCTTACATCATGGGCAAGGCTGAGGACACCGCAGATACCGACTGGGATTTCTAACCAGACGCAATCACGAGCGAAATTGCCTCGTCCGTGACGATCACATCGCTCCGCTCTTGAAAACGTCTACTTCCCATGAATGAGAGTGACTGATGCAGTCTCCTTCAACCCCATCCTCTTTACCTAATGAAACTCGCGAAAGGAGTTTTCCTATGTCCACTCATTACGTAATCAGTGTGCTTGTTGGCAGCCTACGCCGCGATTCTTACGCACTCAAGATCGCCAAGCAAGCCATGACTTTCTTCCCGCAAGATTGGGAGGTGCGAATCATCGATATCAGCAAGCTCCCGCTCTACAACTTCGAATACGACGACCCCAACGTCCCCGATGTCTCTGAACCAAACGAGTACAAGCAATTCCGGCAGCTCATCAAGGAATCACACGGAATTCTTTTCGTCACCCCAGAAAACAACCGCACGATTCCCGCTTGCCTGAAAAATGCTGTGGACATTGGATCTAAGCCAAACTCCGACGTGGTATGGAAGAACAAACCAATGGGAATCATCAGCCATTCGGTGGGTCGAATGGGCGGTTACAGTTCCCAGAAGAATCTCCGCTTGGCCCTCTCCTACTTCGACATGCCGAGTGTAGGGCAGCCCGAGGTATTCCTCGGGCAATCCCCCTCCCTCATCGCAGACGACGGTGAGTTTGCCAATGAAGGCACCCGAGATTTCGTTGCCGACTATGTCAACCGGGTCGCAGACCTCGTCGTTAAAGTAAATTCCTAGTCCCGCCCGACTGGCAAAACTTACCCCCCCCAGTTACATCGGCCGCTGAACCCAGCGGCCATCTTCGATCCTGATGCAGATGATCGGCGGCTCCAATTCGCCCCAGCGGTTTTCAACGATAGACCCAGACCGCTGAAAACCATTGGTCCCGTTACCCCTTCAGCGCCCACTTCGCGCCATCGGCGGTGTCCGTGACCTCAATACCGGCCTCGGCCAAGCGATCCCGGACCTCATCCGCGGTCGCCCAATCCTTGGCTGCGCGCGCTTCTGCCCGGCGCACCAGCTCCGACTTCACCAGCACATCAAGGGCACCCATAGCAGCATCCGATCCACCCGCGGTAGCCTTGGTGGACTCCAACCACGTTTCGCTGAACGGGTCCACACCCAGCACAGCCGCCATCGCGCGGACTTCCCCGCCAATCTGTGCCAGCTCCGCACGCTTCGCCTCGTCCAACTTACCTTCGAGCAGCTTGTTGCCCTCGCGCACCCGTTCATGGATCTGAGCTAGCGCCTGAGGCACCGCCAGATCCTCGTCCATTTTCGCGGCGAAGGCATCCGTTACCTCACCAGCCGGAATGGTCTCGGGCAAGCTTGTGGCGTCGGAACCAGAAAGAGAACCAGCCGCACGCAACAGAAACTTCTCGATGCGACGGTAACCGGCAGCGGCCTCACCCAAAGCCGTTTCCGAGTACTCCAACATCGAGCGGTAATGAGCGCTACCCAGGTAATAGCGCAGCTCTACGGGACGAACAAGTTTCAGCACGTTGGGGATGCTCAAGACATTGCCTAGAGACTTAGACATCTTCTCGCCGCTCATGGTCACCCAGCCGTTGTGCATCCAGTAGCGGGCGAAACCGTCGCCTGCGGCGGTAGCCTGCGCGGCCTCGTTCTCGTGATGCGGGAACTGTAGATCCAGGCCACCGCAGTGAATATCGAACTCGCTCCCCAAGTAGGTGGTTGCCATAGCGGAGCACTCGATGTGCCAACCGGGTCGACCGCGCCCCCAAGGGGTATCCCAGGCGGGCTCACCGGGCTTGGCTGCTTTCCACATCGTGAAGTCACGCGGATCGCGCTTGCCTGTGCCGGCGGATTCACCCTGGTCCATCTCGTCCAGCTTCTGCCCCGACAGGAAACCGTAGTTCTCGATAGTCGCAGGCTGCGCGTACACATTGCCATCGGCTGCATAACCGTGACCGTTGTCGATGATCCGCTGCATGTACTCAATCATCTGCGGGATGTGCCCGGTGGCGCGTGGTTCGATGGAAGGCGGGGTCACCCCCAATTGGTCATAAGCCCAGCTAAAGGCGCGTTCGTGCGTTGCGGCCCACTCCCACCACGGGCGACCGTTTTCGGCGGCTTTAGTCAGAATCTTGTCATCGATATCCGTCACGTTACGCACAAACGCCACGTCCAGCCCCTTCGCCTGCAGCCAATTACGCAGGATGTCGAAGGCCACACCACTGCGGACGTGCCCGATGTGCGGGATGGATTGCACGGTAGCGCCACACAGGTAGATCGACGCGTGCCCCTCACGGGCCGGTTCAAAATCGCGGAGTTGGCGGGTGGCAGTATCGTAGATTCGCAAAGTCACAATCGTCATTGTACGTAGGAGTACCCACTGTGAAGCTAGCTACCATACAATTTCCACCCGGATCGACGTACCGGGGTGACCTCCGCGGTTCCTCTCGTGGCGATTGGGTTCCTATTGCCATCACGTCTTTTTCTTTCGAGGAAGGTCACGGCCGCGGGGTGTTGCTGCCTTTTTCGCTCGACGCCCACCTGCCATTTGACCTCAATGTAGACCAGGCCACCATGGCTGAGCTGCCGGAGATTTCTTTTTCCGCCGCTCAGTTGGGGCCGGTAATCCCGAAGCCCGGAAAGATTTTCTGCGTGGGGTTGAATTACCGCGAGCACATCGAGGAAATGGGGCATCCTATTCCGGATCATCCCACCTTGTTCGTGAAATACGCCAGCGCGTTGGCTGCGCCGTTTGCCGATATCGTGGTGCCGCCAGGGTTGCAAGACAAGGCGGATTATGAAGGCGAATTAGCGGTGGTCATCGGTGCGAGCGAAAGCAACACGGAAGGATCCAAGAGTGGGATTCCCCGCCCCACCATCGCCGGTTACACGATTATGAATGACTTTTCCCAGCGCGATTGGCAGTACCGCACGCAGCAGTGGCTGCAGGGGAAGAACTTGGATCGTTCCAGCGGTTTTGGCCCGTGGCTGACCACCGCGGACGAATACGATCCGGTGGCAGACGGCGCGATGCTACGCACGTGGGTCAATGGAGAGTTACGCCAGGAACACTCTGTGGCGGACTTGGTATTCAAACCGGCTGAGTTAGTGGAATACATCAGTAATTTCGCCACGCTGGAGCCCGGTGACGTGATCGTCACTGGTACGCCCGAGGGCGTGGGCCATGGCATGACGCCGCCGTGCTACCTAGCCCACAATGACGAGGTGAGGATCGCTATCGACGGGCTGGGGGAAATCTGTAACCGTATAGACACGACGAAATATCCAGCTCAGTAATTGTCTCTCAAAAGGTATTCTCGGGTACCGACACCAGAATTAAAAACTAACCGAAGAGCGAGTAGCCCTTCTTCATCGGAGAACGCACGAGCGCAAACAAAACGACAGTTAAAACTCCGACCAAAACAATGACATTCGTCTTAGCGGGCCAAAAAACAGGCAAATACTTACTCGGTAAAACGGATATCAGAATGCATTGAGCTGCCGTGGTCAGCAAGACTGTATAAAACGCCCTCCGAATTGTCGTTAGAAAACAGGCAACAAAGAGGACAGCTAAGGAAATCAGGGTGTATTGGAGCATACCGCCGTTACCAAGCAGAGCGACCACCACGCACTCAGCCAAACACACCAACAAGAATAACCAATCACACACTACCCATGATTGATGAGAACTCTCTTCCAAAATAGAGAGACGACTCTCCCAAAATACAACTACAGAACTCACCAATGCAGTAGAAAACACAAAATTGAAAGGAATAAACCCAGCCGAGTTCCACGAGGCCCACGGCACAGGGATAGATGTAGTCCCCAGCATTACAGCACCCACCAGGCAAATGACATGAATGACCAGCACGAGCGGCACTGAATGGCCTTTACAATACAATGGAACCCTCGATAAAGAATTCACCATTGTCCCTGGCACTCCCGGTTGACATGTCTAGCGATCATTCGAACATCGATTCCCTGCTTCGTCCCGTGTAATCCGCGCCACTTTCCCGACGAAGTCAAGACAGCGGATTCCAAGTCTTCTAATTCCAGATCAGGCAGTGCGTCGGCAAGAGACAGCTCGCCATCTTCGGAGCTCCAGCACGAACGAGAATTCTTCAGTTCTGGTTCATGTACAAGTAGCTGCGTGAGTATATGTTTTCTAACCTCACGCTCGTCACTGGTGCGCGCGAATAGCAGATGCCGATCAGACACCAGTTCGGTATCAACTAAGCGGTACCCTCGAACTCCAAGGGAGTTCCACACCCTCTCATTCGCAACACGTTGCTCTGCTGGCGTTTCAGGCCATAAGCAAATATCTCCCTCACAGCGCATCGCATCCTCAGGACGAGGAACGGCCAAATCGTAATTTCCCTGTTTAGCTACGCCATATCCAGCACAAGCGACTAACCCAAGGACAACAATACTAAAGAACTTCGTCAATAGCACGGGTTTTTGCCTTCTATTAAATGTCAACACCAGAATGAAAGCGCCCGCAAGAATTGACCCCAACACCAATATCGACGACTTCCACAAAATTGGATCAATTTGCTGGGAAACCGAGCAACAAGAAGTGTATGGTTGCCCGAACATTTGTCGCCATGCCACGTTCCCCATGGTTACCGGGTAGGCTGCAAGGATAAACGGCACGAACAGTCCCAGCGCAGCCGCCACCACCGCCGGAAGATAGAGTCCTAGCGCAGCACCAAAAGCGATCCACGTCATCGATTGAAGACAGATAGTCAACGCACCCATAATCAGATCCGTTGACAAGTTAAAAGATCCTGTTGTTAATAATTGTGCCACCAAATATATCGACGGGGCCAAAATCCCAAAAACGGCCGCGTACCCTAACGATCGGAAGGCAATTCTTCCTATCAATATTCCTGACGTGCGCGATCGCACCAAGCCTTTAAAACGAGCCATTTCTTTGGCTCCAATTAACCCTAATGCAGGGCCAAGTACATAAAACAGCCCAAGACTGTTCGAAACAATGTTCGGAATTGTTCTAGAGGGCAGAGCATTGACATTTACACTCCACAGCGCAAGCACAAAAGCACCGCAGAGCAAGCCAATGTTGGTTAAGAGGACTCGGTTCACCGTCAACGCCCCCTCCTAAAGGCCACAGCCAGAGCGTGAGTGTAATCTGAACAATCAGAAGATCGGCGTGACCCACTAGAGTCATTCGCGAGGTTCAAGAATTCCTCAACAGTCCCCTGGAAGTCAACTGCACCCCGATTCAAGACAACTACGTCTAGAAATGGTGCTTCGATCTCAAGTGGCTGATGGCTAGACACCCACAGCCCTACACCGGAATTGGCGATTGATTCGTACAGATCCTGCAAGTCGCGTTTAGCTAGGGGATCCAAAGCGGCACTAGGCTCGTCGAGCAGGACAAATTCTGCACGAGAATTTAGAGCTGTAGCAATTTGAAGTCGCGCTTGCTGTCCTCCCGACAGTTGCCGGCATTCTTTATCGCGCTGGGAATTTAACCCCACAAAGCTAATCCAATGACGCGCATCCTTTTTACTATCAGACCATCCTGCACCATTGAGCCATGCAACATAAGCCACGTAATCAATCACACGAAAGCCGCGTATGCCTTCAAAACGTTGTGGAACATAGACAGCTTTTCCTAGTTCAGGAACGTGACCGCTTTTAGGACGCAACTGCTTGGCCAATAGCCTCATGAGTGTTGTTTTCCCCGCACCATTGGTTCCTAGCAACACGGTTGGCCGTCCGGTAATCTTTAACCCCGTAACGGTCACGCCTTCTCGAGTGCGCGGATACTGGAAGCTAAAGGTGGCAGCTTGATTCAAAGATTCACTCCCCATCTAGAAGTACATGTTGAAGTTTTTCGCGCTTGTTGACTGCCAGCCCCAGGTGTGTAGCTTGAAAAAGTGCGTGGCATGACCTGGGTACCCCCACCCCACTCGGGTCGGGCGACCGAGCATTGGCTTATACACTTACTCATAAGCTCCCTCTGGTGAAGACGTTTATCAACTTTTGTAGATTACCCCCCCGGGAGCCATGTCAACAGCTACTTGTTCGGTTTCCACACCACCGCTGTAGCAACCGCGGCTACCCCCTCACCACGGCCCGTAAAGCCCATGTGATCGGTAGTTGTGGCGGACACCGAAACTGGTGCGCCGATCAGGTCGCCCATAACCTTTTCCGCTTCCTTCCGGCGCGTTCCCATCTTCGGGCGGTTCCCCACCATCTGTACTGCCGCATTGCCAATAACGAACCCCTTGGATTCCAGCAACGCCCGACATTCCTTCAGCAGTCGTGCACCCGAGACATTGTCGTATTCTTTTTGTCCCACCCCAACGAAGCTTCCCAAATCCCCCAGCCCCGCCGCAGAGAGCAGCGCATCCACCACCGCATGAGCCACTACGTCACCATCGGAGTGTCCCTCACAACCGTCTTGCCCTTCCCACAGCAGGCATGCCATCCAGCAGTCCTTCCCTGCTTCCACCTGGTGGGCATCGGTGGCAATTCCAACTCGAGGGATAATCATGAAGGTCGGCTCCTTGTATAGTCTTATTCTTCCATTCCGGCCAGCAGCATTTCTGCCACCCGGTAGTCCATTTCCGTGGTGATCTTCATTGCCAGGAGATGCCCCGGCACAGCGACCACCTCATAACCCGCCATCTCCATGAGGGACGCATCATCCGTAGCTTCTTGCACCGAGTCCAAGCCGTGCTTTTCGGTGGGATGGGCCGAGCCAATCTCCACCGCGTTCAGATACCGCTCGTTTGCATCCAGCAACTGATCAAACCGGAAAACCTGCGGTGTTTGTGCTGCTCGGAGCATGCTTCGTGGCGGGGTGGACACGACCTTTTCTGCCCCATCTAACCGCGCGACCGCGTGACTAACTTGCGCCCCCAGCGGCTCGATCACCTTGATGGTATCGGCTACGGGTAACACCGGGATCGCGCCCGACTGTGCATCGCCCGCTGCAGTGACAACTTCCGCTACCAGCTGAGCGGGGACTAGGCAGCGCGCGGCGTCGTGAATAAGAACCAACGAATCCGGCCGACCGGCGGCAAGGGGCTGAACCTTTTGCAGGCCAGCGTAAACGGAGTCAACCCGCTCGCTGCCTCCTAATTCTATTCCGACGCCCATCGGAGCCCACGACAGTTTGTTTTCCGGGTGGTTCACAATTTCCCGGGCTGCGTCCACCATATCAGGACTGACCAACACGATGGCATGACCCACCGACTGGGATTCAGCCAGCGCATCGAGACTGCGTTCCAACAGCGTGCGACCGCGTAACTTGACGAATGCCTTCGGGGTATCAAATCCCAACCGCGTTCCGCTGCCGGCGGCGGCGACCAGCGCGAAGACGTGATCCGTATTGATCATGGGTATGCGTTACTCCGTGTGCACCGTACTTGAATCCACCGAGAAGCGAACCGCCCCCTCCCCCACGCGCACCGCTGTCATAGGGGAATGCGCACAAGGGCTGGCAGCGGGGCGGCGATTAATCCTCGTCCTCATCCAATTCTTCATCGAGATCGATTGGAGTGCCAGGGCGCTTGGGATCCTCATCTTCGATGCCTGCTGCCCGTGCGGCCTCGGCTGCCTCGCGGTGACGCTTAATCGCCTCCTGCATTTCTTCCAAGAGGGCATCGGTCTTCTTGTCGTCCACGCCCTCAGCCAAGGCCAGCTCACCGACGAGGATCTGCCGCGCCTTAGCAAGCATCCGCTTCTCACCTGCGGACAAGCCCCGGTCCTGATCGCGGCGCCACAGGTCACGAACCACTTCGGCGACCTTGTTGACGTCACCGGAAGTCAGACGCTCCTGGTTAGCCTTGTAGCGGCGGGACCAGTTGCCGGCTTCTTCCACATCGGTTTCGCGAAGGACGGAAAAGACCTTGCGAAGCCCTTCCTCGCCGACCACATCGCGCACACCCACCTTTTCCGCGTTAGCTGCGGGAACGCGAACCGAAAGGTCCCCTTGGTTGATGCGGAGAACCAGGTAGTCGACCTTCTCCCCCTTGAACTCGCGCTGCTCGATCCCCTCGATCACGGCGGCACCGTGGTGCGGGTAAACGACTGTGTCTCCGACCTTGAACTCCATGAGTGAGAGAACTCATCCTTCCTTGGGGGCTATAACCACTTTCGCCTAGGGCAAGTCAACCTAGGGGTTTTAACCAGCTGGCTTTCAGATTCTACCCCAGACTGCAGTTGGGCACCGAGGCTGCCCCGGCCTGTCAACGGACATGACGGGGCTGCCCTTGAGTGCACACAATCGATTAAAGGGCCGGAACACCCGCCTTCCACCCTTATTTGGGGCGAAAAACCCATCAAATGCCCCCGCCATAGGTCAGCAGCGCAAACACAACTATGTATTCGCGGTGCGAAGGGTTTAATCTATTGGCTAGACGTTTATTGCATTATCGCCTCAGATGGAGGATCTCATCGTGAAGTCCCAGAAGTCGACCGCCACGCGTGCTGCGTTGGCTGCCGTGGCCGCTGGTTCCGCCTTGGCCTTGACCGCCTGCGGTGCAGGTCACATCTCTCAGACGGCCAATCAAGTTCCCGCCGTGAACGGCGTGTTCGCACAGGCCGGTAAGCAGATTTCTCTGCGCGATGTAGCCGTTGTTGTGGATCCAAACAACCAGCTTTCCGTGAAGTTCACTGCTGGCAACGTTGACCAGGTCGGCAAGAAGGTTAACCTCCAGTCCGTGAAGGTAGACGGCAAGCCCGTCACCCTTCAGGGTGATAAGGCCGTTGGCCCCAACTGCTCCCTCGTTGCGGACTACAAGGATGCCGTTGATTCGATGAAGAAGGGTGGCCAGCAGGGTTCCTGCAACAGCTACGTCACCACCTCCATCTCCGGCCTGACCGGTGCGCACATCGGTGGTCAGAAGGAAGTTGAGATCAAGTTCGATACCGGCAGCGCAAAGGTCAACGCTCCTATCGTTGCTTACACCCCGAAGGCCGGCACCCTGAACCGCGATGCCGAGACCCACGTCTCCACCGACGCCCCAAAGGCTGGCGGCGAGCACCAGCACTAAGCACCCGCAGCGGAGGGGTCGCGCGCGTTTCCCTATTTCAACGCGCTCGATAAAGCCCCTGTTCGAATATCAAACCGGCCGGGCACCATTGCGTGTCCGGCCGGTTGTTTATTGTGGACCCCATGGCCAAGACCTCAAAGAAGAACACCGTCTACACGTGCACTGCGTGTGAGTACCAGATCTCCAAGTGGATGGGCCGCTGCCCCTCGTGCGGTGAATGGGGAACACTTGAGGAAAAGGCGCCGGCCACGGCCATTGTGGGTAGTCGCGCTGCTGTCAGCAGCTCCGCGGGGTTGATTCCCAGCAGCGCCGCAGCACAGCCGGTCACCAAGATCGATCCAACCATTGCCAACCACCAGCCCAGTGGCTTGGCCGAGCTGGACCGCGTGTTGGGCGGTGGCATCGTGCCCGGTAGCGCGGTTCTCTTGGCGGGCGAACCCGGGGTGGGAAAGTCCACGCTCCTTCTGGAGGTAGCCGCACGATGGGCAAAACTGGGACGAACCGTATTGATCCTCACCGCGGAAGAATCCGTGGGACAAGTGCGCAACCGGGCAGAACGCACAGGCGCATTGGACGATCGACTGTACTTGGCCAATGAAAACGACCTGGAGCGCGCCCTCGCTCACATTGAAGCCGTGAAACCTGAACTCGTGATCGTGGACTCACTGCAAACCATGCAGGCAACAGGTGTAGAAGGAGTGGCCGGTGGTGTAACCCAAACCCGATCGGTAACGTCCACACTCACGACCTTCGCCAAGGCCTCCGGCACCCCAGTCATCGCGATCGGTCATGTGACGAAGGAGGGCAATGTAGCCGGCCCCCGTACCATCGAGCACCTCGTGGATGTGGTGTTGAACTTCGAAGGGGATAAGCACTCGGCCCTGCGCTTTTTGCGAGGTATCAAAAACCGTTTCGGTGCTACCGACGAAGTCGGTTGTTTCGAACAAACCGCACACGGCATCCGCGAAGTCAGCGATCCCTCAGGTCTTTTCTTGCACCACCGCACCGAATCCGTCACCGGCACGGCCATCACCGTCACGATGGATGGTCGCCGGGCCATGGTCTCCGAGGTGCAAACCCTCGCCGTCAACTCCGATATCCGAAACCCGAAACGCTACGTCACTGGGATCGATGCGGGGCGCGTCTCCATGAACCTGGCCGTACTCTCCGAACGCTGCGGCTTGCGTTTGACCGAAAAGGAAGTCTACGCAGCCACCGTCGGGGGCATCCGCATCCAGGAGCCCGCTGCCGACCTCGCCCTAGTGTTGGCCTTGGCAAGCACTGCCACTGGCCACCCGCTCCCCCTGGGGGCGATCGCGGTAGGAGAAGTGGGCCTGGGCGGAGAAGTCCGGCGCGTTCCACAATTAACCCAACGGCTAGCCGAGGCGTCCCGCCTGGGTTTCACCTCAGCAGCAGTTCCCAAAAACTGCCTTTACGATGCCCCTAAGAACATGAAAGTCACGGAAGTAGGCCACCTCTACGAGGCCGTGAAGTGGGCAGGTTTGAAGGTTGCTGCTGGTTAAAGGTTGCTGCAGGCTTGAACGTTACTGCTGGCTAAGCGTTACTGCAGGTTAAACGTGGCGGGCTTAGAGGTGTTATCACCCACGTGCGCGTACAAAAGGTAACCGCCGGGCCCCACGGGTTGTCGCGCTTCACATGCGCTCGGAGCACTGGTCGTGCGCGACCAAGAGTTCAACGAATACTTGGCGGATTCCCCCGCCTTGATTACACGCTCGCCTGAAGCCCCTGGTTCATTACAATCTAGGTCACCCCACACACGCTGGTAGTTGTTGAGCGTGAAGACCTCGAAGCTCAACTTGTCTTGATCCAAATCGATCGTGCAATCGGCGGCGGTGGGGTTATTGATGGTGACAAAGAAGTTCGGCACCGCATCCGGCGCGAAAGAAGGTGCGCCAGGCTTCGCGATTACTTCCAGGTCCGACAAACCACAGGTGTCCTTCTTCGGTTTGCCTTCGTCCTTTGCGGTCTCACTGGGGGTCTGGGATTGCTCCTTATTCTTATCCGATTCTCCCGGCGCGGAGCTTTCACTTTTCGTCTCTGTCGGGGTGGCACTGTCGCTGGCAGCCACCGACGAGGTCTGGGTGGTCTGGGCCTTTTGATTCGACGCCGCATTCTGCGTTCCCTCGTCCCCGCCCAGAGACCCGATCAACCACCACAACAGTAGCAACACCAGCACCAGCACCACGACGGCAGCGATACGCCGGCGCTTGTAGACCTCGGGGGGTAGTGGCTTGCGGGAGTTCGGATCAGTCACGGGGCTCACCCTAGCCGATTGGTGCGCTCGCCTGCGGTAATGACACGTCTCGGAACGTCAAAATTCGCCGCATTTTAGGCGCTGGGTTCACCAGTTTCAATGTCCAAGCCGAACCCAACCAGGGGCTCCGCGCGGCCGTCCGACAGACGATAGCGCAATCCCACGACGGCACACCGCCCATCCTTGACGCGCGTTTGGATTTCCGGGGATCGATCCACGATGTGATCCGCGATTTCCCGTACGTGGTTCTTCTCGAACTCATCGGAGCCCTCGAACCCCTTCTTCCGTGCTGACAACAGGGAGGGCGTGACCTTTTCCACCAGCACGCGTTGGAATCCATCTGGAAGATCTCCGCCATCGAGAGCGTTCTGGGCAGCCTTCACAGCCCCGCAGCTCTCGTGACCGAGCACCACAACCAGAGGCACGCCTAGGCCATCAACTGCGAATTCTAGGCTTGCGAGTACGGAGAGGTCCGTAATCTCACCCGCCGTGCGGATGACGAACAGGTCCCCTAGGCCTTGATCGAAAACGATCTCTACGGGCACGCGCGAATCCGAGCACGCTAGTACCACGGCATGCGGGCGTTGCCCTTGGGTAAGGGTTTGGCGACGACCGGGGCCTTGATTGGGGTGGTCACTATTGTCTTGCATAAAGCGCTCATTGCCTGTGCGCAGCGCTTCCCAGGCTTGTTGGGGTGTCATTTCGTGCGGGCTTGTCATACGTTTAATTTTGCCTTGGATAGACTTATTTTTGCTATGCCAACCCCTGACTACCCCCTCGCCACCTCCGCGGAAGGGCGCCTCAGCGCCTACCCCATAGACCGGTTACAGTTCGCTCGCGATCTTAACCACTGGTTCGCCCGCCACGGTCGCGTGTTGCCCTGGCGCCACCCAGATACCTCGCCGTGGGCAATTTTGGTGAGCGAAGTCATGTCGCAGCAAACCCCCGTTTCCCGGGTCATCCCCCTGTGGGAAGCATGGATGAGGAGGTGGCCCCAGCCGGCAGATTTAGCTGTCGCCTCCAAGGCCGAAGTTTTGCGAATGTGGGCCAACCTCGGCTATCCGCGCCGTGCACTCCGGCTGCAGGAGTGTGCCCGTGATTGCGTTCAGCGCCACGACGGGAACGTGCCCGATTCCATCGCCGAACTCGAAGCCCTTTCTGGTATCGGTTCCTACACAGCACGCGCTGTGGCCGCTTTTGCATTCGAGCAAGCAGTCCCCGTGGTCGATACCAACGTGCGCCGCGTACTTCATCGGGTAGTTTTCGGCTCTTATTTGCAGGGGCCGGCGCGCGCACGTGACTTGGTGGATGTCGCCGAATTGATGCCGTGGGTGGATCCAGATCCGTTTTTGGTTCGACGCCACGTCGAACCCGATCATCACGATCCTCAGGCACACGAGGATGCACAGATGATGACCGCATCCCTCATGGAGCTGGGGGCACTTATTTGCCGAGCCAAGAACCCGCAATGTGATCAGTGCCCTGTGCGGAAACACTGTCAGTGGGTAGCCGCGGGTCGACCGGAGCCCTCAGAACAGCAGAAAGCATCCGCCGCCAAACGCGTTCAGAAGTTCGAAGGCACCGACCGGCAGGTGCGGGGCAAAATTATGGGTTTACTGCGTTCTCGCAAAGATTCACGCGCCACTCGTGCCGAGATTGATCTGCTGTGGCACGACAAAGCGCAGCTCACCCGGGCAGTGAATTCTCTGGTTGCAGACGGGTTAGCGGAGCGCACCGACGGGCATCGGCAAGACGCAACCACCAGTAACGATCCCTCGAACGCAGCGTCCACGGAGGGAATAGCAGAGCACACCGAGGCCCGAGGAGAACGCGCAGCAGTTAACCGCGACCGATCTGAACCGAAGTCCGAAACCGGATTAACCGGATTGCGTTTGCCCACATAGTTCGGTTTTTAGTCAATGCAATAGTTGCCACAGAACATCGCAGACCTGCAAGAGTCAGGGAAGCTCCGCGCAAGAATTACATCAATTCCCGAAGTATTTTCCGTTACCTTGCAAAAATATGTCTGCGTTAAAACTATAGTCATCATTCATGAGAACCTCACTAGTATCTTTCTTCTCGCAGCGGGTGTGCAAAGCATCAGCTTCTGTGGCGCTAGCTTGTGGCGTCGGAATTGGTAGTTCCCTAGGTGGCGCCGGCCTGGCAGCTGCCCAGCAGGCACCGAGCCCCTCCTACGATGCGGCGGAAGGTTCGGCCCGTGGATCTGCAGCATCGGGGTCCTCCAGCGCCCTGGGATCCTCCCAAGGGCCAGCGGACATGCTGTCATCTAATACATGGGGGGCTTTGGATCGCAATGCGCGCGGATTCTACGATTCCCTTCCAGCGACTGTGTCTGGCAACCCCGGCGATGTCATCAAGCGGGCACCGAGCCAATTTGCCTTTGGACTGCCATTCGTCGACTGGATGATGTCGAAGTCCGAGCGCGTGGCCTATGTGTCCACTGACAACAACGGTAAACGGATCCCAGTCACCGGAACCGTACTGCGCTCCTCTCAGCCATGGACAGGAAAAGGGCCGCGACCTCTGCTTACTATTGCACCCGGCACCCAGGGCAGCGGCGATGCGTGTGCTCCGGGAAAGCTGTTGTCGGTGGGGCTGGAGTATGAGGCCATTCCGGTGGCAGGCGCCTTGGCGCGTGGCTGGAATGTTGCTCTGACCGACCTGCCCGGTTTGGGCACCTCCCGCCAACACACCTACATGAACCGCGTGGAGCAAGGGCAAGCCACCATCGATATGGCCCGTGCGGCTGTCAACTTGAACGTAAAGGGCATCACCTCGGCCTCACCAGTGGCGTTCTATGGATACTCCCAGGGCGGTGGCGGATCCGCAGCTGCCGTGGAGCTGGCTCCCACCTATGGCAAGGGTATTAACGTGGTCGCGGGTTACGCCGGGGGTACACCAGCCAACCTGGCCCAAACCGCAGCTGCGATTGATCGCAAGCCTCTGGCCGGGGTTTTGGGATATGCCATCAATGGTTTCATTGCCGCGAAACCAGAACTCAAACCCTTGGTGGATGATTTACTCAACGATAAAGGTAAGCGGTTGCTAGAGCAGACCGCCGATGAATGCATTCCGCAGTCCCTAGCCCGGCATGCGTATGTGGATACCCGGACCCTCACCAAATCCGGTAAGTCCTTGGAACAGCTCGCCCAGCAGGAGCCACTGAAGTCCGTCTTGGCTGATCAGGAAATCGGTCACAGGCCACCTAACGTTCCAGTATTCGTTGGGCATGGAAAAAACGACGATTCCATTCCTGTGCAGGGCGCTCGCACGATGGCACGGCAGTGGTGCGAGGCCGGGACGTCGGTATACTACCGCGAAACCCCGCTGCCTCCGGTCGCTCCGTTGATTGACCATGTATTACCAATGTTGGACAATTTGGCTCCAGCCATGAACTGGCTGGATGCCGTTTTCCGTGGGAAGCCCTACCCCACCACGAGTTGCGGTAATATTCCGCGCTAGCCCACAAAGAAAACCAGCATAAAAACCGGCCCCCGGCGCACTTGGGGTAGTGCACCGGGGGCCGGTCTCTGGTTCTTCTAGCTTCAGGTGCGAACCGGAAAACCTCAAGGGTAGAGCAGCCGGAGTCCTTACTGCTCCTTAGACCAGTTTCCTTCACCGGATTCCTGGGCATTGTCGTAAGCCTCGTCCTCTGGCACCTGTTTCTCAGCGGCTCCAACGACAGCCTCTTGAGCCTCATCTGCGGGGCTTGCTTCCTCTGCCTCTGGCAGTGGCTTCACCTTGGTACCGAAAACGAACTTCGCATCCTTGCCGTTGGACTCGCCGTCCCAGTTTTCCACGTCCACGGTGACGATCTCACCTGCCCCGATCTCTCCGAAGAGAATCTTCTCGGACAGGTGGTCCTCGATCTCGCGCTGAATTGTACGACGCAGTGGGCGAGCACCCAATACGGGATCGAAACCACGCTTGGCCAGCAGGTTCTTGGCCTGCTCGGTAATTTCTAGTCCCATATCCTTTTGCTCCAGCGCATTGGTGACACGACGCAACAACAGGTCCACCATCTGAACGATCTGTTCCTTGGTGAGCTGGTGGAAAACGACGATGTCGTCAATACGGTTAAGGAACTCAGGGCGGAAGTGCTTCTTCAGCTCATCGTGCACCTTGTCCTTCATGCGCGCGTACTGCGTGGATTCATCGTCTTCCCCACCGCTGGAGAAGCCCATGCCAACGGCCTTGGAAATGTCCCTAGTGCCCAGGTTTGACGTGAAGATCAGCACGGTGTTCTTGAAGTCGACCATGCGACCTTGCCCATCGGTGAGGCGACCATCTTCCAAAACCTGCAACAAGGTGTTGTAAATCTCGGAATGCGCCTTTTCAATCTCGTCAAACAAAACAACGCTGAATGGTTTGCGCCGAACCTTCTCGGTCAGCTGACCACCTTCGTCATATCCAACGTATCCCGGAGGGGCACCGAACAGGCGAGAAGCAGTGAACTTATCATGGAACTCACCCATGTCGATCTGCACTAGGGCGTCATCCTCACCGAACAGGAATTCCGCCAGTGCCTTGGAGAGCTCCGTCTTACCCACACCTGATGGACCAGCGAAGATGAAGGAACCCGATGGGCGCTTGGGATCCTTGAGGCCTGCACGAGTACGACGAATGGCGCGAGATACTGCCTTGACTGCATCTTCTTGGCCGATGATGCGCTTATGCAGCTCGTCTTCCATGCGCAGCAGACGGGAGGACTCTTCCTCGGTCAGCTTGAAGACCGGGATGCCCGTCCACGTGCCCATGACCTCAGCAATCTGCTCCTCGCCGACCTCTGCAACCTCGTCGAGCTCGCCAGCGCGCCAAGCCTTTTCCTTTTCCTCACGCTCTTCGGTCAACTTGCGCTCATCATCACGGAGAGCTGCTGCCTTCTCGAAGTCCTGTTCATCGATGGCCGCTTCCTTCTTGGTGCGGACTGCTGCAATCTTCTCATCGACTTCGCGGATGGACTTCGGTGCCGTCATCCGCTTGATGCGCATACGCGCACCGGCCTCATCAATGAGGTCCACGGCCTTATCCGGCAAGAAGCGGTCGGTGATGTAGCGATCTGCCAACTGCGCTGCCGCCGCGAGTGCGCCATCTGTGATAGACACGCGGTGGTGTGCCTCGTAGCGATCGCGCAGGCCCTTGAGAATCTCGATGGTCAGATCAACGGATGGCTCCGGTACCTGAACCGGCTGGAAACGGCGTTCCAAGGCTGCATCCTTTTCGATGTGCTTACGGTACTCGTCCAGCGTGGTGGCACCGATTGTCTGGAGCTCACCACGCGCCAGCTTGGGCTTGAGGATGCTTGCAGCATCGATCGCACCCTCCGCAGCCCCGGCGCCAACCAAGGTGTGGATCTCATCGATGAACAGGATGATGTCTCCCCGCTGGTTGATCTCCTTGAGCACCTTCTTCAAGCGCTCTTCGAAGTCACCGCGGTAACGGGAACCGGCGACCAGGGAACCCAGATCCAACGAGTAGAGCTGCTTATCTTTCAACGTCTCCGGCACACGACCGTTGACGATGTCCAATGCTAAGCCCTCAACAACTGCCGTCTTACCCACACCCGGCTCGCCGATCAGCACAGGGTTGTTCTTGGTACGGCGGCTGAGGACCTGCATCACGCGCTCAATTTCCTTTTCGCGCCCCACTACCGGATCCAGCTTGCCGTCCTTGGCAGCCTGGGTGAGGTTGCGACCGAACTGATCGAGCACCAGAGAATTCGATTTCTGGCCAATCTTGCTACCGCTAGTAGCGCTCGCAGCGGAGCCCACGCCAGCAGCCGCGGGCTCACCCTCGCCCTCTTCGGAGCTCTCGTTGCCCTCATAGCCGCTGAGCAGCTGAATAACCTGCTGACGCACGCGGGAAAGGTCGGCGCCCAGCTTCACCAGAACCTGGGCAGCTACTCCCTCGCCCTCACGGATCAAACCGAGCAGGAGGTGTTCCGTCCCGATGTACTTATGCCCCAGTTGGAGTGCCTCGCGTAGCGCCAGTTCCAGTACCTTCTTGGCACGCGGAGTAAACGGGATGTACCCGCTTGGCGGATGACCGCCAGTGCCAATGATTTCTTTAACCTCGGTACGCACGGCGTCGAGAGAAATACCCATGGACTCCAGCGCCTTGGCCGCGACCCCCTCGCCCTCTTGAATGAGGCCAAGCAGGATGTGTTCCGTGCCGATGTAATTGTGGTTCAGCGCACGGCCTTCGTCCTGTGCTAACACAACAACGCGACGAGCGCGATCGGTGAACCTCTCAAACATGGTGTACTCCCTCTTCTTTCTGGTGGAAGGTCTGCTGCCCACCATAGTGGTGCGACCCGACAACAACGATTGCCTTTGTACTAACAACCGCCTCTACTCGTCTTATTCCGACGCCCCCACGCCCCCAGTCACCTCACTATTCGCAGGTCACAAGCTTATTCGGACTCAATCTTCCCGGGTGTCCGCCTTCAGCGAACACCCCATGAGCGCAACGAGGAATCGTATCCCTAAACAAATAAATATTTTCTCAAAACTCCTCCAGACCCCCACGCCCTAAGCTAACGTCAAAACCACGTCACCACATGAGTGGAAATACACAATCATTCAACAATTAACCAGCGGAAATATTCGAAAAATCCCGCTGGGAAAGGTCTGGATTGATGAACGCTGCAGCGATGTCTCCCAAACTAACTTTGCGCGACCATGCCGATACCGTGGGCACCCTCGCCAAAGGCACAGTCCCGCTTTTTAAGTCCGGTGTACTGGGCCCTATGACCCCCATGGCCGCAGGTAAAGCGCTGCAATCGATGTACCAGTGGCGCTTCCTTCCAGCCGGGTTGCTCTCCATCGGCGCAGCTCGCGACCCGTTCCACACGGCAATCATCGACGATGCTGGTTCGATGACGTACTCCGAACTGCACGAGCAGACCAATACGCTGGCTCGCGCCCTGTTCCGCAGCGGTGTGCGTGAGCGCGACAAGATCGGTGTATTGTGCCGTAACCACCGCGGTCTCATCCTCACCCTGTGTGCCCACGGGCGCTTGGGTACGGACATCGTCTTCTTCAATACCGGCTCCTCGGCCGAGCAAACCCGCGCGGTTCTTACCGAGCAAAAAGTCGATGTGATGTTCATCGACGAGGAATTCCTGCCGCTATTGCCGAAGGACTTCAATGGCGCGCACGTGATTGTCGCTTGGGAATTCGGCGACACCCTGGGACTGAGCCGCGAAGCGGAGGCCGCACAAAAGCCGCAGAGTAATGTGCGCGATGCCATCGACAGCGGTGATTACGCCACCCGCAGCAACGAGTGGGCCAGCCTGCATGAGGTTCTACGGACCACCCCAGAAGATCTCACTGTCCCCTCCCGTCCACGAATGGGCCGCACGATTATCTTGACCTCAGGTACCACTGGTACCCCTAAGGGCGCGCGCCGTCCCGAGCCCAAAACGTATATGCCGGCCTCATCGATCATGAGCCGCATCCCGCTGAAGCACCACCGCCCAGCCTTCCTTGCCGCACCCATGTTCCACACATGGGGCTTCGCCCAGATCCAGCTGGCCCTAGCCCTGCGCAACACAATGATTCTGCAGCGCAAATTCACTCCCGAGGCCGCAGTTCAGGTCATCGAGAAGAACCGGCCGTACACCATCGCTATGGTTCCCACCATGCTCCGCCGCATGCTCGATGCTGTTCCGGAAGGTTTTAACCCTGGCACCAAGATCATCGCAACCTCAGGCGAAGCTCTCCCACCGGCAGTAATCGAGGAAACGCAAAAGAAGTTCGGCGACGTGTTGTACAACCTATATGGCTCTACCGAAGTCAGCTGGGCTTCCATCGCCACGCCAGAAGAATTGAGGCGCTTCCCCAAGACCGCTGGTAGGCCGCCGATGGCCACAACCTTGAAGATCCTGGATAACGACGGCAAGGAAGTACCCGCTGGTGAAACCGGTCGAATCTTCGTCAAAAACGACATGCTCTTCGAGGGCTATACCCGCCCCGGTTCCGACAAGGACGTTGTTGACGGAATGGTCGCAACTGGTGATCTGGGATACTACAACGAAGAGGGTTTGCTCTTCATCGCCGGTCGCAGTGACGACATGATCGTCTCCGGCGGGGAGAACGTCTACCCACAGGACACAGAAAACATTTTCACTTCTCGCGAAGAAATCGAGGAAGCTGCTGTTCGTGGCGTTGATTGCCCCATGTACGGCCAAGCCCTGTGCGCGTGGGTCGTTTTCAAGGACAAGAAGGCGGTGGAACTCACTGACGAGGAAAAGCGGTCCTTCGAGCAGGGGGTTATTGCCGAGGTCAAGCAGAAGCTAGCGCGCCACGCGGTTCCACGTTACTTCGTTTACCTAGATGAGCTGCCGCGGAACCCAGTAGGCAAGGTGGTTCCACGCGAACTGCCACAGCCAGACACAGGAGCCTAACCGACCTGCCCCCTCCCCCTCCGACATATCAGCGGGCATCAAGGAAAACGCGCCGGCAATTGCAACCGGAACCAGAACCGAAAGCGCAACCGGAGGCACAATAGGAGGTATGAATAACCGCAATTACTTCCCCCTTGCCCCGCGCGTGCTTTCCATCGCGGGCACGGATCCCTCCGGTGGCGCAGGTGCCCAAGCCGATCTGAAGTCCATCTTCGCCGCCGGAGGTTATGGCTTATCCGTCGTTACAAGCTTGGTCGCGCAAAACACGCAGGGAGTTCGCGCCGTACACACTCCTGGCGCCGAATTCCTCACACAGCAACTGGCAGCGGTTTTTGAGGACGTGGATCTCGATGCCGTCAAAATCGGCATGCTCGGTGATCTCACAACCACCGAGGTGGTACAAAACTGGCTGGCCAACCACCCCGTGCCCGTGTTGGTTTTCGATCCCGTGATGATCGCCACCAGCGGGGATCGCCTGCTCGCCGAGGATGCGGAAGCGGCCGTACGCTCCTTTGCTACCTCGTTGAGTGCTTATGCCGACCACGCCGTGATCACTCCGAACATCCCAGAGCTGGCGATCTTGTGCGAGCAAACTCCCGCTGGTTCGTTCGATGAAGCCGTGGCCCAGGCCCAGGCGTGGTCGGATGAGCACGGCGTCAATGTAATAGTAAAAGGAGGCCATCTCAACGGGGAAGAAGCAGGTAACGCCTGGGTGGCACCACATCGCGCTACCGAAAGCGCCGGGGCACACTGCGCCACCGTTGGCACTTCCCCCTTGCACATCGCTTCCTCCCCGCGCGTTGATTCGCCACATACTCACGGCACGGGTTGTTCACTGAGCTCTGCTTTGGCTACTCGTTTGGGTGGTGGCAATTCTTACGACGCCGCCTTGGTCTGGGCGACCCAGTGGCTGCATGGGGCTATAGAAAAAGCGGCCGCGCTACGCGTGGGGCACGGCCGCGGCCCGGTGGATCATGCGTACCGGGCTCGAGAAAAGGGAGCGTTCGAAATCTAATTGTTAACCCATGAACGCCATGCGAAGAATCCAGACGCCTACCGCACCCACTGCAGCGGCGGCTGGCACAGTGATGATCCACGCCAGCGCGATGGGCTTCATGAGGTTCCAGTTAGCGGCCTTATTCACTAGGCCCACGCCCAAAACGGCTCCGATCAGGATGTGAGTGGAAGAAACGGGCAGCCCCAGCAAAGAAGCTCCCATCACCACAGCAGCTGCCGAAAGCTCGGCGGCGAAGCCACTGGCTGGGTGAATGTTCGTCAAGCCCGTACCAACGGTCTTGATCACGTTACGGCCAATAAACCACAGGCCAGCAACCAGTGCAATACCCGCGGCAGCCATCAGGGCACCGGGGACGCTAGCAGAGCTACGGATTTCATTGTGAGCAATAACGTCCACAACGGCGGCGAAGGGGCCTACCGCGTTGGCAATATCGTTGGAGCCGTGACTAAATGCGAACGCGGACGCGGTAAACACCTGCATCCAGCTGAAAAGCAGGAAGGTGGAGCGGTCTAGGGATTTGTTCTTCATTGTGCGGGCGAAGATGTAGACGGCCATCCACACGACTGCGCCAACCATAAGCATGATCAGCACGGTATTGAAGGTAGAGAGGGTGAAGTCGATGTTCTTCAGCCCCTTGAACAGCATCATCGCGGTGATGATCACCGCCGCAATCGCAGCGAGCAGCGGAACCCAGCGTTCTAGGGCCTGGTGAGCTTCCACGTCCTCGGCTTCATCATTCAGGCGGTAAAGGTCGCGGTAGTACTCCGACTCCAGCTGTTCGCGGTCGAAGTCATCGTCCATGACGGTCTGGGCATCACGAGCCATGGCATTGGTGTAGGAAATCTGCTGAACTTCGCTGAGTCGCTCGAATGCCTCCTTGTGGCGACGGCGATGTTCGATCTTCTTCTGCTTCAGTTCGCGTAGTCGCACATCAGCGGCCTCGTTATAGCGAAGGATTCCACCCTTGATGGCCCGGAAGAGCAGATACGCTGCCAGACCACCCAGCACCGGGGACAACACCCACGAAATGGCGATCTGACCAATTTCGCTCCACTGAACCATGTCCCATCCACCTTTACCGGTGATAAGACCAGTCGTGACGGCCGCACCGACGATGCCGCCGACGATAGAGTGCGTGGTGGAAACGGGCCAGCCCATCTTGGTAGCAACCAGCAGCCACAGTGCAGCGCCGAGGAGAGCCGCGATCATAATGTAGGCGAATTCCATGGGCTCCAGCTGCACACCGTCAAGATCGACGATGTTACTGCGGACGGTTTCGGTCACACTGCCACCGGCCAGGACGGCGCCGCCAACTTCAAAAACAGCGGCAACCATAAGCGCTTGCTTCATCGTCAACGTGCCCGCACCCACGGAGGTTCCGAAGGAGTTGGCAACGTCATTACCACCGATGTTGAAAGCCATGAACAGGCCAAAGAAGATAGTGACAATAAGAACGACGTAATGGGATGTGGCGCCAACGTAGTCGGTCACCCACAAGCCGAAAGTAACGACGGTACCCAGCAGCAAAAGCCCGAAAGCGAGGTGCCACCATTTATCGCTAGCATCGGCCCCCTTCACCGCCCCAGCATTGTTGGTCGCAGCCCCCGCTGCGTTCGAAGTATCCACGGTCATGAGTGTTAAAGCCTTCCTGAGTGTAGTCAAGCGCCGGTTTACCCTTTGCCCGAAAGACGATGGTGGTTTCCACTGCATTGGTCTCATTGGCACAGGGAATTGCGCAGGGCGATTGTTTCAATCAGGAGGAAATAAAAATTAACCCCATGTTAGCCATTGGATTAACACTCAATTAACTTGCATTAGTAAAATACGCCGAATTTCACAGTAATTAATTAAAATATGGCGACAGCGACCAGGCGGACTGTCTAACGAAAACCAGACCCCTCCCCCTAGGGTTTCCTTCGCCCATGACTCTAACGCAAGGGGCTTCCACTAGAAAGACTGCATCCGCTGGAGAGGTCACGCCCCGAGAGCTTGCCCCAAAAGGACATCGTCCTTTCCTGGAGCGGTCTTGACCCAGCCCCTAGGCGCCAAAAACAAGGCGCAGGATAAAGAGACCCATCGCGCCAATTCCTGCCGCCACGGGAATAGTAATCACCCAAGCCATCGCGATGGGCTTCATCAAGCCCCAGTTCGCTTCGTGGTTAACAATGCCCACACCCAGGACAGCGCCGATCAGGATGTGAGTGGAGGACACGGGCAGTCCTAGTAGTGATGCACTCATGACAATGGCGGCCGCCGCCAGCTCCGCGGCAAATCCGCTGGCCGGGTGAATATTGGTAAGGCCCGATCCAACCGTAGTGATCACATTGCGGCCAATGAACCACAGTCCTGCCACCAGCGCGATGCCACAGGCGAACAGCAGCGCAGTCGGCACCATTGCCTCGGAATTGATTTCGCCAGTAGCAAGAACGTCCAAAATCGCCGCAAACGGTCCCACCGCATTGGCAATGTCGTTAGAGCCGTGGCTAAAAGCAAAGGCTGATGCGGTGAATACCTGCATCCAGCTGAACAGAATGAATGTGGAACGATCCACAGATTCCTTCCGCAAGGCCTTAGCAACCATGTACACGCTGGTCCACACCAAGACGGCAATCATAGCCATAATAAGCAAAGACCCAACGGCGGACACATGGGTGTCCACATTGGATAGCCCTTTGAACAACAGCATCGCGGTGATCACCACCGCACCAAATGCGGCCAGCGGTGGTGCCCAATACACCAGCGCCTTGTGGACGTTGAGTTGGTTCGCCTCTTGGTCAAGATCGTAGAGTTCGCGGTAGTAGTCGCTCTCCAGCTGCTCGCGCGTGAAATCTCCACGCGAGTACGTCACAGCATCCCGGGCCATCTCGTTGTTGTACGCGATCTGCTGGACTTCGCTAAGGCTGCGGAACAGATCTTTGTGCCGGGAAGCATGGTTAATGCGCGCGCGGCGCACCCGTTCCAACCCCGCATTTGCACGGTCATTGTATTGCAACACGGCCCGCTTGATCACGCTGAACAGCAGATAAGCTGCCAATGCGCCGAGTAGTGGGGAAATAACCCACGAGGAGGCAATTCGGCCGATCTCCCCCCATTGCACCATAGACCAGCCACCCGTGTGAGTAGTAAAACCTAGACACAGGGCCGCTCCCACGATCCCACCGACGATCGAGTGGGTCGTGGATACCGGCCAGCCTTTCTTCGTTGCAATGAGCAACCAAATGGCAGCGCCCATGAGCGCAGCGATCATAATGTAGACGAAGTCCATGGGCAATAGGTCGATCTCATCGAGATCCACGATGCCACTGCGGACGGTCTTGGTTACTGAACCGCCCGCTAACAGTGCGCCTCCAACTTCAAAGACTGCGGCGACTATGAGGGCTTGCTTCATGGTCAACGTGCCCGCACCGACGGAAGTACCAAAGGAATTCGCGACGTCGTTGCCACCGATGTTGAACGCCATGAACAAACCGAAAACAACGGTAACTGCAAGCACAACATAATTCGCGGAAGACGGGATGTGCTGCGTTGTCCAAGCCCCAAAGTAAAGGACAGCCACGAGGAGCATGCCGCCGAATGCGATGTGCCACCATTTGTCGTTATTTCCCTGAGGTTGAACGGTATCGTTCGATAGTTGCAGTGTTTCTACCGTTCGATTAGATCCTGAACCCCCACCGGGGACCTGGTTCGCCATTTCCTAAACGCCTTTTTGTTTGTTGCCGATCGCCAGAATCGATAGGAACTGGCGCGCCTTCTGGTACGTGCTCGCTCCTGCTGCACGTTGCAGCAGGTGAACGCATAACCGCAAAAACTTTAACGAAAATGGGCTAAAAAGAAAACAATAGGTTACTCACCCTCCCCTTATTTGGGCACCATGCAACAAGAAACCCTTGTACAGGGAGCCTAATTCACCTGTACAAGGGCTATTTTCTTCGGAAGCAAGCGGGGTTTACTTCAGCTGTGCGGAAGACAGTCCCAGCTCACGACGTGCAACAATGAGCTGCTGAATCTGCTGAGTACCCTCGAAGATATCGAGGATCTTGGAGTCACGTGCCCACTTTTCCAGCAGGTCACGTTCGGAGTAGCCGTATGCACCGGCCATCTCCACCGCACGCAAGGTCAGATCGGTAGCCATGCGTCCGGCCTTCGCCTTGGACTCGGAAGCTTCCTTGGAGTTAGGAATCTTGTTGTCCGCCATCCAAGTAGCGCGCAAAGTCAACAGGTAAGCGGCTTCCCAATCGGACTCCAAGCGGATGTACTCGGAAGCAGCCGCGCTCTGGGCCCAGGCTGGCTTGTCGTAATCAATTTCGACGCCAGCGTTAGTCAGTACCTCACGCAGCTTCTCGAGGGAAGCGCGCGCCACGCCGACGGCCATGCCGGCCACCAGCGGACGGGTGTTGTCGAAGGTGGCCATAACACCCCCGAAGCCCTTCTTGGTGTCCACCTCAGGAGAACCCAGCAGGTTCTCTTTCGGAATGCGGACGTTATCCAAGATGAAGTGGGCGGTATCGGAGGAGCGGATGCCCAGCTTGTGCTCCAAGCGAACCAGCTCGAAGCCCGGGGTATCGCGTGGCACAACGAAGGACTTAATGGCTGCGCGACCAGCGGACTTGTCCACGGAGGCCCACACCACAACGTGGGTGCAGCGCTCGCCGGCAGTAACGAAGATCTTCTCACCGTTCAGCACGTACTCGTCGCCGTCTAGCTTCGCGGTAGCGGCGACAGCAGCGGAGTCGGAGCCGAACTGTGGCTCGGTGATAGCCATGGCGGCCCATACCTTGCCGAAGCGTTCGAGCTGCTCGTCGTTAGCAACGGCGGCGATCGCGGAGTTACCCAGACCCTGGTAAGGAATGGACAGCGTTAGTCCCACGTCACCCCAGCAGGTCTCGATAACGTTCAACACGGAAGCCATGTTGCCGCCGTTTTTCACGCCATCGTTTTGCTTCTTCTTGGAATCGCCACGGCCACCGGATGCGCCGGCCATAGCCTGGCCGGCATCGGCCATACCCTCTACGAGGGATGCCATGGTGTCCAGCTCTACGGGACGAGCGTGCTCCTTGAGGTCATACTTGCGGGAGATGGGACGGAAGATTTCCGCTGCGGCCTGGTGGGCTTGGTTGGCACCCGCCTTGAGGCGCTTAGGGAGTTCCAGATTAATCATGTTTCAGGTTCCTCTAGGTCGTAGATGATCAGTTATGTGATCGATTGGCGGGTTTTACAGGATGACAACGCCCTCGGCGATGCCGATAGCGCGCATGTCGCGGTACCAACGCTCGACTGGGTGCTCCTTGGTGAAGCCATGTCCGCCGAGCAGCTGTACACCATCGAGCCCCATAACCATGCCCTTATCGGAAGCGAAGCGACGAGCAAGGCCGGCCTCACGGTGGTAGGACAGCCCCTGATCGAGGCGGGAAACTCCGCGCAGTAGGATCATGCGCAGGCCGTCGAGCTCGATGCGGAGGTTCGCCACCATGAAGGCAACTGCCTGGCGGTGGGAGATTGGCTCGCCGAATGCCTCGCGCTCGTTGACGTACTTCTTGGTGTACTCGAGGATGGCCTCACCGGTGCCGGAAGCCAGAGCAGCCCAGCCCAGGCGACCACGGCGGATGATTTCTGCATACTGCTCGGTGCGATCAGAATCTGACAGGTCAGCACCACCCAGCAGGTTCTCGGCCGGGACGCGGACGTCCTTGAACAGCACGCGGCCCAATGCAGCGCCACGCAGACCCATGGAAGGATCGGCCTCAACAACCAGCCCCTCGGTGTCGGATTCCACGATGGCGAAGGTGTTCACACCGTCTAGGTTGACCGCTACGATGAACAGCTCTGCAGCGCCGGCGTTTGGAACCATGGTCTTCACGCCGTTGATGACGATATCGCTGCCCTCACGGACCGCAGCGGTCTGCAGCTCGAACGGGTCAAACAGTGGGCGGGACTCGGAAACGATCACCGCTGCTGGTGGCACAGATTCGCCTGCGAACTCTGGCAGGTAAGTCTTCTGCTGTGCGTCATCGCCGTAGTTGGTGATGACGTTTGCAACGGCAGCTGGAGCCAGAATAGCGGTAGCCAAGCCCATGTCGCCGAAAGCAAGGGCCTCTGCAATGAGGGCGTTGGTGGTGGCACCTGAGGCAGTTGCGATGCCTTCGTACTCTTCTGGCAGGTTGATGAGTGCCACACCGAGCTCAGCAGCGGTCTCCAGCAATCCTTCTGGAGGGGTGGAGGACTCGTTGGACTCGGCAGCTACTGGGCGCAGGCGCTCCTCAGCAAACTCACGAACCGCTGCGACGATCATTTCCTGATCCTCGGTTGGGTTCAGGTCAAACAGCACCTTGCCGGGCTTTGGCGCCTCGGTTGGTACTGGCTGCTCGTTGTCGTCAGTGGTCTGATTAGGCAGGCGCACTGGCTTGCCGGTGCCCTTGATCTTCTTGAACTGACGATTAACGGCGCCCAAGGTCCGCATACCGGTCTTGGTAGATTCGTACGCCACCCGGTCGACCTTCTTGCCCAGACCGTACTTTTCAGCCAAGTCGGAGCCGGTGAAGCGGGTCAGTACGCGCATCGCGGTACCAATGGCATCACGCTTGAGGTTGTTCAGACCCGGAGTGGAATCGTCACGCTTGCTTTGGTCGCTCATTCGTGCGGCCACCTTTCACTGGTTTTCAGTGCAAATCTTAAGCATCTGCATGTTCGGATAATTATGTCTATATCCTAAACTAGTTCATGGCCTGCGTCACACTTTTGGGGAAAACAGTAACTAGGTTACAGTCCCCACCCCCACTAGGTGGGTGCACGAGAAGCGCGTTCGCGCACCCACACCGGTTAGTTATCGCGCTCCGGCTTCACCATTGGGAACAGAATCGTCTCGCGGATACCCAAGCCCGTCAAAGCCATGAGCAATCGGTCGATACCCATTCCCGTACCTGCCGTCGGGGGCATTCCCTGCTCCATCGCAGCAAGGAAGTCTTCATCCAGCACCATGGCTTCGTCATCTCCACCCGCGGCTAGGCGGGCCTGATCCTCAAAGCGCTCGCGCTGAATTACTGGGTCAACCAACTCGGAATAACCAGTGGCCAATTCGAAACCGCGAACGTACAGGTCCCACTTCTCAGTCACTCCCGGCTCACTACGGTGCTGACGAACGAGGGGCGAGGTCTCGACCGGGAAGTCGCGCACGAATACCGGCCCATTCAGCTGGTCTTCGCACAGGTGCTCCCATAGCTCTTCCACAAGCTTGCCGTGACCCCAGCCGCCCTTGGTTGGCACGTCGAGGCCGACAACCTTGGCCAGCTGCTTCAGCTCCTCCACCGTGGAAGCGATGGTGACCTCTGGCTGACCCGGGTATTTCTTCTGCAAAGCTTCGTTGAGCGATGGGTACATCTTCATCTCTGGCCACTCACCACCCAAGTCGTATTCAGTGCCATCCACGAGAGTCACCTTGGTGGTGCCGAACACTTCGGTGGCCACTTCCTGGATAATTTCCCGTGTGGTAGTAGCGGCGGTGTTGTAGTCGCCATAGGCTTGGTAGGTTTCGAGCATTGCAAACTCGGGGCTGTGAGAGGAATCCACGCCCTCATTACGGAAGTTGCGGTTCACTTCGAATACGCGATCCAAGCCACCCACCACGGCGCGCTTCAAGAACAATTCTGGGGCAATACGCAGGTAAAGGTCAATATCCAGCGCATTGGAGTGCGTCACGAACGGACGGGCAGCTGCACCGCCGTGCAGAGTTTGCAACATGGGTGTCTCCAGCTCCAGGAAACCGCGGCGTTCCAGCGCGTTCCGCAGTGCACGCATCACCTTGATGCGGGTCATCGCGTTGTTGCGGGCTTGTTCCCGCATGATCAGGTCAGTGTAGCGGTGACGAATGCGCGTATCTTCGCTCATTTCCTTGTGTGCCACAGGCAGCGGACGCAATGACTTCGCGGCCATGAACCACCGCTGTGCCATCACCGACAGCTCGCCACGACGGGAGGAAATGATCCGCCCCTCCACGAACACCATGTCTCCGAGGTCTACCAGCGCCTTCCAATCGGCCAGTGCCTCCTCACCGACCTCTGCCAAGCTGAGCATGACCTGCAAAGTAGTACCGTCGCCATCCTGCAATGTGGCAAACGCCAATTTGCCGGTATTGCGTACGAACATAACGCGGCCGGCCACCCCTACAACCTCTTGGGTTTCTTCACCCGATTGCAGGTAGGTCACACCTTCTTTCTGATCGACGCCCGGTGCCTCCCCTTCATCGCCGTCCTTGGGCAACACTTCCCAGCGACTACGTACCTCGGCGAGAGAGTGGGTGCGTGGCACCTCTACCGGGTACGCATCTTTCCCGGATTCCAGGATCCGGGTGCGCTTATCGCGGCGGATTCGCAGCTGTTCCGGAAGGTCTTGAGCAGAATCATTACGCGGGGTGTTAGTTGCATCAGTCACGGCTATATAGCCTACTGCATGACTACGACACGGTTTCGTTCACCGATAACAGAAAAAGGCTTCGGGCAACACAGGCTCAAACAAACCCCAGGGAGCCGGTTTGTTACACCACTCCCTAGGGTTCGCGCGAGTTTTAGCCAATCAGCCAGTCATTGGGACTGAACAGTTCGAAGTGAATTGCGGCTGGAGCCAGGTCCGCAGCACCTGCTTCGAGCTGCTCGCGAACATTCTGCAGGAAGTTGTTGCCACCACACAGGTACCATTCTGCGTTAGTAGGCAGCTTCCCATCGGCAAGCAGTTTGGCCAAGTCCAGGGACTCGCCACGATCACGGTAGGCAGTAATGTGCTCTGCGGAGCCCTTCTCCTGGAGGGCCGCAACCAGCTTTTCGGTGGTTTCGCGCTGGGCGTACGCGGTCTCGTCGGCGTCGGCATGAAGTACCACAACAGGGCGATCAACCTGCCCCTGAGCGGCAACGAGAGATGCGAGCATACCGGTCATTGGGGTAGAACCAATACCTTGGCTCACCAATACAACTGGCGACTCGCCAGGCTGGAGAACCAGATCGCCGGCTGGAAGGGTGGCATCCACCTCGTCGCCGACGTTAACGTCATTGAGGAGGAAGCTGGATACCTCACCGTCGCGCTGCACAGCAACCGAGAACCCATCAGCATCGTGGCTGATCAGAGAGTACTGGCGGAGCTGGCGTGCACCATCGGGAAGCTCCACACCGATGGAGGTGTACTGCCCCGCCAGCGCCTTGTCGAAACCATGGCCGGCGAAGGTGTACTCCGTGACGGCCTCGCTGAGTTGCTTCTTGTCCTTCAGCACTACCTTCCGGAAGACATCACCAGCCTCTACGCCCGCCGACTTGTAAAGGTCTGCTTCGTAATCGATGAGCACGTCGGCCATGAGCCAGTACACCTCATCCCACGCAGCCGCGATTTCTGGCGTGATGGCTTCACCTAGAACCTCCACGATGGCGGAGAACAGATTGTCATGAACAATTTGGTACTGATCCGCGGTGATTCCCAAAGACACATGCTTGTGTCCGATGCGGGACAGCATTTCCACTGGATCGGGGGCATTATCGTCAACCAGCATGGCCGCGAAAGTGACGATGGACGCAGCCAGTGCCTTCTGTTGCTCACCGGAACGTTGGTTTCCGCGGTTGAACGTATCGGCGAGCAGCTCTGGGTGGTTGGTGAACATGGTGCGGTAGAACACCGGGGTAATAGCGTTGATGTTGTCGCCGATGACGGGAAGGGTTTGGCGGATGATTTCGGCGTTATCGCCAGACAGGGCTGTGCGGTCGGTCTTGGGGGTGGTGCTAATGAACATTGACATCCAACTTTCGGTACTGTTCGCACCCGCTCATTTAACTCTCGGCACCCTTTACTGAGTGTTCAGGGGTACCGTCGGCAATCCGAGCGAGCGAGAGGTTCCGTGGGCATCCTCCGAGGTTCGCGTTCCAACCGGACGGGTGGCTGCGATGAGTCCATCGATTGTGTCCCCATCTAACTCTGCGAAGAACGCTTCCTGGGCGTCGGCAAGCCGATGCCGCAAGGCGCAGTTTCGCGCGGCAAGAGGGCAAGGCTTGTCACCAGTGCAGTCAACGACTTCACTGGGGCCTTCGAGTTCCCTCAAAATTCTTCCCACGCTGGCCCCACGGGCCGAGTCCGATAGATACACCCCACCGTTACGCCCCCGTACGGAAACCACCATATTCATATCGACAAGCTTGGCAATAACCCGCGCCAAGTGGTTATCCGATGCGTTGGTTGCTTTTGCCAAATCTGCGATGGTGCAGCGGTCCCCCTCTGGGAGGTCGCCAAGCATCATCAAGGATCGCAGACCCAGATCGGCAAAAGTGGTGAGGTGCATAGCTTCATCCTAGAGCCAGTCATTAAAAGATGTAAGTGCGATACACCTTTTATTGGGGAGGGTAGAAGCTCTAGCTACTCTCCGACGGGTGCCGTGGGTTTAACAACCCCGACCCTTCCGGCGCATGAGCTGGGTCATCGCAGAACTCAAGTTGTTTGTTATTCTCGTCCACGAAAATGACATTGGGACTATAACCCTCCAGCTCATCCTGGGAATACTGCGCATACCCAATGATGATTACCAAGTCCCCTGGACTGATCAGACGGGCAGCTGCGCCGTTAATGCCGATAACCCCCGTACCGGCATCTCCAGTGATGGCGTAGGTAGTCAGTCGATTGCCGTTGTTGATATCCACGATGTCGATCTGCTCACCCTCGAGGATATCGGCGGCCTTCATCAAGTCGGCGTCGATCGTGCACGAACCTACGTAGTGCAGGTCTGCCTGAGTGACCGTGGCACGGTGGATTTTAGATTTCAACATGGTGCGAAACACGGTTAGTCAGGTTACCCCGGTTAGCTTCGCAAAGCCATTTCGAATCTTCTAGCTGGAATACTGAAAACCTGCATTCGGACGGATCATTCTTCCCGTCGCGCGCCCTCACTTGGAATTGCGATGACAAACTCCGGTCGGGCGAATCCGGCGTCGGCAAAAGAAGAAGCAATATGAGCAGCGACCGTTTCAGCCTGAGAAGCATCGACCAGAGCGATCGCCGAGCCGCCAAATCCGCCTCCGGTCATGCGGGCACCTAGGGCACCGTGGCGCAGCGCCACCTCAACTGCGGTATCGAGCTCCGGCACCGTAACCTCGTAGTCATCGCGCAAAGAAGCGTGGCTGGCCTGCATCAACTCCCCGAACTGACGGAACTCGCCCGCACGCAACACCTCGATGGCACGTGCGGTACGGTCAATCTCGGTTTCCACGTGGCGTACCCGCGCCTCTACCACCGCGCGCCACCGTTCCAATGGCATATCTTGCTGCTGCTCCGCCGACCAAGAATTCCACTGCTTGTCGGCCCACGGTTGGCAGCGCCGCACTGCATCAGGGGCCTGCCGCAGCGTAGGAACACCCAGATCAGCCGCTACCCCATCGGTAACAGCGCGCCGGGCGGCATACTGCCCATCGGCGAGCTGGTGTGGGGCGTTGGTATTGATGATGAGGATCGCCAATCCCCGGGAATCGATATCGAATGTGACCTGCTGTTCTGCGTTGGTGGCGAAATCAATCGCCAGCGCATTCCCCGCCTTCCCAAACAGTGCAACCGTTTGGTCAAGGCCACCGGTGGAGGCGCCCACCACATCGTTTTCTGCTTGGATCGACGCCGCGCGCAATCCATCCAATACCTTCTTCTGGGCCACTTGGCTTTGCTCGGCGAGGGTGCTGCCCGTGCTGATTTCCCACGCGGCCAATGCCGTAGAGCATTCCAGCGCAGCGGAGCTGGAAAGCCCCGCGCCCACGGGCACATCCGATTCAATGGCGATGTCCAAGCCGGGGTTGGTGATGCCATTGGCCCATGCGGCCGGCATGGTGCCGTTGTTCCACGCCGCCCACACGGCACCTGCGATATACCCCGTCCAATCCGCGGGGTGGCCTGGGCGAACGTCCTGGGTGGGGATCTCCGCACGGGTGATCCCGCCCGACCAGTGGGAGGCAATGCGGTATACCCCGTCGTTGTTAGCGCGGGCGGCCACGTACGTCCGCTGGGACAGCGCAAACGGCAGGCAAATGCCACCCGCGTAGTCCACGTGCTCGCCAATGAGGTTCACGCGCCCGGGAGCAGACCACACACCTTGCGGTTGCCCGGTAAATTGTTCGCTGAACAGGTTGCGAACATCCGTGATGGCCGCTGCCCGGTCCCGAGTGTGCATCCACTGGGGTTGGGTGGGTTCGCTTCCAGTTGCCGTCGTACTCAAGGAAATCGCTTTCGTTGTGTTGATATGTAGGTCGCGGGCGGGCGGACGTGCTTAGTCCTGCGCCACTTCGCGCAGGCGGTCGGCGATGCGTTCCGGGGTGGTATCCGAAATCCAAGCGCCCTGTCCTGATTCGGAACCTGCAAGGAACTTCATCTTGTCTGCAGAACGCATCATGGAAAACAGTTGCAGGTGCAGGCGGCCGTGAGCGCGCTCAGGGCCGATCGGTGCTTGGTTCCAACTGGCGATATACGGGGTGCGATCCACACCGTCAAAGAAGCGGTCAAAGCGCTGCAACAGGTCTAGGTACATGCGCGTAAGCTCATCCTTTTCCTCATCGCTCAACGCCGCGAAATCGGGTGCTGCACGATGCGGAATCAGCATGACTTCTACCGGCCACTTGGCGGCCGCGGGCACGAAGGCGGTGAAGTGTTCGCCTGCGGCCACAATGCGCCGACCACTGCGCTGCTCTGCCCGGAGTACCGAATCGAAGAGGTCCTCCCCCGTTTCCTGGCGATGCGCTGCAGCTTGGGTTGCGATCTCTTTCGCACGCGGTGGCAAATAAGGGTACGCATAAATCTGACCGTGCGGATGCTGCAAGGTCACTCCGATCTCTGCGCCGCGATTCTCAAATGGGTACACGTAGCGCACACCCGGAAGCTCGGAGAGCTCGCGCGTGCGGTGTGCCCATGCTTCCACCACCGTGCGGGCGCGTCGGAAGGGCAAATCGCGGAAGGACAACTCTACGTCAGGCGTAAAGCACACGACCTCGCAGCGCCCCTTCGCAGGCAGACGCGGATAGAGTTCCTCGCCATCCACACGGGTGGCAAAGTCCTCCTGAAAGTCCATATGCATGGAAAGGGATGGAAACCGGTTTTCAAATACCGCGACGTTGTAGTCGTCTGCGGGAATCTCGGTTGGTAGTTCCCCGGGCCGGGTAGGGGCCAGTGGATTCTCGTTGGCAGGGGGCATAAACGTGCGGTTCATGCGGTGCGCGGCATAGGCATACCACTGCCCAGTGAGGGGGTCCCGGCGCATCTCGGAGACCGTTTTCGCTGGCGCCAGTTCGCGGGAATCGCGCAATTCGCGCGTCTTCTCACCAGAGACATACACCGGATCATCGTCGAAGTAGATTAACTCGCGATCATCGGCCAAGGTGGTGCGTGTTACCCGCACACCGCCTAGGTTTTCTTGAGGATCCTTCACCGGTTGTGCTTTGTCGTTCACGAGGCCCATCCCTTTCCGTCGTTGTCTTGGCGCTCGGCCGCGCAGCCTCACGTGCAGTTTCGCCGCGATGGTGCTTACCGGGAGCGCGGTGGAGCTCCGGCCGAGCTTCCACGCTCACCCCAACTAGCGAGTGGCGTGCTCGGTACGCTCATCCTCCGTGGCATCGGCACTGCCTTGGTCTGCGCGGACCGGTGATGCCTTGGCCCACACAAAGAACACTACCGCCACAACCACCATCGCGATTCCGGCGTAGAGGTTGTAGACCTCATCTTTCGGTTGGCCCGTACTGGCGTCAATTCCTGGGTCCAAGAAGAAGTAGCTGACCACCAGAATCAAGCCATACAGCCCCAACAGACCGCCAATAACGTTGCGGATATCGAATGCTCGCGTTGCAAACTTGCTCATTGTTTTCCTCCTTTTTTTGCTCGAGGTCTAGGCGAAGATCACGTTGAGGCCGAGGGCTAAGATAAGGCACAAAATGCCCAGTGGCACGGTGCGGCGATACCAAGGCAGCGATGCTTCTGCCTCATCCATGAGGTGTTCCTTCGGGGTAACGGATTTAACGAAACCAACCAACTCGCTATCCGGCTTGGGCTTGGTGACCAAAGAGACGATAACGGAGGCGACGATGTCCACTACGAATGCGAGAGACGCAGCAACGAATGCAGTGCCCTGCCCCGGTAGGTTGAAGAAGCTGATGTCGGTACCGCCGAAGCTGGCGATGGCCCAGTAGACAATCGCTGAGGTCGTACCCAGAACCAAGCCAACCCAACCCGCGGTTGGAGTCATTCGCTTCCAGAACATACCCAGGATGAAGGTTGCAAACAGTGGGGCGTTGAAGAATCCAAATAGCGTTTGCAGGTAATCCATGACATTGCCGAAGTTGTTCGCCAGCAAAGCGGTGAAAACGGCGATGGCGGTGGCGGCGATGGTAGCAATGCGGCCAATACGCAAGTAGTAGCTATCGTCGCGATCCTTCTTCACGTAGGTTTGCCACAGGTCGTAACTAAACACGGTGTTGAACGCGGAGATATTGGCAGCCATGCCAGCCATGAACGCAGCCAACAAACCAGCCAGCGCCACACCCAGCAGGCCATTCGGCAGCATGTCGCGCATGAGGTACAACATCGCATCGTTGGGCTGCGCCGAACCGTCAACCAGTGGGGTCACGGTCGCACCAGCGATCATGCCGGGAATAACCACGATGAAGGGAACGAACATCTTGGGGAACGCGCCAATAATGGGAGTCTTGCGGGCTGCTGATAGAGAATCGGCGGCCATAGAACGCTGAACTTCAACGAAGTTGGTGGTCCAGTATCCAAAGGAGAGTACGAAGCCGAGGCCGAAGGTAAGTCCAATGACGGAAACCACTGGGTTGTCGAATCCGGAGATCTCCGTGCCAGGCCAGGTGTGGAAGTGGTTGGGGTCAACAACCTTTTCCTTCAGCCCGTTCCAGCCACCCACATTGTGCAAACCGATAAGGGTCAGCGGCAGTAGTGCGGCGACGATAATGAAGAACTGCAAAACCTCGTTGTAGATTGCGGCAGACAAACCACCCAAGGTGATGTAGCTGAGGACGATGACGGCAGCGATGACCAGCGTGATCCATAGGGGCCAGCCAAGCAGGGAGTTCACGACCTTGGCCAGCAACAGCAGGTTAATACCTGCGATCAACAACTGCGCGACGGCAAAGGACAGTGCGTTGACCAGGTGGGCACCGTTTCCAAAGCGCCGGCGCATGAACTCTGGCACGGAGCGGACTTTGGAGCCGTAGTAAAACGGCATCATCACGATGCCGAGGAACACCATGGCTGGAATCGCACCGATCCAGAAGTAGTGCATCGTTTCGAAACCGTATTGCACGCCGTTGGCGGACATGCCCACGATTTCCACGGCACCCAGGTTGGCCGAAATGAAAGCCAGTCCCGTTACCCATGCGGGCAAAGACCGGCCGGAGAGGAAGAAGTCGATGGAGCTGGAAACTCGCGATTTCGCGGCCCATCCAATTCCGAGGACAAAAGCGAAGTAGAGCGCCACCAGTGTGTAGTCCACCCAGGAAGCGTCAAGGCGCAGCCCTTCCGTCATGGTCGGGCACCTCCTTATTGTGATCGGGGGTTAGACCGGGCATTCCCCGGGCTTGTTCGATTAAGAACTGTTTAACGAAATATTAAACCCGGGGGAACTGTTTTCCCTAACGCGATATTTTCCGGCTCGCCTTCTATCAACCCCGCAGCGACAACCCCGCAACGACAACCGCGCTACTACAACCCGATGGCCTTAACCCCCACACCAAAGGTCCTGGATTGCCCCGGTTCTAACCAGACCAAGCCGCGCCCGGAGCGCAACGCATCCGCCGGGCACGTCATGGGTTCCACAGCGACCGCCCTTCCCACCTCAGGAAATCCTTCCCCGTTAACTGGATCCGCCACATACACTTGGTACCAGCCAAACTCTCCGCTGCTTTCCATCTGCACGCCCTCTCCGTGCTCAGTCAACAGCTTTACGGTGCTACCTTGTTGCACCTCTCCCTCGTTAATTTCACCATCTGCCCGCACCCCGAAGCAGTGATCCATCTGCACTCCTGCTAGTGGCATACCACTGCCTAGATCCCAGACCTCGGGGATCGGCACGTCCACTCCGCACGGCACCATTTTCTGCGGATCCAAGGGCACACACGTACGCACCGACTGTATCTGCAGATGGCACTCATCCAGTGGTGCTCCCAGTGCGCTGAGGTACGGGTGCCACCCCAGCCCAAATGGTTGCCGCTGTGTCCCTAAATTCCGGGCGCACCATTCCACTCGCAGCCCCGAATCCGCCCGCAGTGTCCATGTTGCACTTACTTCAAGCTGCCATGGCCATCCTTGCTCGGTCCCCACTTGGGTACGCAGGCGAACGCACTGTTCCACTTCGTGGACCTCTTTTTTATCCGACGCCCCCTCGCGCCCCATTACCTCCCATTCCACGGTGTTACACACTCCGTGGATTGCGTTGTTGCGTGGGGGTTCATTGATGGGGAGGGAGTACACCTGCCCATCAACTGCGAACACACCGTCTGAGGTACGGTTCGGCCAGGGCGCGAGGACTTGGCCAGCGCTCAACGGAGCAGGTGCGCCTTCGGGGTAGGTCTGCACCAAAGGCCGGCTGCGGTGCCACAGGCCCCGCAGTCCCCCGCCTTTGAGGTCGATGCTTGCGTGGTATTTACCTGCGGAGAGTTCCACGGTAGAGCTCATTTCAATCCCCTCGACTGTTACTACTGCTCGTCCAACCCTTTAAAGCCCGTGCCCAGCGGAACACCCACATTGTCGATCAAGCGCGTGGTGCCCACCCGGGCGGCCACTAACAGGCGTGCAGGGCCTTCGACAGGCGCGGCACCCAAATCCAACCCCTTCAACTCCAGGTAATCGATCTCAATGTCCGGCTTGGCGTCGAAAATGGAACGAGCGGTAGCCAAGACCTCGTCAGCTCCGCGGTCGGCGACGAAGGAACCGGCGGTCAAGGCGGCGGATAGGGTGAGGGCGAGTTCGCGTTCGGTTTCCGAAAGGTAGATGTTGCGCGAAGACAGTGCCAGGCCGTCGGCTTCGCGAACGATCGGCACGCCATGAACTTGAACCTGCATGTTGAGGTCCGTGACCATCTGTTGGATAAGGATGAGCTGCTGGTAGTCCTTCTCTCCGAAGAACGCATGATCGCAGTTCGTGATAGTGAAAAGCTTATTGACTACCGTGAGCACGCCAGCAAAGTGCGTGGGGCGGTGCTCGCCTTCGAGGATACGGCCAGCCTCACCCGGATGGATGGTTGTCCGAGGCCCATTCGGATACATCTCGCGCGGGCTGGGTGCGAAGACGGCATCCACGCCCGCGGCCTTCAGTTTCTCCACGTCGGCATCCAACGTGCGCGGGTAGGAATCTAGGTCCTCTCCTTCGGCGAACTGCAGCGGATTAACGAAGATAGAGACGATGACAGTCACACCCGGAATGGTTTGAGCCGCCTTCACCAATGACAAGTGCCCCTCGTGCAACGCGCCCATCGTGGGGACCAAGGCCACTGGGCGGCCGGCTTTACGCATCGCGCGGGTCAACTGGGAGATCTGGCTCACCTCGGTAAAAACGCGGGCCTGGCCGGGGGTGAAAGACTGAGTGGAAGTGGAATCGCTGTCTTGGCTAGTCATGGTCTTCTAGAGTAGTCCACGACGACCCGCACCTAACCCCGCCGTATCCGGTAATCGCTGAGTACGCGCTCGATCTCCACCGCACCCGTCATCTGCGCTGTCCGCTCGCTCATCGCGATGTACGGATCCAACCCCACGCCCAACTCATCCAATGCCGCCACATGACGTAGCACCGCGGGCGCATCCTCACGGGCCACTGGGCCGGTCAGCCCCTCCAGCCTGCGATCCAGCGCATTATCCACCGCCGCATGCACCAACTTTCGCAGCAACAATGCAGAATCTGGGTTCTGCAACGGCGGCAGGCTCGACCCCACACCCCGTTCACCGGCACCTGCTTGCCCCGAATCAAGGACGTAATCGAGCATCCGCAGGGCGTCGGAAATCAAAGCCACCGAATGATTAGCCGCGTGAGCCATCGCAGCATGATAAGCCGAACGGTGGTGTTCTGGGATGACCACCGGCACACCGCCCAGCGTATGAACCAACAGCTCCGCGACGGCATACCCTTGCTCTGAATCGGCCGTCACTCCCCATCCACAACCATGCAGCCGATCGGTATCCTCCGCCGCGCCCGTAAACGTCATCGCCGGATGCAGCGCGAGTGGCAGCGCGCCGGTATCCGTCACCGGCTGCAGCACCTCACACCCCAGCGCGCCACTGGTATGCATTACCATCTGCCCAGCTTGGGTGTACTGGGCGACCTCGGCAATCACCTCCGGCAGCTGCGGATCCGGCACCGCCAACACCACGAGGGCGGCATGGGCCGCCTGCTCTACCTGCACAATGGGGACGTTGGGCATTCTTTTTGACGCCCTGGTGCGCGACGAATCCGATCGGGCCACGGCACCGTGCACGTGATGACCGGAGCGGAGGAAGGCCTCCCCCACTGCCGTGCCCACTGCCCCAGCCGAGATGATCCCCACGGTGAGTTGGGGTTGTTCCATGGTGCTGCGTTTGTCCTCAGTTACGGCTCGTTATTGTTTAACGCTGCTTGTTCTTGGCGCGCTGCAGTAGTTCCGCAACAGTCAAGCCACCCTCATCTGCGCGACGCCGGCCCGGGCGGTAGCCTGCATCCTCTGCGCCCGCTGGAGGATTCGCGCCGGGGGTGTCCTGCTGGGGAGCAGCATCGTTGTTGGCGACCTTGGAGGCGCTGGAAACGTTAGACGCGTTGGCAGAACCAGCCCTGAAGCTTGGCATCTGTGCGCTATTAGAAGGGCCAGCATGCGCAGGGCGGTGGTTCGGATCGTGACTGCCCACGCGATCAGAAGCGTGCGTAGCGTGCCCAACGGAGCCAGTGCGGTCCTCTTCAGCCTTCGGATTCATCGTCGAAGTATCGACCACCAGCGGGATCTGTGCAGTTGCTTCCGTATCCTGCCCTGTCCACTTCACCGCAGCGAAGGAACCGGTTGAGAATCCGCCCGAATTACGCCGTTGGTGCTGTGCCTGCGGGGGCTCCTGCTGCGCCGCATTCTGCCCTGCCTGCTGAAAACGACCTTGCTGCGACTGAGCCGACTGAGGTCGGGCTGTCTGGGGTTCGGCTGCTCGGGGATCGGCTGGGCGAGCCTGGCGCGAGCCACGGTTTTCCAACTCCACAATGCGCTCCGCACGCGCGCGAACCGCACGCGGACCATTGTCGGCCAAGTCACCGGCGCCCATTCCCTCCAGTTGGTTACGCAGATTCTCCACCTCTGCACGCAGCAGTTCAATCTGCTCGTCCCGAGTGGCCTTTGCGCGTTGCGCAAAATCACTTTCCGCCCGCGCCAATTCCTCGCGTGCCCGGGACTTTTCCCGCTCCAGCTCCGCACGGTGCTCGCCCTCGCGCAGCGAACGTTGCTCGCGCTCATTCTTCAACGCGCTGGAGTAACGAACCACCAGGAAAACCCCAATGAAGGCCGCCCACAGCGCCGCCAGGATGGCAATCTTCATCCATCCCTCGGAGTCGGTCATGACCGTCACCACACTCGCAATCAACGCGAGCACCACCAGTCCGATCATCAAAACCTTGGACAGGCCACCTTCAGAAGATGAAGAAGGCGCCGACTGGTCTTTCTCCAAACCGTAGCCGTTATCGGACCCCGGAGAACGGTGCCTATGAGGGCGTTCGTTGGACTGTGGCTGGAAACTCATGAGGCCAACTCTACCCAACGAAAGGCGCTAAGACACGTAGACTAGGCCGCGCCTTCCGCACTGGTGCACGCGCCGTCTGCTGGTGGAGCCTCACACGCTCGCTCCAAACGAACACCGGCCACGGCCCCTGCCAACGCACCGACGAATCCTGCCGCTACCCCGGGCATATCCGCCTGCGCAGCGGAAAGATTCCCCGCCTGCGGAATGATGTACGCCCCCATCCCCACGTATAACCCTGCCAGCAGCGCACCAATCCACGCCAAAGCCTTGCCATATAGCATCCAACTAGCCACCGTGGTGGGCTGCATCTGGGAACGGTCAAACCCCACCCCGCCGTCGTCGATGCGTTTTTTCACTGCCCCGGCGGCCACCCAAGCCACACCCGCCATGACAAACAACAGCACCGCGCTGGTCAGCTTGATCGGGGGAAAGCTGCCATAGAAACTCAGAGTAGTCACACCAGCAATCAAGGCTGCGATCACACCGACCCACACCAAGCTGCTGACTTTAATCCTCTGAATCTCGTTCACGCTTTCCCACTCTACTCGCCGGGTGTGCGGGGTTATTTTTCTCTCTGTGTACCCGCCACCCCGCAGCGTTCGAACCCCAGTTCCCGCAGAGTGCGACTCACTGGTCTTCTTTCTTTACCGACGCCACCCCGCAGCGTTCGAACCCCAGTTCCTACAGAGTGCGACTCACTGGTCTTCTTTCTTTACCGACGCCACGCTCGTCCCCCACACTGATTCATCCACTGGAACCACTCCTGTTTTTTCTTGGGGATCCACCAAATCCAACCACTGGGCCACCGTCTTGATGCCATTCTGCGCGGGTACGACACACCACGGTTTTCCTGCACTTGGCAAATCCAGCCATGGAATCAAGACAAAGGCACGCTGGTGCGCATAGGGATGCGGCAAAATCAGTTCATCCCCCCACTGCCCTGCGGACATGAGGGGCTCGTGGGCGTCGGTAAATAAAGCCAAAAGATCCACGTCAAGGGTGCGCGGCCCCCAGCGAACCTCGCGACGACGATCGGCAGCACGCTCAATGGACTGGCAATGATGCAGCAACTCGAGGGGTGACAGGCGGGTGCGCACGCTGACCGTGGCGTTACGGAATTCCTCCTGGCTCACGCCACCCCAAGGGGGTGTGGCAAACAAACGCGAAGCTTCCGCCAACTGCACGTCCGGATGTGCGCACAACAACTCTATTGCGCGGGCAAGCTGGTGCGCGGGACTTGGGGTGTCACCGGAGACATTGCTGCCGAGGGACAGCACCGCGAAGCTGCTGTGCCGGCTGCGGGGCCACCCACGCTGTTCGCTACTGGCTTCACGCGCGACGGGGACTGCCGAGGCGCCACCCGCTATGGGTTCGCTCGTGCCGCCGTGGTTGCTACCTGCCTCACCCACACCGGAAAACACAGGTCCGCTACCCACGGGACTTTGCGTTGCGGCGGGCCACTACGCGTACATCGGAAAACGGGTACTCAATCGGCGCTTGTGGCTTATGCACCGTAACCTCAACTGCATGCACACCGGCGATGTCATTGATGCGGTCGGCGATGCGCGAAGCGAGCGTCTCGATCAGATCGTGACCAGCGCCTTTAGAGCCCGCAGACTGAACCTCCTCTACCGCGATATCGGCCAGGTCCACGTAGGAAATCGTATCGGCCAACTCATCGGAATGAGCTGCAGCGCCGAAATCCGTCCACACGACAATGTCGATGAGGAACTTCTGGCCCTGTGTTTTTTCATGATCGAAAACTCCGTGATAGCCGTAGGCCTCCAGCCCGATCAGTTCAATGCGATCAGCCACGCTTGGCCCTCCATTCCTCGGCCACCTGCGGGCCGTCACCAGTGCGCGCCGCGTGGATCACATCCACCGCAGCCTTCGATGGAGCTACATTATGCACTCGCACCGCCCACGCGCCAGCCATGGCCGACAAGCTCGTCACCGCAGCGGTTGCATCGTCCGCCGATTCCGGGGTGCCAGGGTTCCCGTCAGCACCGGGGCGCAATGCAGTGAGGAAGCGCTTGCGGCTAGCCCCCACGAGGACCGGAAACCCCAGATCAACGATGCGATCCAATCCGCGCAACAACTGCCAGTTATCGCGCGGGCTTTTTGCAAACCCAATTCCGGGGTCCAGATAGATCTTCGTTTTATCGACGCCACGCCTCTCCGCTTCTTCCACCCGCGATAGCAGCCACGTGGAAACCTCGGTGACGATATCCGTGCCGTGATCACGGTAGCCTTCTGCCCCAACGCGAGCAGATGCACCACCCCATTCTTTATCCCAATGCATGAGGATCACAGGGCAGCCAAAATCCGCACATACCGACAGCATGTCGGGGTCTGCGAGGCCACCCGACACATCGTTGATATACGTAGCCCCAGCTTCGAGTGCCATGCGGGCAGTCGATGCACGCATAGTATCGATGCTGGTAGCGAAAGGACGGCTGGGGGATTCCTGGGCGAGCTCCGCGAGCTCGCGAACAACTGGAACCACCCGAGCGGCCTCCGTTTCAGGAGACACGCGGGTGGCGCCGGGGCGGGTGGATTCACCACCAATATCGATGATCTCCGCCCCGGCCAAGAGCATCGCGCGAGCATTGCGCACCGCTGTGCCGGTATCCGGGTTGGATCCACCGTCAGAAAACGAATCCTCCGTGACGTTGAGAATGCCCATGACCTTCGTCGGGGAAAGCCAGCGCGCGACGGAGAATGGGGATGGGGTCAGCCGGGCGTCGGACATAAAAGACCTTTCGTGCAATCGAAAGTGTAAGCGAAAAACCTGTACTACCTGCCGCGTTGGATCAACGCCATGGCCTCAGCACGCGAGCTGGCATTGGTACGGAACCCGCCGCGGACTGCGGAAGTAACCGTGTTAGCACCAGGTTTGCGGATACCGCGCATGGCCATGCACAAGTGCTCGGCCTCGATGACAACGATGACGGCGGTGGCCTCCAGACGTTCCATGAGCGCGTCAGCAACCTGCGAAGTAAGGCGTTCCTGGACTTGCGGACGCTTACCCAGGCCGTCTATCAAGCGCGCTAACTTGGACAGGCCCGTGACCTTGCCGGACTGGCCAGGGATGTAGCCGATATGAGCATGACCGAAGAACGGAACCAGGTGGTGCTCGCACGTGGAATAGAACGGGATATCGCGAACGAGGACCAGCTCGCGGTGATCCTCACTGAAAGTCTTATTGAGTACCTCAGTTGGATCGGTATACAACCCTGCGAAAATCTCCTCATAGGCGCGTGCCACGCGCGCGGGAGTATCTTTGAGCCCCTCTCGATCCGGATTCTCACCTACGGCGAATAGCAGTTCACGAACCGCGGCTTCCGCACGCTCACGGTCAAAGGTGGGAAACGAATTGCCCGTATCGTCAGTATCAATCGGCTGCGGACTATCGCTCACCATCGATCCCCTTTCCATATGGGTTTTGCTGTGGTTCGTGCGGGGCGTCCGGGCGGTGGTGACGGCCGCCATCGGAATCCTCCTCGCCCGGAAGGTCCAGTGGGTACTGGCCTAGTCCGGGGTGCGCCGGGCGATTGGGCTCAGCTGGGGTGGAATCAGCTTCTGCATTGTGGTTAGGGTTTTCACGGTTGCCATCATTTTCGTGGTCACCGTGGCTGTCCTGGTTACGGCGGTTAAGAATACTTTTATCCTGTGCATCACCAGTCCCCTGCACACGGGGGATGACGTTCGTGGCCTGTGCATCGTGATTATCAAATGGCGTCTGAGGCTTCACGGGTTTTTCTTCTGGCCACGGGTTGTCCGGCTGCTCATGGTCAGGCAAGCGGAATCCACGCATCTGCTCCGCTGGGATGCTTACTCCTCCGGTGTTGTTCTGCTGCCCCTGAGGTCCCTGCGGTCCTTGCGGTCCTTGTGGCCCCTGTGGGAATTGAGGTCCTTGAGGGAACTGACCGTACTGGCCATTGTTGATACCTGGCTGGTCCTGTTGTGGCTGCCACCGCTGACCCGGTTGCCCCTGTTGTGGCTGCCATTGCTGATCAGATTGCCCCTGCTGTGGCTGCCATTGCTGACCCGGTTGGCCCTGCTGCAACCCCTCTGGAGCAACTGGCACGGCATTGCCCCCCTGTTCCTGCTGACGTAACTGCTCTTCCTGTGCCTTGCGACGGCGCTCCATCCGGGCTCGGCGCGCTGCAGAGAAGAAGTCGTTACGCTTCGGGGGTTCTTCGCCACGCTCTTTCGCTAGCTCAGCGGGAGTCTTCACTGGGACACGGAAGTCCTTTGGACGATCCACATCTTGACCGGGGAATACATCAGCAACCTCGCGGGGTTCAATGCCCTCGAAGATGGCCTCCAGATCCGGACGGCGAAGAGTTTCCTTTTCCAGCAGCTTCGCAGCCAGCTTATCTAGGTACTCACGGTGTTCACGCAGAACTTCGTAGGCAATTTGCTGCGCCTTGTCCATCAGCATGCGCACTTCGTTATCGATCTGCGCAGCTACGTCCTCAGAAGGCAGGCTGCTACCCTGCCCGCCACCGCGATTACTGAACGGATCGCCGTCATTTTGGCCGTACTTCACGGCCCCCACTCGTGGGGACATGCCGTATTCCGTCACCATGGCGCGGGCAGTGTTGGAAGCCATCTCAATATCGGCGGACGCGCCCGTGGTTGGATTACCAAACACCAGCTCCTCCGCGGCACGGCCACCCATCGCGAATACCAAACGAGCGAACAACTCCGAACGGTTGTACATGCCCTTATCGTCTTCGCTGGCGGTCATGGCATGACCACCAGTCCTACCACGGGCGAGGATCGTCACCTTGTACACACGGTCGATATCCTTCATCGCCCATGCAGCCAGGGTGTGGCCACCCTCGTGGTAAGCGGTGACCTTCTTTTCATGCTCACTAATGATCGTGGAGCTACGGCGTGGGCCACCCACCACACGGTCCGTGGCTTCTTCCAGCGCATCCGGAGTGATGACGTTGCCATCCACCCGAGCAGTCAACAGCGCTGCTTCGTTAAGCACATTCTCCAAATCCGCACCGGACATTCCAGCTGTGCGCTTCGCCAGGGAACGCAAATCCACATCTGGAGCCAACGGCTTGCCCTTGGCGTGTACACGCAAGATCTGCTCACGGCCGTTCAGATCCGGGTTAGTAACCGGAATCTGGCGATCGAAGCGCCCTGGGCGCAGCAATGCGGGATCCAAGATATCAGGGCGGTTGGTCGCGGCCATGAGGATCACACCCTCGCGATCGCCGAAGCCGTCCATCTCCACCAGCAGCTGGTTGAGCGTCTGCTCACGCTCATCGTGGCCACCGCCCATGCCCGAGCCACGCTGACGACCGACGGCGTCGATCTCATCGACAAAGATGATGCACGGCGAGTTCTCCTTCGCCTGCTGGAACAAATCGCGCACACGGGAGGCACCCACACCCACGAACATTTCCACGAAGTCCGAACCGGAAATGGTGTAGAACGGCACCCCGGCCTCACCAGCTACGGCGCGGGCCAACAAAGTCTTACCCGTACCCGGAGGACCGTACAACAGCACACCACGCGGGATCTTCGCGCCGAGTTTTTCGTAACGAGTGGGATCAGACAAGAAATCACGGATCTCGTCCAGTTCTTCCACGGCCTCATCGGCGCCGGCAACATCGTCGAAAGTGGTATCTGGGTTGTCCTTATTAAGCTGCTTCGCTTTCGACTTACCAAAGCCCAGTGCGCCCATTGGGCCACCACTGCCCTGCATGCGGGAGAATAGGAACATCAGTAGGCCGAATACCAGCAATAACGGCAGAACCATCATTGCCAAAGACCCCAGGAAGCTATCTTGGGTGACCTTGGTGTCGAACTTCTCCGGTTGGGATTCCTCAACGGACTTGTAGATCTCGGGCGCGGTACGGGCTGGGTAGCTGGCGATCAGCTTCTCAACGCCGTCTTTACCTTCGACGTTGATCGGCTTTTTCAGCTTCAGCTGAACTTCCTGCTCCCGATCGTTAATCTGCGCCTCGGCAACGTTTTTGTCCTTCAGCTGCTGGACAGCGATAGATGTTTCTACCTTGCTGAATCCACGCGTGGAATCGGTGAGCACACCGAACAGGTAGATCACAATGAGGACTGTCGCCACTAAGCCGGCAATCCGCAAAACCTTTTTCTTTTCCATATTTCCTGTCAGGGGTTCTTTCGATAATCAGCCCGAATACCTGGGCTAGTCGTGTGTCGTGCGCAGCGAGGGGCGTCGTAAAAAAGTTCGCTACCCCAGCCGGGGCCTGCGCACAGGGCCTAAATTGCTACGAGTTCGTTTGGTACACACTGGGGCGCAACGTGCCAACAAAAGGGATGTCCCGGTAACGCTCAGCGAAATCCAGTCCGTACCCAACCACGAATTCGTTCGGGATGTCGAACCCAACGTCTTCGAGTTCAATGTTCACTTTCACGGCCTCCGGTTTACGCAGCAACGTCACCACCCCCAGGGACTTCGGGCGGCGGTTGGCCAGGTTCTTCAGCAGCCAAGACAAGGTCAAGCCCGAGTCGATAATGTCCTCAACGATCAGCACATTGCGGCCTTCGATATCGCGGTCCAAGTCCTTGAGGATGCGCACCACTCCCGACGAGCTAGTGGAGTTCCCGTAGGAGGATACCGCCATGAACTCCTGCTGGCTGGGGATATCGAGTGCGCGTGCGAAATCGGTGATGAAGTACACCGCGCCCTTGAGCACGCAGATCAGCACGAGGTCTTCTTCCACGTCTCGGTAGCGTTCGGAGCATGCCTTCGCCATTTCTGCAATGCGGTTGTGAAGGGTTTCTTCGTCGATGAGAACACTTTCCAAGTCATCGCCATAGGCATTTGCTGGAACGTTAGAATTCTTCTCGTTGTGCATGTCAGTGCGCATCCCTAAGTTCATTGTGGTTTCATTGCGTTTTTAATTGTCGAAAGCCGGGGAGGCTGTGGCCCTCACGTGCTTCGCCCACCTGTTGCGGTGCTGGGCCGCTACGGTCGTGGCTCTGCTGCGGTGCTGGGTCTGCTGGGGTGTTGGGCCAAAACCCTGACCCAAGCGATGGGTCCACGTTCTTCGTCCAACACGTCCAACAACCCCGCCTACTGTTTCATTCTCGTCGACGCGGAATGGCACAGTAGCGCAGCTCACCGTCGGTCCGTTGAACAGCCAACCGGTGGGTTCGGCGCATGTCGCCTATTCTATGCGAGTGTCCCGTCTCCCCCGCATTCTCGGGCAGATCCGCTAACACTTCTACGTGCCACTGTAGGGAATTGTCAGCCGTCCACGGAATCGCGGTCGGTTGTTGCCCCTTCCAATGCACAACGAGGTTGTCGATCGCACCGAGATGCGCACTCGTTAGCGGTCCCGCCACGTCCGCCAGCCATAGTTTGTAGATCCGACTGCGTAGGGCCACCGGCAGGCTGGCCAGCTTTTCGCAGTTCAGCCGGGTTTCCTGGGGTTCTTTTTTATTCGACGCCCTGCTGACAACCGTCCCCATTTCCCTGCGGGCAATCGCCCTCAGTGCATCGGAATCGGCCCGAAATTGGCGCGCGCTACGCGCTAAAGCATCCGGGGCGTGTTCCCCCACAATGCTTTCTATCTGCGGCATCAGCTGGTGGCGAACACGGGACCGCAAGTATTTTTCGTAGCGGTTGTGCGGATCTTCCCACCACGTTAAACCTGCTTCCTGGCACGCGTGTTCCGTGGCTTTGCGGTCGCACGTTAGAAACGGTCGCCCAAGCCACCTCGCCCCAGCGGTGACTACGGGGTGATCCTCAGTGACCGCACGCATTCCCGCCACGGAGTCCAACCCCGAACCCCGGGCGAGGGAAACTAGGACCCCTTCGGCGTCATCACTGGCGGTGTGGGCCACCAGAACGGGTGCTCCCGCAGCCGCACTTCCCAGCGCCCGATACCGCGCTGCGCGGGCTTCGGCTTCATCATCGGCGGCGCACTGCACCGCAATTGTGCGCGCGGATGTGGCCCCAACGTTTCGGGCTTGCTGGCAGGCCCGTTCCGATACAAGATCGGAGCCGTCCTGTAATCCATGATCAACGCTGACGGCATGTACTTCCAACCCCGCGTTAACAGCCGTGACCAGCAGTGCCAGCGAATCGGCGCCCCCAGATAGTCCCACGATTACCGGCCCATCTAGGTAGTGAGCGAGGTGGGGGAAGTCCGTGCGCACAATGTTCATCCACTGACGGAAAGCCGTCCGTACGCTCGGGATGTTAGGCATTACGGCAAACCCCGTTACTCCGCGTTGCGCAGCGCGGCCGCTAGCTTGTCCAGAGCAGGGCGGGCACTGCCAACGTCCGAGCCGTTGGAGAGGAATGCAAACGTCACAGGGCGCCCGTCCTTGGTGGTGACGGTCCCGGCCAGCGCACTCACGCCAGAGAGCGTGCCGGTTTTAGCACGCACCCACCCGGCCGCTGTTTCGGCGCCGGATCCATCGCCATAGCGATCCTGCAAAGTGCCCTCCGCGCTGGAGACCGGCAGCATGTCCAGCAACGGCCGCGTTTTCTCGTTCGCCAACACTTCGTCCAGTGTTTTTGCGGTCAAACGATTCTTATCGCTCATTCCACTATTGTCGTGTAACACGCAATTCTTCAGATCGATCCCCGCTTCATGCAATACCTCCATAGTGGCTTCCGTCGCACCTTTAAATGTGTGGGGCTTATTCCGCGCCTGCGCGATCTGTCGGCCAATAGATTCTGCCAACAAGTTATCGCTGTGTACCATCATGTCCCGCAAACGAATATCCAGCGGGGCCGATGTCACTTCGGCGATAGGCTGCCCTGGGTTCGGTACTGCATCGTCTGTCAACGAAATCTTCGCGCCCTTGGCACCAAGCTGCTTTGCTAGTTCCGCGGCCACATCGGAGCCGGGAGTACGACTGCGGGCCGAGTAGGGTTCAGTGGCATCAATCCTGCCGGCATCCAACATAACGGCATCCAGATTGGCCACGTTCCCCATCACGATGTCCGCCTTATCCCACGTGGAGTTGAAAACATCCCCGGCACGGGCACTATTGTCCACGGTGATGCTAGCGACCGTGGTGGAACCGAGCTTGTCTTGAACCTGCTTGGCCAAGTCGCTGATCTTTCCCGGCTGTGTGTAGAGGGATTCCCCCTTGCCGCTGCTCAATGTCACGTCACCATCACTCACGATGGTGAGATTGCCCTTGCCATCGTGCAAAACCTTCGTTGATTGTCGTTGATCGCCTTGCAACGCCAATACTGCTGCGGCAGCTGTGAGAACTTTGGTAGATGATGCTGGAACCAGGGGGCGCTGCGGATCCGCGCTCCACAACATCTTCCCGGTTTGCACGTCAGTCACCGCCGCCGAAAGCCGTCCCAATGCCGGATCTTTCGCCGCTTTGGCCACGGCAGCCCGCACATCCGGAACGCTGCCGGAATCCCCGATTGCCGGTTTCACAGCCGACTGCGCCTCACGCAGTGGTTCGGCAGCTTCCACGTGGTATCGATTGTGATTAGCCCACCACAGCGCACCGACGGCGACCAGTGCGACCACCACAAAGAATGCGATGACACTGGCGATCCAACGACCAAGGGATTTCCGTTTCTTCACGAACCACACCCTAGCAAGCCGGCGCGACATCGCTGCGCTTTCATCGACAGTTCCACGTGATCCGCAGTCGTCAGTTCCGCGAGATCCACCACGCCCACAGATTCCCGGCTTCACCGCGTGCAAACACTCATGACCTCCGACGTACCTATAGACTGTGTGCCATGAGCAAGAAGATCAAAGTAACCATCGAGATCCCCAAGGGTTCCCGCAATAAGTACGAAATCGACCACGAGACGGGCAAGGTGCACCTGGACCGCTACCTGTTCACCCCCATGGCCTACCCAGCGGACTACGGCTTCATCGACCACACCCTCGGTGAGGACGGCGACCCATTGGACGCACTGGTCATCCTCCCAGAGCCACTGTTCCCTGGCGTGGTTGTCAATGCCCGCCCAGTTGGTGTTTTCAAGATGACCGATGAGGCCGGTGGCGATGACAAGCTACTGTGTGTGCTGGACGACGTGCGTTTCGATAACTACAAGGACATCGACGATGTCGACCAGTTCACTCGCAACGAAATCGAGCACTTCTTCGTCCACTACAAGGACTTGGAGCCAGGTAAGGAAGTTAACGGCTCCGGTTGGGGTGATAAGGCCGAGGCAGAGCGCATTCTGGATGAGGCCATTGAGCGCTACAAGGGCTAAGTCCTACTCGCCAGCTTGTCGGTAGCCCCGGCGCAAGTCCTCCACGATTTTGGGATGATCCAGCGTGGAGGGCTCCAAATCTTTTAGGGCGTTGTCTTTAGGGAAAACCCCTGCCGCATGAAGGACATCTTCGTCCATAAACCGCAGATCAGGCAGCTGCGCAGGCAATTGCAGCTTCCTTCCCGGCTGGGTACACAGGTTGAACCCCCAGTCACCGAACGTCGGCACGTGCACGTGATAAGGCACAACGTTTCTACACCCCGCCGTCTGCAACGTGCTGCGCACGCGGTTAAACACATCCGGGGTAGTAAAAGCACTGCCCGATTGCACCACCAGCTGCCCTTTCCGTGGATCCACTAATTCCAGCAGCATTCCATAAAACTCCTGCGAATACAGCCGGGCCATCGCATCCGAATCGGGATCAGATAAATCTACGATGACGGTATCGAAAACCGCTTTTCCGCCACCTACAAGCGCCTCTGCTGCGGCTTTGCCCCTGCCTTCGCGCACCCACGAAAACGCATCGTCGGTAACCACGTGAACCCGGGTATCCTGGAACGCTCCCCGGTTGTCCTCACGCAGCACCGTGTTTGCCACCCGCACCATGGCTGGATCCAATTCGACGTTAGTGATGGATTCGATCTGTGGCATTCGCAGCAATTCTCGGGCCGCCAACCCATCACCACCGCCAATAATCAGCGCATTTTTGCTGTCATCGGTTACCGCGGGATACACCAGGGATTCGGTGTAGCGGTATTCGTCGCGCGTGGAGTACTGCAATCCCCCGTTAAGGAATAACCGCCGATCCCCCTTCCACTCGGTCACCACAATGTCTTGGTACTGCGTTTGTTCCGCGTAGACCACTGGGTCTTGGTACAGCTGTTGCCGGGCAGTGGTGACGATCCCGTCGCTTCCCATCAGCAGCACAATCAAAATGGCACCGCTGGCCAGCAGGCTTGCGGTCACCGTCGTCACCTGCCAAGCAGGCATGAATTTCCGCAGTACTACCAGGGTGATAACCAAGGCCGCCACAATGTTCAGCAGGCCGGATGCCGCGGTACCGCGCATCAACCCCAGCCACGGGAGCAAGACGAAAGGCCATGCCAGCCCACCCAACAGCGCGCCCACATAATCCGCAACATTCAGTGTGGCCAGCGCCGAACCGCTAGACCGAGCATCAACCAGCCGACCCCGCTGGTACATGGACATTAACAGCGGAAGCTCGGTGCCCACCAGCGAACCGATAAACAGTGTGGCAAGCACCGTCACTAATAGCGAAGCTCCTAGTTTCGCGAACACCACATACAGCACCGTGGCGCTGATCCCGCCCAGCAAACCCAGCGCAGCTTCCACCATGAGGAAGGAAAACTCGGGCAAGCGCAGTAGGGGTTTGGCCAGCAACGCTCCTAAGCCAAGCGCCGCCACGAAGCCCGCCACAATCAAACTGGTTTCTACAATCGAGCCGCCATTCAAACTCGTCGACAGGGAAATCAGCGCTAGCTCGTATACCAGTCCCGAGGCCGCGCAGATCGCAACGGAAACAAGCAGTAGGAACCGTTGCCAGCCACTCATCGCGGTGGGCTGCGCGCCGCTTGTTGCACGCTTGGCGGCACTCCCTTCGGGTGGTTGGTTTTTAACCGGCGCCCCGCCCCGCTCCACTACGTCAGGCATACGGCATTAATAGCACCCACGACCACGAGGGCCACCCCGGTTACCACGGCCGAGCTGCGCAGTTTCGGATCGTTGATGAGATCGCGGAATCTCCCTGGCACTAAAACTTCCATGAGCACAAGGAACAGGCTTTGCAAGAACAATCCAACCAGGGAGTACACCGTTACGTGGATCAACCCACTGGCGAGGTCGGGCTCTGTGGTGGCGATGGCAGTCGCCACCACCAAACCGATCGCGATCACTTGGGCTCCCACCATCACACCCGCATTGGGCAGGTGTTCAACGAAGGTTTGTCGCCGCAGATCGCCGGGCGTCAGAATGTCTTGAACAAGAAAAGCAACCCCCAAGATGGCGATGGCCAAAACGAAGTATGCAACGGTGGCCAATACGGGTGAAACCATCGAGGAATCGGAGGCGGCTGCGTAAAACACCTCTGAGTATTGAGCGATCATGAGTGTCCTTGAGTTGTAACGATGTGAATAACGGTGATCACTTCACGCCACCGCCTGAGCCCGACGACCCGCCAGATGATCCAGAAGGTGACGAGGGGTTGAATCCAGGGCCGAGGTAAATGAATCCGCCCGACCGATAACGACTGTCCGATTCCACCGTGATGAGGCACCCAGTAGGGCCTTGCTGGGAGACTCTCACGATCTTATTGCTGTAACGCAAGTAGTGCTCACCCGTCGCAGAATCGGTCGCTCGAGCCTTGGGATTAGTTGCCGAGGCAATCCGATCTGCCGTTTTCTTGGTATCCCCGGTGCATCGGTAAGTATTAGAGCCTACGGATTGATAGTTATCGCGGATGTAGTTCTGCGGGTTTTTCGCTGCACCCAAGAACAACACGAAAGCGATCACAGCACCGATGATCGCGAGAATACCGACTACTCGCCAAGCTTTGTAGCTCATGATCGCTTTTGGTCCTTTCGTCAACTGCGGGTGTTCTTCGGAAACGTTGCCGCTTCCCTATAGCTTAACGGCGCTGCAGACTTTCTTTCTGCGCAATCCCTCCGCGTGAATGTTGACCGGCTAATCACTGCTACGCGTTCGTGGGGATAGAGGTGCCAGGTTTTCCACTGCACCTGCCCAGGATCGTGCCATGTCGTGGCCAGTGCGGTGATATGCCCCGGCTCTTCACCTGGGAACTCCCCGACCAGCCATCGGTCCCACTTTTCCTCTGCGAGATGCGGCGCGTACCCATCTCTCACATGTGTGGCTGCCTCTTCTCCAACTCTCCGCGGATCCGCCCCGCCCTTCTTCTGCAAAAACTGCACGAGCTGCCGAAACTCTGACTCCGCCAATTCCATAGGTGCCACCGTAAAGCGGTAGGAATGCAGGCCTACTTCCTTTTCTTTATCGACGCCTCGCTCCAACCGCCGCCCGCTCTCCGCAGCATGGCAACTCAGTTCCTCTCGCAGCTGTACGGAATTATCCGCGCCATAGATAGTGGCAACATGTGATCCGCCGATGATGGCCAAGTGCAAGCGCCGGCCATTGCCGAAGCGCGATCCCGGTAGAGTGAGGGTCGGTTCAACCGTGATTTCAGCTAGAACGGATGGTGGCATGGGAGCGCCGAACCGAACCCCAAGGTCCGAAGACTTTAGATCGAGTGGAGTGGTGGTTAAGAGCATGAAAGATCGATACGTGCGCTGTCTTGTTGAAAGGTGGCATAAAAAGCTGTCGGCGAGCTGTTACTCGCCCGCGGCTGAGTATTTAACTGCGGGCGCAGGGTGTGGTTAACTGCGCGGCGCAGGGTAAACAACGAAGTCACCGGGCAGCATTGCCTCTCCCAAGGAGACTTCCCACATCGCGCCGGGGCTAAAGCGCTCCAAGCTCAATCGGCGGTCGCCGGAAGCATTGAAATCGCCGTATTCCATCTGCCCCTGGGGCGGCAGTCCAGTGTTTCCCTCAGAAGTAAAGGAGGCTTGGCCCGCTTCGACCCGCCGATATTGAACCCCTTCTACCTCTAGGTTCGAATGCATATCAAGACTGAGGTCCTTGCGCGTGTGCCACAGGACCAAGTCCAGTTGCCCTTCGTCCATCTCCACGCTTAACCACGATGTACCACTGCCACCGTCCAGCATGTGCTCCTGCCACTGGTACGGCCCTTGCTGCAAAGTCAGCGTGCCACGGACGACATAATCTACTCCGCCACGACTAAGCACGGCTCCCGGCCCTAAGCTCTGCGGGCCGTAGGGCTCGGCACCCTGTACTCCCTCGAACGGGTCTCTCCGAGGAGCCATCTCCTGCTGGGCTTGTTGCTTCTTCTTTTGAGAGGATTGGAAGAATGCGTAGATGGCGAACAATACCAATGCGATGGCGATAGCTAGCAACACGTATTTCATATTCACCAATACTAATGTTTTGCCCGCCACACTGTTCGATGAGCACCCGACCGGTCTCCTACCGAACGCAGACGGTGGTTAGCCTTCCGCGGTGCTATTACACTCGGGTTTCATGAGTGAATTCGAAACAGTACAGCCCACGGAAGTCCCCGAAGACGCACAACTGATCGATGTCCGCGAAGCCGACGAATACGCGCAGTGGCACGCCAAGGGCGCTACCAACCTCCCCCTCTCTGAGTTGCAAGCACGCTATGGCGAATTGGATCTTGACCGAGATATCTACCTGATTTGCTTGTCCGGGGGGCGTTCTTCACGCGCGGCCCAGTGGTTGGAATTAAACGGAATTGATGCCATTAATGTAGCGAATGGAACCTCGGGCTGGCGCGATGCCGGCCTGCCCATTGAAGACAACCGTTAACCACCCCCTATGCCTACGGGGTGCCCAACCCCAAAGCCAATAGGGGCTGCCTGCTGGATGCGCTGACGTGTGAAGGAATCGTTGCCGGGGGGCGCCCACCGCCAGGTACCCAGAATCTGTGGCGACGGAACTCAGTTGTGAAGCTATCCCCGCCATAGACCCTTTGCTCAGTCATGCACGGATGGCATTCACACCCTGCAGGCAGCGAAGTCATTGAGTTGCTCCGCTCAGTCATGCACGGATGGCATTCAAATAGTGGGCAATGCCCACAATTAGACCTAGCCCATAATAGGTTGTATTATCACTCCTATGGCTCAATCCGTCGATCTACCTGCAGACCTGCTCTCCTCCCCCTCCTTCCAGCTTGAGCGCCTGCGCCGTCGCACCCGCGAATTCGTGGAAACCGCACTCGCTGATGAGGGTTACAACCTACGTGAATACTGGGTTTTAACCTGCCTTGTTGCAGGGGATGCCGCCAGCCAGGCCACGTTGGGTGAAATCCTTGGCGTGGACCGCTCCGACATGGTCCGTTTGGTGGATTCCTTGGAAAAGCGGAATCTAGCCAAGCGCGTTAAGGACCCCAAGGATCGTCGTCGCCAAATTATCTCCATCACCAAAAAAGGCGTAAAGGCACACGATGCCCTGCGCCCCTTAGTCACCAAAGCCGAGGATGCCGCCTTGGATGAATCCACATCCAAGCAGCTCAAGCACCTCCACAAGCTCGCGCAAGCCATCATTTCCAGCGAAGGTAACTAACCCGCCCCCACGTACAAAGGTTCCACACAGTGAGCATCCCCGCCCGGTACCTCCGTTCACACGAGGCACCGGAGCCTCGCACGTTGATTGACATCATCCGTGCGACGGCTTCGGAATTCCCAGAAGCCCCCGCCATTGACGATGGCCGGGGCGTTGTCACGTACGCAGAACTACTGCAAGAAATCACCGAAACCGCCCAATGGCTCTATAGCAAGGGCATCCGTCGCGGTGACCGCATCGGCATCCGCATGCCTTCAGGTGACCGCGCCTTGTACATCGCAATCCTGTCCACGATGGCCGCCGGCGCGGCTTATGTCCCCGTTGATGCGGACGACCCCGAAGAGCGCGCTACGCTCGTATTCGGCGAGGCCCAGGTCCAAGCGATGTACACCGCTGAGGGACTGGTGATGCTGAACGCGGTGGCGTCGGAAGAAAAAACCCACGCCAACCCCGCCGAAGCAACGACCTTTAAAGAGGGCGAAAACCCCGAGGATTTTGGCCCCGCGCTGGATACAGATGCGTGGATCATCTTTACCTCCGGTTCGACGGGCAAGCCTAAGGGTGTTGCTGTCAGTCATCGCAGCGCCGCGGCATTCGTAGATGCAGAAGCGGAGATGTTCCTGCCCAACGATCCTCTGAACACCGAGGATCGAGTACTGGCGGGGCTGTCAGTGGCTTTCGATGCTTCTTGCGAGGAGATGTGGATCGCATGGCGCAATGGCGCGTGCTTGGTGCCGGCCCCGCGTGCGCTGGTGCGCTCGGGCGTGGACCTAGGCCCGTGGCTGATTTCCCGCGATATCACGGCCGTATCAACAGTGCCTACGCTGGCAGGTCTATGGCCAGACGAGGCCCTAGATGCAGTACGCTTGCTGATCTTCGGCGGTGAAGCCTGCCCTCCGGAGCTGGCCGCGCGGTTGGCTACCGAAACACGCGAGTTGTGGAATACTTACGGCCCTACCGAGGCCACCGTTGTTGCATGTGGCACCACAATGGACGGTGTGAAGCCAGTTTCCATTGGCTTACCTCTGCGCGGGTGGGACCTGGCGGTTGTCACTCCCGAGGGTGAGCCCGTGGCAATGGGCGAGGTCGGCGAGCTCATCATTGGCGGCGTGGGTTTGGCCCGTTACCTGGATCCGGTGAAGGACGCGGAAAAGTTCGCGCCAATGCCCTCCCTCGGTTGGGATCGCGCATACCGCTCCGGCGACCACGTGCGCTTGGAGGAAGACGGCCTATACTTCGTCGGCCGTGTGGATGATCAAGTGAAAATCGGCGGTCGCCGCATTGAGTTGGGCGAAGTGGATGCTGCCCTGACCGCCCTCACCGGTGTGCGCAGCGCTGCCGTGGTCGTCCAAACCACCGGTGCCGGCGATAAAGTGCTGGTGGGCTATGTATCTCCTGAATCTGGGGATGCTTCTACCTTCGATCTCGACGCCGCGGTCGGCGAACTGAGGGAGAACCTCCCGGCTGCTATGGTTCCGCGATTGTGTGCGTTGGATTCTCTGCCAGTGACAACCTCCGGCAAGGTGGATAAAAAGGCTTTACCATGGCCTTTGCCCGCGCGTGGCGATACGGCCGATGCTACCTTTGCAAACCCCATCCAGCGCTGGTTGGCAGATATCTGGTCCAACACCCTGGGAACTACTGTGACCAGCGCGGATGTGGACTTTTTCAACCTCGGTGGCACCTCACTGGGCGCAGCTACGCTCATCGGGCAGGTCCGTGAAGCCGCTCCCACCGTATCTGTTCGCGACCTCTACGACTATTCCCGTCTGGAGGCATTCGCCAACTTCCTGGAGCCGAAGATCTCCAATCCTGCGGCTGTACCGGGGTTCGGTTCCTCTACCGACATGTCCTCCCAGCAACCCCAAGAGCTTGCCAAGCCCGTGGGCGCCGGAACTCGCCTGGCCCAGGCACTCATTCAGATACCGGCGCTGACATTGGCGGGTCTGCGGTGGGTAGCGTGGCTCGCAGTGTTCAACTCCATATTGAGCATCTCCGGGATCAGTGGCTCGCTACCCCAGTTGCAGCCGTGGGTTGTGGATGTGCCATGGTGGCTATCATTGCTGCTCATCATCGTTTTCGCTTCTCCGCTGGGTAACCTGCCACTAAGCGCACTGATCATCCGTGTGCTTACGGCCGGAATGACCCCGGGCGATTATCCACGAGGAGGCGCTATGCACTTGCGGCTGTGGGCCGCTGAGCGCGTGGCGGATACCTCCGGGGCCCGCAATCTATCTGGTGCCACCTGGATCAACAACTATGCCCGCGCATTGGGTGCTTCTGTAGGCGATGGGGTGCAACTGCACACCTTGCCACCAGTAACGGGCTTGTTAACGCTGGGTGATCACTGCAGTATCGAGCAAGAGGTGGACCTGTCCGGATATTGGGTTGAAGGCGATGTGCTGCACATTGGCGACATCACCATCGGCAAGAACGCTTCCGTGGGCGCCCGCTCCACGCTCATGCCCGGCACTCGAATTGCAAAGGATGCACACATCGAAGCCGGTTCGTGCGTGACGGGCAAAAAGAAGGTCAAAGCCGGTTCCCGCTGGGCGGGCTCACCTGCCCAGCGCGTTGGACGCGCTACCCACCGCTTCCCCGAGCATGCACCTCCGCGCCGTCGCCGTTGGGTGGCCGGTTTCGCGGTCACCAGCTTGGCACTGGATGCACTGCCTTTCCTCGCGATCTTTGTGGGCGTGATCGCGGACCTCTTCTTCACCTCGTGGTTTGCCTCAGCTGGTGCGTCTGCTGCCGTGGTTATCACATGGGCTCTAGCCCTTGCAGCACCCGCTGGTTTGGTTGTGTTCAGCACGTACGCGCTGCTCACTTGGTTGGCAGTACGCTTGCTATCCCTACGCATGAAACCCGGTGTGTGGCCGGTGCGTTCGGCCATGGGGTGGCGAGTCTGGACAGTCGGTCGGCTGATGGATTCGGCCCGCACACACCTTTTCCCCATGTACGCCTCGCAGCTAACCCCTTTGTGGTTCCGCTCCTTGGGCGCCAAGATTGGTCGCGACGCCGAAATCTCCACGGCTGTGATGCTCCCCAAGTTCGCCGATGTCCGCGAGGGCGCCTTCTTAGCGGACGACACCATGGTCAGTGGTTACGAAATGGGTGGTGGCGGTTGGTTGCTGGTGGGCCCTACCACTGTGGGCAAACGTTCCTTCTTGGGCAATTCGGGCATTGCTGGTCCGGAGCGCAAACTGAAGAAGAACTCCCTGGTCGCCGTACTGTCCTCCACGCCGAAGAAAGCTAAGGCAGGCACCAACTGGATGGGTTCCCCACCGGAGCGTTTGCGCCGTGTTGAAGTAGAAACCGATGGCGACGATCGTACATACAATCCCACCCGCGGTCTCAAGGCGGCACGAGGACTCATTGAGACTCTGCGCCTGTTGGCCCCAATGGCGTCGGCAGTAATTGCAGGGTCAGTAGTAATTGCCCTGCAGGCTGCCTTGACAACCTACGGGCTGCTGGCAGCCGTTCTCGTGAGCGGATTGGTGCTGGTGGGCGCTGGTTTCGTGGCCGCGGTGATGACGATCGCAATGAAGTGGTTGTGTGTGCAGCAGATTAAATCTGGCGATCACGTGTTGTGGAGCCGGTTTGTGTGGCTCAATGAGTTGCAGGACCAGTTCGTGGAAACCGTGGCGGGTCCGTGGTTCCTGGCTCACACCATGGGGACCGGCAGCTTGAACATGTTCCTGCGGGCACTGGGCGCGAAAATCGGCCGAGGTGCGTGGATTGATAGTTACTGGTTCCCGGAAGCCGACCTGTGTGAGGTGGGTCCGGGGGCCACGGTAGGCCCGGGATGCGTGGTGCAGACGCACCTGTTCCAGGACCGCGTGATGAGCTTGGACACGGTGACTTTGGGGGCAGGTGCAACCTTGGGACCGCATTCAGTTGCTTTGCCCGCCGCAGTGTTGGGCAACGGCACCTCTGTGGGGCCGGCCTCGCTGGTTATGCGCGGCGATCAGGTGCCCAGCCACACGAGGTGGCAGGGCAACCCGATTGAAATTGTGGGAACTTAGTCGCCGATCTGATCACGACCGCGCTTGACGATCAACGGATCGGGTTCCCCGACCACCTCGTGATCCTTACCTGCGTACTCAAACTTGGAGAGTACGTAGCGCATCGCGTTGATACGAGCGCGCTTCTTGTCGTTGGACTTGATGGTGATCCATGGGGACTCGTTGGTATCCGTGTAACGGAACTGCTCTTCCTTCGCACGGGTGTAATCATCCCACTTATCCAGAGAAGCTAGATCCATGGGCGAGAGCTTCCACTGCCGCACCGGGTCGACCTGGCGGATGGCAAAGCGGGTGCGCTGCTCCTTGCGCGTGACGGAGAACCACAGCTTGGTCAGGGAAATGCCGGATCCCATGATCATGTTCTCTAGCATTGGTACCTCACGCAAGAACTCTGCATGCTGATCGTTGGTGCAAAAGCCCATGACGCGCTCCACGCCAGAGCGGTTGTACCAAGAACGGTCAAAGAAGACGATCTCGCCACCACATGGGAAGTGCTGGATATAGCGCTGAAAGTACCACGAGGTGGATTCACGCTCGGAGGGTTTTTCCAAAGCCACAGTCCGAGCACCACGGGGATTCAGATGCTCGTTGAAACGCTTAATGGTTCCCCCCTTGCCGGCAGCATCGCGCCCCTCAAAGAGGATGATGTGCTTTTGGCCCGTGTCCTTGGTCCAGTTCTGCCACTTAAGCAGCTCGATCTGCAGGCTGCGCTTGGTCCGCTCGTACTCCTCACGGCTCATACGCTCTTCATAGGGGTAATCATCCCGCCACGTATCAACCCGATGACCGTCCGGGGTAATGAGGGTTGGGTCGTCCTCGTCAGAATCGTCGACGAGGTATCCCTCGGTAGCAGCTAGGTCGACGATGTGGAAATCGTCCTTGTTATCCTCGGACATCTCGTGTTTCTCCTCAAGCGAAATCAGGGCAAATCATGGGGACTGGGTACTACACACCCGATGCCTCCAGTTTAAACCGCCGGCCTGTTGTTTTCCCGTTGCCACAGAATCATTACTTCAAATGGAGGTAGTGACAGACACAACTGTTGGCAAATGAAAGAAAGACCCTAGCCGAAGCTAGGGTCTTTAGGTTTTGAGCTAGAGCTCAGAGGCGGTGAAATTAAGCCTCAATCTTGGCCCACTTGAAGACAACGCCCAGGGCCTTGAACAGGCCACCGAAAAGGTCGCCCAAGCCTGCGAAGAAGTCACCCAGCTGCTCGATGATTTCGATGTTCATTATGGTCTCCTTTAGAGATTCAGAGGCGCCAGCACTTTGTGCCGACTGATTTTCACTTTGCATGACGCCCCTGTTGAGGCCGTCTGGGGAATACAATAAACGATTTCTGTCAGGACACAACAGGTAAAAGCGAAGTTCTGCTCCAGCACCCCTACAGCCTCTCCACAGTGTGATCCCAGCACGCTATGCCTCTCACGAAACTTACCTGACAGAACCGCAGGTTAGGTGCCATTTTTCCCGATTTGTAGATTGCAGTTTAATAACGCAGTGACCACTGAGAATAGCTTTAGAATTTTTTCGCAATCAGCGCGAATTACCCCAAAAAAGGGGGTTAGATCACCACTGGATATCGCATAGAGTGCGCAGTTCAGCGTGAGTTTCCGCCTTCTTACACGAGCGCCCACCTCGCCGCCTTAGCGCTGGTCATTTTGCATGAAAACGTCATGCACAATGCACGCGTTACGCCCGCAAAATTTATTAATTTTTAATTAAACTGCAATTCACTTCACTGCCATTTAAATCGGAAAGCGCAATACCAAATTAACCCGCGGCTAGCCGATCCCCTAAGGATCAACCAACCGCGGGTTAGCACGGGGCGTCGGACTAAAAAGAAGAACGACGTCCGCTAGCAGTAACAGCTGGGCGCTTAGAAGCCGCCCATACCGCCCATCTCGTCGCCGCCTGGCATAGCCGGCGCTTCTGGCTCTGGCTTGTCAGCCACAACGGCCTCGGTAGTGAGGAACAGCGCAGCGATGGAGGACGCGTTCTGCAGAGCGGAACGGGTCACCTTCACTGGGTCGGAGATGCCAGCGCCAAGCAGGTCCACGTACTCGCCGGTAGCGGCGTTCAGACCCTGGCCAGCCGGTAGGTTCTCCACCTTGTCCACAACCACTCCTGGCTCGAAGCCTGCGTTGTGAGCGATCTGCTTGAGCGGGGAGGACAGGGCAGCCCGAACGATCTGCACACCGGTTGCCTCGTCGCCCTCAAGGCCCAAGTTGTCATCCAGAACGGATGCAGCCTGCAGCAGCGCAGCACCACCGCCGGCAACGATGCCCTCTTCTGCGGCTGCCTTGGCGTTACGCACAGCGTCCTCGATGCGGTGCTTGCGTTCCTTCAGCTCAACCTCGGTAGCAGCACCAACCTGCAGGACAGCTACGCCACCGGAAAGCTTCGCTAGGCGCTCTTGGAGCTTCTCACGGTCGTAGTCGGAATCAGCGTTCTCGATCTCCTGGCGGATCTGCTTGATACGACCCTCCAGTTGCTCCTTAGAGCCGGCGCCGTCAACGATGGTGGTGTCATCCTTCGTGACAACAACCTTGCGCGCGGTACCCAGCAGTGGCAGGTCCGCGGTCTCTAGGGACAGACCAACCTCCTCGGCGATGACCTGGCCGCCGGTCAGGATAGCGATGTCCTGCAGCTGAGCCTTACGGCGATCGCCGAAGCCCGGAGCCTTGACGGCAACGGACTTGAAAGTGCCGCGAATCTTGTTCACAACGAGGGTGGACAGGGCCTCACCCTCGATGTCCTCAGCCACGATCAGCAGTGGCTTGCCGGACTGCATGACCTTCTCCAGTAGTGGCAGCAGGTCCTTGACGTTGGAGATCTTGGAGCTGACCAGCAGGATGTATGGATCCTCTAGCACAGCCTCGCCACGCTCCATATCGGTAGCGAAGTAACCGGAGATGTAGCCCTTGTCGAAGCGCATACCCTCGGTGACGTTCAGGGTCACACCAAAAGCATTGGACTCCTCGACGGTGATCACACCGTCCTTGTTGAGCTGACCATCGCCTACCTTGTACATTGCCTCGGCGATGAGCTTGCCGATTTCCTCATCGGCAGCGGAAATACCAGCGGTGGAAGCGATTTGCTCCTGGGTCTCGATCTCCTTAGCAGTGCTCAGCAGCTGCTCGGTGACCTTATCCACTCCAGCCTGGATGCCACGCTTGATGCCCATGGGGTTGGAGCCCGCAGCTACGTTGCGCAGACCTTCGCGCACCAGCGCTTGAGCCAGCACGGTTGCCGTGGTGGTGCCGTCGCCTGCGACATCGTCGGTCTTCTTGGCAACTTCCTTGACCAGCTCTGCGCCGATCTTCTCGTATGGGTCTTCCAGCTCGATCTCACGAGCAATGGTTACACCATCGTTGGTGATGGTTGGGGCGCCCCACTTGCGCTCCAGAACTACGTTGCGGCCCTTCGGACCGAGGGTTACCTTTACCGCGTCTGCCAGGGTGTTCAGACCCTTTTCCAGACCACGACGGGCTTCTTCGTCGAATGCAATCATCTTAGCCATATGGCTTCGATCCTCCATGTAGAGTTACGCGACACGTGCGGTTCAAATCCAGCGCCCGCGACGGCACGGGTGAAGATGTGTCGCCACCTTCGCCCTCACTGCATCTGATCGTTTCTTTTGTCGATGTTTTCGCTTGTGGCCGCCCGCGCCCTAGGGTTGTCAAAACGTGGACTGCCACTGTTTTCATCTGGCACTCGATTGAGCTAAGTGCTAAACCCGTTTTTAGCACTCGGTTACGGTGAGTGCAAGATTTATTGGGTCGACGCCTTCCTCGCCCAATCCCCCACCATTTCCCATGGGGTAATCGTAGTGGCCGGGGACGCGCTGCGAACCGGATCCGGCCGCGAGCACTGTCCGAACAGTTATGCGAGTGCAGTCCGAACAGTTAACTGCCGAACCGGAGTCAACCGCCAGCGCAATCCGGCCTGATCGCGCGGCCGAACCGGAACCGGCCGCGAACGCTGTCTGAAGTGATGGCTACAGTGGTTTACATGACTAATAACGCTTCAGCAAGCAACCAAAAGTTCACCGCGGAGGCCCTTCGACCGCTCATCGCGGATCAGATGGACTTCGTGAAAGAAGCCCTCACCGAACTGGTCGCATTCCAGTCCGTCCACAGCGTGCCGGGACTGGAAGCCCACAATGCCAATGCCGCGCAGTGGGTAATTGATGCCTACCGCAAAGCGGGCATCGATGTAGAAGGCCACGATACAACCGATGGTGCCGTGGCGGTTATCGGCGTGCGCGAAGCGGCCGAGGGCTACCCCACCGTACTGCTGTATTCACACTATGACGTGCAGCCTGCCGGTGACGTTTCCGAATGGACAAACGATCCTTGGACCCTGACTGAACGCGATGGCCGGTGGTACGGTCGCGGCACCGCGGACTGCAAGGGGCACGTGGTGTTGCACCTGGCCGTGTTGCGAGCCATGGACAAACTCATCGAACAGGGCCATGAAGAGCTGAAGAACATCGGCATTCGCATCGTGGTGGAGGGTTCCGAAGAGCGCGGTGGTTATGGCCTCGAGGATCTTCTGGAATCCAACCCAGAACTATTCAAGGCTGACACCTTTATGATTGCCGATTCCGGCAACGATGCTATTGGTGTGCCCAGCATCTGCACCGCGCTGCGCGGTTCCGCACCCGTGACCGTGAGTGTTCGTACGATTGAGCAGCCCATGCACTCCGGTCAGTTCGGTGGTGCTGCCCCCGATGCCCTGCTGGAGCTCATCAAGCTTTTGGGCACCCTGCACGATGACAATGGCCTGGTGGCAGTGAAGGGGCTGGAGCCCTCTGTGCATTGGGAGGGCGTGGGCCCAGATGAGGCCACGTTCGCTAAGAATGCCGGCGTAATGGACGGCGCCAAGGTGATCGGTACGGAGCAGGGCTTCAAGCCCAATGATCTAACCGTCATGAACCCCTCGCTCACCGTCACGGGCCTGGACAGCCTGTCGGTGGATGACGCGATTAATGCGGTACCCGGTTACGCCGCCGCGGTTGTCAGCCTGCGCGTGCCTCCAGGACGCGAGCCACAGGAATGCCAGCAACTGCTGATCGACCACCTGAAGTCTCAAAAGGTCAACGGCACCGTGGAAATCGAAAGCAACTCCATGGCCGAGGCGTTCAGTGCCGATACCTCCGGCCCTGCCCTGCAGGAGCTTTCCCTCGCTTTGAGCGATGTCTACGGTCAGCAGACCGTGGAGATCGGTTCCGGTGGATCCATTCCTCTGACCAACAAGCTGCTGTCCAAGTACCCGGAGTCCGAATTAGCTCTGTACGGCATTGAGGAGCCCAGTTGCCGTATTCACTCGGCAGACGAATCCGTCGCACCATCAGAGATTGAGGCGATCGCTACTGCAGAGCTACTTTTCTTAGCTCGTAGTGCAGCGAAGTCGGGCAAGTAGAGGGCGCCGGATAAAACGGGATGAGAATAGAAAAATGTAGGAAGAAAGCTTAGTTCTTCTAGGCCAAAGTCGAGTTGAAGGAAGAGAGCCCGTCGTCGAAACCCTCGTCAAAAGAAGTGCCCAGTACATTTCTGCGACCCAGCTCCACAGTGGCAGCGCGTTAGCACCGAAAAACACCTGCGGATTACTGCTCCACTCCTTCCCCAAAGGAACTAACCCAAGAGTTCACACCGAACACAACCTTGAACTCGTGGCAACGCAGCTTAACCAGCACCCCCGCTAGCCACTCGACTTCCACACCCCAGCAGAACGATTGGTCGCCCTGCTAGGACTATTGGAGATTTAAGACATGTCTCCACGACCGCTGGAATCCACCCCAGTGCCCCATTAGCCAGGGGAACAGTGAAGTTCTTGTCCCCTACCAACAAAAAAGTTGCAACGTATGCGGGACCCCCAACTGCATACATCACATTTGATGAAACTTGGAAAGCGCTCGATATAGCTACAGGGATCGACGGAGAAATTGGAGAAAGAGTCAAAGAAGGTTTCTAACGAATTGGCATGAGCGACCGTGCAGCCGGAATTACTCAACGCATAGTTACAACGATTCTACTTTGAAGATCCCATGAAACTGAACTTCTTGTATATCATCGCAGGGCTACTACTATCACTTCTCGCTGTCTACTTCATAAGCCACGGCTCAGACGGTGTACTGATCATCCCTGTGCTCCTCGCTGCCGGATGCTTCAGTGCCTACCTAGTCGGGAAGCGAACGTACGGATCATCTTCCGTGAAGCATATTATCCTCCTCCTATTCCCCTTCGCTATCGCCACCGTCATAGGCAGTTTCGTATGGAAGCTACTGATGGGTTAGCTTTCCCTATCCCTTGTTCTCCCTTTAGTGAGAACGAGGCATTTGCACTGGATATAGCTAAGTCGCTCCACTATTCCACTTTGGTCATGTGGGCCCCGTGCGCGTGAAGCTCGCCCCGACGGTGTACCCGTGGACGTGGAACACGGCCAGTGGCCCCACGCGCGCGCGTGAGGCCCGCAGCAGCGAGGGCGTGCGCCGTGGTGCGGAGGAATCGTGGGCGCCGTGCGCGTGAGGCCCGCAGCCTACGGCGGTGAAGCGGCCGGCGAGTGTGCAGTGGGTCCCACCTGCACGTGGGGCTCGCCTCTTGCAGAGCAATAAGCAAAGCCATTGGGCAAGCCATAAACATCCGAGATGTATCACGGCAAGCGTTTCACCGGGATCAAGGGATTCCGCCTGCTCACCCACGCCACGGCATCCGCGAACCATCTGCCCAGCCTGTTCCCGTATAGTGAGACAGATAATCCCCCCAAATGGGAAACTTTGGGGACGAGGGGTTGCCGTTGTTGGGTAGCCCCACTAAATTCTTATGACATGAGCCACATTCTTATGCGAGTACCCAACCCGGGTGGAGGCGCGGACTGACCCCTCCACTACGGGGTTACAGCACATCGCATAAGCGTCGGTCCACGACAGGCACACAAAACCACAGTTAGGACCGATGAGAACAATGTCGAGCAACTCTTCCCACACCGAATCTCGGTACACGATCAGCACTGCAGAACATGGCTACGCAGGCGATGCACCAGATTCGATGTTTGGGGAATCAGAGGAAAACATGCGCACCACCACGATGATCCGGTTCGCCCGTCCCGAAACCGCCGGGCGCCCCACCTACTCCACCATCCCTGCGGCACGTCGTTCCACGGCGAAAACGTTCGTCAAGGCGGAGAGCACCCGCATTGAAAAGCGTCGCCAGCGCACCCGCACGTTTGCCGAGGATCCATTCCGCGCTAGGTTCGGCGTGCGCCTACCCAAAGGCATGCGAGAAGAAGCACGTGGCATGGAGTGGAAGCAGTTCATCCAAACCTATGCTCCATCAGATGTGCGCGTAGAATTCCTGCGCTCCCAGTCCCTGCGCGCAGGCAAGCACGAATACCACATGTCGATGGCTGGGCTCCGTGCCGATGGACAAGGAACGGTTGTGGACATCACCGCGATGGGCGCCTGCAGTGCAGTATCCGAAGTTCTGGCCGATCACGCAATGCCCGTAGAGATCCTGGAATTCCACCAGTTCGAGATCTTCGAGGCCACCGTGACCTTCATCTACACCGTGCACAAATCGCACCGCGCATGGGCAGTGGGATTCGGGTCCAACCCCGACCTGTCTATTGCAAACGCACTGTGCGCGGCAGCTGGGCGCCTGCACCGGGCTTAACGAGGGACCTAACTGCAAGGGATTACGCGTTCTTCCCTGTGCAGGGCCCCGCTCACCCTCGAGCCTCCCTGGACAGGGTTTGACTACGCGCACCCTTCCCTGCGCAGGCCTTGCTCACCCTCGAGCCTCCCTGGACAGGGTTTGATTATGCCCGAGCTTCCCTGCGCAAGGTTTCAACCGTTAGGTCCACCGCGGCCTTCCAGCTTTCCGGTTGCGTAAAGCCCTGTTCGGCCCCATGATCACCGCGGGTGCGCACCCCCGGTTCTAAGGCCGCCCCCGCCTCGCGCGCGGCCGCCCGCTGCAAGGCATAATCGCCGCCTTCGGAAATAATCCGTTCCACTCCCCCGAGCTCCCGCAGGCATCCGAGTTCCTCGGCCAACGGTGTAAGGACCTCCACCCACCGGCGCAGCTCATCGGTGACCAGCGCCTCGTTGGTTTCGCGGTCGAGGATGATAAGGGCGTCGAGACCATAACGAGCCGCCCGCCACTTGTTTTCCGCAACATGCCACTGCTGCAGCGAGGGCAAGGAACGACCGGCAGCAAGCTCGCGTTCGAAGTACACGACCAGCGTATGAACGTACGCGGCCACCGCAGCCACCTTCCACGGCGCCATCGTGGCATCGGCGAACCGGATTTCCACAGTGCCGTACTTTGTGGGCCGCACGTCGAAGTGCATGGAACCCGTGTGGTTAATCACCCCGGAACGGTCCTGATCCAGGTTGAACTGCTCCCACTCTTCCCACGCACCGAATTGGTATGGCATCCCCGCGGTGGGCAGCTGCTGATACAGCAACGTGCGGTTGGAAGCGTAACCGGTATCTAGGCCATTCCACGCAGGAGAGCTAGCCGACAGGGCCAAGACATGCGGGTAGTGCGTCATCAAAGCATTAATGATCGGCCACACATAATCCCGCTTACTCACACCAACGTGAACGTGAATTCCCCAGATCAGCATCTGGCGACCCCAGTACTGAGTGCGCTCAATGATCTCGCGGTACGACCCCTTTTCCGAGAGCTGCTGGTCCCCCCAATCCGCGAAAGGGTGGGTACCGGCAGAAAAAATCTCCACACCCAAGTCGTCCGCGCAGTCCAGCAACTGCCGCAGCTGCGTGGTGATATCCTCCATCGCCTGCGGCACCGTGTGGTGGATCCCGGAGACCATTTCCACTGTGTTCGCCAGAAATTCACGGGTCACCGAATGGCCCGGGTAACGCTCGTCCATCCGCTCCAGCATTTCTTTGGCGCGCGGGATGAGGTCGCGGGTTTCAGGGTCGACCAGCGCGACCTCCCACTCAATTCCGAGTGTGGGCTGCGAACCAGGAAAATCCATGTTGTGCTCCTTAACGGGGCAGAGAGTCTTCTTGGGGGTCGCAACGTGGGGCGAACAACAGCTCTTGCTTGTGGGCAACCGTCAACTCCGGTGACAGTCGCAGGTGGGGACCGCAACCGGAGTGCGCCTCATTTTCACTATCCGTAGGACTCTGGGGCAATCAACTCATTTTAACGTGGCATGTCATTGGTGGTCACAACTACCACCGCGGCGGGGGCACCGCCCTCCAGCATCTTTGCACCGCGCAAAGTATCGTCGATCCGCCCATCGCGCTGCTGCGCTTTCACACCCAGGTCACGCGCAATTTGCTCGGCAGCCGCGCGGGCATTGGGGTTATTGCCGGGGTACAGCACCACGGAGTTCGGGAATGTGCCACTGGTATCCGCCAGGTTGCCGTACCCGGTCTTCGCCCACTGCTTGCCCTTGAGCTTGTTTGCCGTATCACCCGCCAGCCCTTGGATTGGGGAGTTGTTCAAAACGGTGACGTATTCGTTTTCTTTATTAACGACGCCCTGCGCTTCCCCACCCCCTGCTGCACCTGGGGCACCCGCTGCGTTCGGGTCACGTTCAGCTGGGTCGCCTGGGGCAGGTTTGTTGGGGTCATTCGGGTTGCCTGGCTTGTTTGGGTCCTGCGAGTTCTTGTCACCCTCGCCATTGCCATCGGCATTCTGCCCATTCTGGTTGAGATCACCGGGTTTCGCTTGGCCCGGTTGTCCCGCGGGATCGGCCTGCTGTGGCTGCCCATTGTTTTCCGCTGTTTGGTTTTGGGCCGTGTTCTTCGCGTCATCGTTGTCACCGAACAGGGAGTATGCACCCCAGCCGACCAACAGAACACCGACGGCTAGCAGGATCATGGCCAGACCGCGCAAAGGTGGGCCTTGCTTGTCTGGTTCTACCGCGGTGCTGCCAGAGCGATCCGTGGTGCGGGAATGCTTAGCTGCTGCACGCTCGGCGCCCATCGCGCCTTCAGCATCGGCGTACCCTGCGGATCCTGTAGGCCCTGCGGTGTCTGCAGCTTCTGCAGCACCCGCAGCACCTGTTACACCGGCCGCTCCAGCTGTGCCAGCTACTGGCGCTTCGCGTCGCCAAGATTTCGCGCGCGGGCCCGTACCGGCGACACGATCGCGTGCGGGATCGGTCACCGTTGATTCGCGGTCATCGATGAATTCATGATCGGTCGAGTCGTCATCGACGAGGTTAAATTCATCATCGAATTCGGGCTCGTGGCGGGCATGGCGAGGACGGTTTACATCAGTCACAGCCCCAATATTAACTTCCGTCACATTAATAACAAGTGTGACACGGGGGCGCATGGGAGAATCTGGCTAAAGCCAAACCCTAAGGGAACGGGCAACGCCGAAGCTACGATGAAAGGGCGGTGGTTATGCTCAGAACCCCGCCACCTCGCTAGGAGGAACCGTAGGCGGTTTGACCGTCGCGGCGTCGGAGTAAAGTGCGCACGAGAATCGGATCGTAATCCAAAGCTTCAGGCCGATCGATCAACGCGCTGAGTCGGCGAAAGTAGATGGTGGGGCTAATGCCGAACTCGCGACGGATGACCTCATTTTTTACGCGCCGATCGCGCCACCATTTTTTCTCGAAATCGAGCATGGCTCTTTCGTCATCGGTCAGTTCATCATTGAACCGTTGATTAGCAGCCGGTTTATCATCGGCAGGTTGATCAGCAGCCGGTTCGTCACCGGCCTGTTCATTAGCAGCCGGTTTGTCATCGGCCTGTTCATCCTCACCCAGCATTCTTGTTATTGTGCCGAAGGGGTGGCAGAAGGCGCAATTGAGTTCGAGTATGCGGTCGTTCGCGCACCTGGCCGTTCGGAGCCTAGCCGTTCATCATCACAGCCAAAAGGTCCCACACAATGCCCAGACAGCGAGGACTGTCAGGAATGTTGTCGCAGGCAACTCGTAGAATCAATCCCATGACAATCATGCCCATCGTTATTGCCGGTGACCCAGTCCTGCACAACCCCACCACACCTATAGACATCACGGAGGGCCAAGCACCCTCGGCAGAGATTTCCCAACTCATCAACGACATGTACGAAACGATGGACCGCGCCCACGGCGTGGGCCTCGCCGCCAACCAAGTGGGAGTAAACCTGCGGCTGTTCGTTTACAACTGCCCCGATATCGAAGGGCCCGAAGGGGAACGCCTCACCGAAGCCCAGGTTGAAGCCAATGGAGGTCCAATGCGCCGGGGTTGTGTGATCAACCCAACCCTGGAGACCTCCGAGATCCCGAAGACCATGCCCCATGAAGACGACGACGAAGAAGGCTGTCTGTCCGTACCTGGCTACTCCTTCCCCACTGGTCGCGCCGACTGGGCTCGAGTAACCGGGTTGGATGAGAACGGCCAACCCGTATCAGTAGAAGGATACGGATTTTTCGCACGGTGCCTGCAGCATGAGGTCGGCCACCTCGATGGGTTCCTCTACACCGACGTGCTGCTCGGCCGGAACAAGCGGGCAGCCAAAAGGGCCTTCAAGGCCGAAAAGTGGAATGTCGCAGGAAATACCTGGCTACCAGGGACGGACCCGGATCCTTTCGGCCACGACGATCTGGATGAAGACGGCATCACTGCCGAATAACCCCCCTGCCGCCGCTCAACCTTTGGATAACCATGCACCCCAATACTGAAATCACCGCCGCAACCGCCGGAGCCCGGCGCGTTCCCGGTTTTCCCTTCCCCATCTCTCGCAGAACGGACCCTGTCAGTATTCGCCCGGGCGTGCGGGTCATCGTGCGGCACCTGCCGTTGGTCGATCATGGCGATGCCCAAGACGTAATCGGCCCCCTCATCAGCGTTGACCCGCTGGTCGTGCGCGGTAAACAGGGAACCGTGGAAATTGACCCCCGGGGCGTGGTCGTACTGAAAACCCTGAGCTCCAAACCCGTACGGAATAGCGATATCCGTGCAGTGGAGGAAGCGAAGGCCGAGGCTTTCCCCGGGTTGGCCAACGAATGGATTGGGGGATGGTTAGCTCGCGCGGGTGACGGCATCACAGAGCGCAGCAATTCCGCCGTACCACTAGGCCCCGAAGCGGCAGTACAGCCCGTGCCGGTGGAGGGAATCAAGGAGTTTTATGCCCGCCACAATCTACCCCCTCAGCTGCTGGTTCCGGATCGGATTGGCCGTACCGCCGAGCACCTGGAGGGCCACGCGGGGCCAGAGATCATCGTGATGTTTCGGGAACTAGGTGCTGATGATGAGGCCCTGGCGACTGTGACGAACGGTGCAGCCGCGGCGACAACCGGCAACACCACCCCTGCTGCTGACAATGGGGCTCCCACTGTGATGAACGGTTCAGCATCCACTGCAGCCCACCGCGCTCCTGTCGCAGCCCACAAGGCCGTGTTCACCGTCGCCGACGAAGCCAGTCCCGAGTGGCTATCCCTGTACAACTTCCGCGGGCAACCCCTCCCGCCGCGCGCGCTGGAACTACTGACTGCCCGTATTGACGGCTCCCTGGGATTCGCCAGCCTGCACATCGACGATGCACTAGTCGCGGTTTCACGCGGCACGGTCACACGCGGCGGCCGTCGCCATATGCTCGGCTTTTCTGCAGTGGAGGTCATTCCTTCTTTCCGACGCCAAGGGCTTGCCACCCTCATGTGCCAGCAGTTGCTGCAGTGGGGCCGAGCACACGGTGCGGATTGTGCCTACCTCGATGTGCTACGTACGAATGAAGGGGGCCGCGGCCTCTATCACGGACTGGGCTTCAGCGAGCACCACCGGGTCCGGAGTCTAGTTCTCTAACCACGACTGCATCGCCCCAGCGGAACCTGGGGCACACGAGTATCGGAAGCATAACGTATTGAGTCGCTGACATCTTCGCCTCAACATGAACCCACGGGTTACAGTTGACTGCATGCGTATCGCCACGTGGAACATCAATTCAGTCCGTACTCGCGAAGACCGCGTCCGCGAGTTTCTCACACGCTCCGACGTGGACGTTCTCTGTCTGCAAGAAACCAAGTGCACGGATAAGCAGTTCCCCGACTTTACGGACACAGGTTATGAGCAGGCACACTTTGGCCTGCACAGCTTCAACGGCGTGGCAATACTGTCCCGAGTAGGCCTGGAGAACGTGAAAACCAACTTTGGGCAACCGGGATTCGACAAGGATCTGCCACAGGATCAGAACATGGAAGCGCGCGCGATTGGCGCAACCTGCGGCGATGTGGAGGTCTGGAGCCTCTACGTGCCCAATGGTCGCGAGATCAGGGATCCGCACTACACCTACAAACTGCGCTGGTTGCAGGCGCTAGCCGATTACGCCCGTGGGGAGGTTACCACTGGACGTAGCGCCGATACCCAGGGCGATACGATCACGCCGGCCGAAGACAAACTGTGCCTCGTTGGCGATTTCAACATCGCCCCACGCGATGAGGACGTGTGGGACCGATCTCACTTCGACGGCAAAACGCACGTCACCCCGCGCGAACGCGCCTGCCTCGCGGCCCTCGAAAATGCGGGTATGGAAGAAGCCACGAAGCTCATCGAAGATGAATACACCTACTGGGATTACCAAGCCCTCCGGTTCCAAAAGGGCGAAGGCATGCGCATTGACCTGCAGTACGCGCGAGGAATCTCCGCTACCTCCGCCCGTGTCGATCGCGATGAGCGCAAGGGCAAGGGCGCCTCGGACCACGCTCCCGTGATCATCGATTACGAGGTATAGCTGCCCATGACGTTGCAACTGTTCGACCCGATCAACATGATCCTGAACCTCACCGACAACCTGGAGTGGTGGCAGGTCCTGTTGATCGTGGCTGATTACAGCCTGAAGATCGCCGCTTTGGGATGGGTTCCCCACGACCGCCGCCCTACGAGCGCGATGGCATGGCTACTCGCGATCTTCCTAGTCCCATTCTTCGGACTGCTGTTCTTCTTCCTCATGGGCTCGCCGTATGTCAACCGACGGCGCCACGCCATCCAGAAGGAGGCCAACAAGCAGATCCGTGAAATCGCCGCTAACGAACCCGACGTTCCCCACGGTTTTCATGTGTGCGATGAAGTCGATAGCTTAGTGAAACTCAATCGCGAGCTCACCGCACTTCCCGCCACCGAGGGCAAGCTGCATAAGCTGCACGACGAGTACAAGGAAACGATCACCGCCATGGCGGAGCTCGTCGATGAGGCGAAGGAATACGTTAACTGCGAGATTTACATCATGGCGTGGGACTCCACGACCCAGCCCCTATTTGAGGCTTTTGAACGCGCAGTACAAAGGGGCGTCAAAGTAAGAGTTCTGTACGACCACCTAGGCAGCCACAAGTACAAAGGCAACCGGCGGCTGGGCAAGCGGCTGAAAAAAATGGGCGTGGAGCACCACGTTATGCTTCCGCTGCAACCGTGGCGTTGGCGCTTCCGGCGGCCGGATCTGCGCAACCACCGCAAGCTGATTGTTGTCGACGGCAAGCGCGCCTTCATCGGGTCCCAAAACTTGATTGAACCCGAATACCAAAACCGCAAAAACCACCGGATCGGCCGGCAATGGCACGACATCATGGCCGAAGTATCAGGGCCCGTTGTGACCACAATCAACTCGGTCTTTGCGGTGGATTGGTATACCGAAAGTGGTGAGCGGCTGGGACTGATCAAACCGGGCAACCGTAAGAGGGAAATGACCATCGAGCACGAAGATACCGGTACCGACCTCATGCAAGTCATCCCCTCGGGCCCTGGTTTTACGACAGAGCCCAACCTCCGGTTGTTCACCTCCGTATGCCACCACGCCAAGCGTAAGCTGATTCTGGTCAGCCCCTACTTCATCCCAGATGAATCCCTCATGGAAGCAGTGACCACTGCTTGCTATCGCGGTGTTGATGTAGAACTCTACGTGTCCGAGAAATCCGATCAGGCGCTGGTGGGGCACGCCCAGGCCTCCTACTACAACGAGCTACTGCGGGCGGGCGTGAAAATGTTCCTCTATCCCGCACCCCAAGTTCTCCACACAAAGTTCATGATCGCAGATACGGAAATTGCCCTGATGGGTAGCTCGAACATGGACCCGCGATCATTTGGGTTGAACTACGAGGTCACCGTCATGACCGGTGAGGGCGAGTTGATGGATGCACTGCGCGCCGAGGCACGTAAGTACAAACAGGTGTGCCATGCGCTGACCAAGGAGGAATGGGATCAGCGCCCCTGGTACAAACGCTACGTGGATAACGTGGCCCGCCTCTCCAGCGCGCTGCAATAACTGCACGTCCGACGGCGCGCCCCAGAGTATTCGACATGCCATTCGGGATACACTCACGGCTACGTTTACAATCTAATTCACTCGTTTTTGCCCATAAAAGTTCATGAACGATTAGAAACATACGTAACCCATACTGTTGATTAGAGGAAGACGAAGACTATGGCAATCGACGATGCTGCCCGACCGGAAACCCCCGCAATTCGTGGTCACCGCGCACTAGAGGTGCTGCCCGAAATCGATGTCGCGGAAATCGCGACCTCGGTCTACGATTTCCTTTCCGGTATTCGGCGGTTGATGGAGCGCCCGAACCAGAAGCTGGAAATCTCACAGTCCGAAATCGAAGTGCTGCAGTTCATCTCTCAGCATCCAGGTTGTGGAGTTTCCGATATCGCACGATTGCGTTTCCTGCGTGCATCGAACGTCTCGGCGACCGTGCGGCGGCTCATCAACAACGGCTTTGTGCTGCGTAAGGCCAACGATCAAGACAAGCGCGCCCAAGATCTATACCTCACCGACGACGGTATCGAGATGATGAACTCCATCACAGACGAATGGGCGCTACTCATTGCTCGCGCAACCAACCGGATGGATGCGCGCGATATCGCGAAACTGCGCCGCGGCGTTCCGGCCCTGCGCAACCTTTCGATTGCGGCAGAGACCCTCATTGATGACATACAGCGTCGGCAGGAGTAGCCCCTGACGGAATTGGCCGACATCGCGCGCCTTATCATTCCCGTGCTATACGCGAAACAACCGCAATGACAAACACTCCCCTGACGCCAGTGAACTGAGAACAGTACTGGCCGGGGAGTGTTCCGCTTTCCGGAGGGCGCTTAAGCGTCGCGGCGCTTTAATACCACTACTCCAGCGATGAAGATCACCAGCGCCCAGGCGGCAAAGTAAATCATCGAGCCGACCTGCCCCCACGGAGCATCGGCAACATCATTGAGCCCGATTGCATCATCCATGTTGCCAAACGGCATGTAGGGAGGCAACCAATCGCGCACTTTGGGCAGCATGCCCACGAGCAGGCCTTCCACCAGCAGCGGCCACAAAATCACCAGCGCAATCGAGCCAGCAGTATGGCGCAGTAGGTACCCCACACCGATGGACAGCGCGACAATAAGGAAGGTCTTCAAGCACAAGCGACCGATGACGGTCCATGCGTCCCCATTGAGGGCCAGCTGTTCCATGATCATAGGATGATCGATCTTGGACCCAATAACTAACCGCATGGCCTCAACGCTCAAAAGGGAAGCGAAAAACGCCAGCACAGTAGCCAATACGCCGTATACCAGCAATTTCGCCAGTGGCACACTGGTTCGCTTAGGCGTGGCCAGCAAGGTGGATTTGGATACGTTCGAACTGTACTCGCCAGTGACAAACATGACGGCTTGGATCGTGACGATCATGATGCCAATCAGCGCAAAACCCGATACGGCCGCATCCGCAGTGATACCACTGACGATGGCGGCATATGTTTCCGGCTCCTTCTTCAATTCACTGTCATTGAGGATTGCCGCGTTGCCGAACCCCATGAGCACAGCCCAGCCGATGGATAGAAACAGAATCAAGAAAGTAGTCCACGCTAAAGCCTTGGTTGTGCGGAGTTTGATCCACTCCGATTTGATTACGTTCAGCATCTAGTTCCCCTTCAGCTTCTCGTCATTATTCGTAACGACTTTTTTAGCTGCTCCCTGCATTGCAGGAGCACCGCCCAGTACGCCAAGACCATTCGGGGTCGTGGTGGCCTGGTACTCGACGGAATCACCCGTCATACGCATAAACGCCTCTTCCAGGCTCGGGCGCACTTCGGTGAGTTCACGCAAACGCAGACCATAGCTGTATGCCAGGGCACCCACCCAGTCGCTGTCACGATCGGGAACTAATAAGGTGGGACGACCATCCGCGTCTTGAGATTCGCGATATGCCACATTCTCTTCCACCAGCGCCTGGCCCAGTTCCTTAATGTGATCCGTACGCACCACTACCGAGGACTCGGATGCTGACTTGATGAAGTCACGCGTCGAGGAATTCGCGATCAACCTGCCCTTACCGATCACAATGAGGTGATCCGCTGTCTGCGCCATCTCAGACAGTAGGTGGGAACTCACCAGCACCGTGCGACCTTCAGCCGCCAACGCACGAACGAATTGTCGAACCCACCGGATGCCCTCTGGGTCCAAACCATTGACGGGCTCATCCAAAATCAACACTTCTGGATCTCCCAGCAGAGCACCTGCCAAGCCAAGGCGCTGTCCCATACCAAGGGAGAATCCGCCCGCTTTGCGACCAGCAACATCGCTCAGCCCAACGATGCCCAGCACCTCATCCACGCGCTTTTTGGAAATTCCGTTAGTCGCAGCCATCCACCGCAGGTGGTTCGCGGCGGAGCGACTGGGGTGAACCCACTTCGCATCCAACAAGGTCCCCACCTTTTCCAGGGGGTGCTTGTACTCCGAGTAGTGCTTGCCATCAATCTGCGTTGAACCCCGAGTAGGGCGATCCAAACCTACGATCATTCGCATTGTCGTTGATTTACCGGCACCGTTAGGTCCAAGGAATCCTGTAACAATCCCTGGTTTTACTTCGAAGTCCAAGTCATCCACGGCCACAGAGTTTCCGTATGACTTGGTCAGATGGCTGACTTTAATCATGCAAGCCAGTGTGCCACACGAACCCCGATGTATTCAGGGCAACTGCTTACACTTAACCCCGTATCTGGCTGAAATAGTTTCTTTAAGCTGTATATAATTTTCTCCATGCCCGCTCACCCCGCGATTGATGTCGATAGGTGGATGGACCATGACGAGGTCCAACCCACCCAGGCACGCAGTTTCCGCGGTTTTTTGAGTGTGACAAAGGAGGCACCGCGCCGATTTATCCGCTTTGCGTCCACAACCCCGGGACGACTGACGATCGTCTCTTTCATTTTGATCGTGGCCATCCTCGCCGCCGGTGGCGCTATGGTTTTTTCTTCCGAACAGCGACGGGAAAAACTCGATACCCTCATTTCGCAAACGGAGCCCCTATCCAACGCTTCGCAGGAGCTCTTCAACGCCTTGTCCGAAGCCGATTCCATAGCCACTACCAGCTTCTTAAAACAAAACGACAGTGACGTAGCCTCCCGCGAACAGTTTTTGCGTGCCACCCAGCGGGCTTCCGAAGCGGTGATTCACGCGGGGCACGGCATCGACGAGATTTCCAGTGACGACATGCAACTGGTTCTTGCGATCCAAAATAACCTCCCCAATTACGTGCAGCTAGTCTCAACCGCCCAAACAAACGATCGCTTACGCAACCCCGTTGGTGTGGCCTACCTAACCCAGGGCTCTGAGCTGATGCAGCAGCAAATGCTGCCCGCCGCGCAGCAACTGCACGAGCGAACCAGCCGCAAGGTCACGGACGAACGGCAATCCCTCGTCACTCCCCTATGGTTCCCCCTGTCCGGCCTCATTGCGGCCGTAGGGTTTTTGCTTTTGGCGCAATTGTGGTTGGCGGCTCTCACCAACCGTCGGCTTAACTTGGGTTATGTGGTGGCTACTGTGCTCATGGTCTTTGCCACGCTGTGGGCCAGCGCCAGCGCGGCGGTGACGTGGATGGGCACCGACGATGCGTCAAATAATTCAGCGACCTCGCTTAGCAAACTCACCCAGGTTCGAATCGCGGTACAACAGGCCCGCACGAATGAGGCTCTAGGATTGGTGCAACGCGATTATTCCGACCAGCGACATCAGCAGTTCGTGAATTCGGTGAAAACGATCGATGCCACGCTTCTGGATATTCGCGATGATGTGGCGAATCCTCGCCGTGTGGACAACGCACGCGAATCTCTTCGCGGATGGGATAATGCCCACGCACTCATGGTGGCGGATCTACGCAACGGCGAATACGGCAATGCCATCAGAACTGCTCTCGGCGATTACCGTCTCACCCCCGGCGCCCGATCCTCCGAGTACAGCACCGTCAACTTCAAAATTTTGGACGAGCAACTGCAAGCGCTCATCTCTGACAATCGTTCACGCCTGCAGAACAGCCTTATTGACGGCAGTGTAGCGGCCGGTCGCATCACAAATCTGGTTCTCTCGCTCACCATTTTGGCCGCTGTGAGCTGCTTCCTCGGCACTCGTCCCCGCCTGCAGGAGTTCCTGTGATGTTTCCTTTTTTATCCCGACGCCCAGCTCAGCCCACATACCGTTCTCCCAGGGCCCTCAAGTCGACCGAGACGCGTTCCCGCAGCGCCATCGTGATGGCGGTCATCGTGCTAAGCGCTACGGTCGCCGGCTGTGCGAATTCCGCTCCCACCGAGATCAAGGAGTGGCCGACCGTGATTGATAGCCCCAGTGCGGACCTGCCACCAGAATCTCGATTGGTATCCCCGGACGATATTCCCACCAGCGATGCCGATGAACAGGCTCCCATAGGGAGTATTCGCCCGGATAACCGTGAGCCGAAAGAGCGCGTAAAAGAGATTCACAAGCGTGGTCGCTTGATTGTGGGTATTGCCCAATCACTTAACCGTTTGGGTTATCGCGATCCCGTTAACGGGGAGCTCGTGGGTTTTGAAATTGATCTGGCACGAGAAATCGCTCGCGATATCTTCAATGATCCGGACAAGGTGGAGTTCCGATATGTGGAAAGCCGTAACCGCGAGAAGGCTCTGCGCGACCGGGAAGTGGACATCATCGTCCGCACGATGTCGATCACCAAGACGCGGCAGGAAAGCATCGAGTTTTCTGCCCCCTATCTGACGGTTCAACCACGTTTACTGGTTCCAAAAACGTCCAATATTGCGCGCATGGAGGATCTGAAGGACAAGACGGTGTGTGCGACTAACGATTCCACGTCGGCTTCCGCGTTGCACAACTACGAATTGTCCAAGGTACTGGCCACCCGTACCTGGACGGATTGTCTGATGGCTTTGCAGCGGCATCAAGCCGATGCGGTATACACGGACGATGCAATTCTTTCTGGGTTGCAGGCCCAGGATCCTTATATGCGATTGGTGGGTGGCGATGACCAAGTGAACCACTACGGCGTGGGTATCCCGCTGCAGGTTGATGGAAAACCCTCCACTGGGCTGACTATGCAGGTCAACGACACTATGGAGCGCATTCGACAGGATGGTACCTGGGTACGCCTATTCAATAAGTGGATGCGCGATTACCTGGGCCCGGCGTCCATGCCACCGTCCAGCTATCGGACGGATGAGGAGGCGAGAGAGCTCGCAAGGACCCGCGATGAGGCGGAAAAACAGCGCCTCCGGGACGAGGCGCTAGCGGACACCACGAAGGCACCGGAAGCCGCGGCACAAACGAGTAGCACGGAGGAGTGACAGTGACCAACAAGAACAGCTCTGACGAGTCTCGCGAAACCCCCGATCGCATCGACGTGCCCCATTCCCGCAAGAACGACGATGATGAGAGCAATGTGCACACCGAAGCCGTCGCGTTCGACCCATTCGCAGACGACGACGGCACTGACGATGACTTAGAGGCCACCGTACACGCGACCACCCCAGGCATTGCCCGCGGCGCGAGTAGCTCGGACAACTCAGACGACGAAGCCCACACCGAAGCCGTCGCGTTCGACCCATTCGCAGACGACGACGGCACTGACGATGACTTAGAGGCCACCGTACACGCGACCACCCCAGGCATTGCCCGCGGCGCGAGTAGCTCGGACAACTCAGACGACGAAGCCCACACCGAAGCCGTCGCGTTCGACCCATTCGCAGATGACAACGAGGAAGATACCCAAGCCGTCGCGTCTTTCACGTCTGCCGATCCCGATGAGATCACCGGCCCACTGGCGGAGAGGAAGGGGAAAAGCGGGGCGTCGAATAAAAAGAACCCCGTATCCAACCTAGAGCCGGGTGAGCGGTCGCGCAGGGAAGCCCTCTCGGAGTTCCGACGCTTACGTGGTACCCGGCGGCGCGGTGCGGAGATCGCCGGCGGCATGGTACGGCTACCGTTCATTCCGCCGACTGATCCCGAACAGGCCGTGATCGACCCGACGAATGCGATCGAAAAGGGTGTGGAGCCCCCAACCCTGAAACGCGGTGACATCATCGCTGGTCAATACGAGATTCTGGGACCCATCGCGCACGGTGGCCTGGGTTGGGTTTACATCGCGACCGACCACAATGTGGCGGACCGCTACGTGGTTCTCAAGGGAATGATGGCCACCGAAAACGAGCATGAGCGGGCCGTGGCCGAATCGGAACGAGCGTTCCTTGCTGAGATTACGCATCCGGGAATCGTGAAGATCTTCAACTTTATCGACGACCCGCGTGTGGAGGGCGGCTTCATCGTCATGGAGTATGTCGGCGGGCCATCCCTACGCGCCCGCCGGCGCCGCATGCCCCGGAATCTGCTGGACGTAGACGTAGCCATCGGCTACATCCTGGAAGTGCTGCCGGCGCTGGATTACCTGCACTCGCGCGGAGTGGTTTATAACGACTTGAAGCCAGACAACATCATCATCACCGAAGACCAGGTGAAGCTGATCGATCTTGGGGCGGTCACGGGTATTGGCGCGTTCGGGCACATCTTCGGAACCAAGGGGTTCCAAGCGCCAGAGATCGCCACGACCGGCCCCACTGTCGCCAGCGATATCTACACGGTGGGTCGCACGCTGGCTTCGCTGATTGTGGCGCTGAAAGTGGAAAACGGAGCTTACACTGGGGACCTGCCCACCCCGGATGAAGAACCCCTCTTCCGCGAGTACATGTCGCTTTATCGCCTGCTATTGCGCGCGACGAACCCCGATCCGAAGGTGCGTTTTGCATCGGCATCAGCCATGGCGAACCAGCTGGTCGGTGCGCTGCGGGAGATTCTGGCGATCCGTGACGGCCGTCAATACGCCCACCTGGATACGCGTTTTACTGCACAACGTTCCACCTACGGCACCAAGCACATTGTGTTCCGTACGGACCAGTTGCTTGACGGTGTGGAACGCAGTGTGGAGATTTCCCCTTCGGAAGTGGTGGCAGCTTTGCCTACTCCCCTGACCGACACGAGCGACCCCGGCGCGGCGTTGTTGTCTGCGGCGAGTTTCACGGAGACCAGCGACCTGATGGACACGTTGAATTCCGCCATGCGTAACCCGGACATGGAAAACAGTGTGGAGATCCCACTGACGATGGTTCGCGCCCACTTAGATGTGGGTCAAACCGTGGAGGCAAAGGAACTGCTGGAATCCCTAGAACCCCGGTTGGGCAACGATTGGCGTTTCCACTGGCATTCGGGTGTGGTTGGGTTGCTCAGTGGCGATTTCGCGACGGCGCAAGCGTGCTTCAACAAGGTACTGTTCATCTTGCCCGGCGAACCTGCCCCCAAGTTGGCGCTCGCCGCGACCGATGAATTGCTACTACAGCAACAGGGGGTGAATACGTCTAAGCTGCTGGACACCGAGGCCACCCGGGCAGCTTCGGCGTTGGCCTACGCGCAACGCGTGCCGGTGGATGACTACTCGGGTGTGCCCGGTTGGGATCACGTGACATTGGATCCGGTCGCGCTCCGCTTCCACGCAATGCGCCTGTACGGCCTAGTATGGGCCACGAATCCGACCACGGTATCCAGTGCTTTCGGTTTGGCGCGGCAACTGATGGCGGAAGGTTTGATTGATTCGGCCGTCACCGCCCTGGACCGGGTGCCGCAGAACTCGCGGCACAATCGCTTGGCTCGGTTCACCACCATCTTGATTCTTATTTCTGACGCCTCGCTGCTCACCGAGACGCGCATCCGTCGGGCCGCGCGACGTTTGGCCACGATGCCCACGAATGAACCACGGTTGGAGCAGGTCAAACTCGCGGTGATGTCGGCTGCGCTCAATTGGTTGCGCCGCCGCGGCAAAGACGGTTTGGGGCCGGTTTCCACCGAGCCGATTTTTGATGCCGAGTTCACCGAACGCGGATTGCGTCTAGGGCTGGAACGCGGTCTGCGGCACATGGCGCGGCAAACGCAGTTCCCCCTGCACCGGTTCCGCTTGGTGGATATGGCAAACAAGATTCGGCCCCGAACCTGGTTCTGATTCCAAGGGAGGCAAACCGGAGCTGCGCTGGAATGACCGGTCTGGAACTGCTGGGGTGCGGGGACGAGAACTGCTGGAATGACCGGTCTGGAAATGCTGGAATGACTGGTCTGGAACTACTGGGGTGCGGGGACGAGAACTGCTGGGGTGCGGGAGCTGTGAGGCGGGGCCGCCACATCAGCGGGTGCCCCCCGTTCCCAGCTACTCTTGCTCTGCCAGCTCCAAGGAGTAGCGGGCGATAGCCAGCTCTTCGTTAGTAGGAACCATGAAGACTTTCACTGCGGAATCCTCCGTAGAGATCATGCGCGCGCCTTCTACCCCGCCCTCATTGGCGTTGCGCGAAGGGCAGATCTCGATACCGAAGTTTTCCAAGCCGGCGAGGGCATCTTCACGCAGTTGAACAGCATTTTCCCCCACACCCGCGGTAAACACAATCGCGTCCACACGCCCAAGGGTGATCATGTACGCACCGACATAGCGGCGGATCTGATTGATATAGACATTGTATGCCAAAGTGGCGGCCTCATCGCCGGCTGCCATCATCTCCGTGAGCTCGCGGAAGTCATTCACACCGGCCATGCCCTTCAAACCGGACTGTCGGTTAAACAAATTGTCCAGCTCGTCAATGGTCATTTTGGCCGATCGCGCGAGGTGGAAAATAATAGATGGGTCGATGTCACCGGTGCGGGTACCCATAACCAAGCCCGGCAGTGGTGTTAGCCCCATGGAAGTATCCACTGCTTCCCCACCCTTGATGGCGGACGCGGATGCGCCGTTGCCCAGGTGCAAGGTAATGCAGTTGATATCCTTGGCGTCGCGCCCCATAAGTCCCGGCAATTGCTGCGACACATACTCGTGGCTGGTTCCGTGGAAACCATAGCGACGAATGTTGTGCTCTTCCGCCAGCTTAGGCGGCAAAGCGTAGGTATACGCCACCTCGGGCAGCGTGGAGAAAAACGAGGTATCGAACACCGCCACGTGGGGCACGTTCGGTAGCAGCGCCATGGCGTTTTCCATGCCGTCGATGTGTGCCGGGTTGTGCAGTGGTGCCAGGGGAATCAAATCCCTTAACTTGGACAAAACCGTGTCATCAACAATGACGGGCCCAGTAAATTCCGCACCACCTTGCACCACGCGGTGCCCCACCGCTATGAGGTTCAGGTCTTGGGGCCCCACACCGAGGAGCGTCATCATGCCGAAGGCACGTTCCAGCCCCACCGAGTGAGACAGAATAGGGCGGGTGTCCTCCATTTTGGTGGTTGTGGTGGAGATCTTAATGTGACCGCTTGGCTCGCCGATCTTCTCCACAATGCCAGAGATAAATGGGGCTTCCAAAGCACCCTGCTGAGGATCTAGAACCTGGAACTTAATTGATGAGGAGCCGCTGTTGAGAACCAGAACGAATTCTGAGCCCTTGGCTTGTTCTACGTGGTGATCCATATCCATAATCTGCACTTCTTTTCTGTCTCGGGATGGGTGGAGGGGGAGTTCGGCCGGCGCCTGGATACACGGTTGCCGCCGGCGCCTGGGTACACGGTTGCCATCAACATCTAGCGACAACTGCACACCCCGCGTAGGCGATGGCGGCTAGGCCTGCGCTTGGATGGCTGTAATGGCCACGGTGTTGACAATGTCCGGCACCGTGGCGCCACGGGAGAGGTCGTTGACAGGCTTGTTCAAGCCCTGCAAAATCGGCCCCACTGCGAGCGCGCCCGCAGTCCGCTGGACCGCTTTGTATGCGATATTTCCGCTATTCAGGTCAGGGAAGATGAAAACATTGGCGTGTCCGGCAACGTTGGAGCCCGGCATCTTTTTCTGCCCAACGGATTCCACCACCGCAGCATCGAATTGAATGGGGCCTTCAAATTGCACAGAGGCGAAGGTCTCCCTGGCCTTAGCCACGGCCTCAGCGACCGCCTGGACATCGGGGCCAGACCCCGAAGTACCGGTGGAGTAGCTAAGCATCGCGACCTTGGGTTCGATCCCAAACTGCGCGGCGGTGTGGGCAGAGACAGCTGCAATCTCCGCCAGTTGATCTGGCGTGGGGTTAGGGTTGACCGCGCAATCGCCGAATGCCCACAGCACACCATCCATGACTAGCAGGAAGATGGAGGAGACCACGCTAGAACCCGGTGCAGTCTTGATGATCTGGAACGAGGGTTTAATCGTGTGGGCAGTAGTGTGCGCCGCGCCGGAAACCATGCCATCAGCCAATCCCTTGTGGACCATCATCGTGGCGTAGTAGCTGATATCCTGCATCGTCGCGCGGGCATCCTCGATGCTGATGCCCTTATGTTTGCGGAGTTCGTAAAAATCCTGTGCGAACTGCTCCAGCTGTTCGCCTTGGGTGGGATCTGCGACATGTGCGGCCGAAATATCCCAGCCGTTGCTAGCGGCACGTGTACTGATGTCGTCTGGATTACCCAAGATGGTCAGTTCGCACACGTCGTCCGCCAGCAGCTGATGGGCAGCTTCCAGAATGCGATCGTCCTCACCTTCGGGCAAGACGATGTGAGTGCGCTTCGCCTTGGCTTGACGCAACAGATTGAGTTCGAACAGCTCGGGGCCGATCTGGGGCTCGCGCTTATCTGCGCCACGAATGCCGCTGAGGGTTTGGGCTAATTCTTCTTCGCGGATGACACAGTGGACCTCCGCCCCTTTGGCTTCGAGTTGCCGGCGGGTTAGGGTGGCCAGCTTCTCGTCGGCGTCGGTGGAGATAACCAGCAGATGCGCCGCACCACTTGCGGCCGCCAGCCGGGAATCCAGGTGGGCCTCCCCAGTGCCGACTAATACGTCCGACGCCACATTCTCCAGTTCCTCGAGCGCGCCTTGGAACACTGCCGCATTCGATGCGGACTCTGCGCGGCCCTCCCCGAAGATGTTGGTGACTTGAAATATGCATTCAATGCCCGAGGTGCTCGTTTCGGGCATTGCAGCGCCGGTGGGCGTTGTGGTGGAGTGCGCAAGGTCTGCGCGCCGAGCAGCAGCACCACCAACGGGTGTGAGTAGCGCCTTAATCGGGATATCTACAGATACCACGGGTTGATCATCCTCCATGCGTTGTAAAACCTGGGTCATTAAGCAGACCCTCTCTATTGCATATTGTGCATGGATAAGCGCGCAGTTGTGCGGTGTTTCACACAGTCAGTGGTTGCCTGTGATCATTTTCATAGCGCAGGGGTGGGATTAACGCAGTTCAGGCCTATTCCAATCGTGATACCCCTTAGCTGCCCCCGCATACTCATGAACGCGCTGGTTCTCACTATCTGGGATTGAAGCAGTGCTATTTTCATCTGTTTGACTGGTTGACGTGGAAATTTTTTCCTCCCGCTCCTTGGGATGAGGAGTGTCCTGCACGCTCTTCTCGCGGTCCAGTTCATCCGAACGCAAGGATCGTTCAAAGATGGATTTCTTGCGAACCACCACCAAAGTGACAGTCACCGCCAAACCGAATAGAACCACGCCGATCACACCGGCGAGGCCAAAGTACTTAATGAGCCGCGTGGAGTTGAGGAACATCAACAATGCACCCACTAGCCCACCCAGGATCTCGGGCTTCACGATGGAAACGGCCCACGCGGCGATAGGTGCAGCGATCGCACCGCCAACAAGCAGGCCCAACACAGGCTGCCAGGACTGCGCGAGTTCATTACCCATCCCGAACAGGAATCCGACCGATGCCGATAGAGCAACCAGGAACTCGGCGGTGTTGACCGTACCGATAATGCGACGCGGCTCGGCCTTACCCACACTCATCAGAGTCGACGTAGTAACCGGTCCCCATCCGCCCCCACCGGAAGCATCCAGAAAGCCACCACCTAGCCCCAGAACGGCCAGCCCCGCGCGCGACTTTGCCGTGGATGTGGCCGGTTGGGTCTTGTTGGGCTTCTGCCATGGGATCGCCACGCTTCGAACCAGCACGTACGCCCCCAACAAAACCAAAATTGTGGAGACTACGGGTTCTGCCGCCTTAGTGGACAAACTGCTCAACACATAGGCACCGGCGAACGCGCCGATCGCCCCAGGTACGCCCAAGGCCAACACAGTAGGCCAGTGGACGTTTTTCAACCGCCAGTGGGAAAGACCCGAAAAGAGCGTGGTCCCTACCTCTGCAAGGTGTACAGCAGCGCTGGCATGCGCAGGACCCAGGCCAGAAAAGACCAGCAAAGTTGTGGCCGTGATACCAAAAGCCATGCCCAAGGCACCATCGACGAGTTGGGCTGCGAGTCCAACGAGGGCAAAGATAAGAATTTTCATGAGGATTCCTAGAGTTCGGTGAGGTCAGGCGCTATGTGCGCTACTGGGAAAGCTGAGCTTGTTCAGCCCGTGCAATAACGAGGGGAGCTACGGCGGTGCCAAGATGCGGCACCTGCATACAGGCTCCCTGGGGCATTCGATTCTCTAGGTAGTGATGAAGCCGGTCGAGCAAAGTGGCTGGGCTAAAAAACAGTGGCACCACCACATCGGGTTGCAATTGTTGGACGACGCCCGGCCCGCCGTGCCCACCGGTGGCGGGCACGGCGGTGACACGATCGGGTTGCAATCGCAGTCTCGTCGCCAGCGAAGCCGCGAGGCGCTCCACCGAGTCATTCGCCCCTGGGACTGAAGATCCGACGTGGTAGAGCACCACGTGGGCGTCGGACGAAAGAACAGACCGGCGACGAGAAGCAAGGTGACGGCGAGTGTGCCGTGCAAGCAGATCAGCTACATCCTCACCGGTGCCGATACCGCGAGCCAGGGTGAGGCGCAAACCGGTTGAATCTGCAGCCTCCGCGATGGCGCTCGGGACGTCATGGCGCATGTGAAAGGCATCAGTGAACAGCAAAGGCACCACAACTGCATGGGTCGCACCCATCGCGGCGACGATGTGCGCCACGTTCGTAAGGGTTGACGGTGAAAAATCCAAGTGCGCGAAGTAGACCGGCCGCCCGCTCAAGGCAGTGGCAACACGGGCGATCTCAGCAACACAAGCATCGGCCTGCGGATGCCGAGAGCCGTGTGACAGGCAAATAATCGGCGCGCCCGCGTCAACACCGGACCCCTGAGGGGTGGTGCTGGCGGTACGAATGCCGTCGGCACTGCGCGGAGCTGCTGAAATCATGGTTGTGGATTCCTCGCTATGGGCTTACTTCACCAGTCCGGCGGTGAGCGTATCGCCGGTTTGCGGGTGGACAACGAGCAGGGAGCCCACGCGTCCGCCCCGGTGGTATTGCTCCACCGGCAGCGGGTCCGCCACAGTAATACGCACATCGGCGATGTCATTGAGCTCTAGTTGTTGGATGGTGGCGGGGTCTGTGGGCTTGGAAGCCGCAACGTCAGCGCCCGCGGCCTCGTCCGTGCCGTGAGGGGCGTCTACCAGTTCATCGGCGCGGCGCAGCACTTGATCCACACGTCCGCGCACGAGTGCCGAGCCGTAGCGAATCAGCACGTTCGAGCGCAAGCGCAGAGGGGTTTCAGACAAGTGGAACACGGTGGCTTCGAAGGTGTTAACGGGCTCCGGTAGATCCAGCCCGCCGATTACGTCACCGCGAGAAAGATCGATTTCTCGATCCAGGCGCAACGTGACGGATTCACCGCGGCTCGCCGTGTTCTGTTCGCCTGCGGGGCCATCGATTCCTTGGACAATTGCTTCATGCCCACCAGCGGTGACCTGATCGCCGACGGAGACAGTTCCGGCCGCGATACGCCCGGCATAACCGCGGTAGTCGGTGGCATGATCGCGAATCACCAGCTGGATGGGGAAACGCAGCTGCCGGTTGATGGACTGGTTTTCCGCACCTGGGGTGGCCTGCTCGAGGATCTCCAGCACGCTGGGACCGGTGTACCACGGGGTGTTTGCGCTGCGCTCCACCACATTGTCGCCCAGCAACGCGGAAGTGGGGACCACGTCCACGTGGCGCAGGCCCAAATCAGCGGCGAGCGCGTCCACGTCCTTTTTCACCGAGGTGAAAACGTCTTCGCTGAAGTCGACGGCGTCGATTTTATTAACCGCCACAACAACGTGAGAGATCTGCAACATCGCAGCAACGGTGAGGTGGCGCCGAGTCTGTTCGATAACACCGTTGCGGGCATCGACCAGAACAACAACCAATTCTGAGGTGGACAGGCCAGTGACAGTGTTACGGGTGTACTGCACGTGACCCGGTGTGTCCGCCAGGATGAAGCTGCGCTTATCCGTTGCGAAGTACCGATAAGCAACATCGATGGTGATGCCCTGCTCGCGTTCCGCGCGTAGGCCATCGACTAAGAGGGAAAGATCGGGGTTTTCCAACCCCTTGGCGGTGGACGCACGCTCAACGGATTCGTATTGGTCCGCCAAAATGGACTTCGTATCGTGCAACAAGCGACCTACGAAAGTGGATTTGCCGTCATCCACGCTGCCCGCCGTGCACAGCCGCAGGGTGGGCAACTGAGGGGTCTGAGTTCCAGCGTTTGGTTCGGTTGTGGGAGCAGTCATCAGAAGTACCCTTCCTTCTTGCGGTCTTCCATGGAAGATTCGCTGAGCTTGTCGTCTGCGCGGGTGGCACCGCGTTCAGTAGTGGTGGAGGTGCGAATTTCGTCGATAACGTCTTCGATGGACGTGGCTTCGGATAACACGGCACCGGTGCAGCTCATGTCGCCAACCGTGCGGTAACGAACGGTCTTGGTGACCAGTTCTTCACCCTCCTTGGGACCACCCCATTCACCTGGCGTGAGCCACATGCCGTTGCGCTCGAAAACTTCACGCTGGTGGGAGTAGTAGATGGCGGGTACTTCCACGTCGCGGTCACGGATGTAGTCCCATACGTCGGCTTCCGTCCAGTTAGAAATGGGGAACACACGGATGTTCTCGCCCACCTGGTGGCGGCCGTTGTACAGGCCCCACAGCTCAGGGCGCTGGCGACGTGGGTTCCAACCGCCGAAGCTGTCACGGACGGAGAACACCCGCTCTTTGGCGCGGGCTTTCTCCTCGTCTCGGCGGGCGCCTCCCAACACCGCGTCGTAGCCGCGGTTCTGAATCGTCTCCACCAGCGGCACGGTCTGTAGTGGATTGCGGGTGCCATCGGGACGTTCCTGGATCGCCCCGGAATCAATCCAGTCCTGCACCAGTGCCACGTGCAGGTTTACGCGTGGATCCGCTGCAACCTTGTCACGAAACTCGATGACCTCAGGGAAGTTGTGCCCGGTATCAACATGAACCAACTCGAAAGGCACCGGCGATGGAGCGAAAGCGCGCTTGGCCAGTTCCAGGACCACAACGGAATCCTTGCCACCGGAAAACAGCAGGGCGGGCCGTTCAAACTGGCCGGCTACCTCCCGCAGAATCTCGATAGCTTCGGCTTCTAGACTCGCCAGGTGAGGCGATAACGCTGGGGCATGACTGGATTCCTGGGTGCGTTCTTGCACGTCGTTGGCCTCTTTCGTCGTCTTCTCTGTATTCGCAGTTGGGTTGGTTGCGTTTAGTTGGGGCGCGGGGCTGGAGCTTGTCGCTGGGAGTGGAGCCTCCGCGTTCGCGGTTGTCATGTGTGCAGACCACACTCCGTCTTGTTGGATCCTGCCCAACGACCGGATCGCGGATCCTCGCCTTCGGCCACCGGAAGCGTGCATGTCGCGCAACCAATGGAGGGGTAACCCTGCTTGGTCAGTGGATTAATGATGAGGTCGTGGTCGGCGATATAGCGCTCCACCTGCTCATCGGTCCACGAGACGATGGGGTTGATCTTCAGCCGCCCAGTGCGGTCGACTTCTAGCACTGGGGTGTTGGCGCGCAGCTGGTTATCCACGCGACGAATGCCCGTAACCCATGCAGTAAACGGGTTGAGCATCCGCGCAAGCGGCTCTACTTTGCGCATGCGGCAGCACGCAGTGGGATTCTTCAGATACAACCGTGGGCCATAAACACTGTCCTGTTCCTGGCGCGTTAGCGTGGGAGTGACATTGGTCAGTGGCAGGCTGTATCGCTCGGCAACCTCGTCGCGCGTTTCGATAGTTTCGTCAAAGTGGTAGCCCGTATCTAAAAACACCAATTCTGCATTATCCAATCGCCCTTCAGCGAGCTCCGCGAGAACCGTGTCCTGCATGCTCATGGTCACGGCAATAGAACCTGCGACGTGCTCGTTCGCCCATTCGAGGATCTCTTCCGCCGTGGCTTTTTCCAGCTCTGGGTTCCACTTTTCGGCCAGCTTTTCATGCGCCTTACGCTGCACTTCCGCCAACGGTGTAGTGGTAGTTGGCTCACCATCGGGGCTAATCGCTGGGTCGCGGTAGTCATCCGCTTGCCCACCGAGGCCAACCGCTGCGTTAACCAAGCTCATTGTTCCTCTTCTCCTGTGGTTTGGCTCTTCTTTTTCCCGACGCCACGCTCCCTTCCACCACTGCGTCCAGCAGGGGGAGGGTTGTCAACGTGAGCGCTGGTATGAACTCTCAGCCCACAATTAGACCAACCGGTCTACTTAAGCTGCACACCACAGTAGACTAATCTGTTCAGTTCAGCAAGGTTTTCGCGCTTTTTGCAGACTACCCGGTCTATATTGTTGTGCACGACATCCAAAACCACGTGCCGGCCTCGTAAAAAACGGGCATGGTTAAACCGGCTCCCCCTCCCAAGTGAAAAGGAGTTTGGGATTCCGGCCACGTATCCAGGCCGCCCACATCTCGGCGTAGCGCCCAGCACCCCCACCAGCGACCCCGCCTCGACGCAGCACCCACCTCGACACAACACCCACCACCCACACCTCGACACAACACCCACCACCCACACCAGCGACCCCACCTCGACACAGCACCCCACCAGCGAACCCACCTCGGCGTAGCACCCACCACCCACACCCTCATTCACACAATGTGCAGCAGAACTCTGACAAAAAGTCGCGTTTTTGTCGGACTTCTGCTGCACATCCGTCGTTCAACGGGAAAATACGGGCGCCGGAGCGCTCAGGAAAACCTCCTATACCTTCAACAACCTCGCCCCCCGGAGTTAATAACCGACGTGACCGACAACCTCGCCCGCGCGGTTGAAAACCTCCCAGAACGCCGCCCCCAAGAGAGAAGGAGTTCAGGAACATCCACCACACATCCAGGCCGCCCCAAGTGAAAACGAGTTAAGGATTCCCGACCACACATCCACTCCGCCCCCACGTCACAGCGAGTTTAGGATTCCCAACCACACATCCACGCCACCCCCACATGACAACGAGTTTAGGATTCCCGACCACGCATCCAAGCCGCCCACATCTCGGCGTAGCGCCCACCCTGAGATACCAGCTGGTCATGTGGTCCGCTTTCCACAATCCGACCCGCTTCCATCACCAGCACCCGATCGGCCGCACGAGCCTGATCAAGGCGGTGAGCCACCACCAGAGCGGAACGATCGCGAAGGACTTCCGCAGCCGCGTCCTCAAGGGCCGTGGCCTGCGCCGACCCGGCTTCAGCGGTGGCTTCATCCATTACCACTACCGGTGGGTCCATCAGCAGCACGCGCGCCAGCGCAAGCTGTTGGGCGACCACCGGATTCAGGCGCATCCCCTGCTCCCCCACTACCGTGTCCAAACCTTCAGGAAGGGAATCTAACCAGTCCAGCGCGCCCACCCGCGCCACGGCCTCACGGATCTGTTCATCGGTGACGTCAGGTTTCGCAAGATTGAGGTCTTCCCGAAGCGTGCCGGCGAATGTGTGAACCTCCTGCGTGACCATCGCGATGCGCTGGGAGCGCTGGGCGTCGGATAAAAGAGATACCGGAGCACCCGCCACCAGCACTTCACCGGAATCAGGGACCCGAAGGCCCATCAGCAAAGAAGCGACCGTGGTCTTTCCCGCGCCAGATGCGCCAACTAGGGCGACGGTTTGGCCTGGGTAGACGCGGAAGGACACGTCATCGACGGCCACGCGCGAACCGGTGGCGCTTTCAGTGATACCGTCAACCGGGCCGTCAACCGGGCCGACAGCAGTGACACTGCCCCGCACGTGAAAGCCGGCAGACGAACCTGCATAACGGAAGGTCACGTGACGTAGTTCGACTGCTGGCGACTGGTTGGCGGACGCGGCAGGGAGGGACTGCTGGCCGGCGCCAGGGAGGAACCTTTGGCCGGCGCCAGGGAGGAACCTTTGGCCGGCGCCAGGGAGGAACCTTTGGCCGGGGCCACGGAGGGACTGCTGGCCGGCGCCAGGGAGGGACGGCTGGCCGGGGGCAGAACATGAAGAGGCAGAGGACGAAGAGACCGGGGTATCAGCAGCCCCAACGTCAGCAGCCCCAACGTAGTCGGGCACCTGCTGTGGTGGATCCACACTCACCCCCACGATGCGGGCCAGGCTGGCGTACGCGGATTGGATCACGTCTAACTCGCGCATCACGTGCATGATCGGGCCTCGCAAACGAATGACCATCAAACCGGCACCCGTGACGGCACCGACGCTGACCCAGCCCGCACGAACGAAATAGAACCCACCCACCAACACGCTGGCGGTGAGCAGGAATTCACCGGCGGTCACCCACAATTGCAGGCGCAGTAGTGCCATGCGCGCCCGCAACCCTTTGGTCACAACATCCCAACTAGCCGATTCGATGCGTTCGTGCATGGTATTTTCCATCCGAAATGCACGAATGGTAGCTCGGCCATGAATAGCTTCAAGAACCCGCCGGGCGCGCTCGGCCATCCCAGCGCGTTCGGCAGCGAAACGTTCGGGTGCAATACGCAAATACCTTCGTGCGCCCCACCAGTACGGTACGAATGCCACGAGAGTGCACAGCAGCAAGCGCGGATCGATGGAGATTAGCGCGGTGGCAGTGGCCACGATCAGGAACACGGATTTGCTCAACAACGGCAGGGTTTCAGTGATCGCGGCGGACACTTCGGCCACATCATCGGTGGAGCGGCTCACCAAGTCAGCCGTACCAGCATCTTCCACCTGATGGAGGGGCAAGCCCAGCGCCGTGCCCACCATCGTTTCGCGCAAGTTGGCGATGATGCGTTCGCTGACTTTTGACATCAGGTAGTACCCTGCGGCGGAGGCCACCCCGCCGAGCATTGCCGCCACCAGCATCTTGGCTCCAATGAGCCCCAAACCGGTGTCCATCATAAGCTGCCGCCATTGGCGGCTATTGGCGACGGATTCAGAGCTCTCTCCGGTGGTCACCTGCCTGACCACATCCACAGTCTGCCCCAGCAACCGTGGCACACTGACGGTGGCCCATGCGCCCAATGCCATGAGCAGCAAGGCCACGAGGCTCAGCCGCCGTGCTCCTGGTACCGCCCTTACCTGAGCACCGATTTCACGTCGGACTTGTGCCCACGTCGCCAGCGGGAATCGCTGGGCGTTTTCCGGGAGCTCCATGGTCTTCGGGGTCATCCGTGTGCTACGCATTATCGGCCTCCAGGCGCTCTGCCGAATCCGCCACGGCCACGGCGCGCCACGCGGGCGCTTGTGTGACCACGATGGTCAGCTTGTCGGCGCGGACTTTAGCCACGGCCTCGGCAATCCGCTGCTGGGTGACCGAGTCCACTGCCGTTGTTGGGTTCTGCACAATCAGCACTTCTGGGTCCGCAGCGATAGCTCGGGCTAAGGCCACGCGTTGTCGTTGCCCGCCGGATAGCAACCGCCCTTCTTCACCGACCCGTTTATCAGCCCCACCTGGGATATCCCCGCACTGTGCCACGTCTAGGGCCCACTGTGCAGTTTGGGGGTTCACGTGCACGTTCTCCCCCACTGTCCCGTCAAACAGCTCGGCTTCATGTGGGGCCACAACGAATCCTGGCACACGCGCAAATCGATCGATGTCAGCATCCACTTCCTCGCTGGCAGCCACCGTGGTCACACCTTTCGGGAATTGTTGCGCCCACTTCCTGGCTAGCTGTTCTTCTTCTTTTTCTTTCCCGACGCCCCGCTCTCCCCGGCCCGGATCCCCGAGGATGCTGAGGATCCGCTCGGCAGAAGCCCCGCCGGAAGCCACCTTGGACGAAATGTTTTTCCCCAACATCGTCATGGGGGTAATGACGAACTGTGCCACTCCAACAACCGCAATGAGTTCCCCAATGGTGATTTCCCCACGAACACCCAACCATGCGGCGAAAAATCCCACGAGAACAACGTAGAAGGCGCCCGCGAATTCAGTTGTCGCGTTGAGCTGCGCTTGTGCCTGGTTGGCGCGAATAGTCGATGAATAGGCGGCGTTTGAAACAATGGAATAGCGGGCGCGGACGGTGCTCACTGCCCCCAGCCCCTTAACGATGCGGAGTCCGTGAACTAGATCCGTGGCGGTCGCGGCAGCTTTGGCCAGCCCACGTTGGCGTGCTCCCGATCGGGCGCGCAAGGGTTTGGCAGCGGCGAGGGATATGAAAACAATGCACGGAGCTGCGAGAAGAACAAACAGCCCGAGTGGTACGTGGATGAGCAATACCACCACTCCCACGTACAGCAGGGAGCCGATCTCACCGAAGGGGAATACGGTGAGAAAGAGGATTTCGGACACGCGGCGGGTATCTACGCTGGCGATGCTGAGGAGCTCGCCGGGCGGTCTGACGGTTGATAGTCCGCGGGGGTCCTGAATGCGATCGGTGGTGATGGTACGCAGGTGGTGGGCAAGTTCCAACATGCAGCGCTGGAAGAGGTAGCGCCCGGCGAAGGAAACCACCGCGTTGGCGAGGAACATGGCGGCAAGGACCGCAATCCACATCCACAGGCGGCTTAGTTGGCCCGTGGCGACGGCCTGGTCGATGGCGCGGCCGACAACGATGGGGACGGAAGCGTTGAGAATAAACCCCACCATGATGCACAGACCCGCGATGATATTCCACGGCCGAGGTGCGAATGCGACCTTGGCCAACCAATGCGGGTCGTGGGGTTCGGGTAGCCGGTTAATCACTGTCCTTAGCCTAGTGCAGGCCACCAGTTATAACCGGCAAAGCCTAGTGCAGGCCACGAGTTACAACGGAAAACGATTTAGAAACCGCGCTGGAACTGACCGTGAAGTTTCACCGAGAACACCCGCAGGCATTCCCGGCACTGCCAGGCATTATCAGTTTCCGCGTCGGGCCACAGGTTCTCCGACATGCAATAGGGGCAATTGTTGACGGTTGCGCGACGGCTGTTGATGAAGGCGGTTTTGCCACCAATCGCGTCGTTCGCAGAGGGCAAGCTGTCGTGATCGGGAACGCTCACTAGACCAACAACTCCTCATCGGCGCGGAAAACCCAATCGCGGAACTGTTCACCCTCGTTGCGGTCCGACTTAAAGTTCTCCACGATGCGGACCACGTAATCTCCCAAATCCGTGGAGAAAACCTGGTTGCCGCGCACCTTCTTGCCTACTGCGGGGTTCAAGCCCAATGCGCCACCGAGGTTCACTTGGAAGCCCTCCACGCGCTCACCCTCGTCCGTCGTCAGGATCTTGCCGGAAAATCCAATATCTGCCACCTGTGCACGCGCGCAGCTGTTCGGGCAACCATTGAGGCTGATCTTGAGCGGTACATCGAGGTCGCCGAGGCGCTCTTCCAGCTCGTCGCACAGATCAATCGCACGCTGCTTGGTGACGGTGTGCGCCAGCTTGCAGAACTCTAGGCCAGTGCATGAAATGATATCGCGGCGGAAAGCCGAAGGATTAGCGGAAAGGCCCTCAGCCTCCAGCTCCTCGGCCAACCCAGCGACCTGCGCTGCTTCCACATCGAGGAACAACAACTCCTTGTCTGGCGTGGTGCGCAGGCGCGCCACGCCGTACTTGTCGGCCAAATCCGCCAAGCGCTGGAGTTGAGCACCGGTGGTGTGCCCCACGGTGGGCTTCACACCCAGGTACTTTTTGCCATCGTTTTGGTCATGGACACCGATGTGGTCGCGATAGCCAGGGGCCGTTTCCGGTGCTGGACCGTCGATGAGTTTGCGCTGCAGGTAGTCGTCCTCCAGCACCTGGCGAAACTTCTCCACACCCCATTCCGCCACTAGGAACTTTAGGCGAGCCCGGTTGCGCAGTCGGCGGTAACCGTAGTCACGGAAGATTCGCACTACTCCACCCCATACTTCCGGGACTTCGTCCAATGGCACCCACACACCCAGTCGCTGGGCCAGCATGGGGTTAGTCGAAAGCCCTCCGCCAACCCACACATCAAAGCCCGGGCCGTGTTCGGGGTGCTCAGAGCCGATAAAAGACAGATCCTGGATCTCGTGAGTGATATCCTGTCGGCGGTTGCCGGAGATTGCGGACTTGAATTTGCGCGGCAGGTTCGAGAACTCTTCTCGTGTGAGCCAATTCTTTTTGATCTCCGCGATGGCCGGGGTGGCGTCGATAATTTCATCAGCCGCAATACCTGCGACCGGTGAACCAAGAATCACACGTGGAACATCGCCACAACCGAAGTTGGAATCGAGGCCCACTGCGGCCAGCTTGTCCCAGATGGCAGGCATATCTTCGATTCGGATCCAGTGCAGCTGCAGGTTCTGACGGTCGGAGAAGTCGGCGGTATCGCGAGCGTAATCGCTAGAAATCTCACCCAACACGCGAAGCTGCTCCGCGGTGAGTAGGCCGCCATCCAGTCGGATGCGCAGCATGAAGTAGTTGTCCTGCAGCTCCGCATTCGTCAGGTGACCGGTGAGGTCACCACTCATGTTTTGCTTGCGCTGCGTGTAGAGGCCAACCCATTTGAAGCGTGGCGCCAAATCCTCGGCCGGAATCGAGTCGAACCCTTCCTTCGAGTACACGTCGCGAATGCGCTGAATAACCCCTAGGCCAGCATCTTCCTGCTTGATCCGCTCGTCATCGTTGAGCGGTTCGCGCCCGTCGACGAGCCACTGCCCCTGGGGCTTATTCGCCCTTTTGCGACGAGGGCGGTCGGTTGCAGTGCCGGTTGCGCTACTCATGTTCTCCCTTTTTCTTTGTTGGTTTCGTCGGTGTTGTTCGCAGGGCATTGACCCACCGGAGCACCCGGTGGCTGCTCTTTGTTTTCGACGCCCAGCGCGTGCCGTAGACCGATCAGTCTGTAACAAAGGATGTCATCACACTAGACCGACCGGTTCAGAAATTCAAGACGCGGCGCCGAAATGAGTTGCATTTTATAGACCAGTCTGTCTATAGTTCGGATTTGATAACGCCCCGCGCTAACGTGGGAACTAAAGATTGCCTAACACGCTCCATCAACCCGATTGGAAGTACTACATGCCTGCGAATCGCCCTCTGCGCATTGCCGTCATTGGTTCCGGCCCCGCTGGAATTTACGCTTCGGATGCCCTCACCAAGTCCGATATTGACGTCAGCGTGGATATCTACGAACGGATGCCCGCCCCATTCGGCCTCATCCGTTACGGCGTTGCCCCCGACCACCCACGAATCAAGGGCATCATCAAGAGCCTCCACCGCGTGCTGGATAAGCCCGAAGTACGTCTATTCGGCCACGTCAACGTCGGCGAGGACGTCACCCACGACGAGCTCAAGGAATTCTACGACGCGATCATTTACGCCACCGGCGCGACCGACGACAAGGACTTGAACTTCCCAGGTGCCGAGCACACCATCGGCGCAGGTAAATTTGTGGGCTTTTACGACGCAAACCCTCACTTCGACGAGTCCTGGAACCTGGATGCAGAATCCGTCGCCGTGATCGGCGTAGGCAATGTAGGCTTGGACATCGCGCGCGTTTTGGCCAAGACCGGGGATGAGCTACTCACCACCGAGATCCCAGATAACGTTTACGACTCCCTGAAGAACAACAAGGCCAAGGAAGTCCACGTGTTCGGTCGCCGCGGCCCTGCCCAGGCGAAGTTCACCCCACTGGAGCTCAAGGAGCTCAATCACTCAGACACCATCGAGGTCATCGTCAATCCTGAGGACATCCAGTACGACGAAGCATCTGAAGATGCTCGTCGCAATTCCAAGATTCAGGACATGGTGTGCACCATCTTGGAACAGTACGCGATCGCCGATCCCACCGATGCGCCTCACAAGCTGTACCTTCATTTCTTCGAGTCTCCAGTCGAGGTAAAGACCGACGAAAACGGTCAGGTCACCGCGTTTATCACCGAGCGCACTGAGCTCACGGGAGACGGTCGCGTTCAAGGCACCGGAAAACTGAACGAATGGCCCGTACAGGCGGTCTACCGCGCAGTGGGTTACAAGTCAGATGCCCTCCACTCCCTGCCATGGGATGAGCGCACCAATGTTCTCCCCAACGTCGGCGGACGCGTGCTAACGGAAGGCCCCACAGCCGATGGCATCGCAGGTGTGCCCGGTACGGCAGATCCAGAGGCGGAACAGCGCGAGCGCCTCCCCGGCGTTTACACCACCGGTTGGGTGCGTCGCGGACCGGTTGGCCTCATCGGCAACACCAAGGGCGATGCCAACGAGACTGTCGCGAATTTGCTGGAAGACCACGCCAACGGCATCGGCTTTGACCCATCTAAGCCAGAAGAAGAGGCTGTTGAGCAGTGGCTGGCGGACAAGGGTATCGCCTACACCACATGGAACGGCTGGTACGCACTGGACAAATACGAGCGTGAGCTGGGCGAATCCGAAGGCCGCGAGCGCAAAAAGGTGCGATCGATCGAAGAAATGGTGAAATACTCGAATACTGATCAAACTGAATAGTACGGTTATGGACATGACCGACTTCGCCAAGCCCGAATCTGTCGTGGACAATTCAGCCGAACCAGAAATCAGTGCGCCGAAAGTTCACGTGACTGGCCGCAATGTACTATCCATGCCCGGCCATCAAGTTCATGCGTTATACAAGCTGCGCGTTGACATTTTTGTCAACGAGCAGCGGGCACCATTCCCCGAAATTGACGACACCGACGCGCACCCCAACACGCACCATATCTTGGCCTACGTGCATCCAGGCAATGGTCCGTCCTATCCGCACGGAACTCCGGATCCCGGCTCCCCCCTGCGCCTCGTAGGCACCTGCCGAGTCTTTGGCCCGCCAGAGGCTCAACACCTAGGTCGCTTGTGCGTGAGCGCGGACATGCGCGGTTACGGCATCGCTCACCAGCTTGTTCAGGAAGCCCTGGAAGTGTGCATTTCCCGCGCTGCGGCTCTCGATCCTTCAACTAACGCACCAATCGTCAAGATCGAAGCGCAAACCTATCTGGACGATTTCTACAGGACCTACGGCTTTACAGAAGCCGGCGATAGGTTTGTCACCGAGGGCATCGAGCACGTAGAGATGCACCTCGACCTGGACGAATACAAGATGCGGGCCGCCAAGCAGGAAAGGTAAACCCTTCTACCACAGGTCGTGGTAGCACTCGCTGCCACGACCCCGAGGCGGAGCCCCCTTCCATTGCCCAACAACGGCGGTCATTATCGCCATCGTCGCGCCCCTCTGCCCCTGGGTCTACCGTTATTCCGCAGCAGTCACCAACTTCACAGCAATTTCAGCGCACTCCGGCCTTCCGCAGTGCGCCTTTTGCGTATCCGCGGCACATGACTCGCATAGGAGGATCTGCTCGCGGCACTGATCATTCACACAATTGTGAAAATCATTCGTTTCCGCCTGGCAGTTTCGGCAGCGGCCCAGCACTTTGGCGTCGGGAGTAAATTCCATGTGCATACGGCGATCGAAAACGTACAGTGACCCCTCCCACAAGCCAGAATCCCCGAACTTCTCGCCATAGCGCACGATACCGCCCTCGATTTGGTAAACCTCCTCGAATCCGCGGTTTTTCATGAGGGAGCTCAACACCTCGCAGCGGATACCGCCCGTGCAGTAGCTGACGACCGGCTTGTCTTTCATCCAGTCGTACTTACCACTTTCCAGTTCTTTAATGAAGTCATGAGTGGTGTTCACGTCGGGTACAACGGCGTTCTTAAACTTACCGATCTGGGCTTCCATTGCGTTGCGACCATCGAAGAACACAACCTCATCGCCGCGCTCTTCAACCAGCTTGTTAACCTCTTCGGGCTTGAGATGCTGGCCGCCGCCGACGACTCCGTTCTCATCGACCTTCAGTTCCCCCGGCGCACCAAAGGAAACGATTTCATCGCGCACCTTCACGCTCAACCGCGGGAAGTCCTCTGCCCCGCCCTGCGACCACTTGAACTCCATTGCCTTAAACCCAGGGAATTCGCGGGTACGGCGAACGTATTGCTTACAGCTAGCCAGCGAACCACCAACTGTTCCGTTGATGCCGTGCTCGCTAATCAGGATGCGCCCCTTCAGCCCGAGCTGTTCGCACAGGGCACGCTGCCACAACATCACCGCGGTTGGATCGTCAATCGGAGTGAAGCAGTAGTACAGCAGGATTCGTGTTTCAGTGAGATCAGTTGCGCTATGGCCCATACCATCAATATTAAGACTGGGCTGGCCAGATACCTAACCCCGTTTGCCGTAGCCCACTTTCACATAGCCTGCGGCCTCCGTCGCGCGCTGACGGGCTTCTGCCACGGTCTCCGCGGTAGAGACAGCCACGGCCATACGACGTCGTGGATAGCTCTTGGGTTTGCCGAAGATGCGCACATCGGTTTCAGGAACGGCCATCGCTTCGCGCAGCCCGGAGTACTGTGGTTCGGTTTCATCTTCATCTTCGGATGTCTTAGCGCAACCGTAGACCACGGCGGAAGCACCAGGGCTCACCAGCGTGGGATCAATCGGCAATCCTAATACCGCCCGCGCGTGCAGATCGAACTCGCTGAATCGCTGGGTGGCCATCGTCACCATGCCGGTATCGTGCGGGCGCGGGCTGACTTCGGAGAAGTACACATCATCACCCTTGACGAACAGCTCCACACCATAAACCCCGCGCCCCCCTAGCGCGTTGGTCACACGGGCGGCCACGCTCCGCGCATTATCCAATGCATCCGCGCTCATCTCCGCTGGCTGCCACGATTCCACGTAGTCGCCGCGGTCTTGCCGGTGCCCGATTGGCTCGCAAAACCACGTGGCTTCCGCCCCTGTCTGCGGATCCACGGATCGCACGGTTAGGATCGTGATTTCGTAATCGAAGGGGATGTACTGCTCTACAATCACGCGGTGCGTATTTACGCGCGCGGAACTGATAGCAACATTCCACGCCTCCTCGAGGTCGTCAGGCCCTGCCACAAAGGTTTGCCCTTTGCCACTACTGCTCATGATTGGCTTCACCACGCAGGGATAACCTATGTCTTCGGCGCCTTCTGCGAGTTCTTCGAACGTAGATGCAAACCGGTGCGCACTGGTGGGCAAACCCAACTCCTCGCTGGCCAAGGTGCGGATGCCCTCACGGTTCATGGTCAACCGGGTAGCGCGCGCTGTGGGAACCACAGTAGCCAGGCCCTCGTCTTCAATACGTTCCAGCTCGTCGGTAGCGATGGCTTCAATTTCCGGAACGATGAAATCGGGGCGCACATGCTCTACCAGCTCACGTATGCTTGTGGCGTCGGTGAGATTCAACACGTGCGAACGGTTAGCGACGTGGTGAGCCGGTGCACCGGCGTACCGGTCGGCGGCATGCACCTCCACGCCGAGACGTTGCAATGCGATGGCGACTTCCTTGCCGAGCTCGCCGGCACCCAACAACAACACGCGCGTAGCGTTTGGTGTGAGGGGTGTTCCGATTACATCAGGGGTTTCCATAACGTCCGAAGATGTCATGTTCTGCGATGTTACCCTCCCTCACGCCCCGTCGTTGCGGCTCCCCGCCCTCGCGCGGTGCCATAATGGGAACCATGAGCGCTTTCGATGTCCCCTGTCCTCGCCTTTTGTCCCGTCGCGTTTTTCTGAAGGGGGCCGTTGCGGTCACCGCCACTTCTGCTGCCGGTGCTGTGCTGGCTGCCTGTGGTTCTAAAGACGACGCCGCCACGGTCTCCCAAGCCGATATTCCCGTAGGGGGCGCCATCGTCAGTGGCAGCTGGGTTGTCGCCCAACCTCAGGCTGGGCAGTTTGTGGCGTATTCGAATGTCTGTCCTCACGCCCAGGGCATCATCGACAAGGTGGAAAAGGATGGCACCCGCACCGTCGCGGTGTGCTCCAAGCATCAGTCCAAGTTCGATGTGGCCACCGGCGATGTGGTCGCCGGCCCTAGTCGCGATGGCATGAAGCCCGCGAAGAAGGTTGATGCCGCGGACGGTCAGGTGACGATCAGCTAGTTGATTATCAGCTCGTGCGCGGCCGATCGCTGTAGCGAAGACAGTTGAGCCTAGTGACGTCGAGGGGCTAGGTCTGGTCGTATCTGGTCGCTAGATCTGTTGGCTGCGTCTGGTCGTGTCTAGTCGCTAGATCTGTTGGCTCGGCTTAGTGACGTCGAGGGGCTAGATCTGTTGGCTAGGTCTGGTCGTGTCTAGTGGCTAGATCTGTTGGCTCAGCCTAGTCGCGGTTACGATTTTTGCGACTGAGACCTGCGCGGACACCGCGTGGGATCCCGATAATCCCGCCTACGGCCCAGCCAAGGAGGCCGCCCCCTATCAGCGCGAGGAAGATCCCAATTCCCTCTTGGGATGTGGTGTCGAAAAACGAAACCTCGATGATCATTGCGGTGGCAGCGCCTACTCCTGTGCCGACTGCCAATGCAACAGTCCCAACGAACGGACGGCGCATTTTCAAAGCAATGACGCCAGTGGCAAAGAGGAACGTGATCGTGAGTGCAACAATTTGCCATGCTGAGAACTGCCTAGGACCAGGCAAATGAGCGTCCAGCGGAGTTTGGTGATATCCATTCCACGTCAACCACACAGCCGGTACAAGCAAACCGGTGAGTGCCCCGTAGATTCCCGTGGCCCATAACCCTGGTCCGCGCCCTGTGTCATCCTCGGCGGACCTGGCCAAGCCCCTGACAATTATTACGCCGACGATGAGCGGAACACCTACGAGTATCAGCCACGACTGCGCGAAGATATCCGGGTGGAACTGGTGAGCGAGAATGAAAGTGTTAGCGCGTGTCATACCCGCCACCTTCTCCGGGCATCGCTCACCGCCAAGGCAAAATCGCGATCGTGGCACGTCCACATAACTGCGGGTTGAGGAGTGGCCGGTGCGCATTCCACACCACGCAGACGGTGATACTCCCCATCGGCATAGCGGTGCATGAGCTCCGCGAGGTGACCGTACCCCTGCCAATCTAGGCCCACCGTGGGTTCGTCCAGAAGGACCAGCTTGGGGGCACGCACCATGGCGGCTGCCACCAGGACAATACGGCGCCACGAACTGGGCACATCCAGCGGGTGCGTATCCGCCCATTGCTGCAACCCTGCGAATTCCAGTACGGCTTCAGCGGATTCCCGGTCCACCCCGTAGGCCAGTTCATCCAAGACGGTTCGGCGCGCTAGGGCTGCGTCCATGGCCGTGGGCGCCCACCCGGGCATGCCCTCGGGACGGTCGATCCGCCCGGTGAACGGCACCAGCCCCAACACCGCCAGGAAGAGGGAGGTTTTACCGCACCCGTTGGGCCCTTCCAAGTGGGTGACATCTCCTGCGAAGGCGGTGACATCGATCGGTCCCACTTCCCCCACACCCCGTGGGATTCGCACACCGCGCGCGGTGAGGACGGCAATGCGTTCGGGCGTGGCTGTTCGTTCGGGCGTGGCTGCGTACCCGAGCTCGGCGGATGACCCCTGTTGAGCTTCTTGACCGAGCTCCGCAGCACGTTCGGGCGTGGTTGTGTGCTTGGGCGTGCCGGAATGCTCCCCGCCACGGAGCACACGCGCCCCCTCCTGGGCTTGGTATCCCAACCGTCCACGGCCGGCATCGGGCAGCACAGGGCCCGGCGCGGCCAGCTCATCTAAGTCCCCAGTGGAGGTGAGGTGTAGTTGGCGCGTGGCGGCGTCGGACAAAATAGACCGCCCACGGTCGTAAACCGTTACCTCACCAGGAAAGGTCGCAAGAGTGCGACGGAGGGTTTCCACGGCGGCGGTATCGAAGCCATCGAGCGGGCAATCCAAGACCAGCGAATCCGCGCCGGACAGCAATGCGGCGGCGATTGCCAAACGGCGTGTTTGGCCCGTTGAGAGGCGCGAAGGATGGTGCTCAGCGTGGTCTTGTAAACCCCACGTGTGCAGGGCCTCCGCGATGCGGGATTGCATCACGTCGCGTGGCACTCCACGTTGTTCCATGCCTACGGCGAGTTCTTCGATGACAGTGGAACGCAACAGCGAAATGTGCGCGCTGGCCTCGTTGCCCACCCATGCTGCACCGGCCGCTTCGGCGCGATTCCAGGCATGCTCGCTTAACCCGGTGCCGCTTTCGGCCCAGATGTAATCCGTGATTGGCACGGGGGTTGTCCTTTCGGTGGGATGGTATTGACAAGGGGATAAAGAGTGAGGAGCGGTATTGATATGGGGGTAAGGGGTAGGGAGTGAGGAGTGGGAAGAGGGAAAAGCGGGAAGGGTGAGAGGTAGGAAGAGGGAGGAATGGGAAGAGTGCGGAGTAGGAAATGAAGTGTGCAAAGTGAAGGGGCGCCGGTCCGTCTGCGGGGGCGACGATTAGACAGCAACAATGGCGACGGCCACGACCCCTACCACCACCACAATACGAATCAGGTGGTCGATTAGCCGGTCCGGCACTGGGCGCAAGATTGTTCGACGCCCCGCGTTTCCAATTCCAGTGCGCCCCAGTGGGCGGGCACGCTGGGCGGCATCGTCAACCAAGCCAACAATGAGTGGCAAGATCACACCCCACCGTGCGGACCAACTGTGCACGTCGATTCCGCGGGTGGCTTGGATTTGTCGGATAGTATCCACTCGCGCTTTGGCCATCGGGTACAGCCGGAAGGTGGATCCCAGCACGTACACCAGCTTGGCAGGGGCGCGCGTTTGCAAGCTACGCATCAGGCGGTCTAAGTCAACGAAGCACCCGATAGTCAGGCCGATGGTGGTGGCAGCAAGGAAACGCAGGCCTAACGACAAAGCGATCTGCATGCCATCGCGTGTCATGATGCCCCACCACGGTTCCCGTCCGAACGGTCCATACATGAGGGTGAACCCCAAGAATGCTGGCAAGGAGATCGCGGTTGCCCCGAGGAAGGTTTTCCTCGGTTTGCCTGTGACCAGCGCGATGACGGCCGCGATGACCCATGCTGCGAGCGAGAAGCGCCAGTCGTTAGCGATGAGAACGCTAACGACTGCGCCAGCTGCCAACGTGAGTATCGTAAGCGGGTTCAACCGCACTGCCTAAACATCCTTTTCTGCGAACGTCCGCCGAGTCCGCTGTGGGAGCGCACGGATAACGATCCAAACTATCGTGAAGACGATGAGCTTATCCAAAGGATCGGAGGTCCATGACTGCAAAAAGACCGCGGTCATGGGCTCTGCACCCAAGGAACGGTAGAAAGTGACCAACAAGCCCGTGCCGGTCCCAGCGGTACCGCCGAAGATGAAAGAGGCGATCGGGGCGGACAGCAGTGCCGTGATGAAACCGACGACGAGTCCGGCCACGCCGATGCGCCACCACGCGCGCTGAAACCACGGGCGCAGCAGGCCAGCTGCGAGACCGACAAAGGCATAAGCTGCGGCAAAGGGCACAGCCGTCGGATTAAACGTGCCCCACACCATGCTTGTGAGCACACCCGTTCCCATGCCTGCAATCGGCCCGGCCAGCGCACCGACTAGCACGGTTCCAATCGAATCCAAGTACAACGGGAGAGGCAGTCCCATGGTGCCGATGACCTGGCCGAGCACCACGTTGATGGCTAAGGCCACGGGCAACAAGGTCAGTGTGCGAACGGGCAGGCGGGGAACAATAACCGCGAGCAACAAGATGGCGGGGATAAGGAATCCGACGAGTGCAATGGTGGAGCTGCGCGAATCCGCGAGGGATTCCCACGGTGAATCCGTGGGCTGCATGAGCACAAGGTAAAGCCAGGTGACGACGATGGTTGCACCCGCGATAGCGAGAACTGCGCGAGCCATAGGAGAGAATTGTCGAGCTGGGCCGGAGGTTTTTGTATCGGACGTGAAGCTGTTCTTCACGCGGTGGGGATCGGGCTGCGTCGCACTGTGGGGATCGGATTGGGTCCCGCGGTGGGGATCGGATTGTGTAGACATAGGTTTTCCTTGCGTGGTTTTCCTTGCGTGAGAAAAATGCAGGGGTGATTGACTCGACCGTCTATGTCACCTCGACGGCCCAGTGGAAGAATTGAAAAATTTCACTCTTATCGTGCGCGAACATTGGCTTGAGGTCAAGTTTGCCCCCACGAACCACCGTTTCCCTTCTCCTGTTTTGCGTAGCTGCAGAATTACCCCCGCCGCGCCCGCGAGACACGCCAACCACTTGACAGACCAAGCTGTCTAGTGTTGGGTTATTCACACACAACCGGTTCGCGAAACCGCTGGTCCTTCTGGAGCCCCGGACAAGGATTCAAAGCGTCGCGAACACCCCGCGGTTTTCCTCCTGCCGCGTGGACGGACTGTGGCGCGCGGACGGCCCGCCTCGACACACTCGAGGTCTGTCCAGCGCACCCGGGGCATCCTCACGCATAGGACGAAACCACCAGGGTGTGGTGCCGGTTGGTGAAAGCATAAATCGTTTTTCCAACATGCAAAGGATTGCCACGCATCATGACTGCAGCCGCAGACCCTCAAGCTTTCCATTCCACCATCGCCGGGGTCCCACGAATTGGACCGGGCCGTGAGCTCAAGAAGGCACTGGAAACCTACTGGCGCGATCCCTCCACCGGACGCGCACTGTCTACCACCGCAACCCGCCTGGTTAACGATTACACCGATGCTGTGGTCGCCGCCGGTGTGGACGCCGTGGCGTTTTCCGGCCGTTCTTACTACGACGCCACGCTGGACACGTCTGCGCTTCTGGGCGTGTTACCCCAGCGCGTGGCGGACATCGCGGACCACGATAACGATGGCCTGCCGCCATTCATCGACCGCTATTTCGCAGCGGCTCGCGGTACCAGCGAACTGCCCGCCAGCGCGATGACCAAATGGTTCGATACCAACTACCACTACATCGTTCCCGAGCTCAGCTCAGATACCGAGTTCCAGCTGGACGACCACGCATGGTTGGAAGATCTGCGCGACCAGGTTACGCGCCTGGGTAAGGATGCTGCTGCGCACGTACGCCCCGTGCTGGTTGGCCCACTGACCTACCTCACGCTGTCCCGCACGACCGATGGCTCCAACCCAGTTGACCACCTTGAAGAGGTGTTCGACCTTTACGCCCGCCTACTACCTCGCATCGCAGACCGCGGCGCGACCTGGGTGCAGTTCGACGAGCCCACGCTGGTGACCGAGGTCGCGCAGCGCGACCTGGAGCGCACCCGCGCCGGCTACGAGAAGCTGGCCAAGATCGCCCAGGACAAGAACCTCAACCTGCTGGTCCAGACCTACTTCGGCGACGGTAACCAGGCCATCGAGCTACTCACCGGTTCCGGCGTAGCAGCATTCGGTGTGGACTTGGTTTACGGCGGCACCGAGCTGCCTGGCTGGAACGGATCCGAACTGCTCGTTGCCGGCGTGGTCGATGGCCGCAACGTTTGGCGTACCGATTTGGCACGCGCGCTCCAGACCCTGCAGGAACTGCAAAAGCGTGGCCCCGTTGCTGTGTCCACTAGCTGCTCCCTGCTGCACGTTCCTTACTCCCTGAAACGCGAGGAAAACCTCAACCCAGAGGTCCAGAACTGGCTGGCATTCGGCGCGGAGAAGATCAACGAAGTCGCTACCCTCTCCCGCCTGCTTCGCGATGAGGCCACGGATGCGGACCGCGCTGCAGTCGCGGAGTCCACCAAGGCCGCCGAGCAACGCGCACAGTCCAGCTTGACCCACAACGCGGAAGTTCGCGCACGTCAGGAAAAGGTCACCGAGGCTGATCGCCGCCGTGATGACATCACCGCACGCCGCGAGGCTCAGAAGGCAGAGCTCAACCTGCCACCACTGCCCACCACCACGATCGGTTCCTTCCCTCAGACGAAGGAGATTCGTGTGGCGCGCGCTGCATGGCGTCGAAACGAAATCGACGATGCACAGTACACCCAAGCGATGCGCGACGAAGTTGCCGACGTGATCCGCCGGCAGGAGGAACTGGGCCTGGACGTGCTGGTTCACGGCGAGCCAGAGCGCAACGACATGGTGCAGTACTTCAGCGAGCAGTTGGAGGGATACCTGTCCACCGAGCACGCGTGGGTACAAAGCTACGGCTCCCGTTGCGTGCGCCCACCAATCATCTTCGGCGATGTTTCTCGTCCGAAGGCCATGACCGTGGAGTGGTACAAGGCCGCTGCCGACCTGACCGACAAGCCGGTCAAGGGCATGCTGACCGGCCCCGTGACGATGCTTGCGTGGAGCTTCGTGCGCGATGACCAGCCACTGGGCGAGACCGCTGATCAGGTGGCGCTGGCGCTGCGCGACGAAATCTCCGACCTGGTGGAGGCCGGTGCGCGCGTGGTTCAGGTTGATGAGCCCGCAATCCGTGAGCTCTTGCCACTGCGCAAGGAAGATCAGCCCGCCTACTTGGAATGGGCCGTGGGCTCCTTCCGCCTGGCGACCTCCGGTGCACCGAACGAGGTGCAGGTACACACCCACATGTGCTACTCCGAGTTCAACGAGCTGATTGATACGGTCAGCAACTTGGATGCCGACGTCACCAGCATCGAAGCCGCCCGTAACGGCATGCAGGTACTGGAAGCGCTCAAGGATGAGGGATACGAGCTGGGCGTGGGCCCAGGCGTGTGGGATATCCACTCCCCTCGCGTGCCAAAGCAGGACGAGGTAGATGCGCTGGTGAACGCTGCGCTCGATTCCGTGGATCCGACCCTGCTGTGGGTGAACCCCGACTGCGGTCTGAAGACCCGTGGTTGGGAAGAGACCACCGCCAGCCTGAAGGTGCTGGTCGAGGCCGCTAAAAAGGCGCGCGAGACGGTTCAGGCATAAGCTGCCACGTGCGTGGTGCCTGGCCGCAACGGGTAGGGGGTCGATGCCCGGTCGCGGCGGGTAGGGGGTCGATGCTCGGTCGCGGCGGGTAGGGGGCGGGGTGATGCCAGGTCGCGACTGGAATGAGGTTGATGCCCGGTCGAGGCTGGAATGGGGTTGATGCCCAGTCGCGGCGGGTAGGGGGCGGGGTGGCGCCTGGCCGCGGCGGGGTGATTCTCCCCCGCCCGCCTACTTCTCTCCTTCTGCGGGAACAATTTCGGAAAAGCAGAACGAAACAACCACCAGAGCGCCGCATTCGCGCATCTCATTCTGCTTCCCGAACAACAACACCGCGCATCACTTCCCACACAAGACCCAAACCGCGCCCACTGCGGGCCCAATACGGGTCCGATGCGGAATTAGCAGAACCAAACGACGACAAACTAGCCCCGTCGCAATGTTAAGAAATCCAATTGCGGATCTCTGTCCCCTTACCGAACCGGGGAATCGCACAATGACCGATTCCTGCGGCACCTACCGTCGCTAACCCCCGTGATGTCGCCACTACACGATGGGAAACGTTTTCATCTGGGTGCAGTGCGTGGTTTGATTAGTTCCCATGGGACGACATTCTGCACACGACGCCTCTTCCTCTTCTTCATTCTCGCCGGCTGACTCTTCGTCACCGGCTTCGCCTCCTGATTCCACACCCGAAGGTTCCCCTACCTCTTTATCCACGCCTCAAGATTTTCTACCCTCTCCCCCCGCCAACGACCACGAACTGCCCCACGATCGTGAACCCGTCGACGGACTCAATCAACGCGACCAACACCTTGCCGCCAACGACCACGAGCTTCCCCAAGCTCGTGAACTACAACAACCCCAGGTTGACGGCCCAAGAACTCTTCCCGTCCACAGCTCGCATGATTCCCGGGAGGATCGCGCAGAGATTCCACCGGTACGGAATCGGCAAGTACCCCAGGTTGACGGCGCTAACGACCATCAGTCGGACGCCCTCGAAACGCCTCAGGGACGTAGCACGGCAGAATCCCACAACCGTGGCGCACGAGGTTTCAGCCTCAGCGCCATGAACTGGCCACAGAGACTTCTTGCTATCAGTTTGGTGTTTTTCGCCTTTGCTACCGTAATCGGGTTGATTACGCAATGGCCGAGTGACGAGCCACCGCGTGTATCCGAGCAGTTTAAAGCCCACTCCGGCATGACAGGCGAATTGCGCCAGGGCGAAGTGCAGATTGTGCAGCCCGGCGCATGCAATTCGCCCAGTGTGGGTCGCGTTTTTGATACTGCCCCACAGACTGATCCGAATGCACCCCAGGACTGTACGCACGCGATCATCAGTATTAATTCTGGTCCGGATGCGGGCAAACGCACCCTTTTGGAAGTGCACCCTGAAATCCCTGGTAACCCGGATCTACGCACGGGTGACAAGATCCAGCTTTCGGGCCATACAGATCCCAGCTCTGGAATTCAGTACGGTTTTCAGGATTTCCAGCGCACAACGAACCTCGCATTATGGCTGGTGGCCACGCTGGTTCTGATCATCGTGGTTGGTGCGTGGCGCGGAGCACGTTCCATTATCGGACTGGTACTGACCTTGGGCTTGATTGTCACATTCTTGGTTCCAGGTCTCGTACGCGGTGGTGATCCGGTAGCGCTGGCAGTGACGTGTGGTGCAGCCGTCCTTTTTTTGGGGCTTTTCCTAGTGCATGGCTTCAGTTGGAAGACCGCTGCAGCTATGGGCGGTACGCTGCTGGCCTTGGGACTATCCACAATTCTGTCTAAGGTAGCCGTCGCGAGCGCAGGCCTGCGTGGCTTGGGTGACGAGAACAACCTCAGCATCTTGGTCTATCTACCGGGCATCAGCATCACTGGTTTGTTGTTAGCTGGAATGATCGTCGGTGCATTGGGCGTACTCAATGACGTGACAATCGCCCAAGCTTCCACGGTTAATGAGCTTCATGAATTAGATCCACAAGCTTCTCCGTGGCATCTATTCCGCTCAGGGATGAAAGTGGGGCGTGACCATATTGCTTCGATGGTCTACACCCTAGTTCTGAGCTACACCGGTGTGGCCCTACCGACGATCCTGCTGCTGAGCATTTCCAATCGCCCACTGGAACAAATTTTGACCTCGGACATCATGGCCACAGAGATTCTCCGCTCCGCAACGGGTGCAATGGCTTTGGTCCTTGCAGTTCCGTTGACTACATTCATCGCTGCGTGGACGTCACGTCCGGATTTGGCACGGGCGAACCACAGCCACGGCTAATGAGTATTGCCTAGGCGGGGGCACTCTCCTCCCGCATTGTGATCAATCCACCACATTAGCTCGCCGCCTTGCGCAAGAATCTGAAGCATCGACTCATTCGTGTCAAAAGCCGTCATCACGATGAAGATCGGTGGATCCTCCAACCCTTGGAGACGCTGGAGCAGCTCGACACCATTCATGCGCGGCATGTGTATATCAGACAACACCACATCACAACCATGAGCCGTGATGTACTCAAGAACATCATGTGCCCGATGGAACGTGGCTGCCACGGTGATGGAATCACTGCGCGAAAAATAGATCGGAAGGGAATCAAGGATGCGCCTATCGTCATCGACGATGATCAGACGCGTCATCTACGAACACAACGGCAACGTCGGGTGCTTCTCACAACTAAGAATGTCTCGCCATAGTGGCACAGCTGAACCTTCGTCAAAAACAATCGTGAGTAATTGATCAGCCGGAGCAGTATCCACCGCAGTCGGCAATATCGCCGAGGCTGCCAGCATGGTGGCCAGAAGTGTTGTTGTCATGGTCTAGGGTCCTTTCACTAGTGCTCTAGACAGTCGGGTGGGGAAACGTCATTGTCACCGTCCATGTCTCACTGGTCGATGACAAGGACAGCTGCCCCGCAAGGGAATCAAGATCCTGTCGCAAAAGACGCAGTCCCATATAGGACGAGTCGGGGGGTCGATGCTTGTCTGCGGTAAAGATTTTCAAAGCTGATCGAGGTCTCAGAGGAGCTCTCAATCACAGTGAGGGTGATCGTGCTGTGGGGTGTGGCATGTTTAGTGATGTTGGTGACAGCTTCAGCCACAGCATGCGCAAGGATGCGCATCGTCGATAACGGATGGGGACACGCTTGGAGAGAAAAAGAGTCGACGCGAAAACCTTGAGCTGTTAAAAAGTCGGTTGCGTTATCAATGAGTTGTCCAAGCGATGTCGCACAGGCAGCCTGCTCATCGTTGACGAGGTGGCCATTGTCAGCGAATTGTGAAGTTGTCGAGTGTGCCCAATGGTGACACGTGCAGTGTCAGCCACCCTCGACAGATCCTCAGCAAGGACAGGAACATTGTCTTCTGGTTGGAAGGCAAGTGCTTCAAGTTTTATGGTCATCGCGCTGAGGTTGGCGGCGATGGAATCGTGCAAGATCCCGGCCATTGTCTCCTGCCTATCGCGCAACTCTTGCTGGGCGGCCATGGCGCGGTACTTACTACGCCGAAGCCATAAACCAACGACAAGGGATGCCCACAAAAGCAATAACCACACCAGCAGCGACACGTGGTCAAACTCGAAGGTGCGGGTCGTGGTCTCGTAGAAACCTGAAAAGCCGCTTGCGCACCCCACTGCTAGTGCCCAGATCACGACATTTTGCGCAGTAGGAGGGCGATCAACACCAATGCGAGAAATGATGTCAGCCCTAAAGCCCCACCAAGCAGGGTGATGGTGATGGGGATCAGTACGTACGACAGCGCCGCTATCTGTGGCAGGCGTGGAGCAAGAAGCAAGCAAGGTGCTTGAAGGATGAGCAGAACCAGCTCGATGGTGGATGGCTGGTAATTGGGAAGTACGAGCTGGAGGCCGATGAGGATGATCGGCAGCGCGATAAGGATGATAGTTATGGTGCGCAGTCCGCCGAGTCGAGTTGGTGACTGACCGAACGGCATGAGGGCTCATCCTTAAGTGGTGATGACAGTGGCTGCGGGAACTACTGCGGACATGCTTGCTTGTCTAGGTCGATCGTAGGTCTACTTCATAGCAAACAATAAGAAAGTAGCCTTTCGTCTACGAAGTAGTAGACCTTCGTCTACAGCTGGGCGGAAGGGATGGTTTTCTACTCGAAATATTTTGTAAGATAGAGGTATGACGCACGAGGATAAACACAGCCAGCCACAAAGACTGAAGACAAAAAGAAGTGCTAGCGATGAGGGCAAGCCCTTGGTTCAACGACAACACCGTTGATAATGATGCTGGTGCCGACTGGGAGCCGACAGAAAACCCGAAGAACACGATCATCCCAGGTCACATGCGCTCAGATAGGGAGGGCGTGCCTGCCGGTTTCACCAAGGAAGAAGCCGACCGAGCCGAGGTTCAGGAAGCGCAAGAACAAGCCGCTTCGCGCCGAACGGGTGTACAGGCCTTCGCAGCGGCCGTACCGACGAATTGCCGCACCTACTGGCCGTCTACTTTTAAGGTCTGTGGTGAGATCCGTAAAAAGTACGATGCCATGGGAGGCCCGAACAGTTTTCTCACGTGGCCGAAATCCAATGAACTCGGACTGCCAGATGGCGTAGGGCGTCGCAATGAATTCGTTAATGGGTTTATCTACTGGCATCCCAACTACGGTGCACACCCAGTGACGACACACTTTTCGATCGCGTGGGATCGTACAGGTTGGGAACGCGGAGCGCTGGGCTACCCCACGACCGATGAATTTGCTTTGTCAGACGGTATCGGCCGAAAGCAGTCTTTTTCCAAGGGGCATATCTACGGATCACTGGCGGGTCTAGGAACCATCAAGGGTGCGATCTACGACAAGTGGGTATCCATTGGTGCTGAAAAGGGAGTACTGGGTTATCCAGTAACTGATGAAATCACCACACCTGATGGAGTTGGCCGTTTTAACCGCTTTACCGGCGGAATGATGTACTGGCACCCACAACACGGAGCACATAGCGTCAGGGGATCAATCCTGAATAAATGGGCTAGCCAAGGGTACGAGAGAGGGGCAAGCGGATACCCTGTCGAAGATCCGAAGGACGACGGAGCGTTCAAAATCACCCAGAAGTTCCAACGGGGAAACATTTCAGGCTACGAATCACCCGTACCCGAGCTTGCCGAAGCCCTAGGTCTGAATGATAATGAGATAGACGATCTATACACACAGCTCAGCGATGATTTTCACCACCATCAGATTCCTCTTCGGGAGGGATTTGAAGATGCCTACCAGCACGCCAAAGAATCCCTAGAATACACAGCTTCCAGATATAGCCCAGTTCAGCCTCAGATGAATACTCGTGCAGCAGATACTGCATCAGTTCCTGCAACAGGCTGCGACATATCCGAGTTTGTACCACCAGGAAATGCACGAACTAATCGGGGTGACGTTTTCTATTCAAAAGCTGTCCGAGCAAGAATTATTAATCACGGACACAACGGCATCTTCCTAAGTCAAGGAAACGCCGATCCAAGAAACATATGGACTGTTGAGGCAGTAGGAGCTGGTGAGGGAGTTCAGCGATTGCAGGGGCGTGACCGCGTAGGTGTTTGCCAGCCCACCTATCTTTCCGTCAATACGGATAACGCAACTCGAGATAGGGCTGCTAGCTGGGCTGAAAGCAAAGTAGGAAAGGGCTATAACTCCAACTTTGCAACTACAAGAATAGGCAATCTGGATAGAGACTATTACAATTGCTCTCAACTCATCTGGGCCGCCTATAAGCATGCTTCTGGTGGCGGCCTGGATATCGGCGAAAGGTACCCCTACCAGCCATATCGTGCAGGAGTATACCCCATGGACATTCTTCTCTCCCACAACACAAGAGCATTCAATTAATGAGCAAACGAGTCGCCATTCCAATTGTGCTGGTGCTCGTCCTGGTAGCTGGCGTGTTTCTGTTACGGGAGTTTCTACCTTCCGAGCCGAAAACTGCCGGACATGGTTCAGCAGAGGCACAGTACGTAGGCATATCAAACGAAACTATCGGCAAACTGACCGAAACTGACAGGAATAATATTTTCTGGACGTCTGATTCTGGCGAAGGCGGCGTCGCTTTTTCGACCGCACCCGTGTACTTCCCCTCGCTGCTGAGAATCGGACAGGGTTTTGCTGCTCCCGATAGAGACGCGATTATCTGGGTTGATCAGGATCTGCAGAACAAGAAAAGCTTTCCGGTGCCCGGACTAGACATCGGCATGCAAAGCACCATGTCAACGTCGCTGGACTATAGCCACGGAGCGTTCACCTTCAGCAAGGGAGATGCCGATTTTCCTGATGCCAAGAAAGTGGTTGCAGTAACCGCCAACGGAGCCCGGAGTACAGACCGAGAGCATTACGTCAGTGCGCTTACTGCCTGCAATAACGGCGTCATCAAGTGGATCGAATTCCTTCCTTATGACAATAAAGAAGTAGAAAGTAGAGGCACAGCCCAGATAGTCACGTGGAGGCCTGACGGAGATATTGAAACTTCTCATATCCCTCGGGAATTTCTGTACGCACCACCGAACGAGAACCAGCTATCGTGCGATTCTTCCTCACACACGATTGTGAGCGAAGATGCTAATGGAAATCCTATGTCGCTGCGCTTGGAAAGCCGTGGCAAAGAGACGGTAGTCAAAGATGAGACCGAGCTCCCCGATATTCTCCCTCCGGCGATGGCACGGTTTGCCACGGTTTTTGACAACACCTTGTACTCCTTGGATAAAGAGGACGTTCTCACTGCGATTGATCTTAAGGAGGGAACCCTTCAATACCGCGAGCCACTGGATGTGACGGGCCCCTCGCCGGTGTCCGTAACCTTCGAACACGATCGGGCATACGTTGTCGTCCGTCCTGATGAATTCGAAAACAAGCAAGCTGTTCTTCCCGTGGTTTTAGAGAAACCGCACTGCACTGGGAAAGTAGTTCCTCTTATCGGTTACGATGAGACTTCTCAAAAGTCTAAATTCGAACGTCTCGGTGACTCTTTTATGGTTACTACTAATGCACTCCCTAAAGAGCCAGGTAGGACACCTCTTTGTAGGTAGATGGTGTCCAACATAGACGTCATCTACTTGCATCAGTCTGTACTGGAATTATTTCCAATAAGCTCGCTAGGCAATATGGAAGGCTAATGCGTTTAACCGGCTCTTCGTGTTTTAGAGTGCGTTGATCTTTCCCTGTAGGCCTCCGGAGTGGATAAGAGACCGCAAGATATAGTGGTCCAAGTTTCTCAAGCCAAGGGCGATGCCGCGAAGGTGCCCCAGCCTCCCGTTGATCGCCTCGATCGGACCGTTGGATGCACCGATATCGAACTATGCCACAACATCCCGACGCCGACGCCACAAGGTTCGCCCCAATTGGGCTAGCTCCTCTAGCCCTGCTGGCAGCCCTGCACGGATCGAGTTCATTACTTTCAGCATTAACTTCTTACCCTGACTTTTCTTCGGGTGTGCATATGCAGCAATAATGTCCTGGTAGATCTGCCATGTCACCTGCAAGATCACCATCAGCCAATCGACCTGCCACAACACTTCAACACGCTGCCGTTGCCGGGCAGTAAGAAACGCAATCCTTGTCAACACAGTCTTACGATTGTTATACAACGGGTCGGTTTTCTTCCCCCGCTCACCGGTAAGCCCACGCTGCAAGCGCTGCCTACACGCAGTGAGTTTCTCCGCGGCTAGGTGCACAACATGACACGGATCCATCACCTTACGTGCCTGGGGCAGTACCTGGTCGACGGCGGTGGCGTAGCCGGTAAACCCATCCATCGTCACCACTTCACGTTGTGCACGACATCCCGGATCGCGAGCGTGAAGCCAGCGGCGCAGCACGTCCGCGCTTTTGCCTGGCACCATGTCCAGTAATCTGGCCGGCCCAGATCGTGTAGCCGTTGGGGTGAGATCAACTACAACGGTGACATAGCAGGACGGGGCACCAGGCCTGCGAGAATGCTTCCACACGTGCTCATCGACCCCGAGTATTCTCACTCCCGCGAGATCAGTGGGATCCCGGTAAACCACCTCGCGGCAGGCTTGAAGGGTGACGTTGTTGACCAACTCCCAGCCCACAGCCCATGCCGTGGCGGTGGCGGACACGCTGATCCGGTCGATGGTACGGCGTTGGAGAATCCACCGCACAACACGTGTGGTCAGTTTCGCGCCGTCATCGGTGCACATCACGCTGGCCTGAAAAATCTTTCGTGTACAAGCACCGGTTAGCACAGATAAACCGGGGGGCACGCACATGCAATCGGGTGGGAAACCCCACGACGGGTAGATCGACAAGCTCATGTGTGACGTGATCACGGAGTTTGCCGTCATGTCCGCATTCTGGGCAGGCAAAACAAACGGCGACGGGATCGGCGTGGATGATCGTGAAAATCCCCTGCGTTGGCTGCACCGGTGATGCAGACGCCGAGTTCGACGGTGCGGCACATGGTATCGGCCGTGATGTTGCCAGTACTGTGCATGGTAGGTCCTGGTTTGGTCAGATGGGCGGTTTCGCAGCTCTGATCTTGTACCGGCCAGGACTCCCATATGTTGTGCCACCCCGATCTACACCCCAGAACTACCTACGCACCCCAAAACGCGAAGAGCCGCCAGTGCTTCACAAGCTAATGGCGAAACCCCACCTATCACCACCTACGGAAATGAAACCAAGATCGATGGATGGGGCCCGATACAAAGGGTCTACATCAGCCATGACGCTCTGTCCAAGGTCTCCAAAGTTGTCGGAGCTGGAGGCGGCATAGCTGGAGTAGCGGCCGTGCTGGCTAGCGAAGGCATTGCAGGCCCCGCAGGATGGGTGGCGGCAGGGCTGACAGCACTAGCTGCCGCTGGTAACTTGTGCGACTGGAACGACCAAGGAATTATTATTTGGCAAGTACCCGGCCTCCCTGTCCCTGTTTGCACCCCTCAAAAATAAAGCTAAGGACAAGATAGATCATGAAAGAGAAACGCATCCCTTTTCTGTCGATCGTTCTCCTTATTGCTGGAGTGACCCTCATTGGTCTCTTCATTGCAGACAAGGTGGATATCATCATTGGTATCTGCGGCATGATCCTCTGCACTCTCGCTGCGGGAATACGCTTGCGCACCATGCCTAAAAATAGGCCCTCCTAAGCATTCTCAATGAATCCCCGCTCCCTCTGAACTGCTCCCCATTAGTTGGACTGAGAAATCAGTTTCCGACTAGTGGGGATTAATTTCTTTTGAGAGCACGAAGTTCTCTGAGTGAGTTTCAGCGAGAGCAGTTGGTTGAACTGTTTGAACAGGGTCTGGGCTACACGGCGGCAGCTAATCGTTTAGGGGTTAGCCTGTATGCGGTGAAGAGTTTTGAGCGTCGGTTCAAACTTCATGGCAGGCTGTGTCTTGTGGAGAAACCAACTCAGCAGCAGTTTTCCTTCGAAGTGAAGAAGGACATTGTCGATCGTTTCAATTCCGGCCAGTCCAAGATGGAGCTTGCCCGTGAGTTCGGTTTGTCCTCTGATCAACTCGTGACGGGTTGGGTGCGGGCCTGGCGTGCAGGTGGTGATGAAGCCTTGCCACCGAAGCCGAAGGGACGACCGAAAGGCAGTTCACCTGCAAAGACAGCGACCGAGGAGGATCGGTTGCGTCGCGAGGTGGAGAAACTGCGGGCGGAAAATGCGTACTTAAAAAAATTGCGGGACTTGAGGAACCAGAAACGAGGGTAAAGGCCAAAGCTATCGTCATCCTCAAGTCAGCCCACCGCCTAGCAAGATCTGCTGGTTGCGGCAGGTCTTGCTAGGTCAACATTCTTCTATCACCAACAACGCCTCTCCATGGCTGATAAGCATGCCCAGCTTAAGCAGGCCATCGGCGACATCTTCGAGTGCATGCACCACCGTTATGGCTACCGGCGAGTCCATGCCCAGCTGCGCCGCCAAGGCTGGGTCGTCAACCTATAAGCTGGTCTACAAGCTCATGGACGAGTTAGGACTGAAATCCAAGGTCAGAGTGAAGAAGAAATATAACTCGTACAAAGGCACTGTTAGTCATATCGCCAAAAACGTACTGGATCGACAGTTCACACCCGATAAACTAAACATGGTGTGGGTAAGCGATGTCACCGAGTTTTCGCATTGTCGGCACCAAAGTCTACCTATCACCAATCATGGACCTATTCGATCGGTCGATCGTGTCGACTTCACCGAATACCGCATTGACGTCACAGTCGTTGCGTGATGCTATCGCGCAAGAATCACCAGGCCAAGGACTGCTGGTGCATACGGATCAAGGATTCCAGTACCAGCATTCCAGCTGGCGCAGCCTCATTACAGGTATCAGCGGCACACAATCGATGTCAAGGAAAGGCAACTGTTTTGACAACGCGGTGATGGAAAATTTCTTCGGGCACCTCAAGACAGAGATGTACCACGGTGAAACATTTACCAGCCTCGATGAGTTCTACCACGCACTCGATGAATACATCTACTGGTACAACCACGAACGAATCCAAAAACGACTCAAGGGCCTGACTCCGATGCACTATCGGAACCAGACCCTTGAAACCCAAACCGCCTAGAATTAAACCAGTCCAACTTTCGGGGCCAGTTCAGATCACCGGCGCGCCCGCGAGTTGGACGTCGGAGAAAGCTTGTTAGACCACTGGATTCACACAGAACGCCAACGCCGCGTCTAGGCCCCTGTGCAGTCGGAGTCACTTGACACACAAGCAACTAGCATCGTGATGGTTATCGACGTTGACCGCCTAGCCCATCTGCGCGATGAAGCTATTACCGGCCGAGCTAAGCGAAATAAGCGCTCACCTTATCCGCCACCTTGTCCGTGTCATGAACAAGCACACCGTGCTTGTGACCATCTAGCTCGACCATCTCTCCACCCATGACTGCGTGCATATCGCGCATACCCTTCCGGGTCACCGCACTGTCGTGGTTGTATCCCAGCAGCAGCGGCTTGGTCTGCAAATGCTTAGAACTCAACGTTACCGATGGCTTGGGCAGTGGCCATCCCGCGCACAACTGACCACTGCTCATCCGCGTGGCCAAGTTCTTCATCACATCCCCACCGGTGAATTTATCCACCAGGTAGGGGGCGATCAAGCGCGAATCAATCCGGTTGCGGTTCTCGTTGCACACGATCGCCAGTTCCACGGTCCCCATCGTCAACGACTGATAAGCCACATCGCGAAGGGCCTTCTCATCCTTCTGGAGGTCCTTTTCGAGTTTCTTTTGCGCACCATCGGTCTTCGGATCGTCTTTGAGTTTGCCGTCGCGAATGAACGTCGCCACCGAATCCCACTTCGACTCGTCGTACAACCCAGTGAACAAGGTGTAGGTAAACAAGGGTGCCCGCGCCGTCGCCTCAGGGCTTAGCTTCTCCAGCGTTTTCCACCCGGAGTACAAGCGCCACATTGCGGGCAAATTCTTGTTCACTACGGGCAACACTTGTTTGCCGTGGGGTCGAAGCCCAGCTGGCAAGTCTCCCAGTTCCATATCCGGCGGGGTGATTTGGGCTGGAACCCCGGTTTGTTTGTTGATTCGATCGGACCACCGCTTGTATACCTGCATCGGGGTCTTACCCAAGTGATAAGTGTCATCGCGATCAGCAATCCACTGGAACATCGCCTCGAGCGAATCCCTGCGCTGCGCCCCGCGCGTTTTTTCCAAAGAGAGCCACTGATTCTTTTGGCTCACGGTCGAATCCAGCAGGGTCTTACCAGTCTGACCGGGGAACATCGTTGCGTACGTCGCCATGAGCAATCCGCCATAGGACACGCCGTACAGATTCAGCTTGTCCTGCCCCAGCACCTTCCGTGCCTCATTCAGGTCGCGCGCAGTGTTCGCAGTAGTGATGGAGTCCACCAACCCTGGGTGGTTCATATTGCACAAGTCACGAATATTCCCAGGCGATAACACCGGCCCAGCCAAGCCCGCTGGCCCATCCAGACCGCAGGTAAGGGGTTGACCGAATGCCAACCCGCGTGGTTCTACCGCGATCTGATCGTAGTGTTCCCGCACGTCTTTCGGCAGTGTCACGCGCGCCTCCCCAAAGGGATCGGGGCTAGCGTTTCCAGCAAACATGCCCAGCGCATCCCCGCCCGGTCCGCCAGGGTTCCCAGCGATTACGCCCTTGGATTGCCCGGTCGCAGGAATCTTGCTCATGGTCAGCGTGATCTTCTTGCCTGTGGGATTTCGGTAGTCCTGCGGAACTTGGAACGTCGTACACAGGGCATCGGGGGCCGTTATCGCCGCTTTGGGGCACGGTTTCCACGTTGCAGTACTTTCTTTTTGGGCCGACGCCACCGGTGCCGAAATCAAACTCCCCATCACTATGGTGGTCATTGCCATGGCCCAGACTGATCTTTTCCCCGACAACCTCAAAACTCTAAACACCCTCACTACTACTGGGAAATGAACATTCAACCCTTCCAAACTAACAGCCTAGGTTATGAATGAAATAAGAGCGAGCGAAGAGTTTTAGGGCAATATAATGCGCTCAAATTCTCGGAATACTGCTTCGGGTTCAAGAGCTTCGAGAACCTCCACCACCCCCCGTACGGCCTGGTCGTCCCTACGGTCACGCTTCATTGTGGTTCCGCGCAGTTCGCCTTCGGTTTCAACGAACACATCGAATATGTTGGATCGGTAGTTCACCTTGCCCAACATCACTTGCGCCGCCGCAAGATCGTGAATCTGTGCGCAGTAACCCACCCCCACGGAGTCGTGGAATTCAAAGTAGAACCGGAGCGCGTCCCCCATTAATTGCGCCAGTTCGGAGGGGTGCTGGGACACACGTTGTCCATCGACGTCCGATTCCGATATACGTTGTGCTAGCGCATCGGTTTCCAGCCCTCTTGCTTCTTGTGCGTCCTGCCCCAATGCACGTTGCCCTTGCGCACGCTGTTCCGAGGTATTGCGCCCCTGCACGTCCTGCCCCAATGCGCGTTGCCACCGCGCCAACATATCTGGGTACAGCAGAACTCTCTCCGTCTGGTTCAACGGGCACATCAGCGGCGGCTTCGCAGTGTTTGGCCAGTTTTCCAAGGCATACCGCAGTGCATGCGGATCAACCCATGCATTCCACTCTGCAGTTGCGGTGGTGTTACCTGGGTAATCGAAAGCGCCTGCCATGAAGACAACAGTGCAATCTTCAAGCACCTCAGGGGCGTGCTCAATAGCGTATGCAATGTTGGTCGCAGGACCGGCAACCAGCAAATAGTCGGGGTTCGCTTTCTTCCACTGAGCAATGGCCAATTGAGCCGTGCCGTCCCAGCCGGGAAAACCTTCCGCTGAACCGACGAGCTCCCCACAATTCTTTTGACGAGCCTCAGCGGAATGCTGGGTGTGATCGGCAACGCGCCCACGCTGCGCAGAACTCCGCTGGTCCTGGTCGGTGCCGTGCTGGTCCTGGTCGGCGCGGTGCTGGGTGTGATCGGCAACGCGCCCACGCTGCGCAGAACTCCGCTGGTCCTGGTCGGTGCCGTGCTGGTCCTGGTCGGTGCCGTGCTGGTCCTGGTCGGTGCCGTGCTGGGTGTGATCGGCACGGTGGGCGGTCCAGTAACCCAGCCCGTATGGCCCATGGGTTTCCGGTGTAGTGGTGAGCTTTACTTCCCGGGGAGAAGCAGCTCCGGGCACGATGGGCGTCGATAAAGAAACCCCACAGCACCGCAGCACTTCCACGGAGTTAGCGGCGGCATCTTGAGCCGTGCAATTGCCCGCCGAGGTAGTAACCGTCAGATCAATTTCGCGTTGTTTATGCAGGTGAGCGAGGTAGATCAAGGCAAGAGCATCATCGATTCCGGTATCGACATCGGCAACCACGCGGGGGATTCTCATGGCTTCCTAGGCTACCGCAGCGCCGCCTTGCACCAACGGGAGGCAGCTAGAGGAATCGCGCCAGCAAGCGCGCAGCTTGGTTAGCTTCCAGCGCCTGGTCCTGCACGTCCGACACCACCTGCGCGTGCCCCTCGTCCGTACTGACACGCCACCCCTCCGGCATACGGTCGAAGGCCACAAAGAGTTCTGGCTCCTGCGCATGCTGGATTTGAATCCATTCGACGCCCTGCTCCATCCCCGAATTCAAAGCCACTTGGGTCAAACTTTCTAACTCGTCGAGGTTCTGCACACGCACGGCGAATCCGTTGGAGGCGGCAAACACCCAATCAGGTTGCTGCAACGGGCGACGGAAGAATATGGAAGTTCCCCCCCTGCCGTCGGGGTACTCGCGGGGCGCGTCCTCTACATGAGAAAACTGTGCCCCAGCACGTTCCACGCCGCGGCGGGATGGCTCGTTGGCTTCATCCATACGGAACCACACCTCCCGCACACCACGGGAGGCCAATTCGCGGAACAGCAGGGTCTTCATCGTGGTGTTGTGGCCGGCTCCCCTTTCGCGCGGCAGCACAAAGGTGTATCCAAACGTAACGGATTTCGTTTTCTCGTCCGCGTTATACACGGACGTTTGAGCCACCGGCGAGTCACCGTTGTAGAGCGTGTAGGTCACGCGTGTGGCGTCGGTAATAAAGGAGCTTAAGGGGAAAACAGGCCGAGTAAAAAAGCGAAACAGTTCAGCGCGAGCGGCGGGGGTCAGGACCGAATCGTAATAACGCTGCAGTTCAACGGCACGCTCGGGTGTCACACGTCGCAGCGATAAATCGCCGGGGCCACTGATGGTGTGCGGCAGATCATTAATCCAGGAATGTTCAGTCATGCGGAAGGATCCAAATCTCAGGCAAGGCGGGACGGGAACAATTTCCATGGGCGCCCCAGGAACAGGCCCCGGCACACTGGGGAGCAAACCGCAGGAGTACTAGGTACACCAAACGTACCGAGCGCGCCGTGTGCGCCGAGCGCACTCAAACGCTCCTAGATGCACCCAACGCGCCCCTAACTTTGCAGCACGTCGTTGATAACGATGGTCTGATCTCGGCCTGGGCCCACGCCGATGTAAGAAATCCGGCAACCCGATAGCTCCTCGAGGCGCTTCACGTAATCCTGCGCCTTTTCAGGAAGCTCGTCGAAAGTTTTGCACCCGGTGATGTCCTCTTCCCACGCAGGCATGGTCTCATAAATCGGGGTGGCGTGGTGGAATTCGGTCTGCGTCATCGGCATTTCATCGTGGCGCACACCGTCCACGTCATAGGCCACACAAATCGGGATCTCCCCAATGCCTGTCAGCACGTCCAGCTTGGTAAGGAAGTAATCGGTAAAACCATTCACGCGGGAGGCGTAGCGGGCAATCACGCTGTCGTACCAGCCACAACGGCGCTTACGGCCGGTATTCACTCCGACCTCCCCACCAGTGGTCTGCAGGAACTCACCCCACTTATCGAAAAGCTCGGTGGGGAACGGCCCGGCACCTACTCGGGTGGTGTACGCCTTGATGATTCCCAGCGACGCGGTAATGCGGGTTGGGCCAATACCCGCACCGACACATGCCCCACCCGTGGTGGGGTTGGATGACGTCACGAATGGGTACGTACCATGGTCAACGTCCAGCATGGTGGCCTGGCCGCCTTCCATAAGCACGTGCTTGCCTTGGTCCAGAGCCAGGTTGAGCTCCGTGGTGGCATCGATGAGCATCGGCGCGAGGCGATCAGCATAGGAGAGGAAGTATTGCACGACTTCTTCAACCTCAACGGCCTTGCGGTTGTAGATCTTGACAAGGATCTGGTTTTTCTGCTCCAGTGCTGACTCGATCTTCTGGCGCAGGATCGATTCATCCAGCAAGTCTTGGGCGCGGATACCCACGCGAGAGACCTTGTCTGCGTAAGTTGGGCCGATGCCACGGCCGGTGGTGCCGATGGCACGCTTGCCGAGGAAGCGCTCCGCCACACGATCGATAGCCACGTGGTACGGCGCAACCAGCTGCGCATTGGCAGACACGCGCAGGCGGGAAGCATTGGCGCCGCGGGCCTCCAACCCATCAATTTCCTCGAACAGCGCCTCGAGGTTCACCACGCAACCGTTGCCGATGATCGGGGTGGCATTTTCCGATAGCACGCCTGCAGGGAGCAGCTTCAGCTCGTATTTCTCGCCACCAACCACGACTGTGTGGCCCGCATTGTTGCCACCATTGGGCTTCACCACGTAATCGACGTGCCCTCCGAGGATGTCGGTAGCCTTACCCTTACCCTCGTCACCCCACTGGGCGCCGACGACGATGATTGCTGCCATGTGGTGAACACGTCCTTTTCTACGACTGTTGTATGCAATTCACCCCGCCATTTCATTTCCTGGTGGGGATAAACACGGTCTCTCATTCTACTACGGCAAATAGCAGAAAGGGGCGTTCCCCCCTTTCTGCTAGGGGTCGCCCTTTTTCTACTTTTATTCCCGACGCCCACGCGCAGACCTGTACCTCTGCCCCCACAGTTCACTCGCTCATGCGCGAGACGGTGTGCACCAAAGGGAAATCAGCGGCGTGATGAATCAGAGGCCGCTGCCGTGTTTTAGCGGAAGAACTTCAACGCGAACGACAGCAGGAATGCGATGACACCACTGATGCCAAAGGCCATCCAGAAGGTCTTCTGAACTTCCTTAGCCTCTTCAGACTCATCCACACCGAAGATCTTCTTCACGAAGGATACGAATCCATCCTTGCCGGAGCCCAGGATCTCCGATCCGTTCACGTTTTCGTCGCTATTAAGATCCGTGGAGCTGGAAGGCTCGGTTGGCTTGGGGGTTTCGGTTGGAGCTGGGGCCTCAGTCTCGGTAGGAGTTGCCGTCTCGGTAGGTTTCTCGGTCTCAGTTGGTGCCGGGGCCTCAGTCTCGGTAGGAGCTGCCGTCTCGGTTGGCTTCTCCGTCTCCGTTGGTGCCGGAGCCTCAGACTCGGTAGGAGTTGCCGTCTCGGTTGGCTTCTTGGTCTCCGTTGGTACCGGGGCCTCAGTCTCGGTAGGGATTGCCGTCTCGGTAGGCTTCTCCGTCTCAGTGGGCGCCGGGGCCTCAGTCTCGGTAGGAGCTGCCGTCTCGGTTGGCTTCTCGGTCTCAGTGGGCGCCGGGGCCTCAGTCTCGGTTGGAGCTGGAGCCTCAGACTCGGTAGGGATTGCCGTTTCGGTAGGCTTCTCCGTCTCCGTTGGAGTTGGCTTCTTGGTCTCCGTTGGAGTTGGCTTCTTGGTCTCCGTTGGTGCCGGGGCCTCAGTCTCGGTAGGCTTCTTGGTCTCCGTTGGTGCCGGAGCCTCAGTCTCGGTAGGAGCTGGGGCCTCAGTTTCAGATGGCTCCTCAGCTTCAATCGTCGTCTTGTTGAGCGAAGTAGCCGCGGTCGTGCACTTGGTGTTCACATCGACTGTTCCCACTAAGCCAGTCTTGGCCTTCAGGATCATGTCGGTCACATTCTTGGGCGCACCCACGGTGACGGTGTTGCCATCGGTCGACTTCAGCACGAAGCTCAACGGGGCCGCCTGGACTGCACCTGTTTTCGCACCTGTCTTCATCGCCGTCAGGTGGTTACTGACAGTGAGCACGCCACCCGAAAGGGAGACATTGTCTGGCCCACTAACCAACTCTGCATTGGGAGATACTGCCAAGCGGAGGGTGCTGTTGCCAGCAGTCACACTCTTTGCCAAATTCAAAGCACTCAACTCAATGACTACGTCACCCATGGAAAGCTTGACTGGAATGTCTGCACCAGCAGCAACGCTGGTTGGCATGTCAACAGTTACAGCCGTGGAAGTCTTGATGGTTCCCTTTCCGCCGATACCAGCATCGTAGGCGCAGGTCAGCGGCAGAGTGTTGTTGGTCGATTCAGCGGTAGCCGCAGGAATCACGTGGTTGTTCACAGCCACACCAGTAGCCGCAAAAAGGATGGAGGTCGCAGCCATGCCAGCTACGGTCACACGATTCAGACGGTTGCTCTTCATTCGCAGGTCCTTACTCTTCAGGAATGTCATGTCTTGGAGTGACGTTTTGTTACCCAAACGTAATATACACTGAAGAGAACCTTAAATAATCCCAAGATTTAACTTTTATGTAGAAAACCTGCTTACACCTACCCCCAACTACCCCCTCAACAAAATCGGTTCCAACCTGCCAAAAATAGAACCTCCCCCACCTTCCCTTCAAAAGTGCAGCTCCCCCGAGGAACTAACATCATCACCATGCTTTATCTGTTGCGCTGCGGGGATCTCGCCCAAAACCACCCGGATCTTCATCTCCCGTCCGAATTGCCTGCCCCTTTCACCGGGCACCACACCCAAACCCTGGACATGTACCAGATCCCGACCCGCCAACAGCTGAGAGCCTTTGACCACCTTCCCGCTACCTTCACCACGGGCCACACCCCTTCGTTGGACGACATCGCGGCTCAACCCGATGTCGCCCATCAGTCCGCCCCCGCACCCGACCCGCACACCACCACCGAACCCGTCCGCATCATCGTGTGCGGTTCCGATGCCGCCGTCGCCGCCGTCGTCACCAAGCTCATGCGCATTGATGCCCTCTGGGTCGAGGTCGCATTCCTCCCCCTCCAGTCCCAAGGCCAGGAATCACTCATTGCCACTACCTGGGGGCTCGACGCCCACCTCTCCCCCGCCCAAGCCCTCCTATGGGCCTTACGCTCCCCAGCCCTGCCAACCTGTGTAATCCGCGATGACCAAAGCGTGGTTACCTTGGGCGCAGCCGAATTACGCGGTGCCGATGAGTCCACCGAGGAAATGATCGGTGAAGTCGTAGTGGATTCGGATGTGCTCTATCACCACGAACAGGGCAATGATTCCCCCTTCAAGGCTGGTGTACGAATGGTCGCCACCGCGGACGCACCGGGAATTGCGGCTGTGCAGAGGCCGGCAGCGCGGGGCGTCGATAAAGAAAAAACAGGCAAACTACGCCGGTGGAGGGAAAAGTGGCGAGCCTCACGGGCGCCGCAGGCACAACCAACCGTGTTGACTGGGCGGGCAATGCAGGCCGGCGGGGTGGATTTCCAGCTGGTCCGCGATGGTGTGGTTCATCCGCGGCCAGTTTCTCGCGTCACGTTCTATCGGCACCTAAGGGATGGGCAATTCGTGCGACGGGCATGATTCAGCTGCCCAGCCGTGATCATGGCGGGGGCCGGCCGGGCACAGCAAGGATGCGCGTAAACCTCACCGACTGTCAGAATCGTCCCTCCGCTAATCATCCCCGTCATCACGATCCCGATTGTTGCCACCAGACGGTTGGTCATCCCCATCCCAAATCTCAGGGGCGAACCAGGGGCGCTCCACCGTAGGGGCCAGCGCCGCCATCGCAGACTTGCGGGAGTATCCGCATACCTGCAGGGCATCCACAATCATCGAACGCACCTGAGCGAGCACCACAGAACCGGACAACCCCGTGCCTTCGGCAGCTTCCATCCCCGTTCGTGCTGCCAAGCGCTGCAAGCTACGCACAATACTTGGGATTTTGATCGCTTCCTCACGCGTACCCCTAGTTCCACCCGTAGCGAAAAGCCCCGCCAAACGGCCAAGCTCATCGGAAAGGCCCCGGATAAGGTCAATGAGCTCCTCGGTGGATTGCACTTCATCTTCAATCATGATCTCCGCACGGCGGGCAAGCACGCGGGCGTTACGCATGAGGTTATCCGCGGGGACGAGCACGCGTCTCATCGACCGTGAATGCCTCCGCGCCGACCAATACATCGGCGAAACACTGACCATTTCTGAGCCACCATCCACACTTTGCAGCATCGCGTTGACCAATGTTTGAGTGCCGCGGGCAGTTTCCAAAGCCTCGTAAATGGCATCTCCATCACGAGCCTCCATACCCGCTGCCACATCGTCGAGAACCAAGGATGTTTTCGCAATCAGGCGCGACATCTCCCGGCGCGCTGTACGAAGCGGAGAATTTGGAACGATCGCCAGCACCAACAATCCAATGACACCGCCTATCAGTGCATCCACCATGCGGTCCATCGCCCCGGACGTGCCGGGTGGAATGATGGTAGTCACAACAACCGCGGTAGTGGCAGCCTGCATGGGAACCACGACGGAACGGTCAATAAAAGTAGCGCTCAAGATGGCAGCGAGGACTGCAAGGGAAACCTGCCAATACCCGGTGCCCGTCACCGAGATCACCGCATCACCAATGCCGATTCCCACCGCGGCGCCCAAAACCAATTCAAAACCGCGGCGCAAACGCTTGCCTTCGGACAAGCCCAAACTGATGATGGCCGCGATGGGCGCAAAGAACGCGGCTTGGTGATTGAATACCTGCTCCGCAACCAGCAGCGCAATTCCCGCGGCAATTGCGCATTGCAGGGCAAAAATGGACGTTTCCCGAACTCGCTCGAGAGCCCGCTGGGGAGATATCTGACGTAACGAACGGGCAGCCTCTTGCGCTCCCGGGGTGCGACGAATTAGATGCCGCAACCGCTCCCTCGCTGGTCGGCGGGGATCCGCGGACTCTACCCACTGCTCACTCATCAATCAGTGTCAATCCTCCTTGAATGCAAGATCAGCCCAGACGGCTCGATGATCAGTTCCCTTGACTGTAACCACTCCACCGCCCGTGCAGTCCCCAGACGTCAAAACATGATCGATGCGGATTACTGGCGTGCTCGTTGGCCACGTTGGCGTGTGCGCCATGTGGCCCGTGCAGTCGTCCAGGTCAATCTGGCGGAAAGCAGGGTGCGAACGAGTGGCGTTGAAATCGCCAGCGATGACAATGTTCCGGCCGTTGTGGCCCGGGTTTTTGCCAACCATTCGCGCAATATTCTCCAGCTCACGAACCCATGGCCCGCGGTCGCGCCCAGCGGGAGCCAAAGAATGAACACCGTAGATTTCTACTGGGCGTCGATGAGAGGAGGCATCCCCATCTGCAGAGGAATCCGAAGAATTATCCGAATCGACCGGCGGAGTGGCCGTGACGTGGGGCATCTGGAACCGTGTGATCCCTCTGACTAGCTCGGCCTTGACATCATTACGGTTCCCCCACTCCGTTTTGGTCAGAATCGTGGTGCCGTCAGCCCCCTCCCCCGGGTGAACTTCGGTCATCACTTGCATGTCCGTGGCTCGAGCTACCGCGGAAGCTTCCAATGGATTAGTTTCCGAGAGGACCAACACATCCGGCCCAACCTTTTCGACCGCCGCGATGATCTCCTTTTCCTGTGCCCCACCAAAATAAGTATTCAGCGCCATCACCCGAAGCGTGGGTGAGGATTGGAAAATAGAGAAAGCCGGAATACGCGGGACAATGGTTGCGGCCAGCACGGCGATCATAGCGAAAACACATGCCCTACGCAGGGACTTCAAACTGCCAATCGCGCCGACGGCGATAACTACCGCGACCCACGCACTGGCCTGAAGTTCAGCAACATACGGTTTGGAAGCTGTCCATGAAATCGGCCAGATAATGCTGGACAGCCAAAACAGGGAACCCGCCAAAACTATGAGGGACAGGTTCCTTGCGTAGCTATTGGGGTTCGACCTCACCGATCCAAGCCCATAGCAGGGACCGCTGCTGGATCGCAGTCATGGAGCAAATTCAGGCAGCGGATGACTTCATCATCTTCACCCAGCAGCTTAGCGGTGACCACGAGCGCACCTATGGCGCGCAATACGCCCTGGTTGGGCTCATGATCCCACGGCACAGGGCCGGTGCCGCGCCAGCCATTGCCACGCAGAGCATCCAGCCCGCGGTGGTATCCGGTCCGGGCGCAGGCATATGCCTTCACGGGTTCTTCCATCTCCACGAGACGCAGAGCCAGTGCCGCCCATGCCCCCGAATCTTTGAGGTCCGCTGCAACCAGCTTCTCTAGCGCGTCGATATTCGCTCCGGCATCGTCAGCGGTGATGTTGCTGGCGAATTCCTCCGGCAAGCGGGTCTCTGGCTTCTCGGAACCAAACAGGTCCCGACCGTGACGTAGCTGTTCTGACATGGGATTTCCTCCGGGTTAATCGTTATGGGCGCAGGCGCGGTGCGGGGCCACTACGGTAAGTGCCCCCGCGTGGCTAGAACCGCAGGGATTTTACTTACCCAAAGTCTTGCCAGCGGAGTGCAGGTCGTTGCAGGCCTCCACCACGCGGACAGACATAGCCTCTTCAGCTTTCTTCAGGTAGGAGCGAGGATCGTAGGCCTTCTTGTTACCGACCTCGCCGTCGATTTTCAGCACACCGTCGTAGTTGCTGAACATGTGGGAAGCCACTGGGCGAGTGAACGCATACTGGGTATCCGTATCCACGTTCATCTTAATCACGCCGTAGCGCAGGGCTTCTTCAATCTTCTCCTTCTCGGAGCCGGAGCCACCATGGAAGACGAAGTCAAACGGCTGGGAGCCTTCAGCCAAGCCCAGCTTCTTGGTGGCGACCTTCTGGCCCATATCCAAGATTTCTGGGCGCAGCTTCACGTTGCCCGGCTTGTATACTCCATGCACGTTGCCGAAGGTGGCTGCCAACAGGTAGCGGCCGTTTTCTCCGGTTCCCAGTGCATCCACGGTCTTTTCGAAGTCCTCTTCGGTGGTGTACAGATTCGCGCCGGCCTTGGCCTGCACGCCATCTTCTTCACCGCCGACAACGCCGATCTCAATTTCCAAGACAATGTTGGCGGCCTTGGACTTCTCCAGCAGTTCCTGGGCGATCTCGAGGTTCTCGTCGATCGGCACAGCAGAACCATCCCACATGTGGGACTGGAACAATGGGTCCTCGCCAGCCTCCACGCGCTTGCGGGAAATCTCGATGAGCGGACGAACGTAGTCGTCCAGAACTTCCTTCTGGCAGTGGTCGGTGTGCAGGGCCACGTTCACGCCATAGTACTTTGCGGCCTCGTGGGCGAAAGCGGCCAGCGCAGTAGCACCGGCGACCTTGTTCTTAACGTTCAGGCCGGAACCGAACTCCGCACCGCCGATCGAAAACTGGATGATGCCGTCGGACTCCGCGTCAGCAAAACCCTTCAGAGCTGCATTGATGGTCTCGGAAGACGTGCAGTTAATTGCGGGGAAAGCGTATCCGCCCTCCTTTGCCTTGTCGAGCATGTCGCGATAGACGGCGGGGGTTGCAATTGGCATTGAAGCCTCCTGATTGTTTGGACGTTCCACCCCAAAGTATGCCTGCTAATTGAAATAGTTTCCACGCCTTGTGGGTTTCGGGGTTAGTTCTCGTAGTCGGATTCGTCCCGAACAACGCGGCACATCGCTTCCATTAACATCCACCCGCCCAATTGCACCGATAGATCGCGTTCTGCGATGTCCGAACTGGCTACCGCACCGGCGATGGTTGCACCGACCAACCCTCCGGATTGGGGCATCATGGCATCGCGAGTCCACTCCGCGGGAAACACCGGCAGGCCGTCGACTTCCAGGCGGTAGCGCCACGCGGATTCCGCGGTCCTTTTCACTATGTCTCGGGCGGTGCGTTGGGCTTCTTCACCTCGACGCCGCGATGATGGCAAACTCGTCGCGGCTAGTGCCAAGTAGCGCATGAGGATGCCGTTGAATAGGCCTCCATCGCCTCCGAAAGATGGCCAATCAAGAACCCCGTCAGCATTAATGTGCGTACGTGCAATGGCTTCGATCAATCCGCGAGCCCGGGTAATGGAGGTCATGCCAACCTCCGATACCGCGTCCCGGTCCACCCCAGCAGCATCGCGTTGTGCAATGGCCAATTCCACACACGCTCCCAGGACCACACCCTGGCAGTAGCTATATACCGCCGGTTCCACTTCCGGCCCATGCATGCGCATGCGCAATCCGTCCATGACCAGGCCGTCCTCATTGATCAGATGGGTAAAGATCCAATCCAGAATGTGCTCGGCAATATCCAACCGCCCCACACGCGTGGCCAGAATTGCTGCGGGTCCATTAGTTGGGACGTTGTAAAAGGTTTCACTGGTACGCCACGGCAGCACACCCGTAAGCCCATCAATTCCCTGGAAGATATTCTCCACCAAGTCCTCATACCCCCGCGGGGTGGCCATTTTATCCAGTTGGCCAACCCGACCCATGGCAAGTGCCAGCCACGCTTTATCGTCGTAATAGTTATTACGACTTAGTCGACGTAGGTTGCGAATACGCATTGCCCGAAGCGTGCGACGAATGTCAGCCTGGCGGGCTTTGGTAGGGCGGCGCAGCGAGGCGTCGACCAAATTGTCAATGTAGTGAGCCTGCCACCAGTAATGCCAACGAACAAAAAGCCTGTCCCTGCTGGTGGGCGGCCATGCGATGAGACCCAAATTGGTTAACGGCAATCCCCAAAGGCGGGCAGAGTGCCGTTCCTCAATTGCTTGTTCCGCTAGGTCTGCGCGGTGATCCCATCGTTCTTGCACAATCATCAATACTGCCTGAAGACATCGCTTATTTCTAGAGAATCTGCCATTTGCCAGAGCGCTACCCTTCACAGGAAATCAGGACTGCGGGAAACACAGTCACAGGAGCAAAGCTGTCAGAGAGGCACAGCAGTTAAAGGGGCACAGCAGTCAGAGAGGCACAGTAGTCAGAAAGCGACAGCAGGTACAGGGCAGTGCGGTCACAAAATGGCTTTACCACGCTTGAGAAAGATCCGCGTGCTGCCGGATCCACGCATGCATGGCAATGCCTGCAGCCACACCCGCATTAATAGAGCGAGTGGAACCAAACTGGGCAATGGATACCGTTTGTGAAGCGGCCTGCTGCGCCTCTGGGGTAACACCAGGACCTTCCTGGCCAAACAGCAATAAGCAACGTTGAGGCAGGTCCGCGGTTTCCAGGGGCACACTGCCCGGTGTGTTGTCCACCGCCACCACCGTAAGGTCGTGGGCGCGCGCGAATTCCAACACACTGGCGACATCCGCATGATGCGCGAGGTGCTGGTAGCGGTCGGTCACCATAGCACCCCGTCGATTCCAGCGTTTCCGGCCCACGATGTGCACCGTGTCCACCGCGAAAGCATTCGCGGTGCGTACGACAGTGCCGATGTTGGAATCGTTGTCGAAGTTTTCGATCGCGATATGCAACGCGTGGCGCCGAGAATCAATATCGGCCACGATGGCTTCCAAGCGCCAGTATCGGTACGCATCAACGACGTTGCGGCGATCGCCTTCGTCCAACAGTCGGGGGTCGAAGTGTGCTTCCGCAGGCCGGGGCGCGCCTGGGTATTGCTCTTCCCACGGCCCGACCCCCACGGGGTGATCGAACCATTCGGTGGGGCCCCGACCGGATGTGGATTCTGGGCCAGGCGTGGATTCTGAGTTAGATGCAGATTCTGGGCCAGGCGTGGCCTCGCCCTCCTCGTGTGGTTTAGGCACCCGCCAACCCCAGATCTTCGAGGCCCAGCAGGGAGCGGTACTCCACACCCTCGGCTTCAATTACATCCTTGGCACCAGTGGCACGGTCCACGACAGTGGCCACGCCGACGACGGTTGCACCGGCTTCACGCGCGGCAGCTACTGCCGTAAGTGGAGAGTTACCCGTGGTGGTGGTGTCCTCCACAATCAGGACCCGCTTGCCCTCGATGCTGGGCCCTTCGATGCGGCGCTGCATGCCGTGCTTCTTGGCTTCCTTGCGCACGACGAAAGCATCCACGCCCTCGCCTGCGTGCATGATCGAGGTTGCTACCGGATCGGCACCCAACGTCAGGCCACCGACGTGAGCGTAATCCCAATCCGCCGTCAGCTCGCGCAGCAACTGGCCGATGAGTTTGGAGGCTTCGCGGTGCAGCGTGGCACGGCGCAGATCCACGTAGTAATCGGCTTCCTTGCCCGAGGACAACGTCACCTTGCCGTGGACCACGGCCAGTTCCTTTACCAGCTCAGCCAATCGCTGCTTCTTGCTTTCGTCGACGCTCATTGTTTCTCCCCACGTTTGGGCCCTTCGCGATCACAACAGTACGGGGGCTACTGCGGACAACGCGACATGGCCAGCTTGCACTTTTCCTCCTTCTGAGACTACCGCCGTCAAAGCTGAAACTTTAAACCTCATGGGGTGGAGTTGTCGGGGTGGGATTCGGCATGGGAAAACGATAGCCTTTGTCCAGCTACCTAAAGCTGACAATGCAAGCCTGACAATCTTTATCCAAAACGACGAAAGCTGAAGTGACCGTGGCCCAGAAACCGCATCCGAATGACCTACCCCCGCAACCGGAGGGTGTACCACAACGCCTCCCGGGCCAGCAGTTGGGCCAGGCACAGCCACACCAGCCATCACCGCAAGGGCAGCCAACCGCGCAGAATCAGCCAGCACCGCAGGGTCAGCAAACCGCGCAGGGTCAGCCAACCGCACAGGATCAGCCATCACCGCAGGGCCAGCCAGCACCGCAGAATCAGCCATCACCGCAGGGCCAGCAAACCGCGCAGAATCAGCCATCACCGCAGGGCCAGCAAACCGCGCAGGGTCAACCAGCACCGCAGGGTCAACCAGCACCGCAGACCCCAGCGCACACTCCGGCTGTAAACAAAAAGAAGGGCATCCCCCTCGCTGCATGCCTGGCCGCAGCTCTCGTGGTGGGTGCCCTAGCGGGGTCGGGCGGATACGTTCTGGGTACACAGCACGGTCGCGATCAGGCCCAGCAAGAAGCCTTGGCAGCCAAGATCCCACCAGCCGGCGGCAACGGGACCCGCGGGGAGGGGCCCAAAGCACTGCCCGATGGCACCTACAACGCCACGATCGTTGGACCCGGTAAGAAGATCGAGAGCAACCAGGACATCCTCAATGTGCACCGCCGTAATGCCGAGGATCCATTCGCGATCGGCGCCATCGATGCCCCGGTGGTTATTTCGGAATTCGCCGACACGGAGTGCCCGTTCTGCGCAACCTTCCACAATGAAACCCGCGATCAGATCATCGAAAACTACGTTGATAAGGGCCTAGTTCGGATCGAGTGGAACGACTTTGCCATCAACGGCGATGACGCAGTCGCGGGGGCCAAGGCTGGGCGCGCTGCGGCGAAGCAGGGAAAGTTTCAGGAGTTCACGTCCGAACTGTACAAGGCCTCTGCGGGTAGGCAGGGCCACCCTGGGTACAAGATCGACGATTACGTGAAGTTTGCCGAAGCCGCTGGAGTGCCCGACATGGACAAGTTCCGCAAGGATGCCACGGGCAAGGAATTCGACAAGCCCGTAACCGAAGCTCAGAAATATGGTGCTTCCATCGGCATCAACGGCACCCCGGCTTTCGTGGTGGGCACTAAATTCGTATCGGGTGCGCAACCGTGGGGAGTGTTCAAAAAGGTCATCGATGAGGAGCTCGAGCGCGTGGCTTCCGGTGAAGTGAAAAACCCAGCCCAATAGCAACACATCGGGTGTGGTGGCAAACATGGGGCCCTTGTGGCAAACATCGGGTGCCGTCGCGCCACCACTGCATGCCCGCCAGCCCCTTAGTTCTGATCCTCGACGATTTCCCCGTCGACGGTTTCAATCTCTGCTTCCACCGGCTCGATCGGGTCGGGCCGCGCGTGTCGCGCATCGGGTGCCCGGTGCCGCCCTTTGCGCCGGCGAGCTTGCGCGGCGTGCGATAGCTCCTCACCAAAGATCGCGGTTTCCTGATCCACGCGAATCACGCGGGACTGCTGAGACTTCGAACCCGCAATGTGATCCGGGTCCTCCCCCAACGACGGGATACTGCCGTCGGTCTCATCGATCAGCGGGAAGTCACCGTGCTCCCACTCCCCCTCCGACCGCGCGGTCGAACGCGAAGGGAATTCCACCGGACCCGCGGGACGTTCGATGTGCGGACGCTCAGATGCCACGGCGCCGCCGTCTTCTGTCCTGGCGGCCCCGGCCACCTCGCGGCCCTGTTCCTGCGCCCGCTGTTGCGACCGCGGGACGTGCTTATCAGCTACAGCGCGCAGATGCCCAGGGCGAGGTTTACCCGAGGAGCGTTTTGCAGCCTGTGGAGTGGCCGTGGTGGATTGCAAGGGGGCGCCGTGCTCCACAGAGTCAGCCGTTGCAGCAGACCCCGTCCGTCCCGTCGTCACTGTTCCCCGTGGTAGCGCGCGGGTCGGGTCCGCCACATCCATAGCCAGTGGGGTGCTCATGATCAGCGGAGGCAGCACCATCGCCGCATCCGCCAGCGAGCGAACAACGGGAAGCACCTGCTCCCACACGCTAATATCCAGCCTGCGGGACATTTGAATAACGATCCAGTCGTCCTGCCAGATCACGTCCGTAATGACGTGGGCCAAAGCCGCCAAGCCGTCCTCCACACGTTCATCCAGCATGCGATCAAGCGCGCGGATATCGGTAGTAAAACCGTAGAACGGTGGCTGATCCAGCAGCTCCGCCCGGCGCATTCCCGCGGGTACCGCTCCCGCCACGGAGTAATACACCGTCACGGGCGATTCCGCTGGCCGCCGCATCCGCAATATCGTCGCCCCGCCGAGGTCTCCGATCGTGAGCTCGTAACCTTCGAAAAACCCCGCCACCACATCTCGCAGAACTAACTGCTCCGGCTGAATGGCTTGCACAAGAACCTCGGGCAGTTCCGTGGCCGCCCGGCGATCCTCGCGAACGTGCCCAAAGCCGTTGTCCTGAGCCCACAATCGCCGTCGCTTGCGACCGCGCATGAAGCGGAAACCCTCTTCGTCTTCACGCCGGACGATCTGCGGTGCCGCGGACTCATCCCCCTTGTCCGCAGATTCCGGGGTTGTGATCTGGGGTTTCTCGTCTCCACCGGGGCCAGTAGGCTCTGGTTTTACTACTGTGCCCGGCTCCGAACCAGCTGACGAGTGTGCCGCTGGGCTGGCTGACGAGTTCACGCCCGGATCAGCTTCCTTCACCGCTGGAGCACTCGCTTCTCGCCCCACAACAGCTCCCGGCGCCTCCCCCTCAACCTCCGCACGCGGTTCCGGCTCTCCCGGATGTGCTGGTCCTTCTGGGTTTTTTTCATTATCGACGCCACGCTCTGCCCGCTCCAGCGATGAATCATCATCGGGGGAACCTAGGGGCGTCGAATCAAAAGAGGCCGAACCCGCACCATCCGAATCTTGGGTTCCGGCACGCCAAAGCAACCATGCGGCCAGCCCCAGCAGGACCAAGCCGATGAGCAGGGTGAGTACGGATCCATTCATCGTAGGTGGAGTTCGACCTTAAACTCGTGTCAGGTCGCCCAGGGCTGCAGTGATCGTGGCCCTGGGCGGAAGCAAGTGTTCGCCTATGTACGAGGATTACTCGTTAGCTGCTGCGTAGGCTTCCGCATCCATGAGGTCGCCGGACTCGGTGACCTTGACCTCGTACAACCAGCCGGAACCGTATGGATCTTCGTTGATCAAACCGGCATTGTCATCGAGGGAGTCGTTGACCGCCACGACCTCGCCAGAAACTGGAGCGTAAATGTCGGAAACGGACTTGGTGGACTCCACCTCGCCGAAAGCCTCGCCGGCCTCGACCTCAGTGCCTACCTCGGGCAGCTCAACAAAGACGATCTCCCCCAAAGCTTCAGCAGCGATGTGGGTAATGCCGACGCGAACGGTCTCGCCCTCGACGACAGCGGAAGTGTTGACCCACTCGTGCTCTTCGGAGTACAGGAAGTCTGATGGCAGTGCGGACATGTGTGTTGGCTCCTTAGCGTAGTTTGCTTCGCAAAGTTGGCACCTGGTTGAATTCGCTGGTCAAAGGCCAGCTGCAACGGCCGAGCGCCTAGTCATTAAAACTTTGACTCATCTGGGCACCTTACACGAACAATGCGACAGTTAAGTCACAGTTGGGGGACAATGTCACCCTAGCCTTCCAACCTTCCGTTTTAGGTTAGTTCCACACGAGTACCTGCCGACCTCGGACCCCCGGAGTCGTCACCCGTTTCCACGCCTCCGCGTACTGAGTTTCTGCATCGTATACTCGCTCCACGCGGGGCACAAGCGTTCCAGTGTGGGCATGATTCGCAAGTCGCTCCAACGTAGCTGGATCCGGGTGAACGAGAACGGAACGAGAAGTAATACCACGGGGTGCTTCTACGGGGAATGCCGGCAACACCCCAACATAATTCCCACCATCAGCGATAGCAGGTAGGACCGTATCGGGGATCGTGGCCGCATCAAGTACGGCTCCTACGCGGAATCCGCCGCCCACCAAATTCTCCACTGAGGTAACGAGGCGTGCACCACGCTCTTCCACAAATGTACGATCATCCTCTCGAGCGAGTCCATAAACTTGCCCCCAACGCCCCGAATCCTTAGCGAGCTCCATTGCGTAGCCCCCCACTGCACCAGCAGCACCGGTAATGAGTAAGTCACGCCCCGCTGGCTCGCCGAGCAACTCTAAGGATTGGAAGGCTGTGAGCCCATTCAGCGGAATTGTGGCCGCATCTTCAAAGGACAAGGAATCTGGCAAAAGGGCCAACTGGTCTGCGTTGACACTAACGTATTGAGCATGCGCGGTGAGGGGGATCCCTATATTCGGCGTCAGACCAATGACCTTACTGCCAATAGAGAACGCTTGGCGCGTGGACTCTACGACTTCTCCCGAGAACTCCCAGCCCAGGCCAAATTCACCGTCAAGACCGAATGCCACACGACCATCTGCAGACGGAGACATAGCATCCACGGGGTTCACGGTGGACGCAGCTACCCGAACGAGAATTTCACCGTCGTTGGCGCGCGGGGTATCGCGGTCGACGAGTTGCGGTTCGGGAGTGTTGGGAATGGAAACAATAGCCTTCATGGATCAGGCCCTTTCTTCAATAAGTCAATGCAACACACAGGTGTGTGCATGGGGAAGCAATAAGCGCCACCTCAGACTTCGCAAGCAGGTCCACGCTTTACAGCCTTTCGAGGTAGACAAGCCCACTATATTGAAGCTACTATATTTTGGTAAGTGCCGACTTTGAAGTAGGGTACGAACCAACTAGTTAGTTTCCTGTACAGGTGGGAAAATGGCTCCAAAAGATTTTGTGAAGGTTTTCTAAAATGCCTACCCAAACAGCGTCGCAACGTCGAAAAGCACGAGAATCCGACTACAACGTGTTCATGAAGGACTGCCCAAGTCGAAAGCTTCTAGACAAGATCGGCAGTAAATGGCTGACACTGGTCCTCATTACCCTGAGTGGTCAAACCTTGCGTTATTCCGAGATTAGGCAAGAAATTGCAGGGATCAGTGAGAAAATGCTGACACAGACCCTGCGCAACCTCGAACGAGATGGACTGGCCCTGAGGGAGGTTACCGCTTCCATTCCTCCACGTGTGGATTACCAGCTCACCCCCCTTGGAGAATCCTTGGTAGATCCACTTTTGACCTTGCGTTCGTGGGCGGAGCACAACATGGGTGCGATAGAAAATGCCCAACGGCGTTACGACGCCGCGGAAACTAACACCCCATAGCTACAAGGGGATCCCTAAAACGCTATCGCCCCTCTTTCATCTATTACTTTTCGCGCTTGTAGAACGGCAGCTCTACGACGGTATAGTTGAAACGCTTGCCGCGGATATCGACCTCCACGGTCGCGCCCACAGCGGCATCGCCAGATTCGATGGCCTCGGTGGACACGTAAGCCAGCGCGACAGGGTGGCCCAGCGTTGGCGACAGCGCGCCGGAGGTGACGCGACCGATCGCGGTCTCACCTTCACCGGCAAATACTTCGTAGCCACCACGTGCAGCACGTCGCCCCTCACCAGTCAGACCGATGAGCTTTTGTTTCACGCCCTCTTCCTTAGCGGCCGCAATGGCTTCGCGACCCACGAAGGATTCCTTGGACTTGGTTGCAGCCAGCACGCCAAGACCAGCATCAACTGGGGTGAGCTTCAAGGACAGCTCGTTACCGTACAGCGGCATGCCCGCCTCTAGGCGGAGGGTGTCACGGCAGGCCAAGCCACAGGGCAGACCATCGAACTTCGCAGCGTGCTCCATAACGGTGAGCCATACGGACTCTGCTCCGTCGTTGCCCACGATGATTTCAAAACCGTCCTCGCCGGTGTAACCCGTGCGGGCGATGATGACTGGCTGGCCTGCCACAATGCCCTGGAATGCGGCGTAGTAGCCCAGGCCTTCCACGGCCTCCTCTACGGATTCACCCGCGCCGGAAGCTACAGGGGCATTGGACACGTTTTCCACTACGGAGTGCATAATCGCAGCAGCCTTGGGGCCTTGGACTGCCACCATGGAGGTCACGTCCGATTCATTGTTAACCTCAACGTCAAAGTTGGTGGCGCGCTCCATCATCGCGGAGACCACGTTGGCCACGTTGCCCGCGTTCGGCACCACCAGGTACTCCTCGTCGGCCAGGCGGTACGTGATGAGGTCGTCAATAATACCACCGGACTCGGTGCAGATCATAGAATACTTGGCTTTGCCAACCTTCACTGCGGACATGTTGGAGATGAACGCGTGGTCCAGGTATGCCCCGGCATCCTTACCCTTCACGCGTACTTCACCCATATGGGACAGGTCAAATACACCCACACCATTGCGCACGGCCTTGTGCTCATCCAGCTCACTGCTGTACTTCAGCGGCATATCCCAGCCGCCGAAATCTGTAAAGCGTGCGCCCAACTTCTCGTGCACCTTGTGCAGTGCGGTTTCTTTCAACTGTGCTTTCTCAGCCATAACTGTGTGTAACCAAACCTTTCGGGGTTCTTCGTGACGTGGGTACTAGTCCTCGTTGATGGCGAATGCCTCAAGCGGTGGGCAAGAGCACACGAGGTTGCGGTCGCCGTGCGCATTATCAATGCGGCGCACTGGTGGGAAGTACTTGGTGATCTGCAAGCCAGATACTGGGAAGGCCGCCTGGGCGCGGGTGAAGTTACCGCCGGATACGGCCTCATCAAAGTCGTCGCGGGTGACGGAGTACGCGGTGAATGGCGCGTGGCGCAGCACTGAATCCTCCGCGGAGACCTTACCGTCGATGACTTCCTGGATCTCCCCGTAGATGCTGATCATCGCTTCAATAAAGCGGTCCAGTTCTTCCTTATCTTCGGATTCGGTGGGCTCCACCATCAAGGTTCCCGGCACGGGGAAGGCCAAGGTAGGAGCGTGGAAACCGTAGTCCATGAGGCGCTTGGTGACATCCTCGGCGGTGATGCCAGACTTCTTGGTCAGGTCGCGCAGATCCAGAATGCACTCGTGTGCAACCAGGTCGTTCTTACCCGTGTACAGCGTTGGGTAGTAGTCCGCCAGCTTGCGAGAGATGTAGTTCGCGGTGACCAGAGCCATACGAGAAGCCTCAGTCAGGCCATCGTCGCCCATCAGCGCAATGTAGGACCAGGTAATAGGCAGCACGCCTGCGGAACCAAAACGGGTACCGGAGACCGGCTGTCCGGAGGTGTAATCATCCTCACCCTCCGGCAGGTCCTGGCTAGCATCAGAAGGCAGGAATGGGATGAGGTGCTCGGCCACACATACTGGGCCAACACCTGGACCGCCACCGCCGTGAGGAATGGTGAACGTTTTGTGCAGGTTCAGGTGGGAAACGTCACCGCCGAACTCGCCTGGCTGACCCAGGCCAACCAATGCGTTGAGGTTTGCGCCGTCGATGTACACCTGGCCGCCGGCCTCGTGCACCTTCTGGCAGACCTCGCGCACCTGCTCCTCGTACACACCGTGGGTGGATGGGTAGGTGATCATGATGCCGGCCGTCTGTGGGCCGTGCTTTTCCAGCTTGGCTTCCAGGTCAGCAACGTCGATGGAACCATCTTCGGCGTTCTTGACGGCCACGACCTTCAAGCCAGCCAATGCTGCGGATGCAGCGTTGGTGCCGTGGGCGGAAGCCGGGATCAGCACGATATCGCGCTGCTCATCGCCGCGGGACAGGTGATAGCGGTGGATAGCCAGCAGGCCGGCGAACTCCCCCTGAGAACCTGCGTTGGGCTGGACGGAAACCTTGGCGTAACCAGTGATCTTGGCCAAGCGCTCTTCCAGATCCGCGATCAGCTCCAACCAGCCCGCTGCCTGGTCATCCGGAACGTGTGGGTGGATGCCGGCGAACTCGGGCCAGGTAATGGGCTCCATGGACACGGCTGCGTTGAGCTTCATGGTGCACGAACCCAGAGGGATCATGGTGCGATCCAGTGCCAGGTCCCGATCGGCCAACTTGCGCAGGTAACGCATCATCTGGGTCTCGGAAGTCACGGAGCGGAAGATTGGATGGGTGAGGATATCGTCCTCACGCAACACACCAACTTCGGCCAGTGGACCGGCCTGAACGGTGAATTCCGCGGTATCGACCTTGGCGCTGGACTTCCCGGCAAGCACGCCGACCAGCTGCGCAATGTCCTCGTCTGTGGTGGATTCGCCCACGGAAATACCCACGAACTTCTCGTTCACGCGGCGCACGTTAAATCCGGCTTCGGCAGCGGCGGTCAGCGCGGCGTCGGATGAAGAAAGAGTAGAAGAGACATCGACGGTGACCGTGTCGAAGAAGGTATCGTGAGCCAGCGACAGGCCGGCCTCGGACAACGCCACAGCCAAGGCAACCGCGCGGCCGTGCACCTCGGTGGCGATGCGGCGCAGTCCCTCTGGACCGTGCCACACCGTGTAAAAACCAGCGATAACAGCCAGCAGCGCCTGGGCGGTACAGATATTACTGGTGGCCTTGTCACGACGGATGTGCTGCTCGCGCGTTTGCAGTGCGAGGCGGTAAGCAGGGGTTCCCTCAGCATCGACGGATACACCCACAATGCGGCCCGGTAGCTTGCGCTGCAGTGCCTCAGTGCAGGAGATGAAACCAGCGTGTGGGCCGCCGAAGAACAGTGGCACGCCGAAACGCTGTGCAGAGCCCACGGCGATATCCGCGCCTAGCGCACCCGGTGCGGTCACCAGCACCTGTGCCAGCAGGTCGCACGCTACCGTTACCAGCGCACCGGCTTCCTTGATTGCAGAAATAGGCGCAGCCAGATCGCGAACGCGACCGGTGGAACCGGGGTTAGACAGCACCACACCCACTAGGTTGTCGTAGGCAGCGTAGTCAAAGTCATCAGCGGAAAGATCTACGACCTCCACAGGAATCCCTGCGGCCTCGGCACGCGCCAAGGTCACCGTGATGGATTGCTGATGCAGTGCGGAATCCAACAGGACCACACCGCCTGCCTTCGCGGCCTTGGTATTCCCCCGGGCCATCAATTGCACGGCCTCAGCCACGGCGGTGGCCTCATCCAACAGCGACGCACCGGCAACTGTCAGGCCCGTGAGGTCCTGCACCATGGTCTGGAAATTCAGCAGGGCCTCGAGGCGGCCCTGGGAAATCTCCGGCTGGTATGGGGTGTAAGCGGTGTACCAGCCTGGGTTTTCCACCACGTTGCGGCGGATGACAGCCGGCGTAATCGTGTCGTAGTACCCGTTACCGATCAGCTGCTTTTTCACCACATTTTTGGAAGCAAACTCCCGCAACGCTGCCAAGGTGTCCACCTCGCTCAACGCTGGTGGCAGCCCGATGGCTTGCTTTTGCTTAATGGAGTCCGGCAGCGCGGCATCGGCGAGTTCCGCGCTGGAACTGTAACCGAGGAATTCGAGGATCTCGGTCGTTGCTTGCCGATTTGGACCAATATGGCGGGGGACAAAGGGTGCGTTTGTTTCCATGGGGCGTTTTCAAACTTTCCGGTTTCTAGCACGGGCGATTGTCCTCCCCGCTCTGTCTTGGGTGCCTGAGAGCTTCGGTCACTGACGTACAGCAACCTTTCTCCTTCGGCGCCTACGCCTCGTACGACTGGGCGCAAGTCTTTCCAGAGGTGCCTTACCGGGGCGGTACGGGTGCCTGAGAGTGTCTTCGGGGAGGTGTTGCTCCGTCGGCGGCCGGCGCGTGGCGCGGCCTCTCCCACCACGGTTAGTAGCGGCGTTCACTTCGGGTGAACTATGAAGTTGTAGCGCCCCTATCATATATGGCCACCCCGACAGCTCCCCATTCTTCTGAAATTTAGCCTTCACTTTTTGTGCCCCCTGCCCGCTTCCTCTTTCCCCTGCCCATTCCGGTTGCGCCCCTTGCCCACTTCCTCTTTCCCCTGCCCGTTCCGGTTGCGCCCCCTGCCCACTTCCTCTTTCCCCTGCCCGTTCCGGTTGCGCCCCCTGCCCGCTTCGGTAATTGCCTCCCGATTGCACCAATCCCCTCGCGCGCCACGCGCAGATGCGTAACAATTGCTTTCATGTCAAAACTTTCCGTCTTCCTGCCCCAATTCGCTAGCTCGGCCATGCCGGCCGTCAACGATGGCATTGCCGTTGTAACCGGTGCTTCTTCCGGCATCGGACGGGCAGTCGCCGCCGCGTTGGCCAACCCCTCTTCCCCCGACGCCCCTCGCTTTACCGTCATCGGTACCAGCCAGCACCCGGAAAACATTGAAAACCCTTTGCCTAACGTTGAATACCTGCCGTTGGATTTGGAGGACCCAGCTTCCATTGATGCGCTAGCAGCGGAAGTCCTGCGGCGCGGCACCCCGGCTGTCTTGGTTAACAACGCAGGCGAAAGCCAATCAGGCCCTCTGGAGGAGCTACCCCACGAGGCACTGACGCGCCTGTTTCAGCTGAACGTTTTAGGCCAAATACAACTGACGCAAAAACTCCTTCCCGCCATGCGTGCAGCTGGAGCTGGGCGCATCACGATGGTGGGATCCATGCTCGGCAGTTTCCCACTGGCGTTTCGCAGCAGCTATGTGGCTAGTAAAGCAGCACTGAAGGGATTCGCGTTCGCGGGACGCCGGGAGGTTCGCCCCTTCGGGGTGAATATCAGTGTGATGGAACCGGGATCAATCAATACCGGTTTGTCCGCGCGGCGCACCAAGTACATCGATATGGAAGGCCCGTACCGCACAGAGTTTTCCACAATGCTGCGGCGCCTCGATCGCAACGAATCCAATGGCATTTCAGCTGAACGCGTGGCCGAGGAGATCCTGAAATCGATTACTGATCACCGCCCACGCCCGCTGTACGCCACAGGTTCCATGGCGCCGATTATCTTCCCGCTATCGCGCGTGCTGCCCAGGGAGACCGTCCACTGGATCATCGGGCGAAAGCACGGGCTATAGATCCCCCGCAATCCCTTAGGAGCACCCCACCGCATATCGGCAAGCTGCGCGACCGACCAGCAGCGAGACCGACCCGCGCCTAATGCTGCCGGGTATACCACTCGCGCCACGGGGTCGCGAAAATGGCCAACACTGCCGCACCCATGATGCCGATGAACATTGCGCTGGCCGCAATGGCAATGAGCAGGGGGTTGGGTCTGGCCAGCGCCACGAGAAGCAGCAAAACAGTGCCAGCGATACCCAGAAAGGACAACCATGTGTAAAACCGGTTCACCGGGTGCTGCGGATGGCCGAAGCTGCCACGCATCGTAGCCTGTAGCGGCCACACCTGGAACAGCAAAAGTAGGACGAAAGACACCCAAGTGAGCACCGTTAGGTTCTCCGGCCCCACCCAGCCACCCGCATTGACAAGGGAGGCCACCATTCCGATAACCGCGAGGATGCTGAAGATTCGGCGGGACATCAGTGCAGGCGGTAGAGTTTGTCGCCCTGCTGGCAGGGCTCTCCGGCAATCATGACATCATCCAGCACCCCTTGCGGGAGCTGCATCGCCACGACCATGACGATGGGATCAAAACCCATGCGGCCAATCTCCTTCGGCGCATAGGAGCTGATGACTTGCCCCTGCTTCACAGCGGTGTTTTCAGAGAGCTTGGCGTCGAACCCCTGCCCCCTCAGCCGTGCGGTATCGACCCCCAAATGCACCAGAAGAGAGACATCCGAACGGGGTTGAATCACAAAAAGATGTGGCATGATGCGGGTGATGAGCCCGTCGACGGGGGCAGTGATATGAACAACCTCTACGTCAGGATCCGGGATGACCGCAATCCCAGCGCCTACAGTCCCCATAGCAAAAATAGGGTCAGGAACCTGCTGCAGATCCACGACAGTGCCAGATAACGGACTGCGGACGTTGAGGGAGATTGACATAACTCTAAATTCTAAAGTCTTTAGCCCCGCTCGATGGGCAAATCGAGACGCGCACTCCACTGGGACCATCCGCCGATGAAGTTGCGTGCCCCGTGCAAGCCCGCGTGCTCCATCGCCGCAATAAACAACGACGAGTGCAAGCCCGAGCCGGAATACACGGCAACGTTGTCCCCGCGCGTGATGCCTCGGGAAGCCAGGTATTCACGCAGGCGCTCGGGTTTTTCCACCTTGCCCTCGGCGTTCATCAGCTCCGCAACCGGGATATTGACCGCACCGGGAATCCGCCCCGCCTGGTGGTCAAATGGTTCGCGCAGACCCTTGAATCGTCCGGACTCGCGCGCGTCGATCAGCAGGTTGTGGCGCTTCCACTCCTCTACTTCGTCAATGAGGAGCTCTGGCATGGAGTGAGGCTTGAATTCCAAGTTGCCACGGCCACGCAGCGCACCGATGCCGCCGGCCACATCACCACCGGCTTTCTCCCACTCGGTGGTACCGCCGTTGAGGATCCGAACATCGGTCGCACCCGCCCAGCGCAACACCCACCATGCGCGCGCCGCATAGAGGTTCGGGCCAGCATCGTAAATATAAACGGGCCGATCGGCCATGACACCCCAATCGGCCAGCATGCGCTTGAGGTCTTCAAGCCGTGGCAAAGGGTTGCGCCCCTCTTGCCTGCTGGGGAGGGACGCCAAATGCATCAGTGGGTTACAAAACATCGCACCAGGCAGGTGCTGGCCGACATAGGCTTCCCACGCGGAATTCTCCGTTTTCGCCCAGTGCGAGTCGATGATGGTCATGCGCTTACCGCGCTTGAACTGACTAAACATCTCCTCGCCAGTGATGAAGGACGTGGATGCGGGCGCGTGGGTGTTAATGGATTCAGTTGCGGGATGGTGGCCGGATTCAGTGGCGGGCAAGCTCATAGTTCACGAGTCTAATTCCTTCGCCCGCCACGCGAGCAACTAGAGTGCGCGCAGTTAGAACAGTCCAGTTGGCTTCTCGCTGTACGACCACAGCAGGTTCTTGGTCTGTTGGTAGTGATCCAGCATCATCAAGTGGGTCTCACGACCAATTCCGGATTTCTTATATCCGCCGAAGGCAGCGTGAGCTGGGTAGTTGTGGTAGTTGTTCACCCATACGCGGCCGGACTGAATGGCCCGCCCGGCTCGGTAGGCCACGTTGCCATTGCGGGACCACACACCGGCACCCAGCCCATATTCCGTGTCGTTGGCAATGCGGATGGCATCATCGAAGTCCTTGAAGGTCGTTACTGCTAGGACTGGGCCGAAGATCTCCTCCTGAAACAGTCGCATGTTGTTTGTGCCTTTAAAGATGGTGGGTTCGATGTAGAACCCGCCATCGCGACCATCTATTTTGTTGATGCTACCGCCAGTGAGGACTTCCGCCCCCTCTTCGGGACCTGACTGCAGGTAGCCAGTGATTTTATCCATCTGCTCTTGGGAGGCCTGTGCCCCCATCATCGTGTCCGTATCCAACGGGTTACCGGTCTTGATGCTCTTGACACGCTGTACGGCTAGGTCGAGGAATTCCTCGGCGATGTCCTCATGGACGAGTGCGCGCGATGGGCAGGTGCAAACCTCGCCTTGGTTGAGTGCAAACATGGCCAGGCCCTCCACGCATTTCGCACGAAAGTCATCGTCATCATCCATGATGTCTTTGAAGAAAATCGATGGGCTCTTACCACCCAGTTCCAAGGTCACCGGGATGAGCTTCTCCGCAACCGCCTTGTTGATGATCTGGCCAACCTGGGTAGATCCCGTGAAGGCGATCTTCGCAACACGGTCGCTGGCGGTCAGAGCGGCACCAGCTTCTTCGCCTAAGCCATTGACGATGTTGAGCACGCCATCGGGCAGCAGATCGTGGATCAGTTCCACGACCAGCAGGATGCTGGCCGGGGTCTGCTCTGCAGGTTTGAGGATGATGCAGTTTCCGCCAGCTAGCGCAGGGGCCAACTTCCACGCGGCCATGAGGATCGGGAAGTTCCATGGGATGATCTGCCCTACCACGCCCAATGGCTCGCGGAAGTGATAAGCCACGGTATCCGCATCAATTTGGCTGGTGCGGTCTTCCTGGGCGCGGATGGCACCCGCGTAGTAGCGGAAGTGATCCACTGCCAGTGGCAGGTCGGCCGCGAGGGTCTCGCGCACCGCCTTACCGTTATCCCAGGTCTCGGCGACGGCGAGCATCTCTAGGTTTTCTTCTAGGCGGTCGGCGATCTTCAGCAGGATGTTGCCGCGTTCTTGGGGGCTAGTGCGCCCCCATGCGCCTTTCGCGGCGTGTGCTGCATCTAGGGCTTTTTCGATGTCAGCTTCCTTAGAGCGAGGCACGCGGCAAAAGACGTCACCATTGATCGGGCTGACGTTGTCCATGTATTGACCATCGACCGGTGGAACCCACTGCCCACCGATGAAGTTTTCATATTGCTCTTTGAAGTTGACAATCGCGCCCGTGGTTCCGGGGTCTGCGTACACAGTCATGAGGGGTTCCTAACGTGTTGGTCGACTGGATAGGGGTGAACAAATCTTGTCGGCCAATATAGTGACCTGAATCACTTTTTACGACCATGTTGTTTTCATATTTATGCAGGTATTAGCGCTTGTAAGTGCTCCACTCCCTTATCCGACGCCCTACGCCACCCCCGACCAGCACGCTTGCACAGGTAGGCCGCTAATCCCCGCACCCGCCAACCGTGCGCAAACGGAACTACGATCGCAGCTATGGACCTCGATTCTTTGAATCATCGCCATTTCCCCGCGGTCATCATCGGCGCAGGACAGGCCGGGCTGGCTGCCGGGCACGAGCTCGCGCGCCGCGGATTCACACCCGGCACCGACTTCATCATCGTGGACGCCAATGATGGGCCCGGCGGCGCGTGGCGGCACAGGTGGGATTCGCTGACGTTGGGAAAAGCCCACGGCATCGCCGATTTGCCGGGCATGCCCATGCAACGACCTGATCCGGACGTACCGGCCTCTCAGTTGGTGGCGGAATACTACGGCGAGTACGAGCGCGAGTTCGCTTTCAATGTAGTGCGCCCCGCTCAGGTGACATCGGTAGCCCCGGAAGGCGACCAGCTGGCCATTACGGTGGCGGGCGGCGCGGGGCGTCGAGATGAAAAGAAGGCTACGCCCACGAATGTGGTAATCGGCGCAGATGCGGTGCTAAGTGCAACTGGGACCTGGGCCAATCCACACATTCCATTTGTGCCAGGAATAGGGGAATTCAAGGGACGGCAACTGCACACGAAGGGATATACCCGCAAGGAGGACTTCGCGGGATTGCGAACGTTGGTAGTGGGCGGTGGATTGTCGGCCGTACAGTTCCTGTTAGAGCTGGCCCAGGTTACCGACACTGTATGGGCCACCCGGCGCCCGCCGAACTTCACCGCGCGGGAGTTTGGCACCAACTGGGGGTTGGCAGTAGAAGATGCCGTGCGGGAACGGACGTTCCACGGGCAGGCGCCGGCTTCTGTAGTGCGGACGACCGGCATTCCGCAGCGACCAGAATATCTGCAGGGGGTGGCTGACGGGACGCTAGTCTCACGCGGAATGTTTGACCGGATCACTCGAACTGGAGTGGTTTTCGGCAAGCCTTTCAGCGACACTGCCGATGGATTGGGGCCTTCTTCGCATGCAAAGCTACAAGTGCCGGAATCGTGGAATCCATATCCCGCGGGCACTTCTATAGACGTGGACGTGATTTTCTGGAACACGGGGTTCCGGCATGCGCTGCGACACTTGGCACCAATGAAACTGCGGGAACCAGGAGGCGGGATCCTGATGCGCGACGAAGTGAGGGTGCGCAAAGATCCGCGAGTCTTTCTGGTGGGGTATGGCTCCACAGCCTCCACTGTGGGAGCCACACGTGCAGGTCGCCAGGCTGGGCGGGCAGCGGCGGCCTACTTGCGTGGGGGAGATTAGCGGACAGGAACGCTAGCCTGTGGCAACGCTAACTCGCCGGGGGGTTACCCCTCCGCCTGGCCCGCCGAACTCACTACCAGTTCCGGCTGCTCTTCCCCGGTGCTTTCCACGTCCACCAGAACACGGTCACCATCGCGAATCTCGCCACCCAACAGCTTCTTCGCCAGTTGGTCGCCGATTGCCTTTTGGATCAGACGACGCAACGGGCGGGCACCGTACGCGGGCTCGTATCCGCGCTCGGCCAGCCACTTCTTGGCATCGGAAGTAACATCTAGCACCAGTCGACGGGCCGCCAGCCGCTCACCCAGGCCACGCAACTGGATAGAAACGATGGATTCCAGTTGCTCCTCGCTGAGTGGCTTGAAGATGAGTACGTCGTCCAAGCGGTTGACAAACTCGGGCTTGAAGGCGCGCTTCACGGCCTCCATGACTTCGTCATCCGTTCCACCCGCACCCAAGTTCGAGGTCAGGATCAAGATGGTGTTGCGGAAGTCCACGGTGCGCCCCTGACCATCGGTCAGGCGGCCTTCATCGAGGACTTGCAGCAGCACGTCGAAAACACCCGGGTGGGCTTTTTCCACCTCGTCGAACAGCACCACGGTGTAGGGGCGGCGCCGCACGGCTTCGGTCAGTTGTCCGCCGGCATCGTATCCAACGTATCCCGGAGGGGCACCGACCAGTCGTGCCACCGAGTGCTTCTCGCCGTACTCGGACATATCGATACGCACCATGGCGGTCTCGTCGTCGAAGAGGAACTCCGCCAAACCCTTGGCCAGTTCCGTCTTACCCACACCGGTGGGGCCGAGGAAAAGGAACGAACCCGTGGGTCGGTTGGGGTCCGCCACACCGGCGCGCGAACGGCGCACCGCATCGGATACCGCATCCACGGCCCGTTCCTGTCCCACCACGCGGCCGGCCAGGACCAACTCCATGTTCAGCAGCTTCTCGGTCTCGCCTTGCAACATTTTGCCGGCGGGAACACCTGTCCATGCAGAGACCACGTCTGCAATCGTGTCCGGTGTGACCTCCTCAGTCAGCATCATGTCCGATTGCTGGGCAGCCACGGTCGTCTCGGCTTCCTGCAGTCTCTTCTCCACATCCGGGATCCGGCCGTAGCGCAGCTCGGCCACCTTGGCGAAGTCACCTTCGCGCTCGGCAATTTCCGACTCGCGGCGCAGGTGGTCGAGCTCTTCCTTCAGGCCGCGCAAGCTATCGATGCTGCCCTTTTCGTTTTCCCATCGAGCGGTCAGGCCGGCCAGTTTTTCCTTCTCGTCGGCCAATTCACTGCGTAGTTTTTCTAGCCTTTCCTTCGACGCCACGTCGGTCTCCTTGGCCAACGCCATCTCTTCGATTTCGAGGCGACGGACCACGCGCTCCACATTGTCAATTTCCTCGGGCCGCGAGTCGATCTCCATACGCAGACGGGACGCCGCTTCGTCGACCAAGTCGATGGCCTTATCCGGCAGGAAGCGGCTGGTGATGTAGCGATCAGACAACGCAGCGGCTGAAACCAATGCCGAGTCCTGGATGCGCACACCGTGGTGTACTTCGTAGCGCTCCTTCAAACCTCGCAAGATACCAACGGTGTCCTCCACGGTGGGTTCACCCACATAAACCTGCTGGAAGCGGCGCTCCAACGCGGCGTCCTTTTCGATGTACTTGCGGTATTCATCCAGGGTGGTCGCACCCACCAACCGCAATTCACCACGGGCCAGCAGTGGCTTAATCATATTGCCGGCATCCATCGCGGAATCGCCACCAGCACCGGCGCCAACGATAGTGTGCAGCTCATCGATGAAGGTGATGACCTCACCTTCAGCTTCCTTGATCTCGTCGAGCACGGCCTTCAGGCGCTCTTCGAACTCACCGCGGTACTTCGCACCCGCAACCATGGAACCGAGGTCGAGGCTGATGAGCTTCTTCCCACGCAGGGATTCCGGCACGTCACCCGCCACAATTCGACGGGCCAGCCCCTCCACGATTGCGGTCTTACCAACTCCTGGTTCACCGATGAGGACGGGGTTATTCTTCGTACGGCGGGAAAGCACCTGCACCACGCGACGAATTTCCTGGTCACGCCCGATCACGGGGTCAATCTTGCCCTCTCGAGCGCGGGCGGTCAGGTCGGTGGAGTACTTCTCCAATGCCTGGAACTGCCCTTCGGGTTCCTCCGTGGTGACCTTGCGGTTACCGCGGACCGATTGGAACGCAGTCTTGATCGCATCGAAGGTCGCCCCCTTGGAGTGCAGCAGCGAAGCGGCCTCGGAATCGCCCTTGGCAATTCCGGCCAGCAGCACCTCCGTCGACACGTAGGTATCGCCGAGTTCCCCTGCTAGCTCTTGAGCGGCGGTCAGCGCGTTGAGCGCATCCCGGTTGAACTGGGGGTTGGCCATATTCGAACCGGTGGCCTGTGGGTAGGCCGCCACCAAGTTGCGCGCCTCGGTGAGCACTGCGGATGGTTCCACTCCCGCCGCCTGCAGAACGGGCAACGCAATCGAATCATTTTGTTCCAGCAGAGCCACCAATAGGTGAGCTGGACGGATATCGGGATTGCCCTTAGCGGAGGCGCTCTGCAGGGCAGCCTGCATGGCTTCCTGGGTCTTCGTTGTCGGAGTGAAATTCGACATTGGGTTCCTCCTGATTGTTGTGTGGCGGGGTGGTGTGTGGCGGGTTCGCCACGAGCTATTGCCACTTTACTTGAGTACACCAGACTCAACCACCGTGAAGTTGAGCGTATTCCACTCAGGGGCGGGTTGTGCTGTGATTCCAGTCACATAGTTCCCGTTGGTGGCATAGACTGACCCCTATGTCCCAGCTCAGCAACACCTCCAATCCCAACACTCTCGACCTCGTCGCTTTTGATTCCCTCTTGAGCTCGTCCGAGATTTCTACTCGGAACGCTGTGGCCGACTTTGGGAACCACCATCTGCGCCCCCGCATCGGCGAATGGTTCGATACGGGCCAGCTTCCAATCAAGGAAATCGCGCGCAGCTTTGGCGATCTGGGCATTCTAGGAATGCACTTAGAGGGATACGGATGCCCCGGAGGCTCGGCTGTCGAATACGGGCTGGCATGCATGGAGATCGAAGCCGTGGATTCCGGCTTGCGCTCCATGATGTCCGTACAGGGATCGCTGACCATGTTTGCTATCCATCATTGGGGTTCCGACGAGCAAAAGGACAAGTACTTGCCGCGATTGGCAGCTGGCGAGCTTGTGGGATGCTTTGGTTTAACGGAACCCAGTGCCGGTTCCGACGTGGCGTCGATGCAAACGCACGCCAAACGAGAGGGCGACGAATGGGTGCTCAACGGCTCGAAAATGTGGATTACCAATTCCCCCTTCGCGGATGTATTGGTGGTGTGGGCTCGCACAGAAAGCGTTGATGGTAACGACGAAAATGGCGGTGAGAGAAACGCTGGCAAACCCGGCCACGTTGGTTTCATCATCGAACGCGGCACACCTGGCTTGAGCACCCCAACGATCAACCGGAAGTTGAGCCTGCGCGCTTCGGTAACGGGTGAAATCGTGCTGGATAATTGCCGCATTTCCGACGCCCAGCGCCTCCCCCATGTTAGCTCCCTGCGAGGACCTCTAACCTGCCTGAACGAGGCTCGCTACGGGATCATCTGGGGCGCGCTGGGCGCAGCACGCGACTGCCTGCAGACCACGTTGGCCTACACCGCGCAACGACCCGTATTCAAGCGCCCTTTGAGCTCCTTCCAGCTAACGCAGGCAAAGTTGTCGGATATGACCGTGGAACTCAATAAATCCTTACTCATGGCTTTGCAGTTGGGGCGCCTGAAAGACCGGGGCGAACTAAAGCCACATCAAACCAGCGCAGGCAAGCTGAACTCCACGCGAGTGGCTCTAGACATCGCACGAGAATGCCGCTCCTTGCTGGGCGCGGCGGGCATCACGACGGAATTCTCTCCCATGCGTCACGCGAATAATTTAGAAAGCGTGCTGACCTACGAAGGCACGGCCGAGATGCATCAGCTCATCATCGGTCAAGCCCTCACAGGCGAGGCTGCGTTTCGGTAGGGTCCACCACCCGCCCTGACGAGTAAAATTGCCGGGCATGAGTGACATGGACGAACCCGCCAGCGCCGTCGACCGCGCCGACCAGGGGTTTTTGAGCGCATTTCCCCGTGTGCGGATACGTCCGGCCATGTCCACGGTTTCGGCACTTTCGGATTCCGTATGGCGCGAACAGCTATGCAACACCGCCGCGCGGCTCTACGACGGCCCGGCAGTCACCACCAGCCAAACGTTGTTGAGGGAACTGGTGCTCAGCGCACTGGCGGACCTTTCCCGCGAACTGCGACTTCCCCGCCAAGGAGTGCCCGAATTCTCCCCCGCCGGGTTTGCCTTACTCACCGCAATGTCGGCCAAGCTGGAGGCGCTGGGCGTCACCCCCGAACACATCCAAGGCGCCAACCGTGCCACCACAACGGCGCTCAAGCAGCTACACCCCGACCGGGAAGCCCAGCTCATCATGGCCACAGAATGGGCATTCCACATGCTGCAGAATTCCCCGCAAAGCTAGACCCGCGCCACTACCAACTAGGCCCGCGCCTGCACCGGCCGAGCCAGCCCCGCGCCAGCACGAACCGAGCCAGCCCCGCACCAGCACCAGCCGAGCCAGCCGCACCAGCCCCCCTAATCCGGCGCCTAATCTAACCCCTGCGCCGGGGTCTGTCGCAGCCCTTCGATCTCCATATCCAACCGATGCCCCTGCAGAACGGGCAGGGTCTTGCGCGCTTTCTCCACGTGGGTTGGGTCGATATCGATCATGAGCACCTGCGCGGCATAACCGGTCTCGGCCAAACGCGCACCATTAGGGCCAATCACCGCGGAATGTCCAATGCCCGTGGGCCCATCGGAGTGTCCGTAGCGATCCGGAGACCCTGGTCGAGCCATGCCCGCCGCCACCAAGTAACTGGTGGAATCCAAGGCACGCGCCACGGTCAACGCGCGCCATTGATCCAGCTTGCCCGGCCCATCCTGCCAGCTGGTGGGGACGACCATTACCTTCGCACCGGCCTCCGCCATCGCCACGAAATGTCCTGGGAACCGAATGTCGTAGCACGTGGCCAACCCCACGGTGGTGCCAGCCACGTCGAACGTCACTCGCTTATCACCGGGCTTCACGGTATTCGACTCACGGTAGCCAAACGCGTCATAAGTGTGGATCTTGTTGTAGTGCTTAACCCCGTCTGGCCCCGCGACCAGCAACGTGTTGTACACGCGACGGAACCGGTTGGCATCGGGAGTGTCCGCGGGTTGCTTCTCCGTCAGCTCGCCCGTCGGCAGGCGGTACACGGTATCCGCGGGGGTGAACATTCCCACCACCGCGGTTGTGCCGTGCTTCTCCGCGGTCTCTTGAATCGCCGCCGCGAATGGCCCATCCAACGGTTGGGCCACCATATCCAGCCGACCGCTGTCAAAGGGGAACATCGCAGCTTCTGGGAACACCACGAGGTCAGCCCCACCATTGGCCCCAGACGCGATATATTTACGAATTCGCGCCAGGTTGGCTTCCACATCGGGCTCAGCGATCATCTGAATCACGGCAATACGCATGCCCCCAACCCTAGCGCCAAGGGGCAGGGCGCGTCAGCGCACTACGAATCTCTGGGGATAACTCCGCACTCTTTTGGCCTTCACACCCCTACTTATCCACAGCCCTCGTTTTTTCTTCTGTTCCGACGCCCCGCGCTCCCCTAACCTGCTCCCCATAGACAGAAAGGACTAGCGCGATAACGATGAACACACAGATCACCCTCGACGAAGCGGCCCTGACAACCCGGACCCTCACCTTAGACCGCGAAGCCTGCGCGCTATTCGATAGCGCCCATGCCGTAGGCGGGATCACCCTGCCCGGCGCGGTTGCGGGCGGATCTTTCCCAGCGACTGCGCGGCAGTGGATAGCGACGTTCAGCCGCGTGACCGGGGCACATGCCGATAACCTAAGGCGCTCGGTGGAACAAATCACGCACTTCGCCCGCGACGTGGGCGCGCAGGAGGTGGCGAATGGGTCACTGTTCACGTCCGGCCCGCCGGGTGTGGCCGCAGAATCCCGTATGTAGGCGCTGAGAACGCAGTAAACGCAGAGCACACGGAGAACGCAATGGATATCTTTATCATGGAAAACGCTCGGCCCGAATCCATTCTGCACGCGGGCAACGCTGTGCTGCACCATTCCCGGCAAATCGTCAGTGGCGCGGGGCGCGCGCGAACACTCAGCGATTGGGAGCACGCGTGGACCGGCATCGCCAGCAGTGCAGCCAATCATCGGGTGCAGGCCAGCATCAACCCCATTGATATTTTGGGAATGACCGCGCAAGGCGTGGCCGGAGTGTTCCTCGCCCACGGGCAATTGTTGGAATTGGTGTGCCGCATTGTCCGCGGAGCCACGGCCGCCGCCCGCACCGCGGGGATGATCATTGCCCCAGATGGAACCGTATCGCCAGGCCCCGCAGGTGCCGTGCCCGGGGTGAACGTGTGGGCAGTGAGCGCCTCCCGCGCGCTAAGCGCGGTATTACGTGGCGCGCTGAGCATCGCTAGGGTGTCTGATGCAGCGGCTACGGGGGCAGTGCATTCCGCCACGGCGGGGATGAAAGAAGCGCCGAAGATGGGCGGGGGTGGGTGGAGCGGGGCGTCGGAACTAAAAGAAGTCCCGGTAGATGAACAGCAAAACCCCTTCGGTACAGTGCGCACCTACGGCCGGGTAGGGAATGCCGAGGAGGTGATCACGCTGGTCAGCGGGGTGGGATCCAGCGGGGAGGATTCGCGAGCCAAGACGGATCTATGGGCGAGACAGAAGGTCACGGAGGCAGCGGCGGCGGGGAAACAGGTGGCCGTGGTCGCGTGGCACGGATACCCGGCCCCAGGCAGTGTGGCCGAAGCGGTTTCCCCCAGCGCGGCGAAGGCGGCCGCGGGTGATCTGCGGGAATTTCAGCGCGAACTGCGGCAACACGCTCCCAATGCGCGACTGCATGTCGTGGGTTATAGCTATGGCTCCACAGTGGTGGGATTAGCGGGCAAAACCACAGACAAAGGGGCACGGCCCTCCCCTGCCTCCCCTGCTTTCCCTACTTCCCCTGCTTCCCCCACTTCCCCGCCCGGTCTCGAAGCCGACCGGATCTCCCTATGGGGCTCACCCGGCGCGGGTGTGGGCGATGCAGGGGATATCGCGATGCTCAACCATGGCACACCGAACGCCGGGGCACGGCAGTCCGATACACCAAATGAGTCAGGCCAGCTGACAGTGGAACGCGCGCCCGGTGACCTCATTGGCCTAGTTACCACTCCGCTGGGCGGCCCGTTAGGGCGGGACCCGGCCTCACCAATGTTCCACAAGGGCTTTGACCAAAAAGCCAGTGCGACCGGCTGGGGCGAATACCTATGGCGCAACCTCACTGACATGTATCTATGGTCCCGTGGGGAAACGGACTCTCATAGTTCGTACCTGTGGGACCCCACAATGAACCCCACAATGAACCCCGGAACGAACCCACGATGAATACAAACTCTCAGCAACCCACGATGAATACAAACTCTCGGCAACCCACGCAAAGCTACAAACAACTCTGCCCAATATTTCACCAAACGGCCTGCGTGCTAGTACGCTAGCAACCGTGAAAAAAGCAGATAATGGGGTAATCCCAACTAATGAAGGCCACGCGCAGCCGCCAGCCTCCTCCGAAGCGCTGGTCGTGGACGATCCCCGCACCGTCCGCTTAGGCACCCTCGTTAGCCTCATCGTCGGATCATGCGTAGGCGCAGGCATCTTCGCCATGCCGCAAAACATTGCGTCCGTGGCTTCCCCCGGCGCCGCATTGATCGGTTGGGCGATCACCGGTGTGGGCATGCTCTGCATCGCGTATGTCTTCCAGGCACTGGCGCTGCGCAAACCACACCTAGATTCCGGCGTATACGCCTATGTCCGCGCAGGCCTAGGTGACTTCGTAGGCTTTGCCTCCGCCTGGGGATACTGGCTGGGAACCATCATCGCGCAGGTGGGTTACGCCACCTTGTTCTTCAGCTCGCTGGGATTCTTCGTGCCCATCTTCGACGGCTCGCGCCCATTCATTCAAGCAATCTTCGTATCGGGGCTGACCTGGACAATCTTCGCGGTGCTGTCCCGCGGTGTGCGCCAGGCGGCGATTATGAACGTGGTTGCGACGATCGCCAAGGTCCTGCCGATTTTGGCGTTCCTGGTGCTGGTCGCGTTCCTGGGATTCAACACGGAAGTCTTCACCTCTGATTTCTGGGGCCGTGCCGCAACCTTCGGGGATAACGGCAACGAAGTGCACTCCTTGACCGACCAAGTCAAAGGCATGATGCTATTCACGGTATGGGCATTCATCGGCGTGGAGGGCGCATCCACGTATTCCAAGCGTGCCCGCCACCGCAAGGATGTTTCCCTGGCCACGTTCCTGGGCTTCGTCATCGTCTTCTTGCTGCTCATGACCGTGAGCTTCCTCTCCTTCGGAGTGGTCTCCCGCGAGGAACTTGCCGCGATGGGGGACAACTCCATGGCCTCTGTCCTCGAGCACGTGGTGGGCCCCTGGGGCGCCGGCCTGATTTCTATCGGCCTGTGCATTTCCGTCTTGGGTGCGTACGTCTCTTGGCAGATGCTGTGCGCGGAACCAATCACCCTCATGGCCCAGGACCGCCTGATGCCGAAGATCGTGGGGCGCACCAACTCCATGGGCGCCCCGTACGTTGCGCAGCTGATGTCCGCGATCGTCATTCAGATCTTCATCGTCATCTTCTACCTCAACGAATCCACGTACACCACGATGGTCCAGCTTGCGACCTCCCTCTACCTGGTGCCTTACGTGTTCTCTAGCTTGTACCTTTTATTCCTGGCCACCCGTGGTCGCGGCATTTCTCACCCCGACGCCGGCAAGAAATTCGACCTCAGCGGTCCGGACGTCTCTGGTTCCACCAATCGCCTGCACCTAGTGCTGGGCCTGATCGCGTTCGTGTACTCCATCTGGCTGCTGTACGCAGCAGAACTGCACTTCGTACTGCTGGGCACGTTGTTGATCATCCCTGGCATGGCCATCTACGTTGCTACACGCATGGCCAACCGCGAGCGCATCTTCAATGCCTTCGAGTGGGTCATCGCCACGCTGGTTGTACTCTCCGCCATTGCGGCGCTCTACCTGATCATGACGGGCCAAGTAAGCCTGTAACTCGCAGCCACTGGCCCTCTCCACCGCGGAGCCTCGGCCCGAAACACCTTGCGCAACCGGGCAGAAATGTATTCTTCATTTATGCATCTGCTCCGGCTGTTACGTCAGTACTTAAAGCCATACACGTGGTATGTGGTTTTCGTCCTCATTCTGCAAACACTGTCCACCTTGGCAGTGCTATACCTCCCCACGCTGAACGCCCGCATTATTGACAAGGGCGTGGCCACCGGCGACATCGGCTACATCTGGTCCACGGGTGGGGTCATGGTCGGCGTGGCACTCGTCCAAGTTGTCACCGCCATCGTTGCCACCTGGTTCGGAGCGCGGGCAGCCATGGGTGTGGGCCACGATATTCGCCGGGATGTCTACCGCACCGTCGATGCCTACAGCGCCGAGGACATCGGCAAATTCGGCACCCCCACGCTGATCACGCGCGGCACCAATGATGTGCAGCAAGTTCAGATGGTGTTGCTCATGATCCTGAACTTCATGGTTATGGCCCCCATCATGAGCATCGGTGGCATCATCATGGCCGTCCGGGAGGATGTCCACCTATCGTGGCTGCTTTGGGTCTCCGTACCTGTCCTGCTGATCGTGGTGGGGTTCTTAGTGTCCAGGCTGGTACCCATGTTCACCGCGATGCAGGACAAAATCGATACGATCAACGAGATCATGCGCGAGCAAATCACCGGCATCCGCGTGGTCCGCGCCTTCGTCCGTGAGGATCACGAAGCCCAGCGTTTCGCAGCTGCCAACCGGGACATCACCGATATTTCCGTTCGCATCGGGCGCGTATTCGTGCTCATGTTCCCCGTCATCACGTTGATCTTGCACCTAGCTACGGCTGCCGTGCTGTGGTTCGGCGGCCACCGCGTGGACGATGGCCTAATGCAGGTGGGCTCGCTCACCGCGTTTATGCAGTACTTGCTGCAGATCCTCGTTGCCGTGATGATGGGAACGTTCATGGCCATGATGCTGCCCCGCGCGATCGTCTGCGCCGAGCGCATCAACGAAGTCTTCGACAACCAGCCCTCCATCGCCGATCCCGCCTCCCCGGTCGTTCCTGCGCGGTCCACTGGAACCGTCGAATTCAACAACGTCACCTTCGCCTATCCGGGTGCTGAATCCCCCGTGCTTCGCGACGTCAGCTTCACTGCCAAGCCCGGCCAAACCGTCGCCATCATTGGCGCCACGGGCGCGGGCAAATCCACCCTCATCAACCTCATTCCGCGGTTGTACTCCCCCACGTCCGGCCGGGTCCTCATCGACGGGGTGGACGTCCGCGACCTGTCCCGGCAGGATCTTGCCCAGCGCGTTGGCCTGGTCCCGCAAAAGGCATTCCTCTTTTCCGGCACCGTGGCGGATAACTTGCGCTTCGGTAATCGAGAGGCCACAGAATCCGATCTCTGGGATGCCCTCCGCATCGCCCAAGCCGAGGATTTTGTGCGCACCCGCACCACCGGCGAGGGCGAAACCACAGCTCACGGCCTTGAGTCATCCATCTCCCAGGGTGGCACGGACGTCTCGGGCGGTCAGCGCCAGCGCCTCTCCATCGCCCGGGCTCTCGTGGCTCAGCCGCGGCTGTTTCTTTTCGACGATTCCTTCTCGGCCTTGGATGTGAAGACCGACGCCACGCTGCGCAGAGCCTTGCGCTCCCACACCGGCGACGCGGTGGTGCTGATGGTCGCCCAGCGAGTGTCCACCATCGCCGAAGCCGACCTCATCCTCGTTATGGAAGCCGGCCGCATCGTTGCACGGGGAACCCACGAGGAGCTACTTCAATCCTCGGCCACCTACCAAGAGATTGTCCGTTCGCAGCTGAGTGCCGAGGAGGCGTCATGACACCTATGAAGCGGCACGGCCGCAAGTCCACCAAAGCAACAACACCCACCAAGCCAGCTACCAAGCCAGTCACCAAGTCAGCCACCAAGCCAGCTACCAGTGCCGATATCAGCGAGGCGGAAATCGAGGAACTCGGCGATTCCGTGGGCACCATGGACGGTTTCGGTGGTGGCAGCACACCCCGCAAGGCCAAGGCATTCTGGCCGTCCGCCACACGCATGGTGGGGTTGCTCGCCCCGCAAAAGGCCGCGCTCGCGGTTGTGTTTGCGATGGTCATCATCTCCGTGGTCTTGTCCGTGATCGCCCCGAAGATCCTGGGCAAGGCAATGGATGTGATCTTCGGGGGCGTCATCAGTAAACAGATGCCAAGTGGCATCACGAAGGAACAAGCCATCGAGGGTGCCCGCGCGCAAGGCCAAGAAAAACTCGCGGACATGTTGACTGCGGTGGATGTGGTGCCGGGACAGGGGATCGATTTCGACAAGCTGGGGCACTATCTGCTGATTGTGCTGGCGATGTACGCGGTCAGCGTGCTGTTCATGTGGCTGCAGGGGCGCATCCTGAATTCGCTGGTCATGCGGGTGATCTACGACCTGCGGCGCGAGGTGGAAAACAAGATCAACCGGCTGCCGCTGAGTTACTTTGATACTCGCCAGCGCGGCGACCTGCTGTCGCGCACCACCAACGATGTGGACAATGTGCAGCAGGCGTTGCAGCAGGCAATCAGTCAACTGATCCACTCGGCGCTGACGATCCTGGGCATCATCGTGATGATGTTTATTGTCTCGTGGCAGCTGGCCTTGATTGCGCTGGTATCGCTGCCGCTCACGGCGCTTGTCATCGGAATCATCGGCGGCAAAAGCCAGAAGCTTTTTGCAGATCAGTGGCGCGAAACCGGGCGGCTTAACGGTCACATCGAGGAAAGCTTCACCGGTCACGAACTAATTCAGGCTTACGGTCGCGGCGCCGATATGCAGGATGTTTTCGACGCCCGCAACGACCAGCTATTCGAATCTGCCAGCCGGGCCCAGTTTTATTCGATGATGATGATGCCTCTGATGCAGTGGCTGAGCTATTTGAGTTACGTGGGCATCGCCGTTGTGGGTGGCCTGCGTGTGGCTAGTGGTTCGCTGACGCTGGGCGATGCCACGGCCTTCATTCAGTACTCCCGTGAGTTCAATCAGCCCCTTGGCCAGTTGGCAGGAATGATGAACATGCTGCAGTCCGGCGTGGCTTCCGCCGAGCGCATCTTTGAGTTGCTGGATGCGGAAGAGGAGAAGCAGGATGTGGCTGGACTGGATGGACAGGCTGGGCAGGAGGCGGCTGGACTGGATGGGCGGAATGAGGCTGGGCAGAATGTAGCTGGACTGGATGGGCAGGCTGGGCAGAAGGCGGCCCGCTCTCCACTGGCCACCCGATCCGAGGGCGCGGTCGAGTTCCGCGACGTGAGCTTCAGCTACGTGGAGGACAAGCCCCTTATCCGTGACCTCAACCTGACGGTCCGCCCTGGCCAGACTGTCGCAATCGTTGGACCCACGGGCGCTGGCAAAACCACGCTGGTCAACTTGATTATGCGTTTCTATGAGCTTGACGGTGGGCAGATTCTGCTGGATGGGGTGGATACTGCCAGATTGTCCCGTCAGCAGTTGCGTTCGCAGGTGGGAATGGTGCTGCAAGATGCCGTGCTGTTCGAGGGGACGATCATGGACAACATCCGCTACGGCCGTTTGGATGCCACCGATGAGGAAGTCATCGCCGCGGCCAAAGCCACGTTTGTGGACCGCTTCGTTCATGCACTTCCCGATGGTTACCAAACCGTCATCAGCCAGGATTCGGGTTCGGTATCCGCCGGTGAGCGGCAGCTAATCACCATCGCGCGCGCGTTCTTGGCGGAGCCCGCGTTGCTGATCTTGGATGAGGCTACATCCTCTGTGGACACCCGCACCGAAGCTCTGGTGCAAAAGGCAATGTCTGCGCTGCAGTCGGATCGCACCTCGTTTGTCATTGCGCACCGTCTATCCACCATCCGCGACGCGGATGTCATCCTGGTCATGAAGGATGGCTCCATCGTGGAGCAGGGTAATCACGAAGAGTTGTTGGCTCAGGGCGGAGAATACGCACAGTTGTATGCGGCGAGCGTGAACTAGCAAGACCTGCTTGAACTAGCGCCGCTTTCCCCGCCGCTGCTCCCACAACACCACCGCAGTGGAACGTGGCACATGAACGATCTCGCCCCGCGAGCGCCCGCCACCTTCTCCCCGGTCCAGGCGGGTTTGCAACTCGGTGAGCTTGTGACGCAACATCGCGGCTTCCGCCTCGAGGGAATCAATTTCCCGGTTCAGGCGGGCGATGCGATTCTGCTGCTCAATGATCGTTTTTATCCCGGCGAGGTTCACACCCTCCTCGTGCGAGAGACGCTGGATTTCCCGCAGCTGATCAATATCCTCGCGCGAGTACCGGCGCCCGCCACCGCGGGTGCGCTCGGGTGTGACCAGCCCGATGCGGTCATACGTGCGCAATGTTTGCGCATGCATTCCCGTGATCTCCGCTGCTACGGATATGACGAACACTTCGCGCTTTTCCTCTTTTGGGGTGCCCGCAGCGTGTGACTTGCCCGCATTGCCCGCCCCCTCACGGTTCGATCCGGTTCCGTTACGGTCTTGTACTTCGGCCCCGTCCTGAGCCGTATGTTGGGCCCCATCATTGGCCGCATTCTTGGTCATGGTCTAGCTCCCATCCCAATTCTCACGCGGATCGAAGCCGGAGCGCTTCTCCTCTTCCGCGTATTTGCGTAGGGCACTCATCGCGCCCTCGTCCAGGTTCTTCGGCACTTCAACCTTCACGGTGACCAGCAAGTCACCGCTGGCGCCGTTCCTCTTGTTAACGCCATGCCCGCGCACCCGCAGCGTCGTCCCATCCTGAGTTCCCTGCGGGATCCGCACGCGCACCTTCGAATCGAGCGTGGGCACGGTCACCGCACCACCCAACACGAGCTCGCTGAAGCTCACCGGAACAGTCAGCTTCAGGTCATCCCCGCTGCGGGTGAAGATTTTGTCGGGCCGGACATGCACCGTGACGAACAGGTCGCCGGATGGCTTGCCACGCTCCCCTGCTGCACCCTGCCCCGCAAGGCGCACCTTTTGACCGTCGACCACGCCCGCGGGCACGCGCACCGTGATGGTCCGCGTCCGTGACTGCTGCCCGGAACCGGCACAATCTGCACACGGATCCTCCACGCGCGTTCCCGTACCCGCGCAGTCCACACATGGACGGGCGAAACCGAATCCGCCGCGCTGCTCGGACGTCACCCCTCGGCCGGAACACGTGGCACACGTCTTCAGGGTGGTCCCTGGTTTCGCACCGGAACCGTGGCACGTTTGGCACGGAGCAGGACTGGTCAGGCGGATCGGAACCGTCACACCTTTAGTCGCCTCGCGGAACTCCAGGGTGATCTCCGTTTCCACGTCCGTCCCACGAGTGGACCGCTGGGATTGGTGGCCGGCACCAGCGTGGCGTCGTCCCCCAGAAGAAGCCCCGAACACCCCGCCGAGCAGATCGGAAACGTCGAACCCTTCCCCGCCGAAGTCGGAGAACTTACCAAACCCGGCGGAGCCAAACCCGGACGAACCAAAACCACTGGAGCTAAACCCAGCCGAGCCGAAACCGCCCGTGCCAAACCCACCAGACGCAATCAGCCGCTTCAGCTCGTCGTACTCGGCGCGTTTTTCTTTATCGCCCAGCACGCTGTAGGCCTCCGAGGCCCGCTTGAACTTATCCTCCGCAACCGTATCGCCGGGGTTCTTATCTGGGTGATTCTCGCGGGCGATATGGCGGTAGGCCTTCTTAATCTCGTCCGCGCTCGCGGAGGAAGATACGCCGAGGTCACCGTAGTAATCCTTCTCGGCCCACTCATTTTGTGCCATGTCTTCTCTCCTTGTTGGTGAATGTTGTGTTGCTAGTTACGGCTGCGACCTTTGCGGTTGACGTGCGTAAGTGACTGTGCGCAAGTGACTGTGTTTCAGCCTTCGGTTACGTTCGTCTTCAGCCGTCGGTTCGCGCGAACCTCAAGTCAACTTGAGTCTACCGCGCTGAACTTTGGGAATCTAATTCTTATAACGACCACGCTCAACTTTTATTCCAGTTCTGTCGGATGGTCTCGGGTCCCTGCGCGCTTGCCACCTGTACCCACCCTGCGAACCGCCACTTGCGACCTGCGAACCGCCAACCATTCCCGCCCTGCGCCCTGCGACCTGCGCCCTGCGAACCGCCAACCATTCCCGTTTACCGCCGGGCACTTATCGCTAGGGTGGACATTATGACTCCTAAGAAGCGCTCGTGGCTTAACCGCCTTTTCGGCTCCCACAACTCACCATCCGAATCAAACGATGCGCCTGGGCCAACGCATGCTGGGCCGTCCCACCTTGAGCCGTCTCACCCTGGGGCAACTCATGCTGGGCCACCTCCTGCTGGGCCGCCGTCCGACATCCCTTCTACCGACGCCCCCTTGTCCCCCTCCCCAGTGCCCCCTGGGCATTCGCCGGAGGCTGGCCCCGAAGATCCACCGATCCCCCTCCGCGGGCTGGATCCGGAAGCATCGGATGCTTTGATCCGCCACATCGTGCGCACCCTCAACGAGCTCGGTTACGGCGCGAATCCCACTCCGGAGGTTGTCTACTACGAGAAGCCGCAGGACATCGACAATCAGGTACGGCACACTGGCCCCGCGCCGGGACCTTATGGCGGAACGCTGCCCGCCCCCGAGCTGAGCGAAGGGAACGTCATGGGGCTGGAGAACATCGTGAAGCAGGCCGCCCAGCTGCGGAACTTTGAGGAAGAGATGCCGCCCTTGGTGCACGAGTTCGTCACGGGTTTAGTTGCGTCACTGCAGACAGCGGAGAATCTACAGTCCACTCCGGATGCGGAGTTCTACCGACTGTTGCGCGTACGTTTGACCGCGATCGACCTTTTGCCTGAGAGCCTGCAGCTCCATGCCCGCGAGTTCAACCCGGATTCACCGGTGCGGCCGTTCTCGGATGCTTTATGTATCCACCTCGTTCAAGATTTACCTCATTCGGTGCTTGGCTTAAGCCCCGCATCCCTAAAGGATCGCGGGCCCGTGGAGGATTTATTCCGCATCGGTTTCCGCAACTTGTGGCAGGAACTAATCGATTCTGACCTACAGGTGCATTCCGTCAATGGCGAGCAGGGTAAGCCGGGGGAACGCATGTGGGTGTTTGAAGGCAGTTCTTATTACGTCGGCTCCGTCCCCATCCTCCTGGATGAGATCGCGGAGCGTTACCTACCGAGCATCGACCGCAGCGTGGGGCTGCTTTTTGCATCACCACATCGCCACATCACGCTAGTCCGGGAGGTGGATACGGGCGCGGATCTCATGGGCTCGATCGGGCTGATGGCCACCTTCGCTGCCGAGGAGTTCACCCAGCAGGCAGGCGCACTGAGCCCACGGTTAATGATCTCCCACATGGGTGAAATCATCACCTTTACCGACGTGAAATGGAAGGACGAACGCTCCGCAGAACTAGAGGTCAAGCCCACGGCCTACCTGATGGAGAAACTCAACCAGGGCTGGGAAGACGGCGAAGGACCTGGCGGCCTCGCGGGTCCGGGCGCAGGCCCCGAGCCCTCATGAGTCTTTTGGAGCTGTTCTTGGTCCACCACTTGGAATCAATTGCTCGTTGACCGAAAACCCCGCCGGAGTTAACCGGCGGGGTTTGAGTTTTCTAGGCTCGTTCGTCTTCTACGTCATACTCACCAACGGTGAATCTACTGCGGATCGGCCAGGATAATCATGGCGTGGCGCAGCACGCGGTCCTCCGCGCGGTAACCCTTGCGCAGGACGGTTCCAACCACTTTGTCATCGCCGGTGGAGGTGTCCTGCACCGCCTCATGCAGCTCGGGGTTGAATTCTTCGCCCTCGACGCCGAAAGCTTCCACCTTCACGGAGTTCAGCACGCCTTGGAGCTTGTCAGCCATAGCCTTCAAGGGGCCAGTGAGGTCACCGTGAGATTCAGCCAGATCCAAGTCATCCACAATCGGAAGCAGCTGAGCGGCAATATCCGCCCGGGCCCCAGCGATAACGGAAGCGCGGTCGCGCTCCACGCGGCGACGGTAGTTGGTGTACTCCGCCGTCACGCGCTGCAGGTCCTCAGTGCGCTCCGCGAGCTCCTTGGACAGAGCCTCCTCAGGATTAGCGGTCGCACCGTTTTCCATCGCAGCTTCCTCTGCTTCGCGAGTTTCCTCACTAACGGACTGCGCAGCCTCGTCGGCCACCGCATCGACCTCCGCAGCCGCAGCGGCCGCGGAATCCTCCTCAGAAGCCTCGTCGATCAAAGCCTCGGCCGCTGCATCAGCGTCGATGTTGGCGAAGTCCTGTGCGATGGCTTCCTCATCGGTGGAGCCGGGATCTCCCGGGTTCACGTTCTGATTGTCAGCCATTACTTCTTCTCGTCCTCCTCGTCGACTACCTCAGCGTCGACAACGTTGGGATCCTGGTCAGCGGAACCGGCGTCGGCACCACCAGTTGCACCGGCGCCAGCGGCACCTTCGGCAGCCTCGGCCTCGTAGATGGCCTTGCCCATCTCCTGAGATTCAGCGGACAACTTCTCGACGGCATCCTTGATGGCCTCGATATCGTCGCCCTTCAGTGCCTCGTCAACAGCCTTGGCAGCGTCCTCAACCTTGGTCTGCAGTTCCTCGGAGACCTTCTCCTTGTTGTCCTCGACGAACTTGCGGGTCTGGTACGCCATGGACTCAGCGGAGTTGCGAACTTCCTGCTCCTCGCGGCGCTTCTTGTCCTCTTCAGCGTGCGCCTCGGCATCCTTGACCATGCGATCAATCTCGTCCTGGGACAGACCGGAACCATCCTGAATCTTGATGGTGTTTTCCTTGCCGGTGCCCTTGTCCTTCGCAGTGACGTGGACGATGCCGTTGGCGTCGATGTCGAAGGTGACCTCGATTTGAGGCAACCCTCGAGGAGCTGGTGCGATGCCACCCAGCTCGAAGGAGCCCAGCAGCTTGTTGTGTGCAGCCATCTCGCGCTCGCCCTGGAAGACCTGGATTTGCACGGAAGGCTGGTTGTCCTCGGCAGTGGTGAAGGTTTCGGAACGCTTGGTTGGGATGGTGGTGTTGCGCTCGATCAGCTTGGTCATCACACCGCCCTTGGTCTCAATACCCAAGGAAAGTGGGGTGACGTCCAGCAGCAGCACGTCCTTAACCTCGCCACGCAGCACGCCAGCCTGCAGAGCAGCACCAACGGCAACAACCTCATCTGGGTTTACGCCCTTGTTTGGCTCCTTGCCGCCGGTTAGCTCCTTCACGAGCTCCGACACAGCTGGCATACGGGTGGAACCGCCGACAAGCACAACGTGGTCGATGTCGTTGACATTAACGTCAGCATCCTTCAACACAGCCTCGAATGGCTTCTTGGTGCGATCCAGCAAGTCCTGGGTGATGCGCTGGAACTCGGTACGAGACAGGGTCTCATCGAGGAACAGTGGGTTCTTGTCCGCGTCGACAGAGATGTACGGCAAGTTGATGGAAGCCTGCTGAGAGCTGGACAGCTCGATCTTTGCCTTCTCAGCGGACTCACGCAGGCGCTGCATAGCCATCTTGTCCTTGGACAAGTCCACACCGTTGCTGGACTTGAACTTCTCTACCAACCAGTCAACGATGCGCTGATCCCAGTCATCGCCACCCAGCTCGTTATCACCGGAGGTTGCACGAACCTCGACAACACCGTCACCAATCTCCAGCAGGGAGACATCGAAAGTACCGCCACCCAGGTCGAAGACCAGAATCGTCTGCTCCTTGTCGCCCTTCTCCAAGCCGTAAGCCAGAGCCGCAGCCGTTGGCTCATTCACAATGCGGAGCACGTTCAGGCCGGCGATCTGACCGGCATCCTTGGTGGCTTGGCGCTGGGCGTCGTTGAAGTAAGCAGGAACAGTGATCACTGCATCGGTGACGTCCTCGCCGAGGTATGCCTCCGCATCCCGCTTCAGCTTCATCAGCGTACGAGCGGAGATTTCCTGGGCGGTGTAATCCTTCTCGTCAATGGTGGTCTTCCAGTCTTCGCCGATGTGGCGCTTGACGGAACGGATGGTGCGGTCCACGTTGGCCACTGCCTGGTTCTTAGCGGACTGACCCACCAGAACCTCGCCGTTCTTGGCGAACGCAACGACAGATGGGGTGGTACGGGAACCTTCGGAGTTAGCGATAACCGTTGCCTCGCCACCCTCGAGTACGGAAACCACAGAGTTGGTGGTTCCCAAGTCAATACCTACTGCACGTCCCATGATGGGCTACCTCCTGTTTGTGTTAATCCTTCATTGGATTGTGTTGTCGGTCATCGAGCCTTTAGTGCGGATGACTCAACTCATGCTCTCCAGTATGCGGAAGATTTCGCTGGAGTCAAGTTTTCTTGAGTCATTCACGCTCAACCTGCTCACACCCTACTCAACTCACAACCCCTCAACCTTGTTCCCGATCGACTCAACTTTTTCCAAAAACTTTTTACTACGCTGGTCCCATGAGCTTTTCCATGCGCGTTTCCGCTTATCTGACTTCGCGACGGGCTTCTAATCCCGACGCCACACTGGGCGCCGCCCCGTCCCCCGCAGAACCACCACACATTCTGCGACAGCACTTTGCGCTGTCGATGCGTCACGTGGACATCACCCCACTGGGCAGTACCCCAGTGCGCAGCGCAGCACCGGGCAACCCAACACTGGGCAGCACCCCACTGCGCAGCACAGCACCAGGCAACCCAACACTGGGCAGTACCCCAGTGCGCAGCACAGCACCGGGAAACCCAACACTGCGCAGCACAGCACCCCCGACCTCCTTCCCCGTATGGTCCGTCGCACCCATGAAGTTTGAAGGCGTTACCGCGGAAGGTCCAAGCACCACATCCGAGAGCGACCACCTCGACGAGGTATCTCCCGCCAAGGCCGCAGACAAGGCTGTCTTGTACGTACTGCCAGGCGGGTTTGTCAAACCCATTCAACCGCGCAACTGGAACTTCGTGAGCCAGCTCGCCGAAGCCGGCCTGCGCGTGGACATTCCCCTCTACGGTCTAGTTCCCGACTACTCCGCCGCTCACGGTCTGCCGCTGATCCGCGAGTGTTACCGTCAGCTGGTCGCGGACCACGGCGCAGATAATGTCACAGTCATTGCAGATTCGGCTGGTGGCGGGCTGTTCCTGAGCGCGCTGGCATGGCCTTTCGGGGACAGCATGGCCGGCTCTAATGTTGCCGAGTCCCCCCTCCCCGCACCCAAGGCCATCGTCCTCAACGCCCCTTGGTTAGATATGGATCTATCTAATCCTGACATCGAGGAGTTCCTCCCCTCCGATCCCCTTCTAAACCCCCAGGTACTACGCCCCCAAGGTGTGCTGTGGGCCTCCGGGTTAGTCACTGCCGGAATTTGTTCCGACGCCGCCGCGACCCAACACCCCGCTGTCAGCCCGCTCCTGATGACCTCGGAAAAGCTATGCGAAGCCCTGTCCAGCCCCCGCCCCGCGCACACCTATATCTATTGCGGCACAAGGGATATTTCGCTCCCAGACTGCGGAAAGTTGGCGTCGAGAATAAAAGAAGTAGGGGCAGTAGCAACGCTGCACGAAGAAGAAGGGGCGATCCACATGTACCACCTCACAAATACTCCGGAAGGGCGTGCGGCGCGCAAGCGGATGATTGAGATCGCGACCACATAAGGGCCCCGAGTGAATTAGGCAACACATTTGTTGCTAATTAGCGCTGGTCAGCGGGCTGGCGAAAATTGAAAAAAGCCACCCCAAGACTGATATTGTGCCCTAGTAAGTAATTAGTTCATACATAATCCGGCACGGATATGAACTACTTGACAGAGTCACCCTGACTCACACCGGACTTGCGAGGAGCACAACATGGACCTGCTTGCAGCAGGGCAGGCGACCTCCAATGACATTCCGTGGAACATCACCATTCCGCTGGGAATCATTGGCGCGCTGCTTTCACTGCCCGCCTGGATCTTCTTCATCCGCGGCGCGGCGCAGATCTTTACCACGATCCGCCTCGGCCAACCGGCGCTGAAGAGGACGGATAACCCCGCCGGCCGACTGATGAACCTGATCAAGGAAATCATCGGCCACACCAAGATGGCCAAGAAACCGGGCGTGGCAATCGCCCACTGGTTCGTCATGGTTGGATTCCTGTTGGGATCCATGGTGTGGTTCGAGGCCTACATTCAGATCTTCAACCCCGAGGGTGGCTGGCCCATCATCGGCAACTGGGGCTTGTACCACTTCGTTGATGAGCTACTGGGTCTGGGCACCGTCCTGGGCATTATCGCGCTGATCATCATCCGTCAGAAGATCGGTGACAAGGATAAGAAGGCCCGCTTCTACGGCTCGAACTCCAAGGCCGCATACTTCGTGGAAGCCGTGGTCCTGATCGAGGGCCTGGGCATGATCCTGGTGAAGGCTTCCAAGATCGCTACTTTCGCCAGCTACGAGGGTGGCCATGCCGCAACGGACTTCTTCACCATGCAGGTGGCCAAGATTCTGCCGGAATCCCCGCTGCTGGTTTCCATCTTCGCCCTGATCAAGCTGCTGTCCGGCATGATCTGGCTGTTCATCGTTGGCCAGAACGTCAAGTGGGGTGTCGCTTGGCACCGCTTCATGGCGTTCTTCAACATCTTCCTGAAGCGCAACTCCGATGGTCGCAACGCCCTGGGCGCAGCAAAGCCCATGACCTCCAACGGTCGCATCCTGACCATGGAGAACGCCGACCCAGACACCGACAAAATCGGTGCGGGCACCATTGACGACTTCACCTGGAAGGGCTGGATGGACTTCACCTCCTGCACGGAGTGTGGACGTTGCCAAGAACAGTGCCCCGCATGGAACACCGCAAAGCCACTGAGCCCGAAGCTGCTGATCACCGCGCTGCGCGATAACGCTATCGAATCTGCCCCATACCTGAAGGCCGCCAAAGCCGAGAGCTCCCGTGGTGCTGGCATGTTCTCCAGCGGCACTGCGGTTCTGGACGACCCAGCCATCGACGCACACGCCGACATGCCGTTGCTGCAGCTGGTTGCTTCCGGCGAGCAAGGTGTAATCGATCCAGACATCCTGTGGTCCTGCACCAACTGTGGTGCTTGTGTTGAGCAGTGCCCAGTGGACATCGAGCACATCGACCACATTGTGGATATGCGCCGTTACCAAGTGCTGGTGGACTCCGAATTCCCAACCGAGCTGGGTGGCCTGTTCAAGAACATGGAAACCAAGGGAAACCCTTGGGGCCAGAACAACAACAAGCGTTCCGAGTGGATCGAAGCGGCCAAGGCAGACGGCATCGACATCCCGGTTTACGGCCAGGACATCGAGAACTTCGACGATACCGAGTACCTGTTCTGGGTTGGTTGTGCCGGCGTATACGACGACAACGCTGCCAAGACCACCCGCGCCGTGGCGGACCTGCTGTACACCGCTGGTGTGAAGTTCGCCGTACTGGGTGAGGGCGAGGGCTGTACCGGTGATTCCGCCCGCCGCGCTGGTAACGAGTTCCTCTTCCAGATGATGGCAGAGCAGAACATCGAAGTTCTGGACGACGCGTTCGAAGGCGTGCCACCGAAGCAGCGCAAGATCGTCGTGACCTGTGCACACTGCTTCAACACCCTGCGCAACGAGTACCCAGAAATGGGCGGCAACTACGACGTGGTTCACCACACGCAGCTGCTGAACAAGTTGATCCGCGAAGGCCGACTGGAGCCAGTGAACAGTCCTCAGACGGGGCGTCAGGTCACCTACCACGACCCATGCTTCCTGGGCCGCCACAACAAGGTCTTCGAAGCTCCGCGTGAGCTAATTGGTGCATCTGGCGCAAACTTGGTGGAGATGGATCGTAACCGCGACACCGGTTTCTGCTGTGGTGCCGGTGGTGCCCGCATGTGGATGGAAGAGCACATCGGCGAGCGCATCAACCTGAACCGTACGGATGAGGCGCTGGCGACGGGCTCCGACACGATTGCCGTGGGTTGCCCATTCTGTAAGACCATGATGAGCGACGGTGTCAACAACCGTCAGTCCGATATCGAGGACAAGAGCCAGCGCACTCAGGTTCTGGACATCTCCCAGATGTTCCGCGAATCCATCATGGTCGACGGCAAGCTGCCAGCGCCGAAGGAACCAGAGTTCCTGGTTGCTCCAGAGCGCGGTTGGGTTGATGAAGAGAAGCTGGCCCGCGAGGAGGCTGAGCGCAAGGCCGAGGAAGAGGCGAAGCGTCGCGCTGAAGAAGAGAAGAAGCGCAAGGCTGAGCAGAAGGCGGCCGAGGAAGCGAAGAAGAAGGAAGCTGCGGCAGCAGCGGGTGCTGGTGCTGCGGGTGCTGGTGCAGGCGCTCCAGCAGCTCCGGGTGCTCCATCCGCGGGTGCCCCAGCAGCTCCGGGTGCTCCAAGTGCTCCATCCGCAGGCGCTCCAGCAGCTCCGGGCGCCCCAGCAGCTCCAGGTGCCCCAGCTGCACCGGGTGCTCCAAAGGCTCCATCCGCAGGTGCCCCAGCAGCTCCAGGCGCTCCAAGTGCTCCATCCGCAGGCGCTCCAGCAGCTCCGGGCGCCCCAGCAGCACCGGGTGCTCCAGCTGCACCGGGTGCTCCAAGTGCTCCATCCGCAGGCGCTCCAGCAGCTCCGGGTGCTCCATCCGCGGGTGCCCCAGCAGCTCCGGGTGCTCCAAGTGCTCCATCCGCAGGCGCTCCAGCAGCTCCGGGCGCCCCAGCAGCTCCAGGTGCCCCAGCTGCACCGGGTGCTCCAAAGGCTCCATCCGCAGGTGCCCCAGCAGCTCCAGGCGCTCCAAGTGCTCCATCCGCAGGCGCTCCAGCAGCTCCGGGCGCCCCAGCTGCACCGGGTGCTCCAAAGGCTCCATCCGCAGGCGCCCCAGCAGCTCCGGGTGCTCCAGCTGCACCGGGTGCTCCAAAGGCTCCATCCGCCCAGGAAGAGTCCGCTGCGCCGGCTACCCCAGCCGCACCAGCTGCAGCCAAGACCACTTCTGACGGCAAGATCAAGCTTGGTGCAACCGCTCCAGCAGCACCGGGAGCTCCAGCCGCCCCTGGCGCGTCAGCAGCTGCTCCAGCTGCACCGGCACAGGCCGAGGCAGACGCTGAAACCGCGTCCGCTGAGGCCCAGGCTCCTCAGTCTCAGACCCCAGCAGCGCCGGGTGCACCATCCGCTCCGGGTGCTCCGGCTGCGCCAGCCGCTTCTGCGGAACCGGAAGCTCCAGCTGCTCAGAAGTCCGAGCCAGCTACGCCTTCCGCACCAGCACAATCGGGAGCTAGCACTGAAGGTGGTGTCATCAAGCTGGGCGCGATGACCCCAGGCGCACCGGGCGCTCCAGCGCCTGCTGCTCCATCGGCTCCTGCAGCTGCTCCAGCTGTACCGGCACAGGCCGAGGCGCCAGCAGCACCGGAAGCTCCAAAAGCTAAGGCACCTTCGGTACCGGCATCCGAGGAAGCTCCAGCCGAAGAGGTTCCGGCACAGGAACCACATACCGAAGAGGCTCAGGCCCCAACTGAAACCGAGGCTGCGGCAGCACCGGCGGCTCCAGCTGCGCCGGCTGCCAAGGAAGTTCCGTCCGAGGACAACGCTCCTGCGCAAGAGCAGGGCCAGTCCCAGACGAAGACCGAAGGCGGCATCATCAAGATCACGCCTAATGTCCCAGGTGCTCCCGGCGCCCCCAACGCTTGAGGCCTAACGCCTGAAACTGGGGAGAACCTCCGGTAACGACAACAACCGCATCTGCTCGAAAAAGCAGGTGCGGTTGTTTCTTTTCTCAAGCGCCCTCGCTCGACGTTTCTTTCCCCATGGGTACGAACTCTGCGTGTGCCAACGCTAGGAAACCAAAATCAATACACGCGCGATTTCCGGATTCGAAAAGCAGACTCAAATGCCTCAAAAAATCGCCTCAACGGCGCATCTCGTTCTGCTAATCGCAACAGGACAGCACATCTCGTTCTGCAAATCAGAAAAAGGGTCAGCAGAGCCGTTCTCTCAGAACAGCCGCCGCCCCCGCTGCCGCAACCTAATCACCGGATTCCGCCGCGCCGGCCCAAGTGCAACGACCGTACCCGCCAGCACTTCAGCTACTTCAATGCCCCCGAGCGGAACTCCACACCTGATCAAACGAGTCCGATAGTGCCATCCCCAGTCGTAAGCGCTGATAGCGATCCTCTTCGACAGGCACGTCGTGCACGATCGTGCGCAGTTCTTCTACATTGGAGGCATCAACCACATTTGCCCCAAGCCAGGACTCCTTGGCGTCGGTAAAAGGACCCGCCACATCCTGGTGGAACGAAGAAGGAATGGCTTCCTCCGCACGGCGAGGTAACCGTTGGCGCACAGCATATCCCCCCCAGGCGGGGGCGTTGTTGCCTAAACCATTCCTTGCACTAACTTTGTTCAACAAAGATGAATCACAGCATCATGCGGCTATTTACTGGGGAAATGACAGGAAATCTACATGACTCGTCATGCATCAGGCCACCTCAGGCGTGAAATTTGTGGCGCCATCTCAACAACATGGTTTTGATTTTTGCAGCACACGCGTAAAACCCCGCTCGAACCCGTAAGGTTTACGCCGTAAGTATCACATACTTACTTCGTTCAACGGTGCTCTCACACGGTTAACGAGAGAGCGTTGATGGATCTGGCACAGCCGTGTCGCGATGGCCACCCTAACCAGAAGTCTTCACTTCTTTTTTGGGTTTTGACGCCGAAAGCGTCCCCCACTCGCGGCACTCCTGGCGACTTAGTGGAGCTGATTGCGACGTGGTGAAGAAGAACCCAGATAACCAATGGGGCGCGAGTAACGAGCCGAATGATCATTGGGGCGCGGGCGACTTCCGTGGCGAAGTTCGCAATAACCAATGGGGTTCTCCTGGCCCCGGTGTTCACAAGCAACCTGAGGACGCAACGCAGGTTTTCCCCCGCCAGCCCGAAAGCGCGGATACCCCGCAGCGGCCCGCGGATGCCACATCATCCGCGCAGGCGAGGCAGTCCACTGACCCGCAGTGGGCGCCGGGCCCGTCCGTCCAGCAAGAACCAGCAGCAGCTGCGGATAGCTCCGCGGGCCCAGCTGCAAGTATCCCCGCGGCCTCGGCTGCAGGCTCACAGGCAGCGGCCCCCGCTGCTAAGAAGTCCTCGAAGTCCCGCGTGATACTCGCGGTGCTCGGAGTCCTCGCTCTGGTGGCGCTCGCCGCTGGCGGTTGGTACTACACTCAGCGTGGCGACGTCAACGAGCAGCCCGTGGCCGCCGACGACGCAGCAGCCAAGAAGAACGCAGAGGATGCCAAGCCCAGCGCTCCCACAACCAAGAAATCCGATGAAAGCTCCGAGGCTCCAACGTCGACGGAGCAGGCGGCTGGCCAGGACAAGGGCCCCTGTGATCTGGCCGTCGCAGTTCCCGGCGTTGCAAACACGGTCTCATTGTTTTGCGATGGCCAGTGGATGCTGGCGGGTGTGGATCACACTTCTAACATGGGGCTTTTCTACTGGACTGGGGACGAGTGGGGTACCTATGACACTGATGGGGACCACAGAAGCGGTTCGGAAGATCGTTGTTACTCCTACGGGAAGCTGAAAGACGCTAATGCGCCTGGTCAACTTCTGAATCTGTTAGATGACAAGACCATGCTCTGCAATGAAGCCGCACGCATGGACTCCGACCTCGGCAACGCCCCGCGACTATCACAGCCCAAACAACCCCCATCGGATGAGGGGCGCGACTCTGGCCGGTACTCGACCATTCAGTGCGACGGCCGCTATGTCGTCATTGTGGATTCCGTTCTGATCTACCCCGGCCAGGATCCCCGCCCATTCGTAAAGGCCAGCCTTACCGCCAACCCCAGCGCGAAAGCGACAACTCCAGGCGCATGCGGATCCCTCCGTGGCTCGGTAGACGGAGCGGACGTCTACCCCGTCTACTACGACTACGGCAGCGACCGCGCCGGGGCGTGCGCTGCCGAAGCTCGCGGTGAGGGTAACGCCCGCAAGCTCCAGGCCGCCGCCGATTACAGCTCCCCCTGTTAGTCCCCCACCCACGCTCCTCCCGCGCACCTGAATACCCCACTCTCCCAACACGCAACTCCTGCACCCCAGTTCCGCACCTCACTCCCCCGATTCACTACCGACCCGACCCACGAAAGGAACCCCTATGGCCCACTACAACATTTACGATGACCTCGGCATCGACCGCAATCTCGAGTCCTCGCGCATCGTCAATCTCATTGACGAACGCCTCAGCTCCACTCCGCGCGACAACGTCGCGGATTTTGACCGCCTCACTACCTCTCGCCACCTATTCGAGGACGATTCTCGGCGCAGCGCCTACGATAAAGCCCTTGACGATCCGGACCACCCGGACATCACGATCGGTAGTTTCCGCGCCTTCGCGGATGGCACCTACTCCACCCAGTCCACCAAGGCCTCGGCACAGGCGTCGCCGTGGCCAGCATCACAGCTTTCGGCTCCTGGCTCTACTTTCTCTACCCCCTCCAGCTTCTCTAACTCTCCTACCTTTTCGGATTCGACGCCCCCGTCGTCCCCATCCCACCAAGCATCAGCAGGACCTTTAAACTCACTGGGCGCTGCATCCCATTCGGAAGCCTCGTGGAACCCTAACCGGGTCAATCTGCCTTCCCCTGCCGCGACGAGCACCCACATGGGCGCCCTACCCAACAACGAAACCGGTATTATCCCAGATCAGCCTGCATCCGCAGGTTTCGATCTACGCACTCTTGCTGTTCCGCCAAGCCGCAAGCGCACCCAGTCCCTCATGTGGCTCATCGGTTGGGGAATTATTTTGTTCCCTTGGCTGATCCTCCCCCTTATTTATCTCTTCGGCGGCCCCTCAGAGTCCGCGAGTTTGTCGGAAGCTTTCGATCACGAGGCAACCCTGCTTGCCATAGCCGTCTTTACCTTGCTTCACACCGCAGCGATGCTGGTTCTACTGAACTTTGTCTGGCACCTGCGCATCTACCTAGGAAGGAAGTTGAAGTAATGAAGCGGATTGCCACGCTAATCGTCGCAGCAGGGCTCGTCATCTCCGGATGCTCAACAATGGAGAACGAAACGGCGTCGTCCCAAAAAGAACAACCCGAAACAACACCCAGCGTCGAAGCTACCCCGCAAACCCCCTCCAAAGACCAGCCCTCCCCTACCCTGACATCGAAACGCGAGCTGCCGCCGAACGTGCGAACTTCACGCGACCGCGAAAGCGAGCATTCTAGGAAATTGCCATCGGCACAATGCGGTTCCGATAGTGCCACTCAGGCGGTGCGGGACAATATCTCACGGGTCAAACCCAACACTTGGGATTGGGATGCGAGCACCGCGGATATTGATGGCTACGACCCCTGTGCGCCCCTGTCGTGGATTACAGTGACGATTCATGGCGCGACGTCGTCGTCGCCGTTCCAGATCATGCTATTCAACTACGGGGAATACTTAGGAACCACCACATCGGAGGCATACGGTTTCATGCCGACCGTGACGCGTGCGGGTGATGACGCTCTTAATGTGGTTTATCACTACCCACTGCCTGGCGAAAGTAACGCGGAACGCTCCGGTGAGGCGCACGCCAGTTTCCGGTGGAGTGAGTCCGCTGGCCGCATCATCATGACTGGTAACGTGCCACCACAGTAGGCTTGGTGCCTGCTATGGGGGTGGCACCTTCGGGTGCCACCCTCACTTGTTCGATGAGTTGTGGACAATTCATTCCAGAATGTTTATTCTTAAACCATGGCTAGACCACGAGAGTTCAACGAACGCGACGTTCTTCGCGCCGCGATCGTCACCTTTGGCACACACGGATTCAACGCACTATCGGTGGATACGGTCCTGAAGGAGTTGGGGTTGAACCGCTCCAGTTTCTATAAGATTTTCGGATCTAAACACGGTTTATTCCGCATGGCGTTAGAAACGGTTTGTCAAAGTGCAGAGGAGGGCATTGTCGATTATGACGCTAAAAACCTCGTCCTCGTTGCACTCACGGAACTAGCCCCCACTAGCAAAGACATCCGCGCTCGCACGCACGAAGCCGTTCGACTTTGCTTTAACGACGATCCAGCTGAGTTAGGCCAACACGTCCTATCCCGCGCCGGCCACTGAACTCCGCGCGAGCAGACCCGGGCTCCGCGCAAGCAACCCGAGACCCGCGCGAGAAGCCTGGCCCTCTCACTGGTCACACCCCAGACACTCCCGCCCTCTCACACCAAGGAGATTTCCATGCGCAACAAGATCACTTTTACCGAAGAAAACCTCGTCGTAGAGCCCCAGGGCCTCGACAAGCTGTGGTCTTTCACGGGCGCCCTCACGATCCCATGGAACCACGTGCGCGGCGCCACTCACGATCCCGGGATGAAGAAAGAGCCCAAAGGTTTCCGAGCTCCCGGTCTGCGCATTGGGCAAAAGCTCAGTGGCACGTTCCACTCCGATGGTGAACGCACCTTTTATAACGTCAATGGCTTTGAGAACGCCCTTGTCGTCGAGCTGGTTGACGAGCACTTCACACGTCTCGTGGTCACCGCAGACAACCCGGCCGATCAAGCTCAGGCCATCAATTCCCACGCGCGCGCTGAATGATGGCACATTGTGTGTCTCTCCAATTCTGATCGCACATTGCCCTTCGCCCAGAGAAAGCAATCGTGACTAATCGCTGAAACGGCGGCAGGCCACAATCTAGTGCGGAAACCCGCTTACAATCGAAGCTTCTCAAGAAGAATACGGTGTTGATAGGCCAGTCCATCTTCACCGTAAAAGGACGCCGCCGGAGGAGACCAAGGCTGTTCCAATTCGCGGAGGATCAAATTTGCCAAATTTTCGCTTGAGATGGAAGGCTGAACAACAACGTGCCCCAGTGTTTTAAGCCATTCCGAAATACCCGTTTCGGAAGTTACCACCAGCCGTAGCCCCATCGAAAGGGCCTCAAGATTAGCGCTACCCACTTGCTCTCCACCGCGTTTCCGTGGCATCGACAGCTGGAAGTGAGTACCACACCGAGAGAGTATTTCGAAGACTCGCTCCCGGGTGACATCAATTTCAACCGTTACCTCTGGTCGTGATCGAGCCCACTCCACCACTTCCTCTTCCATTTCACCTATACCGGCGATATGCAGAGTTGCATCCGAACGCGCCTCCGCGATTTTTTCCCATGTATCCAGCATTAAAGGTATGCCTTTAAATCTGGACAATCGCCCAATGAATGCGAATTGAGCAGGCAACCCTTGCGTGGTTCCCCGTTGACGAGGTTTAGGTAATACCACCCGAGACCTGGGAGCAATCCAGCGATCAAATACCGGACCCAATAATTCCTTGTATGTATCACGCGCCGCATCGGTACCGAAAACCCAATGAGAAATCACCAGACTTTGGGGGAGCACGACAATCGACCCCAATACTTTCCGCAACCTAACCGGAACGACATCAGGCAACTTCAATACCGCAGTAGGCGGCGCGTTATCAATGCATATAGTCCCCATCCTAGGCGTCTGCAGACGCACCCAACGACCGAGCAAAACTCCGGTAATAAATGGCACGGTCAACGGATACTGTCTAAACCACAACGGTTCAGGCACAACAACTACATTCGAACGCGATCGAAACCCTTGAATAAAAGCGTTTTTAGGCGAGACTTTGATAATTTCATCTTCAGTCTGCAATCCATTTTTGGCGTAAGTCAGCTTGCCTCCATAAATTGTTGCTTGACCTTGCCCCGCCAATGCCTCAACGAAATAAGGACGCAATTCGGGAAGGAGAATATCGAAACGATCGTCGCGCACGTGATTTCCCTTTTTCGTCATAATAAGCTCCACCCTGAAGCTATACGTTTATCATACACGCCCTACTCCTAACATAGACGTCGATTTTAGCTTTAAAAAGAGAGTTGAGCGTTGACCTTTTATAAACGAGTCTCAGACCTGAGGTTTGAATGGCCTTGGTCGGCCGCGCGGGGTGCTGACGGTTGGGTCTCCTGGGATCCAGAAACGCAGTGGGGCCTCGACGTTTTTGCTGATCCCGATGCGTTTTCCCGCGACGAATTCTACGGGTTCAGTGGCGCGCCGGAAGTACAAGACGGGCAGCGAAACCGCGGCGGACGAGACAGCCCGCTCAGCCGAACCAACCGGGTTAGACGAATCAGACGGGGCCGGTGCCGTTGCGGAATCGGACTGCGCAGAGGAATCAGGGATCTCACCTTGGCGAACCTCTGCCCCGTTGAGCTCGAGGTCAAACCCCATCGCCTGCCCGAGGTTTCCGGGGCCGCGGGCCAGCGCGGCGTCGAGGGCCTTAGGTCCCCGACGGCGCCGTGCAACGTTGTAACCTGCGACGACCTCCCCGCCCCGCAGCAGCACTCCGCCCGCGTGCCCATCAGGGCTGCATACCAGGTTCCCGGCGCGGTGGATGCCGTAGCTCGCGTAAACATACAAATGGGACGAAGGGCCGAACATCGTTGCGCACCGAGGGGTGGGACCCTTGAAGGCGTGAGACGCCGGATCGCTTTCGCCCAGGTAAGCCTCCACCTCGGTGATTCGCACAGCCACGTGCCCTAAGCGCAGAATCCCGCCCAACAGTTGCGGGGCGACTACGTCAGCGGGCTGATCGAAATCGACCAGAACCTGGTCTGGGACGCTCGCCATGCGGGTAGCGAAGGCATCGGTCGAGTCAACTTTTGTGCCGTCAGTCATGTCGCCAGTCTAGGTGAGCTGGGATCAGGCAAAGACTGGCGGTGGAGTTCTCCATCCACGCTACGAGCTCCTCGGCGAACTCCACCCCAGGGTTCAACCGCGAGTCATAAGAGGTTCGAGAGCACTAGCGAACAAACGCGTGACGGATGATGTTCCCGAAGAAGTGATCCAGGATGGCAATCAGCGCCAGCACACCGCCGAAAATTCCAAACCATTTAGTGAACGTCCACCACAACGACGTTTTGGAATCTCCCGGCGATTTGTCCGTCGAGGAGTTGTCGCCGTCTTCGGGGCTGACAGAGCCTGACGAATCACTCAACGCCGGGGGTTTACCCGATGCTGATCCACTTGGCGTCGGTTGACTGGGTGTTGATTCACTGGGCATTGGTTCACCAGATGTTGGTTTGCCGGGTATCGGTTTATGAGGTGCGTCAGCCGTTCCCGTAGGCATCGGCTCTTCACCCGCCGGTGTTTTACCCTCACCCGTTCCCTGCTCTAAGGGTTCGTAGCCTTGCCCTTTGTCTACGACCGGCGGAATGAAAGAAGGATCGTAGACTTTCCGCAGCACATAGCGTTCTTCGCCTTCACCTGGCGCATCGTCATAAGAGGGTACAAAAATCGTTCCCTCATCCAGCAACAGCATCCCGCCATGGAGGTACTCGTTGGTCTTTGCGCCCTTCGGAATAGCGATATCTTCTGCCGCTTCCCGTTTTAAAGTTTGAGTGTTCAACCTTTTAAGATGCCCGTCATTAGCATCCAGCGCAAGCAATGTGCCACTGTGCGTGAGGACAGCATTTCCCCATACTTTGATATCACTGTGTTCGCCATCGGCGACATCTTCCCGACCCGCCGATACATCATTAATTCGATGGAGCTGACCGTTTTCATAGCGGAGAGTCTGCGCAAAGGAGTACTCAGGCTGCCCGATGGAGTTATACCGAACGATTGTTTCACCATTGGTTCGTGCAGCCGTAGTCTTCATGCCAGACTCAGAACTCGCCGATTCTGAGAACAAACGAGCAGACAGTTCAGGTGCGGATGCATCAATTCCCACCATCAGACCGAAATACTTCTTGTCATTTTTCATCGCGGAGCTAGAACCCGAGTTCAAAATGAAACTGCCGTCCTTCATCGCCAGTAGGTCATGCTTAACTGGGAAGCCCGCTTGCGCTTCCCCATACATGCCTTCGGGTTCAATAAAACCCGCATCTGCCACCAAATCTGATTGACGTGGCAGGTCAGTAGGAGAGACCGCCCCGCTATTCAACACTGCGGCCTGCTTCTCGGTCACCGCTAGAACCCTATCCGACCAGTGGTTGTAACCAATCGCCGTGACAGGGTCCGCAAAAGTATGCACCACGACGGGCTGACCAAACCCTGTCTTCACATCAACGTGTACTTTGTATACGGTTTGGAAATCGTCGTTAAATGGCCGCGATTCAGAATTCTGCTTTCCAACAAAATAAAGGTCCTGGTTGCGATCATCAAAAGCCACTGCACCGTATTCATTGAGACGCACATGCTGCGAATGCACTTCGCTCAAATCACGATCCAATAGGGAAAAACCAGCTTTCGCCACGGGGCTCCATCGGTAATCTGCCGTTGCAACAATGACATGGTCTTTCAACGCAAACAGCTCACGGCGCCGTTCGTAAAGCGCCTCATTGTCAAACTTTCGCGTGGATACGGCGAACGCTGCGCCGTCGGTGGACGGCCGAGCAAAACCTTCCAGTCCCGATACGTCGAAACTGAACGTAAGCGAATCCAATCCCACACCTACCGGGTAGAAATGAGAAAACATTTCGTGGCCTTCTCGGGTCAGCGTGCTGGGAATCTCCGACCATGTCACTACGCTCCCACTGGTCTTAAAGTCAGCATTCGCAGTGTGCAGCTGCGCGATTGGCTTGGAATCATCCACCCCTGAGTTGAGGTAAACATTTCCACTCGGATACTGCTTTGACGTGACGGTCGCATAAACAAAAGATCCCTCTGGACTGATGACAATGCGCGGATTCTCGATTTTCAGATCGAGCTGACACTTATCCTGCGCCTCACGGTCACAGTACTTCTTGTACCGCACGCCGCCACTGAACTTCGCTTCGAATCGTTCATTCTCGCGATCATAAGTTCTTGCCTTAATTGAAAAGCCGAACCTGTTCTTTTTCTCATTCTCCGTGGCAGTGCCGATCAACTCGGTCGGTCCGTGCGTGTAGTTATTGAATGAAGATCGAATTCCCCACGTCATCGTCCCGACGTCAACGGACAGCGGTGTAGTTGAGGTTTCAGTTACGGGTGGGCTCACTTGCGCATAAGCCGGAACCGCCACACCGGCTGACAACAAAGCACAAATCGCCGCAAGCGAAACAGCACCGTGGCGGGCAACAGTAGTTTTCAAGGATGCTCCAAACACTCCAAAGGGATGAGACACCCCGGAGATTACCTACTAAGGTTTGCCTAACCTATATCCTACGGAATCAGTCACACCCTTCTGAATTACAGATCCGCAGCTCAGTAATGAAAATCTTTACCCCCTCGCCACTTTCCACTCCCCTCACCTTTACCCCCTCGCCACTTTCCACTCCCCTCACCCTTACCTCCTCACCCCTTCTTCCTCTCACCCCTTCTCACCCCCTCTTCCCCTCACCCTTACCTCCTCACCCCTCCTCACCCCCTCACCCCCTCCAACCCCCAAACCAAAAAAGGGACGGCCCCCACCGTCCCTTAACCCCCTTTTGTCACAACCGCCGGAACCCCTTTGTTATAGTCGCTGCCGCTTCAAGAAGTTCCACACTTCCTGGCTAGCATCGGGCACGCGGTTCCACGTGTGATTCTGCGGGTTGGTCAGCAGTTGCAGCTCCTTGCGCGCACATGGGTAGACATGGCGCTTACCACCCGGGATGTTGGTTACGCGCGGCACCCCCACACAGCCATTGCGCTTCTTGTAGCTGTTGACCAGCACAGGAACGGCCAGGTAGTGACTCCCATTGTGCCGATAGCCACCGTGGTACTTCATCATCGTGTCGCCCGTACCGTGGGAAATCAGGAACGGAATCGGACGGTTAGAGCACCCGCGGTTCACCGGATCGTAGAACGCCCCGCCCACGGCCGCCGCACCCGCAAAGATATGAGGCAAGTGACAGGCCACGACAGCAGTCATGCCGCCACCATTGGAGTGCCCAGTGGCGTAGATCCGGCTGCGATCCACATTGTAGGTCCTGTCGACCTCCGCAATGATCTGCGTGATGAATTTCAGATCCTCGCCCGGGCGCACCACAGCATACGGGGCACCTTCCCCACCGTGATTGAGGGATTCGGGGTAGATGCGGATTGCCTCGCGAGCCGCGCCCGTCTCATGCAAGCGGGAGTAACGGCGGAAGTTCTCCGGCGTATCGCGCCATCCGTCAAGGCCGAACAGCACCGGCGCTGGGCGACGCGGGTTGTAGTGAGTAGGCATATGCACCAGATAGCGGCGATCGCGGCCCGTCGAGCGCGTATGCACCCACATGGCCCGCCCGTTTCCGATCCGCGGTGCGGGCTTCGCATTCCCCGGCAAAACAGGCCTAGCTGCAGGTTTGTGGGGCTTTTTAAACAGGTTCGACGCCCCCGGGATCACCTGCGACAGCATTTGTCCATTGGGCAGTCGCACATCCTGCAATGGGGGAACGGCAGATCCCGGCAACGGTGGCCCAGCCAGAGGGGCTGGTTGCGCCTGAGCTTGGGTTCCGGTGAACTCGGCTACAGAAGGGACAGCGCCGGCGCCACCGACCGCAGTCAGCGCCGCCAATGCCATAATCACCATTCGCTTAATATTCTCTACTGGAGTATTAAGGTTTTTGCGCACACATAGAACCATAAACCAGCTTTCAACTGCGCGAAAGCGTTCACGAAAACCCATTGCCCCCGATAGTTTTTCTCAGCTTTTGTTTTCTCGATAGCCACACCAGTCACATGGGCCACAGCGTTTCTTAGAGTGGGGTGAAGCGAGCCCTTTCACCTAGACTGAAATAATGAATTCCACGCCTTCCGCACCCTCTGGAGTGCCCAAAGATCAGGGGAGCCAGCCGCAGTCCCCAGACGCGGCGGGCACCCCAGTAGCACCTGAAGAGACCCCAACTTCGGCACCCCCAGCGGAAGAGCAGAAACACGGTCGCGCGCACGCAGTGAAAGCCAAGATGCGGTCCATCATGCCGTGGTGGGCATGGATCTTGGTGCTCGGTCTCATCGCCGCAGTATTGGCTTCCATGTTGGCCTTGGCCATGATGAAATCGGGGCAAGACAGGGAACGCACTCCCGCCGGTTCCGCCACCGGCGTTACCGCCAGCTACCCTGCGCCCACCACAACGGGAAAGTATGACAAGGAACGGGAAACCGATCCCGTTGCACCTCCCGGTGGCGGCTACGTTCCCCCTGCACAACAGTGGGTCCCAGAGGAACAGCAGTCGGTTGAGACGTCGGCGTCGGATACAGAAACGAGCCAGACCCGAGAACCCGGAAACAACCGTGGCGACCGCCCCAACCGCGGTGACAATCGCCCCACCAACGGACGGCCCTCAAATCCTGGAAACAATGCGCCCAGCAGGCCACAGAATGGAGGCAATACGGGCAACGGCGGCGGTGCCGGTGGAAACTCCGGTAACGGCGGTAACTCCGGTAACGGCGGCACGGGCGGAACCGGGAACACCGGTGGCAACACCGGTGGCACGGGGGCAGGGACGAATAACGGCGGGGGCACCAGCGGCACTGGTGGCACGGGAGAGACCGGTGGTACGGGTGGCGCCGGCGGAACGGGAGGCAATGGGAACGCCACCGAGGGTGGTAACTAAAGCCCCGAGGCTTACCGCGCCTGCGCCTTCAGGACGGGGTTTCGCGCACCCGCCGGACGGTCAACTGGCACAATGGGGAGAATGAGTACCCCTAAGCGCCCCAGTGAGCTACGCTCGTTGGATCAATCCACGAAGCTGAAGAACGTCCTTTACGAGATTCGCGGACCGGTGAACGCGGAGGCGGAGCGGATGGAGGCCGATGGCCACCGCATCCTCAAGCTCAACACCGGTAACCCCGCAGTGTTCGGGTTCGAGGCCCCAGATGTGATCATGCGCGACATGATCGCGGCGCTGCCCACCGCACAGGGTTATTCCACATCTAAAGGCATCATCTCTGCTCGGCGCGCGATTTTTGCCCGCTACGAGGTAATCCCCGGCTTCCCGTCGTTCGATGTGGAGGACGTCTACTTAGGCAATGGCGTGTCCGAGCTGATCACCATGACGATGCAGGCACTGCTCAACGATGGCGACGAGGTCCTCATCCCCTCCCCTGACTACCCGTTGTGGACGGCTTCCACGTCCCTGTCCGGAGGTCGGCCCGTGCACTACCTGTGCGATGAGGAAGACAATTGGAATCCTTCCATTGAGGACATCAAGGCCAAGGTCACGGAGCGCACCAAGGCCATTGTTGTAATTAACCCGAATAACCCGACGGGTGCCGTGTACTCTCGCGAAATTCTGCAGCAGATTGTGGATATTGCCCGCGAGCACTCACTGCTTATTCTGGCCGATGAGATCTACGACAAGATTCTTTACGATGACGCCAAACACATCAATATCGCCAGCCTGTGCCCAGACCTTTTGTGCATCACCTATAACGGGCTGTCGAAGGCCTACCGCGTGGCCGGTTACCGCGCTGGCTGGATGGTGCTCACTGGCCCGAAGGGGCACGCACAGGGATTCATCGAAGGGCTTACATTGCTGGCGGGCACGCGTTTGTGCCCAAACGTGCCCGCACAGCATGCCATTCAGGTGGCGATTTCCGGGCGGCAGTCCATTGACGATCTGGTGCTCCCGGGCGGGCGCTTGCTGGAGCAGCGCAATGTGACGTATGACAAGCTCAATGAGATCCCGGGCGTGAGCTGTGTAAAGCCCATGGGTGCACTGTATGCGTTCCCACGGTTGGATCCGAATGTGCACGAGATCCACGATGACGAGCAGTTCATGTTCGACCTGCTGCGACAAGAGAAGATTCACCTGGTGCAGGGCACGGGCTTTAACTGGCCCACCCCGGATCACTTCCGCATCGTCACGCTGCCGTGGGCTCGTGATCTGGCGGATGCGATCGAGCGGCTGGGTAACTTCTTGGCGAGCTACCGGCAGTAGGAGAGCTGCCCCAAAAACCAGACCCCGACCTACTGTCGGTTAGTGGTGCGCCTGCCTACTTCGCCTCGTTGTCGAGGATGGCGGGCAGTTTTTCTGCCCACTCCATCGAGGAGCGCACACCATCGGCGATGCTGAGTTCCGCCTTCCAATCCAATAGACGCTCAGCCTTCGCGGTGAGCGTTGCACAGCCTACAACATCACCCATGCGCGCCTCCGCGGTTTGAGACTTCAACGGGTGGCCCGTGGCATCCCCGAACGCATCCACCAGCTCGAAGACGGTTGTACCGGTGCCGGTTCCTAGGTTGATGATGTTGTAGTTCTCATTGAGGGGACCGGTGGGGTTTTGTTGCGACTCCCGCGCGGCGTCCTCCATAACCCCATCAAAGCGCTGCAAAGCCGCAACGTGCGCACGAGCCAGGTCCCACACATGAACGTAATCCCGCAGGCCGGACCCATCGCGAGTTGGCCAGTCCACACCGGTGACGGTGAAGGTACCGCCGGTGGTGTGAGCTTCGATCATCTTGCCCAGCACGTGGGTGGGGTGCGGATCCTGCAAACCGGTACGCATCTTCGGGTCAGCACCGATGGGGTTGAAGTAGCGCAGGGCTAGGCACTGCATCTGGCCGGTGGCGGCGAAGTCGCGCATCACGCGTTCCAGCAGCGCCTTGGAAGCCGCGTAAGGGCTCTGCGGGTTAGTCTCCGCGGTTTCGTCGACCATGTAGTCCTCGCCTGGCTCGTACATGGAGGCCGTAGAGCTGAGGATGAAGCGCTTCACCCCGTGACGGGCGAGCTCCCGCAGCAAGATGATGGACTTGCCCACGTTGTTGTCGTAGTACTCCAGAGGCTGCGCAACGGACTCGGGCACCACGATCTTGGCGGCGCAGTGGATAACGCTCTCGATCTCCGGGTGATCGGCGAAAATGCGATCGAGCACGGCCGCATCGGCGATATCGCCTTCGTAGTAATCGTGCTGAGCAGCAAAGGCGCGCAGGCCCCTGCTGAAGTCATCGAGGATAACCGGGGTAATCCCGTTATCCACGCAGCAGTTGGCAATGGTGGAGCCGATAAAACCGGCGCCGCCGGTGATCAAGACCTTCATGTTTCTCCTGGATCGGTGCTTCGTTGCGTTTGGCATTCACCTTACTCGCAGGCCGGCGACGAGCTTTCTTTCACACGTGCCCATATTGAAAGATAAGGTCCCGCCACGAGGCCCGTTAATTGCAAAATCGCCGACTTTGCAATTAGACATCCGAGGATCCCAGCGCCAGAAGCTCCCTAACCCCGGCCCAGCGCCAGAACCTATCTAACCCCGCCCCAGCGCCAGCAGTCGCCAGCCCGCAGCCTCCCAGGCTTCACGCGGCAGGCAGTTGCGACCGTCGATCATCACCGGCTGCACAGTACCTTCGGGATCATCCGCCCGGCGCACGCCCGCTACCAGCTGCTTCGTTTCGACCGGGTCCAAGTTCTGGAACTGCTTCCACTCGGTCGCCAGGATCACAACCTCGGCATCTTCCAGCGCTTGCTCCACGGTTTCCGCATAAGTCAGCGTGGGGAATAGTTTCGCGGCGTTGTCCATCGCCTCCGGGTCGAACACGGTCACGGCCGCACCAGCCAGGTTCAGTGCGCCCGCCACGCTCAGGGCTGGCGAATCGCGTACGTCATCACTGTTGGGTTTGAACGCAGCCCCCAGCACGGTCACGTTCCGCCCAATCAGGGATCCCCCTAGTGCCCGGCGCGCCAACATCACGGTCTTCTCGCGCCGCCGCATGTTGATCGCGTCCACTTCGCGCAGGAACGTTAGCGCCTGATCCGCGCCCAGTTCACCGGCACGTGCCATGAACGCACGAATATCCTTCGGCAAGCAACCGCCGCCAAAGCCCAGGCCCGCGCCCAGGAATTTGCGCCCGATGCGCTCGTCCATACCGATCGCATCTGCCAGCGCCGTCACGTCCGCACCGGTGGCCTCACAGACCTCGCTGACCGCGTTAATGAAGGAAATCTTCGTAGCCAGGAACGCATTCGCGCTCACTTTCACCAGTTCGGCGGTCGGTAGGTCCATCACCAAGAACGGCGAACCTCCCTCGAGCGGTTTCGCGTAAACCTCTCGCGCGATCCGCTCCGCCCCGCTATCGTCAGCCCGCACACCCAGCACAATCCGGTCGGGTGTGAGCGTATCCTTCACCGCGTAGCCTTCGCGCAGGAATTCGGGGTTCCAGGCGACCTCAACGTGCGCTTTTTTACCCGACGCCCCCAGCTCATCCACCATCGCCTGCAGCCGGGCGGCAGTGCCCACGGGGACGGTGGACTTGCCCAGAACTAAGTGCTCGCCCTCCAGTAGCGGAACAAGCTCATTGACAACGGCCTCTACGTAACGGGTATCGGCCGCATAAGAACCCCTACGCTGAGGTGTGCCCACGCCAATGAAGTGCACGTTGGCGAATTCCGCTGCCTTTTTGTAATCAGTGGTGAATGACAGGCGACCGTTTGCGATGTTCTTCTTCAACAGCTCGGGAAGACCGGGTTCAAAGAATGGAACGCGCCCTTCCGAAAGAGCGGCAATTTTCGCTTCGTCAACATCCACGCCTAGGACTTCGTGGCCAAGTTCAGCCATGCAGGCTGCGTGGGTAGCTCCTAGGTAACCGGTACCAAACACTGTCATACGCATGCCGAAAGACCTTACCGACGGGAAGTAAACCAAAGATGAAATAAGGGTTATTTCTTTGCGAGCCCCTTGCTTTCCAACCAGTCTTGCGCAATCTGCTCGGGCTCGGCCTTTTCCGCGCCCGAATTTCGCTCATTCATGGCCTTCAAGTCCTCGGTGGTGAGCTGCTTTTGCACGTCTTCCAGCTTCTTCTTGGCTTCATCGCTCAGCTTCTCTGAGCGATACAGGGGCAGCACTTGCTGCGCCAAGATCAGTCGCTTGGGGTCCTTGAGCTCCACCACATCCACAGGCTTTCCGCTCTTATCTACAACGGGAGACGTGGTGTAAATATCCGCCACATCAATATCCCCGTTAGCCAGGGCAGTCACGGTCAACGGACCGCTGCCATCACTGATGCCACGGAAATTCACGTTCAGGGACTTCATTCCGTATTCGCTCTCCAAACCCTTGGGACCATATGGTCGCTCCTTGAGCTCGGGATTACCGCCCATGGTGATGGACTTGTTCTCTACGTACTTAGCCAGTTCCTCGAGGGTAGTGACCTTATTCTTCTCGGAGAATTCCTTGGTCACTCGGTACGAATCTTTCGATTCTGCCTGCGCTGCCGGCCCGGCCTCGATTCCATTGGGCAGGGATTCCTGCAATGCGTTAGTGACGTCTTCCGGGGAAGCCCCTGGCTTCAGTGCGCTCTCCTGCGCTTTCCCCTTGGCATAGAACTGCGCCACGTTGCCACTGTATTCCGGAACCACATCGATATCGCCCTTTTCCAGTGCCTTCAGGTAAACATCGCGGGCACCAATTCCCCCCTTAAAGGACACGTTCATACCGGCATCTTTAAGCACAATGGTGTAAATCTGGCCTACAATTTCGCTCTCGGGGAAGTTGGCCGACCCTACCGTGATGGTCTGGCTGGAATTTCCGCCGTCGGTTCCCTTACCTCCGTTGGCCAACGGATCCTCGTTTGAACCACACGCCACCAGCGCACCACCGCCCAGCATGGCGGTGAGGGTCAGGGCGGCAACGCGATTATGGTGAGTTTTAAGCATGAGGTGAAGCCTCGCAATCAATGATTCTGATCATGGCCGAATTCTATTCATCATGGATTGCGCGTACCTGGGCAGCCATGATGTTCCCACCACCCTACTGACGTCGGCCGACTATATCTATCATACAAGAGATTCTGGCTATACCCAAGGCATTTTTGCTTTCCAATCAGCTGGAAAACCCATCTTCGGCACCACACCCGGAATAGGTTCGGCGTGTACCTCAATCAGATCTTTGAGGTCCATAGCCCAGCTGTTATTTCCCTCGATGGCATTCAACAAGAAAGAAATAATCATTATGGCGCCATACATGTTGGTTGATTGTGTTCGATTGGTAAAACCTTCAAAGAAACCATCCTTAATCCCGTGAGCGACGGCCTGAGGTTTTAGACTCCTGTCCCATAGTCGCGCATGGTGAGCACAATAATTCCTAACAATCGATAATTGGTGAAGCCATCCGGCGAGATGCGGGGTGGATGCTCGACCACGTCCGTGGCCGGCTGTATCGAGATTAAGATCTTGTGCTATCTGATGCTGAAGAGGCGCCTTGAGGTAGGAATACAGTCTAGACAGGTCAGAGAAGTCCAGAAAATCAACCAGAACCCAAATAGGAAGTTTCGATCCATAGGAATCCACATGATGCTTCGCCACCGGATCCTTTCGTTCGGCCGCCCTAGTAAACCTGCCCAGCATAGACCGTAAGTTTTTAAGGTGTTCGAACCCGTTAGAGAAATTTTCCAGCTCCATGTGTGCCGTTTCATCGAGTTCTCCAAGTGCGTAACCGATGCGCGATCGCATGGCAACTTCGATCGTATCCATGGCTGCGAATACATGGTTTCGGAGGAGTCGATCGAACTCGTAAAGCGAGACCACACTTGAAAACTGGGTCCCCTCCAGAAATCTCCCGTCTTCTGATTCCGTGTCGCGCCAATGATAACTATAGAAGCTGAGTCGGTAGTATCCGACCTTCTTAAGCCATTCGACTGGCTCGTCTATACTCTGAAAGATTAAATTCCGGTCGCGAAGAATCTGGATTTGCTCTTCGTAAGTACGGAACGGCTTGATAGACCGACTATTCATGACACAGCACTCATCTGTCCTTAAAAGCATCGAGCCCGCTACCTTGCTAGGCAAGGGCGGGCTGGATCATTGGGGTTAATGATAGTCGACTGTTCGCTCGATGGCGAATCGACACGCTAAGGCGCAAGCCCGGGGGCTGGAATCGGCGCCTACCAGATATTTCAGCCCCTCCCCTGAGTCCTCCGACCCGTACAGGCACCGGGGTACTATGCCGTCCGTAGCGACGATTGGGCACCTCCGGAATAATCCCATTACGTTCTAAGTAGTTCCACCGGAGGGTTCCGAGGATTCATTGCGTAGTCCCCTAATCAGAGCGGGTTATGTTTACTCCGTTCCCTCATTTCCTTCGGGACTGGAGGAACGAGTCGCTGGCTTCGGTATGGCTCTTATTTGCCCTGTCTGAAAATGATCCGGCCGGTGATGCCGCCGAAGGCAGTGACATACTCCAACTGCTAATAGGAACCTGATCCACGCCACTGGTTGGTGTGAGATCTCAAAGTAATGTGGATGCCAGCACGAAGTATGTCCGACCAACCCCAGCGACGAAGCAGATCACCGCTTATCTATCGCTAGGAGTACCACCATGACATACCGCTATGTCATCGGCATGGACGTCGGCAAATACTTTCACCACGCCTGCGTCCTGGATGAACACGGCACCCAGGTCCTATCCAAGCAAGTCAACCAACACGAAAAATCTTTACGGGACCTCTTTGCCTCATTCATCGACAAAGTCGACCAGTCCCACGACGTGTTAGTTGTCGTTGACCAGCCCAACAACATCGGCCGACTCACCGTCGCTATCGCCGAATCCATGGGCACCACCGTGCGCTACCTACCAGGTCTAGCGATGCGCCAACTCTCACGTATCCATGTCGGCAATGCCAAAACAGATGTCCGCGACGCCTACGTTATCGCCCATGCCGGGCTGAACCTGCCGGAATCACTGCGCATGGTTGACCGTGTCGATGAAGTTTTCCTCAAACTCAAGGCCCTTAACGGTATTGATGAAGATCTCGCCAGGGCATACACCCGCCTGATTAACCAGATACGCTCAGCACTGGTCGGAACTTACCCTGAGTTCGAACGAGTCCTGCGCGGGCAGGTCATCCACCGCAAATGGATACTTCAGCTCCTCGCCAAGTATGGCGGACCCACCAAGATCCGCAGACTCGGCACATCCAGGGTCAATGCCTTCGCCAGACGCCATCGGGCACGGAATCCAGAAGCCATCGTTGATGCCATGTTCGCAGCGTTTACCAGCCAAACAGTACAGATACCCGGGGCAGAATACGCCGAACTCGGTGTCGCGATGTCAGCCACTGATGCTCTTGCGAAAAAGGAGCACCGCAAGAAAATCGAGGACCACGTACTCGCCCTGATTCAAGACATTCCTCACACCGAGATTCTGCTGTCGATGCCGGGCATCGGGCCGAAATCTGCAGCACAGATCCTTATGACTGTGGGAGATATGTCGGATTTCCCGTCTGCTGCGCATTTGGCGTCGTACGCAGGTCTGTCACCTAGGACAAATCAATCAGGCACATCCATCATGTCCAACAGTCTGAACCGAGCTGGCAATAAAAAATTAAAGAACGCTCTATGGCAATCGTCTTTTGCATCAATCAGATTCCACGAACGTTCACGCCAATTCTACGAACGAAAGCGAAAACAAGGCAAGAGACATAACGCCGCAGTCGTCGCCTTATCCCGCAGACGGCTCAACGTCTTATTCGCCATGATGCGCAACGGAGAGCTCTACCGCGAGATCACACCGGAGGTCATCGCCGCAGCATAAAACCACAGATTCAAAAAACCGACTAGGTCAACCCCAGCCGGCCCTTCAGCATGCCGTTAATCAGACACAGTCAAGCACCACGGTCACCCCTGAACACTCCACCCGCGGGCTTGACTAACTAGATAGGAACACCCCCTTTGTTGTTGAGGGTAACCCCCTGTCCTACCTAAGTGCGCGGTGCCACTGAGCGCGAGACCACAGACAACACAGCCTCCAGCACCACTATCAAGCCGATCACCAACACCGCTCCGGCAATCACCACGGGGTAATCACTCAATGCTAGCCCATCGATGAGGTACCTGCCCAGCCCTCCGGTTCCCAAGTAAGCACAGATCGTTGTGGTTGCCACCACCTGGAGTACCGCGGAGCGAATACCGTCCACGATGGAGCTGGCGGACAACGGAACCTCCACCATCCGCAGGATCTGCCCCTCGGAGTGCCCCACTGCGCGGGCACCGTCCACCACATACCGCGGGATCGCCCGCATACCGGAGTACACACCGGCCAGGATCGGCGGAACAGCCAGTATCACCAGCACCACCAATGAGGGCACCAGCCCATCGCTAGTCCCTCCTGGCAGCATGAGCGCCAACACCGTCAATAGCCCCAAAGACGGCACGGCCCGCAGCACACCAGATAATGCGACAACAACCGATCCACCACGGCCCGTATGCCCAATCCACAATCCGATCGGGACGGCAATGAGCAGCGCGATCAGCATCGATACCCCGCTGATGGCGAGGTGCTCCATAATCCGCGCCCAGTGGCCATCGGGGGCGGTCCAGCGGGGGGCGTCGGCCAAAAGTTCCCAAGCTTTGTTAAACATTGGCCACCCGCTTCCATGGCAACAGGAGCCGGGCGAGAAGGATCCACAACGCATCCAGCACCGCGGCAAGTACCACGATCCCCACGATGCCGGCCAGGATCTGCGTGGGGAAACTTCGCTGGAAGCCAGAGGTGATGAGGTCGCCCAAGCTGCTCACACCGATCAGCGCGCCGACGGAGATAAGGCTGATGGTGGAGGCCGTGACCACTCGCATGCCCGTAATGATCGCCGGGGCGGCCATGGGCAATTGCACAGACCAGAACAATTGGGCTGGGGCGTACCCCACCGCCTGAGCAGCCAGGTTGGGGGCGGCATCGATACCATCGAAGGCCTCAGCGACCACGCGTACCTGCAGCGCTAGGCCGTACAGAATCAACGCAATAATCACGTTAAGGGGGCTGAGGATGCTGGTACCCAGGATCACCGGGAGCACCACGAACAGCGCCAGCGAAGGAATGCCGTACAGGATGCCACTGGCCATGATGATGCCCGTCCGGGCTGGTTTCCAGCGGCTGTTCAGGCCTGCTTTATGGGCGAGGTAGCCGATGGGGATAGCCAGAAGGCCTACGGCTAGCAGGACGGGGAGGGCTATTTGTAGATGACGCCACGCTAGGTCCGCAATTAGATCTGCATTGGCGGAAAGCCAAGTGGTGTTGAGCCATGCCTGAGTATTCACGGGCGCTCCTCCCCCGTGACGGAACGGGCGGTGGCGGGTTCGGCGATGGCAGGTTCTGCGGCGGTGGAGTCGGCGGCGGTAGGTTCTGCGGCGGTGGGTTCGCCGATGGTAGGTCCTGCGGTGGTGGAGTCGGCGGCGATAGGTTCTGCGATGGCGGGGTCGGCGGCGGTGGAGTCACCGATAGTGGGGCGCGTGGAGGCGGGATCTGTAGAGGCTTGCGAGCTGTCGTTGTCCAAAGTGCCCAGCACGGTGCCACGTTGATCCACCACAATGCGCTGGCCGTTGCGCTGCACGGTGCGCAACTGGCGATCGGAGAGGCCCAGGAAGTCGCGGACGAAGTCATTCGCAGGGTTAGTCAGTAAGTCGTGAGGTCTGCCCTGTTGGGCGATGCGCGCGCCCGATTGCAGCAAGACTATGTGATCGGCCAAGGTGAGGGCCTCGTCCACATCGTGGGTGACCAGCACGATGGTCTTCCCCAGCCGGTTTTGAATGTCTAGCAGCAGTTCCTGCAGACTACGTCGCACGATGGGGTCCACAGCTCCGAAGGGCTCGTCCATCAGGAGGATGTCCGGATCCGCGGCGAGAGCGCGGGCCACTCCGGCCCGTTGTTGCTGCCCGCCCGAAAGCTGACTGGGGTATCGCTCCAGCAGCTCTGGGGCTAGGTCTACCAGAGCGGCGGTGGAGGCGGCACGCTGGGCGGCCTGAGTTTTGGATTGCCCGTTCAATCGCATGACGCTGGCGATGTTGGCCCCCACCGTCTTGTGGGGCAACAAACCCGCGTTTTGGAGCACGTAACCGATGGATCGGCGCAGCTGCACGGGATCAGTATCCGCCACATTGCGACCCTTGATGCGCACCTCACCGGAGGTGGGTTCGACCATGCGATTGATGGTGCGCAACAAGGTGGTTTTGCCGCAGCCGGATGAGCCTAATAGCACGGTGGTGGAACCGGCTGGTACCTCGAGGGAGAAGCTGTCGACGGCTTTGGTGGAGCTTGGGTTGCTCAGTTCAGCCTTGCTCGAGTGACCCCGCTTCGACTTCGCTGAGCCTGCTCGATCCGGGTAAGTGACGGTGACGTTGTGGAAGCTAATCAATGGTGAAGCTTTTCCTCGATGCTGTGGGAGAGGTCGCGGGGCCCGCCGAGGTTTCATAGCTGCGGTTTCTTCCCGTGCCACTACCCCAGCTGCTGGCTATTTAATCCCTGAAGTTCAGGTATGCCTTCGACGGTGTAGGGCCACGCTGGCCTTGGTACTTGCTGCCGAGAGCACCGCTACCATAGGGAGATTCCGCAGGACTGGTCATGCGGAACAACGCCAGCTGGCCGACTTTCATTCCCGGGTACAGCGCAATCGGTAGGTTCGCGGTGTTGGAAAGCTCTAGCGTGATGTGCCCGGTAAAGCCGGGGTCGATGAACCCGGCCGTGGAGTGCGTGAGCAGGCCAAGGCGCCCCAGGGAGCTTTTTCCTTCCAGTCGGCCGGCGAGGTTGGAAGGGATCGTGAATTTTTCTAGCGTGGCACCCAACACAAATTCTCCGGGGTGCAGGATGAACGCTTCATCGTCGGGTACTTCGACGAGGGTGGTGAGTTCCTCTTGCGGCAGCTTGGGATCGATATGCGTGTACTTGGAGTTATTGAATACACGGAACAGCCCGTCCAGGCGGACGTCGATGCTGGATGGCTGCACCATCGCATCGTCGTGGGGCTCGATGGCTAGCTGGCCATCGCTAAGGGCGGCGCGAATATCACGATCTGAAAGTAACACGGCCTCTACTCTATCGGTATCGGTGACAGAATTTGCCTGCGGTGACGGATTCAGTTCGAAAGGGTTGCAGTGACGGATTCGGTGCGAATGGATTGCCGGGTGCCGGTTGCACGGTCCTTTTGTACCCAGTGCTAGACTTCTACCCGCACACAATAACGTGCGATTCACGTTCTCAAACGTGCGTGGGTTTGCACATGCCGATGTAGTTCAATGGTAGAACTCCTGCTTCCCAAGCAGGCGGCGCGGGTTCGATTCCCGTCATCGGCTCCATGTAATCAGTCGGGACATAGTTGGCATCATCAGTCGCGACATGGTTGACACTTTGCACCGCAGGGTTAGAACGTTGTTCTGGCTCTGCGGTGGTTATGTTTGGGCGGGGCGGGTGTTCTTGATCAAGTTGGGGTGGTAGCGACTAGCCAACGGACTAAACAGGCTCCAGTCACGAGTCGGAGATGCCATAACGCATGGCTCATTATCGCTGACGGGCACATGCTCATCACCGCGCGAAGCGCCATCACCTCACTCTTTGCGGGTGACTATATCGAACTTCTAACCAAATTCATTGGCTTCACACCGGTTTGACTGCAACGTTTTCCCCTTATCTTCACCCCAGACGACGCTTCAAAGGTTAGTGTTCTTATTTTGTTTGTACCATACGCACTGCAATGAGACGGAAAATCTAGGACGAAATGGCAGCATTCTCCTACCTCGATTTGGTACCTAAGCCCAGCTCTGCGCACTAGCTCCAACCGGCAGCGCCTCAGCTTAAATGCCGCGCAACCAAAATGAAGATTAACGTCTAGAGAATGAGTTTTTCCATCAAACCCCAACAATCAGTACCGAATTTAGATTCTGTTCATCAAGGATTAAAATCGGCAAGATAGATTCTTGATATTTGTAATATTCAGAAAAGTTCATGCAGAATTCATCAGAAGTTACTGTCCTAAACTTGCGCATTACCTGAAAGCTTCCGCTAAAATTAGTCGCGTTGAGTCAAAGCCAGCGATACGGAACGAGTGAATCTCTGGACCGGGCACGCATAGAAGATTTGACTCTAAAAGTTTCCGTCTTCCGCTCATTCTGTGAAAGGTTTGAAAACAGATGCGCAAGTTCCGCAATGCAGCTTTGGCAATCGCCACCGCCACCACCGTTGCCATTTCCGGCATGTCCGTAGCTTCTGCTGAGATGCCGATGAACCCAGATGGCGATACCATCCTGTCTGACACTCCAATCCTGGATAACCTCCGCCGGAACCTTGACCCGGAGAACAAGCTGGAATGGGAAAAGCCTGAGACCGGTCGCGCCGTATTCGGTTCCGACAGCTGGAAGAACTTCGACGACCTGTCCGGCTGGGCACAGGGTGCCAAGATCCTCCTAACAGTCACCGCTATCGCTAGCGTTTTCGGTCTGCTGGTCGCTCCTGCCTACAACTTCCTGCGCTACGGCCTCGCTCGCTAAGCACACGTTCACCCCACTTCAAATCGATTCTCTTCTATAGAAAAGGAACTTTCTATGAATATTCGTAAGGTCGCTCTGGCTATCGCCACCGCTTCTTCCGTTGCCTTGGCTGGCACCGCTGCTGCTTCCGCTCAGGACGCTCCAATGTCCGACAACAATGCGATCGGTTCCATCACCAACGAGGACACCACCCCTACCGGCTCTGACAACCTTGCAGGTTCTGAGCAGGATAAGGCTCCTGAGACCGGTGAGGCTAAGGGCTCCGACCTGCTGTGGCGCATCGGCAACGCCCTCGGCGCTGACCAGGCTCTGAACGCTGACCAGATCTTCGGCTCCGACGTTAAGCCAGATGCTGCTCCATGGGGCCCACTGCTGCACGTCGCTCTGATCGCTGGCGTTATCGGCAGCATCGCCAGCGTGATTATCGGTATTGGCAACTACCTGAAGCACGAGGGCATCATCCGCTAAGAGAAACCGGATGGAGCACATCAAGAACGCAGACTTCGCCACCGGCTAGTTGCGGAGACCGCATTCTTGAATCTGCCAAAGTTTCACACCGCTCCCCGTTAGTTGGACTGAGAAATCAGCCACCAACTAGCGGGGAGTTTTCATTTGCTCCGGGAAAAACTCCTGGTGAGCTGGCACACCGGTCATGTGCGTTCACGTTCTCTTTCATTCGCTCACATTCTCTTTAATTATCGCCCTACGCACGTGTTGGCATACGCAGACAAGCACTTCTGACCCGTCACTTGAGACCACTTTTCCTAATTGGCGCCAACCCTTGTGCCGGCGTAGCGTAATTAAATGTTCGATATATTGAACTCGACCTCACTGACGATTGCCGCTGACGACGGCAGTCACCACAGTTAGGCACCCAGGGAAGATGAAAAGGAGGAGGATGTGGGCGTCGAGGTAAAAAAGAACCAACAGCAAGCGCACACGCCAAACAGCCAAGACGGCCACCAACCGAGACTCATCACTTTGCTGGGACCAGCGTTTGTAGCTGCCATCGCCTACGTAGATCCCGGAAACGTTGCCGCTAATCTATCCGCCGGCGCCGAATACGGTTACCTGCTGCTGTGGGTACTGGTTCTCGCGAACCTGATGGCCATGCTGGTGCAATACCTGTCGGCGAAATTGGGGTTGGTGACGGGGCGCAGTTTGACCTCGCTGGTAGCGGAATCCTTGGGGATGCCCGCGCAGCAGCGGCGGGGTGAGCGAGGCCAGCGGCAGCGGAGGCAGCGGCGGGGTGTGCGGTTGTTGTACTGGGGACAAGCCGAAATCGTCACCGCCGCCACCGATGTTGCCGAAGTTATCGGCGGGGCGACTGCCCTGTATCTTCTGTTCGGCACTCCGCCACTGATCGGCGGGGTCATCGTCGGCGTATTCTCCCTTGCCCTCTTGGCTGTGCAGAATCCACAGAGCCAGCGGCGTTTCGAATTCGTCATCATGGGGTTCCTAGCCATCATCACGCTGGGATTCCTAGCTGGGCTGTTCTTCACGGGCCTAACAGTTAGCGAGATGGCTTCCGGAATCGTCCCCCGATTCCAAGGCACCCCCACCGTGGTGCTGGCCGCATCCATGCTGGGTGCCACCGTCATGCCCCACGCGATCTACCTGCACTCCGGGTTGGTACGCGACCGCGGTTACCAACCGCACAACGATGCATCCATGGCACGGCATCTCACCGCGACCCGCTGGGACGTGGCTGCCGCGCTGGTTGTCGCGGGCAGTGTGAACATCGGAATGCTGTGCCTGGCCGCTGAAGCCCTCAAAGGTGAGGACGGCACCGATTCCATTGAAGGCGCCCACCGCGCCGTCACCGATGCACTGGGGCCAATGGTTGGCGCGCTGTTTGGAATCGGCCTGTTGGCCTCCGGGTTGGCCTCCACTTCCGTGGGCTGCTACGCCGGCGACATGGTCATGAAGGACCTTCTGAAAGTGCGCATCCCCATCTTGTGGCGCAGGTTCCTCACCCTGCTACCCGCGCTGCTTCTGCTGGGCATGGGAGCCGAGCCCACATGGGCGTTGATCGTCAGCCAGGTCGTGCTAAGCCTTGGTATTCCGTTTGCGCTGATCCCGTTGGTAATCTTCACCGCGCGGGGCGCTGTCATGGGGCGGTGGGCGAACACGCGGGCACTTACCGCCATCGCTGGTGTGTGCTGCGTGATCATCATTGCGCTCAATATCGCGCTGGTTTACCTCACGGCCAGGGGGGCGGCGTAAGGGCGCGGAGGGTTGGTTCGTGCTCACCCGTGCTGGGCTCATGCCGGGCTGTGCCGGGCTGTGCCCTCCGGTGCGCGAAAAGCAGAACGAAAAGACCTCCCAATGCGATCCAAGGGTCATCTCATTCTGCTAATCCAACAGGGAAGGGCGCTCCGCCCCGGCCCCCACTACCCTCCGGCCCTCACTGCCCTCCGGTGCGCCCATTGCCCTCCGGTGCGCGAAAAGCAGAACGAAAAGACCTCCCAACGCGATCTAGGGGTCATCTCATTCTGCTAATCCGACAGAGGAGGGCGCTCTGCTCCGGCGCTCCCAGCACCTCCCCAGCTACTTGCACTTCACAATCGGCGCCGGGTCATACACGGTGGTGGTCGTGCGCCTGTCCAGCTCCTTACCTCGCAAATCGCGAACCACGCGCGTATCAGTGGTGGTGAAGCCCGGCGCGCCAGACGACGGCGAACACTTCTCGTCACTCAGTTCAATCGTCTTGGGGCTGGTCGGATTCGTCCTCTCTCCCGGGATGCTCTCCACCTTCACGTTCTTCACCCCATAGATTTTCACCGTAACGGAACTAGAATCCGCACTGGTACGAATACGCACGGGTGTGTTGAAAGGATTCTTAAACTGCAGGTCGATCGCACCCTCATAAACGGTGGCCTCGCGACCCGCCGGGTAGCGCGAAATGTAGTAACTGTGTGGGGTGTGTGCCACGTCTTCCATGCCCGCGAAGTAGCTAGCGTTGTACAACGTGGTGGCGAACTGGCTAATGCCACCGCCCACGGCTTCACCCGCGTGACCGTCGATGATGATGCCGGATTCCACAAAACCCTGCGCCTTTCCGCGCGGACCGGTGTACCCATTCAAACTGAACGTCTCCCCGGGCAGCACGATCGCCCCATCGACCATCTCCGCCACGCGCCGAATGTTGACACCCGAGGCATCGGAGAAACCACCCGTAGTGAACTCACCCACCACATCATCGAACTTGGCTTTGCGTGCTTCCTCTGTGGTGTACGTGGCCTTTTTATCCTCGTACTGCACGGGCCATTCGCGGCGCTTCTTGTTCAGCGCTTTGTCTTCAATCTTTCCCAGGGTCTCCGGCCACTTAATGAGGATGCCGTCTTGGTGCGGGATCACCGTCAGGCGGTTGCCATCGGCCTGGAAGTTCGCATTGCGGAATTCCTTTTCCGTACCCTGCAGCTGCTCTGCCAAGATCTGCTTCGCCGCATCGTTGTTCCACTGCGGAACTAGCTTTCCGCCCTGAGCTTTGAACGAAAGGATCTTCGCAAAGTGTGGTGCAGTAAGTTTCGCATCCACCTTATTTCGACCGTGGAATACGATCGGCTTAGAGGTCGCGGGCGTGACGAAATCCTTGACTACTTTCTGCGCATCAGCCGTGAGAATCTGGGCTTTCGTCACATCGGCATCCACCGTGACCGTGCGCGTTGTATTCAACCAATTCTTCTTGACTGCCGCGTTCACCTTTTCTGTGTCCACGGTTTGTCCTGGCACGTCTTTTTTGATGTTGGCTTTGCCTAGTTCATTTAATTCGACGCCAGCATCCTTGGGTCCGCGCGTGAGTTCCCTGTTCACTCGTTCGAGTTCGCGGTTGAGGTTGGTATCCCCGAACTCAGAAACAATTCCAACTTCACGCTGTTCGTAAAAGCTCTTGATCCGGGTAATGGGATTCAAAGGCTGCTTGCCAGCCTGATCGACCGTTTTGCCCCAGTTCACGCGCAGGCCCGACTGGGTGGGTTCCAGCACGCTCGACATGTTGCCGGCCTTCACGGTGACGGGCTGGCGGACTTTCTCACCCAGATCATTGCGCAGGCGTTGTTCGGCTTGGGCTTTGCCCATGCCGCCGATGTCCACTCCGCCGACTGTCACGCCACGGGGGACTTGCCCCTCTGACATGGCGATATCTACCCCGTAGAGCACTCCGCCTAGGCCGAGAACACCTACGAGGCTCCAGAAGAATATGGGCAACGCGCGGCTCTTCTTTTGCCGACGGCGGGAGCCCCCGCGATGAGAGGTGCGGGGATCACGAGGGCGCATTTCTGTATCCGCGTTCATCTGGGCACGTTGCTCTGCGCGCACCCCTTCGTGGAGAGTTCCCTCTTGATGCGCGGCATCGAGAGGGTGCTTCGAGGCACCCTCCGATGCGTTGTTTCTAGGCCACTCGTTGCTGTTCACGCGAAATAGTTTAGCCGTTATGCCCCCATGCTGGGAAAACTTGAATAATTGCACTGAATCACAAGTGCTTCATCACTGCAGCTAGAGTCCGATTCGTCAGTGCGAGGCAAGCATTTACGGCGCACGCCAGCCATCCGTAGCGCGAGCGCCCTCCAACTGTCCGATGGGGGCGTGAGGAAGCTACGACGCACTAGTGGGAACACCACCCAGTACTCGTTGGAGGACGCAACCCGGCGCTCACTGGAGCACACAGCCCTATAGTCACTAGAAGACACAACCCTCAACTCAATAGAGCACACAACCCAGCGCTCACTGGAGCACACAGCCCTGTAGTCACGAGAGGACGCAACCGCGATCGGCAGAGGCGATAGCGCGGTCTCGCGGGATTTTTCCGCTGGAAATTGCCTGCGACAGGGCCTCTACCGCCGCTGGGACATCGATGCCTCCAGCGGCCGCCAAAGCCTGATCCGCCCCTGCGCTCACTGCCGCCACGACGGCATCTGGCCCGCTCAATTGGTCACTGACAGCCTTCATACCCGTGAGGTCATCAGTCACAATCAATCCGTTGAACTTGTAACTGCGCAGCAGCTTGTATGCAGCGGGATTGATGGAGGCTGGTTTCTTATCCCCCAAACCCGGGACTTGCATATGGCCAATCATCATCGCGGGGGCGGGCCGGACGGGCTCCGCCGGTCGTGACTGCCCAGCGGTCTCCCGTGAGGAATCACCCGCGGAACTTGGCGCAGGTTGCTCAGCACGCCCCGGTCCAGATTGCCCAGCACGCCCCGGTCCAGATTGCCCAGCACTCCCCGATCCAGGTTGCTCAGCACGCCCCGATCCAGGTTGCCCAGCACTCCCCGGCGCAGAAGCTCCCGCGGGAGCTGGTCGATCACCAACAGATTCGGTCCCCATGGTAGCCAGCTGCCGGAACGGCAACAGGTCCTGGTTCTCCATCACACTCAGCGGAGGACTGACCACCGTTCCCAAGTGTGAATCACCCTTCACATGACCGTGCCCGGGGAAGTGCTTGAATACCGGGACGATCCCGGCATCGCGCAAACCATCCGCATACGCGCGGCCATAGGTAGCCACCACCCGCGGATCCGCACTAAAAGCGCGAGACCCAATGCCGTTGGCACTGATATCCTGAGCTCCACCCAAGTCCAGCACCGGGGCAAAGTCCACGGTCACACCCAAAGCACGCAGCTTGCGACCATGCTCGGCCATCATCGCGCGAACCTGCTGGGGTGTCATCGTGGCCGCCATCTCCCGCGGGCTGGGCAGCTTACCGATAATGCCGCTCAACCGCTGGACCTCTCCGCCTTCCTCATCCACACTGATAGTCAGCTTCTCCCCTGCACGCTTTTCCAGCGCCGCGATACTGCGGGCGGGATCCCCCTGCCCGTTGAGTATCGAATAGTCACTTCCAGTTCCCACGAAAAGGTGCCGTACCCCGGCATCCACCGCTTGCTGCGCGCTAGCGAAGTCCGTTATTCCCACCGCCATCAGGCGCCCCGCCAGTTGGCGGTCCGTGGCATCCCTCAAGCTTTCGCACTTCATCCCCGCGGATCGCCCCGCGCGGTACGCATCCCCCGCATCACCGGCGTTCTTATCGGCGGGGGCGCTGACAGTCGAGGAATCCGCCAGCGTGGACGACGAGGGCCTGTTCTGGGCGGAGTCGGCTGCAGGTGGCGTCGGCCCAGAATCAGTAGAACAACTCGCCAAAAGCAACGCAGAAGCGGAAACAACAACAAGGATTCGGCGCATACTACTAACGTAGTGAGTGGAACCCGCCGAACCCAAAGATGACAGCGGGAGACGTTATGGATGTAAGGAGCACGACCAGATCATGACCGCCCCAAACGAACAACCCATCGCTGCAACGGGCGCTGGCACTGCGGCTGCTACAGACGCCAACGCAAACGGTAGTGTCGCCAACGTCGCCGCCCCTACGGTCGCCGGAGACACTTCCGCAGACACTTCCGCAGACGCTGCCGCAGATACTGCCGCCGCGCCCGCCGCACCAGCGTTCGACCCAAACGGGGATACGGTTCTCATTGCCTACGATGGGTCCGACCAGGCGCGACTGGCCGTGGAACACGCTGGTCGGTTCCTGTCCGCGAAGAACGCTTACATCCTCACCGTGTGGGAACCCATTCACCGTCAAGCCGCGCGCGCTGCGGGAATGAGCGGCATGATGCAACACGATTGGTCCGCCGATGCCTCCACCGAACCGAACGATGATGATCCCGCATACACCGAGGCCGTCAACGTGTGCCAAGAAGGTGTGGAATTAGCTCGCCAAAACGGGTTTGCTACCGAACCTTTTTTGGTAGAGTCTGGAACAGCCATTTGGAGCGCGATTGTCGACGCTGCGGACGAACTGGATGTAGACCTGATTGTTACAGGCACACGAGCACTTTCTGGCTGGAAATCACTCCTGCAGTCCAGTGTGTCCGATAGCATCATCAAAAATGCTGGTCGCCCGGTACTGATTGTGCCACCGGCCAGCGAAGATGACTAAGCTATAACGCAGTGCTACTCGCGGGGTTGCGTTGTGCGCACCGCGACAATCGACTTTCATGCCCCGCCTTGAAAAGAGAACAGGATAAAACCGCATGCCTTACCAAACTGATTCCGAGCCACGCCGCGCTGTAAGCCCAGCTATCGCTTCTGTCGTTGCCGGCGTGATCCTCGGTGGTGCCCTCGCCTTCGGCGCAGGCGCTATGGCGGATAACACCGAGCTGCCCAACGAGTCCGAGCTGGCCGTGAACGAGGACAACGCATTCCTGGGCTCCGTCCAATACGGCGGCCGCGTTTCCGATCAATAAGTCACCGACCCCGTCCATCACACGGACCGGGAGGCGAACTCCCATAGTTTTTCGAGATAGGTGTGCAGACACTTTCTAAACGCGCGTGGATCCTAACCACCCTCGCGTGGTTCGCTTTCGCGTTCCTCCAAGCCCCGGGGCTGATCTCCGCGGATACCAAGCTGGACCTCACCAGCGATCCGTGGGGATTTCTAGCCCAAGCACTGTACCCGTGGACGGATGCGTTCCCTCTGGGTCAGCTACAAAACCAAGCCTATGGATACCTGTTCCCCCATGGGCTGTTTTTTGCGTTGCTCAGCTGGTTGCCGGGGTGGATCGTGCAGCGCTTGTGGTGGGGAATGCTGTTGGCCTTCGCCTTCGCCGGCACGGTCAAGCTGCTTGCGGCCGCCGGGGTGGGCTCGCGGTCATCGCGGGTCATCGCCGGTGTGCTGTTTGCACTGTCCCCGCGCCTGCTGACCACCCTAGGGGCCATTAGCTCCGAAGCCTGGACCGTGGCACTGGTGCCATGGATTCTACTGCCGATGGTGCGCGGGTTTGCGCAGGTGAGGGAGACTGCGCACGCATCCCAGTCGCGCCTGACCAAAACCCTACGTACCAAACTGGCCTGGGCTGCACTGTCCAGCGCCGTCGCGATCCTTTGCCTCGGTGCCGTCAACGCCGTCGCCACCGCCGCTGCCACGTTACCGGCTTTCCTGTGGTGGCTCGCGGTGATTGTGAGTGGGCGGACCGGGGTGGCGTCGGATATAAGACCACCCTCCACCACCGACCAGCGCAAACAACGGCACCTAACCCGGCGCGCCGCGGCCTACTTTGCCCTGTGGTGGGTGCCGGGCGGGTTGCTGGCCACGTTCTGGTGGATCGGGCCACTGCTAATCCTGGGGCGCTACTCGCCACCGTTCACGGACTATATCGAGTCCTCCTCCCTGACCACGCGCTGGCTCAATCCGCTGGAGGTGCTGCGCGGAACCACGTCCTGGACTCCGTTCCTCTCCACCGAACGCGCCGGTGGGCACGCCCTGGTGGTCGAACCCGTGTTCATCGTGGCCACCGTAGCTGTTGCCCTCCTTGGACTGTGGGGAATGCGCCACCTGCCGCTGCGGTGGTGGCTGGTCTTCGGCGCGGGATTCCTGGTGATGGTCGCAGCGGTGGATCAGTTCAGTCCACTGTCGCAGAGCTACCGCGCGTTCCTAGACGGCCCCGGCGCTGCCCTGCGTAACCTGCACAAATTCGATCCCCTGGTGCGCTTACCGTTGGTGGCCGGAGTTGCCGTGACCTTGCGCGGTATCCAATGGCCGGGGCTGGATCGTGAAAAGTGGACACTGTGGCTGCACCCCGAAAAACACACGAACGTCCCCCGCGCCATCGCCGTGGGATTATTGCTAGCCATCGTCACTGCCACCGGTTGGTCTGGGCGGATCGTTGCCGCCGATGCGTACCGCGGTGTGCCTTCTTATTGGGCCGACGCCTCCCAGTGGCTCAACACCCACACCCCCAGTGGGGCGCCTACCGGGCACTCAACCCCGGCGCGCACAATGATCCTGCCCGAGGCTCGGTTCGGTAGGCAGACGTGGGGAAATACTCGCGATGAGCCCGCCCAGCCCTGGCTGGACGTACCGTGGGTAGTCCGCGATTCCGTGCCGCTGGTGCAGCCCGAGGCCATCCGCGGTTTAGATGGCGTACAACGGGAGGTCCATTCGGGCAATGCGATTCCGTCCCTGGCGGCCACGCTGCGCAATCAGGGCGTGGGGTTTGTCCTCGTGCGCAGCGACCTGACCGCAGCGTCGGATACGCCAGGCCCCAAGGCCGTACTGAAAACGCTGCAGCGCTCGGGTGGTTTCCGCGAGGTCGCTGCGTTTGGTGACGATAAGCAGGTGCGCATCTTCCAGGTCGGCCAGTCCGGATTCGGTGGCGGTTTGCGCCTGGTGGAGACCGAAAACGTGGAGGTTGTGCACGCCGGTCCCGAAACCCTGCCCCGGTTGGATGCCGCCGATGCCGCCCTAGGCCGGCGCGGTGAGGCCCGCACCCGCGTGCTGGATGCGCAGATCCCGCAGAATCTGCGTGGCGGTGGCCAGGCGAATGTCTTTGGCCCAGCGCAAACCGTGACCGATACCCCGGCTGTGCGCGAGCACAACTACGGCAACGTAGTCAATGCTGATTCGGAGATCCGCGCGCCAAAAGATCCCACCTTCCTGTTGAACCCTATGAAGGATTACCCACTGCGCGCGGGCAGTGTGGGGCAGAGGGAATCGGGCTCCCCGGCAGCGGATACCGCAACTGCGCTGGAGCCGGTTCCGGCGGACAAGCTCACCCAGGTCCGCGAGGTCGGTGGGCGCGTGGTGGCCAGCTCCTCCGCCAGTGACCCCACATCTTTCGGCGGGGCTTCCACCATCAGCTCCCCCACGGCTGCAGTGGACAGCAATCCCCGCACTGCATGGCGCCCCGCTCCCGGAGTGGCTCCCGGGCAGTGGATCGAGTTCCGCTTGGATTCCACCGTCACGCGGCCGTCACTGACGATCCGCACGCAAGGCGCACCCACTCGCTTGCAGGTCACCACGTTATTGCATGGCAAGACCGTGGCCAGCACAACTACTTCCAGCAAGCGTGGCGAAGACAACAAGATCACTGTTCCTGCTGGTCACGCGGATACGATTCGCCTGACGATCATTTCAGCGTTCGGTGACTTCGGCTTGGCGGAGGCTACGGTCAGCGAGAAAGATAAGGACCTCACGCCCCGTCGCATCGTCACGGTACCTGCGCCGGCTGCTGCACCATCAGCGGGTTCCGCTGCTGGGGCCCCCGGCGCTGCCAACAACGCCGAGTCATCGTCATCGGCGTCTACTCCCGAGGTTTCCACTGTTGCCCCGCCCGCCCGCACTAACCGGTTCGTCTTCGGCCAGGAAATCCCGGAATCCACTCTCATCCGTGAATTCACCGTCCCCGGCGCCGCGGACACCCGCACACCCTACGTTCTGCACACCGACCGCTGCAGCTCACGGCAGCCCATCCGTGCGACCGTGGACGGCAAGGAATACCACTGCGGGGATGTGATTCGGCTCGCCGGCGGCACCCACGAGGTGCGCAGCATGGACCGGTGGGTGGCCCTGTCCATCGCCGAACCGCTGTACGCGGCCGCCATTGCCAATTCGCCGGCGGGGGTAGAGGTGGGCGTCGAAAAGAATGAAAGCCAACCCAGCGGCCCAGAGGCCAGCACCCCAACCCGAAGCAAGGCGGCGGCCCACACAGCCCCCGGCCGGGAAACGGCCGATATCGCCCCAGCCGATAAACCCCGCATCATCTATTCCCCCTCACAGGCCAACCCCGGGCGCCAAGCCACCATCGCAGGTCATCCCGGCCGGTTGCAGCCCATCACGGTCAACGGCTGGCAGCAAGGGTGGATCGTGCCCGCGGGTGTGGGCGGGCAGCTGACCGTGGAATTCGCCCCGACCTCGACATACCGCGCGTGGCTGGCAGTCGGCTTGGTCGCTGCCACGATCCTGGTTGCCATGTGGATTACTTTGGGTGCCTCCATATGGCGGCGCGGCTTGTTTGCGGTTGGCGGCTCTTTTCCTGATTCACCTTTTGTCTCGACGCCCCGCTCCGACCTCCCCCGCACCCCTTCGGATTCGCGGGTTTCTCGCCTGTGGCTGTCGGTGAACACCGTCATCTTCGGCGCGTCATCTGCCGTGGCGCTGGTTCTGGCCTCGCAGGGGCCATGGGGATCCGAAGTGTACGCCGGGGATCAGCTGGCGACAGGTGCAGCCTTGGGCTTAGCTGTGCTATCGGCGCTGCTGCGCCGCTTCCACCACGCGTTGATCCACCGACGCGCGGGTTCTTCCACCAGCGCATAGTTCAAGGCGGCCACGGGAACGGTCAGGCCGAAGGTGGTAACCAACACGAGTGCCGTGTGCCCGGAAAACAACCCGATGCCAAGCAATGGGAACACCAGCGACAGCATTGCCATGTGCCACAAGAAGATGGAATACGACCACCGCCCCAGCGCCTGCATCCACGGGCTTTCGAAAAACGCCGAGCGCGGCGCGAGGGCATAAGGGGTGATCAGCGACGCTGCAAAGACAAGACCATACAGCGTACGCCGAGCGAACTCCGCGGGCTCCGCATGTGTCAGCCCCTCCGGGCCATCGGATGCCGCCACCACCAGCATGGCGATAGCCAATAGCCAAAACACCGGGCGTAGACGGGAAATGATCCGCTCAGCACGCGGGCCACTGATGCCCTCGAGCTCAGCAGACAGCAACCCCACGCCGAACCATGCGGTGAACGCGGGAGGCATAATGTGCGGATTCAATTCGCCTGGACCTGGGGCTGCGACGAACGCGGGGATGAACGCCCAGCCGAAACTCAAGGTGCTCAACGCAACGATGATAGCCACGCGCAGCGCGCGATTACGACGACCGATCACGATAGCCAGCACCGGCATGACCAGGTAGAACGCCATCTCCACGCACAGGGACCACAGGTGGGTCAGACCACCGACCAACCCACCGTCCACGTAGATCTGAGCTAAGAAGAAATTAGCGATTACCGCCAGCGCATTGGGGTTTTCCGCGACGGGAAAAACCAACAGAACCGCGGCGACCGTGACCCAGTATGCGGGCATGATTCGGCCAACCCGTTTGACGTAATAACCGGCGAGGGTGCGGAGGTTGGCGGCGTCGTAGGAATGAGAAAAAGAACCGTGATGACCGCGCCACAGCAGGAAACCCGAAAGTGCAAAAAACACCGGCACAAAAAAATCCGTGCGGGCCATCATGCGATTAAAGAGGGAACCGTGATCGGCGCCGGTTTGGAAGGCCACGTGCGTGACGATGATTCCGCAGCAAGCCACCGCGCGGAGGCCTTCGAGCGCGGGGAGGAACCGAGGGCGGGGGCTGGTGGTCATAGCAATCAGCGATCAGCTTAACTCATGGGTTCAATATTGCTACCCTCTTATACAAATATTTCAGCGTTTTGCCAACAGAAACTATTCGATTTAGCTAAAGTGTGAGAATCTTCTCACGCTATGTGCCGAGGCAGGCCAATCGGTAGCGCCGAGGACTCAATGCTACGAAACAGTCAGGACACGAATCCATGAAGAAGGTACTTTCCTCCCTCTTGATTATCCTGGGCGCCGCCATGCTGATCTTCGCGATCGCACTGCCCACCTACGTTGTTCCCAAGGGCAAGGTATTGCCTAAGGACATCGTATCCACCACCGGTACGGATCCAATTAAGAGCAACCTGCTGGACGCAAACGCGTTGGCAGCGGGCAAGCCCGTCCAAGATAAGGCCAGCCGTCCCGAATGCCGCGGTAAGGACAAGCAGGTTAGCTGCTTCATCCTCAAGGACGTGGAACTTCAGTCCCAGCGCTTCACTCGCGCACAGGAGCCAACAGACGATAAGGTTGTGACCCTGGAAGCTGGTCAAACACTGTTTCGCACCGACCGCGAAGAGCCCAAGAATCTGGTGAACGCAACCGTTGACCGCGTGACTCTGGATCGTAAGACCCAGATGCCCGTTCCAGACCCGGTCTCCACCTTGGACGTGAACGCTCCCGCACTGAGCCCTAACGCCGAGGCCGCTATCGGCCCATTCACTCGCCCAGGTATTCAGTACCAGTTCCCTATGGGCACCGATCGTCGCTCCTACGACTACTTCGATGCCCAGGCACTGAAGGCACAGCCCATCGACTACGTGGGTGAGGAAGAGCAAGGTGGCGAAAAGGTTTATAAATTCCACCAAACCGTGGCACCGGTAGAGCTGCACTCCCGCTTGAAGGAGCAGCTGGAGGCCGATGGTGACCTGTCCAAGGCTGACGAGAGCACCCTCGCATCCCTGCGCTTGAAGTTCCCTGCCAAGATCTGGGGTATTGAGGAGCCAGCACAGGACAAGGCGGAGAACAAGGACGACAAGGATAAGAAGGACGAGAAGAGCTCCGAGGTGGAGCTGTCCCGTTACTACACCGTGAACCGCACCCTGTGGGTACAGCCCGATACCGGTGTGATCGTCAACGGTGAAGAAGAGATCTGGCAGTTCTACGCCAAGGATCAGGCCGAGGCCGACGAGATGGTTAAGCCAGAGAACCGTCAGGCTGAGATCGACAACCCTAAGCGCACCGCCCTGTACATCCCCGGCGCGTGGAACGAAACGTCCAAGGAACAGCAGATGGACAAGGCCAAGGAAGGCCTGAGCACCCTGAAGACCATGGGCACCACCGTTCCATGGATCCTCGGCCCACTGGGTCTGCTGCTTCTGCTGGCCGGCCTGATCATGGCACTGAAGCGCCGCCGCGCAGAGCGCCACGCTGGCGCTGACTACGACAGCGATCACGTTGCCCACGGCACTGCTCGCCGCGTCTAGGAACACCCGCCAACGTGCACTAAGGTTGGGCAGGTGAAAAGCTGCACCACTACGTTCGAACCACGCACACGGCACGATGGCTTGCCCCATCAGAATCCGTGGATTATTCCCGCGTGGTCGGTGCTACTTTCAATACTCACCCTGTGGCCCTTCTGGGCCGCGCTCACCACCGTGGACATGACGAACAAGGCCTTCGCCTTGCGCGACATGTTCCTCCCGGCGCAGATCACCGTCAACAACATCACAATGGGTGCCACAGAAGGGGCACCCCGCGCCGTTCCGCAAGATGCGATTCTTGCGATTCTCTCGCCGGCAATTCCGGCTTACACAATGGCCGCCCTGGTCATGGTCTTCAGCGGATCCCTTGGATCATTCGCCGCCGCCAAAATGGTGCAGACCATGGCGGGCGGCCGTTTGATTGCCCAATTCGCCGCCAGTTTGCTTGTTGTATGGAACCCATTCGTCGTAGAACGGCTACTGCAAGGGCACTGGTCGCTGGTCAGCGCGGCCATGCTTCTGCCTGCCGTGGCCTACTTCGCAGCCTCGCGGTTGTGGGGCATGCTGCTGATCGTCATGACGGTATGCGCTTTAACCCCCACCGGTGTGATCCTCGCGGCAATCATCGCCCTTATTTTCCTCACACAGTGGGTGCAGCGCTTGTGGATCTTCCTTGTCAGCCTTCTGCTAAGCGCACCCTGGTTGATCGCGGCGTTAGTCAATTCCAATGCGACGGGTGGAACGCTAGCGGATCCGGCGTCCGCCGCAGTTTTTGCCCCACGTGCAGAACACCACACAGGCACGTTCGGCGCGTTGTTGAGCTTGGGCGGAATCTGGAACGTCGAGGCCTCCGCACCTTCCCGCCACACGCTGTCGGAGCTTGTGGGAATTGCCCTCACCGCGATCCTGATTCTGGGCATCCGTGAATTGTGGCGGGTCTACAGGGGGCTGACGATCCTCACGATCGCCGGTTTTATTGTGCCCGCGCTGCTGTCCACAGATCCGGGTCTCGCCCTGATGGGGTGGCTCATTAGCACGGTTCCGGGGGCGGGGTTGCTGCGCGATTCCCAGAAGTTCGTGGCCCTGGCCTTCCCCGGCATGGTACTGCTCACCGGTGTGGTGATCGAGCGCATGGATTACCGGCGCGATCGTTCGAAGTCTTTCTTCCCGGTAACCGAGGTCCGGAATAAGCCGGTTTCGACCCGCTGGCTGCAACGCGGAGTGGGTGTGCTGCTGTGCGCACTCATCATCGGGAACGTGCCGGGATTGCCGAAAGACATCGAACCCGTAGCACCGCGGCCCCTGTCCCCAGTATGGGAGCAGATTTCCAACTCGGTTTCCGCCGCCCCGCGCGGCAAGGTGCTGCTGCTACCGCCGGGCAATTACCGCATGTTGGGTGATTACCCTGTCATCGATCCGGCACTGAAGTTACTGCCCGGCACCCCATTGGATCCGGGATACCTGGTGGTCGACGGCCGCATTGTCGATGGTAATAGGACCTCCATGGAGTTGTTGCTGGCCATCATGCAGGGCCACGACACGCTAAAGGCCAACGGAGTTGGCTGGGTTTTGATCGACTGGGGTTCCGTTTCCGAGCAACTCAACATGTCGCGCGCCATCAAGGCACTCCAAGACGGCGGTTACCAGCGGGCTTTGGATATCGATAAGTACTCGCTGTACCGCATTCCTAACCCCAACTTGGATAACGAGCAAATTACCGATGTTCCCGTCCGCCTGGGTATCGGCCTGTTCTGGCTGGTGGCAACGATCGGATTCTGGCTGGCGATCTGGGCACTGTACGCTGCGTGGGTGCGTTACCCAGAGTGGTGGCGCTGGAAGTACTTATCCGGTCGAACGCCGGTGCCTATTCACGACGATCCTAAGGAAGTGGGGGTTCGCTGACTCTCCCCACGACTTCCTCCAACAGCTGAGCCCATGCCGCCCCCGTGGCATCCCAGCTAAATTCCCGTGCCCGTCGCTGGGCATTCACTCCCAGTTCACGGCGCCATTCTGGGTGATCCAACAGCTGCTCCACCGCGTTGATGAACCCCCCGGCAGACCCTGCCAGCAGCCCTGTCTGCCCATCGATAACGGAATCGCGCAGCCCAGCCGATGTTTCGTACCCTACCGTGGGCACTGCGTGCTGGCCCGCTTCCACCACGGCCAAACCCCATCCTTCCTTCCTGCTGGGCATCACGTGAATATCGGCGCGCTGCAAGATCCGGTGCTTTAGCTCCTCAGAAACATGCCCGTGGAAAACCACGTAGGGCTCCACACCCAGCTCCGCCGCATGCTCCTGTAGTTTCTCCAACCACCAACCGTCGCCAATGATGTCTAGGCGCACGTTGGGGTGCGTCCGGCGCAGCGCTGCCACCGCATCCAAAGCGTGTTCCAGCTGCTTGTGCGGAACCAGCCGAGACAGCGTCACCAACCGAACCGTTTGTTTGCTCTTGCCCACCTTCTCGCGGTCGAGGCCGTGCGGTACTGGGTCTACACCGTTGCGGATAATTGTCACTTTCTTTTTATCGACGCCCAGCTCCTCCAGCTCCTCCGCCGATGGTTGGGAGACGGTGACCCATCGATTCCGGCGATGCAACCAGGGCGAGATTCGGGATTCAATCAGCCACCCAATTCGTGACAACACCGGTCCTGCGACGTTCCACTGCTCCCGGTGACAGTGGTGGGTCAGCACTACGGTGGGTGCGCCAGAAACCAGCGACCCAAAAAACGGAACACCATTTTGAGTATCCACAACCACATCCGGTGTGCCGAACCGCTTGAGTGGCCCAACATTTAAGCCCAGCCGCCCCGCCAGCAGCGCCAACCACGCACGTGGATACACGGTGATATTGCCCCCTCCTCGGGAAAACTGCACAGGTGCATGACCGAGCTTTTGCACAACCTCAAAGCGCTTTGCCCCTGGGTACATAGCAGTGCGGAACATCACCTCATGGCCCTGATCGGCCAAGTATTGCGCCACGGATTCCAAATACCGCTCACTTCCCCCACCTTCGGGATGATTGGTATCGCGCCAGCACAACAGGACAATTTTCATAACAATAAATAGTTTAGCGGTCTCGTCGCGTGGACTTGCCAGAATGCACGCAGCAGCTCGAAAAATGTGTAAGAGTATCTTTCATTATGCTTTCCCGTTTCCTCCGCGGTTCACGACGTGCTCGCCGCACCTCGCGCACCACCACGTCTAGCAGCACCACCCCGCGCGGATGGCGCACCCTCGCCCTCACCCGCCGCACCTCGCGCACCACCCCACTCAGCACTACCACCCCGTCTGGCAGTAGCACCCCGTCTAGCAGCGCCACCCCACGCGGATGGCGCACCCTTGCCCTCACCCGCCGCACCTCGCGCACCACCCCACTCAGCACTACCACCCCGTCTAACAGTGCCACCCCACGCGGATGGCGCACCCTCGCCCTCACCCGCCGCACCCACCAGACCCTGCAGTTCTGGCGCCCCCGTGCTAGTTTCCGCCGAGCGTGGGGCCTGCTCACCGATTTCAAATACGAGCAAACCCGTCCGGACATTTTCTACGGACACCTAGCCGCGGATACCGTGAGCTTGATTGAAGCGGTGTGGCGGGGCGCGACGGCGTCAGATAAAGAAGCAGACACCCGTAGCGGCAACCCAACCGACAGTCCAGTTGATGGCCATACCGACAACCCACCCCAGGACCGCAGCCTAGCCGGAACCCGGGTGTTGGATGTCGGCGGCGGTCCAGGCTACTTCGGGGTGGCTTTTTCCAAGGCTGACGCCACGTACTACACGTGCGAGCCCGATGTTGGGGAAATGGCCGCAGCGGGTATCAAACTGCAGAGCTCAGTGCGCGGATCGGGCCTTGACCTGCCTTTTTTGGATAATTCTTTTGACATTACCTACAGCTCCAACGTGGCCGAGCACGTGCCTGACCCGTGGCGAATGGCCGATGAGATGCTGCGGGTGACCAAGCCCGGCGGTGTCGTTATCTATAGCTACACCGTATGGCTGGGCCCGTTCGGTGGGCACGAAACTGGTTTGTGGCAGCACTACGTAGGCGGGGAATTTGCCGCGCGGCGATACCGACGGAAACACGGCAAAGAACCGAAGAATAGGTGGGGCGAAAGCCTGTTTAACGTGTCCGCAGCTGCCGGGTTGCGCTACGGCTGGGGTGCGGAGAATCCGCGTGAAGCTGGTCGCGGTGCCGAACTTCTCCCCGCGGACGCAAATGGTTCCCACACCGGCGCAAGCGCTACCGGGACTGCACCCGCGGCAGACCATAGTGCAAGTGAGACCATTCCGCGTGCCATGGGTGCGGACGCGCTTGATGCAGGCGCATACCCGAGTTCTACTGGGGCCACACCCGCGGCAGAGTTTATCGCCGCGTTTCCTCGTTATCACCCCTGGTGGGCGTGGTGGATGGTGCACATTCCAGGCTTTCGCGAATTCGCGGTATCCAACTTGGTCATCGTCTTACGCAAGCAGGGGGACCTCGGCGGGGGCGGAACAGACATGTAAATACAACTAAGTGTGGACAAAGCGGGTAATGTGGCCTAGGACACACGGCCCAGTTTGAGTCGGGTGGCGTCACCGGAACTTACCGCCAGAACGGCAGCATTCCGGAAAAGCGCCGGATTCCTGCACAACGACTGGGCCAAACCCCGACCGAAGTTAGGAACCAGGACTGTCATGACCAGTACCACTGGCGCCCCAGAGGCCTTTATCTACGACGCTGTCCGCACCCCACGCGGCAAGGGCAAGCCCGGCGGAGCACTGCACACCATCAAGCCCACCACGCTGCTGAGCAGCCTCATTGAGGCAATCATGGAGCGCAACCCAGGCATCAACCCAGATCACATCGGCGACATCATCGCTGGATGCGTGACCCCAGTTGGCGACCAAGGCATGGACATTGCCCGTACCGCCGCACTAAACGCAGGCCTGCCATACACGGCCACCGGCGTGCAGATCAACCGTTACTGCGCATCCGGCCTGACCGCTGTGAACCTCGCCGCCCAAAAGATCCGTTCCGGCTGGGACGACCTAGTCTTCGCCGGCGGCGTAGAATCCATGTCCCGCGTACCCATGGGCTCCGATGGCGGCGCGCTGGCGCTGGATCCAGAGTCCAACTTCTACAATGACTTCATCCCGCAGGGAATCTCCGCGGACATCATCGCTTCCCTCGACGGCCTGACCCGGGAGGACGTCGACGCTTTCGCGGCCCGTTCCCACGAACGCGCCGCCAAGGCATGGGAGGAAGGCCGCTTCGATCGCACGGTAATCCCCGTGAAAGACCAAAACGGTATCACCATCCTGGAACGCGACGAGACGATTCGCCCTGGCACCACCGTTGAAAGCCTATCCGGCCTACGCCCAGCCTTCGCCACCATTGGCGACCAGGGTGGTTTCGACGCCGTGGCCCAGACCAAGTACCCACAGCTGGAAAAGATCAACCACCTGCACCACGCTGGTAACTCCTCCGGCATCGTCGACGGCGCCGCCCTACTGGCAATCGGCTCCGAAAAGGCTGGAAAGGACTACGGCCTGGAGCCACGCGCCCGCGTTGTCTCCGTTGCCACCTCCGGTGTCGAGCCCACCATCATGCTGACCGCCCCGGCACCAGCATCCCGTGCAGCCCTCGCCAAAGCCGGCCTCAAGGCAGAGGACATCGACATCTGGGAGATCAACGAAGCATTCTCCTCCGTGGTCCTGCGCGCACAACGCGAGCTGCACATCCCAGACGAGAAACTCAACGTTTCCGGTGGCGCCATCGCAATGGGCCACCCACTGGGCGCAACCGGTGCAATCATCACCGGCACCGCTGTGGACGAGCTGCACCGTACCGGTGGCCGCTACGCTCTGATCACCTTGTGTGTTGCCGCCGGCATGGGTGTCGCAACCATCATCGAGCGCGTCTAAACGGCACGTCTTCCACCAACCCAAATCCGAAGAAAACAAGCCCCCAATCCGAGGCCACGAACAACGCAAAACAAGGCGGCGTCGGAATAAAAAGAGCTTTTAGGAGACACAAATGAGCGACAACATGTTCAAGTGGGAGACGGACGCAGACGGCATCCTCACCCTGACGATGGATGACCCCAACGCGCCGGTCAACACCATGAACCAAACCTTCCAAAACGACCTCGTGGACACCGTGGCAAAGGTCAAGGAAGCCGTAGAGGCCGGTGAGGTCAAGGGCATCGTCCTAGCTTCCGCAAAGAAGACCTTCTTCGCTGGCGGCGACATCAAATCCATGATCAAGGCCACCCCGGCAGACGCCCCTGCGCTGACCGAGCAGATCGACACCATGAAGGCCAACCTGCGCACCCTCGAGACCCTGGGTGTTCCAGTCGTAGCCGCCATCAACGGCGCCGCATTGGGTGGTGGCCTAGAGATCGCGCTAGCCGCTCACCACCGCATCGCCTCCGACGCCAAGGGACTGAAAGTTGGGCTGCCTGAAGTCACCCTCGGCCTGCTGCCAGGTGGCGGCGGTGTGACCCGCGTGGTCCGCATGCTGGGCCTGCAAGATGCACTGATGAAGGTCCTCACCACCGGTCGTCAGTTCAATGCCGAGGACGCGAAGAAAACCGGCTTGATCGACAACATCGTGCCAGCCGACCAGCTGCTCGACGCTGCGAAGAAGTGGGCAAAAGAAAACCCCGAGGCCAAGCAGCCATGGGATACCGAAGGTTACAAGGTTCCAGGTGGCACCCCCACCAACCCGAAACTGGCAGCATTCCTGCCATCCTTCCCAGCTAACGTCACCAAACAGATCAAGGGCGCCCCAATGCCTGCACCGAAGGCAATCCTCAAGGCCGCCGTTGAAGGTCTGCAACTGAAGAACATCGAAGAGGCCACCCGCGTAGAAACCCGCTACTTCGTAGAACTGGTCACCGGCCCTACCTCCAAGAACATGATGCAGGCTTTCTTCTTCGACCTGCAGTACTGCAACGGTGGCGGGCAGCGCCCCGAAGGCATCGAACCACGCCAATTCCAGAAGCTGGGTATGGTCGGTGCCGGAATGATGGGCGCAGCTATCGCATACGTAGCTGCCAAGTCCGGCATGGAAGTCGTGCTGAAGGACATCAAGATGGAGGCCGCGGAAAAGGGCAAGTCCTACTCCGAGGCGCTGGAAGCCAAGGCGCTGAAGCGTGGCAAGACCACCGAAGAGAAGTCCAAGGCGTTGCTGGACCGCATTACACCATCCGTAGACTACTCCGACCTGTCCGACTGTGACATCGTCATCGAAGCCGTTTTCGAGAACACCGAGCTCAAGCACAAGGTGTGGGCCGAGATTGAGGCCGCTGTGCCAGACAATTGCGTGCTGGGTTCCAACACCTCCACGCTGCCGATCACGGAGCTGGCAACCGGTGTGAAACGTCCAAAGGACTTCATCGGCATCCACTTCTTCTCCCCTGTGGACAAGATGCCGCTGGTTGAGATCATCAAGGGCGAGGAAACTTCCGATGAGACCTTGGCCGCGGCCCTGGACTTCACCGGTCAGATCCGCAAGACCCCGATCGTGGTCAACGACTCCCGCGGCTTCTACACCTCCCGCGTTATCGGTTTCTTCCTGAACGAGGCGATGCGCATGCTCGCCGAAGGTGTGGACCCAGCCGTCATCGAAGCTGCCGGTCGCCAAGCTGGTTACCCAGCGCCACCACTGCAACTGCAAGATGAGCTGAACCTGAAGCTGGCGCGCAAGATTGGTTCCGAGACGCGCGCTGCTCAGGAAGCTGCTGGACTGAAGGTCGACGATGGCGGTGTGACCGAGATTGTCGACAAGATGCTGGACGTGTACGACCGCCCGGGCAAACTCGAAGGCAAGGGCTTCTACGAGTACAACGAAGAAGGTCGTCGCGCTGGACTGTGGCGCGGACTGTGGGACGAACTGGGCGCTGGCAAGGTCAAGGTTGCCGATGCAGAGTCCACCCTTTCCGGCCACGGCCTGGACGGCGCTACCGAAGGCGCTGCACGCAAGGCTGAGGGCTACGGCCAGCTGGAAGGCACCGAGAAGGCTGCCGGTTCCGACGTTGCTGCAGACGCGCCTGCGTTCATCGACCTCGTGGAGCGCATGCTGTTCGCCGAGGCCATCGAGACCCAGAAGTGCCTGGATGAGGGCGTTCTGACCAGCGATGCCGATGCGAACATCGGATCCATCCTGGGTATCGGTTTCCCTGCCTGGACGGGTGGTACCCGCCAGTACATCAAGAACTACGCGCGCCCTGCCGGCGCCGTTCTGCCCGCAGGCAAGAAGGCCGAGACCGACGGTGGCGATTACCCAACCGCGGGTGTGGCTGGATTCGTTGCCCGTGCCGAGGAGCTGGCCGCGAAGTACGGCGAGCGGTTCGAGGTTCCAGAGTCCCTGCGGAAGTAATCTCCGCGGGGCGGGGGCTGCCGCGACGGGCGTGAACTTGCCGGGATGGGGTGGGGTGCTGGGCGCTCTGCTGACACGGGGCACTACCCATAGCCCCCGGCGGATCACAGCCCACCCGGCGGATCGCAGCCCACCCCCACCTTCATTCACACAATGTGCAGCAGAACTCCGACAGAATAACGCGGAAGGGTCAGGCGGTGAATGCAACATCTTCGGATGGATCGAGGTTAAAGAATACTTCCCTCGGGGTCAGCCCATCTAGCACCACCCGTGGAGTGTCGTTGATCAGGTCTTCATATTCCTGGAGTTGCTCATGGGTCACCGTGGCAAGATCGGTGCCTTTCGGAATGAATCGGCGTAGCTCGGCATTAATATTCTCGTTACTCGGCCGCTGCCATGGGGAGTGCGGATCGCAGAAGTAGAGCTTCAACCCCTCAAAATGTTCGGCCAGCTGACCACTGGCAGCCATTTCCGCGCCCTGATCCCAGGTCAGGGTCTGGACGCGACGGTCTGGGGCGATAGCCATCTGGTTGATCTGCCCGAGCATGTCTTTCAACGCGGTGACCACGGTCTGGGACGTGTGATCGGTGGTTAACAACCTGGCCATGAACAACCGGCTATGCCGTTCTATCAAGGTGATGATCGCGTGCTTTCCACCCTGAGCGCCTCACACGAGGTCACCTTCCCAATGCCCTGGCACCGCCCGGTCAGCAGCGTGTGGTGGGCGGGTGGAGTATTGTCGCGCCATGAACCCATGGTTTCGCCCCGCGCCCGCGAGTCGGTAGCTTCGAGCGGGGTCGTCGTCCTGTGCGACCTGATCGAAAGGGCGTAGTCGACGGTTAACTCATGGCGTAGCCCACCAGCTGCTTGGACGTAGAGGGCTTGGTACATCGTTTCGTGTGACAAGGTCAACTCCTGATGAATGCCGGATAAACGTTTCAGCCTAGCTACGATACGTTTCGGTGAGACCTGCCGGTTCAAGCAGTCGAATGACGATACGTCGTAACGTGGTATGAGCATCAAGTTTTCGCGGTTTCGGGCGTTTGGCTGCATCGATGCTGCGTTGCTGGGCTATCAGTGGGTGATACACCCCGTCGATACTGTTGCGGGTGACCTCGCGGCTGATCACGCTGGGATGCCTGCCGAGTTGTCGGGCGGTGCGGCGGATGGAATAACTCTGATCTAGGCAAAACTTGATGTACACCCGGTCGAACGCGGTTAAGCGCATACCCCGGCCGACTTTGACCGTCGCTGGCTGATAATTCACCACCACGGGGTCTACTGACAACACAATGGGTTGATCACGGTTACTTGTCGACGATACCGACGGGCGGGACACAGGCATGACAGAATTATGTACCCACCGGTACACGGTAACTGGGTGGACACCAGTTCTGGCGGCAATATCGTGATCACTTCGCCCAGCACATGCTAAGAACATGACCATCATCTGGGTGGTTGTCTTGTGGGTGGCAAGACCACCACCACGTCCCCGCGCAAGGCGCGCACCTTGGCTTGTGATGTAGTCCCGCAACGCACGGTCGGTACAGCCGGTGGCTTGGGCTGCGTGCAGTGCGCTGTAGCGGTGGTTCGCGATCAGGTCGAAAGCAGCAACAACAGCAGGATCGGGAGTGTAGGACATCATCAACACCTCATGAACAAATCAGGGTGTTGCATTCACCACTAGACCCCACCACGCGTTCTTGTTGGAGTTCTGCTGCACATTCGTCTTTTGGGGCGTGAAAAACGGCAGGGAGTGCTGTTCAGACAGATTGCAACCAAAGCGGGAGACAACCCTACGAGGCAAGCACCGCAGAATCCAGCAGGGCAACCGCCGAAAGAAACAACGAGACAACCCTACGAGGCAAGCACCGCAGAATCCAGCAGGGCAACCGCCGAAAGAAACAACGAGACAACCCTACGAGGCAAGCACCGCAGAATCCAGCAGGGCAACCGCCGAAAGAAATAACGAGACAACCCCACGAGGCAAGCACCGCGAAATTCATGACACTATCCCGACTATCCCGCATAATGTAAAGAAGGGGAAAACAACTAGACACCGACAGCGGCGCAAACACCACGGAATCCAACAGGCGCAAGCACCGCACAACAAGGGGGACAACCGTGGAGCGAAACAAGGGACTCGGACAGGTCATTCTACAGCGGGAATCGCATCTCCCCTGGCCAGACACTCGCTCGGCGATTCTTCAAGAACACCACCCACTCAACCGATATCACCCCGAGGTAGAGCGGGGGATCGCGGCTCATGGCGTCGAGAAAGAGAGGCAACGACTCACCGTGCGGGGATTCAACGGGCGGTTTTCGCGGGTCTCACGGACGGCGTATCTTCCCGCAGCGAGTGAGCGCCCCGCGCAAGAGCTGAGGTTCGGTGGGCGACACAACCACATGGGGTTTACATACCGGCACCACATGATCTCGCGGATTCGTGCCCGAGCGTTGGAGAATCCGCAGGTCACATTCACAGGATGGGCGGCGCTGCGGATCCTTGGGCTACCGTACTGGGTCAACGATATGCCGGTGCAGATCCTCGCTGCAGCTGGCGGAAGGAAGCCTCGGACCCTCTACCAACCCCACATCGTGGTCAGTAGATGCGGCTGGAAATGCGCAGTGCGCGCGGATTGGCGCGCTGAATTCCACGATCTACCAGCGGAAACGCAGTGTGCTACAGGAGGAATCGCGGTATCGCAGGCGCTACGCGACGTACTGACGCAGAACGCCAAGTGGTGGCTGCCCGATTTACGCTGGCTCGAGGGCAAGCTGGGTTTGAGTTCAGTAGAGATCCGCGCGGTGCAGCTCTTAGACGCGGTGCGACGGTTTCTGCCGCATGATGCCCTCGACGCGTCTGATGTTTTTGCGGCCGGGCAGGTGAACCGAAAGCGGGTGGTCAAGCTGGTTGAACTATCCACACCACTGGCAGATTCACCGATTGAATCATTGCTACGGCTACTGCTGCGGTCGGTACTGCCGGACCTGAGACCGCAGGTCGTGATGATGGACTCGAGCTACCCGGATCTCCCGGTCGCGACGGCAGATTTGTGGAGCCCTTCGGCGCGGATCGCGGTGTTCTATGACGGCGACCACCACGATGATCCCCAGCAGCGACATATTGACGCCCGCGTTGACCGCGACCTGCGGAGTCAGGGGATTCATGTGCTGCGTTTCACGAAGTGGGATCTGCGCGATCCGGTGAGTATCGTCGATAGCGTTGCCCGAGCAGCTAGGTTGGGGAATGCAGCTCAGGGATAGGGTCGCCGCGCGAGGGTGTCAGATGGTTTGTGTGGGGGGTTCCACCACATAGTCTGAAGGATGAACCATTATGACAACTATGTCTCCGAAGAAACATCAGAACGCTGATCAGGTTAAGGCTGTTTCCAACAGGATCATGGCGAGCCCGGAATTATCGAAACTGATAGGTGAGCTAGCCCAGGCTGCCGATGGCGACATCAACGCGCTTGTCCGCGGGGTGCTGCAGTCATCGATCAACAGCGGCCTGGCCGCTGAAATGGAGGCGCACCTGGGTTATGAATCCGGTGACCGTACGGCAAAGGCCGCTGCGGGGCAGACAAACCATCGCAATGGTAGTTATTCAAAAACAGTCGATACGAACTACGGGCCGATCGAGATTGACATTCCCCGTGATCGTGATGGTTCGTTTATCCCGCGAATGGTTCCCAAAGGCGCCCGTCGGATTACAGAGCTGGATGACATGATCGTGTCCTTGTATGCCGGCGGCATGACGATTAGGGATATCCAGCACCATATTCACACCTCCTATGGGGTGGATATGTCCCATGAGACGATCAGCAACGTCACCGATTCGGTGCTGGATGCCGTCATGCAGTGGCAGCACCGCAAGCTGGATGCGTTTTATCCCATCATGTTTTTGGATGCCATCCGCATCAACGTCCGCGACGGTGGCAGAGTCGTCAACAAAGCGGCCCACATTGCTGTAGGCATTGACCTCGACGGAATCAAACACATCCTCGGCATCTGGGTTGCCGCCAATGAGGGTGCATCGTTTTGGTCAGGGGTATGCGCAGAACTAGCCAACCGCGGAATCGAAGACGTCTTCATCGTTGCCTGTGACGGACTTAAAGGTCTGCCGGAAGCCATTGAAGCAACCTGGCCGCATTCACTCGTGCAGACCTGTGTGGTGCATCTGATCCGTAACGCCAACAAATACGTCGCTTACGGTGACCGCAAAGCCGTCTCCGCCGCGCTAAAAGAGGTCTACACGGCAGTCAATGAGACCGAAGCACGCAGCGCGCTTAACCGGTTTGCTGACAGTGAACTCGGTAAGAAATACCCACAATCTGTCTTGGTATGGGAACGCGCCTGGGAGAGGTTTGTACCGTTTCTGCAGTTCACCCCGCAGGTGCGGAAAATGGTCTACACGACCAACGCGATCGAATCACTCAATAGTGAACTGCGTAAAGCCACCCGCAATCGCATCCAGTTCCCCAACGATATCGCTGCAGTAAAAGCACTGTGGTTGACGATCTGCACGATCGAAGACAAGCGAGCACTCAAGCGTGCAAAGAAAGCGAAAGGGGCACCGAAACCAGATAAATCAGGACGCATAATCGAAGGGAGAACAACCGTCGGCTGGATGGAAGCACTCAACCAAATGATCGTCGCCTACCCCGACCGATTCGCCCCATACATCTAGAAAACAAACCTCCACACACAAAAAACTTGACACGCCCCGCCGCGCAGCTCAGGGATAGGGGCGCAGCCCAGCCGGCGGGTCACCCAGCGGATCACCACCCAGCCGGCGGGTCGCACCCCACCGAAACGCAGCGCAACCGGCGGGTCGCAACGCACCCCACCGAAACGCAGCCCAGCCGGCGGGTCGCAGCGCAGCCGGCGGGTCGCAACGCACCCCCACCGAAACGCAGCCCCACCCCACCCTCATTCGCAAAATGTGCAGCAGAACTCCGACAAAATAACGCATTTTTGTTGGACTTCTGGTGCACATTCGTCTTTCTGCCCGCGTTAACCCTTCTTGACCGTAATCGTCCAACCCGCGTCCGAGGTCTGTTCAAAGTTCGTCACCTCGTGCCCATCGGCGGCCGCCCACCGCGGAATCGCGTCGGTAGCCTGCGTGCAGTCAAAGCCGATCTGCAAACTATCGCCGACCTCCAGATCCTCCATGACCGTCTTCGCATCCACCAGCGGGAAGGGGCAGACGGCGCCGAGGGTATCAAGCGCATAGGTGTGCTCGCCTACTTGTCGTAGACCGGCGACCTGGTTCTTTTTATCCGACGCCACGCTCCGCTGAGCAGCATCCTTGCGCTCTAACAGCGCAGTTCCTGCGGTTTGGAATCCCAACTGGGCACTCCCCGCCTGCCACTGGTCAGCATCATTTTCGCTGCCTTCGGCAGAATTCTTGCGGGTAAATGCGGAACGTGGGGAAACATCGTGCTGGTCGATTTGCTGCACGATGGGCTGCGTACCCTGCAGTTTATTTTGGGACTGACCCGGAACAGCCTCGGTTGGCTTCAGCCACAGCTTGGCGGCCACTCCAATGCCGATCGCGATGAACAGCAGCGCAACCCAACCTTGGTAGCTAAACAGCGAGGTCTGAACCATACCGTTGCCCACGGTGCATCCGCCGGCGGCGGATGCACCTACGCCCATGAAGATGCCACCGATAACGGAGCGCACGGCCTGCGTGGGGGAAGGCACGCGCAGACGGAATTCTCCGGACAGCTTAGCAGCAATGAATGCACCGATCAGTAGACCCAACACCAGCATGACACCCCAGTCCACTTTGTCGGCACCACTAATGACGAACTTGGTCAAATTCGAAGAAGGGCTGGTGATACCCAGGCCGTCGTTGCGGCCAGTCGCAGCGGACAGTGGCCAGGCAATTACGCCCAGCACGCCGATAATCGCCGCTGTTGGGTAGAAGTGCCATGGCTTTTCAGTCAGTAGGTGCGCCAATCCGGTTTTCTTAGGCTTCAACGTTGCCATCTTGGGTGCCTGTGCTTCCTGCACAAGGAAGTGGCGAGTCAGCAGTGCAACACCGATGACAAACGGGATTACTAGCCACCAGACGGATATTCCCAGCGATCCGTGAATAGTGGTGATGGGTAGCTTCCAGCTGCTCAGGCCCTCGTTGAGCCAGTTCAGCGCACCGCCCTTCATCGCTGCCGCACTGCCACCGTAAAACAGTAGCGCCAGCCACGATCCCACAAGCCCTTCCGCGGAGCGGTACCACGTGCCGGAGGCGCATCCGCCGGCCAGTACGATGCCTGCTCCGAACAGCAGACCACCCAGCACGACGGCTGCGGGCGCGAATTGTTTATAATCCGGCGTGATCATTCCCGCGGACGTCAGTGCTGCCAGCCCTACGGCATGCACTGCAATAACGATAAGCAGCGCGGTAAAGCCACGCCAGGTCTTATTGAGGAAGATATCTCGGATCATGCCGGTAACGCAGAAGCGTCCACGCTGCATCACGTAACCGAGCGCAGAGCCAAGAGCCAGGCCTGTAATAATCATGAGCATTTTCCGTTCACACGTTGTCGGGTTTTTGCCCCACCGTCGGACGTACCTGTGGGGATTTCCTTTCAGCATCACTAATGAGGAGCCGGAAGGGTTCGTGACGTACACCCTAGACCCGATTGAACCGTTCTGTCTACTTTTTCTAGACCGAGCTGTCTATAAACCCGCCCCACTAGCAAAAGGCAGACTGTCTATTCATCCATCCTGCAAACAAAATGAACTCACTGTTCCCGCAACCCCGCCCAGCTCACGTCTGCCCTCTTTCTACTCACCCCCTTCAGCCTGAGCGAGCGCAGGCCCCCATGGCACTACCCCGCTCACGTCCGCCCCCTTTCTACCCAACCCCTTCAGCCTGAGCGAGCGCAGGCTTCCCGTGGCACTACCCCGCTCACGTCTGCCCTCTTTCTACTCAACCCCTTCAGCCTGAGCGAGCGCAGGCCCCCATGGCACCGCCCCGCTCACGCCCGCCCCCCTTTCTACTCAACCCCTTCAGCCTGAGCGAGCACAGAATGCTTGCGCGAATAGAGGAAGTAAACCGCAGACCCCAGAGCCATCCACACAAGGAATCGAATCCACGTTTCGATAGACAGATTTGCCATGAGCCACAACGTGAAGATCGCAGAGAGAATCGGGACAAAGGGAACCATGGGAGTCTTGAAGCTTGCCGCACCTGGGTAGCGCTTACGCAACACAGGAATTCCGAGAGCTACTAGCAGGAACGCGAACAGCGTGCCGATATTCACCATCTCCCCTAGGTCACCAGCGGGTGCCACTGCTGCGAGTAGCGCGATCGCAATAGTGGTGATCCACGTGATACGCGATGGCGTTCCATGCTTGGAGGTCTTCGCCAAACTCCGTGGCAGCAACCCATCACGGGACATCGCAAACGCCACACGGGTCTGCCCCAGCATCATCACCATCACCACAGTGGTCAAGCCGGCAATAGCACCTACATTGATGATCGTCCCAGCCCATTCAATACCGTTGGCAGCAAAAGCGGTTGCCAACGTACGGGAATGCCCATCTTCTGGCGTGGAGAGCTCGGTGTACTTCACCATGCCTGTCAGCACGAGCGCCACTGCAACGTACAAAACTGTCACGATAACCAAAGTGATGAGGATGCCCCGAGGCATTGCCTTTTGTGGATTGCGCGTCTCTTCCGCAGCGGAAGCCACCACATCAAAACCAACGAAGGCAAAGAACACCAGGGAAGCCGCCGCAAAGACACCGAACAGCCCATAAGCGGAACCATCCGCCCCCGTAGTCCAGCTAAACAGCGTTTGCTTCAACCCTTCACCAGAACCGGACACATTCTGCTGTGCCGGCGGGATGAACGGCCTGTAGTTTTCCGCCTTGATATGAAATGCGCCCACCACGATGACAAACAGGACAACCCCTAGTTTGATTGCGGTAATGACAGCACTCACACGCGAAGACAGCTTTGTACCGCGTGCCAGCAATGCACCAAGCACCAGCACCAACAGTGCCGCACCCCAATCAATAGTCAGACCCCCGACCTTCAACAGGGTGAAGTCTTCAGATCCCATCAGGCCACCCGCATAGGACGACCATGCCTTCGCCACTACCGCAGCAGCAACAAAAAACTCCAGAACCAAGTCCCAGCCGATAATCCATGCGATCAGCTCACCAAAAGTGGCGAAACTGAATGTATACGCCGAACCCGCTACGGGAACCGTCGATGCAAATTCTGCGTAGCAAAACGCAGCCAGCCCACAAGTAACCGCAGCCAGGACGAAGGCGATAGCCACCGATGGCCCGGCCATATCGCCGGCTACTTGCGCTGTCATCGTGAAAATGCCCGCGCCGATCACGACGGACACTCCGAAAACAATAAGGTCCAGGGTTCGCAGCTCGCGCTTCAGACGAAACCCTTCTTCCTGAGTTTCGGAAATAGATTGCTCCACGGTTTTCGTGCGGAACAGCCCCGAGTTAGTTGGTGAGGACATGAGAGTGGTGCCTTTGTTCGGGCCAGCGATCCTCTAGATGCGCCAGCTGAAGTTGTCGTGTGAAAAACTACTCCTGCAACGCAACAAAACCAATTCGGATAAATTATTCGTAATATCTTCTTCCTGAGACAATCGTCTGCGGCGCAGAAAATTTCAATATCTTTCGCAGTTTCCCCCTCAAGCGCAACAAATCACCACACCCCCCACATCCCCCGGGTACGGAAAGCAATAAAGTGCGCACCGATTACCTGGACGCTCGCCACCTTCATTCCTTCACCACATCCCACATCCCACATCCCCCGGGTTCGGAAAGCTATAAAGCGCGCACCGATTAGCGGGACGCTCGCCACCTTCGCCCCTTCATCACACCCTCACATCCCCACCGTGCAGAAACCACTAAAGCATCCACCGATTAGCGGGACGCTCGCCACCTTCGCCCCTTCACCACACCCCCCACATCCTCAGGGCGCAGAAAACAATAAAGCGAACAAGGACCTCACCACCCCCTTCCATCACCCCACCCTTCAGGCCCCTCCCCGGACTTTTAAAGCACGTCCACACCCACTTCCCTGCATTGATAATGCCTCGCAATAACGATCGATAACCCTTCATTAATTCAAACTTATGAATCTTTGACTTCCGCAAGGATGTGGCTATAATGAGTGATGAACCGCGATACGATCGTGGCTACGGCCGAGCGTGGCGTCGTCCCAAAAGGTGCAACAGCGCACCGAGCCGCCGCCACAAAAGCAAGTAGGCTTTGTGAGGCAGTGATAATTCACTGGCTCTCAAGACAATCGACCCCAAGCCCCTAAGGAGACTCAGTATGTCCCTCATCAACACCGAGATTCTAGATTTCAAGAACCCTGCGTTCTACAACGGTGAATTCACCGAAGTATCCAAGGACGACGTCCTGGGCAAGTGGTCCATCTTCTTCTTCTACCCAGGCGACTTCACCTTCGTTTGCCCAACGGAGCTGGGCGACTTGGCTGAGCACTACGAGGAGCTCAAGCAGCTGGGCGTGGAGGTTTACTCTGTATCCACCGACAGCCACTTCGTACACAAGGCTTGGCACGCAGAGTCCGAGCAGGTTGGCAAGGTTCAGTACTACATGCTGGGCGACTCCACCGGTGAGCTGACCAACAACTTCGACAACATGCGCCCAGGCGCTGGTCAGGCTGACCGTGCTACCTTCCTGGTCGACCCCGAGGGCAAGATCCAGTACATCGAGCAGACCGCCGAGGGTATCGGCCGTTCCGCTGCAGAGCTGCTGCGCAAGGTTAAGGCCGCTCAGTACGTTGCCGCTCACCCAGGCGAGGTTTGCCCTGCGAAGTGGGAAGAGGGCGAGGACACCTTGACCCCAGGCATCGATCTGGTTGGCAAGATCTAAATAGTTCTACCTCTCGCTCCCCTGGCCTGGACATTCAATCTAGGCGTGCTGGCTTCGATGTCGCGCATGCGGGAGCAACCTCTTAGCACGAAAGGGGCGAGTGGGCGGCTGCTCGCTCGCCCCCTTCTATGGTTTTCACACCACTTGCCGGCGATCGCCACACCACGTGCCGGCGATCGCGCCTGCGCCACCACCGCATGCAGCCGATCGCACCACCGCATGCAGCACTTTGACTAAAAACTAATTCCCATTACCCCCCTCCCCGACTAACTGTAATCCCCAAAGGAGAGCCCCCATGGCTAAGAAGCTTCTCGACGAGAACCTCACCAAACAGCTGGCACAGTTGATGCCACGCATTACCGAAGAAGTAGAACTGATCTACTCCCTCGACGACCGCGATGCCTCCGCGGATCTTAAGCAACTGCTCGACGACATTGCTGCGCTGTCCGACAAGGTCAGCGCCCGGGAAGATGCCGATGCACACGAGCGCAAGCCTTCCTTCACGATCTCCCGCAAGGGCACTGATACCGGCGTGACCTTCTCCGGTATCCCCATGGGCCACGAGTTCAGCTCCCTCGTGCTGGCCCTGCTGCAGGTCGGTGGCAACCCCATTAAGGAAGACCAAGAGCTCATCGACGCAGTGAAGGGCCTGGACGGTGACTATGAGTTCGTCACCTACATGTCCCTGTCCTGCCAGAACTGCCCGACGGTTGTGCAGGCACTGAACGCGATGTCTGTAATCAACCCACGGATCAAGCACACCGCCGTAGAAGGATCCCTGTTCCAGGATGAGGTCAACGACAAGGGCGTTCAGGCTGTGCCTACCGTGTTCCTCAATGGTGAGGAGTTCGTTTCCGGGCGCACGGATATCGCTGACTTCGTCCGTAAGCTAGATTCCGGTGCAGCCGCCCGTGATGCGAAGAAGCTGAACGAGAAGGGCGAGTTCGATGTCCTTGTTGTCGGCCAGGGTCCAGCCGGAGTGTCCGCCGCCATTTACGTTGCGCGTAAGGGCATGAACGTTGGCTTGGTTGGCGACCGCTTTGGTGGCCAGGTGCTGGACACCATGTCCATCGAGAACTTCATTTCCGTCAAGTACACGGAGGGCCCGAAGTTCGCCGCCGCCCTTGAGGAGCACGTCAACGAGTACAACATCGACGTGATCAAGGCCCAGGAGGCCACGGGCTTTACACCTGCTGCCGAAGCCGGTGGGCTGCACTCTGTGCACTTTGGGGACGACGCCACCCTGAAGGCCCGCCAGGTCGTTATTGCCACGGGCGCAAACTGGCGCCTGCTGAACGTTCCTGGTGAATCTGAGTACCGCAACAAGGGCGTTACCTTCTGCCCTCACTGCGACGGTCCGCTGTTCAAGGGCAAGGACATTGCTGTCGTGGGTGGCGGCAACTCGGGCATTGAGGCCGCCATCGACTTGGCCGGCATCGTTAAGCACGTCACCGTCTTGGAGTTCGGCGAGCAGTGCCGGGCCGACGATGTGCTCATGGACAAGATCGAATCCATGTCCAACGTCGATGTCATCACCAATGCCGCCACCACGGAGATCGTGGGTGACGACAAGAGCGTGACCGGCCTGAAGTACACCGACCGTGCTACGGACGAGGAGAAGACTCTGGACCTGGCCGGAGTGTTTGTTCAGATCGGCCTGCTGCCGAACACGAAGTGGCTGGAGGGCTCGGGTATTGAGACCTCCGGTCCGGGCGAAATTGTCGTGGACGACCACAACGCCACCAGCATCCCCGGTGTGTACGCAGCCGGTGACTGCACCGCGATCCCGTTCAAGCAGATCGTGGTAGCTCAGGGCGCAGGTGCAACCGCAGGTCTGGGTGCGTGGGAGTACTCCGTCACGGGCGGCAAGAAGTAACCCGTACTTCTCCAGGTGAACTGTCCCGGGTTTTGTTCTCAGGCATTTGCCTAGATTTCCAGTATTTCTCGACTGTGGTGGTGTTCCCAACACTCGGCTTCAACGTCAGCCGGCGTACGTTAGCACAGACTCTGGTGGAACCGTGATTCGTTCCACCATGTAACCCATGTAACCCATGTAACCTAGCGGACAGGGGTGATAGCAAAACAGCGCCGGAAGCGAGAGGTTTCGTAGCTTTATTCTTATCCAACTGTTTTGGGATTACGGGCGTAGGCCTTAAAAGCTCGCACTATGCGGTAGTTCGTGTTGGCTTCAATAAGAGAGAAAAGCCTTTCCCCGTCAGCAATCCATTGGAGGGGATCAAAACCGCTGTTCCACCGCTGAGCGACACCAACTCTGCCGTTGCTTTGAAAATTTTCCCGCCATTCGCTGATCCATCCATCGAAAGTATGGGGTGAGCTTCTTAAAGCTTTGTGGGCTGCCGAACAGAATGCCTTCTCTTCCGCTTCATCTACTCCCCAAATTGCCGAGGGTCTTGCATTGTCGGGGTAGATGATTACGTAGGTATGTTTCATGAGAATGTCCTATTTGTCGGGACTAGGGGGATGGGGCGGTGCAGGTAGTGCGCGAATCTTCTATCGACAGTGACATCAGCCTCTGCTTCTAACTGACTTGCAATCCACAGCCCTTCTTGTAGCCAGCCGTTGATGTCAAAGCCCTCTCTCCACCAAGGAACAAACGACGTTCCAACACCATAGCCATAGTTTTCGATCCAAGTGCGGTTCCAGCACTTTAAGCTTCCGATCAGGCCAATGCTGAGTTGTAGGTCAGATGGTTGAAGGAAATCGTCTTCACGCTCGCGCTGTATGTCATCCCTTCCTGACCATAGTCCCCAATCCATCCCTTCTTCAGGAAATAGTGTGACTATCGGAGTAGGTACTTTCGACATCCTCCCCAATCCCTTCCGCCTCGGGGGTCATTCGTGTAGGCATTGTGCAGGGTAGAAGAGCTACTCCAAACAATGGCGTAGCTTCTGACTTAAGAGTAAATGTTATACCTTATCTTAAGGTATGTCCTAGGAGAACGGATAAGCCCTCGCTGAAAATACTGCAAATCCCCTCCGTCTTTAGTCGCTTTGATGTCTGCGGTTGGATACCCGTATTTTCCTTTTTCGAAACCGCTATTTGCCCACTCAAACAGAACTGGACCATAGATAGGGCGGGCTCCGGTTGCTGGAGACCAGTAGATAAAACCCCAGACAAACTTGCTGAATTTTCCAATTCCATCTGGAATTGATGTCTCATCCTCGATTGGGTAGCTGAGCATTTGTCCTTGTTCGGCACCTGTCTCAAGCCATTTATCGAAGATTGCACCCTTGATAGCTGCTAGACCAGCAAGTGATCCATAGATATGTCCCTTTGAGAAGGACTGTTTCCGGCCGACGCCGTCCGGCAAAGCGAATCCATCGTCGGCACACTCGGTGCGCCCCCATCACACTCGGATCGTTCGGCGGTACCGAACCAGACCGAAACCACCGCAATGCCCGCCTAGGGCGAAAATCATTCCACGGAAGCCCTCACGCAAAAGATGAATGAGAACTTCGCTGGGAGCCCCGCGTCGGGACAGTCCGACGCGGGGAGCGGTTCCGAGCAGCGGGCCACCCCGCTAGGTCAAACCCCCGCTTCGTGCTACTTCTGGGCCGCAGCGATACGCTCCTTCAGGCCATTGAATTCGTCCCACACTTCCTGCGGAACCTTCGGGCCCAGGAACTTCAACCATTCTTCGTTGTCAGCTAGGTCGCGGTCCCAGTCTGCTGGATCAACCTTCAGCGCCTCGCGGATATCCTCCTCGGTCTCCTTCAGACCGTCGGTATCGATGTCCTCGTAGCGTGCGGTGTAGCCAACAACGGTCTCGTCAGCTTCCACGCGCCCCTCGATGCGGTCAACGATCCACTTCAGGACACGGGAATTCTCGCCGAAGCCCGGCCACAGGAAGCGTCCGTCCTCACCGCGACGGAACCAGTTGACAAGGAATACCTCAGGCATCTTGTCGCCGCCCTTTTCACCCATGTCGATCCAGTGCTGCAGGTAATCACCGACGTTGTAACCGATGAATGGCAGCATGGCCATTGGGTCGTGGCGCAGGGAACCAACCGCGGCTTCAGCCGCAGCGGCAGTCTGACCCGAAGCCATGGTGGCACCGATGAACGTTGCGTGGTTCCAATCGCGGGCCTGGGTCACCAGTGGCACGGTATCCGCGCGGCGTCCACCAAACAGAATGGCGGAAACAGGAACACCCTTGTGATCGTCGTACTCCGGTGCCGCGGTTGGGCACTGGGAGATTGGGGTGCAATAACGGGAGTTCGGGTGAGCGGCAACGCCTTCACCATCGGCAGTCCATTCATTACCCAGCCAGTCGGTCAGGTGCTCTGGCTTGTTCTCCAGGGATTCCCACCACACGCTACCTTCGTCGGTGAGACCAACGTTCGTGTACAGGTTATTGCCTGGTTCCAAGGTCTTCATAGCAACCGGGTTGGAGCTGTAGTTCGTGCCAGGAGCAACACCGAAGAAGCCGTTTTCTGGGTTCACGGCATACAGGCGACCATCTTCGCCGAAGCGTAGCCACGCGATGTCGTCACCAACGACCTCCGCGCGCCACCCCGGGATGGTCGGCTGGATCATGGCCAGGTTGGTCTTGCCACACGCAGATGGGAACGCAGCACAGATGTAGTACGCCTTATCTTCGGGACTGATCAGCTTCAGGATCAGCATGTGCTCGGCCATCCAGCCCTCATCGCGCGCCATCGCGGAGGCGATTCGTAGCGCGTAGCACTTTTTCGCCAGGATGGCGTTTCCGCCGTAACCCGAACCGTAGGACCAGATCTCACGGTCCTCAGGGAAGTGGGTGATGTACTTCGTGTCATTGCAAGGCCACGCTGTATCTTCTTGCCCCTCTTCCAGCGGAGCACCCACGGAGTGCCAGCCTTTAACAAAGTCACCGGTAGCGTCGATCTTCGCCAAAGCCTCTGCGCCCATGCGGGTCATGATGCGCATGGACATCACAACGTATGCGGAATCCGTCAGCTCCACACCAAGCTTGGGCTGCGGATCTGAAATTGGTCCCATGCAGAAAGGCACGACGTACATGGTGCGTCCGCGCATGGACCCGGAGAAGTGCTCGCGCATCTCGGCCCGCATCTTCTCGGGATCGACCCAGTTGTTCGTCGGGCCAGCATCCTCTTCCTTCTTAGAGCAGATGAAGGTACGAGATTCCACGCGGGCAACGTCGGCCGGGTTGGAACGCGCGAGGAAAGAGTTAGGCTGCTTTTCCTCATTCAGCTTTACCAAGGTGCCGTGTTCCACGAGCTCGGAAGCCAACCGATCCCATTCCTCATCGGAACCGTCGCAGAACACTACTCGCTCTGGTTGGAAGAACTCCACGCTCTCCTCAATCCACTGCAGTAGGTCCTGGTTTTGCGTGGGGGCCTCACCGACTAGCCCTCGAATGGTCATCGAATCTCTCCCTACGTTTTAAATCTCTCGCGTACCGGGCTCGGAGCAATCTAGGGCGATTGCACTCATAGACAGCACATTCTATATGGTCGCAACGCATTACGCGCCGATACATTCAGACTATCTGGCTTCGAAGGGCCAAACATCCTGTTTTACTCCCGAAAGGGCGTGTTATTGGTCACCCTTAGTCACCGATAATCCTAACCCCATTCCCCCCGATCAACACATTTCCATGTCCGAATGTTCCACTTTCGCCCCTCCTGAGGCTCCTCTTTCACCCCCGTACCGTCCCCGCGCCCTGCAGCGCCGCCCCCTGCTGCAGCAGCATCGCTGTTCCCTGCCGAACCAGCGGCCGTCGCACCCCCAGCCAGCTCTGCCGGACCCCCTGCTGCAGCATCATCGCTGTTCCCTGCCGAACCAGCGGGCGTCGCATCCCCCTTCATCTGCGCCGGCCCACTGGTCGCACCTTTATTTAATGCCTCCACACCATTCGGCCGCCCGCCCCCTAGATCGGTGGTAGGGGCTTGCTGTTCTGGTTGGCCGACGCCCCTCGCTTCCCCCTCCCCCAGCCACCGCCAGGCGGACCAATGCCCATCGAAGGAAACATTGGAGACATAGTCGATTTGGCCGTCCCCATCCGTATCGGCAAAGATGCTCATGCCGTCAGCGGTGGCAACCGTGGTCGAATCGGTATCTATGTCGGCAGGTAGCAACAGTTCTTCCTCGCCGATCGTCATACCCAAATGTCCGGCGGCCCTCTCAGTAAGAAATCCCGAGTCCGCTCCTGCCCCCAGCCCTGTACCTAGTCCTATGTCCGGCCCCGTGCCCAGGATCCCGCCTTGGCCCACACCTAGCCCTTCACTCAATCCCAGATGATTGATAACACCGTGCCCCAACAAACCTTGATCTGTTTGACGCGCGACATCTGCGATCGTGTGCCAATCAGAAGATGGTTCCAGCGCACCCCAATCCCCAGAAAACTCATTCATCGTGCTACTCCATTCCCCGCGTTCATCGTGCTACTCCGATCCCGTTGCTTTCTAGTTGTCTCACCTGCTCCGCCACCCTCGGAATGTGCAGGCGCGCCACCACCTGCGTGATCAGCTCCGCCCAGTGCTGCTGCAGTGCCTGTTGGATTTCCCCCGTTCTGCGGCGCGCACTATGCTCCCGCTGCAGCTTAAACCGCAGAGCCACTACCACCGCAGCCACCAATACGCCCAGCGCCAAACCAATAAACACATGGTCGAACGCCCGCCCGATTCCCGCTCCCATCGCCACAGCCCCCAAACCCCCAGCAAGCGGCAGCCAGGTCTCCAGCCGACTGACGGGGGACGATGCGGCCACCGGCAACTCGGGAACCGCCACATCAACGCTCGGGAACAGCACACCGTGCCGCACCACGGCATGCCGCAGCCCCGCCACGAACGTGGCGTGGGCTGCATCCCTATCCTCGATCTGCGCGCATTCCTTAGCCAAGCGCCCACCGGACAGCCGCACAGCGATCCGCACCCGATCCAAACGTTCGGAATCCGCACGATGAGCATCGGCGAACCAACGTTTCATATCGACTCTTAAGTTCCGGACGACCCGCGCCGCCTCGTCCGCCGAATTGACCCGGAGCGCACCCGGAATATCGGGCCAGGGGGCCAGCGAGGCGTCGAGTAACAAAACCACCACACCCATGGCGCCGACCACCGCCCGCACTACCCGGAGGTTTTCGGCAGTGGGCTGCCCGGCAACGGCAACAACGCAATCGGGCCGCGCCTCCGGCCCAGCAGCCACCAGCACGCGAAACTCTCTATGGGGCGAGGCAACGCTTCGAGCGCAGCGCTCCATTTGCTCCCCCACCAAGCGGACCCGATCCCCATCCGGCCCAATGACAGATACCGTTTTCATAGGGCTACCCCCACTTTTCCCCTCAATCTGCAACAATGGTTGAGATGAATAGTTCTGATAAAAACTTAGGCAACCTACCCCCGGGTCGCCCACTCCAAACTGATTTTAACGACGGACGCGACTATCCGCGACTGGGAAACTTCAGTTTCCGCCGGGGCACCCTAACCGACAACCAAGAAGCACTGTGGGAGGAAAACTGGCCACGGCTGGGCAAGGTCCTATCCGATGAGCGCATTGACCTGCCCAAATGGTTCGGTCGGGAGGCCGATACGATCGTAGAAATCGGCTCCGGTACCGGCACTTCTACCGCTGCCATGGCCCCGCTGGAAAAAGACACGAACATCGTTGCCGTGGAGCTATACCGGCCAGGACTGGCGAAACTACTGGGTTCCGTGGTGCGCGGAGAAATCGACAACATCCGGATGATCCGCGGCGACGGTGTGGAGGTTCTACAGCGCATGTTCGCGCCGGAATCCTTGGCCGGTGTACGTATCTACTTCCCCGACCCATGGCCCAAGGCCCGGCACCACAAACGGCGCATCGTGCAATCGGGCACGCTACACCTCATCGCCTCGCGTTTGCGCCCCGGCGGCATACTGCATATCGCTACCGACCACGCTGACTACGCAGAATGGATCGACGAGCTCGTGGAGGCGGAGCCCCAGTTGGAGTACCTGGGCTGGCCCGCGGAAGTTCCCGTGCTCACCGACCGCCAGGTCATCACCAAGTTCGAGGGCAAGGGTCTCGACAAAGAACACACCATTCGCGAATACCTCTGGCGCAAGCGCTAAAGGTGAGCTGCGAAACTCAAGGATTGATCACCATGGTTGACACTTCAGAAGGCACCTTAAGGCGCGATGCGGAAACCACCGCGCCCACCTACTCCGGTGGAACCGGGGGTTCCTACAATGCCGAGAACTCGGACCACTCCACCGGTCGATTGCTGCTGGTGTGGGACGCGCCGAATATCGACATGGGCCTCGGGTCCATTCTGGGCAGCCGTCCTACGGCCTCCCACCGCCCGCGTTTCGATGCGGTCGGTCGCTGGCTACTGGAACGCGCCGATGAGTTGGCCGTGGAGTTCGACGGTCCGGTTGAACCCGAAGCCACCGTCTTCACCAACATTGCTGAAGGCAGCGCCGACCTGGTTCGCCCCTGGGTAGAGGCCCTACGCAACGTAGGCTTTGCCGTTTTCGCCAAGCCCAAGCTGACGGAGGATTCCGATGTGGATCCCGACATGCTGGAACACATCCGCCTGCGTCACGCACAAGGCAACCTCGACGGAGTAGTGGTAGCCAGCGCCGATGGACAAAACTTCCAAGAGTTCCTCGAAGAACTAGCCGAGGAAATCCCCGTCACCGTCCTGGGATTCCAAGAGCACACCACGTGGGCGCTTGGTAGCGATTCGCTGGAGTTCATCGATCTAGAAGACATCTCCGGAGTTTTCCGCGAACCCTTGCCTCGTGTGAACCTGGACAATCTGCCGGATGGTGGTGCATGGCTGCAGCCATTCCGCCCGCTATCAGCACTGCTGGATTAGCCCTCCGAGAACTATTCCCGTACCACTCCGAGGTTTACGCTTGACGTAGCTTCCGGATTTATCCTGCACAACACTGGAAAGGAACCCACAGTGTTTAGCACTTGGGGCGATGTTGCCTACCGCTTCCGCCGAATTATCCCCTTTGTGATCATTTTGGCGATTGTTGCGCTCTACGCCGTCTTCGGGTTGAAACTCGGCGAGAGAATGAGCCAAGAGGGCTGGGATGACCCGCACTCCCAATCCACGCGTGCCGCACAGATCGAGCAAGACGTGTTCGGTCGCGACGCGCGCAGCGACGTCATCATTTTGGTCACCGGTGACAAGCCGGGGGCTGCGGTGGATGAAGGCGTCAAAAAAGAAATGGCAGCCCAGCTGAAAAAGCTGAAGGACGACCACCCAGACCAAGTGGCAGCCGTCAGTTCCGTGTACACCGGCGGCCCGCGCGCATTGGCCAAGGAAGATGGGTCAGCCACGTTTACTTCGGTGAGTTTGCAGGGAGTGGCCGAGGATGTGCTGAAGAACTACCGCGTTATTGAGGACGAGCTACACCACATTCAAGCACCGGGTGTGCAGGTAGAAATCGCTGGTGCCACCGCGGTTTCCGGGGCGCTGGATAAAGGGATGGCCGAGGATATCTCCCGCGCCGAGCTGTACGCGCTCCCGGCCGTGGGTGTGCTGTTGCTGCTGGTTTTCGGGGGTGTGATTGCGGCCTTCATGCCGTTGCTGGTGGGCGTTCTTTCCATTTTGGGTTCCATGGGCGTGCTCGCTATTTTGGCCGACGCCACGCAGATCAACGTCTTCGCTCAGTCCGTAGTGACCTTGCTGGGCCTGGGTCTAGCTATTGATTACGGCTTGTTCATGGTGTCGCGTTTCCGCGAGGAGCTGGCGGAAGGCAACGACGTTCCCACAGCCGTGCGCAACACCACGGCAACCGCGGGTAAAACCGTAGTGTTTTCCGCGGCGATGGTAGCCGTAGCGTTATCCGGGTTGTTGATCTTCCCGCAGGCATTTCTTAAGTCCGTAGCCTTTGGTGCCATGAGCGCGGTGGGATTGGCCGCGCTGCTGAGTGTGGCTGTGTTGCCCAGCATCTTCGCGCTGCTGGGGAAGAACATCGACAAGTGGTCGATCCGACGAAAGACCCAAAGCCGCCATGAGGTTGTCGATGGATTCTGGGGTAAGGTGCCCGCGTTTGCGATGCGCCACTCCAAGAAGGTGACGTTCCTGGTAGTCGTGGCTCTGTTGGCGCTGACTGTGCCGATCGCGGGGATCAAGCTGGGCGGAATCAATGAGACATACCTACCGCCGGATAATGAAACGCGTGTAGCGCAATCACACTTCGACCAGGAATTCCCGCAGTTCCGTACCGACCCTATCAAGCTAGTCATCAAGGGCGACGGTGCCGCAGTGGGCCAGGTGTTCCAAGAAGCCAACCAGCTGCAGGGCCTGACTGCGCCATTCCAAGTCACCCAACCCACCAAAGACGGGGTGACGGTGCTGGGCACGGGCATTAAAGACCGTGACGATTACAGCGATATCGTTCACCAGCTAGAGGACCTCAAGGTCGATGGCGCCGAGGTGTACGTGGCGGGCACGCCAGCACTGGAGGTCGAATCGATTTCCGCGTTGTTCGAGAAGCTGCCGTGGATGCTGTTGTACATCGTGGTTGTCAGCTTTGTCCTTATGGCGCTGATCTTTGGTTCGCTGATCATCCCCGCCAAGGCCGTGATCATGAACATCCTGGGTACCGGCGCCACCTTGGGTGTGCTGACCTTGCTATTCGTGGACGGAGTGGGTGCGGACCTGTTTAACTACACAGCCGGGCCATTGATGTCCCCGATCTTGGTGCTGATCGTAGCGATCATCTTCGGCCTGTCAACGGACTACGAGGTGTTCCTGGTTTCCCGCATGGTGGAAGCCCGCGCACGCGGTGCCTCTACCAACGAGGCCATCCGGTTCGGTACGGCCACCACGGGTGCCATCATTACCGCGGCCGCACTGATCATGATTGTGGTGTGTGGGGCCTTCGGGTTCTCCTCCATCGTCATGATGAAGTACATCGCCTTCGGCATGGTCATCGCCCTTATTTTGGACGCCACGGTGATCCGCATGCTGCTGGTGCCCGCTGTGATGCACCTCTTGCGCGAGGACAGCTGGTGGGCACCGGCCTGGGTCAAGAAGCTCTCCGAAAAGGTCGGGCATAACGAGCAACTATCCGGTACATCCGGCACGCACCCGCTGCAACCGGAGCCTGCGGGTGCTGGGGTTGAGGAGGCGCGTGGGGGCGTCGAACCAAAGAAGGCAACACAGCAATACGTGACTGCAGGAACCGTCAACGCACATAGTGGCGCTGGGTCGACCGAGGGGGCACAGCAACACGTAACGGCAGATGCTGACCAGCCACGCGAGAGCGCTGGGACGACCGAGGAGGCACAGCAACACGTAACGGCAGATGCTGACCAGCCACGCGAGAGCGCTGGAACGACCGAGGGGGCACGGCGCGCGGCGCGTTCCACCGCCCCGGCGCGTATCCCTGAGCGGCCTGTGCAGCGACATGAGCGTACGTTGCCGTTCCACGAGCTGATGGAGCGTATGCAGCGGCAACAGGCAGAGCGTAAGGCTGCGCAGGAGGCAGCGGGGGACACGACTCAGGACGATGCTGGGCAGGAAACACCGTTGAACGGTGCTGGGCGGGAAAATGCGCAGCACCCGAAGCTGGAGCGCCGGCCCCTCCCCCAACCTGATAACCAACAGGATCAACGCCCCGCGCCCAAAGACAAGCGGTAGCGTAGGCACATTGCTGACGGTTCCATCGGCGTGCCGACCCTACGGGCTAGCTATCGTGCTACACAATCGATGGGACCGTAAGGAAGCAACGCACTTCAAGAATGTGCGAACGAAGGAAGGAGGATGCGCCGTTGAGCCAGAGTAAGGGCAAAGCGATTCTCGCCTTCCTCCGCCGGCCATGGGTGCGGGCGGTGCTTTCTTTACTGCTGTTGGTAGCGATCTTGGTGGCGGCCCGCGACCAGCTGCACTTCATCGGCGATGGTTGGCGCGAGATGATTCGCGCGGACGATCGCTGGCTGTGGGAAGCAGCAGCCATGATGGGGCTGGCCATGCTGGCTCAGGCCGAGGTGATGGTGGTGTTGATGCGCTCGGCCGGGGTAAAAGTAAGCCGGTTGCGCGTGAACGCACTGGGGTTGGCAGCGAACTCGGTTTCCTCCACTTTCCCCGGTGGTCCCGCAATCTCTGCGGCGATGATCTTCCGCGAGCAGATGAAATGGGGCGCAACGGCCGTCATCTCCAGCTGGTACCTAGTGCTGTCTGGGGTTTTGGCTGGTGGCGGTATGGCGCTGTTAGCGATTGGTGCTGTTTTCTTTATCGGGAGGAAATTTGATCTCAGCACAGCCCTATTCAGCCTGGCGGCGTTAGTGATATTGGCATTGGCAACCAACTGGGTCGCATCTCATCCACATGAGATGGAACGGTGGTTACGTGCACGTCTGCGCGCCTACAACCGGTGGCGCCACAAGCCTGTAGATCGCTTCGAAGAAAAATTAGTTGGCCTGGCAGAGCAGCTTTCCACAGTGCAATTGCCCCTCCCCAGGCTGGCGATCAGCATCACTGCTTCTATGGCCAAGTGGGTTTTCGAGATTCTGTGTCTGCTGGGGTGCATCTATGCCGTGGGGGCGGAACCACCGATCGCAGGTGTGGTGTTGAGTTTCCTCGCGGCGAAACTGGTGGGTCAAGCCCAAGTCACCCCTGGTGGTTTAGGACCAGTCGATGTGGCGTTGACAACAAGCCTCGTAGGTGTGGCTTCCATGACCTCCGTGCAGGCTTTCGCCAGCGTGATCTGCTTCCGCATGATCAGTTTTGTGGGACTGACCATCGTGGGCTGGATCGTCTTTTTCACCGCTCAGTTTTCCAAGGTCGCCAAAGACGGGATGACGGGCGAATCAGCTGCGCCCATGCAAGGCACCACTGATGCGGACGCGGGCACTACGGCACGTGCAGCGTCGGTAAGCGATACCAGCGCAGGCGGCACTGATGCGATTGCAACCGCAAGTGCGGAGACAAGCGCAGCCGATTCCACCACGAAGACCAACGGGGCCATCCCGACGGTGGATGGCACTATCCGCGACGGTCGGTAAACTCACCAAACATGGACAACGCCAATTCTGTTCCTGACCCTTCAACCACCACTGCGGGCAACTCCGCAGCTGCTGCCGGACACGCTGGAACTTCTAGCAACGCGTCCACCACTGCCGACCGCGCCGCCACACCACACAACCGCGCCCGCGTGGAGCGCGGGGCACACCCCCGGACCTCGCCTGCGCCTGCTCTACTGATGGACATTCTGGGCGTGGCGCTGTTCGCCCTGTTCGCACGGGTGGCCCACCAATCGGAGGACATGCCACTCAGCGTTGCAGGGTGGCTGCAAACCCTATGGCCCTTCCTCATCGGCACCGCTTTGGGCTGGCTGTTGCTGGCCATTACGGGGAAGACCGCGCGCGCAACATCCATGGGCAGCGGCGTAATTGTGTGGCTGTGCACCGTCGTCGCGGGCCTAGCGATCTGGGGTCTGCGTCACGGGGGCGTACCTCACTGGTCATTCATGCTCGTCGCCAGCATTATGGGCGCACTTTTATTGTTGGGGTGGCGCGTTATCACCGGCATGCGCGCTCGTCGCGCGGCGCTGGGCGTCGATAAATAAGCAACCAAACCACCCCCGACAGCGGTAGGTTAACAAGAAATACACCTTGGCGAAACCGGCAGTTCGATTCCTTTTCCTACAGTAAGCAAGTCAATCACTGCACGTTTTCTGCTGAGGAGAATGCCATGGGCCTGAAGGGGCTTAACCTACTGAAGAACATGGACTTTACGTCCGGCCGTTCCCACCGCACCTGTGTGTACAAGTGTGGAGATGCCTGCTCTAAGCCAGTTCCGAACGAATCCGACAACACTTACTTCGGTGACATTGTCAAGGCCACCTTCAGTCGCCGCTCTGCGCTGCGCGCTGGTGGCGCTGCAATGGTGACCGTCGGTGGCGCGTCCTTCTTGGCCGCGTGCTCGGACGACAAGGGCTCTTCCGCTGGCTCCAGCAGCTCCACAGCCAGCGCCTCCGAATCCGCGAAGGACGTGGCAACTCCGCAGGGCCTGAACTTCGACATGGTGGAACCAAACACCAAGGACGAAGTTGTCGTACCCAAGGGCTACTCCAGCGATATTGTGCTGCGCTGGGGCGACCCTGTCGTAGAGGGCGCACCGAAGTTCGACATCGACAACCAGACCGCAGAAGCTGCCGAGAAGCAGTACGGCTTCAACAACGATTTCGCCGCGCTGCTGCCCATTGAGGGCGAAAAGAACCGCTTCCTGCTGGTGTGCAACCACGAGTACACCACCCCGCAGCAGATGTTCCGGGAGTACGACGCAAAGAAGCCAACCAAAGAACAAGTCGCGATCGAGCTGGCCAACCACGGCATGAGCGTTGTCGAAGTCGAAGGCAACGACAAGGACGGTCGCCTGAAGCCCGTCATGGGCAAGTACAATCGTCGTATTCACGGCAACACCGAGTTCGAACTACGCGGCCCAGTGGCTGGCCACGAGCTGGTGAAAACCGAGAAAGACCCCTCTGGCAAGACCGTTTTGGGCACCTTCAACAACTGCTCCGGTGGCGTCACCCCATGGGGCACTGTGCTCTCCGGTGAGGAGAACATCGACCAGTACTTCGCCGGTGGCGAAGAAGTCAAGGACGAGAAGGTCCGCAAGCATCTCAAGCGCTACGGCATCGAAGACAAGGAAACCGCGCGGAAGTGGGAGCGCTTCGATGACCGCTTCGACGTGCGCAAAGAGCCAAACGAGCCAAACCGATTCAACTGGGTAGTGGAAATCAACCCTTGGGATCCCACATCCACCCCTGTCAAGCACACCGCTTTGGGCCGTTTCAAGCACGAGGGTGCGAACATTCACGTCACCAACGACGGCACAGTAGTGGCTTACTCCGGCGACGACTCCCGCTTCGAATACATCTACAAGTTCGTTTCTTCACGCAAGGTTCGCAGTGGCAAGACCGATGCAGACCGCGCCGAGAACATGAAGATCCTCGACGAAGGCACCTTGTACGTTGGCACTTTCGAGGGCAACTCCAAGGACTTCAAGGAATCCGGCAAGTTGCCAGAGGACGGCAAGTACGACGGCACCGGTAAGTGGATCAAACTGGCCACCGCCAAGGCCGACGGTAGCGTGGAAAGCCACGTTAATGGCATGACCGGCGAAGAGGTTCTGGTCTACACCCGAGAAGCCGGCGATAAGGTTGGTGCCACCAAGATGGACCGTCCAGAGGACATCGAGCCACACCCAACTACCGGTAAGGTCTACTGTGCCCTGACCAACAACAAGTACCGTGGCGCCGATCGCCCAGACAAGGACGACGCTCCCATCGCCGAGGTCGCTCCCATCAAGGAAAACAAGAACGGCCTGGTCCTGGAGATCGAGGACAACCACACTGGCGAAGACATGAAGTGGAACCTGCTGCTGGTGTGTGGTGATCCATCCGAGGCAGAAACCTACTTCGGTGGTTTCGATAAGTCCAAGGTTTCCCCAATCTCCTGCCCAGACAACGTCACCTTCGATTCCTTCGGCAACCTGTGGATCTCCACCGATGGTAATGCGCTGAAGTCCAACGATGGCCTGTTCGCAGTGGCGCTGGAAGGCGATGCTCGTGGCTTGACCAAGCAGTTCCTCACCGTGCCCGTCGGCGCGGAAACCTGCGGACCGCTGGTCTTCGAAAAGCGCGCTTTAGTCAACGTCCAACACCCTGGTGAGGACGATGATGAGAATGCCAAGCTGGAAGATGCCAAGTCCCACTGGCCAGATGGAGGCAAGAACGCTCCTCGGCCCTCCACCGTTGTGGTCTGGAAGGACGACTTCGGCACCATCGGTGCTTAGGCATTCTGGCTCGTTGGCGCCTTAACTCGCTAGCGTCCTGAACTCGCCGGCGCCTTTAACCCGCCGGCGTCTGTAGTTCGCCAGCACCTTTTAACTCGACGCCGACGCGCCACCCGCCAGCCGATCCGTCACAAAGTTTCGGAATGCATCGGCTGCGGGGGCCGGTGAGGTGCCCGGCAACCATACGATGCCCAACTCCCTCTCACGGGTCTCCGTGAGAGGGAGCATTGTTATGCCCGAAATCACCAAGTTCGGATCTCCAAGGGGCAGAATTGCCACCCCCAAGCCAGCGGAAACCAGTCCCGCGAGTGTGGTCAACTCCATCGACTCGAACACCAACCGTGGCCGGAATCCCGCCGCGGCTGTGAGATCATCGAGCAACATCCGCGTGCCATAGCCTTCCAGCATGGCAATGAACGGTTCCGCCTCCGCTTCTGCGATGCTGATGGATTTCCGCCCCGCCCACCGGTGGTTATCGGGAACGGCCAAAGCCAAACGCTGTGTAGTCAGCTGCACCCAGTTGAGCTCTCCCGCGTCCACGAACCCTGCGGGTTTCGGCCCGACCAATGCTAAATCGGCGGAACGATCCAAGACGTGATCAATCAACGTCTGCGCCGCGCCTTGCACCAATTTGAATTCCACCTGCGGATGCAATTCGCGGTAGGAGCGCAACAGATCCGGCACCATCCACGTGCCCAGCGAATGCATGAAGTCCAAACGCACTGTGCCTTTTTCGGGGTCCATCAGCCGGTGTACCTCGGCTACACCGCGCTCCCAGCTCTCGAGTGCGTCACGGGTATGTGCGGCCAATGCCCGCCCACATTCGTTGAGGATGAGGTGCCGTCCCCTGCGGTCAAACAGCTCCGCGTTCACTTCCTCCTCCAGCGCGGACAACCTTCGGGACAAAGCGGATTGACTCACTCCCAGGCTGAGCGCCGAGTCCACCATGTTCTGGCTTACCGCGAGGTCAAGGAACCATTCCAAGTGCTTCATGATGGTTCATTCTGACACAAAAGTTATGCGCATTACTGGACTAAACGATTATTTCATTGCATTATGCGAAACACCGCAGATGGCGCACAATCGACTACATGCATTCCGACAGAGTTACCCCGGCCGACCCCCGATACCGTCGCGCCCTCATCGCAGCACTGTGCGCGGGTTTGGCTTCCTTCAACGCTCTGTATGCCACCCAAGCTATTCTGCCCGCACTATCCGACTCGTTCCAGGTCTCCCCCACAATCACCGCGCTGACGGTCTCAGCAACCACGGGCGCGTTGGCCTTGACGGTGTTGCCGGCGGGTGTGGTGAGCGAAAGGTTTGGTCGCCGCCGAGTGATTCAGGTATCCGCGTTGGCAGCGACCGCTTTATCCCTCCTGTTGTGTTGCATGCCCAGCATTCAGGCGATTATCGGGCTGCGCTTTTTGCAAGGTATCGCCGTCGCGGGCGTGCCTGCGGTGGTCATGACCTACCTGGCCGAGGAAATCGATGGGCGTTATCTACCGCGCGTGATGGGTTTCTACATCTCCGGCACGACCTTGGGTGGGCTGTTGGGTCGCCTCATACCGGGCATCGCGCTGGACTTCATGGGCTGGCGGCAGGCGGTGCTGCTCAGCGCCGTTTTTGCCGTCGCTATGGCAATAATCACCGCGACCGTCATCCCGCCCCAACGGACGTTTCAACCGAAGGCCATCACGTGGCGTCACGAGCTCTCAGCGATCAGCGGCCATCTGCATAACCCCGTACTTTTACGTCTTTTCGCATTGCCGTTCTTGCTGATGGGCGTGTTCGTCAGTCTGTACAACTACCTGAGTTTCCGCCTTATCGAAAGTTTCGGCCTGCCCGCTTCTTTAGCAGCCCTCACCTTCGTGATGTACCTATCGGGTACCTGGTCTTCGGCCCGCGCGGGTGCGTTGGTCTCCAAGTGGGGCAGGGCGCGGGTGGTCGCCAGCTCGTCTCTTCTGGCTGCGGTGGGGCTCGCGGTGCTTTTTATTCCGACGCTACCTTCCACGCTCCTAGGTTCCCTGTTATTTACGGCAGCATTCTTTGCTGCGCACTCCGCAGCCTCCGCATGGGTAGGTGAAATCGCCACTCACGATCGGGCGGAAGCTTCCAGCCTGTATGTGTTCAGCTACTACTTGGGTTCGTCGCTGATGGGATGGTTCTCCGGATACTTCTTCCACGCTGGATGGGCGGTTTTCGTGACCTGGATTGTGGTGGTCGTCAGCGTGTCGTTCCTCATTGCGTTGTCGCTGTCCAAGCAGGGCAATACTAGGAAATCTGGAAGCTAAAAGAGATTATTCTTTTATTCTCCAGACGTGCAATTTGCAAAACGATACTATGCACATATGGGATACACACGTAAACTTCGTTTCGCCGGCGTCTTGGGCGCTGGGCTCCTCGCCACTGCCGGCATGGGAGTCGCTGTTGCGCAAGGCGGCGTTTCAGCCAACTTGGCCTTGTCCAACACGATTTTTAACATGAAAGTCGGCACCCTCGATGGTGAAGGGTTCAACCTATTCACGGATTCCGACAAGCTTCATACTGGCCAAGAGGCAGTTTCGCGCCTGAAAATCAAGAACGCGCGGGTGTCCGATGTCTGTATGACTGCCCCAGTCAAAATCCCAGGCATGGGTGATAAGCGCTTCCAGATGCTGGTTCCCGGTGATAACTTCACCGCAAAAAACATGGTCATCGCCGCCACGGACATTGGCGGCGCCTTGACGTTGGAGAAACCACAGATTGGTGTGGATGCCAGCCAGCTGGATGACAAGGCGGAGCCCGGTTCATGGGGCCTAACTGCCCAGCGCATTATCGCCAAAGGCCAGACCATTTCCACCTCGTCCCTTTCTGCTGACCAGCTGACTGCTGGTGGCAGCAAAATCTCCCTAGTCAATCCAGATGACGCAGCCTGCTAAAACTGACCTAGAGAAAACCACCAACCGCTTCACCCGTTGGCGCAAAGCCCGCCCTTTTGCCGCTGGCCTATTCATGATTCTTTCCGGAATCATCATGATCACCCCGGCGTACCTCAGTTTTGAGGTATCCAATATCGTGATCCAGGTCGCCACAATCTCGGGCGTGTCCACGCTACTGATCGGCGCGTTGTTAATCACCTGTGGCCTAATGTGCTGGTTCAAGGCCGAAACACGGCTCCTCGCAGGTGTGGCCGCCATGATTTTGGGCATTGTCGCGCTACCACTATCCAACATTGGTGGCTTTGTGATCGGCACACTGTGTGCCCTGATTGGTGGCGCCCTGGCCCTATCATGGGCCCCGGGCCAGAGGGACCGTGGCGGCGTCGATAAAGAATCCACAGAAAAAGCAGCGGATCAGGAGGAAACGGCAGAGCAAGCAGCCGATGCCCCCGTGACGAAGAACACCGCGACAGAGGAATTCGAGGCTCACAATGGCTAAGTTATCTAGGCGCAAAACTATCGCCGGTGGGGTGATGGTCGCCGCAGGTGTGTTCGGCATCGGTGCTGCTGCAGCCCCCGAAGCTTTGGCGCAGCTTCAGCTACCCGGTTTACCTCCAATTAATGTGCCGGGCGCTCCTGGTACCAACCCCGGCACCAAGCCTCGGCAACAGAACGCTCCGGGAGGGCCGAAGCAGGGCAACCAGAACGGCCAGCAGAGCCCGCAGGATCGTCATCCACGTAAGCAACAGACGAACCCGCTCCCCGGTTTGCCGGCGTTGCCACCACCACCGCGATTACCTAAACCTCCGGCGTTCAAACCGCCGGAGATTCCTGAGCGCTACCACATGGATCTCACACCACCGGGCCCCATTCCGGGTATGAAGGCACTGCAAAACGGCACATTCACGATTAAATCCGATGAAACTGCCCTGCTAGGCAAGGTGAAGCTGTCACTGGTGCAGCAGCAGACTCCGCAGGGGTTGCAGCCAGCCATCCGCATTGATGCAAATAAGGCCGTACTGAAGAACCTGCGCGTGGACTTTCCGGATTCGCGGAAATCCGCGGCGGCCGGTGGCGATATCTGGCAACGCACCGGTGTGGGACAAACGACCGTATTGGAGGGCAACTTCCACATTGTTGTCTCCAAGCTAACCGTTACCCCTCGCCTAGCCGGGGTGCCACTTTTTCCTCTCACCATCGACGCCACCATGGCGCCAAAGCAGATTCAAAAAGAGGCCAAAAAAATCGGCCTTGGTAATCCAGACGCCCTTTCGGAGCAGCTGGTGATGCTCAACGGCACCATGGACACGTACTTCGTGAAAGCCGATCGGTTGGTAGCGGGGGCGGGCAACCGGATCGGCTAGCTAGCACTGTGACAACTGCAGCCTTGGAAAGCAGGTCCCCCTGCGCCCAAGGCACTACTTGCCCCCCAAAATCGGCTAGCTAGCACTGTGACTACTGCAGCCTTGGAAAGCAGGTCCCCTGCGCCCATGGCACTACTTGCCCCCCGAAGTCGGCTAGCTAGCACTGTGACTACTGCAGCGCAGCACCAATCTGCTTCGCTGCGTTGGTCACACCGGTGTGGGACATGTGCATGGTCAGGTTGTAGCGCGGGGTTTGGTTATCTAGAACACCGGCAACCCATGCCTTGCCACCTGGCTGGCAGGTATCGTGCCCACGGGTGGTGCGGTGCAGGTCCACGAACACGCCACCGTTGCGCTGAGCAGCATCGTGGGACTGGCGCCACAGCTGGCGCTCGGCTTCCTTCACGATGGGGAATGGAGCCTCAATAGGTGGCAAACCGTTAGGGCGAATCAGGCACAGGCCAGCGCGCTCGTTAGTCAGGTGCGGGTAGCTGACGAACTGAATGCGGGCGCCTGGAGCTACGCGCTTGATCTTCGCAGCGATGCGGTCGTAAGAACGCGCAGCCGCACGGTTGTCGATCGGAGCGGTAGTGCGGTACGTGTCGTTAGCACCAACCATGATGGGCACATTGCGGGTGTTGCGGTTGAGCTTGCCGTCGCGGATAGCCTGATCCAAGCGAGCCTCCAGTGGCTCGCGCCCCAGGTACAGTTCCTTGCCGTTGCACGAGTAGTCATCAACGCGCGCACCAGTCAGGCGGGACAGCTCCGTAGCAACACGGAAGGAGCCCTGAATACACTTTGGGCCGCCCTTGGTTCGCGCTTCGAAAAGCTGCTGGAAAGAAGTGTTTGCAAAGTAGGAATCACCAAGCAACACGGTGTTTCCAGGAGCTGCTTGAGCGGCAGGAGCTACACCCATGACGGCACCGGCTGCAGCCACCGAAGCAGTAAGAATACGAGCAAATTTTTTCATGATTTTCTCCAATTGAATTTAGGCCTCATTAATTCTAGCTGTTGAGGCACAAAATAGTTAGACGTTCGGAAGCATTCGGGGCATAACCTTGCCCGTTGGGTTGCGCGGAAGCTCGTCCATAAACGTCACTTCGCGGGGCACAGAGTGTTCCGCAAGATGCGTGTGGACCCATTCCTGGATAGATTCCTTGGTCAGCGCCTCACCCTCCGGGCTATCCTCGCGGACCACCCATACGGCCATGCGCTTGAACGTTTCCTCGTCATCCACACCCATGGCAAACAGGTCGCGGATACCCGGCATCGGCGCCAACACTTCCTCAACACTGCGCGGGTAGACGTTTTCACCACCGACGATGATCATGTCATCCGCGCGGCCGAGCACGAACAACCGTCCCTCGTCGTCGAGGTAACCACGATCACCGATCTCTAGCAGGCCGCGTTGAATGTTCATGGTGTCCCGCTCGTTGGCGTAACGCCGCATGGACAAAGTGCCACGCGCGAAGATCCGGCCCGGAGTGTTCCGTGGCAACACATTGCCTTCGTCATCAAGGATCTTGACCCGGACACCACGCACGGGACGGCCAGCCATAGCCGGACGATCGACCAGCTCTTCCTTCTTCGCAATGGCTACCACACTGTTTTCGGTTGAACCGTAGAAGTTGCACACAATAGGCCCGAACTGCTGATGTAGCCCACGGATCAGGTCCTCGTGCATTGCATTGCCAGAGGACACGATAAACTCCAAGCTCGAGGTATCGTAGTTCCCCTTTTGGGCGACCTTCAGCTGTTCTTTAATGAAAATCGGCGAAGTAATGATGCCGTTGACCTTGTAGCGCTCGGCATCCTCCATGGCCTGGACGGGATCGAACACACGACGCAGCACTACGGTCGCGCGGTGAGCAAATATCAAATTGATGTTTGCCCAACCCCAGGAGTGGAACATCGAAGCTGTTTGCTGAACCATTATCTCCGCACGCCAAGGAATCCAGGTCACCAGATCAGCAATGGGCGTAGGGATGAGGGGCTCCCGGTTCACCACGGCCTTCGGTGTACCAGAGGTTCCGGAGCTCATGATGACAATCATGCCGCGCTTCGGGATGACGGGTAGCTTCTCCTGCTCCTCCGTAGGAGCTTCCTCGATGATCTGCTGGAAGGTCTTCCACTCCGGATTCGGCGCCTTGGGCTGATGTAAGTCCTGCGCGTGTCCGACAATCACCTGGGCGCGCGTGTAATCCGCGGGCAGATGCCCGGCGAATTCCTCATCGATGATGAGCGTATGCACATCGAGCTCTTCAATGGTCTTCTGCAGCTGAATAGGGCTAGATGCCGGATTCAGCAAACAAATATTCGCGCCGATGAACCCCTTGGCAATCAATGGGTAAAGAATGACGCGGGAGTTACGCGCCATCACCGCAATGTTCTTCTCCGGCCCCAGCCCCATGCGCTGCAGAGCCCGGGCGAATGCCTCGGTCTTTTGCCGCACCTGGGCATAAGTGAGCTCACCCATGTCATCGATAATGGCCGTGCGATTCGGCGCAACCTCAGCTGCGTACCACGCCTGCCGGGCCGCGGTGAAGCCGTAACGCGTAATGCTTTCCACAAGCTTTTTCTTCATCCGCAGGCCACCGCCCTTGACCACCGCACCCGAATTCAATGCGGTACCTACACCCGTGGCGATAGCATGAACCTCCGCCCATGCGGCTTCACCAAAATACTTAAGGTTTTGCAGCTTGCCTGCAGTTTGCATCTTGCCCGGCATAAATGCCCTTCTAGTCGGGGAGTTGTACACAATCGTCGCTGTGCGCGGCTATCCGAAAACAGCGCGCTAACCACGCACCTCCGGGGTAACGCAAGCCATGCGACACTACGCTTCCCCCATCGGCGGACTACACGATTACGTTACACCGCCTAAGTTTCCCTTACGTCACATCTGTCACATTAGTTACTTTGCGTTACTCGACGCCACGCATCGCCTGCCCCCATCCCCCATGGCCCACGGGCGAAAACTAGGTGGCGTCGAGATAAAAAGAGCACCCTCTGGCGCCCCACCCCCGCAGCTACATAGGTGGAATGTTGTGCTTCTTCACTGGTTCCAGAACCGTTTTATTGCGCAGCTGCCGCATCGCTTGGCGAAGACGAACGCGCGTATCCTGCGGCTCAATCACCGCGTCTAGGTAGCCACGTTCAGCGGCCACATAAGGACTGGTCATGTTTGCGTTATAGAAATCCACGAACATCTTCTTGGCAAGCGGGCGCTGCTCCGGTGGCATTGCCGCAAGCTGCTTGCCCTGCATCATGACCACCGCAGCCTCCGCACCCATCACGGCAATCTGCGCGGTGGGCCACGCCAAGTTGATATCCGTACCCATGTTCTTGGAACCCATGACAGCATAACCGCCACCGAAAGCCTTACGAACCACCACGGTCACCTTGGGAACATCTGCTTCCAAAGTGGCAAAACCCAGCTTTGCACCACGGTGGATCAGACCCAGCTTCTCCTGCTCCACGCCCGGCATGTACCCAGGAGTATCTACAACCCACACAATCGGAATGTTGTAGGCATCACAAATACGAATGAAGCGCGCGGCCTTATCTGCCGCATCGGCATCCAAGCACCCCGCCAACACCATCGGCTGGTTCGCCACAACACCCACGCTGCGGCCATCCACGCGCGCGAATGCCGTCACCACGTTGGAGCCGTAATCGTCCTGAACCTCCAACACATTATCGTCATCGAAAATGCGCAGCAGCACATCCATGATGTCGTAGCCTGCATTCGGATCATCGGGAATAATGTCGCTGAGCTCATAATCGCGCTCAGTCAGTTCATCCGACGGTGCCCAGTATTCCTGGGGATCATCGAAAACGCTCGACGGCAGAAACTCCATGAGGTCCTTCACGTAGTTAAAGGCCTCCTCCTCGCTCCCAGCAACATAAGAGACGTTACCGTTGCGAGCTTGCTGGCGAGCCCCGCCCAGCTCCTCCATGCTGACCTTTTCGCCAGTCACAGACTCGATAACAGCCGGGCCAGTCACAAACATCTGCGTACGCCCTTCCACAGCAATCACAAAGTCCGTGGTTACCGGCGCATACACCGCGCCACCAGCCGAGGGCCCCAGCAGGATGGAAATCTGCGGGCTTTGGCCACTCAACGGCAACTGGCGACGCGCGATCTCGGAGTACATCGCCAGGGACGTCACCGCGTCCTGAATACGCGCACCACCGGAATCATTAATTCCGATTACTGGGCAGCCAATGCGCGTGGCCATGTCCATAACTTCCATGACCTTTTTGCCGAAGGTCTCACCCACCGAGCCACCATAAACGGACTTGTCGTGGGCATACACGGCCACAGCGCGCCCATTGACACGACCATAACCAGTCACCACGCCATCGCCGTAGGGAGCCTCCTTATCTCCCGGTGTGCGTCCGAGCGCTCCGATTTCCGTAAAGGACCCCTCGTCCAATAACGCATCAATACGCTGGCGCGGAGTGGTGAAACCGGCCTCATCGCGCTTAGCCTTGGCTTTCTCCGAACCCGGATCCTGCGCCATGTCCAGGCGCTCTTGCAGCCCCCTCAACTTATCGGCGGTAGTTTCCGTCACTGGGTTTCCTTCCGGTGGTTTCACGTTATTGTGCTTCTTTTATTCTCTGTCCACGCCTCAAGCCCGCGGCGCTGCCTGCAGTCGGTTCCGTAGATTTCGGGCCATTGTGCTTCTTTTATTCTCTGTCCACGCCTCAAGCCCGTGGCGCTGCCTGCAGTCGGTTCCGTAAATTTCGGGCCATTGTGCTTCTCTTATTTTCTGTCCACGCCTCAAGCCCGCGGCGTTGCCTGGGTGTTAGCGCTTCAAGTCTTCCTCAATCTGCTGAGCCAGTACCTTACCGACCTTGCCGATTTCTGGTTCATCCACAATCGCCAAGTGGTCGCCATTGAGGTGCACGATCTTTAGATCATCCACGATCTGTGCCCATCCACCATCTTCGGCAACCTCCGCATATGCAGGTTCCAATTCAATGGCGCCGTCGTGCATTCGCTCGGCACGGAACAACGTTACCGGCGCAGACACCGCTGCCCACTGGCTGAAATCAAGGGATTCCAAGATGCGGTTATCCACAAAGCTGGCCCGCTGGTGCTCCAGCACTCCCGCTGGCAGGCCCAATCCGCCGACTTCCGGAGAGGTAAGGAACTGCTGGAACATGGTGAGCATCACACCCTCGCCGTGCTCATCCAGCAGGTCGTGCGGCACTTCGAGCGGCAAGCCGTAGGTGCGGCGAGCGAATTCCGCGTAGCGGTCCCACCGCTTATGCATCTCTTCCTTGGTATCCGGAGCTGGATTCTTCGGCTGTACGGTATCCAACAAGACAATGCGGGAGATCTCTACGGTAGGTTCACCGCGCTCGGCACGTTGCGCAAACTGGTTGGCAACCTCGTACGCCAGCGCACCACCAAAGCTCCAACCGCCAAGAACCACCGGCCTGCCAGCAGAGTACTCAATAATCTCGTCCAGATACTGCGCTGCTCGGTCGCTGAGTTCACCCTCTAAGCGCTCCACACCGTATACAGGAATGTCTGCAGGTAGTCGGCGCATCAACGGCTGGAATACCACGGAGGATCCGCCCGCGGGATGGAAGAGGAATACGCTGGGCTTGCGAGGTGCATCCGAGTCCTCCCCCGAGTTAGCGCCCTCAGCGCCACTGCCAGAGGCACCATCCTCGCGGGCCCGCAGCACACGAATGTTGCCTTCCACGGCGGTCTCCAATTTCGCGCGCACCAGATCAGCCAACGGTTCCATAGAGTCCGCGTTCTGCACATCTTGGGCGGTGATTTCTCCACCCGAACGGTCGCTCAATCGCTCCGCCAACTCTGCAGCCTTCTCATCGGAGATCTCCGGCAATGGGCTGGTAACACCCGGCGCAGCCTTTCCCGTGACCTTCGCCCAAGTTGCAAACACCAAGCGTTCGCTGGCATCACGAGGGGCCACGCCACCTGCAGCGGCAGTGTAATCCGAGGTCTTCTCTGAACCGGCAGTGCCCTTCTGGTCGCCGGCTGCAGTGCTCTTCTGGTCGCCAGCTACAGTGTCCTTCTGGTCACCAGCGGCAGCGTCATCTGCACCAGTGCTGTCGGTGGTGGGGTTCGCGCCCTTTTCCGCCACCATGCGCTCCACCATCGTGATCACGTCATCGACCGAGCCATCGCGCAGGGTCTGCACCTGCAGCGGCGGCAAATCAAAATCGTATTCCACGCGGTTCTTGATGCGCATGCCCATGAGGGAGTCCAGCCCCAAATCAATCAAAGGCAACTCGCCCGGCAAATCTTCCACGTCGTAACCCATGGATTCACCCACGATCGAACGCAGACGATCCGCTACAGATTCACCCGATTCTGGGCTCCACCGCATGGCATCGGTATCTACCTCAGGCAGAGCATGATTCTTGGTTCCCACACCAGTAGCCCTTCCACCAGTCGCTGCGCCAGCATTTGCCCCGGAACCCCCGCCGGGCTTCTCCCCCGCCGGGGGATTAGCGCCATCAAAGGACGCACCAGCCGGGGAGGCCTTGGCGTCGGATAAGGAACTACCCGGCGCGGCCACAGCCAACGTGCTAACGAACGCCTCGCCCACCAGTGGCATGGCGGAGCTTGTCTCGGCGTCGTAGACCTCCACCGACCATCCCCCCAGGCTTTTGGTAGCCATCGCCGTCAAGGAACCCGCACTTGGCAAGACCGCGTGCTCTTCGCTGGCCACAACCTGCGCACCAGGCGCGACCTGTTCCGCCACGGCTTCAGCCATAGCCAGCACGCTCGGCACCAGATCAGCCCCCACGGAAAACGCCACGCGGCCGTCCGGCAGATCCACGCGTACACCGGGCAGACCAGCTACCCCACCCGAAGCCGGGCGGGCATTGGTCCAATGGCGCTGCAGATTCCAGCGCACTCCCGGCACCGTCGCAGTCGCACCAAAAGGGCCGACCAAGGCCTTCAGGTCCACATCGCTGCCCTGCACGTACAATTCCGCAAGGCAATTTGCCACGGTCTCACCCGCCGGTTCCTTGCGCTTAAGCAAGAACAACAGCTTGGAATCGGATGCATCATGTGCGAAGGAATTGTTCATCAGCGGCATCAACGCCACCGGGTTCGGGCTGATTTCCACGAACGTGCGGAATCCATCGTCGAACTGTTGGCCCGTCGCATCGCGGAACCACACCGGCTGCCGGGTGCAACGAACAAAGTAATCGGCATCGTGCAACGTTTCACCCGGGCGGTAAACCCGGCCACGATCCACGGTGGAATACAGCGGAGTGTGGATCGGACGTGGCTGAATATCACCGATCTCGAAGTGCAATTCACCCAAGATCGGATCCAGCATGGACGTGTGCCCCGCACCCTTCACGGGCAGCAGGCGGGCAAACATGCCCTCGCTTTCTAGGTGCTCCACCAGTTTCGCCACGGGCTCGCGCGGACCACCCACGGTAGTCATGCCGGGCGCGGCGTAGACCGCGGGCTCAACCTTTGCAAATTCGGGATGCTCGCTGGTGAAGGTAGCCAGTTCCTCCACACCGAATTCCACCACGGCCATTGCACCCTGCTTGTCCTCCGGCAGGTTCTGCTCGCCTTCGCCCATGAGGCGGGAACGGTGGCAGGCAACCAGTACGGCATCTTCCTTGGACAGACCACCCACTGCAAAAGCCGCGGCGATCTCACCCATCGACTGCCCCACAACCGCGCTGGGCTTCACACCCAGATGCTGTAACAGTTCAGTCAGCGCAATCTGGATACACGTGATTCCCACCTGAGCGGATTCAGTATCGAAGTCTTGGTCATCATCGAGGATCTTCTCCACCAAGGACCAACCGGATTCGCGCTGAACCACCTCATCCAATTCCCGCAGCCGTGCCGCGAAGAATGGGGACATCTCGTACAATTCCTTGCCCATTTTGCGGTGTTGGGAGCCGAACCCGGAATACACCCACACAGGGCCGGTCGTCGACGGTGAATCCGCCGACTTCACATGCGCCCCGCTGCGCTTGTCAGCCAATCGTCGCAGTCCGTCAATTGCCTGGTCGAAGTCGCCGGCCAGGATCGCACCACGCGAACGGCCATGGTTCCGGCCAGCCAGTGCACGCGCAACGGATTCCAGCGTCACGCCCTCAGAATCCCGGTTTTCTTCCAACCAGGTGGCGAGGTCTTCAGCGGCCTGGCGTCGACGAGAAGGCAACAGGCCGGATACGGGCAGGATGTACTTTTGCTCGACGCCCTCATCCGCCACCAGTGCGCCACCTGCCGGGGTCACATCGTCAGCGAGTTCGGGCTGCTGCGCCTCCGGCGCGGTGATGACCACGTGCGCGTTGGTTCCACCAAAGCCGAATCCGGACACGCCCGCCACGGGACGGCCGGAGTATGCAGGCCATTCCCGCGCGTCCTCCACAACTTCCAGGTGCGCGCCGTCAAAATCGATGTACGGGTTAGGGCCCGCGTAGTTCAGTGATGGCGGGATCATGCCGTGCTCCATGGCCTTGACCACCTTGATCACGCCCGCCACGCCCGCTGCCGCTTCGGTGTGACCGAAGTTCGTCTTGGCACTACCCAGCAGCAGCGGGTTCGCAGCATCGCGTGGGCCGGACAGCACCGCACCCAGGGCCGTGGCTTCAATGGGATCACCCAAGATCGTGCCGGTGCCGTGTGCCTCCACATAATCCACGTGCGTGGGCGAAATGCCGGCGTCCGTGTACGCCGCGCGCAGGACGTCTACCTGCGCGTCCGGGTTCGGGGCGGTGAGACCGTTGGAACGGCCATCGGAATTCACGGCCGAACCCTTAATGACCGCCAAGACCTTATCCCCATCACGGCGGGCATCGGACAGGCGCTTCAGCACGACCACGCCCGCGCCATCGGAGCGAACGATTCCGTCCGCATCATCGGAGAATGCGTGGATCTTACCAGTGGGGCTCAGCACCCCGAGCTCGGAAAACGCCACCGTACCGAACGGATTGGAAAGGATGTTCACACCACCAGCGATGGCCACGGTGGAATCCCCATCACGTAGAGAACGAACGGCTTGGTGAATAGATACCAGGGACGCCGAGCAGGCCGTATCCACCGAAATCGATGGCCCGCGGAAGTCAAAAGCATAAGAGATACGGTTGGCAATAATGGCCGAAGAGTTACCGGTCAACGCGTAAGGGTGCGCTTCCGTGGGATCCGCGGAAATCAACATCCCGTAATCGTTGTTGTTGGATGCCATAAACACCCCCACCGGCAGCCCGCGCAACTGGTTGGCTGGAATGCCCGCGTTCTCTAGGGCCTCCCACGTCAATTGCAAAACAATGCGCTGCTGGGGGTCCATGTTGGCAGCTTCCACCGGAGATAGGCCGAAGAACTCGGCATCGAAAGCCGCGATGTCTTCCAAGTATCCGCCCGTAAGCACCGCCTCTTCCATCCGGCGGGTCATTTCCTTATCACCGGCGTACTCCGACCAACGGCCCGCGGGCAATTCTCCTACCCCGCTGCGGTAGCCCAAGAACATCTCCCACATTTCGTCGGCGCTATTAGCGCCTGGGTAACGGCCAGCCACGCCGACAATGGCCACATCACGATCGTCGGGGCTCAATGCCTGCCCGGAAGCACCACCTTGGGCGGGGAAGAAAGCGGCGTCGGAAGAAATAGAACCGCGACCGTTGATAAGGTAATCGGCCAGTGCGGCAATGGAGTTGAACTCGTAGGCAACGGTGGCATCAAGGCTTTGACCGGTTAGGCGCTCCAGATCGCCCGAGAGGATAACGACATCGCGGGAGGAAAGGCCGAATTCCTCCATCGAACGGTCGTCCGTGATCTGCTGCGGGGACAAGCCGGTAGTCTTCGCCACCCAGTCCCGCAACCACTGCCGCATCTCGGAGATGCTGGTGGGGCGGTTATTCGAGGATGCAGAGCCGACTGTGAGATTGTCCTCCATAGGGAACCGCGATGTCCTTTCGTGTAACTTGCGTGTTTTTAACTTGCGTGTATTTTCCGCTTCGCCAGTAATCGTTCAACAAAAACTATAGAAGCTATTTTTCGTCAGTAACAGTGTAGGGGCACGCAATGGTGCCTCCGTTATGCAACCGCGGGCGGAGCCAACAATGAAACAACGTGACGCCCAACAGCCCCCTTTGCAGTGGACAGCTGGCCGCCACGTGGCGCGTAATTAGTCGAACTTTCCGTCCAGGTAAGCCTTAGCCGCTACGCGACGAGCGATCTTGTGAGCGCTGGAACGTGGGATTCCGCCAGGAGCCACGATCCGAATATCCTGTGGCTGCACTCCGTGAACCTTGGTGACGGCTGCGCGGATCGCATCAACCGCGGCAGCATCGCCATCTTCGGATGCCTCCGGATCGCGTTCTGCGATAACAACTAGGCCTTCGATGTTTTCTGCTTCCACAGCGAAAGCGGCGATGACGGCTGCAGCGGTCTGATCCTGCGCCTCGTCAGCCGTGGCTTCGATGTCCTGCGGGTAGTGGTTGCGGCCGGCCACGATGATGAGGTCCTTGAGGCGACCAGTGATATACAACTGGCCGTCCAGAACCACGGCCAGGTCACCGGTGCGCATCCAGTTGTCCTCGGGCGCATCGCCGGTAGCTGACCCCTCGGTCAGACGGTTGGCCTGCGGAAGGTGGTTGCGGAAGGTCTCCCGCGTCTCGTCCTCGCGGTTCAGGTAACCAGCTGCCATGTTTTCACCGTGCACCCAGATTTCACCGACGGTGCCTTCGGGTAGCTCTTTCCCAGTTTCGGGATCCACGATGGCCATGACCTGCGGACTACATACCTGCCCCAGGGACATCAAAGGCATTGCCTTGCTGTCAGCTTGCGCCAACTCTTCAGCCTTGCCATTCGCCAGGTGTTCACGATCGAACCACTTGGTCAGTGGGCGATCCTCGGTCTGTGGGGTGGTGACAATCAGGGTAGCTTCGGCCAGACCGTAAGACGGACGCAGAGTCTGGCGATTCAAACCATAGTTAGAAAACAGCTCCACGAACTTTTCCACCGTGCTGTTGTGCACTGGCTCCGAGCCGTTGATGATGCCGTCCAAGCGGGAGAGGTCCAGGTTCTCCAAACCGGGGGTTTTCGCGGGATCTGCGTAGCGAACTGCCATTTCCAGCGCGAAGTTGGGTACCACGGTATACGTATTTTCCTCATCATCGCGCTTGTTGAGCTGCTTGAGCCAGCGGGAGGGGTCCTGGATGAAGTCGCGTGGGCTCATCAGGTCAAACGGCACACCCAAGATGATGACGAATGCCGCGAGGATCACGCCCATATCGTGGTGCAGCGGCAGCCACGTCACCAGTCGCATCGGGGGCTTAAGGTTGGCGGCAGCGAAGATCTGCAACACGTTAGTCACGATGGACTTGTGCGTGAGAACAACACCGGCGGGAGTGCGGGTGGAGCCCGACGTGTACTGCAGGAAAGCCTCATCGCTGCTCTTCGGCGCCAACTCCGGGTTAGACATGTAGGTCATCATGGGGTTGACCCACTCCTCGGCCAAGGAATCCGGAAGCGCATCCACGGTCAGCACCCGGGGGCGTTCTGCGGCAGCTACACCGGCGAAGTGCTGGCGAACAGCTGAGGCGGACTGCTTATTAGTCAGCACCACCTTGGGCTCGGATGAACCCAACACCGCAGTGAGGTGCCCCGTGTGGCCGGGTTCGTTGGGATCATATAGCGGAACCGGCGCCATCTTGGCGTACATGGCGCCCAAGAAGGCGTACATGTACTCCGGAGAGTTGTTGGCGAGGATGGCTACGCGATCACCGGGCTCGGCAACCTGCTGCAGACGCACGCACACGGCCTTGATGCGGGTGTTGACCTCCGAACGACTGACCTCTCGCAATGCACCTTCGCGGGATCCGCTGAAGTCCCAGTAACGGATCAACACGTCATCGGCTGTGCCCTCCATTTGGGCCATGGTGTAGAGCATTTCGCACATGCCGGACAAAGTGAGCTGGTCAGGAACATTGATATTCCCTTGCTCGTCATAGAATTGCTTCATTGCGGACTGAATGTCCATGCCACATCCCTTGGTTATCGAACAGAAAACTACTGGTTTTATCTAGTGAAACATATCGTGGACCCGTCCGTCTGCGTTACTCGTGTGAAACGTGAGAAAAGTCTCCACCCGTTATCCAGCTTCCACGATTTTCTTGGTCCAACCCACAACCCACTCCGGTGCGGTTGCTCCGCCGGGCAGCACACTACGGTTTTTTGCATACTCCTTGTGCACCGGATTCGCCAGAAACATTTCGCGTGCTTTGGCCACCGCATTCACGGGATCCCGGGGGCCGTCACACACCAAGTCGCCGACGGCGCAGATATTAAATACGCGGTCACTGAGCCCACCAAAGCCATCAGGTCGTGGGCCCCTCATGGTTGCCCCCGGGACGATGCCCTGGATCAATCCGCTCACCGGATTGAGGGCGATTTCCGCGCCCACACCGCTGACGCCCTTATTACCCACCAGGACGCCTTTGTCCAGTTCCTGCCGACCATCGGCGATCAAGGTCACTCCACGCACGGAATCTGCCGGAACCGGCCCGCGGCCATTGCCAATGTTGTTGGCCATATCGCCCATGATGACCGCGCCTTGGCTAAACCCGACCAAGAGGAACTTCGTAGCTGGGCAACGCTGGTGGGTGCTCTTCAGTTCATTGGCGATCTTGCCGTAACCCTCCGCGCGGGAGGCATCGTAAGTTTTCTCATGCTGCGCATTGATGTTGCGGAATTGCGCCGTATAGGGCACTGTCCACACCTTGAGCTGCTCTGGACTGTACTGTTGCTGCAGTGGCTGCGTGGTCTGTAACAGCAAAGACCACTTAAAAGCATGTGGATTAACGGGATCGTCGTTGGCCTTGGACTCCCAAGTTCCCGGAGCGGCGATCAGTTCATAAGGCGCGCAACCAGGTGGGTTTTGTGGCGCGTTCGGCCCAGCCGAGTTCGATGGTTCCTTCGGTCCCGGTAGCGATGGTCCCGCATTGTCGTTCTTGTTGATCCACGACCCCACGCCCACAACAATAACGATGACCACCACGAGGGCGGCAACGATCGTAAGCAGCTTTTTCATAGTCCTTTTACCTGTTGTTCTGATTCCGGTTCCAATGCCTTACGGCCTAGCAAGATTTACTTGCAATACGCGGCCTAGCAGGACTTACTTGCAATACGCGGCCTAGCAAGATTTACTTGCAATACACGGCCTAGCAAGACTTACTTGCAATACACCTTCTTCGCCGCATCTTGGATTGTTTTCGCTGCTTCCTCTGGTTTATCAACCACGCCTTGGGCCTGCATCTGCCCTGCTGCCATCGGTAGGTAATTCTGAATGCGATCATCACTGCCTTCTTGGCACGACGCCCTGGCCGCTGCGATGACCTGATCTTGCAGGCTGGCTGACGCATTCTTATCACCGGCCTTGTCAAAATCTATGCCTTTGTTTTTGAGCTCGTTCAAAAAATCATCGTCTTCGGCGGTGCGGCCGGCACCAGCCGGAACTTCATCAATTTCTTCTACGCTGCCATCCCGGGCAGTCGTCATCGGACCACCTTGTTCGGGCTCGGGAGAAGCAGAGTTCGAATCCGACGGGGCGTCGGAATCAGAGGTTTGAGAAGAGGTCGCCGAAGCCGACGCAGAAACAGAAGGCACACTGGAGGCAGTGGAGGAAGAATCCGCATTGTTATCCACCGTGGAGTCCGAACCACAGGCAACTAAACCGCCAGAAAGCAGTGCAGCTGCCAATGGAGCTACAAGCCAACCACGGTTGAAAGAACGGCGGCGCTTCCGCGAAGAAGTTGAGGAAACGGTGCAGGAAGCGTGTTCCACCGACTGCAAATGGTTCCCGAATGGCTGGTGTGGAACGTGCATGACATGGACTCCTTGTGAGGTTGTGAGTTTTGTCCCCGACCATGCGGAGGCCGGGAGTGATGTGAGCACGGTAGATGTGTCCAGAAAAAGACTAAAGCCCTTGGCTGATGGTTGCCTGAAGCCACCATCGCCAAAGGCTTGTAACTCCGGCGGGATTCGCCCTATTTCTTGACGATCTTGCCGTTACTTCTTGACGACCGTGCCGCTACTTCTTGACGATCTTGCCGTTACTTCTTGACGATCTTGCCGTTTACTTCGCTGATGGTGCCGCCTTGGAACTTCACGATCTGGCCACCGGCTGGAATAGCTTCCTGATCAGCGGTGGGCAGGCCGAATTTGCCCTGTTCGAATTTTTCCTCGCCCCATGCATCGAAGATCGCACCCTTGTAGATGATGTGTGCGCCGGTAGCTGGGGACCAGTAAATAAATCCACCCGTGAACTCGGACATTTTGCCCTTGTTGTTCGGCAGGGAGTTTTCACCGGTAACCGGGAAACCGAGCTTAGACTCTGGCCCCTTGACCGACATGTACTTCTTAGAGATTTCACCCTGCACGTACTGGGTTTTGCCGTCCTTATCACGGGTGATAACGCCGTTTTCGAACTGCTGCACCCAGCCGTCGCCCATCTTCTTTGCTTCAGCCGTTGGGTAACCGAGCGGGCCATTTTCGTACTTGATCTTGCCCCAGGTGCCCAGGATGTCCTTGGCTACAGCGACAGCACCGGTGGTTGGGGTCCAGTAGATGTTGCCGTGTTCAAACGCCACGAAGCGACCGCGTCCGTTGGAGATCGAGATTTCTTCGCTCTTCGGGTAGCCCAGCCACGAGTGAGTGCCCTTCAGGCTGGAATACAGAGCACCGATACGACCCCACAGGAAGTGAGCACCGGTTTCTGGGCTCCAGTAAGCACGACCGCCGCGGAAGTCCTGAATCTTCCCCTTGCCCGCACCGTCGTACTCATCAGAGATGCAAGCGCCGAGCTGCGGGAACTCGCTCACGCGCTTCGCAATATCCCCAACGGGCTGGCAGGATGCGCCACGATCGGATTCCGGCAGGTTCAGAGTATCGGCAATGTAAGGCCATGCCTGGGTCATCTCGAACTGCCAGTATGGCCAGTCGTGGGTGCCCGACGGGCGGAACTGGGTAATGACCTTCTTGTTGGCGGCTTTCGCGTAGCGCACGAAGGTCTCGGTGGTCATACGGGACATTGCCTCCAAGCCAAAGCCGGCCATGTTGGCAGGCAGTCCGGGCAGAGCGCCCGGTTTGTCGTACTTGCCCGCGTTACCGTTACCAGCTGAAACGTAGACAGTCATGTCACCGAGGTCCTTGATGCCCAGCTTCGGATCGTGATCCGTCCAGTCCTGACTGCCATATGGCCCCCACATCTTCTGGGCATCGTAGCCGCCACCGTCGTTGGTAGCGTAACCGATTGCTTGTGGCATGCCATAGGAGGTGGTGTCTAGGTAGCCGGAGAAGGAACCGACGAACTTCCACATCTTAGGGAAGCGCTCGGCTAGGTTCATTGCGGCGGTGCCACCCATGGAAAGGCCAACGATCGCGCGGTCTTCCGTGGAGCGCCAGCCTTCACGCAGGACAGCGGGCAACTCTTGGGTGAGGAAGGATTCCCACTTGTAGTGCTTGCCCTTGTCTGGCTGCTGCCAGTCGGTGTAGAAGGAGGACTCGCCGCCGACTGGTAGCACCACATTGACGTTCTTATCGGCGTAGAAGGACGTAATGTTCGTGGCCAAGGTCCAACCGGATTCGTCGTCACGGGCGCGCAGACCGTCGAGCGCCCATACGGTTGGGAACTTCTTGTCTGGAGTTTTGTACCAATCACGGGCCAGCAGGATCTGCACCTTGATGGGCTTGCCTGGCATAGCCTTCGAGTTGATGAAGACGTTCGCCCAGCGATCGGTAATCCACTCCACGCGATCAACACTCACGCCTTCTGGCAGGCCTTGCAGGGGTTGCTCGGTGACCTTCTGTGGTGTGCGCTTGGGGAGGTTATCCGGGTTCAGGTATCCGGTGCCGGATCCAGGGCTGCTGGAGGACAGGGAACCTGGTGCCTGCTGAGCTGGGGCTACAGGTGCCAAAGATAGGCCCATTGCAACAGCGAGCGGCAGGGCCAAGGAAGCAGCGCTCACGCGACGTGCGGAGCGGAAGCGGGGGGATTTAATCGCGGCAGGGCGCATAAGTTACATTCTTTCCTTCGTGAGCGTCAGCTATGTCGAGTTGGTCGTGCGGAGCTAGGACCGAAGCAGGTTCCCCTCCCGCTTCGATACTGGCGCGCGTGGCAATTGACAGTAGTCATTATTACAAGCGTTTAGCTATCCGCTTGTGTAACACGCAGCAAACTTAAAGTTTTACTTGAGGGTTAGGCTACCACGAAAAATCTAGCAAGAATTAGCTTTTCCCACAAAACCAACGGCTTGGGAAATCCGAGGACGAATTGGCCCCTACGCCAACCGCGCCCATTCGGCGGTGACATTGCGCAAGCTGAACGCCCGCCACGTTATAACCGCAGTAAGCGCAACCGCGATCAGCAATGCCAAGTATCCAGTTCCAACATGCACCATGGCCCCTCCAACCAAAGCACCCAGCGCCATGGACATAATCGAAAGGACACGCCGACCAGCATTGTTGGTTTTGTGGCTCCCTTCGCCATCACTTGCAAGCCCGGTGATGGTCAGCGTAAGAACAGTCGTAGTGAGGTCGGGAACCGACAGCTCTCGCGCAATTGAATTCTGCAGACCCATCGCTACGGAAAGAACGATAACCAGCATCACCAAACTGGCAGTACTTTGGCTCGGTGGCAGAACAAAGGCCAAAAGTGCGGATGCAGCGAAAAGCAGCATCTGAACCATCCCAGCTCTAAATAGCAGTGAGCCACGGTGACGGGGTTTCCTCACGTGTGCAAAGCCCCCACCAAGTTTCGCCCCCGTCATGAAGGCCACGATAGCCAGGAGCGAGGCCCACCACGCAAAACCAGAGACCCCAGAAAAGGAAAAGCCTAAGAACACAACATTTCCCGTCATGTTGGCTACGAAAACGTGGTTAAGCTGCAGGTAAGAATAAGCATCCACGAGTCCAGTTACTACCGTCCAGACCAGAAGCAGCGGAGGTAGCGGGCCATGGGGATTGGACGTTACGGGAAGAACAGTTTCGCGTGCTTGTCGAAAAAAAGTGCTTGGACTCACTGCAGGCTCGCCTTGGATCGTTAATCGTGACGAGGCAAAGAGTACCACCAGAACACAGCATCAGCCGCCCACCGCTGGGACACGAAAAACCCTCTAAGGCTGACAAGCCTTAGAGGGTTTTAACCCGATATGAGTCACCTAAGCATGTAGAGCACGAAGGATGTGAGGACGAGCGTTACGCAGCTCGATGTTCCAGTAAGGCCAGTTGTGGACTCCAGTTATTGGATAGCTAACCACTGGGCGAGCACCCGCAACCCTAGCTGCGACCTCGAATTTCGCAGTGGAAGTACGGGATAGCCACTCTAGGGCAACGCCCGATGCCACGCCGATCGGGTCGCCGAGGAAGTTTTCCTGAGAGGTGGTAATTCCGCCAGCGGCAGAGAGGTACATCGGCATACCGGCGAAACGGCCGGCCTGAATGGTTGGGTCATTGCGGAAGCGGGTTGGGTCCACTGGGGAACCCCACATGTCCCAGATGCGAGCACCCGGACCGCCACCCTGCATCATTGCGTACTGGATACCCAAGTACATGCCAGGCCACGTTGGGTTCAGGTAACCAGACAGAGAGGAAACGTGCTTGAACTGATTGCGGTGCCAAGCGGCGAGGTTCATTGCGGCCGTACCACCCATGGACAGGCCCACAACGGCATTGTTGCGTGGGCTTACACCGAAGTGGCGCTGCAGGTAGTTAGGGAGTTCGCGGGTGAGGAAGGTCTCCCACTTCGGCTTCTTCGGCCCACCCGTGCCACCGTACGGCGCGATCCAGTCCGCGTAAAACTGAGACTGGCCACCAACGGGCATCACCAGCGTGACATTGTCATTGACAAACATGTCCACGCCGCGGCCTTGGTACGTCCAGCCGTTCCAATCCTGGCGCGCGCGAAGGCCGTCGAGGAGGTAAATGCCCGCGTTACCACCGCGGGAGGACGGCTTGATCTGTACCTTAATCTTCTGACCCATTGCTGGGGAGTTAACCCAGCAGTTCTGTACGTAGAACTTGTATGGGCTCCAGGTGCAACCGGGGCGCAGGCGGGTGCGGTTATCCGCGGCCGAGGCCGAAGGTGCGGCAACGGTAGCCAAGCCCATTGCGGTGGTCAGCGCCACCATCAAGGCGAGGATCTTCTTTCCCCAACCCTGTGCAGTCTGATGAGCGTTCATTTACTTTGACTCCCTTAAGTGGTTTAACGTCGAGTGGTGATGTTACCAAAAAGTTACGTTTCTAACTAATACTTCTGCCACACGGCAGAGGTTGCCGCCCACGGAACCGCAAATTTGTCGTCGAGCACCACTTTCAGGCAGCCCGGACATACCCCAAAAGAAGACACCCACCCAAAGGGGTAGGTGAGTGTTGAGGGGCAGGGGCAGGGAGACCACTGCCCAAGCACTAGTTCGCATCCCCGGATAACGAACACCGATCTAACGAGGAGACCACCGCCCACGCACTAGTCCACACCCCCGGATAACGAACACCGATGTAGCGAGGAGACCACTGCCCACGCACTAGTCCACACAATGTGCAGCAGAACTCAGACAAAATGACGCGTTTTTGTTGGACTTCTGCTGCACATTTGTTTCTCGGCGCGAGAAAACCGGCCCCAAGCTCGGCGCGCGAAAACCGGCCCCAAGCTCGGCGCGCGAAAACCGGCCCCAAGCTCGGCGCGCGAAAACCGGCCCCAGGTTCAACGCGAGAATACCGGCCCCAAGTTCAGCGCGCGAAAACCAGCCCCAGGGGCGTTCAAGAGAGCCCAGGTCCAGCTCCCCTACTCAAACCCCGCCGGTTAAAGCCAAGCAACTCAAAGCGCCGGCACGATGTATACCGCCATAGCGATGGTGAAAATCCATGTCAGCGCCAGCAGCTGCAGGGTGCGGTCATTCAGGGCGATCTCATCGGGGGCGCCACCTTCGCCACGATCCACATCCGCGGCGTAGCGCAGGATTGCAACGGTAAAGGGAACCATGGAGATCTGGTACCACACAGCCACCGCACCATCGGAACGCTGGGACAGATCAAAGCCCCACAGCGCGTAGCACAGCACCACGGCAGTCGCGGCGAGAGTCCAAACGAAGCGCAGGTATGTCGGGGTGTAGCTCTCGAGTGACTTGCGTATCTTGGCGCCGGACCGCAGCGATAGCTTCAACTCTGCGTAGCGCTTACCGGCTGCCATGAACAGGGAGCCGAAGGCCGCCACCAGCAGGAACCACTGGGACAGGACAATAGAGGCCGCTACACCGCCGGCCATCGCACGCAGCATGAACCCGGAGCTCACTAGGGCAATATCAATCACTGGCTGGTGCTTCCAACCGAAGCAGTACCCCAGCTGCAGGGCGATGTACACGGTAACCACAATGGCCAAATTGGACCCGGAGGTCGCTAAGAACGAGCCACCAATCGCCAGAATAATCAGCACCACGGCCATCGCGTAAGCCAGGTTCACTGGAAGTACACCGGCGGCGATGGGGCGGAATCGCTTGGTTGGGTGGGCGCGGTCGGCTTCCACATCACGCGCGTCATTGACCAAGTAGATGGAGCTGGCCGCCAGGCAGAAAGCCACGAACGCGATCACCACGTCCAGCAGCACTCGACCGTGGAACAGCGAGGAGCTGCCCGCCGCCGCCGGAGCTGCGACAACCAGGACATTTTTCACCCACTGCTTCGGGCGCAGTGCTTTGACCATGGCCTCTGGCAGGTTACGCGGTGCGCGCGGTCCCGAAGTATCCGTCGGGACGCTCGTCTCGGACCGGCCACGCTCGGGCTCCAGACCCGAGGTGTGAGGTTCGGAACCGAGCAGGGTTTCCGGACGGTTTTGCTGTTCGCTCACCGTTTCTTCTCCTGTCCTGTTACTTCTTTTATTCGACGCCCAGCGCTTTAGCCGAGCATTAACTTGCGCGTGATACCGGCGGTGGTGGCGCCGATAATGCTGCCCAGTACAACGTCGGTTGGATAGTGCACACCCAGTACCAAACGGGAAAGGGCCATCGCGGGAACGCCTACCAATGGTAGCGGGCTACCAATCGTTTGAGCGGTACCGACGAGCGCCGCGGTGGAACTCGTAGCGTGCGACGAAGGGAAGCTCAACTTGGACGGGGTTCCCACTCCAATAGTGATACGCGGATCGTGCGGGCGAGGCCGGCGGATAATACGCTTGACGATCACCGAGGCCGCGTGTGCCGAGAAGGCGCCCACGCCCGTGGCTAGCCACTGCTTCTGTCGCGGTTTATCTAGTGCGCATCCGGCGGCTGCCAGGGCCATCCATCCGAGGGCGTGCTCGCCGAAAAAGCTCATCAACCGTGCGGTTGACATCACACCGGGTTGGTGGGAGATGCTTTTTTGAATCGCGACTAGGAGGTCAGATTCTTTCCACGGGTCGCCCGGGATTGTGGCACTGTCCGCGGTGTTGGTGCCATTCGCGGCGCTGTCCGCGGTGTTAGTGGTGCCCGTGGCACTGTCCGCGGTGTTGGCACTACCCGCAGCACTATTCGCGGTATTCGCGGTATTCACGTTAGTTTTTCTCCTGAGCAGTGGTGGTACCCGTCGCGGTGGCGTGGGCCGGCTCGAAGATCTTGGCCCATGCTTCGCGGCTGGTGAGCTCTGGATGTGCGGCGCGGTAACGCGTACGCATCTCGTCGAAGCGGGCTGCCACCTCCTTTTGCAAACGGGCGGAATCCTTGGCCAGTGCGATCATCTGGCCACGGTCACGTTTGCGGTACACCACTCCCCTGCCGTCTGCGGTGGTGACAGTAGCACCATCCACACGGGATAGGCTGAACCAGCGGGCTTCGATGGGTGGCAGGTTCACCTGTGGTGTGTGGTGGTGGCGAGCATCGGCAGGACGGGAGTTGTTCAGCAGCCCCCGGGTGAGAGTCTTTATTTTGGCAACCGGGTTGGTTGGAATATCGGTCAGGCCTGCTGGTCCACCGGATGGCGCAGGAAGCGCGGTAGCGCTGGGCAACACCTGGGCATCGGAGTAGTTCTTACGCAGCTTGTTGATGCGTGGCAGTGCAGTATCCAGAATGCCGAAGAGCTGTTCGGGGCCTGCCAAGAAGTCCTTCATCGCCTCATTTTGGATAGCAACGGTGGAGTATTCCAAGCACAAAAGGTGCTTGGCTGTCGCTTTAGCCATCGAAGTGATAATGCCGCGCGGGGAACCATCGTGCTGGATGGCAGCTACGATCAGGCGGTTCCGCAGGTGGAAGTATGCTTGCCAGTCAATGGCATCGTCTTTGTCGGACCATGCCATGTGCCAAATCGCAATGCCTGGCCACGATGCGGTGGGGAATCCTGCATCCTTCGCGCGGAGGCCGAATTCGCCGTCATCCCACTTGATGAACAGCGGTAGGGGCTGACCGATGGTTTCCGCGACGACCCGTGGGATCATGCACATCCACCAGCCGTTGTAATCCACGTCGATGCGACGGTGTAGATCCTTGGAATCGATCTCTTCACCGGAGGCATTGTTGCCATATGATCCGCGATCGCGCAGAGGATGCTTGTAGAAATCATGATCGTAATGCGTGTGTGGCGCGGCAGTCCACATGAAGGAACCGCGGTCGATCACTTCACCCATAGTGTGCAGGTGGCTGCGCTCCTGCAGGTTCAGCATCTGGCCACCGATCAACATCGGCGACGTAGCGTAGCGGGCAGCAGCCAAGGAACGCAAGACCGCGTCCGGCTCAATCTGGATGTCATCGTCCATGTACAGAATGAATGGGCTATCAGTGCCGCGCTCTGCGTGCCGGGCCTCATACATGATGCGGGAGTAACCACCGGAGCCACCGAGGTTGCCCTGCGGGCAGATGCGCAGGCGGTCGCCGAAGTGGGCCTCTACCGCGGGGAATCCCGGCTCATCTGCGGGGTGCTTATCGCCCTGATCCGGCATGATCACGGCATCGATCACTGCATCCACGACCGGGTCGGAAGACAGTGCTTCGAGCGCCGCCACCGCGTCCGTGGGCCGGTTGAACGTGGGAATGCCCACTGTCACGCGCGGTTCGGCTACCGGCAGAACGTCCCCCGCGGAGTATCGCTTCTCTGCTCCGGTCGTAGGGTCTGTCAGCGTGGCGTCGGATACTAAAACCTGGCCCTCGGCCGGTTTCGTCGCGTACCAACCAGCGGAGTGAATGGTCACGGCGGATTCGCACGTGATGTCGAACCAGATCCAGCCACCATCTTCAAACGGCGCCAACGAGATGGTGAACTCCGCAGTCCCCCGGCCCGATTCATCAGTCTCCACTACATCGCCGGTGACGGCAATACGCGAACCGTCGATCTTCGAACGGTAGATATCCACGCGTGCATCACCGGTGAGCTCGATGCGCAGCTGCACGTCGTCTAACTGGGACCAGCGGCGCCAGTAGGAGGCCGGGAACGCGTTGAAATAGGATTCGAAGGAGATCTCGGTGCCACCGGGAATAGTGCACGATGTGCGGGATAGTGCGGTGACACGTCCAGCAGTGGACTGCTCGTCTTCCACGATGTAAAGCGAGCGCACATCCCGTGGTTCACCGCGCTTCGGCAGGATAACCCGAGCTAGACGGGTTGGATCGAAGGAATCGCGCGATTCAGACTGAGCTTGAGCACTCATGTTTTCAGACTTAGTTTGAGCAGCCATGGGCTGGAAGCGGACCTCCACGTAGACAGTATTACCCATCAATTATCCACGATTGCCCCGCCGAGGGCGCCCTCCGCCACGCCCAAACCGGGCATTGGCAGGGGTTGGTGCCGTGATCAGGGAACGCAGGGGGCCGAGCGCACTGGGCTTGACTAGGCATCGCTCCCGGTTACTTCCCTACAGCAACGCAGCGATTTTATTGTCGTACATGCTCAGGGCTGATCCGATCGCCATGTGCATGTCCAAGTACTGGTACGTACCCAAACGTCCACCGAAGAACACCTTGTGCTCATCGGTTTCGCGCTGGGCCAGCTCGCGGTATTTCTGTAGCTTGTCACGATCTTCGGGCGTGTTGATGGGGTAGTACACTTCCTCATCGCGCTCGGCGAAACGGGAGTACTCCTTGACGATGATCGTCTTGTCTTTGGCGTGCTCCGCCTCGCGCTCTGGATGGAAGTGCCGGAACTCGTGAATGCGAGTGTAGGGCACGTCCGCATCGTTGTAGTTCATCACCGAGGTGCCCTGGAAGTCACCCGTATCCAGCACCTCAGTCTCGAAGTCCAAGGTACGCCAACCCAGCTCGCCCTCCTGGTAGTTGAAGTACTTATCCAGCGGACCGGTGTACACCACGGGGGCTCCCGGGTTCTCCGCCTGGATGTCCTCGCGCGCGGCGAACCAATCGGTGTCTAGGCGCACGTCGATATTGTCGCTTTCCACCATCTTGTTCATCCACGCGGTGTAGCCATCGACCGGCAGTCCTTCATACGTGTCGTTGAAGTAGCGGTTATTGAAGGTGTAGCGAACCGGCAGGCGGCTGATGATGGAGGCCGGCAGATCCTTCGGATCGGTCTGCCACTGCTTGGCGGTGTAGTGCTTCACGAATGCTTCATACAGCGGTTCGCCGATCAGTGCGATGGCCTTTTCCTCTAAGTTTTTCGCACTGTGTGGATCTTGGTCTCCGCGTTGTTCCTCAATCAGCTTCTTTGCTTCATCTGGGGTGTAGTACCGGCCGAAGAACTGGTTGATCAGGCCCAGGCCCATGGGGAACTGATACGCGTTGCCGTCGTGCATGGCGAACACTCGGTGCTGGTAGTCCGTGAACTCCGTGAACTGGTTGACGTATTCCCACACTCGCTCGTTGGACGTGTGGAACAGGTGTGCGCCGTACTTGTGTACCTCAATGTTGGTTTCCGGGTCACGCTCGGAGTAAGCATTTCCGCCTAGGTGCGAGCGCTTTTCAATCATCAGCACCCGCGCTCCCTTGAGCGTCGAGGCGCGTTCAGCCACGGTCAGTCCGAACAGGCCGGTGCCAACAACAATGAGGTCGTACTTCGCTTTTTCACTCATGGCGCCAAGGTTACCCGGCACGCCGGCATTCGCAGGGCAGGCACTCCGGGGCTTTTCTTTGGGACGACGCCGCGCGTGTGGCTACTCCAACCCCAGCCAGTCGGGAAGCCAATCCACGGCGGGTTGTAGCCAAGGGCGAGTCCAATCCAACATTCCCAGTTTCCACCCCGCCCAAAACAGGAAGGCGAAAATGCACCAGGTGATAATCAGCAGGAGAAGACCGATCAGGCCCTTGATAATCAGCGGCAGTTGTTTGAACCACGTATCAATCTGGTCGTATTTGCGCACTGACCAGCTAAGAAGCCGGTGCGGCCATTCTAATTCCAGGGACAAAATACCGATGGAAACAAACACCATGAGCCAACCAGGACCGGGAAATGGAATCGCGATGATTCCCAGGACGGTCATAATCCAGCCCGCAACCAAGGTGACGGGGCGCACTAAGAAACCGAACCTCGGGTGCCGTTTCAGCTTCTCGTGGTGTGCGCGGATCTTCTCGACCCGCTGATGCACAGCCTCGCCCATGGTCGCCATGGTTAGTTCTCCCTCATGGTTTCCGCGGAATTGAACCAGCGGGTGAGGTATTCAGCCACTCCGTCATCATCGTTGGTGGCGGTGACCGCATCCGCGGCTGCCTTGACTTCGTCGCGCGCATTCCCCATCGCCACCCCAGTGCCAGCCCATCGCAACATCTCCAGGTCATTCGGCATGTCCCCGAAAACGATGATGTCTTCGGTGCGCACCTCAATGCTCTTGGCCACTCGTTGTAGGGCCGTGCGCTTGGATACGCCCGGCGCGCTGATTTCTACCAATCCGCCTTCCCAGGAAAACGTGGCGTGTGCCAGGGCGGGATCGATGTATGGCGCCACCGCTTCGTAGAGTGCCGCGGAGCTTCGCCTGTGGTCACGTACCAGAAGCTTGACCGCGGGCATAGATACCAACTGCTCCCGTGGCACGGTGGTGTGCTCATCGGAAATCCACGCGTGATCGTAGTTGGGGGTTACGCAAAACAGCTCGTTTTCCCGGTCGAAAGCACTACGACCAACGCGTTCGACCGCGAAACCCCACTCGGGATCAACGGCTTGCAGCGATTCCACGAGGTCCCGTTGCACTTCCGGTGAAAGACTTTCGGCATGCACCACGCGGTCCAATGCGCTGTCGTAGATTACGGCCCCATTCGCGCACACCACTATGGGGCGTACGTTGATCTGTTCCAGCACTGGGAGTAGCCAGCGCGCGGGGCGGCCAGTGGCAAGCGTGAACGCGGTGCCTTGGCGTGCCATGTCATCGATAATGGCGCGCATCCGAGGCGATACTCGTTCCCGGTGATCTAGCAGTGTGCCATCCACATCGCTGACCACCAATTTTGGCCTCCATATTGGCCCTTGCATCGCCTATGTAACTCCTAGCGTTTATTTGTTCTTGCGGTTCAACCGTTGCTGCAGGCGTATCACGGGTTTTCTCCAGGCGGGTGCCGCGGCCAGTTGTTTCTTTTCTTCTTCTCGACGCCGCTCTGCCCGAACCTGCGCCTCCGCCCTCTTGCGTTTGCGTTCGGCCTGGTCCTCCCGGTCTTTGACCGTGGCTTCTTCCAGCGTTGGGGCAGTTCCGCCCATGTTGGCCGGCACCCAGTATTCGCCCTTGGGCATGGGGCCGAATTCTTGTTCGTAGATGCGACGGTTTTCCTGCAGCTGCTCCACCATCGCTTTATGTAAACGATCGGTAGTTGCTGCGGAATCTGCGGTGACTTCCACCGGCTTGCCCACAATCAGCACGAGTTTTGCATTTTTCGGCCGCCAGTTGGGCTTGTGCCCCTTCGTCCACACCTGCTGTGATCCCCAGATGGTCAGTGGGATGAGTGGCACGTTGGCGTCGAAAGCAATTTTGGCAGCACCTTGCCGGAATTCTTTGACTTCAAAGGAGCGAGAAATGGTGGCCTCTGGGAAAATGCCCACCAGCTGCCCCATCCGCAGGCGACGGATGGCCTCATCCACGCTAGCTTGCCCATCGGCGCGGTCAACGGGGATGTGCTTCATCGCACGCATGAGCGCGCCTACTCCCTTGACGTCGAAAATTTCCTTCTTCGCCATAAACCGCACTAGGCGACGGCCGTTGAAGTGCGCGGGGATGCCACCGTAAACGAAATCCCAGTAACCGGTGTGGTTGATCGCGATCATCGCGCCACCGGTAGCAGGAATGTTCTCCGGGTTAAGAATGACGACGTCGAGTTTCTGAACCCAGTCCATCCATTTCTTCGCGATGGAGATGATCGGCCGGGAATAGGGAAATTCCCGGGCTTCCTCGCGGTGGTTGGGCGCAGGAGCGAAGCCTTCGGGCAGACGGATAAAGCGGTCTTTAAGTTTGGCCATGAGTATTGAGATTACTTCTTTGGTTCCAAAACTTCTTTGCCTACGAATGGCTGTAGGGCCTTGGGGACGCGCACAGATCCGTCGGCCTGCTGATTGTTTTCCAAGATGGCCACCAACCAGCGGGTCGTGGCCAACGTGCCGTTCAACGTCGCAGCCGTTTGTGCCTTTCCATCAGCATCGCGGTAACGCGTTTTAAGGCGGCGAGCCTGGAAAGTCGTGCAGTTGGACGTACTGGTGAGCTCGCGATAGGTGCCCTGCGTTGGTACCCACGCTTCGGTGTCGTATTTCCGCGCTGCGGACGAACCTAAGTCTCCGCCAGCCACATCGATCACGCGGTATGGGACCTCGACGGCCGCCAGCATGTCCTTCTCCATCTGGAGAAGTTCCTGGTGGACGGTTTTGGCTTCCTCGGGCTTGCAGTAAACAAACATCTCGAGCTTGTCGAACTGGTGAACACGGATGATTCCACGGGTGTCCTTGCCATACGACCCTGCCTCACGACGGAAGCAAGAGGACCAACCCGCGTAGCGCACGGGCCCGTTGTTCAAGTCGATGATCTCATCGGAGTGGTATCCAGCCAAGGCAACTTCGGAGGTGCCGACAAGGTACATGTCGTCTTCTTCGAGGTGGTAAATCTCATCGGCATGGGCGCCCAAGAAGCCAGTGCCAGCCATGACCTCGGGACGGACCAATACCGGAGGGATCATCAAGGTGAATCCGTGTTCCACGGCCTTTTGCGCGGCTAGTTGCAACATACCCAGCTGCAAAAGAGCGCCGTCGCCAGTAAGGAAGTAGAAACGCGCACCCGATACCTTGGTACCGCGCTTCATATCGATCAACCCAAGCGATTCTCCTAACTCCAGGTGGTCCTTGGGTTCGAAACCAAACTCCGTGGGCTCGCCCACATGCTCCAGAACCACGAAGTCGTCCTCCCCACCGGCGGGAGCGCCCTCCTCGACCACGTTGGAGAGCTTCAACTGCAGGTCGTGAACGGCCTGTTCAGCTGCGGCCTGCTCAGCTTCAAGTGCTTTTACTGCCTCGGCCTTTTCCTTGCCCTGCTCGCGCAGCGCCTTCTTCTCCTCATCGGAAGCGGTGCGCATTTGCTGTCCCATGGCCTTGGAGAAGGACTTTTGCTCTGCTCGGGCGGAGTCGGCGGCGGTGATCGCATCGCGACGGCGCGCATCGGCCTCCAATAGCTGATCCACAAGGGCAGGATCTTCACCACGGGTGCGCTGGGAAGCGCGGACGATGTCGGGGTTATCGCGCAAGAGCTTCAGATCAATCATGCTGTTCACTTTAGCGGTAGAACGTTTCCCCGCGCCCAGCTACTACTCTGTTAATTGTTAAGTGTGCTGAAGTCTTCAACTCACGGCGCTCGGCATGGGCCAACGCGAACTTCGCCACTACACTGCTACTCGTCAATTATGCTGAGGTCTTCAACTCACGGCGCTCGGCATGGGCCAACGCGAACTTCGCCACTACACTGTAACCCAACAACGGCCTTGGGCTTTGGATTAGCCGTCTTGGCGTTATAGTCAAACAACACCCGTTGAGAAAGAAGCAGGATGACCCTCAGTCAAGCCACGTGGACCAAGCGCATGCGAAGCACGACAACTGCACTGCTCGCCGCCCTATGCGGTGGTGTAGGCGCCGGCGCGTTCCTGTTTAACGCGCCCGAAAGTGGCACTCCTTTGAGCCCGGCTATTCATTCCAAGTCCAAGGCAGCTGACCCCGTTCCCACCGCGTTTACCGATGCCCAGGCAGGGGCCTGCGTTAACTGGATGCCGGGGCCCAAAGGGGCCAACACAGATTTCGCAACTGTTGACTGTGCGCAGAATCACCGTTTTGAGGTCGCTACACGCGAAGACTTAGGCACGTATCCCACCAGCGAATTCGGACCCGAATCCCGCCCACCGGGCAAAGCCCGCCAGGAAAAGCTCACAAATGAGCTGTGCGTGGGTCCCACACTCAAGTACCTCAAGGGCAAACTCGATCCGGAAGGGCGATATTCCATCGCTCCGATTCTGCCCCCTAAATCCGCCTGGGCAGCCGGTGACCGCACGATGCTGTGCGGTGTCATGGTGATTGACGAAGAAAGCCGAGCCGTGGAGACTCGCGGGTTAGCTGCCCAACAGGATCAATCGCGGGTATCCAAGCCCGATACCTGCGTTCTCGTGAAGGGCAATACCACCACCGAGACAACCTGCGACCGACCACACTCGTGGCAGGTGACAAAGCTAGTGGACCTCAGCAAAACGTTCTCGGGCCCATGGCCGGGCGTCGAGAAACAAAACCAACACTTGAATAAGGTGTGCACCGATGCTGCCCGTGAATACCTCGGCGGCGACGATGCCCTATACAACTCCACGCTGGCACCATTCTGGACGACTCTGCAGAAGCAGTCGTGGGATGCAGGCTCACGATCGGTGAATTGCGCGCTGACGTTCGGAAAGAGCGGCGGCAGTTTCGCAACCTTGCAAGGTGATGTGCGCCAGAGCTTCACGATCGACGGCCAGCCACCGGCCAAGCAACCTAAGCGCAACCCGCTGCGCAAGCCGGGCGACGGTGCCGGTTCCACCCCTGGAAACGCGGGAGCCGCGGGAACGGCCGGACAAGCCGGCCCAGAAGCCGATACCGGTGCCGGCGCTAATCAAGCTACCGATGGAGCCGTCGTTGGCAATTGATATCGACCCTGATCGTTTCGAGGAGCTTGTCGATGCGGGATTGCGCCGTATTCCCCGGCAGCTCATCGATAACGTCAACAATGTTGCGATTGTCACCGAAGACTACAATCCGGAAAGCCCACACATACTCGGACTCTACGAAGGCGTGGCCCTCACCGAGCGGACCAGTGAATATACCTCTGCCCTGCCGGATAAAATCACCATCTACCGCTTAGCGCTAGCAGACGTGTGCGATACGGAAGAGGAGCTCGTGGAACAGGTGGCAATCACCGTGATCCACGAACTTGGCCACCATTTCGGGATCGACGATGACCGCCTGCACGAACTGGGCTGGGGTTAGGCCGCACAGCCAGACGGGGTTCGCCTAGGCAATACACCGTCGTTAGCTCCATGAAAGCGGCTGGGGTTAGGCCCTGCGCCCCACGTAGCCGCCAATCACACGCGTGATGACCAAGGTCGGTACGCGGTTGAAGCGCTTGGCGTACCAAGTGAAAGCCGAGAAGAAATCCGGGGTAATGATCACACGGCGCTTTTCGATACCTTTGACCGAACGGCGCGCCACAACCTCGGCGGTGAGGAAAGTTTTCTCCAAAAGGGTTCGGGCGATCTGATCCGCGTGGGCGTCGTCCCCTGTGAGCGAACTTGCCAGGTTGGACTTGAAGAATCCGGGGCAAAGAACCGAAACGCTGATCTTGCGGTAGCGCAGTTCCGCATCCAGACCTTCGGCCAGGCCAACAACGGCGCTCTTCGTGGCGTTGTACGCCGCCATCACCGGGGGCTGCACCAAACCTGCCGAGGAGCCGGTAAGAACCACACGACCCCCGCGGTTCATCTTGGGAACGAAGGTCTGCAGCGCGCGCACGCCACCCAGCAGGTTGATATCGATAGCCCGCTGCCACGTTTCCATCGACGTTTCCGTGATCCGGCCACCGATGGCCATACCAGCATTGCTGATGAGGATGTCTAAGGCTGGGACCTCGGCAGATACTGCTTGCCAGTCTTCTTCCTTGGTGACATCCAGCTGGTGGTATTCCCAATTGCCCGCCAGGCCGGCCACGCTGGAAGGTGCCGTTGGGGCCAAGTCGGTGAGAATCACCCGTTCGCCTAAAGCGAGGTAATTTTTGGCGAGTTCCAACCCCAGCCCGGAGGCTGCTCCGGTGATGAGTACGACCCGTGGGGACCGCTCCCTCTGGTTGCCGTCGACGGCCTGGTTTCTTTGGCCACCATGCGAACCATCCGTGGCAGCATTGGACTTGTTCTTGTTTAGGATCCCGCTAAGAAAGCTCATACCTAAAAAGATTAGTTTCTCGTACGGAACCTATGTGTCCAAATGCGCAGAACTCATCGGTTTCTATTCTGGAGTACCGTGCAACCCCCATGCACGCAGGCGGAATGTCCCAGTCAGTGCCTCTAATTCATCCGGGTGCCCCTCTACGATCTCGGGCAACTGCTCCGGGATTTCCAACTCCACCATGTGCGCATTCGGCAGGTAGTGCCCGAAAGCCCATTCCCCGGGCACGTTGCCCAGCAATCCCGCAGCCAAACGGATAACGGCTCCGTGGCTCACCAGCGCCAGATCTTCCTCCCCGCGTTCTGCGTGTTCCGCCAAAGCCACCAACAAGGGCTTCAGGTAACGCAGCAGGACTTCCTCTCCAGTCTCCCCGCCCGGCACCCGCGTGGTGCGCTGGCCATACAGCCATTCGCCGAGAATGCGATGATAATGCTCGTGCGCGTCCTCATCATTGCGCATCTCGTAATCCCCGGCCGCAATTTCGGCGACACCGGGTAAAGCACGCACCTCGCCCGCGGCTGCGGCGGTGGCATGGGGAGATTTGATCATGTGCTGCGCAGTGGCGTCGTCCAACAAAAGAGCAGAAGGCAAAGCCTCGCTACCATCCCGGCCAACCCCGCTTACGTGCCCGCCCGCAACGGCAAAAGCGTGGGCAACATTGACGGCGGTTTGCTGGGCACGGGCCGCTTGGCTGGAAAGAATGCGTGCGCGCTGGGTTCGCTCCGCTAGCGTTGTCCCAGCTTCGGTGGCCTGCATACGCCCGAGTTCCGTGAGGTCCGCGCCGGGCAGGGCAGTATCTAGCGCGTGGATGGCATTGGACGTGGTTTGGCCGTGGCGCACGAGGAACAACCGGCGCACACCTACGGCTTCGGCCTGCGGAGTTGCGTTGGCTACAACGTCCGCGAAATCCGTCGCGGTGTGTGGTGCATCGTTTGGAACAGAACTGGTCACGGTGATTAATCCTCCCCTTGCTTGAGACGGTCGACCCAGGTGACCGATTCGGTGAAACTCGGTGGTGCCGAGCCCTGGTGCCGGTTCTTCACATCCTCGCTGGCCGGCCAACTGCCGAGGTACCGCACGTGGCGTGCAACCCGGTGCAAGCCGGCCAGGGCCTCGGCCACGGCCGCATCGTCAATGTGCCCGACCACACCCACGTGGAATACGTAATGCCCCGCCATCGGCAGGCTCTCGCCGGCTGTCACGGTCGTAGCGCCCAGCGCGCCCATTGCCTCGGTGATACCCGGCGCGCCAAAACTGCCCGAACTGTTCGCTGCCTCCAACGCACCCCTCAACGGCCGCGAACTAATGCGGGACATATCCACTCCGCGTCCCGAAAGCTGCGTCAACGCATCCAACAAACTGCTCGGCTGGTTTTCGAGGACGAAAGCCACCCCGGTGCGATCATTGCCTGTCCGCGGGGTGGGCGCCCCTGGCTTGCCCACCAAGACGAACCGGGTGTGCGCGCCGGGAACATCCGCGACGTTTTTCGCCAGCGCCTCCAAGTCATGGATTTCCCGGGCGCGTTCCGGGGCCGCAGCCACATCGGCCCGCCCCTCAGCCACCATCTGTGCAGCCGCTCCGTTCGAGCTCGCGGGGACGAAAGTCACATGCGGCAGGTGCTCGGCAATCCATTGCCTCACCTGCGCTTCTGCCACTGGGTGTGTGGTGATCGTCCGCGCGTCTTCCGGCGCCATCCCCTGCCGCACCATGATCGTGAATGCCACAGGCACGATAACTTCGTGGTAAATCTGCAGTCGCTCTCCCGCCGCCAGCGCATCTTCAGTTTGTGCCACTGGCCCATCCACGCTGGACTCTAGGGCAACACAGGCGAAATCGGCTTGGCCTTCCCTCACCATCTTTAGGGCGACGCCCGGCGCTGCCACCTCCACGGTTTCTGCAGCCGGCGGTACGTGCCCGGCGGCCATGAATTCCCGTAGCGCTTGCTCGGTGAACGTGCCCCGCGGCCCCAAGAAAGCAACGCGGCATCGTGAATCGGAAGCAGAGAGATGGGTCATCATAGTTATCACCATAGAGGAATACCCAGCCCCTGTATCGTGGCAATCACTATGACTCCATCCGCTTTCGACCGTCCAGATTTCGCGACCCGCCTCCAGACGGAGATTCGCCGGACTGGGCTCACCGCGGAACAGTTGGGTGTGGCCCGTATTTATGACCGCCCGCGCACCTTGGCCACGGAACCCAATTACCCACACCCGGACGGCGCGGAAGAGGGCCCCGACTGGCTGAATTGGCTGCCCACGGGCCACCTCGTGGGCGATTTATCCGGCCAGGAAGTGCTACTGAAGGACCTGCAAAAGCTCGCCGGGGAAGTCACTACCATGGGTTCGGTTCACCATCAGCTCACCGCCGACCATTCGGATACTGCAGCCCTGCGCCTCTTGCGTGCCGGCGCCACCCTCGTGGGTGCTTCCGCTAGCGCGGAATACGGGACAACCGCATATACGGAACCGGTGGGTTTTCCCCACCCCGTCAACCCACTGGGCGCGCAGTTTATGCCCGGCGGGTCTTCGGGCGGTGCCGCTGTCGCTGTTGCCCGCCGGCTGGTCGACATTGCCCACGCCACCGATGGTGGAGGTTCCATTCGTATCCCCGCTGCGTGTTGTGGTTTGGCGGCGCTAAAGCCAGCGCACGACCGCTATCGGGGCGGTTTCACCCCCACCGCTCACGGATTCATTGCCAAAGATATTCCCACCACCGCCCGCGCCTATGGCCTACACGCCGCGGTGCCGAATTCGCTCCGCGTGGGTTACACGAACATGGGTTTTCACTCCCCCGTTCCCGTGGATCCCCGCATCGCCGCTGCGACTGCCGCCAGCGCCAGTTTGCTGGTGACCACGGATGCCGTCACGTCGGTCACAGCTGCCCCCGCGCCGTACCCGCCATCCACATTCGACCTGTTTTCTACGGTCATCGCGGCCCGCTGTGCGGATCTTCCCGGAACGTTGTCACCACTGACGGCGTGGCTGCGAAGCACGGGACGGCAGGTTCCCGCGTGGCGTCGGCGTCGAATAGAAGAAGCAATCTGCAGCCTCGACCCCTCCGACGGGCCGTGGCACGACTTCGACGTCATTGCCACCCCCACCATCGCACATGCTCCGCCACCCCCAGGAACATTCAGCTCACTGAGCCCACAGGATAACTTCGCAGCTCAGACCGCGTGGACTCCGTGGGGTACCCTGTGGAATCTTATGGGTTGGGCGGCCGTCACCGTGCCACTGGTCGACCCCAGCCGGGTGCCGGGCCGTTGGCCCATTTCTCTGATGCTGGGGGCGGTTGGCGATCGCGTGTCGGAAAGCGAGCTACTCGGGTTGGCTACTTTGGTTACCGACGCCACGCGCGTCCTCGACCCCACCCAACTCAGTGTGGGCGAGCCCAGCGACTTTGGTCAACTTGGTTTCCGTGCGGTGGTTCAGTCGGAAGGGCATGCAGCGCCCGGCGGCGGGCATGGCTGTGGATGCGGTGGCGCGCATGGGTGAGGGAAAGGGGCCCGGCATGGAGCTCAATAGGACAACGCCAGGTGAGACCCCGCCGAGTGAGACAGCGCCAGGCGAGACAGCGCTAGGCGAGACAGCGCCAAGCGAGACCCCGCCAAGTGAAACAGCACCAGGCGAGACAGCACCAAGCGAGACCCCGCCAAGTGAAACAGCACCAGGCGAGACAGCACCAAGCGAGACCCCGCCAAGTGAAACAGCGCCAGGCGGTATAGCGAGCCGGCCCCTCAGGTGGGAAATCCTACTAGTGCTGACAATCACGTTCGGCACGGCCGGTGTGCGCGCGGCACTACGACTCCTGGAAGCAACGCTCGATCCCACCCCGCTCAACGAACAAACCACCACAATTAATCGCACAGCCTCTGGGGTGGAGTGGTTGGACCCCGTTTTCCAAATCATCAGCAGTGGCGCCCTCTTTGCGTGGGGCGGGCTGGCGTTGTTTTTGCTACTGCGCCATCTGCCCGCCCCCATGGACTGGCGAATGCGGGCGAAGGACTGGCTGCACGGCGCGGGTTTAGCCGCAATTATTGGCCTGCCTGGGTTGGCTTTCTATTTCAGCGCGGTGCACTTGGGGCTTTCCCGGAACGTCGCCCCCAGCGGACTAGCGGATAACCCAGCCCAGCTGCCGTTGCTGGTACTAAATTCATGGGCCAACGGTTTCGCCGAGGAACTCGTCGTGGTTGCCTGGCTAGCCACTCGCCTGCGCCAACTGCGGTGGGGTTGGCCCGCGGTGTTCGCAGCTAGTTCCTTGTTACGTGGCAGCTATCACCTCTACCAGGGATATTCCGCAGGAGTAGGCAACATTGTCATGGGCATCATTTACCTCTGGTACTTCAAGAAAACAGGGAGGATTTGGCCACTGGTTATCGGACACGGGTTAATCGACACAGTCGCGTTCGTCGGTTATGCCGTGTGGTTATAGGGGTTTTGCACCGGTCTTGCCCCACAGCCTCCTTGTGTACCGAACTCGTGTCTCTCACCGCTTTCCACGCCCAGACTCCCGCAAGCAGGCGTACGATTCCCGCGCCCTAACACTTGCAATCTTGCTTAGGGATTACTGGGAGGTAAGTGTGTGAAAAAGAACTACATAAATGGCTCGCTACCATATACCCCATGACACCTCGCGATGATTCCGCCAAAGATGGCTTCGCCCGCGACCGAAACGGTGAGTTGATCTTAGACCGTTTCGGGCGCCCCGTTCGGCGTCGTAGTACTGTGCCACCCCCAGAGGGAAACCGGGCAGACAGCGCACGACCCGAAAGTGGCCACTCGGATGACACTTTCGCGCATAACCGGCGTACACCGCACCACGATAATCTCCCTCAACCAGAACCGCCTCGGTATCGCCGGCAACAAGTTCCACCCTCCCCGCAGGCGTCGCGCAGTTTCGAGAGCGTGCCACCTGCACAGGGGCCGCGCAGTTTCGAGAGCGTGCCACCTGCCCAGGGGCCGCGCGGTTTCGAGAGTGTGCCACCGCGCCCTTCCGGATCACCTAGCTTTGGTTCCTCGTCGCGTCGGAACCGCCCCACGGACTCTGGATCTTTGTTGTCCCGACGCCGCCGCGATCCCCAAGCCACACGTCGCCCACGCCGCCGGCCACGCTTCGGGCTGTTTAAAGCAGTGGCCTCATTATTGCTAGTTTTTGTTCTCCTCATGGTGGGCAGTCTGTTTTGGGTGGATTCAAAACTCAATCGTACGGAGGCTCTGCAAAACTACAGTGGCCGTGTGGGGAATACCAAGGGCACTAACTGGCTATTGGTCGGCTCGGACTCTCGCGCCGGTTTGGACAAAAAGGATGCAGACCGATTGATGGCCGGTGAACTCAATGACGCAGTGGGACGCACGGATACCATCATGATTGTCCATGTCCCCAGCCTTGGTGGTAAGCCCACCATGCTCTCGCTACCTCGCGATAGTTGGGTTGATATCCCTGGCCAGGGTCAGAATAAGTTGAACCAAGCCTTCAGCCTTGGTGGCCCCGCTCTGCTGCAGCAGACCGTGGAAAAAGCTACTGGTTTGCGAATTGATCGCTATGCCGAAATCGGCTTTGGCGGTTTTGCGAATGTCGTGGATTCCGTTGGCGGTTTGGAAATGTGTTTAAAAGAACCGCTTAATGATCCCATGGCCGGCATAAACCTCAAGGCCGGTTGCCAGGAAATGGATGGCCCCACCGCCTTGGGATATGTACGCTCCCGCTATACCTCCGCACGTGGTGACTTGGACCGTGTGGACCGTCAGAAAGAATTCCTATCGGCGTTGAGTAAAAAGGTGGCTTCCCCCGGGACCATCCTCAACCCATTCCGTGGTCTGCCCACTGCGAAGTCCCTCGCCTCCAGCCTGACCGTTAATAAAAAGGACCACGCTTGGAACTTGGCCCTGTTGGGCCTAGCCATGCGTGGTGGCGCTACACAAGAAACGGTTCCCATCGGCAGCTACATGGATACTTACGCGGGCAATGTAGCTGTGTGGGATGACCAAGCTGCACAGGCCATATTCAACAAGTTGAAATAGTCCGCCGTAGGCCGGCGCAGACCCTCAGGCGTAGTCGCGCACGGTCAGCGGATCGTTACCTCACGGGAAATGATGGTCTGCTTTGCCTTCTGCTCATCAGCGGTCAGCGCCTCGGAGTTCCCCAGTGCTGCATCCAGCTTCCTATCCAAAGCTTCTAGGCCAGCAGTCCACGCGCCGTACTCCCTGGTGTTGTCCAAATCCCACACAGGGACCAGCACACCGTGAGTACGGAACACCCCGGCGAACTTGGAACCTTCACCCAAGTGCAGTTCACCGGCTGCGTGCAGGCGAGCCAAGGCGTTCAGCAATTCAATTTCATCCTCTTGACGCACCCAGCGGATGTGGGCCTTCTCGCCCGGATCGATCCACCAGGCGGCACCCTTAATATCTGCATCAACGCGGTGGGACGGCAGGACCGAATCGTTGGCACGCTGCAAGGTAGCCATCACCTGAGGGTTACCCTGCTGCGCCTCGGTCAGCCACCAATTGAAGTCCTGGCTCACGGTGATGTCTTCCTGAGTGCTCTTATCCAGGAACTCCGTCAGCTCTGGCTCGGACCCATCGGCGATGCCGACTTCGAGGGATTGGCCAGGCTCGGCGGACTTCACCCAGTTGAGCACAAACGCCAGATCGCGGTGTGGGTTGTTGCCGCGGTGCTGCGTTTGCAGCGCGACATAGGCATCCCCGCCGTCCTCGGCGCTGCGCAACAGGGCTGCAACGGCGCCTGGCAGCACAGAGACGATGGAAACCTTGCGGTCGATCCCCTTCACTTCTGGCGTGAAGTGCGCGGAGGGGACGAACTCCTGCAGTGCGATGAGGTCCGCTTCCATAGCGAATCCGTCGTACGGACGAGGGTCCTTCTGCAACTTGGCGCGTTCCGCAGCGCGGGCAGCGAGCTTGGCCTGACGGCGGCTCATGCCCTCTGGAAGTTGCTCGTTGTTCTTTTTCTTCTTAGCCACGGCGCTTATCTTACCTTTAGGTATTGCCGAGCTCATCATTGCAAGACGAAAACCCTAACTCGCGCCCTGCACCCACAAGCGCCAGTCTGTTTAGGCATTGCCGAGCTCATCATTGCAAGACGAAAACCCTAACTCGCCCCCTGCACCGCGATCGTCCATCTGTCTAGGCATTGCCGAGCTCATCATCACGCCACATACGCGCCCGCCCCGGGTAGTTCGTCGCCAGCCACGTCACACCCCGGCGCGTGGCCCACCGCACGTCGTCTTCTTTATCAGCAGTCCACATATATGTGCCGTCGCCGAATCGCCCAATGATGTCGGGGCGGATCTTTCCACGCGCCACGCTCAAACCATGGGCATCTACCACGTGCAGTGCTTCCAAACCCGGATTCAGCATCCGTTGGTATTCCCGCCGGAGCAAAATGCGATGTATCCGCGGATTGATCATTTTGAACCGCACCAGCGATTGCGGGCTAAAGGAAATCAAATGCACGGCATCGCCTGCGGCCAACCCAGCGCGCACCAGCTCCTGTTGTAAGGCGTACTCCACCTTTGGTCCATAGCGATTGGGGTGTTTGGTTTCGATGAAAAGCTCCGGTGCGCCGTCGCGCCCGTCCGCCCGCGCCTGTTGGAAAACCTCCAGCAGTTCGCGCAACGTAAGAATGGGAGCGGGTTCTTCGGGCGTGCCGAAATTCAATTCTTGCAATTCCGCCAACGTCAGTTCGCTGATAACCGTTGTGGACGGGAGATTGGAATCCACACAAGTGCGCTCGATGGTGCGGTCGTGAAAACACACCAGCTGCCCATCGCGAGTCAGGCGAATATCGCATTCCATTCCGTCGGCTTGCCGCTCCACAGCTAATTCGTATGCGGCCAGGGTGTGCTCTGGGCGTTCCCCGGAGGCTCCGCGGTGGGCGACAATCTTCATAGGTTTAAGTTTTAGTACGCCTCCCCGCTTTCTGCAGGGCATGTACAGCCCCCAAAGTGGGATTGCCCCGTTCCCCCACTTGAGTGGCGAAGATGCCCGCCCCGCGGGGCGTCGGAAGAAAGGGCACTGTAGCCTTAAATGCGTGCGCAACCTTGGCATGCAAAAACCGCTCTCGCCCCCACCTAATGTGACCGATACGGCACTGGTATTCGAAGGGGGCGCTATGCGTGCCGTTTTTTCGGCCGCCATGGTGCAAGCACTGTTGGAAGCGGACGTAAATTTCGGTTGGGTATGCGGTAATTCCGCCGCTACCTCGCACGTGGCCTATTACATTGCACGCGATCCGGAGCGCATGCGCGCCACCTTCACCACATTCCCTTCCGATCCTAATTTCGGTGGGTTCCGCACATGGATGCGCGGCGATGGATTTTTCAACGCTCAATATATTTATGGCGCGGCGGGCATTCCGGGCCATCCGATGGAATTGGATTGGAATTACTTCCAGCGCTCACCAGTGCAATACCGGATTTCGGGTTTCAACGCGCGAACTGGGGAGACGAAGCACTGGGGTCGTGAAGATATCCATACTCCCCAGGAGTTTTTCATCCGCGCACAGGCTTCCAGCACTCTCCCGTTTTTCATGCCCCCTGTAGATATTGATGGCGACCCGTGGTTTGATGGCGCGTTCGGCCCCACGGGCGGCATTCCCATTGATTCGGCTATCCAAGATGGGTTCGAAAAGTTCTTGGTGATTCAAACCCGCACCCGCTCGTACCGCAAGAGCGCAGGTCACGTGGACTGGGGTGTGCAACGGATGTTTAAGAAATATCCGGCTTTGGTCGATTCGATCATTACCCGGCACGATCGTTACAACCAGGTTCGGGAGCAGATTTTTGAAATGGAACGACAGGGGCGCGCGTATGTTTTCGCCCCGCGTTCGCTGCGCATTACGAATGGTGATCGCAATATCCGCCGTTTGCTCAGCGCTTACGAATCCGGGCTGACCCAAGCACGCGAAGAAATGCCTGCCATCAAAAAGTTCCTCGGTCTATAGCCCTCCATTGCCGCCCCCGATTGCTCTAGGTGGACACTTTTCTCACTCTTTGCTTCTAGTTTTTAGTCCGACGCCACTTCCAGCAGCCCCGCTTTACCCATGACGTCGCGCAAAACACTGACTGAGTGGTCAAACTTGTTGAATTCTTCGTCGTCCAAATCCAATTCCACGACGTGCCGGATGCCGGTGCGATTGATAACCGCGGGCGTGCCGATGTACACGTCTTCGCGCCCATATTCACCGTCCAGCAGGGCGGATACCGGCAACACAACGTCCTGGTTCTGCAATACTGCGCGGGTAATTCGGGCTAGGCCCATGCCAATTCCAAAACTGGTTGACCCCTTGGCCTTAATGATGTCGTAAGCGGCGGTGCGCGTGCGCTCGAAGATCTCATCAGCCTGGGAGGGGCCATTTTCGCTAACCTGAGCCAGACGTTTGGGCAGGCCCACTCCCGCCACCGAACCGGCGGAGAGTACTGGCAGTTCTGTATCGCCGTGTTCACCAATGACGTAGGCATGCACGCTGGTATCCGCTACTTGAAAGTATTCGCCAAGTGCATGACGATAGCGCGCGGTATCCAGAATTGTTCCGCTGCCGATGATGCGGGCGGACGGCAGGCCACTGAACTTCCACGTTGCGTAGCTGAGAATGTCTACGGGATTGGTGGCCACGATGAAGATTCCGTTGAACCCGTGGTCCATAACGGCACCAACGATGTTGTTGAAGATTTCAGTGTTTCGGGTTACGAGGTCCAGTCGGGTTTCACCTGGTTTTTGCGCAACTCCCGCGCAGTTCACGACGATGGCCGCATCACGACAATCCTCGTAGGTTCCCATGGTGACGCGGGTGTTGTGACCTGACCAGGGCACGGCATGGTTGAGGTCTTGGACATGGCCCCACGTTTTGCGTTCGTCAATATCGATGATGGCGAGATGATCCGTGAGACCCTGGTTCACGATGGTGTAGGCGTACGCAACCCCCACGTCACCGGCGCCAATGAGGACAATCTTGGTTCCGCTTGTCAGCTCCATACGGCCTAAGCTACCCCGCAGCCAGATATCGCGCTGTCTGAACGTTACGTCCCCCTCGCACACACTGTTCAACTTATTGAACTTTCAAGTTCTATATGGCTGCTTGAAACGGCGCGCGCGCGAGGCCACACTTGAACACGTAACCGAAAAACCGCAGTTGAGCCCGCTGGAACGCTTGAGCGGGGTAAAGCGCGGGGCGTCGGTAACAAGACAAGAAAAGCAACGGAAGGAAAACAAGAACAATGGCTAAGTACGAGCTGCCACAACTGGACTACCCATACGACGCACTGGAGCCACACATCTCCGGTGAGATCATGGAAATCCACCACACCAAGCACCACCAGAATTACGTCAACGGAGCTAACAGCGCGCTGGAGAAGTTGGAAGAGGCTCGCCAGAACGGCACCATCGGCGCAGCAGTTACCGCCCTGTCCAAGGACCTGGCTTTCAACCTGGGTGGACACACCAACCACTCCCTGTTCTGGAAGAACTTGTCCCCTAACGGTGGCGGCGAGCCAACCGGCGAGTTGGCTGAAGCTATCAACCGCGACTTCGGTTCCTTCGAGGCATTCAAGGATCACTTCAGCGCTGCCGCCCTGGGCCTGCAGGGCTCCGGGTGGGCCGTACTGGGTTACGACCATGTCGCAGGTCGCCTGGTTGTCGAGCAGATGACCGACCAGCAGGGCAACCTGTCCATCAACCTCACCCCACTGCTGCTTCTGGATATGTGGGAGCACGCTTTCTACCTCCAGTACAAGAACGTGAAGGCTGACTACGTCAAGGCAGTCTGGAACGTCTTCAACTGGGACGAGGTTGCACAGCGCTACGAAGCAGCTTCCAAGTAAGCAACCCGCGCTCCCGGTTGGCGCAACAGGGGTGTGAATTAGCCACTGTGGCTGCTGCCAGCTGGGCGCTCGATTGAGCACTTCAACACGGACAACCCCGGCATCTCCTTGATATGAGGTGCCGGGGTATTCGCATACCTAGGGGAACGCGCAGTTGCGCTTGATACAACATGTCCGCCGAGCGTGCTTCGTGGTAACGACAAACGGTGTGCAGAACACGGCTTGGCGATCTCCGCATTTGAACATCCAGCACATAGCAACTCCAGGACGTTCTTCTGTGAAGAGCCCAGAGTCATGGCCTTGTTCGTTGCGGAATTGAAGAGGATGATGGACAGCTTCATCAAGCGTGTCACACACTGAGGAGATAAAGCCGTGCCGCCATTGCATGCATCATCGGCGGCATCGATGATCGAACGTGGTTTATCGCTTTTGATGACGTAGCCGGCACCGCCGTGGGCCAAGACCTGGAGCATTGTGTCATCCGTGTCAAAGGCAGTCATCGCGATGAAGATCGGTGGCTGCTCTAGCTCTTTGAGCTTGTCCAGGAATTCGACACCGTTCATCCGTGGCATGTGAATATCAGATACCACCACATCGCAACCATGTTCAGCCTTCGTCTACAATTAGGCAGAAAGGATGGTTTCCTTCCCGAAATATCCTCTTGGATAGAGGTATGACGCACGAGGATAAGCACGGCCAGCCACAAAGACTGAAGACAAAAAGAAGTGCTAATGATGCGAGCAAGCCCTTGGTTCAACGATAACAACGTTGATAATGATGCTGGCGCCGACTGGAAGCCGACCGAAAGCCCCAAGAATACGATCACCCTAGGACAAATGCGCTCAGATAGGGAGGGCGTGCCTGCCGGCTTCACCAAGGAAGAAGCCGACCGAGCTGAAGTGCAGGAAGCCCAAGAGCAAACTACTGCGCGCCGTGCTGGAGTACAGACCTTTGCAGCGGCCACACCGACGAACTGTCGCACCTATTGACCTTCCCCTTTTAAAGCCTGTGGTGAGATCCGTAAAAAGTACGATGCAATGAGAGGCCCGAACAGTTTTCTGACGTGGCCGAAATCCGCTTGTGCGAAAACCTATCGAGAAGGAACTGATAATCGGAGAATGCGTAATGGTCGAAGTGATGCTTATTACCAAGCAGTAAAGAACGTCTCACATTCCTTCTAGACCAGGAGCTGATTTTTCGTGCGAAAACTATTGATAGCCCCTTCCCTGAGTTGCTGATCCTCTTACTCGCACTCTTGGGAACCACTCGTCCAGCAATAATGCTCTTTTACTATCCCCAGTATGGAAGTGAGGAAGGGTTCTTCCAGAATTGGAATCAATCATTGATCATCGCCTGTGTATGTGCTGCATTACTCTCTCTGGTCGTTGCCGTAGTAGTTTTTCGCAGAATTGCGACAGGCATTGGACTGCTGATAGTTGGCTCAACAGTAGCCTTTATCTCTAGCGCGTCAGATGGCCCTAACATAGGAGCTGGCTTTGCTTTTTTCTTGGGTCGGTGCTGATCATCGCAGGCGCATCTCTAACCCTACGTTATGTAGCCCACTTGATACTTTCACGCTCAAACAATTCTGCGCTCCGGCATTGACAAACTCTTTAGCGCCATTACTGAGGATTTACCTAAATAGCTCAGTAACACCACGTGCGGGGAACTATCAATTCTTAAGCCGTACGAAGACAGGCCCCCGCAAGCGACGGTCGGCGAGAGATTTCACGACATCACTTTGCCGTTGTTTGTACTCGATAGTAATTCGAGGACATATAGGAGAACATTAGCTAGTAAAAAGCAGGGATCTACATACTCTGAACCTCGCAGTGTCCTAGCTTTCCTGCAATTCTCGCAATTCATAAAAGACGAGAAGGGTGAGCTCGTACATAGATCAACCTGGTTATTGTAGACTCCCTGCATACATCAATAGGAAGTTGGTTTTAGAATGCCCAAGGACGCGATGGACTTGTGGGAACGCTTTGGAGAGCCAACCTGGGATTTTCTCGTAGACGTACAGATACCCCTTCCAGAGTATTTCCCATACGACATTGACGATGCGAACTGTCTAGCCTCCTTGAGGTCTTACTACAGTTACGGGATTGAAGTGCGTGGCGATTTGGAGAGTCCTGATCCTAATGGCTACTTTCGCCGCCTCCCCCGCCCCGCGCAGATCATGCTCTACCCCAACACCCCGGTTGGGCAGCTCACACCGTTTGGCCCGTGGTTGCAGTACCCGCCAGGATTCTTATGCAGGTACTGCTGGTGCTCATCTTCCGCCAAGTAGTAGTGCCCATCCCCGATATCGGCCAGCAATCCCACCTCCGTCGTGATGTCCCCAAAGCCCTTCTCAGCAAAGCGCTCGCGCCAGCTTTCGATCGCAGCCTCAATCGTCTTTAGCTGCTCCGGCGAGTTCGCGTACACCGCCGACCGATACTGCGTGCCAATATCGTTACCTTGCTTATCGCCCTGGGTGGGGTCGTGATTCTCAAACGCAATAGCTACAACTTCCTCCGCAGAAATCACCTTCGCATCGAACACCACGCGGGTCACCTCTGCATGCCCTGTCCGGCCGGTACAAACCTCGCGATACGTCGGGTTCTGTGTGTACCCGCCGGCGTATCCCACCGAAGTACCCACTATCCCCTCCACGCCCCAAAACATCTTCTCGCCACCCCAGAAGCACCCCACGCCGATCACAACGTCGCGCAGGTCAGCCCGCTTTCCCTGTTGCTCCAGCCACTGGTTCCATGCCGCATCACCCGCCCCCTGCAGCGGCGTTCCCAACACCGCATTGGGCTGAGGCTCAGGCAAGACGGGGTGGCGCCCGCCCTTAAGCGCAGTTTCCGCTGTTACCCGTTCCGCCCGAAACGGCCCCTTCGCATTGAGTGCTGCAATCTTTTCAAACAGATTCATCGATTTTTCTCTCTAGCTCACGGTTGGCTGTTGTTTACTTTTTCGCCCGACGCCACGTCGTCCACACCCGGCGCGCCCCGCCGCAACCAAGCTCTCACCGAGGCGGTCGCTACGCAGTCGTCGGCGTTATAGCGCTCCAGAGTACGCCTAGCTACAGCTGCCTCGCTGCCGGTGCGCCCAACGGCTTTTTCAAACAGATCCACGGCCGCGCGGCCGTTCACACCCTCTTGGCTAAATTCGAAACCCGCCAGTGGCGCAATCGTTTTCAGCCCAAGCGAATCGCTGGAGGCGAGAGCCTTCCGGACAACGGGGAAGATGTCGCACCAGGCGTCGGAATTAATAAAAGCCTCGACGTCCTGAATCGACGGCATAGCAATAACCCGTGACCCAGCGGTGCCCTCCACGCGGTATTCACGGCCGCCGAACTGACGGGCGTAATAGCGCAGCCAGTGGTTTTCGCCCTGTGCGGCATACACCCACACGCGCAGAGTTTTCCCGTCTCTTTCAGCAGCAGCGCGCGATTGCTGCAGCCACTCCCAGAACTCCGCCACGTGTTGTCCCTCATCGCCATCGGCGGAGAAGTCACTGAACGCGACGTACCGCGAACCGTCGAAGGTGCCCCACAGGAACGTGCCACGGTTGGGGTGAGCCTCCATGTCCACGTCCACCTCCACGAGCTTCGCCAGCTCCCGGGCCATAGGGGCTTGCTTACCCTCCAGCACGAATTCCTGATTGCCCCACAACAATGGATCGCTCACCCAGCGGGAGTATTCACGCCGCAAGATGGTTTTACCCTGCAGCCACGCCCGGGCCAGCTGACTGGTCTCGCCCACGTTGGCGGCCATAAGCTGTGGCAGCGTATCAATCCCCCGCTCCCGCCACTTCCGGTTTTTATCTCCGGGGAGCAGCAGGGAGATATCGGCGGTCTCCAGCAACTGCAGCCGGCAGTGGTTGTGGAACTCGCACACCTTGCATTCCTTCACCCGACTGGGCCGGGTGGGGATTGATTCGGATAGTGCGGCCATTAAACCGGGCATAACGATTTCTGCGCTGTAGAAGAAGCAGCGCACCCGCGGCGACGCACCCGCGCGACCAATGAACCCAACCTCTGCAGCCGCCCTGCCCCATTCTTTCAAAATGGTGTGCGCCATGGCAGCGCGTTGCCCTTCGCCGGCTACTGTGCGGTGCCTCCATGCAACGGGGATGGGTTTGGATAAGCCCAACGCGGCCAGGTCCACGATGGCACAGTCAGCCTGGGCGCTGCTTTTAGCTGGGCGGGCGACCGCATGGCTGGAAATCACGACCGGGGCGTAGACAGTGCGGTCGTCGAACCCCGCGGTGTGGTCCATCCGCACGAGGAAGTCCACATAAACCCTAAATTCCGAGTTCTCCAAGACAGCCCCCGTGATAACGCGTGCGCCGGTCGCTATGGCTTCCAGCGTTAACTCCACGGCGTTGTCGTCGTCGAAGGGCACATCCACACGGGACCACGCCACCTTGTCACCAAGGCGCGACTTGTGCGGTAGTAACTCCATTACCGCTCGACGCCGGGACGCCGCGCCCGCCCGCGCCGACAACCGCTCTAATCCCGCCCCGGTTAGGTCTTTGACGGGTTCCCACGACCCAAGTTTGCGCCTTAACACCGCGCGATGCCTGCAACCGGTTAGATCGGCGGGCGTGAGTGGCGGCAGGTGGCCGACATTCACGTCGCTTTCACTGTAGGCGGGGTGCGATCTCACAATGCATCTCAGTGTAGCGCCGACCTGCGCGCGCAAGCTGAGCAGTATGCGCGGTAGGTTTGAAGTATTGTGGTTGCGGGGCGTCAAGGTGGTAAAACACCAAGAAGCACACCCGAGACTGACAAGTTAGCGAAAGACGTTCGGAGAAACATGGGATTGCTCAGCAAGATGCGCAAGCGCCGCCAAGAGAAGAAGGCTGCTTACAAGGCCGCTAAGCTGCGCGCGAAGGCCGAAGCCAAGGCTGATGCGAAGCTGGAAAAGCGCAAGGATAAGTACCTGCGCAAAACCGCCAAGCAGGTTCGTAAATACGACGCCAAGGAACTGAAAGCGCGCCGTAAGCACGAGGAATACATGGCCAAGAACGCCCTGCAGCAGATCAAGGCCGGTCGTTTCAATAAGAACAACGTTGCGCGCTACGCCACTGCTTTGCGCACGGCAGCTCCTGCGGCTTTACCACTGCTTTACCGGGCTATGGTGCAGATTCAGGAGAACTCCGAAGGGTCGCGGGCATCCCGTTCTGGTGTGACTCGCCGCAGCATGGCAGCCTTCAGCGGTGAAGGCGCGCCCCAGCGCGCTCGAATCAAGGCGGTCCGCGATGCAGTGAAGCGCGGTGTACCCAATGGTTTCGCCAAAGACATTGACGAGCGCCTAGACACCCTTGAGGATGCCGTACGAAACGCCGAGGCGATGCCTCCTAGTCAGCAGCGCCGCTTGCTGGGCAGCGTGTCCACCGAACTGGACCTGATTGAGTCGCAGATCGCGGAGAAGTCCGTCTAACTTCTATAGCGAGGGTCTACCACCCCCCGTTCACCCCCGAATGCATTATTGCTGACGCGTTCACCCAGCGGGATTAGGGAAGCCGTGGTGTGATTTCACCATGACGAATTCTGATCACTCCTCCGCTCCCTCTTCCGTCACCCCTGAGGTGAGCGAAGTTTCCTCTTCCGTCACCCCTGAGGTGGCCGAAGTTTCCTCCTCCTCAACTGCTGCAACTGCGATTACGCGCCGACGCGCTTTCCAGGCGGGCGCCACACTTACTGCTGCGGGCGCTGTAGCCGTTTCCGCCCAAACGGGCGCAGCTGCTGCCACTCCAGCACGTCACGCAGTATTTCAGCATGGTGTAGCTTCCGGCGACCCACTGCCCAACGGTGTTTTGTTGTGGACCCGCGTCACCAGCCGCCCCAATGACTACGCAGGTCGCGGTCGCGGAGTAAAGACCAAGTTGAAGTGGGAAGTCTCACCCAACCGCGATTTCAAAACGATCGTTACTTCCGGAACCGTCTTCGCAACTCCCGCCACCGACATGACGGTCAAGCCCGATGTCACGGGCTTGCAACCAGCGACCAGCTACTACTACCGCTTTATCGTGGTGGATGGCCCCTACCGTGGCCAGATTTCCCCCATCGGCCGTACGCGTACCGCCCCTGCCGCAGGCGCTAATGTTTCCGAACTGCGCTTCGCTCTGTTTAGTTGCGCGAACTGGGAGGCAGGTTACTTCAACGCCTACCGTGACATGGCAAAACGCACGGATCTAGACTTTGCCCTGCATGTCGGCGACTACATCTACGAATACAAGCGCGGCGAATACAACGGTAAACGGGGCGCGGTTCGTGGCCACCTTCCCGTGAACGAAATCGTTACATTGCAGGATTACCGCGAGCGTTACGCCCAGTACCGAACTGACTCTTCTCTGCAGGCAGCCCACGCCGCATGCCCCTGGATCGTGACATGGGATGACCACGAGGTTGCCAATGATACGTGGGCTGGCGGTGCCGAAAACCACACCCCTGGCCGGGAGGGCAGCTTCACCAAGCGCCGTGACGCAGCAATCCAAGCCTATTTAGAGTGGCTCCCCATTCGGGCTACCCCGTTCTCCCACGGCGGCCATATTTACCGAAACCTCAGCTTCGGCAACTTGGTAGAGCTCAACATGCTGGATCTGCGCACCTACCGCAACAAGCAGATGAGCTTCCTGAAGGCTAAGGGAATCGATCAGAAAAACCGAACCATGTTGGGCTCCGAGCAGTTCAAGTGGTTGGCGGGCAAACTGACCACGTCTCAGGCAAAGTGGAATCTGATCGGCAACTCCGTCATGATCTCCCCCGTCCTCATCCCACCACTAGATCCGAAAACAACTGCCGCTGTCACCCAGCTGCTTGGCCTGCCAGAGCAGGGCATGCCGTACAACTTCGACCAGTGGGATGGTTACGCCGCAGAGCGCCGTCGACTCATTAAACTGCTCACCGAGCGCAAAATTAACAACACCGTGTGGCTCACCGGTGACATTCACTCGTCGTGGGCAAACGATATTCCAGTTGAGCCAGGCGCTTATCCACACAAGGGGGTGGCGGGCGTGGAGATTGTCTGCACCTCAGTGACCAGCTCCAATATCGACGATATTTTGAAGCTTCCAGAGGACAATGCCCTTTCCCACACCGCGGAGGAAGCGTTCAAGGGAATGAACCGGCACATTAAATTCCTCGATTACGATTCCCACGGTTATACCGTGGTTCAGGTAACTCCTGAATTCGTGCACGCGGACTGGATGTTCATGCATAATGACGGAATCTTCCGTCGAAATGCACCTTTGTTCCGCGCCAAGTCCGCGCGAACCTACCGCGGTAAGGGTATCCGGTTGCACGGTAATCGTATTAATCCTGGCACCCACACAGGCCGTTCCGGAGTATAGATCCCCCCCATTACGGGCGAGTTAGCATCACCGCTACCTCGCCCGTTTCCCATCGGTCCAACCCCCTCACCACTAAGGGTTTCTTGTATTTTTCTTATATTTTTTCAATACTTCGCCAATAGATAGCCCACCTAAAGAAATGGCCTTCCCATGCTGCTGAACTGCTATAAGTTTTTCCCCTAAAAGTACCGGTGATTATTGGACCTCATGTTCAGACTTGCTTTTACCCAAACCTTGATTATCCTTGTTAAGAAAGCAATAAGGCCATAATCTCACCCAACGTTTTGGAGGCACCACTCATGGCACGTCGTGAAGTAACCCAGTTCTTCGATGATTTCGATAACACTCCCCTGTCCGAAGATGAAGTTAAGGTCGTTGACTTCACCGTTAATGGAGTGGACTACACCTTAGATCTCTCTCCAGAAAACTCCCAGAAATTCGACGATGCCGTGCAACCATTTGTCCAGGTTGCACGCCGCAAGCCACGCTCCGGCAAGCGTGTCAACCGGACCACTAATCCGGGCCAAAACAAGCGCATTCGCGAATGGGCAAAGAAAAATAACATTTCTGTTTCTTCCCGCGGTCGCATTTCTGCCGATGTCATTGAGCGCTTCGAGAAGGATCAAGGCAAGTAGTTGCTGAGCTCTATCACCAATAGTATCCGCACTGCGCTTCGCCCAATGCGAGGCGCCTGTGCGCTAAGCATGGCGTCGGCTCTATTGGTTTCCTGCTCTATCTTCCCCGATAAACCTTCCGTGCCCACGCCGGAACCGGGCAAACAGCAAGCTGCGGAACGCACTGTGGCCCCCGTCAAGGGCACGGAGCTACCGGTGAACACCAAGCCGGAGCCCGGCGATAAGGACACGTCCGCGGGAGGAGCATGTCCGTACCTCGATGGCGAGTGGTTACAAAACACCACGGGCCAGCGTCTCACGGGCGTCACCGTGGATGCACGCTTCGATCCCGTTGCATGCACGTTCTGGTCCTACGAGAATGAACCACAAGCGCAGGTTTTGGTGCGGAAGATGCGTACTAACACGGATGCAGTTAAGGTCGTTGATAGCGCTGCGCCGGTGAACACCACTCTCAAAGCGCTGCAGCCCGAAGGTTGGTCCGGTGGGCGCAAGGGTGGCGATAAAGACGGGGGCAAGAATTCTGGCGCGATTTACGCGGTATGGAAGGACGAGACTGCGGTCGTAGTCTGGACAGCTCAGGCGCAATCCATCAAGGCGCAAAAGATCGCAGAAAAGACTATCCGGAATTTGAAGCTCTAGAGCACCGCCACCCAATCCGCCATCGACTGCACTCCCACCTCAGTCCACGGCATCATGGGGCCGATTTTGGGGAATATCACTTCCATCAATAGGAAAAAGATTCCCACCAGTGCGATAAGCACAATGATTAACCTCATCCACCACGGCCCAGGAAGGGCCCTCCACAATGCTGCGTACATGAAACTAAACCTCCTTCGTTAGCTCGGCGGGAACATAACCGGGTTTCTTGTCATCACTGCGGACCTTTACGGCGTGCACAATCATGCGCTCCGTGTTCGAATACTGCGGATGGCACGTGGTCATCGTCAACAGTGAGGCATCACCGGGTTTGGCCGCCACGCGGGATACATGCGGAACTGGATTGATAACCTCCACGTCGTTCGGAGTAGTGATGTATCGTCCGTTAACTTGGGAATATTCTCCCTGGCTCATACGTGTGGCCAACTGCGCATCCATACACTCGGAAAGCTTCGCCTGGCGCTGCCCTGACGCCACATCAATAGGCAACACGCGGTAAATATCCCACGCTCCTGCGGTTTCTACAACGACGGCATCGCAAGTGTTCAGTAGCCCTAAGTCGTTAAACGGCGACCCGCGCCCCACCCGGTGCCCCGCCATAGCGAAATTCCCGGGCTCACCCGGCAATTGAGAATCTAGGTAGTGGCCGGGCCCTTTATCCAAGTCTTCGTCTTTCACACCTTTCACGATGGAGAAATTGAAATCCGAACCAAACGTGGGAATGTAGAGTCGCGCAAATGCTGCGCCCTCCGGCGGTTCAGTTAAAGGCCGGGGATTCTTGTCCCGCCACTGATCTTCCAGTCGTTGAGCGACGATATTTTGTTCGCGACCGGATTGCACATTGGTCCAGACCACTTCCCAGAAGCCGAAAAGCAGGCAGATCACTCCAAAAGTAACCAGCAACTCACCGAGGACGCTGATCGGGTCCAAACGCTTTTTAGGTGGCACGGCCCGTGGTAACGAACTATGACTGTCAGTGGTGGTGCTCATGTTTGTCATAGTACTAGCTCATATTTAAAGGGTAATGTTTCCTGTCATGGAGTATGTGGAGAAACTTGTCGCGTGGGTCCTCAAGCTATGGCACAGTCTTTTCTCTGGTCCGCTGGGGATGGATGCTTCCACTGCCTGGGTCATTAGCCTCATCATGTTGGTAGTGACGATCCGCGGATTCCTTTTTCCCCTAGCTTACCGCCAGTATGCGTCCGGCCGACACCTCGCCAACATGCGCCCCAGCCTCCGCCGTCTGAACGAGGAGTTTAAGGGTAGGAAAAGCCCCGAGGAGCGGAAAGAAAGACTGGCCCGCGAGCGCGAGCTACGCAAAAATAGCGATTACAAAGTCGTCGATGGCTGCCTTCCTGCGCTCATCCAGATTCCGCTCATTCTGGGTCTTTATCAACTACTCTTGCGCATTGCCCGCCCTGCCGAGGGCGTGGACGCCACCCACCATAGCTTCGGCCCCTTAACGCCCGAAGATATTTCTCTTTTTCTCGACGCCCACGCGTTCAACATTCCCATTTCCAGTTATCCCGCGATGAAACCGGAAATGCTCGCCGATTTGGGGACCACCCACGATGCTGTATTAAAACTGGCACTGCCTTTGGCGCTCTGCGCCGCAGTATTTACTACGGCTAACTGGGCCTACACACTCAAGCGAAATCTTCAGGTTGTGGATCATGCCTCTACAGCTGCACGAGGGTTCGTGAAACTGATGTGGCCCCTGGGCCCAGTACTCTTCTTCTTCCCTATCGTGTTCGGGCTTTTTGGTCCCGCACCAATTGCGATTCTCATTTACTGGGTGTGCAACAACCTATGGACCACGTTGCAGACGTACGTTATCCAGCGCACCCTCGATAAGCGCGTGCCTTATACCTCGGAATTCCGGGAGCATCACGCAGAACAAAAACACCTGTACTTAACGCGCAAGCGTGAAAAGAAGGCCGGTAAACGAGGCTCCCGCAAGGGCGAGTAAATACTGGCTCGGGAGATTTAGTCGAAGAACACTCGCTCGGGAGATTTAACAGGGCGGCCTGTTGAAGCGGGCCCGCACAGATCTTTTAAATCGAGTACATCATTGGGGCACGCAGCAGAATCTGCTTCGCCATGTCACGCGCGGTTTCCAATGGCACGACGGTACGAGACATCTTCGCGCCAGCTAGGCCACCGTCGAGGAAGACCATCAGTTGATCTGCCAAAGTGAGAGATGCATATCCGAAACGCTCCGTCAGCAGCTCTGCCATCGTGTCACGACACCACCGGCGATGCTCCATCGCCGCCGATCGGATGCGCTCTTCACTTTCCGTTTCAGGGCGAGGATATTCACCCGCCGCATTCTGGAAGTGTGAACCGCGATAGTTATTGTCCGGCTCGTTCTTGATACACAGATCAAAGAATGCAATGATCCGTTCTTCAGGCTTTTCCCGCTGTTCTGCCAACGCAGTCCAGTCCTCACGCCATTTCTCGTCGAGCGCCTCCAAGTAGGCCACCACGAGGTTATCTTTGGAACCGAACAACGAATACAAACTGGCCTTGGCCACATCCGCATCCCGCAAAATGCGATCGATGCCGATCACACGGATCCCCTCAGTCGTAAACAGGTGGGTGGCGCTAGCCAACAACCGTTGCCGCGGACCTGGGCGGTTCCTGCGGCGAGAGGTCGTCTTCTTCGCCGGCTTGGCAGCTTTGGCCGCGTCACCTGCCGTGGACATTGAAGCTTCTCCTTGAAATTTTTACGTGGGGACCATTGGGGCGTCGGTAAGAAAAAAGAAACCAACAACCACCGGCGGGCATAAGGAAACCCGCTAAGGCCTACTACTTTACTGCAAAGACTTTAGCGGGTTGAAGTTTTAGCGGCGCGGACGGACCACCATCATTGGGCACGGTGCATATTGCAGCAGTGCGCGGGAAGTCGAGCCCAGCAGCATACCCTTGAAACCACCGCGGCCGTGCGAACCTGTGATGAGCAGCTGAGCGTCCGAAGCAGCATCGCGAAGGGCGTTGATAGGACGGTCGCGTTCCACAACTTCCTCAACCCGGACATGTGGATACTGCTTAACGAGGTCGGCAAGCTCATTTTGCAGCATGTCCTGACGCTCCTTAAGAGTGCGCTCCATTTCGTTTTGCGCATCCACGAGGCCCACATAGGTGGTGTGAACCTGGGTGTCGTTCCAACCGTGGATTGCGCGCAGCACGGTCTCGCGGGCATCCGCCTCACGGAAGGCGACCTGCAGGGCCTGGCGGGACACATCGGAACCGTCGACGCCCACAACCACCGGTCCGTACTTGTTCTCTTCCGTGACGTCGTTATCCTTCCGAACCACGACAACCGGGCATTCCGCGTGGGAAACCACAGCTGCAGAGACCGACCCCATCACCAGACCAGAGAGGCCGCCAAGGCCACGACTACCCATCACGATCATCTCTGCAGTTTCCGAAAACTCCAAGAGCATGTCGATTGGGGAGGACTCGCGGACCTCGTGAGAGATCTCGATGTCGGAAGAAAAATCGGTCACGATCTTGCGCGCGTTCGCGATCTTCTCGTTAGCCTCATTTTCCAACTCGTCGTAAAGCTCCTGTGGAGGCACCATCCCATCGGCATACATGAACTGGGGCATGGTGTAAGCGCTAACCAGCTTCAGTGGCTGCTTACGCTTCAAAGCCGCGTTGGCGGCCCACTTCACCGCTACTGAGCTGGCTTCGGATCCATCAACCGCGACGATAATAACCTTGTGCGAATCTGTGGGCATTGTGACGCAACCTTTCTTCGACCGTGCAATGTTGTCTCTAAACCCATTATGCGCTTTTGCGCACTAAAGGGGGCCAGGGGGTTGCGAAAACCCCCACAGAAGGGTTGGCATGAGGTGAAATAACTCACGCGAACTTCAGTGGGGGCTTTGATAATAAGGGACGCTGAGGGCGCTGAGGGTCGCAACCCGCAAAGAGTGGGCACGCAGGGGCGCCTACACGCTAAGAGCAGTGAGAAAAATCCTCACCTCACCGCAGCTGCATCGTCATAGGCTCTAGAGGCTGGAGGCTTACTTGCCAGGAATCTTAGGAGTTGGCAATGGTACATCATGAGCTGCCGGCGCGTTCGCTGGGAAGAAGAATTGGAAGATCGCGCTGAGAACACGGCCGAAAGCCGCGCCAAAGTCGGTGGAGAAGAATTGAGCGATAGTATTCATGATTGCGTTGAGATCCATAAGAGGAGAGCATACCTGGTGATCAGTCCTTTGCCAATCAAAAATGGCCTAAACCCTACCCGGGTTCAAGTACCTATGGGCGAAGGCGCGCCGATCAAAGCAATAGACTTTGTTTCCCGGTTGATTTTCAACCAGCGGCACAGGCACCCCGAAGATAACGAAGACGCAGTACGCCAGCGCTTTTCAGACGGCCTAGTGCGCTTCGACAACGGCCAAGAAGTGGCGCCTGACGATCTAGTTCGTCCAGGTATTTCCATTAACTTTTACCGTCGCCCAGCACCAGAACGAGAAGTCCCCGGCGCTCTGGAATTGATCTATGAAGATAACGACCTCTTGGTAGTAAACAAACCCTCGTTCCTCGCAACCCTGCCTCGAGGCCAGCACATCACGCAAACGGCGTTAACCAAGGCCCGTGTACAGTTCGGAATCCCGGAGCTCTCCCCATGCCACCGGTTGGATCGGCTCACGCGCGGAGTGCTGATGTTTACCAAGCGACCGGAGATTCGTGGTGCATACCAAACGATGTTCGATAGGCGCGAGCCGCAAAAGGTGTATGAGGCCATTACAGATCTACCGGCGGACCCGCCGCCGTGGTTGCGAAAGTTAATACTTAACGCCGAGAGCGGAGGCCTAAGCCAACACCTATGCGGCCGCGAAGGCGGAGAGATAAACCGAGGCGGACGCGGTACTGACGCTAAAGGCTTTGACAAGGGCGGTGACCCTGTCGTGAGTCGTGCCACAAACGAAAAAGAGGTAATAACCGCACGCGCGACCACGTGGCAGTCAGAGTATGCAAGCCAACACAAAGCACACACTGACCAAACTTCCTTGCGCGGTGAAAAAACAGCGGGAGCAACGGGGAGGATGGATACTGGGTTAACATTACCCACCTTGGATGAAGTTGTGATCGATATGCCTTGGCGTGAACGTTCCCAACCAACCACCGAATCCCCCTGGGTTTTGGGCCATCACATGGTCAAAATCCGTGGGAGACTCAACACCTATCTGGATCTGGATGCAACAGCAGATAACGCTATAACGGCCATCACCGGAGTTCGCATAGTCACCGACACGGTATCCACGTCGGCTCCAACCACCCGACTTGTGTGGCGCCTAGAGCCTCATTCGGGGCGCACTCACCAATTACGCGTGGTGATGCGCTCCCTGGGACTACCGATCGTCAATGACGCACTGTATGGGTTTATCTGTACCGATGCGTTGTTGGGCCGCGCCACGGACCTGCCCAGCCCGCCATTTGCGGAAGACGAGGATTTCAATCGGCCAATGGGTCTAACGGCTGCCCAGCTGACATTCACCGACCCACTCAGTGGCGAGCTGAGAACATTCAGAGTGCCAGACAAACAGGGATAAACAAAGAGGGTTCAACAAGGAGGGGATGCGGCTGCAACAGCGATGGCGCCGGTTGAGCGATGGTGCACAAGCCCACCCACAGAAACGAACAGTTCGTTCCCATCACAACAACCACACACCCCACCCCACCAGCACAGACGGGCAAAAGAGTGTGGTGGTGTGGCACCGACAACGATCTACACCACCCACCCCACCACACATGGGCATAAAAAAAGTGTGTGATGGTGCGGGGCATGCCACCAACAACACCACGTTGCTGACAACACACCCCACACCATCACACACACAAAAACAGTATAAATGCCGGCGGCGACCTACTCTCCCACACCCTCCCGAGTGCAGTACCATCGGCGCGGATAGGCTTAGCTTCCGGGTTCGGAAAGGGACCGGGCGTGACCCCATCGCAAAAACCACCGACAAACCAACAACAGGAAACAAACAACACACCCAACCACCCACAAACAGGGTGCTGGTATGCCGTAGTGTCCCAGACACTGCATAACAGACGCGAGCCCACCCACAACAGGCAGCTACACACGATAGATCCTCTACAACACAAAAAACTAGTGCCACGCAATTTTTATGCGACTCACAACCACACCACACGGCATGGACTGTGCGTGTACCACACCAACCATCATCACCAACCACACACCAACACACCACCACATGGTATGCCACTGCTCTAGCCAGTCACGGGTTATCATGTTTAGTCTCGGTCAATTAGTACCGGTCACCTCCACGTATTACTACGCTTCCAGATCCGGCCTATCAACCCCATAGTCTCTAGGGAACCTCAAACGAAACCTCATCTTGAAACAGGCTTCCCGCTTAGATGCTTTCAGCGGTTATCCCTTCCATACGTAGCCAACCAGCCATGCCACGGGCGTGACAACTGGCGCACCAGAGGTATGTCCGTCCCGGTCCTCTCGTACTAGGGACAGCCTTTCTCAAGTTTCAACGCGCACGGCGGATAGAGACCGAACTGTCTCACGACGTTCTAAACCCAGCTCGCGTGCCGCTTTAATGGGCGAACAGCCCAACCCTTGGGACCTACTCCAGCCCCAGGATGCGACGAGCCGACATCGAGGTGCCAAACCATCCCGTCGATATGGACTCTTGGGGAAGATCAGCCTGTTATCCCCGGGGTACCTTTTATCCGTTGAGCGACACCGCTTCCACAAGCCGGTGCCGGATCACTAGTCCCTACTTTCGTACCTGCTCGACCTGTCAGTCTCACAGTCAAGCTCCCTTGTGCACTTACACTCAACACCTGATTGCCAACCAGGCTGAGGGAACCTTTGGGCGCCTCCGTTACTCTTTGGGAGGCAACCGCCCCAGTTAAACTACCCACCAGGCACTGTCCCTAACCCGGATCACGGGCCGAGGTTCAGATATCCAATACGATCAGAGTGGTATTTCAACAACGACTCCACAACCACTGGCGTGGCCGCTTCACAGTCTCCCACCTATCCTACACAAACCGAACCGAACACCAATACCAAGCTATAGTGAAGGTCCCGGGGTCTTTTCGTCCTGCCGCGCGTAACGAGCATCTTTACTCGTACTGCAATTTCGCCGGGCCTGTGGTTGAGACAGCAGGGAAGTCGTTACGCCATTCGTGCAGGTCGGAACTTACCCGACAAGGAATTTCGCTACCTTAGGATGGTTATAGTTACCACCGCCGTTTACTGGGGCTTAAATTCTCCGCTTCGACCCCCAAAGGGGGTCTAACAGGTCCTCTTAACCTTCCAGCACCGGGCAGGCGTCAGTCCGTATACATCGACTTCACCGTCTTCGCACGGACCTGTGTTTTTAGTAAACAGTCGCTTCCCTCTATTCTCTGCGACCACCACCAGCTCAAAACCAGTCTGTCACCAGCAGTGGTCCCCCTTCTCCCGAAGTTACGGGGGCAATTTGCCGAGTTCCTTAACCACAGTTCACCCGATCGCCTTAGTATTCTCTACCTGACCACCTGTGTCGGTTATGGGTACGGGCCATGTATGCACTCACTAGAGGCTTTTCTCGACAGCATAGGATCACCAACATCCCCACAACGGGTACGCATCACGCCTCACCCATACACGCCCCGGGATTTACCACTGGGCGCGGGCCACACGCTTACACCACAATCCAATAAGTGGCTTGGCTACCTTCCTGCGTCACCCCATCGCTTGGCTACTACCAGCTCAGGTCCCACGCAGCCCCACACACACAACACAAAGTGCTACACGCATGGATTTGGGTGGTTAGTATCACTGATTCACCATTGGGCGCACATACACGGGTACGGGAATATCAACCCGTTGTCCATCGACTACGCCTGTCGGCCTCGCCTTAGGTCCCGACTCACCCTGGGAAGATTAGCTTGACCCAGGAACCCTTAGTCATCCGGCGGATACGTTTCTCACGCATCATTCGCTACTCATGCCTGCATTCTCACTCGCATAGCCTCCAGCACTGGGTCACCCCGCACCTTCACCGGCCACACGACGCTCCCCTACCAACCCAACAACAGTTGAGTTCCGCGGCTTCGGCGGTGTACTTGAGCCCCACTACATTGTCGGCGCAGAACCACTCGACCAGTGAGCTATTACGCACTCTTTCAAGGATGGCTGCTTCTAAGCCAACCTCCTGGCTGTCTTCGCGATCCCACATCCTTTTCCACTTAGTACACTCTTCGGGGCCTTAGCCGGCGATCTGGGCTGTTTCCCTCTCGACTACGAAGCTTATCCCCCGCAGTCTCACTGCCGCGCTCTCACTTCACCGGCATTCGGAGTTTGGCTGATGTCGCTAAGATGATAGTCCCGCTAAACCAACCAGTAGCTCTACCTCCAGGAAGAAACACACGACGCTGCACCTAAATGCATTTCGGGGAGAACCAGCTATCACGGAGTTTGATTAGCCTTTCACCCCTACCCACAGCTCATCCCCTCAGTTTTCAACCTAAGTGGGTTCGCGCCTCCACAACCTCTTACAGCTGCTTCACACTGGCCATGGGTAGATCACCCCGCTTCGGGTCCAGGACATGCCACTCAACACCCTATTAGGATTCGCTTTCGCTACGACTACCCCACAACACGGGTTAACCTCGCGACATGCCGCTGACTCGCAGGCTCATTCTTCAAAAGGCACGCCATCACCCCACAAAAAGAGGCTCTGACGGATTGTAAGCACACGGTTTCAGGTACTATTTCACTCCCCTCCCGGGGTACTTTTCACCATTCCCTCACGGTACTAATCCGCTATCGGTCACAATACAAGTATTCAGGCTTACCGGGTGGTCCCGGCAGATTCACAGCAGATTCCACGAGCCCGCTGCTACTCGGGGACACTCATCAACACCAACCACACATGCTTTCACGTACCGGACTCTCACCGTCTACGGCAGGCCATTCCAAACCACTTCCGCTAACACACATGACTGATGCACGGCCATGGCAGCACCGCACAACAAGGCCCCACAACCCCACACACGCAACCCCTGCCAGGTATCACACGCATATGGTTTAGCCATTAATCCACGTTCGCTCGCCGCTACTAGCAGAATCATTATTATTTTCTTCTCCTACGGGTACTGAGATGTTTCACTTCCCCGCGTTCCCTCCACACCAGCTATTGAATTCACCAGCGGGCGACTACACATCACTGCAGCCAGGTTTCCCCATTCGGACACCCTCGGATCAACGCTCTATTGGCAACTCCCCGAGGCCTATCGCGGCCTTACACGTCCTTCATCGGCTTACTGTGCCAAGGCATCCACCGTGTGCCCTTAACAACAAACACAACACCACAAACAATGGCAGATAGATACACTTACAATCACAAAAAAATAAAGAAGATACTCGCGTCCACTATACAGTTCTCAAACACCACGAAAACACACACCACACGCACCACCACCAGGCAGCACACACAGCACACGCTTCCCACAACAAGGAACACACTCTCATGCATCACACACAACAATGCTGTCCCAGACACCCAACAGACATGACAAACCGAAACACACGCACCCACAAAAAGGCACGCACACCGCTGCTATCCCCAACACAACACAACAACACCAACACACATCAAACTCATCAACCACCACACAACCATGCGATGACCGTGATGCACACCCCACAACAACACGCAGGATGTATCCAACAATCATGTTCACCCGGAACACAAAAACACAAAATAAAAACTCCTTAGAAAGGAGGTGATCCAGCCGCACCTTCCGGTACGGCTACCTTGTTACGACTTCGTCCCAATCGCCGATCCCACCTTCGACAGCTCCCTAACAAGTTTAGGCCACTGGCTTCGGGTGTTACCAACTTTCATGACGTGACGGGCGGTGTGTACAAGGCCCGGGAACGTATTCACCGCAGCGTTGCTGATCTGCGATTACTAGCGACTCCGACTTCATGGAGTCGAGTTGCAGACTCCAATCCGAACTGAGACCGGCTTTAAGGGATTAGCTCCACCTCACGGTATCGCAACCCACTGTACCGACCATTGTAGCATGTGTGAAGCCCTGGACATAAGGGGCATGATGATTTGACGTCATCCCCACCTTCCTCCGAGTTAACCCCGGCAGTCTCTCGCGAGTCCCCACCATAACGTGCTGGCAACACAAGACAAGGGTTGCGCTCGTTGCGGGACTTAACCCAACATCTCACGACACGAGCTGACGACAACCATGCACCACCTGTATACGAGCCACAAGGGAAAACGTATCTCTACGCCGATCCCGTATATGTCAAGCCCAGGTAAGGTTCTTCGCGTTGCATCGAATTAATCCACATGCTCCGCCGCTTGTGCGGGCCCCCGTCAATTCCTTTGAGTTTTAGCCTTGCGGCCGTACTCCCCAGGCGGGGCGCTTAATGCGTTAGCTACGGCACGGAAGTCGTGAAAAACCCCCACACCTAGCGCCCACCGTTTACGGCATGGACTACCAGGGTATCTAATCCTGTTCGCTACCCATGCTTTCGCTCCTCAGCGTCAGTTACTGCCCAGAGACCTGCCTTCGCCATCGGTGTTCCTCCTGATATCTGCGCATTCCACCGCTACACCAGGAATTCCAGTCTCCCCTACAGCACTCAAGTTATGCCCGTATCGCCAGCAGACCCGGAGTTAAGCCCCGGGCTTTCACTAACGACGCGACAAACCACCTACGAGCTCTTTACGCCCAGTAATTCCGGACAACGCTTGCACCCTACGTATTACCGCGGCTGCTGGCACGTAGTTAGCCGGTGCTTCTTATCCAGGTACCGTCACCACACGTGGCTTCTTCCCTAGCGAAAGAGGTTTACAACCCGAAGGCCGTCATCCCTCACGCGGCGTCGCTGCATCAGGCTTCCGCCCATTGTGCAATATTCCCCACTGCTGCCTCCCGTAGGAGTCTGGGCCGTGTCTCAGTCCCAATGTGGCCGTACACCCTCTCAGGCCGGCTACCCGTCGTCGCCTTGGTAGGCCATTACCCCACCAACAAGCTGATAGGCCGCGGGCTCATCTCGTACCGACAAAACTTTCCACCAACCACACTAAAGGCCGGTCCTATCCGGTATTAGACCCAGTTTCCCAGGCTTATCCCGAAGTACGAGGCAGATCACCCACGTGTTACTCACCCGTTCGCCACTCGAGTACCCTGCAAGCAGGGCCTTTCCGTTCGACTTGCATGTGTTAAGCACGCCGCCAGCGTTCATCCTGAGCCAGGATCAAACTCTCCATAAAAGCCAGTCAACAGACTCAACAAAAAAGAGAGCCACAAACCATGGCCAAAAAAATAAGAACTACTGATCAAAAAATAAATCAAATGCATCAGCTCAAACAGTCACGGGGGTGACCTCACCGACACACAAAAACAATTGAAACAACAATCATCGACTCATCCATGACCACAAAAACAAAACACGTCCTACACCACACACACACGACACAACGTGCACACATGATGATTACAATTCAAACCAACCCCACCAACAATAGGCAGGCATCACCGTGCGAGTTACCACACGACCGGCATGACCATCAGACAAACACAAACACCACCACAAACAACACCACAACAGAAATGCGACCACATGCTGATAACACACACAACCACACACCATCACCACACACACAGTATGATCCACGCACCACACAAAGGGCACGCAGGCAGCATCATCCGGACAGTCTAACCATGCATCGTTTCGTCACCGTGTATCACGTCAAAAACAACAACAATCACTGTTTCGGTTCATCACGCTATTGAGTTCTCAAACAACATTCGCACACAACAACCACACCCCAACAAACTGAGGCGATCATGCTGCAACGGAATCACAGTGTAACCTAGACCCAAACAAAAAACAAAATCCGGGTGAACACCGCCCCACACTGCCGCAGGACCTACCGTGCTACTTACCTAACAACCAACACAACACACTCCCCAGCCACACTCACCACCATCGGCAAGCACAAAAGCCTTACAAACACGGGGCAGCCCGTCGCGCTGACTTGCATAAATCTACACACCCCACACACCAACCACAAATCCCCAGCTCACACCACCAAAACACCACGACACACAACACCAACCCACCACCACACACCAACCAACACCAACCCCAAGGCATCCACACCAAGAAGCCAACCGCACACAACACCAACCAACCCCACACAACAACCCCAAGGCGCCCACACCAAGAAACCAACCCACCACCACGCACCAACCACCAGCCAACCAACACCAAAACCCCGCCAACCAACCGCACACAACCCCAAGGCGCCCACACCAACAAACCAACCCACCACCACGCACCAACCACCACCACACACCAACCGCACACACCAAGCCCATGCAACCCCAGGACATCCACATAAAATGAAACCCCGCACAACGGCGGGGTTCAGCTGCCTTAGCGAAGAAGCAACCAGGTGGAGTCACTACCCCGTAGGCCTGCAATCGACGGTTCGGCTTCAGCAGTTTCAGTATCTACAGCACGGCATTGGGTTTTGGGAAGCTACTCCCAGGTTCCGAAGAGGGCGATAGCGATAGCCGACTTGCTAAAGGATCGTGCGCTGGCGTGGGGTGGCTACTTCGACGTTCCGAAGAAGTCGATGTCGGTGGAGTCCCGCACATTAAGGTGCTTGTGACCCCAAGCCCCGATGCTCCAGAACACCGCCGCGACCACGAGCGACAACAGGCAACCACGCCAGCCCAACGCCCAGAACAGCTGATCAAGGCTCAAACTTTCTCCGGATGCCTGCACGATTGCATCGTGCTGTTTTCGTACGGTCTCCACCACCATCGCTATCCCCACACCGCCGATGGCGTAGACCAAGCAGATCGTGGCTCCGATACGCCATCCCCGCATACGGTTGACGGCGATAGTCAACGCATTCGCAAGACCGAGCAACAAAATCTGCCCACACAGACCAAGCAGACCGGCTGCGGCCACTGAATAGACACTCCAAGGAAGCGCTGGTTGCACGCTCCGCATCCCTAGGCCGGCAAAGTACCCGCCGAAAGCCGCGATCGTTACTGCCGGGCCGAGCCATAGGGAAACGACCTGCAGTTTCAGGTGTTGCCGCCACCATTGGGGGCGCACTCCGGAGAATGCCAACCAGTGGTTTAGTTGCGATGCATAAGCAATGGCGAGGATAAACGGCGCATTGATCACGACAACTAAAAGGAACCATTGGCCCCACGAGAAGACCTCGCGAGGATCGGCAGTAATCAGATAGGTAAGGCAGATCAACACGAAGCTGCCCACAATCAAAGGAGCCCGGTACCATTTCCCGGCGCTAACCCATGGCTTGACGATGATTTCATCGAGAAGCGTGTCCCCGCTGGAAAGCTTCCGGCCCAAGCCCGCGCGGACCCCAATGATCGATTCGTCGTCTTTGTCGGAGTGGTCGCCGCCGATGGAAGCCTGAGCGGTCTTCTCCGCCCGTCTTTCCTCGAGGCTATGCTTCCGGCGTTCCTCGCGGGTCACCGCATCCTCGATCTTTTCCGCTCCCCGCCAGTCGTTGATATACACCGCGATCTGCATCAATGCAGCAATCACTAGCGGAACCCAGAACTCTGCGGGACGTGGGCCGACTTTCCACAGTAGAATCCCGCTTTGTGTGAGCAGCATGACAAGGCCAAACAGCAGGCCCAACGAGAATCGCGCTCGGCGAATAACCGCTGTGGAGCAGCTGAGGGCACGCAGCGCAGAAGCGGGCCACACAACGAAGCTGGGCGACACCCCTGTAACCACTACAACGCACAGAAGCATGAACCAATCAAAGAAAGCCCCCGCTGGCAAGTCCTGCAGCGCAAGCATCAGTGGCACGTAGAACACAACCCAAAGTGAAAGGAACCCGGACTTGGGTCGTCGCACCATCGTGACGGCCAAGGTCTTCGCAACGTGCCAGTCACTGGGCCCCGTCGCGGAGGCTTGGCCAAGCGAGGTTGGCGCGCCACCGGTCCCGCGCTGGATAACCCCATTACGTGTTGCTGTGCCCACTGTCATTCACTCCCAATTCGTGTCCGGTCAAAGCCATGACAGCCTGCTCTAGGTCCGGGTGCGTCATGCGAACCCCGGTGCCCGCTAGCAAATTGTCCATGCGTGCAGAATCCATCGGCACTGCGTGCGGGTTGCCGCGCCCCAGGGCTCGAATATCCACGAACACTCGCCGCTGGCCACCCATCGTGGTTTCGGACAGCAGGGCTTCTTGAGCATTTAGGGCGGCCAATTGAGCGGATACCGCAGCCTCGGAACCGGTGAGGACCGCAATCCGCTCAGTCACCCGCTCTAGCGCATCCACTCCGGTAATCCGCCCGCGGTCGATAAAAATCACGTCTTCCAGAATCTTCGAGGCATCTTCGATGTGGTGGGTAGACAAAATGATCGTGCGCGGATTGCGTTCCACGTCCTCCAGCAGGTGCCGGTAGAACATCTCTTTGTTCTGCACATCCAGGCCCAGATAGGGTTCATCTAAGAGCGTGATGGGGCACTGCGCCGCCAGCCCCATGACAATGGAGACCAAAGACTTCTGCCCTCGGGACATCGTGCCCAGCGACTTTTTGATATCGAGGTCATATTCTTTGACGTAACGCGCGGCGAGATCTCGGTTCCATGTTTCCCAACGAGCCGCCCCCATTGCCAGAAGCGCATTGACTTTGACGTCGGTCGGCCAGGCGGCGTCGGGCCCCGAAAGAATAAGCCGATCCAACACCGCCCGGTTGTCGATTACCTGTTGCCCGTCGATGGTGACGTCCCCCTCGACCCGTAGCTGGCCGGCAATGGCACGCAGCAAGGTGGTCTTGCCCGCCCCATTGCGGCCAATTAAGCCATATATACGGCCGCCAGGCAGGTGGGCTGTGACGTCGTGGAGGGCTCGGTGACCGCCACTAAATTTTTTACCGACGCCACGAAGATCGATACTGCCGGTCATGAACTGCGCCCCGGTCGATGCGACATCGGTATCCGGTGGGGCTGAATAGTTACTTGTGGTCATGTGTATAGTCCTCGACTTTCTGCGACTTGGTCGATAAGGGTGTGCACATAGGAGCGATCGAATCCGAGCTTGACAGCTTCATCGATGAGCGGGACAACGTAGCTCGCCGCGAACGAGCCCTGTCGAAGTTTGAGGATTGTTTCCCGCGCCCCCTCTTCGACAAACATGCCGACACCACGGCGTTTAACCAGCACTCCCTGATCAACGAGCAACGTGAGGCCTTTGCGTGCGGTCGCGGGGTTAATGCTGTGAAATTCCGCCAGCTCGTTGGTGGAGGGTGCGCGTTGCCCCTCTTCTAGGGAGCCATCGACGATTGCATCAGCGACGAGCTCCGCTACCTGCTGGAACAGGGGTGAGGTGGCTTCATCCACTGGGCTTCCCCCTTTCTGACGGGGTGGAAATGTCTGGTAATAGATGTTCCGTGCAGCAGCCCACCTAGTTGGTTGGTTACTTGCGTAACTAACCATATAACACATTTTTCGGGCATGCTAGAGGACGGAGAAAAAACCCAATTAAAGAACGGACAATGCTCAATGTTGGAAAGAACGCAGGTTTATGTTGACACCTCTTATTTGCTGGCGAGCTTTTATAACGCCTGGGAAACCGGTGCGCGCGCCCAGCTAGAAATCGATTTACCGGAGGTCGTCTCTGTACTCAGCACCATGGTGCAGAACCAGTTGAAACAGCCAGTTCATAGACAGTTTTGGTATGACGGTATCCCCGAAAACGGGCCCCATCGCTATCAACGCTCCCTACGAAGCGAACCCGGCGTGCAGCTTCGTGCCGGACAACTGATTGAGTGGGGCGATCGGCGCACGCAAAAAGCCGTGGATACCCGCCTGGTCGCGGACATGGTGATCGCCGCACTCAAGGGGCAAGTGTCCGATATCGTCTTAGTTTCCGGCGATGCCGACATGCTGCCGGGGGTGGAGGAAGCCGTAGCCGCGGGCATCCGCGTGCACCTATATGGATTCGGTTGGGATTCAATGTCCAACCAGCTGCGCTATGCCTGCGATACAACAACAATCCTGGATCCTCGCGAGGACTTCAAGGACACCATGCGGTTGGAAATCCTCGAGGGGCCATTGCTGCCGTCGCAATGCGAAGACGAAGATCAAGCCAAGAATTCCGTGGATGCCGACTGCCCCGCCGTCGATTCCGATTGTTCTGCAGAAGAAGCCGCCGCCGCGGAACTTGCACTCAGCGAGGCCGAGGGCGACGAAGATTACATCGTGGTTGACCCCGCAGCCGAAGAAGGCGCGGACGCTGCTGAAGAAGCTGAGGCCCTCAAGGAAACAGCCGCCGACAGCAATCCCATCCCCGGTCCCGTTCGCAGCGGCCCCAGCGCGACTTCTCGCGGCGCAGAGCCCGTTGGGGTCAATGAACGCGGGGTGGCGTCGAAGGAAAGTGAACCAGCCGCACCAACCCCGGCCGATGCCGCCAACAACAAGTCGCAACCAGCAATAACCCCGCTGACGGTCAGTGATAGAACGGCGGAGGTGCCGGCCAATGAGCAGGCCAGTACGCCGGCCAACGAACAGGCTCCGTCCGAGAGTGGGGAGTCCGAGAGTGGGGAAACCGAGAACTCCCCACGCCCAACCCCGCGCCCGAACCCCGGAATGATGGCGCGGCACCGCAAACTGCGCAGCCGGTACGTCCCGCTGCCGAACGAGGTGTGGACCTCCGCAGGGGAGCAAAGCCCCTACGACATCGGTCAGCAATACGCCATCTGGTGGTTCGATAATGCAGCCACCGAGGATCAAAAGGACAATGCGCATATGCTGTCCGGCGGCGGACTGCCACCGGACATCGATCGTCCGCTACTGCAATTCGCGTGCGACACCCTGCACGAATACACCCTTACAGAGCGCCAGCGCGTGGGCTTGCGCGACGGCTTTCACGCGGGAATCCGTGGGATCCTGCTGCGGAAATAAGATTCCCCGCCAAGCTGGGCCGGGTTGGGACGGATTAGCTACGCAAGTGACACCTGGGTGACCACTTGCGTGCCAACTTGAATTGCCACCTACATAACCATCGAGGTAACCGTCCAGGCAGCCACCCGGGCAGCCACTGCAGCAGCGCCCGGCATAACTGGGTGGGGATTGTCGCACCGGTATGGAATTATGAGTCCATGACAACCGAAGCCAGCACCCGGCGCCTCTTGGTGCCCGCCAGTGATGACTACCCCGCCTACGTGGACGATGCATTGTCATTGCCGTCCACACTTTTGCGCATGCTTCTCACCGGTGTGGCAGCAGCGATTCTCACGCTGACCGCGTGGTTTGTCACCGGCAGGGTGGACTTGCCCGCGTTCAACAGCAGCTATGTCCTCAAAGCACTGTCCACCGCAGGAATCATCCTGACTACTTTGATCGTGGCCATGGCATGCTACCGCTGGTTGCATCCGCGCACCCGCAGCACCCTGCGCTCCCTATTGAGCCACAGCGCAACGGGTGCGCGCCCCACCCGCGTGTCTCGGTGGATGCAAACCTCTCTGGGCAGGGTCACGCTCACGAGCGTGTGCTACTTGGCTCCCGCAGCGTTGGTCATCGCGTCGCTGGCTGTACCTTTGGCCGCAACCCGCCTGTACCTCGATGGCGTGAGTGTTGACCAAGCATTCCGCACGCAATTCCTCACGCGCATGACGGACCAGCTGAGCTGGGACGATATGGCCTACAAGGATCTTCCCAGTTTCTATCCTGGACTGTGGTTTTTTACGGGGGGCCTCTTTGCCAAACTCACCGGAGTGGCGGGCTGGGCTGCGTTCAAACCTTGGGCGCTCGTCACCATCGCTGCGACCGGCTCCATGCTGGTCCCCGTGTGGCAGAGGATGTCCGGCTCACTGCCCGTTGCCACGGCTGTGGCAATGGTGACGGTGACGATCACCTTGGTCATTGCCCCCGAGGAGCCCTACGCTGCCATCGTGGCCATGGGCATGCCCGCAGCGCTGATCATGGCACGCCGCGCGATGTTTGGCGGTCGAGCTGCTCTCGCGGGCATCATCGTTTACCTGGGGTTGTCCGCCAACCTGTACACATTGTTCACGGCGATTTCCGCCCTGGCTGTTGTAGTCACCAGCCTATTGGCCTGCATTGCGTATCGCTCCATCAAGCCACTGCTCATCACCTCGGTCATTGGCATCGGTTCCATGGCCATCGCCCTGCTGGGCTGGGCCCCTTACTTAGCGAGCCTGTTCACTCAACCCCACGGCCCCACGGGCAAGGCACAGCACTATTTGCCCAGTGACGGCACGGAGTTACCTCTGCCGTTCTTCGAATCTCCCGCACTGGCTGTACTCAGTCTATTGGCGCTAATCTGGCTGGTCGTCCGATACCGTGATGGGGATGTTCGCGCCCTATCCGTCGGGCTGTTCGTGACGTATGGCTGGATAACACTATCGATGCTAGCCACGTTGGCAGGCACCACGTTGTTGGGCTTCCGCCTGGGATTGCCCGTTGCCATCATCCTTGGCGTAGCGGGTGTGTTAGCTATCGCCGAATTCCACCTATCGGGGCTGCGACGGCTATACCCGGAGACCCTCTCGGACACCAATGCGCGCCTAGCCAGCCGTGTTATTGCCATCCTGATGGCCCTGGCCTGCATTGGTTACGCGACCTCGATCCCCTTCACTAATCAGGACAACATCGATCTCGCATACACGGATGCCGACGGCGAGGCTAAACGTGGCGACCGATTCCCTGCCGATTCCACCACTTATTACCGGAATGTCGACGCCACCTTGATGGAGCATTTCACGTCTCGCGCAGGCACCGTTGTGCTCACGGACGAGAAGAACTTCATGTCCTTTTACCCGTATCACGCATTCCAAGCGATGACGGCCCACTATGCCAACCCCCTGGGGCAGTTCGAAGAACGCAACAAGGAAATCGAACGCTGGTCCACCATCACCGATCCGCAGGAATTGCGCGATGCCATGGATGCCGCTGAACGCGATCGCGGTTGGCACAAGCCCGATGCCATCGTGATGCGTGGCCAGTTGGACCTCAAGGAATCCCCAGAGGAAATCGCCCAACTAACAGAAGAAGGGAAGTACCCCACCGTCGTAGGCGCGGGCGACGGCACCTTTACCTACCTCATCGCAGATGACATTTACCCGAATCAGCCAAACGTGCGGTTCCGTTCTCTGCAGTTCCACGCGGCCGCCTTCGCCAACGGATGGTCACTCACCCAAGTCGGCCCCTTCGTGGTCGCAGTCCGAGACAAGTAGTGTCACCCTCCTCACAGTTCCACGCGGCCGCCTTCGCCGACGGATGGTCACTCACCCAAGTCGGCCCCTTCGTGGTCGCAGTCCGAGACAAGTAGTGTCACCTTCTCAGGCAAGAACGTGGCGGCGTCGAAATAAAAGCAGCTAACACACAGCAAAAAGGCACGTAACACCAGTCACAAGAGTTACGTATCTAGGGGTTTTTGACGTAGGATGACTACCCGTGTCAAAGGTCCAACAACAACGGCAAGCGGAGTCCACAGTCCGGCAACGATCGCGGCTCAAACTAGTTTCGATCGTCTCCGGTCTAGTTGGACTGATGATGTTCGTCTCCCTCCCCTTCCTGCCCGTCAAGCAGGAATCGGCGGAATTCAACTGGCCGCAGGGAGGTGACCTCAATTCCGTCACGGCCCCATTGATCTCCTACGTCCCCCAGGATCTGGATATCACGCTTCCATTGCAAGAAGTGCAAAACCTCAACGAGGGCGAAAGCACCATTCTCTCCACGGTGCCGGAGGGTTCTACCGAGCCCACGCTGCGTGGCATGTTCGTGCGCTCAACCGGTGACGGTATCGACGTGGTGTTGCGCAACGTGGTTCCGCTGACACTGAGCAAGGACGACCTGAAGGCCCTGCCCAAAGATGCCAAGCTGCGGATCGTCTCAAACTCCGAGGTCACCCGCGTATGGGTACCCGATGCCACCCGCAAGGACAACACCCCCTACGATGCCTCCATCGGCGATGACATCCGACCGATGGTCACCGGCATCTACTCGGAAATCATCAACACACCCGAGTCCGCCAAACAGGCCACCGAAGCGGGCCTGCAAGCCCATGTGACTGTGGACTCCCGCTTCAGCTCCTCCCCCACACTGCTGAAGTCCGCTGTGATGTGGCTAGGCATCGTCCTCACCATCATCGCGCTGTGGACTTTGCACCAGATAGACAAGCTCGACGGGCGCGGCCAAGCCCGCCGCCGCGGTCGCGTGCTGCCGGCTGGCTGGTGGCGACCACGCCTGCTGGACGGCGTGGTCGGCGGATCCTTACTGCTGTGGTACTTCGTGGGCGCAAACACCGCTGATGACGGTTACATCCTCACCATGGCACGCATCAGCGAACACGCGGGCTACATGGCCAACTACTACCGCTGGTTCGGTGTGCCGGAATCCCCATTCGGCTCCCCGTTCTACGACCTGATCGCACTATTAACCCACGTGTCTTCGTCTTCCACGTGGGTGCGCCTGCCGTCGCTGCTAGCCGGCCTTGTTACGTGGCTCGTCCTATCACGCGAGGTGCTGCCGCGCCTCGGCGCGAAGGTGAACTCCCGCGCCGTCGCTCACTGGACGATGGCGGCAGTTTTCCTGCTGTTCTGGATGACCTACAACAACGGCACTCGCCCCGAGCCAATCATCGCGATGCTGTCCCTACTCACCTGGGTTTCCCTAGAGCGCGCCATCGCCACGCACCGCTTGCTTCCGGCCGCCGTGGGCACCCTGTTTGCCACGCTAGCGCTGTCCGCTGGCCCCACGGGATTGATGGCCGTAGCCGCGCTTCTGGCTTCCATCGGATCCTTGATCGGCATTCTCATCCGTCGCCTGCCACTGCTGGATGCTCCCAAGGGATCCCCTCGCGGACGCACCTTTGTAGCGATCCTGGCGCAACTCGCGCCGTTCTTGCCTGCGGGTACCGCAGTCCTGATCACGGTGTTCGCGGACCAAACGTTGGCGTCGGTTATGGAAGCAATCCGCGTGCGAAGCGCCATCGGCCCAGCGGTGCCGTGGTATGAGGAATACCTGCGCTACACCGCGTTGCTTGAGCAGACCGTGGACGGTAGCTTCCCCCGCCGTTTCAGCATCCTCATGCTGTTCTTCGCGTTCGGTGTGGTTATCGCTTCCATGCTGCGCAATCGTCGCGTCCCCGGTGCTGCCAAGGGGCCCAGCACCCGCTTGGTCATGGTCATACTGGGCACGATGTTCTTCATGACCTTCACACCCACCAAGTGGACCCACCACTTCGGTGTATACGCGGGCATCGGCGCAGCTATCGCGGCGCTAGCAGCCGTGGCGGCCTCGCACATCGCACTGAAGTCACTGCGCAACCGCATCCTGTTCATCGGCGCCTCGCTGATGCTGTTCGCCTTCACCCTGTCCGGCACAAACGGTTGGTGGTACATCTCCTCCTACGGCGTGCCGTGGTGGGACAAGTCAATCCAGATCGCCGGCATCGAGATGTCGAGCGTGATGCTGGCTGTTTCCCTGCTGGTTCTAGTCACCGCTGGTGTCATTGGATTTCTTTCCGACGCCAAGCATGCCCGAGCCACATCCTCCGCCGAAGTCGCAGATATCGACCAGAAGGAAAAGCGCCAGTCGGCCCGACTCAACGGGTTGACCGCCGCACCCATCGGTGTGCTGAGCGCGGTAGTGGTAGCCTTCATCCTCGCTTCGCTGACCAAGGGCATGCTGGCGCAATGGCCCGCCTACAGCGTGGGGCAGGGCAACATCAAGACCCTCTCGGGCAATACCTGCCAGTTGGCGGACGCCGTGCGCGTGGAAAAGAACACCAACGATTCCTTCCTAGAAGTAGCCGATGGGTCCGCGTTGAAGGATTCACTGCAGGGAACGGACGCGCGTGGATTCGACCCAAACAATGTGCCCACGCGCATTAACCCCGGTGAAAACAACTCCAGCGGCACCACCCCCCAAACCAGCGTGATCAACCAGAACCAATTTAAAAATGGTGGCACAAGCACGGACGGGGCGGCGTCGAATAAAAAGAACGACGGCACCGATAAGACTGACAGCCAAGCTGGCGGAAGCAACGACGACGGAACGGGCACCAGCGCGGTCGATGCGGCAAATGCCGCGCAGGACCAGTCCGTGGAGTCCGGCACCACCGGTGGTCTGACGGAGACCAAGGGAGTGAACGGCTCCTACGCGAAACTGCCGTTCGGCTTGGACGGCAAGAAGGTGCCAGTGTTGGGCTCCTTCACCGAAGGACTGCAGCTGCCGGCTCACACCACCACCAAGTGGTTCAAGGTCCCAGAGCTGACGGATACCAAGCCGCTGATTGTGTTCTCCGCAGCCGGCGAAGTTGCGCACTACGACATGAACGGTGTGTTCCAGTACGGCCAGGAGCTCAAGGTGGAGTTCGGCAAGTCCAACGGCCAGGGAGATTTCGAGCTGATGGGGCAATACCAGCCGCTGGACATCGGCACCGCGCCGGAGTGGCGCAACATGCGCATTCCAAAGGAAGCCGTGCCCGAAGGTGCCGAGGTGATCCGTATCCGGGCCGTGGATATGAATGTCACGCCCGATCAGTGGCTGGCGATCACGCCACCCCGCGCACCCGAACTGATCTCTATGAACGAGGCCATCGGTAGCGACCAACCCGGATTACTGGACTGGTCCGTGGCGCTACAGTTCCCATGCCAGCGTTCCTACGGTCACAACGCGGGTGTGGCCGAGGTTCCAACCTTCCGCGTATCCCCCGATCACGGTGGCCGTCGCGCGCACTCGCCTGTGATGGATTACTCCGGTGGTGGCTCTGTGGGGCTGGTTCAAATGACCACCGAAGCCCAGGAAATGCCTACCTACCTGCAAAATGACTGGCAGCGCGACTGGGGTGTGCTAGACAAGCTGACGACCTATAAGGACGGCGCCGGGGAGGAGCCGAAGCCGGTTGAGCTGCGCACGTCCACCGAGACCCGATCGGGCACTTGGACACCGGGGCCGATGAAGTTCGAGTCCAAGAAGAAGCGGTAGGGGGTGCTGCTGGGGGGTGTGCGGCTGGTGCTGGGGGTGGGGGTGTGAGGCTGGGGGGTGGCCCCAGAGCCGCAGGGGGCTGTTGGGGGCTGGGCCTGGTGCTGGGGGGGTGGGGGTGTGAGGGTTTTGTTGCTGCCGGTATTAAGCCTGGTCAGGGCTGGGCCTGAGACCGCACAGGGGCAGGAGGCTCTCCCGAACCCCCTAGTGCCCGAATTCCCGCGCCAACCCAAGTACCAGGGTTCCCGCGCCGACCCCAGTACCGGGGTTCCCGCGCCGCACAACAAATGTGCAGCAGAAGTCCAACAAAAACGCGTGATTTTGTCAGAGTTCTGCTGCACATTGTGCGAAGTAGTATGTGGGCGGCGGACACTCCGCCCCACACGTCGTTCATTATCCGGACAGCCGCTCGGCAAACCCCCGCCACGTGCGAAAAGCAGAACGGGACGTCACCTACACGACCGATACTGTGCATCACATTCTGCTCCTCCAACACCCCAAACAGACGGACAACACCAAAGGCCCAACAAACCCGCCACGAACGAAAAGCAGAACAAGAATCTCAACAAGGACCGAGGCGCAAGAAGGGTGGCCGGGGTACCGCGGGACGAGAGGATGAGGGAATGAATGCGCATACAAATCCCGTATCGCGGCCCCAGGGGAGCTAGCCAGCTGAAAACAGAGCACAGCACCGACCGGAACCTCCATGTAATCCCCCACTACCCAGCTGGTGAAAAGCTAGTCTTAACACGACGGGCGATAGAGAAACTAAAAAGGGATCCAAGCGCGTGTACGCGCTTGGATCGATTCCTTGCAGCAGTGTCGGCACTGCAACCCTACATAGGTCAATCCGGCAGGTACGTATGGCGAAGCTAACGCAGCACCAGCGCCATCAGGGCACCCCACACTTCACAGTTACTCCCACGCCGGCACCCGCACCGGCACCATCGGGGGACTCCACACTTCGCAGTTGCTCCCGCGCCAGCACCCGCACCGGCACCCCCGCACTTCGCAATTAATCCCACGCCAGCACCACCGGGGCACCCCTTGCTTCCCGGTCCGCTTGCGTTTGTTCTCGTAACCCGCACCGGCGCCACCGGGGCATCCCTCTACTTCGCAGTTGCTCCCGCGCCAGCACCGTTTCCAGCGCCTGCACCCTTCGCACCACCCTGAACCAGCTGAGGCAACTGCTGAGCAGCCTTCTTGCCCGCTGGAGTCGGGACCGCCTTGGCTGCCTCATCGGCCAGTTCCTTCATCGCGTTCGGATCTGCGGAAACCTGGCCACTTTGCAGCTTAGCGTTCCAGTTCTGCGTACCACCGAACTGCTGCAGCAGCTTCAGCAGCTGGCTGACATTGATCTGTCCACCTGCGCCTGCCCCGCCCGCGCCCGCGGAGCCGGCAGCACCTTGCAGTAGAGGCAGCAGCGCGTCGATCGGCACCTGCCCTCCCGACTTATTGAATTCTTGGAAGGCTTTAGCCAACGCAGTAACGGCCTTCAATCCTTCTTGCCCGGCCTTCACGGAGCCCGAGACCTGATCGGGCTGAGGCGCACCCTCAGATGAGCCCATGGCCGTACCCTGCAGCTGCTGAGCCCCTTGAGTTAGCAACGTCTCCGGTGATACGCGCCCGCCAATCACACCCAGCAAAAGCATCACGAAGTCGGTCGTTAGTGGCACATCCACACCGGTGAGGTGTTCCACCTTATTGACCACACCCGCTTCGTCTTTCACGATGTCGCGAATTGGCTTCAACGCAGCTGCGTCTTTACCTGCCTTTGAATCGGCCGACATTTTCTGCGCCAGCTGCTGCAGTTGTGCATCCGACCCGTAGTACTCGTTCAAGTCCACTTGGGTCTGTACACCTGCTGCACTACCAGAACCGGAGTACTGCCAGAAGGTGACTTCATCCCAGCCACCTGGGATTTGGTTGGGCAGTTGGGTGTTGTAATAGGCCAGCCAGAGTGGGTACTCGGAGAACTCCGTGGTGTTACCCATCTGCTGCATCCAGAATGCGTAGTAGGTGTAGATGATTGGATCGCGCCCGGTCAGGATCTTGATCTCATCAATCCACTCACGCACCCAATTTTGCAGTGAAACTGGGTCCAGCCCACCAGTTTCCTCCAGGTCCAGCACGGGGGGCAGGGATGGCTGCGGACCGGTGGTCAGCGCACTGGCGTAGAAACGCGCTTCTGCGCGTGGGCTTCCCGTGCCGGGCTTGGCGTAGTGGTAGCTACCGGGCACAATGCCGGCTTCCTGAGCCTTGATGGAATCCGAAACGAAGTATGGGTTGGTATAACCCACACCCTCGGTTGCCTTCACGAAAGCGAATTTTTGACCGGAAGCAGCTACGGCATTCCAGTCAATGGCAGCACCGCCGGGGTGCTGGTGGGACGCTACGTCGATGCCTGGGAGTGCCCAGGTAGGAACAGGAATCACGTTAGTTGCGAACAACGCCGCAACGGTTGCTGCAGAACCGACGAGGGCCGCTGCAGTGATGCGGGCGGGGGCGGTAGTGCGCGCGTTTCGGCGCCATGGCAATAAAAGCATGAGTAACACAATACTCAAGATTCCCAAAAAACACAGTAGTAACACCAATCTCATTTACATCAATACACAACAATTCTTTTGGTCACCTCTCCATTGCACCGCAAAATCCCTAGTTAACGCCCCGCCGCCCTCCCTGAGTGCCCTCACCCCCATAGTTTCCGGCTGAAAAATTTTTCCGCATTCCGGGCGTGTCTGGCACAAAAGCCACGCGCAATTCATGCTGGCGTTGTCGCGCTAGGCGATCCGGTAAGCAAGTCCCCCTGCCCCACGCGCAATTCATGCTGGCGTTGTCGCGCTAGGCGATCCGGTAAGCAAGTCCCCCTGCCCCACGCACAATTCATGCTGGCGTTGTCGCGCTAGGCGATCCGGTAGGCAAAGCCCCATGTCCCACGCGCAATTCATGCTGGCGTTGTCGCATTAGGCGATCCGGTAAGCAAGTCCCCATGTCCCACGCGGAATTGATACTGTCTCCACCCCATGCATCACGCGTGTTTCACTCCAAACCCCAATCGTGTCTGGCTCCATGTCTAAGGTGGAAACCATGACTGAAACGAATTCCAACTCCGCCCCTTCCACGGTCGCTGCGACAACCGCGGGCGCCGCAACAATTCCAGACAATATTTCAGAGCGCTCTACCGGCCACCCCACCCCGCAACAAGACTTGTACCGCTACATCAATGGGGAATTCCTCGCAAACCACCAGATTCCGGCCGACCGCCCCATCGATGGCGCATTCACCGCACTGCGCGATCGCTCTGAAGCCGATGTCCGTGCCCTCATTGAAACCGCGGCCAAGCAGGATCCCTCTGGCCGGGTCGGGGCGCTCTACTCTTCATTTATGGATACCGCTGGCATTGAAGCCGCTGGTCTTTCTGTTCTCGACGCCGACCTGGATCCGATCAGGTCCACCTCCCGACTCGAGGATCTGGCGACCGCGTTGGGCACGCTGGATACCCGCGGCGTAGGCGGCGCCGTCGGGTACTTCATTGAAAAGGATTCCAGTGAGGACAAGGAAATCGTTTACCTCGTCCAAACTGGCATCGGCCTGCCGGATGAGGCGTATTACCGCGAGGATCAGCACGCAGAAACGCGCGAAGCCTACCGAGCATTCATTGTGGATATGCTGAACCTCGCGCAGAAACAGGCCCGACCCGGCCGTTTCGCGGAGGCCAGCGCTGAAGAGGCCGCTGAGGCCATCTTCGATTTCGAAACCCGCTTGGCCAAGGGGCATTGGAATAACGTCGATAGTCGCGAAGCAGAAAAGACGTATAACCCAACTGCCGTCAGCGACCTGCCCACCGCGTTTCCTTTCGCGAAATGGTTGGAGGCCACCCACGTTGATCCACATTCCGCCGGCGGCAAAACGATCATTGTCAATCAACCTTCCTATCTAAACCACGTCGCGGACATGGCCCAGGATTCCACGATTGACCTTGACCAGTGGAAGCTCTGGGCCTACTGGCGCGTGCTCACTGCTCGCGCGGGAGTTCTGCCCGAGGCCATTGGGAAGCGCAATTGGGAGTTCTACGGCCGAACACTGAGTGGTGCAACGGAGCAAAAGGATCGGTGGAAGCGTGGCGTCGGCCTAGTAGAAGGGTCAGTAGGTGAAGAGGTCGGCCAGAAATTCGTGGCCGAGCACTTCCCACCCGAGTACAAAGAAAAGATGCTTGAACTGGTCGATTACCTCATCGAAGCGTACCGGGAGCGGATTTCGGGGTTGCAGTGGATGACTCCAGTGACGCGCGAAAAGGCGTTGGCGAAGTTGGACAAGTTCCAGCCCAAGATTGGTTACCCAGACAAGTGGCGGTCCTTTGCGGGGCTGGAAATCAGCCCGAAAGGCGCTGACCTAGTGGCCAACGTGCGCGCGGCTGCGGAGTTCAACCACGATTACGAAGTCAGCAAGTTGGGCAAGCCCAGTGACAAGGGCGAATGGTTCGCCACCCCCCAAACCGTCAATGCGTTCTACAACCCGGTGAATAACGACATTACGTTCCCGGCGGCTATTCTGCGCCCACCATTTTTCTCCCCCGATGCCGATGCGGCGCAGAACTTCGGTGCGATCGGCGCAGTCATTGGTCACGAAATCGGGCACGGTTTCGACGATCAAGGGTCGAAGTATGATGGCGATGGCAATTTGAACTCTTGGTGGACCGATGAGGACCGAGAAGCGTTCACCGCGCTGACCAAGCGCCTTGTGGATCAATTCGATGGTTTGGTTCCCACCGGCCTGGAGCAGCGCGGGATCACCGAGCACAAGGTCAATGGCCGGTTCACACTGGGTGAAAACATCGGTGATCTGGGTGGACTGGGGATCGCCGTGGTGGCACTGCGCCGTTACTTGGCCGACCAGGGCCAAGACTTCGATTCCGCGCCAAAACTGCAGATGGAGGGCTTGGATGCCGTGGCCAGTACCGAGTTCACAGCGCTGCAGCGGTTGTTCATTAGCTGGGCGCGGGTCTGGCAAACCGCGATCCGCCCACAACTGTCGGCGCAGTTCATCTCCGTTGACCCGCACTCCCCCGCGGAGTTCCGCTGCAACGTCACTAGCTCGAACGTAGCGGAGTTCTATGAGGCCTTCGATGTGCAACCTGGCGACGGCATGTGGCTGGACGAAAAAGATCGCGTGAGCATCTGGTAACTCACGCGACCGGGGGCTCTCCGTGTTGGCCCCCCTTTGCGCGGTCCGCCGGCGCAACCAGTCGGACGGCGCTACAGGTCGCCACCGGTCGGCCGGCGCAACCAGTCCGCCGGCACTAGAGGCCACCGGTCGGTCGGCGCAGATGATGGGTGTTAGCCCTCGGGGGCGAACAAGTCCGGCTCGTGCACGTCATCTTGGGCTGGATCATATTCCGCAACCTCGCATAGATTGAGGATCGCGCCCGTGGAATCTTGGATGGTTGCCACGCGACCAAATTCAGCCTCGTACGGTGGGCGTACCACCACGCCACCCAAGGCAGGGATCTGCGATACGGCCTTATCGATATCGGCCACACCCATGTACGTCGTCCACAGGCTGGTGGATTGCTCCATCGCGGAGGTATCCCACATACCCGCCAGTCCCCCGCCTTCCAGTTCGCCGACGGCATACCGGAACTCCGGATCATTACTGGCCTGACGAATGTCCCAACCGGCGAGTTCGTGGTAGAACTCCAAGGTTTCTTCCCACTTATCCCCCACGAGCAGCTCATACCACACTGGGGTGGAAGGCTCGCCCGCTGCAAGCAATGCATGTTCATCGGCTGGGCACTTCAGACCAATGGCTGCACCCGCCGGATCCAGGAGCATCGCCATGGCACCGCGCTCCCCTAATGAACGGGGCTCCAAGGCGCTGGTAGCGCCCGCGGAGACGGCGGCGTCGTGCGAAGAAACAACATCAGGGGTGTACAAGCACAAACCCCACATCGACAGCGAGCCCTCTGGCACCTGGGCCAAACCGGCGACGGGCATTCCTTCACGACGAGCGACAACGTAGCCACTGTTTTCCCCGTCGAGCTCCTCGAACTCCCAGTCGAGCAGCTGCCCGTAGAAGTTCCGGGCGGCGGTGATGTCGGTGGTGGCTAGATCAATCCACAGGGGCATGCCGGGGTGGGCGATGATGGCGGGCATTACATGTTCCTCCACTTTTCGGGGTCGAAATCGTCATCGGCGGTGGCCTCGTCGAAGTATTCGCCAAGGTCATCGTCATCGTCAATGCCTGTCGCATTCGCCGAGTTGTCCGAGCATTCCACCACGCGCGCGCCAGCGAGAACCGAACCGTCCTCGCCGAGCACCGTCACCTCGTCACTTGGGCGCAGGACTTTGCCGCGCCTAGTCTCGACCTCACCATTAACGCGAACCATTTCGGTGCGGATGAGGTCCTTGGCGATCCCGCCGGTTTCCACCAGGTTGGCGTACTTGAGGAACTGCCCTAGGCGGATTTCATCGCGAACGGGAATGTCGGGGATTTGCATACCGGCCAGTGTACGGGGTGAGGCCACGCGGGTCACCATCGACGTCATTGGTGGCGGGGTGTTTCAAACCTGTACCGACAGGGCACAAGTACGCACGCGAGAATGCCTTAGCGCGCATCGCAGGCACCGTGCAGGCACCGTGCAGGTAGCGTGCAGAACCGTTATATACGGGCCCGCACCGCCAGATCCACTCCGCCGCTTGCCCAGCGCTAGATGCGCCATGCCCGAGCAGGGGTGCCTAAGCCCGCACCGCCAGATCCACTCCGCCGCTGGCCCAGCGCTAGATGCGCCATGCCCGAGCAGGGGTGCCTAAGCGCGCATCGCCAGATCCGTTGGATTGATCGGCCGTGGCAGGGCGGTCTCGCCCATCAGCACACGATCGGCCTCCGCCGCGGCAGAACGCCCTTCGGAGATTCCCCACACGATCAGGGACTGGCCACGCCCTGCGTCGCCAGCGACGAATACCGGGATGTCCGCAAAGTCCGGTGTGGTGGCCTTGGCACGGTACTTGCCGTCGCGCACCAGCCGTCCGCGGCCGTCGACCTCCAGGCCCAGGTCCCGCACTACGGCGGATTCTTCGACGGAAACGAAGCCCATGGCCAGTAGCACTAGGTCCGCATCCATTTCGAAATCGGTGCCCGGAACGTTTTCCAACCCGTTGTCACCAAAGCGGCATTCAGCACCCTTCAGGCCCGTGACCTTGCCATCGGTACCAGTGAGTTCCACGGTGTTGATCTGCCAGCCACGCTTACCCAACGTATTGCCCACTTCGCGGGTATCGAAGCCCAGCTTCTCCACGATCTCCGCAGTCTCTTCACCCGTCACGGCGTATTCGCCTTCCTCATGCGCGGATGCGAGGCGCAGCTGCAGGGGGTAGGTCGGCCAGGGCGTAGAAGCAGCACGGGTCTTCGGTGGCTTCGGCATGATGTCGAACTGATGTACAGTCTTCGCGCCTTGTCGCAGCGCGGTACCGAAACAGTCAGTACCCGTATCGCCACCACCGATGATGACCACGTTCTTGCCCTTGGCATCGATCGGGGACGTTTCAATATCCCCGTATCCCACGCGGTTTGCCGGTGGAAGGTACTCCATTGCCTGGTACACACCCTCCAGATCACGGCCTGGCACGGGCAGGTCGCGACCAACGGTGGAACCGATTGCGAGGATCACGGCGTCGAAATCCTTGAGGTCTTCACCGGTGGGGCTGATGTTGGTCTTGAAGACAGTGCCTTCGGCCTCCATCTGCTGGATGCGGCGATCAATCCACTTCTTTTCCATCTTGAATTCCGGCACGCCATAGCGCATCAGGCCACCGATGCGGTCGGCGCGCTCGAAGACGGTGACGGCGTGCCCGGCGCGAGTGAGTTGCTGCGCTGCCGCCATGCCCGCAGGTCCGGAACCGACAACGGCCACCTTCTGGCCCGTGGAGAACGTCGGCTTGATGGGTTCCACCCAGCCTTCCTTCCACGCGTGCTCCACGATGGTGAATTCGACGGTCTTGATGTTGACGGGATCGTCGCCGATACCCAACACGCACGCGCCTTCACAGGGAGCGGGGCACAGACGGCCGGTGAACTCCGGGAAGTTATTGGTCGCGTGCAGGCGGTCGTATGCCTCGCGCCAGCGGCCCTGGCGGACTAGATCATTCCACTCAGGGATGATGTTGCCCAATGGGCAGCCGTCGTGGCAGAACGGGATACCGCAATCCATGCAGCGGCTGGCCTGAGTCTGCACCTTGTCGTCGGAGAAGTTCTCATAGACTTCGTTCCAGTCCATGAGGCGCAGAGGAATCGGACGGGTCGCCGCACCCTCGCGACGGTACTTCAAAAATCCTTGTGGATCAGCCATTACTTCACTTCCTCCATGATGGCGGCGGCGATGCCGTCCCTGTCTAGACCGGCTTCTTCGGCTTTCTGGATGGTGGTCAGTACGCGTGCGTAGTCGCGTGGCATGACCTTAATGAGGTCCGCAGCATTGACCTCTACGGTTGAACCCGTGAGCTGCTTGTGCGTTGCGATGGTTTCTTCCAACCACCGCAGTTCTTCTTCGTCGGTGACTGTTTCTACTTCTACGAGCTCGGGGTTGATTCTCTTTTCGACGCCGCTTCCATCGTCCAGGAGGTAAGCAATACCACCGGACATGCCCGCGGCGAAGTTGTTGCCCACCTTGCCCAGGACGATAACGCGGCCACCTGTCATGTATTCACAACCGTGGTTTCCGATGCCTTCTACCACTGCGGTGACACCAGAGTTACGAACACAAAAGCGCTCGCCGACGGAACCGCGGATGAACATCTCACCGTGTACACCACCGAATCCCAGAACGTTTCCGGCGATCACGTCGTTGGAGAGGTCCTCGGCTTGGTCGTTATCGCCTGGGCGGATGATGATGCGCGCACCAGAGAGCCCCTTGCCGACGTAGTCGTTGGCATCGCCCTTCAGCGTCAACGTCATTCCGTGTGTGGTGAAAGCACCGAACGAGTTACCGGCCGATCCCGTGAACTCGAGGTTGACGGTGTTCAGCGGCAATCCTTCGCGACCGGCCACGCGGGAAATCATGGAACCGGTCATGGTGCCGACGGTGCGGTTGACGTTCGTGATGGGGTAGGACAGGTCGATGGAAACGTCCTCGCCTGCTGCTGCTCGGCGGATGGTGTCCTCGGCATCCTTTCGGATTTGGTTATCCAGCGCCTTTTCCAGGGAGTGATCCTGTTTCTTGGTGCAGTGCAGGTCCTGGTGCATGAATGGGCTGTCGGGGCGCTCAAAGATGCGGGTGAGGTCCAGCTTGCCGGCGGTCTTGTGATCCACGGCCATGGAACCACCGGTGAGGCATTCGGAGTGCCCCACGGCTTCTTCGATGCTGCGGAACCCTAGCTCGGCTAGGTATTCACGGACTTCTTCGGCGATGAACTTGAAGAAGTTCACCACGTGCTCCGCTTGTCCAGTGAAGCGCTTGCGCAGCTCCGGGTTCTGGGTTGCCACACCAACGGGGCAAGTATCAAGGTGACACACGCGCATCATGATGCAGCCGGAAACCACGAGCGGTGCGGTGGCAAAACCGAATTCTTCAGCACCCAACAGCGCCGCTACAACAACATCGCGGCCGGTCTTGAGCTGACCGTCACATTGGACGGTGATGCGGTCACGCAGACCATTCATCAACAGAGTCTGCTGGGTCTCAGCCAGCCCCAGCTCCCATGGGCCACCCGCGTGCTTGAGGGAGGTCAGTGGGGAAGCGCCGGTACCGCCATCGTGGCCGGAGATCAGCACGACATCCGCGTGTGCCTTAGAAACACCCGCTGCGACCGTGCCCACGCCCTGCTCGGCCACCAGCTTGACGTGGATGCGTGCATCTGGGTTGGCGTTCTTCAGGTCGTGGATGAGCTGTGCCAGATCCTCGATGGAGTAAATGTCGTGGTGCGGTGGTGGGGAAATCAAGCCCACGCCCGGGGTGGTCACACGAACCTCGGCAATCCATGGGTAGACCTTGCCCGGAGGCAGCTGGCCGCCCTCACCTGGCTTTGCACCCTGGGCCATCTTGATCTGGATGTCCGTGCAGTTGTTCAGGTAATGGCTGGTCACACCGAAGCGGCCAGAGGCTACCTGCTTGATTGCGGAACGCTTCCAGTCACCATTGGGCTCCTTCTCGAAGCGGGCTGGATCTTCGCCACCCTCACCGGAGTTGGACATGCCCTTGAGGCGGTTCATGGCAATCGCCAGCGTCTCATGCGCCTCGGCGGAGATGGAGCCGTAGGACATTGCACCAGTGGAGAAACGCTTGACGATCTCGCTGACTGGCTCTACTTCATCGATGGAAATCGATGGGCGGTTGCTTTCGAACTTGAACAGGCCACGCAAGGTCGCCAGCCGCTCGGACTGGTTGTTGACCCGGTCGGTGTATTCCTTGAAGATCCGGTACTGGCCGGTGCGGGTTGCATGCTGCAGTTTGAAGACGGTTTCTGGGTTGAACAGGTGGTACTCGCCTTCGCGGCGCCACTTGTATTCGCCACCGATTTCCAGCTCGCGGTGAGCTTGCTCTTCAGGGCGTGGCAAGAATGCACCGCGGTGGCGGGTTGCCACGTCGTCGGCGATTTCTTCCAGTCCAATGCCTTCGATCGGGCTGAATGCACCGGTGAAGTACTCGTTGAGCAGGTAGTGGTTCAAACCGATGGAATCCGCCAGCTGTGCGCCACGGTAGGAAGCGACAGTGGCGATGCCCATCTTGGACATGACCTTTTGCAGGCCAGTGCCCATTGCCTTAATGAAGTTGGCCTCACCCTCGGCAACGGTGACGTTCCCGATGCGCCCTTGGGCAGCCAAGTCCGCGATGGTTTGCAAGGCCATGTATGGGTTGACGGCATCGGCACCGAAGCTGACCAGCATGGCCAAGTGGTGAACCTCGCGGCAGTCACCGGACTCGATGACCAGCGATGCGCGGGTGCGGGTCTTCTCCTTCACCAAGTGCTGGTGAACTGCGGAGGCCAGCAGCAGGGATGGAATCGGCGCGTAGCGCTCGTCGGACTCGCGGTCGGACAGCACGATGACGGTGTGATCCTCGGCAATAGCCTGGGAAACTTGGCGACGAATTCTCTCAATGGCTTGGCGCAGGCCGGCACCACCATGGGCTACTGGGTACAGACCAGAAATGGTGATGGCTTTAAAAGCACCGAACTTGGCCTCGTCTGCCCCTGCGGCTCCCACGATGTTCGCCAGCTGTTGGTTATCCAACACTGGGGTTTCCAAGTGAATCCGGTGAGCGGCCTCCGGAGTGGGGTTCAGCACGTCAGCTTGCGCACCCAGGTGGGTGAACAGGCTGGTCACCATTTTTTCACGGATGGAGTCCAATGGCGGGTTCGTCACTTGAGCGAATCGCTGTGCGAAGAAGTCATACAGCGTGCGCGGACGGTTGGACAACGCAGCGATTGGAGTATCGGTACCCATGGAACCGATGGCTTCGGCTCCAGCGCCGGCCATCGGACGGATGAGGGTTTCTACATCCTCCTCGGTGTAGCCGAAGACTCGCTGGCGCAACACTGTGCGCTCGTGGTTCATCTCGATAGTTGTGGACTGTGGCAGATCCGCAGCCCGCACCAGCTGGTCCTCCACCCACTGGGTGTAGGGCTGCGCAGCCAACTGCTGCTTGATTTCCTCGTCACTGACGATGGTTCCTCGGGCGGTATCAACCAGGAACATGCGACCTGGTTCCACGCGGGTGCGCTTGACGATGTCCTCTTCGGGAATATCCAGCACACCAGCTTCGGATGCCATAACGACGAGCCCGTCCTTGGTGATCCAGATTCGTCCTGGGCGCAGACCGTTACGGTCCAGTACAGAACCGATCACAGTGCCGTCGGTGAAGGCCAAAGCGGCCGGACCATCCCATGCCTCCATGAACGTGGAGTGGTACTCGAAGAACGCGCGGACTTCTGGGTCGATGTTCTCGTCGCGCTCCCACGCTTGAGGAACCATCATCAAAACCGCGTGTGGCAAACTGCGTCCACCTAGGTGGAGCAGTTCTAAAGCTTCATCGAAGCGACCGGTATCGGAGCCTGCTGGGTCACAGATGGGCAGTACGCGATCGAGGTCTCCCAGGATCTCCGAACGAATCTGGGACTCGCGGGCGCGCATCCAGTTTTCGTTGCCGCGAACGGTGTTGATTTCACCGTTGTGCGCCAGCATGCGATAAGGGTGCGCCAGTGGCCAGCTAGGGAACGTGTTGGTAGAGAAGCGTGAGTGCACGATAGCCAGTGCAGATTCCACGCGCTCGTCCTGCAAATCCAGGTAGAACTCACGCAGCTGAGGCGTGGTCAGCATGCCCTTGTAAACCATGGTGCGGCTAGATAGCGATGGGAAGTATACGGTTTCGCTGCCGGCTCCGGCACCGGCTCCGTGGGTGCCGAGTTCGCGCTCCGCACGCTTGCGTACGAACCACACGCGCCGGTCCAATTCAAGGCCGCTTAGGGGGTTGCCGTGGGCGTCGGAACCAGAAAGGAACAGCTGCTGGAAGATTGGTTCGGCATCGCGGGCGATGGCGCCGAGGGAGGAGTTATCAGTCGCGACATCGCGCCACGCGATAAATTGCAGACCTTCTTCCTCGATGATGCGCTCCACAGCGCGCATTGCATCGAGTGCGGCCATGCGGGAGGCAGGGAGGAACGCGATGCCGGTAGCGTACTGACCGGCGGGGGGCAGATTTACGCCCTTACTTCCCAGTTCCTCACGGTAGAAACGGTCTGGAACCTGAATGAGGATACCGGCACCGTCACCGGTATTCTTCTCGGCTCCAGCCGCACCGCGATGGTCTAGGTTGACCAGCGCCTGGATGCCCTTTTCCACAATGTCGCGGGTCGGGCGGCCATGCATATCGGCGACGAACGCCACACCGCATGCATCGTGCTCAAACTGCGGGTCATAAAGACCCTGGCGTGCAGGGTAGTTATTCATAGTCGGCGACCTAACTCTTCGTCACAAGTACCGCTAAAGCGAATACGTGAATAATTTGCACCAATTTTCGTGGGTGAGGACGCAACGCATCCTCTGCTGTTACTCCGGTCACTTTGGAAACCGAGGTGAGTGTATAGAGTCACCCATGTCACCCGACCTGTCCAAATCAGGGTTACCTAAGTTCAGCTTCGCGATCGGGGCCGTGATGCCCCTAACACAACCAAACCGCAAGAGACGTGAATTACTCACACTTTCATAAGCAGTGTAAACGGGTATTCGCAAAATCGGAGAGGATTTAACAAAGACTTCATATTTCGTGGATTCACCCGCCCCCACCCGACTGCCTGTGGCAACATCTTGGCCATGACTGATTCCGAGAGCCTCCGCCCCACCGCGCAGTCCGCTACCCCCTCGCAGCCCACAACGGCTTCGCTTGGCACCCCTTCTTTTTCCGACGCCCCTGGCGCAGCCGACTTCGCAACCATGCTGTCCCCCATCACTGTCGGCAAACGAAAGTTTCGTAACCGTGTGATCATGGGCTCGATGCACACGGGCCTGGAGGATTCGCTGGACGATATTCCGAAGCTCGCAGCGTACTTCAAGGAGCGCGCCGAAGGTGGTGTGGCCGCGGTTGTCACCGGTGGTTACCCACCCACGCTGGAGGGCAACCTCACTCCGTTTGGCCAACCTTTCAACACTCCAGAGATCGCGGCAGCTCACAAGGAAGTCACCAACGCCGTACATGAAGGTGGCGCCTTGGCGATTCTGCAGCTGCTGCACTCGGGGCGCTACGGCTACCACCCGATGGCCCTGAGCGCCTCTGATTCGAAGTCCCCCATCAGCCCATTCCCGGCGCGGGCGATGACGGTTGAGGAGATCGAAACCACCATTGCGGCCTATGCCACCGCGGCGCAGTACGCAGCGGAAGCAGGTTACGACGGCGTGCAAGTGATGGGTTCCGAAGGGTACCTCATCAATCAATTCCTCGCTGAACGCACGAACCAGCGCACGGACGACTGGGGTGGCTCTGCGGAAAACCGCCAGCGCTTCCCTGTTGAAATCATCAAAGCCATTCGTGCTGCGGTGCCCGAAGACTTCGTGATTGACTACCGCATCAGTGTTCTGGACCTGGTCGAAGGCGGGCAGACCCAGGAAGAAATCCTGCAGCTGGCCGGCAAACTGGAAGCCGCTGGTGTTGACCTGTTCAGCTCCGGCATCGGTTGGCACGAGGCGCAGGTTCCCACGATCGTGACCTCCGTGCCCCGCGGCGCGTTCGCGTGGGCTACGAAGGTTCTGCGGGACCACGTCAATGTGCCCGTCGTGGCGTCGAACCGAATTAACGACCCGGAGGTAGCCGAGCAGGTACTGAACGGTGGGTGGGTATCCGGTGACGGCAGCACGGAGCAGAGCCCACAGGCGGACCTGGTCTCCATGGCACGCCCACTGTTGGCGGATCCAGAGCTGGTCAACCGTGCAGCGCGCGGTCTGTCTAAGGAAATCAACATTTGTATCGCCTGTAATCAGGCCTGCCTGGACCACACGTTCGGAAATAAGCGGGCCACGTGCTTGGTCAACCCTCGCGCTGGCTACGAGACTGAGCTGGTGCTCAAGCCGGCACAGGGCACAAAGCGCGTGGGTGTTATCGGTGGTGGTGTAGCTGGATTGTTCGCGGCTGAAGCGTTGGCTCAACGTGGTCATGATGTCACCGTGTTCGAGGGTTCTAATGAGGTCGGCGGACAGTTCCGTTTGGCAATGCGGGTTCCGGGCAAGGAGGAGTTCGTTCACTCCCTCACCGCTGTTCAGGAGCGCCTGAACAGCCTGAAGGTCGAGATCCACACCTCCGAATTCCGCACCCCAGAGCAGCTACTGGACGAAGGTTTCGAAGAGGTCATCGTGGCAACCGGTGTGGAGCCACGCATTCCTGAATTCCCGGGTGTGACCGAAGGGCTGGCGGGCGCAATCGACGGCGTGCAGGTGCTGACCTACCCCGAGCTCATCTCTGGCGCGAAGAAGGCCGGCCAGTTCGTGGCAGTCATCGGCGCAGGTGGCATCGGTTTTGACGTTGCCGAGTTCCTACTGGAAGACCGCGGAGGTGAACCTCAGAGCTTGGAAAGCTGGACCAAGCAGTGGGGTGTAACCACCGATAGCACCACGGAGGGCAATCTCACCCGCCCCCGCCCTGAACGTCCGCAGCGCCAGATCGTGATGCTGCAGCGGAAAACGTCCAAATTGGGCAAGGGCTTGGGCAAAACCACCGGTTGGGTTCACCGTGCGAGTGTGGCCATGGGTGGTGCATTGCAGGTCGCGGGCGTGACGTACGAGAAGATCACTTCCGAAGGCCTGCACATCACCATCGCCGCTGATGACGAGCGCGCCATCAACGCTGCTCAGCGCGCCGGCATCCCCCTGGGTGAGGCAGACGCCAATGGTCGCATTGCTCTGACCCTGCCCGTGGACTCCATCGTGCTGTGCACCGGCCAGGAATCAGTCCGCCCCGTTAACAAGGACTGGGCCAGCGAAGAGCACCCGAACGTGCACATCGTTGGCGGTGCCGATGTCGCCGCCGAGCTGGATGCCAAGCGTGCCATCCGCCAAGCCGTCGAGGTTGCCGCAGGGATCTAACTCCGGCACCGCACTGGGCGCCTAGCCACGTGCACGCTAGCACCGCACTGGGCGCCCAACCATTCCCCTAGGTCTCGCCGTCGCCCTCCGGCTGCACCACACGGTCATTGACCATGCCAATGGCCTGCATCGTGGCATAGCACGTGGTGGGTCCCACAAACCTGAAACCACGATCCTTCAGTGCCTTAGCCATCGCAATGGATTCGTCCGAAATCCGCGGGATCTTATCCTGATCCCGGGGGCGCTCGTGGTGTTCCGGCGTAAAACTCCACACGAGCACCGGCAGCCCCGGTGCCAACCGGTCGGCCGCACCTCCTAGCACTTTCCGGGCTGGGTGGCCCTCCGGAAGAGCCTGCGCTTCGGGATCATCCCGCAGGTCAATTGCAGCTTGGGCGTTGTCGTACAGCGCCGCATGCTTCTGCGGATTACGAATCAGGCGTTCGTCTGCCAAAGCTGCCTCCCGCCGCTCCTTCGGCATCGCGACGATCCGCGTGGGATCGAACATGTGGAATGCATCGCGAAACGCAGGGCGCTTATTCAGCACTAACGACCAGCTCAAGCCCGATTGAAAGCCCTCAAGGGTAATACGTTCCAACAACCCGCTTTCAGTGATGACATGACGGCCCCACTCATTGTCAAAATAGTCCTTCTCAATTTCGGTGCGATACGTCCACGGCGGTCGTGCAATTCCGTCATCTCCACGGATCAATCCGTTGGGAAGAACGTTGTCTGCCATTAGAGTTCCTGCCTTCATATCGGGTTTCCTTTCCTCATTGTCCCTTTTTTTCGCCATCGCGGTTGCGGGTGCGGTGGCATGCAGGAATCACACTAGGCACGGCATGCGTCATCGCTTTTCTTTCCCGACGCCACCCCGGCCCCATTTCCCCAGTTCACCGGTGGGGGCTAACTTTTTTCTCCACAGCCACCCGTGCTTGTGGATAAGAAATTTCGTGTCCTGCAGTTTTCGCCTTTGAACGCTAGAGGCGGGGCAAGGAATGTCCGATGCACGCGTTAAGCTGGATAGCCGTGAGTGACCTGTATCTGGATGTAGATCTGCCCTTCTCCCAGGGCCGCGCTGACCTCATCGCAGCGCTTAAATCCCATGGTGGAGCGGTCATCCAAGCACCCCCCGGTACAGGCAAAACCACGTTGGCGCCGGGTTATGTCGCTGATTTTTTGGCCCGGACAGGGCAGGCAGCGCACACCGGCCAAGTAGGGCACATTGACCATTTTCACTCAGCGGAGCACACACAACACCCCGACCAGGCAGGGCAATCCAGCCAGACCCGAAGAGTCATCGTCACCCAGCCCCGGCGCGTTGCAGCTCGATCCTCAGCGGCGCGCCTCAACGAGCTGTACGGCTGGCCCATCGCAGGTCATACCGTACGGGGCGAATCCACAGTCAAGCCAGAAACACTCATCGAGTTCCTCACTCCGGGCGTGCTGCTGCGCCGGTTACTGCGTGCACCGGACCTCGAGGGTGTGGGCACGGTAATCCTGGACGAGATCCACGAGCGCCAGTTGGAATCCGACCTCGTCTTCGCCATGGTGTCCCAACTACGCGAACTCCGCGACGACCTGTATGTTGTCGCAATGTCCGCCACGGTCGATGCAAGGAAATTCGCCGACCTGCTGAAAACCCCGATTGTGGATGTTCCTTCACCCATCCACCCGTTGCAATTTCACTACGCGCCCGCCACGGCCTCCATAACGAGGAGGGATCACCGCGCCCGGCCCGGCCAACCGGGTTCCATTGAAGCGATCGTTGCGCAGACGATTCTTCACGCGCTGCGCGAACAGCCGGATTCCGCGGATATTTTGGCCTTTGTTCCCACCATCCGTGGCACTGAAATCGTGGCGGACATGATCGCTGCCTGCACGGCGAACGGTGCTGATGGCAGCAGCCACCCAGTCGATGCTTTGGCCTTGCACGGTGGACTTACACCCACCCAGCAGCAGCTTGTCATCAACCCACCCACCCGGTCTGAATCCCCCATCCCACGCCGCGTCATCATCGCAACCGACGTTGCCGAATCCTCCCTCACCGTCCCCGGCGTATCCATCGTGGTTGATAGCTGCCTGTCCCGCGTTAACCGCCGAGACTCCAGCCGAGGCATGTCTGTACTGGTCACGGAGTTAACCTCCCAAGCCTCAGCCACGCAACGCGCAGGTCGTGCCGGCCGCCTGGGCCCCGGCGTGGTCTATCGCTGTATTACCGCCGAAGAATACGGCAAGCTCCCCTCCTTCTCCCCTCCCGCAATTCAGACCTCTGACCTGACAGGCGCGTTGCTGGATTGCGCATGCTGGGGCTCCCCCGGCGGCACGGATTTACCTCTGCCCGATCCGTTCCCCACCGTCGCGGCCACGCAAGCCACTCAGTCACTAGTCATGCTCGGGGCTATCACTGGCGTGTCCGAATCTACCCCCTACGGCACGGTCACGGACCTCGGCGAAGCACTCGCCTCTCTTCCCATGGATCCACACCTGGCTCGCGGTGGCCTGGTGGCGTTGCGAGCGGTGGAGGATGCCACGCCGGCTCACTCCCCCACCGATTCACACACTGCCACCTCACACACTGCCGCCTCACACTCTGCCACGCCGGCTCACTCCCCCACCGATTCACACACTGCCGCCTCACACACCGCCTCACACACTGCCACCTCACTCATCCTGAAGACCCTCGCCATCCTCGACTCGTCGAACCGGCTGCCGGACGATATCGGCCACGCTGCCCGCACGCTCGGGAACAATCACCCAGAATTCACCCGCATACGCTCGCTGTTTCGTCGTGCACTGCCGCAGTACACACCCGCGCAACCCACCACCGCCACGCACCCCTTCACTCCCGCCGACCCCGTCGCGTTCACCATCGCCTGCGCGTTCCCTCACCTCATCGCGCGGCGTGTCCCAGGGTCCGAGCACTCAGTTCTCACCACATCAGGTACGGGAGCGTTACTACCCGCAGCCCTCGCGCAAACCCCGTCGGACTGGTTCGCCATCGCCGACATTTCCCGCGCACACACGGGCGACGGCACGGGTGCGCGAGTGCGTAGCGGACTGCCGCTTACGCCCGGGGAGGTTTTTGCTGCGGGAGAGGGGGGCGTCGGGATAAAAGAAGAAACAACCACCACCTACGACGAAGCGACAGGCAGAGTCCGCGCCCGCACCACCAGGCATTTAGGCGCGATCCAGCTGTCGTCCACGCCCGCGCAACCCACCACCGAACAAACCCGCGCGGCCATCGATGATGCCTTGACCGCCCACGGTTTGCGGCTGGTCGGCCTAACTACGGCGGCTGAATCGTTGGCGCGGCGCATCCAATTTCTTGCCGACGCCCACGTGCCCGGCTACCCCACCCTGCGCGGGGAATTGCCGGAAACTGTGCGGGCTTTTGTGACGGATGCCCTCGTGAAAGGGCAGAAGCCGGACGTCGTGGGCCTGCTGCGGGGAGTGATCCCATGGGATCACCCCATTGACGAGTTAGCTCCAGAGGCGATTGAGCTGCCCGGCGGTCGGCGTGCCCGTGTGACATATCCACCGGTAGAGGGGTCAGCCACTGAGGATGCGCCCGCGGTGATCGCCACCAAGTTGCAGGATTGTTTTGGTTTGGAGGAATCGCCGGTCATTGGTAATCGGCGCGTGCAGTTCCACCTGTTATCTCCGGCGCAACGCCCACTGGCAGTGACAGATGATCTGGCAAGTTTTTGGGATGGCCCCTACCAGGACGTTCGCAAGGATATGCGTGGGCGATACCCAAAGCATTCGTGGCCGGAGGATCCGCGCAAAAAATAAACCCAACCCTCGCGCGGAGGATTGGGTTTTCGTGGTGATTAAAAATGCTGAGCTGAGGTGGATTGGGGCATCCGCCGTGTGCGACGGATGCAGGGTTGTCTTACTGACGACCCTTCTTGCCCGTGATGAGCTTGAGAATGAACAGCAGCAGGCAGGCGCCGATCAGGCAGGTAATGAAGCTGAAGATCCAGCCACCGGAATCGATGCCCAGGAGGGTGAAGAGCCAACCACCCAGGAAACCACCGACGATGCCGACGATGATGTTGGCTGGGATGCCCATTTGAGCATCGGTGCCCATGATCTTGGAGCCAATCCAGCCGGCCAGGCCACCAATGATGATCCAGCCCAAGAAACCAAGCGCGGGAACGCCATTGTCGGCAGCAAGTAGTTGGGTGCTTTCAGCAAGAATTGCAGTAGTCATGTCACCATTTTTACAGGCGCGTCGATGCTTCCGCAAAGGTTCGACGCAGGAAAACACCATGTAAACGCGGTCGGCGACGACTACACGCCGCATGATCGTCGCTGGTCACAGATAGTTTCACCGTGCGAACGAAAGCAAAGAAAAATCCGTAAAAATTTTTCTGAATCTAGGGTTGTTCGCGCGCTTCGGGCGCTACCAGCGGTGCAAAAAACCCCACGCTTCGTCGTTGAGTTTCTGAATCACATCACCCGCGGGAACCTGAGCACGCAACAATCCGATGCCCTGCCCCGCATGTAATTTCATCTCCGCGGCGTAGTCGCCACCCTCGCTGCGCGCATCCACCAGTTCTTTATCGGTGACTTCACCTCGGTCACTCAAGGGAGCGTACGCATCAACGAAAGCATTGCGAACCGTACGCGTGGGCCAGGTCTTGGTATCCCACTTTTGCTGTTCAGCTCGGTCATAGATATCGGTCAACACGGTCTGCCCACTGCCGCTGTTGACGGCAAGCGCGCGCAGTTCCTCCGAGCCCACGGATTCCGGCGAGGCCAGCAATGCCGTACCTACCCATGCTGCATCTGCACCGGCCGCCAGTGCCGCGGCCACTCCACGACCGGAGCCGATCCCACCGGCCACGCACACAGGAATTCCAGGAGCGTGAACCTCTAAGTAACCGAGTGCCAATTGCATCAGCGGCATGGTCCCGATGCGACCAGTGTGCCCACCCGCGTCAGTACCTTGCACGCAGATCACATCCACTTCCGCTGCCAGCGCCGCCTTTAATTGCGTGAGGCTATTCACCGGAGCGACCACGGAAATTCCTGCTTGGTGAGCGCGCTCGACATAAGGTGCGGCATCACCGAAACCTAGGGAAACCGCCGTGGGCTTCGCATCCAATACCGCCTGAAATTGTTCTGGGTTTTCCTCTAGCGCCCACACCATCAGCCCGATGCCGAACGGGCCAGCCTCGCGGGCAATGTCCGCGTTTTCCTTAATCCATCCGGAACTGCTCTTCGCACCCGCACCGAACATCCCCAATCCCCCTGCGCGACTTACCGCAGCAGCTAGATGTCCATCCGAACGCCCCGCCATTGGCGCTCCCACGATGGGCTTGTTGATCCCCCACAACCGTGTCAATCGTGATGCCAAAACCTTGCCGGCAGGCTGTCCTCCTTGGCCAAGCGCAAACTGGCTCTGCATATCCAGGCGCTGGCTGCTTGCATTGTGGGTGGGAGAATCTGCCATCTGTACATCATTTCCAGGACTTGGTAGTTCGCATCTCGATTCACTGCTGAACCGCGCATTACGGTTCCCTACCTTACATACTTCATTCCCGGCCGTTGCGAGTTCCCACATTGGGATTTCCTGCTAATTACTGCGTGTTTTTAAGCAGCTGTTTTGCGTGCTCCGGAAGGGTCCCGCCACCCCCTACGGGCTGTGTGCACCTGCTTGCGCAATGCTCCTTGGGTCTGCAATGCCGGGGTCCGCATGGCCTTTCCTCTCCTACAGTGGTCTGCCTCCTCCTACCCAGCACCTCTAGGAAGACCACGGGCTTCACATGCTCGCCCACACGCTCGGCCGACACGCTCACCCACACGACCACCCACACGCTCGAAAAGCAGAACGAAACGACACCACCCCAACCCGCCAACGTCATCTCATTCTGCTCAACCAACATGAGGACCAACACGCTCACCCACACTGAGGGCCGTCGAGTACGGGAGCCGGGCCACGCGTAGGTATAGGAATGCCGAATGTGCAGTGATGCGATGACGACCTAGTGTCAGGGCCCACGTTTATATGGGAATGCCCTCGCACATGCGCGTAGTGTATGGGGCATGGATTTCACTCTGAAGAAGGCAAAAGACGTTAACACCGCAGCAATTGTCACCACCGGTCTTATCGGTGGATGGCTGACAGCTCGCGAAACGGGCATCCGCCCCTTGGGCGGTGTGATCTTGGCAGCTGCCGGCGCATACGCCGCACGCTCGTGGAATGCCAAGGCCGGTGCCCCAGTGGCCGGCGCGCTAACCGCGGGTTACATCGGAGCCTTCGGTCTTTCCCATCCTCTGGCGAAGAAGATCGGCTCCTGGCCAGCCGTGTTGGCCGTAACTGCGGCCAGCGCGGGCGCTGCGTATGCAGCGTCCGACCGTCTCTAATGCGGTGACCCCCAACCGGCGCCAGCATAGGGGATCGGAACCGGCGCTGACGAGGCTAGCGCTCGCTCAGAAGTTGAGAACCAACGAGGCACCGCGGATCATCCCCTAACCCAGCCCCAACGCCTCCCCCACCAGCGCCTGCGCCATCGTGCGCAGGACACCTTGCTGGGGTTTCCACTCACCCGTGAACTCCACGGGTTCCGCGGCCACGCGCATCTCAAATCCGGTGGTTAGCGCACGCATCGCCTTGGCTGCGCCGGTCGTATCGTACCCGCCGCGGATCCACCAGCTCACGGGCTTACCCACGGTCTTTTCACGCGCGGCCATATACGTGGAATCGAAATAGTGTTTCAGGGCGCCCGAGATATATCCGAAGTTCGCGGTGGTCCCGAAAAGCACGGCATCCGCACCGATCAACTCCTCGGCCAGCTGATCGGCCGATAGCTCTGGATCCAGCGGATGCCGCTCCAGGACCTTTACCGCACCGTCCCCCTCCAAACCGAGGGATTGGTTAGCTTCGGTAGCTGCGGAGCGCGCGGCATCAAGAATGAAAGATGAAAGTGCCGCCGTCACCGGCGAGGGGCTGTGGTGGACAATCAGTACGGTCGTCATAATCTCCCATTGTGCCCAGTTTGCCCCCGACCTGTGCCGAAACCATTGTCGATAGGTATCGAATCGTTAACGGTGGTTCCGGAGTGTCCTATTCGACTGTTTCCAGCTACCTGCCTAAGCTGGTCTCGTTATGGCCAGCGCAGCGGGACGTTTTAGACAAGATATTGAGGGGCTTCGCGGATTCGCGATTGCCCTCGTCGTGGTGTTCCACGTTTTCGTCGGGAAAGTTTCCTCGGGCGTGGACGTATTCCTACTCCTCGGCGGAATTTTCTTTTTCGGAAGCCAACTAAGCAACGCTCGAAACCCCAAGGGGTTGACGATCGTGCAGTCGGTTATCCGCATCATCAGGCGATTATTCCCTCCGTTGGCGATCGTTGTGGCCGCCACGTTGGTGGCCGCCATCTTGACCATGAACAAGCTGGTCTGGGTGCAGATGGCCAAGGATGCCGTGGCCGCGCTGGGTTACTTCATTAACTGGCAGCTGGCTTTTTCCGGCCGTGATTACGTGGCCATTCAAACCACGGTCAGCCCGTTCCAGCACCTGTGGTCTATGTCTGCTCAGCTGCAGATTTACCTGGCTTCCTTGCTGGCCATTGTGGTTATTGCCTTTATATTTCGACGCCTCGCGCGGCCCGTCCTCGTTGTTATCCTCAGTGCCGCGACGATCCTGAGTTTCGCGTATGCGACATGGCAGCACGGCCAGGATCAGGCCCTGAATTACTACTCCACCTTCAGTCGTTTCTGGGAGATCGGCCTGGGCGGATTGGTCGGCATGATCCTGCTGAAGCGGGATAAGCAGGGTAACCCGGCGATGCGACCGCTGGGGCCGTGGGCGCGCCGGATCCTGGGCGTGGTCGGTATTTTGCTGATCGCTCTCACCGGTGTGTTCCTGAACGGTTCGGACCAGTTCCCCGGCGCGTGGACGCTGGTGCCGCTGTCGGGTGCTGTGTTGGTGGTCATAGCCGGTTCATCCGGCCAGCCGGTAGGCGTGACCCGCGTAATGGAATCCCGCCCCATGGTGGAACTGGGCGGTATTTCCTACTCGCTGTACCTGTGGCACTGGCCGCTGCTGGTGCTCGCACTCAACTGGTCCGGTCAGCCGAAGGTCTCCTGGGCACTGGGCCTGGGCGTGATTGCCGCCAGCTTGGTGCTGGCATGGCTGACCAAGATGCTGGTGGAAAAGCCGCTGCGCCAGGCCAAGAAGCCAGCACGCAGTTGGGTGCTGACGTCCCCCAGCTACGTGGGGAACTCCTTAAAAGTGTGGCCAAAGACCGTTTACGCCCTAGTGATTATTGTGGTTGCGGGGGCCGTGGTGGCGTCGCCACCCATTTTGGAAAAACGGTTGAGCGCGGGAACGGACCAGCTGCTGGAGGCCTCCAGTGACAGGGCGGAATACCCCGGCGCGTTGAGCTTCATTAATAACGCGCCCACCCCGGAGGGAAAAACGATCGTTCCTCCGCTGGAGGATTTCCATAAGTTGCTGCCACCCACACAGCCTGATGGATGCCAGATCGGATTTGAGCCTGCGGTACTGGTGCTGACGAAGAATTACAACCGCTCGCAGGAGCAGTGCGCGTACGGCGATGTGAATTCCAAGCGGACCCTTTACGCCGTCGGTGGTTCCCACACGGAGCACTACATGCCCGCACTGGACATCGTGGGTAAGCGCCAGGGCATTAAGGTGATCCCGCTGCTGAAGATGGGTTGCCCCATCAACGCGAACATCACTCTGTACAACGGGCAGGATTATCCCAGCTGCCGCGAGTGGTCCAAGACGACCATGGACTACATTGCGAAGAACCCGCCCACAGAAGGCATCTTCATGCCGGGAACGCGGCCATCCGATATTCAGGGCAACGGTCCGGAAGTTATTCCGCCGGAGTACGTGGATACTGTCCGGACGTGGCACGAAGCGGGCATTAAGACGTGGCTGATCCGCGACAACCCGTGGCACATGCGCACCGATGGCAGCGGCCCGCTGGATATGCGCCAATGCGTGGTGGGCATGATGGAAGGCAATTGGAACGGCCCGGGCGCCGAGGGATTCTCCGGCGTGGCGGATCCCGAACACCCCACGTTCGATGAGGTGCTGGCCATCAACCGGGCGTGTGGCACTCCCGTTAATGAATCATTGCTGCCGGAGGATCCTTCCATCAAGGCCTACCAGGGCTTGAATGTGAAGCTGATGGACCTGACCGCCGCGATCTGCCGTGAGGGCTGGTGCCCAGCGATTATCGGCAACATGGCGGCCTACCGCGATGCGCACCACTTCACGAATGTGTTTGCGGAAACCCTGGCCGGGGAGATGGAAGCGCAGATGTTCGATCCGAACCACAAGATTCCGCGGATGGATATCAGCTTGGAGGAACCGGAGCAGCCCGTGGATGAAAACGGTTCGCCGCTTCCATCGCCGGGTGCGCCAGCGCCGGGCCAGCCGGGCTCAGGTATACCCGCAGTGCCGGGCCAGCCGGGTGCGCCATCGATTCCGGGGCAACCAGCGTTGCCGAATGCGAAGGAGCCACCGGCCGAGGTGCCGCCAGCGGCGCCGGTGGCCCCGGCAGTGCCGCCCGCTGAGGAGCAAAATCCAGGGGCGCCAGGAGCCCCGGCGCCAGTCCCGGCACCGGTTGAACCGCCACGGTAGGGCTAGTTATCCACAGAAGATGCGATGAGGACGCTGCCTTTGGGCGGCGTCCCTTTTCATTGGGTGGATGGGGATCGACTGAGAGCCTCGATGCAACGCGGTGAACAGGCGATAAATCGAACATCCCCGGTACATGTCCTGGAATCGCATTAGAATTTACCTGGACTACACCGGATTAAGTCTGAAGCTGACCTCCCCTATGGGTCACGTTTTAGGATCACAAACATCACAGAAGGGCTATCCGTTGTCCAAGCGAATTGAGGTCGTGGGCGCAGTATTTGTACAAGACGGAAAGATTCTCGCCTGCAAACGAGGCGAAACGATGTCGCTACCTGGTTATTGGGAATTTCCCGGAGGCAAGATCGAAGAAGGCGAATCTCCAGAACAGGCGCTGCGACGCGAGCTCGATGAAGAACTTAACTGCAGAGCCACGGTTGGAGATCACCTGGATACCACCGCGCATGAATACGACTTTGGAACCGTGGTGCTTTCCACCTACATCTGTGAATTGGGCGAAACCGACCCAATCCTGGCGGAACACGAAGAAATGCGCTGGCTTACCCCATCCGAACTCCGATCCGTGGAATGGGCACCAGCGGACCTGCCAGCGGTAGCACTCTTGGAATCGGGACTACTTTGATGCAATTACCACTGCACCAGTCCGAACCAACATTCTCCCCAGAGTTCGTGGAAAAGGCCGTCCGTTACGGTTTCCTCGATTCGAATTCCATAACGCCCGCTTGTTACCACCCCGAGTTGATTAGCAACAACGACGAGCGAACCATGCTCGCGGCAATCATCAAAGAGCTAAAGCGCTGCGATTCTTTCTACTTCTCGGTCGCTTTTGTCACGACCTCCGCGCTCGCGCTGCTCAAACAGCATCTTCTTGATTTCAAGGGTAAAGGAGTTATCTACACCTCTACGTACCTAGACTTCAATGAACCGGCCATGTTCGAAGAGTTGCTCCTTCTCGAAAATATCGAGGTCCGGGTGTTGAAAGACACCATCGATGCGTTTCATTCGAAGGGCTACATCTTTGAATCCGATGATTCCACGACAGCCATCATTGGTAGTTCAAACCTGACGAACTTCGCCCTCACACAGAACGCTGAATGGAACATGAAGTTCTCTGCATTGCCAGATGGTGACATCACCACCCAACTGCGCAGTGCGATCGAAAGTCTTCGGAAGGATTCAGAACAGCTCACTCGAGAGTGGATCGCTCACTACGAAAAGCACCGGAAGATTCGCCCGCATCCCGAGCTCGTCGACACGGGCGTTGAGCAAGTTGTGCCCGTTGGGAATATCTATCCGAACAAAATGCAGCGCCAAGCGTTGGAGAACCTCGCTTCCCTCTGGCGGAAAGGTGAATCCCGAGCCATCATCATTTCGGCAACGGGTACGGGCAAAACGATTCTCGCTGCATTAGCGGCACGAGCCGTGAAGCCCGAACGAATGCTTTTCGTCGTTCACCGCGAACAGATTCTCAACAAGGCCATTGAGGAGTTTAAACGCGTCTTCGAAAAAGACGATGAGGCATTCGGCAAATACGTAGGCCTGGACCGAGATCTCGAAGCTCCATTTGTATTTTCAACTGTCCAGACATTGTCCCGCGACGAGAATATGAGGGTATTCTCCCCTGACCACTTTGACGTTGTAATCATCGATGAGTCTCACCGCGCTGACGCAGTGACTTACCGGAAAATCCTGGAATATCTCACCCCGAAGCATCTCATCGGTCTTACCGCCACTCCAGAACGCACTGACGGCTTTAACATCTTTGAGCTGTTCGACCACAACATTGCATACGAGATTCGTCTGCAAGAGGCCCTCGAGAACAAGATGCTGGTGCCGTTTAGCTACTACGGTATCCATGAAGGATCGGACACCGCTGGACGTCCGATTGGTGATCGAACTGGCGAAAATGCGAGGCTAGAAAGTGGTCGCATCGATCAGGTCGTAACCGCACTGCGCAAATATGGACACGTCCGTGATGCACGAGGCCTTATTTTCTGCAGTTCTAAGAAAGAGGCTCACTGGTTAGCCACCGGGCTGAGTGGCCAAATTGTCTACGACGAACAGAACTCAGCCCCTCTTCGAGTCGCCACTCTCACAGGTGATGATCCAATGGAAGTTCGTGAAGCGACAGTTGCGAAGCTGGAGGCTGGGGAACTTGACTACATCAGCACTGTCGATATCTTCAACGAAGGCATTGACATTCCCTGCATTAATCAAGTCGTCATGATGCGCGAGACTCAATCCAGCATCGTCTTCACTCAGCAGTTGGGCCGCGGTCTTCGAAAATTCGCGGGCAAAGACCACCTCCGAGTGCTCGACTTCATCGGTAACTACGCAAGCAACTTCCATATCCCGATTGCGCTGTTTGGAAAAAGTTCGGGGAATAAGGACGAAGTTGCTCAGAGGACTCGCAAGGCAGCTAAGGGTTCCCCGGTAGCCGGCGCATCGTCAGTGTCTTTCGATGAAATTGCTCAAGAACGAATCTTCGAATCTTTAGCGAAAGCCAAGATCGATAGCATTGCGCGCCTAAAAGAAGATTACACAAATCTTCGATTCCGCCTGGGTCAACAGCCGTGGCGGGTCGACTTCGCTCGCTTCGACACGCTCGACCCTGTTGCGTTCAGCCTTTCGCAGGGTAAAAGTAGTTCCAACCGCAAGGGATATTGGAACTTCCTCAAGAAAACCATCAAGGTAGAGCAATCACTGACGGAGTTTCAAGGGAACGTGCTTCAATTCTTGGACCAAGAGCTCCTCAATGGCAAGCGTATCCACGAAAATGTCGTGTTCGAATACCTGCTGCAACACGGTAGCGTTTCCTACGTTCAAATGCGCAATTTGTTTGAATCAGAAGGACTTGGATATTTCAAAACCACGCCACGGACGGTCGAGCGGATATTGACCCTCGAGTTCTTCGTACAAACAGAACGCAACAGCGTGGGTAACATTTCCCTGGTCTCAACTTCGGGCGAGGATGACAACCGGACTCTAAAAATTGTCCCGGAGCTGCAGCGTGCTTACAACGAAGATGGATACTTTCGGAAGCACATCGACGACATCAACGAAACGGCTCGGTTCCTCAATCTGCACCGCTACAACAAAGCAGATGGCCCCCTCATCGGGCGCCGCTATTCACGTAAAGATGTATGCCGTCTTCTGAACTGGGCAAATAATGAGTATTCCACCATGTACGGTTATTCGAAGGATGAAGATACTAATACATGCCCGATCTTTGTCACATACCAGAAAACCGCTACGATTTCGGCCTCCACACAATACGAAGACGAGTTCCTCAATAACAAGACGATGAATTGGTTCAGCAAGAATCGGCGCTCGCTGGCCCGTTCAGCCCTCGAACAAGAGATTGCCTCCGGTTCTCTGCACTTAGAACTTTTCGTCAAGAACGATGATTTCGAGGGAACAGGATTCTTCTATGTAGGGCCCGTTAAACCACGCGATGCTGTGGACACCACCATTCGAGGCGATAAGGGCGAGGAAGTTTCAATCGTGAATATGAAGCTAGATCTTGCTCAGCCAATGGGTAATGATCTGCTCATGTTCTTTGAAACCGCGGCCATGAGGAGAGAACCAAAGGCATCGACGCTTTCTGAAGAGAGCCCTTCGGTGTAGGGACTAACCCGGTCCCGGTAGCCTTCCCCTCCAAACTTCGTCTCCGCCCCACCGAGCACCGCTATTGCCCCCCCCTGCATCACCCCGCCCAGCGCTTCGCCCCCAAAAGGTACTGAGAGCCTTTGGTCGGGCCAGCGTGGCGTCGGTGTGTTTAGATGAAAAAGTTGGTGGAACGGTGATCCCACCGTGCCCGCCTGACCTAAAATAGAGAGTCTAGGAGAGGGTTCCACAGTGAACCTCCAGCTCAGCAGGCCACACCCCACTCAGAGCAAGGAGAACCAGCGATGATTGTCAGTACCACCGGAACCATTGACGGCCACAAGATCGAAAACTACATCCGCATCGTTGCAGGCGAATCAGTCGTGGGCATCAACATGTTCAAGGACATCGGAGCGGGATTCCGCAACATCGTGGGTGGGCGCTCCTCCAGCTACGAAGGCGAGATCAACAACGCGCGCGAGGAAGCCCTGCGCGAAATGGTCGACCGTGCCATCCAGTTGGGTGCCAACGGTGTAGTAGGTGTGAAGGTCGACTGCGAATCCCTGGGCCAGGGCGGCATGATCATGGTCACCGCCACCGGCACCGCCGTCCAGCTCAGCTAGGCAACCGGCCGAGCACGCTAGCACTTCGCCGGCAACGTCTTCGTGTACAGCACCTGGCCGCGGGTGCTGATCAAACGCACCGTCAACTCTCGGGACTGGCCATCGATGTCCACCTCACCAAAGTGCTGGTAATCATCCAGCGGGGAACGGTTCGGCTGATCCGGGGTGTGGGAGAACACGACCTCCGGGCCAAAGGTCGAATCCATCTTGTTCGGCCCGAACGCGCCAGCATTTAGCGGGCCAGAGACGAACTCCCAGAACGGGGAGAAATCCTGGAACGCCGCCCGGTCCGGGTGGTACTCGTGCGCCGCGCAGTAGTGCACATCCGCGGTCAGCCACACCACATTCTTCACGTTCTTGATCGCGGACAGCACCGTGGCGATCTCCTGCTCCCGCCCCACCGGCTTGCCCGGAGTGCCGGACGACACGCCCTCCTGCGCTGTCTCCCCATCGGGAACGACAATGCCGATCGGTAGGTCATTGGCAATGATCTTCCACGTAGCCTTCGACTTCTTCACCCCGTCGATCAGCCACTGCCGCTGTTTATCGCCCAAGATCCAACCGGCTTCCTTGTTGTCCTTGGTGTGCTTTGTGTTTTCATCCTTGTAGCTGCGCATATCCAGGATGAACACCTCCAGCAGCGGCCCGTAGGAAACCTTGCGGTAAATGCGCCCATCCACTGCCGTTTTGGTATCCACCGGCTGCCACTCGTGGAAAGCCCGGATCGAACGCGCCGACAGCACATCCACGCGCTTTTCCATGTACTTATCGTCTGTCAGGATCTCCCCCGGATACCAGTTGTTCGTGGTTTCGTGGTCATCCCACTGCACCAGCTGTGGCACGTGCGCGTTGAAATTGCGGTAGTGCTCATCGCGCAGGTTGTAGGCATAGCGCCCGCGGAATTCCTTCAGGGTTTCGGCCACCTTGGACGTTTCCTCGCTGACCAGGTTGTGCCACACGCGCCCGTCTTCCAACGTGACCTTTTCCTCAATCGGCCCATCGGCATACACAACATCGCCCGAGTGCAGGAAGAAATGCGGGTTGCGCTTGGCCATGGTTGCCCAACCGACCATGCCGCCAATCTTTGGGTTAATGCCGTATCCCTGCCCGGCCACATCTCCCGACCAGAGGAAACGGATATCCCGTGCGGTCACCGGAACGGTCCGGAACGTTCCCGCTACTGGCGCAGAGCGCATCCCCGTGTACATGTCCTCCAGGAACACTCGGTAGTGGATGTCGCGCCCCGCCGGAAAGCCAGACAACCGCACACGTCCCGTGCCATCCGTCGCGGGAGTCAACGGGACCGGTGCCCGGAACGTTTTCGCATTCTTGAACCGGCCATTCGTCGCCGCTTCCACCACCATTCGTGCGGGGCGATCGGCGCGGGTCCAGATCACTGCACCGCTGTTTGTCATTTCACCCGACGCCACACCGTGGCTAATCACGGGTCGCTTTGGCAGCAAGGGAGCTCCGAAGGAGCTTCCCGCGGACGATCCGAATGTGCCTCCAAAACTGGACTGTGCTGTTGCCGTACCACGTGCAACGAATCCTGCACCCGCGGCTGCGACCGTAAGGCCGGATACTCTTAGGAAACCGCGGCGTGTGAGTTCGCGCTGCGCCTTGTCAGCTGGGGAATTCAACGTAAAACACTCCTAGGGAAAGTCATTGCGTTACTTAACTTGAATGAAGAACGATTCCCCACGCTAGGTGGACCGGCTGACTCGGTAGTGACGGCCAAGTAAACACGCCGAGAATTCCTCCGCGGGGTCCCACGGGGGGCACCACCCCACCCCCGCGGGTGTATTTTGTTAAACAATTTCCCCGCTCATATTGCGGAGGCACTGGGTAAACCTTAATATCAGCAGTGCCATCAAGAGGGTTGTACGACAATCCACAGAAAGTCTGAAGCCTCGCGCCTTGGCGTAAATCAACGATCTCTACTGTTCACACGGCAATTACCACCAGCCTAGCGGAACACCCCAACACTTCAGAGGTTTGTTTATGTTCAACCAAAACCGTGTATTACCTTCGGGTAAGCCTAAGAAATTCAGGGCTGCCGTCGCTGCTGCCGCCGTGGTTTCCAGCTCCCTGCTCTCCGCCACGGTGCTCTCACCAGCCGCGCAGGCAGAGATTCCACCGATGCCACAAGGCTACCCCGTGCCGGGACTGTACAAGCCATGCAAGCCCGGGGAAATCACCCCGGATTGGCACTTCGGTGAAACTGCCCGCCACTACATCAACGATGACAGCCTGCAGTTTACAAACAACACCAACCAGGATGTGAAGTACTCCGCGAAGGTCGAAACGGGCACTAACCACGAGATCGACGCGAACTCGAAGGCCAAGCTGCCCTCCAACTGGAACACCACCGCGAAGAGCGAAATTGGCTTGAAGCTATCCAACGGCTGGGTGGAAGGTGAAACCTTCGGCCCCATCACGCTGCGCCCGGGCGAGTCTTTCAAAGTCGAATATGGTGTGGTTCTCAAGGACTTCATCTCCATGTTCACCTCGTGCCAAAAGGGCTACGTGGTCAATGAACCCGGGGCCGGCGTCATCCGAGGTCAAGCCCCCGCTGAACGCTACGCCTACGCTTACGTGATCCGCCCAGACGGCAGTGTGTCTGACTTGGCAATGCATATCCCCGCCCGCGCGAAGGGCGCCAACTCCCAACCCACGGGCGGCACCTACACCAGCGTTTCGGGCCCATCGCTGGAAAAGGTCGCGGATCCCGCGAAGGATCAGATTGTGGAACCGGCCATTCCCCCTGCACGCGATAGTTCGTGGCCCAGGCAAGGCGATAAGTGCACTCCCGCGACCGATACCGCGTGGACTCCCCTAGATATCACCTCGGTGAGCCCCACGTTCCGCAAGCCCGGTTACTCCCAGGACTTCCTGAACTGGTCGAAGGGTGACTACACCTTCACCCCCGTCACGGACCACATCGTGGGCGCAGAGTTCAACGGCTACCTCAATTGGCGCGGCAACAACGGCCGTCTACCGGAGGGCTGGCTGCAATCCGTTGGGACAGTGCAGCGCGCCTACATGCCAGTCAATACCGCGCTGAAGCCCATTCCTTTGAATTCCGGCGACCGCGTTCGCGTGACCTACGGAACCACCATGACCCGGATCAACTACCGGGAGCTGCACTGCGGGAAGGACGGCACCTACAGCCTGACCAGCAACTACCCGCAGGCCAGCGCCCCCTCCGGGTTCTGGGCGGAAGCCAAGGTGACAGCCAAGGACGGTTCCACCCGCACAGTGGATGTCACCCCTGACGAGTACCGGTCCTTGCCGGTACCCACCCAGTCCAATCGTTAAACCCCCTCACGTTTGACACGTTTCTCCCTGTCTACCTCGCTAAAAAGGAGCACCCCTCATGTCCAAGTCCACCTTCTCCAAGGCATCTTTGTTCAAGGCCGCATCGGCGGCTGCACTGACCGCATCCATCGCTGGCACTGTTTTCACTCCAGCTGCTTCCGCTGCTCTTCCTCAGAAGAACATGGGCACGGCCAACCCCACCACCATCGGTGCAACCTGCACCAACCCTGGTGATCGCGGGCAGACCATCAAGATCAAGCGGACCTACTTCGACGGCTCGGCCGGCACCTGGACGGTTTCCAACTACAACGACGAGCCACTGCCAATCACCCGATCGGTTACCGAAACTAAGACCAAGACGTGGAATGTCTCCGCTGGCATCGAGTTCCCAATCTTGGACCTGATCAAGATCACTTTCTCCTCCTCCTACACGGATTCCTCCACCTACGAGGTTGGCGAGACGATCGGCCCATACAGCTTGGCGCCAGGCAAGACCGCTGTACTGCAGGCCGGTTGGGTTGTTTCTGACTTCGTAGGTGAGCGCACCGTATGTGGCACCAACCACACGTGGCAGGGCACCGGCAGTACCTTTACCGCATCCCTTCCTCGCGAGCGCCACGTAGCGATCTCCACCCGCGATAACGAGAACTTCGGATAACAGCCATGCGGTTTACTTTTATTCGACGCCCCTCTGTCTCCCCACGACGAAATGCCTGGGCGGTCATGTCCACCGGTATAGGTGCAGTCGTGCTGGGGACCGCCACAGCACTGAATGCCCCTGTCGCGCTGGCCGAGACCGCGGTGAGTACGAACGGAACTACCGCCGATACGACGGCACCCGCGGTGACGGATTCGCCTGCGCTCAAGCCCTCGGGAACATCGTCACCCGGTACTTTCGCTGGTGCGTTCCAGCTTCCCCAGCGCTGGAACGAGGATTTCAAGCCATACACGGAATGCGCGACCCCCGGTTCGGCCGCCAAGTATGTTTCGGCCCAGCATCGTTGGTTTAAGCAAACGGATGCTGCCACGGTGGGAAACAACACGGAAGAAGCCGTTCCGGTTACCCACAAGGTCACCAACAAGCGCGTGCAGACCACGGAAGTATCTGCCACGGTCACCCCGGATGGGGAACTGGCCAAACTTCTGAACAGCGCCTACGGATTCAATTACGTGTACCAGGCCTTTTGGAAGTTGACGGAAACGGTTGGGCCGTACACCTTGCAGCCGCACCAGCAGGGCCGCCTGGTATGGGGCTTCACGATCCTCGATGCCGATGTGCAGCCCGTGAAGTGCACGGAAGATCTGCAGTGGGCACCCACGGGTGCCACCTACAAGGTCTCCGTTCCGGAAGGGCGGTACTCGGAACTGCGGTTAGAGGAAGCTCCCGACTTCGGTTAATCCAACGTGGGAAAACCAAACAACGGCATGCTATTAATAGCGTGTACTACGAGGGGCGGTAGCGTTCATACGCTGCAGGGCCCCTCTCGTTGTTTTTACGAGCTGCGATAAGGTCACCCCATGCAATCCAGAACCCAGACAACGCCCTTACTGCTCATGGCCATTGCTACGGGTCTGTGCGCTGGTGGCAATTATGTTAACCAACCGCTGCTGGCCGATTTCAGCGCGACTTTTGGGGTTTCCGATTCCATGGCTGCCGCCACAGTGACGGTATTGCAGGGAATGTATGCCCTAGGTCTGATCCTGTTGGTGCCCCTCGGGGATAAATTCAACCGCAAAACCCTCGCTTTAACCCTCCTTGGGCTCGCTGCGGCCGGGCACTTCCTCGCCACCATTAGTCCCACTTTCTGGGTCTTGGTCATAGGTCTAGCGATCGCAGGTTTATTCAGCACCGCCGCCCAAGTGCTAGTCCCGTATGCGGCCGATTTAGCCCCGGAGGGGCAAGCCGGCCAGGCCATGGGCACCGTGCTTTCCGGACTATTGGCGGGCATTCTTTTGGCGCGAACCGTTTCGGGAATCCTGGGGCAAATCGCCGGTATTCGTTTACCTTACGCCACACTAACCCTGGCATTAGTGCTGGTGGGAATCGCATTATGGCGTTCGCTACCCTCGGATACCAAACCCCACTCGGCTACGGAATCCATTGATCTACGCAGGGTTTATTCCTCCATGCTGGAACTGGCCCTCACCCAACCGCGCGTTCGCACACGCTCCCTGATAAGCGCCCTCGCGTTCGCTTCCGTTGCCGCGATGATGGCCACCATGACCGCGCTGCTGGCGGGCAAGCCGTTCTTCCTTTCCACGGGTGTGATCGGGCTGATTGGTTTGGCCGGTGTGGTGGGCGCCTTGGCAGCTCGCCCCGTGGGGAAGCTGGGTGATCAAAACCGTTCGGGACTTGCCACTGCCCTGTCGTTTGGCTCGTTGGTGATCGGGTGGATCATCTCTATTTTCGGTGCACACCACCTGTGGGCGGTCATTGTTGCGTTCCTGTTCGTGGACTTTGGACTGCAATCGATGCACGTCACGGGCATGGCTATCGTCACATCAACCGTCCCCGGCGCCCGGGCCCGGTTGAATTCCCTTTACATGTTCATTTATTTCCTCGGTGCCACAGCTGGGTCCTTGATCGGCGCCGTCGCGTGGCACCACTGGCAGTGGCCCGGGGTTGTCGGCGCAGGCCTGATCCTCGTGGGCATCCTCGGCGTGGTTTATATCTGGGATACCGCTATCGTTCGTCGCGCGGCGGCTACACCTGATCCAGCGGACGGATCATGATGGATTCCACATCCATGTGCGCCGGCCGGTCAGCGATCCACCGAATGGTTTCGCCAATATCGGCGGCAACGAGGTTCAGCTTGTCCGCGTAGACCTCGGCCGCCCGTTCGACATCGCCCTTAAAGCGATTGACGCTGAAATCGGTTGACACGCGCCCCGGATCCACCTGGCACACCCGAACGTTGTGCTCTGCGAATTCCATGCGCATCACGTCCGTCAGGGCCGTCTCGCCAAACTTGGCCGCGTTGTAGCCCGCGCCGTTGCGATAAGCACCGCGCCCAGCCACGGAAACCACGTTGATAATTTGCGGGGCCTTACCGCGCTCTAGCTGCGAAAACAGAGCGCGAGTAACCTCTAAGGTGCCCATCACGTTGGCCTCAAACATCCAACGCCAATCCTCCGGATCGGTATCCAGAATCGGTTCAAACCCACGCGCGCCACCGGCATTGTTCACCAGCAGCTCCAGCGCACCACCCGGCACCTGCGCAACCACGTCCTGCACATCCTGGGCGAACCGCTCAATCGATTGCTTGTCGGTCACATCGAGCGCCAGCACAATTCCGCCACCAGGATTAGTGCCGTTGATCCGCTGGGCGACTTCCTGCAGTTTCTCTTGTCTGCGCGCAGCCAGAATTACCCGCCAGCCATCCCTTGCCAGCAATTCAGCCGTGGATTCACCGATTCCCGCGCTAGCTCCGGTCACAACGGCGAAGCGCGTGCGTGCGTTATCTTTTAGATTCTCTGTAACACTCATGCCACTTATCCTAGGCACCAACTGAGACAGAACCTCGCCGGATTCACCCCCAGCCTATTGGGCCGTTCAACTCCAGCCCGCTGGGCCGTTCAACTCCAGCCCGCTGGGCCGTTCACCCAATTCTTTCGGCGCTCTGCTCTTCCACCCGCTCACGGGACCCGCCGGGCCGGTCACCCAATTCTTTCGGCGCCCTGCTCCTCCACCCGCTCACCCCCAGCCCGCCGGGCCGAAATTATTTCGCTCCCCCCTTGCCACCCATCCCACTTCTACGCATACTTGTACGTATGCCTAACAAGACCATTTACATTTCCGATAGCGACCTGCCCCTCGCAGACCGCGCAGCAGAGCTCGCAGGTGGCCTCTCTCCTGCTGTCGTCGAGGGGTTGAAGCTATACCTGCGGCATAACGATGTAGCAGAGCGCGGGTTCCATGAGGTTCACGTGGTCGATCGCACCGATGGCGTCGAAACAAGAAAGGTCTTCCACGGCCACCAGCTAGCCCGCCTGTCCCAATCCCACGACGGCCGGCGGATCGAATGGACCAGCTACCTCACCCCCAAGGGCAACCTGGCAGTAGTCCGGTCCGAACACCCCGATTTCGTGGCCGTGGCACGCGGTGCGGGCACGGCGGGGCCGAATGCTGGCCGTAAGGCTGCCGGCTCGTGGGGTAACGACGCCCCCTCGGGCTCCCCCACCTCACCTTCCGCTGGGGGCACACGGGGCACGGACCTGTTCCCCAATGACCTCATCGACCTAGCCTTCCGCTCCTTCGACAAAGCCACCGGTCGCGATGGGCGCAGCCCCTACCGCCCACAAGTCGATGTGGACCTCAGCTATTTGGCGAATAGCGCTAACCGGATCATCAGCGACCTGGTGAATGGCACCAACGATCGCGGCCGGTCGTTCCGCGGGGACGGCAGTGTGGCGCCTGGCGATAAGTCCAACGACGGTTCCATGGAAAATTCGGACAAGGAATCCCGCAAGGGCTTCGGAGAGGTGGTCGATCACCGCGCGGATTCCGCGGCGACGGAGACGGCGGGAAGCGCTGATGGTTCCGGCAACTCCCTCCACGTGCACACAGAGGGCTCCGAAGCAGCGCCGGAGGGGGGAACCCACGCTTCCATCATTCGCGATGAGCTAGCCGCGTACCACGAGTTAGAGGTATTCGCGGATCTTGAAAAGCTGCAGGAAGCCGCCTTCCGCCGAACTAAAACGGTCCCCGCACCATTCATCGCAGCTACCGAGCGGGCACTGGATAACCCAGAAACCGAGTACCTGGATATCTAATGTCAGCGCAGCAAGCCCCCTTGCGGGGTTTGCTGCGGCGACCCACCGCGCGCGAGGAGTTGAGTTCGCTCCAGTTGGGTCTGCGCGAATGAGATCCGGCCCAGTTAAGCTCGCTCCAATTAGATGCGTTCCAGTCAGATCCAGCCCAGGTGAGCCCGCTCCAATTAGATGCGTTCCAGTTGGGTCCGCTCCAGCTAAATCCGCTCTAGGGCCTGCTCCACATCCGCCAGGAGGTCCTCCACGTTTTCAATGCCGACGGAGATTCGCACCAAGTCGCGGGGCACCTCCAGCTGAGAACCCGCGACCGATTGGTGCGTCATAGTGGGGGGATGCTCCAGCAGGCTTTCCACGCCACCGAGGGATTCGGCCAGACAGATGAGCCTTGTGGCCTGGCAGAATGCCAGCGCCTTTTCCTCCGAGCCGAATCGGAGAGAAATCATTCCCCCAAAGCCCTTGCCCGTGCCCTGACGTGCAGCCACCTCGTGGCCTGGGTGGGACTTCAGGCCGGGATACAGGACTTCAGTCACCTCAGGGCGTTGCTCTAAAAACTCCGCCACGGTCTGCGCGTTCGAACAGTGCCGATCCATCCGCACCCCAAGGGTCTTTATGCCGCGGGCGACCAGGTAGGCGTCGAATGGTGAAGCAGTGGGCCCAACCCCACCGAGCAGGAAGTCAAGTGCCTCGTCCAGCTGTGCATCGTTGGAGACCACGGCGCCACCAATGACATCCGAGTGTCCACCGAAGTACTTGGTCGTAGAGTAAAGAACTACGTCCGCTCCCAAGTCCAAAGGCCGCTGGAGGTATGGGGAGGCGAAGGTATTGTCCACGATCAGACGCGGAGTGGATTCGTGCGCACGAACAACACCGGCGACGGCCGAGATATCGGTGACGGCCAGCAGCGGATTGGTGGGGGTCTCCAACCACACCAGCTTGGTATTGGGCTGCAAGGCGGCGGCAACCTCATCGGGCTTGGTGGTATCGACAACCGAAAACTCCACGCCCCATTCCACAAACACAGTGCTGATCAGGCGGTAGGTTCCACCGTAAGCATCGTGGCCCATCACCAAGTGATCACCTGGGCGCAAAATGGCACGCAGCAAAAGATCGGTCGCCGCCATGCCGGAAGCGAAAACTTTGCCATGGCTGGCGCCTTCCAGCGCTGCGATGGTATTAGCCAAGGACGTGACGGTCGGATTGGCTACGCGCCCGTATTCGAACCCACCCCGCAGATCGTTCGGAGCGTTTTGCGCGAAAGTTGTGGAGGCATAAATAGGTACATTGATGGATCCCATGTGGCCATCTGGTTCGTATCCCGCGTGGATGGCGCTGGTATCAAAACCTGATTGGTGCTGGTGACTCATGGGTTCTCCTTGGAAAATCGTTGCAACTGTAGACCGAGCGGTTCACAACAGAATAGACCAAGCTGTTCATTTTTGCACACCAGTCTTAAGTTAACGGAAAGTAAATTCTTTGTGCTCACCCCGCGTTAGCTGCACATCTGGTCATATCATCAGATCAGCTATTCCGGTTTGGATCGACCCCTCACCAACCACCGTGCGGGAGCGCCCCCGATCGGCGGAGCACAAAAAATTTTGCGATCCCACGGGAACGTTTGGGCAACGTACAGACACCTAACCAAAGTCCAGGAACAGGACAGTCCAACTACACAACGACGTGAGAGGGAAAACCCGATGAACAACCAGAATCCCTATGGAAGCAATCCACATGGCCCACACAACTCGGGCAACTACTCCGCCGGTAACGTTCCCGGCGGCCACAATCCAAACAACGACCAGACCCATGTTTTCGGGGCTCAAGGCAACCCCGGCCACGGTGGTCAAGCTGGTTCCGGCCAGCCACCACAGCCCGGGCACGGCTTTGGGCAGAACAATGGGTTGGGCAACCCGTACTTTGTTTCCAACCAACCCGACGGCAATGGGCACATTCCGTCAAGCCACCACGGTGGAAACAGCGGAGGTGGCGACAAGGCCTTGCCCATCATCTTGGGAATATTACTGGCGGTCATCCTGGCAGTGGGCGCGTACTTCCTGTTCGCAAATAAGGACGATGCCGAAACCGATAACAAGGCAGCCAGCAGCTCCTCTTCCTCAGAAGCGCCACCTTCCGACAACCCATCATCTGGGGCCGCTGAATCCAGCTCTGCCAGCTCTGCCAGCTCTGCCAGCTCTGCCAGCGAGGAGTCTAGCGAGAACTCAGCTTCTGAAAGCACACCGTCCAGTTCCACTGATCCTTCGGTAGCTGCGGCTCCAAACGATCCAAAGAAGTGGGGCGGGGACGATACATTGCCAGCCCAATACCGCTCTGGTCTACCGTTTGATACTTCCACCATGGTTCAAAACTGCCGTAACGGCTCCTTCGAGATCTACCACTACGGCCGCGGCGGCAGGGTTTCCGACGGTAACGCCGAAGGCACGCGTTGCAGCATGGGCAAAAGCTCCCCCAGCCCATATAGCAGCGTGACTTACCTGACCAGCAAGTCTTACGCCAGTAACAGGATTAAGGCAGCTAAGGTCAAGAACTTCCACATCGTCAAGGATTCCAATGACAGCTTCATTGCCTACGGCAAGAGCAGCTTAGAAAAGGGATTGTTGGTCATCAACCCTGCACGTGGTGTGGTCATGGAGCTGAACTACCCGAAGGACGGAACCCCGCAGAAGATTCTGGATTCCTACGGAGTTAATTAGCCCCGACCCCTGCCCGGTTTCCCGGCGCTAACCCGGCTGCAGCCTTCGCGCCCCCATACTGCGAGCGGAGGGACAGGCCTACTTCGCTGCAGCCAAATCAAAGCCCCTACGCTCCGCATCGTCCCAAACCTCACGGTCCCAGATGCCGGAGCGCTTCGCTACCACGAGGGCAGAAAGCGACTGTCCCGTAACATTCACTGCGGTGCGGCCCATATCGACAATCGGCTCGATAGCCAGCAGCAGACCAACACCTGCTAATGGCAGGCCCAGGGTGGACAAGGTCAGCGTCAACATAACTGTCGCGCCCGTGGTACCGGCAGTAGCTGCAGACCCTAACACAGAGACCAGCACGATCAGCAGGTAGTGCTGCAAGTGCAGGTCAATCCCGTAGAACTGAGCCACGAATATGGCGGCCACGGCAGGATAAACCGCGGCGCAACCGTCCATCTTGGTGGTGGCGCCCAGCGGGATGGCAAAGGATGCGTACTCGCGGGCCACGCCCATATTGCGCTCAGTAATCTGCTCGGTCACGGGCATCACGCCCATGGACGAACGGGTGACGAAACCGAGCGACATTACTGGCCACACGCGACGGTAGAACTCACGCGGGGAGATGCCATTGAGCGCCAGGACGGTGGGGTAAATCACCAAGGCAACGATGGCGAGGCCCACGTAGATGGCCAGTACGAACTTACCCAACGCGCCCAGCGCGCCCCAGCCGTAGGTAGCTACAGCCGTGCCAATCAACGCCGCGGTGCCGATGGGTGCCAGGCGGATGATCCACCACAGGACCTTCTGCACGATGCTCAACAAGGACTCCATGAAGCCGAGGAACGGCTCTGCCTTCTCGCCAGTCTGCACGGCTGCCACACCAATGGCGATAGAGATCACCAGCAACTGCAGCACATTGAAGCTCAACGACACTCCGAGGGCGCCCGAGGCCGTCTCGGACACCTTGGCACCCAATCCCATGATGTTGCTGGGGACGACAGACTGGATAAAGCCCAACCAGCTGCCCTGGGTGGAGGGCTCCTTCGCGGCGTCGGCACTGATAGAAGTGCCCACACCGGGGCGCATCACCAGTGCCACAACGATGCCGGTCAATACCGAGAAGAAAGCGGTGATCGCGAACCACCACAGGGTGGAAGCCGCCAAGCGTGCCGCATTCGCAACCTTACGTAGGTTAGCAACACTCGTAATCACAGCCGTGATGACAAGTGGCGGGATCATCACCTTGAGCAGTTGGACGTATGCGCTACCCACGCCGTCAAGCAGGCTCGCGAGCCAATTGCTTGCTTCGCCGTCGGCCTCGGGGGCGTCCGCACCAATTGAACGAGCAACGAAGCCCAAGATCAAACCGATAATCAGACCCGCAATAACCTGCGCGCCGAAGTTGGAGTACCACTTCGACTGCTTCGGCGGCGTGGGGTGATCTTCACCGGTTGGCGGGGTGGTTGTTTGGGTTGCTGTTTGAGTGGTTGTTTGGGTTGCTGTTTGAGTGGTTGTTTGGGTGACTGGCTCGGTTCCGGTGGCGCCGGGGTTTTCTTTATCCGACGCCACGCGCCGGTCCGGGTCCGGCCTCATGCTGGTGGTCATGGTGTCCTCTTTTCTGGGTCTACAGGGAGTTTTCCGCGGGTGCCGTTGTACGGCATCATTTCGTTTCCAATCGGGGCAACGATGGTGGCGCTGGGGTTATTCCCGCGTTCCGTACCGAATGGTCTATTTCAACCATACCGATCGGTCTATAGCGTGGAGACCCGGATACTGTACACCGTGGCGCTAGAGCATCTGAATTACAGTGGCCGCTCCGATGGTGATGACGAGGATGATCGCGGCTAGGGCCGCAGAACCAAGCAGAACCTTGTAGGTGCGTTTCCCACTGGAGGGAACGACTTCCCCATGAGAAATTGCTTCCGTTGCCAAAGACACACGCAGTTTTTGTGCCTGAACAGTGGCGCGATGATCCTTCTTTCGACGAGGTGAAACAACCTCTACCCGATTAGGACCGGTTTTCGGCTGAGGACGTTCGACATTGGGCATCGTCATTGCTCAAACCTCGTTTCCATGAATTATCTGCACATTCCGAAACTGCATTTCTTGCCTGCATCCGGGATAGCTTTTCCGCCGGTTTTGCTAAAGCAGGTTACGCAACTCCGGTGGGACATGAATCCTGATCTCAGAATCATCCTTCGGCGCAGGCGCTGGCGCTGGGGCCGGTCGCCGGGGAGCCGGTTGTGGACGCGGTGGCCTTAATTTAGTGACAGTTACGGCTGGAGGTGCAGACGGTGCGGGAACCGGGGACGGGGCGACTGGCGCCGTAGGTGTTTGCCTCGGGGTAGGTTTAGCCGTCACTTTTTCCGGCAGATCCGGTAGTACACCGAGCGGGGGAACCTGACTGTCGACCTGCTGCGGTTTGGCCGATCCAGGCGCCTCGCACCCCACCAAACACAGTGCACTGAATACTACAGCGCCAAGCAGCTTGTAGCGCTTGACGGTGGACAACACCACACTTGGTTTCTTCGCGATCATCGGCTGTAATCTTTCGCTTTCGCGTGAACAGTCTTGAGGAACTTTTTGCTTGGGTTTATTTTCGCAATCGCTTCTGCCCAGCCGTCGGGTGAGCTCACATCTCCGGAATTACACAGCATCAGGGCAGTGGTTAGAGCAGCGTCATCGATACTATCGGGGTTTGCCATCGTTCCGGGCTCCACTGCAGTGCCGGACTCTTTCCATCGGGAAGGCATGATCTGCATCGGCCCTACCGGCACATCTCGTTTGGAATCGCCGTCGATTTCCCCAGCGTCGGTATCCGTAACCTGTTTCTTACCTCCGGCAGCAGCCGTCAGACCGCGAAGCTTTACCGTCGTGACCCCATCGGGAGCGACTTTCGCACCGCGTGCTCGGCCATGGTTACTGAGCACCGATCCGAGGGCCGCAATGGTCGGCCAACCGATAGCGCAACCGGAATCCTTACCAACCTTGTGCGCAGCATAGGCATAAGCTTCCAGCTGGCGCTGCGGAATCCCGTAGGGTTTAGCTCGAGTTTGCGCCCACTCGGACATAGATTCGATCTGCGGATGCCGCTCAGGTACGGGGGGCTCCAACCTATCAGCACAGCCCGTAGTACCAAGGACCAGCGAGGCTACAGTCGCTACAACTACGAAATTTAACCCTGAGCGTGCCTGTGCCATGAATCGAAATCCTCCGCCACGATTGCCGCTAGCTCGTGATAAGACCGCAGCGTGTCTTTGCCGATGCGTTCCAGGTCGATGATTGCGCCTTCTGAAAGGTGCCGGTCGAATGGGATTACATGCACTGCCCTCGTTCTGGATCGAAAATGCGCCAATAGCTGTTCCATATCGATGGTGGCGTTTCCTGGATGGGCCGCAGATACAACGACCACAGCATTCGCCGCTAGCTGCTCGTAACCATGCAGATTGAGCCAGTCCAAGGTCGCGGAGGCTGATTGCGCACCATCAAGCGCCGGTGAAGTTACCAACACCAAAGTGTTCGCCAAGTCAAGCACCCCGGCCATGGCAGAGTGCATCAATCCAGTTCCGCAGTCTGTCAGAATGACGTTGTAATGGTGCTGCAGGATGTCAATGGCATGACGGTAGTCGGACTCACTAAAGGCCTCGGAAACCGCCGGATCACGCTCGGATCCTATAACTTCTAAACGAGATTTTGCTTGGGTGGTGTATTGACGGATCGAGGCATACCGAGAGGTATCTTCGGCGGCGAGCAGATCACGGATTGTAGCGGGACCCGGCGCGGCCACTCGCTGTGCCAAGGTACCCAGGTCAGGGTTAGCATCGATCGCGATCACACGGTCATGGCGTACAGAAGCGAAAACTCCGCCCAAAGTTACCGTGGTGGTCGTTTTTCCTACCCCGCCCTTCAACGACATCACCGCAATACGGTAATCACCGCGCAGAGGCTTGCGGATCTGCTCCATGAGCGCATCCTGTTGCAGCTCCTGGGGCGAATCGCCGACGTTGACATGCCCACCCGTCACGCTGTACAGCATCTTTCGCCAACCACGGCGAGGTGCACGTTTAACGGGGTTTACCAAGTTGGATTGATCCAGTGCCGGTGGCGGCTTGAGGTCGTACTCCATTTGCGCATGGTGCTTACCGGTCTTGGGGACCGGTGGGGCTTGAATTTCAGAACCCGAGGGTGCTTGCCTGGGGGTTTGGGGCGCTACTGTGTAGGGGTTTACTGGGTTTGACGCCCCGTGCGGCACGCTCGATGGATTTTCAGAAGGCTGCGCCGGCTGTGCGGGCCGCGCCATTCCTATGGCTCCCGGCGCCTGTGGTGGGGCGTTGAAGTTGAATTGTCCCTGGGTTTGTTGTTGCTGACTTCGCTCATCCGGGTGGTGAAACTGCGCTGATGGTTCCGGATGGGTATGTGCCTGCGGCTGAGCCGGTTGCCCCTGCTGGGTGTGCGACTGTGGCTGAGCCGATTGCCCCTGCTGGGTGTGCGACTGTGGCTGAGCCGATGGGTCTTGGCCAGCGTTTGCGTAAGACTCGTCGGTCGTGGCCGGTTGGGTATTCGCACGAGACGGCGCCTGCAATTGCGTCTCTGCATCAGACCGTTGCGAGCTCTGAGCATGAGGATCGTCGCTGTCCGATTTCAGTTTCCCTTGCTGACCACCCTTCAACTCGTCTGCTGGGCTATTAGGGTGCGCATTATTCCGAGGAGCTTGTGGTACTGCCGCCGGAGCCGCGATAGGGTTTTCGTTGGTCATCCGCAACCAAGAGGGGATCCCGTCCGGCAAGTTACTGTCGTTCGACATGATGCTCCTGAAATGTGGCTATCGAGTGCAGGATAAAACGCATACCTATAGTAATGGTTGAAAGCGCATTTATCATGCGCCAGAGAAATAAGACGGAGATCGAAGACAGTCGTGAATTCCACTTCCCCCACGAAGCCCCGAACTAGCAAGTGGAGCGCCTTCCATCGTGTTGTGTGGGCAAATCGAGTAGCTCAAGCGCGCCGCAGTTCAGTTCTCGACACATCCCGCCCCACTCTCATTGCCGTGGCTGCGCTGGATAACAGGATGCTCACTACCCCGGTGTCCGCGCTCGTTGGAATTCTCATCAATGAGGTCTCCGAGCTCCCCGTAGCGTTGATCGATGGCGATACCGTAGCTCAACCGCTGCGAGGCCCGCTAGGCGCGATGGCCAGCGGCGACCTCTTCGGTCTCTTGACCAATCCATCTCGAGGGTTGAAACGCGTTCACATTGAACGCTATGCAGATCATTCCGGTTCAGTCCCAGTAGTAGCAGCTCAGCCGGGGACAACCGATCAGTTGGAACCATTCCATCTGAATACACTGATACCCCGCGTACAACACCGGTGGCCCACCGTGGTGATGGACCTGCCCTACACACTGAACCCCGCCACAATTGCGGCAGGGACGGCAATGGCGAAACATGTCCTTCTAGTGGCGGATCGGCACCATTTGGATCACGGCTGGCTGTACCAAGAAGGCCACCATCTCACTCGCGCGGCCCAAGAAGGGCGAGTGACGGTAGTCTCCGTGGGCGGATCTCTGAGCAATTTGCCGAGCGATACCGTTTCTCTTCCCCCATTAAACCTACTCTCCACGTCTCGAACACGTTTAACACCGTCCACTAACCCAGAGGACATTTCCATGTATCACCGACTACTGGCAAGAATTTTCTAACGCATTAAAACTCAGATTTGATCGGTAGGGCCTAGCATTCTCCTCTGGCTCGCTAGTCGGCAGTCCTGTCTATTCCGAATTCACTATTCGCGTGTTAGTTCCCCTCCGTCGACATTTGCTAGGAAAGTGTAATCCGTGTCATTCACGGATGTCTTCGCCACAGAGTCAGTCTGCGTTTCGTGGTTCTGCGCTTCCACCACTTGCTCTCCAACCGATTCGGTTTGCACGGTCTGCTCATCTTCGCCCAGAGTCTCCACATCGGGCAGCCTTTCCCCGTAAGACTCCGGATAGGCTTTAATGCTGTTAACTAAGCGAGAAATGGCATCCTTCATCACGGCATCAGAATCCGGATCGGGAGTAGTGCCGGAGGCCACCAATGTCCAAGTTGTCCCTGCTAGAGGTATAAAAGCTTGACGGTGATATGCATCGCGACGGTTATCCAGAGGCCCTGTTTTTGTGGTTTCAGCCGTCATTACATATGCGCTGCCCTTAGTAGTGGTGGCTTCCTCCATGACGGCTGACTTTTTTTCGAAGGCCCGTTTAATTGTCGCCATGCTAGACATGTCTGGTGAGCTGTCGTACCAACGCAAGATCAACGTCGCAGCGCTTGGCTCTCCTGCTTCATTGACGCCCGGCAAAATCAGAGTTAGCAATGCCTTGGCTTTACGGGCTGCAATAATTGCGCTTTCCAGCTGGCGAATAATGAGCTTCTGCTCTGCTCGCTTAAATCGATGCCCAGGAATATAGTTTTCGGCAATGATTTCTGCCTGCCGCACCGAAGCTTCTGGATGAGTATCGAGGTAGACCCACGTGGTAGGCAGGTCTGCCTGCCACATAAAGCGGGGACGAGGGGCATCAGGGTGGAATTGGATTTTAGTTAATTCTGTTTTGTCGCTCACACTGTCCTCTTTCCTGCCACGGGCTTGCACAACCAAAACCCGAATCACCGAAATCGCTACTTCCTTCGTTATCAGAGTGTAACGATGACCATTGCCCTAGGTGGCATGGATCCGAACGATATTCGGTTGGATCGCTACTACCTTCGCTACCAGAGTTTAACGATGGTGCTATCCGCGCGCAGCAACAACTAATCAGAAAGAAGTCGGTGGTGTGTAGGCTACCTGGACCAATTCAGTGCGGCCGGAGCTTCGCACCCAACGACCACGGCCTGCTGGCAATGGTTCCAAGTAGATTTTTGGCCAGATAGCGCCCTCTTGCTTTTCACCCGAGAGCAACAAGCCGCTTGCTCCGTTTTCGCGAATGCCTTGAATGAGTGGATCATAGGCTGAGCGGGAGACACCCGCCGAGCGTCGAGCTACCCAAACATGCAAACCGATATCCGCTGCATGCGATAGATAAGGGACGATGGGCCGCAGGGGGTTCTGGTTCCCTTCAAATTGCTCAACATCGTCGATGAGCAAATAGATTTCTGGCCCCTGCCACCAGGATTTACTCCTTAATTGTTCTGGCGTGATAGAGGCCGGAGGCAAGCGACGTTCCAATTCCTTAGCAATTCCCTTTGCTAAGATTTCCGCACTTGGACGAGTACCCGCATATTCTCCGAGGAATTCTTCGGGGCATTCTCCCAACAATGTGCGACGTGGGTCGAAAACACCGAACATGACTTGGCCGGGTTTTTTACCACGGATCGCTTCTGCCAGAAGTGTGCGCATCGTGGAAGTCTTACCCGATTCGGAATCACCGACGATCAATAGATGGCGCTGGCCCCGATCGAAATCAAACCGCACCGGCTGAAGTGTTGTTTCTCCCAGACCGATCAATGCTGGCTCCGCACCTGCCGAGGTGGCAACCAGCTCGTCATATTCCACCTTGGCCGGAAGCATACGAATTGGTGCGGCTTCCGTACCCTGGTGGGCATCAGCGATAGCGGTAATCAGCGAATGTGTATCCTGCGTGCGTACCACATCAGGTTGTTTGAGGTAAGGCATACAGATTTGGGCGAACAGAGCATCATTCGCCATGGCACGACCGACGGCCTGTTTCGCCAGCGCCTCTTGAGGCTTCTTGCCCACGCTCGAGTCTAAAGGATCGTTCAGACGATGCTCGATGCGTGTGCCGATGACCGACTGCAGTTGCAGCTTGAAATCTGCCCATCGGCCGGTGGCGAAGATAACGTGGATGCCGTAACCAAGGCCGCGTTCTGCTAGTGAGAGAACCACTTCGGCGAGTTCGTCGTAATCCTTTTTCAAGCGGTTCCAACCGTCAATGACAAGGAAAACATCCGCGTTTCGGAGTTCCGGTAACTGACCCTTAGAATGCATATCTCGCATCTGCTCCACGGAGGAAATGCGGTGGGCTGCAAAAATCTGCTCCCGCTCATTGAGAAACTGCACCATTTCGGAGAATGTTCGGCGAAGTTTATTTTCTTCGAACCGGGTGGCAACGTCACCTACGTGGGGCAAGATCTGAAAATCTGTAAAAGCACTGCCGTTGAGATCGACGATGTACACGGCAGCCTCTGCGGGTGTGTGGGTCAGCGCCAGCGACAGTATCAGTGTCTTGAGAGTGGTGGTTTTTCCCGACTGCGGAGCTCCGAGCACTGCAACGTTTCCCTGGGAGCCAGCGAGATCGATAACCATAGGCCCTTGCCACTGCTCTAACGGCTTGTCTTTCAGTCCGATCGGAAGTTTCAACATGCCAGGTTTTTCGCCCATGAGACCACGGGTGGAGGTTGGTTCGACTCTGCCTACAGCTGCCTCTAGTCCAGTTTGTTCCGGTAGTGGCGGCAACCAGATCTGGCGCGTGGTTTCTGCGGCGGGGGCGAGTCGAGACACCACCAACTCCAATGTGGTTCTGTCGTCCACAGGAACCTCTCCGCGATCACGATTGTTATCGAGTTGCACACGGAAGGCCTCTTCGCGCTGAGCCAGCCAACTTTCAGTGGAGTTGTGAAGGTCGAGTGGCATCGGCACAGGCGGCAGCACATTTTCTTGTTGAGATGCGGAGGATTCGTACGGCCCAGAAACGTAAGCGGCTTTGAATCTCTCGAAAATATCGGGATCAACTTTGAGGTATCCCGATCCGGGGATAGGAGGTAGCTCGTGTGCAGCTGTGGTGCCCAAGGCGGTGCGGGATTCCGACGCAGAGAAGGTGCGCAATCCAATGCGGTAAGACAGATAGGTTTCCAATCCACGGAGCCGGCCTTCCTCCAACCGCTGGGAGGCAAGCAGCAAGTGCACACCAATCGAGCGGCCAATACGACCGATTTGCACGAACAGTTCGATGAACTCAGGTTTGGCAGCTAGCAACTCACCAAACTCATCGATAACGACAAAAAGGACTGGCAAAGGCTCCGGAATTTCCGACTCAGGACGCTCTCCTCGCTGCGCTGCCGCTATTTTTTCATCGCGAATCTTGTTATATTCACCAACGTTGGCTAGGTTGCCGGCTTGCTGTAGGACGTGTTGTCGACGCTGAATTTCCCCCACAATCGAATCATGCAAACGGTCGACCAATCCAGCGCCGTCGCCCAAGTTATCCACTAGCGCTGCTGTATGCGGCAGTGGTTCTAGGCCAGCGAAGGTAGCGCCACCCTTGAAGTCCACGAGCACAAGGGATAATTGTTCCGGCGAATGGTTGACGACTTGGGCCAACACGATAGTGCGCAGCACCTCAGACTTACCCGAACACGGGTTGTTGCTACGAAGAGGGTACGCACCAGGGGGATACGGGGGCTGTTTTAACCCTAAGCCTAGAAAAAAGAAAACGTATTAATGGGAATGTACCAATTAACACGTTTTGTAAATATTTTATGAAAGGGGCCGGAAACAGCCTCCCGTATCCCCCCTTGCACCCTTCCGCCCCCTCATTCGTTGCAGCAGGCGAAGCAACCGATCCAGGCGTCGCCGTGCACGAAAGTGCCCCCGCTCACCGACGGAAGGTCACCGAACAACCTCGCGGCGGCGCGGTCAGACGGTCCTAACGCGGGGCTCCCCATAGGGGCCAATGACCGTACCCGACCATACGTCTCCTGACCAAGGGAAACGTCGGTCTCGGAGGGGTCGAAAAAGTGTGACAGTTCCGAACTGTCACACTCAGCAACCAGACGTCGAGACCCCGCTGCCCCCTCATTCGTTGCAGCAGGCGAAGCAACCGATCCAGGCGTCGCCGTGCACGAAAGTGCCCCCGCTCACCGACGGAAGGTCACCACATTCAGGACAGCACTGGCGTCACGTAGCGCACCAGAGACACCAAATCGTGTTTGATCCTGCTATGATCGTAGCCGAGCCAAGCTCCGATCATGGTCTTAGGAGCGCGGCAGATCCCCTCGACCGGTTATCCGGCGGTCTAGCAGCTCCACGGAGTCAAGTAGCCCGAGACGCTTGATCAGCGATAAACGAGCACTGATGTGGTGTGGGATGTAGTTATCCGTGAATCCCCGTAGCAGCCGGCAATGCACTCCACGCCGGAGGATTACTCCTGCGAGGAAACTACCACGATGAGTCTTGCTACGACTCCGATAACCACGTCCCCTGAACCACTCATCTCACTCAAGCGCGCCGCCGCTCTCGGATACGGCGGCTATTCAACCCTCAGACGCGACATCAAAGCGGGCCTCCTGCCCGCGGTCAAGATCGGCAACCGGCTGATGGTGCGGTCAAGCGACCTTGAGGTTCGCGCGGTACCGGAGCGGCCAGCCCCCTTCGAGGACATCGAGGACGCGGTCAAGCACATCGTCGCCACCGCTCCCCCGCTGACCGATGAGCAGGTGCAGCGTCTGTTTGCGCTGTTAGGCGGTGCGGCATGAGCGCCACGGCGTATGGCTGGACGCGCCAGGAGATCACCGACGGCGCCCGGCACGGCGTCGTCTTCGAGGTGCTCGTGCGGCGACGCCCTCGGACCGCGGTGAGCGGGAGCCCCGCGTTACAACCGTCTGACCGCGCCGCCACGAGGTCGTTCGGTGACCTTCCGTCGGTGAGGGCGATGGGCACGGGCCGCGCCGGCATCATCGTCGGGTTCGACACAGAGTTCACGACCAGTGGTGGCGCTCGGGTCATCGACAGCTATCAGTTCGCGGTGCCGGACCCGGTCGATCCGTCGGTGATGGTCGAGGTCATCATCCTGCCTCCGCTGGGATCGACCTCTCGCATCTCGCTGCACCGGGCGCTGTGGACCGTGGTTACTGCCGCTGAGTTGTGGCGCTCACCTCTGGTGCCTGACGAGGTAGGTCCCCGTGGTGTTTCTCGCGGCTCGTTCTGGTCCGAGGATTGGGAGAAGCGCCGCGAGGCGCTGGCGAAGCTGCGCGTGCCCATCGTGCTCGCCTGTCATTACGGTTCCGCCGACCTCACGACGTTCCGCACTGGTGGCCAGTCGCGTGAGCTGGACAGCCTCGTCCGACTGACGTCGGCTGGTGGCGGGCTGGTCACGCTGTTGCCGTTCCGCTCGCAGCGGGGCAACGAGAACGGGCACTGGTGGCAGAGCTTGTCGGTGACCGTGCGTGACACGATGTCACAGGCCCCTGCTGGGAAGAAGTCGCTGGTGGTGCTCGGCGAGGCGTGCGGTGTCGCGAAGCTGGACGTGCCGGATGGGTGGATCTCGCGCATGTCCGACTACCGGTGTGAGCATTTGCAGGCATTCCTGGAGTACGGCGTCAACGACGCCGTGATCGTTGTCGAGTACCTCGCCCGCCTCTGGGGCGATGGCGTCGTTCCTCCGATCACTCTCAGCGGTGGCGCGGCTGCCGCCCTTGTAGATTCGGGCAGTACCTACCTCGGGGCGTCATCACCGGCAGAGTTTCGGCGGAAGTTCGCCGGGCTGGTGGATGAGGACGAAGGCGTCGAAGCCGTCGAGGAAGGCGACCGGCTGAGCTTCTACGCCAAGCGTGGCCGCAATCCTCTGGACGGTGCCGCTGCACAGCTGACTAAGGCATTCGCTCGCGCGTATCACGGCGGTCTCAACAGCTGCCCGATGCCTGGTTACTACCCGATCCCGACCGTGGACATCGACGCTCAGAATGCCTATCCCACCGCGATGGCGTTGGTGCGCGACCTCGACTGGGAGGCCGGTGCCATCGAGGATGTTGTTCACGAAAGGACTCTCACCCTGGACGAGGTGCCCTCGGCGACGACACCGTTCGTAGGATTCGTCTCCTTCGAGTTCCCGGGCAATGTGCTGCATCCTTGCCTGCCCATCGTCGCTGACGGGACGCTCATCTACCCGCGGACCTCAGAGGGCGTCGCTGGGACCTGGGTGTGCGGTCCTGAGCTGTGGCTCGCTCTCGTGGTGGGCGCGAAAGTCTACTGCCAGATCGGTTACCTCGGACGCGTCCTCAAGCTCGATGGTGAGCCGAGCCTGTCGTTGCGTCATGGGGTGAAGCAGCTGATCGACGACCGCAACGCCGCTAAGGCGCTGTACGGCAAGGGGTCGCTGGAGGAGCAGACGCTCAAGACCTGCGTGAACTCGGTGTACGGCAAAACTGCTCAGGATGTCGCTGAGCATCGGTCCTGGGACGCTCGGGCACAGGAAATAGACAACGACAGCGGCTCGGCCGTGTCCAGCCCATATCACGCTGCCACCACGACCTCGTTGGTGCGTGCTCAGCTGCTGGCGACGATGAATCAACTCACCGATCACGGACGGAAGGTCTACTCGGTGACGACGGATGGCTTCATCACCGACGCCACCGTGGATGAGGTCGCCGCCCTGGACCTCTACGGGCTGAAGGAGGTGCTCGGCGATGCGCGCATTGCTCTGACCGGCGACCCGTCGATCTGGGAGGCCAAGCATGCGCAGCGCGACCTGGTGAACTTCACCACGCGCGGCAACGTCTCCCTCGACCTCCGTGGGGTGTGTGCTCACAACGGGCTCAAGGCACCAAAGGGCGTCCTCCCTGACAGCCTTGAAGACCGCGAGTTGCTCCTGGTTTCGGTCGTGACCCGTGAGGGTCGCGTTCCGAACGGGTACACCAGGTTCCCGTCGTTCCAGGAGCTGTCTCGTACCGAAGACCGCAAGGACTTTCTTCCCTCCCGTGTCGAGCGCTCCGTGAGCATGGACTATGACCTCAAGCGCAAGCCCGTCATGTCCTCCATGACCCCAGAGATGGTGCCTCTTCCGGATGGCTCATCCAAGGAGATGGCGACATTCCCCACCGAACCGTGGGAACGAATCGAGGACTGCGTGCGCGCCCGGCAGATCGCTCGCGAGATGGCACGGACAGGATGCCTTCGCACCGTCGCCGAATGGCGTGACTGGGACGTGCGATACACCCACGGCAAGGGTCGCCGGATCATTACTCCGCAACGCACGGTGCTGATGTCCATCGTCATGGCACACCGGCAGGGCGTGATCACGATCCCGACATTGGCCGACCGCTCTCTGAGCATTACCGAGCGCCTTGTGTGGCTTGCTGAGTGGGGGATGGGCACCGTTTCTCGCGGCGACTGGGACAACGCTCGACGCCCCGAGCGCGCCGCTCAGATGCTCCCCACCGACGCGCTCTCCCCCTACCTCGACCGGATGGTGGCAATGGCCTCCGGTGACCACCCCTCGGACGCCGACCGGCTGCCGTACTGACTGGAAGGAACTGACCATGACGAACAACATCTCCACCAATCTCGATGAGCTGATCGAGCAGGAGCACCGCCGTGCCGCCGACCGCATCGCGAAGCTCAAGCGTGCTGCTGCTGCCGAGCAGCAGGGCGACCTCTACGATCGACTCGCCCGCGAAGCGGCTGATGCTCTCGCCGCGTATGGGCAGGGCGCCGCCCGCGACTTCTTCTTGGAAGGCGTGCTTGCACTGCCCGACGACGTCGCAGAAATGATTCGGATCTTCGTGCACGACGAGGTTGTTCTCTCAGTCCCGCGCGACCACGCTGAGGACGTCAAACAGGCGGTCATCAGCCCCTTCGAGTCGATGCAGCTGCCATGTGTAGAGGGTATAAGCATCCCGGTCCTGGCCGACTCGGCGGGGCCAGAGGCCACCTGGGCAGGGTGTAAATGATGCCGTCTCACCTCGTTCCCCGCGGACCTCCACAGCGCAAGGGACACGGCGATTACCCGCCCCATGCCAAGACCTTTAATGCAAGCCAAAAAGTAAAGGAGAAGAACATTGAGCAAATTGTCTTCAACGATCGCTGAAAGCGTGACGGGAACGACGAAAAAAGAACCTCTGCCGCCCGCCATCTCAGGCATACTCAGCGCAGACTGGCAGCGTCTGGCCAAGCAAGCCAAGCACGCTGCTGCCGACATGCACGAGGTCGCAGAAGCTCCGCCATCAGCCGCGCCAGAACAAGACGTGCAAGCCTCCGCCAAGGACGTCGTCGAGACCTCCAGGCGAGACCTCCAGGAGCGTGACAACCAGCGCCGTCAACGACGTGCAGTACAACGCATCAGGACCCCGCAGGGGTCTCGTACAAAGACTAAAGAATCCGATGGAATGGAGTTGTAGAAATGGCTACGAAGAAGTCGAAAATCGAAATCGCACTGGAGCGAATCGAGGCTGAGAAACAGGCTCGCGAAGAAGCCAAACGGCGCGAGAGAGAACAGCACGAGAAGCTCTTGCTTGAGCTTGGTCGCGTGCTGGAAGACGCCGCTGCGAAGCCGGATTCTGAGTGAGCTGCCTACCGCAACCGCACGGTCGCGGAGTTGCTCGCCACTGTCGGGTTGGAAGTGGTTACTCCCCATCCCGACAGCCCGCATGGCGTGCCTGATTCAGCGGCCGTGCAATCGGCCGCTGGGGATTCTGAGCAGTCCCCAGACTGGTCAGACCGAGGGGGCCAGGGGGAGTAGCCCCCTGCCAGCCACCGAGCACCGAAAGGTGCTCAAGGTGATGCTGGCCGCCCCTTATTTGGAGCCGACTTCGACTACCACCAGTGCTCACGGATTACGCAGTAATCAGTGAGACGGAGGTAGCTCGAAGCGTGGGAGAAAGAAGGGGCTATCTCCCAGCACGCGTAAGCGAGTTGGGAGATTTACAGAACGCAAAGATATACGAACAGAAAGACACGATGAATTGAAACTAGACGGACCTGTCGAGAAGCGATTGACTTTGCGACTTAATGCCGAACAGTGGCATATCGTTAGCGAAGTCGCTAAGCGCGCCAACCTGTCCCCAGCAGAGGTCATGCGGGGAGCTATCCACACCCTAGCTGACCGACTGCCGCGAGGGTGGGAGCGTCGGATCAATGACCCACCGCAAGAGTTTCAGAACAACGTGAGGCGATTGTGGAAAGAGATCAATCGTATCGGCGTGAATCTCAACCAGCTCACACGGCGGGCGCACGCCTCTGGCGACGACGGGTTGATAGCCCTCATATCCCAGGCTCAGGCAGACTTTAATCACCTCAAGGATACGGTCAGTAGCTATGTCAATTACAACCGTTGATAGATCAAAAAGTCTGTCTTCGCCTGTCGTATACGCGGTCTATGGCAACCGTACGAATGCAAAGAGTGGTCAAGTTCGCGCTACGGCATTGACAGTCGTTTGCGGCAGTGAAATGGACAACGACAGCGACGGCCGCTGGGCCGGAATCGAGTTCATCGAATCTGGCCGTGACATCATGAATAATTACAGCAACCGCAGTAATAGGGCCATTACTCTAGTTCAGTCCTGGTCGCGCGACGAGCTAAACCGAGATGATCCGTCACATGTCGAGAAAGCCAACGCGATGGGTACAGATTTAGCGCAGCGGCTGGCGCCCGACACACCTTTCGTCGTTGCCACCCATACCGACAGCAAATCCGGTTGTGTGCACAACCACCTAATCCTGCTTAATCACGACCTAAGTACTGGTAAGGCCACGCCTAAACGCGCCGGCAATTGGCACGCAGTCAAAGTAGTCAACGATGAGGTGATGCGCGACTGGGGTATGAGGAGATTGGAGCCAGAAGGCTTCGTCAAGCTCCGGCGTGCCGAACGCATGGCGATCCGAGACGGTAAAAGCATTGACTCGACTGGCCTAGGAATCAACGACCTGACGGGCGATACCTGGGCTGATTATCTTCGCAAGCGCGTCGATGAACTAATCGCAGATGACCGCGTCCTCAACGCCCCGGATGGGCTTGATAAAGCGCACGACCTGGCTGTCGATTACAACCTGTCGCTGAAGATGATGGACGACGAACTCAGCATCGGACTGGTCGATGACAACGGCAAGGACATGACGTACACAACACGCACCCCGAAGGGTAAGAGCCGTAAGCGCAAAGCAGCAGACGCGGGCTCGAAATTCGGCCCTGGCTACACCACCAGTGGTCTGAGCGACCGTATTGCAGAAGCACAAGCACAGCTGGCAGCAGCCATTGCTCGACAGACACGCATAGACCGAATTAAACACCTCAACAAAGAAAGTGAAAATGACAGTGAATCAACCACTGACCGGGCATCAGCAACAAACCCTAGAGACATATCTGGACGAGAGTCTGGACCCCGTCTTGGAAGCCCTGGAGACCTTGCAGAGTCAACGTACGAAGGACTCAACCAAGACAGCAGCAGCGCTCAAAGCAGTGAGCGAGTTGGAAACCAAGATCCAATCCATCGCAGCGTCGGAGAAGGAACTTCTGAGGTTATCCGGGCAGCAACAGAAGCTCGGCGAGCAGCTGAAAAGTTTAGCTCAAACCACCGTCGGGACGAAGGAGTACGACCAGGCGCAGCGGGCGGTCGCGGAGACCATCAGCAGTCTGGTAAACATGCTGACGGACATGGGCCCGTCGATGAAAAGTATCCAGAAAACACTCGGCGACCTCGCGGCGATGTACCGCGCAACGCTGGAGGTCGCGAAGCATCCGGTGAAGCTCAGCGACGAAAGCGCCAAGAGCGTCTCGAGAGGCTTAACCAGGCAGCTAACTACGAGCCTGAGTTCTGACCTGAGGCCACTGGTCAACGAGTCCTTCAAAAGCGTCCAAGACAGCTTAGACAGCACTGTCAACGCAGCCGTGAACCGGCTGGAACGAGAGCGTGCGCGTCTGTCGAAGGAGCTGGAAAAGGTGACCACAGAGCGACAGAAACTGGCCGAAGCTATACAGAAAGACACGGAAAGGATGGAAAATACCAAGAGGTTTGCGCTGTGGGTAATCATCGCGACCCTGCTGGTAGGAGCGGGACTCACAGCTATCGGGGCGTTAGGAGTGGGGGTAATGCAGTTCTTGGGTCTACCCGACGGTGTGGGCACGCTCTGGGGACACGTCGCGGCGGCCGAGACCTGGTACTCGACGGTCGGCTGGCTCGCGGTCACGTTAGGTGCTATCGGCCTGATAGTCAGCCCCATGGTCTACGTCGCATCGAAGCTAGCGGGCGACGACTAGCGAGACCGCCGCGCAACTGGAAGAAAATCAAGTAGGCTGCCGGGCTTCCCGGCAGCCCTCTCGCACCGCCGTACGTGCGGTTCATCGCATACGGCAATTCCTAATTTCAATGTATCGGCAATAATCCAATGTCCTTAACGGTTCCTCCAGGTCTGAGACACTCTGGACGAATTCGGACTTCGTTGCCTCAGTCGGGACACAGCCCAAGAAAGTGTCAAGCAACACCCGCCACCCGGTGCGGTGTGTAGCGGTGCTGTTGCAAAGTTGGGCCAGGGTCGAAAAGCCCAACCTCAAGACATTAGTTGTCCTTGCTCCGGGGTGCTTAAGCTGTCTCGAATATCCGGTTGACGATCACCGCGTCTGGGTTCGGGTGCCCGTAGGCAAACATCGTTCCCTGGCCTTTCCGTAATGAATGCATCGCTTCCATCCCTTTCAACGTCCGGTAGGCGGAAATTCGGTTTTTGAACGCTCCCTTCGGCCCCAGGATTCTTTTAAGTCGGCCATGATCTCCCTCGATAACGTTGTTCAGGTATTTCACCTGCCGGTGCTCCACCGTCTGAGGGCAGATTCCCTCCGCCTTCAGCTCGGATATTGCCTTGGCCAGAGCTGGTGCCTTGTCGGTGTTGATGACCCGCGGGGACCCGGCTGTCGTATTCGTTCGCAGCGTCTTGGCCAGGAAACGCTTCGCTGCGGCCACGTTCCGCTTTGGGGAGAGGTAAAAGTCCAGGGTCTGGCCACCGGCGGTGATCGCCAGATCAGAGGTAGCACCACCTGCCGCCGACCCGGATATAGGTCTCATCCACCCGCCAGGAACTAGCCTGCCAATCAGGTACCTGCCGGTACCACCGAGTGTGCTTGTCCAGCTCAGGGGCGTATTTCTGCACCCAGCGGTAGATCGTGGTGTGATCGACCGGCACACCCCGCTGAAGTCATCAATTCCTCCAAGTCTCGGTAGCTCACCCCGTAGCGGCAGTACCACCGCACTGCCCACAGAATGATGTCACGGGGGAAATGACGACCGGAGAAGATACCCATGGCTGTGATTATTTCACGTCGCTCTTCCTACTGCCCCAACTTTGCAACAGCACCCTCAAAAACGTATCAGAACCCGTGCGGAGGGCAGTGAATGGGCACATAGAATACGGCACTGTGTTGTGATACAAAAACGTAACGCACCCACCTTTACGTATGGGACCATTTCGGAAACCGGGTTTTTGTGTCAAAAACGAACGATTTCGACACAGGCAGTACCGAAGGGTACTGGTGTCCCACACATCACCGTCGGGCCGACGTTCGACCCTCGTTGCGACAGTTCAGTAATAGCTGTATAGTTCAGTGCATGCTGACTATTGCTACACGCTTGGACGTGATGAACCGATTGGGCCGGGCGATGTCCGATCCCTCCCGATCCCGTATTCTCCTGGCCCTGCTGGACGGCCCGGCCTACCCGGCCGATCTCGCACGGGAGCTGGAACTGACGCGGTCAAATGTGTCGAACCACCTCACTTGCCTACGGGACTGCGGAATTGTGGTCGCCGAACCGCAGGGACGGAAGACCCGCTACGAGATCGTCGACGCCCATCTTGTCCAGGCGTTGAACTCACTGCTGGATACCACTCTGGCTGCCGACGAGAATGCCCCGTGTATTGACTCGGCATGTGACGTGCCCGGGTGTGCCACCGGAGAGGGGAACAGGAAGTGGTAACTGGTCTCCTGGGGGCGGTTGGTCTGTTTATCGCCACCAATATCGACGACATCATCGTGCTCTCGCTGTTCTTCGCCCGTGGGGCCGGCCAAGCAGGGACCACACTTCGGATCCTGGCCGGGCAGTACCTTGGTTTCGCGGGCATCCTCGCAGCCGCGATTCTGGTCACCCTAGGGGCGGATGCTTTCCTGCCCACCGAGGCGATCCCCTACTTCGGGCTGATCCCCCTGACCTTGGGGCTGTGGGCGGCCTGGCAAGCCTGGCGGGGAGACAATGACGACGACGATGACGCGAAAGTCAGCGGAAAGAACGTAAGCGTCTTGACCGTCGCCGGGGTGACCTTTGCCAACGGTGGCGACAATATCGGCGTCTATGTCCCGGTTTTTCTCAACGTGGATACCGCCACCGTTATCATCTACTGCGTTGTCTTTCTGATTCTGGTGGCGGGCCTGGTCCTGTTGGCGAAGTTCGTGGCCACCCGTCCGCCCATCGCGGAGATTCTCGAACGCTGGGAGCATGTGTTGTTCCCTATCGTCTTGATCGGCCTGGGTATCTTCATCCTCGTCAGCGGCGGCGCCTTCGGCCTTTAATAAACTCATCCCCCGTGCTGCTAGGGCCTCTCTAGGTTTCCTTACCGGCATCAACTGAACCGCCCATGAAGTTGTGAAAAGCCGCTGCCGCAGGGACTCGACCACGCTAGGGCGACAGAAATTCCAGTGGGATGCTGAGATGGGCGAACGAATTGCGAACATCCTAGCGTGCGTTCTCGTCGCCTGGGGATACGTCATTAACTCGAGCAAGTGTTGGGCGGTCGCCGGGTCGTATCGTGCCTTGTCGATCATGGCGTCGAGACTGTCATATGCTTTTTGCATTAATTCGGCGGCCGAAGGCTCCTGCTTCACGGGGGGCTATCTGTGCCAACGCCTTCTGACTCTGACAGTAATTTAAAAACTGTCCTTTTGGGGCGTACCCATGTGGCATATGACTGCCATGTAGGGATGGAAGTTGAACAGAATCATCAGCAAGGCAGTGGGAGATATGTCGGATTTCTCGGTCATTTTCCATAGTGCAGATACAGGGCCTCGCGTTTGCCGGTGGGACCAGTATCGGTAACCGCCTCTATAGGTGGGCGTATTACAGCGTCTGAGAAACGGGGTGCCTGGGCCCGCTACTCTGTAGACGCTCGCCGAAAGCGTGGCGGGGTCAGGGCCGAGCTGCCTGATTGAACACTCGGTCCCAATTCAGAACCTCAGGGAGGGAACTATACAAGGAAACTAAGATCCTCTTTCCTCTATAATCAGGTCAATGCTCGAATATGAGTGCGATCAGTGACGTGTGGAGGAAATATGGCAAAGAGGAATATCAACACAGTGCGCTCAGGAGATGGGTGGGCTAATCGCCGAGATGGCGCAGAGCGGATCTCGAAGCGATATGACACACAGGCAGAAGCCATCGCAGACGCTCGGAGCACTGCAATGAGGGAGGGGTTGGAGCATCGAATCCAGGGACGTGACGGCAAATTCCGTGAGTCCAATTCCTATGGCAATGATCCCTACCCGCCGGCGGGCTAACCAGCGCCGCCAGTAGCGGTAAGGATAGTGGAACCGGTCAGCTGGTCACCGTCGCATGCTGGTACAAGCATCAGGGGCAGGAGGCCGGTGATCGAACGGTGCCGGTCCATGGTCTCGCCGCGGAAGACGGACCCTCGGCGGGCTCAAACACCGCAGGGGAAGTCCCTATCTTTCTTATTGCTTCAGTTTGGCAATGGTGATCAAAACGGTGCTGTTGCAAAGCAGGGCGGAGAGCGACGAAGACCTAGTTTCTCATTCCCTGATGGCCGCCTCGGAGAACGTGATCAAGGCAAGCAGAAGGAGGGTTCTCACGCCTGTCCCTTCTTGCGCGTCTCACGCATGACATCGATCGCTTCGGCGTCGGACTCGTCGAGGTAGGCGGCCTCCACCTGCAGTGTGGCGAAGAAGAAGCCGTACTGATCCTTGAGCATGCTGGAGGCGGCTTGGAGCACAGCCTGTGGATCGGCCCCGTCGGCGATGCGCAGGTGACCGGAGAACACGTAACGTCCACTGGTCAGTGCCCAAGCGTGCACGTGATGGGCGCCTTCAACGCCGTCGAGCGCTTCCAGTGCTTCGGTCACCTCACCCAGGCGAATCTCAGCGGGCGTGCCCTCCATCAGCAAATGGGCGGCGTCGCGCAGGATGCCCCAACTTGCCCATATCAGGACGAAGCCGAAGGCCATTCCGAGCAGCGGATCGATCAGCAAGAACCCGGTGAAGCGGATCACCAGCGCGGTGACGATGATGAGCAGGCTGCCGACGAAAGTCTGAAGAATGTGCCACAGCGCGCCTCTGACGTTCAGGTCGCTGCGGCTTTGCTTCCAGATCAATCCCAACGAGATGAACTCGGTGAGCAAGCCACCGGCCGCCGCCCACAGCATGGGTGTAGTGGACAAGTCAACGGGGTCGGTCATGCGCATGCCGGCCATCACAATCACGACCAGCGCCATGACCAGCAAGAAGCCGCCGTTGACCAGGGCGCCCACGATCTCGGCGCGATACCAACCGAAGCTGCGGTCCTTATCGGCCGGGCGGCGGGCCAGTCGGGCGGCGATGATGGCCACCAGCACGCCACCCACCGCCGAGAAGGTGTGGAAGGCGTCCGAAATCACCGCCACCGATCCCGTCCACAGGCCGATGCCCAACTCGATGACGAAGTAGATCCCCGTCAGCCACGCCGAAATCGTCAGGGCGGCGCCGCTGGAGGGCAGGTGCCCCGCGTGGCTGCGACCGCCGTTACCGTCAGTCATCGCCTTCCTTCCTCCGTTTCGTCATCTGCTGCGCGATCGGACCACTGCGATTCCCATCACGCCATCTGGTTGGGTGCCGATTGGTTAAGGTCGCGGCATCTTCCAATCGGCTGTCGCTCGAGCCGTGACCAGTCAACGTCCGCGCCATCTGGCAGTGCCAGAGTAGCAGGGCTCTACTGGGCTGTGCCAAGGTTCTTGGACACGGTCTCGGTTGGTGGGTCTTACTCTGCCGGGGCGATCTCGCTTTCGGTGACCCACTTGTGATTGGTCATGGTCATCCCGTCGACGGTGAGATCAACCATGTAGACCGTCTCATCCGTGGAATAGTCGATGGTGGCCTCCACACCCTTCATTCCCGACATGTGCTCGGCATCCAAGACGACCTCGGACCCCTCCGGCAGGGGGGCCTGGCCCGGATCGACAAGCTCCTCGTGGACCACCCACCGGTGGTCGGTGACCGGGTCCCCGCCGTCGGTGGGGGTGTAGCTGATCGAGTAGGTCGTGGTGTCAAACGCACCGGCGATCGTCGCCTCAGCACCCTCCATGCCCGGCATGTGGTCCGCGGTGAGGACGACCTCGGTGTCCACCGGGTAGGTGGGATTTTCCTCTGCTGCGATCCCTGCCGGGGGTTGCCCACCATCAGCCGGATGGTCATGGCCCTCTGCACCCATCTGATGGTTCATGCCAGTCTCCTCGGAGGACTGTGTGGCCGTCTCCGAGGTTGTGGTGGTCGTGGTCTCGGGGGCATCGGATGCAGTGTCGTCCGTGCAGGCGGCCAGGGCCAGGGAGGAGGTCAGGGCGAGGGCGGCGAGGGCAATGGTGCGCTTCATGATAATGCTTTCTAGGTTTCTTGGTTGGTGCAGGAGCTGAGACTCAGCGAGGGATGGTGCTTCAAGTGCGTCGTGGTTTATCACTCCTCCTGCTCGATAGGTGCCACTGGGTGGAGGCTGTGGGTAGGGCAGCGTCCGGCTCTTGGGAGCCTGTGGCCGACCCACTCGGCGTAGCTACGGCCGAGCATTCGCCACGTTACTTAGGGAGTTTCTAGCGGCTGGTAGCCACTAGGTGGAGGTTGGGGTTCTTCATGAAATCTTCATGGTCCAGCCCTGGATTCCGGCCAGTCGGGCCTCTAGGGTCGAGGGTGTGGGCCGGTCGGCTCGACCGGCCCGTCTTTCCGGATCGAATCGAGAATGGAGCACGACACGACCCATCACGTACACGCCATGCTGGAGACCCACCCGAAGGACCTAGGCCAGATCGACAAGGACAAACTGGCCGAATGCATCACCGCCTGCTTCGAGTGCGCCCAGACCTGCACCGCCTGTGCCGGCGCCTGCCTGGGTGAGGACATGGTCGCGGAGCTGACCACCTGCATCCGCCTCAACCTCGACTGCGCTGACATCTGTACGGCCACCGGCCGGATGCTCTCCCGGCCCACCGACTGGAATGTCACCCTTATCCGCTCCGTCCTGGAGGCTTGTCGTACTGCCTGCCAGGCCTGTGGAGAAGAATGCGCCCGCCACGCTGAGATGCACGAGCACTGCACGGTCTGCGCCGAAGCCTGCCGCCGGTGTGAACAGGCCTGCGCGGAACTGCTCGCCACCCTAGCCTAACCCGACCCATGACCACTAGCCGGCGACGCCTGCCCCGCATCCCGGCCCGACCCGGGCGAGATCAGGGTGTTGAGTACGTCCGCTGTGGCCGACGAGGACATCTCACCTGAGACACCGTCCAATAGGGGTGGCCCTTCGAGTGCTATCGGCCCATGCCGGACTCGAGCGGCCACCCTTTTATCGTCTCCCCACCTCAGAGACGGATCCCCGGCCAGTGCAAGCCCGGCAGAAAAGCCGGTCACCACGCGAGCTCGGCAAACGCCCTGCCGTTCGGGCGAGGTTAAGGCAGCACTGAAGGGCACCGGGCGGTCGTGAGCACCCTCCCTACTTGCCCTGATCACTCACACCCTTGCTATATACCCCCTGTGGGTATAGGGTAGCTATTAACCGAAGGGGCGCCCCCGCTCGGAGGCTACTTCGTCACCTCCAAAAGCATTTCCCAGCGAAAGGACATTCACAATGGCAACCGTCACCAAGAACTACATGGTCGAAGGCATGACCTGCGGCCACTGCAAGGCCTCCGTCGAGGAGGAGGTCGGCGAGGTCGCCGGCGTGAACTCTGTGGAAGCTACCGTCGACAACGGCCGCATGGAGGTTACCGGGGAGGACTTCACCGACGAGGATGTCGCCGCCGCCGTCAAGGAAGCCGGCTACGCCGTCAAACCCTAAGCGCTCCCCCATAAGGCCCGTCCCCCCGCATTGTGTGGCAGCGGGATCGGGCCCTTTCTCCATTCGCGACCCTGCAAGGGACACCCGCCCTTGTTCCATACCGGTAGGGGGTACAGGTTTAGCGGTAGTGGGCGGCGGGGAATGCTGCCTAATCCAGACAATAAACACCGATGTGCTCTCAATGAGGACTGATAACTGATGACCCAGACGCAACCAGCGGTCGATCTGCTCCAGATCGACCTCGGCGTGACCGGCATGACGTGCACTTCGTGTTCGTCGCGGGTGGAACGCAAGCTCAACAAGCTCGATGGTGCGGAGGCGAGCGTCAACTTCGCCACCGAGTCGGCTTCTGTGAGCTACGACCCGAACAAGGTCGACCCGGACAAGCTCATCGAGACCGTCAAGGCCACCGGTTACGGTGCCTTCACCATGGCCGGTGCTGACGACACCCCGGCAGACACCGGGGATGACGGGGACCCCGCATCGCCGGCCTCAGAGGGCTCCGGGGCACAGGGCCAGGTGGATGCGGCCCGCGAGCATGAGGCCGCTGACCTGAAGAAGCGCCTGATCATCTCCGCGCTGCTCACCGTGCCGATCGTCCTACTGAGCATGATCCCCGCATTGCAGTTCACCCACTGGCAGTGGGCCGTGCTCACGATGACCACCCCGGTGTTCTTCTGGGGCGGCGCCCCCTTCCACAGGGCCACCCTGGTCAACCTGCGCCACGGTGCGTTCACCATGGACACGCTGATCACACTCGGCACAACGGCGGCCTACCTGTGGTCGTTGTGGGCCCTGTTCATCGGTAACGCCGGTATGCCGGGCGTGACGATGGAAATGCACCTGCTGCCGACAAACTCCACAATGGACGAGATCTACCTGGAGACCGCCGCGGTGGTGATTTCCTTCCTGCTGCTGGGCCGGTGGTTTGAGACCAAGGCCAAGGGCCAGTCCTCCGCGGCGCTGCGCGCCCTGCTTGATATGGGTGCCAAGGACGCCGCCGTCATCCGCGACGGTGCGGAGGTTCGCGTGCCGGTGGGCCAGCTGAAGGTCGGGGATGTCTTCGTCGTCCGCCCGGGTGAGAAGATCGCCACCGACGGCCGTGTCACCGAAGGTACCTCCGCCATCGACGAGTCCATGCTCACCGGTGAGTCCGTGCCCGTGGAGGCCACCGCAGGCTCCACGGTCACCGGGGCGACCCTGAATACCTCGGGCCGGCTGCTGGTGGAGGTCACCCGCACCGGTGCCGAGACCACCCTGGCGCAGATGGCCCGGCTGGTCACCGACGCCCAGGCGAAGAAGGCCCCGGTCCAGCGCCTGGTCGACCGGATCTCCCAGATCTTTGTGCCCGTCGTCATCGTCGTGGCCGTTCTTACCCTGTTGGTCCACGTCTTCCTTGGCCACGGCTTGGCTCCGGCGTTCACCGCCGCGGTCGCCGTGCTGATCATCGCCTGCCCGTGTGCGCTCGGCCTGGCCACCCCGACCGCCCTGCTCGTGGGCACCGGCCGGGGTGCCCAGCTGGGTCTGCTGATCAAGGGCCCGGAAGTGCTGGAATCGACCAAGAAGGTCGACACCATTGTCATGGACAAAACCGGCACCGTCACCTCCGGCGTCATGTCCGTCACGGGGGTGACCCCCGGCGAGGGCTTCGATGCCGAGGACGTGCTGGCCAAGGCCGCGGCCGTCGAAGCCGCCTCCGAGCACCCCATCGCCCAGGCCATCGCCCGCGAGGGTGAGCGCACCAGGGCGCTGCCCGAGGTCACCGGCTTTACCAACACCGCCGGCCGGGGCGTGACCGGCACCGTCGACGGGCACACCGTCACCGTCGGCCGCCCTGCCGGCGACCTGCCCGCACCCCTGCAGTCCGCCTTCACCGACGCCCAGGACCTGGGAGGCACCCCGGTGGTCATCCAGATCAACGGCCGCAACGCCGGGGTGATCACTGTCCGTGACACCGTCAAGCCGACCTCCGCCGAGGCCGTCGCCGGACTGCGGAAGCTGGGCCTGACCCCGATGCTGCTGACCGGCGACAATGCCGGCGCCGCGAAGGCGGTGGCCGCGGAGGTCGGCATCGACGCAGATCACGTGATCGCCGAGGTCATGCCGGACGACAAGGTCGCGCAGGTCGAGCGCCTGCAGAACGACGGCCGGCGCGTGGCCATGGTCGGCGACGGGGTCAACGACGCCGCCGCGCTCGCCCAGGCCGACCTGGGTCTGGCCATGGGGGCGGGCACCGACGTGGCCATCGAGGCCTCCGACATCACCCTGATGAACAACGACCTGCGCTCCACGGTCGACGCCATCCGACTGTCACGTCGCACCCTGGGCACCATCAAGGGCAACCTGTTCTGGGCGTTTGCCTACAATGTGGCACTCATCCCGGTCGCAGCCCTAGGCCTGCTCAACCCGATGCTCGCGGGTATCGCCATGGCGTTCTCCTCCGTGTTCGTCGTCTCCAACTCCCTGCGCCTGCGCGGATTCACATCCAGCCACAGTGCGGCAACCCCCGCACCGACCACGACTGAGGCCGGCACCAGGCAGCCGGCCAACGCCTGACCCCCATCCCCTTCTACCGATAAGGACACCCACCCCATGTCTGACTCCTCTTGCGGCTGCGGCCACTCCGACAACACCCAGACCTCCGCTCCGGAGTCCCTGACCCTCACCTCTACCCCGGCAAACGCCGAGGGCACCATCGGCGAGACGGCCGAATGCCCCGTCATGGCCGGCACCCCGGTTATCAAGGCCGAGGCAGAAGCCAAGGGCCTCTACCGTGACTACGAGGGCCAGCGTTACTGGCTCTGCTGCCCCGGCTGCGGCCCGAAGTTTGACGCCAACCCCGCCCAGTACGCCCACGCAGGCTGATATCTGCCGACCATCCAGCAGGATAACGTCACAGGGCGTGGTGGCCGCCAGGTCACCACGCCCTGTTCCACACTCTCGGGCCTGTCCTCCTGATCGAACTGCGCACTGACCCAGGACGTACCGGCCCACCCCTTTTAGCAAGGAGACCATCATGGATGCCCTCACCCCTGATCAGACCGTTCCCGCCGACGATGCGTCAGGCACCTGCTACCCCACCCACGGTTATATCAACGACAAGGACCGCTACCTCGCCCGCCTCAAGCGCATCGAGGGCCAGGTCCGGGGTCTTCACCGCATGGTCGACGAGGAGCAGTACTGCATCGACATCCTCACCCAGGTCTCCGCGGTCAACTCCGCGCTGCGCAACGTTGCCCTAGGCCTGCTGGATGACCACATGAAGCATTGTGTGCGCGACGCCGCCCAGCTGGGAGGCGAGGAGGCGGATGCGAAGTTCCAGGAAGTCACCGACGCCATCGCCCGCTTCGCCCGCTCCTAACCACAACGGCAACCGAACCGGGCGAACGAACGGGCCTGACCCCCGTTTAGTGGACACCCCCCACACTCTGGTAGCTGTTCCCGATACGCGCGGCGATCTGCTTCACCGGCTCGCCAGCGTCGAGCCCATCGGCGATCTCTATTCGATCATCCTGCGACAACTATCTGCCGCTAATCAAAATGTCGATCAATCTCCCGCGCCCTGACCGAAGGGCTCACCGTCACCCAGGACGACCGCGAATTCGACGCTGTCCTGGATGAAACAATCGGCACTATCGCGGAAGCCTCACGCACCTGACTACGCCTTCCGAGAAGGCGCGGTGCGCCTGATCAACTGCTTATACAGCGGTGCCCGACCCGGACATGAGCGATCTGGGTCGGGCACCGCCGTGGGTGTCTCCTGCTGGAATCAGCCGTTGGTCGGAGCCAGGTGAGCCGGGTCCAGGTCGATCCGGCGTAGCAGCTGGGCGGTGAGGGCGACGATGATCGTGGACAGGGACATCAAGATCGCGCCCACGGCCGGGGACAGCACGAACCCGATAGGGGCGAGCACTCCGGCGGCCAGGGGAACGGCGAGGATGTTGTAGCCAGAGGCCCAGACCAGGTTCTGGACCATCTTGCGGTAGCTGGCATGGGAGAGCTCGATCATCGACAGCACGGCCCGGGGATCATCACTGGCCAGGACCACCCCGGCGGACTCCATCGCCACATCTGTACCCGCGCCAATCGCAATACCGACCTCGGCCCGGGCCAGGGCCGGGGCGTCATTGACACCGTCGCCGACCATGGCCACGCTCAGACCGCGCTCCTGCAGCTGGGTGACCTTGGTGTCCTTGTCCTGCGGCAGAACCTCGGCGAAGACCTCATCGATCCCCAGATCCTTGCCCACTGCCTGGGCGACCTGGGTGGCGTCACCGGTGATCATCGCCACCTTCACCCCGCGGGCCTGCAGGGCGCGCACCGCCGCGCGGGATTCGGGGCGGATCTTGTCCTCGACGGCCACGGCACCGATGATCTCACCGTCGCGGACGACGTGGAGCACTCCGGCGCCTCGCTGCGTCCAGGAACCGGTGATGTCGGTGAGCTCACCCGGGATGGTCAGACTGAATTCGCGCAACATGTTCGGCCCACCCACGAGGATTTGGGTGCCATCGACAGTGGCCCGGATCCCGCGGCCGGAGGCGGCGGTGAAACCGGTTGCGCGCAGTGGGCGGCGTGAGGCCTCCGGGTGTGCGGCCGCGGCAGCCACGATCGCCCGGGCCACGGGATGCTCGCTATCGGCCTCGGCGGCGGCGGCCAGGGACAGCAGCTCGCCCTCGGTAATGCCGTCGGCAGCCATGATGTCGGTGACGGCGTGTGCGCCTTCGGTCAGGGTGCCGGTCTTATCAAACAAGACCACGTCGATGGTGCGCATGTGCTCCAAGGCCAACCGGTCCTTGATGAGCACCCCGGATTTCGCGGCCCGCTCGGTGGAGATCGCGATGACCAGGGGGATGGCCAGGCCCAGGGCGTGCGGACAGGCGATGATCAGCACGGTCACCGCGCGGACCACGGCATCATCGGGGCTGCCGATGATGGTCCAGACCACGGCGGTGATCAGGGCCGCGATCAGGGCGAACCAGAACAGGAAGGCTGCGGCTCGATCGGCCAGGGCCTGGGCCCGGGAGGAGGAGGCCTGGGCATCGGCGACCATGCGCTGGATGCCTGCCAGGGCAGTGTCCCCACCGGTGGCCTCCACCCGGACCCGGACGGTGTTGTCGGTGGCCACGGTGCCGGCCACCACGGTCTCACCGGTATCCCGGAAGACGGGGCGGGATTCACCGGTGATCATGGCCTCATCGAATTCGGCCGCTCCGTCGATGATGGTCCCGTCGGCCGGGACGCGGGCACCGGCTCGGACCAGCACGACATCGTCGACGGCTAGCTCTGAGATCGCTACGGTGCGGGTGGTCCCGTCGACGACCTTCTCGGCCTCATCGGGCAGGAGCTCTGCCAGCGCGTCAAGCGCGGAGGAGGCTCCACCAAGAGCGCGCATCTCCAGCCAGTGGCCCAGCAGCATGATGGTCACCAGCAGGGCCAGTTCCCACCAGAAATCTAGGTGGAACCCGCCCAGCCCCAGGGTGGTGACCCAGGAGGCGATAAACGCCACGGCGATCGCCATGGCGATCAGGAGCATCATGCCCGGTTGGCGGGATTTCAGCTCGGTCATTGCGCCCTTGAGGAAGGGGGTGCCGCCGTAGAGGAAGATGATCGTGCCCAGGACCGGAGGAATCAAGTAGGCTCCCGGAATCTCCGGAATATTATATCCCAGCAGGTCGGCGAACATCGGGCTGAAGAACACCACCGGAACCGACAGGATCAGCGACCACCAGAAGCGGTCCCGGAACATCGCGGCGCTGTGGCCGGCGTGTTCACCGTGATCGTGGACCTGGTGTTCTTCATCGACAGTGGAATGCGGATGATCGTGCGGCATGGCCTGGTCGTGGGTGGCGGCATCCGCATGGTGCTCGTGACCGGCATGATTCGGGTGGTGGGTGTGGTCTGTTTCCGGAGCGGGGTGATCACCGTGGTGGTGGGGAGTGCTCATGAGGTTCCTTTCGCTCAACCCGGTCGGGGTCGAGATGATGGGCGAATCGATCAGGACAAGACGGTGTAGCCGGTCTCCTCAATTGCCCGGTGGACGGTTTTCAGGGGCACGGAACCCGTGACCGTGACGATGGAGACCCCACCGGCGATGAGGTCGACCTGGACGTCGTCGACCTGGGGTAGAGCGCTCACCGCCTCGGTGACGTTGCCGGCGCAGTGTCCGCAGGTCATGCCTGTGACCTGGTAGGTGGTGGGACCTTCAGGTGTTGCGTCGGTTGCCGCGGCCACGGCCGGGGCGGAGACGGTCGCGGACGGCGTAGAGGGCGCGCAGCATCCACAACCGTCGGAGGCCAGCGGCAGCAAGGGGGAAGTCGGGGTGGTCATCGGATCGCTCCTGTGGGATCGGGGTATCAGGCGGGGTTTCCTCTCCCATTATATACCCCTATGGGGTATTGTCCAGGGGTTGATACGGATCGCTGCCGAGGTCATCAGAATTATTGTCCCCGGGAGTGGGGGTCACTGAGCATCAGGGACACGTTTTCCTGGTGCAGGGGAAGACGGATGGTGAAGACCGATCCGGCACCGGGGCCAGGAGAGGTGGCGGTGAGAGTGCCGCCGTGGGCCTCGATCAATGCCTTGGAGATGGTCAGACCGATACCGGCCCCGCCGTTGTCCCGGCTGCGGGCGGCATCCCCCCGGTAGAAGCGTTCGAAGATGTGTCCGAGCTGGCCAGGTGGGATGCCCTCGCCGTCATCGGCGACGTGGATGAGCGCGGTGGACGCCCCCTGTCGGTGGACGCTGATCCGGACCTGCCCGCCGGCCGGGGTGTGCCGTAGCGCGTTCGACAGGAGATTGCTCATCACCTGGCCGAAGCGTTGCCGGTCCACGAGCACCCGGGCTGTGTCCGTAATGGTCTCGACCTGTAAATCGACGCCTTTGTCAGCATAAGCTTCCCCCGCGGCAGCAGCGGCGGTATGGAGCAGATCCCCGAGCCCTTCCTCCGCCAGGTCCAAATCGATCCGGTGTTCCTGGGCCCGGGAGACATCGTCGATGTCTTCCATCAACCGGGTCAGGCGGGTGAGTTGGTCAGCCATGATCGTGTGGGTGGCATTATTCCAGTCCACGACCCCGTCCTGGAGACCATCGAGGTAGACCGTGAGCACCGATAAGGGGGTGCCCATTTCGTGGGCCAGATCAGAGAGCATCTGGCGGCGGACCTGTTCGGTGTGTTCCAGCCGGTCGGCCATGGTGTTGAAGGCATGCGCCAGGGTGGTGACCTCGGGGCCTGCTTCTCCGGCGGGCACGCGGATACGGTAGTTGCCGGCCGTCAGGCTGGTAGCGGCGCGGGTGAGATCCTGCAGGGGGGTGCGCAGGCGACGCGATAACCACAGGCTGGCCAGCAGGGCGCTGATCAAGGCGGTGGGCAGGGCGACGGCCAGGGTGATCAGGTTGGCGTCCCGGTAGGCCTGCTCGGCATGGAACAGCTCCAGCGAGGGGTCCTCCCGGCCGGTCATCAACATATGATCATGGAACAGGGTCGGGCCCACCACCGTGGCCACGGCCGCGGCAACCAGCAGGCTAATCACCACGACCAACACCTGGGCGGCCAGGAAGCGGAAGGTCAGGCCGGGTCCGTGATTCATGGCTGCCCCACCCGGTAGCCCACGCCACGCACGGTGTCGATAAACCCCCGGCCCCGGGTGTCGGTGCCGAGCTTGCGACGCAAGTTGCCGATGTGGACATCGACGATGCGTTCATCACCGACCCAGGTGGTGTCCCAGACCTCGGTGACCAGGTCGTGTCGGGTCAGCACCTGGCCGGGGCGCAGGGCCAGGGCAACCAGCAGCTCGAACTCCGTGCGGGTGAGCTCCACGGTCGTCTCCCCCACCCGCACCTGATGGGCGACGGGGTCAAGGATGAGGTCACCAACGATCAAGGGGGTGGTCACCTGCGGTGGGGTGGTGCTGGTGCGCGGGCGGCGCAGCACCGCATGCACCCGGGTCACCAGTTCCCGGATGCTAAAAGGTTTGGTGATGTAGTCATCCGCCCCCAGGGTCAAACCGCTGATCTTGTCGTCCTCGCTGCCACGCGCGGTGAGCATGAGGATGTAGCAGTCCGAGAAGGTGCGGATCCGTCGGCACACCTCCAGGCCGTCGAGTTCGGGCAGCCCCAGATCCAGCACCACAACATCGGGGGAAAAGCGACGGGCCTCGTCCACGGCCTGGGTGCCGGTGTGCGCCTGGCGGGTGTCAAAGCCGGCCCGGATGAGGTAGGAGGCCACCATCTGAGCCAGGGGTTGTTCATCATCGACGACCAGCACCCGCCCCGGGGGCGTGGCGGTGGTCGGTGTGCGGTCAGCCATAGACCCCAGTATCGCTCCGGCCAGGGGAGAATACCACCCTCGCTCAGTGCCCTGCGGGGAAACCTTCATCAAATCTTCAAACATCACCCTTCGACCGCCGTCACCCCTGTGCCCCACCCCGGGCCGGCGGCATCGCCTCCCCTGGTCAGTTCAGCAGGCGCCACCAGGGATTTCACTGCCTGCACCGCATACCCGGGGCGGGTAGAAGGACATCGCCCACGGCTGTGGGGTGGTGTCCCGGTGGTGACCCAGCCCACCGGAGTCACCCCCTTTTCGCCCTGTCATAAGGCTGTGAGCAGGGTTTTTGATTTCTGGGCCGTCAGGCACCCGTGCTAGATAAAGGTATGGCATCGACCTTGAGGCGGTGTCTTCTCACGGTCCTACCACGATCCAAGGAGATTGACGTGAAACAAGCAGCGATCGCAGCCGCCGCCCTTGCCCTCGCCCTCACGGGGTGTTCGGCCGCCGACCCGGAACCTACCGCCGACGGGACGGTGTCCCAGGATACATTCCTGACTACCCATGGCCTGGCCGCCATGGACGCGGTGGAGATCATTGATCACCTCGACCGGCAGAAGGTCACTGAGCGTCCCACGGATCTGATCGCCTCCGTGCGTGCCGATGAACTGCTGCTCTCGAGCGATGACCAGGAAGTCGTGGTCGATCTTCCCGACAATCAGACGTATGTCTCGATCGCACCCTATCTCACCTCCACCCACGACTGCTTCTACCACAGCCTCACGACCTGCCTGGGGGAACTCGACAATGAGGATATCCAGGTCACGATCACCGATGAGGCGACCGGTGAGGTGCTGGTGGACGAGGCGACAACCACCTTCGACAACGGGTTTGTCGGCTTCTGGCTTCCCGATGAGGCCACCGGCACCATCGAGATCACCCATCAGGGGCGCACCGGTGTCACCGAGTTCTCCACCACCGAGGACGGGGCCACCTGTGTCACGGACCTGCGCCTGACCTGATGCCTCAGCAGTGGGTTTCCCCTGATCCTTCCCCTGTGTCACTCAGACTTGCACCAAGGACGGTTTAACCATGACAAGTAGTTTTTCCCGGCGACAGGTTCTGCTCGGCGGGCTCGTACTCGCCGGCACCGGCGCCCTGGCCGCCTGCACCAGCGACCCTGGACCCGCTGCCTCGGCACCAGGTCCCTCCCTTCGCCCCACTCCTACCCCCACTGCGCTCGGTGAGCCGACGGTGCGCCGGACACTGACCGCCCGGCCCCTCTCCCTGGATATCGGCGGCATCGAAGCCAAGACGTGGGGATACGTCTCTGACACCGGGGATGCGGCCATTGAGGCCACCGCCGGCGACGTCCTCCAGGTCGATATCACCAATGAACTGCCTGAGAGCACCTCCATCCACTGGCATGGCATCGCACTCCACAACGCAGCCGACGGTGTGCCCGGCATGACCCAGGACCCCATTGAACCTGGCGAGTCTTTCTCCTATGTTTTTGAAGTCCCCCACGGTGGCACCTACTTCTACCATTCCCACACCGGCCTGCAGCTTGATCGCGGCCTCCACGCCCCACTGATCATCCGCGACCCGGACGACGCAGAGGATCAGGACGTCGAGTGGACCATCGTGCTCGACGACTGGGTCGATGGCATTCATGGCACTCCCGACGATGAGCTCGACAAGCTCACCGGAATGGGCTCGGACGACCATAACGGGAGGATGGGAATGGGAGGTCACAGCCAGATGATGCACGGCACCCCGGACCGGGTACTGGGCGGAGATGTCGGCGATGTGATGTATCCGCACTACCTCATCAACGGACGCATTCCCCGGGCGCACCGAACGTTTAATGCCCGACCGGGGGATAAAGCCCGCCTGCGGTTTATCAACTCCGGCGGTGACACCATCTTCAAGGTGGCCCTCGGTGGCCACCGCATGACCGTCACCCACACCGACGGCTTCCCTGTCCAGCCCTGGGAGACCGAATCGATCTACCTGTCGATGGGCGAGCGTGTCGACGTCGAGGTCATCCTCGGCGACGGCATCTTCCCGCTCACGGCTTTGGCGGTGGGTAAGGACGACCGCGCCTTCGCCGTCATCCGCACCGCCGGCGGCCAGGCCCCCCGCCCCGATGTCGACTTCCCCGAGTTGTCGTCCACCGGACTGCTTCTGTCCTCCCTGAAGCCAGCAGACCGTGCACTCCTGCCCGAGGGCACACCAGACCGAGAAGTCAGCATCGACCTGGGCGGGCAGATGATGCCGTATGAATGGAGCATTCTCACCGACGGCCAATCCTCCTCCGCGACCGTGCAGGAGGGCCAGCGCCTGCGGATGGTCATGCGCAACAGGACCATGATGCCCCATCCCATGCACATCCACGGCCACACCTGGGCGCTACCCGGCAGCGGCGGGCTACGCAAGGACACCGTCCTTCTCCGCCACGGTGAAACCATGATCGCCGACCTGATCGCTGACAACCCCGGTGAGTGGGCATTTCACTGCCATAACGCCTATCACATGGAAACCGGGATGGTCAGCTCGCTTCGCTACGAGTAACCCCCACAGCAGGGTTGAGTGCCGAGGTGGGCAGAGTCGCTGCAGACCACCCACCGGGCAGCACGATGACCTTCCTCGGTGTTGTGGTCTTCCGGGACAACCAGAACATTGTCTTCTTCCCCACCGCCCCGGAGTAAGGAGATCTAATCCATGCCGAGCACACCCCGCAGAGCCGCCATCGCGGTTGCCGCGGTGCTGATCACCCGCGGATAGCTTGCCGATTTATTCGACCGTAGGGTCTTGGCCAGGAAACGCTTCGCTGCGGCCACGTTCCGCTTTGGGGAGAGGTAAAAGTCCAGGGTCTGCCCACCGGCGGTAATAGCCCGGTAGAGATAGCACCACGTGCCGCCGACCCGAATATAGGTCTCATCCACCCGCCAGGACCGGGCCTGCCAGTCGGGTACCTGCCGGTACCAGCGAGTCTGCTTATCCAGCTCAGGGGCGCATTTCTGCACCCAGCGGTAGATCGTGGTGTGATCGACTGGCACACCCCGCTCGGTCATCATTTCTTCGAGATCGCGGTAGCTCACCCCGTAGCGGCAGTACCACCGCACCGCCCACAGGATGATGTCACGGGGGAAATGCCGACCGGAGAAGATGCCCATGGCTCTGATTATTTCACGCCGGTCTTTCTACTGCCCCAACTTTGCAACAGCACCCCAAAATGGTGATATTAGGGATTGCGGACACGCCGGTCCGACGCCGAGGACGCGAGCAGGGCCTAGCCTCCCCCACTCGGGCTAATGTCACTAAGCTCGAGTCTCACACACTGAAAATTCACCCCAGAAAAGGCAATCATGATTCTAACCGTAGCCAATCTCAAAGGTGGTTCCGGCAGAACTACTACAGCACTGATGCTGGCGCAGGTGGCCAGTGAGCATGGAGCGAGTGTCCGGGTGGTAGATGCCGTCTATCAAGGCCATGCCGCATCAACCGCTAAATACGCGACCAAGGAGGGTAGTCCTCTACCGTTCCCCGTTGACCACGTTCCGATCTACCAGAAGCATCCTGAGACATACCCGCTAACCGATCGAATTCTGAACCCTTCTAGCCAATACGATTTGACGATTATTGACACACCGTCGCACAGCCCCGCAGCCATTCGAATTCTCTCTCCTGTCTCAGATTTCGTGATTATACCGGCATTCCCAAGCAGCGCGGACTTCCACCCAACGCTGGCCACCGTAGAATCAGTGGCAGGGCCCTGTGCAGTACTACTCAATCGCATAGGGCGCGCCGTTACCCTTGAGGCTGAGTTCCTCCTCCAACTCCAGAAAAAGAACGTCAATATTTTCGATACGGCAATCCCGGACATAAAGGCACTCCGGGGACCATTCGAAGGACGTATGAAAGACAATCTCTACGATTACGAAATGGTCGCCGGAGAACTTCAGGAAATGCTCCGAAGTAAGATCAACGTAGCGTGGGGAACGACGTACAAACCTAAAAGCACCGCGGTCCCAAATTAATGACGGTCGCCAATCAGTCGGACCCTTGAGAATCAGCCTGCCCCGAGGCAGTCAACAGTGATTTACAGATTGACCAGGATTATTTCCAGGTTACCTGGACACGGTTCGGGTCGAATTGCTTGGCACCCGCCCTGCCGGGAAGGATATGTATTTCCATGAGTAGACGGGTGAGCCGCCGCTTATCCTGAACCGAGGCTCCCTCCCACCACTCGGGAAAGTCAGAAGCATCTGCCAGTTCAGCAGCGAGCGGATCAGCATCATGCACCGCTGTCAGCTCCGCGAGCCGAGACTCAATGGTAGCCACCTGTTTAGCGATCTTATTCTCGAGCCGACCAAAGGTATCAACGTCAATATTACCGGCGATCACAGACTCCTCGATGCTCTCGCGGCGCGCTAAGAGAGCATTCCGATCAGCAAGTAAGTGCTGAAGCTCGTCAGTGGCAGCATCGTCCTCAGCCGGGGCAAGAGCCTGCTGTATGACCCTCAGGGCATCAGGCTCGGCCATGCGGGCTAAGATGACACGCTCGATGAACTCGTCAATTTCGGCGCCGATAGAGACGTGCTTACCGCCTGGGTTTGAGCGTTTGCACGTGTAGAAGCGCTGCATGGAACCATCTCTACGCCCGCGACTGCGTGAATACATCGGATCACCGCAGGTACAAGTCAGCACGGAAGCAAGGTAACGCGTCGGTGCATTGCCGGAGTGATTACTTCGGCGCGCCGGATCACGAAGCACGACATCAAGATTTTCGCCAGTTGCCTCGTCGATAATTGCCGGCCACGTACCAGGCCCAAGGATCTGCCTGTTCTTAATAAGGCGGTAACCAGTCGCAGGGTCGGTGGGATTGAAGGTGCTTATGCCCCGTACGCGAGGGTTAAGCAAGATATCTCGCAGCGTCTGTGGGGACATCTCTCGGCCGGAAGTGGACTGGATGTCGCGGGCATGGAAGATCTCACGGACAATTTCGCGCAGTGTCTTGCCAGCCAGAACCAACTGCGCAGCATCGCGGATAGCCTGGGCCTCGTCGTCGATGACTGTCATACCGTCCACCCCGTAACCAAGCATCCGACGTCCACCAGTCTTGGGACGGCCGGTACGTGCTCGGTCCTCGTAGGCTGCACGAATACGGGCAGCACGGTCAATGCTCTCCTGCTCGGCGATCAGCCCCAGGATGACGATGGTAAGCCGCGAAGCAGGGTCGGAGGGATCGATGTCATATCCGCGGTTCGCGCGCACGCGAACGTTGTATCGCTCGCACAGCTCAAACAGCGCCAACGTGTCCTTGGTTCGGCGGGTGAGCCGATCCAATGCGTACACGTAGACAACGTCCAGCTCGTCGGCCTCAATAGACTTGATGAGCTTGTCATACTCCGGCCGGAACTCACCGGAGAAAGCTGAAATGTTGTTGTCGACGTAGGTGGCGACTAGGCTCGCCTCGTCGGCCTCAGCCTGCTTGGTAGCCAAGTAAACTTGTCGCTTCACACCGGCTTCTTCTTTAAGGTCGAGCGAAATACGGGCGTAAATGGCAGCACGAAGGGTCATGGCCTATATCGTACCCACTATCCTTGTTCTGATTTACCGGAACCCGTTGCGCCCACACACAAGCCGTGAGGGCCCATTCCGTTTTTCGCAGATTCTTTAATGTCTAGGCAGATCGGTTGAGCTTCAGCATCAATTCCGAACGGGACCTTGAGGAAATCGGCCGCGGACTTGGGCTCCCACTGTCGGCCAATATCGTAGGTGGCGAAATCCTCGATTCCTAGCATCGCGTCCAAGCCAATAGTTTGTTCCAGCGGAGCATCCGGTGTTTTATCTTCCACCAAGCGCAATGGCGCAAGTGCCCGCGTGATGGCTGTGGCCTGTGCACAATCCACTCGGTCTAAATGACCGGAGAATCCCCCGTACAGGGCACGTTCCACGTAGCCCTTCTCCCCCTGTTCGGGCTGACGAATCTCGCCGCGATCCAATAGCTCGGACTGAAAACTACGGTCTTCATTGAGAGTGACACGCACATCGACATGGGAGGGCTCATTTTGCTGATGCGCCGTCGTCGCCAGAAGAGTCACACGAGCTTTATCCAAACTGGGGATGGTGCCGATTTCCTGCGCGATAGCGTGCCCGTGTGGGGTATCCATGTTCGCCACGACCATGAGGAACGGCTCATCGAGCGCCGTCATTTTGTAACGCGCGCGTTCCTGCAATAGTTCTGCGCGCCGTCGTAGTTCAGTGATTAAGGCTCCGGCGGAGTTTTCATCGTGGGAGACTTGGCGTCGTCCAATAGGTCCATCGAACCGATCTTTGCTGAGCAGATGTGGGAGCCACAATGCCCACCGGCCATTATCAGTTGGGTCGGAAAGCGGCATCGTCACATGGATGGACAAATCATCTGGTGAATGGAACACAGCTGCCTGAGTAATGATAGCCCGAATCGCTTCAGCGGTGAGCTCCGCTGGCCCGACGATGGAAACACTGCCGCGCGCAGGGATGGCCAGCGGGGAGTTCTCGATCGTTCGAGCGCGCTTGAGCATACGATCCATGTGCGCCTGCGCGATCGGCTCGGTAATAGCCATGGGATCAGCAGTCTCTTTAGGCGCTATGCCACAAGCGAGGTCGGCTACCCCAGTGCCGATGCGGATAACCAAAACATCTTCGTCAGTCCGGCGCCGTTCCCACAAACGAAAAGGGTTACGAATGGCATCCGTAAGGGCCGCCGGGGCAGGATTACGTACTTGCGAAAGATGCAACTGCGCCTGCGCGCGGGCACGTACTTCGCTTTCGGTTTCCTGAAGATGGTCAAGGAACCTCTCGCGGGCGATTTCCGCTTCTTTCCGCTTGCCTGTTTTGGAGCGGATAAACATGACGGTGGCGCCGAGAATTACGACCACAAACATAACAGCTCCGACCGCCATGCGAATGGGATTGCCCGAAGACATCATCATCAACACCATTCCCATGCCACCCACCACGGGCAGAATAAAGGAGATTATGTTCGCGCCCTGACCATTCGATCGCACGGTAGGCACGGCCGCGAGTTGGATCGGTTTTTCCGCGGCTATTCTTTGATGTGTCCGCGCGGGGCGATGAACAATGCGTGTAGACATGATCCTCTATCGATGCGGTTGCCGAACTTACGGGCTCCAGACCCTATACATTGCGAGAGCTATTCATCGAGTGTAAACGAGGCAAACTTCGGGTGCGCCACTACGCGCCAAGAGGCTTTCCCGTTCGGCCGGGCTGGGGCTTTTCTATAATGACGCCTCGCTTCACCCCGATGAACGCCGCACCGCAAGCCAACGACACACACCTTTCACGTTAAAAGCAGGAGGCAGAGTCACGAACTTTTCGACATCTTTTCAATGTCTTTTTTAAACCGCGGATCAGTAGCATACGCGGTGTCTGTGACCCACTGGAACTCCGGATGCTCACGAAACGCCTTCTTCTTCACCCCGCATGCAATGAGCGTTCCCTGCCACTCATAAAGAATCTCCGGCTCATTGACGCTAGTGGCTTTCAAAACCGATTGAACTGATCAAAATTCTTCGGATGAATATTGTAAATCATGAGGTTCGTATCAGCCTCAACGATCGCACGGATGGCGCGGCGATCCCCACCAGAGTCGATGTAGAACAACATCTCATCCACCGCATAGGTGATATCCAAATCCTTCGCACCCAGATTAATAAGCATGCCCATATACGACCGAGACCACTCATCCAACGGGCGTTCAGCCTTATGCCGATGCTGGGCAATGAACTGCCGCTTCTGCGCCGGCGAAAACGTTCGTTTTGCCTCCGTAACATGATCAATGATGCTGTTCGGGTCTTGGTAAAAATCCGGTTTGATCTCCCTCAGCTCAGCGATGATCTGCTCGTCAATCGCCGGGCCTTTAGGCTCATATGGGTTGGGGATATCCATTGTGTGTCTCCTTCTATAGCGTCGTAATAGTTCGGGCAATCGCAGATTCTGACATGGTGTGATGCACCACTTGTCCCTCCGCGATCGCCGTCTGCAACGGGCCAGACAGCTTCGTCTCTGGGGCCGTCACCAAATGGTACGCAGCTTTTTCTGCTTTCGCTTGAGCTATGCCATCTTTCAGCTGCGAGGTGAGCCCTTGCTTTTTGACGAACTTCGTCTCAACAATAGATTGATTATTCAGCGTAATGTCAGTGATACGGGTTTTACCGCTGATAGCAGCGTAGGAGCTCCGCGGATTCGCCTCATCGAATTGACCTGCGAATGTATCCTTCGCGATGGACTCACCCAAAGCACCCTTCTGCTGCGGGGTCAGCGCATCGATCTGGCGTTGCAGCTGCTTATTTTTCACATGGCTCGCCAACCCCAGTACGTCGACCCAGTGTGCTGCGTGGTCAACATACCCCTGCCCAGACGCCACCCGCGAGTACTAATGTGTCTAACCCTGCGATATCTAGGTTGGCTGGGGGCAGTAACCAGTTTCGGAAAAAGGAAGGAACTAGCGGGACCGGTATCAACAAGGTTGCAGGAGTAACCGACGGCACGACCAGCGAAGTCGCTAATTTTCGATGGCGTCTTGAACGAATTGCAGATCTGCTAGTGTGGTCTCATTCGGTGGAAAGCACACTCTCGCAAGGGTTCACTCACTAGCGTGAATGACGTGGGCAGAATTAGGGGAAAACCTCTGCCCAGGATTCGTATATCGAGTGAGATTTACCCAGCCGACACTCTTCGTCTTAGCTGGGGATCGTTTCTTGACGCTCGATTGTGGTGGGGTCAGTACTGAACGATCAGGCTTAAGAACACCGTAGAGTTCGGAGAAGGTTGAATACATTCGAATTCTGGAAGAGCAAGATTCCCTAAAGTGATGTGGGATGAGAAGACTATTCCAAGTAAACTTTGTGACAATCCATTCTACTGGCGTGTCCGCGACTGTCCGAACTCGAATTCTTGCTTAAAACATGATTGCATCTTCCGCACGGTACCACCGTACGGCTTTGAAACTTCCAACTTCTAGCACATTCCTTCATCTGGGGTCGCTTGCATCGTAGAAACTACCGCCTTCGCAGTGATCGAGCGAATATGGCCGTCGTAGTCAGCGGTAGCTTAATTGCCTCAGCCAGCGCGCTTTTTGCGGTATCGCTCGAGGACTACACGTCTCCACTGTTGACGATGAAGTTTTCAGTAGGATTGGGTCGGCCCTGTAAGAGTGGACCAGACTACAATATCGATATATACGGAACGAGATCCGGTGCCGACGTCGACACTACGGCGTCGTTAGCATAATCTAAGAAATCCTGCCCAGGTAGACGGGAATAATCAAACGGCTCCCTTTGCAGCCCTAGAAAGTGATCTATGGTTGGTAGATGACTTGGATTGCATCCAATACTGGGCGAGGGATGCTGGTATCCCGCAACTCACTAACCAAGCGCGCACCTCTTTCAGGTGGCAGGCCTAGATCATCAACCTTGGTTCGATGTGTTCCACGTGCTGAATGGAATGCACCGGCATCGAGCTGAATGTCAACAATAATTGCCGAAGCAGCTGTCTTTTCTAGTGGGGTGTATCCAGGGTCATTGAATATAGACAACGCTTTTACTAAGACCTCGTTAGCTACATCTGGCCAATCTTCAATAATGATCGGACTGATCGAATCAGGGAGCTGGCATCGATCAACGGGAATTCCCATGAGACGAACATCGTGCATTGAGCAACTGCTGAAGTCGCATCCAAGCAGTTGATCCTAGGCCTGGTTTTCGAAAATAGTGACATGGGCCAGCTTGCCAACAATAGTGCTTTCCATCATCGAGAGAGAAGTAACAGGTTGAGATCGTTTCCCGTAAATCGACACGTCTTGAAACGTGCTGGCTTCAACATGAGAAAGAACAGTCACATCGATCTGTTTCTGCACTTTTATGACATTGGTGTTGACCAATCTGACATGATCCCAAGAGTCACAGTTGCTGAACTGCGGGTCATAAACCTGACACCCGTTCAGTGAAACGTGCCTCCCAGCGCAACGGTTAAAAGCAGTGTGAATAAAAGAGCAGTTTTCAAAGGAAACACTATCGAAAACCACTTCATCAAATGACCTATCGTTCAATGATAGGCCGCGTTGAAGCCCTTGAATCTTCTCCCTCGAGTTAGACACTCGGATCCCCATTGGCCTTGAGGCAGGCGTACGCCCACGCTGTAAGACTCGGGAATTTTTTCCCGAACCATTCCTCGTCTTCTGTATTGAAATAGCCACACATCACGGCGTCTTCTACATACTGGAGCACAAGATAATCGTTGTCACCCATCTCGCCAGCAGCGAATAAGTCATCATGACCAGGGTAGTCTTCGTGGAACTCGGCATTGAGAGTAAGCGCACGTCGATCGGGCGAATAGGGTACGGGCAACGGTGAAAACATTTCCACTCCGACTAGAGCCCATCGATCACATTGAGTAAAGAGATATTTGAAATCTTCAGGTAGCCATGCCGGAGCCTCAGCAAACCCTGCTTCGATCTCTCGTAAGCGGCTTCCTTTTCCAAATGCGTAGCTGTCTTCGAATCCCGCGAAATCTTCTAAGTTAATCATTAAAGTCTAGAGCCCTTTCTTGCCAGTATTGCCGTTTCCACGCTTTGACAGCACTTCGATTTACAGGAGTCACATCCGTTGGGAATTCACTGGTCTTTAAGCCAGTAACAATATGAAGAGTTCTATGGTTGCTTTTATGCTGCGCCTTAGTCAACTCTACTAAAGTGGATTTATCATCTTGGCCAATGTGGTGGATCTGTAGTGACTGTCCATCATGCCCAATTGGTGCGATTCCTCTTGCCATTCGATCTATATTGGTTTCACCTTTATGTATATGATGGGGTCAAACAAGTGTCCCACATCACTCTTATAAGCTTTCTTCCCGAGTACGTCGCGTGAGACCCAGTGACCTATCCGACAATGAGCATTCTTACCTACTAGCCCCAGTACGTCGACCCAGTGTGCTGCGTGGTCAACATACCCCTGCCCAGACACCACCCGAGGCGCTAACCCCAACGGGTCCTGGGCGTTATACGGCTCTTCCGGGTTTAGAGTGCGTTGATCTTGGCGTGGAGCCCTCCCGAGTGAATCAGCGACCGCAAGATGTAGTGGTTGAGGTTGCGGAAACCCAGGGCGATTCCCCGCAGGTGCTCGAGCCTGCCGTTGATCGCCTCGACCGGCCCGGTGGATGCGCCGGTGTCGAAGTAGGCGAGGATCTCCGCCCGGCGTTTCCACATCGTCCGACCCAACTGCCCCAGCTCCTGGACCCCGGCCGGGAGATCTTTCCGGATCCGGCACATCACCGTGACCATCCCCTTCTTCCCGACCCGACGATCGGGATGCTCATATGCTGTAATGATGTCCTGATACGTCCAATGAGTCACGTCCACAGCCACGTGCTGTTCGTCGGCGAACACCGCGTCCAGCTTCGCTTGCTGCTTGTCGGTCAGCAGACCCATCCGGATCCAGCACAATCCGACGCACCCCGTACAGGGGATCTCCTGACCTGCCGCGATGCCCGCACGTGTCCTGCTGGATCCGCTGCCGGGTCAAGGTGAGCTTATCAGCGGCCAGATGCACCACAGGGAACGGATCCATCACCTTCCTCGCTTTGGGCAGCTGCTCGCCGGTGGCGGTGTGGTAACCGGCGAACCCATCCATCGCCACGACTTTCACCCGGTCACGGAAGGACTTCTCCCGGGCGGCGAGCCAGCGGCGCAGGACCTCAGCCGATCGGCCCGGCACCATGTCCAGCAGCCGGGCAGGCCCGGTGCCGTCGATATTCGGGGTCAGGTCGACGATGACGGTGACGAAGCCGGGGGTGCCGTCGCCGCGGCGGTGTTTCCACTTGTGCTCATCGACCCCCAGAACACGTACTCCGGCCCGGGGGGGATCGGAGTAGACCAGCTCACGGGCCTGATCCAGTGCCACCTGGTTGACCAGATCCCACCCGATGCCCAGGGACGTCGAGATCGAGGCAACACTCATCCGGTCGATCGCCAGACGCTGGAGGATCCAGCGCGTGGCGATCGGGCGGTGAGCTTGGCTTTCGGCTTCGCGCACGTCAGTTGCTGCTGGAAGAGATTCACCGTGCACGCGGTGTTGGTGCAGGTCAACCGTGGTACCCGGATCCGTAACCGGGTGGGATGCCCGACGACGGGCAGGTCGACGAGCTGCCGGACCCGGTGACCACGCAGCCGCCCCTTCCATCCCGCAGGTTGTGCACGAGGGGTCCACGGTAACTGGGCGGCAGGTGATCCACGTATGATTTCCGCCAATGGCAGCACCTGTGATCGTCAGGCCGAGTTCGACGGTGCGGATGATGGTGTCAGCGACAACAGACGTAGAATCGGGCATAGGTCCTCGGGGCGAAAGATGGTTGTGTGGTAACACCCATCTCCGCACCGGGGGCCCCTATATCGTGTGGTGGGTCCCGACTCTCATGTGTGTTCTCTCATCCCGGCTACGCACCCTAGATCCGGAAGAGCCAGATAACGCCAGCAGCTTATGCATGCAGTCGTTTCGGGATGATCATTGTGGTCCGTCAGCTGCGGCAGGTCAAACTGTAATCGATTTTCAACGAAACTATCTGTTCAGAATCCAGCGAGTCCCGGATCCGTGGTGGTGTCAATGAGCTCACAAGGCGTGGCGTCGCAACAGTTATGGAGGTGCAGATGCTCCGATCTATAGATCCCGTGAGAATGGATTGCCCGGCTTGCCGTTAGTATCGAGTCGGGCTTCACCTCGACTTCTGTCTTCCGTAACGATGGGGGATAAACCTTCTACGTGGAGGAGGACAATTTGATCAAAGTTGGGGCGTTCTACGATTAAATGGTAGCAGTTCAGGATCTTTTTAAATCTGAATCGAACTGGATAAGATTTAGAAATCTCAAGAGTCGTCGGCGCCTTTAACAACGCTGGGAATTGGCTGCCCCAGACATAAACATCTGAATTGTTCGAGCCATAAATCGGGATCCCCTAAGCCGAAGACGGTCCAAGGTACAAGCGGGAGGTTGCGTTCTGACTGTGTTGGCTCTCGTACCGCAGCTTTAGATTCGTGCATCTTGATGCGCCAATCGGTGCGATCCAACTCGTTAGGACGGATGCCCAACGTGATTGACTGAAGCTTTCGTCTGGGGACGAAGTCGAGAAGATACGGACTGTAGTCTTCGACTTCTGCCAGAATTGCCGTGGCCTCTGGATCGAACACGTAAGCAGTCGGATCTAGTTTACCTATCCTCACAAATGGTCCGCCTTTTCCGAAAAAGCTGTTTTGTAGTGTGAAGGGCGGAATAATCCATTCTTGGCCGAGGTCACTCCACTGTGTAACTAGAGAGGTGTTCTCTACTCCTAGAACGGCCAAATTATTATCTGTAAACGGGATACCAATAAGACAACCGAAACCTACGTGAAAAGCTTTGCGTAAAAGGTAGGCATCTACACTTCCGCGTTTCAACTGCAGTCTCAAATGAAGATTATCGGCGCGTCGTATGGCTTTAGAGTTGGGATCTAAAACAATCTGGTAGGCCACTAGTCCCTCACATTCCGTAAACTCTAATTGCCTCTGAATCTACCATGTATCGCGCCCATTTCAGCGCCCCATTGCGTACATTCTTTCCCGCTGATCCATTTATTCCTATCTCGTGGCGAGCATTCAAGAGTAAGCGGTCCTCCTTCGCCATGCCGTGCGAGTCGATTCCTAGTTCTTCGAGAGCCCGTGCCTGTCGACGGGTCATTGAGTCTGCGTTCTCACTCAGCATTTTCTTATTTAGTTCCGCGGGCATCATACGCGTTCCGAAACGGTTTCCATGTTGCAGTGCTCGGGTGTCTAGATTATTAGTCATTCCAATGTACTGCATCTCGTTGCCGGTTTTGTCCATATAAGAGTAGACATAAGCGTCCGTGTTCCTTCCGTTAAGCCAGACTTGCACAGCTGATCGGTCTTTCGCTGGAACTCCAGCATCCTTAAGCTCATTGAGGCTAACCTATGGCACTTCAACCCCAGTACGTCGACCCAGTGTGCTGCGTGGTCAACATACCCCTGCCCAGACGCCACCCGAGGCGCTAACCCCAACGGGTCCTGGGCGTTATACGAACCCACAACCGGCTGGTAATACCGAAACCGGTTATACACCCACCCCGACTCCGCATCCTCATACTGACCGGCAAACAACAACGGACTCGACACCCCACCGCACCAGGTCCGCTTCCCATACAAACTCTGCGTCACCCGGCCTTCTACCTGTCCGGTTGCCGGATCAATAATCTCCTGCGGAGCACCAGCTACATCAGCCACCAGGGCATAAAACCTCGCATCCACCCGCGCCTGGGACCACCCCGATGCCATCGCACCTTCTGGGTGACCTGCCCTGCCGGCCGTGCCTGCCACACCCAATACCTGCGAACCACCACCAGCAGGTCCCTGGCCGCACCGGGCCTCGAGATACCCACCATCACCAGTAACACCATCACCACACCGGCCAGCACGATGAGCAGTAGCACGACCAGCAGCCCCACCCCCAGCAGCCACAGTGATCTGACCGATCACCTCACCAGTGGCCGGATCAACCGACCACACCAACCCACACCCCACACGCCCAGGATCCCCCGTATCCACCGTGGTCACCACCGCCGCTAACTGATTGCCCGTATGAGCACACACCTGCCGACACACCACCTGACCCGTCGCAGTATCAACGACCTCTTTCGCCACACGCCGGCCCACCCCGTCATACACATAGCGATACCCCACCCCCGGGACATCGGAAGAACAAAACCCCACAGGCTGTTGCCCCGTGGCATAAAAAAACTGATGCACCAACGGCTTTTTACCCAACCGCTTCGTCACCGTCTGCACCACACGACCAGCCGCATCGTACACAAAACTCGTCCGCCCCACCCGCGTAGGCAACCGACGATGAAACTCCACAACCCCATCATCTGTCGAAACCAACACACCAGCCGGGCTCAACCCATACTCCTCCCGCCCCACCACCGCCGAGGGCCCATCAACACCACCAACCACACCACGTGAACCAACCACCGACACCCCACCACCACTGGTCTGCCCACCACGGATCCCACCACCGGCAGCCCCATCACCTAACACACTACGGGTCACACCCGTCGCACGGCCTGCAGAATCACTGGGGTAGATGTTCCATTACCCGCCCCCTTGGAAAGGTTCTATTTTCTTTATACCGACGCCACGCTCACTCCTGCTGACGCAACACCCCTAGGCCAATAACAACTACACACCTTCGCCGTCACGGGAAAATTCATTCGCCTCGCCGGGCATGGCCCTTCTGCCGACCGTTACTGACCTGCCCTGAGTTTTGTTCTAGGGGTTTACCCTGTTCACATTCCTGATATTTGATCTTGGACCCACAAGGAGGCTTCGACCTCAGCTAGAGTTCTCGTATCCGAGGAAGGACTTGGAGTCCTGGCTAGTTCCACCATGGCGCCCACTCAAAAGTTGAAATTCCGACGTCAGCCACCCCGCCCCATCGTCGGGTATGGATCAGAGCATTCTGGTAGGAGTCGTCGACGTTTTCGATCAGCGCGTTGACCTACGAATCCTCATGGGCTCTGTTAACGAGACAGTTTCCGCATCCGCAAGCCTATCGTTATGGGCGACGCTAACTTAACTCTCGAACAATGGTCGGAATGATGCACGAAACCAGCTATTCATCTCGCTAACACGAGAGCCTGATTCAGCGTCTCCAACGGCAGGGCTTCGGTGCGCATCGTATCCGGCAAGGCCCGTCCAACAATCGTGTAACAAGATTCATCCGTCACGAACCACCCGTCAACGAACCCATCAGTCGTACGAACGGAAGTGATATCTACCACCCCCAACCAGTTTGGCCCGCCAGCCTTGAAAACTGCGTCTGACCATATCAGAGCGTACAGCGCCCGGCTGGGCTTTTCCCACGTCGTCACCGGCTATCGTCCCGTAGCCTTGAGCTGAGTCCCACTAGACACAGAAAAGCGGGCAGTGTGCTCACGCCCGAGGCTGACTCCCTCGCGCTTGAATGCGTGCCACGGCTTACGGAGACCAGCAGCACCGTTATTGCGTGGGGGAATCTCCGTGACGCACTCGATCAAAACGGCATTACACCCCGCGCGCTGATTCTGGCAGCCTGGACTGCCGATAACCACGAAAAGTGACAAAACCGCCGCACGGTGGGTGGCCATCGTCTGGCGCATGAGCTCAACAGAGAAACGATCCCGGTGCCCATCAACGAACCAGATAATTTATTGCGTCTTGGGTGGAGTTCCACGGTGAAAAGCTCGGTGCGGCTTTCAACAACTAATTCGTGTCACAAAGCTCCTAGATTTGCCGCTCAACGTGGCATTCACGGCGAAGACGAAACTCCCATTCTGAGTGGGAAGACCATGCCGGCGGGCCTTTTGAACCTACTGGAGGGCGGTAAGGTGGGACATTTCACGCTTCGGTGCGACCACCTAGTACGCGCCTTTGGAGGGAAACGCTTTCTCTCAGGATGCGATCCTCGATTAAAGGGGCCACACAACCTTTCGCATCCTGATAATACCTGGTGGGCATGCTCCAGATTTCCCCATGTACACAAACGAAACAGAATCTCAGTCAAAGGATTGCCAGTAGCGGTAGACGTTCCCAGAACGGTACCAAGGTTGATGTCTACAACCGTTCGGTTGCGGGGGTCCCGACTTACTCTGAATGTTCGGGGGCTTGGAGCTGATCAACGAAAATGAATGATCTAGCCGACTTCGACGTTGGGGTGATACCAAGAAAGCCCAACCACCTCTTCGTTGTCTAAATTAACGGAGAGTTTTAATGAATCAGAGACGATAGCCTTGCTATGCAGGTGAAAGTCATCGGAAATGTTCATCAATTGCTTCTCAAGTTCGGGAACATCCGAATTTTTGATTTTCACCCTTTCGAAAGAATCATCGTCGTCGATGCTAAGCAAGGTCACACTATAGAGGTGGGGCTGACTCGCTAAACGAGATATAGAAACCTGACGCGGCGACCGCCCAAGCAAGAGTGTTCCTGAGATGTTTTCTCCGATAGGAGATGACATGTCAATGACATCAGCTAATCGTTGTCGTAAGACTCCAAAATCTGCGGTAACGGGAAGACTGCGCAACCCCTCACGCGAGAAATCCAAATCCATTCTCCTTCCAATCAAGGTAGCTATTGAGTGCCTCTAAAGGTCTGTCGGTTCCAATATGGTCGGGCATCTGCTCGATACGAATTAGTTCATCGAGCACTAGGTCATCCATGCGATCATTAGCGATCATATCCGATTCATATTGTCTGTAAATACGACCAAACTGACCTTGGGCACCATGCGAGAGGGTCATCTTGTGAGCGCCTTTTTCCATTTGAATCGCTGGCGCATAGGCCGGATCGAATCCGTTCGCTTTTAATGCCTCCTGGCTGATTATATGGTGGCGCTCGGCAGCCCCACCCTGGAGATTCGCAGTTTCCAATCGAGCATATGGACCGCCTCGTAGGTAACCACGGTCTGTTGCGGAAATCGTGCGCTTGTGCGCCATCAACCCCAGTGCGTCTACCCAGTGTGCTGCGTGGTCAACATACCCCTGCCCAGACGCCACCCGAGGTGCCAAACCTAACGGGTCTTGGGCGTTATACGACCCCAACACCGGCTGGTAAAACCTAAACCGGTTATACACCCACCCCGATTCCGTATCCTCATACTGGCCTGTAAACAACAACGGACTCGCCTGGGCCCCCACCCACTTGCGTGTGCCATACAAACTCTGCACCACCTGGCCGGCAACCACACCCGCACTATCTGCCACATCCAGTACGCGTGAACCACCACAGCCCAACCAGCCCTAGCCACACCAGGCCTCGAGCACCCCCCATCACCGGTGAGCCCATCGCTACAGCTGCCGCCATAGAAAGGCCTTTGTAGTCTCAGGCATCTTTCCGACCACAGTCCGCCGGTCATGTCAGCGCCATCATCCAACAGCAGGCTTGCGGATACGGAAGCTATCCCAGCGACAAAAGCCGTCGGGGACTGGTACGACAACACCCTAGCTGGCAAACGTCCACGCCCCCTCTAACAACGAGGTCATCCCCAATCGACACCGCGACGGCACCGTCGCCGCAGTGCTCGTGTGTCGCAGGTGTACACCTCGACGCCGAAGGGGTGGCACGCGTCGTGATGCCCCAGCCGGTACTACGTAAACCCACGTCACACCCCGCCGGGGCGGGGACACAGGCGTGGTTAAGGGGCAAGTTTACGACCGTCGGGGAAGTGGATAGTCGTGGTATCGCTGATATCGACGAAAGCTAAACCACGTTGGCTGGTGATAGTGGTAACCGCCTCGATCGCTTCTTCAGCATCAGCCCAGTCGAATGCGATGTAGAGGAAATCTGTGCCGATAGTGTACTCGGTGACGGGGTCGTCGGCTTCCTCGTCATCTTCATCGATATCACTGTTGATATCCGGGAACGTCGATGCCAGCTGCGTGTAACATTCAGCGATAGCCGGGCAAGAACCATTCGTGCTGTCATGGTTGCTTGACTGATCCCATTGCGAGGTGTTGTCGAACCACTGCATGAACTCGTCATGGGTACCAGTCGGCACCGTCGCGGGATCGATCACAACAATGTCGTAACTCATCGGTTAAGAATCCTTTCGGTGGGTCTCAATGTAGTCGGCCAATGTCCGGGTCGCGTGCTGCACGTCTTCCTCAGTCGTGGTTTTGTTCGGGTAATCCCGAATATTCTGAGGGTTGAGCTTGTGATACCAATCCGTGGTCTCCAGAAGACGTTGGGCTTCATCCCACTGTTCCAAATGGAGGAGAATGAGCATGTCAGAAAACGGAAAACCATCGACTTGCCAGTACTTACCGGCCTTAATGGAGGGCCGGAAATCCGTGGCGGCCGTCAGCTCGGCCTCAATACCCGGCAGCGCGTGTGCCGTCATAGCGTAAAACTCATCCCAATACGGCCCAGCACCAGAAGCCTCAAGCGGTTCATAATCTGGTAGCCAAGTATTGTTATTGGCTTTGCATGTTAACGCTGCCCCCTTACCAATTCCAATGGGTTTACCCTTTTTAGAATTGGGTAGGTGCAAGGATGCATGAAAGCTGGCTAGTTTTGGAAAACGCGCGCTAAAGCCAATTCGTGTATCGAAGATGTCTGGAGACAACGCAATAGGATCGCAGTCGAAGTAGATTTCTAGATCCGGTCCGAGAGTTTTAACCCAGGTGGGTTCTTTGCATTTTTCTCGACTGTATCCTCGCTCGGCAAACCACGCGTCTGCTTCAGCAAAGAGTTTGGGCGCTGCCATATGAATCCGTTCCTTTCCTATGCGATTTTACCGAGTAGAATCCCTAGCATTTCTACGTGGCTGGCCTGATCTAAATAGAAGGTATGAAATTGCCCTTGCAACAAGTCTGACATGCCGACACGGAGCGGAGTTAACTTTCGCGGCCCCCTGGAACGCATTTCCACGGCACCACCGTCCTTGGCGAGTTCATCGCGTACCAGCTGTTGCCCTTCGGTGAGCTTAGCATTTCCACTTTTGATCTCGATGAAGTGGAATTGCCCATCATTACCACGGACAATAAAGTCAGCTCGGCTATTCTTCCACGATCCGTCCGCGCGATAAACACGGGTGGTGACCTGGTCTGCCCAATTTTCTCTTCCCATTTTTCTACGAATCATTTCTTTTGCTGTTTGTTCGAATCTTTCACCGGTAGTCTTGTTGTCCCGGATACGGGACATCAGCCCCAGTGCGTCTACCCAGTGTGCTGCGTGGTCAACATACCCCTGCCCAGACGCCACCCGAGGTGCCAAACCTAACGGGTCTTGGGCGTTATACGACCCCAACACCGGCTGGTAAAACCTAAACCGGTTATACACCCACCCCGATTCCGTATCCTCATACTGGCCTGTAAACAACAACGGACTCGCCTGGGCCCCCACCCACTTGCGTGTGCCATACAAACTCTGCACCACCTGGCCGGCAACCACACCCGTCGTCGGATCAATAATCTCCTGCGGAGCACCAGCCAAATCAGCCACCAGCGCATAAAACCGGGCATCCACCACCACCTGCGACCACTGTGACACCGACCGACCATCCACACCACCACCAAGGCCACCACCAGGGCCACCACCTAAGCCATCACCTGGCTGGTCACCTGACCCCGCACCCACACCACCAGCAGCACTAGTAGTGGTGGCGGTATGTGCTGGTGTGGGCACACCCTTAGCCGCACCAGACAGGTCGTGTTGACCACACCGGGTCTCGAGCACACCCCCATCACCGGTAACACCATCCCCACACCGACCACCCACACCACCAGCAGTCGCCGCGGCGGGGCTGGCAGCGGATCCACCACCACACCCACCAGCAGCAGTAGTAGTCGTGGTGGTGGGGGTGAGAGTGACCTGACCGATCACCTCACCGGTCGCCGGATCCACTGACCACGGTGGATACGGGCGATGCTGGGCGTGTGGGGTGTGGGTTGGTGTGGTCGGTTGATCCGGCCACTGGTGAGGTGATCGGTCAGATCACTGTGGCTGCTGGGGGTGGGGCTGCTGGTCGTGCTACTGCTCATCGTGCTGGCCGGTGTGGTGATGGTGTTACTGGTGATGGTGGGTATCTCGAGGCCCGGTGCGGCCAGGGACCTGCTGGTGGTGGTTCGCAGGTATTGGGTGTGGCAGGCACGGCCGGCAGGGCAGGTCACCCAGAAGGTGCGATGGCATCGGGGTGGTCCCAGGCGCGGGTGGATGCGAGGTTTTATGCTCTGGTGGCTGATGTAGCTGGTGCTCCGCAGGAGATTATTGATCCGGCCACCGGACAGGTAGAAGGCCGGGTGACGCAGAGTTTGTATGGGAAGCGGACCTGGTGCGGTGGGGTGTCGAGTCCGTTGTTGTTTGCCGGTCAGTATGAGGATGCGGAGTCGGGGTGGGTGTATAACCGGTTTCGGTATTACCAGCCGGTTGTGGGTTCGTATAACGCCCAGGACCCGTTGGGGTTAGCGCCTCGGGTGGCGTCTGGGCAGGGGTATGTTGACCACGCAGCACACTGGGTCGACGTACTGGGGTTGGCGAGCCATGTGAAAAATAAGCAGCTGCAACGCCAGATCGATGCGCTGACCCCGCAGCAGAAGGGTGCTTTGGGTGAGTCCATCGCGAAGGATACATTCGACGGCAGCTTCATGAAACGAAATCCGCGGACCACCTATAGGGGTATCAGCGGTAAAACCCGTATCACTGACATTACGCTTTGGGACGATTCAATTGTGGAGGCGAAGTTCGTCAAAAAGCAAGGGCTCACCTCGCAGCTGAAAGATGGCATAGCTCAAGCACAAGAAAAAGAAGCTGCGTACCATTTGGTGACGGCCCCGGAGACGAAGCTGTCTGGCCCGTTGCAGACGGCGATCGCGGAGGGACAAGTGGTGCATCACACCATGTCAGAATCTGCGATTGCCCGAACTATTACGACGCTATAGAAAGGGAGACACAATGGATATCCCCAACCCATATGAGCCTGAAGACCCGGCGATTGAACAGCAGATCATCGCTGAGCTGAGGGAGGTCAAACCGGATTTTTATCAAGACCCGGACAGCATCATTGATGATGTTACGGAGGCAAAACGGACGTTCACGCCGGCGCAGAAGCGGCAGTTCATTGCCCAGCATCGGCATAAGGCTGAACGCCCGTTGGATGAGTGGTCTCGGTCGTATATGGGCATGCTTATTAATCTGGGTGCGAAGGATTTGGATATCACCCATGCGGTGGATGAGATGTTGTTCTACATCGACTCTGGTGGGGATCGCCGCGCCATCCGTAGGATCGTTGAGGCTGATACGAACCTCATGATTTACAACATTCATCCGAAGAATTTCGATCAGATTAATCGGTTTTTGAAGGCCACTAGCGTCCATGAGCCGGAGATTCTTTATGAGTGGCAGGGAACGCTGATTGCATGCGGGGTGAAGAAGAAGGCGTTTCGTGAGCATCCGGAGTTCCAGTGGGTCACAGACACCGCGTATGCTACTGATCCGCGGTTTAAAAAAGACATTGAAAAGATGTCGAAAAGTTCGTGATTCTGCTTCCTGCTTTTAACGTGAAAGGTTTGTGATTGTTGTGTTGATCCCTAATTATTTTCCGATTACTGCTGATCAGTACGCTGAGTTGGTTTCGACGGATGAGGATACTGCGGTGGATCTGGCGATGGAGTGGATGGAAGACGAAATTAACGGCCCGGGTGCCGATATTGATAAGGCCGCTGATGAGTTGGCCGCGGCGTTGTCTGACTGGGATGCGCGTCAGGCGGTTATTGGTGTGAGGTTGTTGTGTGAGGATCCGGCGTTGTATGTGGCGTCGGTGGAACAGACCGCTGGGTTGGCTCGGGCGTTGGCTGGGGCCACTGTTGATGGGGATACGGACGCTGATTTAGAGACCCTGACTGAGTTGTACACTACGGCGGTTGATAACGGTCACGCCACCGCCATTTTGTATAACTAATCACCCACCGTGTGCCGCTGCCCCAATGGTTGGGGAGGGGAGGTGCATCCTCTCTCTACATCACCGAGGGGGCTCGGGTGCTGCCCACCGGTGGGGTTGGTGGTTGTTTCCGTGGTGGCAGGGGGTGTATTTGAGTTGTTGGCTTGCGGTGCCGCGTTCATAGGGGTGAAGCGAGGCGTCGATATAGAAGAAGGCAATGCCTGCAGGCGGCGGGTAAAAGAACATCGACCCCAGTGAGGCTGCAGGTCATACAACGGATGTGACCCGTAGGGTGTGGCGGGTATCTGGTGTGTCGCCAGCGCGGGTGGATGCGAGGTTTTATGCTCTGGTGGCTGATGTAGCTGGTGCTCCGCAGGAGATTATTGATCCGGCCACCGGACAGGTAGAAGGCTGGGTGACGCAGAGTTTGTATGGGAAGCGGACCTGGTGCGGTGGGGTGTCGAGTCCGTTGTTGTTTGCCGGTCAGTATGAGGATGCGGAGTCGGGGTGGGTGTATAACCGGTTTCGGTATTACCAGCCGGTTGTGGGTTCGTATAACGCCCAGGACCCGTTGGGGCTAGCGCCTCGGGTGGCGTCTGGGCAGGGGTATGTTGACCACGCAGCACACTGGGTCGACGTACTGGGTTTGAAGTGCCACGAGGTTAGCCTCAATGAGCTTAAAGCTGCTGGAGTTCCAGCGAAAGACCGATCAGCTGTGCAAGCCTGGCTTAACGGAAGGAACACGGACGCTTATGTCTACTCCTATATGGACAAAACCGGCAACGAGATGCAGTACATTGGAATGACTAATAATCCTCTTGCTCGGGCAGGCCAGCACGGTAGTCGCTTTGGGACCGATATGCAGGTTGCGAAAATGGATCAGACCAAGCTCAGCTCGGGCGCAGATTCGCTGACCCGACGCCAAGCGAGATCCCTTGAAGAGCTTGAAATAGATGCGCTACATATGCAGAAGGATGGTAGCCAGTTACTGAATGCTCGACACGAAATTTCGCCAAGGGGAGTCGCTCCCCTGCATTTACGGCAAGGCGCCATCTTGTGGGCTCGGCACATGGTTGATACCGGAGCAGTCAAAGTTGTCGGTCTTTAGGCCTAAATATCGGAGATCAATATGTCTTATCAAATCGTAGTTTCAGACGCACACAAATCAGTCCGTCGATCTAATGACATCCACCTTGGCCTTAAAGTAAGAAATGGATATCTCGATGCGTTCTTGTTGAGGGCGAAGTATCACACCGGTTTTGGTTTTCTCATGGGGATACCCTTGACTTCTAATAATCTTTTAATTCTAGGGGTTGCGGGCAGCGGGAAAGCTTCTACCATGAAAAAAGATGAGAATGAATGGATAATTCCGCCCTTCTGTCTGCAGCATTCATCTCTGGGAAAACACGGCGCGTTTAAGCGAATTGCCCAGCTACAGACTGGAGACTATGCTTTCGATCCAGATAACACTGCGATTCTAAGTGATGCGGCAATCTACGATCCAAACACGCGACAGTTTGTTCCGAGAGAAGTCTTGGACGGAACATGTCCAAGTGGCCACACAGTGACACTCAACAGAGAAAAATGGTCGATTGAAATGTTCGTGTCAGGCATGGCCGTTCGCGCGGCCAGTGCCGAAGAACGAACTTTGCCGTTGGTTCCGTGGACGGTATTTTCATTGAGAAGCCTAGACCTGTGGATCGAGCAATTCAGATGTTGGTGCCTAGATGCCCCCCATACCCACACAGGCAAGCACAGACGAGGATTAACCCAACCTTTTTTTCCAGACTCCTTACTACCAGTTTCCACACTAGATCAGGTGGAGTTACTCCAGACCAAGACGGCTGGTCGGATGGTGCAGACGGCGCGTAAGCGGTTGGGTGAAAAGCCGTTGATGCATCAGTTTCTATGCCACCGCGCAGCAGCTTGTGGGCTGTGGTTCGGTGTGGTCGGTTGATCCGGTTACTGGTGAGGTGATCGGTCAGAACACTGTTGCTGCTGGTGATGGGTGTGGGGTGACTACCTCGGCTAGGCCGGGTGGCGCAGAGTTTGTATGGGAAGCGGACCTGGTGCGGTGGGGTGTCGAGTCCGTTGTTGTTTGCCGGTCAGTATGAGGATGCGGAGTCGGGGTGGGTGTATAACCGGTTTCGGTATTACCAGCCGGTTGTGGGTTCGTATAACGCCCAGGACCCGTTGGGGTTAGCGCCTCGGGTGGCGTCTGGGCAGGGGTATGTTGACCACACCCCACCCGCCCAGGATCCCCCGTATCCACCGTGGTCACCACCGCCGCGGGCGTGTCAAGTTTTTTGTGTGTGATGGTTTGTTTTCTAGATGTATGGGGCGAATCGGTCGGGGTAGGCGACGATCATTTGGTTGAGTGCTTCCATCCAGCCGACGGTTGTTCTCCCTTCGATTATGCGTCCTGATTTATCTGGTTTCGGTGCCCCTTTCGCTTTCTTTGCACGCTTGAGTGCTCGCTTGTCTTCGATCGTGCAGATCGTCAACCACAGTGCTTTTACTGCAGCGATATCGTTGGGGAACTGGATGCGATTGCGGGTGGCTTTACGCAGTTCACTATTGAGTGATTCGATCGCGTTGGTCGTGTAGACCATTTTCCGCACCTGCGGGGTGAACTGCAGAAACGGTACAAACCTCTCCCAGGCGCGTTCCCATACCAAGACAGATTGTGGGTATTTCTTACCGAGTTCACTGTCAGCAAACCGGTTAAGCGCGCTGCGTGCTTCGGTCTCATTGACTGCCGTGTAGACCTCTTTTAGCGCGGCGGAGACGGCTTTGCGGTCACCGTAAGCGACGTATTTGTTGGCGTTACGGATCAGATGCACCACACAGGTCTGCACGAGTGAATGCGGCCAGGTTGCTTCAATGGCTTCCGGCAGACCTTTAAGTCCGTCACAGGCAACGATGAAGACGTCTTCGCTTCCGCGGTTGGCTAGTTCTGCGCATACCCCTGACCAAAACGATGCACCCTCATTGGCGGCAACCCAGATGCCGAGGATGTGTTTGATTCCGTCGAGGTCAATGCCTACAGCAATGTGGGCCGCTTTGTTGACGACTCTGCCACCGTCGCGGACGTTGATGCGGATGGCATCCAAAAACATGATGGGATAAAACGCATCCAGCTTGCGGTGCTGCCACTGCATGACGGCATCCAGCACCGAATCGGTGACGTTGCTGATCGTCTCATGGGACATATCCACCCCATAGGAGGTGTGAATATGGTGCTGGATATCCCTAATCGTCATGCCGCCGGCATACAAGGACACGATCATGTCATCCAGCTCTGTAATCCGACGGGCGCCTTTGGGAACCATTCGCGGGATAAACGAACCATCACGATCACGGGGAATGTCAATCTCGATCGGCCCGTAGTTCGTATCGACTGTTTTTGAATAACTACCATTGCGATGGTTTGTCTGCCCCGCAGCGGCCTTTGCCGTACGGTCACCGGATTCATAACCCAGGTGCGCCTCCATTTCAGCGGCCAGGCCGCTGTTGATCGATGACTGCAGCACCCCGCGGACAAGCGCGTTGATGTCGCCATCGGCAGCCTGGGCTAGCTCACCTATCAGTTTCGATAATTCCGGGCTCGCCATGATCCTGTTGGAAACAGCCTTAACCTGATCAGCGTTCTGATGTTTCTTCGGAGACATAGTTGTCATAATGGTTCATCCTTCAGACTATGTGGTGGAACCCCCCACACAAACCATCTGACACCCTCTCGACGGGCTCATGGCGCACAGGCGCACGATTTCTGCAACGGACCGCGGATATCTACGAGGTGGCCCATATACCCGATAGAAAATCACAAATCTCCAGGGTGGACCCGCACTCTCACTCCCGCGGTTCCACCTTCCGAATCAATAGGCACCCAGTGACCCTAAGCAGGCAAGGAAAATCCTCACCCACACCGCCCCAACTCCCGATCCATCGCATCCCGCTCCGCCGGAGTCACCCACAACCTGTACTTCGCCTTCACCTCAATCTGAATGGAAACATACCGGCACCGGAACGCCTTATTCTTCGGCAACCACGTCGCTGCATCACCTGCGCCCTTTTGCATATTGGCCGGCCCATCCACCGCCAACAGGTTCTGCGGATCATTCCCGAACACCTCCCGCTGCTCCGCCGTCCACTGCTGTGCCCCCTTCTGCCACGCATCCGCCAGCGCCACCACATGATCAATCTGCACCGCACTACTAGTGCTTTGCCCACGCTGAAACTCAATCACCCGGCCGGTGTACGGATCATTGAGCACCCCGCGCAGTACCTTACACCCCTTCGGCGCCTCCACCTGCTGCAAGTCCCGCGTCAAGACATCATTGCGCTGATCACAACCGTTCCGGTCCACGTCCTTCCACCGCTGGCCGAACTCCGCCCGCCGATAATTATTCTTCGGCGCTCGCCCCTTGACCTCTAGAGTCGCCAGCAACCCACGCAGGCGCACCGCTTCTGCGGCATCGCCGGTTTTGTGGTCGACGCCACCCCGCCTCTCCCCTCCCCCACCTTCACCAGCACCCGGGCGCGGTGCTGGGAACGAGCTTCCTTGACGCTCCCCGCCGTCTTCGCGCCCGCCGTCCGCATCCCCACCACCGCTGGAATCGGCCCCCTGGGGAGAATCGGGAGAAGGGGCAGCGGGGGGCGTCGACATAGAAGAAGCAGAAGTGGCAGCCCCGCCACCAGCTATCCCGCCAAAATCGACCGCGCACCCCGCCAAGGAAGCACCGGCGATAACCACGGCAGCGACAGCAGCGACCAGACCAGAGCGCGGACGGCGGACAGGGGAAGACGAAGACGAAGTACGCATGGGCTCAATGTAGCCCGGGGCAGCGACAATCCCGAAAAAGGAATCGAACGCGCAGACTAACCCATGGGCGCACCACGGGACGGCACAGTCCCCGCCGTAACTACACCGCGAGTTGCGGATTCGTGGGCAGCCTCCCGCGCCTTCACCCGCGCAGCCACCACCAGAAGGCAGATAAACATGATCACACCACTGATGCCCTCTAGATTGCCCTCCAACCACGTGCGCAAATTAAAGGTAAAGGTCTCGACCTGGGGATAGATTTTGTACCACCGGAAGTAAAAGGCAAACAGCATGAACAACAACGGCAGCACCAGCCAACGGCGCACCGGCGCCATCACCAGCACCCACGCCACCACAATGCCCGACCAGTGATGTGTAACCGCTACCGGATTAGCTAGGCAAATGCCCAGCGTGATCAGCAGGTAAGCTGCCACGGTATACCCCGCTTTCTCATAGCGGTTGGCACCCCACAGGCACAGCACCGCGATGATCAAGAAACCAGGCAGCATCACCTTCGCGGCCATATCGGGATCCATGCCGGCGCGAGTCAACAAACCAGTCAGCGCCTGATTGCGGGGGTAACCCGGCGCGCCCGCACGATCCGAGCCGAAGAACTCCTCCGTCCAGAAATACAGCGCATCACCGCCACGGACGAGGAACCCGATCAACACCGTGGCCCCAAACGTGCCAATCGACCGGGCCACGCTAGCCCAATCCTTGCGCACCAAGAACAACAGCCCAAAACCCGCCGGTGTGATCTTGATACCCGCTGCAATACCCACACCCACGCCGCGGAACCGGCGCGGAATGTACCCCAACACGTCGGCCACGACGAGAGCGACCAGGAAGATATTGATCTGCCCATAATCCAAGTGCGAACGCAGGGGCTCCAGAATCACGCTGAACCCCGCGCACGCCACGGCCCACATCCACCACGGGCGCAACCCCAGCCGGTGGGCGCACATTCCCACGGTCGCGAACACCGCAGTGATTGTGCCGATCGTCCAGGCCATATCTTGGAACCATTCGTTGACCAGCATCAACGGTGCAAACAATACGGCTGCAAACGGGGGGTAGAGGAAGCGGAAGCCGCTACGCGTGGGGAACTCGTCCGAATACAGCGGGTAGCCATGGGTGATCGCGAAACCGGCATCGCGGAAAACTCCGGCATCCATCAAGCCGTGATTCCACGAGAAGTGCCAGTAGAACCATGCGTTCATGCCAATCAGTGCCGCGCCGATGAGCACCAGTAATGGCCCACAGCGGTTGAGCAGCGCCAGCGGGCTGCCCGTCATTGTCACACCTGGCTGCTGAGGTATCGCGCTGCCCGCGCCGTTGCGGATCCCGTTGCCGGAGAGCCCTTCAGCTCCGTCGTCAATGGGGCGTTCGGTTTTCGCCTTATCGGTTGTGGACATGCCGAATACTGTACTGGGAATTCCCCGTGCCGCAGTCCTGGCACCGGCTAGACTAATACGGACATTTCTTCCGCACCGTCTTTTCCCAGGCGGGCTTGGAACCCGAAAGGCCCACTGTCTTGCGAAATTACCTTGCCTTTTTCAACTCGACGCCACACGCTGCCCCGCAACGCGTTCCCCAGACAGCCGGCTCGTTCCGTACCCGGGCATGGCGGCGGGGCGTGGTGGCCGCTGCATCCGCCGTCGCGTTGAGCATGGGTGCCGTGGCCTGCTCCGACAACGGTGGAGGTAATAGCACAACCGGCGGGGAAAGCGCAGGACAGGATGGTTCGGCGTCGGGAAAAATCACCGTCAAGCACTCCATGGGCACGACCGAGGTGCCGAAGAACCCCAAGCGCATTGTGACGATGGCGCAGGGGTGGACCGATGCATTCAATGCGCTGAACGTACCGGTGGAGGCCCAAGTGGTTTCCGCTACGGCGAACACGAAGCAGCAGATTCCATGGGCACAGGACAACGCGGCGAACCAATCCATTACCTACAACTTCGATCTGCAGGAGATCACGCCGGAAAAGATCGCGGAGCTCAAGCCCGATGTAATCCTCGCTGGCTGGGTGCCGGACGAGGCGTATTACAAGAAGCTCAGTGACATTGCCCCCACGGTGCCGGTTCTGGGCAAGGAAACCGGAGTGGATGATTGGCGCCAGCTGACCAAGATCGCCGGGCAAATTGCCGGTAAGGAAGACGAAGCCAACACACTGGTGGAGGATGTGAACAACGAGGTTGCCGAAACTGCGAAGAAGTACCCGAATCTCAAGGGAAAAACCTTCACGTGGGGCATGTTCTTCGGTGGCCAGTATTCCGCTGTGGCCAATCCCGGCGATCCTTCCAACGACATGTTCACCCGCTTGGGATTCGAAGTGAACCCCAAGCTACGGGAGTTCGCGAAGAAAGAAAACCGTGTGAGCATTTCCCCAGAGCGCGTGGATCTGCTGGATTCCGACCTCACCCTGATGTGGACCATCGATGGGGACATCAACAAAGCCCCAGGGTGGAAGACGTTGCCGGTCGTCAAAGAAGGACGCGCGGTGCAGGTCACCGAAGCCGAGAACAACGCCACCTCGATGGCCACGGCCCTCTCGGTGCGCTGGGCCCTCAAGCAGTTCGACCCAGTGTTCAAGGCGCTCAATGAAAACGAGATTCCCCTGCCCGAATTGGCGCCACCGGCTTAAGTGACCAGCGGGGCGGTTTCCGTCGCTAGCGCTGCCGGTATGGAGTAGATTCAGTTAATGATGAATTCACAACAGCCTCGCTCCACAGTCCCCGGCCCTTTCCGCTCTATTCAGAAGCTGCAGAAAAAGACCTTCCCCAAGCTCATCGCGCGCACGATGAGCTCCCCGGATAGCCTGCGCAAATGGATGAGTGCTTGGCCGCCATTGCTGTTTTCTGGCATTAAACTCACGCACGTTTCCAAGGATTGGTCCTACGGCCGCATTCAACTAAACCTGCGGTTTTGGAACCAGAACATGCACGGTGCCGCTTTCGGTGGCACGTTGTATTCCATGACCGATGTGCTATTCGGCACGCTGGTGGCGCGCCGCATGGGCGTCGGTTATGAAGCCTGGACACGAACCGGCACCTTCCAGTACCTGCAGCCGGGCCGCGACGGCGCGTACCTCGAGGTGGAGGTACCGGACGAGATGGTGGCGTGGATCAAGCAGACCATCGATAAGGATGGCTACTGCAATGTTCCATATACCTCGATCGTTAAGAACAAAGACGGCGCCGTTGTTGGCATCGGCCAGCAGGATCTGCACGTGCGCCCACGCGGCGGTGGCAAGCGCGCGGAACGCCCCGAGCAGGCACTCCAGCCCCGTGGTTTGGTGTTGGAATCGCTGGCCAACGCCGTGGTGTGGCACTGCTTCAAGGATCAGCCGGAGATTCTCACCGTGTTGATGAGCGAGCAGCGCCGTATTCCCGACCCCGAAGCGCAGATGCGCCACGTGGTGAAGGCCGCGCTGGACAAATCCACGAAATCCATCGACGACCTGCGCGCGTTGGACATTCCGGAGAAGTACCTAGAGCAATAGGGTTCAACGGGGCTGCGCTACACCAGGTCCACTACGAACGTGGCCTCGGTCTTTTCCTCGACCTCCTCCACCGTCACTCCCGGCGCGAGCTGCCGCAGCACCAAGTGATCCTCGGCCACATCGAAGCTGGCCAGGTCAGTGATGATCCGCTTGACCACCTGTACACCGGTCAGTGGCAAGTCGCATTCGCGCTTGAGCTTGGCGGAGCCATCTTTAGCAACGTGATCCGTCAGCACCACCACGCGCGGAGTGCCGGAGACCAGGTCCATCGCACCGCCCATGCCCTTAATCATCTTGCCGGGGATCATCCAGTTGGCGAGGTCACCGCGTTCGCTCACCTGCATTGCACCTAGCACTGCCATTTTCACGTGTCCACCTCGGATCATGCCAAAGCTCGTGGCGGAATCGAACGTGGCGGCGCCAGGCAGCAGGGTTACAGTCTGCTTGCCAGCGTTGATGAGGTCCGCATCCACCTCCTCTTCCGTTGGGTACGGCCCCATCCCGAGGATCCCGTTTTCGCTTTGCAGAATCACCCGCACGCCATCCGGCAGGTGATTGGCGACCAACGTGGGGATCCCGATACCCAGGTTCACGTAATCGCCGTCATTGAGTTCTTGCGCCGCCATCGCAGCCATTTCGTCTCTGGTCCAGGCCATTGTTCTACTCGCTTTCTATGCGCTTTGCTGTACGTACCCTTTTTATTTCCGACGCCCCGCTGGTCCCCTACCGCGTGGTCCTCTTTTCAATCGGCTTTTCGCGCTGTTGGGCCTGGATAATGTGATCGACGTACACTCCGGGGGTTTGAACACGGTCGGGCGCGATCTCGCCGCGGCCCACGAGGTGCTCGACCTGAGCAATGGTGACCTTTCCGCTGGCAGCGCACAGCGGGTTGAAGTTTTGTGCGGTCAAACGGTAGACCAAGTTGCCGTCGATATCGCCGGTGTGCGCGTGCACAAGCGCGAGGTCCGCAACTATTCCGCGTTCTTGAATGTAGCGCTTGCCGTCGAATTCAGCTTCGGGCTTACCTTCCGCGATCATGGTGCCCACTCCGGTGGCGGTGTAGAACGCAGGAATGCCGGCACCGCCTGCGCGCAGGCGCTCGGCGAGAGTTCCCTGTGGGTTGAATTCCACCTCTAGCTCGCCAGCCAGGTAAAGTTCCGCGAATAGTTTGTTTTCTCCTACGTAGGAGGAAACAGCCTTACTGACCTGCTTGTTTTCCAATAGGATGCCGAGGCCTTGGCCATCGACCCCCATGTTGTTACTCACAATCGTGAGGTTCTTGGCGCCTGAATCCCGCACGCCCTCAATGAGGTCGTAGGGCACTCCGCATAGTCCAAATCCACCCACGGCAATTGTCATTCCATCTTCGACGATGCCCGCAACTAGTTCGCGGGCGCTCGTGGTGCATTCCACGCTCATGGTTGTCACTCACTCCGTTCAATTAGTGGAGATTAACTGAATTGTCCGGCCTTCATTTTGCCACCAAACACTTCACAAGTGTAGAGAATGCGATAGTTTCCTTTACCTAAGGGGTTAGCATATGTGCAGTTTAGCAGCTTCCTTGCTCAAACCCCCCACGAAAAACACCATCCGGCTAGCAAACACTGGCCCGATAGCAAGAAAGTCAACCAACAACATCGGTGACGGGGCACCACCTGTCCGAGTTCTTGCCCCAAGGGCAGCTACTGCCCTTGCACCCCAATCACAACTCACCACGTATGCCAACGAACCCTGCGGGCGCCGCGAGGCCGCGCTCTATTCTCACCGATACGGCACCGGCAATTCGCGGCCGGTTTCCGGATCCTTCACAGTCAAGCACCCAATCCCGAAAACCGCCTGAACTAATTCGGCGGACATCACCTCTTCGGTATCCCCCGCGGCAACCACCTGACCGTCACGCATCGCCACGATGTGATCGGCAAAGCGTGCGGCGTGCGTCATATCATGCACCACCATCACCACGGTACGGCCCGCGGCATTGAGATCCCGCACCAAATCCAAAATGGAAATCTGATGCGCCGGATCCAGGTACGTCGTGGGTTCATCCAGTAACAAGATCGGTGTCTGCTGCGCCACGGTCATGGCCACCCACACCCGTTGGCGCTGGCCACCGGATAACTCCGTGGCGGGCGAATCCAGCAGCTCATCCACACCAGCCTTGTCGGCCGCCAGCTCAATGGCCTCACGATCCTTAGCGCTCAGCGATGCGAATGCCCCCGTATATGGATAGCGACCATACGCTACGACCTCGCGTACGGTCACCCCTTCGGGCGTCACAGGTTGCTGTGGCAAAAAGGCAACGCGGCGCGCAAACTGGCGTGCAGACAGGTCGCGAATGGGATCCCCATCCAACCGCACCGTCCCCGCGGACAGCGGTTGTTGCCGACCCAAGGCGCGCAGCAAAGTGGACTTGCCACATCCATTCGGACCGATCAGCGCCGTGATTTTCCCCGCGGGAATGGTCAGGCTGACATCCTGCAGAATTGCGGGCCCACCATATCCAACGGTGATTCCCTCGGCGCTGAGTTGCCCCGCACGTGTGACCGCTGGCTGCCCATGCGCACGTTCGGCCGCCCCGCCGTCAATCACCCGGGTACCAGCCGCCCCGCTGCCGGGCACATCACTACCGGCCATCCTTTTATCGGTCGCATCTTTATCAGTCATGCCACCGTCCTTTCTTCAATACGCAGAGCGCTCTTGCTCTTACCTCGCCCGACGGTGGCATTGGGGTTCGTTCGCGATAACCGTAACAACAGGTACACGAAGTACGGAGCGCCCACGATGGCGATCAATGCCCCCACGGGGATTTCGGTTGGCGCGAATGCCCATCGCCCTAAGGCGTCGCACACAGTAACAAGTGTGGCTCCCGCTAGCGCGGATACCGGTATTACCCGACGCCCCGCGCTACCCACCAATAACCGCGCCGCATGGGGGACAATCAATCCGGCGAAGCCCAACACACCAGCAGCGGCGACCGCGGCTGCCCCCAATGCAATTGCGCACACAACGGCGATGGCGCGCCACAGTTTTTCATTCACTCCCACGCCCGCCATGGCGGAGGAATCCAAATTCAGCATGTCCAAGTGCCGCGCCAGAACCACGGTTATCACGATCACGGCAATAACGAACGGCGCAATGATCTGGGCATCCGCAATGGTCCGTGCATACAGCGAACCCTTGAGCCAGGTCATGGCTGCACCAGCTTCTGGGGCAGCTTTCACCAGCAACAACTGCGTTAACGCTCCCAGCCCCACGGAGACCGCCACACCCGTGAGCGTCAACCGAATCGGATCATTCGCACCCCGTCCGGCAAGCAACAACACCAGTCCGGCGCCGATCATTGCGCCAACAAACGCCACGGGAGTTAAAGCCTGGGCAGGCAACGAACCCACACTTAGCAACGCGGCCACGGCTGCGAGCCCACCACCTGCCGTTACCCCGACGGTATCGGGTGCTGCGAGGGGATTGCGCAACGCGATCTGCAGTAATGCTCCAGATACCGCCATGGCAGCGCCGGCGAGTATGCCCACAAGTACGCGAGGCATGCGGTAGCGCCACACCAACTTGCCACCGGAGAACAGCTCGTGGAGCACCTCCGCAGGAGGTTTCATCACCGCACCTATTCCCAAGCCCACGACCACGGCTGCGCTCAGGGCAGCAACGAGTATGACAATGACGGTCCAGAATCTACCGCGACTAATCACTGCCGACCACCCCAAACTGCACCCCGGACGAAATTGGACCGCATTCGCTCTCGCGACTAATCACTGCCGACCACCCCAAACTGCTCTGCCAACACGCACCTTCTTTCGCGGTTGCAGTCGGTTAATACCCCACAGCAGCAACGGCACACCTGCGATGGATGTGACCACACCCACCGGAGTTTCGGCGGGGGCCCACAACGCCTGAGATGTGGCGTCGGCAACCAATAAAACCGCCGCACCCACGACGGGAGCGACCAACAGCCCCAACCGGTGGCGAGGTCCGGCCACACGGTGCGCGACAACAGCCGCCATCAAACCCAGAAAGCCAATAGGCCCCGCGGCCGCCACGGCTGGCGCCACCAGCACAACCGCCCCAAGCACCGCGAGCATGCGGGTAAAGCGGGGATTGGCCCCCACCGAACTGGCGAGGGCATCACCCGCAGCAAGGGTATCTAACCCCCGGCCGGCACACCACAGTGCGGGTATAACGACAACCACGGCAATGATGCAAGGAATAATGTCCGCCAAACGCACCCCGCCCAAGCGTCCAGACAACCACGACAACACGGTGGACAGCTGCGCCTCATCGATCACCAGCGTAACGGCGGTCAGGGCCGAAAACAATGCAGAAATCGCAATGCCCAGCAGAATCATGCGCTGTACTGCAGCAGCTCCGGTGGGATCCGCGGAGTTGGCTCGCAAACCGATGCCTACCGTGATGAGAGCCGCCAAGCCCGCTCCCACCAGCGCGCCTGGGAGCACCGCAGCACCGGAGATCGATCCGGTGATGGTGGTTCCAACCACGGCACCGAATGCAGCCCCCGAATTAACACCCGTAATCTCGGGATCCGCCAGCGGGTTGTGCGTTGCCGTGCGCAGCAAAACGCCCGCGGCACCCAGTGCGAGACCAATAACCGTGGCCGCCAGTAGTCGGTCGCGCATGACCGCATGCACCTCCGCGGCAAGTTGCGGTGCATTGGCCGGAACAGTTACCGCACCCATGCGCCACCACCACATTCCCGCAATCACGGCAAGACACACAGCAACTGCAACGGCCGAAGCCGCGCGTCGCGGAGCGCGAGCGCGGCTAGAGCGGTTAGCTGTGGCTTTACCGTCGGGAGTGGGTTCTGATTCAGAATCGACGGTACGCACGAGCGTTACAGTCATTTATCCCTTTGCCTTAGCGGTTTCGATGATCCGGTCAAGCATCGCCTCCGCCGCCAGCGGACCGCGGGAGCGGGACCACGTATCTTGTTCCACGTCCACGATGTGCTTGACCACATCCTTGTAAGGGCTGGCCTTGAAGCCTTCGATGTCGTTGTACAGGAACATCGTGTCCAGCTTCATACCCGGCAGCTTGTCCCCGGTTAGTTCCGCCACATCCGTCTTGGATTCAATTGCGGAACGCTCACCGTTGTAGCCGTACTCGTAACCGGCGGCGGTCAGCAGGGATCCTGCGAAAGAGTTCTTGATCCACGTGTACAGAGTGTTCTTGGACCAACCGACAAGGGCGGCGCGGGTGCCGGGCTTAATTTCCTTCTTGGCCTGGTTGACCTTGCCCTCGATGCGATCCCGAACTTCCTTGGCCTTATCTTCCTTGCCCAGCTGCTTGGCGATGTCATCCATGGAATCGAGGACATCGGTGTAGGAAGCATCGGAGTAAGCCTTCGTCTCCGCGATCTCCTTCAGCTGGGGCATGATCGCCTCTTGACGAGTGGGGCTAGCCAGAATCAGATCGGGTTCCAAGGACTGGATAACTTCCAGGTTTGGCTGCTTAGCCTGGCCGACTGATTGTATGCCATCCAGCTTGCCTTCCAAGGTCTTGGGTGCGGAGGACTTGCCAATTTCTACGACGCCTACTGGCTTCACGCCCAACGTCTCCAAAATCTCTTCGTAGCGCCAGTCGAGGGCGACTACTCGTTTCTCGCCTGACTCGCCCTTGCTATCGCCGGAATCCGATGCGTCCGAACCACATGCAACGAGCATTGCGGAGCCAAAGATTGCGGCTACCAGAAGGGCAAACATGCGAAGGAAACCGGAGCGAGCCCCGGTTTCGCGGCCCGCGGAAGGCGAGCGCAAGGTAGTAGAAGTCATCTGCATGATTCAACTACTACCCGCGTTACCCTTACCTAAGCAAGGTAACCCTTAGTTGGGCATCCCCCTTATGCCCCTTGGTTAATCATCCCCCTTATGCCCCTTGGTTGACCATCCCCCTTATGCAAGGCCCCTGGCAAACCGCTGACTTCCGCGTACCGCATCGTCGCAGAATCCCCCCTCATGCAAGGCCCCTGGCAAACCGCTGACTTCCGCGTACCGCATCGTCGCAGAATCCCCCCTCATGCGAGGCCCTTAGGCTACCGGGCCACCACAATTTGGCCATGCGCCTGCACCCTGAGAAGCCAAAACCTTCTCGGCAATCTCGATTTGCTGCGCCTTCGTAGCCTGATCAGCGGTTGGCGCATACTGGGTGCCACCGTGGCCAGCCCACGTTTGAGCACTGAACTGCAGACCACCCTGGTAGCCATTACCGGTATTGATGTGCCAGTCACCGCCGGACTCACACGCCGCCACTTGGTCCCACTGCCCAACGGTTGCAGCCTCCGCGGCGGGGGCAACGAGGGCCGGCGCGGCCACTACACCAGCAGCCAGTCCCAGACGGGTGAGGTTGGTCTTGACGGTCTTGCGCATTGGAAATTCGCTCCTTCGTCGTTCGGTAACAATTCGGTTACGAGTTGCCCAACGTACCGGTTGACCACGTGGGGGCGTCAAGTAAAAAAAGAAAAAAACCACCGAAAGGCAAGCCAAAAGGGAGCCACTTGGGCTCCCCTACCTGCGATTATGTGAATCCGCTGTCCGTTCTAGGATTTTCGCAAATCGGTGTGGATTGACGCGGATACTGGCGGATCCCACTGGGCTTAACGCACCGCTGCCGACTCAATGCGGCTAGGCGCCAACCGCCCAATCGCGGCGGTACAGATAATGCCGGCCAACGTCACCAACGTGGACCAATCGCCCTCCAACAGGCCACCGAGAACAACCCACACAAGGATTGCCACGACCGCCAGCGCCACCACGGCCATCCCAAATAAGCGCTCGTTACCAGTACCGGAAACCGGGATGTACAACAATCCGGCCAACACACCCACAGCACCCGCAACGAGCGCAGCCAAGCCCGCCGCAGAGGTTCCAGATGAGTACTGATCTGGCAGCATGCCCACCAGCAGATCGACCACGAACACCACGGCGAACGTCACCGCAGCTGCCAATACCGCCAGCACGATCAGGTTGATAGCTACGCGCTTGCCATCGAACCGGCCCGCGAGCAGCCCCGAATCACGGTGCTCCTCCGGGGCCGATTTGCCTTGGTACGCACCGGATTGCTGATAGCCCTGGTCATAGTTGTCATAGCTTTGGCCGTAACCTTGGTTGTAATTCTGGTCGTAACCTTGGCCATAACCCTGACCGTAACTTTGGCTGTAGCCACGATCGTAGCTTTGATCGTAGCCCTGGTTGTAGCCAGCTTGGTTGTTGAAAACCTGCGTCTGATCATCGCTGTAACCCTGGCCGTATCCGCGACCATAGCCCTGCCCGTAGTTCCGGTTGTTGTTCGGCTGGTTGCCCATGGGCGAATCACTCCTCAATAGTTCTTTGACCAACCCAGCTTAAAGCAAAATCCGGCCACTCCCTAGGAAAGCTCCGTAGGAAGTGACCGGTGAAACCCTGTGAGGGGCGATGGATTCACCCCGCGCTAGCTGCGATTAGTGCTCGTCCCAGTGGCCATCGTGTGCCGCGTGACGGTGACCGTCGTGGATGTAATCCACGTGATCGCCGTGAGGAACTGCAACGTGACCACAGTTGGGGCCATGCTCGTGGTCGTGATCGTCGTGGGCGTGGTGCTCAGTCGTCTCGCACTCGTCCCAGTGGCCATCGTGGTTGCGGTGCAGGTGACCGTCGTGGACGTAGTCAACGTGGTCGCCGTGAGGCACCGCTACGTGGCCGCAGTTTGGGCCGTGCTGGTGGTCGTGGCTTTCGTGAGTTTTGCAGGACATTGCTGTCTCCTTTTTCGCCGTGGTGCTGTGTGAAGCACGTTTGCGCCGGGTATTACCGGCCTCTTCTTTTTCTTCTCTTTCCGACGCCACCCTGGTCCTTCACCAGACCATTCGCCGCCGGGGGCGGGCCTTTGCGAGGAAGGGGCCCTGCCGTCAACCCCCACCTTACTGGTTTTCAATTAGATTTCAATAGTTGTCATTGCTGCAGTTCGTGGCGACCCCCACGCGGGGGTGTTTTCAATAAGAATGACAATCATGCCCGCTTGTGTGGCCGGGGCATCCCCATACGGGTCGCCAACTCTGCAAGCAAGGCTGCCGGGGCGTTCCTGTATCGGTCGCGAACTCTGCAAGCAAGGCTGCCGGGGCGTGTGGGAATTCGCCTGCTTTCCGTTGCCGATATTGCTTTCCGGATGCCTGAGAGCCGATTGGGATTGGTGCGCAATCTGCTGCCTGTAGGAGTGTTAGGGGCTCTCCCAAACGCCTCGGCGCCCGCATTCTCCCGCACACAAATCATCCGATACTCCCCCGGCACGACAAATGTGCAGCAGAAGTCCAACAAAAACGCGCGGAAGGGTCAGGCGGTGAATGCAACATCTTCGGATGGGTCGAGGTTAAAGAATACTTCCCTCGGGGTCAGTCCATCTAGCACCACCCGTGGAGTGTCGTTGATGAGGTCTTCATATTCCTGGAGTTGCTCATGGGTCACCGTGGCAAGATCGGTGCCTTTCGGAATGAATCGGCGTAGCTCGGCATTAATATTCTCGTTACTCGGCCGCTGCCATGGGGAGTGCGGATCGCAGAAGTAGAGCTTCAACCCCTCAAAATGTTCGGCCAGCTGACCACTGGCAGCCATTTCCGCGCCCTGATCCCAGGTCAGGGTCTGGACGCGACGGTCTGGGGCGATAGCCATCTGGTTGATCTGCCCGAGCATGTCTTTCAACGCGGTGACCACGGTCTGGGACGTGTGATCGGTGGTTAACAACCTGGCCATGAACAACCGGCTATGCCGTTCTATCAAGGTGATGATCGCGTGCTTTCCACCCTGAGCGCCTCACACGAGATCACCTTCCCAATGCCCTGGCACCGCCCGGTCAGCAGCGTGTGGTGGGCGGGTGGAGTATTGTCGCGCCATGAACCCATGGTTTCGCCCCGCGCCCGCGAGTCGGTAGCTTCGAGCGGGGTCGTCGTCCTGTGCGACCTGATCGAAAGGGCGTAGTCGACGGTTAACTCATGGCGTAGCCCACCAGCTGCTTGGACGTAGAGGGCTTGGTAAATCGTTTCGTGTGACAAGGTCAACTCCTGATGAATGCCGGATAAACGTTTCAGCCTAGCTACAATACGTTTCGGTGAGACCTGCCGGTTCAAGCAGTCGAATGACGATACGTCGTAACGTGGTATGAGCATCAAGTTTTCGCGGTTTCGGGCGTTTGGCTGCATCGATGCTGCGTTGCTGGGCTATCAGTGGGTGATACACCCCGTCGATACTGTTGCGGGTTACCTCGCGGCTGATCACGCTGGGATGCCTGCCGAGTTGTCGGGCGGTGCGGCGGATGGAATAACTCTGATCTAGGCAAAACTTGATGTAGACCCTGTCGAACGCGGTTAAGCGCATACCCCGGCCGACTTTGACTGTCGCTGGCTGATAATTCACCACCACGGGGTCTACTGACAACACAATGGGTTGATCACGGTTACTTGTCGACGATACCGACGGGCGGGACACAGGCATGACAGAATTATGTACCCACCGGTACACGGTAACTGGGTGGACACCAGTTCTGGCGGCAATATCGTGATCACTTCGCCCAGCACATGCTAAGAACATGACCATCATCTGGGTGGTTGTCTTGTGGGTGGCAAGACCACCACCACGTCCCCGCGCAAGGCGCGCACCTTGGCTTGTGATGTAGTCCCGCAACGCACGGTCGGTACAGCCAGTGGCTTGGGCTGCGTGCAGTGCGCTGTAGCGGTGGTTCGCGATCAGGTCGAAAGCAGCAACAACAGCAGGATCGGGAGTGTAGGACATCATCAACACCTCATGAACAAATCAGGGTGTTGCACTCACCACTAGACCCCACCCGCCGATTTGTCGGAGTTCTGCTGCACATTGAATGAACAAGTGCATAAACAAGTGCATAAACGAGTGCATGGGCAGCGGGTGCTACGCCGAGAAACGACCGACAAGCCCCACACCAAGAAACCACCAACAAGCCCCACGCCGTGCTCTGGTCGACGGGCGGTGAGCGCTACACCGTGATGGGAGCTGGGTAGTTCGAAAGGTGTTGAGGGGCTCCTTCGAACATCCCAACGCCGAATTTCTCCCGCACACAAATCATCCGATACTCCCCCGGCACGACAAATGTGCAGCAGAAGTCCAACAAAAACGCGCCATTTTGTCAGAGTTCTGCTGCACATTGAATGAACAAGTGCATAAACAAGTGCATAAACGAGTGCATGGGCAGCGGGTGCTAGGTGACGCGCTGGGACTGGGTACATGACGTGCGGGAAAGCGCCATCCATAGGAACCCCATCGAGACCCGCCTGCAGGAACCGATGCACATCAAAGCGGCCACAGTGAGCGGGCAGCTAGATGGTGCACGAAGATCGATCAAACACGGCCGCGGGCACACTACCACCGGGAAAGCGCCATCCATAGGAACCCCATCGAGACCCGCCTGCAGGAACCGATGCACATCAAAGCGGCCACAGTGAGCGGGCAGCTAGATGGTGCACGAAGATCGATCAAACACGGCCGCGGGCACACTACCACCGAGCAAGCACCACCGCGAGCACGCTACCCAGGACCACGCCCACCGCGAGGTTATGGGTCAACAACGTGGGAACCACAGTCACCACCATGACAACTGTTTCAGTCCACGGCATCCGAGCAACGCGGCGCGGGTCCACGGACCGCCAATTCACCGTTCGCACAGCCACCACCATCATCACGGCTACAAGGGCGATCATGGGGATGGCGCCGACGGCGTCGTTAAAAAGAAGCAAAAGCACCAACAACGACAACCCAGCAACAAAGGCAGAAAGACGGGTGCGAGCGCCAGAATCATTCACACCGATCATCGTTTGACCGATCATCGCGCAGCCACCCATACCGCCGAATACACCACCAGCGATATTCGCGACGCCAAGGCCACACGCTTCCCGGGTTTTGCTGGAGGGAGTATCGGTGATCTCGTCAACCAGCTGTGCCGTCAGAAGTGATTCCACCAAGCCCACAATCGCCATCGCAACCGCATACGGCGCAATGATGCGGAACGTGTGCCATTCCAGGGGCACCTGTGGCAGATGGACATGCGGCAAAGCGCGTGGCAGATCCCCCATGTCCCCCACGGTCGGTACGCGCCATCCCGCCACGACCGCGACGATCGTCACCAGCACCACTACAACTAGCGGGGCGGGAATGGCGCGCAGGAATCGCGGCACCACTAACATCAACGCGATACCGATTGCCAACAGCACAAACACCATCCACGGCTTGTCGATAACGTGCTCCAGCTGCGCGGTAAAAATCAAAATACCCAGCGCATTGACAAATCCCCGCATCACCGGCAAGGTGATGAACTTCATCAACTTAGCCACGCCCGCAACGCCCAAGATGATCTGGATAATTCCAGCCAGCAAAGCTGCTGCAATGAGATATTCCACACCGTGGGCTTTCACCAGTGGCGCAGAAACCAACGCGACTGCACCGGCAGCAGCGGTGATCATGGCAGGTCGCCCACCGGTAAAGGCAATAGCTATAGCCATGATGGCCGATGTGTACAGCCCCACTGCGGGATCCACACCAGCCAAAACCGAAAACGCAATCGTTTCCGGGATCAGCGCCAGCGATACGGCGATACCGCCGAAAAACTCCATACGCAACCGTTGTGGGCTACGAAACGCAAAGCGGAACGACGGGATGACCCCGAGAGGCACGGTATCGCCTCCCGGTGGGTGTACACGATCAGTTGCCATGTGCGGAATCAGCGTTAGCACGGGTCGCGGTAGTCAGGTCGATCTCATCAGGTAGGGGATTCGCCCCCGCACTATCCACGAACACATTGCGCGCCAAGGGAATCTGATGGGATGCGCTTTCCAGGATGTGCATAAAGTATCCAGCCGTATTGGGAATCGCGATAACGTCACCGGGTTGCACACCATCGGGGAAGTGCATAGCTCGGCGAATAATCACCTCGTCCTCGATGCAGTACGCACCCACCAAAAAAGCATTCAGCCCAGCGTTTTCGCGTTGATCGGCCACTGCTGCTTGTTGCCCATTCTCGGCCTCGTGGGAGTCGGCCGCGGTGGGGCGCGCGGCCGCGGGAACCAACACCGGATCCAACAAAATGTCATCAGAGGTTGTCCGGCACTGCGTGCGATTCATTTCCAAGCCCACGATATCCACACCGTCGCTGCGCTTCTTCACGAATGCCACGCGGGCGAGAATAACACCGCCGCCATCGAGCACACTGCGACCGGGCTCCATGTGCAGACGGAGGTTACGGCTGCGCAATGCCTCGGCAACGGGAACCGTGGAATCGCTGGCAATTGAGTGCTCCGTAAAGGATTCGTGCGCGGTGGCGGATTCCCCGAATGTCGCGTCCTCCACATCACCACCCAACTGGCCGGCAAGCAGTTGCTTGAGCCACTCCCCACGCGTGGGCTCCTGCCAAAATGGGTACGTGTTGTTCAGGGGATCGCCCTTCCAGGTGAATGGCTCCCGCTCCCCGGCGCGGGCGGCCGCTAACTCTTTCTGGAAGTTGTCCCACTCCGGCTTGGCGTCGAGATAACTCATGGGCACCCCGCCACCCAGATCAATAAAGTTCACCGGATGGCCAGCCAACACCGCAGTATCAACGACCGCGATGGCGTCAGCCAATGCAATACGGCGATCGGCCTCCGAGTATCCGTGCAGGTGAAGGTGCACACCGTGGACCTGCACGCTCTCGGGCAGACCCTGCTGCAACGCCGCTTCCCACGTCCCGGCCAATTCACCGAAACGCGTGGGTGGCAAGCGGTTGGGATTCGGCGCAATGCGTGGCACGATCCGCGCCGTGGCACTCGCGGCACTGGCGACGGCCTGAATGCGCTGCATCTCTGCCACGCTATCCACACTGATGTAGACACCCGCACCCACCGCGTGCTGCAGCAAGCGATCCGGCTTCACCGCCGCCGAGAGGATCACGTGGTCCGGTTCTGCCCCGCGGGACAGGACTTGGAGCAACTCGCGCTCACTGGCGACATCAATGCCGTGACCTGCCGCGAGGGCCGCATCCACAAAACTCAAACCTTTATTGGCCTTGCGCGCATAAAACACGCGCACTTCCACACCGTTGACCTCCCCGGCGCGAACCAACTCATCGGCATTCCGTGGCAGGACATGTGGCGCTAACACGTTGACCGGGGAATCATACGTCTGCAGTAGGTTTGCACACTGCGCTGGATCGGCAAGAAGACGCTGCATCCACGGTTCCAACCGAGCGGTCATTGGCACGGTAGCGTGCATGTGGCGGGGGAACCGCCGGTTATCGAGGGTTTTGTCAGTCATGATGCCTCCCATTATTGCTAGTTTCTGCTTGCGCATCTAACGCGCGGTTGAAAACGGTGAAAGCCCAGGTGGGAATCTCTTTATGCATGGCGCGATTCAACGTATCGTGCCCAATAACGCGCGGTTCCACATCCCGCCCAATGACCGCGATGTGTGTGCCGGGAGCCATCCCATCGCGACCAATGTTCGGCCCACCCTGCGGCAACATGTGGACATCACCGCGATTCACGAGGTCCTCCAAAACCGTTCCCGGTTGCAATCCCGGCGGTGCGATGACCGCGTCCACATGGATCGCATCTGTCGGAGCGCCCTCGGGTTCGCCCCCACCCTGCGGCAACACCACGATTCCGGCGGCCACGAGGGCGTCGACTCGCTTTGCTGTAACCGGTGGCGGGCCGAAAGCGATAGGTTCCAGCTCGCGGCCTAGTTCGTAGAAACCTTCTAGATCACCGGGGGCCAGGTAGCTGGCGCGGTCGACGATCGCTCCATATATTCGACGCCATGCTTCTCCCCGTGCCCATTGTCGACCGGGGTAGTGGGTTGCCTGGTTGCGCGCTGCCTGGTTCTCCGCTGTTTCGTTGAGCTCTGCCCGAGCATCCGTTGCTGGGTTGCGCGCTACTTGGTTCTCCGCTGTTTCGTTGAGCTCTGCCCGAGCATCCGTTGCTGGGTTGCGGTTTGCCTGGAGTCCCTCGGCCCGCTCGCGCGCCGCCGCCATCACAACGTTGGTCACTTCATCCAGAATCGCGCGCATCTCCGCCACATCGGCGCAGTTCTGAATGCGTTTTTCGAACTCTTCTTGGCCTGGAACTTCCAGGTTAACCCACGGACTGGATGGGTCGGGCTTCACCTGCATCAGCTGGCCCGAGCGGCTGTACGGATACAAGTGCGCAGGTTCCCGGCCCGATGGAATATAGCGCAATGGCTGGTGCGCCGGACCACCCGCTTGAACAGGGTCAGGATGGGCCGCATCATGTGTACCCGCTGGCGTGCTTCCACCAGTGACATCGACCGCAGCATCACCAGCTGGCACGAACACCCCGCCACGCCCCTCAGTGAGGGCCAAACACACATCAATGAAAGTCAGTGCCATTCCGCGAATATCCACGTCCGCGCCGGCAGGAATGCTCTCCAAGCTGTGGTGATCATGGGCAGCAATGAAGTCCTTTTGCTGCCCATTCCAACTGGCAGCGTGCCCAGTGACCACTAGTGCCTCGTCCACGAACTCTTCACTGCCATCCGCAGCCACGATGCGGCAGTTACCTACACCCTTGCCATCTACGGAATGGACCTCCACCACTCGAGAAGGGATGTGTGTGATCGCGATGCTCGGACCACCATGGGAGGGTGATTCCTTTTCATCCTTCCCACACCCATCGACGAGGGCCCGCCAACTATCCCGCAGAAAGTCCCCCACCACTGCACGCGGGGCAAAGACCTTATCCTCCGCCGTGAAGACTTTCCCGCGATAGGTCTCCCGCCCCTGCGCATCGCGGGTGAGATTGCGATCCAACCAGTTGGGGAAGGCGCCGATATGAGTACGAACAATGTCCGACCGTACGTTTAGGCGCCAGCACAACGGCTGATCCGCTCGGTATACCCTTCCACCGCCAGGTTCTTCAGGATCCCAGCACACAATGGTGAGGGGCAGCTTGTGGCGTCGGAACAAAAAAACAAGTTCCTCCGCCGCCCACAGCGCACGAGGCCCGCCACCGATAAGGCCAACCTTCATCGAGCTGAGCCCTCCCCGGTGATCGCGTTGATTCGTGCTTCCAGGTCCTCCCCGGTAATCGCGTTGATTCGTGCTTCCAGGTCTTCCCCACTGACCTGCAGATTCTCCTGCACCCAGCCGTCATCGTAAATGGTGTTGAGGTAGTTGGTACCGCCATCGTGAAGCACGATGACAACGCTGGCGCCCTCCGGGATGTGTGGCACACAAGCATGGAGCGCAGAGATGACCGCCCCGCCGGATGCGCCCGGGATCAGCCCCTCAGTGCGCGCGAGAGCGCGAGCACCGATGACGGAATCAATATCGTGCACGCGCTGGACCCTCGAAGGCTCATTAATGGTCGCGAGATGCGGAACCACACCTGCACCGAATCCCGGCAACATGCGTTCGCCGCGTTTACCCTGGTAGAGCACCGAACCGTGCGCATCCACCCCCACCGTGCAAGTAGCAGCCCCAATCCGTTGCAGCCGCTGAATGCAACCGCCGATGGTGCCGGTGGTGCTCATTGCGACGAACAACCAATCCGGAGCATAACCCAGTTGACCAATGATTTCCGCCATCGTTCCTTCATCATGCGCAGTGAACGCGGCCTGGTTGGAATATTGATCCAAGTTGACCGCCCCATCCACAGTGCGCATCAATTCGGCCACGCGGGCGCGACGGGCCGTCAGCCAATCACCGGTTTCTGGATCGGGCTCCTCGATGAGCTCCACGTGCGCGCCAAGAGCATGCATGGTGGCCACAGTGGAATCATTAACCCGTGGATCCACCACGCAGTAGAAATTCCAGCCACGCATCTGCGCTTGCCGGGCCAGCGCCATGCCTAGGTTCCCGGAACTGGATTCCACCAGGGTTGGGTTTTCCGGCATGCCGGCTTCGACGGCTGCTTGAACGAGCGCCCGGGCGGTGCGATCTTTCGCGCTGCCGCCCGGGTTGAATTGCTCCAGCTTGGCATAAATGTGCACGTCAGGCCGGTTGAAAGCTTGGGCAAGGTGGCTCAGTTCCACAAGCGGCGTATGGCCAATGAGATCATCCAATCCCTGTGGAATTTTCGCGTTGGTCACGCTGTTGAGGTGTACAGTGCCCGAGTGTGTGGTGTTAGCTGTGGACTCGGATTTCATAATTATTCATACTATCCCGAATTACCGGTACTAGATTTTTAGGAGCAATCCATAATGACCACCGTTTTAATGGCCGTGAGCGCGGCCGACCACTGGACGTTGAACGACGGTAGCCACCACCCCACCGGATTTTGGGCTGAGGAATTGGTGGTGCCGTACGACATTTTCCGCGATGCGGGGTTCGAAGTCACCATCGCAACTCCCGGCGCGGTCGCCCCCACGGTTGATCCCGTCAGCATTAGCGTAAAGGGTGGCATGTTGCCCACCACCGCCAAGAAAATGGCGGACAAGGTACAGCAGATGTCCCACGTGCTGAACAACTCAGAGGACCTGCACAAGGTCGATGCTGCCTCCTACGACATTATCTTCTACCCCGGTGGCCACGGTCCCATGGAAGATTTGGCGTACGACAAGATTTCCGGTGGAATCCTCACCGAGCGCCTGGCCTCCGGCAAGCTGCTGGGTTTGCTGTGCCACTCGCCGGCTGCACTTTTGGCCACTATTGACGACGCCACCGGCCAGACCCCCTTCGCGGGGAAGCTGATTACCGCGCTGTCTAACACCGAAGAAGGCATGGTCACGGATAAGTCCAAGGCACCATGGCTGCTGGAGGATCGTTTGAAGGAAGCCGGCCTGAAGTACGAAAAGGCCGCCCTCCCATTCCGTCCAAAGCTGGTACGTGATGGCAACCTCTTTACCGGTCAGAATCCACAATCTTCGGAGAAGCTGGCGAAGGCGCTAGTAGAGGCAGTGCAGCAGGGTTAAAGAACTCGTGGGAGCGGAACTCCTCCTGATTCAGCGCTCCTGCACCAGCCGGGATGCACCCGAGCAGCGGTACGCCCGTGATGTGTGGCAGTTCCTGGATATTGAGGCGCGTGGCGAGGTCGGGTGTGGCCGGCAGCGATCCACCGATGAGCCCCGCCACCTTTAGGCCCCGGGAATGCGCAGCTTCCACGGTGAGTTCCGCAGCGTTGAGGCTGCCCAAACCCAAACTCGTCACCACAATGAGCGGTGCGCTTAGATCAGCGGCGACATCAGCCAGCGTGAAATCATCCGCGAGGCGCACCAGCAAACCGCCGGCACCTTCGACGAGGACGATGTCGGCCTCTATATGCCGAATCCAGTTCACCAATTCCTCGCGGTCCGGTTGGGAAATCCCAGCGTGCCGTGCAGAAAGGTTTGGGGCTAGTGGTTCTGGATAGCGCACGAACTCGCAGGTCTGCACACCGGTAAGGCGGGCGACCGTGGCGGTATCGCCGTGCCCGGGAGGTTCACCCGTTTGTACTGGTTTGGCCACTGTGACGCGAAGGCCTTGAGCGGTGTAATGCGCAGCTAGGGCCGCCGTGGCGATGGTTTTTCCCACGTCCGTGTTGGTTCCGGTAATGCAGTAAATCATGCGGCCTCCCCTGCTGCGACGACCGCACGGCAGATACGCGCGATTTCCTCATCGGTGCAGATAAAGGGCGGCATCGTGTAGATAAGCCGACCAAATGGGCGCAGCCACACACCGTGTTCTAGGGCGGCGGTGGTGGTACGGGCTATATCCACCTCGTGGTCCATCTCTAGGACGGCAATGGCTCCGCGTACCCGGGCACGAGGAATCCCGGCCCGCAATCCGGCCTCGATACGGGGGACATGGGTGCGCCACGTGCCCTCAGCAATCATTTCTGTAGATTCGGCTGCAACCGCACACGCTAGGGGATTGGCCATGAACGTAGGGCCATGCATGAGCGCGCGCGGTTGCATGCCCTCCGCCACACGCGCGGTGGCAAGGGTCGCGGCCAGTGACATAAACCCGCCGGTCAGGGCCTTTCCTACGCACATGATGTCGGGAACCACGCCCGCGGCTTGAGTCATAAACAGTTCCCCTGCCCGGCCGAACCCGGTGGCGATTTCATCGGCGATCAGCAGGATCCCATGCTTGTCGCACAGCTGCCGCACGCCGGCTACTAAGTCCAGGTCGTGAAAGCGCATACCGCCGGCGCCTTGGATACCCGGTTCGATAATGATTGCCGCTACCTCATCGGTGATGAGTTGTTCCATCTGTGCCAGGTAAGTGGAGTGTTCTTCATGGCTCGCACCTGCAACGGGAGGTGCCGGTGCAAAGATCTGCTCGGCGAGGATTCCCGTCCAAAGCGAGTGCATGCCGCCGTCCGGGTCGCACACACTCATGGCTGCGAAGGTATCGCCATGGTAGCCCGAGCGCCAGGTCAATAACTTGGTGCGCTGGGGCTTACCAACACCACGGGAATACTGCAGTGCCATTTTCACTGCAACCTCCACCGAAACCGATCCGGAATCGGAGTAAAAGACCTGTGCGAACTGGTGGTTGGTGAGGTCCATGAGGTTCGCTGTCAGTCGCGCGGCCGGCTCGTGGGTGAGCCCGCCGAACATCACATGGCTAAAGTTATCAATCTGCTTTTTTGCCGCTGCGACAAGCCGTGGGTGGGAATGCCCGTGGCAGGCGGCCCACCAAGAACTCATGCCATCGATAACCCGACGTCCATCGGCCAACTGTAGGTACGCGCCTTCGGTGCCCACCACTTGGAGGGCAGGCGACCCGGGGGCGGCATAGGGATGCCAAATATGGGCGGCATCTACCTCCCCGACTTGAACACTGTTCAAAAACTTCATGGATTCATCTGTAGCACAGTCCGTCGTGATGCATAATGACTTTTCATGACAACAATTGAACACCGTACAACTCAATCGGTTCCACCCGCCCTGCCCGCCATTGCGGGTGTGGAAATGTGGGAGCGCTTCAGCTTCTATGGCATGCAAGCCATCCTTACCTATTACCTCTACGACCAAGCTCAGGGTCTAGCACTCGAACAATCCCATGCCACCGCACTAGTCGGTGCGTATGGTGCGCTGCTGTATCTGTTTACATTTGCGGGAGGTTGGGTCGCAGACCGCGTGCTCGGCGCAGAACGCACACTGCTCACGGGCGCGGGCCTTTTGATCGCGGGCCATCTATCGTTATCCCTCATTCCGGGATTCCCCGGGTTGTTTGCAGGTTTGTTGCCCCTGGCCTTGGGTTCGGGGTTGCTCAAGACTGCAGCGATCACCATCCTGGGAGCCGCTTTCCCCCCGAAAGCTGGCGCAAGGGACGGCGCGTTTCAGATCTTCTATCTGGGCATCAACATTGGTGCCCTCTTTGGGCCAATGCTAACCGGCTGGTTAGCATTGGCCCGCGGATATCATGTCGGTTTCGGTGCGGCTGCTCTGCTCATGGCTATCGGTTGCGCCATGTACCTCGCCCTGCGCTCACGCATGCTATCGAACTTGGATAGCGCGAGGCGAGCACTGGTGACACAGCCAGCCAATCCGCTAGCACCGCGCCGGTTAGTCCTTGTTTCCGTCTTCGCCGCAGTAGCTGTCGCCGCTGGAATTTGGTCTATCACTACCGGGGTTATCACCCCGAATCGCATGGCTTTTGGCCTGCTCATCGCGACCGTCACCGTGGCGGTAGGACTGTTTGTGGTGATGCTTACCTCGTCGCAGGTGAACGCTGATGAACGTACCCGTGTTGTCGGTTTCATTCCGCTTTTCGTGGCCTCAACGATGTATTGGGCTTTACAAGCACAGACTTATGGCGTGCTCGCAGTCTATTCGGACCAGCGCCTTGATCGCACTATCGGATCCTTCGAAGTCCCCGCCGCATGGACCCAATCCCTCAACCCCTTTTATATCTTGGTTTTCACGCTGCCCATCGCCGGCGTGCTGGCTACACGTGCGATGCCCGGCCGCAACCGCCTCATGGGTGGCGGGCTGGCATTGGCCGGCGCCGGAATCCTATCCCTCCTACCTTTTGCTCATTCCGCATCGGTGCCGTTTCTAGCTCTAGCAGTGTGCATCCTCCTGATGAGCCTAGGCGAGCTATTCATCGGCCCGATCGGCATGGCAGCCACGGCTGCGCACGCCCCTACTGCATTCGCCACCCGTTTCTCCGCCCTCTTCTTCTTGTCTTTGGCCATCGGCACCTCCCTGGCCGGCAGTTTGTCCACGTTCTATTCCGCCGAAACGGAGCTGACATACCTTGTGGTGGTCGGGTTAGTACCGATTGCCACTGGCCTGGCGATCGCTCTGAAGAAACCACGCACTTGGGTACCGGGTTACAAAACTGTGTAACCTAACCTAGGTTTTGTTCTGCTTGAGTAGAAAAGAGAACCTACGGCACGCTGAAGAGGTTTTATCAAGATGCGCAGGACAGTGTGGTCCGTTTGCTTGAGGATCGCAGTGGGGTGGAAGGGTGTTCTCTTCAAAGCCAATGCAAGGTTGTCGCCCGATACTTGGAGGTTGTGGCACAGTGCCCATCAGTGAAATTCGGCAGGTTCGTCGTGAAGGATACGTCCAGTAGGCCGAGTACGACGTTCTTGCAGACAATGCCAGACTACGGCGGGAGAATCCGAAACTGCGCGACACCAACGTGTTGCCCAAAGCCGATTGAGTTTTTTAGCAACGACCACATCGACCCCCAACGCTGACAATGATCCATTCCATCGACGACAACCGCGATCGTTCCTCCGTCGAGTTCAGGTGCCAGACGCTAAACGCTCACCGCGAGGGGGGTTTTGTCACCTCTGGCAGTTACCACCAGTCCAAAGCCCGCAGAATCAGCGCTCGCTCCATCTGTGATGCTGGTTTGATCGAGTACGTTAAACAGATACACCGACGCGATGCTAGGGTAAATGGGCCAAACGGGCTATGGAGTGCGGGCATGACAGGTCTTCGCACGTCTTGCGGGTTTGTTTAAGCGGCTTTCGTAACGGGTGTGTATTCCCGCAGAATCGCCGACTGGGTCTAGTCAGATACGATGCGCGCCGAAATGCCGCCGCTGCAGGCGTTGAACTAGGCTATCGCGTCAGCCAGAAAACCGCAGTTCGCGTGTATCAATTCTGGCCATAGGTGACGGATGGTGTCAACGTTGTATATGATGATAGGCTTTCACTGTTCAGCCGACGGGAACTGTGGGAGACTCAGACGATAATGCGCTTTTCCGTTAAGCTCTCTAGTCCACTCACGTGAGCGTACACTATTGTCCAGTACGCAACACCCTCTGGGCATTTGCTTCCAAATGTTGCGTTAAACAAGGACTACCAGACATGAGCCCGAACACACTTCAAGTGAATCGATTTTTGTTGATACAAAATACACTACAGTGAAGGCATTGAGTACACCGCCCGGCACAATCCGCACTGAACTCAACAAAAGCGTCACCCACTGACGACCACGCATCAACGAGTGAAAAGACACCAGAAAACCCCACGGAAAACTCCCACGCCCAACGATTCTGGTCAGACCCCTTCCGCTGCATCGGAATCACCCCCGAAAATATTAACCTATTTGAACGAGACGTCGCCCGCGCCTCAACCGGCGGTGGTGGATACAGCGAATTCCTCTGATCGGGTGTGGTGCCCGGTGAAGCAAAAACACAAGGAGCAAATCTCACCATAGCCTTTCACTAAACCCTGGACCACCTAGCCAGTGAAGAAACCATTGCCTCAGAGAAAAAGCCTCCGTCCACGCCTCACGAGTCATGGCTGACCTCTACAACGCCATTGTGGGAAGAGACGCCGACGACAGTGTTGGCGACGAAGACCCAACGACACGAAAGATGAAGACTGGACAGTCCAAAAAACTAGCGTGTTCCAGGCACACACCTGTTCCTACTCTACGGTGATGACGCGGGACTATGACCAAGAATCGCATCAACGCATGATAAGCATAACTATAACCGGACTTTCCCGAGGAGAGTGTTTCGTTAAACCTTAAAGCTGCAATTATTGAACAACGATCTAAAGATTACCAGTCTTTGTGATTGTAGAAAACAAGAACCGCAATCTCGAATACAGCAAACAAGGCCACTGATATAAAAAGGAAAACCCGGTCAGACAAATTACAAATGATATATAATAAAATGAGGAAAGTTATGAGAATTCCAGAGGCTAGTAACCTTGTCATTAAAGGGAGTCTACTCATGATGAACTAATTCTATCTAATTGCAATTCTCTTTTCCAACGGGATTCCATCGTTTTCCATCTGATGGATAGCGTACTTGATAGCACTGCCCGGCACGAAAAGAGTTGTTACGCATTGATGCCCTAATCATATCCTTCGCTAATTGACTACCACCTACGCTGCAAAGAAATCCAATTATGGCCTTAGGTAGGTTTGGAATCTTTTTAGTTACGCCTACTGCAGCACAGCCACTTGCCCCAAGAATTCCAAGGGCAATACCTGCGGCGCTTCCCAAAACGTTTAATTCCTGCCCCCAGAAGTTAATATACATACCTCTACCCCAAGTCACTTTAGGATCTGCCACAATAGGGTAAGATGCCCCTTTTGTATCAATTCTCTGTATGATTTTATTTCCATCAATGGAGTAGGTGGTTGGGAGCATTTTCCCCTTAGCATCGACGGCCCAAGGCTCATCTATAATTCCACGAACTACCGTTCCTAAGTTTTCTCTGCTGGATACAATATGAATCGACCCATCACGCAACTTCCTTAGCTTCGATGGTTTATCGGTATTCATGGAAAATACTACACCCGCATCATTTTGATCATGTATAATCTGGGCCAGTTGGACAGAATTGTGTCCCTTTTTTGTATTACTGTAGTATTTTTTCCTTGCGCAACAGCGAATCCATCTCCTTTCTTTAAAGCTCCTTGCTGACCATATATTGACAATGTTCCAAAAGAACTATCAGTTAAACGCGTGGGATCTTCGGAGGAATTCGGTAGCTGAACTGTGATCGCGGTCGCTGCGTCGGATACTGAGCGCTTTACAGGAGCGTGCGCATTCTTTGCAATTGAAGTGGCGTTGTCTACCATTTCAATTGCTCGTTGCGTACCTGGGTCTGCAATTGCTGCATCTGCTGAAGCGCCGGCCACAGTTACTGCGATAGTAGTTGCGCTAATTACAAGCATTTTAGTATTTTTGTATAGCATTCTGCCAGCTGTCCTAGAGTGAGGGGTAAAGTTGTTGTGACTATACCTTTGCATCAAACCTCCTACTAGGGTATTGCCCGAAAATGTTCGTGCGAGGCACCTATCCAACGAATGCTTCTCGAATGACAGGAGCTCCTATTCGCTAAGTATGACTTCTTGACTAAGGTAACAGAACCGCCACTACCTCCGGGGATTACTAAACAGCTGGGTGCGATTTCGGCTAAGAAGATCGGCAATGACTGAGTGAGTTCGAGCTAATGGGCCAAGGAGTGATCGTAAAATTCACGAACAAGGGGCAGCGATGTTCAAAGGACTCCACCCCTGTTGTTAGGTCGATGCTGGGTTTGATGAGGTCAGTACCGGAAGTGGCACGAAGAGTAGACGCTGGATGAATTTTGTAATATTACTTGATCATATCCCTATAAGTATTGCCACTCGTCATCCTTACTCAGCAAACAATGTAGTTCGTTTGTTGCTTTTAGGCTTGCCCATTCATTAGGTTCATTGTTAGCGTCGGGGCCGTGTAAGCGAATAACGGTGTAACCAGAGCAACCTTGGATAGACCAGTATTCCATTTTCTGACAGCGCTAGGGCTATAGCTGACACTGAACAGCTAATATGATGCATTCATAAATTTCGAAGGCTGTAGTTTGAAACTGGCAGGGCAATAATTCATATGGAAGCAGCGGTATCAGGCTCTTCGCGTTTTGGAGTGCGTAGGTCGTTCTAAACCGGCCTGGGTTGGTGAGAGGGCATGATGTAACGCAGGAGGAACATCATGGCTATCAGTCCCTACGACCAGGAGACCCGGCAGCGGGCGGTGCGCCTGTATTTCGAGGAGCGTGCTGACGGCGCTTCATCCAAGGCAGCCGCACTACGCGCTGTCGAAGCTGTCATCGGCATCAAAACATCCACTATCCGCAACTGGGTACGCGCAGAAGAGAAAAAGGTGGGCGTCGCCGTCGAGCAATCCAACGCCGAGAAAGACGCGGAGCTTATCACCCTGCGCAAAGAAAATGCCCGGCTCAAAGAAGCCAACGAGATTTTGAAACTGGCCTCAGCTTTTTTCGCCCAGGCGGAGCTCGACCGCACACTGAAGTGATCGTGGACTTCCTCCGCACTCACCGGCACCTGTATTCCATCGAGCGGATGTGCCGCGTGCTCAACGAGCATGAATACGCTATTTCACCAGCAACGTTCTACCGCTTCCAGGCCCGTGGTTTCGGGCCCACCCCTGCCGAGCTGGACGAGGCTTACACCGCGCACCGGCTCTTTGAGCTGTGGCGGGCCAATCGGGTTCAAACGCTACGCGCTGTCTGCCCAGTTTGATCAGATTTTTGTCGATATCCAGAGCATCACGTTGGTTGATGCCACACACCGATGCGGCATCCTTGCGCCCTGACGCATTGACTCTAAGTTGTAGGTACCCGCAGCGTCTGGTGGTTGCGGCAGCTCGTCGTCCATGCGGGTTGCGTTTCCACAAGCCCAGTTCAATACCGATCCGATAGACCACGCTCGAGTTGACCTTGCATTGACGAGCAATATCCATCAGCGCCCAACCAGCAACCCACAACTGGCTGATACGCTCTGACCCCTCCGAAGACGTAACACGATATCGTCGAACCTCCACGTCCAACTGCCGGGCAAGCCGATACGCCACAGAATGAGGCAACCCGACGCTGACAGCGGCAGCACGAACAGAGCTTCCTGCCTGCATCAAACTACAAAAACGTTCAACCACAACAGAATCCGGATCCCACCGAGACTCCAAGACAACACCTCACACGAAGTCAGGTGTTTCCACGATCACTAGAACTTGCCCCCTGCCTCACAATGCGCAAACCCCGGGGCGCCGAATCGCTTCGATGCCCCGGGGTTTCCAATTTTTCGTGGGCGAAGGGGGACTTGAACCCCCACGTCCTATAAGGACACTGGCACCTGAAGCCAGCGCGTCTGCCAATTCCGCCACTCGCCCGAGTTGCGTTATTTCCATTCGCATGGTGCCGCTTTTCGCGACAGGACAAAACTTTAGCACGGCTTCTTAAATCTAAACAAAATACGGGCCTCAACTGCGGAAACACCGAACACAAGGGCTTTCGGAACGGTGTCTCAAATGTAGTTATGCCCATATTGTGCTTTATACTGGCTGCAACCACTCGACGGTGGCCTCACCTGCCGTCGCGTGCGGTTGGCGTGAGGGCCCGCCCAAGAGGGTTTTAACGAATCCAAGGCGAAGCCCCGTATCCAGAGTCCTGCCCACCGAGCTATCGACTTCGGATTACCAGCTGTTACAGTTGCGGAGTTTTCCGCCCCCAGGGATGATCCACATTGATGTACAGCTTCGTTCGTCCGCCCGGCACGGCCCACCCGGCACGGCTCACCCGGCCTCGTGCGCACGACTTACGCAGACCGCGCGTTGGATAAAGATAAGAAAGGAAACCCGATGGATCTTTTCGGTCGCTTCCGCAAACTGGATAGCTCACTGCAACGTGGCTTAGACAACGGTCTAGCGCGCGTATTCGGTGGCGAGGTTGTCCCGACGGAGATTGATGAGCTGCTCAAGCAGCAGGCCGAAGAAGCCGTCATGACCGATAACTACGGCAAGCAGCTCGCGCCTTGTTTCTACACGGTCTTGGTCTCCGCTGATGATCACGAAAGCCTCATTCAGGATCGCCCTAACCTCGAAAGCGATCTCGCAGACCGCCTCACCCGCTTCACCCGCAACAACGGTTGGACCACCCCGCAACCCATCACCGTGGAAATCGTCGCTCACCGGAACCTTCACAGCGGTCAATTGCGGGCCCGTTCACTGTTCGGTGAACCGGATCGTCGGCCTTCTTCACCCGACGCCCCCACCGCCAGCAGCGACGCCTCTGCCCAGGCATCCGAGCAGTCCGCCAACGGGCAATATGGCGCTGATGAACAAGGTGGATCGCCCGACGGCAGCTACCCAGATTCCTACCCTGGGCAGCAATTGAGCTCTCCGGCCCAGTGGCCACAGCGCAACAGCAATGGTCAGCGCTCAGCCGCCGCACGTGAATACGATGCGCACGATTCCGCAGCCTACGACTTGTCTGGCCGTCCCAGTGACGATGCCAAGGCGAGCACCAACGCTCGCGGATTCACCGAAGACAGTGCCGAGAACAACCCAACATCCGGCAGCGGGCACTTTGAAAGCGCCCCGGGTGAGCGTGTGTACGAGGACACTGCGTTTAGCCAAGCCACGTACCGGGAGCCGGATCCGGAATACGCTAGGTCGGACGAGGTCTCGGAGAAGCCCGGGGAGAATTACGCACGCGAGTCCGCCACGAATTCCCCTTCGACAAGCATCGAGGACGATCGCCACGCGGACGACAATCGTGGCGCAAGCAGAGGAAACCGCGGTTTAGCAGACGTAGTTCGTCCTGGCGGTGCGCACGCGGCTGGTATGGGCTCGGCTTTTGCAGCCAGTGCGGGTAGTGCCAGTGCGGGCAACGCCGATGCTGCCGGTGCCGATTTGGCTGGTGCCGATTTTGCGGGTGCTAATACGGGCGGTGCCAGTGCGGGTAATGCTAGTGCGGCCAGTGCGGGCAACACGGATGCTGCCGGTGACGGTTCTGCTGGCGCAGCTTCGGCAGGCACTGGCGCATCTACTGTCGCACCCCAAAACAACGATTCCCACAATGACAATGACCACGCGCGCCGCGCTCACGGGGATTCCCTGAGTGCCAATGAAGGCTGGGATGGGGACCAGGGTGGCGTCGATGGAACAGAATCCCCAACCCCAAACCAACCACAAGCACAACAGCCCAGCTACCCCGGCACGGAGATCATTGCGCAAGCCGCACCCGACACGCCCGTCAACGGTGGCGAGGGCTACGCGGACGAAGAATCCGATATGCGCGTGATCCTGCATCTACGAGATGGTTCCGATCGAAAATACTGGCTCCAGGAGGGCTCGAACATCATCGGGCGCGGCAATGGAGTGGATCTGCGCATCCCCGATACCGGAGTTTCCAGGCAGCACGCGGATATCGTCTGGGACGGTTACGACGCAGTGTTAACCGACCTGAACTCCACCAACGGCACGACTGTGAACGATACACCCGTAGAAAACTGGCTCTTGGCCGACGGCGATCTGATCGTCGTGGGGCACTCCGAGATCCTGGTGCGTTTCACCCAGAATTAAACGCAGAATTAAACCCGGGACGAAGCCCTGGGTGAAACACCACTGGGCAGGATGAATCAAGCTGAACCGGCAGGGTTCATCGGTGCGTCTGCGTACCACGGAACCTCTACCCCCTCAGCGCCGTCTAAACTAAGGTATTTAACGTTCGGTTGCCACCAACGAGAGGTTGAATCCTGTGCAGACTACCCTGCTGCTCCTGGCGAAGGTCGCTCTGCTTATCCTACTGTGGTTTTTCATTTGGATGAGCGTTCGCGCTTTGCGCAAGGAGGCGAACCGTGCGTCGGGCTTGCACGCCGGTGCCGCTCCCGTCGCTGCCGCGCCAGCTATCCCCGGAGGCGGAATGGGTGGGGAGCAGCCGAGTGGTCCCGGAATTGGCCGGGGATTCCGCCGCGCCAAGGCTCCGGGGGCCCTTACGCTCATCTCCGGTCCCCTCACCGGCACCTACCTGAACCTGCAGGGATACAACGAGGTCACGCTAGGCCGGTCGCAGGATTGCACCCTTGTGCTGGAAGACGATTTCGCTTCCGGCCGCCACGCGCGCCTCATTAATCGCGGATCGGACTGGTTCATAGAAGACCTAGATTCGCGCAATGGAACGTGGCTCAATAATCAACGCATCGATCAACTCGAACGCCTCAGCGCGGGCGCCGAAGTTCGTATCGGCCAAACCAACGTGAGGATGGAAGCATGACCCACAGCTCCTCCCCCGCCCGCACTCTCAACTTCGCGGCCTGCTCCGACCGAGGCCTAGTGCGCGCCAACAACGAAGACTCCGCGTACGCCGGCCCCCGCCTACTGGCGCTGGCCGACGGCATGGGTGGCCACGCCGCCGGTGAAGTAGCCTCACAGTTCCTCATCGATTCGCTGCGTCCGCTGGATTCACCACTAATCGATGAACCCAGCCACCATGAGCGCCTCGGCACCCTCTTGGCCACCGCGATGGAAGACGGCAACAACCAAATCGCCGCGCACGTAGAAGAAAACCCCACCCTGGAAGGCATGGGATGCACGCTGTCCGCACTGCTCTTCCGCGGCGAGGAAGTGTGTGTATGCCACGTTGGTGATTCGCGCGGTTACCTGCTGCGCGATGGTGAACTCACTCAGATCACCAAGGACGATACCTTCGTGCAATCCCTGGTGGACGAAGGCAAGCTGGACCCCGAGGATGTCAGCAGCCACCCTCAGCGCTCCCTTATTCTCAAAGCGCTCAACGGCCGGCCCGTGGAGCCCACAATCAACTACCGCTCCGCCCAGATCGGCGATCGCTACCTGCTGTGCTCCGATGGGTTATCCGACCCGGTGAGCTTCGACACGATCCGCGAGATCCTGTCGATCGACAGCCCCAGGAAAGCCGCCCGTCGCCTCGTTGAGATGGCGCTGCGTGGTGGAGGCCCGGATAACGTCACCGTGGTTGTGGCCGACGTGGTGGAATTCGACCCCGAGACCAATCGCGCGGTCGACGAAAACATCACCTTGCCCGCCACCGAGGTCCTTGCCGGCGCCATTGCCGGCGAGACCGAGGAAATGCCCCGCCCTAACTCCCCCGCCTCGCGCGCAGCAAGTGTGCAAGTGGTCAACGCTAAGCCGAGGAACGGGGCGTCGACAAAAAAATCTGAGCCTGACCCCTCCGAAGCGCGGGCTCAGGCGAGAAAGAAAAACAAGCGCTTCCCCTTCGTCACCGTCATCGGGATTCTCCTGGTGCTGGCTCTGCTCGGCATCGGAGGTCTGCTGGGATACAACAAGATCCGCGACAACTACTTCGTCGCCGAAGATGGTGACCAGATCGTAGTCAACAACGGTGCAGATGCAACGATCCTGGGGATATCCCTGAAAAACCGGTATCACGACGTGTGCCTAGATGAGGACGCGGCAGTGCGACTATTGCCCGCCAACTCCGATGATTCCTGCCACCGCTTCAACACCGCGGACCTCACACCCGCAGCTCGCGGTGTATTGGCCAGCCTGCCGGAGGGCAACTACGACGAGGTCTCACAGCAAGTCCAGCGCCTTGCAGAGCAAACTCTCCCAGTGTGTGTCAAGCGCGATTCGAACCGGAAACCGCCCGAGGCTAACTCCAGCTCTCCGGCGGATAAGAACAAGGCTTCGGAATCCACTAGCGCTTCCGAATCGACCAAGCCCACCGCCAACAACAAACCGTCTGACTCCCGCAACGCCGCCGAAAACTCCGACCTGACCACCCCTGGTGTGTCGTGCCGTGAGGTGAAGTAACACATGAAACTGTTTTCACGACGACTAGAAGCCGGCCTACTGGTACTCGCCGCGCTCGTGTTAATGATCGCCATCGTGGCGCTGGAACTGTCCCAAGGTAACCAGATCGGCTCCGACATTTTCGCCCTGGTTGGCGGATTCTTCTTGGTGTTCCTCATCGCCCACACGGTGATGTGCTGGATCGCGCCGAATTCAGATCAAATCATGCTGCCGATCGCGGCTCTACTCAACGGCGTGGGATTGGTGATGATTTACCGTTTGGACCTGGCTTCGGACAGAAGCCTGGCGAAGTCCCAGGTCATGTGGACGGTCATCGGCGTGGCCATGATGTGCGCCGTTCTTGTATTCCTGCGCGATCACCGGCGACTGCAAAACTATTCCTATCTCATGGGTCTGGCGGGCTTAATTCTGCTGGCCTTGCCAACCGTGTGGCCCACCAGCCTCAACGCCGATGCCAGCGTGTGGATCAGCATCGGCCCATTTTCCATCCAGCCCGGAGAATTCTCGAAGATCCTTCTGCTGCTGTTCTTCGCCACCCTCCTGGTCAACAAGCGCCGCCTATTCAATGTGGCAGGCAGATCATTCCTCGGTCTGCAATTCCCGCGCTTACGTGACCTCAGCCCCCTGCTACTCGTATGGGGTATCGCGCTGGTCATCATGGCTGCGATGAACGACTTCGGCCCGGCCTTGTTGCTGTTCGGCACCGTCCTAGGCATGTTGTACATCGCCACCAACCGCGCCTCTTGGCTGGTTCTGGGCCTCGGCCTAGCCGCCATCGGTGCCGTGGCCGTTTACCAAGTTTCTGCAAAGATTCAAGACCGGGTGGCGAACTTCGTAGACCCCATCGGCAACTATGACGACAAGGGATTCCAGCTCGCCCAAGCACTTTTCGGCATGTCCTTTGGCGGAGTGACCGGTACCGGCTTAGGCTCCGGCTACCCCTTTCAAGTCCCCGTCGCGCACTCGGACTTCATTCTGGCCGCTATTGGGGAAGAACTCGGACTGATCGGCCTTGCCGCGGTACTGATCCTGTACGCTTTCTTCGTCTCGCGCGGATTCACCAGCGCCATGCTAGTCAAGGATTCCTACGGCAAGCTCGTTGCTGCTGGTTTGTCCCTGACCATCGCCGTACAAGTTTTTGTGGTCACCGGTGGAATCTCCCGCCTCCTGCCCATGACGGGCCTCACCACTCCCTTCCTGGCCCACGGTGGTTCCTCCTTGCTAGCGAACTACATCTTGTTGGCCATTATCCTGCGGATTTCCGACGCCGCTTATTCCCCTGAACCCGCCCCTGCCTACGCGGCTGGCGCTGCGAGGGACGGCTACGCACCCGCTGAATTGGAACCAAACGATGGTGCAACTAATCACCAGCCGGTGGTGGGCGCGGGGCGTCAAGAAGAATTACCCAACCAAGCCAAGTGGAACGGGGGCTACCAACCATGAACCGCTCCATCCGTGCCGTAACCATTTTCTCGGCGCTGTTAATTGTGGCGTTGATTGCCAACCTGACGTATATCCAAGCCTTCCAGCACGAGAGCCTGGCGGAGAATCCGCGCAATGCGCGCCAATACCTCAAGGCGAAATCGCAAGAACGCGGGCAGATCACCGCAGGGGGCCAAATTGTTGCGCGCTCCGAGGCAGATGAGGATGGGTACTACCACCGGTACTACCCTACGAACCCGGCACAGTACGGGGCCGTGGTCGGATACTTTTCCGATCGGTTTGGCGCTTCGGGGTTGGAAGCCAGCCAGAATTCGATCCTGAACGGCACCGACGATTCACTGTTCGCCCGGCGCGCGTGGGACTCGCTAACGGGTAAGGAAATCAAGGGTGCGAACGTAGACCTCACCCTACTGCCGAATGTGCAGAAAGTGGCCTACGAGCAGTTGGCGAACCGCGGTTATTCCGGTTCGGTCGTGGCGATTCGCCCAAGCAATGGCGAGATCCTAGCGATGGCCAGCACCCCCAGCTTCAATCCATCCGAGATCGTAACCGATGAGCCGAAGCAAGCCGAGGCCAATTTCGCACAGTTGTCGAATAGCGACAATGCCCCGTTGCTCAACCGGTCCACGCAACAGACCCAGCCCCCTGGATCCACCTTCAAGGTCGTGACCACTGCGGCCGCACTGATGGCCGGCGATAATGAAAACACGATGGTCACCGGCGCCAACCAAATCACCTTGCCAGGGACTGCTGCCACCCTGGAGAACTACGGTGGCACCTCCTGCGGTGGCGGTGGACAGGTCACGTTGATGGAAGCCTTCCGCCGGTCCTGCAATACCGCGTTCGTGGATCTTTCCACCCGACACGGTGCCGATGCACTACGCAAGGCGGCCAAGGGATTCGGTGTCGGCGAAGAGATGGACGACGTAGGACTGCCCGTGCAGAGGTCAACCTTGGGCGAGATCCCTGACGATGCCGCGCTAGGTCAAACGTCAATTGGACAGCGCGATGCGGCCCTGACCCCGCTGCAAAACGCTGTGATCGCAGCTACGGTGGCCAACGGTGGCAAACGGATGGAACCGCACCTGATCAAAAAGATCACCGGTTCCGACTTGAAGACATTGAAGTCCACGAAGCCGAAGAAGGCAGGCGATGCCATGCCAAGGGAAACCGCCGACCAACTAACGAAGATGATGTTGCAGGCGGAGAGCTACGCGGGTGGACAGGACAGCACAATTGCATCAAAGACCGGTACTGCAGAACACGGCGAGGATTCGCGAAACTCTAACCCGCATGCCTGGTATATCGCTTTTTCCACCCAAGCGGATGTCGCAGTAGCAGTGCTAGTGGAAAATGGTGGTGACCGTGGCCAGGCGGCAACTGGTGGTTCAGTTGCCGGCCCAATTGGGCGCGAAGTCATCAATGCGGCCAGGCAGGAGCTGAAGTAACCATGACTGACCCACATAATCAACGCAATAGCCGTTCCGGCAATTCACCCGGATTAGAAAATTCAGCTGATGCAGAGCACAACCTCCAGCCGGATCGGACCGATTTCGAGCGGGTACAAAGGCTGCTCGGATCGCGCTACGAGCTGAACTGGATCATCGGCCGCGGGGGCATGTCCACCGTGTGGCTGGCGCGCGATACGGAACACCAGCGCGATGTCGCCGTGAAAATCCTGAAGCCGGAGTACACCGAAAACGAGGAATTCCGCACGCGGTTTCGCAACGAGGCCAGTGCCGCCGAGCAGCTGAATAGCCCCAACGTGGTGGCCACTTACGACTACGGTGAAGTACGCGATCACGGTGCGGTGTTCTGCTACATCATCATGGAATACGTCAGCGGTGAATCGCTGGCGGATGTTCTCAATCGCGAGCGCACGCTGCCCGAGCCGCTGGTTTTGGACATCATGGCTCAAACTGCCCGAGGTCTACAGGTAATTCACGCGACAGGGATGGTCCACCGCGATATCAAACCGGGCAACCTACTGATTACTTCCGATGGTGTGGTGAAGGTCACGGACTTGGGCATCGCCAAGGCTGCAGCGGCGGTGCCGCTGACACGCACGGGCATGGTGGTCGGCACTGCCCAGTATGTCTCCCCGGAACAGGCCCAGGGCAATCCCGTGGGCCCGGCTTCGGACATCTATTCCCTGGGTGTGGTCGGTTACGAGATCCTGGCTGGCGAGAGGCCCTTCCAGGGAGAATCCACCGTCTCGGTGGCAATCAAACACATCTCTGAAGACCCACGGCCGTTGCCCGATACCGTGGGGCAGAATATGCGGGAACTGATCGGGATCTGCCTGCGCAAGAACCCTGACGCGCGCTACGCCGATGGCGAGGAACTGGCCGCCGCAACCGTCCTCGTTGCCGAAGGGCAACGGCCTCCCCAACCGCACCGGGTTCCAGCAGTGGAGGATTACGCCGATCATCCGCTCACCGAACAATTGGGCGCGGTCGCCCATGGCCCAGGTACTAGGGTCCCGCCAGTGCAGGGCCCTTCTATGGCAGTCACGGGTGCAGCAGCTTCTTCCCGACGCCACCCCGGGCCCAGCAACCCCCGGCCACCTCAGGGGCGGGTAACTGCCACTCCGGCGGTACCGCAGCGCCCTGCGCAAAAGAAAAGCACCTCAGCTCCACTGGTCATTATGGGATTGTTGGCTGCTTTGGCCGTGGGTGTAGCCGGATACCTGTTACTTGGCGATGGCAACGATAAGGCGCCGGGTACGCAAACGCGCACTATTACAAGCCGTGTGACCCCTCCCGGCAACTCAACCGATAACCCAACGCCCAACAATCCGCTCCCGGGCCTGCCGAATGGTGATGATGAAGGTAGTGACGGGGAAGATAACGGCTGGTTAGGTGGTAACCGGGGCAATCGGGGCAACGGAGATCGTGAATCTCCCACGGATACCTCCACGCCGCGGGAGGGAAATCAGGATTCCCGCCCCTCTGATCAGCCCGAGGGCTCCCAGCCCGCACCTCAACCGGGAGGTACATCCCAACCCGGTCAGGGCAATAGTGGCACGAACCCCGGAAACACCAACGGTGGGCCCGGGCAAGGCAATGGCAATGGCGATGCGCCGGGCAATGCTCCGGGTAATGCCAATCCAAACGCGGGTGGTAATACTCAAGCCAACGGAAACGGAAATACCGGCGAGAATTCAACGAATTCAACCGGTGGTGGCACGACCAGCACGGCCGAAGGATTGACTGGAAACCGGGTCCAACCAACCGCCACGGTGGCAGGCGCCCATGGATTTTATGGTCAACACGATGCGCTCGCCCCAATTGTCGTTGCTGGTGTGAATAATGTGAATAATGTGGGAGATGCAACTAGGTTTAGCTACCAGCGTCAACTAATATAGAAAAACTGCAACTGTCCAACCCCGTAATCCATCACTTTCCCCACACCCAATCAGTCCCATCGAGAGTAAGTAGAGAACAAGGAGTCATCCCGTGGAGCGAACCGGCACCACCCTCGGCGGCCGCTACCGCTTAGGGGCCAAGATCGGCACCGGTGGCATGTCCGACGTCTACGCCGCAACCGATGAACTGCTGGGGCGAGATGTGGCTGTGAAGATGATGCGGCCGGATTTGGCGCGCGACCAAACCTTCCTAGAACGGTTCCGTCGCGAAGCACAAAATGCCGCCAAACTGAATCATCCCGCCATCGTGGCGGTCTACGATACCGGTCAGACGTCTGAGGAAGACGGGTCCGTTCCCTATATCGTCATGGAGCGCGTCAACGGGGAAACGTTGCGCGATATCATGCACGACGAGGGGAAGATGCGGCTGACTGATGCCGCGCAAGTGATGTCTTCGGTATGCGAGGCACTGCACTTTAGCCACGAAGCGGGCATCATCCACCGCGACATCAAGCCCGCCAACATCATGATCACGAACACCGGCGCAGTGAAGGTCATGGACTTTGGCATCGCCCGTGCTCTTAGCGATTCTTCGGCCGCCATGACCCAGACCGCTGCCGTTATTGGCACCGCGCAATATCTGTCACCAGAGCAGGCACGTGGCAAATCGGCGGATTCCCGTTCCGATATCTACGCCGCCGGATGCGTGTTCTTCGAACTGGCCACTGGCCAGCCCCCTTTCCAGGGTGAATCACCGTTCTCGGTGGCATTTCAGCACGTTCAAGACGATCCGATGGCGCCCAGTTCAGTTCCCGGGATGCACCTATCTAAGCGCGAGGCCCTCTCGCTGGACTCGATCATCCTGACGGCCATGGCGAAAGCGCCGGCCGATCGCTACGACGATGCCCAGCAAATGGCAACGGATCTACGCCGTCTATCTGAGGACCAGCTGCCTCTCGTAGCACAGACCTACGCAGACGACGATACGTCAACCTCCGTCATGCCCGCCGCAGGTGCGGCAGCCGGAGCAGCAGGGGCAGTTATGGGCGCAAATGCGGCCCACGGCGCCTCTGGGGCGTCAACCCCCCAACAAGCACCGGGTTACAACAACGGCGACCAAGGTAGCTACGGCGAGTACAACGGTGGGCCTTACAACAACGCCAGCTACAGCGAGCCCGGCAGCTACGATAGCCACCACGACAGCTACCCAGACGATTACGACGATGGCTACGACGAGTACGACGAGTACTACGAAGATGAACAACGCCGCGGTTTCTGGAAGCCAGCTCTAATCACGCTACTTACCTTGGGGCTGCTAGGTGGACTGGGTTACGCCGGCTACCACTTCCTCAGCGAGCGCAATCAGCAATCGTCGACAGCGGCACCTGCACCAAAAGTGAAAGTGCCCGATGTTAAAAACCTCAGCCGCCAAGACGCCGAAACACGCCTACACGATGCGGGCTTTGACGTGCGGGTGACGGAGGCTACCCATCCAGAAATCCCTCGGGGCAATGCCATCACCACCAAGCCTGGACCGAATTCCACCGTGCCGAACGGCACTGCGATCACACTGGTAATCTCCTCTGGTCGCGAAATTACCGATACCCCTGACCTGACGGGCATGACCACCGAAGAGGCAAGTAACGCGCTGAAGAAGGCGAAGCTGAAGCTGAACCCGACTGTGCAGGAGGAATCCAGTGACGAGGTTCCGGCTGGCCAAGTGATTAGTCAGAACCCAGCGCAGGGCTCGCAGGTCTCCGTGGGCACGAAAGTAACCATCACGGTATCCACAGGCCAAGAGAAAGTTCGTGTTCCGGTCGTCACTGGTCAGGATGCCGATACCGCACGCAAGAACTTGGAGTCCGCTGGCTTTACAGTGGAGGAAACCGGCATTGATTCCATGGAGGAAGAGGGCAACGTTTTGTCGGCTTCTGGCGAAGGCTCGGAGCTGAAGAAGGGTAGCACCATCAAGCTGGAAGTATCCAAGGGCAATATGTTCCGGATGCCGAGCTTAGAGGGCAAGAAGTACTCCCAAGTCCTATCACTGCTGCAACAGGCCGGCTGGCGCGGATCTCCATCGGAGGTCACGCGCAAGAACGTCAAGACACGGGAGCTCGTCCGCCAGGATGAGGTTGCTGGCCAATCGGTCCATGCAGGTGAGGTTGTGAAAAGAAATACCTCTATCGAGGTACGCGTATACGTATTCGACCTCTTGCCTTAACACCAGGTCGAACCTGCGACCGCCACCGGCTCCCTCCACCCCTAGCCCCAGGGTGGCAGTTGCATCAAAGCATGTGCGATTCAGCGCTGATGGCACCGGTCACCCGCAGCTGATCAGTGACCAACTGCTGCACGCGGGATTCATCTACGTCTGCGCCCTCGACCTCCGCCAGCCAATTGGCTAGCATGCGGTGGCCATACTGTGTCATCACGGATTCGGGATGGAACTGTACCGAGTGAATAGGCAGATCACGATGCCGCATGGCCATGATCATGCCCGAATCCGCATGCGCGGTGACAATAAGCTCGTCAGGAACCGTAGCCGGATCAACCGTCAGAGAGTGGTAACGCGTGACGCGGAAGGGGCTAGGAATATTCTCCAACACCCCCGTCCCATCGTGGGTGACCGGTGAGGTCTTGCCGTGGAAAAGCTCATCGGCACGAACGACCTTTGCCCCGAAGTGCTGCCCAATGGCCTGGTGGCCCAAACACACCCCGAACAACGGTTTGCGCAGCTGCGCGCAGGCCTCAATGACCTCCAACGTGCGACCAGCGGCCCCAGGTTCACCAGGCCCGGGAGAAACGAGGACGGCGTCGAATAAAGAAAGAGTAGATCGCAGCTGCTCGGAAGTATCCCCCAATTCCGGAGCATTGTTGCGCCACACCGTGCATTCCTCGCCGGTGAACCCAAGTTGGCCAACGTATTGCACCAAGTTGTAGACGAAGCTATCGAAGTTATCGATGACGAGGATGCGCATGCGTGCGATTCTAGCGTGTCCAGGGTGCTGCTAGAATCACCGGAGTACAACTAACCTGGCGAATTTAGGAGAACCCATGCCGAAGTCAAAGGTCAATAGCGGTAGCGAGAACTACTCGGCTCCCACAAACCCCACGGAGCGGCGCACCCCGGTCAAACTGAATTCCACCGGCACTCCGCGCTGGTATGTGGTCTTGATGCTGGGCTTGATGATCCTAGGGCTGGCCTGGCTGGTTGTGAACTACATCGCCGGTGACAAGATTCCGTTCATGAGTGCGCTGCACGCGTGGAATTACCTGATCGGCTTTGCACTGATGATTATTGGCCTGCTGATGACGATGGGGTGGAAGTAGCCACGCAACTTCCCCTGGGTCAATAGGTACCGGGAGAACTGGTCAACTGCGCGGGCCAACCCCGCGAACACGCAAGGCCAGTGCCACAACCGCGCCACCCACCAGGCCACCAATATGCCCCCACAGGGAGACACTGGTCAGCATCACGCTGTACATCAGATTCACGCCCAACAACACCGCAGGGCCCGCCAGTCCCTGTCCGCGGGCGGATGACAGCAGCAACAACATCGCGAACAAACCATATCCGAAGGTCGATGCTCCACCCACTGCAGACAGCGGTTGCATCCACCACACGAATAGCGCCCCACCAATAGAGCACGCGATAATCAAGGCCAGAATCACAACCCAGCCGTAAGCGCGTTCGACTTCGCGACCCACAAGAGCGATCATCAGTAAATTGAGCAGCAGGTGCCCTATATCCAGATGGACGAAGGTGGCCGAGAATACGCGGTACCACTGGTCGTAGGCCCTTACGAAACCCGGATCAAAGACCATGTGCCAGCCAATGCCCTCGCCGCGATTGCCCAACGGGCTAATCACACTGCCCGAGGTAATGACTTCCGCCACAAATACCGCGATGCAGGCAAAGCAAAACCCCGCGGTGAGCGGGGCGCCTTTAAAGAATTCCTTAATGGAGTTCAGGGGAATTACTCCTGGATCTCCACAGATTCGATCACAACGTCATCCACTGGGCGATCCATACGGCCGGTGGATACGCGGGAAATCTTGGCCACGACCTTCTGGGATTCCTTGTCGGTGACCTCACCGAAGATGGTGTGACGGTTGTTCAGGTGCGGAGTTGCCGTCACAGTAATGAAGAACTGAGAGCCGTTGGTGCCTGGGCCCGCATTAGCCATCGCCAGCAGGAATGGGCGATCAAACTGCAGCTCTGGGTGGAACTCGTCCTCGAACTGGTAGCCTGGGCCGCCGCGGCCGGTGCCGGTTGGGTCGCCACCTTGAATCATGAAGCCATCGATGATGCGGTGGAAAATTGCACCGTCGTAGAACGGGCCTTCGTTTTCACCAGCAGCATTTGGCTGCGAGTACTCCTTGGTGCCCTTGGACAGGCCCACGAAGTTCTCAACCGTCTTTGGCGCGTGGTTGCCAAACAGGTCGATGGCGATATCGCCATGGTTAGTGTGCAGAATTGCGGTTGCAGTCTTGTTAGTCACGTGGCCGATTGTACCGATCTGTTCCCCACAACGCTTGCAGGTGGTCATTTTTATCGACGCCGACCGCGTCGCGCCCGTTACTTCGCCTGTTGCCACACTCTCTTATCCTCACCCATCCCCATGGGCTCTTATCCTCACCCATCCCCATGGGCTCTTATCCTCACCCATCCCCGTGGGCCCTTGTCCTCACTCGTCCCCGTGGGCCCTTTCACCCGCTTTGATAATTTTCACGGCACATGTCCGATTTCGTGCCTAGTATGGATTGCAAGTTATTCATAACTATTAAAGGAGCACCGCACCGATGAACCCCACCACGCTTCGGCTCGCGCTGAGAGGCGCCAAGCAGGTACGTCAAGCGTTGAAGAAGCGCCAAGATGAGGCTCGTAATCAACACTTCGACTCCCTAGAGGCCCTGCGTAAGAGCTTGCAGGATGATCCGGAGCGAGAGCTGGTACTCGCCAAGTCCCCAGCTCACGTTCACGCTGTTGCTGAGCAGATGCGTAAGGAAAATGGCGCTGCTGAGGCCCTCAATAAGGCTCGCGCAGCAGCTGCGGCCCGCGCGGTAGCCGAGGGCGCGGATACTTCCGAGTTGAACGCAAACGATGTAGCGCAGTTGGCGTCGGTACGAAAGCCCTTAACGAAGAAGCAACAAAAAGAACTCGCTGCGGCGAGGAAGAAGGAGGACAAGTTGCGTAAAAAGAATGCCAAGGCTCAAGCGCGCGTAGAACAGCTGCAGGGTCGTGCACAAGCGCTGAAGGATGACGCGACGGCACGCCTGGCCGATGCCTCAACCGTTGCCCAGAACCAGCTTGCTGACCTGCAATCCCAGGCGAAGGACCGTAGCGAGGACCTCAGCAATCGCCTGAACGAGCGCACTAACGAACTGCAGAAGCGCTCCAAGAAGTTGAAGAAGCAGGCCAATAAGGACGCCCAAAAGCGCCAGAAGGCGGCGCAGAAGCAGGCGAAGAAGCTCCGCAAGCAAGCTAACAAGAAATACAACAAGCAGGTTGCACCTCGGATTGAGGATGCGAAAAAGAATCTGTCCGGTGTACTCGCCGCTGGTGCTGCAACCGCTGCCAAGCTACGCGACAATGCCGCTGACCTGCGCGACACCGCCGCGGATCGTTTGGAGGAAACCCAGAAGAACGTAGCAGATTCCGCTGCACACGCTCGCCAGGTCACCGAGGCAAAGCAAAAGGAGCTGGCAAAGAAGTCCCGTAAGACTCAAAAACAGGCCGCCAAAGATGCCAAGGCTGCCAAGAAGGATGCTCTGCGCCGCGGAAAGAAACTTGATCGCAAGGTCAACAGGAAGACCAATCGCGCAGCGGTAAAGGCTCAGAAGAAGGCCGCCAAGCTGCAAAAGAAGAACGACAAGAAGGGCAAGAACTGGGGCCTGATCGTCCTACTGCTGGGAGCATTGGCAGCTGCTGGTGCAGCCATCGCCAAGGGCCGTGGCCAGCAGGCTCCAAAGAACTCGCCTAAGGTTCAGGATGTCGCAGGTCAGAAGCCCACCGGTGCTGCTGACAAGGCGAAGTCCGCTGCGAACACCGCTGCCGCCAAGGTTTCCGAAGCTGCGGACGTGGCCAAGGAGAAAGCTGCAGAGACCAGGGATAAGGCTTCGGATGTCGCTGCCGATGCTAAGGACAAGGTTCAGGACAAGGCCGCAGAAGCCAAGGACAAGGCCGACAATGTAGCGGCTGACGCGAAGAACAAGGTTTCTGAGAAGAAGTCTGAAGCTGGCGATGACAACAAGTCCTCCGCTCCCGCTGCACCATCTGCTCCAGGCGCCCCCGGCGCCCCTAATGCAACCAAGCCCGCTGCCCCCGGCGCGGGTACGCCCAAGCCAGTGAATCCCGGTTCCTTCGCTGCCCCTGCAGCACCTGGCGGTGCAGATACGCCCAAGGCTGATGCACCTAAGGCCGCAGCGCCCAAGCAAAACGCGCCCAAGACCGGAGGCCCCACCCCTGCGGACATGCCACACGATGCTGGATTCGACGCCCCAGTTCAAGGCGCGGAGGATCCCGCCGAAGAGTTCCCGCTTGAAGACGGCCCAGGCAAGGGTCCGGAAGAGGGTGGCCGCCACAGCCTGTAATCGGATATTCGAGAACCGAGGCGCCACCTGCGCCCTCGGGCACCCATAGCGTTTCACTTACCCCGGGGTCTTTTGAGCCTGCAACCGCGCTCGTCGCGGACGCACGCACAAAAACACCCGGGGTTTTGCCATACCCATATCCATACGCCATGCCCATATCTACAAGTCAGTTCGAGCCATTCATCACGGATTATCCGCACCACAATCCGAGATTTTGCTATGCCTATACCCCTAACGGCAGGATGAAACCATGACGGCCGACCGCTTCGCGAACCATCCCTCCCAGCCCCACGTGGCAGAGCATTCGGGTTCCTCCCTCAATCCCCGGCTCGCGTTGCGCTTGCACTACCGCACGCTGCCAGTCGAGGCGGACGGCCCCTCCACCTTTAGCTCCCTGTTCGCCAGCTCGCCCAACGCCATCTGGTTGGATTCCCCAGGTGCCGCCTTCTCCATTCTGTGCGACAGCACCGGTCCTTTCGCTCGCTCTCTTTTTGCCGACGCCCACAACCCCCACCCCAACGCCTTCGCCCAGGCGCAGGATCTCCTCGACTCCTACCACGTAAAAATCCCCGCTGATCTACCTTGCCAATTCGCCTTAGGTATCGTGGGCGCGTTTGGGTACGAATTGAGAACACACGCGGATGCAGCAGCCAACCCGCGCTCCGCGGTGGACCCTGCCGGACTAGTTGGGTGGTTTCGCCGTGGTCACCCCAACCCGCGATCCGCGGTGGACCCCCGCGCCAGCTCCGCTCCCACATGCAGCAATGGTGACCCCGATTCAACCCACACCGGTGGGGATTCCAGAGCGTTTCAGACCGGTGACTCCCTCCCCGACCTAGCCCTCATCTACACCGACCGGGCGGTCGTCATCGACCACACAACACATCAAACGCACTTACTCTTCCTATTGCCCGCGCAGGATGCACTACCCGCCCAGGACGTGCTCCCCGCGCAAGGCCAATCAACTCCGCAAGCATGGTTAGCCCAAGCAGAGCGCGATCAATATGCGTGGCTGGATACCGCCGTCGACGTGGTCACAACTAACCGCGCCGCGGCCGAGCCTCCCACTGCGCACTCCGGTCCAGCTGCTATCCCCACCATCCAGAATTCCGGGGTGCCCGAATTCATATTGGATCAATCCAAAGCCGAATACATTGAATCCATCCACCGCAGCTTGGAATACATTGCGCGAGGAGATTCCTACGAGGTGTGCCTTACGAACACCGCGCAAGGGCCGAGCATCGCGCAGATGGGAAACACTCCACGGGATGCTTACTCCGCTCTGCGACATACCAGCCCCGTGCCGTATGGTGCCTACCTCCAGTTCCATCCCCCGATAGCGGACTACGCACCCTTCCACATTCTGAGTGCATCGCCCGAACAGTTTCTGAAGATCACTGCCGGGCGCGTTACCGCGCAGCCCATCAAAGGAACCCGTCCACGAGAGGCAAATGCGGATGAGGATGCGGCGAGGCGTCGAGAGTTAAAAGCCAACCCAAAGGACCGCGCCGAGAACCTCATGATCGTCGACCTACTACGCAACGACTTGGGGCGAGTGTGTGAGGTAGATAGCGTGAGGGTACCGAGGATTTTCGCCGTAGAGTCCTACAGTCACGTGCATCAATTGGTGAGCACAATCGAAGGCCGGTTGAGGCCTGGGGTGAACCCGCTGGAATGCGTGGCCGCGTGCTTCCCTGGTGGCTCAATGACCGGTGCGCCGAAGATTCGCACAATGGAAATCATCGAAGAATTGGAGCGCCGGCCTCGGGGGTTCTATTCAGGTGCCGTGGGGTGGGTGTCACCAAATGGATACGCCGATTTATCCATTGTGATTCGCACGTTAGTGTGCTCGCCACACGCCACGACCTTCGGAGTTGGTGGCGCGATCGTGGCGGATTCGGATCCATGCGACGAATTCGAAGAAACGATGGTGAAAGCACGGGCACTGTTGGAGGCGCTCGGAGCCAAAATTCAGCAAAGTTAAGTGTGGCACTGGGTGGTAGGACTGGTCGCGCAGTAATACTGAGCAGCAGAATTGAGGGCCACGCTAGGAGGTAAGGGCGGAAATGTTGCCGCGCATGGCTGCACTAGTGCTCCTCCCCCACGTGTCGGGAAAACTACTACTGTGGGTATTAGCCAACGACGCTCGGTTGCGCCGACCACGGCTAAACCAACAAGCGAACCGTTATGTAGGAGGTACTCAAACCCCATGAGCAACAACGAAATGACCGACAACGAAACCACAATGAAGGACGTCAGTAAATCGGATGCTGACAGTGGCAAATGCCCGGTCGTCCACGGTGAGACGAGTCTGCCCGCCAATGGCGATTCTAATGATCGTTGGTGGCCAGGTCGGCTCAATCTTAACCTGCTTGCGTTCAATCCAACCGAACGCAGCCCCATGGATGAAGACTTCGACTACGCTGCGGCTTTCGAATCCCTCGACCTAGATGCAGTTAAGGAAGACATCAAGAAGGCCATGCTGGATTCCAAGGATTGGTACCCAGCAGACTTCGGCACCTACGGTGGTGCATTTATTCGTATGGCTTGGCACTCCGCCGGCACCTACCGCGTACAAGATGGCCGTGGTGGAGCAGGCACCGGTCAACAGCGCTTCGCCCCCTTGAATTCTTGGCCTGACAATGTTTTGCTGGACCGTTCCCGGCGCGTTCTATGGCCCGTCAAGAAGAAGTACGGCAAGGCGCTGAGCTGGGCCGACCTTATCGTCCTAGCCGGTAACGTGGCACTGGAGCACATGGGCTTTCCAACCTACGGTTTCTCTGGTGGTCGCGAAGATACCTACGAACCGGAGCAGGTTAACTGGGGCCCTGAAAACGAATGGCTGGCCAACAATCGCTACCAGGGCGATCGTCAATTGGATAACCCCTTGGCTGCTGTACAAATGGGTCTTATCTACGTGAACCCCGAGGGTCCCGACGGAGAGCCCGATCCAGTAGCTTCTGCACGCGATATTCGCGAAACCTTTAAGCGCATGGCAATGAATGACGAAGAAACCGTTGCCTTGATTGCTGGTGGACATACGTTCGGCAAAACGCACGGTAACTCCACCCCTGATGAAATCGGTCCAGAGCCTGAAGCAGCACCATTGGAGAACCAGGGGATCGGTTGGCAAGGCCCCACGGGCAACGACACTCTGGGTGGTGGCCCCGAAGTCACGTGGACCTACCACCCCACCCGCTGGGATAATGAGTTTTTCCACATTCTTTACGCCTACGAGTGGGAACTCATGGAGTCCAAGGCCGGTGCCAAGCAGTGGCGCCCGAAAGATGGTGGTGGCAAGGATATGGTTCCACTCGCTCACGGCGAAGGTTTCCAGGAGCCACGAATGCTCACCAGCGATATCGCGCTGCGTATGGATCCGGAATACGACAAGATTGCTCGCCGCTTCCGTGACGATCACCAGGCCTTCACCGAGGCCTTCTCTAAGGCTTGGTTCAAGCTGACCCACCGCGATCTGGGACCCAAGGAGCGCTACCTGGGTAAGGAAGCGCCACAGGACACCTTCCTGTGGCAGGATCCCGTTATTCCACCAGAACATGTCATCGATGAGGGCGAAATCGCGCGTCTCAAGGAGGCTATTGCAGCTTCCGATCTCACGGTTTCTCAGTTGGTGCGCACAGCCTGGGCCTCTGCATCCACGTACCGTGGCACCGACTTCCGCGGCGGTGCCAACGGTGCACGCGTGCGCTTGGCCCCACAGAAAGACTGGGACGTCAACAACCCGGCTGAGCTCGGCAACGTTCTGGGGCAGCTGGAGGAAATCCGTGCTCAAAGCGGTATTAATGTATCCATCGCAGATTTGATCGTGCTGGCGGGTGGCGTCGGCATCGAAAAGGCAGCAGCGGCAGCCGGCCGAAACATCAACGTGCCGTTTACCCCGGGACGCGGTGATTCGACGGAAGAGCAAACCGACGTTGAATCCTTTGAGTACATGGAGCCAGTAGCCGACGGCTTCCGCAACTACGACAGTGGCAAGCTAGATGTGCCGGCTGAGTACCTGCTCATCGACCGGGCAGACCTGCTTGGCCTGACCGTTCCGGAGATGACCGTCTTGGTCGGTGGCATGCGCGCGCTGGATGCGAACTGGGATGGTTCTCGCGACGGTGTCTTCACCGATCGTCCAGGCCAGCTGACCAACGACTTCTTCGTCAACCTGCTGGATATCGACAACAAGTGGGAAAAACTGGACGAGAAGGGCAACCGCTACCAAGGCTCCAACCCAACAACCGGTACCAACTTCACAGGCACCCGTGTGGATTTGGTGTTCGGTGCCAACTCCGAGTTGCGCGCGGTGGCCGAGGTTTACGGTGCCGACGATGCTGCCGACAAGTTCGTCGATGACTTCGTAGCTGCTTGGGTGAAGGTAATGGAGGCCGACCGCTTCGACCTGCACCGGTAGGGTCATGCAGCAATTAAATAAACGGTAGGCAAGCTGATCAATGGATTGGTGGGTTATTGAGAACGCAGGCAGGTAGAGCACGTGGCCAGCGTGCTGCTCACGGGGCATGCGGTGAAAGCCCCGCACCGCTGGCCTACCTATCGGCCTGTCACCTATCGTCTTGACACCTATCCGCCGAATCTACCGTGACTAGCTACCCCCTTCGGAGGTGGCTAGTCTTTCATATTTTTAGTTCAATTTCAGAAATTACCCGGCGTACCAGCAGGTAGAGGGCTACTCTGGGTACATGTCTCAACATCAGCGCTACGATGCGATCATCATCGGTGCCGGTACCTCCGGCCTCAACGTCGCCCGCGAGCTCTCCAAAGCTGGTTGGAACGTCCTAGGCCTAGAAGCCGGCAAGCGTTATGACCGCAAAACTTACCCAACGACCGAAGTGGACGGCTCGGCCCAGCTGTACTGGGGAGGCGGCGTGGAGGTCAACACCGAAACCAGCCTGGCCATCCTACGTCCCAAGGTTGTGGGCGGCGGCTCTATCGTCAACCAGGCTTTGATGGATCGTTTCGACGACGCCGCGCTGGACCCGTGGCGCAAAAAATCTGGGGTCTCGTTCCTCAGCAGCGACGACATGTCCGATTGGTATGCCCGCGCCGAAGGCAACATGGTTTTGCAGACCGTGCCGGAGGATCACCGCAACCGCAACGCGGAGATCTTCGCCAAAGGTTTCGAAGCGAACGGTTACCAGTGTGCTCCCCTGCGCCGCGGTCAGTCCGACTGCCGCTTTGAGGACGGCAACTGCTGTATTGAATGTCTGTCCGGCTGTCGGATCGATTCCAAGCAGTCGACTGCCGTTACTGCGTTGTCCGTCGCGGAATCCCACGGCTTCACCCTGCAGGACCACACCGAGGTTCGTACCATTACCGAACGCCCCGACCACGTAGAAGTCACCGCCATCAAAGGCGGCCCCCTGGATGCACAGGTGGAGGAAACGTACACTGCGACCCGGGTAATCTTGGCATCGGGAGCCATTGGTAATTCCTCCCTGCTGCTGCGCTCCGGCTTCGGCGGCCAGCTACCTGCACTGGGCAAAGAATTCTTCACCCACCCGCAGTACATGAACGTGGGTGTGTACAAGGACAAGGTGCGTTCTTTTGAAGGCCCCCTGCAGAACTACAAGTCAGACGATCCGGGCTTCCGCCGCCAAGGCTTCAAATTGGAGAATGTTTTTGCTGGTCCTTCCTCTATCGCTTTATTGATGCCGGGATTCGGCGCCACACACCGCGACGTCATGTCTAAGTTCGAGAACCTGGCTTGTGTTGAAGTATGTGTCCGCGATACTAACCCTGGGCAGATCAAGGTCAACCGCAAGGGACAACCCGTCATCAAGAAGTCGCTGAACAAGGAAGATCAACGTCGCAAGCGTGCGGGTATGGATGCAATCCGCAACATCTTTAACTCCACCGGTGCGAATCGCATCATTGAAGGTGACATGGGCATCGGCCTGCACCTCATGGGTGGCTGTGCCATCGGTACCGATAGGAACCGTTCTGTTGTTGACCCGGGATTCAAGGTACACGGGAGCAACCGCATCTTTGCCGCGGACTCGTCAATCTTCCCGAACGCTCCCGGCATCAACCCAGCCCTGACTATCATGGCGCTGTCCCTACGCGCCAGCGAAACCATCGTGGCGGAAGGCTAGGAAAAACCCATGAGCACTGCAAATACTGACAAACATGCCGCTTCTGTAGGCCCCAACAAGTTCAGCTTGAACGCCACCCAGTTGAAGGGACTCAACCGCTTGGGCGACGTCATGATTCCTGGTGGCGACGGGTTCCCCAGTTTCTCTGAAACTAATGCCGCCAAAGGCGCTGACCGCATGCTGCCATACATGTACGGCGCTGACCGGGATCCCTTTAAGATGCTGATGACTACTTTCGCTTATCTTCCACAACCGCTGATCACGGGGTTTGTTGCACTCGTTTCAGCACACAAAAAGGTCCCAGAACCACTCGCCGGTGTGTTCCGTTTGGCTAACCTCGGAATCAAGGGCGTAGTGCACTCGCTGTACTACTCCGACCTCGATACCTCATCAGGCAACGTTCACCAGCGAATGGGATACAACCCCACCATCAACACTGAGAGTTACGAAGCCCACTTGACAACACAGTCGGGTGAGCCTGGCGTCGAGATAAAAAAACCCAACTAAGCGAAGGTTAAACATGACTGACCAGAAGTTTGTGACCACCCCAGCCGACCAGCTCCAAGGCACCGTAGAGCGGGCCCGCGAAGCTCAGAAAGCTATCCGGGCGCTTACCGTTGAAGAGCGCCTCGGGCACCTTGCCAACTTGCGGCGGGTTATTCTACGACGCCGCGAGGAGATTCTCGATCGCGTTCAGGACGACACCCATAAGGCGCGGCCAGAGATCCTCATGTCGGAACTTTTCGGCGCGCTCGATAACATCCAATGGCTCGAAAACAACGCTGTGAAGGCACTGAAGGCCACAAAGGTGCCGACCCCCTTGACCATGATGGGCAAGAAGTCCGAACTGTGGTACGAGCCCCGCGGTGTGGTCTTCATCATTTCCCCATGGAACTACCCGTTCTTCCAAGCAATTGTGCCTATCACCGCCGCCCTGGCTGCAGGGAATGCCGTGGTATACAAGGGCTCCGAGCACACGCCATTGCATGGCCTACTGGAATCCCTGCTCGAGGATGCCGGAATCGCCCCGAACTGGGTGCAGGTTGTTTACGGCGAAGGTGAAGTTGGTGCCGAGATCATCGATCAGCGCCCCGACTACATCATGTTCACCGGCTCCACCCGCACGGGTAAAAAAATCATGGCGCAAGCTTCCGAGCAGCTCATTCCCGTGGAATTGGAGCTGGGCGGCAAGGATCCGATGATCGTGTTCGAAGACGTCAACATCGAGCGCACGGTTTCTGGCCTGCTGTTCGGTGGTCTGACCGCAACGGGCCAGTCCTGTACCTCCGTGGAGCGGTTGTACGTTCACGAGTCCATTCACGATAAGTTCGTGGCGGAGCTGGTGCGCCAAGTGAACCTGATGAAGCAAGAAGATTCTGCTTCTCGCGATAACGACCTAGGCCCGATGATTGTTCCCATGCAGGTGGAGATCGTCGCGAAGCACGTTGAGGATGCCGAGGCCCGCGGAGCGAAAATCTTGACCGGGAACGAGTGGGACCGCAAGAGCAGCCTTATCCCTCCCATGGTGCTGACTGATGTGCCAGAGGATTCCCTGGCTGCCACCGAAGAGACGTTTGGTCCGACTATTCCAGTGTTCCCGTTCTCCACCGAAGAAGAGGTCATCGCCCGTGCGAACAAGTCCGACTACGGACTGACCGCATCCGTATGGTCCAAGGATGAGGACCGGGCGCGAAGGGTCTCTGGTGCCCTGGAGTGTGGCGGAGTGTCGATCAACAACGTCATGGCCACTGAATCTACTGCTGAACTGCAATTCGGTGGAGTGAAAAACTCCGGGTTCGGCCGCCACAAGGCGGAGGATGGCCTACACGGATTCTGCAACGTCAAATCCGTCATTGTGGACAAAGACGGCGACAAGCTGGAGGCGAACTGGTACCCCCTGACCGAAAAGAAATATGAGAAGTTCACGCAGATGATGCTGGCCCGCTTCGAAGACTCGGCATTAGGTGGCGCCGCAGGTCTGGCAAAGTTCGGCGTGCTGGGTACGCAGCTGGAGGGTCTGTCGCAGAAGGAAAAGCGCGGGTAGGTTGCAGGAAGCGCGGGTAGGTTGCAGGGTTTCCTGGCCTTCCTTTTGCCGCGGTATTCGGTTATCCACAGACGCTCCCGGGTATTCCCATTGGGAATCCCGGGGGCGTTTTGTTATGTGATGGCGCCGGCCAGCCTTGGTGTGGCGATCTCTGTAACTTTGGCTGGAGCCGGTGATGCGGAGGGTGGCGTCGAGCAAAAAGAAAACAAGAGACCAAAAGCAAAACCACGAACAAGAAGCGATACAACAGGTTTTTTTTACGCATTGCGTATGTGACCTTTTAGGATTTCTGGTTAAGGTCCGGCCGTAGGAACCCCGAAACGGAGGAGTGAATTGTGAGTAAGAAAATCGGCCTCGCAGTGACAGCGGGGGTTTTGACGGGGACGCTCTGGTTGACGGGCTGTGCCAGCGACGCGGATGACGAGAAGAACGTCGGTGGCAGTGCGACCAGTGAACTCACAAATGCGCAGGGTCGCGCTGAGAACAGCGGAGAGGCAAGCAGTGAAAACCAGGGCGGGAAACAGAGCAACGACGAAGAAGGGGGAGGCCCGGCAACTGATGCCCAGAAGGGAAACCACTCGCCACAGCAGCACGGGACCGGGCACCACATGGATCATCCCAGCGATGGAGGGCCTGTTCCTGCGGGAATGAAGGAAGCAACGGATCCCCAATTCCACGTCGGTCAGGCGGTGACATTGAAGGCCGAACACATGCCGGATATGAATGGGGCGAAGGCCGCCATTGTCGGTGCTTATAAGACGCACACCTACGCTGTGAATTACACGCCCGTCGGTGGCGGAGATCGCGTAATGGACCACAAGTGGGTTGTGCAGGAGGAACTGGCCGATTCTGGCCGTGACCGGTTGCCAAATGGTGCCGCAGTGACGATCACAGCAGATCACATGGACGGGATGAAGGGAGCGAAGGGCACTGTGGCTTCCTCGACCGATGAGACTGTGTACGTGGTTGATTACGAGGCGAACGGAAAGAAGATGACCAACCATAAGTGGGTCGTAGAAAGCGAGATAGCTGCTACAGACCGGCAGTAGGGAGAGGCGTGTGCGTGTAACCAGTTATGTGAGGGATCCTCGCTTAAAGCAACAGCTCTCGTGAGGATCGTGAGGAGGCGTTGACGCAAATGAAAACCGGTCCACCATTGCGGTGAACCGGTTTTTTCTGTGGAGCATAGGAGAATCGAACTCCTGACCTTCTGCTTGCAAAGCAGATGCTCTACCAATTGAGCTAATGCCCCGTAGATCTGAAACCTTAGCGGATAGGATCGCTAGTTCAAAATCCAGGTGTTCGAATTGTGGGCCTAGGAGGACTTGAACCTCCGACCTCTTCGTTATCAGCGAAGCGCTCTAACCGCCTGAGCTATAGGCCCTTCGAACAAGAGATACTGTACCCATAACACTCAATTAGAACCAAATCGGCTGGTCAAGTTATGTTTTTAGCGAGCCACCGGTGTGCTGCTTTTGGTTTTTGAACGTCGGAGTGGGAACGGGCCCGAGATGAGGTGGAGACAGAGTGACTCATAACTAGGGCACCCCGCTTGGGTGATCTGGTTGCCGTACCTTCCTTTCGCCCCAAACATCAGGGCGGATAAAAAATCTAAGATAGGGTCTTGTGGGGTGGGATTCGAACGTATAGGCTAGGGGTGGATGGGGGATGGTGATTGGAACGCAACGCAATAGCTGCCTTCACCAAACGGGGTCAAGGATCAGGAGGGGAACATGGTTGACTCAAACGTAGGACAAGGTAGCTCACCTAACGGCGTACAACGTGGCGTCGGAACTGGTGTTGACCTGCTTACGAGCATGCATAGTCTTGAATCTTTGGTAGAAGCATTAATTGAGGGTGATTCTTCCACGTGGGGATCATTGTCGCTGCAGCAAGCTCGTGAAATGTACACCCGATTAGAATCCGTGCGTAATCGGTTGGTGCTAGTTGATGCTCAATTTATGCATGCGTTCGATAAAGAGCTTCCGCTCATGGATCACAAGCGATGCCAGTGGTTGAACCGTGAATGCGGAGTTGCCATGAGGGATGCTCGAGAGCGTATCCAGGCAGCCCGGCGGATCTATACAGGACCGATTGACGCCCGGCTCGAAGATGGGACAGACGACGGCACACTATCCCGGCACTTCATGCCTCAGTTGAGCACTCAGTCGCGAACGGGTCATGCCGGGCAGTATGCGGTTTCCAAGGTGGACCGCGCAATCCGTAGCCTGCCAGCGAAGGTTCAAGATGAAGCGACTAAGGCAGCCGACGAGCCCGTAGCCAAACTCATCGCACAGGGTGGTCCGAACACCGTTGATGATTTGGCGATGCAACTTCGTAGGTTGATCGATGAGGATGAATACGATGATTCCGATCGGGCGCGCCTACGCGGAATCACCATTAGTAAACAAGGGGCGGACGGGATGAGCTCCATCCGTGGCAAAGTTACCCCACGGTTTGCCGCGGCCCTTCAGCGATTGTTCGCTGATCATGCGAAAGCTGGTGATCTGGCTGATCGCATGGGTCACAAAAGCTCTTCGGATTCTGAAGATGCCAACGCGGCTTTTGATTCCCTCTCCGACCCGCGATCACCCGAACAACGGCGCCACGATGCGCTCGAGGCTGCTGTGTTTGGTGGTTTTAATCGTCTGTCACCCAGGAGAGCCTCTGAATGTTCATCCAGGGCCGACAATCGGAGCAGTCAACTGGGGGAAGAGGGAACTCCCGCAGACGGCATTCCCGCTTTGAAAACTGACGGTCTTTTAACACGGAGGGGGTCCACCACAATCGTCGCGGTGACGACCCTCCAGGAATTGTTACAGGGACACGGAGACGCTTTTACCGATGGAGGCATTCACTGTTCTTTAGAATCCCTCATAGGTGGCACCGAATGTGACGACCTCTATCTGCAAATTCTGGATCTTGAAGGTCAAACCCTGCACCTAGGACGATCCCGGAGACTTGGGTCCTTGAGTCAGTATCTGGCTCTCCTTGGCGAGGAACGGATTAGTACGGCACCTGGTACGAGCGCGCCGGCCGCGTTCTGCGATATCCACCACATCAAGAGCTGGGAATCAGGTGGTGGAACCGATCTGGATAACCTCACGCTGGTGGACAAGCATGTCCACTCTCAAACTGACGATGCCAAACGTCGAAAGGATAAATGGCGCAGTTACTCTCCCAGGGAACACGCGCCCAACTCCGGGCAAACAACCACCCGGCCCCCAAAAGTTCGGTGGGAACCACCTGATGGACATAGGGTCGCGGGTGAAAGCGGATCAAACCTTCACCCAGATGCAAAGCCACGCCGTTGGAAACGCCCCGGCGTTGCCTAGCCATGCCCAAGAGAGCCATGCAAGTGAGCGTGTTAGCTCTCTCCGCGGCCTGCTTGCGAATCGTTCTGATTATCCCACGTGGAACCGAGACCAATACGCAGGCCACCGAACAAGGATGCGGCCGAGTTAAAGATTACGGCCAAGACTGGCGCCAACAGGGTGAAGACCACCAGTTCAAACAAGCCGAGACCCAAGACAACCCCAAAGTACAATCCCGCCGAGAATTCACCGTCAGCCAAATCGCCAGCCAGTGAATTCAAACGATCCCACACTCCGGCGACATTAAGGACAATCCAGAGAAGAATCATCGCTACGACCCAAATGGCGAACAAAGCCAAATTAAATACGAAGCCAACCTTGAACGCACTCATCGGGTCAATGTGGGTGAGAAAAGTCTCACGTGACGACCCAGATTCCTGCGCCGACAAAGCGGATTTTGTTTTCTCAAACCTGCTGCGAATTCCCGAGCTCGGGGCCGGGGTCTCGGAAGTAGGTGCCTGGCTACCGTGGTTATCCGTGCCCTGTGACTTCACTACATTGCTCCGCGGGGGCGTCACCGGGTCACCCCGCCTCGAGGAATCTGAGGTATCTGAGGTATTCGAGGCACGTGGAGGGCCCGACGTGGCCCCGTACGCCGGGTTCGCGGTCCCTGGCGCGACGGAAGGCTTACCTTCAGGCGTTAGGTTTTTTTCAGCCATACCGGACTACTTTTCTTCCTCTGCTTTAGCAGTAGCTTCCGCCGTCTCCTCCACCTCGGCCTCGATGTTGCGGTCAACGGCGACCAGCTCAACATCCTTGCCAAGATCAACTAAACGGACACCCATGGTGGCACGTGACGTGTGGCGGATCTGGTTGACCTCGGTACGAATCACACCACCAGCAGAAGTGATGGCCAGAATCTCATCGTCTTCACCAACCGTCAGCGCACCGATCAGCTTTCCGCGCTTCTTGTCATACTTAAACGTCACAACACCAAGTCCACCACGACCCTTAGCCGGATACTCTTCCATCTTGGTGCGCTTGCCGTATCCGCCACTGGTAGCGACGAATAGGTAGGCATCTTCCTGCACAACAGTGAGAGCCAGCAGCTGGTCTTCCTCACGGAAGCGCATGCCCTTCACACCCGCAGTTGCACGGCCCATGGGGCGAAGCACCTCGTCATCAGCGGTAAAGCGCATTGCTTGGCCCTCTTCGGAAACCAGCAGCAAGTCGTCCTCCGCGGTGCACAGTTGCGCGCCTACCAGTCGATCGCCTTCATTCAAGTTGATGGCGATCAACCCCCCGGAGCGCGGAGAATCGTAATCGGTCAAACGGGACTTCTTTACCCGTCCATGCGCCGTAGCGAGGACCAGGTACGGTGCATCCTCATAGGATTGGATCTGGATAACCTGAGCAATCTGCTCCCCTGGCTGGAACTCCAACAGGTTCGCCACGTGTTGCCCACGCGCAGTCCTTGATGCCTCAGGCAGCTCGAACGCACGGAGTCGGTAGACCCGTCCAAAGTTCGTGAAGAACAAAATCGTGTCATGGGTAGAGCAAACGAAGAAGTGGCGAACCACATCATCCTGCTTCAGCTCAGCACCTCGCACACCCTTGCCACCACGACGCTGGGAACGGTAAGAGTCAACCTTCGTACGCTTAGCGTATCCAGTCGAGGTAATCGTCACGACCACATTCTCGCGAGCAATAAGATCCTCTTCGGAAACCTCGCCGGAGGCAGCAACAATCTTTGTGCGACGTTCATCGCCAAACTTCTCAACGATTTCGGCTAGCTCAGAACGAACGATATCGCGCTGGCGCTCCGGACGGGCAAGGATGTCCTTCAGGTCGGCAATGGTCTTCTCGATTTCCGCCAATTCATCAATGATCTTCTGGCGCTCTAGCGCAGCCAGGCGGCGCAGTTGCATTTCTAGAATCGCATTCGCCTGGATCTCGTCGATATCCAGCAGGTCCATCAAACCCTCGCGCGCGATATCCACAGTCTGGGAACGACGAATCAGGGCAATAACCTCATCCAACGCATCCAGTGCCTTGACCAAACCACGCAGAATATGGGCCCGCTTCTCAGCTTCGTCCAAGCGGTACTGAGTGCGGCGAACGATGACTTCGATCTGGTGCTTCACGTAGTAACGCAGTATCTGATCCAAACGTAGAGTGCGCGGCACTCCATCTACGATGGACAGCATGTTGGCACCGAAGCTGGTCTGCAACTGGGAGTGCTTATACAGGTTGTTTAGAACCACACGTGGAATTGCATCACGCTTGAGGGTCACAACAATCCGTAGACCTACTCGGTCGGAGGATTCGTCATCAATTTGAGCGATTCCGGCAAGTTTTCCATCGCGAACCTGTTCAGCAATGTTGTGAACCAAGTTGTCGGGGTTCACCTGGAAAGGCAACTCGGTAATCACAATGATCTGCCGCTTACCGTCTTCTTCAATGGAAGTCACACCGCGCATACGGATGGAACCGCGGCCGGTGCGATACGCATCCTGGATGCCCTTATCGCCAACGATTAAACCGGCCGTTGGGAAATCGGGACCCTTAACCCGCGCAATGCAAGCCTCAAGGGCTTCTGCTTCTTCGGCTTCGTGGTTATCCAGCAACCAGAAAATGGCATCTGCCAGCTCATTCAAGTTGTGAGGCGGAATGTTCGTCGCCATTCCAACGGCAATACCGCCGGAGCCATTCATCAATAGGTTCGGCACTCGCGATGGCAAAATGACCGGTTCCTTGGTCTTACCATCGTAGTTTGGCTGGAAGTCAACGGTGTTCTCGCGAATATCGCGCACCATTTCCATCGCTAACGGTGTCATCCGGCACTCGGTGTAACGCATGGCAGCGGCGCCATCGTTACCGCGCGAACCAAAGTTACCTTGGCCATCAACGAGCGGGTATCGCATCGACCATGGCTGCGCCATGCGAACCAAAGTGTCGTAAATCGCCGAGTCACCATGTGGGTGATAATTACCCATGGTGTCTGCTACTGGTTTTGCAGACTTTACATAACTTCGCTCGGGCCGGTAGCCGTTGTCGTACATCGCGTAAAGAATACGTCGGTGCACGGGCTTAAGCCCGTCGCGGACTTCCGGAAGTGCGCGGCCGACGATCACGCTCATGGCGTAATCAATGTAGCTAGATTGCATCTCCTTTTGCAGGTCAATGGGTTCGACCCGATCGAAGAGATTCTCGCTGCCGGTTGTATCGTCGCTCACGTCGTGTGAAGCCTTTCTGAACTAGTCTCTGACCAATCCAGTCTACCCTCTTACAACCTCCCTTTGTGGCTCCACACTCGCAGTTTAGATTCAGTCGTCACTTTTCTAGATCGTCGATGAACTCCTCAACGCGCATCGCCACCTGCTCTGGTTCTCGGGCCCACCGATTGTGCCCGAGTTTTCCTTCAATCGTTTCTACCTCCGGCCCCGAACCTCGCCCCTTTAAGGTCTTTGACTTCGGCATCATTGACGCCAAATTGTGCGCGGATCGCGTTGTGCAGTCGTAATCATTACGGAACCGCAGCAGCAAGACAGGTGTGGTTATTTCTTGTAGGGCAGCTTCATAGTTCAGATCCGCACCGCTGAGGTTGATAAACCGGTTGGTGCGGGAAAGGCGGAACCACTCCCCTACATGTACTCCAGATTGGCGACCGTATCCAGCGAAATCTAGTTTCCCCTCGGGCTGATAACCCAGTGCCTTCGTCACCAATCTCATCACTGGGGCACCATATTGCAGTTGATATCGGGGAGCACCCGAAAACCCCTTGTAAAACGGTGTGCCTGCGCCCACTCCGATCATTCCTACAACATTAAGCTCGGATGCCTCGGGCCGCGCCAGGAATAGGGATCCAATCTGGCCACCCATCGAGTGGCATAGCAACACGACAGGATGTGTTTCGGGAAGATTGAATCGCTCTTTGGCGGCCCGAATAGTGCGTGGGTAATCCTGAGATGCCATCTCGTGATATCCCCATCTCTTCATCCGCGTAGCCCGTGCCGTGCTGCTTCCCTGACCATGTAATTCACCGGTTGCAACGTTATAACCCCGGGATGCCAGCTCGCGACCCATTGGATCGTAGTAGCGCGCACCCATCCCCCAGCCAGGCCAAATAACGATCAGCGGGGGCTGGGTCGCTCCAGTCTTCCCTTCGCTGTCCGCACCCGAACTCACAGTATTCTCTCCAGCCGGGAAAACTCTGATCATGGAGGTAGAGGAATCCGCCATCCGCGTTGCGATGGTCTCTGTTCCCTTCACCTCATCCTTGTTCCTTGCAGCATCCCTATGAGATTCTGCAGGTGCGGCCTGGCGAGGGTTCATGGAATCTATGGAATCAGAATTAGTCACGTCGCCCAGTGTATCCAGCAAGCTATCGTTTTATGTCTAAATGAGCTGAAGCGAAACCAAAAAGAGGGCCACCCGTGTAACTACGGGCAGCCCTCGGTTCCAACCTACGTTAGACATCCAAGAAGCGAACGTCCCTTGCATTCCGGGTAATGAAACTACGGCGTGCCACAACGTCGTCACCCATCAAAATGCTGAACAGCTCATCGGCACCAGCTGCATCTTCCAGAGTCACGCGGCGCAAAACGCGGTACTCGGGATCCATGGTGGTCTCCCACAGCTCCTTAGCGTTCATCTCGCCCAAGCCCTTATAGCGCTGGATGCCATCATCCTTGTTGATTTTTCGGCCAGCAGCGAGGCCCTCCTCTAATTGCTTATCGCGCTCGCGGTCGCTGAAGGCGAATCCTGGTTCACCCTTTGCCCACTTCAGTTTGTACAGGGGCGGGTTAGCCAAGTAGACGTGACCTTCTTCAACCAGTGGGCGCATGAAGCGGAATAGCAAGGTCAAAAGTAACGTCGCGATGTGCTGACCATCAACATCGGCATCCGCCATCAGCACAATCTTGTGGTACCGCAGCTTGGAGATATCGAATTCATCGTGAATACCGGTACCCAGAGCGGTAATAATCGCCTGGACCTCGGCATTCTTGAGAATCTTGTCCATCCGGGCCTTTTCCACGTTCAAAATCTTCCCGCGCAGCGGCAAGATAGCTTGGAACATGGAGTCACGGCCAGACTTCGCAGAACCACCGGCGGAATCGCCCTCCACGATGTACAGCTCACTGAGGGTCGCATCCTTAGAACGGCAATCCGCCAGCTTACCTGGCAGTCCACCCAGGTCGGAAGCAGACTTGCGGCGAACTAGGTCACGGGCCTTACGGGCCGCCATCCGAGCGTGAGCAGAGGATACTGCCTTGTTGACGATGACCTTCGCCTCAGCAGGGTTGGCATCCAACCAGTCGGACAAGTGCTCATTCACGGCACGCTGCACAAAGCCCTTGATTTCTGTGTTACCCAGCTTGGTCTTCGTCTGACCTTCAAACTGTGGATCACCTACGCGCACGGAGATAACGGCTGCCAAACCTTCACGAACATCATCGCCCGAGAAATTTGGATCCTTGTCCTTAAGCAGCTTGTGATCACGTGCGTAACGGTTCATCAAAGACGTCAGCGCCGCACGGAAGCCTTCTTCGTGCGTACCACCTTCAAAGGTATTGATGGTGTTCGCGAAGGTGTGCACGGACTGGGAGTAACCGGAGTTCCACTGCAAAGCCACCTCAACCTCGTGGTCTTCACCCTTGGCTTCAAAAGAAATAATGGTGGGGTGTACAGCGGTCTTCTTGCTATTGATGAAGTCGACGTAGTCCTTTAGTCCCTCTGGGTAGTGGAAGGTCTTTTTGGTAGGACCCTTCTTAGCTTTTTCCTCCTCGGCCTTCTCTGCGGAAGACTTAGGAGCATCAGCATCTTCAGCTGCATCAGCCAGCTCTTCTTCGGGTTCCTCATGGGGCCGCTCATCAATCAAGTTGAGGGTCAGACCCTTGTTCAGGAAGGCCATTTCCTGGAGGCGCTTCGCCACCGTCTTGAAATCGAATTCAACGGTTTCAAATATCTCAGGGTCTGGCCAAAAACGTTGTTTGGTACCGGTGCCACGGGCCTTCTTGACCTGCTCCAGTTCTTCGGGAATTGCGTTATTGAACACCTGGCTCCATAGATATCCATCGCGCTTAATTTCGGTTTCCACGCGAGTGGACAACGCATTCACGACGGAGATACCCACACCGTGCAGACCACCGGAAACAGCGTAGGAATCCGAGTCGAATTTACCGCCAGCGTGCAGCTGCGTCATGACAACCTGGACGGTCGGCGGGCCGGATGGGTGCTTCTCAACGGGAATACCGCGACCATTATCCTCGACCTCTACACCGCCGTCTGCCAGCAATCGCACGGTGACTTCGTTTGCATACCCCGCCATTGCCTCATCGACGGAGTTATCAACGACCTCCCACACGAGATGGTGTAGGCCACGCTCACCGGTGGAACCGATGTACATGCCGGGTCGCTTACGAACCGCTTCCAGTCCCTCGAGGATGGTGATGGAACTGGCACCGTAATTGTTCTTGTTCTCTGGTTCACCCACGTCGGGTCAAGCTCCTTTGTCGGTAAAGCGTTCGTTCAGCGTTAACCAAGCACGCTATTTGTAACCACACCAGTCTACCCCGCCGCTTACCCGAAATCATCACGCGGCCCGCGACCTCGGACGCGGAGCTTTCCCTTTCCGGGCCTTTTGAACTCTGGATTGAGGATCTTCAGCTCGGCCACCACGTTGGGCCCCACCCGATTGACGATCGTGTGCAGCACTTTTGTCTGGATCAATCGCAGCTGTGTGGCCCAAGGTGTGGATTCGCATTGGATGAACAGCTGTTTCGTCTCGGGATCGTATTTGATGGGCTTGGTTTTGGACCCGATTTTCTCCCCGACCAGCTCCTCCCAGGAATTCATGATCAGCCCCACGGCATAGTGCTGGTTCCACCCATTCCGCTTGATTTCCGGCATAATCAATGCCCCAAACCGCTTTGGCTGCCGATAACTGCGGTCGGCTCTTCCATCCAGGCGCGTGGTGATTCGCCGTTTGTTGTACTTTTTTTCTTTTCTTTCCGACGCCCCCCTGGGAACCGAGTCAACCTGTGGGTTGGCGCCGGCCTTCCGCAGTTGTGCCAGTGCTTGGGCCACTGGATCATTTGGGTTCAAACCGGGATTACTCATGTTCCTCGATCTCATCCTGCGCGGTCCCAGCGTCGTCAACAACACTTTGCGGGTCTAATTCTTCGGTTCTTTGGTGTTTAGCCTGTGGTTCATCCGTGTCAACGGCGGAAATCTGGGAGATTCGCTGCCCTTCTTCGTCGACTGAGGCCAAAATGTCGAAGATAGTGGCTTGAGCGCGTAATTCCACGGGAATATCTTCACCTACGGCAGCTGTAATCAACACTTGTTCCGCGTCTTGTAGCAAGTCGACAAGTCTGCGCCGGCGATTTTTATCCAGTTCCGCGAAAACATCATCCAGGATGACGATCGGTTCTGCCCCGTCTGCACGCCCCATGAAGTAGGCGCCCAATCGCAAAGCTAATGCAAACGACCAGGATTCGCCGTGGGATGCGAATCCCTTGGCGGGTTGTGTGCCCAGAGTAAAAACCACATCGTCTCGGTGCGGCCCGAGCAGCGTGGTTCCGCGATCAATTTCGGCCGGTCGTTTTTCAGCGAATGCTTGCAGTAACACTGCCTCGGCAACATCGGGGCTCAATAACGCCGTTGGTTGACCGGGCTTGCTGTGCCCTAACTGAACTCCCACCTCGTGTAGGGCACTATCTATCGTTGACGTGTAAGCCATGTGGGCTGGGCGGGATTCCGGTGCTAACCGCTGATAGGTCTTTGCCACATGAGGCGCGAGATCGTGAACGATCTGCACTCGTGCGGACATCAATTGTCCTCCCAATGCGGCTAGTTGTCCATCCCACACATCCAGCGTGGCGAGGGCGGATTCAGCGTCGGAGATATGAGAAGAGGATCCGGCCCTCGCCATGCCCACGGCGACCCCCACTCCAGACTGCGCTTCACCCGGTGTCGTGTCCGAGGGTGAGCTAGAGCTTGAGATACCAGTCGAGCTGGATGTGTTCCCTGGGCCCGCAGCCACTCCGTTAGCAAAGTGCCGTAATACGAAAGAAGAGTTCCTCAGCAGGGCGTTGCGCTGGCGCAGAGCCCTATCGTAGTCAGCTTTCACACCGGCTAGGCGGGGGTACCGGGCCAGCATGATGGAATCGAGGAAATTTCGCCGCTGCTCGGGTTCCCCCCGAATCAAAGCCAGATCCTCGGGCGAAAAGAGTGTGGTCCGAACAATTCCCAGTATGTCACGAGGACTGCGCATGGCGGTTCGATTGATGCGTGCACGATTTGCCCCGGAAGCACGAACCGCCAAGTGCGTTGTGAGTTCGCGACCCTCATTGACTGCAGTAGCAGAAATGGAAGCCACTTTCTGGCCTTCGCGCACGAGAGCTGAATCAGTGGAAACGCGGTGTGATCCAAGGTGGGCTAGGTATCCCAGTGCTTCCACAATGTTGGTTTTGCCGTGCCCGTTTGGGCCCGAAAAAATGGTCACACCAGGGGTTAGTGCCAGGTCGAGGGTGCGCCACGACCTGTAATCCTCTAGTTGTAATGACCTGATGTACATATCGCTGCCAGTCTAGTGGCCTACACTAGCTGCAACCTATTGCGTGGCGCATCCAGTGGCGATCAGTGTCTAGCTGGAGCGACTTATCCCGGAATACGTACCGGCATCAGTAGGTAAATGAAATCGGTTCGCGGGGTAGCGAAGTTCCCTTCGGCATCTGCCTCTGGCAGGTTACCTGCATCGGGGATCATAATCGCGGGACGGGAAGAAAGCGTAAATCCGAAAATTACTCGCGGTGTGTGAATCGCTGCCAAACCCTCCTTGAGGTAACCCGGATTAAAAGCAATTTCAAGAGGCTCACCAGCGAAGGCGCACTGCAATTGCTCGGTTGCTGATCCAACCTCGGATCCACCAGCGGAAAGCGTCAACGTACCTTCCTCGAATTGCATGCGAATCTGCGAGTTGCGGTCGGCCACGAGGGATACGCGACGGATCGCATCCTGGAGGGGACCAATTTCCACGCTGGCTACAGCAGTGTGGCTCGATGGCAACAGCGGCCGGAATTTGGGGAATTCGGCATCGAGCAGCCGTGTAGTGGTATGTCGCGATTCGGTGGCGATACCGAGCAGGCCATCCCGGCCAATGGACTCACCAGACCCCACTGCAATTTCAATGGGATCAGAATTGTGGGCGTCGAGGCTACGTGCCGTGTCCGACAGCGTGCGAGCAGGAATCAGGAGAGTGGTTTTACCATCGGCTTGGGCCGGATTCCACTGCAAGGTTCGAACAGCCAACCGGAAACGGTCCGTGGCGGCCATAGTGACGTTTTCACCGTCGAGTTCTACATGAACACCAGTGAGCATAGGAAGAGTGTCATCTCGGCCGGCTGCCGTAGCCACTTGGCTAACGGCCTCAGAGAACAAGTGAGGATCGATGGTCCCTGTGACTCCAGGCAAACCAGGCAATTCGGGATAGTCCTCGATGGTCATGGCTGGTAGCTCGAACCTGGAATTACCGGAGGTTACGAGAACTTTGGTTTCCCTGAGTTCCAGAGTAATGGGCTTATCGGGCAACGATCCCACAATGTCGTTGGCTAATTTGCCCGCGATGAGGATGCGCCCGGGCTCATCGACCTCGGCGTTGATGGTGATTTGAGTGGACACCTCGCGGTCGAATCCCGAGAGTGTGAGCCCTTGGTCACTGGCCTCGATAAGTACACCGCGCAGTACGGGCTGCGTGGGCTTGGATGGAAGGGAACGTGCTACCCACCCCAGTGCCGTTGAGAAATCATCTTTGGGCACGGTGAAGCGAACGTTGTTGTTGTCCATATGTTGGTCCCTCATCCTTTGCTTGTCATTTCGGTCGTCAACTTTACCCACAAGCTCTATTTCTGATCTTTTTCTAGTTATAGATTCAGTAGTCGTAGTAGGTCCTGTGGTTTCTGTGGATAACAGAAGTTTAGTGCTGTTCGGAGCTATTTTCTGCCTGTTGGCGGAGTGGTGGATGTTTCTGTGGATAACTCAGTGCTTCTGTGCACAACTCGCCCGGGGTCGCACTTATCCACAGGTTTTCCACTGTCTCGTTCCCAGTTTTTCGGGGCTTATCCCCAGTTACGATCTTGAAATTACATGTTTGTCATCGTCGAGAGCGAATCTGGCTCTGCCCCCGAAATTACAAGTTTGTAATTACATCTGTGGAAAACCCTGTGGAAATGTGGATAACTAGGTCCGATCAAGGTCACGGCACCCCAAGTTATCCCCAGTTGCCCTGTGTATAACCACCACTAACTGTGGATAACTTGGCTGCACATATGCTTTTATAAGTGCAACGGGGGTTAGTTGCGCGCGTGATTTTCAATTTTCTGGGTGAGCTCCTGTACCTGATCGAAGACCTGTTTGTTCTCTGTCAGAGACTCCCGAATCCGTCGCTCCGCGTACATCACTGTCGTGTGGTCACGCCCGCCAAATGCGGCCCCCAACTTCGGCAACGACAGATCGGTGAGTTCACGGCATAGGTACATAGCGATCTGCCGTGCGTGCACAAAGCGCTTTGACCTGCCCTTTCCAACCAATTCGTCGGTGGTGAGGTTGTAATAGTGGGCCACGACTTCGATGACAGCTTGTGGTGTGACCTCGACCGAACCGTTGTTGATATCCCGCAAAGCGATCTCGGCTGCTTCGAGAGAAATGGGCTCATCCCCCAGCGAGCAGTACGCAATGACGCGAATCAGCGCACCCTCCAGCACCCGAATAGAGGTGTCGTACCGGTTTGCGATGAGCTGCTTCACATCTTCTGGGAGTTGAATGCCCTCGATCTGGGCCTTTTTGGTCAAAATGGCAATACGGGTTTCCAGATCTGGGCTGGTCACATCGGTCGTTAGACCTCCCTCAAAGCGAGTGCGCAGACGATCTTCTAGTGTGGTCAACTTTTTGGGAGGACGATCCGAGCTCAACACGATTTGTTTGTTCGCCTGGTGAAGGGCATTGAACGTGTGGAAGAACTCCTCCTGCGTGGATTCCTTGCCTTCCAAGAACTGAATATCGTCTACGATCAACATATCCACATTGCGGTAGCGCCGCTTAAATGCCTCGCGCGTGTCGGTGGCAATGGAGTTAATGAAGTCATTCGTCAGTTCTTCACTGGAGACATAACGCACTCTCATGTTCGGTCGCAGCTCTTTAGCGTAGTGCCCAATGGCATGCAGTAGGTGTGTTTTGCCAAGTCCCGATTCGCCCCAAATAAACAGCGGATTATAGGCTTTAGCTGGGCTTTCAGCCACGGCACGGCAAGCCGCATTCGCAAAGTTATTGGAGGAGCCAATCACGAATGTCTCGAATGTATAGTTTTTGTTCAGCAAGGTTTCGGGCTCTGTCTCCCGCCCGGGATTCCCGGTAATGGGAGCAGTCGCGCCTGGTCGCGCTTGCGGTTCAATGCCTCCTTGCCTTAGAAACTCGTTGCGTCGTTTCGTATTGGCAATCGCGGCTGCCTGGGCCTCTGGCTCTTTAATGTCGATCCACTCGTCCAAGGAGAAGGCGTCGTTTGACTGCCCGCCTTGGCCCCTTCTACCCGACGCCCTCGGCCGGTCGTAATCGTTAAACCCTCGGCTCGAATGACCCGCGAAACGGTTGGTAGAGGCGGTGACTCGGTTCGAACTGCGACTATTTGGTTGCTGCTGCGAGTGTTCGGTAGCAGAAAACCCGCTGTCGTTTCGTGCGCCAATTACATCGCCCTCGGCAGTGTTGGGATCTTCTTCGTGAGCGCTACGGTTGTCGCGATTGGCAACCAGGTTGTGCGCCGATGCGCCGTGGTTTGAGTTCGCTGCGGAATTGGATTGCTGCTTAGCAGCATTATCGCTGGTCGAAGTGTCAAAACTTGGCTGGTGCTCCTCCTGGGCTTGCGGATTCTGGCGGTCTTCCGAGGACGAATTAGAATTGCCATCTTCGCGTGAAGAGATCGCAAGAGTTGTGTTGATCTGCAGACGGGAAGCTAAAACGTCCTTGATGGGTTGGGCCAGATCGCGCTCTACTTCCTCTTTGATCCATTTGCTTGGTGTTTGGAGCACAGCAATATTTCCGATCAAGGTGATCGGAGTGATCTGGAGCAGCATACTGCGTTTTTTTGGGCTGAGCGCAGGATACCGCCTGCCAATTGGAGAATCAGGGGGTTGATTGATCGCGCGGGCGTTCTCATCTACCCATTCTTTGATGATTGCGTTCCATAAGCCTGGAAAGTGGGCTTCGAGGGAGGAGGAGTTCGTTGGATCAGTCAT